>NZ_JACIJS010000023.1 GCF_014199445.1 Rubricella aquisinus | reverse complement strand
ACAAACCCAAACCCACCAGAGGTCAAAACTCCAACATACCCCCCAACACAAACACCCATCCCAACCAAACAACGCGATAACGCCTCAACACGACCCTGGAGGTCAGTGCGGGTGAGGCGCTGATCGCCCTGTTCAAGGGCGATCTCGTCGCCGGGGGTGAGGTGGACGATCAGGCTCACATCCGGTTGCGGGTTGCGCTGGCCGTAGCTCTGCGTAGGTAAGGTCGGCGGCGCGATCCGGGACAGACGCTCATGGAGTGCCGATGGGGCCGCGCGCAAAAGTGCCGTGAGCAGATCGCGCAGACGGGTGATTTCGGCCGCCGAGAAGGTCGCCTTGGGATAATAAATCTCTCCCTCAAGCCCCGCTGGTCCTTCCCGCAGGTGGCATTCCAGATCGAAGCGCGTGGTCGGCGCATTGGCGGAGATCGCCCGCACGGGCAGCGCCGCACGCGCATCATGCTGCGCGATATTGGGCAAGGTCAGCATTGCCTGCACAAGCGTCGGCCGCGCCGGATCGCGCGTCTTGACCACTTGGTCCACGATTTCCTCGAAGGGGACATTCTGGTGGGCGAGTGCATCAAGCACCCTGTCCCGGACCCGTGCGATCCAATCGGTCATAACCGGGTCATCGTCTGCGCGCGTCCGCACCGCGATGGTGTTGACGAAACAGCCAATGGTCTGCTCCAGCCCCGCCGCGTCGCGCCCGGCACTTGGTGCGCCCACGATCAGATCGGTCTGCCCGCTGATCCGCATCAGGGCCATTTGATAGATCGCCATCAGCACCATAAAGAGCGTCGCTCCCGTCCGCTCCGCCAGATGTTTGACGGCGTCGGTCTCCGCCTGTGTGAGGGTGATTGGCACGGTGTCTGCCGCCATCTGCTGCACCACCGGGCGCGGGATGTCGGACGGAAGGGAGAGGACGGGCGGAGCGGAGAGTTGCTGCTCCCAATAGGCCAACCCGCCTGCCAGTCGGCCTTGTGCCTTTTCTGCCGCCTGCCGGATCGCGAAATCGGCATAGCTGGTGCCGATCGGGGCGGGATCGAATGGCACGCCGCCGATCTCAGCGGCATAGGCCTGTGTCAGTTCGCCCATCAGAATATTGAGCGACCACGCGTCGCCCATGGCGTGATGCAGCACGATCTGGAGCCAATAGCACGCGGGCGCGCGCTGGATCAAAAGCGCGCGGATTGGCGGGCGCTTTGCCAGATCGAACGCGGCCCAGGCGTGTTCTGTCAGCGCGGATTGTGCTTGCTCGGCATCGGGATGTTCCGCGATATCCAGCGGGCATTGTCCGGTTGCGGCGATCTTTTGCATTGGGGTGCCGTCAACCTCGACGATGGTGGTGCGCAGCGCCTCGTGCCGCGCGACCAAACGATCGAGCGCGCGGCGCAGCGCGTCTGCGCTGACCTCTCCGTCAATTTCCACCGCGATGGGCATGTTATAGGCGCCGGGCGTGCTCAGCATCCGCTCCAGCAGCCAAAACCGCCGCTGCGCGAAGGAAACAGGCGCCAGTTTCGGCCCGCCAAGAGCGGCTTTCTCCGCGCGCAACCGGGTCAGCAGCGCGCGTTTCTCAGCAGCGCTCAATTGGCTCAGATCGGTCATTCCGCGGCCCCCTGATCGAGTTCGGCGGCCAGCAGCGCGTCGATATCCGCGTCACTCAGATCATCAAGGCTGATCTCGTCTGGTTGCGTCACCGGAGCTTCCGTCATCGCGTCAATCATGTGAGCGATTGTTTGTATTGAGTTGTATTGGAAGAGGGATTTGAGGGTGATGTTATGGTTTGTGGATTTTTGGATATTTTGGATGAG
>NZ_JACIJS010000022.1 GCF_014199445.1 Rubricella aquisinus | reverse complement strand
CAGCGTGAGGTGACCGAGGCCGATCTTGACGCGCAGATCACCCGCGTGGCCACCACCCCCTTTGATCTGAGCGCAGGCGAGGTGATCCGGGCGGAACTGTTGCGCCTTGCCCCCGGGCGCGCGGTGCTGGCCCTCTCGATCCATCATATCGCCGCCGATGGCTGGTCGCTGGGCGTGCTGACCCGCGATCTGAGCACGCTTTATGCCGCGCGGCAGGCAAGCCACGCGCCCGATCTGCCCGCCCTGCCGATCCAGTATCGCGACTTCGCGCTCTGGCAGCGGCGCTGGCTCGATGGTCCGGCGCGCGCACAAGCCCTGTCCTATTGGCGCGATGCCTTGCGCGATCTGCCCCAGATCAGCCTGCCGCAAGCCCGCCGCCGCCCCGACCCCGCGCGCCATCGCGGCGCGGGCCTGCGCATCGAGATCCCCGCCGACACCGCCCGCCGCCTGATCGCCCTGTCGCGCAAACAGGCCGCCACCCTCTATATGGGACTTCTGGCGCAATATCAGGCGGTTCTGGGCCATTATGCCGGGCAGGACGATATCGTCACAGGCTCCCCCATCGCGGGCCGCAATCAGGCCGAGACCGAAGGGCTGATCGGGTTTTTCGTGAACATGCTCACCTTGCGCGGCGATCTGTCGGGCGCGCCCGATCTGCCCACGCTCCTCACCCGGATGCGCCAGCGCACGCTCGATGCCTATGCCCATCAGGACCTGCCCTTCGAGGCCATCGTGGAGGCCATCGCCCCCAGCCGCGACAGCAGCCAGCATCCCCTGTTTCAGGTGCATTTCGCGCTGCAAACCGCCGAAGTGACCCCGCCCCGCTTCGGAGAGATCACCGTGCGCCCCATTGCCGCCCCGATCCATTGGGTGCGCTTCGATCTGGAATGCCATCTCTGGCATGAAGAAGACGGCGCGATCCGCGGCCAGTGGCTCTATGACACCGATCTCTTCGCGCCCGAGATGATCGAGGCCATGGCCGCGCATTTCATCCGCCTCGTCACCCATTGGACCGCCCATCCCGACCAGTCCATGGACGCGGCCCTGCGCGCCACAGCCCCCGCCATCCCTGCGCCCGCCATCCCCGCGCTGCCCGCGCCCGCCATGCCTGCGCGGCCCGCGCCCGGGACCCATCCCGCGCCCGTCAGCCTGTCCGACCGGTTTGCCCAGATCGCCCGCACCCAGCCCGAGGCCACCGCGCTCCTGCACCGGGATCAGACCCTCAGCTATGGCGATCTTGACGCCCGCGCCACAGCGCTCGCGCAGACCCTCATCGCCCAAGGCCTCCGCCCCGAAGCCCCGATCGGCCTGTCCGCCCAGCCCGGCTTTGATCTGATCACCGGCATCCTCGGCATCCTGCGCGCCGGCGGGCGCTATATCCCGCTCGATCCCAGCTATCCCCCCGCCCGCATCAGCCTGATGGCGCAAACCGCCGGGCTCGACCTTATCCTCACCGATGGCATGGCCCCCCTGCCCGATGCGCTGGACCCTCTGCCGCGCCTCACCATCGCCGCCGCCATCGCCAGCGCGCACACCACCGCCGCCCCGCTGCCCAAACTGCAGCCCGATCACGCGGCCTATACGCTCTATACCTCCGGCTCCACCGGCACGCCCAAAGGGGTCACCATCACCCATGCCAATGTCACCAGCCTGATCGACGGATGCGCGCCCCGCTTCGGCTTTGGCCCCAAGGATGTCTGGAGCCTGTTTCACGCCTATGCCTTCGACTTCTCCGTCTGGGAGATCTGGGGCCCGCTCTTGACCGGTGGGCGCCTCGTCATCGTGCCGCCCGACACCCGCCGCGATCCGGCCGCCCTCCATGATCTCTTGCGCGCCACCAGCGTCACCGTCCTGAACCAGACGCCGACCGCCTTCTATGGCCTCATTCGCGCCGATCAGGACGCAGCACCGCTCACAGCACTCGCCCATGTCATCTTCGGCGGCGAAGCGCTCGATCCCGCGCGCCTCGCCCCCTGGTGGGCACGCTATGGCACCGAATGCCCGCGCCTGACGAACATGTACGGCATCACCGAGACCTGCGTGCATGTCACCGAACATATCCTCACGCCCGCCGATCGCGACGCGCAGGACAGCCCCATCGGCAGGCCGATCCCGAG
>NZ_JACIJS010000021.1 GCF_014199445.1 Rubricella aquisinus | reverse complement strand
GGCATCACCGAGACCTGCGTGCATGTCACCGAACATATCCTCACGCCCGCCGATCGCGACGCGCAGGACAGCCCCATCGGCAGGCCGATCCCGAGCCTCACCACCTATCTGCTGGACGCGGCCCTGCGCCCCGTCCCGCCCGGCGCCCCGGGGGAGATTTATGTGGCAGGCCATGGCCTTGCCCGGGGGTATCAGGGCCGCCCGGACCTCACCGCGGACCGTTTCCTGCCCGATCCGTTCAGCGCCACTCCCGGCGCGCGCATGTACCGATCCGGCGACCGCGCGCGGCAAAACACCGATGGCAGCCTGACCTATCTTGGCCGCATCGATCACCAGATCCAGCTGCGCGGCCACCGCATCGAATTGGGAGAGATCGAGGCCACCCTCGCAGCCCTCCCCGGTGTCGCGGGCGCCATCGTGCGCCCCCATCAGCCCGATCCCGACGCCCCTGACGATATCCGCCTCGCCGCATGGATCGTCGATGCCCCGCCCGAAGACGACGCCGAAGCCGCAACCCGCATCGCCCAATGGCAATCCGTCTACGACATCACCTACGGCGGGTCATCGCCGATAGCCGGGTCATCAGCAGGCGGGTCATCGCCGACAGCCGGGTCATCAGCAGGCGGGTCATCGCCGGATGGCTCATCACCCACAGGGTCCGCTCTGCCCACATCGCCCCCCGCGCCCCCCAGTAAAATGGCAAATGACCTTGCCTTGGATATTACGGGGTGGCATTCGAGCTTTACCGGCCAGCCGATCCCGGCAGCAGAGATGCGCGAATGGCGCGACGCGACCTGCGCGCGCATCCGCACGCTGCTGCCCGATCCCGCCACCACCGCCCGCGTCATGGAAGTCGGCTGCGGCACCGGCATGATCCTCTTTGACATCGCCCCCGATGTGGCCGCCTATCACGCCGTTGACCTCTCGCCCCATATCATCGACCGGCTCAAAAGCCAGACCGCCGATGCGGGCCTTGCCCATGTCACCCTCGCCGCCGCCGCCGCCCATGAGGCCACCGCGACGCTGGCGCCCACAGACCGCTTCGACCTCATCATCCTCAATTCGGTCGTGCAGTATTTCCCGTCCATGACCTATCTGCGCGCGGCGATCACGGCCCTTGCCGCGCATCTGGCCCCCGGGGGCCGGATTTTCCTTGGCGATCTGCGCGATCAGGGCCGGCTGCCCGCGTTCCACGCCCATCTCGCAGCCCTCACCGCCACACCCGAGGAGCCCCGCGCGGCCTTCGCCCATCGCGCGCTCACCCGCGAGGCAGAGGAAGAGGAACTGACCCTCGCCCCCGGCGCGCTTGCCGGGATCGCGGGCCTCACCGCGCGGCCCTGCCTCAAACGCGGCCATGCCGAGACCGAGATGCAGCTCTACCGCTATGACCTCCTCCTGTCCGATCAACCCGGGCGCACCTTGCCCCATCGCGATCTGAGCGGCCTCACCACCCTGCCCGCGCACCTGACCGCCACCGAGCCGATGCTGCTGACCGGCCTCACCGATCCGCGCCTCAGCCCGCATCAGACCCGCGCCGACTGGATCGCCCTGAGCGCCGCCACCGCCGCCGAGGGCGAGCGTGTCAGCGACGCGCCCCTGCCGCCCAATGATCTGGCCTGCACGCCCGAGGATGCCATCGCCTGGGCCGAGGCGATCGGCCTGCAGGCCGCAGCCCTGCCAGACCCCGACGCGCCCGCCCGCTTCCGCCTCCTGATCAGTCCCGAGCCGATCCGCACCACCGACCTGCCCACGGCCTCGGCCACGCCCCGCGCCCATAACGCCCCCTTGCGCGCCACAGCACGCCTCGCGCTGCGCTCTGCTCTCCATGCCGCGGCGGACGCCGCCCTGCCCGCCCATATGCGGCCCAATTCCTACACCTTCCTCACCGCCATGCCGCTCTCCCCCTCCGGCAAACTCGTCACCAAATCCCTGCCAAACCCCGCACAAATCACCGCCGCCAAATCCATCACACCCCCCCAATCCGCAACCGAAAGACGCCTCCTCGACGCCTTCCAAAAAACCCTCAAAACAAACACAATCTCAACAACCGACAACTTCTTCCATATCGGCGGAAACTCCCTCAACGCCCTCACACTCATCCAAAATATCCAAAAATCCACAAACCATAACATCACCCTCAAATCCCTCTTCCAATACAACTCAATACAAACAATCGCTCACATGATTGA
>NZ_JACIJS010000020.1 GCF_014199445.1 Rubricella aquisinus | reverse complement strand
AACCGGGAGAGATCGAGGCCGCCATCGCGGCCCATCCGGGCGTGGCCGCCGCCGCCGTGAAGCTGTGGCCCGCCGAAGCCGTTGCCGGGTCATCGGCAGCCGGGTCATCGGCAGCCGGGTCATCGGCAGCCGGGTCATCGCCGGCCGGGTCATCGGTAACTGGGTCATCGGCGGGCAGCACCGGTCAGGCGCGCCTTGCGGCCTATTACACGCTGGCCGAGGGCTATGCGCTGCCCGCAGCCACTGGGGCCGCGACTACCGACGCGGGCCCGTTGGGAACCGTGGCCGCACATGGCGCGGCGGCTGGCCCCGACGCGGCCACATCAGACGTGCCGAGCGCGGCGGCACAGTCTGGGATTGCGACGAGCAGGCCCGGCACGACCCGGCTGGCCGCGATGGACCCGTCGGTGCCGCAGGAGGCGGATCAGGACGGGGATCAGGGCGCACGCCACGCCCATGGGTCCACGCCCCACGGCTCCGCGCCCGCCAGCGCGACCGGCCCAATCCCGACCGAGCCTGTGCATGCCGCGGCCGATCCAACCGCGCCCGCCACCCTCTACACGGACACGCCCGACACAGACACCACCGCACCCGCAGCCCCCCTGCCCGACCTCGCCGACTGGATCGCCCGCCACCTCGCCCCCGCGATGCAGCCCGATGCGCTCATCCTCATGGACGCGCTGCCGCTCACCGCCTCCGGCAAGCTCGACCGCAAAGCCCTGCCCAAACCGCAAAACTGGGGCCAGCGCGCGCAAAACCGCGCCGCCCCCGAGGGCCAGACCGAGCAAACACTCGCCGCCATCTGGGCCGAAACCCTCGGCATCGACACCAACGAGATCGCCCGAGACGACAGCTTCTTCGCCCTCGGCGGACATTCCCTCACCGCCATGCGCACCGCCGCCCGCATCCGCGACCGCTTCCAAACCAACACAACCCTCGCCCAAATCTTCGACACACCAATACTCAAAGCATTGGCGCAGAGCATCGACGCGACCGCCAAGGACACGCCCGCCCCGACCGCAGAAATCGCGCCCGGCACGCTCTCCCCCGCGCAACATCGCATGTGGTTTTTGCAGACCCTGACGCCGGATGCGGCCCCCTACAACATGCCCGCGGCCTTCGATCTGGAGGGGGATATCGACGCGGACGCCCTCGGCAAAACACTGAAAACGCTGGCAAAAACCCACGACATCCTGCGCACCATCTACCCCACGACCGACGGAAGCCCCCGCGCGGAAATCACCGAAACCCTGCCAGACCTGATCCGCGAAACCCTCCCCTCCCGCGACGCCGCCCGTGCCCGCGCCAAAACCCTCGCCCAAACCCCTTTCGCCCTCACAACCGACATCCCCATCCGCGCCCACCTCCTCACATACGCCCCAAACCATGCCATCCTCACCCTAACCCTCCACCACATCGCCGCAGATGGATGGGCGGTTGGCCTGCTGTTGGAGGAGTTCGCATCCCTCTACGCGAAATTCCGCGCAGGGGCCGTGCCAACACCGAAACACGGCCCAAGTTACGCGGCCTTCACCGCGTGGCAGGCCGCGCAGGCCGCACATCCCGGACAGGATGCGCGCCTGAAAGCGGCGGCCGAACGGCTTGAGGGTGCGCCGCCCGCGCTCGCATTGCCATTCGACCATGAGCGCCCGGACATTCAATCCTTCAACGGGGGCAAACACCATTTCACGCTCCCCGACCCGCTGATCACCGCGCTACGGGCGCGCGCACAAGCCAAAGGGCAAACACTGTTCGTGCAGCTTATGGCGGGGTTGAACGCGATGTTGGGCCGGATCACCGGGGAGGCCGATCTGTTGATCGGAACGCCCGTCGCTCGTCGCGATCTGCCGCAGACCGAGGGGCTGATTGGCAGCGTGATGAACACGGTCGCGGTGCGCACAGCGCTGACAGAGGATATGACACTCGATCAAGTGGCGAGCGCCGTTCAACGCGGATTGCGGGACGCGATTGCCGAGCAGGACATCCCCTTTGAGCGGATCATCGACGCGTTGCACGTGGAGCGGTCGCTGTCCCATGCGCCGCTGTTTCAGGTGCTGTTTGCGATGCAGGATGACGCGCTAGACCGGTTCGAGTTGACAGGCGCGCAAACAAAACTCCTGCCGCAAACGACGCCAGCCGCCAAATTCGATCTGACCCTGACCGTCGATGACAGCACAGCGGACAGTTTGGATGCCGCCTTTGAATATGCCGCTGATCTGTTTGAACCGGAAACGATCGCGGTCCTCACGCGGGCCTATCTTGAGGTGCTCACACAGCTTGCTCAGCAGGGCCGAACACCGCTGGCGGAGGTCACGACGGGGGAAATGCCCGCCCGTGCCCTTGTCCGGAGCGAGACAGCGCCGCCTGTCGATCAAGAGCCTCAGATCGCTGGGAATGCCCCCCAAGGAGAGCTTGAGGAAACGCTCGCAAACATATGGCAAGGTTTGCTAAATCTGGATGAGGTGAGCCGCGATGTGTCCTTCTTTGCCCTAGGAGGGCATTCGCTGAACGCGAACCAAATGGTGGCGCGGTTCGAACATGCGACGGGATTAACCCTCAGCATGCGCGATGTGTTTCTGACACCGACCATCGCAGAATTGGCCGCCAAGGCGACAGCGGCACCCCCACCGGACCAACCGACGGTCGACCGCTCACAGCCCATTCCGCTCACCCCCGCGCAGTTGGACATCTACCTTGCCTGTCAAAAAGCGCCGAATAGCCTCGCCTATCTTATCCCGGCGGCCTATCGTGTTACAGGCCCGTTTAACCTTGACCGGTTCGAGGCCGCCTGCCGGGCGGTGATAGATGCCCATGAGATATTGCGCGTTGCCATTGTCGACACAGCCGAGGCACCTGCGCAAATCATTGAAAAATCGCCTTCTTTCCAGATCAATCGCCTGACCGCACCCACTGAAGAAGACGCAACCGCATGGGCGCTCAACGCCCTGCGGCAACCATTGCCGCTCGATCAAGCGCCCCTGTTTCGGATTACTGCGATTGAGGATGGCGCGGGCACCGTCCTCGCCTTCAGCTTTCATCATCTGATTTTTGACGGCTGGTCGCTGTCCCTTTTTGTGCAGGAGCTTTTTGCACGCTACCACGATCAGCCGCGCCCCGCTGACCCGGTTCAATTTTTCGACATTCCGATGCCAGTGGCAGACGCGGAGAGTGCCGCGTTCTGGTCCGCTCATCTGACCCCCGTGCCTGAAAAACTGCTCCTGCCCTATGACGGGTCTGCAAGCGGGGATGAGGCGGCTTGGCAAACGGCTCATTTGACACTGAATGAGATTAAGGCGCTGAAATCATATGCGAAAAATCATGGCATAAGCCCTTTTATCTTGAGCCTGTCGGCCCTTCAAATCCTGCTTTCCCGGCAGGCTAATCAACACGATATCACCATCGGAATTGCCACGTCAGGCCGGGAGAGCGCTGCCAAACAAGCCTCATTCGGGCTGTTTTTGAATACCATTCCATTCCGCGCCCAGGTCAGGGAAAATGACAGCCTTGCCGACCTTCTGACCCGCAATCGCGACGCGTTTAGCGCCGCGATGACCCATACGCAGTATCCGCTCTCGCACATGATTGCCGATCTTGGCGCGGCGGATGGCCCTTTGTTCGATGTTTTGATCGATTGGCAGGATGAGAGGCTGACCGATGCGCGGCTTGATGTGGCGGCTGGCGCTCTGGAGGTCGTCGATCTGCGTTTGTCGCCGACCGGAGCGAAGGCCCCGTTAACCTTCTATCTGCGTGACCGGGCGGAAGGGCTGGAGGTCTCGCTTGAACACAACGCGTCGCTTTTGTCTTCCTCCACTGCCAGCTCTCTTTTGTCGCAATTTATTGAGGGATTGCGGGGGGTTGTTGGGGGTGTTGGGTGTGTT
>NZ_JACIJS010000019.1 GCF_014199445.1 Rubricella aquisinus | reverse complement strand
AGCTCTTTGACATATATATCTTTGATGAAGGGATATGTGGGCGGTTTTGGTTAGGTCTTTAGGGATCGATTGAAGAAGTTTGCATATCCGGCACTTAGGCCAGCGATGGTCGATGATAGTGTGTCAGCTTCACGTTGTTATGTTTTTGGACATAGCAGCTTGATAGACGGATGTTGAGGTTTAGGCCTTGATGTCTGGATGTGCGAAGGTTCGAACGTCAAGAACGGCTGTTATGGTCGTTTCAACTTGAGAGTTTGATCCTGGCTCAGAACGAACGCTGGCGGCAGGCCTAACACATGCAAGTCGAGCGCTCTCTTCGGAGGGAGCGGCGGACGGGTGAGTAACGCGTGGGAACGTACCCTCTTCTGCGGAATAATCATTGGAAACGATGACTAATACCGCATACGCCCTTCGGGGGAAAGATTTATCGGAGGAGGATCGGCCCGCGTTGGATTAGGTAGTTGGTGGGGTAATGGCCTACCAAGCCTACGATCCATAGCTGGTTTGAGAGGATGATCAGCCACACTGGGACTGAGACACGGCCCAGACTCCTACGGGAGGCAGCAGTGGGGAATCTTAGACAATGGGGGCAACCCTGATCTAGCCATGCCGCGTGAGTGAAGAAGGTCTTAGGATCGTAAAGCTCTTTCGCCTGTGAAGATAATGACTGTAGCAGGTAAAGAAACCCCGGCTAACTCCGTGCCAGCAGCCGCGGTAATACGGAGGGGGTTAGCGTTGTTCGGAATTACTGGGCGTAAAGCGTACGTAGGCGGACTGGAAAGTTGGGGGTGAAATCCCAGGGCTCAACCCTGGAACTGCCTCCAAAACTAACAGTCTAGAGATCGAGAGAGGTGAGTGGAATTCCGAGTGTAGAGGTGAAATTCGTAGATATTCGGAGGAACACCAGTGGCGAAGGCGGCTCACTGGCTCGATACTGACGCTGAGGTACGAAAGTGTGGGGAGCAAACAGGATTAGATACCCTGGTAGTCCACACCGTAAACGATGAATGCCAGTCGTCGGGTTGCATGCAATTCGGTGACGCAGTTAACGCTTTAAGCATTCCGCCTGGGGAGTACGGTCGCAAGATTAAAACTCAAAGGAATTGACGGGGGCCCGCACAAGCGGTGGAGCATGTGGTTTAATTCGAAGCAACGCGCAGAACCTTACCACCTTTTGACATAGTGATCGCGGGACCAGAGATGGTTCTTTCAGTTCGGCTGGATCACATACAGGTGCTGCATGGCTGTCGTCAGCTCGTGTCGTGAGATGTTGGGTTAAGTCCCGCAACGAGCGCAACCCTCGCCCTTAGTTGCCAGCATTTAGTTGGGCACTCTAGGGGAACCGCCGGTGATAAGCCGGAGGAAGGTGGGGATGACGTCAAGTCCTCATGGCCCTTACAAGGTGGGCTACACACGTGCTACAATGGCAGTGACAATGGGTTAATCCCCAAAAGCTGTCTCAGTTCGGATTGGGGTCTGCAACTCGACCCCATGAAGTCGGAATCGCTAGTAATCGCGTAACAGCATGACGCGGTGAATACGTTCCCGGGCCTTGTACACACCGCCCGTCACACCATGGGAGTTGGTTCTACCCGACGACGCTGCGCTAACCTTCGGGGGGCAGGCGGCCACGGTAGGATCAGCGACTGGGGTGAAGTCGTAACAAGGTAGCCGTAGGGGAACCTGCGGCTGGATCACCTCCTTTCTAAGGACGATCCTGTTAGATTGGCTTGCCAATCTGAGGATCAACTTAGCAGAGACGTAAGTCTCTTATATACTCTGAAGGTCCGATCGGGACCGTCCTCATATCCCTTCATCAAGAGCGATCGCCGGAGGCGATTGCGGAATCGCGGTAGGTTATTGCGCAGCAATCACCGTAAGCGAGTGGTTCGGCCCTCTCGGCATTTGCTTTTTGCAAACGCCTGCCGGGCGACGTCGACTTTGCCGATGCAAAGTCAACTGGGTCGGTAGCTCAGGTGGTTAGAGCGCACGCCTGATAAGCGTGAGGTCGGAGGTTCAAGTCCTCCTCGACCCACCAAGTCTTTTGGCAAGTCAAAAGACGTTGCGCGACAGTTGATTGCGCAGCAATCAATGAGAGCGCTTTGTAAAAGCACTTGGGGCCTTAGCTCAGCTGGGAGAGCGCCTGATTTGCATTCAGGAGGTCAGCGGTTCGATCCCGCTAGGCTCCACCACTTACAATTTGCGGAGCAAATTGGAAGCATTTGGCAGTTGATTGCGCGGCAATCATTGAGAGCCTATCTGGTGCGGGGTTGGTCATCGGGCTGACACACGATCAAATCTCTAAGGTCATGTTGATGATCTTAGACGTTTGATTATTCAAACGATTTACATCGTATAGAGAGAAAAACACGAGACGTTTCTTGTGTTGCTTCAAGTGTGAAGTGACATGGATCGTACTTGTCTTTTTGGTGTGATGGTATCTTCCAATACTGTTGCGCACGCATCCTTTTGGGGATGGGGTCGGTCGAAGGCCGGAAGGAGCAAGTGGCGCGCGAGCGCTAGATCAAAGGAAACAGTCTTTCCAAGTCAGAAAACACTGACCGGGATGTGTGAAAGGATACTTCGGTATCGTTTGCATATCCCATGGGAAAATGAACCGGCTCTGTTTGCCGACAGGACGGTTCATATGAGAATGTTGAGGCTGATCCTAGATGGATCCGGCGTAAGCCGGACTTCTTCTGGATCGGATCAAGCGCGATAAGGGCGTTTGGTGGATGCCTTGGCGGCAAGAGGCGATGAAGGACGTGATACTCTGCGATAAGCTTTGGGGAGCCGAGAATAGGCGTTGATCCAGGGATTTCCGAATGGGGCAACCCACCTGACATTCAGTTATAAACTGCGTTAGTAGTTTATAGCCGGGTGAGACAGGTACTTTCTTACTGAATATATAGGTTTGAAAGAGCAAACCCGGGGAACTGAAACATCTAAGTACCCGGAGGAAAGGACATCAATAGAGACTCCGTTAGTAGCGGCGAGCGAACGCGGACCAGCCAAGCCTTGAGTGTGAGTGGAACCGGATGGAAAGCCGGGCAATATGGGTGACAGCCCCGTACACGAAGCATGATGGGATGTATCAAGTAGGGCGGGACACGTGAAATCCTGTTCGAAGATGGGGGGACCACCCTCCAAGGCTAAGTACTCCTTGCCGACCGATAGCGAACAAGTACCGTGAGGGAAAGGTGAAAAGCACCCCGACGAGGGGAGTGAAACAGATCCTGAAACCGGACGCCTACAAACAGTCGGAGCATCCTTGTGATGTGACGGCGTACCTTTTGTATAATGGGTCAACGACTTGGTCTATCTAGCAAGCTTAAGCCGTTAGGTGTAGGCGCAGCGAAAGCGAGTCTTAATAGGGCGCATGAGTTAGATGGATCAGACCCGAAACCGAGTGATCTAGGCATGGCCAGGTTGAAGGTGCGGTAACACGCACTGGAGGACCGAACCCACATCCGTTGAAAAGGATCGGGATGAGCTGTGCCTAGGGGTGAAAGGCCAATCAAACTCGGAGATAGCTGGTTCTCCGCGAAATCTATTTAGGTAGAGCGTCGTACGAATACCCTGGGGGGTAGAGCACTGGATGGGTAATGGGGGCTTACCGCCTTACTGATCCTAACCAAACTCCGAATACCCAGGAGTACTATACGGCAGACACACGTCGGGTGCTAAGGTCCGGCGTGGAAAGGGAAACAGCCCTGACCAACAGCTAAGGCCCCTAATTCATGGCTAAGTGGGAAAGCATGTGGGACGACCAAAACAACCAGGAAGTTGGCTTAGAAGCAGCCATCTTTTAAAGAAAGCGTAACAGCTCACTGGTCTAGATAAGTTGTCCTGCGGCGAAGATGTAACGGGGCTCAAGCCATGAGCCGAAGCTTTGGATGCACACTTATGTGTGCGTGGTAGCGGAGCGTTCTGTACAGCGGTGAAGGGTGAGGGTGACCGATCCTGGAGCGTACAGAAGTGAGAATGTTGACATGAGTAGCGATAAACAGTGTGAGAGACACTGTCGCCGAAAGTCCAAGGGTTCCTGCTTAAAGCTAATCTGAGCAGGGTGAGCCGGCCCCTAAGTCGAGGCAGAAATGCGTAGACGATGGGAACCAGGTTAATATTCCTGGGCCAGGAGGATGTGACGGATTGCGAAGATTGTTTGCCCTTATTGGATTGGGTGAGCCGTTTAGCAGTCCCTGGAAATAGCCCTCCATGAGACCGTACCCTAAACCGACACAGGTGGACTGGTAGAGAATACCAAGGCGCTTGAGAGAACTGCATTGAAGGAACTCGGCAAAATGCCTCCGTAAGTTCGCGAGAAGGAGGCCCGGTTCGTAGGCAACTATGGGCCGGGGGCACAAACTAGGGGGTGGCGACTGTTTACTAAAAACACAGGGCTCTGCGAAGTCGCAAGACGACGTATAGGGTCTGACGCCTGCCCGGTGCCGGAAGGTTAAGAGGAGGAGTGAGAGCTCTGAATTGAAGCCCCGGTAAACGGCGGCCGTAACTATAACGGTCCTAAGGTAGCGAAATTCCTTGTCGGGTAAGTTCCGACCTGCACGAATGGCGTAACGACTTCCCCGCTGTCTCCAATGCAGACTCAGCGAAATTGAATTCCCCGTGAAGATGCGGGGTTCCCGCGGTCAGACGGAAAGACCCCGTGCACCTTTACTACAGCTTCAGACTGGCATCAGGCCTGACATGTGCAGGATAGGTGGTGGGCTTTGAAGCGGGGACGCCAGTTCCCGTGGAGCCATCCTTGAGATACCACCCTTGTTACGCTTGATGTCTAACCGCGGTCCGTTATCCGGATCCGGGACCCTCTGTGGCGGGTAGTTTGACTGGGGCGGTCGCCTCCCAAAGAGTAACGGAGGCGCGCGATGGTGGGCTCAGGTTGGTCGGAAATCAACCGTCGAGTGCAATGGCAGAAGCCCGCCTGACTGCAAGACTGACAAGTCGAGCAGAGACGAAAGTCGGTCATAGTGATCCGGTGGTCCCGCGTGGAAGGGCCATCGCTCAACGGATAAAAGGTACGCCGGGGATAACAGGCTGATACTGCCCAAGAGTCCATATCGACGGCAGTGTTTGGCACCTCGATGTCGGCTCATCACATCCTGGGGCTGGAGCAGGTCCCAAGGGTTCGGCTGTTCGCCGATTAAAGTGGTACGTGAGCTGGGTTTAGAACGTCGTGAGACAGTTCGGTCCCTATCTGCCGTGGGTGTAGGAGATTTGAGAGGAGTTGCCCCTAGTACGAGAGGACCGGGGTGAACGTTCCACTGGTGGACCTGTTGTTGCGCCAGCAGCAGTGCAGGGTAGCTATGAACGGACAGGATAACCGCTGAAGGCATCTAAGCGGGAAGCCCCCCTCAAAACCAGATCTCCCTATTAGGGCCGAGGTAGACTACCTCGTCGATAGGCTGGAGATGTAAGTGCAGCAATGCATTCAGTTGACCAGTACTAATCGCCCGATTGGCTTGATCCGCTTCAGTAGAAGTCCGGCTCAGCCTCAACACACATTCTCATCAGTGAGAAAACCAACAGTGCAACCTGGATAAGACAATCTCGTGTTTTACGATCTATCAACCTTAACGATAGATCTGTGTATTCTATAGGTTTGGTGGTCACAGCACGAGGTAAACTCCCGATCCCTTCCCGAACTCGGACGATAAGACCCGTCGCGCCAATGGTACTGCGGCTTAAGCCGTGGGAGAGTAGGTCGCCGCCAAACCCATCGAATACACTCCTCTCTAAACGATCTAATAAACAACACCCGACATACCCGTCGGCCCGGTCGCGGGATGGAGCAGCCCGGTAGCTCGTCAGGCTCATAACCTGAAGGTCGTAGGTTCAAATCCTACTCCCGCAACCAAATACTCCCATGCAATACAATGCCCTAAGCCTCGCCTAACGCGAGAATGCTTGCGTTGCCCTTCCGAGTGTGGAAGCACTGTGGACGCAAACAACCCAATG
>NZ_JACIJS010000018.1 GCF_014199445.1 Rubricella aquisinus | reverse complement strand
CGGGCCGACGCACAGATCAAGATCCGCGGCCAGCGGATCGAACCGGGAGAGATCGAGGCCGCCATCGCGGCCCATCCGGGCGTGGCCGCCGCCGCCGTGAAGCTGTGGCCCGCCGAAGCCGTTGCCGGGTCATCGTCCGCCGGGTCATCGGTAACTGGGTCATCGCCGGGCGGCACCGGTCAGGCGCGCCTTGCGGCCTATTACACGCTGGCCGAGGGCTATGCACCGCTTGCAGCCGCAGCGGCTGCGGCAACTGACGCGGGGCTGTTGGAAACCGTGGCCCCAGATGCCGCACATGGCGCAGCGGCTGGCCCCGACACGGCCACATCAGACGTGCCGAGTGCGGCGGCACAGACTGGCCTTGCGGCGAACAGGCCCGGCACGACCCAACTGGCCGCGATGGACCCGTCGGTGCCGCAGAAGGCGGATCAGGGCGCACGCCACGCCCACGGATCCTCGGCCCACGGCTCCGCGCCCGACAGCGCGACTGGCCCAATCCCGACCGAGCCTGCGCATGCGGCGGCCGATCCAACCGCGCACACCACCCCCGACACAGCCACCAACGCACCCGCAGACCCCCTGCCCGACCTCGCAGACTGGATCGCCCGCCACCTCGCCCCCGCGATGCAGCCCGATGCGCTCATCCTCATGGACGCGCTGCCGCTCACCGCCTCCGGCAAGCTCGACCGCAAAGCCCTGCCCAAGCCGCAAAACTGGGGCCAGCGCGCCCAAAACCGCGCCGCCCCTGAGGGCCAGACCGAGCAAACACTCGCCGCCATCTGGGCCGAAACCCTCGGCATCGACGCCAAAGATATCGCCCGAGACGACAGCTTCTTCGCCCTCGGCGGACATTCCCTCACCGCCATGCGCACCGCCGCCCGCATCCGCGACCGCTTCCAAACCAACACAACACTCGCCGAAATCTTCGACACCCCAACCCTCAAAGCACTGGCGCAGAGCATCGACGCGACCGCCAAGGACACGCCCGCCCCGACCGCAGAGATCGCGCCCGGCACGCTCTCGCCCGCACAACACCGCATGTGGTTTTTGCAGACCCTGACGCCGGATGCGGCCCCATATAACATGCCCGCCGCCTTCGATCTGGAAGGGGATATCGACGCGGACGCCCTCGACAAAACACTGAAAACGCTGGCCAAAACCCACGACATCCTGCGCACCATCTACCCCACAACCGACGGCACCCCCCGCGCGGAAATCACCGAAACCCTGCCAGACCTGATCCGCGAAACCCTCCCCTCCCGCGACGCCGCCCGCGCCCGCGCCAAAACCCTCGCCCAAACCCCCTTCGCCCTCACAACCGACATCCCCATCCGCGCCCACCTCCTCACCTACGCAACAAACCATGCCATCCTCACCCTAACCCTACACCACATCGCCGCAGACGGATGGGCGCTCAATCTGATCCACGAGGCGCTGTTCTCCGGGGAGGTCACGCCCGCGCCGATGGGGTATCAGGCCTATGCGGCGGAGCAGCGCGCGCGGCTCAAACCGGAGCGGATCGCACCCGATCTTGACTGGTGGGCGGATCAGTTGGAGGCGGTCGAACCACTTGCGCTGCCCACCGATTATCCAGCCCCGATTACACCGGATTTGCGCGGCGCCGAGATCGCATTTCGCCTGCCCCAAGCACAGGTTGAGGCGCTCGCGGCCATGGCGCGCGGGCGGGATGCGACGCTCTACACGGCTTTGCTGACCACGCTGTATCTGACATTACAACGGTTGGGCGCAGGCACCCGGTTTGCCATCGGCACACCCATCGCGGGCCGGGACACGGTCGCGCAGGAGGCCATGATTGGCTGCTTTATCAACACGTTGGCCATGGCCCCGCTGATCGAGCCGACCGAGGATTTCCAGACGACCCTTACCGCCGCACAGCATAGCGTGACGGAGGCGCAGCGTCGCGGGCACATCCCGTTTGAGATGATCGTGGATCACATGGACGTGCCGCGTGATGCGACACGCCATCCGCTGTTTCAGGCGGCCCTCACCTTGCAAAACATGCCTGCCGCGCGGGAGGTCAAAACGTCCTTTGCCGCCGCGCCCGTCCCATTGGGGGAGCGGGACACACCATTTGACCTGAGCTTCGTGATGGAAGAGCAGGCCGGCGCGCTGTCGGGCCTGTTGGTGTATCGCACCGCCCTTTACGCGCCCGAAACAGCACAAATGATCGTGGATCAGTGGCTGGACCTGATCGCGCACGTTCTGCGTACGCCCGAGCGCCCGCTTGCGCGCCTGCCGATGGCAGATGCGGACGTCGTGCCGCTCAAACCCACAGCCACGCCTGACGAAACGCTTGTCAGCCGCATCATGGCGCAGGCGGACCGCGACACACCGGCGATTGGTGAAGTCTCCTATGCCACGCTTTTGGCCGATGCCGCACGATTGGCGCGGGTGCTGCGGGCCGAAGGCTTGCGACCTGAGGAGCCAGTGGCCGTTCACGCGATGCCGGGCGCAGACTGCGTCACGGGTATGCTGGCCGCGATGATGGCGGGCGGCTGTTACCTGCCGCTCGACCCGGCGCATCCGCCCGCGCGCCATGCGCAGATTTGCGGCGCTGCGGGTGTGCGCTTCGGCTTTGGCACTGCAATAGACACCTTGCGCACGATCGACATGCGGGCAGAGGCCATTGATGACGTTTCACTGCCCCGGATCAGGCCCGATCAGCTTGCCTATATCCTCTTTACCTCCGGCTCCACCGGGGTGCCGAAAGGGGTCGGATGTAGCCACGCGAACGTGCTCAACATGCTTGACGATATGCAGGATCGCGCGCCCCTTTCGCCACAGGATCGGGGCAGTTGGTGGACCGGGGCGACATTCGATGTGTCGGTCTATGAGATATTCTCCGCGCTGACCGTAGGTGCCGCGGTGCATCCGGTGTCGGACGCGATCCGGCTTGATCCAAGCCAGATGCTCGATTGGATGCGGGCGGAGGGGATCAGCAGCGCCTATATGCCGCCCTTCATGCTGTCCGAATTGGCAAGCCACCCTTGCCCGACATTGCGGCGATTGCTGGTCGGGGTGGAACCGATCCCGCAAGGCAGGCTGCACCAAATCCTCACCGGCACGGACGGCCTACGGATCATCAACGGATATGGCCCGACGGAAACGACGATTTGCGCCACGCTCTTTAGCGTTCCCCGCACTGCACCTGCACGGATGGAGGAGATCACACCCATTGGTGACGCGGTGAGGCACACTGCCGCTTATGTGCTAGATGCGGCGCTGAACCCGGTGCCGGTGGGCGTGCCGGGGATGCTCTATGTCTCCGGGGCGGGCGTGTCGCGCGGCTATGTGAGGCGTCCTGATCTGACGGCAGCGGCTTTTCTGCCAGACCCGTTCAGTTTGGTGCCCGGCGCGCGGATGTATGCCACCGGAGATCGGGTGATGCGGCGGCGCGACGGGCAGTTGCAATTCATCGGACGGCAGGATTTCCAGTTGAAAATCCGGGGCTTGCGCATTGAACCTGCCGAAGTGGAACAGGCGATCCTAACCCATCCGAAGGCCGGTCGCGCGGTGGTCATGGCCTCCTCCGATGGCGCGCAACTTGTGGCCTATATCGGCGGAACAGTAACAGAGGACACCCTGCGCGCGCATCTCTCAACCCTCTTGCCCGCCGCGATGATCCCCACAGGCATCGCGATTCTGCCCGATCTGCCGACCCTGCCAAGCGGGAAGGTGGACCGCGCCGCCCTGCCCGCGATCACCACCGCCGCAGCCGACCGCACGCCGCCCCGGACCGACACGGAAAAGGCGCTCGCCACCATCTGGGCTGAGGTGCTGAAAATCGACAGGATCGCGCGGGAGGACAATTTCTTCAGCATTGGTGGAGATTCGATCCTCGTCATTCAGGTCGCCACTCGCGCCAATACTGCAGGGCTGAGCATGACACCGGGCATGGTGTTCCGGCACCAGACGCTTGAGAGCCTTGCCGCCGCAATTGACGGGAGCACCGACACCAGCAGCACGGAAGCCGCCCGGCATGTCGGGCCGGTGCCGCTAAACCCGGTGCAGGCATGGTTCTTTGAACAGGCGTTTGATGGCCCGGATCACTGGAACCAGACCGTTCTTTTGCGCGCGGCAGAGCGGCTTGACCCGGCTGTTTTGGCGCGCAGCCTTGATACGCTCGCCGCCCGGCATGACGCGTTCCGCACCCGGTTCGCGCAAGATGCGCTTGGCGCGTGGCAACAGGTGTTTGATGATAGCACCGGCGAATTGCCCCTCACGGAGCATGAAACGGAGGACGTGACCGGGATAGCAGCGGATCTGCAAACGATGCTTAGCATAACCGATGGTCCCTTGGCCCGCGCGGCCCTGATCCGCACCACGGCGGCGGATTACCTGTTCATCGTCGCGCATCACCTGATTATCGACGCGCAATCCTGGCGCGTTTTTGGAGAGGAGTTGACCACGCTCTACCCCGCGCTGCGGGACGGACAGAGCCCGCACCTGCCAGCGCCGTCCAACGCGACGCCGGACTGGCTGGCCCGGCTCGGCGCCTATGGCGCGGCGCTGGATCCCGCGGGCATCAGGCAGCGCGCGGCCATCGGCCCGACCGGTCCCCTGCCGGTGGATATGCCGCAGGCCCCCAACCGTGCAGGGACCGAACGCGCCCATGAGGTGCAGCTTGGCGGAGAGGCGCTTGCACCGCTTCTTGAGGCCGCGCAATCCCATCCGATGGATGCCATCCTCATGGCGGCACTTGCCCGTGTCCTGCCCGCATGGGCCAACCTGCCCGAGATCAGCATTGATGTGGAACGGATGGGTCGCGCCGATCTGTTTGAGGGGATCGACATTTCCCGAACGCTGGGCTGGTTCACCACGCTCGCCCCCATCACCCTGTCGGATGAGACGGAGAGCGGCGTTATCGAGGCGATGGCGCACCGCATCCGCAACCTGCCCGATCAGGGGCTTGGCCATGGGATCGCCCGGCTTTTCGCACCCGATGCCCCGCGCCCCCCCCGGCCCGAAATCAGTTTCAACTATCTGGGACGTGTGACGATAGAGGACAGCGACGCGCCCTTTGCCCCCGACCCGCGCGACATTGGCCCGCGCCGCGCGGCAGAGGGCCGCCGCCCCTACCTGATCGAGATCAGCGCCGCACTTCACACGGATCACCTGAGCGTATCGTGGCTCTATTCGGAGGACACGTTCCATGCCGACACGATCGCGCGCCTGGCACAATCGCATCTCGATGCCATTCAGGGCTTGATACAACCGGAAGATGATGATCCTTTCGGGTCACTCGACATGGCATCCATCCTTGGCGAGCTACAGGCTGAATAGACACAATATGCGTATTTCCCAACAGGATATTCAGGCGATCGAGCCGCTCACACCCCTGCAAAAGGGCATGCTGTTTCATAGCGTCTCCCACGGGGAAAGCGGCGCATATGTGGAGCAACTGACAGCCACCCTAAGCGCGGAATTGGACGACGCGGCCTTTCGCACCGCATGGGACCGCGCGCTGCGGGATGTGGAAATGCTGCGCTCCGCCTTCCTGCCGGAACAGCGGCCCGAACCGCTGCGCGTGGTGCTGAAACAGGCCGCATTGCCGCTCGAACACTTGGACTGGTCGGATCAGGATGCAGAGGCGCAGCAGCAGCGCCTGACCGCCCTGATGACGGCGGAAAAAGACGCAGGATTTGACCTGACGCGCCCGCCGCTGATGCGGCTCAAACTGGTGCGGATGGGTGCTGGGGACACGCGGCTGATCTGGACCTTTCACCATCTGCTGTTGGACGGCTGGTCAATCCCGCTGTTGATGCAGCGCGTGCTGAGCGCCTATGAGGCCGCGACGCGCGGCACAGCGCTGACCCCGCCGCCACTGCCGGGTTTTGCCGCCTATCGCAAATGGATGACCACCCGCCCCTCCGCCGAATCCTATTGGCGCGAGACGTTGCGCGGCCACGCCCATGGTGCGCCGCTTGCCTTTGGCGTGAGCGGCCTGCCCCGCAGCCGGATCGAGACGCGGGAATATCGCGAAACCGCCGATCATTTGCCCGCCGACCTCAACGATGCGCTGGCGCGTCAAGCGGAACATCTGGGCGTGACCTTCGCAAGCCTTGTCGAGTTGGCGGCGCTGATGGCCTTGCGCGCCTTTACCGGGCAGTCTGACCTCATCCTCGGGACCACGGTATCGGGCCGCCCCCATGGTGTGGCGGGGATGGATGAGATGATCGGCATGTTCATCAACACCCTGCCGCTGCGCGCCGATCTTCCCCCCGACCGCCCGTTGCGGGACGCCGCGCAAACGGTCCTGTCGCGGCTGGCCGCCTTGCAAGAGCGCGCAGAGACACCGCTTCACGACATCCGCCAATGGGCGCGCTTGCCCGCGGACGAGAGCCTGTTTGAGACCATCTTTGTGTTCGAGAATTACCCCGTCGCCGCAGGATTGTCCGACAGCGAAAGCGCGCTTGGCATCCGCGATGTGCATGTGGAGGAGCGCACGGGCTATCCGCTCACCATCGTGGCCGCGCGCACTGGGGGCCTGTCGCTGAAACTCATCGCAGATACGGGGTATTTTTCCGCTCCGTTGCAGGTGGAATTCGCCACTGTGTTGCGCAGTGTCTGTTCCGCGCTCGCCGTAGCCTCCCCCGATCAGCCGCTCTCCGCGCTGCTACCACCGCGCGGCACAGCGTTGCCCGCCGAACAGGGGGCTGCCTCACCAAACCATGATACCAGCCTGATTTCACAGGTTTTCATGCCGCATGACGGCGTCGCCCTGATGACAGGTTCTGGCGATCTGGACTACACGACACTCCACGGTCGTGTTGAGGCGTTATCGCGTTGTTTGGTTGGGATGGGTGTTTGTGTTGGGGGGTATGTTGGAGTTTTGACCTCTGGTGGGTTTGGGTTTGT
>NZ_JACIJS010000017.1 GCF_014199445.1 Rubricella aquisinus | reverse complement strand
ACGTCCACGGCTGCCTCTGTAGGCCCGTAGAGATTAACAATTGGTGAACGCGTGGCCGCCATCGCCTCTTTTGCGAGGGTCGTGGTTAACGCCTCACCCGAGCAGATGATCCGCCGGAGCGACGCGCAGCGCGCGCCAAGCCGCGGCGTCTCGACAAAGGCTTGCAGCATCGCGGGCACGAAATGGATATGGGTGATCCGCTCTTTCTCAATCAAATCCGCAAGATAGCTGCCATCGCGATGCCCGCCTGGTGCCGCGATCACCAGCGTCGCCCCTTCGCGCAGCGCCCAGAACAGCTCCCAGACCGACACGTCAAAGCCGATCGGGGTCTTTAACAAAACCCGATCAATTGGAGACAATTCGAAGGCCTCCTGCATCCAGACCAGCCGATTGTCGATGGCGCCATGGCTGACCATCACGCCCTTGGGCCGCCCGGTGGAGCCGGAGGTGAAGAGGATATAGGCGAGATCTTCGGGCGTGATCGCGCGGGCAAATGCGGGGCCATCGGGCAGGGCGTTGAGCGGGCTAAACGCCCAGCCTGACAGGGAAATCTCCGCCTCATCCCGCAGCAAACCAGTCGGACAACCAGGGCCAGAGAGCACCGTCCGCGCGCCCGAATCCTCCAGCATCATGCGCAATCGCGCGACCGGCATGTCCGAATCAAGCGGCACATAGGCCGCCCCCGCGCGCAGAATCGCATAGAGCCCGATCATCAGCTCAAACCCGCGCTCCGCCGCGATGCCGACCGCATCCCCGCGCGCGACCCCCGATGCGACAAGCACGCGCGCAAGCCGCTCCCCGCGCGCGACAAACGCATGATAGCTCAGATCGGTGCCATCAAACCGCAGCGCGGCCCGGTCCGGCGCGGCGGCGGCCTGCTCGGCAATCCCGCCCAACAAATGCCCCAACCCCGCCGCCCGCTCCGGCCCCACGCCTAACGCAGCCCCCGACGCCCCCTCCAAAACCACATCCCCAACACACCCAACACCCCCAACAACCCCCCGCAATCCCTCAATAAATTGCGACAAAAGAGAGCTGGCAGTGGAGGACGAGAAAAGGCTTGGTTTGTAATGCAGTTTCACGCCCATCACCGGCCCCGGCGCGACAAGCAGCGTCAGGGGGAAATGGCTCTCCTCGGTGGTGGTCACGTCGCTGATCGTGAGGCCCGCGACCTGATCCATCAGCGTCGGATCGACCGGGTAGTTTTCATAAACGACAGCGCTGTGAAACAGGGTCGGGCCGTCAAGGTCGGGTGCTGCCGCGATCACATCGGGCAGGGGATCATGCTGCCTTGCGCGCAGGTCCGCCGCGCGCATCTGCACCTCCTGCAACCACGGGACCAGGGGCGCATCGGGGGAGAGATCCGCCCTCAGGGGCAGCGTGTTGATGAACATGCCCACCATCTCATCCGCGCCGGGCAGGGTTTCGGGGCGACCGGACAGGGTGGTGCCGAATACCACCGATGGGGCGCCGCTGATCTGGGACAGGACAATCGCCCAAACGCCATTCATCAGGGTGGCCAGCGTTATGCCTGCCTCCCGGGCAAACTGCGTGGCAGCGTCGGTCTCCTCCGCGCTGAGGGTGAGGGACAGCGTGTCCGACCCGATGCCCTGCGCGGAGAGGGGCGCGTCAAATGGCAAATCTGTTGGGGCCGTGATCCCGGCAAGCGCTTTTGCCCAAAATCCGGTATCTGCCGCGCGGTCGGGCGTGTGATGGGCATAATCCGACAGGGTGACACGCGGAACAGGGGCCGCGCCCGACACGTAGGCCGTGAACACTGCGCGCAGGATCAACGGCAAAGACCAGCCATCAAGGAAGATGTGATCGCTGGTCCAGAGGAAAAGCCAGTCATCCTCTGCCGTTTTCGCCAGCGTGATATGGTGGGGCGGTGCATCGGGGCGGCGCTGATCCTGGGCGCGGCGGGTCAGCGCCTTTTCCGCGTCCTTGCCGGACCAGTCGAGCAGGTCAAAGATCGGCTCTGCCTGTTGCACAATAACCAGAAGTGGCTCCTCACCGCCCGTCTCGATCCGCCCGCGCAAGGCAGGCTCGGCGTGGAACACCGCCCGCCACGCGGCAAAGAAGTGCTCAGGATCAAGCGGTCCTTGCAATCGGCACTGCACCTGTTCAACGCGCGCGGTGCTGTCCTTGTGCCGCAGGCTGTCCGCGAGCATCCCCGATTGCAGCGGTGTCAGCGGCAGGATGTCGTCAATCGGGCCATGGGTTGCCGTAATATGTTCCAGATGCGCGCGGCTGACCGTGACATGGGGGAAATCAGATGGGGTCTGATGCGTTGCCTCTTGGGCGATGGCCGTGGCGACCAGCGATCTGACCTCCGCTAGGCAGGCCTCGGCCAAGGGCGTCAGGTCGTCATATTGCGCAGCCGCATACGAAAGGGAGAGGTGCAGTTGCCCCTCCCGCACATGGGCCGACATCTCGATAAGATGGTCCCGCGGATCACCCGGTGCGCGCTCTGGCCCGGCGGACAGGTCGGTGACGGTAAAGGGCAGGTTGGACGGGCCGGTGTCGAGCACGCCGAAATAGTTGAACAGGATGTTGGCCGCGTCCTGTGGCGCTGCGGGGCGGCGCAACCCCTCCTTGGCCGCGATGATCTGCTCGACCGGATCATCAGGGCAGGGCAGGTGGATCGGGGCGACATGGGTGAACCAACCGATTGCACCCGACAGCGCGCCATCGGTTCGGCCATGCCGCTCCACATCCATGCTAAGAGCATCCCGCCCGGCCCAACGCGCCACGGCGCGGGCGCATCCAGCGAGGATCAATTCCTCCGCCGTTATGCCAAAGGGCCGTGTCGCTTCGGTCAGCAATGCGGTGGTTTGGGCCTGGTCAAGGGCTGCCTGCCTGCGCGTGACGTCGCCATAGGTGTTGGTGCCGTGGGGCCGATCCATTGGCAGCGATTGCCGCTCGGCGGGGATAGGTGGCGCAATATGATCCTCCCGCAACCATGACAACAACGCGGTAGACGGCTGAGGTGGCGTGGCCCCTGACAACAGATCGCTGACCTCCTGCAGCAAAATCCGCCACGACACCGCATCAATCACAAGGTGATGCGCGGTCAGGATCAGGCGGCCGGGTTGCGTCGTGGCGGCGATCACCGGCCCGTCTTCAATGTCGATCAGCGCCCTCAGATCACGGCCCAAATCCTCAAGTGTGGCGTTGCCCCCGGTGATCCAGCCCAACGAGCCCGGCCCGGCATAGTGTTGCTGCCATGCTCCGCCCATTTGCCGGAACCGCAGGCCAAAGGCGGGATGCGCCGCCACGCGATCCTCCAGCGCCGCGCGCACCGCCTCTGGCTCTGCCGGCGTGTCAAGGACGATGGTTTGCACGAAATGGTTGGGATCGCTCGGGCCGCTGTCGAGATACCATGCCTGCATCGGGCTGAGCGGCAAGGGGCGATCATCCGACAGGGGCGCGGTGGTCGCCGCTTCTATCGGGGTGAGGGCTTGCGCGAGTGCCGCGAGGGTCTGAAAGGTGAATACATCCTTCGGGGCGCAGCGATAGCCGCGTGCCTCCAGCCCTGCGACGACTTGAATGGCAGTGATGGAATCCCCGCCCAGACCAAAGAAATTCGATGCCCGGCCAATGGTTTGCGTGCCCAGAATGCCGCGCCAGACCTGCCAAACGGCGGTCTCTTCGGCGGTTTGGGGGGCGTCCGCTTGATCGTCGTCCAATCGGGGGGCGGGCAGGGCGGCCATGTCGATTTTGCCATTCGGCGTCACCGGGAACCGCTCCAGCCGGACCAGTGCCTGCGGGATCATGTAGCGCGGCAAATGGCGGAGCAGGTCCGGCTCTATCGCGCTCAGGCTCAGGCCCGCGTCGCCTGTGACATAAGCCACAAGCATCGGGCGCGGCGTGTCGACCCGGGTGATAACGGCATCCATGACCCCGGCGCAGGCCCGCAGCGCGGCGCTGATTTCGGCGGGTTCTATGCGGAACCCCCGAAGGGAGATCTGATCATCCGCCCGGCCCACGAACATCAGCGCCCCATTGCCGAGCATGCGCACCCGGTCCCCCGTGGCATACATCCGCGTGCCCGGTGTGGCACTGAACGGATCGGGACGGAAGGCGGCAGCGCTCTGCCCGGCCTGCCCGAGATAGCCCAACGCGACCGCGATCCCGCCGAGGAACAATTCCCCCACCGCGCCACGCGGCACAGGCCGCATGTAACGGTCGAGCACATAGGCGGCGACGCCGGGCAAGGGGGTGCCAATCGCGGGCGCATCGTCTACCCCGGTCGCGATATGCAGGGTGGAGCAGACGGTATTCTCCGCCGGACCATAGGCATTGATCACCCGGCGCTCCGGCCCGGCCCAACGGGCGATCACGGCTTGCGGGCACGCCTCGCCCATCGCGACGATCACGCGCAGGCTTGGGCACTCCTCGGGCGTCATCGCCAGAAGGAGCGACGGGGGCAGGGTCACCGTCGTCACGTTCTGCTGTCGGATGAACCGCTCAAGCGGCTTGCCCGGTTGCCGCTCCTCCGCGTCGGGGATCACGACGGTCGCGCCACAGGCCAGCGGGATGAGCGTCTCCCCAATCGCCGCGTCAAAGGCGGGGGAGGCGAAATGCAGCATCCGCGCACCCGGCTCCAGCGCGAAGTCCCGCCCATGGGCCGTGGCCAGATTGGCAAGCCCGCGATGGGGCACCATCACTGCTTTAGGCTGGCCGGTCGTGCCGGAGGTAAAGATGAGATAGGCCAGATCATCGGGACGCGGTGCGCCGGGCGGGTCGCCTGCCACCCCGCCTGTCAGATCATTCATGTGGCAGACCGGGGCTGCGACATGGGAGGCATCTACATCATCCGCGATCACGAGCATGGGCTGTGCTGTCGCGATCATATGGGCGATCCGACCCTCCGGGTGATCGGGGTCGAGCATGACAAACGCGGCCCCGGCGCGCAGGACGGCAAGTTGCAGGATCGGGATCGCGGCGCTTCGCCGCAAAAGAAGGCCCACCCGGTCCCCCCGTCCAATCCCCCGTGCGGTGAGCGCCGCCGCGATCTTGCCCGCGTGTTCCCATAGCTCGGAATAGCTGAGCGTCTCGTCGGTTGTGGCCAGCGCCGTGCTCCCAGGCGCGGTTTCGACCCAATGGCGGACCTGATCCAGAAACGTGCGGTCCGTCACGGGCGCATGGGCCTGCGCAGGTGTCGCGTCAGCCGGCAACCCGTCCAGCCGCGCCAGCGGCACCGTCGGCGCGTGGGTAACCGCATCAATCAGCGCGCCGAAATGCCGGGCCATGCGCGCGATCGTGTCCGCATGAAACAGATCCCGGCGATAGGTGATCTCCCCCCGGATGCCATCCGCGTTTGGCGTCAGTACAAAGGCGAGGTCATGGGTGGCGGAAGTGACTTCGGCCTGCAACGGCTCTGCCTCTAGCTCGTCGAACTGCCAGTCCATCTCTGGCATCGACTGATAGGCCAACAGCACCTGATAGATCGGATGCCGCGCCGGATCCTGTGCCGCACCCGTCGCCTCAACCACCTGTTGAAACGGCGTGCTGGCATGACGGAACGCATCGCGGCTTATCTGGCTGATCTGTTGCAGGTGGCGCGTGAAATCCTCGTTGGGGTCGATCCGCGCGCGCAAGGCCAGCGTGTTGATAAAGCAGCCGACAAGCTCCTCCATCCCCGGCGCGTCCCGCCCCGCAATCGGCGTGCCGATGACGATATCCGTGTCGCCGGAATAGCGGTGAAGCAGCAATGTCAGCACCGCGTGCACAGCCATAAAGCCGGTCGCGCCCTGCGCTTGTGCAAGTCGCATCAGGGCCGATTGTTGCTGTGCCGTGATCTTAAAATTGAGCGTCGCTCCATCAAAACAGGGCGCAGCGCCCCGCGGCACGTCCGTCGGTAGCGCGAGCGTCGGCGCGCCCTCCAGTGTCTTGGCCCAATAGTCCACGCCCGCATCGGGGGCGTCGGCCGTCAGATAGCCCAACGGATGGTTTGTGACCTCCGGCAAGGGCGCGCGGTTCCAAAGCTGGCTCAAATCCCGCGCGATCACCCCGGCCGACCATCCATCCGCGATCAGATGCGGCACGGTTAGTGTCAGGTGATGGGTGTGCGTATCGGTCTTTTGCAGGTGCGCGCGCAAAAGCGGTGCGCGCGTCAGATTAAACGGCGCGTCGCCCGCCGGGCCGTCGATCAATGTGATTTCTGCATGAGTGTCAATGACTTGCCATGGCCCATCGGCGCGTATCTCAAACCGGGCGCGCAGCATCGGATGCCGGGCAATCAGGCGGTTGAGCGCGTCGGTCAAACGGGCGCGGTCCAATGCGCCGTGCAGAATCACGTCTGCGCGCAGGTTGGTCGGCGCCGTACCGCTCGCCAGATGCTCAAGCGCCCAAAAGCCCCGCTGAACCGGTGAGAGCGGCGCTTCATTGCGCGCAGGGCGTGGGCTGACATCGGTGCCCTTTGGCGCTTGCGCGATCTTTTCGGCCAATGCCTTGAGGGTTGGGGTGTCGAAGATTTCGGCGAGGGTTGTGTTGGTTTGGAAGCGGTCGCGGATGCGGGCGGCGGTGCGCATGGCGGTGAGGGAATGTCCGCCGAGGGCGAAGAAGCTGTCGTCTCGGGCGATCTCGTTGGCGTCGATGCCGAGGGTTTCGGCCCAGATGGCGGCGAGTGCGCGTTCGGTCTGGCCCTGGGGGGCGGCGCGGTTTTGCGCGCGCTGGCCCCAGTTTTGCGGTTTGGGCAGGGCTTTGCGGTCGAGCTTTCCGGAGGCGGTGAGCGGCAGCGCGTCCATGAGGATGAGCGCATCGGGCTGCATCGCGGGGGCGAGGTGGCGGGCGATCCAGTCGGCGAGGTCGGGCAGGGGGGCTGTGGGTGCGTTGGTGTCCGTGTAGAGGGTGGCGGGCGCGGTTGGATCGGCCGCCGCATGCACAGGCGCGCCCGGGATTGGGCTGGTCGCGCTGTCGGGCGCGGTGCCGTGGGGCGTGGACCCATGGGCGTGGCGTGCGCCGTGATCCCCGTCCTGATCCGCCTCCTGCGGCACCGACCGGTCCATTGCGGCCAGTTGGGTCGTGCCGGGCCTGCTTGCCGCAATCCCAGACTGTGCCGCCGCGCTCGGCACGTCTGATGTGGCCGTGTCGGGGCCAGCCGCCGCGCCATGTGCGGCATCTGGAGCCACGGTTCCCAACGGGCCCGCGTCGGTTGTCGCGGCCCCTGTGGCTGTGGGCGGCGCATAGCCCTCGGCCAGCGTGTAATAGGCCGCAAGGCGCGCCTGACCGGTGCCGCCCGCCGATGACCCGCCCGCCGATGACCCGGCCGGCGATGACCCGGCATCGGCTTCGGCGGGCCACAGCTTCACCGCGGCGGCGGCCACGCCCGGATGGGCCGCGATGGCGGCCTCGATCTCTCCCGGTTCGATCCGCTGGCCGCGGATCTTGATCTGTGCGTCGGCCCG
>NZ_JACIJS010000016.1 GCF_014199445.1 Rubricella aquisinus | reverse complement strand
TCCGGAGGATACCAATGTAGCAAAAGTTTCGCGCTGAAGCGCGGCTTTTTCGTCTGAAGACGAAGGCTTCAACCAAATCAGGGACAGTGAATTGGGTTTGGTGTTGCCAGAGCAGCCCCCGCGATTCGGCCGTGGGTCAAGGTCCGAGGAACGAGCGGCCTTGACGCGCGGGCGAATCGTGATTCCCACAATTGTGACGGTGATTTGAGGAACACACCTGTTCCTCAAACACCTCAGCGCAATCTTCCCTTTTCGCGGCGCAGCGCCAGCCTTTCCCGGCGCTTCATTTCATTCCGCGCGTTCGGGTGCAAACGCTGCCCCGCAGCGTTTGTCTCTCGCCCTCACCCCAACGGGAGGAAGGAGCGCAGCGACGGAACGACGGGCGGGAGAGCCCCATTTTTTTGAGGCCCGCGATCCGCCAGTCTCAGATCGGTCGTGTCATGTAGCGGCTCAGCGGGTCGAGGACGTAATCGCCAAAGGGCGGGCACTCCTCAAAGCCGTGGCGGGCGTAGAGGGCGCGGGCGGCGGCGAAAGCCTCCATTGATCCGGTTTCGAGAAACAGTGCCTCTAGGCCCCTCTCGCGCGCTTGCGAGATCAGATGGGTCAGGAGCGCCCCGGCATACCCCTTGCCGCGTGCTGCCGCCGGAACATGCATGGATTTCAACTCCCCATTGCTCGCGTCGATCTGTTTCAGCGCGCCGATGCCCACGAGTGCTGATCCGTCCCAAACCGTCCAGACCGTAATCTCCGGCGCTTTCAGCCCGGAGAGGTCGAGCATGTGGCAGCTTTCCGGCGGGCTGTTGCCCCGGCAATGAGCCGCGTGGGCCTCCAGCAGCGCGCGGACCTCTGCCCGCGCCAGATCGTCCACTTCAAACCGAAGCATCACTCTGCCGCGACCTTTCCCGCCCCCTGAAGCCAGGACCACATGCGCAGGGGTGTCAGCGGCATTTGAACCTCATGCACCCCTTCATCCCACACAGCATCAAGGGCTGCGTTCACCACAGCCGCAAGCGCGCCGACCGTGCCAGCCTCCCCGCAGCCTTTCATGCCAATCTCATTTGCGGTCGAGGGCGTCGGCTCGGAATGGAACGGCATCATCGGCACATCATCCGCGCGCGGCATTGCGTAATCCATGAACGATCCGCTCAGAAGCTGCCCATCTGCGTCATAGACCACGTTTTCCATGAGCGCCTGACCGATCCCCTGCACGACACCGCCATGGACTTGCCCCTCCGCCAGCATCGGGTTCATCAACACGCCGAAATCATCGACCACGGTGTATTTGTCGACCCGCACCACGCCGGTTGCCGGATCAATCTCCACCTCCGCGAAATGGGCGCCATTGGGGAAGGAGCGGTTTTCGAGGGTGAAATCCGTCTCACAGGTCAAAAGCTCCACCCTGCCCTCAAGGCGCGCTTTATCCGCGAGCGTCATCAGGGTGACGGATTTATCGGTTCCGGCGACGCGAAACGCCCCCTCCTCGAACACGATATCCGCGCGGGACACTTCCAATTCATCCTCCGCGAGCGGTTCAAACCGGCGGATCATCTCATCAGCGGTCATGTTGATGGAATTGCCCTGCATCGTGACAGAGCGGGAGCCTCCGGTGCCGCCGCCCTTCGCGATCCGGTCGCTGTCGCCTTGCACAAAGCGGATTTTGTCAAACGGGATGCCGGTGCGCTGGTGCAGGATTTGGGCGAACACGGTCTCATGCCCCTGCCCGTTTGACTGGGTGCCGACGAACAATTCCACACTGCCATCCTCAGCGAAGGCAATCTTGGTCGTCTCATCCATCGCGCCGAGGATCGACTCGATATAATAGCTCAGGCCCAGCCCGCGCAGTTTGCCACGCGCCGCACTTTCCGCCTTGCGCGCCGCGAAACCGGGTATATCGGCCTCAACCAAAGCGCGGTCCAGCACACGCTCAAAATCGCCGACATCATAGGTTTGCCCCGCGGCGGAGATATAGGGGAACTGCGATTTCTTGATGAAATTCTTGCGCCGCAACTCAACTGGATCGACGCCCAGCACCCGCGCGGCATAGTCCATCAACCGCTCCACGACATAAATCGCCTCGGGCCGTCCGGCCCCGCGATAGGCATCAATCGGCGTGGTGTTGGTATAGAACCCTTCCACATGGAAAAACGCGTTTTGCACGTCATAGACGCCGGTAAACACCTTTTGCGCCAATTCGGACTGGATGAACTGACCATAGGGCGAGTTATGCGCGCCAAGGTTGGAGCGGGCATGCATCCTTACGGCGACCAGCCGGTGGTCGGCGTCGAAAGCGGCTTCTGCGGTGGTGACAAGGTCGCGCCCGCCCGCATCGGACAAATGGCTTTCAGACCGATCCGCCATCCAGCGGACGGGGCGGTTGTGATGGTGGGCCAGAAATCCGACGACGAATTGCTCAGGGTAGCTAAACCCTTTCATCCCGAAACCACCGCCAACATCCGGGTTTGTCACCCGGACCTGATCGGCGGGGATGCCGAGCTTTTTGGCCATCTCTTTCTTGAACCCCCAAACGCCCTGCCCGTTCACCGCCACATGCAGGCGACCATCGACCATTTCGGCATAGGCACCGCGCGGCTCCATCGGGTCGGCGAAGACGCGATTGTCCACGACCTCAAGGCTGACAGTATGGGCCGCGCTCTCGAACGCGGCCTGATTGGCGGCTTCATCGCCATGCGCCCAGTCATAGGCGCGGTTATCGGGTGCAACATCATGGATTGTGGGGCCACCTGCGCCCAGCGCGACATGCACGGGCAGATCGTCAATCTCCACCATGACAAGCTCAGCCGCATCCACCGCCTGTGCGCGGGTTTCGGCAAGGACGGCGGCCACGATCTCTCCGGCATAGACGACCTTTTCGCCTGCGATGATCGGGCGGATGGGGGAGGCGCCTTTCGTGCCGTCGCGGTTCTTCACAACCGAATAATCGACACTGTTGATGAGCTTCCCTTCCAGGTCGGCAGCGGTGATCACGGCAATCACGCCATCAGCGTCGCGCGCGTCCGTCACGTCAATCGAGGTGATGGTCCCATGCGCAACGGGGGAGCGAACAAAAGCAACATGCCCTGCATTTTCCGGTGCAATATCATCGACATAGCGGCCCTTCCCGGTCAGGAACCGGGTATCTTCGACCCGGCGGACAGGCTGGCTGACACCAAATTTCGACATGGTCGGACCTCGCATCTTCACTGAATTTCCCTGCGGGGGAGACTAGCCCCTGTGCCCGGATTGTCCATCGCCAGAACGCGACACGAAGCGTTAATTTCCGTCGCCTATGTTGTGCTCTCGGATCGGTCACAAGGAATGAGGGCATCATGGGATGGATCATCTTTATGGCGGCGTTGGGCGCGCTCGCCCTGTTCCTGCGCTATGGCGGCGCGCCCGCGCGACGCGGCTTCTGGATCGCAATGCAGACCATGTGCCGGGTGGCGGCGATGTGCATCATCATGCTTGCGGTGACGGCCTTCACCACGCTGCTCGCTGGCGCGGAATTCGGGCTGATATCATTGTTGCTCTCGGGATTGCTGGTCACGCGGCTCGGACTGCAAGAGCCGCCGCGTGCACACATCGACACCCGCCGCGACAGGTAGGGTCAGCCCATCTCCACCCGCTGTTCGATCGCGCCAAAGATCGAATGCCCCGCCGCGTCGTCCATCCAGATGCGCACGATGTCCTTGTCACTCAGAAACAGTGTGCTCGCAGTGCCGTCGTTCAGGGTTTCAACCATGCGCAATTCCGCGATACAGGAATAGCCCGCGCCGCCCTCAAGGATCGTTTTGCCCGGCCCGCCATCCATCTTGTTCGACACGGTGCCGGACCCGATAATGGTGCCGGCGGTCAGCGCGCGGGTGCGCGCAGCATGGGCGATCAGGGTCGGAAAATCGAAGGTCATGTCCTGCCCGGCCTGCGCCCGGCCGAACGGCTCTCCGTTCAGATCGACATTGAGCGGCAGATGCACCTTGCCCCCATCCCACGCATCGCCCAGCGTTTCGGGCGTCACCGCGACGGGGGAGAAGGCGCAGGACGGTTTTGATTGGACAAAGCCGAAACCCTTGCCCAACTCACCCGGTATCAGGCCGCGCAGCGACACATCGTTGACGAGCATCACCAGCCTTATGGCAGCGGCGGCTGTCGCGTGGTCCGCACCCATTGGCACGTCATCGACGATCACCGCGATTTCGGCCTCCATATCCACGCCCCATGCGTCCTGTCCGGGAATAGCATCGCGCGGATCAAGAAAACTGTCAGAGCCGCCCTGATACATCAGCGGGTCAGTCCAGAATTGCGCGGGCATCTCCGCCCCGCGCGCTTTGCGCACCAATTCGACATGGTTCACATAAGCCGACCCATCGAGCCACTGAAACGCCCGCGGCAATGGGGAGCGCGCCTGCCGCTCGTGAAACCGTTGCACCGGCTGGCTGCCGGTTTCGACACCGCGCGCGACCTCCTCCAGCCGGGGGCCAAGCTGCGCCCAATCGTCGAGCGCGGCCTGAAGCGTCTTGGCGATATGCGGCACGGGGGAGCACCGCGTGAGATCGTTGGAGACGACGACAAGCGCGCCATCGCGGCTCCCGTTATCGAGGGTGGCGAGTTTCATGGCGCGTCCTTCCGTTTGATTTCATGCCCGTCTTGCGGGATCGTCACCGGCCCGTCATAGGCGCGGCGCACTTCACGGAGGAAATCGGCTTCCCCCAAGGTCGGGTCATCGGCGGGCAAAAGGTGATGCAACACCAGATGCCCGGCCTGTGCGGCTGCCGCGATGCGCGCGGCGTCATAGGCTTCGGTATGGCTGGCGAGGATATGCGCCTTCACCCGTGCGCCATTTGGCACCAGCTTTGCGATCCGGTCCACGCCGTCGAGCAGCATCGCCTCATGCACCAGAATATCTGTCCCGGCGGCAAAGGGGCCAAGCGGCTCGAAATACGCGGTGTCCGACGAGAACGTCACCGACCAGCCATCGCAATCGAACCGCAGCGCGTAGCATTCGGTTACGGGCGGATGATGCACCCGCAGCGCGGAGACGGTGATGCCGCCCAGCGTCGCCACTGGCCCCTCCCCAAATTCCGTCACCGTGACCAGTTGGGCAAGGTCGGGCCGCCCCTCATCCTCCACCCGGATGCCAATGTCGAAGGCGAGCGAGGCGCGAAAGCCGTCCCACAGCGCGCGCGTCCCCACCGGGCCATAGATCGCGACTTGGCGCGCCAGCCCGCTGGTCCATGCGGTGTGGATCAATCCGCCGAGTTCCAGGACATGATCCGAATGCAGATGCGTGAGGAAAATGGTCGCAAGCTCGCGCAGCGGCATCCCCGCTTCGACCAGCGCGCGGGTCACGCCGAGGGCCGCGTCCACAACGATCGGCTGACCCTCCATCACCAAGAGAGACGCGGTCGGGTTCGGCCCGCCCTTGCGGATCGCCGGACCCCCTTTCGTGCCCAAAAGAACCAGCCGGTCGTCCGCCATTCCCATACTCCCCGCATCGCACCCCTTGATCCGGGGCCTGTTTCGCTGTTTCTCTCAGTTGTCGTTGCAATTGAAATGAAGTCAACATGCCCACTTTCGATCTCGATGATTTTACGCCCTATCGGCTCGCGCTTTTGTCGGCGCGCATCTCCCGTCGGTTTGCCGCGATCTACGGGCCGAAATTCGGGTTGAGCCGCGCGGAATGGCGTATTCTGGCGCATCTGAGCCAAGAGGCCGAAGTCTCGATCCGCGAAATTGCGCGGCGGGTGGACATGGACAAATCGAAACTGTCCCGCGCCACGGCCCGGCTGGAGACGCGCGGCTTGCTGACCAAAACCCCAAACCCCGAGGATCGTCGCCTCTTGCAACTGAGCCTGACGGAGGAGGGCCGCGCCATGATCGCGGAACTGGCCCCCTTGGCACAGGCGTTCGAGCAGGAGGTGCATGACGCCCTTGGCCCTGATGCGGAGGCATTTGATCGCGCGATCCGGCGGCTGAGTGCCGCAGCGGAATAGCACAGCCCCGCTTGCACCGCCCGCGCCCGCGCGGCACGGTGCTGTCAACCGAACAAGGAGGATACCCCATGTCAGACATCGTCATCCTGTCAGGCGCGCGCACCGCGATTGGCACCTTTGGCGGATCGCTCGCCGCGACCCCCCCGACCGCAACCGCGACCCATGTGACAAAAGCCGCCCTAGAGCGCGCGGGCGTGGCCCCCGAGCAGGTGGGCCATGTGGTGTTCGGGCATGTCATCAACACCGAGCCGCGCGACATGTATCTGTCGCGCGTCGCTGCCATTGATGCGGGCATTCCTGACACGGTTCCGGCGATGAACGTGAACCGGCTCTGTGGGTCGGGTGCGCAGGCCATCGTGTCCGCCACGCAATCCCTGATGCTGGGCGATGCGGATTTCGCGGTTGCGGGCGGAGCCGAGTCGATGTCGCGCTCCCCCTACATCATGCCGCAGGCCCGCTGGGGGCAAAAGATGGGCGATGTGGGCATGACCGACATGATGCTCGGTGCGCTCAGCGATCCATTCGGCGCAGGCCATATGGGTGTGACGGCAGAGAATGTCGCCGCAGAGCATGGCATCAGCCGGGAGGTGCAGGACGCCTTCGCCATGCAAAGTCAGGAGCGCGCCGCCGCCGCCATCAAGGCAGGTTATTTCACGGATCAGATCGCCCCGATTGATGTGAAGGTGAAGCGGGATATGGTGCCATTTGACACCGATGAGCACCCGAAAGCGACGACCATGGAGGCGCTCGCAGGGTTGCGCGCAGTGTTCAAGAAGGACGGCTCTGTCACCGCCGGCAACGCGTCCGGCATCAATGACGGCGCGGCAGCCCTCGTGCTTGCCCGCTCTGACGCGGCTGAAGCGGCGGGGCTGACCCCGCGCGCGCGCATCGTCGGCTATGCCCATGCCGGGGTGCGCCCTGATGTGATGGGGATCGGTCCGATCCCGGCGGTCGAAAACCTGATGAAGCGCACCGGCCTGACGGCGGATCAGTTCGACGTCATCGAATCAAACGAAGCCTTCGCCGCGCAGGCCTGTGCCGTCACCGCGGGCCTTGGTCTGGACCCGGCGAAGGTCAACCCGAATGGTGGGGCCATCGCGCTTGGCCATCCGGTTGGTGCGACGGGTGCCATCATCACGATCAAGGCGCTATACGAACTGGAGCGGATCGGCGGGCGCTATGGTCTGATCACCATGTGCATCGGCGGCGGTCAGGGCATCGCCATCGCGATTGAGCGGCTCTGACCCGGCACATCCGCCGCCCCGTGATCTGAGCCGATCTCGCGCGCGAACCAAAAAGCCTCCTCTGTGGTGAGCAGAGGAGGCAGCGCGCCCGGCCTGTCACCAGGGGCCACGAGGCAATAGCCGGAGACCGCGATCAGCGCTTCGCGGTCCAATCGCAGGTCAATCGCGGGGATAAACCGGCTATGCGGCACGCCGCGCCAGCCCAGCGCCCGTGCTGGCAGCCGCACGGCAGGGTTGCCGAAATAGAGCTCCGCCAAGGGGTGAAAAACGGCAATATCCTGCCCCGCCGCCACATCCACACCGCCCCCCGGCAGGCTCATCCATGCGGTGGTGTGCGGTGCCGTGCGATGCGCCACGACGCGCGCATCCCCACCTTCGGCAAGCGTCACCCGCGCGCCCACCCGCAGCGCCCCCACGGGCCGCGCACCATGGGGCGTCAGCACATGCGTCGCCGCAGGCAGTCGCAGCATATGCCGCCGATCATCGGGAACAGGGGTAAGATAGCTCGGGCTGAGGTGCATGGCGGGGGTCTCCTTGACTGATCCTCCGCATCTCACCCCAAATTCGTTAACGATCGGTCAAGCGACCGCAGTTTCACCCAGCCAAAAACCGGTCCACCACCTCGACAAAGGGGCGCGGTTGTTCGGCATGAAGCCAGTGGCCCGCCCCGGCAATGGTCTCGAACCGGGCCTCGGGAAACAGCGCACGGATCGCGGGCCGATGGGCGGCTTGCACATAATCGGACGTCCCGCCCGTCACGAACAATGCCTCCCCTTGGTGCACGCCCGATATGAGCGGAAAGGACAGGATCTTGTCCATCTCGGTGGCAAGGGTGTCGAGGTTGAGCTTCCAGCGCACGTCCCCTTCGCCAATCGCGAGGGACTGGATGAGAAAGGCGCGCGTGCCCGGATCGGGGATCGCTGCCGCCAGCGCCTTATCCGCGTCAGACCGGCGGGTGACGCCCCCCAGATCAAGCGCGCGCATCGCGTCGATCAACGGCATCTGGGTATGCCCATAGGCAACCGGCGCGATATCCGCGACGATGAGCTTATCCACCAGCTCGGGCCGGGTCAGCGCGAGGATCATCGCCGCCTTCCCCCCCATCGAATGCCCCAGAACATGCATCGGGCCGCCCGCATCCTCAATCACCTGCGCAAGGTCATCGGCCATGTCCTGATAGGTATGGCTGTCGGTGCGCGGGCTGTCGCCATGGTTGCGCATATCCACCGACAGGATCGGGCGTTGCGCGGACAGCCGCTTTGCAATCGCACCCCAGTTCCGGCCCGAGCCGAACAGACCATGCACGATCAACAAGGGCGTGCCTGTCCCCTCGGACGGCGTTGACAGAATGTTGAGTTTCACTGGCATGGCGTTCCCTCCTGACCTACACCCCTGTCATGACCAAACCCCACGCGCCACGCAACCCCATCCACACGGCCCACAGGCTGCGATTGCTTGTCACGAGCGATCTGCACATGCATCTGCGCCCACGCGATCTGCTCACTGGCGCGGAGGAGGCGCGCGGCCTGTTGGCGCTGGCAGGCCCGATTGAGGCGGCGCGTGCGGCGGGTCATGCGACGCTCTTGCTGGACAATGGCGATTTCCTGCAAGGCACGCCCATGGGCGAGTGGCACAATCGGGATGGGCGCGCGCATCCCCACCCGCTGATCGCCACGATGAACGCGCTCGGGTTCGATGCCAGCACGCTTGGCAATCACGAATTCGACTATGGGACAGAATATCTGGCGGAGGTGCTGGACCAAGCCGATTTTCCCATCCTGAATTGCAATCTCGACATCACCCCCGCCCTGCCGACCCGCCCCAGCCTGATCGTGGAGCGCGACATCGGCGGGGTGCCGTTGCGGATCGGGATCACTGGCACGGTGCCACAGCGGATCATGGTCTGGTCGCGCCACCTTCTGAAAGGCCGCGCAATGGTGACACCGCCCGAGCAGGCCGTGGTCGAGGAGGCCGCGCGATTGCGCGCCGCCGGGGCCGATCTTGTGATCTGCCTTGCCCATGCCGGGATCGTGCCGCCGGGCCACCCGGAGGAGGACAGCGAGAACGGTGCCCTGCGCATCGCGCAGACCGGGGCGGTGGATGCGCTGATTTGCGGGCATCAGCACCTCTCCTTCCCCGGTGATTTTCTGCATGACGGGGCGGGGATTGACGCCACGCGCGGCACACTTGCGGGCTGTCCGGCGATCATGCCCGGCTGGGCGGGGGAGGTGCTGGGCCAGCTTGATCTGCATCTTGTCCATGAGGCGGGCGCATGGCGGGTCACTGATCATTCGGCCCGGTTGATCCCTTGCGATCCGGCGGCGGTTCCGCCCGCACTCGCGCGCCTGAGTGACCGGGCGGAGGAAGCGACGACCGCGCGCCTCTCTAAGCCGCTCAGCCATTTCCCCGCACCGCTGGAGACCGGGTTCGCGCTTGTCGAGGATTGCACCGCGATGCGGCTTATTCATGCCGCACAGATTTGGGCGCTTGACCTTTTGTTGCCGCAGGATGCCGCCGGGCCGCGCCTGTCTTCTGTCGCCGCGTTCCGCACGGGTGGGCGCGCGGGGCCAGATGGCTTTACCCGTGTGCCAGCCGGGCCGCTCAGCCTGCGCGCGGTGGCGGACCTTTACCCTTATGAAAACGGGTTCACGGCGGTTGAGGTGACCGGCGCTGTCCTGCGCGACTGGTTGGAGATGTCCGCCGGGGCGTTGTCACAGCTCACCCCTGGTCAGCCCCGGCCATTGCTGCGCCCCGGCGCGCCGGGCTTCAATTTCGATATGATTGCGGGGGTGACCTATCGCATCGACCTTGGCCACCCGGCGGCGTTTGACCTATCGGGCGTTCAGGTGGCGGAGCGGGGCCGGGTGCAGGAACTCTCCTATCAGGGGCAGCCGGTCACGGATGATCAGCGCTTTATCGTGGCGACCAACAGCTACCGCGCGGCGGGCGGTGGGCGGTTCCCGCATCTCGCGGATCAGCGCGAAGTGATCGCAACGGATCGCGCCACCGCGTCCCTGCTTGCCGCATTCCTTGAGGCCCATCCAGATGGCCCGCCCGTGCCGGACCGGGGCTGGAGCCTGACCGCGCCACCCGGCGCGCAGGCGCTGTTTGACGGGGACCGCACCCTCAGCCCGCGCTTTTCCTATCCACGGGCTGAGATGACGGGCACGCGCGATGGGTTCGGGCAGTGGGTGTTTACGTTTTAAGCCGTAAAGCCCGCCCCGGCCTCCGCAATCACCTGAGCCGCGCGTGACAGCGCCGCGTCGCCATGGGGGATGTCCAGCGCCTTGAGCGCCGCATCGGTGACACTCAACGTGCCAAGCAGCGCATGGGGGTTCAGATGCCCCATATGCCCGATACGAAACAGATCCGCGCCATGGGCCGTGGCCATCTTGCCACCTGCTTCCAGCCCAAGCCCAACGCCGAGCGTCACACCCGCGAAGCCTTGGGTCCATTTGCGGATCGCGGTGGCCTCCTCCCCCTTGGTGCGCAGGGTGGTCACTGCAATGGAGCGGGCGGCGCGGTCCGTGACATTCGCCGCGACGATGCCGCCTTCGGCCCAAGCATCAACGGCTGCCCAAACGGCCTTGGCCAAGGTTGCGTGGCGCGCCCATGTATTCTCGATCCCCTCCTCCGCGAGGATCGCGAGCGCCTCCCGCAGGCCATATAGGTGATGCGTCGGCGCAGTGCCGCAGAACCGCTGATAGAACATGTCGGGCGCCGAGCGCGGGTTCCAATCCCAGTACGGCGTGACAAGGTCTGCTGATTTGCGCGCCTCAGCTGCTTTGTCGTTATGGAAGGTGAAGGCCAGGCCCGCAGGCGTCATCAGCCCCTTTTGACAGGCCGCGACCATCACATCGACGCCCCATGCGTCCGTCTCGAACGGCTCACAGGCAAGGCTCGCGATGCAATCCACCATCAACAATGCGGGATGCGCGGCTGCATTCATTGCGGCACGGATCGCCGGAATGTCGTTGCGCACGGAACTTGCCGTGTCGGTGTGCACGGTCAGAACAGCCTTGATATCATGGCCTGTGTCGGCGCGCAGCCGCGCCTCGACCCGTGCGGCGTCGGTGGGTGCCGCCGTCCCGAAATCGAGGATTTCAACGTCGATCCCCATGCCACGCGCCATCATGCCCCAGCCCGGCCCGAACCGCCCGGTTGTCAGCAACAAAACCTTATCGCCGCGCGACAGGGTGTTGGCGAGGGAGGCTTCCCATGCCGCGTGGCCATTGCCGATATAGATCGACACATGGCCGTCTGTCCGCGCAACCCGGCGCAACCCGGCCTCAAGATCCGGCATCATATCGACCAACTCGCCCTCATAGATATTGGGGGAGGCCCGGTGCATCGCACGCAGCACCCGCTCTGGCATGGCGGACGGGCCGGGGATCGACAGGAATTCGTGACCGAAGGACAGGGACATGGGCTTACTCCGCTTGCGTGTGACCCACCGCTACCAGCGCCGGAAACCACGTGCAACTGGCAGCGCGCGAAATGCCGCCTATGTTCCGTGCCATGGTGGAAAAGCTGCATATCGTCTGGTTCAAACGGGATCTGCGCACGCGGGATCATGCGGCGCTGAGCATGGCCGCTGCGCGCGGGCCGGTTTTGCCGCTGTATGTCGTGGAGCCTGCCTTCTGGGCGGAGCCGGACGCGGCGGGGCGGCACTGGGATTTCATCGCGCAGAGCCTTGCGGAGTTGCGCAAAGACTTGGCGGCACTCGGACAGCCTTTGGTGCTGCGGCGGGGCGACATTCTGGATGTGCTAGACGCGTTTGACCGGGAACCGGGGATTGCCGCGCTCTATTCGCATCAGGAAACCGGAAATGGCTGGACCTATGCGCGGGATCAACGCGTGGCTGCGTGGTGCCGGGCGCGGGGCATCCCGTGGCAAGAACCGGTGCAGGGCGGTGTCGTGCGGCGGCTGCCCAGTCGCCATGGCTGGGCAAAGGGGATGGATCAATTTCTGGCCGCACCCCAGATCGCGGCCCCTGCCCTGCGCCCCGTGCCGGTTGACCCCGGGGCCATCATCCGGCCTGACCTGCCCGATGATCCCTGCCCGGATCGCCAACCGGGTGGGCGGCAGGCCGGTCTGAGCCTGCTTGGCTCTTTCCTCACGGAGCGCGCGAAACCCTATCGCCGGGCGATGTCCGCGCCGGGACCGGGGGCGGTGCATTGCTCCCGCCTGTCGCCGCATCTGGCGTTCGGGACGCTGTCGGTGCGGGAGGTGGCACAGGCAACATGGGCGCGCCAGCGCGAGGTGAAGGAGACCGGGGAGCGCGGTTTTACCGGTGCGCTGTCGTCCTTCAACGGGCGGCTCCATTGGCGCGATCATTTCATGCAAAAACTGGAGGACGCGCCGCGGATCGAATTTGAGAACATGCATCGCGGCATGGATCGGGTGCAGCGCGAAAGTGACGCTGCGCGCCTTCATGCCTTTGCGGTCGGCGAGACGGGCCTGCCTTTTGTCGATGCCTGCATGCGGTCCCTGCGCGCGACGGGATGGATGAACTTTCGGATGCGCGCGATGCTGCAAGCGGTGGCGAGCTATCACCTGTGGTTGCCATGGCGCGACAGCGGAATGGTGTTGGCGCGTCTGTTCACGGATTTTGAGCCGGGCATTCACTGGAGCCAAGTGCAGATGCAATCGGGCACGACCGGGATCAACACGATCCGGGTCTATAACCCCGTCAAACAGGGCTATGATCAGGATCCCGATGGCACGTTCATCCGCCAATGGGTGCCGGAACTGCGCGGGTTTGAGGGCACGAAACTGCATGAGCCATGGAAACAGGGCGGCGCGCCGGGCTATCCCGATCCGATCGTGGATCATGAACAGGCGGCGCGGGATGCGAAAGCCGCGATCTATGCGGCACGAAAAGGGAATGACTTTCGCGATGAAGCCGACCGCATTCAGGCGCGGCACGGGTCACGTAAATCAGGCATTCGCAACCGTGGCCAACGGCGCAAAGCGCCCTCGGCGCAATTATCTTTGGACCTTTGAGCATGGCAAAGATGCGCAAAAAATCCGACCTGCCCAGTAAGCCATGCGCCCAGTGCGGACGCCCCTTTGCATGGCGCAAGAAATGGGCAGATGTGTGGGACGAGGTGCGCTATTGCTCCGACCGCTGCCGGGGGGAGGCGAAACGGGCAAAAGGGGGCTCATTGCCGCCCCCTCTGGCGGGCAAAGCCCGCCATTCACCCCGCTAGAGGTATTTCCAGAAAAAAGAATGCGATTGGGGCAGTCACCCGTCTGCCCGGTCGCTCCGATGCTGAGGGCTGGACGGCCCGGGTGGCCATCTTGTCGGGTCACACTGGTTTCTTTTTTCCAAAAATACTCCTGCGCGCAGCGCGCCCGGCCCAAAGGGAGCGAAGCGACGTGCGGGAGTGTTTTGGTCTCAGCCGCACAAAAAAGGCCCGAAGCTGACGCTCCGGGCCAAGTTAGAATGGACCAACGGCCCACCCTGGGGATGTCGTCCGGCGCCACGAGGGAGGACGTGGCGCCGGGTAACCTCGGGCTGCTTAGCCCTTGGTGAACTCGGGATAGGCTTCCATGCCAAGCTCGGAGGTATCGAGACCGTTGATCTCTGCCTCTTCACTGACGCGGATGCCCATGGTGACCTTCAGGATCGTCCAGACGATGAAGGACACGATGAAGACGAATGCACCGATGGAGATCACGCCGATTGCCTGAGTCACGAAGGATGTGTCGGAGTTGGTCAGCGGAACCGCCATCGTGCCCCAAACACCAGCAATCAGGTGAACCGGGATCGCACCAACCACGTCGTCGATCTTCAGCTTGTCGAGCAGCGGAACGGTGTAGACCACGATCGCACCACCGATGCCGCCGATGATCAGCGCCATAAAGAGGCTCGGTGCCAGCGGCTCGGCGGTGATGGACACGAGGCCCGCCAATGCGCCGTTCAGAACCATGGTGAGGTCAACTTTGCCGTAGGTCACTTGCGTCAGGATGAGCGCCGTGATGGCACCAGCAGCGGCCGCCATGTTGGTGTTGGCGAAGATGCGGGAGACGTCTGTGATATCGCCCACGGTGCCAGCAGCAAGCTGGGAGCCACCGTTGAAGCCGAACCAACCCAGCCACAGGATGAACGTACCGAGCGTGGCGAGCGGCATGTTGGAGCCAACGATCGGGTTCACACGGCCATCCGGGCCATATTTACCGATACGCGCACCGAGCACGATTGCGCCTGCGAGGGCCGCGAAGCCACCGGCTGCGTGTACAAGCGTGGAGCCAGCGAAGTCAGAGAAACCCATTTCGGAGAGGAAGCCACCGCCCCACTGCCAGGACGCTTCGATCGGGTAGATGAAGCCCGTCAGGACAACAACGAAGATCAGGAACGGCCAAAGCTTGATCCGCTCGGCCAGCGTACCGGACACGATGGATGCGGTCGTTGCACAGAACATCAACTGGAAGAAGAAGTCGGAGCCAACGGAGGCATAATCCAGCGATGCGTCTGCCGCTGCAAGGCCAACCGGCTCAAGCGACGTGATGGAGAAGCCGCCAAGGATGCCCGGGATCAGGAAGTCGCCCGGATACATCAGGTTAAAGCCAACCGCCCAGTACATGATCGCCGCGATGGAGAAGAGTGCGATGTTTTTGGTCAGCTGCGTCGTCACGTTTTTGGAGCGGACAAGGCCCGCCTCCAGCATCGCAAAGCCTGCGGCCATCCAGAACACCAGAAAGCCGCCCACAAGGAACAGCAGAGTGGTCATAATATACGGCACCGGATCGGCAGCCGCATCCTGTGCCATGGCGGGAAGTGCCGTGAGCGTCGCCGCCCCTGCTACCGCCGAAAATTTCATCAGTTTGGACATGATATCCCTCGGTCTCTTGATTGAATGGGGGGCTTAGATAGCTTCGTCGCCGGTCTCGCCGGTGCGCACGCGCATGGCCTGATCGACGTCGAGCACGAAAATTTTGCCGTCACCGATCTTGCCGGTCTTGGCGGTGGAGGAGATCGTTTCGACCGCCTTCTCAACATCGGCATCAGCGATGACGAGTTCGAGCTTCACTTTGGGCACGAAATTCACGACATATTCGGCGCCACGATAGATTTCAGTGTGGCCCGCCTGACGGCCGTAGCCTTTTACTTCGGAAACCATCAGACCCTGAATCCCGATGGAGGTGAGGGCCTCGCGGACCTCCTCCAGCTTGAAGGGTTTGATGACGGCAATGATGAGTTTCATGATGTCCTCGGTCGTTGGTTGCGCGTCGTTGCGTTACATCCCAACACATGCAGAACCCGTGCCAAGTTCGGATTATTTTTCTCAAACACCTGTTTTTAAAGGAAATAAAAAATAGCATGGGCGGAATTATGCCAAAAGCGATTCCGCTTCTGCCTAAAATTTCATCACGCCCGCATCGCTGGTTAAATTTTTATCAAGTTTTGACTCGATATCATGATCACAGCAGCGACAGGCCAACAACGGCAGGCCTTCGCAAATCAGTCAAAGCAGGCTAAACTCTTGGATAACAAACAGCATAAGCTGAGGCAGGCACATGGCAGCACCCCCAAAGGGGACCGGTCGCAAACCGGGCCTTTTGACACGCATGGTGACATGGGTGGTCCGCACGATCTGGCGTATCGTGTGGTGGGTTGGTACGCGCACGGCTTTGCTCATCGGCGGTTTGATCGCGATCTCAACGCTTTACGTCCATTCCCAACTCCCCCCGGTCGAAGAGCTGCTGGACGGGCGCGATCGCGGATCGGTCACGCTGATGGATCGCCATGGGGAGGTGTTCGCGTGGCGCGGCGAACAGGGGGGTGTGCTCTATGCCACCGATATGTCGCCGCATCTGTTGAATGCCGTGGTCGCGGTCGAGGATAAGCGGTTTTATGCCCATTTTGGCATCAGCCCGCGTGGCATCGCCTCCGCCATCCGCATCAACCTGCGGGAAGGGCGCGGGCCACTGTCCGGCCATGGCGGCTCCACGATCACACAGCAGGTGGCGAAACTGGTGTTCCTGTCGGATCAGCCGACACGGATGCGCAAGGTGTTGGAGGTGCCCTACGCCTTTGCCATGGAATTGAAATATTCCAAGGATGAAATCCTCTCCATCTACCTCAACCGGGCGTTCCTTGGGGCAGGATCGAACGGGTTTGATGCAGCCGCCCGCCGGTATTTCGGGAAATCCGCGCGGGAGGTCAGCCCGGCGGAATCCGCGATGCTCGCAGGTCTGCTGACAGCGCCAAGCCGCTTTGCACCCACACGCAACCTCGATCGCGCGCAAAATCGCGGGGCGCTCGTGTTGGGGCTGATGCATGATCAGGGCTATTTGACCGATGCCCAATATGCCGATGCGCGCGCCAACCCGGCGGAATTGTCCCGTGCTGCTGCCGCGCGGGCTGGTGGCGCTTACGCGGATTGGATCATGGAAACGGGGCCTGCCTTTCTGACGCGGGCCACCCGCGATGATATCGCGGTGGAGACGACCTTCGATCCGGTCATCCAGCGCGCGGCAGAAGCAGCCCTTGCCGAAGTGTTCGACGAATTGGTGCGCGAAGGGTCAGAGGCGCAGGCAGCCATCGTCGTCATGTCCCGCGACGGGGCCGTGCGCGCCATGGTCGGTGGGCGCGACACGGGCCGGTTCGCGGGGCAGTTCAACCGCGCGACACAGGCCCGGCGGCAGCCCGGCTCTGCCTTCAAGCCATTTGTCTATGCCGCAGCACTGGAGGCCGGGATGAACCCGACCGATGTGTTCATGGACGCACCATTGACGATCACCACGCCCGGCTCTGGCCCATGGAGCCCGCAGAATTACACCCGCGACTATATCGGCCCGGTTGAGATGCACGAAGCCTTCGCCCGGTCCACCAACACGGTCGCCGTGCGGGTGTCCGAAGATGTCGGGCGGAACGCGGTGCGCGAAGTGGCCCGCGATCTGGGCTGGCTTTTGCCGCTGGCCGATGGTCCGGCGCTGGCGCTTGGCGTGTCGGAGACGACGCTGCTGACGCTCACGGGCGCCTATGCGGCATTCCTCAATGAGGGGGTGTTTGTCTCTCCCTTTGGTCTGACCGAGGTACGGCTGCGCGGCGATGACGCGGCGATCCTGTCGGCCAGTGGCCGCGATGGCGTGCAGGCATTGCGCCCGGACACGGCGCGCAAAGTGACATGGATGATGACGCAAACGATGGACGCGCCCTATGGCACCGGTCGCCGCGCCCGTCTGACCGACCGCCCCACGGCGGGCAAAACCGGCACCACACAGGAGGCGAAAGACGCGTGGTTCGTCGGCTTTACCGGGCAATATGTGGCCGGGGTCTGGATGGGCTATGATGACAACACGCCCTTGCGCGGCGTCACCGGCGGTGGCCTTCCGGCTGAGATCTGGCGCCGCACGATGACCAAGGTGCATGACGGCCTGCCCGTGGAGCCTCTGCCCGTCTGGCAGGGTGGCGTGCGGGTGGACACGGGCGGCCCGCGCCCGCGCGAAATCCCGTATCCCGGCCCCTCCACCACCCCCCGCAGCGATGACAGCGGGGTGATCACAAATCTGTTCCGGTCTATCTTTGGACAATGATGTCACCATTCACCGCATATATGAGGGGGATACCCCATGAAGATGCTCTTGGTTTCCATAATCTGCGCCATGGCGCTGCCCGCGATGGCGAGCGCTGTCTCCGTGTCTGAGCCGCCCATGCCCCGGCCCAGCCTGTCGGACCGCGCGGAAGAGGCGCAACGCTTTGCCGATTGGCGCGATGCGTTCCGCGTCAAGGCGTCGGAGGCGGGCATCACCGCGGCCGTGTTTGACGAGGCATTTCGCGGCGTGACCCCATCGAAAAGGATCATCGAGCTGGACGGCGCGCAGCCCGAATTCGTCCGCCCGATCTCTGATTATCTGAGCCGTGCTGTCTCTGCCCGGAGGATCAGCGATGGCCGCCGCGCACTGGAGGCGCAGGCCCAGACGCTCGCTGCGATTGAGGCCCGCTATGGCGTGGACCGGGAGGTCGTGGTGGCGATCTGGGGGTTGGAGACGGCCTATGGCGCGGTGCGGGGCGATTTCGACGTGATCCGCGCACTGGCCACCCTCGCCCATGACGGGCGGCGGCAAGACTGGGCCGAAGGGGAGCTGATCGCAGCGCTCAGCATCCTGCAATCGGGCGATGTCGCGCAGCACAAGATGATCGGAAGCTGGGCCGGTGCGATGGGCCACACACAATTCATGCCCTCAAGCTATCTGACCTTCGCGGAAGATTTCCGTGGCGAGGGACGCCGGGATGTTTGGTCGGAGGACCCGACGGATGCGCTGGCCTCTACCGCGCGGTATCTGGCGCATCACGGTTGGGTCATGGATCAGCCTTGGGGGATGGAGGTGCGGCTGCCTGCGGATTTCAACTTCATGCTCGCGGACCGGTTTTTGAGCCGCCCGGCGGCCTTTTGGAATGATATCGGCGTGCGCGGGATGGACGGCGGGGCGATCCCCGATTTTGGCCCTGCTGCGATGCTGGCCCCGATGGGGGCAACCGGCCCGGTTTTCGTCACGTTCAATAATTTTGACGTGATCAAGACCTATAACCGCTCGAATGCCTATGCGCTCGCCATCGGGCATCTCGGCGACAGAATGACCGGCGGCGCGGAATGGGAAACGCCCTGGCCCACGGGCATCCTCCCGCTCAACCGCGACGAACGCACAGAGGTGCAGGAACGGCTCACGGCGATGGGATATGACACGCAAGGCAATGACGGCATGATCGGCCCGAATTCCGAACGCGCGATCAAGGCGTTTCAACTGGACGCTGGCCTGACGCCGGACGGGCTTGCCTCGAACCGCCTGCTGACCCAGATCCGCAGGGCCAGCGGCGGGTAACCCTCCCGCACGTCGCCTTCGGCTCCCTTTGGGCCGGGCCGCCCGCTGACGCGGGCGGATGCCTCCGGCGGGGTATATTTGAAGAAAGTGAACCACTACCGACTGACGTCGGTAGCATCTGGGCTGTGCGTCGCGAGGTACTGAAGTACCAG
>NZ_JACIJS010000015.1 GCF_014199445.1 Rubricella aquisinus | reverse complement strand
TGGGCCCGCGGGTATTTCTGCACGACCAGCGGGAATGTCACGAATGACCTGGTACTTCAGTACCTCGCGACGCACAGCCCAGATGCTACCGACGTAAGTCGGTAGTGGTTCACTTTCTTCAAATAGTCCCCGCCGGAGGCCACGATTTTCCGGGTACTCGGAAAATCGTTCACCCCCGTTCGCGCAGGATGCGGGCCTTTTGCCGATCCCAGTCGCGCTTCTTCTCGGTGTCGCGCTTGTCGGCCATCTTCTTACCCTTGGCGAGGCCGAGTTTGAGCTTCGCGATGCCCTTCCCGTTGAAATAGAGACTCAGGGGCACGATCGTGATCCCCTCTCGCCCAGTCGCCTGCCAGAGCTTTGACAACTCCCGCTTGGTGACAAGCAGTTTGCGACGGCGCTTTTCCTCATGGGCGAAGGTTTTGGCTTGTTTGTAGGGCGCGATATAGCCGTTGATGAGCCACAATTCGCCATCCTCGACGCTGGCATAGCTTTCAGCGATATTCGCCCCGCCCACGCGCAGGGATTTCACTTCGGACCCTTCGAGCACGATGCCCGCGTCCAAAGTGTCCTCAATGAAATACTGGTGCCGGGCCTTGCGGTTTTCGGCGACAGTTTTGGAATTGGTATCTGATTTATTGGCGGCCATGACGTTGGGGATGTATGCTCTGGCACTGTGTCTGTCCAGTGGGGGTTTGGAATGACCAAGAAGGATGTGCTGCGCAAAACAGACGATGAGGCCCGCAGGCTTGCGCAGAATTTGATGCGGCGTGCGAGCTATGGATCGCTCGCGGTGCTGGAGCCGGAGACGGGCGTGCCGCTGGCCTCCCGTGTGAGCATTGCCACGGATTACTCTGGCGCGCCGGTGATCCTGATTTCGCAGCTTTCCGCCCATTTCGGCGCGCTGGAGCAGGACACCCGCTGTTCGTTGATGCTGGGGGAGCCGGGGCGGGGCGATCCGCTGGCCCATCCCCGGGTCACGCTTGTGTGCAATGCCGTGATCGCACCCCGAAAGGACATTCGCGCGCGCTTCCTGTCCTATCAGCCCAAGGCCGCACTTTATGCCGATTTCGGGGATTTCGCGTTCTGGCGGCTGATGCCGGAGCGGGCTTCGCTCAATGGCGGGTTTGGCAAGGCCTATGCGCTCGCGGCCGACGACGTGCTGACCCCGGTGCCAGAGGGTTGGGCGGCGTTGGAGCCGGAGGCCGTGGCGCATATGAACAGCGATCATCCCGACGCCGTGCAGCTTTATGCCGAATGCGCAGGCGCCTCTCCCGCGCCATGGCGGATCGCGGGACTTGATCCGGACGGGATCGACCTGCACGCGGGGTCCATCACCGAACGGCTCTGGTTTGATCGCAGGCTCACCAAACCGGAGGAGCTTCACCCCAAATTGATCGCCATCGCGAAACAGGCCCGCAAAGATAAGGGTTGAACCTGACGCTGACTGCATCATGGTAACCTTTAACAAAATAAGGTTCGACAGGGGGCCATTTCGTGTTTGAGAGTTTTTTCCCGCGGCCAAAGCTGCTGGTTCTATCCGCGACCATCTATGCGCTGATTTGTGTGCTGGGCTGGTATCTGATCCCGCTCAAGGATATGGGCGGCACATTCAGCATCGGCCAGATCCTCGGGTGGGATTTCCCGATCCCGCTGACCGAAGGCGCGGATGAGGAGACCGCCGCGATATTCGAGGAGGCGCAATCGGGCGCGCAATCCTTCTGGCTCTACCAGTATGTGCTGACCTGCTACACGCTGTTCACGCTGATCTGGCTGAAAATCTCTGATCACAAATGGGCCAGATGGTCCATTGCCGGGTCTGCCTTGATCATCTTTGTGACGTGGTTTCAGGTCCAGCTCGATGTGTTTTTCAACGCGTGGTATCGCGATTTCTTTGACCTCATTCAGGTCGCGCTGGCGGAGGAAGGGGCCGTCACACTGGGCGAATATTACGGGCAATTGGCAACCTTCCTGATGGTTGCCTTGCCGTATGTGATCCTCGTGGTGATGAAGCTCTTTTTCACCAGCCACTATGTGTTCCGTTGGCGCACGGCGATGAATGACCGCTACACGGGTATGTGGGAAGAAGTCCGTGATATTGAGGGTGCGTCCCAGCGTATTCAGGAGGACACGCAGCGGTTTTCCTCCATCCTGCAAAGCCTCGGCGTGAGCGTGATCGACAGTGTGATGACGCTGATCGCGTTCCTGCCGATCCTGTGGGGGCTGTCTGTTTACGTCTCCGAAATTCCGCTTCTGGGGGAAGTGCCGCAGGCGCTGGTGATCGTGGCGATCCTGTGGTCCGTGTTCGGCACGGGTCTGATGGCGCTCGCAGGGTACCGCTTGCCGGGGCTGGAATTCCGCAACCAGCGGGTCGAGGCGGCTTATCGTAAGGAATTGGTGCTGGGCGAGGATTACATGGACCGCGCGCAGCCGCTGACCTTGGGCGAATTGTTCGGTAATGTCCGGCGCAACTATTTCAGGCTCTATCTGGAATACACCTATTTCAACGTCATTCGGATCACCTATCTGCAAATCGGCAACCTTATCCCGATGTTCGCGATGGGACCGACGATTGTGGCCGCTGGCGTGACGTTTGGCCTGTTCCAGCAGATCCTGAACGCGTTTGGCCGGGTGGAAAACTCCTTCCAGTTCCTTGTGAATTCATGGCCGACGATCATTGATCTGATCTCCATCCACAAACGCCTTGCCGCGTTCGAGGCAGAGATTGAGGGCCGTCGCCTTTCCGCGATTGAGCAGGAGCCAGAGACGCGGGCGGTTTAACGCCCGTCGTCACTTGAAATGCGCTGACAGCTAGGGGCGGGTGCGTGCAACAATCGCCGCGCCAACCTCCGCAATCGCTGCATTGCGCCGAGGGAAGGACGCGTCGGTCTCCGTGATGAAAAGGGCAGCAATGATGGGCTGTCTTTGGGGAGGATAAAGCACCGCGACGATGGACCGTGATCCATACCCGCCCGCGCCAGTGCGATCCTCAATCGCCCAGTCCGGGGGAAGGGCTGCGCGAAACAGGTCATCTGCCACGCTATGTTGGGCAAGCCATCCACGCAAAATGGCGCGAGAGGGCGCGGGCAGTCCCTCCCCAAGCAGCAGGTGTTCCACGGAATTGGCAATCGCGCGCGGTGTGGTCGTGTCGCGCGGATCACCCGGTCGGGCGGCGTTCAGATCCGGCTCCATCCGGTCCAGTCGCGTGACCGCGTCCCCGATTGATCTGAGATAGGCGGTCAAACCGGCAGGGCCGCCGATCTTTGACAACACGACATTCGCAGCGGTGTTGTCGCTGACCGAAAGGGTCATGCGGCACGCATCGTCAAGGGATAGGGTGCCATTGCCTACTGCCATATGGGCCTGCACCGCGGGGGAATAGGATACGATCTCGATCTCATCGAGCTGAACCGTATCCGTCAGGCGCGCATCGCCCTTGGTCACGCTGTGCAATGCAGCACCACACGCCAGAAGTTTGAACGTGCTGTTGAGTGGAAACCGATCATCGGCGGCGTGGGTGATCACCTCACCGCTTTCCACATCGCGCATATAAAATCCAACCCGCGCGCCCAAGTCCCGCTCAATGCGATGGATGGCGTCACGCACGGGTTCGGCATGGGCTGCAAGCGGGGCGCATGTGATCAGAATCACCGCTTGGACGAAGGTGAATAACCGCATTGCGTGCCTGACCATTGCGCCCCTTTCAGACGAAAATGGACCGGCTCTGGTGAGGCGGTCCATTCAATTTCCTGAGCGTTTGGCGCCCTTAGATCAGATCGAGCGATTTCAGCGCCGCATCAATCGCGGCTTTCGTCTCATCGGATGCTTCGACCAGCGGGAGGCGCAGTTCGCCGGAGCATAGCCCGAGGCGCGACAGCGCGTATTTCACGCCCACGACGCCCGGCTCCATGAAGATTGCAGTATGCAGCGGCATCATCCGGTCCTGATAGTCGAGCGCCAGCGCCCAATCGCCCGCGTGCATCGCGTTCTGGAATTCCGCACACAGGCGCGGGGCGACATTCGCGGTCACCGAAATGCAGCCGATCCCGCCATGCGCGTTAAAGCCAAGCGCACTTGCATCCTCTGCCGAGAATTGGAGGAAATCCTTGCCGCAGGCCGCGCGCTGTTCGGACACGCGGGCGATGTCGGCGGTTGCATCCTTCACCCCTGCGATGCGCGGCAGCTTCGCCAACTCACCCATCGTTGCCGGGGTCATGTCGATCACGGAACGGGGCGGGATATTGTAGATGAAGATCGGCAGATTGCACGCGTCATGGATCGCCGTGTAATGGGCGATCAGGCCGCGCTGGGTCGGCTTGTTGTAGTAGGGTGTGACGACGAGGATCGCATCCGCGCCCACTTTTTCCGCGTGCTGGGCCAGGCGGATCGACTCGGCGGTGTTGTTCGAGCCCGCGCCCGCGATCACGGGCACACGGCCGGCGGCCTCCTGAACGACAATCTCAACCACACGGTCATGCTCGTCATGGCTCACGGTCGGGGATTCCCCGGTCGTGCCCATCGGCACCAGCCCGTGCGATCCTTCTTCGATCTGCCAGTTTACGAGGTGTTTCAGCGCCTTCTCATCCACTTTTCCGTCCAGAAACGGTGTGGCGAGCGCGGGCATGGAACCTCTAAACATGGCAAAGCCTTTCTACGGGTTGGGGCCGGACTGCGGCCCATGGAAAACGCGCGGAACCTAGCGCCGAATTGATCCGGCGGCAAGCATGTGACCAAAGACGTAAGCGCGCAGCTATGTTAAGCTGAAAAGAAAACACATCAGAATGACAGAGCAGGAGAGATCATGCGCGGCAGAGCATGGATTGCAGGGCTGTGCGCCCTGATCGTGACGGGCGCCAGCGGACCAGCGCGGGCCGAATTGCCCCCTTCCCCGGTCCTTACCCTCGCCTTTGAGGCGGTGGATGACAGCGATTGGGTAAGCGCGTTCACATTGGCAGAGCGGCTCAATGATCCGGCGGCCGTGGATCTGATCCAATGGCACCGCCTGCGGGACGGGCAGGGTGCGTGGTGGGAATATATCGACTTTCTCTCCACCCATCCCGATTGGCCCGGCCTTTCCCGCCTGCGCCGAGAGGGCGAGCGGCAATTGCCCGCCGGGGAACACCCGGTCGTCGTCACCGCTTATTTCGAGGGCGACGCACCCGCGACCGGCAACGGTGCGTTGCGTTTGGCCAATGCGCAGGCAGCCCTTGGCCAGACCGATCAGGCCCGCGACACGATCACGGCTGCGTGGCGCACCCTGTCGCTCGATGCCGAGGAGAAAAGCGCCATCCTTTCGCAATGGGGCACGGTGCTGCAAACCCACCACTGGGCGCGCACCGATCACCTGATCTGGGAAGGGCAGATGCGCGATGCGGAGGCGATGCTGCCGCTTCTCAGCCCCGATTACCGCGCACTTGCCACCGCGCGCATTTCGTTGCGCCGGACGGAGAATGGCGTGAACGCGCTCATCGACCGTATTCCCGCCGCGCTGCAATCTGACCCCGGCCTTGCCCATGATCGGATGGTTTGGCGGATGCGCAAGGGCAATTGGGACGGCGCGCGGGAAATGGTGCTGGCCTCATCGGAGAGTGCCGCGACGCTTGGCCGACCGGAGGCATGGGGGGATCGCCGCCGCTCGCTCGCGCGCAGTGCGATGCGGTCGGGCGACATCACGGATGCCTACCGGCTTGCTGCCAATCACCACATGACTGTGGGCTATGGCCGGGCGGATATGGAATGGTTCGCGGGCTGGGTGCAGCTACGCAAATTCCGCCAGCCGGATCGCGCGATCCCCCATTTTGAGCGGTTCCTGAGCATGGTGGAGACGCCGATCTCCGTCGCGCGCGGGGCCTATTGGCTGGGCCGCGCGGAGGAGGCGCGGGGCCGCACCACCGCCGCGCGGGAGATGTACGCGCTCGCCGGGCAACACCAGACCACGTTCTATGGCCAGTTGGCAGCAGAGCGTGGCGGTATCGCTGTTGACACGAGCATCATCGGCACCCGACAGGGGGTGAACTGGCAAGGCGCGTCCTTCGTCGGCTCCCCGCTGCTGCACCTCGCCAATCTGGCCCATCAGGGCGGCGACTGGATCACGGCGGAATTGTTCCTGACCCGCATAGCACTTGACCTGCAAAACCCGGCGGAGCAGGAATTGCTCGCGCAATATGCGATTGACCAGTTTGGCCGGGCAGACACCGCCGTGCGCCTGTCAAAGCAGGCAGCGGGGGACGGCTTGGTCTTTCCAAACACGGCCTATCCGGTGACGGAGCTTGCCTCGTTCCAATCCCGTGTCCCGGTGGAGATCGTCAAATCCCTCGCCCGGCAGGAAAGCGAGTTGAACCCGGAGGCCATCAGCCATGCGGGCGCACGCGGCCTGATGCAGGTGATGCCCGCAACCGCGCAGGGTATCTCCCGGCGGTTGGGATTGCCCTATGCCGAGAGCCGCCTGACGGAGGACTGGCAATATAACGCGACGCTCGGGTCCGATTATCTGGGCGATCTGCTGGATGAATTTCGCGGCTCCATCGTGTTGTCCGCGATTGGCTACAACGCGGGGCGCAGCCGGGCCTATCAATGGATGGAGCGTTACGGCGATCCGCGCCGCATGAGCCCCGATGAGGTGATCGACTGGATCGAAACGATCCCCTTCAACGAGACCCGCAATTATGTGCAGCGCGTGGTGGAAGGGATGCATGTCTACCGCCAACGGCTGACCGGTCAGGCCGTGCCGTTGCAGATCAACGCGGATATCACGCGGGGCTGAGCAAGACGGGCTATTGGCCGCGGCGGTATCGTGCCGCCTGATTAAGTGCCGGTTGTCTCATTTAGTCTGGGCGGCCCTGTGGCCGTGATTTGATGACCTGAAACGCGAGCGCCAAGGGCACGACGCTCGCGAACAGGAGCATGGCAAGCCAGATCGGGCCTTGAGGCTTTCCGGTTGCATCCAGTATCGCGCCGGCTGTGGGTGGTGTGGCCAGCATGATGGCGTAGTAAACCGTGAAGAAAACCCCCATGCCAAAGGCGCGCACCTCTGGCCTGAGCGCCAGACCGGCCAATGCCATGATGACCCCAGCGGGTGCCATCCCGACCAGTCCGAAAAGCAGACTAGCGGCCAGCCCCGCGCCGGGATAGCTCAGCAGCCACAGCGCAGCTACAGCGCCCACCATACACACCGACAGGACAAGGGTGCGACGCCCAAACCGGTCCACGATCTGCCCACACGCCGCTCCAGAGCCAATCATCAGCCAACTGCCAACGCTGATTATGCCCGCAGCGGCAATCGCCGTCTGACCAAGGGCTTCCAACACTTTTGGCCCGAAGGACAGATAGGTCACATAAGCCGCATTAAAGACGCCCCAGGCCGCGCCCGCGCTAAAGATCAAACGCCATTCCTGACCGGTCAACCGTGCGGCGCGACCGGATGTGACCGCAGGCAGGTCATCGGGCGCGCGGTAAAGGAAAAAGACGGCGGCTGCGGCCAACGCGCAATACAGGGATGCGACCTGAAAGGGCAGGCGCCAGTCATAAACCTCTGCCAGCCACGCATGGCCCACCTGACCCATGGCGATGCCGAAAGGCCATGACATCACCAGAATGCTCATGGCCGTTGCGATTTCACGCCCGTCGAACCAGTCAGCCACCATCTTGGTGAAATAGAGGTTGATGATGAGAAATCCGATCCCCGCAATCATGCGCCCCGCGCCAACGCCCGTACCGCCCCCCGCAAAAGCAGAGATCAGCCCTCCAGCCGCCAGCGCCACAAGCCCCAAGACCGCCATCTCACGATCTGAGATGAGCCTTCCGAGGTATCCAGCCGGGAGCGCCAAAACCACGCCCGGTGCCATGAACAACCCGATCAGCAGGCCAATGCTTGTGTAATCAAGTCCGAAAGCAACGATCAAATCGTCACCGACGGAGGCCAGCGTCTGGAACTGAAGGCCCATGCCGACGCGGGCCAAAAACAACAGTGAAAGAATCCGCCAGCGCATCACGATCTGCCCCGCCGTTGCCATGCTCGCGCATTGGTCAATCTGTTGGACATCTTGATGCTCTCGCCACAATCGAAGCGCAGGCCCCGGGCATCGTCTGACACTACCATTTGGCTGCGTGGCCTTGCCATCCCGCCCTGTCCCGGTTGGGTGAAACGCGCGGTGACCGTCACCGCACTCCCATCCATGCCAAATGCTATCATGTCGATAATCCTGATCCGAGGTGACCGAACTGAAGCTTAGGCAGGTGGCACATCCCGGCCCATCCGGCAGATGCAGTAAACTGGCATCTCCCGTGCCGTATCTGGCTACTGCATTTGCAGGATTGTTCTGCTTTTGGCGTTTGGTAACGTGGATGGTGCATGACAGATGGACGTTCGCCGATGCTCAACGACACCGATCTCAGCCCTAGAGAGCGACAGATTGCCGAGCGCTATGCCGAAGGTCGCAGTTATCAGGAGATTTCGGCTGAGTTGCATATCGCGCCGTCCACCGTGCGCACCCATCTCGCCACGATCTATCGCAAGCTTGAAGTGTCGTCCAAAGTCGAACTGGCCAAACGACTTTCCGATGGGATCGCGGCCCCGCGCAGTCACGAGGATCATGCGGCCATTATCTCAGAACTTGCACTCAGCCTTGAGGAGGCTTTGAGCCGCGAAAAGGCGCTGAGCGAAGTGTTGCGCATCATCGGCGCGTCGCATGGCGATCTGAACCGCGTGATGCCTGCGATCTTACGGTATGCGCTTGATCTGTGTGATGCTGAATTCGGTATTCTGTTTGAACATCACGGTCAGGGGCGGTTTCGGGCACGCTTTACACTGGGTATTCCGAGCCCCTTTCAGGCGTGGCTGGATGATAGCGGCACGTTCAGCGCGGGGGATCAGACAGGGCTGGGCCGGATGGTCAGGCAACGCGCTGTGGTGAACATCATTGATGTAAAGTCCGAGGCGCTTTACCGGAGTGACGATCCGCTCCGGTTCGCCACGGCTGATCTGGGCGGTGCGCGGTCCTTTGTTGCGATCCCGATGCTGGCGGCGGATCGGCTTGTTGGGGCATTCACGGTCTATCGGCAATCAGTGCGTCCATTCTCAGATGACGCCCTTCGGACGGCGCAGATGTTCGCGGCGCAAAGCGTGATTGCGTTAGAAAATGCGCGCCTTATCGACAATCGCGATCACCGCCCGTGATTTTTTCGATGGTCTCACGCGCGGCAGAGAATGGCGTGGTCTCTTTCGCCGGTGCGCCGCCTGAAGTGCGAGGCCCTAACCGCGAAGGGCTGCGCGCTACCGCACGCGCCGTTCTCTGACCACAGTGTAAATGCCCGCGCCCACGATGATCGCGGCCCCGATCACGGTATAGGCATCGACCGTTTCGCCAAACAGGGTCAGGCCCATGGATGCCGCAAACACCAGTTGGAAATAGGCGAAGGGTTGGACAACGCCTGCCTCTGCCGTCTCATAGGTCTTGATCAACAGCCAATGCCCGAACGCACCGGTGAGGCATAACAGCCCCATCCATGCCCAATCCGGGCCGGTCATCGGCTCCCAAAAGAACGGCCCGACAAAGCTGATGCCAACAGCCCCCGCGATCCCCGTATAGAAAAAGCTGGTGCGCGCGCTGTCCTTGATCGCGGCATAGCGGGTCAACAGACCGTAAAGTGCGAACATTAACGCAGCCAAAAGGGGCACGAGCGCTTCGGGGCTGAACACCTTGAACCCCGGGCGCAGGATGATCAGCACACCGATGAACCCAACGCCAATCGCCGCCCAGCGGCGCCAACCCACCTGCTCCCCCAGAACGGGGCCGGAGAGGGCAGCGATCAGAAGGGGGTAGGCTGCGAAAATCGCATGGCTTTCCGTCAGGCCGAGGAGCGTAAACGCGGTCACCATCACGCAAATCTCCGCCACCAGCAGGATACCGCGAAAGATCTGCAACACCGGCTGTTCGGTCCGGGCAACCGCGCGCACGCCACCCTGACGCGCCGCAATCGTCAATACGAACAGCGCGAAAAACCAGTAGCGGATCATCACCACCATATAGACGTTATACTCAGACGCGAGGTGCCGGCTGATCCCGTCTTGGGCTGCAAACACGAAAGTGGTGGCGATCATCAGAAGGATGCCTGCACGGGTGTTTGATGTCTGCATGTTGCGCGGGGCCTCCTGTCGCGATACCTGACGGGGAAATCGCGCCAAAGGCAAGCCATGAAACCGCCCCCCATGCCGGACTATCATCCGCCCACGGACACCATCGAGGTGCTGCATCGCGATGAGAGCCTGCTGGTGGTGGTAAAGCCTGCGGGGCTGCTTTCCGTGCCCGGGAAAGACCCGGCACATGCCGATTGCCTTTTGTCGCGGCTGGTGGCGGATGATCCGCGTGTGTTGCTGGTGCATCGGCTCGATATGGACACGTCTGGCGTGATGGTGTTTGCCCGCACGGCTGCCGCGCAGCGTCATCTGGGCCTGCAATTCGAGCGGCGGCATCTGCGCAAAACCTATATCGCACGGGTCGCGGGCCATGTGGCGGGCGATCAAGGGCGCATTGATCTGCCGCTCATCGCGGATTGGCCCAATCGCCCCTTGCAAAAGGTCTGTTTTGAGACGGGAAAGCCCGCGCGCACGGATTGGAAAGTGGTGGAGCGGGGCGCGGACACCACGCTCCTGCGGCTGTTTCCGCTCACCGGGCGGTCACATCAACTCAGGGTGCATTGTCGGGAGATGGGTCATCCGATCCTTGGCGACCGGTTCTATGGCGGCCCACCTGCGCCGCGCCTGATGCTCCATGCCGCGCGCCTCACGCTGCGCCACCCTGAGGGTGGCGCAGAAGTCTCGTTTTCTCTGGATGTGCCGCTTTAGTATGCTGGTTCAATTACCACATTGAGATGCCGACCAAATGCGTCTGCCCTGGCGTTTTTGAGACAAGCGTGGCTGATGTCAGTGAGATATAGAGTGACTTAGCGCCTGTCGGCAGGGCAAAGGTTGGCGAGGATGTGCCATCGCCTTCAACCGTGAAATCCTGACCACCTGGATCCAAATCCGTCGAAATGTTGAACACGCATTTGTAGTTATAGGCGTACACGCAGACATTGGCGGGGGGATTGGTGTTCCAGTTGGCATCGAACCAAACAGATTTCAGGTCGATGTCCGCTGTAATCGAGTTGCAACCTGCGGGCGCGCCATTGGCTTGCGCGGCTGCGTTCATTTTATCTAGGGCTTCAGACTTAGACATGGATGTACTCCTACTCAGTTAACACCAAAATGCTGGAGCACGCGCATTGATCGCGCAATCTGGATAATCGTGAATAAAGAGTGAAAATCACCCGCTTTTGGGGCCGATTTGGAACCAATCATCTGAGTCCGCAGTTGGGTATGGTGACTCACGTTGCTTTAAAGGAGCTTCCGACATGGACCTGATCCGCATTCTTATCGCTGTCCTTCTGCCGCCTTTGGGCGTGTTCTTGCAGGTCGGTATCGGCAAGCATTTCTGGCTGAATATCCTGCTGACCCTGCTTGGCTATATCCCCGGTATCGTCCATGCCGTCTGGGTGATCGCCAAGAAATGACGCCGGATAAGGCCGCGCGGGTGGAGCGCATCGCGCATGTGATGGACCAATCCGTGCGGCTGCCGGGCACGCGCATCCGGCTGGGGCTTGACGGGCTATTGGGCCTTGTGCCCGGTATTGGCGACACGCTTGCGCTAGCCGTGTCGGCCTACATCCCCGTCACGGCTTGGAGGGCGGGTGCGCGCAAACGCACGCTTCTGCGGATGATGGGTAATGTGACCGCCGACTGGCTGATCGGGCTGGTGCCACTGGCGGGCGATCTGTTCGATATTGGGTTCAAGGCAAACACGCGCAACGCGCGCCTGTTTCGCGAGGAATTCGACCTGCCCCCGCAAGACCCATGAAAAAAGCCCCGGTGTGTCCACCGGGGCTTTCCTGTTTCACGAAAGGGGGGATTAATCCTCTTTCTTGATCTCTTCGCCGGTTTCCTGATCGACGACTTTCATCGACAGGCGGACCTTGCCACGGTCGTCAAAGCCCATGAGCTTGACCTTCACCTCTTGGCCCTCTTTCACGAGGTCGGACGGGTGGTTGACCCGCTCTTGCGCCATTTGGGACACATGGACGAGGCCGTCGCGCTTACCAAAGAAGTTCACGAAGGCGCCGAAATCCATGACCTTCACCACCTTACCAGTGTAGATCGCGCCCTCTTCCGGCTCTGCCACGATGCCGTGGATCATTGCGCGGGCTTTCTCAATCGCTTCGCCGTTCGGGGAGGCGATTTTGATGATGCCGTCATCGTTGATGTCGACCTTCGCGCCGGACACTTCGACGATCTCACGGATCACCTTACCGCCCGTGCCGATCACTTCGCGGATCTTGTCGGTCGGCACCTGCATCGTCTCGATGCGCGGCGCATGGACGGAGAAGTCAGCCGCACCGGTCAGCGCTTTCGACATCTCGCCAAGGATGTGCAAACGCCCACCTTTTGCCTGCTCCAGTGCGGTTTTCATGATTTCAGGCGTGATGCCCGCAACCTTGATATCCATCTGGAGCGAGGTGATGCCGTTCTCGGTCCCCGCAACCTTGAAGTCCATGTCGCCAAGGTGATCTTCGTCGCCAAGGATATCGGACAGAACCGCGAATTCCTCGCCTTCAAGGATCAGGCCCATCGCCACACCGGCAACCGCGGATTTCAGCGGCACGCCCGCATCCATCATCGACAGGGAGCCGCCACAGACGGACGCCATGGAGGAGGAGCCGTTGGATTCCGTGATCTCAGACACCACACGCACGGTGTAGGGGAAATCGGTCGCGGAAGGCAGCACCGCCTGAAGCGCGCGCCATGCGAGCTTCCCGTGGCCGATCTCACGACGACCCGGGCCCATCATCCGGCCGGTTTCACCGACGGAATAGGGCGGGAAGTTATAGTGCAGCATGAAGTTGGCGCGGCTTTCGCCATGCAGCGCGTCGATGATCTGCTCATCATCGCCGGTGCCCAGCGTGGTCACGACCAGACCTTGCGTTTCACCACGGGTGAACAGCGCGGAGCCATGCGTGCGGGGCAGAAGGCCGGTTTCGCAGGAAATCGCCCGGATGTCGTCAAGCTTACGCCCGTCGATCCGCACGCCGGTCTTGATCACATCGCCACGCAGGACGGAGGATTCGAGCTTTTTGAAGCAGGATCCGAGGTTCGCATCCTCAAGGTCTTCTTCGCTGAGCTGCGCGCGGACGGCCTCACGCGCGGCGGAAATCGCGGCCTGACGCTCCTGCTTGTCGCGGATCGCGAAAGCAGCGCGCATCGCTTCTTCGCCTGCGGCCTGAACGCGGCCATAAAGCTCGGAATAATCCGGCGGGGTGAAATCGAACGGCTCGTTCGCCGCTTCTTCCGCCATGGAGATGATAAGGTCGATCACAGGCTGCATCTGCTCATGGCCGAACACGACCGCGCCGAGCATTTCTTCTTCCGACAGCTCATAGGCTTCGGATTCGACCATCATCACGGCGTCTTTGGTGCCCGCAACGACAAGGTCGAGACGCTGCTCGGGATTGTCCCGCAGCTTCTGCATGTCGTCCACTTTCGGGTTCAGCGTGTATTCGCCGTTGGAAAAGCCAACGCGCGCACAGCCGATCGGCCCGCGGAACGGTGCGCCGGACAGGGTCAGCGCAGCGGAGGCCGCGATCATCGCCAGCACGTCCGGGTCGTTCTCAAGGTCGTGGGACAAAACGGTACAAACGACCTGCGTCTCATTCTTGAAACCCGGCACAAAGAGCGGGCGAATGGGGCGGTCGATCAGACGGGAGGTCAGGGTCTCTTTCTCCGTGGGGCGTGCCTCACGTTTGAAGAACCCACCGGGGATTTTACCCGCGGCATAGTATTTCTCTTGGTAGTGGACCGTCAGCGGGAAGAAATCGAGACCCGGCTTTGGCTGTTTGTCAAAGGTGACGGCGGCCATGACAGTGGTCTCGCCCAGCGTGGCGATCACGGTGCTGTCGGCCTGACGCGCGACCTTACCCGTTTCGAGCGTCAGCGTTTCGCCGCCCCACTCGATGGATTTACGAACTTCGTTGAACATATAGCTTCCTTCTCAAACGACGCTGCCCCCTGGCATCCGCCGCGTTCGGTCGGGCCATTGCCCGCCGCCCCCGTTTCAGAACATCCCGACGCGCAACTGGGGGAAGTGTCGCGCGCCCCTTCGGACTGGTGCGGATTGGTTGCCCGGGCGCACCCCCCGGATATGCGAAACGCGCCCATTGCGGGGCGCGTTCCGTGTATTCTGGCCTGCCTTAGCGGCGGATGCCGAGACGCTGGATGAGGGACTTATACCGCTCCTCGTCCTTCGCCTTGACGTAATCCAGCAGCTTCCGGCGCTGAGAGACCATTTTCAGGAGACCACGACGGGAGTGGTTGTCCTTCTTGTGGCTCTTGAAATGCTCGGTCAGCGTGGTGATGCGGCTGGTGAGGATCGCGATCTGCACGTCGGGGGAGCCAGTGTCGCCCTCTTTGGTCGCGTAATCCTTGATAAGCTGTGCTTTCAGCTCGGGTGTGATCGACATCGCATATACTCCTGTAACAGGGTGTTTTTGTAACAATGGGCAGGGGCCAAGCCGAGATGTCGTCCAGCAGGGTCGCCATACCCAATGCGTCGCATCGGGATCACCCCGCACGACGGCGCGTGTATGCACGAATCATCCCGCTTTGGGAAGGGGTGTTCCGCCCTAGGGTTGGAAAGAGCGCCGCGTCCGGATCAGACGGGAGATATTGAGCGCCCCAATCGCTGCCAGAACGATCATCCCGCCCAGCAGGGCAAGCGGGCCGGGCGCGTCCCCCAGCATCAGCCAGACGACAAACAGGCCAAAGGGCGCTTCCAACAGCAGGATAAGGCTCGTCTCTGCTGGCACCAGATAGCGCGCGGCGATGGTGATCAGCGAAAAGGACACGGGCACGATAATCATACCCATCAAGAGCAGCTTTGGCAGGGCCTCCGGCGTCGGCAGGGCAAGGCCGCCCATCGCGATGCCGCAAAACGCGATCACGACCCCCGCGCCGCCGGTCATCGGAACGAAGGACACTCCCTTCGCCGCGCGTGTAATCGTCAACGCCACCGCGAGCGAGAACGCGCAGATCAACGCGGCCAGATCCCCATACCAGACCCCTTCGCCCCCGGCACTTTCAACCGCGATCAACCCGATCCCGATCAGCACGGCAAGGATCGTCAGTTGCACCCGCCATGTGATCCGCTCTCCCAGAAAAATCCATCCAATGATCGCTGCCCAAACGGGCGAGGTCGCCACCAGAAACAGCGTATTGGCCACGGTGGTGTGGGAGGCTGCGAAAACGAACCCGCTCGCGGAAAACCCGAAGGTGACGCAATACCCAACGCCAAGCCAACCCGCCGCGCGCATCTCGGGCCATAACCGGCCGCGCTTGATGAGGATGAGCGCGCCGGTGACAACAGCGAATTGCATCACCCCGCGCCAGAACAGAATGACCGGAGCGGGCAGACCCATGGTCTTGATCAACAAGGCATCGGGGGCCAGCACGATGACCCCCAAAAGCGCAACCAATCCTGCGCGCGCGGGGGTCATGCCCCGATCTCCCAGCGGGTGGGCTGCACGGCATAGCCGATATAAAGCGGATGCTTCGGGTGCCCGTGTTTGGATAGGCCCAGCGTCAGCGGCTCAATGCCTGCGCGGTGCAGCATGTCCGCCACGGCTGGCCCGCGATCCAGATGCGCGCCATGGGTGCCCCATGCCGCAACCACCGCCTTGGCCCAATCGCAGCCTGCCATGATCGCGGCATCATTGCCCGGCCCGATGGGATCGGCAGCGGCGCGCATCACCTTTGGATCGGTCGCGCGATAGGCAAAGATGTTGCACACCCGAAACGCCCCATAGCCCAAGGCCCGCGCCCGCCGCTCGCACCGCTCCACGGTGGGGTCATTGCGAAATTCGTCGGCGGTGGACGGGTTGAGCATCAAAAACATCACCCCCGGCCCCTCCGCCCAACGGCGGGTGAGGGTATAACGGTACTGCTCACAGTCGGAAAACACGGCTGACGATACAGCCCGCTCATCCTGATGATGTCGTTCGATCATGCGGTGCAGTTAGCGCCGGATCGCGCATACTGGCAACCCGCTGCAATTTCTCCTTTCCAAAAATACCTCCCGCCGGAGGCATAAAAGTCAGGCCCGGTTTGTCGGCATCACCCGGCTGGGGTGCAATTCGCCAGCGCGGTACTGCCCGATCGCGATCGCGCGGCCTTCATAGCTGGCCCATGCCTCGTCACCGTATTCAACATCCCCGGCGGCGAACACCATGCCGGGATTGCCGTTCAACAGCTTTGCCGCGCCCTCAGGCGTGCATTGCACTTCCGGCAGATCGTTGAGGCCCGCCTCAACGGGAAGGATGTGTTGATCAAGAGCGGGATCTTTCGCCAACGCCTCGACCAGCGACAACGGGATCGCGTCCTCCAACTCGAATGGGCCGGACCAGATGCGGCGCAGGCTCAGCACATGCGCGTGACACCCCAGCACCGCGCCGAGGTCACGCGCAATCGAACGGACATAGCCGCCCTTGCCGCAAACCATCTCCAGCACGGCGGTGTCCGCGTCGGGCCGCTCCACCAGCGCGAGGCTTTCGACATGCAGCGGGCGGGCCGCGATCTCCATATCCTCGCCCGCGCGCGCACGGGCATAGGCGCGCTCCCCGTCGATTTTCACGGCGGAGAATTGGGGCGGCACCTGCATGATGTCGCCGGTAAACTGCGGCAGTGCCGCGCGGATATCGTCATCCGTGGGGCGGGCGTCACTTTGCGCGATGACCTGCCCTTCCCCGTCGTCGGTATTGGTGGCCTGCCCGAGGCGCACCGTAAAGGTGTAGGCCTTATCGGCATCGGTCACATAGGGGACTGTTTTCGTCGCTTCCCCAAGGGCCACGGCGAGGATACCCGTCGCCTCCGGGTCGAGCGTGCCCGAATGCCCCGCTTTTTGCGCCGAAAGCGCCCAGCGCACCTTGTTCACCACCGCGGTGGAGGTCGGCCCGGCGGGTTTGTCGATGATGAGCCACCCGTTGACCGGGCGGCCGGATTTACGTTTTCCCATGATGTCCCCTTGGTCAGGCCGGGGCGGTCTCTGCCGCCAGCGCCTGCTGGTACAATGCGTCATCCGCCGGGTACAAGGCCCGGATCATGGCTTCAAGCTCTTGTGTGACAATTCCGTCGGGCAGGGCGTTGCCGGGGGCCAAGCCGGGATCGGCATCAGCCAGCAGATCGAGCATATCGGCCTCCAGATGCGACCGCAGATTGTCCGCGAATGCCTGATACCGGATCAGGGTCATGCCACGCTCAACCGCGCTGGAAATCAGCGGATATTGGGGCCGGATTTGGATCACCGCATGATCGCCGTCGCGGCGCAGCCGCCGACGGGCCATGCTCACGAATTCATAGAAATAGGCGCGATGGGTGTCCGCGCTGTCCTCCAACCGTGGGGCGATGCCATTCACGGTGGCCACCACCCGCCGGTGCCACATCGACCGGTTCAGCACGACAAGCTGCGCATAGGCGTCCAAGAGCCGCCGGACCGGATCGCGGATCACGGCGATGCTGCGATATTCGGTCAGCTCCTCAGGCGACAGATCGGCCAATGCGCTCCACCGGTTCGTGTTGTCGAGGGTTGCGAACAGGGCAGAGATCGTGTCGGCCACCACATCGGTCGCGGCCACGGCTGCGACCTTGGCCCGGTGACTGGCGAACACCCGGACATGCCCCTTCGGATGGGGGATGATCGCTGGGATCGACACGCCCCGGCGTGAGGTTTCCTGCCCCTCCCATGCCTCTTTCGCGGCGATATAGCGCTCATAATCCTGCGCGTAGATGCGCCGCAATTCCTCATCCAGTTCCGGGGTGTCGGCAATCTTGGGCCGCCCTTCTTTCGAGCTATGGTTGCGCTCTGTCACGGCTTCCATTCGGGCCGCGAGATCGGGGATCACGGGGCGCAGGAATTCGGGCAACTGCCAGTTCAGCCCATCCAGCGTCAGCGGAACGATGTCAAACTCGCGCACTCGCCGCAGCCGCGCGGATTGCTGGCGCCAGTGAAAGTTGATCGGCTCGTCCGTGGCCCCTTTGAGGTTCTTGTCGATCCATCCGGCAAGGCGGATGCAATTGTCCACATGATGCTCAGGCGTCAGGCCCGGCACCAGTTTGAGCCCAATCTCCCGCTCCAGCCTGCTGCGCAGGGCCGGAAAATTGCGCGGACCATCGCCATAGATCTTGTCGAAATAGAAGGACAGGAATCGCTCCCTAGGGTCGCGCAACACGGTAAAGATATAGGGGCTCGACAGGATCTGTTCGGTCGGCACATCCCGCGCGCGGATCAGCCCGCGTTCGGTGTCATGCACGTGCTCCCCATCGGGATGCGAATGATTGTGATCCAGCGCGTAAAAGACATTCTTGAGAAAGGTCGAGCCGCATTTCGTGATCGACAGGTAATAGATCGGATAATTGCGCGTGGTGTAGAAGGCCCGCTTTCGCGCATCAGGATCGGGCCGCCACGCTGTGGGTCGGGTCGCTGGCTGTTTGCCATCCACCAATTTGCGAACCCATTTGCGCATATTTCCGTCCAGCCCCTATTCGTCGTCGGGCCGCTCCACATCCCGGCGCACCGCGTCCTGCGCCAACAATGCCCGTGTTTGCTCCATTTGGTCAAAGGTCTTGTCCGCGAGGAATGTCAGCTCAGGAGAATGCTTCAAGGTTAGAGAACGGTTAACGAGCCGCCGAATTTCTCCCTTGCGCCGCTCCAATGCGGCGACAACCGTGTCTGCCTCGCCACCGCCCAAGGGCAGGACATAGACTTTCGCGAGCCGCAGATCGCTGGTCATCACGACCTCTCCCACGGTGATCGACACGCCCGAGAGCGCGTCGTCGTAAATCTCGCCCCGCAGAAAAATGTCGCTCAGCGCACGCCGGATCACTTCGCCGACGCGAAGTTGCCGTTGGGAAGGGCCTGCGCCCTCGAAGGATCGGTTCTTTGCCATGCGGCTCACATCGGCGGATCATGGCGCGCTGTCAAGGGGGCAGGGCTTCTCCCCCGGCGTCAGACCCGTTAGGAAGGGGCAAATCACGATGAGGGAGGCCGCAATGGCGGATCAGGTGAAAATCACGGTGACCGGCGTGTCGGGCCGGATGGGGCAGATGCTGGTGCAGGCCGTGGCAGAGAATGACGCGACCGTGCTGACGGGCGCGACGGAGCGCCCGGGCCACCCCTGGATCGGTCAGGATCTGGGCGTGGCGCTGGGCGGTGCGGCGCTGGGCGTGATCGTGGAGGATGACCCGCTTGAGGCGATAGCGCGTTCCGGCGCGGTGCTCGATTTCACTGCGCCGAAGCCGACGGTAGAGCATGCCGGGCTGTGCGCTCAGGCCGGAGCCGCCCATGTGATCGGCACCACCGGGCTAAGTTCCGAGGATGCCGCCGCGATTGCCGCCGCCGCGCGCCATACGTCGATTGTGCAGGCGGGCAATTACTCACTCGGCGTGAACCTGCTGACCGTGCTGACGCAGCGGGTGGCCAAGGCGCTCGATCTCGATTTCGACATTGAGGTGGTGGAGATGCACCATAAACACAAGGTCGATGCGCCCTCGGGCACCGCCCTGATGCTGGGGGAGGCCGCTGCCGCCGGCCGGGGTGTGGCGCTGGAGGATGTCTCCGACCGCGCGCGCGACGGCATAACCGGAGAGCGCACACCGGGCGCGATCGGCTTCGCGGCCCTGCGCGGCGGCGATGTGGTGGGCGAGCATGACGTGATCTTCGCCGGCCCCGGTGAACGCCTGATCCTGCGCCATATCGCCAGCGACCGAATGATCTTTGCCCGTGGTGCGGTCAAGGCCGCACTGTGGGCCCGTGCCGCAAAGCCGGGCCAATATGACATGGTGGATGTGCTGGGGCTTAGCTGACTTTTATGCCTCCGGCGGGGTATATTTAAGGAAAGTGAAACGATTTTGGGTTTGGAATAGCCCCACGGTACAGGCGGGGACGCCGATGACCGTGAAAGTGAAAGGCACCCTGTCTCCGATCGTGAGGCAGGGTGTTTTCAATTCACTGTCCCTGATTTGGTTGAAGCCTTCGTCTTCAGACGAAAAAGCCGCGCTTCAGCGCGAAACTTTTGCTACATTGGTATCCTCCGGAA
>NZ_JACIJS010000014.1 GCF_014199445.1 Rubricella aquisinus | reverse complement strand
CCCATGCAATACAATGCCCTAAGCCTCGCCTAACGCGAGAATGCTTGCGTTGCCCTTCCGAGTGTGGAAGCACTGTGGACGCAAACAACCCAATGGCTTGCTGCCGGTTTTATGGACGGCAATTTAAGCTTTCATAGCTCGCTCCTCGAATGTGATAGGGCTTAGATAGCCAATGGTCGAGTGGCGGCGCTTCGGGTTGTAGAAGCATTCGATGTAATCGAAGACATCTGCACGCGCCTGCTTTCTGGTCCTGTAGGTTTTTCGTTTGATCCGTTCTGTCTTCAGCGAAGAGAAAAAGCTCTCCATCGCAGCGTTCTGCGCCTTCAAACGATCCCCCGGATCGTTTGATCCGCTGGCGCGGACCAGCTTGAACTCCCAGACATTTCCAGACCTGCTCATTGAACAGGTGATGCCGTGATCGGCCATCAGTCGCTGGAACGGCTCACTGGTATATTGGCTGCCCTGATCGGAATGGTGCAGCAACTCGTCGGGCCGTCCTCTGCGCCAGATCGCCATGATCAGGGCGTCCGTGACCATCTGAGCCGTCATTTGTGCGCTCATTGACCAGCCGACGACACGCCGCGAGAACAGATCGATAACGGCCGCAACGTAAAGCCACCCTTCCGTTGTCCAGATGTAGGTGACGTCCGCCACCCATTTCTGGTTCGGACCATCCGCTTCAAACTCTCGTTCAAGCACGTTAGCAGCTATAACCGACCTCATGCTTTGGTCTTTCGGCGGCTTTCGACGCTTGGGACGGGCTTTAAAGGCTGCTTGTCGCATCAATCGCTCAACGCAATGCAAGCCGCAGGAATAACCTTCTTCGAGAAGATCATGCCAGATACGTCGGGCACCATAGGTTCGGTCCGATCGCAGAAAGCTTGCACGGATCGCCGCTAACAGCTCTTCGTCACGGATCGACCTGTCGCTGCGCGGGCGCGTCAGCCAGGCATGAAAGCCGCTTCGTGATACACCGAGCGCGTCACACATCCAACTCACCGGCCAAATCCCTCGGTGCTTCGCCCCTCTCGGCAGATTTGCAATGCAAATCGCCTGTCGGGCAATGCACAAACCCAAACATCACAGCTGGTCCTTGGCGACGTAGGCGGCCGCCTTTTTTAAGATATTGCGCTCCGCCTTCAGCTTGGACACCTCGCGTCGCAAATTCCGAAGCTCTTCTTGCTCAGGCGTCAGCTTGCCATTTCCAGGAAAAGCCGCTGGACCATCAGCAGAGGCAGCGCGTACCCAACGTCGAAGCACAGTCGCATGTATTCCAAGATCCCGCGAAGCTTGCGCCGCACTCACGCAGCGCTTCGTCACCAATTCCACCGCTTCCTGTTTGAACTCGCGGCTGAACATCCTTCTCGTCATATAGATTCTCCAGTTTCATAAACACCTTACCTCGGTGTCCACGAAACCGGCAGCAGGCCACCACTTGGCCCCGGGCGGGGCGTTTGTTTCTACAGCCCTGATACCACCGAAACCGACAGACAAGGTGCAAGCTGCAAACTATCCTTTGATCTAATGGATGAAGTTTCGTCGTCTCTGTCATTGCGACGAACGCAGATTATGTCGGACGATCCGGACGTGAAAACGACGATTTTACTAATCCTTGAATACTGGGCGGCTCTCGCAAGAGAGCGTTAGCGGACTTCTGAGCGTCGCGCAGCATCGGTCAGAATGGGTTGGTAGCTGCTGTTAGGGGCTCAGCAGCACAGCAACGCAATGCCCCGCTGACCTTTTACGCTCCCGGCCCGGAGCTGTCGTTGGGAATAGCATCCATTGCCGCGGTGCAACTTCCCCAAAGCAGACTTCCAATGAGCAGTTCATTCCCCAGTCAGTCCGAACTGTTTTCGAAATGCACGCTCATTCATAGCGGTTAGGCCCGTCAGATATCAGGGCCCAGTCTATTCTGCACGGCCATGATGAAGACGGTGTGCGGCACGCGGAGCTGATCTTGCAATGGGCAGACAAAGGCCTGAGCGAGCGGGAAGTCATGGCACATATCATTGCAGCGACGCCGGCAGCTCGTCAGGAGACCGCGGAGTTTCGCGCGTCCTCAGCCGCGCCGTGAAACGTGTAAGCGTTGACACGCACGCTATCAGAAATCTGTATGAAATTGAAAAACAGACACTTTCGCCTGGCGGAAATCGTGGGGTCTTTGTCCTAACGGACGATTGATGAAATCAGGTACTGTCTGCCTATGATACAGAAACACGACATTCAGACAGAGGCGCGGAACCGCAGGGTCCTGATGGTGGCCTACCCCGGGGTGCATCAACTCGACGTGATAGGCCCGCTGGAGATCCTTGCGACGACCCAGTTTTTCATTGGCGACGGCGATCTGCCTTACGATTTGAAGATCGTTGCAGTGCAGGCGGGGCCTGTGAAAGCCAGTTCCGGTCTGACGATCACGGCCGAGACGTCTTTTGCCGATGTCATGAAGCATGATGATGAGATCGATACGTTGATGGTGGCCGGCGGCCATGGCTCTTCATCGCAATTGAAGAACCCAAAGTTGTTGGAGTTCATGCAGACGATGGCCCCGCGCGCCCGGCGGATCGTATCGATCTGTACAGGGGCGCTGATCCTTGCAGAAGCCGGGCTTTTGAAAAACAAGCGGGCCAGTACGCATTGGTTCTGGTGCCCGATTATGGAAAATGAATACCCAGATGTGACGGTGGACCATGAAGCGATCTATGTGCGCGATGGAAACGTCTGGACCTCTGCCGGGGTGACCTCTGGCATGGACCTCGCGCTGGCATTGGTTGAAATGGATTGGGGGCACAAAGTCGCACTTGAAGTCGCGCGGTTCAGCGTGATGTACATGATGCGGCCAGGTGGCCAGTCACAGTTCAGCGCGCATCTGTTGGCCCAACGGGCCGAAGACCCGGCGATCAACGATGCACTAAGCTTCATTCTAGAAAACCCAGCCGATCCGCTGACCGTGACCAGTCTTGCTGCGCATGCGATGATGTCTGAACGAACGTTTGCACGACGCTTCAAAGACGAAACCGGCGTCACACCAGCGGCGTATGTTGAAACTGCCCGAGTTCAGGCCGCTCGCGTCGTATTGGAAACGACAGACCACACAATTGATCAGGTTGCCCTCGAAACTGGGTTTCAAAGTGCCGAACGGATGCGCCGCGCGTTTCACCGCCATGTGGGCATATCTGCTGGCGAATACCGTGACCGCTTTCGGATGACGGCTGACCCGGGCGCCCGCCCGCGTGCCGGACCCGGCTAAGCATATCACCTGACCCAAACCACAACGGAAATTCTCGCGTCTGCGCGCGTAGTTGCGCGTGGCTACACCCTGCTTTGTTCAAACGAAGGGGCATTCCATGAAAAAGACAGTGATGATTGCAGCGCTGCTTCCTGCCTTGGCTGCATGCGTTGACAGCGGTGCAAACTATCAACCGATCCTGGATGGTCAGCCTACGGCTGCGTTTCAATCCGATCTTGCGGCCTGTCAGACCCTTGCCCGCAACCAGACCCAGTTTGATCAGGAACGCGTTGGTGCGACTGTGATTGGTGCTGGTGCCGGTGCGATCCTAGGAGAGGCTGACAGTGGCGATGCACTTGGTGGCGCCGTAGCCGGTGCCTTGGCTGGCGGCGTAGTCAGCAGCGTGGATGTGATTGAGCGGCGCGAAAGCATTGTCGTCGAGTGCCTGCGGGGCCGCGGCCACCGCGTTGTCGGGTAGGGTGCAAAATGTCAGGTTTTTTCAGCCTACGCGCGCGACGGTTCCACGCGCTACATGATCTGCTGACGGAGCGCCTGCGGGATCACCCGCAACCATTTCCGCTATTTCTTGCCGGAGATGTCGGGCTTCCAACAGTTGGCCCGAAAAACCACGTCGTCGGCGCGCTCGGCACGTTGATCAGAGTGGCAGGCAGATGAAACACGTGATGATTGCAGGTGCGACCGGCTATCTTGGTCGTTTCCTTTGCGCCGAATACCAGCGGCGGGGGTGGCATGTGTCTGCTCTCGTCCGCGCGGCAAAGGCCGATGCGCCGTTACCCGCCGACTCCATCGTGACGGCAGAAGCGACCAAACCTGGCTCCTTGAAGAGTATCATGTCAGGTGTCGACCTTGTCGTCTCGGCCCTGGGGGTCACCAGGCAAGCAGATGGCCTGAGCTATTGGGACGTCGACTACCAAGCAAACCTCAATCTGCTGCATGAGGCGCTGGCCTGTGACGTCAAACACTTCGCGTATGTCCATGTGTTGAATGCGGATCGCATGGCCGATGTGCCTCTCGTCGCGGCGAAATCAGCCTTTGTCCGCGCCCTGCAGTCCGCTGACCTCGACAGCACAGTTATCGCGCCGTCCGGGTATTTCTCGGACATGGAAGACTTCCTAAACATGGCGCGCAAAGGGCGGGTCTGGTTGTTCGGTGACGGGCAGTTAGAGATCAACCCGATCCATGGCGCTGATCTGGCCTCGGCCATCTTTGATGCCGTTGACCGAAAGGAGGCCAGGTTGGACGTTGGCGGGCCAGATGTGTTTACTCACCGTGACCTGGCAAACCTGAGCTTTGACGTTTTGGGTACACCGAACCGGGTCACGTTTTTGCCCGATCTGTTTCGGCGGATTGCGCTGCGGCTGCTCCCTAGGTTTGCACCACTCCATGTCGCTGGCCCCGCACAATTCTTTTTGACGGCTTTTGGCATGCATATGGCCGGACGGCCCGTCGGAACGCGCCATCTGGCCGAATACTTCCAAGATCTCAATTCTCGTTACACCGACTGAAAGGAAGGCCAAGATGAAACCCGGTCGTATTCCCGCCATCATGCTAGTCCAATTCATCGGCGTCGCTTGCCTTCTGCCTGCTGCGGCAACGGCCCATGTCCGTTGGTTTGTTGAGGCCGGGAGTGCTCCGGCACCGGTTCCCTACAGGCTTTCGGATCCCGCCGTTTGGGCGTGGGCCTTGATTGCAATGGCACTCGTGGCCACTGCGGTTGTACTGGACAGGAAGCTCCCCGCTTTTGCGGTTCCTAAAACGAAAGTCCGTCATGATGTGATGGAACTTATGCGCATTTTGACTGGTATGTCGCTCTTGCTGACCGCCTATGATGGCAGCCTGATCGCGCCCCATTTAGAAGCCGTCGGCGGTTTTGGTTTAGCGCTCGTCCTGCTGCAGGCTGGGATCGGCCTCTTGCTTCTGAGCAATCACGCCCCTCACTATGCAGCCATTCTCCTGTTGCTGTTGTTTCTTGGAATGTCGATCCATTTTGGCTTCGTCCTGACGGTCGAATACGTCAACATCGTTGGGATCGCGCTGTTTATACTGTTTAACGCATTGCCAGACCCAGGATTGAGTGACCGCCTGAAGCCATACTCGGTTGACGTTTTGCGGATTTTCACCGGGCTGTCGCTTATCATCCTCGGGGTCGCGGAGAAGCTGCATCCAGCAGCACTGGGGCAGGTCTTCATCGCGGATTACGCATGGAATTTCATGCCGCTACTGGGCTTCGACTGGTTCGACGACCGCATGTTCGTCCTGTCTGCCGGCGTGATGGAAGTCGTGTTCGGCACAATCCTGGTGCTTGGTGTCGTCACCCGTCTAAACATCCTTGCAGTCGCTGTTTTTATGCTCACCTCCAACATAGTGTTCCTGATCGAAGGTCGAAACGAAGAAGCGTTGTTGGAGTTGATCGGCCATCTGCCCATCATCGCAACCGCTTTAATCCTGCTTGTCCTGGGCTCCGGCCAACGGTTGAAGGTGACGCCACGACGGCTGAATGTCTTATCCATTGGCGCTTATCCCAAAGCGGAGGGGTGGGCATGAGACCGTGCAAAACCCTCCAGCTGAAGCCGATCTATCTCGTCCACTGGACCGTGGCGGCACTCTTTGTCGGAATGCTCTTAGCGCTGGCGAGTACCGAGGTCCCGACTGGCGAACACCATGGACCGACACATATTCATGTTCATGCAACGCAAGAGGTCGATCCAGACAGCCCACCGGAAGTCACACTGGCTGTCAGTGAAGACGCCTTGTCAGGCTGGAACGTAATCGTCTCCACGCGAAGCCTCGTCTTCGCACCGGAGATGATCAACGAAGACAACGTTCAGCAGCACGGACATGCGCATCTCGATGTGCACGACCCAAAAATAGCACGGCTTTATGGCCCGGCGTTTCATATCGCCGATTTGCCTGAGGGGCGGAATAGCAAATCGGTCAGCTTAAACGCCAATGACCATTCTGACCTGGTTCTGAGCGGTCAACCGATCGCCTAAGAAGACGTTGTGACGAGCCCGGCTGCTGCCGAGACAGCAAACCATGCTGTCCCCGGCAATACGCGCACCAACTACTCTATTGAAACGAAAGGCTAATACGATGACGCTTCAAAAGATCGGTGGCTTTGCAGCCCTTATTTGTGCCGCGACCTACTTGTTTGGGTTCGCTTTTCTCGTCAGCACGTTCGCGCCGCTTGGCTTCGGTACCAACAGCATTGACGGCCCTGCGGTTGTGGCCTTCATACAAAGCCAACCGGGCTTACTGATCCTGTGGAACACAGTGATCTACATCATCAACGCCATTGCCCTGGCGCTGCTCGTCGCAGCGTTGCATGGGCGATTGAAGTCCTCCAGGACTGACTTCGCCATGGTCACGCTGGTGCTCGGCATCATCTGGGCCACCCTTGTGATCGGCGCGGGCATGATCGGCAACGTTGCGGTCGAACGCGCGGCTCATTTGGCCCAAACAGATGTCTCGCAAGCCGTGCAAGTCTGGCAGACGCTGCACGCGGTTGAACTGGGTCTCGGGGGCGGGAATGAGATCGCCGGTGGTATCTGGATCGGCTGTGTCTCGCTCGCTGGTTTGCTGGGGCGCACTTTGGGCCAGATCTCGATTGGGCTTGGCCTCGTGACAGCCGCAGGCGGTCTGCTGACGCTGTTCCCTGCCATTGGGGATGTGGCCGGTGCCGTCTTTGGGCTGGGTGCCATCGCATGGTTCATCGCGATCGGATGTTCATTGCTATTCAGCCGTTCGGCCACGCCGCTTCCGCATGGCGGGGAAGTCGCATGACCAGCATAGCACCCTCCCTCCAGCGCCTGCTCGAGAAAGAGCAGGCACAATCAAACGCCCATGCGCTTTTGTTGCGCGTTGAGAGCGGCGATGCTGGCCTGACCTTTGATGGCAGTGCAGGTGACGCGAAACCTGGCGTGCGGTTCCCAATTGCGAGCATCAGCAAGACATTCACCGCTGCGCTGACCCTCAAGTTGGCTGATCTGGGCCAGCTTGATCTCGACCAGACCGTTCAGAGCGCTTTGCCACACCACGACCTGTCGGACTTACATGTGATCAAGGGGGTGGCCCATGGGCCGACCCTGACGATCCGCCATTTGCTGTTCCAAACCTCGGGACTGGCTGACTACTTCAAGGGCGGGGTCGAGGCGGACATGCTCCAAAACAAGGATCGGGCGATCGACTTGGCAATGGTCATGGAGATGGCACGATCACTGCCCCCGATGGCAGCGCCGGGGAGCGGCAAAGCCCATTACTCGGACACGAACTTCCGGCTTCTCGGGGCAGTTTTGGAGACGGTGTCCGGCAAACCCTATGCCACGCTTTTGCAGGATTACGTATGTGAACCGCTGGGCTTGCGTCAAACCGCAACATTCGATGCAATGAACCCACCTTTACCGCTCTTTCACAGGTCACAGCAACTGACGTTGCCCAAGTCATTGGCGAGCATGGACCCGGACGGTGGCCTTGTGTCGACGCCAGCGGAGTTGATCGGATTTCTACGCGGGTTTCTTGGCGGTCGCTTGTTTGATCCCGCCTTGTTGGATGATGTCCGCAACTGGAAACCGGTGTTTTTCCCGCTCGCGTACGGCGGTGGTTTGATGCGGTTTCATCTGCCGCGTTGGATGACCCTTTGGCGCCCCACACCGGAACTCATCGGGCATTTGGGAAGCTCCGGGTCTTTTGCGTTTTACGCGCCAGAGCGCGATATTTATCTGGCAGGGACGTTCAACCAGACCGACCTGCCGCGCCGCCCGGTAGGGTTCATGCTCAAAGTTCTTCGTCAACTCGAAAAGGCAGGCATGGCATGATCATTCGCACCCTCAAAATGTTCGGCATCCTGACGGCGGCCTGCATCGCTCTTGTCGTCATGCTGCTTTTATGGACAAGAGGGGGCTATGTGGTCGCACCGCTTGTGACAGAGGACGATGCCTTGCCGTCGGTCATCGTCGACGGAGTTCGACTACATATGCGCCAAGTCGATGGCCCCGCGGGAGCGTCGACGATCATTGTTTTGCACGGCGGGCCGGGTGGTGATTTTCGGTCGCTTCTAGCGCTCAGCGTCCTTTCTGAAACGCACAATGTCGTCTTTTATGATCAACGCGGGGCGGGGCTTTCGGAACGTGTTCCCGCGGAAAAGCTTACGCTAGATGATTACATCCTCGAACTGGATGGCGTGAAGAGACTGGTCTCTCCAAACGCGCCGGTTACGCTGATCGGACACTCCTGGGGCGCTATGTTGGCCACGGCCTACATGGGCGCGCGCCCGAACAATGTGCAAGCCGCTGTGCTTATTGAACCGGGCTATCTGGACGGCGCTGGAAAATCGGCCTGGGACGCGGCAGCAAGCCGCTACATGTCCGGCATTGGCTATTGGGCTGAGGCTGTTGTCACAGGATTTCGTGCGCAACTTTTGGACGGACCGGATGCCGCAGCAGCAGACGACTTCCTGATAGGTCACATGGTCGGTGTTTTCGCCAATCACCCCGAAAACCCCTATCACTGTGGAGATGGATACAATGCCCCGAACTGGCGGTTTGGCGCTATGGCAAGCCAAGTCTGGGCGGATACTCCGGACGCAGTTGTCGATCATCTGGCTGCCGATGTATCCAACTTTAGCGGGCCGGTCCTTCTGCTCGCCGGGGAATGCAACGATTGGCTCGGCCCACTGCAAAACAGCCATAGGCAACTCTTTGGTAATGCCAATCTTGTAATCATCCCTTCTGCGGGTCACGACGTGGTTTGGGATAACCTGGAAGCCTCTCTCGACGTAATTCGTCGATTTCTCGATGTGGAAAAAGCGGAATGAAACCGGTGACGAAAAGGGAGAACCCAACCGGGTTTGACAGGAGTGCTGCCTTTGACGTGCTTGTGGTCGTGACCGTGCTGGTTGCCGTGAAACAGGTGCTCTTGCCCCACGACACCTTGACGCCGGACCCATTTTAACGCTGACCGAAATGTGTATCGCATGTGCGTTATTGCGTACGCTCTACATCTGCCCAGAAAAAAGAGATAATCGACAAGCAGATGTGCCCGGCGTATTCGGCGTAAATCGCTATGAAGCAGTATCCATGTTGAACGGCTTTGGTCCAAGGCTGTCGCGGGCACATGTTGCATATCGGGAAACACGGATTGCACCCAGTTCGCAACAAAGGTCAAACCAGCGCCATTGCGGGCAAGGTGAAGATGCATTTGTGGGTCTTGGATACTGTGGCGAACCCGCACTTGGGGAAAGGCGTCTTTTCAATCATCGTCTGCAATTCGGGAATGTCGCCGTATCCAATCCACGTCAGGCCTGCACCTTTCGGGCCAGCTTCCATTTGTAGAACGTCGCCGAACTGATCCCGTGCTCCCGGCACACATTCGCCGTCGCCATGCCGCTCGCTTGCTGCTTCAGGATCGCAATGATCTGCTCTTCGCTGAAACGTGATCTCTTCATTCTCTCCGTCTCCTTCTTTGGAGCGGACTCTACCTCGGATTGGAGACAGAAACGGCGCTCAGGTCAGTGTCGATGCCGCCCAAGCACGCGATCTCAGAGGTGATGCGCCGGATCAGGGGGCGGTCGTCGCGGCGATTGCAACAGGAGTTCCCGGTGCTCAAAAAGCGCTACTGGGGCAGGCATTTTTGGGCCCGCGGGTATTTCTGTACGATCATCGGGAATGTCATGAATGACCTTGTCCTTCTGTACCTTGCGACGCACAGCACCGATGCTACCGACGTCCGTTGGTAGTGGCTCACTTTCTAAAAATATACCCCGCCGGAGGCATCGCCGCGCCGCAAGGCGCGGCACTTCCGCGTTATCCGTTGTTGCGGATGATGGCAGCGAAGCGGTCGAACACGGGTTCGTTGGCGGCAATCACGCCAGCGCCGCTCAGGACATTCGTGTCGGGGTCAATCGGGCCGGCAAGCCCCCCGGCCTCGCGGACCAGCAACAGACCCGCCGCGATATCCCATGTGTTGAGGTTGCGCTCCCAATAGCCGTCATACCGGCCTGCCGCCACATAGGCGAGGTCCAGAGACGCCGCGCCCCAGCGCCGCACCCCGGCACAGCGGGGCATCAGGCGGCCAAGGTCGCTCAGTGTTTCGGGCAGATCGCGCCGCCCACCGAAGGGCACGCCCGTGGCAAACAGCATCTCGATCATGTCGCGCCGCCCGCTTGCGCGGATGCGCCGGTCATTGAGCCATGCGCCGCCACCTTTTTCGGCGGTGAACATCTCGTCCTTGGCCGGGTCATAGACCACACCGGCGACGATCTCGCCCTTATGTTCCAGCGCGATGGAGATCGCCCAATGCGGCAAGCCATGGAGGAAATTCGTGGTCCCGTCGATCGGATCGACGATCCAGCGGCGCGTCGGGTCTTTGCCCTCCACCGCTTCAGACTCTTCGCCAAGCCAGCCATAGTTTGGCCGTGCGTCCATCAGCATCTCACGGATGGTTTCCTCGGCTTTCAGGTCCGCGCGGGACACAAAGTCGCCTGCGCTCTTCATGGAGACCTGAAGGTTCTCCACCTCGCCGAAATCCCGCACAAGCGCGCGTGCGGCCTTGCGCGCGGCCTTTACCATCACGTTGAGATTTGCGGTCTGGGTCATTGGGTCATCCTTGGCATCGGGTTGCGCCGCTCTCTATCCGGTCGCTGCAAAAAAGGGAAGGCCGCGCAGCGCGCGGCCCTCGCCCAAAGGGGTCCCGTCCCATCTGTGATGGGACGGGACTGCGCGGGAGCGCCTGCCTAATGTCAGGCGCGCTCCACATATTCGAAGGTCTCGGTCGCGACCACCACCTGCTCACCAACACCGACAAAGGGCGGCACCGTGATCTTGATCCCGTTATCGAGCACCGCAGGTTTGAAGCTGTTGGCCGCGGTCTGGCCTTTCACCACCGGCTCTGTGTCCTCAACGGTGCAGATGACTTTCTCTGGCAGCGTGAGGCTCAGGGCCTCTTCCTCGTAGTATTCCACGGTCACGGTCATGCCGTCCTGCAAGAACGGGCGGCGGTCGCCAAGGAGGTCAGCAGGCAATTCAACCTGCTCATAGGTCGTGGCGTCCATGAAGGTCAGCATCCCCTCGGTCTCATAGAGGAATTGCTGGTCTTTCTGTTCGAGCCGCACCCGTTCGACCTTATCGGCGGAGCGGAACCGTTCGTTCAGCTTGGAGCCATTGCGCAGGTTCTTCATCTCCACCTGCGCAAACGCGCCGCCTTTGCCGGGCTTCACATGCGCGACCTTTACCGCGACCCAAAGGCCACCGTCATGCTCCAGCACGTTGCCGGGGCGGATTTCGTTTCCGTTGATCTTTGGCATAGGAGCACCTGTCGCCTGAGTTATCTGTCAGCGCAGGCTATAGCGATGGTGTTTATCTGACGCAAGCGTCCGACGCGTCGGTATCCAGCTTGCGCAAGAGCTTGTGCAGCGCGCTCAGCGTGAAGGGTTTGAGCATCACGTCGCTCGCCCCATGTTCGCGGCACAGGCGCGCGTCCTCCTCACTGGTGCCTGCGGTGACGAGCACGATGGGGATATTCTGTGTCTTTGGATGCATCTTGAAGCGCTTCAGCGCCCAAAGCCCATCTGTCTCGGGCATGTGGCGATCCATCAGGATCAGGTCGAAAGACTGGCTCAGCGCCAGATCAAGTGCCTCTTGCCCGTTCTCCGCCTCGGTCACGCGGGCGCCCAGCGTGCTGAGATATCCGGTCGCGACAAAGCGGTTGGTTTCCACGTCATCAACGACAAGCACATGGGCATTCGATGTCCATGTGTCGGTGTCGCGGTCATCCACGCCGGTCTCCCCGCGATGGGTCGTGCGAGTGATGGCAGAGATATCGAGCATGTCCTCGTCCACCTCCGGGGCCGGTTCTGCCGCGATCGTCAGGGTGAAAATCGTGCCCTCGCCCTGCACGCTCTTGAAGGTCAGGTCGCCCTTCATCAGCTTTGCCAGTGAGCGTGTGATCGACAGGCCCAGCCCCGATCCGCCATAGGAGCCATCGGATTTGTGCACCTGCTCGAATGGGGCGAACACGCGTTCTGCCGCGTCTGCGGGCATCCCGATGCCCGTGTCCTGCACTTCGATCACGAGCCGGGTGGGGGAGCCGGGTCGCACATCCCAGCGCGCAATCAGCCGGATGGAGCCTTCGCTGGTGAATTTCAGCGCATTCGACAAAAGGTTGTTCACGCATTGCCGGGTCCGTTGCGGATCAATCAGCAGCGCGTCGGGAATGTCATCCGCAATCTCCATGCGGAAGGCGATGCCTTTCTGCTCCGCAATCGGGGCCCAGAGCCGCAGGAAGCCCTCGAACAGGTCCGCCATTTCCTGCCGTTGCGGATTGATCGTCATCCGCGTCGCTTCGATCTGCGCGCTATCGAGGATGTCGTTCATCATCTCCAGAAGCGCGCCACCCGCATTGGTGATCGTCTCGACCTTCTGGCGTTGCTCGGGCTTGAGGTCTTCGGTCTTGAGGATTTCGGCCATGCCGATAATGGCATTGAGCGGGGTGCGCACCTCATGCCCCAACCCGGCAAGGAAATTCGATTTCGCCTCCGAAATGGCGCGGGCCTCATCCCGAGCCGCCGACAGGCGGGCCAGCAAATCCTTGAAAATCCGCATGGCCACAATCACCAGGATCGCGGCAAAACCGATACCGACCATCTGGCGACTCACCGTTGTCATCACGTCCGATCCGGTCGGCATCGCGATCTCAAAGGGTGCGCGCAGGGCATCTGAGGTGCCAGTCGCAATCACGATCAGTGCCGACAGCACCGCAACCACAACCACGCCGCGTGTCCGGTAGAGCATCCCTGATAGGCAGATGAAGATCGGCAAATAGCTCGCATAGCCCGAAACGATGCCACCCTCGCCCTGCAACCCAAGGCCCAAAACCGCCAAAAGGGAGAAGGTAAAGAACGCATCCCGCACATAGCGAAACCGCACGCCAATCCGCAGAAGCATCGGAAAAATAAGGAAAAGAACGGCAGTGTAAAGCGTGGGAAGCACCCGTTCGGGCGTGCTGCCCACCGCAAACACCAACAGCATCCCCGAAATCGAGGCGCTGATCGCGATTGTCAGCGATGACCAGACGAGGATCTTGCGCGAAAAGCCAACGCGCCCTGCCTCAAAGTCGTCTGTCCCGTCTTGCGATTCCACCTTAGCCTCCAAGCCCCCACGGCCAACCAAGTGCACCTGATGCGTGTCCATCAGAATAGTACTATACCATTGGTTGAGGAATTGGGCGTCTTTGCGGCGGCTTTTGTGGACAAGTTAGGCAATTTCATGTCTCCCGCCTAACCGTAGTGTGGGTTGGAGGCTAGAGCACACCGCCTTGGATCAGCCGTTTTGCCATATCGTGGAAAACCTGCGCCTCCGGCGCGTCAGGGCGCGCGGCGACCAGCGGGGCGCCCTCATCGCCGGACAGGCGAATGTCGATATTGAGCGGCACAGCGCCAAGGAAGGGCACCGATTTCTCCGCCGCGAAGGCGCGCGCGCCGCCATCTCCAAAGATATGGCTCTCATGCCCGCAATTGGGGCAGATATGCGTGCTCATATTCTCGACCACGCCAAGGATCGGCGTTTCCAGCTTTTCAAACATGTTCACCGCCTTGCGCGCATCCAGGAGCGCCACATCCTGCGGGGTGGACACGACAATCGCGCCAGAGACCTTGGATTTTTGACACAGGGTGAGTTGCACATCTCCCGTCCCCGGCGGCAGATCGACGATAAGCGTGTCCAACTCGCCCCATGCAACCTGTCCCAGCATCTGTTGCAGCGCGCCCATCAGCATCGGGCCGCGCCAGACGACCGCCTGATCCTCACCGAGCATCAGGCCGATGGACATCAGCGTCACGCCATGGGCGCGCAAGGGGATGATCGTCTTGCCATCGGGGGAGTTCGGGCGCTGGTTCACGCCCATCATGCGCGGCTGGCTCGGGCCATAGACATCGGCATCTAGGAGCCCCACACGCTTACCCGCCTGCGCGAGGGCCACGGCAAGGTTCGCGGAGACGGTGGATTTGCCCACACCTCCCTTACCCGAGCCTATGGCGATGATCGTCTTGACGCCACTTGGCAGTTCTGGCCCGGCTTGTGGCTTTGGATGGCCCCCGATCTTGAGCTGTGGCGGAGCCTTCGCCCCCTGACCCGGCCCGCTGGAATGCGCGGTCAACAGCGCGCTGACGGTGCCTGCCCCCGGCAATCCCTTCACCGCGGCCTCAGCGGCGGCGCGTACCGGCTCGTATTTCGGGGCAAGCGTTGGCGGCACTTCGAGGATGAACCGGATATTCGCGCCGTCAAACGTGACCGCCCGCACATAATCCGCCGCAACGATGCTCTTGCCGCTGTCAGGGTCGATGATGCGGTCAAGGGCGGTCAGCACGTCGTCGCGGGTAAGGCTCATGGCGGGGTCTCCTGTTGCGGGTCTGGCCCTGATAAGGGCGCAAATGCCGCGAAAGACAAGGGGCCGATGCCGCTTTTCCAACCCGAGCATGTCGCGCGCGCCGTTGCCGAGGCGGGGCGCACGCCCTAAAGGAAGCGCAAGCAAGGACAGGGGACAGGGCGCATGGCCATCTTACTGGGACTGGATACCGGCGGCACCTACACGGATGCAGCCCTGTTGGAAGAAGCCCGCCTGGCGGAGGGGCCAAGCGCCCTTTTGGGCAAGGCCAAGGCGCTGACGACCCATCGCGACCTTTCGCAAGGGATCGGTGCTGCGATCCGTGCCGCCTTGGGCGTGGGCCATGTGCGGGCGGAGGATGTGAGCCTCGTGGCCCTGTCCACGACACTGGCCACCAATGCGCTGGTGGAAGGGCAAGGGCAACGCGCGGCGCTGGTCCTTATCGGCTTTGCCGAAGCGGACCGGGCGCGGGGCGGGCTGCTGGACGCGTTGGGAGAGGATCCGCTGATCGCGGTCGCGGGCGGGCATGGCACCTCCGGGCAGGAGGCCACGGCGCTGGATGAGGCGGGGCTGCGCGCAGCACTCGCCCAATTGCCCGACGGGATCGGCGGGGTGGCCATCGCCAGTCTGTTTGCCGTGCGCAACCCCGCGCATGAGGTCCGTGCGCGGCAGATCGTGGCGGATGTCACGGGCCTGCCGGTGACCTGCTCGCATGAATTGTCCAACCAGATCGGCGGCCCGAAACGCGCGCTCACCGCGCTCCTGAATGCGCGATTGATCGGCCTGATCACCGGGCTGATCGGGGCCGCCACGCGCGAATTGACGGAGATCGGCATCACAGCCCCTCTGATGGTGGTGCGAGGCGATGGCGCGCTCGTCTCAGCTGATTTTGCGCGGATGCGCCCGGTGGAGACGATCCTGTCCGGCCCGGCCGCGAGCCTTGTCGGCGCGTCCTTCCTGACCGGTATCCGGGATGCGGTCGTGTCCGATATTGGCGGCACGACCACCGACATCGCGGTGCTGACCGACGGCCTGCCCGCGATTGATCCGCAGGGCGCGCGCGTGGGCGGCTGGTCCACGATGGTGGAGGCCGTGGCGGTGCGCACCCATGGGCTGGGCGGGGACAGTCAGGTGCGCTTCGGGGAGGGGCTGAGGCCTGAGATTACGCTTGGGCCGTCGCGGGTGGTGCCTGTCTCCCTCCTTGCACGCCAGCACGGCGCGGCGGTGGATCGCCATTTGCGCGCGCAAGAAGCCGCCGCGCGGGTGACGGAAGGGGCCGCGCGCTTTGTCGTGGATGCCGATGGCGTGCATCCGGTCGATGCGATCTCCCGCCGGGGGGAGGCACAGCGCGCCCTGCGCGCGGCGCTGCGGTCGGGTGCCGCGCGGGAGGCCGGGTTCACCCCGTCGGATGCCGCGCATGTTCTGGGCCTGCATGACGCGTGGGACGGGGCGGCGGCACGGCGGGCGGCGGCTTTGGTTGCGGCGCGCAAGGGGGGCGATGGTCGGCCCTTGGCGACGGATGCCGTCGCGCTTTCTGAGGCGGTGATAGAGCGGCTGGTGCGCCTGTCGGCAGAGGCCATCTTAGAGGCGGCATTCGCCGCGGAAGGGTCGGCGCCGGAAATGGCCCGCTCTGCCCTCAGCGCCCATGCGCTGGACGGGCAGGGGCGGCTGGTGCGCACGACCCTTGCGCTGCATGTGCCACTGATCGGGTTGGGGGCATCCGCGCCGATCTATTACCCACGCATTGCCGCACTTCTTGGCACGACGGACGCAACCCCGCCCCATGCCGATGTGGCAAACGCCGTGGGCGCTGTGACGGGGCTGGTGCGGATCCGGCGCGAAGTGGTGATCACCGTGCCCACCGAAGGGCTCTTTATCGTGCAAGCCCCATCCGGGCCGGAGCGGTTCACCGATGAGGCGCGCGCGATCGCCTGCGCGCAGGACCACGCCACCACGGCTTGCATGACCGCCGCACAGGAGGCCGGGGCGCGGGATGCCGCCCCTCAAATCACCCTCACCCGCAGCGAGGCGGATATCGAAGGCCGCCCCGCGCTGATCGAAGCACGGGTCACAGCCACCATCGCGGCCCGCCCGCGCACGGCGCGTTAGCGGGGCAGGGGCGGGACGGTCTTGAGATAGGCGGCGATCGCCTCCAGATCGTCGAGCGGCAGTTTCGACATATTCTCCACCACCGCGACCATGGAGCCGCCGACGCTGTCAAAATCGGGGGTGAACCCGGTGGCGAGGTAATCCGCGATTTCCAACTCCCCCCATGATCCGATCCCGTCGGGATGCGGGGTGATGTTGGGGATGCGCCCCTCCCCATCGGGGTTCGGCCCACCGGCGAGCCATTCGTCCCGCTTCATCCCGCCAAGGGGGCCGCGCGGTGTGTGGCATTCGCCGCAATGGCCCATAACCTCGACCAGAAATTGCCCGCGCAGGATCTTCGGATCGTCCGACACGGGCAAAACCGGCTCCTCAGCCAGGTAGAGCCGTTTCCAGAACCCCAAAAGCCGCCGCCAGCCAAAGGGAAACTTCAGATCATGCGGCAGGGAGGCCGTGTCATCGCTGGGCAGGGTCATCATGAAGGCCTGCAAATCGAGCGTCTGCGCGACGCTCATCCCGCGATAGGACGTGTAGGGAAAGGCGGGATAGTAATGCTCCCGCTCGGGGCTGGTGCCTTCGATCATCGCGGAGGCGAATTGCCGCGCGCTCCACCCTCCGATGCCCTGCTCCGGGTCGGGGGAGATATTGGGGACATGGAAGGTGCCGAAATCCGTTTCCAGCGCAAGCCCACCTGCGAGGATCAGCTTCTCATCGCCCTTGGCCCCCGGTCGCGCGTGACAGGAGGCACAGCCGCCCGCGTGAAACAACACCTCCCCTTGCGCCAGATCGGGGGTGTGGGCCGCCGGCATGTCCCGCTCGCGCACCCGGTCGGCGGAGGAGATCAGGAAAAACCCCTCCACCGCCGCAAGGCTTAACGCCAGCGCATAGACCACATGGCGTTTCATCGTGGCTTAGAACCGATCGACGCGGTGAGCCTCATGACAAGCCTGGCAATTCTGGCCGACAGCCCCGAAGGACGCGCCGAGTGCTTCGAGCGTTTGTGGATTGGCGGCGATGGCGGCATCAAGATCGGATTTGAAGGCGGCAACCTTCATCTCGAAATCCGCGCGATCCGACCAGATCGTCGGCCCGGCCTCTGAGCGGTCGAACGCCTCCGATCCTTCGGGGAAGAGCATGTCATACCCCTCAACAGCGGCGCGCATATCGGCAAGGGCTGCGTTGGCGGCCATCGCGTCGAAATCGGCGCGGCCCCGCAGCATCCCGGCGACCACACCGGTCGCCTTACCGACCGCTTTCATGGATTGCTGGCGCGCCTCGACAGGGTCGTCCTGTGCGGACACGATAGCGGGCATGGCTGTCAGGCTGAGGCTGGCAATCAGGGCCGCCTTGAGCATGGTTTTCATCTGGTCTTCCTCCGGTTGGATTTGGGCGTTGAGTTTTCCGCTGTATGAAATGCGACGTTTTGTCCATCCGTCAACACAAAGCGACGTGATCGACTGCGGCTGCTGGTCCGCTCAAGGCTTGCCCGCCCGCGCCCCGCATCGTAAGAGATGCGCTGATCCGCACCCGAAATCCGAGATGCCCCATGACCGAACTGACCTATACCGCGCCCAAGCCCAAAGTGATCCCAGGTGCCACCGGCGATTGGGAGATCGTGATCGGAATGGAAGTGCATGCGCAGGTCAAATCGGAGGCAAAGCTGTTTTCGGGCGCATCGACCAAGTTTGGCGCAGAGCCGAACTCCAATGTTTCCCTCGTTGATGCGGCGATGCCGGGCATGCTGCCGGTGATCAATGAATACTGCGTGGAGCAGGCGGTGCGCACCGGGTTGGGGTTGAAGGCGGAGATCAACCTATACAGCCGGTTTGACCGTAAGAATTACTTTTATCCCGATCTGCCACAGGGCTATCAGATCAGCCAGCTGTATCACCCGATCGTGGGGGAGGGTGAGGTGCTCGTCGATATGGAGCCGGGCGTGGCGCGCCGCGTGCGGATCGAGCGGATCCATCTGGAGCAGGACGCGGGCAAATCCGTGCACGACATGGACCCGACCATGAGCTTTGTCGATCTCAACCGCACGGGCGTCGCCCTGATGGAAATCGTGAGCCGCCCCGATATTCGAGGGCCGGAGGAAGCGGCGGAATATGTGCGCAAACTGCGCCAGATCCTGCGCTATCTCGGCACCTGTGACGGGAACATGCAGGAAGGCTCGATGCGGGCGGATGTGAACGTATCGGTCTGCCGCCCGGGCGATTATGAGCGCTATCAGGAAAGCCAGGATTTCAGCCATCTGGGCACCCGCTGCGAGATCAAGAACATGAACTCGATGCGCTTCATTCAGGCCGCGATCGAGTATGAGGCGCGCCGCCAGATTGCCATTCTGGAGGATGGCGGCAGCATTGATCAGGAAACCCGCCTCTATGACGCGGCGAAGAATGAGACCCGCTCCATGCGGTCCAAGGAAGAGGCGCATGATTATCGCTATTTCCCTGATCCTGATCTTCTGCCCTTGGAGATTGATCAGGCATGGGTGGATGAAATCGGCGCGGGCCTGCCCGAATTGCCGGATGAAAAACGCGCCCGCTTCGTGCTTGATTTCGGGATGACAGAATATGACGCGAGCGTGCTGACGGCTGAGGTCGCGTCTGCCGATTTCTTTGAAAAGGTCGCGGCGGGGCGCGATGGCAAGATGGCCGCGAACTGGGTGATCAACGAATTGTTCGGGCGGCTGAATAAAGAGGATATCGCGCTCTCCGATAGCCCAGTGTCAGCGGAGCAATTGGGCGGGATCATTGATCTGATCGGTCAGAAGGTGATCTCCGGCAAAATCGCCAAAGACCTCTTTGAGATCGTGTGGACCGAAGGCGGCGATCCGGCGAAGATCGTCGAAGAGCGCGGCATGAAGCAGGTGACAGACACTGGCGCGATTGAGGCGGCGGTGGATGAGATTATCGCCGGAAACCCCGCACAGGTCGAAAAGGCCAAGGGCAACCCGAAACTCGCGGGCTGGTTCGTCGGGCAAGTGATGAAGGCCACGGGCGGCAAGGCAAATCCGCAGGCGGTGCAGGATATCGTTCGCAGCAAACTCGGTCTGGAATAGGGGGGCGGCGCATGACTTCCGCAGAAATCGAATACAAATCCGTCCCGGCACCAACCCGGCCCAACAAATACAAGGGCATCAAGGATATCGACGAGCGTATGGCGATGACGCTTGACGAGGTGCTGAACGCGGAGGCTCAGAAAGGCTGGTCCTATGCCGGCTCGCAAATCCTCGGCTGTGAGCGCAAGCGCGGGCTGTTTCGCCGGTCAGAGCGGGTGGACACGACGTTCCTGATCTTCAGTCGGCCAAAACCGTCGCGGGTCATGGCACCGGCGGAAACCACGCCGGGTCTCGGCTCCGTCCACGATATCTGATCCGAAGTCGGCTCTCCCGCACGTCGGCTGCGCCTCCCTTTGGGGTGAGGGCGAAAGACAAACGCTGGGGGGCAGCGTTTGCGCCCGAACGCGCGGAATGAAATGAAGCGCCGGGAAAGGCCGGCGCTGCGCGCCGGTTTAAGATTGCGCTGAGGTGTTTGAG
>NZ_JACIJS010000013.1 GCF_014199445.1 Rubricella aquisinus | reverse complement strand
ACCGACGTCAGTCGGTAGTGGTTCACTTTCTTCAAATATACCCCGCCGGAGGCACCGCCGCGCCGCAAGGCGCGGCGCCCGGCCCAAAGGGAGCGGCCCGGAGGGTCAGCGACGTGCGGGAGCGTCTCCTTAGAGGTGCGATCCGCCCCTTTGGCGCGCGAGTTCGATTTGTTTCTGCCGCTGGGCAAAGCGTTTCCGGTCTGCATCCGTATGTTCATGGATACAGGTGGCGCAGGAGATCCCTTCGACATAATCGGGATGCTCAAGATCGGCAGGGGCCAGGGGGCGGCGGCAGGCGCGGCATAGGCTGTGCGGGCCTTCGCGGAGCCCATGTTCCACGCTCACCCGTTCGTCAAACACGAAACATGATCCGCGCCAGAGGCTCTGCTCCTCCGGTACGTCTTCGAGATATTTCAGGATCCCGCCCTTGAGGTGGTAGACATCCTCCACCCCTTGTGCGCGCAGCCAGCTGGTGGATTTCTCACACCGGATGCCGCCGGTGCAGAACATGGCGATCTTCTTGTTATGGAACCGGTCCGCGTTCTCGGCCCACCATGCGGGGAAATCGCGAAAGCTGGTGGTTTCGGGGTTCACCGCGCCCTCGAAGGTTCCGATGGCCACCTCGTAATCGTTGCGCGTGTCGATCACCGCGACATCGGGGGAGGCGATCAGGGCGTTCCAATCCTCGGGCGCTACATAGCGCCCGACCGCCGCGCGCGGATCGACCGGGCCCGCGCCCATGGTCACGATTTCGCGCTTCAGCTTCACCTTCATATGGCGAAACGGCATCTCTTGTGCGGTGCTTTCCTTCCACTCCAGATCGGCGCATCCAGGCAGGGCGCGGATCGTGGCGAGTGCCGCATCAATGCCCGCGCGCGTGCCCGCGATCGTCCCGTTGATCCCTTCTTCCGCGACCAGGAGCGAACCTTTCACGCCCGCATCCGCGCAGGCATTTTGCAGCCGTTCCCGCAACGCGGGAAGCGCCTCAAAGGGTGTGAAATGGTAAAGAGCGGCAACGATCATGGTCATGGGCAGGAAATAGGCCCGATCGCCCCGACAGTGCAAGAGGGGCCACCGGCACTAAGCATTGCTTTTTGCCGCGTTTTCTGTATTCCTGACAGGGTTAACGCAGCTACGGGGGTACCTGCGCTAGCCAGTTTGATCTGTGGACCTTGGGGGGTGCTCAAAATGTCGATTGCAAAGATACGAAGCCGATTGCGTCAGTTCCGGCGCGAGACGGAGGCGGTTGTGGCCATCCAAGTGGTCATTTTTGCAGTGCTTTTGTTCACCGCTTCAGGAATGGTCATTGATTTTGGCCGCGCCTATTCCGCTCATTCCCAGATGCAGGGTTATGTCGATAAAGCGGCCCTCGCGGCTGCGGAAGAGCTGGACGGTGGGGCTGATTCCATGACCCGCGCCGCGGCTGCCGCGCGGTCCGTCGCCGCTACTTCCGATTATACCGAGCAGGGCAGCTTCACGTTGAGCGATGTGGTGTTCCTCAGCTCCATTCCGCGCCTGTCTGACGGAATGATTGATCTGGAGGCCGCTTTGTCGCCCGGCGCGCAGGCGCTGGATGGGGCGGCGGCAGAGTATGTGCTGATCGTCGCAGCACCCAGTTCCGTGCGCCTGACGCTTCTGAGCCTCAATGTCGGTGACAATGGCGAGGCCGATGGGCCGACGGCAATCCCGCTGCGGGCCTATGCAGTGGCAAAACTTGAAGAGTCGATCTGCGGGGGGCTCTCCACCTTGGTGATGTGCAACCCGTTTGAGGGCGAAGCGGAAACCTTCGCGGAAAAGATGGCGGAGAAGGCGGGCGCGCAATTCCTGCTGACCGTCGATCTTGATGACCTGAACGAGCCGCGGCTCACCGCGAATGACAGCCGCATCCGTCTGGGCCTGTTGAAGAACCCGCATGATTATGTCGGTGCGGACCCGAACGAAGTGTGCACCGGGGAAGGTCTGGCGCTGTTCCAGCAGGCAGGCTGGGGTGGCCCCACCAGCGGCAATGTCGGGAACGATAAAGATACCGGCAACGCAGGCGAAGATCCGAACGGAACGGGCGATTGGGGCGGAGGCAGCCGTGGGCGCAGTGATGCGGACGGCACGGTGATTGAGTACGTCACTTCCGACTGGACCTTCCCGACCACCGATGCCGAATATGAGCGCCTGCGGGACATGTGCCTTCTGGCGATGATTGACCCCGGTTTGCAGTGCATCAGCGATCAGGTGATGGTCAAAGCGGCCCTGCCGGGCACGATCACGACCGGTGTGAACACCATTTTCGATCTGTGGGACGCGCCGCTTGATCGTGTGCTGCATACCCCCGGTGACGCGAACAGCGCCTTTGCCGCCGATTATGTCGCGGTGCACGGCCTGCTGAACCGCCAGCAGTTCAAAGACTATATCGAGACCGTGCAATTGGTGGATGAGGAGATCATCCTACAGGACATTGAGTTCCTGATCGAGGACATCGCCTTTTTTCAGCAACAGGCCGATGAGGCCACGGATGACGCATCGCGCAACATCTACCTTGAGTGGGTTGCGGCCCTCCAGGAGGAGCTGGAATTCACCCGTGGGCATATCGAGTATATGCGCGGTGTGCTTGCCGCCTATCCCGACAATATCGCCAACCCGGCATCGCGCGTGAACCATTACATGATGGGCGCAGGCAGTGGCTGGGGCCCGATGTATCGCGGGTTCTGCCTTGTCGATCCGGAGAATTGCGATTTCGCACCCTATATCGATGCGCCGGGCGGCGGTGCTGATCCGACGGACGAGTCGCTCGTGCTCTATAACGATCCGATCGCATGGGCGAATGGACGGATGAACCTCACCTCGCTCGGGGCATCGGCAAGCGGGCTGTCCTCGGGCTGGCGTCTTTCGAACCCGTCGAAAAATCAAGTGACGGTGGATACCTATTTCTATGATGCGCCCGAGACGGTGTGGACATGGACCATCCCCGCGCGCAGCCGCCTGAACATTCAGGTGCCGGGGCAAGGCACGATGAAGGCAGAGTTCGTTGGCCAGAACGTGACCAAAACAAAGGCAACCTGCCCGTTCACCCAGTGTAACTACACCGGGATCGCGTCGCCTGTGTTCCAGTTGAACGCACCGACGACATTGGCGAGCTTCCTTGAGTATTTCGCCAGCTACTACACGCCCTACAAAAGCGCGAACCGGATGGACCTCACCAGCGGCACCTCCGCGATTGAGCAGGCCGTGGCAGACGCGCCGACCATGTATGAGGGCTACCGCACGGTGGAGCGGGTGTTCAGCGATCTGTGGGATCCGTCCGCGTCGAACGATCTGCGTCGCGACACGACCTATATCGGGACGGAGCCGGAGCATTACCAGTTCTCCGCAGCGCCGGACACGATCCAGACCACCGAGCGCCGCCGCCAGACCGTCACGCTGGTCAATTGCGGCAGTGCACAGGACATGGTGAGCCTGACGGGTCTGGATGACCCCGCGATGGCGCATACCTATCTGGCGGATGTGGTGGATGTGGTCGATATCTTCCTCACCGAGTCGGTGGTCGTCGATGACTGTATCGAAGGCACCCACGGCGCGGACCCGGAAGGCATCAACCCCTGCTGGAACGAAGATATCAGCCGCGCGCATATCTATGCCGAGTTTATCGGCAGCGCGGGGCAAGCCGATCTGCCAAACACCAAGACGCGAAGTTACGCGGTGCTGGTGAACTGACCGACGCGCCTTACTGAGATAAAAGCCCCCGCCCCGAGCGGGGGTTTTTTGTTTGGGCTGTGGGTATCGCGTGTTACCGTCCTGTCTGACGTGAAGGTCAAAGCGCCATTTCAAAACGACGCTTTCGCCCTCCCGGCCCATTTTCCGCGTAATGATCAGAGTAGGAGTTGGCATGGCCAATCAGAACTATTTGCCCCTTATCGAAATCGAATGGCAGGGCACCAGCGCCGCTGAATATCCCACCTTAGAAGCAGACGTCACACTTGCCGCGAATGTTGCGTTCCGCGCTGTTCGGGCCGCGGGGCAGTCCGCACTCAAGATGATACAGCATCACGGTCCGGACTGGGCCAAGAACATCCCGAAAGCAGAGGCGGATCTGTACCAGCAGTTTTTCGGCCCGGATGATCCGGACAGCTACAATATTGATGTTCAGACAGTCTTTCGTGCCATGGACGCCGCGTTTCATTCGAAATTGATCTTTGTCGCGAACAAGGAACACATGACATCCCACGGGGTCACGATCAAAGGCTTGAGTGGTGACACAACCGGGAAGATCGAGATTTGGGGCGACTTCATGGAAGCCCCTTTAGACGGTGCAGATGAATGCCGCTTTGGCATCATCATCCGGGAGCTTTCGATGAACGTAGCGCCCGAGATTGTCAAGAAACTAGGGGATGGCCGTAAACTTTCTGACGTTTTGAAAGTGTCCGCCAGCAATCCGAGGGCCGCGCGTGCGCTTGGCGTGACCTACCAATATTATTGTGAGAAGGGCGTTCATGATGACGTCTTCCCGTTCATGGTGCGCACTCAATCGAGCAGCGGATATACCTCAGGAGACCCAGACCAACTGTCAAAGACGGGTCAGGGATCCTCGAATTTCGCCTGTGCGCCGAACACGTCAAAGGTGAGTGGCGCGCCAAAACGATCAGATGCGCGACATTGGGTACATTCGAACGCCATCGACCCCAAATCGGGCTGGTTGCCTGAAAACGGGCGCTCGCGGTGGATATCTATCCCACCAAGCCCGTCCAAAGATGACGCGGCGAAGGATGCGAGCGGAGACCGGAATGATCAGCGCCTTGTCGTTTCGCATATCGGTGTCAGTAAATGGCACGATAATACCCTCCTGCCCGTGAAGATGCGGATCGCAACGACGGACGGGGCTGAACTGTGTTTCCTGACCGATGAGACGGAGCCAAATGGTCGCCCCATCTACAAGACAATCGCAACAATCGACCATGGCACGCCGGGTAAGTGGCAGGAGATTGATCTGACGGATGCCACAGGGGTGCAAGCTGGATCGAACACTTTGCACATCTTCTTTGATCACGGCACGTCTGACGCGGCACTGCGGCTTGAGGTGGAATACACGGACTGACGATACTTGCGCCACCCTGACCGGGGTGGTGCAGGCTTGACTCTGGGGAGGGTTTTCCGTAACGCCTCCCATAACTCTCCGGAAGTACCTATATACTTCCGGTCCCGCCCGATCATGGGGGGATCGCCACCGGCCAGCGCGTTGCGCCCGTCGGTGCCGATTTGCATTGTTTTAGGCTCGTCCCGGGAGGGCGCGAAATGTTTGAGAACCTGTCAGACCGCTTAGGCGGCGTCTTCGATAAGCTCACCAAACAGGGTGCGCTGAATGAGGCGGATGTCGCCACCGCGATGCGCGAAGTGCGCACGGCCCTTCTGGAAGCGGATGTTTCGCTCACCGTCGCGCGCGATTTCGTGGATGCGGTGAAGGAAAAAGCGACTGGTCAGGCCGTCACCAAATCCGTCACCCCCGGTCAACAGGTCGTCAAGATCGTCCATGACGAGTTGATCAAGGTGCTGGCGGGCGATGACGCCCATGCCGGCGCGTTGAAGATCGACAGCCCGCCCGCGCCGATCCTGATGGTCGGCCTGCAAGGCTCGGGTAAAACGACGACGACCGCGAAGCTTGCCAAACGCCTGAAGGAGCGTGAGGGCAAGCGTGTGCTCATGGCCTCCCTCGATACCCAGCGCCCGGCAGCGATGGAGCAATTGGGCATTCTGGGGATGCAGATCGGCGTTGACACGCTGCCGATCATCCCGGGCCAGACGGCGGTGCAGATCGCCAAGCGCGCGAAACAACAAGCAACGCTCGCGGGCTATGACGTCTACATGCTCGACACCGCCGGGCGTCTCTCGATTGATGAGACGCTGATGGCGGAGGTTGAGGCGGTTCGCAATGAAACGAAACCGCATGAAACCATCCTCGTGGTCGATGGCCTGACAGGTCAGGATGCGGTCAACACGGCGGAGAATTTCAACGCCCGCGTCGGCATCTCTGGCGTGGTGCTGACCCGGATGGATGGCGACGGGCGCGGGGGGGCGGCTCTGTCGATGCGGGCTGTGACCGGCAAGCCGATCAAATTCGTGGGCCTTGGCGAAAAGATGGACGCGCTAGAGGAATTCCACCCGGAGCGTGTCGCGGGCCGGATCCTCGGCATGGGGGACATCGTGTCCCTCGTCGAGAAAGCGCAGGAAGAGATCGAGGCGAAAGAAGCCGAGCGCATGATGAAGCGCTTCAAGGCGGGCCGCTTCGACATGAACGATCTGCGCAACCAACTTGAACAGATGATGAAGATGGGCGGTATGCAGGGCATCATGGGGATGCTGCCGGGCATGGGCAAAATGCAAAAGCAGATGGACGCGGCGGGCCTTGATGACAAGGTGTTGAAGCGGCAGGTGGCGCTCATCCAATCCATGACGAAAGAGGAACGGCGCAAGCCCGAGCTTCTGCAAGCGTCCCGCAAAAAGCGGATCGCGAAAGGCGCGGGCATGGACGTGTCCGACCTCAACAAACTTCTGAAAATGCACCGCCAGATGGCCGACGCGATGAAGAAGATGGGAAAGATGGGCAAAAAGGGCCTGATGCGCGGCGGTTTGGGCGCGCTGATGGGCAAGGGCGGCGGCATGACCCCACCGGGTGGGATGCCGGGCGGTGCCATGCCGGGCGCAGGGGCCGCAAACCCCAACCTGACCGATTTCGCACGGACCCAACTGCCCTCGAACCTGTCGGGTATGGGTAAGAAGAAGTGATGATCCCGACGCTCCATACCGATCGGCTGATCCTGCGCGCGCCTGAGGCGCGGGATTTTGAGGTGTTTGCGGCTTTCTATGGCTCTGACCGGTCGTCCTTTGTCGGTGGCCCGCTTACCCGGTCTGCTGCGTGGCGGATGTTGGCGATGGAAGCTGGGCACTGGCAGATCGCGGGATTTGGCCGCTGGATTTTGGAAGCGCAAGACAGCGGTGAAACCGTGGGCCTGGTCGGTATGTTCGCGCCCGAAGGCTGGCCGGAGCGGGAGATCGGCTGGGACCTCTTTGGCCATCACACCGGCAAGGGCTATGCGACCGAAGCGGCACTTGCCGCGCGCGGCTATGCCTATGACACGATGGGCTGGGACACCGCGATCAGTCTGATCGCGCCTGCGAACACCGCATCCATGGCCGTCGCCAGCCGACTTGGCGCGGTCTATGAGCGTGACTATCAGCACGAAACCCATGGCCTGCTACAGCTTTGGCGGCACCCGGCGCCAGCGCAGCTTGCAACTGATACAAACCACCGGAGGACCGCATGACCGATACCGCCGCCCGCGCGCAGGCCATCCTGCTTGAGCAGCGCGACAGCATCGACAATCTGGACGCGATCCTCGTCTATACGCTCGCCGAACGGTTCAAGCGCACGCAGGCCGTGGGCAAGCTCAAGGCCGAGCATGATCTTCCGCCCTCTGATCCGGACCGCGAAGCGCGCCAGATCGAGCGGCTCAATACCCTTTGCGCGGATGCGGGGCTGGACCCCGAATTTGCCAAGAAATTCCTGAATTTCATCATTCAGGAAGTCATACGTCACCACGAACAATTCCAGAAATAACGCAGACACCTAAGGAGAATACAAATGGCAGTCAGCATTCGTCTCGCCCGTGGCGGGTCCAAAAAGCGCCCCTTCTACCGCATCGTTGCAGCGGACACCCGCATGCCGCGCGATGGCCGCTTCATCGAGAAGCTCGGCACCTACAACCCGCTGCTGGCGAAAGATAACGAGCAGCGCGTGGTGATGAATGTCGAGCGCATTCAGCACTGGCTGTCCGAGGGCGCCCAGCCGACCGACCGCGTGTCCCGCTTCCTTGAGGCCGCTGGTGTGGTCGAAAAGAAAGAGCGCGCGAACCTGAAAAAGGCCGTGCCGGGCGACAAGGCCAAAGCACGCGCCGAAGAGAAAGCCGCGAAAGCCGCCGCTGCCGCAGAGGCCGCAGCAGCACCGGCAGAAGACGCGTCCGAGGAATAATCGGGCGACCGGTCCCGCGCAGGCGTGCGGGGCCGCAATTTTGAGCCGCGGAGAAGTGACATGGGCGAAAAACAGGTTTGTGTCGGCGCAATCGCAGGCTCATTCGGTGTGCGCGGGGAGGTGCGGCTGAAAAGCTTTTGCACCGACCCGCAGGCCATCGCCGATTATGGCCCACTGACCACGGAGGACGGCAAGACCGCTTTCGAGGTGAAGATCACCCGGCCGATCAAGGGCGGCTATGCCGCGCGGTTGACCGGGATCACCACCAAGGAAGAGGCCGATGGCTGGCGCGGAACCAGCCTGTTCGCCCCCCGCGCGCGGCTGCCGCATCTCAGCGATGAGGAATACTACCACGCCGATCTGATCGGGCTTGAAGTGTTCGATCCGGGTGGCGTCAGCCTTGGCCGGGTGCGCGCGGTGCACGATCACGGCGCGGGTGATTTTCTGGAGGTGACGGGCAAGGGCGCGGAGCTGTTGATCCCGTTTACCATGGCCGCGGTGCCGATGGTCGATATTGCCGCGGGCCGGATCGTTGCCGATCCGCCTGAGGCAAGTGATGAGTGATAAGCCGTTCAAATCCCATGGTCGCCTGTCCATCGCCGCGCGGGCCACGCCATCAAGCCTGATGGACGAAGCGCCCCACGTGAAAGGCGCTTTTTCGGCGCGAGTGGTCACGCTTTATCCTGAGATGTTCCCCGGCACGCTGGACTATTCCCTGATCGGAAAGGCCCGGCAGGAGGGGCTTTGGCATCTGGATGTCACCGATATGCGGAGCTTCGGGCAGGGCAAACATCGCACCGTCGATGACACACCCACGGGCGGCGGGGCCGGAATGGTGCTGAAACCCGATGTGGTGGCCGCCGCGATTTCGGCTGCACAGGCCGGGGCAGGGCCGGATCATCCGATCATCTACCTTTCGCCGCGCGGCGTGCCGTTTTCACAAAAACTCGCCTCCCGATTGGCACAGGCCGATGGCATGACGCTGTTATGCGGGCGGTTTGAGGGCGTGGATCAGCGGGTGATCGACCGGTTCGGCATGATCGAAGTCTCCCTTGGGGATTTTGTGATGACCGGGGGAGAGATCGCGGCACAGGCCTTGATTGATGCCACCGTGCGGCTTATACCGCGCGTGCTTGGGAATGCCGCATCTGCGGAGGACGAGTCGTTCTCCAACGGATTGCTGGAATACCCGCAATATACACGGCCCAATGACTGGGACGGGCGCGCGGTGCCGGAGGTTCTCCTCTCTGGTCATCACGGGCGGATCGCCGCATGGCGAGCGGACCAGTCAGAACGGCTCACTAAGGAACGTCGTCCCGATCTGTGGCGGGCGTATGCGGCTCAGGCCGATACGGACCCGACCGGAGACCAGCAGCTCTCGGACGCGCAAACATTCGCCGCAAAAGGCGATCAGAAGGACGACTGACATGAACATGATCGAACAGCTTGAAGCTGAACAGATTGCCGAACTAGGCAAGGACATCCCCGATTTTGCAGCAGGCGACACCGTGCGCGTTGGCTACAAAGTGACGGAAGGCACGCGGACCCGTGTGCAGAACTATGAAGGCGTGTGCATCGCGCGCAACAACGGCAAGGGCATCGCAGGCTCTTTCACCGTTCGTAAGATTTCCTTCGGTGAAGGCGTGGAGCGTGTGTTCCCGCTGCATTCCCCGAACATCGACAGCATCACCGTTGTGCGCCGTGGTAAGGTGCGCCGCGCGAAGCTCTACTACCTGCGTTCGCGTCGCGGTAAGTCCGCGCGTATCGCGGAAAAGACAAACTACCGCCCGAAGAAAGATTGATCCACTTCGGCAATTCGCGTTTTATCAGCGGGCATCCTCAATGGAGGGTGCCCGTTTTTAGTTAGCCACAAGAGGGCGCTGTGGGGGCGGCGCGCGTTGGGGGCCAAGGCACCAATGATCGCATTCCTGTCCAGAACGCTCATGATCTTTCCCGTCGTGTTTCTGCGCGCATTGCCGATTTATGCGCTGGCGGGCGTGTATTTCTGGCTCGGCTTTTCGGTCAATGACGATCTGTTCCTGCGCTGGCTCTTGGGTTTTTTGTGCCTGTTTCCCGGCCTTCCCCTCATGACGCTAATGGTCAGTCGCGGTGCGTTGATGCAATTGCGTGTGACCGAGCCGACCGCACTGGATCGGATTATCCGGGGGGCGCTGCGGCTTGGCGCGTTTCAGGGGCTGATTTGGCTCCTGCTGTCCCTTGTCCTGATGGCGCCGATGGGATTGGCCATCCATTACACAATCGGGTTTCCGAAGGTCACCGATGTTGCCTTCACGTTAGAGGCGATTACGGAGGTGCTGGTGCTGGGCCAGACGGAGCGGTTGGATCCGCGCTATGGCCTTCTCTTTGTCCTGTTTGCGGTGCCCACCTCGATTGCGGGCAGTTTCGTTGCGATCGCGATGGCCGGGACCGCCGCGACCGTGGTGCGCCGCCCGCCATTGATTGATGCCATTTGGGGCGTTGGGCGGCGTGTTGGGTCGCTGTTGCTGCTGCTGTTGCCGGGGGCAGTGATCTTCTTCGGGCTGGGGGCATTACTGGTGTTGGGCGGCATCATCCCATTGGTGGCCGACCTGACGCGCTCTCAGGTCATCGGCGTGCTGTCGCCTGCGCTGATCGCGATGGCATTGTGGCTGCCCCTCCTCGCGTCAGCGGGGGCCGTGGGCTATGATATTTGCCGCAAATACGATGATGCGGAAAAGGCCGCCCGGCTGAGCGCCGGGTTGCGCGCCATGCCTGAGCCGGAGGATATTCGCAGCCTGCGGGCCGCCCGGCAGAAATCCAATGGCAAGCAGCCATAATTGGTCAAAACGGCTTGCTCCGCCGGGCAATCCGGGCTATTTGCCCCCATCCACAACCCTGCGGGGCGACGGGGCGCGGGCCGATGAGCCTCCCTCCGCTTCAGTCTCGCGATAAAGGACCAGACACATGCGTGAGAACATTCATCCCGATTATCACTTCATCGAAGTGAAACTGACCGACGGCTCCACCTATATCACTCGTTCCACCTATGGTGCTGACGGGCAGACGCTGAGCCTCGATATCGACCCGTCCGCACACCCGGCATGGAATGGCGGCTCCGCGCGCCTGATGGATACCGGTGGCCGCGTGTCCAAGTTCAAGAAGAAGTACGAAGGCCTCGGCTTCTGATCTTTCGCCCCTCAAAAGGGCATTGTATGACAGACGGCGCGCCCCATCCGGGTGCGCCGTTTTGCTTTGCAGCCGAAGGGGGCGCGTGTGGCGCATATCATCGTTTTGGGGAATGAAAAGGGCGGGTCGGGTAAATCCACCAGCTCGATGCACATCTTTGCCGCCCTCGCGCGATCGGGTCACAAGGTCGGCGTCATCGACCTTGATCTGCGCCAGCAGAGTTTCTTTCGGTATCTGGAGAACCGGGAGCGGTTCGTGGCGCGCAAAGGGATCAGCCTGCCGATGCCAGTGCGCGCACATCTGGCCTATTCCACCCAAGACAGCGTCGCCGCCGCGAAAGCGGAAGAAGAGGAGCGCTTTACCCAGGCACTCGATACGCTGGAGCGGGAGTGTTCCTTCATCCTGATCGACTGTCCGGGGGCGCATACGCGCTATGCCCAGATGGCCCATTCGGCAGCGGACACGCTGATCACGCCGATGAATGACAGCCTGATTGATTTCGATCTGCTCGCGCGATTGGACCCGGACACGGGCAAGGTGCTTGGCCCCTCGATCTATTCGGAGATGGTTTGGAACGCGCGTCAGTTGCGGGCAAGTGCCGGGTTAAAGGCAGTGGATTGGGTGGTGCTGCGCAACCGGATTTCCACCCTCAACGCGCGCAACAAACGGCGCGTGGGCAGCGCGCTCACGGAATTGAGCAAGCGGATCGGGTTCCGCGTCATCCCCGGTTTCGGGGAGCGGGTGATCTTTCGGGAGATGTTCCTGTCGGGGCTGACGCTGCTGGACCTCAAGGATACCGGGGAGGCGAGCCTCAACCTGTCCAATATCGCGGCCCGGCAGGAAGTGCGCGATGTGATCAAGGCGCTGAACCTGCCGGACGTGACGATTAAGTTCTAGTTTTCAGGGGCGACGAGGCGGCAGATGCGATCCTGCGATTGCAGGGCCGCGCAGGCGGTGACGGCCTGCATCTCCGACAGCCCGACATAGCGGGCCTCATAAAGGGACATGCCGCGCAGCTCTGCCGGAGTGACCTCCTGCAAACCATCGCTCAGCGGTGGGAGCATCGTCATGGCGACCTCCCGCAGCACCCGTTCTGCAGTGCGCTGTTCGCGGTAGGCCCCGAGTTGCACCGCCCAGCCCCCATTGATCCGGCGCGGTGCCGGGCGGGAGGACGCGATCGGAGCGACCGAGCTGCCGGTGCTGACCGGCTCTTGCGATGCATTCGCTGTGGAGACAAAAGCTGATCCGACAAGGTTCGCGGCGGAGGCAATCTGCGTCACCGGCTCCACCCCGCCGCGTGGCATCGGGCGGAAGGACGCGGCGATGGCACCGGTTTCCTGCATCTGCGGGCGGACAAGGGCAACGCGGCTCGGCGCGCGCTCAAACCCAAGATCAAGCAATTCCACCATCCGGCGATAGCGCGCATCCGAAGACCGCCCACCAAAAATCACCGCGATCACCCGCTCATTTCCCCGCTCGGCGGAGGCGGCAAGGTTATAGCCCGCGGCATTGGTAAAGCCCGTCTTGATGCCATCCGCACCCCGGTAGGAATTCAGCAGCCGACGATTGGTGTTGCGCACCGTGCGCACGCCGGCGTAGCGGCTGGTCGCGCCGAACAGGTTATAATACTGCGGAAAATCATAGATCAGGTGCCGCGACAGGGTCGCCATGTCCCGTGCAGTGGACATATGCCCCCGCTGGGTCAGGCCATGCGCATTGCGGAACGTGGTCGAGGTCATGCCCATGGCGCGGGCTGTTTCGGTCATCCGGCGGGCAAAAGCGGCCTCTGACCCGGAAATCGCCTCTCCGATGGCGGTGGCGGCGTCATTCCCGGATTTGAGCGCAGCGGCGCGCAGCAGATAGCGCAGCGATATCCGCTGGCCCGAGCGCAGGCCAAGCCGCGAGGGTGGTTCACTGGCCGCATTGCGGGAAACGCGCACCGTGTCATCCAGCCCAATCTCCCCTTTGGTGATTGCGTCGAACGCGACATAGAGCGTCATCATCTTGGTCAGGGATGCCGGGTGAAGCACGCGATCCGCGCTGCGAGAGCGCAAGACTTCTCCATTTCGAGCGTCGATCACGATCTCTGCATAGGGGGCGGACAGGGCCGGGCTGGCCAGCCCGCCAAGGGTTAATGCGGCGGCGACCACAAATGCCAATACTCTTTTCATCGGAAGCTCCGATCTGCTGCTCAACTGCCTCTCGTCGCCATCTGTTATCGACAGCTTACGATTAATCTTCAGTTAATAGCATATCATATTGAAAAACAAGTGAGAACAGGGAATGCACTTGATTCAGCGGGTCGTCCACATGTAGTGGTTTCCACCAATCACACCACAAGGCCGCGACATTTTGTGCGCCGCACAAAAAAATCTTGACGCGCTGCACCATTTTTCCTATATCTACTCCATCGAAGCCGGATCGGGCTTCCCTATCGACCTATGGAGTTATTGATATGGCTACGAAAACTGCAAAAGACGCAGCTGCACAAATCGAAACGATGACCGCAGACGCACAGAAGACCATGAACGAAACCATGACCAAAGTGACGAAGTCCTTTGAAGAGATGACCGCATTCGGTCAGGACAACATGGACGCGATGGTCAAGTCCTCTGAAATCGCTGCGAAAGCAGCCGAAGGCTTCACCTCCGAGCTGTCCTCCTTCTCCAAGAAGTCCTTTGAGGAAAGCGTTGCCGCAGCCAAAGACATGGCAGCAGCCAAGAACGTGACCGAGCTTTTCGAAAAGCAGTCCGCTTTCTTCACCGCCTCCATGGACGGCTTCATGAAGCAGGCAGCGAAGTTCAACGAAATGTCCGTGTCCGCGTCCAAGGACGTTTTCGAGCCGATCACCGCGCGCGCAACCGCCGCGACCGATCTGGTCAAGGGCATCTCCGCTTAATCTGCGGATAAAACCCGGAATTTTGGAAAGGGGGCCTCGGCCCCCTTTTCTGCGCTGGGTGGTGCGATATATACTCTTGGACGTGGAATAACAGGCGCACCCCAATCCCCATGATGAAGACGTTTCAAGAATTCAAGATGTCCGATGAGGATGACGGAATCGGGCCGGGTGGCCCGGATGTCGATCTCGCGACCAAGGTGAAGCCCAAAACGGCCAAACCGCCGCTCTATAAAGTGTTGCTGCTCAACGACGATTACACGCCGATGGAGTTCGTTGTGCATGTGTTGCAGCGATTCTTTGGCATTGATCATTCGGGTGCCGTAGAGGTCATGCTGACCGTGCACCGCAAGGGTGTTGCGGTTGTGGGCGTGTTCAGCCATGAGATCGCGGAAACGAAAGTGACGCAGGTGATGGATTACGCGCAGCGCAACCAGCACCCGTTGCAATGCACCATGGAAAAGGAGTGAGGCGCGCCCCGCGCCCACCGTATTTATGACAGATAGCATCCGCCTTGCCCGCGCCGTCGCAGATGGTGCGCTCCCTGCCGTTGACGGTCCCATTCTGGTTCTGCGCCCAACGGAGCCTGCGATCCTGCGCAGCGTGGACGCGGATCTGGTGTGCTGGCAGCCCTTTCGCCCCGCCTATGATCAGCTTGGCCAGTTCGGCGCGACGCTGGTGGAGGAGATCACAGGCCATTATCCCGCCGCGATCATTTGCGCGACCCGCAGCCGGGCCGAAACGCTCGGCCTGATCGCGCAGGCGTGGGACGTGGTGGCGGAGGACGGCTGGATTGCCCTCACCGGACAAAAGACCGACGGAATCGACGCCACGATCAAGCGATTGCGCGGCGTTCTGGCCGTGGGCGAAGTGATCGCGAAAGGGCACGGAAAACTCGCGCTGATCCTGCGGGAGGGCGCGCGCCCGGACCCGCTTGATACATGGCGTGCTGATGCCTCGGCGCGGGAAGTGGCGCCGGGCTACCAGACGGCGGCAGGTGTGTTCAGTGCGGATGGCATTGACGCAGGCTCCCGCGTTCTGGCGGCGGGGGTGACACCGCTACTCAAGGGGCGGGTGGCTGATCTGGGGGCTGGCTGGGGCTGGCTGTCTGGCGAGGCGTTAAAGGCGCAGGAGGCGATCACCCAGATCGACCTCTATGAGGCGGATCGCATCGCGCTGGATTTGGCGCGGGGCAATGTCACCGATCCGCGCGCTGGGTTTCATTGGGCCGATGTGACCACCTTGCCAAAGCCGAGCCTGCGCTATGACGCGGTGATCGCGAACCCGCCGTTCCACACCTCGCGCGAGGGGGATCCGGGGCTGGGGCAGGCATTCGTCGCGGCCTCCGCCCGATTGTTGGCCCCCGGCGGCACGGCCTATATCGTAGCGAACCGGCATCTTCCCTATGAGCAGGCGTTCAACGCCAATTTCAGTTGGTGGGAAGAGATGGAGGGCAGCCCACAATTCAAGCTGTTCCGCGCCCGCCGCCCCAAATCCGACCGCAAGCGCGGCTAATCCCGCTATTCCCAAGCCTTCGATTTCCGGCCTATGATCCGGCTCAGGCTGGGGAGGATGCGATGCGAAACACGGGCGAAGAGACACGGCGGCGCGTGTTGGGTGACGCGCATGTGGACCGCGCGATTGCCGGATCAGACCCGTTTGACGCCCCGTTTCAGGATCTCATCACCGATGCTGCATGGGGCCATGTCTGGTCGCGGGAGACTTGGCCGCTGCGTGACCGGTCCATCGTGACGCTGGCCATTCTGTGTGCGCAGGGTCATTGGGACGAGGTCGCGATGCATCTGCGCGCAACCGCCCGCACGGGTGCCACGCGAGAGGATGTGCGCGAGGTGATCCTGCATGTCGCGATCTATGCCGGGGTGCCCGCCGCGAACAAGGCGATCAAGGTCGCGCGCGACGTGTTCGCCGAGATGGACGCGCAATGACCATCCGCCCCCGCGATCATACGCATCAGCCCCCAGCGCTGACCCCTGCCTATCGCTCCAGCCAATTGCGCGCGCCAAGTCATAAGCCGCTGCGATACGCGCCCAGCCGGACGGAAGCGACCGGGCCGACCTTCGGTCATGACCTGATCGGGCCGACAGATCATGACCTGATTATCAATTACGCACGCCCCGGCGAAACCGCGATGGGAGAGCGGATCATCGTGCACGGGGTGTTGCGCGATGAGGACGCGCGACCCGTCCCCAACGCCCTGATCGAGGTTTGGCAGGCGAATGCGGGCGGACGCTATCGCCATAAGAAGGACGGCTACCTTGCCCCGCTGGACCCGAATTTCGGTGGCTGCGGGCGGATGCTGACCGATGGGGAGGGGCGCTTTTCGTTTCGCACGATCCGGCCCGGACCCTACCCATGGCCCAATGGCGGCAATGATTGGCGGCCCGCGCATATCCATTTCTCGATCTTCGGGGCGGCCTTTGCTCAGCGGTTGATCACGCAGATGTATTTCGAGGGTGATCCGCATATCGCGCTGTGTCCCATCGTGCAGACCATCCCTGATCCGGGTGCGATTGACCGGCTCACCGCGCGGCTGGATATGGCGCATAGCGTGCCAATGGATATCCGCGCCTATCGGTTTGATCTGGTGCTGCGCGGGCGCGATCAGACTCTGTTTGAAAACCGGATGGAGGGCGCGTGATGAAGGAAACCGCGTCGCAAACCGCCGGGCCATATGTCCATATCGGCTGTGTGCCAAGCGTCGCCGGGTTGGAGATGTATCGCGGGCAGGATCTGGGGGCCAAGATGCTCTCCCCCGACGTGACCGGGGAGCGGATCACGCTGCATGGCGTGATACATGACGGGAGCGGCGCGCCCGTGACCGACGCGATGATCGAGATTTGGCAGGCCGATGCGGAAGGGCGGTTCGACAATCCGGCCTTTCTTGGCTGGGGGCGGCAGGCCACGGATGCGCAGACCGGGGCATTCAGGTTTGACACGATCCTGCCCGGTCCCGTGACGCAGGACGATGGCACCCGGCACGCCCCCCATATCCTCATGTGGATCGTGGCGCGGGGCATCAATCTGGGGCTGATGACCCGCGTGTATTTCGATGATGGGCCAGACCCGGTGCTCGATCAGGTGCCAGCCGCGCGGCGACAAACCCTCATCGCCCAGCGGGACGGGCCCAAACTGCGCTTTGACGTGCATCTTCAGGGCGCGCAAGAGACGGTGTTTTTCGATGTCTGAGAGCGTCGCGGGACAGCCCTGCATCCTATGCTGTGCCATTACCGGCTCGGTTCCGATGAAATCCGACAACCCCGCCGTGCCGATCACTATCACGGAACAGGTGGAAAGCAGCCATGCGGCAGTGGAGGCAGGCGCGTCGATCATCCATGCCCATGTGCGCAACGAGGATGGAAGCCCATCAAGCGACCCGGACAGGTTTGCAGCCCTCAAGGAAGGGTTGGAGCGGCATTGCCCCGGCGTCATCATCCAATTCTCCACCGGGGGGCGGTCAGGTGCGGGGCGCGCGCGGGGCGGGATGCTGCCCTTGCGGCCCGATATGGCGTCGCTCTCGGTCGGGTCGAACAACTTTCCCTCCCGCGTCTATGAAAATCCGCCGGATCTGGTGGACTGGCTCGCGGCGGAGATGCAGCGCTATGCCATCGTGCCAGAGATCGAAGCGTTTGATCTGTCGCATATCTTGCAGGCCATCGCGCGGCATGAGCGGGGCGGTCTTTATGGTCCGCTTTATGTCCAGTTCGTGATGGGGGTGAAGAACGCGATGCCAGCGGATCGCGCGGTGTTCGATTTCTATGTTCAGCAGATGCGCGTGCGGGCGCCGGATGCGCTCTGGTGTGCTGCCGGGATCGGGGCCGCACAGGTGGTTGTGAATGAATGGGCGATTGCGGCGGGCGGGCATACGCGGGCGGGGCTGGAGGATAATATCCGGCTTGACCGCAGCACGCTGGCCCCGTCGAACGCAGCATTGATCGCGCGCGCCGCCGCGCTTTGCGCGAAATATGACCGGCCCGTGGCCACACCCGCCGAGGCGCGGCAAATGTTGGGATTACGCCCCTAGACGCCCGCGATTTCAGCAAGGATTGCAGCGGCGGCCTTTGCGGGGTCGGCAGCTTGCCAGACGGGGCGGCCCACCACGATATGATCCGCGCCGGATGCCAGCGCACCGGCTGGTGTCGCCACCCGTTTCTGATCGCCAAGGGCCGCACCCGCCGGTCGCACGCCCGGTGTGACGATGAGCTTTCCGGCGGCTTCGGGCAGGGCGCGGATCATTGCGGCCTCTTGCGGGGAGGCGATGACACCATCCGCCCCCGCCTCAAACGCGCGGCCCGCCCGCTCTGCCACCAGATCAGGCAGATCGCCCGGCTTGATCAGGCCCGCATCAAGGTCGGCCCGGTCAAGGCTGGTGAGGATCGTCACGGCGAGGATGTTAAGGTCGGTGCCGCTTTTCCCTTGGGCTGCGGCGCGCACCACATGCGGATCGCCATGCACGGTCAGGAAATCAAGGTCGAACTGCGCCAGCCCCTTCACCGCTGCCTCAACGGTCGCGCCGATATCAAACAGCTTCATATCGAGGAAAACGCGCTTGCCCTGCTCTTTCAACTCGATGGCCAGCGCCAGCCCGCCACCCGTCAACATGCCAAGCCCGATCTTGTAAAAGCCCACATCCGGCCCGATGGCCTGAACAAGATCCTGCGCGGCCAGCGCGTTGGGCACATCAAGGGCGACGATCAGGCGATTATCGGGCATGGGGCATCCTTTCACAGCAGGTTTGCCCCCGCATGCCAGCCCGGATGCGCCCGGTCAATCCATTCCGGGACGGCATGTCGCAGTCGGCCTTGACCCAGATCATGCCTGTCTTGTGCTGCCCTTTGTAAATCAATCTCCAGTTGATTTGACGCAATGGAGATGACGATGAAAGTCGGGGTGATGTGCGGGGCGATGGTCGTGATGGCCACGATCGCGCAGGCGGATGTGTTCGAAGATTTGCTGGAGCCGGAAATTCCCAAGGAGCTGTGGATCGAAGAGCCGCTGACCGAGGAATTCGGCTCCGGCTGGCGGGGCGTGAACCTTTATATGGATGAAATGACGGCCAATTGCGTGGGGTGCCATGAAAATCCCGATCTGGCGGCGACCGGTCTGTCGGGGGATGTGGGGCCAAAGGTGCGGATGCTTGGCTCTGACTTTCAGCGGGCCGAATTGCGGGCGATTCTGGTCGATGCGCCCAAAGTGTTTGGCGAGGACACGGCCATGCCAGCCTTTTATCAGGGGGCTGATCCGCTTCTCACGGCACAGCAGATCGAGGATCTGATTGCCTATCTGATGGAATTGCGTCGCCGCTGACCCGGCGCGCGACGTGCGGAGGGGAGGGCGCTGTATCCGGGGGGGATGGGGCGCCCTTACGCTGTTTGCTGTCGCATTTTGCAAAGGGTGCTCTTGAGCGGTGATCCCCCGCTCCCCATTTAAGGGTCAAGGGGATGCTCCATCGGGGAGGTTCCCATCTCAAGGCCCCTGTCCTGACGTGCTTCGGGCGTCGCAATCGGGGGTGCTGCAAAGGAGAGCGATATGAACGCTGAGAAGTTCACCGAGCGCGCGCGTGGCTTTGTGCAGGCTGCCCAAACCATCGCATTGCGCGAAAATCACCAGAAATTCCTGCCCGAGCATCTGCTCAAGGCGCTGTTGGACGATGATCAGGGCATGGCTGCCGGCCTGATCGCCCGCGCGGGCGGCGATGCGAAGGCCGCCGCTGGTCTGACCGCCGCCGCCCTTGGCAAAGTGCCCAAAGTGCAGGGCGGTGGCGACACCCTTTACATGGATGGCGCAACGGCAAAGGTATTTGCCGAAGCCGAAGCCATGGCAAAAAAGGCCGGTGACAGTTTCGTCACCGTAGAGCGGATGCTGACCGCGCTCTGCATCGTCAAATCGGGCGCGGCGGAGGCGCTGAAATCCGCCGGCGTCACCGCGCAGGCACTCAACAACGCGATCAATGATCTGCGCAAGGGGCGCACGGCAGATTCTGCGTCCGCCGAGGAAGGCTATGACGCGCTCAAGAAATACGCCCATGACCTGACAGAAGCCGCACGGGAAGGCCGGATCGACCCGATCATCGGGCGCGAGGAGGAAATCCGCCGCGTGGTCCAGGTGCTGTCCCGCCGGACCAAAAACAATCCCGTCCTGATCGGGGAGCCGGGCGTGGGGAAAACCGCAATTGCCGAAGGGCTGGCGCTGCGGATCGTCAATCGCGACGTGCCAGATTCGCTGCTTGATAAGCAGCTTTTGGCGCTTGATATGGGCGCGCTCATCGCGGGTGCGAAATACCGCGGGGAATTTGAGGAGCGATTGAAGGCCGTGCTGTCGGAAGTGACCGCAGCCGCCGGCGGCATCGTTCTGTTCATCGACGAGATGCACACGCTTGTCGGGGCCGGAAAGGCCGATGGCGCGATGGACGCATCAAACCTTCTCAAGCCCGCGTTGGCGCGGGGCGAGTTGCATTGCGTCGGGGCCACCACGCTGGACGAGTACCGCAAGCATGTGGAAAAGGACGCGGCCCTTGCCCGCCGGTTCCAGCCCGTTGTGGTGACGGAGCCGACGGTGGAGGACACGATCTCCATCCTGCGCGGGATCAAGGACAAGTATGAGGTCCATCACGGTATCCGGATCACGGACCGGGCGATTGTCGCGGCGGCAAACCTGTCGAACCGCTACATCACCGATCGGTTCCTGCCCGATAAGGCGATCGATCTGATGGATGAGGCCGCGAGCCGCCTGCGGATGGAGGCGGATAGCAAGCCAGAGGCGCTCGATACGCTTGACCGCGACATCCTGCAAAAACAGATCGAGGCAGAGGCGCTGAAACGCGAAACCGATGATGCGTCGAAGGAGCGGCTGGCCAAACTGGAGGCGGAGCTTGCCGATCTTCAGGAGCGGTCAAACGAGATGACCACGCGCTGGCAATCGGAGCGCGATAAGCTGCAATCAGGTCGGGAGATCAAGGAGGCGCTCGACCGCGCCCGCAATGATCTGGAAAACGCGAAACGGCGCGGTGATCTGGGTAAAGCGGGGGAGCTGTCCTATGGCGTGATCCCCGATCTGGAAAAGCAACTGGCGGAGGCTGAAACCGCAGGTCGCGACCTGATGGTCGAGGAGGCCGTGACGGATGAGCATATCGCGGGCGTCGTGGGCCGCTGGACGGGTATTCCGGTCGATAAGATGCTCGAAGGCGAGCGTGATAAGCTCTTGCGCATGGAAGAGCAGATCGGCAAGCGGGTGATCGGACAGGCCGACGCGGTTGCGGCTGTGGCCAATGCCGTGCGCCGGTCGCGCGCTGGGCTGTCTGACCCCAACCGCCCCATGGGCAGCTTCCTGTTTCTGGGGCCAACGGGTGTGGGTAAGACCGAATTGACCAAGGCGCTCGCGGAATTCCTGTTTGATGACGACACCGCGATGGTGCGGGTCGATATGTCGGAATTCATGGAAAAGCACGCGGTCGCCCGCCTGATCGGCGCGCCGCCGGGCTATGTCGGCTATGATGAGGGGGGTGTGCTGACCGAAGCCGTGCGCCGCCGCCCCTATCAGGTGATCCTGTTCGATGAGGTCGAAAAGGCGCACCCGGATGTGTTCAACGTGCTGTTGCAGGTGCTCGACGATGGGCGGCTGACGGATGGGCAGGGGCGTGTCGTGGATTTCAAGAACACACTGATTATCCTGACGTCGAACCTTGGCGCGCAGGCCCTGACGGAGCTTGCCCCCGGCGCGGATGTCTCTGGTGCCAAGGCGCAGGTGATGCAGGCGGTGCAGGCGCATTTCCGGCCTGAATTCCTCAACCGTCTGGATGAGATCGTGCTGTTCGAGCGACTGAGCCGGGATCACATGGACGGGATCGTGGATGTGCAGCTTGCCATTCTTGATGCACGGCTCGCCCCGCGTAAGATCACGCTTGATCTGGATGAGGGCGCGCGGCTGTGGCTGGCGGATCGGGGCTATGACCCGGTCTATGGTGCACGGCCTTTGAAGCGGGTGATCCAGAAATCGGTGCAGGATCCGCTGGCGGAATTGCTTTTGTCAGGGGAGGTGCGCGATGGCGACACGGTGGCTATTCGCGCCGATGAGGCGGGCCTGATCGTCGGCAGCCGCGCGCCAAAACCAGCGGAACCTGTGACGGTTCACTAACCGAAAAAAGGGCGGCCCTAGGGCCGCCCTTAATCGTTTTAGAGTGGGTGGGTTAGGATTCGCCCACTTCTTCATTGGTCAACCGAGACATCAGTTCGGCGGCGTTGGTCGGCGTCAACACGCGGTCGATCACATGGATACGCCCGTTGCTGGCCACGATATCCGGCTGGATCACGGTGGCGTTGTCCACCGTCACGCCGTCATAGCCATTGATGTCGAGCATCCGGCCCATCGCCGTTTCCACGTCCAGGGTCCGATTGGTCAGCGTGCCTGCGGTAATGTCGCCCGGCACAACGTGGAAAGCGAGCACTTCGGCCAGCGCCTCCCGGTTCTCAGGTGCCATCAGCGCGGCGAGCACGGGATCGGGGAATTGATCAAAAGCCTCATCCGTCGGCGCGAATACGGTAAACGGACCCTCGCCCATCAGCACCTCCTCAAGGCCTGCTGCGGTCACGAGCATGGTGAGCGTTTCGAAATTCTCATTCCCTGCGGCCACGTCAAGAATGGACGGTGCCATCGTGGCGTCTGCGGTGGTGTCGCTTGCCGCCATTGTGGGTGTCGCGGCAGCGGTCAACAGAGCTGCGGCGGAGGTCATTGCGATAAGTGACTTGCGGAACATGATGTATCTCCTTGGGTCATTCTCGTTTCAAGATGAACACGTCATCGCGTTCGGTGGGTTATCGAAATGCCCCCCGCGATCGTTCCGAAATTTTTCGAAAATTTCCAGGTGACGTGGCGTAAGATGCTGAATACGCTCCCGTTTTTTCCAAAAAGAAGGGCCGCACATGGCGGCCCTTCCCCTGTCGGCGATGTGATCTGGCCGAATTATTGCGGCAGGATCACAGCGTCGATCACATGGATCACGCCATTGGATGCTTCCACATCCGCCTGAATGACATTTGCACCGTCGATCATCACGCCATCGGTGGCGTTGATGGACGCTGCCGCCCCATTGACGGTTTCCACGGCCAGCGTTTGGCCAGCGATATCAGCCGCCATCACTTTGCCCGGAATGACGTGATAGGTCAGGATCGCGACGAGCTGATCCTTGTTTTCCGGCAGCAGCAGGGATTCGACCGTGCCAGCGGGCAGTGCGGCGAATGCCTCATCGGTCGGTGCGAACACGGTGAACGGCCCTTCGCCCTTCAGCGTTTCAACGAGGCCAGCAGCCTGAACGGCAGCAACAAGCGTGCCAAACGAGCCAGCTTCCACGGCGGTGTCAACGATGTCTTTCGAATGACCCATCGCGAATGCAGAAGACGCGGTCAGACCCAGAACGGCAGTAGCGGTCAAGAAAGTACGACGAAACATGATAGCTCCCTTTCGGTTAAAGAAACGCGATGTGTGGTCGCGTTGTCAGGGATACGGGGCGGACCGGGGGCTGGATTTGTGCGATTTTGTGCGCTGCCCCCCTTGTTGAAATGGGGCCGCGCGCTAAGCCGCGACCATTTCAAAAGTCGAGTCACAAAGACGTCAATTGTCGTGATTGCCAGTGATCGAAAAGCGCTTGGTCCGGCTGAATGTCCGGCACATTGGACAGAAAAATGCGGGTTTTTGGAGCGGGTGATCCGGCGTTTCGGGATGCGCCGACCTGTTGGACAGGGCTTTCGGGCGCGATCCGGCCTGCCGACGGGGGAGCCATCCCCCGCCAGCGATTTGCTGCTCAGTCAGCCGGGTTCAAAAAGGCGTTGGTATACCATGTCGTGACATCGGGCATAGTGTCCAGCACGCGCCCGTCTGGCCCGCGCAAGATACCAGCATCAAACAGAAACTGTGTGATGTTGGCGATCTTCGTGTCATCAATCAGGCCAACCGGCTCACCCGGATCTTGCAAGTAGCCACCCGCGACAAGCGCCTCCATGGAGGCACGGACAAGATCAGGGTTTGTCAGCATCCCGGCGGTTTCCGCGATCAGGATCTCGGCGGCGTCTTGGGGATTATGCGCAGCAAACCGATACCCGCGTTGTGCGGCCTGAATGAACGCAGCTGCCCTGTCTGGGTTCTCCTCCAGCCATGTGCCATTGGCGCCAAGGAAGGTCGTGTGCTGATCCGGGACGCCATAATCAGCATATCGGAACGCCCGTTGTGGCCGATTGAGCAGGACCGAATTCACGCCCTCCCATGTGCTGACCTCTAGCGTGAAATCAACGCTGCCATTGGCAAGCGCCTCATAGGCGGAGGTGCCAAGGGTGACGGTATCAAATGTGCCGGTCCCGCCGTCATTGCGGATAATGGTGGAGATCAGTGCTTCTTCCCATGCGCTGCCGAAGCCGGCATAGGTCATGCCGTCCAAATCGGCCGGGCGTTGAATGTCCTCCCGCTCCCCATTGAACACCAGACGCCCCGTTTCGTGCTGCACAACCGCCATCACGGCGGTCATGTCCGCGTCCATCGCGCGTTGCGAATGAAACCCGACAGCACTGAGGATGCCGAACTCAGCGATCCCGGCGCTTACGAGCGTACCGGACGATGTGTCCGTATAGGGTAGAATATCGACATCAAGGCCAGCCTCGTCGAACCAGCCTTTGGCTTGGGCCACATAAAGGCCGACATGATTGGTATTCGGGGTCCAATCAAGCGCAACACTCAGTTTTTCCTGTGCAGCGGCAGGCAGGGCAAATGCGACAAATGCCGCCGCGATGAGTTGTTTCATGGTCAATTTCCCGTCTGTTGAAGGAGGGTTTCAAGAAGCTGCGCTTCAATGGCATGGGCCGCGGCGCAGGGTGGTCTGCCAAGGCGGGGCCGGGGCAGTGGAACAGACATTTCTGCGATCACGCGCGCCGGTCGCGGAGACAGAACGTAGATCCGATCCGACAGGGCAACGGCCTCGCGCACGTCATGGGTGACAAGCAGTGTCGTCCAGCGGGACGTTCGCCAGCGATCCTCAAACCACGCTTGCATTTGCAGGCGGGTCAGGGCGTCAAGCGCGCCAAAAGGCTCGTCCAAAAGCTGCACGGCGCGCCCTTGCACAACCGTGCGCAAAAGCGCTGCGCGCTGGCGCATGCCGCCGGATAATTGCGCCGGATAGTGGGTCGAAAACGCCTCAAGCCCGAAATCAGCCAGCAAAGGGGTGACCCGCGCGCGCGCGTCTTTGCGCGGTATCCCTTGCACCTCTAGTCCCAGCGTCAGATTGTCGATAATGCGTCGCCACGGCAGCAGGGCATCCCGTTGCGGCATGAAGGCAAAACTGGCCTCTTGCCCGTGCAACGGCTGACCCGCGCAGGTGATCGTGCCGCCTTGCAGCGGTACAGCGCCAGTCAACAGTCGGAAAATCGTTGATTTCCCCGCGCCCGATGGCCCAAGGATCGACACGAATTCTCCCTTGTCCACATGGAGGGAAATGGCATCGAGTATCCGCGTCCCACCAAGCGAAAGGTCGACATCGTGAAGGCTGAGAAAGCTCATCGCCCGTCCTCCACGTCGCGCCAGCGCAGGACATAGCGTTGTAGCAGCGCCGTCCCGGCAAACAGGGCCAGCGTAAGCAGCGAACTGATCACCACCGCCGCCAGCACCAGATCGGAGCGGAAGCTGTTCTTGGCGTTCAGGATCACAATCCCCAGCCCAGCCCGTGCGCCGACATATTCCGCAAAGATCGCAGCGACGACCGCATAGGTGATCGAAATGCGCAGCCCGGCAAAGAAATACGGCATGGCCGAGGGAAACCGCGCAACCCGAAACACCTGCATCCTGCTCGCACCCATCGCGCGCATCAGATTTTCAATCTCCGGGTCGGTCGCGTCATATCCATCGACCAGCGCGACCAACATGGGAAAGAAGGTAACAAGCGCGACCAGCAGGATTTTGGGTGTCATGTCAAACCCGAACCACAGCACCACAAGGGGCGCTATGGCGACCAGCGGCAAGGTCTGGCTGACCACGAAAATCGGAAACAGCGTCCGGCGCAGCCGCGGCATGAAATCGAGCGCGACAGACAGCGAAAAGGCAACCGTCAGCGAAAGGGCAAACCCGGCAAAGGTCGCGCGCAACGTGGGCACAGTATTATCCCACAAGAGCGCGCGGTTCTCCACGATCTGCCCCAGCACGCGCGAGGGTGCTGGCAAGACCAGTGGTGAAATGCCCGAGGCCCGGACATAAATTTCCCAAAGGACAAAGGCACTCGCCACACTCAGAACGGCAGGAACGCCGTGGGCAAGTCCTCGGCCGGGGGGGCGAGGAACGGGGCGCTGCATTGGATCAGCGCAGCGACGGGCTGTTGGCCGAAACCGTCAGATCAATGGTGACATGGCCATTGGGTGCCCCGAACTGGCAAAACGCTTGTTGGAGCGTCGCAAAAACCGGTCCGGCATCACCGGTAAGCCGGGTGCAGAAATTCTTGGACCGGTCAAAGGTGCCGCTCTGCTTGAGAAAATCGATGCAGCCCATGATCTCTAGCATGTGATCGCCCGCGCCCATGAGATAGAGCGAGAATTGGGCGTCCGCCCGCTCGCCCGTTTCCACCGGATCGGCAATCGCCATCAGGGCCTTTTGTTGGCGCGCGGCGATCGGCTCATCGGGATTGGCGAGCGAACTGGTCTGGCAGATGGGGTCATCAGGCTCGCCGGGGCAGCCACGCGACAAGGTACAGCGCAGGACCACATGCTCTCCGGTTCCAGCGGCTTGCACGAACAAGTCACGCAAGGCGGGGAACAGCACTTCTGGCGGGCCGACCATCAGGGTTGAGATATCGTCGGTTTCGATCCGCAGTTGGTCCCGCCACGGGTCGAGGGCCTTGAGCGACGACAGGATCACGGAAACGAACCCGTCGGTCATCGGATAAAGGGATACTTGTGCGCCTGCAAACACGATATAGCCTCCTTGCTACGCTGGCATTACCCAGATCAGCTTTGAGGGTCCGGAGGCTTCGCGCCTCGCATCTCAGCCGCAGCAATATGCGGCTCCCCTGTGGTGATGCTTTCGTGGCATGGTTGCCATGCGGATGCAAGGCCGTTGTGAGCGCGCCCCGTCGCGCAGGAAAAATGAGGGCTGTTACCGCTCCCGCAGGGTTTCCTGAACGGAGGCCCGAATGGGGGACAGGAAATAGTCGAGGATCGAGCGTTCGCCCGTGCGGATATCGGCGGTGACCTGCATTCCGGTACTGATTGGATAGCGGTTGCCCTCCACCTCCAACGCGTCTGCAGCTAAGGTCACGGTGATCGTGTAGGCGGGCTCCCGCTCCCCTTCGGCGATTGTGCTGTCCGCGCTGATGGTCGTCACCGTCCCGTCCAGATGCCCGAACCGGGTATAGGGGTAGGCGTCCACCTTCACGGCGACCTCCATCCCCAGCGCCACGAAGCCGATATCGCGGCTGGGCAGGCGTGCCTCCACCACCAGATCATCTTCGGGCAGGATCGTCATGATCACGAGACCGGGTTGCACGATTGTGCCGCCCTCATCCACATCGACGCGGGCCATCACCCCGTCGCGCGGCGCGCGCACCGTCAGCCGCTCATCCACGGTATCAAGCCGCGCCCGTTCGATCAGCGCGATGGAGCCGGTTTGTTCTGCTTCCAACAGCGCCTCAACCGCTGCATAGCGCGCGGCCTGAATGCGCGCGGCGCGGTTGGCGCGCAGGGTGGCAAGCTGCGCGCCGATCATCGTGATCTCTCCCTCCTCGCGCAGCAGGGTTTCCTCCTGCTGGGCAAGGGCAAGCTGCACCTCCAGCCATTCCGCTTGCCGCACCAGCCCGCGCGTCGCAAGCGAGGCGATATTCGCCTCATGTTCGCGGTAGAGCGGCAAGGCATCCTGCCGCTCCGCCACGTTTGCACGGGCGACGGCGAGACGGGTTTCGAGCTCTGATATCTCCGCCAATTGGCGGTCCTGTTCGGCAAGGAATGTGGCAAGCCGGGCCTGCGCCTGAGTTTCGGCCAGCGCCTCAAGCTCGGGCGGCAGGGGCAAATCCGCAAGGCGGTTCTCAACCGGTGCTTCCAGCATTTCCAGAAGCCGCGCATTGACGCGCGCGGTCATGGTCTGGCGCAGGAGCCGCTCTTCGATCTGGCCACGCGGGGCGGTGGCCTCCCTGTCGTCGAGGGTGAGGAGGATGTCGCCTTCCTGCACGCGGTCGCCTTCCTCAACCCAGACCTGCGCGATTGTGCCCGATTTGCTGGCCTGCACGATCACGGCACCCCCTTCGGGCTGGATCGTGCCGGGGGCCATGGCGACAATATCGACCCGCCCGAATGTGGCCCATGCGACCGCCAGCGCAAAGAGCGTGCAGATGATATAGACAAGGAGCCGCCCCGTGGGGGAGGCCGGGCGTTCCATCACTTCCAGCAGGGCGGGCATGAATTCGTAACTGTCGCGCGCGGATTGGCGCGCGATGATCGGCGCGTCATCGGCTTGCATCACCGCAATGGCCTGCGGGTTTGGCGCTGGCGTCTCCGGCGGTTTGGGCGAAGCGGGGGGGCGGCGTGGGGTGACTGGCCGGGCATCCTTGGACGGGATCGTGATGGAAAACTTGCTCATCCTGCCTGCTCCGCCACCAGTTGCGCATAGCGTCCGCCAAACGCGATCAGCTCGTCATGGCTGCCCTGTTCCACGATCCGTCCCCGGTCAAAGAACAGGATCCGGTCCGCGTGGCGCACGGTGCTAAGCCGATGCGCGACCACTAGCATCGTCCGGCCTGAGCCGATTTCCTGCATGTTTTCACGGATTTCCCGCTCCGAATGGTAATCCAGCGCCGATGTCGCCTCGTCAAAGATGAGGATCGGCGGATCCAGTGCCAGCGCGCGCGCAATCGCGATCCGCTGCCGCTGCCCGCCTGACAGGTTCATGCCGCGCTCCTCGATCTGGGTGTCATAGCCACGCGGAAGCTGCACGATGAACTCATGCGCCGCCGCCAGTCGGGACACTTCAAGCACTTTCGACATTGGCAGTGTCGGATCGCCAAGCGCGATATTGGCCTTTACCGACCGGTTGAACAGCACGTTGTCCTGCAACACCACCCCGATCTGCGCGCGCAACCACGACGGATCAACAAGGCTCAAATCCGTGCCATCGACCAGCACCCGCCCCCGTTCCGGCGTATAGAGCCGCTGCACGATCTTGGTCAGGGTGCTTTTGCCCGAGCCGGACGCCCCGACAAGGCCCACGACCTCGCCCGCGTTGATCTCAAAGGAAATGTCGCTCAGCACCTCCGGCTCATTCGGGTCATAGCGGAAGGTGACGTTCTGAAATTCGATCCGCCCCTGCGCCGGGGGCAGGGTGAGGGAGGTGCCCTCAGAACCAAGCTCGGGCGGGCAATTGAGGATATCCCCCAGCCGGTCAACGGAAATCCGGGCCTCCTGAAAATCACGCCAAAGCTGGGCCATGCGCAGCACCGGGCCGTTGACGTGACTTGCGAACATGTTGAAAGCGATCAACTGACCGATGGTCATCTCCCCCGCGATCACGAGGCGCGCGCCCAGAAACAGGATCAGCACCGTCACGATCTTTGAGATGAACTCGATCAGTTGCCGGCCCAACGTGGACAGGGTGATGGTACGGAAGGACGCGCGCACATAGGCGGCGAGCCGATCTTCCCAATCGCGGCGGGCAAGCGGCTGGATCGACATGGATTTCATCGTCTCCATCGCCGTGACGGTCTCTACCAGAAAAGACTGGGACGCCGCGCCGTGCTGAAACCGCTCCTCCACCCGGCGGCGCAGCTCGGGCGTGATCGCCAGCGAAATCGCCACATAAAGCGGCACTGCCCCCGCCACGACCGCAAACAGCAGCGGGCTATAGGCATACATGATGAAGAAAAAGATCAGCCCGAACACCAGATCAAGCACCACCGTCAGGGCAGAGCTGGTCAGGAATTCGCGCACCGTTTCCAATTCGCGCACGCGGGCGACGGTCTGGCCCACGGGGCGGCTCTCGAAATAGCGCAGAGGCAACTCCAACAGGTGCGAAAACATCTTCGCGCCCAGTTCCACATCAATCCGGCTGGTCGTGTGGGACATCAGATAGGTCCGCAGCCCCCCCAGCACCACGTCAAACACCGAAATCGCGGCCAGCCCGATGGCCAGCACCGTCAGCGTCGTCAGCCCCTGATGCACCAGCACCTTATCCACCACCACCTGAAAGAAGAGCGGCATCAAAAGCGCGAAAATCTGGATAAAGAGGGAGGCGACGATCACCTCCGCCAACACGGTGCGGTATTTCAGGATCGACGGGATGAACCACGAGACGTCGAATTTCAGCCGCTTGGTTTTCACGTCGCGCGGGGTGAGGAGCAGTAACTCTCCGGTCCACATCTGCTCGAACTCCGCCAAGGGCACGCGCCGCGCCGTGCCGCGCGTCGGCTCATGAAGCGCGGCTTCGGTCGCGGTGACGGCCCCCATGATGAAGTAAAGCCCTTCCTTGGTCCGGGCGATGGCGGGCAGGGTCAGTTTGCCGATCTTGCGCAGGCTCGATTTGACGACCCGCGCCCGCAGGCCAAGATGCCGCGCGGTGCGCACCAGCGTGGCAAAGCTCGGCTCATCCCCCGCCATGCGCCGGGTAAGGTCGGCCCCGTCCGCCGGGCGCTGGTAATAGTGACTGATCAGCAAAAGACAGGCTGCCCCACTGTGCAACCCGGCATCCGTCGCGGTGCCGTCTGGCCCCGCACCGTCAAAGACACTGTCATCCATATCCGCCGCAAGCATCGGTCCAAATCCCTCATTTTTGCGTGATGCACCGGACTATGAGGGCCGCAAATCCGCTCCGACAAACGAAAACTGACGAATAAAAAATAAACTTTTTTTGTGAGGGCGATGAATAAATTTTTTCCTGACGTGTTTGCTTAGTGGAACAATCCGCAACATGAGGAAAACACTGAAATGACACACGAAATCTTCGCTGAGACGCTCTCTGCCGTGAATGTTCGCAATGGCGTGGTGCGCCTGATTCTCGTCGATCAGGCGGCAAATGACCTCGCAATTACGGAGCGGGAAGAGGGTCAGGAACCGGTGGTTGAGACGAAGGCCGTGGTGACCATGCCGATCGGTGGCTTCCTTTATATGGCGTCGATCATTCAGAACCTTCTGGCGGACGAAAAGTTCGGCAACACGGTCCGTGCGATGGTTGAGGCCGGGCTTGTGAATGCCGAGATTAACGAGCAAGCCGACCTCCAGTCTGAGGCCTGAGCGCCGTGCCCGGTGCGCCATCACATCCGACTGCGGCAGACAAGATCCATGTCGCCGGGGGTGTCCTTTATCTTTGCTCTCATGCCGAGATACAGCGCGACTATACGGTCGGCCAGTTGATCGAGCAGGTGCTGCCTGCGATCGAAACGGGTCAGTTCCGCTATTACGAGCGCGAGGATGGAGAACCCATCGCCTTTGTCGCGTGGGCCAACACCACGGAAGAAGGCCTGCGAAAGCTTAAGCGTGGCGCCTCGCTGGTCGGCCCTGAGGACTGGACCGGGGGCGACAGGCTCGTCTTTGTCGAATTGATTGCGCCCTTTGGGCATGTGCGCGACGTGCGCGATGACCTTGCCGAAAACGTCTTTCCCGATGGCACATCGGGGATTTCGCTACGACCCGTCTATGACCGTACCGGCACCCTCGCCGCGGTGCGGACGCTCACTTTCCGCTTCACCAAGAAAACCAAAAACACCAAGGGCGAAATGGCCCATTCCCAGGGAGATATCTGATGTCCAGAGTCAAAAAAGCCTTCAAGAGCGCGTTCAAATCCATCGGCTATCTTGTGACTGGCAAATATAACGGTTCCAACGGGAATGACACGATTGTCGCCATCGGCTTTGGGGGCACGATTGATGCGAAGGCGGGGAATGACACGATCACGGTGGGCGGTTTCAAGACGACCGTGAACACTGGCAGCGGCAATGACAAGGTCTATGGCGGATCGGCGCATCTGAAGGTGAACGACACCACCGGCAATCTGTCGGTCAACGGTGCTGCGGGATATGCGGAGATCAACAAATCCCATTCGGGCGATATTGATTTCAACGGTGCCTCTGGAAAGACAAAGATCACCCATCACAGCAATGGCCGCGTGCGGCTGCGCACGGCGGCCTTCAGCAATGTGGTGCGCCATTACGGCAGCACCGGCGATATTGATTTCGCGGGCGTGGGGGCGCGCAACGATTTCTTCAACCGCACCTCCTCGGGCAAAATCCATTTCCGGGGGGCCGGGGCCAGCAACAAGATGCGGCTTGAATCGACAGGGCATGGCACAATTGATTTCGGGGGCGCTGGGGCCCACAACGATATTCACGCCTATGGCGAAGCCGCAGACATCAAATTCGTCGGCGCAGGTTTTGCCAACAAGGTGAAGAACACCGCGAAACGCGGCAATCTGACGTTTACGGGGGCCGGGGCCTCCAACGTGGTGGAGCGCAGCGGCGAAAGCGGGCGGCTGCATTTTACCGGGGCCGGGGCGAGCAACCGGGTCAGCGCCCATTTCACCCATGACAATCGGATCAACGAACTGAAATTCACCGGCGCGGGTTTGGGCAATTCCGTCACCTTGACGGGCAAACGGGGCAAGTTGGAATTCGTCGGCGCGGGCGCGTCGAACACGGTGCGGCACAAGGCGGATTACGGCGATCTGTCCTTCACCGGCGCAGGCGCGTCAAACCGGGTGGAGCGGATCGGGCGGCATGGCACGCTGAGCTTTGTGGGCGCGGGGCTCGGCAATGTGGTCACGGCTTCCTTCTCGGATGATCGCAGTTTTAACCGGTTGACCTTCCGCGGCGTTGGGGTGGGGAATGTCGTGACGCTCAGCGGGGCGCGCGGGCATCTTGATTTCGGTGGTGGCGGCGGGGCGAACATCGTCACCCACACTGCCCGGCACGGAAATCTCGATTTTGTCGGCATCGGTGCGGCCAATATCCTCAAGCGCACGGGCACGACCGGCGATGTCGATTTCACCGGCGCAGGCTATGGCAATGTCATCACGCATCATGTGGGTGAGGGCAATTTGCGCTTTGTCGGTGCGGGTGCGGCCAATGTCATCGACTATAAGGTGAAGAAAGGCGCGCTGTCCTTTGACGGGGCGGGCGCTGCCAACGTGATCAAGGTGAACTTCGCGGAGTATCACGCCGCCAACAAGGTCACGTTCAACGGTGCGGGGCTGGGCAATGTCATCACCCTCACCGGAGAGGGCAAGCGCGCTGAGACATACATGGCCAGCGAACGCTATCTGACGATGGATGGCTTTACCACGATCCGGTTCTTTGGCCGTTCTTTCCGGGTTCCCAAAATGGTCACGCGCACCCGACAGGTCGAAAGGACCCGCTGGGTCAGTGCTACCGTCGGCGGCGGCGATATTGTGTTCCGCGGCGCGGGGGCCGCGAATGTCATCACCCATAGCGGCAAACATGGCGATGTGGATTTCAAGGGCGTCGGTATCGGCAATGTCATCACCCTATCCGGCAGCACCGGCGATGTGCGGTTCGAGGGGGGTGGGGGTGCGAATGTCATCACCAGTACCGTCGATCAGGGCGATATTGATTTCACCGGGGTGGGGGCTGCGAATGTGGTCACCCGCCTTGGCGTTTCCGGCAATGTGACGATGAACGCGCTCGGTTACGGGAATGTGCTGACCGTGGGGCTGTCCGGGGCTGAGGGCAACAGCATCCGCTTTAATGGCGGGGGTGGGGCCAATATCATCACGCTGTTCGGCACATCCGGCGCCACCAGAAAGGTTTGGGTCGAGGAATACTACGCCGAGACCGTCACCGTTCAGAAAGAGATCAACGGCGAACTGCATGACGTGCAGGAAACCCGTCAGAAATCCCGCATGGTCGAGCGGGAAGTCAGCGCCGGGCCAAACACCGGTGCTGCGGATATCCATTTCAACGGCGCGGGTCTTTACAACGTCATCACCCATGCCGCCGCACGTGGCGACGTGCGGTTCAATGGGGCGGGGGGTGCCAATGTGATCACCCTGACCGGGGAGGAAGGTGACATCATCTTCAACGGGGCAGGCGCGGCGAATATCCTCACCCACACCGCCGATCACGGGAACATTGATTTCAAGGGCGCGGGGCTTGGCAACATCCTCACTCGTGTCGGCAAAACCGGCAATATCTGGTTCAAGGGAGCCGGCGGGGCCAATATCCTGACCAGCACCGTGGATCACGGCCATATTGAGCTGATCGGGATCGGCAGCGCCAATATCCTGACGCGCACGGGCAGGACCGGCACCGCCCGATTGATCGGCGCGGGGGCCGCGAACATTCTCACCGTCAACACGACCGAGCATGGCAAGGCCACGCTCTATGGCGCGGGGCTTGGCAATGTGATCACCGCGACCGGGGGGGCGACGGATATCGAAATGCGGGGTGCAGGCGGGGCGAATATCGTTACCAACGCATCGCGCACCGGTAAGACAGACGTGATCGCAGCCGGCTACGGCAACATCGTCACCCATACCAGCGATGGCGATATGCGCGCATGGGTGGCCGGACGGGGCAATATCATCACCAACACCGGCAATGGCCACAGCGACGTGATCGCGGTGGGTCAGGCCAATATCGTGACGCTGATGGATGGCGGCTCCGATGTGAAAGTGCTTGGTCAATACAATATCGTCACGGCGGGCAAGGGATATGACCGTGTGCTGGCGCTTGGCCAATACAACCTCATCCTGACCCGTGGCACGGAAACGAGGGAACGCGACGAAATCGTCGCCCTTGGCCGGATGAGCATCGTGGATGCGGGCGAAGGCATGAAATTCCTCACCGGCTTTGCCAGCAATCCGCTGGACGCGCTCAAGAACATCTCCGGCCTGTCGGATGAGGCGGTTTCGGACACGCCCGCGCAGGACGAGCCAAACACGCCGGTCGAGGCCGCCCCGGTGGCCGCCGACACGCCAAACCTCCTTTCTGTGGCGATGGCGCGACAGGCCGATTATGGCATCGGCGCTGACGACGGGTTGGAGGACGTGAGCGAAGAAGATATCGCGGCGGCGCGCTCCTCTGCGATGGCCGGGGCATCGTCCGATGGCTCAGACGTGCTGGCATCGGCCAAATCATCGGTGAGCGCGGGCATGGCCGCCGCCGAGGAGGCCGAACAGGCGGCGGCAGCCGCAGAAGCCGAAGCCAATGGCGAAGAGGCCGCGTCGTCCGACGCCGAAGCGCAACTGAGTGCACAAGTCACCGCAAGCGCCAGTGCCGATCCGGCGGACGCTGATACGTCTAACACCAATCTTGCCTCCGGCGCGCTGCCCGACGGCATTCAGGAGGAACCCTCCACCAGCTTTGTCTGGTCCGTGCTGGGCGCGGGCTTTCAGTGGAAGCGGGGCGACGGCGTGGTGCAAGTGGTCGTCGGGGTGCTGAACGTCACGTTCGGCAGCGACGGGTCGGACATCCTGATCGCGGGTGGCAAGTATAATGTCGTCTTTGGTGGCAAGGGGGATGACGTGATCATCGCGGGCAACCCCTTCTCCCTTGCGCGCACGGCCAAAACGTTCATCAACGAAGTGAAGTCGGATAACCTCGCGACAAGCTGGGATCGGATCAAGGGGGCCTTGGCCCTGACGCCGGAGAACAAGAAAGCGGCCAAACAGGGTGCCAAGAGCTTCTCTGGTGCCGCAGCGATCGGGGGTGAGGGGAATGACACCATCATCCTTGCCAGCGATGCGAATTTCGCGCTCACCGGTACGGGCAATGATACGGTGATCGGGCTTGGTAAGGCGAATGTCGTGGTCAAGGAAGGCTGGGGGAACCTCAATGTCGGGCTTGCGGGTCTTGGCAACGTGGTCGTTCATACCGGGCACGGAACAAGCGACACGCGCCGCTCCCGCCTGACGGGTCTGATGCTTGGCCGGTTCAACATCGCCTATGCGCATAAGGGTGTCGATGTGCATGGCCTCGTGATGATGGGAGAGGGCAACCTTGTCGTGTCCACCGGCGGCGGCAATGTCTATGCCGGGATGCTGGGTCGGGGCAACGTCATCGTGGCGACCGGCAACGGCAATGACATCGTGGTGCAGGCTGGCGTCTGGAAAGGCAGCCTCACGAATGACGCGAGCCTGAGCAACATGGCCTTCACGCTGTTTACCCGCGTTGGCGATGGCAACAGCGCCTTCGGCCAATATGGCGATCTGAACGTCGCGGTGAAGGTCGGGGACGGCCATGTCACCGGCGTGGCCGCAGGCGGGCAGTCGGTGCTCGTGAATGTGGGCGACGGCACGATGAGCTATATCGGGCTTGCGCTGGAGAAAAACCGTGGCTCATGGGCGGTGAAGGTCGGAGACGGGGACGTCAATGGCCTGCTGATCAGTAACCCGTTTGAGAAGGGCGGGCGCGACGTGATGGCCAATGCGCTGGGCAAAGGCCTGAGCGAGGCGGATATCGCCAGCGGCAAGAACAAGAATATCCTTGATAGTCTTGGGTCCATCCTAGGCACCAATGCGCTGGTGCAGGTTGGCGATGGCTCTTTCACCGGGCTTGCGGCGGGTTCGCAAAACGTGATGGTGCGCGTCGGCTCCAGCGACACGAGCGCGCCCGATGCGATCAGCAACAGCGACCGCGTGAGCAATGATCTGGCAGAGCTAGATGCGGCGGGCCGGATCGGCAATACCGTTCCGAACCTTGAGGTCAATCCGCAGTTCCTGACCAATTACGACACCAAGATGTTCGCCGCGGCCTTTAAGGGTGGCAACATCATGGTTGATGCCAACCCTGATGCGTTCAAGGCAACGGGAGAGGGTGTGAATTTCGCCAAGGACAGGGAGCGCGCGACCAGTCTGCTCGCGCATCTGCGCAGCCAGCCGGGGGGCGATCCGAACAAGGCGAAGCTGAGCTTGCGCGAGTTCATGACCATGCAGGCCGATGGCAGCCATCTGGCCACGACGAACACGATCATGGGAGCAATCAACATCCCGCTGCCCAAGGCGCCTGGCGGTGCTGCCGCCCCGGCGGGGCAGGGCCCGGTGGACCCGGACAAGCCCCGGGGCGTCTATGCCGAGCATGACGCAACGGGCGTGACGCTTGCCAATCAACTCAAGGCCGATGAGGTGTTCCACGGGCGCCGCAACGGCCAATCCACCGCCGAACGACGCGGCGGCACCGGGGGCAAGAACGCTTTGGTGAAGCTGGGCAATGGCGATTTCATCGGCGTGGCGGTGGGGCTTGATACCCTGGGCCACGCGATCCAGAAGAACATCGAAACCGTCACGGTCGCGCGCAAGGTGGCAAAGCATGAAGCGGGAGAGGTGGATAAGTTCATCACCGCCCAATATGGCAACGGTCGCCTCTTCCAATCCAACCTCGACGAATTGACCAAGCGCAAGATCGCGGAGGATTACGAGCATGAGATGACGATCGCCCGTGAGGCGGATTACGCCAAGGCAATGGAAAGCGGGACGAGCGCTGTCGCGGAACTCCACGCAAATAAAGATCATCAGCGTAACATCATCAAAAATGGCGCGTCACACACGCTCTATGATCAGGTCCGCACCGAGGTGAAAGCGGATATGGAGCGGGACGCCCGCAAGGCGATCAAGGCTGCCAAGAAAGGCGTGCCATCGCAGAGCCAGTCCGCCCTTGATGCGCTCAAAAGCGCGGGCGGCAACATCATCACCCATGTCGGCCACGGCAACGCGACCATGGTTGCGGCGGGTGAGTTTAACCTCATTGTGAAAGTCGGGCTTGGCAGCGATCAGATGATCGCATTGGGTGACAAGAACATCATCATCCAGATGGCCGATCCGGTGACCACGCAAAGCCTCGTTGAGACAGGCAATGACGTTCAGGTCGCCATCGGGACGGGCAATCTGATCGCGAATATGTCTGGCACATCCGATGACGTGATGGTCGCACTCAACCCCAATGGGGTGCTCGCGATCATGAAGATGATGGGCGCATTGGAGCCAAGCAGGACCACCTTTGATCGGACGACATATGAAGCGCCCAAGCCAAAGACCTTCGCGGAGAAGCATTTCCCGATCCTGTTGCAATCGAAAAAGAACCTCAGCGATCTGAAAAGCTTCATCACCAACGGGGGCAAAGGCGACAAAATCAAGGAGAAGGTCAGCAATTCCTGGGGCAAGTTCACCAAGGAAGCGCGCGAAAGCTTCACGCTCGACGCGGTCAAGAGCGTCGCCAAACAATTGCCCTTCGTCAGTCAGGCGATGGCGATCGGGGATGGGGTGCAGTATATGCTGAACAACATCTCCACCGCGAATTTCATCGTTGGCGGGCGCGGGTCTGACGTGATCGTCGCCTTTGGCAGCTTCAATGTGGTGTTTGGCGATAATGTTGCCGATGTGCTGGAATTTGACGTCCGTTCGCTGGTGGGGGCAAAGATGCAATCCTTCTCCGGCCTGCCATTCGGGCTCAGCAATCTGGTGCCCTTCATGAAGGCGGATCTGGAGGTCAAGACGCTCAATGGCGATATTGGCGATCTGCTTGGCGGTCTGACGCCCGGTGTCGATGGATTGCCGAATATTGATCCCGAAGGGGCGGGCCGCACAGCGGCTGAGACATGGGGCAACTTCGCCTCCTCCTCCCTGTTCACCAACGTCTATATGCCGCCCATCGGTAGCATGATCACAGGCACGATTGCAGAGATCACCAGCGGCTTTGCCGCCATCGCTACACGGCCCGATTTCGTGGAGTTCGGGGATATCAAATCCCCCTTCGCCAATGAGGATGCCGAGCTATATGGCGGCGGTCTGACCAAGGTGGCCTCGCAATTCGAATTCATCTCCCTCATTGATTTCGATGACCTGCTGGAGAAGAAGAATTTCCGCGAGTTCCTCAGCGACTTCAAAGACAACTTCCCCGGCCTCAACTACCTCAATGGGGATGGTGACCTGATGGTTATGCTGGGCGAAAACAATGTGGGCTTTGGCGGCTTTGGCAATGACATTGCCGTTGCGGTGGCCAATATGAACCTCCTGACCATGGGAGACGGCAATGACCTTGCGGTCGTGCTTGGCTCTGACAACCGGGTCACGGGGGATGATGGCGCGGATATTCTGGTGGCCATTGGGGAGCAGAACCTGATCACCGGCGATAATGGCAATGACATCATCATCGCCGCAGGGTCCTATAACCGGGTGCGCGGGGAGGAGGGTGAAGATATCGTCGTGGCCTTGGGCACCAAGAACCTGCTGTTCGGCGGCAATGGCGTCGATCTGATGATCGGACTGGGGGACCGCAACCTGTTCTATTCCGGCGATGGCGAGGATTTCATCATCGCGGGCGGCGTGCAGAACGTGTTCAACACCGGCGGCGGGACCGACATCATCGTCAATGTCGGCATCGCGTCGATCACGCAGGCAGGGTCGGGTGCCGATTACATCCAGCTTGGCGGCTCCGGCAATGCGGCCTTTGGTGAGGTCGGCAATGACACGTTCATCACCGATATCGACACCTCGCATACCATGGCCTCTGGCGGCTCCGGCGATGACCGGATGGAAACCGGGGGCGCGAGCAACCTGTTCCTTGGCGATGAGGGCAATGACACCTTCGTCATCACGGACAAGTTGCGGGGCGGGAACACCGCGTCCGACGCGCGCTTCGGCCAGTTCGAGCCGAACGATCCGATCAAGCCTGCCTTGCTGGAAACCGACGTGATCCAGATCGCCGATGCGGTGACGGAGGGTGATCCGGCGGATGTGACGGCGCTCCTTAATGATGTGTGGTTCGTGCGCGATGGCAACGATCTGCGGATCGAGACCCGCGCGACGGTGGACCGGTCCGGCCTTCGGCTTGCGGGGGACATCACGTTTGACGGGTATTTCGCACCCGATCAGCGCGGCGCGCTCTCCGGTCCGCCGGTCGAGGTGATGGGGGCCAACGGTGTGATCGGTGTGCTGAGCGCGCAAGATCTGGATGTGGTGACGGGCCTTGGCCTGACCCGCACGGGGGATATCCATACCGGCTTTCTTGACGGATCAAGCCTGAACCCGGCCCAGGCCGATGCGCTTGCGGGGATCGACCTGTCGCACAGCGTTCTGACCCTGACGGAGCAGACGAGCGCCACGCGCTTCTCCGATGGGCTTGCCGATACCGTGGTCATCGGCGGTCAGGGGGATAATATCCTCTCCCTCTCCGGTCTGAACGCGACGGAGGACACGATCCGCATTGATGGCGCGGCCGTGCAGGGCGCGCAGGCTGACCCGACGACGATCGGCGATCTGCTGCGCGATATCGGGTTCGTCCGCTCCGGCGATGATCTGACGATCCGGTCGCAAGCGGCCACGGGATCCGGGCCGCAAGCTGGAAAGGTCGCGGGGGACGTCACCCTGAGCGACTATTTCAAGCTGGACGGGCAATCCTTCCTCGGTGCCGATCTGGAACTGGCCAATGATGCCGGGCAGGTCACGGACCGCTTCACGGCGGCTAAGCTGCACAGCCTCATCAACGAGATTGCAGCCCTGCCAGCGCCCGACATGGCGAATACCGATACGCTCACGCAAGATCGGTTTACCTCGCCCCTTGGTGCCAGCTTCGCGGCCCGCCCGATTGCTGAATTCACCTGATCGGGACGGCGACGATGACCTGCCCCCGCGTGCCTATGGTGCGCGGGGGTTTTTGGGTAAAGAAGCTTCCATCTTTGCCCGTTGATGCGCGCGTCCCTCATCCCGGTGGTGGGACGCTGGACGCATGAGACCCCCATTTCTTTGTTCTGGCGCGCTGCTGGCCAGGAAGGCGGATGACTGCTTGGGCCTTGCCCTCGGCGACTGCATGAATGTGGCCCTGATTCCGGGTGGCGGGAGTGGTTCATCTCGGTTTGGAACCAAGAATTTGCGAGGTAAATCGAAAAAAACATAATGAAAACAATGTTCTGATGGTTTTTTGCGGATTTTTTGCTCAGAACCCCAAAAAACCGCTTGCACGACTCCGCGCATATCCATAGATAACCCCTCACCGGCGGCGCTGAGGCGACACGGTCACCCAGAGACGGAAGCAAAGCCAAAGCGATGGCAACATCGCAGCGGTCGTTTTTGTCTCTAGCTCTTTGACATATATATCTTTGATGAAGGGATATGTGGGCGGTTTTGGTTAGGTCTTTAGGGATCGATTGAAGAAGTTTGCATATCCGGCACT
>NZ_JACIJS010000012.1 GCF_014199445.1 Rubricella aquisinus | reverse complement strand
GAAATGGTGATGCCGGGCGACAACCTGAAGTTCAACGTCGAGCTGATCGCCCCGATCGCGATGGAAGAGAAGCTGCGCTTCGCCATCCGCGAAGGTGGCCGCACCGTCGGCGCGGGCGTCGTCTCCAAAATCATCGAGTAATCCTCGACGGTTTGAATAATTCCTCGGCCGGGGATACGCCCCGGCCGTTTCCTTCAACCTCGTGATCCGTGAGGCGACCAAATGAACGGTCAAAATATACGCATCCGGCTTAAGGCGTTCGATTATCGCGTCTTGGATGCAAGCACGCGCGAAATCGTAAACACGGCAAAGCGCACCGGCGCCAATGTCCGTGGCCCGATCCCGCTGCCCAACAAGATCGAGAAATTCACGGTTTTGCGTGGCCCGCATATCGACAAGAAGTCTCGTGAACAGTTCGAAATCCGCACGCATAAGCGCCTGCTGGATATCGTTGACCCCACACCGCAAACCGTGGACGCGCTGATGAAGCTCGACCTCGCGGCCGGTGTGGACGTTGAAATCAAGCTCTGAGGAGGCGTGAACCAATGCGTTCCGGAGTTATCGCAAAGAAGCTGGGCATGACCCGGCTGTTCATGGAAGACGGAAAGCAGATCCCTGTGACCGTCCTCCAAATGGAAAACCTGCAGGTGGTCGCACAGCGCACCGCTGATCGGGACGGCTACACCGCCGTTCAGCTTGGCGCGGGCAACGTAAAGGCCAAGAACGTGACCAAGCCGATGCGCGGCCATTTCGCTGTGGCGAAGGTGGAACCGAAGCGCAAGCTGGCCGAATTCCGCGTGTCTGCCGAGAACATGATCGACGTGGGTGAGGAAATCACCGCCGATCATTACTTCCCGGGTCAGTATGTGGATGTGGCAGGCACATCGATCGGTAAAGGCTTTGCTGGCGCGATGAAGCGGCACAATTTCGGGGGCCTGCGGGCATCCCACGGTGTGTCCATCTCTCACCGTTCGCACGGCTCCACCGGTCAGTGTCAGGATCCCGGCAAGGTGTTCAAGGGCAAGAAGATGGCGGGGCACATGGGTGCTGCGCGCGTCACCACCCAGAACCTTGAAGTGGTCAAGACCGACAGCGAGCGTGGCCTGATCATGGTCAAGGGCGCTGTTCCTGGCTCCAAAGGTGGTTGGGTGACGATCAAGGACGCGGTGAAAAAGCCGCTGCCCGAGAACGTGATCCTGCCGGCCGCATTGCGGTCCGCAGCTGAGGAAGCAAAGCGTCTTGCTGAGGAAGCTGCCGCACAGGCCGCCGCCGAAGCAGAAGCCGCCGCAGCCGCAGCCGCCGCTGAAGAGCAGGCCGCGATTGAGGCCGCAGAAGCCGAAGCAGCCGCAGAAGCACCTGCTGATGCTCCTGAAGGGGGTGAAGAGAAATGAAACTCGATGTAGTCAATCTTGACGCCTCCAAAGCCGGGTCCATTGACCTTGCCGATGAGGTATTCGGGCTGGAGCCGCGCGCGGACATCCTGCACCGTGTTGTCCGCTGGCAGCGGGCACGCGCGCAGGCCGGTACGCACTCGGTGAAAACGCGGACGGAAGTCAGCTACTCCACCAAGAAGATCTATCGCCAAAAGGGCACCGGCGGCGCACGCCACGGCTCCCGCAAGGCGCCGATCTTCCGCAAGGGTGGCGTGTATAAGGGCCCTACCCCGCGCAGCCACGCTCATGACCTGCCGAAGAAGGTGCGCGCGCTTGGCCTCAAGCACGCTCTCTCTGCCAAGGCAGGCGCAGGCGATCTGATCGTGATCGACAATGCAGCGCTGGATCAGGCAAAGACCAAGGTCCTTGCGGCACATCTGGCAAAGCTCGGCCTTGGCCGTGTTCTGATCATCGACGGGCCGGAGCTGAACGAAAACTTCGCGATGGCCGCGGCCAATATCGCGGGCGTGGATCTGTTGCCGAGCGTTGGCGCGAATGTCTATGACATCCTGCGTCGCGAAAAGCTCGTGCTGACGAAATCCGCTGTCGAAGCGCTGGAGGCGCGGCTGAAATGAGCGTGAAACCAGAACTCTACGACGTGATCCGCAAGCCGCTGATCACCGAAAAATCCACTCTGGCATCCGAAGCGAATGCCGTGGTGTTTGAAGTCGCCATCGACGCGAACAAGCCGACCATCAAAGAGGCGGTTGAGGCATTGTTCAACGTCAAGGTGAAGGCCGTGAACACGACCGTCACCAAGGGCAAGGTTAAGCGTTTCCGCGGTCGCCCCGGCCGCCGCAAGGACGTGAAGAAAGCCTATGTCACCCTCGAAGAGGGCAACATGATCGACGTGACCACCGGCCTTTAAGCCACGGTCTTTCGACAGGTATTGAGACGCCCCGCACTAATGCGGGGCGTTTTCATTTCGTGTCTAGACCGAAAAACGCAAGATGGGTAAAGACGTCTATGAGCTGCTCTTGGGTTATTCCAAGTTCTTCTGTCTCTGATGCGAAGGCATCGACCCGAATACGATGGAAATGCTCCACGATAGTATTATCCTCGATGTCCCGAACTATGGCTATGACCTCCCCCATATAGTTGGGCTCCTTCAGGCGCCCGCAATGGATTGAGATGACCCCGCTCTCGGACAGTGGGGTGCTGAAATCGGGATTAACAAACACATCGGCGCAGTTTTTGGTGTAAGTCGCGATGTTTGGCACCGTTATCGGGGTGTTGCGCGCTGTAGGGGAATACCGGACCGTCACCCCGAACTTCTCCCGATAATCGCCAAAGACACCATCTGCAGCAATGGCTTCGGTTGTGATCACGGCAATCCCATCTGCATCGAATTGGAATACGGTCTGTAACTCGCGTCCCAATCCCCTGCTTGCTGAGAGATCCCATGGGATACTCTCCGTAGTCACGGTCACTTTCGGCGTCTCTAAAGCCAAACCTATATCGCGGAACGAAATATGCATTTCCGGTTCGACGCCAAGCAGGTCTTCCGGACTTGTGTCAGATTGATGTGCTGCTACCGTCGATGCGGAAAAAAACAGACAAAGCACACCAGAAAATGACCTTAATCGATCCATAACCCATTCCTTTTGGTTATTCTTTTGAGACATGGAGGATAGCCAAAAACCCGCCCCGCACGATTGCGGGGCGTTTTTATTTTGGGAGGACCTGCAGGGCGCCCAGGGATCGGATGGTGGTGACGATCTCGTCCATGGTGACACCCAATTCATCCCGATCAGGCCGGAAGGTCGGCACCCGGATGTGATGGTAATTCTTCACCAGAACGTCGCCTGTCATCATCATCGTAAAGAAGGCGACTTCGCCGCGATTTGGCTCTGCTTTCTCCTGCCCGCAGAAGAAGGAGATCATCCGCACATTCGGCGGCGTCGTGCGCGATTGCTGGTAGACAAGATGATCGCAGGCGTTCTCATAATTTGCCACCAAACCGCCGAGATACCCGTCAAGCTCACCATCCAGCGGATGCTCAATCGTCACGGCAAAAAGCTGTGACCAATCGTCAAAACTCTCTCCCTTTGGGATTGCCTCGCGGATCAGGTAGTGCCGCCCTTGGGCCGTCACTCCCTCGTCTGCGTAGGTTTCGCTCGATTGGCTCAAATCGCCGCCCTGATGCCATGTCGGCTTGTTCATCAGCACGAACACGCGGTCGGTTTCGACCCTAAGTAGGTCATCCATACCCGTGTTCGAATTCTGTGCTGTTACTGACGATGCGGACGTAAAAAGCAGACAAAGCGCCCCACCTAAGATACTTAATCTGTCCATAAATCATTCCTTTTTGGATATATGTTTCAAAACAAAGTTGTAGCGAAAAACCCGTCCGGCACAACCGGCGAAAAAGGCGGTGAAATCTACCCCTTGCGCCCTTGACCGCTCCCCGCCCCCTTAGTAACAGGTGCCATCGTTATGGCCCCGGATTCGTCCGGGGCTTTGATATTGTTCGCAAGAACACAAGGCGGGGCTGCAATACGCCTCATTCGTGCAAACCGGGTTCGCCCGGAATGACCAAACGGAAGACAGTAAGATGGCATTGAAGTCGTATAAACCGACAACGCCTGGCCAGCGCGGGCTGGTTCTGATCGACCGTTCGGAGCTTTGGAAAGGTCGCCCAGTCAAACGCCTCACCGAGGGTTTGACGAAAAACGGCGGCCGGAACAACACCGGACGGATCACCATGCGTCGCAAAGGCGGCGGCGCGAAGCGTCTTTACCGGATCGTTGATTTCAAACGGAACAAGTTTGATATGGCGGCCGTGGTAGAGCGGATCGAATACGATCCCAACCGGACGGCGTTCATCGCTCTGGTTAAGTACGAAGATGGCGAGCAGGCCTATATCCTTGCTCCGCAGCGTCTGGCCGTGGGTGACAGCGTGATCGCTGGCGCAAAGGTCGACGTGAAGCCCGGCAACGCAATGCCCTTCACCGGCATGCCGATCGGCACCATTGTCCACAACGTAGAGATGAAGCCGGGCAAGGGCGGGCAGATCGCACGCGCAGCCGGCACCTATGCTCAGTTCGTGGGCCGTGACGGTGGCTACGCTCAGATCCGCCTGTCCTCGGGCGAATTGCGCATGGTCCGTCAGGAATGCATCGCAACCGTTGGTGCCGTGTCCAACCCGGACAACTCCAACCAGAACTTTGGTAAGGCAGGTCGCAACCGTCACAAGGGCATTCGTCCGTCTGTGCGTGGTGTTGTGATGAACCCGGTCGATCACCCGCATGGTGGTGGTGAAGGCCGGACCTCCGGTGGTCGTCACCCAGTGACGCCATGGGGCAAGCCGACCAAAGGCGCACGCACCCGGTCGAACAAAACGACCGATAAATTCATCATCCGTTCGCGCCACGCGAAGAAGAAGTAAGGAGGCCTGAAGGCATGTCACGCTCTGTTTGGAAGGGCCCCTTCGTCGACTCTTATGTCTTGAAAAAGGCAGAGAAAGCGCGCGAATCGGGCCGTAGCGATGTGATCAAGATCTGGTCGCGCCGCTCCACGATCCTGCCGCAGTTCGTCGGACTGACGTTCGGCGTCTACAACGGCAAAAAGCATATCCCGGTCAGTGTGACCGAGGAAATGATCGGCCAGAAATTCGGTGAATACTCCCCGACGCGGACCTATTACGGCCACGCCGCGGACAAAAAAGCGAAGCGGAGATAAGCGATGGGTCAGTCTAAAAACCCCAGCCGCCGCGCTGACAACGAAGCGATGGCGATTTCGAAAATGCTGCGCACCAGCCCGCAGAAGCTCAACCTCGTTGCGGCCATGATTCGCAACAAGCCGGTTGATAAGGCGCTGTCCGATCTGACCTTCTCCAAGAAGCGGATCGCACAGGACGTCAAAAAGACGCTTCAGTCGGCCATTGCGAATGCTGAGAACAATCACGGCCTTGATGTGGACGAGCTGATCGTCTCTGAGGCTTTTGTCGGTAAAAACCTGGTCATGAAGCGCGGTCGCCCGCGGGCGCGTGGTCGCTTTGGTAAGATCCTGAAGCCGTTCAGCCAGGTGACGATCAAGGTGCGTCAGGTAAGCACCGAAGAGGAGACTGCCTGATGGGTCACAAGGTTAATCCAATCGGCCTGCGTTTGCAGATCAACCGGACATGGGACAGCCGCTGGTATGCGGATGGCGAAGAGTACGGCAAACTGCTTCACGAAGATCTCGCCATTCGCGAGCATGTGAAAAAGCGCGTTGGTCAGGCGGGCATTTCCCGCATCATCATCGAGCGTCCGCACCGCAAGTGCCGGGTGACGATCCACGCAGCACGCCCCGGCGTGATCATCGGCAAGAAAGGCGCAGATATCGAAACCCTGCGCAAGGAATTGTCCAAGATCACGGCAAGCGAGCTGCACCTCAACATCGTCGAAGTGCGCAAGCCCGATGTCGACGCAGCCCTGGTTGCAGAAAACATCGCGCAGCAGCTTGAGCGTCGTGTGTCCTTCCGTCGTGCGATGAAGCGCGCGGTTCAGAACGCGATGCGCATGGGTGCGCTTGGTATCCGTATCAACGTCGCCGGCCGTCTTGGCGGGGCAGAGATCGCACGGACCGAGTGGTATCGTGAGGGCCGGGTTCCGCTGCACACGCTGCGCGCGGATATCGACTACGCCCACGCCGAAGGCTCCACCGCTTACGGCATCATCGGTATCAAGGTTTGGATCTTCAAAGGGGAAATCATGGAAAATGATCCCCAAGCCCATGATCGCCGTATGCAGGAACTTCAAGAAGGAGGGGGCGGGCGGCCTAGCCGCTAAGACCCTCTGAGGAGATGAGCCATGCTTCAGCCGAAGCGCACTAAATTCCGCAAAATGCACAAAGGCCGTATTCACGGTCAGGCAAAAGGCGGTACCGACCTTAACTTCGGGTCTTTCGGTCTTAAGGCCGTCGAGCCCGAGCGGATCACGGCACGCCAGATCGAAGCGGCACGCCGGGCCATGACGCGTCACATGAAACGTCAGGGCCGTGTTTGGATCCGTATCTTCCCCGACCTGCCGGTCACGGCAAAACCCATCGAAGTTCGTATGGGTAAAGGTAAGGGGTCTATCGACCGCTGGACCGCCAAGGTTAAGCCGGGCCGTGTCATGTTTGAGATTGACGGCGTAGGCGAATCCGTGGCAAAGGAAGCGCTCCGTCTGGCAGCGATGAAGCTGCCAGTGAAGTGCCGGGTCGTCCAGCGCGAGGATTGGTGAGTGTAGTCCCTCGAATTTCGGTTCGGGGGAGACCGCTTGCCGGTTTGTGTTTTGGAAAAGCGTCGGGGTCCATCGGACCCCGGTAGCTTCTGAACGAAAGGAGTGCGTGCGATGAACGCCGCCGAATTGCGTGATAAAGCGCCGGATGAGCTGCGGACGCAGCTTGCAGACCTGAAGAAAGAGGCCTTCAACCTCCGTTTTCAGGCCGCGACCGGTCAAACTGAGAATACCGCCCGGATGCGCGCTGTGCGCCGGGATATCGCCCGGGTTAACACCGTGCTCAACGAAAAAGCCGCAGCCGCGGCCGAGTGATCGGAGAGATTACATGCCAAAGCGTATCCTCCAGGGCGTCGTGACGAGCAGTCAGAACGAACAGACCGTAACCGTCTCTGTTGAGCGCCGGTTCAAGCACCCTGTTTTGATGAAGACGATTCGTAAGTCCAAGAAGTATCGGGCACACGACGCGGACAACGCATTTAATGTCGGGGACACGGTTCGCATTCAGGAATGCGCGCCGCACTCGAAAACGAAACGCTGGGAAGTGGTGACCGAAGCTTCGGCTGAGTAATCCACCCCATCTATCGAAACCGTGGGCAATGAGGCCCACAGGTCGGGAGAAACAATATGATCCAGATGCAGACGAATCTGGATGTTGCTGACAACTCCGGCGCTCGCCGTGTTCAGTGCATCAAGGTTCTCGGCGGCGCGAAGCGCAAATATGCTTCCGTCGGCGATATCATCGTAGTCTCGGTGAAAGAAGCGACCCCCCGGGGCCGCGTGAAAAAGGGCGACGTGCGCCGGGCAGTTGTTGTCCGTACCGCAAAGGAAGTGCGCCGCGAAGATGGCACGGCGATTCGCTTTGACAGCAACGCCGCTGTGATCCTCAACACCGCAGGGGAGCCGATCGGCACCCGTATCTTTGGCCCTGTAGTTCGCGAACTGCGCGCCAAGAACTTCATGAAGATCATCTCGCTCGCTCCGGAGGTGCTCTAATGGCTGCTAAGCTGAAAAAAGGCGACAAGGTCGTCGTACTCACCGGTAAGGACAAGGGCAAAGAGGGCGAAATCACCGCCGTCATGCCGAAAGATGGCAAGGCCGTCGTGTCCGGCGTGAACGTCGTGATCCGCCACACCAAGCAATCGCAAAACAGCCAGGGCGGCCGCATCTCGAAAGAGGCGCCGATCCAGCTGTCCAACCTCGCGCTTGTCGACCCCAAGGATGGCGGTCCGACGCGTGTCGGCTTCCGCATGGAAGACGGCAAGAAGGTGCGCTTTGCCAAGAAATCGGGGGAAGTGATCGATGCTTGATACAGCAAACTACACCCCGCGCCTGAAGGCTCTCTATGACGAGAAAATTCGCGCGGCTCTGAAAGAAGAGTTCTCCTACAAGAACGACATGATGATCCCGCGGCTCGACAAGATCGTGCTGAACATGGGTGTCGGTGAGGCCGTTGCGGACAGCAAAAAGGTCAAAGCCGCGCATGACGATCTGATGCAGATTGCAGGTCAGAAGCCGGTGATCACGAAGGCCAAGAAATCCATCGCGGGCTTCAAGGTGCGTGAAGATATGCCGCTCGGCGTGAAGGTTACCCTTCGCGGGGACCGGATGTACGAATTCCTTGACCGGCTCATCACCGTCGCGATGCCCCGCATCCGCGATTTCCGTGGTGTCAGCCCCAAGAGCTTCGACAGCCGTGGCAACTACGCAATGGGTCTTAAGGAGCACATCGTGTTCCCCGAGATCAACTTCGACAAGATCGACCAGGCTTGGGGCATGGACATCGTGATCTGCACGACGGCACCGACCGACGCAGAAGCAAAATCGCTTCTCGCCGCGTTCAACATGCCGTTCACGAGCTGAGCCGGGAGAGGACGAAATGGCAAAAGTTTCTATGATCGAACGGCAGAAAAAGCGCGAGCGTCTCGTTGCTAAATATGCCGCAAAGCGCGCAGAGCTGAAAGCGATCGCCAATGACGACAGCCTTGAGATGGCTGATCGTTTCAAGGCACGCATGAAGCTGGCAAAACTGCCGCGCAACTCCGCGCCGACGCGCCTGAACAACCGGTGCCAGGTCACCGGTCGTCCCAAGGCGTACTACCGTAAACTTCGTATGTCGCGGATCGCGCTGCGGGATTATGCCTCCTTTGGGCAGATCCCCGGCATGGTCAAGTCGAGCTGGTAAGGGGAGCGAACCGTTATGGCGATGAACGATCCTATCGGCGATATGCTGACCCGCATCCGCAACGCGCATATGCGCGGCAAGACGGATGTGACCACCCCGGCGTCCAAGCTGCGTGCTTGGGTTCTGGATGTGCTGGCCGACGAAGGCTACATCCGTGGCTATGAAGCCATCACTGGCGCTGACGGCCACCCGGCCCTCCGTATCGAGCTGAAATACCATGAAGGTGCCCCCGTGATCCGCGAGATTAAGCGCGTATCGAAGCCGGGCCGCCGCGTGTATTCCGGCGTTAAGGATATCCCAACGGTCCGTCAGGGCCTCGGGATTGCAATTGTCTCCACCCCGCGTGGGGTGATGTCGGATGCACATGCACGGGCGGCCAATGTTGGCGGCGAAGTGCTCTGCACCGTATTCTAAGGAGGGCAACGCATGTCTCGTATCGGTAAAAAACCGGTTGACCTGCCCGGCGGCGTGACAGCCACCGTGTCCGGTCAAAAGATCGACGTGAAGGGGCCGAAAGGCACTCTGTCCTTCACCGCAACGGATGATGTGGATATCGCTGTTGAGGACAACGCAATCACTGTGACGCCGCGCGGCAAATCCAAGCGCGCCCGTCAGCAGTGGGGCATGTCCCGCACCCAGATCGCAAACTGCGTTCAGGGCGTGACCTCCGGCTTCAAGAAAGAGCTGGAAATCAACGGGGTTGGGTATCGTGCACAAGTTCAGGGCAAAGTCCTGAAACTCGCGCTCGGTTACAGCCACGATGTCGATTTCGACATTCCTGAGGGTGTGACCGTCACCGCTCCGAAGCCGACCGAACTGGTCGTTGAGGGGATTGATGCTCAGCAGGTCGGTCAGGTCGCGGCAAATATCCGCGAATGGCGTAAGCCGGAGCCCTATAAGGGCAAGGGCATCAAGTACAAAGATGAATTTATCTTCCGCAAGGAAGGGAAGAAAAAGTAAGGAGCGCGACAGCAATGGCGAACAGCAAGCTACAACTGTTCCAGAAGCGCCGTCAGCGCGTCCGGAACAAACTGCGCAAGAACGCGAATGGTCAGCTTCGGCTTTCCGTGCACCGTTCGAACCGCAACATCATGTGTCAGATCATCGACGACTCCAAGGGCGTGACCCTTGCGTCGGCATCCACGCTCGAAAGCGCGCTGGGTGTGGTCGGGCAAAAGAACATCGACGCGGCAACCAAGGTTGGCGCAGCCATCGCGGAGCGCGCGAAGGCCAAAGGCATCGAAGAGGTGTACTTTGACCGTGGCGGCTTCCTCTTTCATGGGAAGGTGAAGGCACTCGCCGACGCTGCCCGTGAAGGCGGCCTGAAGTTCTAAAGGAGACGAGGAATGGCAAGGGAAAACAACCGCCGGGATCGCCGCGAACGCGAAGAAACCCCGGAATTCGCCGATCGCCTGGTCGCGATCAACCGCGTTTCCAAAACGGTGAAGGGTGGTAAGCGTTTCGGCTTCGCGGCTCTCGTCGTTGTCGGTGACCAGAAAGGCCGTGTCGGCTTTGGCAAGGGCAAGGCCCGCGAAGTGCCAGAGGCGATCCGCAAGGCAACGGAACAGGCCAAGCGCCAGATGATCCGTGTGCCGCTGCGCGAAGGCCGCACGCTGCACCACGACATGGAGGGGCGCCATGGTGCCGGTAAAGTTGTGATGCGCACCGCACCGCAGGGGACCGGGATCATCGCAGGTGGTCCGATGCGTGCCGTGTTCGAAATGCTGGGTATTCAGGACGTGGTGGCGAAATCCACCGGCTCCCAGAACCCCTACAACATGATCCGTGCCACGATCGACGGGCTGAACAAAGAAACCAGCCCCCGTCAGATCGCAGCACGCCGTGGCAAGAAGGTCGCAGACATCCTGCACCGTGACGATGCCCCGGCAGCAGAAGCGGTGGAGGGTTAATCCATGGCAACTATTGTTGTGAAGCAAGTCGGATCCCCGATCCGTCGCCCGAAAGAGCAGCGTGACACGTTGATCGGTTTGGGCCTGAATAAGATGCACAAGACCCGCGAGCTGGAGGATACCCCTTCCGTGCGCGGTATGGTCAACAAGATCCCGCATCTGGTTCAGATCATCGAAGAAAAGGCGTAAGCCATTCGTGGGGTGCGGTGATCGCGCCCCACATACAGTTGAAACCGTGGTCCCCCGTCTGTCGCACTCGCGGGGTGTATCCGGAAGAGGAGAGCGACAATGAAACTGCATGAGATTCGTGATAACGCAGGCGCCACCAAATCCCGCAAGCGGATTGGCCGCGGCCCGGGTTCCGGCACCGGTAAGATGGGTGGCCGTGGTATCAAAGGTCAGAAATCCCGGTCGGGTGTGGCGATCAAGGGCTATGAAGGCGGCCAGATGCCGCTCTACCAGCGTCTGCCAAAGCGCGGCTTCAACGTGCCGAACCCCAAGCGCCACGCAGTGGTCAATCTGGGCCTGATCCAGAAATTCATCGACGCGGGCAAACTTCAGGCCGGCGATATTGATGAGGCAGCCCTGATCGCATGCGGCCTCGTGCGCCGTAAGTGGGACGGTGTGCGCGTGCTCGCCAAGGGTGAGATCACCGCAAAGGTCAACCTCACGGTCACCGGTGCCTCCAAGGGCGCTGTTGAGGCTGTCGAAAAGGCCGGTGGGTCCATCACGGTTGCGGCACCTGTGACCGCCGACGCGGACGCGTGACTTGCGCATCGCGCAAAGACATCACATCTGACCATTAGGTCAGCGCGCCGCGGGGCCGAACACTCGGCCCGGCGGCGTAAGTATGAATAGAGGGTCCAGACATGGCATCAGCAGCGGAACAGATGGCAGCGAATATAAGCTGGTCCAGCTTCGGCAAAGCGAAGGAGCTGCAAAGCCGCATCCTTTTCGCGCTCGGGCTTCTGATCGTTTACCGCATCGGCACCTATATCCCCGTGCCGGGGATCGATACCGAACAGTTGCGTGCCTTCTTTGAAGAGGCGCAATCGGGTATCGGGGGCATGGTCAACATGTTCACCGGCGGGGCGATTGGCCGGATGGCGATCTTTGCCCTTGGCATCATGCCCTATATCTCTGCCTCCATTATTGTGCAGCTTTTGGCGTCCATGGTGCCGCATTTCGAGCAGCTCAAGAAAGAGGGTGAGCAGGGCCGTAAGAAGCTCAATCAATATACCCGCTATGGCACGGTTTTCCTTGCCGTTGTGCAGGCCTATGGCATGTCCGTGGGGCTTGAGGCGCAGGGGCTTGTGACCGATCCCGGCTGGTTCTTCCGAGTGTCCTGCGTGATCACGCTGGTGGGCGGCACGATGTTCCTGATGTGGCTCGGGGAGCAGATCACCGCGCGCGGCATCGGCAACGGCATCTCGCTCATCATCTTTGTCGGGATCGTGGCCGAATTGCCCGCAGCCCTCGCACAGTTTTTCGAGCAGGGCCGTCAGGGCGTGATCTCCCTTCCCGTGATCCTCGGTGTGATGGTCATGGCGGTGGTCGTGATCGCGTTCGTCGTGTTTGTCGAGCGTGCGCTGCGCAAGATCCATATCCAGTATCCGCGCCGTCAGGTCGGGCAAAAGATGTATGGCGGCGAAAGCTCCCATCTGCCGCTCAAACTGAACCCGGCAGGTGTGATCCCCGCGATCTTCGCCTCCTCCTTGCTGTTGCTGCCGCAGACGGTGACGACCTTCTCCACCTCGGACGGGTCCGGTGCACTGGCATGGGTGGCGGTGTATCTGGGCCGTGGACAGCCGCTGAACTTCCTGTTCTTTGCCGCGCTGATCGTGTTCTTCACCTATTTCTACACGGCGAACGTTTCGTTCAAGTCGGATGAAGTGTCCGACAACCTCAAGAAGCAGGGCGGTTTTGTTCCCGGCATTCGTCCGGGCAAGCGGACGGCGGAATATCTCGATTATGTGGTCTCCCGCCTTTTGGTCGTCGGCTCTGCCTATCTGGTTGCCGTGTGTCTGTTGCCCGAGGTGCTGATTTCGCAACTCAACGTGCCGTTCTATTTCGGGGGGACATCTCTTTTGATCGTGGTCTCCGTCAGCATGGATACGGTGCAGCAGATCCAGTCGCATCTTGTGGCGCATCAATATGAGAGCCTGATCGAGAAATCGAAGCTGCGCGGCAAGCGTGGTGGCAAGACGGGCCGCAAACCGGCTCCGGGGAGGCGCTGATGAACATTATCCTCCTGGGACCACCGGGCGCTGGCAAGGGCACACAGGCCCGCCGTCTGGTCGAAGAGCGCGGCATGGTGCAACTGTCCACTGGCGACATGCTGCGCGCCGCGAAATCCTCCGGCACGGAGATGGGCAAACAAGTTGCCGCCGTGATGGAGCGTGGCGATCTGGTGACCGATGAGATCGTCATCGGCCTGATCGCAGAGCAGCTTGATCAGGGCGCGGGCGAGAAGGGCATCATCTTTGACGGCTTCCCGCGCACGCTGGCGCAGGCAGATGCGCTTGGTGAATTGTTGGCCGCGCGTGGCTCGAAACTGGACGCGGTCGTGGAGATGAAGGTCGATGCCGACGCGCTCGTGTCCCGCATCACGGGCCGCTTTACCTGTGACAACTGTGGGGAAGTGTACCACGACACCACCAAACCGCTCAGCGTGGAGGGGAAGTGCGACAAATGCGGTGGCACCTCCTTTACGCGCCGCGCGGATGACACGGAAGAGGCGCTGCGCAATCGCCTCATGGTCTATTACCGGGATACTGCCCCGTTGATCGGCTATTACTACGCGCATAAATCGCTCCGTTCGATCGACGGGCTGGGCGAGATTGAAGAGGTTGCGGGCCGCGTGAAATCGGCCCTAGCGTCATAGGAAATCTGGCGATTGTGCGGGTTGACAGTAAGGCAAACCGCCTTATGATCCGCGCACCCTCCGAAAGGAGAGTCGCTTCCAGTTTTCCTGCGCCCATTGAGGCCCGGAATTTTCAGGTCCGGGATCGGGCGTGACGTGATGAGATTTGGTGCCGGTCTTTGATCGGTTTTGGAATGAAACATACGCCTCAGACGGCGTGGAACAGACAGACGGAGCAAGCCCTTGGCGCGTATCGCTGGTGTCAACATCCCGACGAATAAGCAGGTGCAGATTGCCCTGTCCTACATCCATGGCATCGGCCGTCATTCGGCCGTGGAGATTTGCAAGGCAACGGGTGTCGATGGCACCCGTCGCGTGAACGAACTCTCCGACGCCGAAGTGCTTCAGATTCGGGAGCATATCGACGCGAACTTCACCGTTGAAGGTGACCTGCGTCGTGAGAAATCCATGAATATCAAGCGTCTGATGGACCTTGGCTGCTATCGCGGCCTGCGTCATCGTCGCGGTCTGCCGGTGCGCGGTCAGCGTACCCACACGAACGCCCGCACCCGTAAGGGCCCCGCGAAGGCGATCGCTGGCAAGAAGAAATAAGGAGAGCGGCAGATGGCACGCGAAAAGATCCGCGCAAAGAAGAAGGTTTCGAAAAACATTACGTCCGGCGTGGCGCATGTGAATTCGAGCTTCAACAATACCAAGATCCTGATCTCCGATGCGCAGGGCAATGCGATTGCATGGTCCTCCTCCGGCACGATGGGTTTCAAGGGCTCGCGTAAGTCCACCCCGTTTGCCGCGCAGGTCGCAGCAGAGGATGCGGGCAAGAAGGCACAAGAGCACGGCATGCGCACGCTCGACGTCGAAGTGCAGGGCCCCGGCTCTGGTCGCGAATCGGCTCTCCGCGCGCTGGCAGCAATCGGTTTCACCATCACGGCGATCCGTGACGTGACCCCGATCCCGCACAATGGCTGCCGCCCGCCGAAGCGTCGCCGGGTCTGATTTTTTTAAAGTTTCGCGCGTGCAGGCCCCTTGCGGGTTTGCGCGCGCTTTTCGCGTTTTAACTGACCGAATTCCTCGGGCGCTTCCGTCCCCGGATCCAGGCCGGAAGCTAGAATGGAGGATACCATATGATCCAGAAGAATTGGCAGGCGCTTATCCGCCCGACCTCCCTCGATATTCGTCCCGGCGCAGACCCGCGCCGCACAGCCACCGCCGTGGCCGAACCGCTTGAGCGCGGTTTCGGCCTGACGCTTGGCAACGCGCTGCGGCGCGTGCTGTTGTCCTCGCTTCAGGGCGCGGCCATCACCTCCGTCCAGATCGACGGCGTTCTTCATGAGTTTTCTTCCGTTGCCGGTGTCCGTGAGGACGTGACCGACATCGTGCTGAACCTCAAAGGCGTGTCCGTGAAAATGGAGGTGGAAGGGCCGAAGCGCGTGTCCATCTCCGCGACCGGTCCGGGCGTTGTCACCGCAGGCGACATCGCGGAAACCAACGGGATTGAGATCCTCAACAAGGATCACGTCATCTGTCACCTCGACGATGGCGCGTCCGTTTACATGGAACTGACCGTCGAGAACGGGAAGGGCTATGTCGCAGCCGACAAGAACCGCCCGGAGGACGCACCGATTGGCCTCATCTCCGTCGATGCGCTGTTCTCCCCGGTGAACAAGGTGTCCTATAAAGTGGAGCCGACCCGTGAGGGTCAGGTGCTCGACTATGACAAGCTGACGCTCAACATCGAAACCGACGGCTCCCTGACTCCGGATGATGCGATCGCGTATGCCGCGCGCATTCTGCAGGATCAGTTGGGCGTGTTCGTCAACTTCGACGAGCCGGAAGCCGCTGGCCGCGCCGAAGAAGAGGACGAGTTGGAATTCAACCCGCTTCTCTTGAAGAAGGTCGACGAGCTTGAACTCTCCGTCCGCTCCGCGAACTGTCTCAAGAATGACAACATCGTCTATATCGGTGACCTCATTCAAAAGACCGAAGCGGAAATGCTGCGCACCCCAAATTTCGGCCGTAAATCCCTGAACGAGATCAAGGAAGTGCTGGCGCAGATGGGTCTGCACCTCGGCATGGACATCATCGACTGGCCGCCGGACAACATCGAAGATCTGGCCAAGAAGTTCGAAGACCAGTTCTAAGTCATTCGGGTGGGCCGCAAAGCCCACCCAACCCGGGCAATCCCGCCCCAAGGAGAGGGCACCACACGCATGGTGACCCCAGACAAAGTATAAAGACTTGAAGGAGTTAGAAAATGCGTCACGGTAATGGATATCGTAAGCTAAACCGCACCCATGAGCACCGGAAGGCGATGTTCGCCAACATGGTCGCGTCGCTGATCGAGCATGAGCAGATCAAGACGACCCTGCCCAAGGCGAAAGAGCTCAAGCGGATCATGGATAAGATCATCACCCTCGGCAAAAAGGGCGATCTGCATTCCCGCCGTCTGGCCGCATCCCGTATCAAGCAGGACGCTGCGGTGGCAAAGCTGTTCGAAACCCTCGGCCCCCGGTATGCGGAGCGGTCCGGTGGTTACACCCGCGTGCTGAAAGCCGGTTTCCGTTATGGCGACATGGCACCGATGGCGATCATCGAGTTGGTGGATCGCGACACTTCCGCAAAAGGCGCCGCCGACAAGGCGCGCGTCGCGGCGGAGATGGAAGCAGACGACGAATAATCTTCGCCCACCCACGGACTATCTGAAAGCCCCGGCGTTACGCTGGGGCTTTTGCGTTTCGTCCTTTCTGTCATGAGGTGCTTGAGGAACAGGGTGTTCCACAAGTCACCTCGCCCAGTGTGGATCACGATTCGCGCGTGCCTCAAGGCCGCTCGTGCCTCGGGCCTTGACCCACACCCGAATCGCGCTGTTGCACCCGGATCGGGTCGCATAGAATGACCACATGAGTGATTTGTTCGATACCGGGGCGGCAAAGGCCGCGGAGGGGCCACGCCCCCTTGCCGACAGGCTGCGCCCGGCGACCCTTGATGAGGTGATCGGGCAGGATGACCTGCTGCGGGACGGGCCGCTCGGCGCGATGCTTACCTCAGGGCGATTGTCCTCGCTTATATTGTGGGGTCCGCCGGGTGTCGGCAAAACGACCATCGCGCGGCTGCTGGCACAGGAAACCGATCTTGTGTTTGTCCAGATCAGCGCGATTTTCACCGGTGTCCCTGACCTGCGCAAAGTGTTTGACGCGGCGAAGATCCGGCGCGCGAACGGGCGCGGCACGCTTCTGTTCGTGGATGAAATCCATCGCTTCAACAAGGCGCAGCAGGACGGATTTTTGCCCCATATGGAGGATGGCACGATCATCCTTGTGGGCGCGACCACCGAGAACCCGTCATTTGAGCTAAACGCGGCGGTCCTGTCGCGCGCGCAAGTCTGCGTGCTCAAGCGGCTTGATGCGGATGCGATGGAGCAGATGTTGAAGCGGGTGGAGCAATCGGAAGCGGACCTGCCGCTGACCCCAGACGCCCGGCGACAGATCATCGACATGGCCGATGGCGACGGGCGGGCGCTCCTCAATCTGGCGGAGCAGGTCTTGTCATGGGGCGCGAAGGAGCCGATTGATCCCGTGACCCTGTCAAAGCGGCTCTCGCAGCGGGCGGCGAAATACGACAAGACGGGGGAGGAGCATTACAACCTCATCTCTGCTTTGCACAAATCGGTGCGCGGGTCGGACCCGGATGCGGCCCTCTACTGGTTTGCGCGGATGCTGACCGGGGGTGAGGATCCGCGTTACCTCGCCCGCCGGATCACCCGCATGGCGGTGGAGGATATCGGGTTGGCGGACCCGCAGGCGCACCGCATCTGCCTTGACGCGTGGGAAACCTATGAGCGCCTTGGCAGCCCGGAGGGCGAATTGGCGCTGGCCGAGGCGCTGCTTTACCTCGCGCTCGCCCCGAAATCGAACGCGGCCTATGTCGCCTATAAAGCTGCGATGAAGGCCGCGAAACAGCACGGGTCAGAGCCGCCCCCGGCCCATATCCTCAACGCGCCTACGCGAATGATGAAGGATTTGGGATACGGCGCGGGCTATGAATATGACCATGATGCCGAGGACGGGTTTTCCGGCCAGAACTATTTTCCCGACACGATGGACCGCAGCGTTTACTACGTTCCGGTCGAGCGCGGCCATGAGCGAGATCTGAAAAAGCGGGTTGAGTATTTCGCCAAACTGCGCGCGCAAAAAGGGCGCGGCTGAGCTTCCTTGCGTAGTAATACAAAACTTACTATAGTGAATTGGAAAGCGGGCCTGACACGACGGGCGACGCTTTGAGCTTTATGCGCTTAACTTCAGGAATCATCTGGTGGCAGGTTCGCTCTACAGTCTGATCTACCGCAGTTATGCGCGGCCGCCATGGATTGGCGACAAAAGCCTGCGCGATATCGTGCAAGAGGCGCACGCCTTTAACTCTCAGAATGACGTGACCGGGGTTCTGATTTTCAGCGATGGCGTGTTCGTTCAGGTTTTGGAGGGTGGCACGGCGACGATCCTGCAATTGACGGCCCGGATCGCGGCGGACCGCCGGAATGAGCGGTTGCGTGTGTTGTGGCACGGGCTGGTCCCCGAGCGGCAGTTTCCTGACTGGACCATGGGCTGTTTTGACATGACTGATGTGCAGCCAAGCGACAATCCCGTCCCGCAAGCCGTGATGCGCCGTGGCGGCGAAGGGCCGGTCTGGACCGATCAGATGACCCAGAAACTGATCGCGTTCTACAGTGAAAACCGCGTCTCGGGGCTGGAGCCGATGTTCCAGCAGATGCGCCGCTTGAGCTGACGCGGCGGCGCGGCGGGTTGACAAGCTGCGCCTAAGGGCAGATTTCACGCCCATGACCACAGGATTATTCTCCGCAACAGCCTTTATGCAGGTCGCCCTCGGTGGGGCGATCGGTGCCGTGCTGCGTTATGCCAGCGTTGTGTTTGCCATGCGTTTAATCGGCACCGGATTTCCATTTGGCACGCTGTTTGTGAATGTCGTCGGCTCTTTCCTCATGGGGATCGCGGCGGTGTGGGTTTTGTCGCGCCCCGGAATGGCACCATTTGTCATGGCGGGCGTGCTGGGGGGATTCACCACGTTTTCGGCCTTTTCGCTCGACGCGCTGCGCCTGATCGAGGCAGAGCGGATCGGGGCGGCCCTGCTTTATGTATCGGGCAGTGTGGGCCTGTGCCTTATCGCGGTTTTCGCAGGCATTATGATTGGACGGGGGGCCATGGCATGAGTGGCGTGCAAACACTCATTCTGGATGCGGAGGCCGAGGGCCAACGGCTCGACCGCTGGTTTCGCAAGGCGTTCCCGCATATCACCCAAGGCCGCATCGAAAAAATGTGCCGCAAGGGGGAAATCCGCGTCGACGGCGGGCGGGTGAAATCCGCAACCCGGCTTGCCGAAGGGCAGGAAATCCGCATTCCACCCCTGCCGGAGCCAGAAGAAGTGACCAGCGCGCCGGTTGTGCGCGCGATCTCTGACGCGGATGCGCAGATGATCCAATCGGCGGTGCTCTACCGCGATGTGGATATGATCGTGCTGAACAAGCCCGCTGGCCTTCCGGTGCAGGGCGGGTCGGGGCAGGGCAATCGTCATGTGGACGGATTGGCCCCCGCGCTTGCCTTTGATGGGGAGCCGCCAAAGCTGATCCATCGGTTGGATAAGGACACGTCGGGCCTGCTTGTTCTGGCGCGCACCGGGCGCGCGGCGGCGGCCCTTTCTGCGGCGTTCCGCTCCCGTGTCACGCGCAAGATTTACTGGGCCGCAGTCGCGGGTGTGCCCAGCCCGCGCATGGGCACGATCCGGTATGGATTGGTGAAACAGGGCGGTTTTGGCGTCGAAAAGATGTCTTGCATCCACCCTGATGCCGTGAACCGGACAGATGGCGCAAAGCGGGCCGTCAGCGACTATGCGGTGATCGAGACGGCAGCGACCCGCACCGCATGGGTCGGGCTGATCCCGGTCACGGGCCGCACCCACCAATTGCGCGCCCATATGGCCGAGATCGGGCATCCCATCATCGGGGACGGCAAATACGGCACCAATTCGCAGGTCAATGACGGCGACGGCTGGGGTGCGCAGCTTGGCGGCGATGTGAGCCGGAAGCTGCATCTTCATGCGCGCAGCCTCGTCATTCCGCACCCGACCACGGATCGGGAGATGACCTTCACCGCGCCGCTGCCTGACCACATGATCCGAACATGGGGCCTGTTTGGCTGGTCGGAAAAGGACGCGCCCTTTGATCCCTTCGTCGAGGAAGATCAGTTTTGAGCACGGCGCTGAAACTCGTCGTATTTGATATGGACGGCACGCTGATCGACAGTCAGGCGCTGATCCTGTTTGCGATGCGCGCGGCTTTCGTCTCCCATGACCTTGAGCCACCGAGCGATGCCGAAACCCTGTCGATTGTTGGCCTGTCCTTGCCCCGCGCGATTGAGGAATTGCGCCCGGGTCTCAGCCAAGCGGCCAATGCCGCCCTCGTGGACGGGTACAAAACCGCCTTTGTCGCCCAGCGTGCGGCCAGCGGCGGAGAGGCCAGCGTGCCGCTTTACCCCGGCATCCGCGCGCTGCTGGATCGTTTGGCGCAGGATGAGACGATGCTTTTGGGTGTCGCAACCGGCAAGGCGCGGCGCGGGCTCGATCACGTTTACGCAGCTCATGACCTTGAGCGGTATTTCGTGACCTCGCAAACGGCGGATTTTCACCCGTCGAAACCGCATCCCGCCATGCTGGAGCACTGCCTTGCCGAGACCGGCGTTGACCCGCGTGATGCGGTCATGATCGGGGACACAAGTTTTGATATGGAGATGGGGCGCGCGGCGGGCTTTGGCACGGTTGGGGTGTCATGGGGCTATCATCCGGTTCGCCGGTTGGAGGACGCGGGCGCGCATCACGTCGTCCACCGGGCGGAGGAGATTGACGCGGCCATTTCAAAACTGCTGGAGGGCGTGACATGAGCGCATGGAAAGCGAAACGTTTCTGGAAACAGGCGAGCGTGGCAGAGGCTGAGGCGGGCTACACCATCACCCTTGATGGGCGCCCGGTTCATACCCCGATGAAAACCGTGCTCGTGGTGCCAACGCGGGCGCTCGCCCTTGCCATCGCGGAGGAATGGGAGGCGCAGGAGGATGCGATCAATCCCGAGACGATGCCGCTGACCCGTGCCGCGAACTCCGCGCAGGAAAAGGTCGCGCCGCACCTGGATGCGGTGCGTGATATGCTGGCGGAATATGGCGATACGGACCTGATCTGCTATCGCGCCGAGGGGCCGGAGGCGCTGATCGCGCGCCAGTCTGAGGCATGGGATCCGCTGCTGGCTTGGGCGGCGGAGGCTTACGGCGCGCGGCTTATTCCGGTGACCGGGGTGATGTATCATGCGCAACTGCCCGAAGCGCGCGCGAAACTGCGTGCGGCGCTGGACGGTATGGACCCGTTCCGCCTGACCGGGGTGCATGACCTGATCACGATTTCCGGCTCACTGATTCTGGGTCTGGCCGTGGCGGATCGGCATCTGCGCGCAGCAGACGCGTGGTCGCTCGCCCGGATCGACGAGGCTTGGCAGGAGGAGCAGTGGGGCGAAGACAGCGAAGCGCAAGACGCCGCCACCCGCAAACGCGCCGATTTCCTGCGGGCCGAGCGCCTGCTTGACCTCCTGGAAGGGTAGGCCGATGACGTCCCCCCGATATGCGCAAAGCATGGCCGAGCTTCTGACGCCTGCGGAGTTGAGGGAACTCGACGGACTTGAATTCATTCAAGGCATCCGCGACGGGCGCCTGCCCGCGCCGCCCATTGGCCAAACCCTGAACTACCGTATGGTGGAGGCCGAGCATGGCCGCGTGGTGTTTCGCGGCACTCCCAATTTTGCGGTGATGAACCCAATCGGAACGGTCCATGGCGGCTGGTTCGGGACGCTTTTGGATAGCTGCATGGCCTGTGCCGTGCAGACCACGCTGCCAAAGGGGCAGGGCTACACAACGCTGGAATACAAGATCAACATCATCCGCCCGCTGTTTGCAGACAGTCAGGATGTGCTGGCGATTGGCGATGTGCAGCATGGCGGGCGGCGGACCGGCATTGCCGAGGGCAAGGTCATTGGGGCGGATGACGGAAAACTCTACGCCACAGGCTCGACCACCTGCCTCATTTTTGGGCTTTGACTGAAAATTCCGACCGCGGGTCAATTTTTTTGCAGGGAAACTGTGCAGGTTCCGCATACCAGTGCGTACCGAATCTCTTTCTGATCTGCATCGGCGCCCCAAGTAGGTAAGCGCCCGCGACCTATTTCATTTTTTCCATTGCTTAGAAACGCCGCGTACACAACTTAAGCGTGTGATCCGCTCATCCAACAGGCGACAGCCCGCAATTTTGAAGCACGAAACGGGCGTCAAACCCCTGTATTGGTTCAAGAATGTTTCGCACCTGCGAAATACCGGACAAATTCTGGAAAATTCAGCATTCATAGCGGTTTGGGGCGGAAAAAATTGCGTCAGCGGTGCTGTCTTACCGCTTTGCCGCAAAGATGGTCTTGACGATCCAAAAGCGACATGCCCAAACTCCATCACGGCCCTTGAACGGGCTGATAACGCTGGCCGATGGGTTATCCCCCACCAGGCTGGTATTCGTACATCAGGGAAGAGGACAACATGAAAAAATCAGTCTTTATCGGCGCACTGGCATTTGCCGGCCTCGCAGCCGGCGCAGCGGCGGCACAGTCCACGCTGGAAGAAGTGACCAATCGCGGCGAACTGCGTTGCGGTGTTTCCACCGGTCTCGTGGGTTTCGCAGCGCCGAACTCCGCAGGTGAGTGGGAAGGCTTTGACGTCGCCGTATGTCGCGCAGTTGCAGCAGCCGTTCTCGGCGACCCGTCTGCAGTTGAGTTCATCCCGACCACCGGTAAGACGCGCTTCACCTCGCTCAACTCCGGCGAAATCGACATGCTCGCGCGGAACACCACGTGGACCTTCTCCCGTGACGTGGACCTGAACTTCGAGTTCACCGGCGTGAACTACTACGATGGTCAGGGCTTCATGGTTCCGGCGAGCCTTGGCGTTTCCTCCGCAACCGAGCTTGACGGCGCGACCGTCTGCATCCAGACCGGCACCACGACCGAGCTGAACCTCGCAGACTTCTTCCGCTCCAACGGCATGTCCTACGAGCCGGTTCCGATCGAAACCAATGCTGAAGCGCAGCAGCAGTTCCTTGCAGGCACTTGCGACGTCTACACCACGGACGCATCCGGCCTTGCAGCGACCCGCGCAGCGTTCCCGAACCCGGGCGATTACGTGCTGCTGCCGGAAATCGTATCGAAAGAGCCGCTTGGCCCGCTCGTACGTCACGGCGACAACCAGTGGGGCGACATCGTGCGCTGGACGCTCAACGCACTCATCACTGCTGAAGAGCTCGGCGTGACCGGTGCAGACGCGGCCAACCCGGTCGAGTCCAACAACCCGGAAGTCAACCGTCTGCTCGGCACCGCCGGTACGCTCGGTGAAATGCTGGGTCTCGACAACGCATGGGCAGCACGCGCCATCGCGGCAAGCGGCAACTACGGTGAGATCTTTGAGGCGAACATCGGTGAATCCACCGCAATCGGCCTTGCACGCGGTCTCAACGCACAGTGGACCGATGGCGGCCTGCTGTACTCCCCGCCGTTCCGTTAATCGGATCTGAAGATTGGACGCGCCCCTCACAGGGCGCGTCCTTTTGCTTTGAGTTACGTTTTCTTTGAAAACTTAAGCCGTAAGTGCGACCGTGGTGGTGCAGGGACTGCGCCTGTTTTCGAGATCGACACAGCGGGTAAACCAACAGACGAGGGGTGCGGGACATGACCGCCATACCGGACAGGGGCAATGAGTCTTTCCGGCTCAGTCAGCTCATTTACGATACAAGATACCGGGCGCTGACATTTCAGTTTATTGCCCTTGTGGCACTGATTACCTTCATCGCATGGCTGATGAGCAACTTGTTCAGCAACCTTGCCGATCAGGGTCAAGATATCTCTTTTGCGTTCCTTGCTTCACCCGCAGGGTACGACATCAACCAGCAGCTTATTCCCTATGACAGCCAAGACACGCATTTGCGTGCTGCCATGCTCGGGATTTTGAATACGCTTTTGGTTGCTTTCCTAGCCTGTGCGACGGCGACGGTGATCGGCGTGATCGCGGGTGTTTTGCGCCTGTCGAAAAACTGGCTGATCTCGCGGCTCATGGCCGTTTATGTCGAAGCGTTCCGCAACGTGCCGGTTCTGATCTGGATCCTGATCATTTTCGGGGTGAACAACATTATCTTCCCCCAGCCGCGTGCATTCCGGGGTGCTGATCCTGATGCTTCAATGGTGCTGTGGGACTCGATCGCGTTCACCAACCGTGGCGTTTATATCCCGAAACCGATCTGGGAAAGCGGCTCTGCGATTGTGGTGGCAGTGTTCCTGCTCTCCATCATCGGGATTTTCGTGTTCCGCCGCTATGCGCGTAACCTGCTTTATAGCACGGGTAAGCTGCTGCCGACCGGGCGGATCTCCCTCGCGATCTTTTTCGTACCGACGCTGCTGGCCTATTTCGTTCTGGGCATGCCCATCGGATTGGAAAAGCCGGAGCTTGCCGGGTTTAACTTCCAGGGTGGCATTCAGCTGCGCGGGTCGTTGATCGCGCTGTGGTTCGCGCTTGCGATCTATACGGGTGCCTTCATTGCGGAAAACGTGCGGGCCGGTATTCAGGCTGTCTCCAAAGGACAGACCGAAGCCGCTGGCGCGCTGGGCTTGCGCCCGAACCGGATCATGAACCTCGTGGTTCTGCCGCAGGCGCTGCGTATCATCATTCCGCCGCTGATTTCCCAGTATCTCAACATCACCAAGAACTCGTCATTGGCCATCGCTGTGGGCTACATGGATGTCACGGGCACGCTGGGGGGCATCACGCTCAACCAGACCGGGCGCGCGATGGAATGTATCCTGCTTTTGATGCTGTTCTATCTGACGATTTCCTTGAGCATCTCGGCGATCATGAACGTCTACAACAACTCCGTTAAGCTGAAGGAACGCTAAGATGAGTGACACACATTCTCATTCCGCCGCGTTCGTGCGGCATGACCAAATCCCGCCATCGCCCCCACCTGCGGGCGAAACGGGGCCGGTCAAGTGGATCCGGGAGAACCTCGCGTCTTCTGTCTCCAATGCCATCATGACGGTGATTGGCCTTGTCGCGATCTTCTATCTCGCGATTTGGGCACTGCCTTGGTTCACCAATTCTGTCTGGAACGCGGCAGACATTCGTGAATGCCGGGAGATCATGGGCGATGCGCGCGGTGCGTGTTTCGCGGTGATCGAGGAGCGGTGGCTTCAGCTGCTGTTCGGGTTCTATCCGCCCGAATCCTACTGGCGCCTGATCATCAGCTTCTTTGGGCTGTTCCTTGCCCTTGCTCCGATCCTGTTCAGCAATCTGCCGCGGGTGCTGATGGTGTGGACGGGTCTGTTCCCGTTCGTGTCTGTCTGGCTCATCTGGGGTGGCTCGTTCTGGGGTCCGGCGATGGTGCTGGCGGGGTTTGTCGTCGGTTATTTCATCTTCCGCTTCGCTTCGACGATCAATTTTGTCGCCGGACTTGCGGCTGGCATTGTCGGCGCGATCATCTGGTGGTCTTTCCTGCTGGGGCCGATTGCAGGTGTGCTGTCGTCGATCATTCCGATTGAGTTGGCGAAGGTCGAAAGCCGGGAAATCGGTGGCTTCACGATCAACTTCATCCTCGGGATTTCGTCGATTTCGCTGTCCTTGCCGTTGGGCATTCTGCTGGCGCTTGGCCGTCAGTCGAACCTGTTCTTCATCAAGGGCGTCTGTGTCGTATTTATCGAGTTCATCCGCGGTGTGCCGCTGATCACGCTGCTGTTCGTGGCGAACGTGATCCTCGCGTTCTTCCTGCCGCCGGGCTCCAATTTCGACCTGATGTTGCGGGTGATTATCATGATCACGCTGTTCGCGTCGGCCTATATCGCCGAGGTGATCCGTGGGGGGCTTGCTGCCCTGCCGACCGGTCAGTACGAGGCGGCCGATGCGCTTGGCCTCGATTACTGGCAGGCGATCCGCTTCATCATTCTGCCGCAGGCGTTGAAAATCTCCATTCCGGGGATCGTCAATATCTTCATCGGGTTGTTCAAAGACACGACACTCGTGTCCGTGATTTCGATGTTCGACCTTGTTGGGATGATCCGTGGTCCGATCCTGTCCTCCACGGACTGGAGCGGGATTTACTGGGAACTGTGGTTCTTTGCATCCGCGCTGTTCTTCGTTTTCTGCTACGGCATCTCGAAATACTCAATGTATCTGGAGGATAAACTCCGGACTGATCACCGATAAGGAGGGGCTATCATGCAAGATGCAGCTCAAAACACATCCAAGATGGCCGTTTCTGACGAGGTGGCAATCACGATCAACGGCATGAACAAGTGGTATGGTGACTTCCACGTTCTGCGCGACATCGACCTGACCGTTCAGCGCGGGGAGCGGATCGTGATCTGCGGCCCGTCCGGTTCGGGCAAGTCCACGCTCATCCGGTGCATCAACGCACTGGAGGAGCACCAGAAAGGCTCCATCACGGTGGACGGCACGGTGCTGTCCAACGATCTCAAGAATATCGACAAGATCCGGTCCGAGGTTGGGATGGTGTTCCAGCACTTCAACCTCTTCCCGCATCTGACAATTCTTGAGAACTGCACGCTGGCGCCGATCTGGGTCCGCAAGATGCCCAAGAAAGAGGCTGAGGATATTGCGATGCACTTCCTCACCAAGGTGAAGATCCCCGAGCAGGCCAACAAGTATCCCGGCCAGCTTTCCGGTGGTCAGCAGCAGCGTGTGGCGATTGCCCGCTCGCTGTGCATGCGGCCCAAGATCATGCTGTTCGATGAGCCGACCTCGGCGCTCGATCCGGAAATGATCAAGGAAGTGCTCGATACCATGATCGACCTCGCGGAAGAGGGCATGACCATGCTCTGCGTCACGCACGAGATGGGCTTTGCCCGTCAGGTGGCGAACCGCGTGATTTTCATGGATGCGGGGCAGATCGTGGAGCAGAACGAGCCAGAGGAATTCTTCCTCAATCCGAAATCGGACCGGACCAAACTGTTCCTCAGCCAGATCCTCGGCCACTAACGGCCCATGTGAGACAAACAGAAACGGCGCCGGATCATCCGGCGCCGTTTTGTGTTTCTCGTGTCAGATCGTGTTAAACGAGGTCTTTGGGTGCTGCGAAATGCTTGAAATGGTTTTTGCCGAACTCGACCTCGGCCCATTCCCCAGCGTCGCACTCAAAAATCGCCGTGCCCGCAGTTGGGTATTTGGTGAACGCGCGGCGCTGGCTTTCCCCGACCTTTGACGTCGAAAGTTTGCGCGCGAGGCTGCCGATCCCCGGTTGATGCCCGATCAGGAACAGCGTTTCCGCCGCCGTGGGCGTGGTGCCAATCACCGCCAGCGCGGTTTTCGGATCGGCCATATAGAGCGCCTTTTCCGTTTGCGGCTCTGGCACTTCGGCAAAAAGCGGCTTCATCGCGGCCCATGTTTCCATGCTGCGTTTCGCAGGCGAAATCCAGATGTGATCGGGGATGAGGTTATGTTCCCTGAGCCAAGCGGCCATCAACGGAGCACAAAGCCGACCGCGCTGGTTCAGGGGGCGATCCACGTCTGCAATGTCCGGGTCGGACCATGAAGACTTGGCATGGCGGATGAGAACGATTCTTTTCATAGGGGGATTCCGCTAGAAACTGCTGTCACAATCAAGTGTTAAGCATCCTTGAACGCTGTCATATGCAGCGCGACCTGAGGACGCGGCGGGGCGAAGGCCTGCCCGACGGGGCAGGCGCGGCGCGCGCGACAGCCCTGATCCATACAATCGGCCCCTTCGGGTTGGCGCAAATGCGCGCGGCAGGCGGCCACATCATACTGCCCCCCGGCAAAGGCATCGACGGGGCAGGCAGTGGCGCAGGGTTGCGCGCAGCTGTCACAGGGGCGCGCGGCGTCCCTTTGTGGCGCGAGTGGCTCGGGCAGCAAGAGCGCGCCGCGAAAGGAGACCCAAAGCCCCGTTTGCGTCCCCACAAACGGCCCGATTGGGGAGGGCCAGATCACCCCGCTGGCCTCGGCCCAACGCAGGAATGGTGGCCATGGCGGCCCGTCAAACGGAAAGACGGGCACGGCGCCGACCGCGCCTGCCACGCCTTGCAGCACCCGCCGCGACCACCGGTCAAGCGGATGGGATGCGCCATCGCGGTATTCGGGTGACGTGCTGAAAAGGGGCCAAAACACCCGATTGTCCGGCCCGATCAAAACAGCGGAGCCGCCGTCATGCGGGGCCACGCCCATGACCCGAAGGCCATGGGGTGCCAGATGCGTCGTCAGGTCGTCCCAAGTCATCGCTTGATGATCGACCCTGCACCCTGCTCGGTAAACAGTTCCAGAAGGCAGGCATGGGGTGCCCGCCCGTCAAGGATCACGACAGCGCCCACGCCGCCCTCAATCGCGGCAAGGGCGGTTTCCGTCTTTGGGATCATCCCGCCGGAAATGATGCCCTTCTCTGTCAGATCGCGGACATTCTCTGCCGTCAGATCAGTGATGACATCGCCATCGGCGTCCTTCACCCCGGCGACATCGGTGAGCAAAAGCAGGCGGTCGGCCTTCATCGCGGCGGCAATGGCCCCGGCGGCTGTGTCACCGTTCACGTTGAACGTCTCTCCCTTGGTGCCCATCCCGACGGGGGCGACGACGGGGATGAAATCGCTGGCGACAAAGGTGTTCAGGATGCCGGGGTTCACCTTGACCGGGTGCCCCACAAATCCAAGGTCGAGCACTTTTTCGATGGCGCTGTCCGGGTCTTTCACCGTTTTGGTCGCCTTTTCGCAGATCATCAGGCTTGCATCCTTGCCCGACAGGCCGACAGCGCGGCCGCCCTGCGCATTGATCGCCTGCACGATCCCTTTGTTGATCCGGCCTGACAGAACCATCTCCACCACTTCGACGGTGGCCGCATCGGTGACGCGCTTACCATCAACAAATTCGGAGGTGATCGACAGGCGCTTGAGCATCTCGTTGATCTGCGGCCCGCCGCCATGGATCACGACAGGGTGCACGTTGCACTGTTTCATCAGCACGATGTCGCGGGCGAAACGCTCCATCGCTTCATCATCGCTCATGGCGTGGCCGCCGAATTTAACGACGACCGTGGCCCCGTCATAGCGTTGCAGGAAGGGCAGCGCCTCAGACAGGGTGCGGGCGGTGGCGATCCAATCTCGTTTCATGGCGGTCGATTTCTCCATGTCTCACTCCATTCCGGCGATGACGGCGCGCAGCGTTTCGATCCCGGTTTTCTTTTCCGATGAGGTCACGATCAATTCGGGGAAGGCGGCGGGGTGCTGGCGCAGCACGGTGCGGGTCCGCTCAATCGCCTTTTCAAGATCATCGCCGCGCGGCTTGTCCGCCTTGGTCAGGACAACCTGAAAGGTCACGGCGGAGGCATCGAGCAGGCTCATGATCTCCTCATCCACCTTTTTCGCGCCATGTCGCCCGTCGATCAACAGGAACACGCGGCGTAGCGTGGCGCGGCCCGCGAGATAGGCTTTCAACAGTTGTTGCCATTGATCCACCTTGGCCTTGGGCGCCTCGGCAAAGCCGTAACCGGGCAGATCGACGAGGTAGCGGTCCTCCCCCAGCGTGAAAAAGTTGATTTCTTGCGTGCGGCCGGGGGTGTTGGACGCGCGGGCGAGCGCCTTGCGCCCTGTCACCGCGTTGATCAGGGAGGATTTGCCGACATTGGAGCGCCCGGCAAAGCACACCTCGATCCGGTCATCCGGGGGCATCCCATCCATCGCGACGACCCCCTTGAGGAAATCGCAGGCGCCAGCGAACAGTTTGCGCCCGCGTTCGGCGCTGATCGCGTCCGGCTCTTCGGCGATGGGAAAGGGGATTTGGGTCATGTCTGGATCAGTCCGGCAGGTTTCGGGGTCAGGTGTACCCCGCATCGGCGCGCAAGGGTAGGGGCGTTAAGCGATCACGTCACCGCATCGGATATCGCCGCCTGTCACGACCTCGGCATAGACGCCGAAATCCTGATGGCCCCAGCCATCCTCCAAGAGCGACAGCACATCGGTATCCGCGCGGCCGGTATCGGGGTTGCCATGGGTGGCGCGGCAGCGGGTGATCCGCTCGCGCACGATCAGTTCGGCATCCCCAATGCGCAGGGTGCGGCCCACAAGGTCAAACTCCTCCCATGGCGCAGTGCCTTCGAGCCAGAGATTGCCGCGAAACCGGCGCGGATCAAGCGCGCGACCCGCCTTTTGCGACAGCGCGCGCAGCGACGATAGGCCAAGGATCGCGACGGACGGAAAATCGCTATCCGTCATGCCGCGCCCCAGTGCGGCCACGACCCGCGCCGGGGCTGGGCGGTTTTCGGGATAGAGCGGGCGCAGCCAGTCGATCAACGCGGCGGCGTCCCTTTCCGGATGCACCACGATCTCTGTCAGGTCGGGGTGGTTCAGTGTGACGATCTCGCCATTCATCCGCGCGGTGATTGCCATTAGCGTCTGCGCCTTGGCCCCCCGCACGAAATTCATGCAAGGCACCCAAACCGGCGCATCCGGATCCATCCGTGCCCCGTCCTGCGCAATCGCCCAGTGCCGGTCATATGGCAGGCATTTGCCTTGGCTAAGGGTGACATGCTCCAGCGGTTCTGCGCCGACACCCTTGATCGGGTGCCGCCAGATTTGCGCCAGAGTCGCCGTCATTTCGCGGGTTTCTTCCGCTTGATGCTCGACTTGATGTTGCCCAACAGGTCCACATCGACACCCTGCGCGCGCATGATGAAATACTGCTGTGCGAACGTGATGAGGTTGTTCGCCACCCAGTAGATCACAAGCCCGGAGGCAAAGCTGCCAAGCATGAACATGAACACCCATGGCATCCATGCGAAGATCATCGCCTGTGTCTGATCCTGGGGGGCTGGGTTCAGCTTCTGCTGGAGCCACATGGAGATACCCAGCAGGATCGGCCAGACACCGATGGAAATGATCACCGGCATCCAAGACACGTCATAGGGCAGAAGGCCAAACGCGTTCCAAACGCTCGTCGGATCGGGTGCGGCAAGATCCTGAATCCAGCCAAAGAAGGGCGCGTGCCGGATTTCAATCGCGACAAACAGCACCTTATAGAGCGAGAAAAAGATCGGGATCTGCACAAGGATCGGCAAACAGCCAGAGGCCGGGTTTACCTTTTCCTTCTTGTAGAGCGCCATCATCTCCTGCTGGAGTTTCTGGCGATCATCGCCCGCGCGTTCCTTGATCTTTTCCATCTCGGGCTGGAGCGCCTTCATCTTGCCCATGGAGGAGTAGGATTTCCACGCGAGCGGCAGCAAGAGCGCCTTGATGATCAGCGTCAGCATGATGATCGCGACGCCCATATTGCCCACAAGATCGTTGATCTCAACCAGCGCCCAGTGCATCGGCTTGGTGAAGAAATAGAACCAGCCCCAGTCAATCGAATCGACGAACCGCTCGATATTGCGGGTGTCCTCGTAATACTGGATCGTCCGCTCTTCTTTGGCGCCGGCAAAAAGGCTCGTGGTCGTCTCTGCAGTGGTGCCTGCGGGGACGGACAGGACCGGCATCCGAATATCGGTCTGATAGGTGTCGCGCCCGGCGGTGTATTTCACGACTGACTGGAACGGCTGGCCCGGCGTCGGGATCAGCGTCGTCATCCAGTATTTGTCGGTGAAGCCGATCCAGCCGTTTTCCGCGACATCAATGATTTCGACGGCGGCCCCTTCGCGGGCGCTGAACTCAAGGTCGGGAATGTCAGAATAGTCGATCTCGTTGATTTCACCGTCCTGCGCGCGGACGACGCCCTCATGCAGGATGTAGAAGCCGATTGTGTCCGGCTCCCCATGGCGGGCAATGATGCCGTAAGGGGCCAGCCGCAGATCGTCGCCGGTGGTGTTCTCGATCGATTGGGTGATGTCGAACATGTAGTTGTCATCAATCGAGATTGTCTTGCGGAAGATCAGGCCCGCACCATTGTCCCAGCGCAGCGTCACGGGGGTGGTTTCGGTCAGCGTATCGCCACTTTCCAGCGCCCACGGGGTGCTTGCATTCGGCAGCAGGTCATAGGAGAGGCCGCCCGCGGGGATCCAGCCATGCACGGCGTAATAGGCATTCGGCGCGCCTGCGGGGGAGAGCAGGGTGACCGTCTCCTCCTGCGCGAGCGTCTCAAAATAATCGGTCAGGTGCAGATCGTCGATCCGCCCGCCGGTGAGGGAGATGGAGCCATCCAGACGGTCGGTGCGGATCGCGATCCGGTCGGAGCGGCTGAGTGCATCGGCGCGCGACTCGGCAAGCGAGAAATCGACAGAGGCCGTGCCGCTCGAGCCATCTGTGGCAGCAGGCGGGGCAGTGACGACGCCATCCGTCGAGGCGGCCTCAAAATTGCTTTGTGGCGTGTCCAACTCGCCAACCGGCTCCGCCGGCGGGAAAAGCAAAAACCAAACCAAAATCACAAGGAAACTCAGCGCGGTCGCGAGAATGAGATTCTTGCTTTCGTCCTTCATCGGGTCCGTCCCCACAGCCATTTTTTGCGTGTGGAAGGGTTCAACAGGGGCACCGGGCAAAGGTCAAGCAGTTTTGCCCCTGACGTGGCACTATCACGCTGCTTTTTGCCCGGTTTGGGCGAAAACCATAGGCAATGGTCGGCGCGGGACGTGCGGCGTCAGAAAAGCGGTCACGCGCGCGCCTTTTGCTGGCTGCGGAGGAACAGGCGATATTGATTCAGCCATGTGAAGGTATCATGGATCGCCATGGGCCGCCCGATCCCGTAGCCCTGCAAATGGGTGCAGCCCATCTGGGTGAGCACGGCACGCTCGCCGGGTGTTTCCACCCCTTCCGCAAGGCAATCAATGCCAAGCCCCTGGGCCATGCGCACCATGGCAAGGGTCATTTTGCGCAGGTTCTCATCCGAGTCGATGCCGCTGACAAAACTGCGATCAATCTTGACCCGGTCCACGTCAAACCGCCGGATGTTAGAGATGGACGCATGCCCGGTGCCGAAATCATCAAGGTCGATGGAAAAGCCATTTTCCTTGAGCCGCTTGATGTTGCGCACCACATCATTGTCGTCATTCTCGATCATGATGGTCTCAAGCACTTCGATGCTGATCCGTTCGGGGGCCACGCTATAGGCGTCCGCCTCCCGGCGGATGCGATCAACGATGCCATTGTCGGCTAACTGGTCCGAGGAGAAATTGACCCCCACCTCCGGCACGAAAAAGCCTGCTGCCTCCCATTTGATCAACGCGTCGAGGGATTTTGACAGCACAATCTCCCCAATCGTTTCGCCAAATCCTTCCTTCTCCGCGAGGTCGAGGAAATGGAACGGCGAAAGCACCCCGCGTTTGGGGTGATTCCAGCGCACGAGGGCTTCAAACCCGGTCACGGCGCCGGTTTTCGCGTCAATCTGCGGCTGGAAGAACGGTTTGATTTCGTTGCTTTCGATCCCACGAGACAGGTCGCGCAGCAGGCTGTCGCGCTCCTCCAGTTCGGCGCGCATCGCCGGGGCATAGAGGCGGACGGTGTCATCCCCCACAGATTGCGCGTCGCGCAGGGCGATATCGGCGTTGACCATCAGGCGCTCATAATCGGTATCGCGCGCCTCCGCGCTGGCCACGCCCACCGCGCACCCGACCCGCACTGTGCGGTTCTGGATCACCATCGGTTCGGCCAGTGTCGCGCGCAGCCTGTTGGTGATCTCGATCAACTCGTTCTCGTCGCTGATATCGGGCACGATGACGGCGAAATCATCGCCACCGATCCGTGCCACGAAATCACTGCTGCGCACCACGCCCGCGAGGCGCTTTGCCGTGACCCGCAGCACCTCATCCCCGGCTTCATGGCCGAGCACGTCATTGATCATCTTGAAATCATCAAGGTCGAGATGGATGGCCGCGATTTTCGTCTTTTGCTTTCGCATCGCCTTGGCCGCGAAAAAGGCATGGGCGGCGTGGCGATTCGGCAGACCCGTGATCTGGTCGTGATCAGTGGAATATTCCAGCGCCTCTTCCGCCTTGAGCACGGCAAGGGTCCGCTCCAGCGCGCGGCGCACGACCGGCTTGAACAGGAAGCGACCGATCAACAGCAGCGACAGAACCGTCGCGATAAAAGCACCAAGTGTGATCTGGCTAAGCTGTTCAATCCCGCCCTGCGCCCGCGCGCGATACTCCGTCGTGATCACATCAAGGGCCGCGGGCAATTCGCCACGGGACAGGCTGACGATTTGATAGACGATATCGGTGTTGATCGCGTCATTGCGCGACATCAGCATCAGATCAAGCAGATTGACGAAGCGGCGCAGCGCAAAATCCACGTTATGGGGATCATCGAAATAGATGGATTGAAGCAGCGGATCGGTCAGTGGCGGCAGCGATTGCGCAGGATCGCCCAAAAGCAGTGCCTCATGCTGCCGCAGTAGGACGTTGCGAGCAGTGATCAATTCCGCCCGCCAGATCGCCTGTTCCTCCGGCTCGTCGATGGAGGCATAGCGCGCGGCGATCAGCCCCAGTTCCTGAACGAGGTGGATTTGCTCATGCGCGACCGACAGCAGGGTCCGATGCGCGCGTTCGTTGGACAGGGCGAACCACGATGCGCCAAAACTGGCCGCCGACAGGCTTGCAAGCAGGATGAGACCAAAAACATACCCGCGCCGCGCCTGCCGTGCGATGCGAAATGCCTCTTCCCGCCGTTGATTATGTGTTGCCATCCGAAGCGCCGCCATTTGATCCCCAAGCACTGACCTGAGATCGCAATAGCGGCCAAAAACGAATGAAGTCTTAACCCAGCGGGTCAGTCAGGCACGTTATCTATCCCGGACCCGCCCAAGGGATGGCACCGCAGCAGGCGGCGCACGGTCAGATAGCCGCCCTTGAGCGCGCCATGCTTTTCCAGCGCCTCCAGCGCATAGGCGGAGCAGGTCGGCTGATAGCGGCAATTCATCCCGACCGTGGGGGAGAATGTCGCGCGGTAGAGCTTCACCGGCAAGGACAAGAGCCATGCGCCGGGGGTCATGGGCGTGGCTTTCGGGGGGTGTGGATGCGGCCAAGCGCGGTTTCGACGTCTGCAACCAGATCGTCAAAAGAGCGGGCCACAGTCACATCCCGGCGCCCGATCAGCACATAATCCCAACCGGCCTTCCCAAAGGATGGCAGCGCGATCATGGCCGCCGCGCGCAGGCGGCGGCGGGCGCGGTTGCGCAGGACGGCATTGCCAACCTTCTTGGAACAGGTCAGGCCAAGCCGGATTGCGCTGCTGCTTGGCTCATCTGCCCCGCGGCGGCGTGCCTGAAGCACCAGTCCGGGCATCGCCTGTTTGCGCGCCCGTGCAGCGGCCAGAAAATCCCGCCGGTTTGGCAAGGGCGAAACATCTGCGCGGGACAACGGCAAAAGAGACCCTGCCGCGCTCGGGTCATCGGGCTCGGGGGTCTCGTTCATCTTTGTCCCGGAAAAGGGGATTATGCGGAGAGCGACTTGCGCCCGCGTGCGCGGCGCGCGTTCAGGATCTTGCGCCCTGCTTTGGTGGCCATGCGTGCACGGAACCCGTGGCGGCGGCTGCGAACAAGGTTGCTCGGCTGGAAAGTGCGTTTCATACCAAATCTCCTGACGTTCCGGGGCGGCGTATCCTGCCTGCATCCCGTGGGCCGCGTCTTTCTCACAACCCGATCTATCTCGAAGCCCGTTCTCTAAACGCGCGCAGGGGGGCTGTCAATTCGGATTGCGGCGCGATCTGCGCAAAGCGGAGGACTTTTCCGCAGGGTCCGGGGCGGGGTTCGGGGCTGCTGCCTGAAACCTGAACCGCAGGCATGGCATCATTTCTGAAACATTCGCACACAGGGCATCAAGCGCGCGTGAGGCCCCTTTTCACAGGCCCCTCCCCGATGACAGATGCCTATCACACGCAGCCCGACAGCCAGAACGGAGCCAAACCAGATATGACCCAGCCCGCCCCCAAAGAGCGCATCTCGCTCAAAAAGATGCTCCCGATCCTCGTGATCGTGGCTGTCGCCATCGCGGGATTTTTCCTGCTGGGCGACAAACTGAATTTCCAGACCCTCGCGGATAATCGCGATGCGCTGATCGCGTGGCGCGATTCGAATTACGCGCTGGCCGCGATCGTCTATATCGCGATCTATGTCGCCGTGGTGGCGTTCAGCCTGCCGGGGGGCAGCATCATGACGCTGACGGGCGGGTTCCTGTTTGGCCTAGTCGCGGGTGCTACCTTTACCGTCACGGCGGCGACCATCGGTGCAACGGCGATTTTCGTTGCCGCGAAAACCGGGCTGGGCGATGCGCTTAAGGCGCGGCTCGATGGTTCGGGCGGCACATTGGCCAAGATGCGCAAAGGCGTGGAGGAAAACGCGGTGTCCTTCCTTCTGCTGATGCGGCTGGTGCCAGCGATGCCGTTCTGGCTCGCCAATCTGGCGCCTGCCTTCCTCGGTGTGCCGCTGATCACCTATGTCTGGACCACCTTTGTCGGCATTATCCCCGGTACGGTCGTCTACACTTGGGTCGGCTCTGGCCTGGGCGATGTGTTCGCGCGCGGTGAAACGCCGGACCTCGGCATCATTTTCACCCCATCCATCCTTGGCCCGATCCTTGGCCTGTCGGCACTGGCCGCACTCCCCCTCGTCATCAAGGCCGTCAAAGGCCGCAAAGCACTCCCGCTGGAGGAATAAGAAATGAACACGATCAAAGCAGACCTTTGCATCATCGGCGCAGGCTCGGGCGGGCTTTCGATTGCGGCGGGGGCCGCGCAGATGGGCGCCTCTGTCGTGCTGTTGGAAGCGGACAAGATGGGCGGCGATTGCCTCAATTATGGCTGCGTACCCTCCAAGGCGCTGCTCGCGGCGGGAAAAGCCGCCCATGCGATGACCCAAGGGGCAAAGTTCGGGATCACCCCGGTCGTGCCCGAGATCGACTTTGCCGCCGCAAAGGATCACGTCGCCAAGGTGATCGAAACGATTGCCCCCGTGGACAGTCAGGAGCGGTTTGAAGGCTTCGGCGTCAACGTGATCCGCGAATATGGCACATTCGTGGATGAAAACACGGTCGAGGCGGGCGACACGCGCATCACCGCGCGCCGGTTCGTGATCGCCACGGGCTCCACCGCGTTCGTGCCGCCGATCCCGGGGCTGGATCAGACGACCTATTTCACGAACGAGAACATCTTTGATCTGCGCGACAAGCCGGACCATCTGATCGTCATCGGCGGTGGCCCGATCGGGCTGGAGATGGCGCAGGCGCATCGTCGACTGGGCTGCAAGGTTACCGTGCTCGAAGGGATGCGGGCGCTGGGCAAGGATGACCCGGAGATCGCGGAGGTCGCGCTCAAAAACATCCGTGCCGGAGGGGTGGAGATCGTCGAAGGCGCGCAGATCGAGAGTGTGTCCCAATCGGGGGCCGAGATCACCGTGACGGACAAGATGGACCGCACCTGGACCGGCTCCCACCTTCTGGTCGCGGTGGGCCGCCGTGCCAATATCGGCAATCTCAACCTAGAGGCTGCCGGGATCGAGACGACCCGCGCGGGCATCAAGGTGGACGCGAGCCTGAAATCCACCAATCGCAAGGTCTATGCGGTGGGTGATGCGGCGGGCGGCCTGCAATTTACGCACAAGGCGGGCTATGACGCAGGCATCGTGATCCGCAGCGCACTGTTTGGCCTGCCCGCGAAGGGCACGGATCGGCATATCCCCTGGGCCACTTACACGGACCCCGAAATCGCGCAAGTCGGCCTGACCGAAGAACAGGCAAAGAAAGAGCACGGCGCCCACGCCGTCGAGGTGCTGCGGTTCCATTTCAACGAAAATGACCGTGCCATTGCCGAAGGTAAGACCGATGGTCTGGTTAAGGTCATGGTGGTGAAGGGTAAGGTCCTGGGCGCTTCCATCGTTGGCCCGCAGGCGGGGGAGCTGATCCAGCTTTGGGCCTTGGTCATCGCCAACAAACAGAAAATCAGCGCGGTCGCGAATATGGTCGCCCCTTATCCCACCTTGGGCGAGGTCAACAAACGCGCAGCGGGCCAATACTACATCCCCCGCTTGTTCGAGAGCGACAGGGTCAAGACGATTGTCGGGCTGGTGCAGAAATACCTGCCCTGACGCATGTGGAAGCGGAGTGTGCCTCCGGCGGGAGGTATTTAAGGAAAAAAGAAATCATGTGGCGCGAGCCCAGCATATTCATCTTTCCAGAAATACCTCCCGCCGGAGGCCGGCCTGCCCTCTCCATTCGCGGTCCGCTGGATCGGTTCAAGGCGGTCGCGACAAGCCGAAATCCGCTCAGGATTTCGGCCATGCCCAAAGGGTGCAGGGGCCGCAAGGCCCCGAAACCGTGCGGGAGCGCTGCCGCTCCTTGTGTGGAGGGCAGGGGATGACTAGTCTCTGTCAACCTGAGAACGCGGACCCGTAGATGCGCTTTAACTCCCTGTCTGGCCGATTGCTGCTTTTGACGGTCATTTTCGTGATGATCGCTGAAGTGCTGATCTTCGTGCCGTCGATCGCGCGTTTTCGGGCGGATTATCTGCAGGAACGTCTGGAGCGGGCGCAGATTGCCTCGTTGGCCCTGCTGGCCACGCCCAACGATATGGTCGCCCCCCAGCTTGAGGCGGAATTGCTCGACAATGCGGATGTGATGAACATCGTGCTGCGGCGCAATGCCGTGCGCGAGCTGGTGTTGGCCGCGCCGATGCCGCGCCCGGTGGATGCGACCTATGATCTGCGCACGGCGACACCATTTGAGCTGATCATGGATGCGATGGACACGCTCCTGCGCACCGAGGAGCGGGAAATCCGGGTGATCGGGCAGCCCGTGCGGGGCGGCGGGATCGATATCGAAATCACCCTGCGCGAATGGCCGTTGCGCATGGCTTTGATCGACTATGGTCTACGCATCCTCTATCTGTCGCTGTTTATCTCTGCGGTCACGGCGACGCTGTTGTTCATCGCCGTGCGGCGCTTCATCACCAAGCCGATTGACCGCGTCGTCGTGCACATGACCGGGTTTCGCGACAATCCTGAGGACGCGCGCCACCTGATCGAGCCGCAATCGAGCGTGGTCGAATTGCAGGAGGCCGAAACCGCCCTGAGGGTGATGCAGGAACGCATCCTTGCCGCCCTGCGGGAGAAAGAGCGGCTGGCGGCCCTAGGCTCCGCCGTGGCCAAGATCAGCCATGACCTGCGCAACATGCTCACCACCGCACAACTTGTCGCTGATCGGTTGGAGCGGTCCGAGGATCCCGCTGTCAAACGCTCCGCACCCAAGCTCGTCGGGGCGATTTCGCGCGCGGTGAACTTGTGTGAAGCGACACTCGCCTATGGCCGCTCCGAAGAGCCAGAGCCAGAAAAGCGGCGCGTCACACTCTTTACCGTCGCAGCAGAGGTGATGGATGCCGAAGGGCTCGCCGATGATGTCGGCATCGCCTTCGAGAACAAGGTGGACCCGGCGGTACTGATCGACGCCGACCCGGAACAACTCCACCGCATCCTGCAAAACCTCATTCGCAACGCGCGTCAGGCGTTCAAAGCGGGCCATGCCGATGCGCGTATCAGCGTAGCCTGTGAGCAGACAGCCGAGACCACAGCGGTAATCGTTTCCGATACCGGCCCCGGTATTCCCAACAAGGCGCTGGAGCATCTGTTCACGCCCTTTCAGGGCTCGCAGCGGCGGGGGGGCACCGGGCTTGGCCTTGCGATTGCGGCGGAATTGGTGCGCGGTCATGGCGGCGCGCTTGAGCTTGTGGGCAGCACATCCGCCGGGACAACCTTCCGGATCAGCTTTCCCCGCTGTGATGATTTAATTGCGCCATCGGGTGAAATTTCGCCCTTGCAAACCGGATAGGTGGGCGGTATCCCCACGCTCGACGGACCGATAGCTCAGCTGGATAGAGTACCTGACTACGAATCAGGGGGTCGGGGGTTCGAATCCTCCTCGGTCCGCCATTAAGCCCGACAATCAGACGCGTTCAGGCACAGGTATCTCCTGTATGCGATGGATTAGAGGCTCGGTTTCGCGATCATCAGCCAGAACACCACGATGAGCGCAGGAAACGCCAGCGCGCCCAGCACCACCCATTGATTAAAGAGGCGCCAATAGGCGACGGGGAGTTGCGACAGGTGCGTTGCGTCCTGCGCCAGGCGTCGCATCCTTATCTGTATCCACATAACCGGCAGCCAACACAGGCCTGCAAATCCAAACAGCACCAGCGCGACCCACAGCCAAGGGGTGTCGAGCGTCCATCCCGCTTCGATGATGAGCAGAGTGCCGCTCACGATCTGCACCACGCCTGCCGGCGTCGTGAAAATGAGATCCCCCCGAACCACCAAACGTGTCGCAGTCTGGATCGCAGCAAGGTCGCGCATCCGATGGGCTGCGACATAGAAATACCCTCAAGATTCTTGGCGAAGATCAGTGTCTAAGTTGATCCTAATCTCCGCATTCGGCGTAGAATCGAAACATTCGATTCGAATAATTGTTGTTTCAAAAAATCTGAAATTATATAAAAATTTTGATCTGCATTATTTTTGCATTAGAGGTTTCGTCTTCAACCAAACTATATTCACTCTTTTTGAAAGGTCTGCGATTTCAGATTTATCTCCCGTCTTGGCCGCGTTCTCTAGCTGTTTCAGTGTCTCTCGGAGTTGCACGGCCCCAAAAATACCCGCACTTCCCGCAACGGCGTGGGCTTTGCTCGCGATCTCTAAAAGGTCTTTCGGCTTGTCATCGTTTAGCCAGTCGATCAGCAGTTCAACCTCACTGACAAACCGGGCAGTGAGTTTTGCAAACGCGTCCTGACCAAGGGTGTCGCGGGCTTCTTGGCTATGCTGCGCGTTTATGTAGGCAAGATCATCTTCGTCCGTGTCCGCTTTCGAGTGCAAAAGCGCCTTCAGTGCTTCCCTTGAAACTGGTTTGGTCAAAATTCCGTCCATCCCATCTTTGAGGAACTCCGCTTGTTCGTCGGCCATCGCATTCGCCGTTACTGCGATAATAGGTGCAGACGCAGATGCGCCACCTTCGTTTCGGATGCGGCGGGTCGCGGCCCGACCGTCCATCACCGGCATACTGATATCCATCAAGATCAGGTCAAATCTGTAGAGCTTCGCCAAATCAGCACCTTGCTTGCCATCATAGGCTTCGGTGACAGAATGGCCCTCCTGTTGCAGCATTTCGCGTGCCACGATCCGGTTGATTTCGTTATCCTCGACCAGAAGAATATTCAGGGCACGCTGCATGTCGGGCTGGGTCTGTGCTGTGGCTTCCTCTGGCGCGGGGGTCGCCTCTATGAGGGGGAGTTCGATCCAGAAAGTGCATCCTTTTCCCAGATCGCTCTCTACGCCAATCTGCCCGCCGAGCGCAGTGATGAAGCGTTTTGCAATACTCAGGCCAAGGCCGGTGCCGCCGACATCCCTGTCATAGGATGTGTTTCCAGTGACAAAATCATCAAAGATCCGTATGCGCATATCGTCGGATATGCCCGGTCCGTCATCCTCAATTTCAATACGCAATCTGGGGTCTGCGGCCGCCTCCAAGGCCTCAAGCCGGACAGCGACATGTCCACGCCGGGTGAATTTCACCGCGTTTCCGATGATGTTCATCATCACATGTTGGAGCCTGTCATGATCGGATAGGATCCAATCATATCGTGGTCCCCGCCACCGCCATTCCAAGCTGGTCTCATGCTGGAACGCGGCGCCGGTTTGGTTATCGACGATATCTTGCACAAGAGCGGAAATGTTCACGGGTTCAGAGCGCGTGTTCAACTTGCCCGCGTCATATCGGGTGATGTCCAGCACATCTGAAATGTGGCTCATCAGAAGCCGACCAGATGTTTCCATATGACCTAGATATTTGGCTTGTTCGGGGTTGAGTGCCGTGTCGCGCAGCAGGGACATATTTCCCAAAAGGCCATTGAGCGGTGTTCGGATCTCATGGCTCATGGTGGATAGGAAATCAGTTTTGAGCTTTTCGTTGGCAAGGGCGCGATCGCGGGCAGACACCAGTTCAGCCTCTGCTGCGACTTGGGCTGTGATGTCTCTCAGGAAGGCGATGAATATCTCACCCTGATGGGTCGTGGCGGACTGAATGGCGAGTTCAACCGGAAAAATCGTTCCGTCTTTGCGTTTCGCTTCCAGCTTAACGCGACCTTTCCCGACGACACGTTTCTCACCATGCCTGCGTATCCGTTCCATACCAGCATCATGGGCGTCGCGCATATGATCGGGCACGATGACGGCGCCGATATCTTTGCCCAGAACATCCCCTGCACGATGCCCGAAAATTTGCTCGGCTGCGGGGTTGAATTGAGTGATCCGCCCTTCAGCATCGCTGACGATCACCCCATCAAGCGACGTCCCCATGACAGTTTCCATCCGCTTGGCGGTCTGGTTGCGCTCCCGCTCCCTGCGGTAGATGCGGCGGTTGAGCAGGTTCAACTGGAGAATGGCCCAAGCGAGCACAGCAACCAGAGCGGTCGTGGCCGCCGCAAGTTTCGTCATCGTGTTCGCAACCCGGCTCCGCTGCGCATCCGCGGCCAGCGCAAAAACTTTCAACCCTGAATTGGCAAGCGCGCGGACCTCTGGCCGGAGCTGATCACTGAGCGCCACCAAGGCAGGAAGCCGCCGCTGCAATTCATCATCACTTGAATCGATAATCGGCACACTTGCGTCGAGAAGGGTGAAAATCGTGACAAGGCGCGCGCTTGCTTCGGGAGTGTTGCGCAAGCCCTCAAAGACCGATGCACGCCGCACCGTATTCATCCGGCTGTAGAACACATCAAATTTCTGGCGCAGTTCGGTGATATCCGGCTCGGGGTGTTCCACGCGAAGCTTGTATTCAAGAAACTCGACATTCGTTTGGGAAAGTGTCCATTGGACATTGTCCGAGTGTGCAGAACCAAGCTGGTTGATGTCCCGCGCCACACTTACCGCAAGGTAGGCAATTGCCCCCAACGCAAAAAGACCGGCCACGACAATGAATGCCCGGCCGATCCTGGTGCGGAATTTAGAGGGAGCAGGCAAAGGCAGACCCTTCTGGTTCATCAACCCAACCTTTCGGGAAAGGTTATTGCACGAATTCCAACCTGTCGAGTTGCCAGATGCTCCGGGCATATGTCACTTCGGACCGATAGTCGGAGCTGCTGTCATAGGGGTAGATTACCCAAAGCGGACCCTTGTCCCGAATGGACATGGTTTGACCGTCCATCAGGTACGCGATGATAGGGCCACCCTCGACCGCGTCCGTCACCGGAATTTCGACGGTGTAGTCATTAATGGCCGTTGCCCGGATCGTACCACTTTCCACGTTCAGAAACGCCACCAATGCATGTAGCGAGACCCCCTCAAACTGTTGCACCCCTTCGGTCCAGATCGTGCTGGTCTGAAGTGTGGTTGCATCAATCGCGGCCAGCATCTCCCGGTCCAGCACAAGGCTGTCATCCATATTGGTCGTGCCAATGTCACCGGTGATCGTCAGGATTGGCGCGCCAGAAGGTGCCTCCATGGTGTTGGCCTGCGCGAGTGTGGAGAAGCCCACGAGAGCGGCTATAACCGCCGTGATATGCCAAAGACGATTGATCATGTCTAAAACCCCTTTTGGTTGTATGAGGTGTATGGCACGCCCGAAAAAGGCGTGCATGTGGGCATTAGGGTTAATGACCTATCCTTTCGGATAGGTATTGCCCCTTACGCGGCCATTGTGTTCCGCGGATCAATGCGGCGATGCAGGAAGGTTGCGAAGTCCTCGCTCAAGTCGCTTCGATCCAATGCAAAGGCCGCCGTTGCCTGCACAAACCCTTGGATCGATCCGCAATCAAACCGCTCCCCTTCAAACTGATAGCCTGACACGCCGACGGTGTTGACATCGGCGTTGAGGGCATCGGTCAGTTGCAACTCACCGCCGGCGCCCGTGCGAATGGTGTCGAGCCGGTCAAAAATTGCGGAATCGAGGATATAGCGGCCGATGACAGCCCGCGTGGACGGGGCCGTATCCGCGCGAGGTTTTTCGACCAACCCGCGAGCGATCGCCAGCTTGTCCTTTTGCCTTGCGATGTCGAGCACGCCGTATTTGCTCGTTGCAACTCGCGGGACTTCCATCGTCGCAACCATATGGCCACCCGTGATGTTATGCGCCTCAACCATCTGGGCAAGCGCGCCGGGCTTTCCCTTGATCACATCGTCCGGGAGCAGCACCGCAAAGGGTTCATTGCCGATCAAGCGTTTTGCCTGCCGTACAGCGTGGCCAAGGCCAAGCGGCTGGGCCTGCCGCAGAATGGTCAGCGCGCCTTCGGGCATCCGTGTTGGTTCAAGCGCGGCAAGAGCCTCCGTCTTGCCATTTGCGGCAAGGCGACCTTCAAGGGCTGCAGCAGTATCGAAATAGTCTTCGAGCGCGCCCTTGCCGGCGGCTGAGACAAAAATGAATTCCTCAATCCCGGCCTCGCGCGCTTCGTCAATGGCGTATTGGATCAAGGGGCGATCCACCAGCGTAAGCATTTCCTTTGGCACGGATTTCGTCGCTGGGAGAAAGCGTGTGCCCATGCCAGCGACAGGAAAAACTGCCTTGCGAATATGTGTCATGTCGTCATTCCTTGGGTCGTGTTTGATTGTGCCCTTGATCGAACATGACCAACGCTTCATCAATATAACCGGCGGGTAGGATCGGGGCGCGTTTGGGCGTTAACCCTATCCAGACGGGTAGGAATCCCTTACCCTCATCATTGATCGACAGGGATCTTCGTCTGATCCGGCAGAGGACTAGGAATGAGAATATTGATCGCGGACGATCACGACTTGCTGCGAGACACCCTAGTGCTGTTTCTGGAAAATGAGGGCAGTATGAGCGCGGTCGCGGTGGGGTCTTATCAGGAAGCAGTACGTCATATCGAGACGGATGATCCCTACGATCTTGTCCTGTTGGATCTCAACATGCCGGGAATGAACGGCCTGAACGGATTGAAAAACGCTCTGACATTGGGTGGTGGACAGCGTGTGGCTCTCATGTCCGGTGAAGCCACCCGGCAAATTGCTGAACAAGCGCTTGAAGCGGGAGCTGCCGGGTTTGTTCCCAAATCCCTATCCGCGAAATCGCTGGTCAGCGCGGTTAAGTTCATGGCGATGGGAGAGCAATACGCACCGATTGATTTTATGACGGCTGCGGATGAGGACGCCCCCAATCCCCTGTCAGAAAAACTGACAGACCGGGAATTGCAGGTTCTCAAGGGTTTGACCGAAGGCAAATCCAACAAGGAGATCGCGCGCGATCTGGACCTACAGGAACCAACGGTGAAGCTTCATATCAAGACGCTGTTTCGCAAGATTGACGTGACCAACCGGACACAGGCAGCGCTGGTTGCGCGCGAAGCCGGACTTTTCTGACCTATCCTTTCGGATTGGAACTTATCCCAATTCGCCTCTGATCTAGCCGTCTGCGCGCGTGAGTTGTGTGAAAGCGCCCGCTACACCCTGACTGAACAGTGCACTGGCCGCCGCTCTTTTGGCGCCAGTCACCTCCAGATCAGAAAGCGGCAAGACTGTGCAACTTGAACTTCAGACACCAAACACCTCCGGCGGGTTTCCGGTGGAAACGGCGCGCCTCAAGGTCGTTGTTGCGGAAGATAGCGGTTTTCAGCGCCTTTATCTGTGCAGCATGGTCGAGGCGTTGGGATATGAAGCGATCCCGGCGGGTGATGGGCGTGAAGCACTCGACCTGATCCTCAAGACAGGCGCGCAGATCGTGATCAGCGATATTCAGATGCCTGACCTTGACGGCATTGCGATGACGCGGACGGTCCGCAGCATGGATATGCCGCATTACGTCCATATCATCGTGGTGACCGGCAGTGACGAGACCGAAATCCGGGCAGAGGCGCTGGACGCTGGTGCAGATGATTTCCTGATAAAAGGCGGAAGCACGTCCATGCTTGAAGCGCGGTTGCGTACCGCGTCCCGCCTTGTTCAGCATGCAAGCGAACTCGCACGGCGGGCTCAGGAGCTTCAGGAGTACAAAGACCGCATTCAGGAAGACCTCCATGCAGCAGCGAGCGCGCAAAAGGATCTGCTGCCGCAACATCATGAAGATTTCTACGGGTTCAGCATCGCCTCGGCCTTCGTGCCCTCCGCGATTGTGTCGGGCGATATGTTCGGATGCTTTCCGATCAGCAAGCATGAGTTGGGGTTCTATGCCGTTGATGTCTCTGGTCATGGCGTACATGCCTCGCTGCTTTCGGTCGCGATTGGTCACTTGATCACGCCGGCATACTTCCGCACGCGTGTGATCGACAGCACCGGAATTGCAGACCCCGCAGCACTTGTCGCCAGCCTGAATGCGCGGTTCAGCGCCTCCGAGAAGGACGACTATTTCACCATGTTCTGTGGCGTTATCGACCGGACAACGGGGCAGTTGGATTTCTGTCAGGCTGGATATCCATCCCCCTTCTACATCTGCCCGCGTGGTGAAGTGTCCTCTATCGGTGACGGCGGCTTGCCAGTTGGGATGTTCCACGAAGCCGAGTTTGAAAACAATGTCGCGCAGATCGGTGAGGGCGGTGCTCTCGTGATCTGTTCGGACGCCGCGATCGAAGCGGCCACCGCATCCGGTCAGCCATTCGGCGATGCGCGGCTTCGCGACCTGCTTGGTCAGATGCCCGACATTGGCCCACGCGCCATGCCCAATCACATTGTCACTGCCCTGAACGCTTGGCGCGGCGGTGCGCCCCTCGAAGACGATCTGACGGTCGTCACACTCGGAAGAAAGGTTAACCAATGATCAAGATTACGCAGATGGAAAACGGGATCACGACCGTTCGTCCCGGTGTGGAGCGTCTCGTGGCTTCAAACGCCAAAACGTTCAAGGACGAGTTGATTGAGCTGGTGGGCAGCGGGTCCGCGTTGATCGTGCTAGATTTTGATGGCGTATCCTTCGTGGATTCCTCCGGCCTTGGTGCGCTTGTCGGTGTGCTCAAGCGGATTGGCAACCGTGGTGAATTGGTCGTCTCCGGGCTGAACGCCGACGTGGCGCAGCTTTTCCGGATTTGCCGGATGGATCGTGTGTTCAAATCCTATTCGAGCGCGGACGCTGCTGTGCAGGCAATGGGTGATCGGCTGTGACCCACGCCCTTTTCCATATGCCCAATGACATCGAACATGTCAGCGACATGGTCGGTGAGATCATGGCGTATTTGGCTGATCGGCTCCCTGATTTGCAGGTGTTCAAGGCCGAAGTGGCCCTTGTCGAGGCTTTAAGCAATGTCGTCGAACATGCCGAGACAACACGCCCAGCAGAGCCGATTGAAATTGCGGTTCGGACCGATGACGACGTGTTTGCCATCGACATTTTTGATCCGGTAGGCGCCCAACCATTCGATCTGCGCGAGCATGCCAGTGATCTTGGCACGGTCGATATATGGGCAGAACGCGGGCGCGGCATAGGGCTGATCCTGCTTTGCACCGACGAGGTTGCCTACGGTCCTTTGGACGGGCGCAACCGCCTTTCCCTCAAGTTCAAACTAGAGACAGCCGAGTAGGGTGTTGCGCCCCATGACTGATCGCGAATTTCAAGGACAGAACGTTATGAAAACAGCACAGAAACTGACAGTAGCGGTTGCCGGGGCGTTTATGCTTGCCGCCATCCCGGTGAGCGCGCAACTCGAAGCACCGCAGAACGCGGCATCCATTGAAGCTGGCACGCCCGTCATATTGCAAAGCGTTATCCTCGACGGTGCTGCGCCGCATGAAGTGACAATCCAGTCGGAGACCGCGCTGACGATCCAGGCCGGATCAATGGAAATGCCCACTTGCGATCGCGGCTTGCTCCGTCAGGCGCGCTCGCATTTCGGGCGAAATGGTGCTCTGACAGCCCGTGAATACGAAATGGCGGAAACCGCCTGGACCTATTTCGAGCGGTTCTACCAAGAAGAGACCGGCATGGTGAATGCTGTTGGCTCTTATCCTTCGACAACCATGTGGGACACCGCATCCTATATCAGCGCGTTGGTCGCCGCATTTGAACTGTGCATCATCGACAAGCGCACCTTTGATGCCCGCGCGATGAAGCTGATGAACACCCTGCGAAACCTCAGCCTGTTTCAGGGTGAGGCACCGAACAAGGTGTATAACACTAGCACCGGTGAAAAAGTGAACTATGCCAACCAGCCGGGTGAAGTGGGTATCTCCGCCCTTGATCTTGGCCGCTTGTTGGTCTGGCTGCGCATTCTCAAGGAGCGGTATCCGCATCTCGCAAACAGCGTCGATAACGTGCCGATGCGGTGGAATTTCTGCAATCTGATCGGCGATGACGGGCGGATGTTTGGCGCGCTGCGCCGGGATGACGGCACCCGCTATGTCCAGGAAGGGCGCTTGGGTTATGAGGAATACGCTGCCAAGGGTTTTGCCCTCTGGGGGTTTAATGTTGAGCGTGCGATGCGGCCTCAACCGCTTGAATATCGCACCATCTATGATGTGAAAGTGCCCTATGACGGTCGTGATCCGCGGGTGTTCAAGAACCAGAACTATGTCCTGACAGAGGGCTATATCCTCGATGGGCTTGAGCTTGGCTGGGATATGCCGACCGATCAAGATGGCGACAACATGGTGGCTAGCAATGGCTGGCGCGCAGAATTTGCCAACCGGATCTATCATGTACAGCAACGCCGGTTTGAGCAGACAGGGATCGTAACCGCACGATCCGAGCATCAAGTCGAAGGCAGCCCGTATTTCGTTTATGACAGCATCTTTGCTGACGGATATGACTGGAACACGCTCGACCCAAAGGGAGAGTATCAGCCAGATCGTGCCGCAATCGCATCCAAGGCTGCCGTCGGCATGTGGGCGCTGTGGGAAACCGACTACACTGACCTTCTGTTTGAGACGGTTGCCGATCTTTCCGACCCGGAGCGCGGTTTCTATGAAGGGCTGTATGAAAACGGAAATGGCTACATTCCGCTCCAGACGGCCAATAACAATGGCATCATCCTTGCAGCCCTTCTCTACAAGGTGCAGGGCCCGATCCTTCAGCACCTGAACAACAACATGCAGGTGTGGGAGACGGCATTCGCGGGAACCGACATTCGCGACAACAAATGCCATCCGAACGCAATGGTTGAGATTGTCTCCTGTTCGGCCTGTCAGAACGCGGTTGATATCGCCCCCGTCATCCCGGTGGAGGAGTTCCGCTATTGTCGCCCGGTCATGATCAACGGTGAGATTGCGGCGACAGATTGCCAAACCGAACAGCATGTCCTTGCCGCGCCTGAGCCGCGCAAGGTGCTTCAATCCGCATGTGTCGCGCCGGAGGTGAACTGATGGCCAATTCTCAAAAACCCCGCCTCGTCTGGTTCGATGCGAACCGTGTCTTTGCCGCCTTTGGTGTGGTCCTGATCCACTCGACCACGGATTTCAGTGGTCAGGCTTTCGCCAACGCCGACGCAGCAGGAGAACGGCTTTTGCCTGTGTTTCTGCGCTCCATCGGGGAGTTTTCAGGCTCTGAAATGTTCTTCATGTTTTCGCTGTTCCTGATGGCTATGCGTGTCGACAAGAAAGTGCCAAGCTATGGCAGCGCAATTGCCACACAGGCGCAGCGTTTGCTTGTTCCGTTCGTCTTTTGGGCGGTGTTCTACGCCTTTTTCCGGCTGATCAAGGCAGAGACGTTCAATTATGGTCCCTACATCTGGGATCAGCTTGGTGAGGTCCAAAACTGGGTGGGGTATTTCGTGCTCGGCTCATCGCAGTACCATATGCACTTTCTACCGACCCTGTTTGCGCTGTTTCTGTTCTACCCGCTGATGCGGACGGCGACACGGTATCCTTTGCTGGGTCTGACCATCGTTTTCACGCTGGGTGTGATGAACAACACGCAGGCTTTCGTATGGGGGCTGGACCTTGATCCGATGCTGCGCAGCTATGCGATCCGGGCGCTCAAAATCCTGGGATATGTGGGCTATGGCATGGCGGCGTTTGCGATCTATGGGCTGTGGAAAGACGGTATTCCGCGGGGCGAGTCGCGCCTCGTCCGTCGCTGCGGCTTTTACTTTGCTGCCATTGCATATGTCGCGACGCTGCCGTTCTATTATGTCGCTTTCGATACCGGCTCTTGGGGGATCCGTGGGGGGTGGGATTTCTACGGACATTTCCTGATGCCGATCTTCGTGTTCTTCATCTTCATGGGCGGGCAGTATCGTCAGTGGTCTCCAAAGTGGTCGCAATTGGCGCGCTACACGTTTGGGATTTATCTGGTGCATCCGCTGGTGATCGACCTGTTTGATGTGTCGATCTACAGCCTTGGCCTTGCGGAAATGATGTCCCCGTCCGTGATCGTTGTCAGCCGATTTGCCTTTGCCCTTCCGATGTCGTTCGCTGTCGCTGTCGCGCTTTCTCGGATCGGGGTACTTGCATGGACGATTGGTCTGGGGCCCAATCCTTGGCAGATGTTCAGGGCTGCTAAAGGTGTGAAAGCATAAGCAATGGATGATTACTTCCTGAAATACGAGGACCGGTTGCCGCCCGCGCCGCTGGCCTATTCCGCGACGCGCGAGTTGGTTTGGCAGTTTCTGGCCACGCTCGCGCTGGTCGTCGGCGGCTGGTACATTTGGTGGCGCTGGACCGGGTCACTGAACCATGACGCGTTGTGGTTTGCGATCCCCTTGGTGCTGGCGGAAAGTTTCGCCTATTTCGGGATGATCCTGTTTGTCTTTAACCTGTGGAAAGACGAGCCGATCCAGATCGAGACACCGCCTGTGACACTGGCGGACACATCGCCCGATCACCCGGAAGGCGACCGCCCCATTGCCGTTGATGTGATGTTTGCCACCTATGATGAGGAGCCGGAATTGGTCCGGCTTGGGATCATCGACGCAAAGAAGATGACCTATCCCCATCCAATCGACATTCGTATCCACGTCCTTGATGACGGGCGGCGTGACGCGATGCGCGCCGTTACGGAAGAGGAAGGTGTCAATTACATCACCCGCACCACGAATGAGGGGTTCAAGGCCGGCAACCTGCGCAATGCGATGGAGCAGACTTCGGGCGATTTTCTTGTGATCTGCGATGCGGATACGCGGCCGTTTCCCACATTCCTTGAGCATACGCTCGGGTATTTTCGTGATCCCAAAATGGCCTGGGTGCAGACCCCGCAATGGTTCTATGACTTGCCGGAGGGGGAGCGCCTGAATGCTGTGCTCGAGCGCCGTGTTGGTGCTATCGGCGGTGCCTTTGGTCGCGGGGTAGAGCGGATTGTCGGGCCGATCCGTATTGGGGAAGATCCGTTCGTTAATGATCCTCAGATGTTTTATGACATCATCCAGCGGCGCAGGAACTGGGCCAACGCCTCCTTTTGTTGTGGTGCAGGCTCGATCCACCGGCGCGACGCGGTGATGGAAGCCGCGCTCCGCAATTTTGGCCGCAAGATTGAGCAACGCACCTTCGACGCGGAAGAGGCCATCACGGTGTCCAGCAAGGAGCGCGATATTTCTCCGGAGTTGATGGATGCTATCCGCAGCGAAGCCGTCACCAGCGAGATTTTGACGCCATACCGTTTCCATGTCTCTGAGGATATCTACACATCCATCGTGCTGCATTCCGACCATGAACGCGGTTGGAAATCCAAGATGCATCCGATCGTGGAAAGCAAAATGCTGTCACCGCAGGATTTGCTGACTTGGACGGTGCAGCGGTACAAATACGCCGGTGGCAGCCTTGATATCCTGTTTCGAGACAATCCACTGTTTCGACCCGGCCTGACGTTAGCGCAGCGCGGGATGTATGCCACAACGTTCTATTCCTATCTCGCACCGATCTGGAACGTTGTGTTTCTGGCCGCCCCGATCATTTATCTTCTGTCTGGTATTTCCCCGGTTGCCGCATACTCCAACGAGTTCTTTTTCCGTCTGATCCCGTTCCTCGTCACCTTGGAACTGGCCATCATGGTTGGAACATGGGGTGTTGCCGGATATGCGGCCAAGGCAAGTTACCTTTCGTTCTTTCCCCTCGGATTGCGGGCCATCTATACCGTGATGAAGGGCGAGAAAATCTCTTTCCCGGTGACGCCAAAGGTGCGGCAAACCGGAAATTTCCTGACCCTCGTGAAACCGCAAATCGCCTTTGTCATCCTGACACTTCTGTCCGCGATCTGGGCTGTTTTCGCGCTGAATTCAGGTTGGACGGATCACTCCGCATCGGGCGTGATTGCCAACATTCTATGGGGTTTGAACAACTGTATCGCGCTTGGTGGGATCATCGCCGCCGCTCTGTGGCAGCCCACAGAGGCAAATGAAGGATCAAAGAAATGAGCTTTGTTGAGAATCTGATCAAAGCCCGCAGTCATATCGTGTTTCTGGCCGCGCTGGGGTGTGGCCTTGCTTTGGTGATGTATGTGGATCGCCAGATCGAAACCCCGCAAGCGGGCATGGTGGACCCATCCGTCAATGCACTGGAGGAGGTTTCGCCGATGGAGCAAATGGAGAAGGTAGAGCCGCTCCCCCTCGCGATCACGGGTGTGTCTGGCCCGCAGGATATCGAATACGCGCGGATTGCGTGGCGCTATTTTCAGAACAACACAGACCCGACAACCGGGCTGGTCAATTCCACGGATAAATATCCCTCCACCACGATGTGGGAGACAGGCTCTTATTTCGTGGCAACCATTGCTGCCAATAGGCTTGGCCTGATTGATGAAGCGGAAGCCGTGGATCGGATCGGTCTGGCACTTGATACCCTGAGTGGCATCCGTCTGTTCGACGATATGTTGCCGAACAAGGCTTATAACGTGCGCACGGGAGAGTTGGTGAACTATGCCAACCAGCCTGTAGAACGCGGCCTTGGTTGGTCAGCGCTTGATATCGCGCGGCTGATTGCGGCCCTCGGCCATGTTGATGCGAACTACCCCGTGCTCGCGCCAAAAACGACGCGTTTGATCGAGCGGTGGGATCTGTCTCAGATGGTGCGCGATGGTGCGCTTGTCGGTGGCAACATGGTGGATGGGACGCTGCGCTACGATCAGGAGGGCCGAGTCGGATATGAGCAATATGCGGCCAAGGCCATGATGCTGTTCGGGTTTGATGCGTTCCGCGCCTACGACGCAGAAACCAATCTGATGGTGAAAGAGGTCAATGGCCAACCCATTCCGGTGGATACCCGCTTGCACCGAAACCGGACACCGGCCTTCACGGTCAGTGAGCCCTATCTGTTTGACGGGCTGGAGTTTGGGTTTGATGCCCGTTCACGCCGGTTTGCGACCGCGATCTACCGTGCACAGGAAGCGCGGTATCAGGAAACCGGTATCCTGACGGCAGTCAGCGAGTCTCACATCAACGTGGCTCCCTATTTCGTTTATTCGTCGATCTGGGGTGGTGGCGCGCCATGGGCCGTTATGTCTTTCTCGGGGGAGCGTCTGGACAGCCGCCGGACCACAACCACCAAGGTTGCATTCGCGTGGGATGCGCTTTTTGGGACAGAATACACCCGTGAATTGGTCGCCAATATCGCTCCTTTGGGCGATCCAGAGCGCGGATGGCCAGAAGGTATCTATGAGATTGACGGCACGACCAATACGTCCGTCACGGTCAACACCAACGCGGTTGTTCTTGCAGCTCTCGCTTTTCGTGCAACTGGGCCGCTGATCCGATCGCCGGAGTGAGCGGCAGATGCGGCGACAATCACGCAAGCGGAACGCCTGTCGTCGTCGCGCTCGAGCCTTCTCGGAGGGAGGGCTCGCCCTGCCGCCTCGGCGCAAAGAGTTGGGCTATTTCGGTGCCGCCTTGCGACGAATATTCCAAAGCGGGCCTCTCTTTGCGAGTGAGGCCCGCTCGACTAGGGTCATGGCTCCTGAGCCAACCTAAACCGGCATCAAGGCCCAGTAATCAAGGTCAAGCAGCACCTCGGGCGCGTATTTCCCATCCGCGCCTTTGAGCGTAAAGGCCGCTGGATCCCCCTTTGTTGCGACAAGCCGCAGGCGAATAGCACCGACACCAGGATGGCCCGTTTCGGTTTTGTCGAGCACTTCGGACCACGCGCGCACCGTGTCCCCGGCAAAGCAGGGATTGGCATGCGCGCCCGCATTGATCGCCACGATCATCTGCGCATTGGCAAGGCCGTTAAAGCTGAGTGCGCGCGCCAGCGACATCACATGCCCGCCATAGATCAGGCGTTTACCATCCTCGCGCTGGGTCGCGTCGAAATGCACCTTCGCCGTGTTCTGCCAGAGCCGGGTGGCCATCATGTGCTCGGCTTCTTCGATGGTGATGCCGTCCACATGGTTGATCTTTTCGCCGATCTGGTAATCGGCCAGCCGGTGCGGCTCTCCGGCGAGGGCGAAGTTGTAATCGCTGAAATCCAGCCCTTGCGGAAGGTGCAGATCGGCGGGGTTCACCGCCTCTTTCAGCTTTGGCACAACCGTTTCTGGCCCTGCTGCGTTCGGGTCGCGTTTGCGCACCATCACCCAGCGCACATAGTCGAGCATCTCGCGCCCATGTTGGTTGCGCCCGGTTGAGCGGACCCAGACGATGCCGCTTTTGCCGTTGGAATTTTCCTTCAGCCCGATCACCTCGCTCGTGGTGGTCAGCGTGTCACCCGCAAACACCCGGCCCGTGAACAGCCCTTCGGCATAGCCCAGATTGGCCACTGCGTTGAGCGACACGTCCGGCACGGTCTTGCCGAACACAGTATGAAACACCGCAAGGTCTTCCAGCGGGGCGCGCATCAGCCCGCAGGACCGAGCGAATTCGTCGGAGGAATAGATCGCGAACCGTGTGGGATAGAGCGACGTATACATCGCCCGCTCCCCATTGGTCAGCGTGCGCGGCACCGCATGGGTGATCGTTTGCCCAATGCGGTAATCCTCGAAAAAGCGGCCAGCGGTGGTTTTGGTCATGTTACAGCGATCCCAGTTTCACGTCGGGGGAATAGGTGGCATCGACCTCTTTCGTCACCGCCTGACCACAGCGCATTTTGCCGGTGGTGTGGTCGAACGCATAGGTCGGATCGCCGTAAAGCTGCCAGCCATCGGCCAGCGCCTTGGTCACCTTATGGCAAAAGGCGGACGTGTCGTCCTCGGTCAGTAAACGATAGGCGAGCATGGTCTTATCCAAACGGTGAAGGGCCGATCCAGCCGTGGATCAGCGCGATGATGACATAGAGCACGAGGGAGATAACAACGAGTTTCACATCACCCTTGGCCGGGCCGGGCTCCGGTGCTGTCCAATTCGGCTCCGCCCGGTTTATGAGGCGGATTTCCAGCACGGCCCAGATCAGGATACCGCCGAACAGGATGATGGAGGCCACATCGCCATTCACGATGAGATGGGAAATCGCCCAAAGTGCGGTGCCCATCAGCATCGGATGGCGAAACCAGCTCCGCATCCGCCCCTTGGACCCGCCCATGCCAAAGAGCATGATGACAAACAGCATCAAGAGATTGTTCAGATGCACCGTCCAGCCGGGTGGAAACCACACATTCTCAAACGGGGCCGCCCGGTATCCCAGCACCATCAGCACCAACCCGGCAAGCACGCCAACCGCCACGATCCCCTTGCCCGCAGTGCCGAGTTTTGCGCGCGGGCCGGGGGCGAGGCGTTTGAACAGATGTGCGGCGTACCACAGGAACAGGCCGAGAAAGAGGAGGGTCATGGATGCGCTCGATGCGTGATGTTTCAGATAGCCGCGACCCTAGGCTCAGGCTGCTTCGGCTTCAAGCGCGGCGATGGCCTCTGCCTGCGCGAGAAGCCTCCGGGCGTTGGCGACATGGAGGTTCTCCACGATCTTGCCATTGACCACGGCAACCCCTTCGCCAGCGGCTTCGGCTGCTTCAAACGCGGCGACATAGGCGCGCGCCTGCTCAAGATCGGTCTCAGAGGGGGCGAAAACCTCGTTCGCGATGGCAAGCTGCGCTGGGTGGATCAGCGTTTTGCCGTCAAATCCCATGTCGCGGCCCTGAAGGCAGGCCGCGCGCAGCCCGTCCTCATCCTTGAACGCGTTATAGACCCCGTCGATACAGGCAATGCCCTCGGCCCGCGCGGCCAAGAGGCACCATGACAGCGCGGTCAGGATCGGCATGCGATCGGGCGTATGGGCGGCGTGCAGGTCGTTCACCAGATCATTCGTGCCAAGGATGAAGCAGGCAAGCCGTGGGGCCGCAGCAATCTCTGCCGCGTTCAGGATGCCGCGCGGGGTTTCCATCATCGCCCAGAGGGCAGTGCCCTCGGGTGCCTGTTCGGCGGGACGTTTGAGATCCGCGGCGCTGTTGACCTTGGGGATCAGGATCGCATCGGGGTGCGCGGCACAAGCTGCCGTCAGATCGTCCATACCCCATGGGGTGTCCAGCCCGTTGATGCGGATCACCACCTCGCGCTGGCCAAACCCACCGGCGCGCACCGCGTCACAGACGAGCGCCCGCGCGATCTCTTTCTCCGACGGGGCAACCGCATCCTCCAGATCAAGGATCAGCGCATCGGCAGGCAGAGTCTGCGCCTTCTCCAATGCGCGGGATTTCGAGCCGGGCATATACAGGACAGAGCGGCGGGGGCGGGCAGGGGCGGTCATTGGTAGGCTCCATGGTCAGATATTGCGCCGCAGCATAACCATGCGCACCAGAAGGGCAAGGGGTGCGCGCACGAAAATTACGAATTTTGCCCATGATGCGGAATAATAAACCTTACACGCTGTTGTTAACTTCAATTTCACGTTCCTCCCCGATGCTCGGTCTCAGCGGCGCACCAGACATGCGCCGCCCCGGAAACTGAGCGCCGGGACAACCCCGGCGGATTGGGGGTTATGATGAAGACGGAATGGCTTGGACTGTCCTTTGGCTGCGCGGTGGCATTGGCCGCCACCCATGCGGCACAGGCGGAAGGAATGCGCTGTATGCCGCGCGCGGATGCGCTGGCCTATCTTGGCGCGGAATATCAGGAAGAGCGGCAGGTGATGGGCCTCGACCGGCGTGGCGTGATGGAGGTGTTCGCCTCAGCGGCCTCCGGCACTTGGACCGTTACGATCACCACGCCCGAGGGGATGACCTGCCTTGTTGCCGCTGGTCAGTTCTATGACGAAGCACCTGCGGGCATCACGGGTGCGGGAACCTCGGGCGCCTGAGGCGCCGACAATCGAGCGTAAGACCCCCGGCCCCGCATCCCAGCGTGGCCTTATTTCGTGGCGATAAAGTTGCGAAACGCGTCGAGTGTTTCGGCACTCACATGATGTTCGATCCCTTCGGCATCCGCTTCGGCCACATCCGCAGACACCCCGAGCGCAAGCAGGAATTGCGTGACGATCTGGTGGCGCTCCCGGCAATCCTCGGCCAAGGCGCGACCCTTATCCGTCAGAAAGATCGAACGATAGGGGCGGCTTGTGACATACCCGTCCCGTTCCAGTCGCTTGACGGTGTTGTTCACCGTTGCGGGCGTGACGCCGAACCGATTAGCCAGCGCCACGGCCCGCGCCTCCCCCTCCGAATCAATCAGATCGGCGATCAGTTCGACATAATCCTCCGTCACCTCACTGGCATGTGCTTCGCGCAAACGGGTGAAGGTGCGCGCCTGATCGGCTTCATCGGGGAGGGGGGCAGTGTCAGTCATCGGTCGTCCGCATGATATGATTTCAGCCCTATCTAATCAGAGTTTGCTGCAATTGCAAAGTTAGTCTTGACTAATAATAGGTGCCGCACCACATTCCCTCACATCTTGCTAACTTTACCATTGCAGAAAGGATGCCCCGAGATGTTCCGCCGCCTGATTGCGACGATGCTGCTGAGTTTCACGTTGACCGCGCCCGCATGGGCGGCTGGCCTGACGGTGGTTGCCACCACGGGCATGATTGGCGACACCGCGCGCCAGATCGCGGGCGACCGGGCCGAGGTTCAGGTGCTGATGGGGCCGGGCGTTGACCCCCATGCCTACCGCCAGACCCGCACGGACATTGTAGCCATGACCCGCGCTGATCTGGTGCTGTGGAACGGGCATTATCTGGAAGCCCAGCTTGAGGAATTCCTGCTGGAGCTTGCCACGCGCAAACCCGTGGTCGCCGTCGCAGAAGCGGTGGAGGCAGAGCGCCTTTTGTCCCATGAGGATTACGAGGGCCGGTTTGATCCACATGTCTGGATGGTGCCCGAATTGTGGGAGCAGGTCGCCATCGCGATCCGCGACGCTCTGATCGCCGCCGACCCGAACGGTGCCGCGACCTACACCGCCAACGCGGCCGCGTTTGAGCAGGAATTGGACCGCATCGGCACCTATGCGAAAGAGGTGCTGATGACCGTGCCAGAGCCCGCGCGCGTGTTGATTTCCGCACATGATGCGTTCGGCTATTTCGGGGCGGAGTACGGGTTCGAGGTGTTGGGCATTCAGGGCATCTCGACCGAGAGTGAGGCGGGTCTGCGCCGGATCGAAGAGCTTGTCGATCTGCTGGTCACCCGCGAAATCGGCGCGGTGTTCGTTGAAAGCTCGGTCTCTGACCGGAACGTGCGCGCCCTGATCGAAGGCGCCGCGGCGCAGGGGCATACCGTTACCATCGGGGGCGAGTTGTTCTCCGACGCGATGGGAGAGACCGGCACCTATGAGGGGACCTATATCGGCATGATCGACCATAACGCGACCGTCATCACCCGCGCGCTGGGCGGGCAGGCCCCGGCGATGGGCCTTAACACGCAACTGGGAGGGTCGAGTTGAGCATCCCGGCCCTCACGCTCAAGGGCGTTACCGTCTCTTATGGCGGGCGCCCGGCGGTGTTTTCCGTTGATGTGACATTCCCCATCGGCTCGATGACGGCGATCATCGGGCCGAATGGCGCGGGTAAATCGACCCTGCTCAAAGGGGCGCTTGGGATCGTGCCGCTTCTGGCCGGGGAGGCGCGGTTTTTCGGCCTGTCCTATCAGGACGCGCGGCGCCGCGTCGCTTATGTGCCGCAGCGGGCCAGCGTTGACTGGGATTTCCCGGCGCGGGTCATTGATGTCGTGATGATGGGCCTTTACGCCGAAACCGGCTTTTTGCGCCTGTTTCGGCAACGCCACAGGGACCGCGCGATGGAATGCCTGTCCCGCGTGGGGATGGACGCGTTCGCAGAGCGCCAGATCGGCGCGCTTTCGGGAGGGCAGCAACAGCGCGTGTTCCTTGCCCGGGCGCTGGCGGAAGCCGGCGAGCTATACATCCTTGATGAACCCTTCGCCGGGGTTGATGCCGCGACAGAACGCGCGATCATCGCGGTGCTGAAAGATCTCAAGGCCGAAGGGCGCACCATCATCGCCGTGCATCACGATCTGTCCACCGTTCCGGATTATTTCGACCGCGTGGTGTTGCTCAATCGTGAGCGGATCGCGGATGGCCCGCTGGAGGAGGCCTTCACCCAGACCCATCTGCAAAGTGCTTATGGCGGGCGGCTGGCCGCCGGGCAGGTTGCTGATCTGGCCGCGAGGGTGGGCTGACCCATGCTTGCCGCGCTGTCTGGCCTTGCTGGATATAACACGCTCCTCGTGACCCTTGGCGCGACCCTGCTGGGGTTGGCGGCCGGTGGGGCCGGGGCGTTCGTGTTTTTGCGCAAGCGCGCGCTCGTGTCGGATGCGGTCAGTCACGCCACACTGCCCGGCATTGGCCTTGCCTTTATCGTCATGGTGATGCTGGGCGGGGATGGGCGCTGGCTGCCGGGCCTGATCCTTGGCTCTGCGATCAGTGCGGGCATTGGCCTGTTATGCGTGGAATGGATCACCCGGCGCACGCGTCTGAGCGAAGATGCCGCGATCGGGGCTGTCCTGTCGGTGTTCTTCGGGCTTGGCATCGTGCTGTTGACGGTCATTCAGGGCATGTCGAGCGGCCGGCAGGCGGGGCTTGAGGGCTTTTTGCTTGGCTCCACCGCCGGGATGCTCGCCTCGGAAGCATGGACGATTGCCATCGCCGGGGCAGTGACGGCAGCGAGCGTCGTGGCCTTGCGCCGCCCAATGACGCTCGTGGCCTTCGACCCGGAATATGCACGGTCTCAAGGGGTGAACGTGCGCTGGACGGACCTGTCCATCATGGCGCTTGTGCTCCTCGTCACAGTGATCGGGCTGAAAGTGGTGGGGTTGATCCTGATCGTGGCCCTTCTGGTGATCCCGCCCGTGATTGCGCGGTTCTGGACGGACCGGGTGGATGTGATGCTGATTGTGTCGGCCCTGTCGGGGGGCATTGCGGGTGGGGTTGGCACGGTGGTGTCGACGCTTGCCCCCGGATTGCCCACGGGGCCTGTGATCGTGTTGACGGCTTTTGCTCTCTTCGCGCTGTCGCTGCTGGCAGCCCCCCGGCGTGGCATTTTTGCCGCCGCGCTGCGCCATGTCAGCACCCAACGCAGGGTGCATCTGCGGCAAGGGCTGTTGTCGCTTTACCGGGGGGAGCCGATCCTTGACGCGCAAACGCTCGCCGCGCTGCGCCGCGCCGGGTTTATCCGCGCGGATGGCGTCGCGACCAAGGCCGGGCGCGCAGCCGCGCAGGCTCGCGCGGTGGATGCCGCGCGCTGGGCCACATTGCGCAGTCTGCGGGGCGATGATCCCGCACTTGAGGCCCATGACGGGATGACCGACATGACGGAAGTGCTGACCCCCGATCAGATCGCCGATATCGACAGGGTGCGCGGACAGTTGCGGGGTGTGGCGTGATGCTGGGTGCGGAGTTCGTACAGCTTTCCCTCACGCCGATGCTGATTGGCATCCTGTCAGCCGTGGCCTGCGCGCTGCCGGGGAATTTCCTTTTGTTGCGGCGGCAGGCGCTGATTGGCGACGCGATTTCCCATGTGGTGCTGCCGGGGATCGTGGTCGCGTTCGTTATCACCGGGACGATCACCGCATGGCCGATGATGATCGGCGCGGGCGTGGCGGCGCTGGTCGCTGTCGGCCTGATCGAAGTGATCAAGCGTTTGGGCCGGGTTGAACCGGGTGCCGCGATGGGACTTGTCTTTACCACGCTGTTTGCTGCGGGTGTCCTGCTTTTGGAGCGTACTGACACATCTGCGGTGCATATCGACGTGGATCATGCGCTGATGGGCAGCCTTGAGAGCCTCATCTGGTTTGACGCCACGGGCTGGGGCAGCCTGCTGGACCCGGTCGCCTTGGCCGGGCTGCCGCCGCAACTGGGCCGGTTGTTGATCGTGACGGTGGCGATGGTGCTGTTTTTGCGGGTGATGTGGCGTGGATTGGTGATCACCACCTTTGATCCCGGCTATGCCCGCGCGATTGGCCTGCCGGTCAACTGGATCGGGTTCGCACTGGTGGTGATGACGGCCATCGCGGCAGTCGCGGCGTTTGATGCGGTAGGCTCGATCATCGTGATCGCGATGTTTGTCTGCCCGCCCGCCGCCGCGCGGCTGATGACCAATCGGCTGGTGCATCAGATCTGGTGGAGCGTCGGATTTGCGGTCCTGTCGGCCATTCTGGGCTATATCCTTGCTGGATACGGGCCGGGTTGGATCGGAGCGGCCGCATCGGTCAGTGCCGCAGGCATGATCGCGACCGTATCGGGCGTGATCCTGGCGCTTGCCTGCCTGTTCGCACCTGAACGCCGCCGCGCGCAACAGGCCACGGCGTAGCTATTCAGCGTCGCCGCGCTCGGCAAGCCCCTGCAACAGGTCAATCATCTCGCGCAGGCGCGGATCGCTGATCCGGTAGATCACGGCCTTCCCCGCACGCTCGAAATCCACCAGATCATCTTTGCGCAACCGCGCAAGTTGCTGTGACACGACGGTTTGCCGCTGCCGCGTGGCCTGCTCCAACTGAGAGACGGACAAGTCCCGCTTGTGCAATTCCAGCACAATAGCAAGCCGCCCTTCATGGCTGATCGCCTTAAATACCCGCGTGTAATATTCGGTGTTTAGCGCATTCGTTTGGCTGCGCATGATGTCAAGTTCGCCCATACTCAATATTGATCTGCCGTAAATTGCCTATTGTCCAGACAATATCATTCAGATTTCATATTTCCAGATGTATCGGCGTAAAATATATGCCTTTGATTTTGCATATGTTGAAAATGTAATCTATTTCGCGGGGAAATCGGCGATTTACTCAATCTTTAGTTGTTTTTGGCTGACCGAGGGAGCTGAGAATAGGGCAATTCGGGCGTTTATCCCCGGCGCAAGCAGACACGAGGGATTGTAGCGTGGCCTGCATTTCGGCAAGGCCGCGCATCTTTTCCGATATGTCATCAAGGTGGCGCTGGGCGATCTGCTTCACATCGCTGCTGGACCGGTCCTCATCGGCATAGAGGGACAAAAGCGCCCGGCAATCCTCAATCGAAAAACCGAGCGACCGGGCCCGCCCCAGAAAGGTGAGCCGGTGCACGTCTTCGGGGCTGTAGTCGCGATACCCGTTTGCCCCCCGTCCGGGTGTGATCAGCCCGATATCCTCATAATAGCGTAAGGTTTTCGCGGGCAGGCCTGCCGCGTTCGCCGCGTCGGAGATATTCATGCCCGCGCCCTCCACCGCTTCAACAACAGCGCGTTGCTCACAACCGACAATGACGAGAGCGCCATCGCCGCCCCGGCAAGGGCTGGGCTCAGCAGCCCAAGCGCCGCGATCGGCAAACAGATCACGTTATAGACAAAGGCAAAGCCGAGGTTTTGCTTGATCTTGCGGCCCGTTGCTTCCGCGATGCTGAGTGCGTCTGCCACAAGGGCAGGGTTGATCCGCAAGAGTGTCACGCCCGCAACCTCCATCGCCGCGTCGGTGCCACTGCCCATCGCGATACCGAGCGATGCTGCCGCCAGCGCGGGCGTGTCGTTGATCCCGTCCCCGACCATGGCGACACGCTGGCCGTCCCGCTCCAGCCCGGCGATGATGTCGGCCTTGTCGCCGGGATGCAGATCGGCGCGGATATCGTCAATCCCGAGGGTTAGGGCGATGGCCGAAGCCGTTGCCGCATTGTCTCCTGTGAGCAACAGGGTTTTGACCCCGCGGGCATGAAGCGCCTCAATCGCGGCTTTTGCCTCCGCGCGCGGTTGGTCGGCCAGCGCAATCAGGCCCATCGCCGCGCCGTCCTGCCCGATCCAGACGACGGTTTGCCCGGCTGCGGCCAGTTTTTGCGCCGCGTCGTGCTGTTCTGTTGATGCGTCGGGTGCTGCGTAATCCGCGCGCCCGACGCGCAGGACATGCCCGTCGCTGGCCGCTTCGATCCCGACGCCGATGGTGGCTTTCGCCTCGGCAATCGCGGGTAGGGACAGGCCCGCCTCCCGCGCATGGGTCAGGATCGCGCGGCCCAGCGGGTGCTCCGATCCCTGCTGCGCGGTGGCCGCGAGCCGCAAGATGTCCTCTTCTGCGCCGTCAAATGCGGTGATTGCCGTCACAACCGGGCGGCCTTCGGTCAATGTGCCGGTCTTGTCAAATGCCACAACGCGGATGCCGCGCGCCCGCTCCAGCGTCGCAATATCGCGGATCACGATGCCCGCTTGCGCCGCCGCCCCGGTTCCCGCAACCAACGCCGTGGGGGTGGCGAGGCCAAGCGCGCAAGGACACGCGATCACCAGCACAGAGACAGAGGCCGTCAGCGCCTGCTCCACATTGCCTGAGACCAGCATCCACAGACCGAAGACGACGAGCGAAAACACCAGAACCGCAGGCACGAACACGGCACTGATCCGGTCCACGAGCCGCTGGATCGGGGCCTTGCCGACCTGCGCCTGTTCCACCATACGCGCGATCCGGGCAAGGGTCGTGTCCGCCCCGATCCGCTCTGCCCGCAGACGCAGAAGGCCACTGCCGTTGATCGCGCCCGCAACCACCGGATCTCCCTTGGTGCGGGTCACAGGCATCGATTCACCGGTGACGAGGCTTTCATCCAGTTCCGACGTGCCGCGCGTGATCGTGCCGTCCACCGGCGCGCGCTCCCCGGGGCGCAGGATCAGGATATCCCCGCGCATGACCTGCCCGATAAGCAGTGTCACCTCTTCGCCCGCGCGCAGCACGGTGGCGTGATCCGGGCGCAGGGTCATCAGGCTGCGCAGCGCGGCAGAGGCCGACCGCTTCGCGCGGGCCTCGATCACCTTGCCCAACAGAACAAGCGTGATAACCACCGCCGCCCCCTCGAAGTAAAGGTGTCCGGCGGCGGCATTGCCAAGCGTCAACACTTGCCACAGGCTGAAGAAATACGCGGCACTCGTGCCGGTCACGACAAGCTGATCCATATTGCCCGAGCGCGCCTTGAGCGCCCGCCACGCGGCAAGGTAGAAGCGCCGCCCGATCCAGAATTGTACGGGCGTGGCGAGGGCCACCTCCGCCCAGACGGGCAGGTGCAGCCCGGTTCCGGCCATCATGAACCCCATTTGCAAAACAAGCGGGGCTGTCAACACGGTCGCGGCGATGAGTTCGATCCGGTCCCGGCGCGCGGCGCGGGCCTCCTCCTGATCGGCGGTGCTGGGGCCGGTCGCCTCTGGCAAATGGGCAGTGTAGCCCGCCTCTCCGATCACCTCGGCAAGTGTTTCCGGCGCGGTCATTTCAGGGGCAAAGCTGACATGGGCGGTGTCGGTCGCGATGTTGACCTCGGCATGAACCACACCGGGTGCCGCGCGCAACGCTTTCTCCACCCGGCCTGCGCAATTGGCGCAGGTCATCCCCGTGATCTTGAACGTCGCCTCACCAAGACGCACGCCAAACCCGGCGCGGCGGATCGCGTCGCCCACGGTTGCGGCATCCACACCGCCCACATCAAGCCGTTCCAGCGCGAGGTTCACCACAGGCTCCTGCGCGCCCGGCAGGGCACCCACCGCGCGGGTAACAGACCCGGCGCATCCCGCGCAGGTCATCCCGGTGACAGTCAAGGTCGTCGTGCTCATAACAGCATCCCATATCTGATTTGGGATGTAGGTAGTCCTTCCAGTCACTGGAAGGTCAAGGGGCGATTTCAGCCTTTTTGCCGCCTTGCCCCTTGCGCCCCGGCGCAAGCCTGCTTTGAATGGCGCAAAACCAATCGGACAGGGAGTTACCGGAATGAAAAGACTGGCAATCGCGGCCACCGCGGCACTTGCACTCGCGACAGCCGCGCAGGCGGACACGAAAATCGGGATGATCACCACGCTTTCCGGTGGCGGCTCTCACCTTGGTATTGATGTGCGCGACGGGTTCATGCTCGCCATCGCGCAATCGGGGCGCACCGATATCGAAGTGATGATCGAGGATGACGCGCGCAAGCCCGATGTGGCCAAGACGATCTCCGACAAATTCGTGCAGCGGGACAATGTGGATATCCTGACGGGCATCATCTGGTCGAACCTCGCCATGGCCGTGGTGCCAAGCGTGACCCGTGGCGGCACCTTCTATATCAGCCCCAATGCTGGCCCAAGCCCCCTTGCCGGCGCGATGTGCAATGAAAACTATTTCAACGTCGCATGGCAGAACAATGATCTCCATGCCGCGATGGGCGCGTATATGAAGGATGCGGGCGTCGAAAAGCCGTTCATCCTTGCGCCGAACTATCCGGCGGGCACCGACGCGCTGACCGGGTTCAAAAGCACATTCGGGGAGCCGGAAAGGGAGATTTTCACCCAGCTTGGTCAGACCGATTATGCCGCTGAGATCGCGCAGATTCGCGCCTCCGGTGCCGATAGCGTGTTCTTCTTCCTGCCCGGCGGGATGGGCATTTCGTTCATGAAGCAATACGCGGCATCGGGTGTGGACCTGCCGGTCTATGGCCCGGCATTCAGCTTTGACGAAGTGATCCTTGGGGCCGTGGGGGACGCGGCACTGGGCGTGTTCAACACCTCCCAATGGGCCTATGACCTCGATAACCCGACGAATGCGGCCTTTGTGGAAAGCTTCCGCGCGGAATATGGCCGGACGCCCACGCTTTATGCCTCCCAAGGGTTCGACACCGCAAACCTGATCCTCTCGGCTCTTGAGGTGGCGGAGCCGTCTGACGCGGATGCGTTCCGCGCCGCCCTTGAGGCCGCGAATTTCGACAGTGTACGCGGCGATTTTGCCTTTAACTCCAACCACCATCCTGTGCAGGACATCCTTGTCCGTCAGGTCGTGGCGGGTGACGGCAAACCGACGAACCAGCTTGTCGGCGTCGCGGTTGAGGATCACCGGGACGCATACGCCGCTGAATGCAACATGTAATCAAAGGCGCGCCCCTCTGACCGGGGGGCGCGTGACCTGATGCCCCTTTCCCTCATCATCGAACAGGCTCTCAATGGCCTGCAACTTGGCGTGACGCTGTTTTTGATGGCGTCGGGCCTCACGTTGGTGTTCGGGGTGATGGGGCTGATCAATCTCGCCCATGGCTCGCTTTATATGGTGGGGGCGTTTGTCACCGCGTGGGTGAGTGCGAGTGTCGGCAGTTTCTGGATCGGGCTGGGGGCCGGGATCATGGCCGCGGCTGCCGTGGGCGCGCTGGTGGAGGTCGCCGTGATCCGGCGGCTTTACGCGCGGGACCATCTGGATCAGGTGCTGGCGACTTTCGCGCTGATCCTGATCTTTTCGGAAGGGACGCGCTGGCTCTTTGGCTCGCAACCCTTGTGGCTGGATGTGCCGGATTTGCTGTCGGGGGCCGTGACCCTGCCGGGCGGCTCACCCTATCCGGTGTTCCGGCTGGCGATTATTGCCATGGGGGCGCTGGTCGCCCTTGGCCTTTATCTGATGATTTCGCGCACGCGGCTGGGGATGCGCATCCGCGCGGGTGAGGCGGACCGGGAGATGATCGGCGCGCTGGGCGTGGACATCGCCACGCTCTACACGCTCGTTTTTGCGCTGGGCGCTGCCCTTGCCGGATTGGCGGGCGCTATGGTCGGCGCGCTACAATCGGTGCAGGTCGGCATGGGGGAGCCGGTGCTGATCCTTGCCTTTGTGGTGATCGTGATCGGCGGTATCGGATCGGTGAAAGGCGCGCTGATCGGGGCCATTCTGGTGGGCGTAACGGATACGATGGGCCGCATCCTGCTGCCAAGCGCGTTTGGTCTGTTCATGGATGCCTCAAGTGCCACCGCCGTTGGCTCGGCGCTCGCGTCGATGCTCATTTATCTGTTGATGGCGCTGGTTTTGGCGCTGAAACCCCAAGGATTGTTCCCGGTCCATGCGCGGGCGTGAGGGCTGGATAAATGGTGCGCTTGCAGCCGCGCTCCTCATCGTGCCGCTCGCGCTGCATCTGGCGGGGGAGGTGTATTACGTCAATCTCGCCTCTCGCGTTGTGATCGTGGCGCTGGCAGCCGTCGGGCTGAACCTCGCGCTGGGCTATGGCGGGATGGTCAGCTTTGGCCATGCCGCGTTTTTCGGGATCGGGGGGTATGTGGCGGGTATCTCCGCGCATCACGCGATCCTCGGCACGTCCTTTCTGGGGCTGAGTACGACCACCGAGATGCCGCTGATCTGGCTCATATCGGTGCTGCTGGCGGGTGTCGTGGCGCTGGCGATCGGAGCGATCAGCCTGCGCACCAAGGGCGTCTATTTCATCATGATCACGCTCGCCTTTGCGCAGATGCTTTATTATTTCGCGATCTCTTTCCCGGCCTATGGCGGGGAGGACGGGTTGCCGATTTATGTGCGCAACACATTTCCCGGCCTCAACACATTTGATCCGATCACCTTTTACGGGATTTGCGTTGTCGCCCTTTTTGCCTGCCTGTTCCTGACCGCGCGGATCATGGGCAGCCGGTTTGGCGCGGCACTTGATATGGCGCATCTGAGCGAGACGCGGCTGGCCACGGCTGGCATCGCGCCCTTCAACATCCGCCTCACCGCTTTTGTCATTTCCGCGATGATGACTGCCCTTGCAGGCGCGTTGTTTGCGGATCTCAACGGGTTTGTGTCGCCCAGCATGATGAGTTGGCACCGCTCGGGAGAGATTATGGTGATCGTGATCCTTGGCGGGGTTGGGCGGCTCTGGGGGCCGGTTGCGGGCGCGATTGCGTTCGTGCTTCTGGAGACGTTCCTCGGTGGGTTGACGGAGCGGTGGGGGCTGTTTTTGGGCCTGATCCTGCTGGGCACGGTCCTGTTCGCGCGGGGCGGTATCATGGGGCTGATCGCCGGAAAGGCGCGCCATGACTGAGGTGTTGCGGATCACGGGGCTTGCCAAATCCTTCGGCGCGTTAAAGGCGACGGATGACGTCTCCCTCACGCTCAATGCAGGCGAAATTCATGCGCTGATCGGGCCGAATGGGGCGGGAAAGTCCACGCTGATCGGGCAAATCGCGGGCTGGATTGTGCCGGATGCTGGGACGATCACGCTTGAGGGCGCGGACATCACCGGCCTGAGCGTCGCGGCGCGTGCCAAGGCGGGGCTCGGCCGCACCTTTCAGGTTTCCACCCTCGCTATGGACCGGACCGCGCGGCAAAATGTGCGGATTGCGGCACAGGCGCGGGCCGGGTCGAGCTTTCGCTTCTGGGGGCAGGTGGCGCAGGATCAGGGTCTGCGCGATGCCGTCGATCAGGTGCTCGGCGATGTGCAGATGCTGGATCAGGCGGACACGCCGATTGCTGAACTCAGCCATGGCGCGCGACGGCGGGTCGAGGTGGCCTGCGCCTTGGCACTAGAGCCGAAACTTCTGTTGCTGGATGAGCCGATGGCTGGGCTTGGGCAGGACGGCACGCAAGAGATGACAGCACTCCTTGCGCGGCTGAAATCCCGCATCCCGATCCTGCTGGTGGAGCATGACATGGACGCCGTTTTCGCCCTCGCGGGCCGGATCAGCGTGCTGGTGAACGGGGCCGTGATCGCCAGCGGTCCGCCTGATGTGATCCGCACCGACCCAGCCGTGCGCACCGCCTATCTGGGGGAGGACTGATGCTGAGCGTGCAGGGGATCGAGGCGTCCTATGGCGCGGCGCAGGCGCTGTTTGGCGTGGACCTCACGATTGAGGCAGGGCAGGCGCACGCGCTGATGGGGCGCAATGGGATGGGCAAGACGACGACCATCCGCGCAATCTGCGGCCTGACCCCGGCGCAAAAGGGCGACATCACCTTTCAGGGCCGCAAAATCGCGCATCTCCCGTCGCACAAGATCGCCCGCGCGGGGATCGGGCTGGTGCCAGAGGGGCGGCGCTGTTTTGCCACCCTGACTGTGCGTGAAAACCTGATCGCAACCGCGCGCCCCGGTGCGTGGGATGTGGCGACCGTCTCGAAACTCTTTCCACGATTGGAGGAACGCGCCGGGCAAATGGCGGCAACCCTTTCGGGTGGTGAGCAGCAGATGCTCGCCATTGGCCGCGCGTTGATGACAAATCCCGCGCTCCTGATCCTCGATGAAGCGACCGAAGGGCTCGCCCCCACCATCCGCGCGGAGATTTGGGCCGCCCTGCGGGCGCTCAAGGCGGATGGCCAATCGCTCCTGATCGTGGACAAGACATTGAAAGAGATTTTGCCGGTGGCCGATGCCTGCACCATTCTGGAGCGGGGGCGGTCGGTGTGGTCCGGCCCGCCCGACGCGCTGACGGACGATCTGACCACCCGCTATATTGGAGTGTGAGCGATGGATTTCGCCAAGACGAAAGAGCTGTTTCATCTGCCCGAGGGGGTGATCTACCTCGATGGAAACTCGCTTGGCCCCCTGCCAAAGGCTGCTGCCGGGCGTGTCGCCCAAACCCTTGAGGCGGAATGGGGGGAGATGCTGATCAAGGGCTGGAACGACGCGGGCTGGATGGCGCTGCCGGGCCGGATCGGGGATCGGATCGGGCGGCTCATCGGGGCGGAATCGGGCCATGTGATGACCGGCGACACCCTGTCGATCAAGGTCTGGCAGGCGCTCGCCGCTGCCCTCGCCCTTAATCCCGGTCGGAAAGTGATCCTCAGCGACACGGGTAACTTCCCCAGCGATATCTATATGGCCGAAGGGTTAACGACGCTTCTGGGGCAAGGTTATGAGGTGCGCACCGTCGCGCCGGAGGATGTGGCCGGGGCACTGTCAGGCGACATTGCGGTGCTGATGCTGACGGAGGTCGATTACCGCACCGGGCGGATGCACGACATGGCGGCGCTGACCAAAGCCGCCCACGCCCATGGTATCGTTACCGTCTGGGATTTGGCGCATTCCGCAGGCGCGATTGAGGTGGATTTGGCGGGCGCTGGCGCGGATTTCGCGGTGGGCTGTACCTATAAATACCTCAATGGTGGCCCCGGCGCGCCTGCCTTCATCTATGTCGCCCCACGCCACGCTGAGGCCGCGAAGCCTGCACTGTCGGGATGGCTCGGGCATGAGGCCCCGTTTGCCTTTGATCTCGACTATCGCCCGGCCCCCGGTGTCGCGCGGATGCGTGTCGGTACGCCGCCCATCGTGCAGCTTGCCGCACTTGAGGCCGCGATGGATGCATGGGATGGGGTGGAGATGGCGGATGTGCGCGCGGCCTCCATGCGGCTGACGGACCTGTTCATCGCTGAGGTGGAGGCATCCTGCCCCACCCTCACGCTGGCCTCCCCACGCGACGCGACCCGGCGCGGCAGTCAGGTCAGCTTTCACCATCCCCATGGTTATGCCGTGATGCAGGCCCTGATTGCGCGCGGTGTGATCGGGGATTTCCGCGCGCCTGACATCCTGCGATTTGGCTTTACCCCGCTCTATATCGGGGAGCAGGAGGTGCGCGCCGCCGCTGCGATCCTTGCCGATATTCTGGCCACTGGCGCATGGGACGCGCCGCAATTTCACGCACGAAAGGCTGTGACGTGACCTTGCCCTTATCCGTTGCCCGCGCCATCATCCCCTTCGCCGACAGGAGGACGCAAGAATGAGTGCCGTTTTCGTACAATTGCGCTGCAAACCCGGAACGACCTACGCCGTTGCCGATGAGCTTTACGAGCGGGAGATCGTGTCAGAGCTTTATTCGACCTCCGGGGAGTGGGATCTGCTGGCCAAAATCTACGTCCCGAAGGGCGAAGATATCGGCAAATGGATCAATGAAAACATCAGCAATATCGCGTCTATTGAGCGGACGTTAACCACCCTGACATTCAAGGCATTCTGAACCCGGCTTGCGTTTACGCTTCCTTAGCAGATGATTTGTTAGATCGCCCGCATCTGACATCGGCAGGAGCAAGCAATGTGGAAGCGTAAGGATCGGGGGGCGGTCAACCGTCAGGAACGTCGCGGGCTGATGGATGCGCTGGATGGCACATCGCCGCTGTTCTGGGTCCGGCCCGATGGGACGTTCCGGGACGCAAACAAACTGGCCTGCGATCTGTTGGGATTCGATCTTTCTGGGCTGCAAAAGCGCAAGTTTCTCGATCTGCTTGAGGCGAGCGATCATGTGACCGCATCTCAGATCCGCGATCACTGGACCACCGCGAAATCCGGGCAGGCAAGCTGGCTGTCGATTCGGATGCGCGGGGCGGGGCGGATGGCCCATGTCCGCCTGCTGCTGCTCCCCATCCGTAATCCCGATGGTTCGCTGCGTGAGATTATGGTGACCGGTCAGGATTTCACGGCGGAGTTTCTGGAAGCGCGCCGCAAATTGGATGAAGTCCGCTCCGTGCATGAAACCCATGCGATCATCGAATTTGACCTTGATGGCACGATCCGCAGCGCCAATCCGGGTTTCCTTAACGCCATGGGCTGGCAACTGAACCAGATCGTCGGCCAGCATCACAAGATGTTCGTGTTCGAGGAGGAGGCAGCGACCCCGGAATATGCCCAGTTCTGGACCAATCTGCGCGCAGGGATAAGCCAGCCAGGGCTCGTCCGGCGCAAACGCGCCGATGGTACTGAAATCTGGCTGGAGGCGATTTATTCGCCGCTTTTTAACCCAGCGGGGGAGCCGATTGGCGTTATCAAATATGCGTCGGAAGTGACGACACGGATCGTGGCCATTCAGGATGTGGCCAGCGCGCTCAGTCATCTTGCGGATGGTGATCTGAGCGTGCGGCTGCATTCCGAGATGCCGGCAGAGCTTGAACCATTGCGAAAGGCGTATAACGGCACCTTGGATCGGCTGTCCCATCTGGTGGGCGACATTCGCGGTGTTACGGATCGGGTAGAGAGCATGGTCGCGGACGCGCGGGGGCAAGCGGGCGATCTGGCCAACCGTGTGGAAAGTCAGGCGGCGGCGGTCCAGCAATCTTCCACCATGATGGAGAGCCTGTCAGGGTTGGTCCAGCAAAACGCGGCAGAGGCGGAAGCCGCCTCCAAGACCACAGTGGCCATGTCGGACCGCGCGCGCTCTGGCGCGGATGTGTCCAAACAGGCCGCCGAAGCGATGCAGCAGATCGAGGCAAGCTCGAAAGACATCTCTGAGATCATCTCCATCATCGATTCCATTGCGTTCCAGACCAACCTTCTGGCGCTGAACGCGGCGGTCGAGGCCGCCCGTGCCGGGGAGGCGGGCCGCGGCTTTTCCGTCGTCGCGGCAGAGGTGCGGGTGCTGGCGCAACGGTCCGCGGATGCCGCGAAGGATGTGGCCGAACTGATCCGATCCTCCACCGGCCATGTGCAAAACGGCGTAACCTTGGTGGAGCGGACAGGCACCGAACTCTCCGATATCGGGGAGCAGATCACGGCCATCGCGGAGGCCGTGTCGCGGATCGCAACCTCCAGCCGGGAACAGGCCACGGGACTGTCAGAAGTCGCACTTGGCGTCTCTCAGATTGATGGCACGACCTCACAAACCGCGCAGATTGCGGATAAAACCCTCTCCACCGCTGGCACGCTCCAATCCGAAGCGATGGAACTGAAACGGCTCGTCGATGCCTTCCGTGAGGCGGACCCGCACGCAACCGCAACGGTCCATCGCCTGGCCTCCTGATCTGCTCTTGCAAGGGTTGGCCGGGGCGCGTATGTACGGGCCCGCGCGGGCGTGATGTAGTGGTAGCCTGTCAGCCTTCCAAGCTGAACGTGCGGGTTCGATTCCCGCCGCCCGCTCCACTCCCAATTTGACGCCCTATCGTGGCGTGTTAAGTGTTGCGCCGCGCGCGGGTTCATCCTATTCAGCGCGCGGATGAATCGGGATCACCGCCGGCGCGGGATCCGCACCTTTGGAGGCCCTAGATATGGCGAAGGCAAAGTTTGAGCGTACGAAGCCGCACGTAAACATTGGCACGATTGGTCACGTTGACCATGGCAAGACGACGCTGACGG
>NZ_JACIJS010000011.1 GCF_014199445.1 Rubricella aquisinus | reverse complement strand
GAAATGGTGATGCCGGGCGACAACCTGAAGTTCAACGTCGAGCTGATCGCCCCGATCGCGATGGAAGAGAAGCTGCGCTTCGCCATCCGCGAAGGCGGCCGCACCGTCGGCGCGGGCGTCGTCTCCAAAATCATCGAGTAATCCTCGACGGTTCGAACAAAAAGAAAGGGCCGCCCCGAGGGGCGGCCCTTTTTTGTTACACTGATGGAGTGGCGCGGGTTATTCCGCAGCCGTCCCCACCACACCCCGCGCGATCTGATCGGCTTCGATGGACTCGAACAGGGCCTTGAAGTTGCCCTCGCCAAACCCGTCATCGCCTTTGCGCTGGATGAATTCGAAAAAGATCGGGCCAATCACGGTTTTGGAGAAGATCTGCAACAAAATCCGCGTTTCCCCCCCATCGACGACACCCTCGCCGTCAATCAGAATTCCGTGCTTTTTCAGCTTTTCAATCGGCTCCTCGTGGCCAACGACGCGATCATGGCTCAGGTCGTAATAGGTCGCCGGCGGCGGCGGCATGAAGCGGATGCCATTGTCGTGGATCTGGTCGACAGAGCCATAGATATCCTCGGACGCCACCGCGATATGCTGGATGCCTTCGCCATTATAGCGCTTGAGATATTCGACGATCTGCCCTTTGTCGCCGCGATCCTCATTGATCGGAATACGGATTTTTCCGCAAGGTGAGGTCAGCGCACGGCTGAGAAGCCCGGTATATTTCCCCTCGATATCGAAGAAACGGATCTCCCGAAAATTGAACGTGTCGCAATAGAATTTGAACCACGTGTCCATATTCCCTTTCACCACGTTATGGGTCAGGTGATCGAGGTAATAGAAGCCAACGCCTTCCGGCTTGGGATCGCGCGCGCCGATCCAGTTGAAATCGGCATCATAAGGCGACCGCCCATCGTCGTAATTGTCGACGAAATACAGCAGCGAGCCGCCGATGCCATACACGGCCGGTGCATCAATGGATTTGCCATCGCCTGTATATTCCTCCGCACCAAGATCAAGCGCCCGCTTCAACGCCACCTGCGCATCAACCACGCGCCACGCCATCGCTGGGGCGCAGGGGCCATGATGCTCGACAAATTCCGCCGCGTGCGTGTCAGGGGCGCGGTTCACGATGTAGTTGATATCGCCCTGCCGGTAGAGCGTGATATCCTTCGTCTTGTGATGGGCGACGGGCGTGTAGCCCATCGACCGGAACAAGGTGTCGAGCTTCTCCGGCTCAGGATGCGCAAATTCGACAAATTCGAAGCCATCCGTTCCGGCTGGATTATGCTCGGAAATCGTAGCTTTCGGTGCGTTATGTGGAAACGGCCCCATGGCGGTCTCTCCCCTTATAAAATCCCTATGCGTGCGAGAATATCGGATAGTCGATGCGAACTCTGCGCAAATTGGACATCAATTTAGCGGAATCATGCGTTGATTTCGCGCGTGCCTGATGTATGAGTGGTATCTCACGCATAGACAGCATTGCCCCCGATGACGACATATGAGCCCCTCGATTCCAAGGATCAATTGATCCTTCGCCTGTTACAGGAAGATTCGCGCATGACAGCCGAGGCGCTGTCCCAGCGTGCCTACCTGTCACCAAGCCAATGTGCCCGGCGCAAACAGCGGCTGGAGGAAGCGGGCTATATCGTTGGCTATTCGGTGATCGTGGATGCGGATCGTGTCGGCCTTCAGGTCGAGGCATTCATCCAGGTCGAAATGGCATCGCATAGCCGCCAGAATGCGGATGATTTTCGCAAATTGATCCGCAAACGGGATGAGGTCACCTCCGTTTGGACCCTGACGGGAAAGACGGATTACATGCTGCGCGTGTTCGTGACCGATCTGAAGGCGCTGAATGTTTTTGTGCAGGACATTCTGTTGACCCATCCCGCCGTTGTGCGCGTGGAAAGCCAGATCGTGATGGACCGGCTCAAGGAAAACGCGCCCCTGCCATCGGCAGAGACGCACCCGGTCGTGAAAGAGGTCGGGTAATCAGGCCGCTTTTGAGCGCTCAATCTCCGCTTTGAGCGCATCCATCAGCTTTCCAAGGAACTCGAATGATTTCGGGTCACTCAGTTGACCGTTCTCATCAAATGCCTTGTTCGCGCCGGCAATCATCACCTCCGGCCCAGGCAGGATGCGGGCCATATGCGGCGTCAGGCAATGGCGCAGGGAGAATTGCGAGCGTTCGCCCCCGGCACGGCCCGCCGCCGCACTCACAATGGCCACCGGTTTGCCGTTCAGCGGATTGGGTTTCAGGCGGCTCAGCCAATCGAGCGCGTTTTTCAGCCCGCCCGGCAGGTTCTTGTTGTATTCGGGGGTGGAAATGACCAGCGCGTCCGCTTGGGCGATTGCCTCGGCCAATGCGGTGACCTCCGCCGGGATGCCCTCCGCCTCCAGATCCTCATCAAACAGGGGCAAGCGGATATCGCCCATCACAAACGTGGCCGGGGCAAAGGCGCGCGCGGCCTCCTTCACCAACAGCGTGTTGGACGAGCCCCTGCGCAAGGATCCCGAAATACCGGCAAGCGTGTAATCAGTCATAAAGTGCGTCCGTTCCTGTGTATTTGCGTTGCGGCAGGACGTAAGGCCAAAACCGCGTTCCGCAAGGCCACCCTCTGGATTTCCCATATGTTGTGGGCTGGCCTGCGTGCAGGCGTAGATATGCCATGATTGCTTGACTCGCATCATGGCAGGCCGGAACATTGCATTTGATGGAATCGGCAAAGGGTCGCCCCCGTGCAATTCACCAAACTCAGGCTTGTGGGCTTCAAAAGCTTCGTTGATCCGACGGAGCTGCTGATCCATCGCGGCCTAACCGGTGTGGTGGGGCCGAATGGCTGCGGCAAGTCCAACCTTCTGGAGGCGCTGCGTTGGGTGATGGGTGAAAACCGGCCAACCGCGATGCGCGGCACAGGGATGGAGGACGTTATCTTTGCCGGGGCGGCCTCACGACCCGCGCGCAACTATGCCGAAGTGACGCTGACGGTCGATAATTCGGATCGTCTCGCCCCGCCCGCTTTCAACCAGACAGACAAGCTTGAAGTCGTGCGCCGGATCACCCGCGACGCAGGCTCCGCCTATAAAGCAAACGGGGCAGAGGCGCGGGCGCGCGACGTGCAGATGCTGTTTGCCGATGCCTCGACCGGCTCGCATTCGCCCGCTCTGGTCCGGCAGGGTCAGATTTCGGAACTCATCAACGCAAAGCCGCGCGCCCGGCGGCGCATCCTTGAGGAGGCTGCGGGCATTTCCGGGCTCTACCAGCGGCGGCATGAGGCGGAACTGAAACTGAAGGCCACCACCGCCAATCTGGAGCGCGTCGATGATGTGTTGGGCCAGCTTGAGGGGCGGTTGCAAAGCCTCGCTCGGCAGGCCCGGCAAGCCGCCCGCTATCGGGAGATTGCTGGCGAATTGCGCCAATCGGAAGCCTTGCTGCTCTACCGGCGTTGGCGTGAGGCCGAAGCGGCCCATCGCGACGCGGATCAGGCGCTGACCGAGGCGACGGCCAAGGCTGGGCGCGCGCAAGCAGAGGCCGCCGCCGCCGCCCGCACCCGCGCCGCCGCAACCGAAGCCATGCCGCCCTTGCGGGAAGAGGAGGCCATCGCGGGGGCCGTGTTGCAGCGCCTGACGGTGGAGAAGGACACGCTGGACGACCGCGAAAACCGCGCCCGTCGCGCGATTGAACGGCTCAAGCAGACGATCCAGACGTTGGAACGCGATATCGAGCGCGAACAGACGCTGAATAAGGACGCGGGCGAAACCATCGACCGGCTGGATTGGGAAGAGCGCGCGCTGAAAGAGGCCTCCGCCGGGCAGGAGGACGCTCTGCGCGCGGCCAGCGCCAAAGCGACGGAAGCCGCAGGCGCGCTTGAGGCGCAGGAAGCGCAGCTTGACCGGCTGTCCGAGGACGCAGCCCGGCTCAAGGCCCGACATCAGGCCGCCGAGCGTCGTCTTGAAGAGGCCCGCCGGGCAGAGGCAAAGCTGACTGATGAATTGGCACGGGCAGAAGCACAATCGCGCGACATCGCCACCGAACTCACCGCCGCCGCGGACCGGGTGATCGCCGCGCAAAAGGCGCGCGCGCTGGCGGAGGAGGCCGCAAACGACGCCGAAACCACCCTCGCAGCAGCAGAGACCAGCCGATCTGCGGCCCAAACGGCGGAAGCCGACGCGCGCGCCGCCCTGTCCGGAGCCGAAGGGGAGGCCACGGCCCTGCGGGCTGAAGTCGCCGCCCTCGACCGGCTATTGGCGCGGGAGGCCGGATCGGGGGCGCAACTGCTGGATGAGGTGCGCGCGGCCCCGGGCTATGAAGCGGCACTTGGCGCGGCGCTTGGCGATGATCTCAAGGCACCGCAATTGACCGAGGATGGCACCGGCTGGACCGGACTGGAGGGGTACGCCAACCCCACGCCGCTGCCCGCCGGGGCCGCCCCCTTGGCCCCCCATGTCACGGCGCCAGCCGTTTTGGCGCGGCGGCTTGGCGCGATCGGGGTTGTGGCGGCTGCGGACGGTGCGGCCCTTCAGGCCGATTTGAAACCGGGTCAGCGGCTCGTCAGCCGGGAGGGCGATTTGTGGCGTTGGGACGGGTTCCGCATTGCGGCAGCCGATGCTCCATCCGCTACGGCGCTGCGGCTTGAACAGCGCAACCGCCGCGACGCGCTTGCCGAAACGCTCGCTACGGCGGAGGCCGCGTTGCAGGAGGCCGCCGCACGCCACGCGGAGGCGCGCGGCGCCCTACAGGCCGCGACCGAAGCGGATCAGGCGGCCCGGCGCGCGCGCAAAGACGCCGATGAGGCGCTGACCAACGCAACCCGTGCGCTGTCCCGGGCGGAGGCCGATCAGGGCATGCTCGATGGTCGGGCGGAAACCCTGCGCCTTGCCGTGGAGCGGCGGAAAGAGGAAATGGCGGATGCAGCGTACCTACGCGCGGAAGCCGAACAGGCGGCAACGGAGTTGGATGACCTCGGCGCGGTCGCAAGCGCCTTGGAGGAGCAGAAAACCATCGTTGCCGAAGCGCGCGCGACGATGATCGCGGCCCGCTCCACAGCGGATGAAGTGCGCCGCGAGGGCGATGCCCGCACCCGGCGGATCCAGCAATTGACCAAGGAATTGTCCGGCTGGCGGCTCCGGCTCGACACTGCGGATAAGCGGATCGCGGAATTGTCCGAACGGCGGGACCAGTCCCGCGCCGAGCTTGCCTCCGCTAGTGCCGCACCAGATGAGATCATCGCCAAGCGCGCCGAAGTGCAGGAGGCGCTGCGTGTGGCCGAGACCCGGCGCAAGGCCGCGGCGGACGCGCTCGCGGTCGGGGAGACGGCGTTGAAACAGGCGGATGAGGCCGAACGCACCGCCGAGCGGGCCGCGTCCGATGCTCGCGAAGCGCGCGCCCGCTCCGAAGCGGTGTCAGAAGCCGCCGCAGCCCATGCGGCAGAAACGGCAGAGCGCATTCGCGAAGATTTGTCCGTCGCGCCTGAAAAACTGCTCGAAACGCTCGATGCGGACCCGGAGAAAATCCCCTCTGCAGAAGCGATCGAGATGGACATCATCCGCCTTCGGCGTCAGCGCGATGCGCTTGGCGCGGTGAACTTGCGCGCGGATGAGGACGCGCGGGAGGTGGAAACCGAACGGGCCGAACTCGCCGCTGAGCGGCACGATCTGGGCGCTGCGGTCGATACGCTCAAGAACGGCATCGCAAGCCTGAACAAAGAGGGGCGGGAACGGCTGCTCGCGGCTTTTGACGAGGTGAACGCGAATTTCGGGGAGCTGTTCCGGCATCTTTTCGGCGGGGGCGAGGCGAAACTGGAGCTGATCGAAAGCGACGACCCGCTGGAGGCCGGGCTGGAGATCATGTGCCAACCGCCGGGCAAAAACCTGTCCACCCTGTCGCTTCTGTCGGGGGGCGAGCAGACCCTGACGGCGCTGTCGCTGATCTTTGCGGTGTTCCGCGCGAACCCGTCGCCGATCTGTGTGCTCGACGAGGTGGATGCGCCGCTTGATGATGCGAATGTCACGCGGTTCTGCGATCTGCTGGATGAGATGACCCGCCAGACCCGCACCCGTTTTCTGATCATCACGCACCACGCGGTCACCATGGCGCGGATGGACCGGCTGTTCGGGGTCACGATGGCAGAGAAGGGCGTGAGCCAATTGGTCAGCGTGGATCTGACCCGCGCTGAAGAAATCGTGGCGAGTGCGTGAGACCGGGGAAGCCTCCGGCGGGGTATATTTGAAGAAAGTGAATTAGCCGGTCAGTTCATCCGCGATGAACCGCTCAAGCGCGTCGAGGTCGCTGAGCGCGATCTGGCCAAACGACTCCATCCAAAGGGCCGCCGGGGCGATGGCATCGGGGTCAAGCCGGCACCATTTTTCGCGCCCCCGTTTTTCCTGCACGATGAGGCCCGCGCGCGCGAGGATCGTGAGGTGTTTGGAGACAGCGGCCAGCGACATCTCAAAAGGGTCGGCAAGCGCATTGACGGGTGCGTCGCTTTCCAACAGCCGGGCGAGGATCGCGCGGCGGGTCGGGTCCGCGAGGGCCGCGAAGGTGGTGTCGAGATGGGCGGAAGTGTCAACCATGCGGTTAAGTATCACCAGCGCCGTTGAATCATCAACCATTTGGTTGAATTTGTGCATTCGGTGGGTTTTGCCCGGAATTGGGAAAGGAGAGCCTGCGCCCGCAGGTCGCACTCGATAATTTTGCTTTATAAAACAGAAGGTTAGACCCGTCGCGATCTTCGGTAATACGCTTGACACCTGACAGAACGCTCCGTAGTTTCCGCCCAACTCCGGCGCTGACTGGTGTGTGTGGACAGATTGAGGGAATGGGACGTGAGCGACACACCTGACCCCGATGATCTGACAGCCCTAGATGAACGGATCGAGGCTGCGCGGCGTGCGCGGGCACCCAAACCGGCGAAGGATACGAAATACAATCAGGCCAACATGGCCTGGCACATGGTGATCGAGTTGGTGGTCGGAATGACCATCGGCCTTGGGATCGGATGGGGGCTGGACAGCCTGTTTGGCACATTGCCTCTCTTCCTGATGATCTTCGGTCTTTTGGGATTTGCGGCGGGCGTCAAGGTGATGCTGGAAACCGCACGGGATATTCAGGCGCGGGCGGTTGCACGCGCAGAGCAGGATCAGGCCCCGATGGGCCAAGATAAGGGCGAGGGCTGACATGGCAGGCAAGTATGTCGAGGGTGAATTCAACATCCACCCGATGGACCAGTTCAAGGTTGAGGGCTTGTTCAACGGTGGGGCGACCCCTCAGGGCTTTGCTGATCTGTTCATGATCACGAACCAGACGTTGTGGATTGCGCTGACCGTTCTGGCGATCATCGGGCTTATGGTTCTTGGCTCCCGCGGGCGGGCGAACGTGCCGACGCGGATGCAGTCTGTGGCGGAGCTGACCTACGGCTTTATCTACAAGATGGTGGAGGACGTGACCGGCAAGGATGCCGTGAAATACTTCCCCCACATCATGACGCTGTTCCTGTTCATCCTGTTCGCGAACCTGCTCGCACTCATCCCGACCAGCTTTTCCGTGACATCCCATATCGCTGTCACCGCCGTGCTGGCGCTGATGGTGTTCGTGAGCGTGACCGTGCTCGGCTTTGTGCTGAACGGGGTTGGGTTCCTGTCGATGTTCTGGCCCAAGGACGCGCCTGCGGCGCTGCGTCCGGTCCTCGCGATCATCGAATTGATTTCCTATTTCGTGCGCCCTGTCAGCCACTCCATTCGTCTTGGAGCAAACCTGATGGCGGGCCACGCGGTGTTGAAAGTGTTTGCCGGTTTTGCGGGCGCGCTTGGCCTTGGTGCCGTGTTCCCGATCTTTGCAATCACTGCCATCTACGGGCTTGAAGTGCTCGTGGCCGTTATTCAGGCATATGTCTTTACCATCCTGACATGTGTCTATCTGAAAGACGCCCTGCATCCGCACCACTAAGCGGGCGCAAGGCATAGTTTCCAGCCATTCCAACCTGAAGGAGAGATCATCATGGAAGGCGATATCGCAGAACTGGGTAAATTCATCGGCGCGGGCCTCGCATGCATGGGCATGGGCGGCGCAGGCATCGGTGTGGGCCATGTGGCCGGCAACTTCCTCGCGGGTGCACTTCGCAACCCGGCAGCTGCTCAGGAGCAGACCGCAACGCTCTTCATCGGCATCGCGTTTGCCGAAGCGCTCGGCATCTTCTCCTTCCTCGTTGCACTGCTTCTGATGTTTGCTGTCTAAGACAGCAATGACACGATGCGTGGGGGGATGACCCCCGCGTGATCCTTCAGGGGGTCGGGGGATAAGACCCCGACCCGGCAGACTACGCGGAGGCGAAGCATGGCTACTGAGGCCGCAACTGGCGCAAGTTCCACACCCGGAATGCCGCAGCTTGATATCGGCACGTTCCCGAACCAGATTTTCTGGCTTCTGGTCGCGCTGGTCATCATTTTCTACGTGCTTAGCCGCGTAGCCCTGCCGCGCATTGGCGCCATCATTGAAGAACGGCACGACGGGATCGCCAACGATCTTGAACGTGCAGCGGATTATCGCCGTCAGGCCGAGGAGGCGGAAGCCGCCTACAATCAGGCCCTGATCGACGCCCGCGCAGAAGCACAGCGCATCGCCGCAGCGGCGAAAGCGGACGTGCAAAAGGATATCGACGCGGCCATCGCAAAGGCCGACGCTGAAATTTCAGCCCAATCTGCTGAATCCGAAGCCCGCATCGCGGAAATTCGGGACAGCGCGATGGAAGCTGTTGAGGCCGTCGCAAAAGAGACCGCGCTCGCGGTTGTCGGCGCAGTCGATGCCGACATGGCCGATGCGGATGCAGTCAACGCGGCGGTTGCCGCCCAGATGAAGTGAGGGGGACGATATGAGCTATCTCTATAACACCGATATCGTCGTCGCCATCGGCTTCGTCATCTTCATCGCCCTGCTGGTGTACCTCAAGGTGCCCGGCATGCTGGCGAAGATGCTGGACGACCGCGCCGCAAAGATCGAAGCGGATATTGCCGAGGCACGCACGCTGCGCGAAGAGGCGCAGCAGGTGCTGGCCTCTTACGAGCGCAAGCAGAAAGAGGTGGAAGACCTGACCGCCTCCATCGTTGCGAAAGCGCGCGAAGATGCCGAAGCCAACGCCGTGCAGGCGAAAGCTGACCTTGAGGTCGCGATTGAGCGCCGCATTCAAGCGGCGAAGGATCAGATCGCATCGGCCGAGTCTGCTGCCGTGAAAGCGGTGAAGGATCAGGCGGTTGCCGTGGCTGTCGCCGCCGCATCTGACGTGATCCGAGCCAAGATGGACGCGGGCAAATCCGGCGCCCTGATCGACAAGTCGATCGAGACGGTCAGCGCCAAGCTCCATTAAGACGACCACAAGGTCGCGAGGGACACGAAAAACCCCGGCAGCCATAACGGCGCCGGGGTTTTTTCATATCATCGGTTGCGCGCGTGGTATTCGGGGTTTGGCCGCATGTCGATGGCCGATGCCATGCGGTTCGTCATGTTGAAGAAACTCGCCACGGCGGCGATGTCCCAGATATCCCGATCCGTGAAGCCATGATCGCGCAGCGCGGCGCGGTGCGGCTCTTCGATGCGGTAGCTGGCTTCGGTCATCTGCACGGCGAAATCCAGCATCGCGCGCTGGCGCGGCGAAATCTTCGCGACGCGGTAATTCATCACCAGCGCCTCCCCCAACGCCGGATCGCCCGACAATTCGCGCACAGCCTGCCCATGGGCGACAAGGCAATAGAAACACTTGTTCACCGAGGACACCGCCACGGCGATCATCTCCCGCTCCAGCTTTGTCAGGTTGCTGTCAGCCAGCATCAGGTCGTTATATATCCCGGTAAAGGCGTTCAGCTTGTCGATGTCATGGGCATAGGAGCGCAGGACATTCGGCACCATGCCGAGCTTTTCCTCGCAAATGCGGAAATACTTGGCCGTGCTCTCCGGCAATGGATCGGCCTCGCGAAGGTCAAGGGCAGTGGGGCGGTCTGTCATGATGCATCCTTATCTCTGATCCGGTAGTGGTAGCGGGAAATCTCCGTAAAGCCCATCCGGGTGTAGAGCGCGCGCGCCGGGGCATTGGCCTCTGTCACCAAAAGCACAAACCGGTCCGCCCCGTGAGCCGCAGCCCAGCGTGCCGCACCCAGCGTCATATCCCGGCCCAACCCGGCCCGCCGGGCCCGGGTCGCGACATAGAGCGCATGCAGCACCGCGCAGCCATCCGTGATCGCGACAAAACCGCAGCCCGCCGCGCGATCCTCAAGCCGCCCCATGATGTAGGATTTCGGCCCACGCGCGCGGGCCATCACGGCAAGGCGCGCGGCGTTGATGCCTTCGCCCTGCCAGATCTCCTCCATCACGGCGAGTGGTGCGTCACAGGGAATAGCACGCAAAGGGGGCAGGGGGGCCGCACATAGCGCGTCCAAGGGGGCTTCCATCGCCAAGGTGGGATCCTTGACCGCATATCCCGCCGCCTCTGCCGCAGCATCAAGCGCGGCCTCCCCCGCGCGGATCATCAAAAGCGGCGGCGTCAGATCAGGCACCATGCCCGGCTGCGTTGCGGTCGCCGCATTCACCCGATTGCCCGCCCCCGGAGAGGCCCGCCATGTCCAGCCATCCCGCACCTGCATCTGCGCAGAAGGCCATGTACCGTCGATCAATCCGGTCAACTCTGTTGCTGATATTTCGCTTTTCGTTTTCATAGATCAGACCTACAACGTTTCCCACGATCCCGTCTATCGGGGTCGCGTTCTCAGGGCGGGGTGAAAGTCCCCACCGGCGGTTACAGCCCGCGAGCGGCCCTCCTGTGAGGGTGTCAGCAGATCCGGTGAAATTCCGGGGCCGACGGTGAAAGTCCGGATGGGAGAGAGCGGCACGGGCCTGTCTGGGCGCGTGACGTCTCCTTTTGCCTTAACGGTCGAAATGGAGGGAAACCGAATGACCAAACCAATTAGAATAGCGTGGATCGCCGCGCGCTGGCATGCCGATATCGTGGATCAGGCGCTGGTGGGCGCGCGGGCCGCATTCGGGAATGCGAATGTGGAGATTGACGTCTTTCCGGTGCCCGGTGCGCTGGAAATTCCGCTCAAGGCGCAGCGATTGGCGCCGGATTATGACGCCGTGGTCGGATGTGCGTTTGTGGTGGATGGTGGCATTTATCGCCATGATTTCGTGGCGCAATCCGTGCTGGACGGGATTGTCCGGGTGGGTCTGGGGACGGACACGCCGGTGCTGTCCGTGGTGCTGACGCCACACCATTTCCAGCCCACCGCAGAACATCAGCAGTTCTTCGCCGCGCATTTCGTGGAAAAAGGGGCAGAGGCCGCGCGGGCCATCCTGATGCTCAGCGATGAGGCACAGCAGGTGCAGGCCGCGTGAATGAAAAAGGGCCGCGTCACGATCTGACGCGGCCCTTTGATAAGCATTCCGGTTAGTTTAGCGGCTATTCACGGTCGGCAGATCAGCGATCAGACGGTCGAGGTTCCCACCCCGTGCATCAAGTTTTGACGCGATTTCCTGCCGTTCCGTCTGGAGGAGGGACAGGCCCTCCACCACGATATCGACCAAGAGGGCCTCCCCGCTGCGGTCGCTGAATTGCCATTCAACAATCACTGGGGTTTCGCCCGTGCGGATCAATTCGCTGTTGACCACGATGCCGCGCCGCCCGATGTCGAGCGCGCCGGTCACTTCGATCTCATGATTGTTGAACCGCTCGAACTGCTGGCCATATTTCTGCGCGAGATAGTCGCCAAAGGCGACGGTATATGCCTCTTTCTGCGCATCGGTGGCTTCGCGCCATGTGATCCCTAGCGCAAAGCGCGCGATGCTGGGCATATCCGCATAGCGATCCATCGCGTTGCGGAAGGCGATGATCTTCTCATCGAGCGTGCGCTCACTTTTGGCAAAGCCGAGGATTTCTTCGACCACCTGTTCGGTGAGCACCTCTGCCTCATCCGTGGTCAGCGCGGCGGCGGGCACCGGCGTGAGAGCAATAAGGCCCGCCATCAGGCCTGCCGCGAGCGATGCACGAAGGGATGTCATCATAATGCGTACTTTCAATCTGTCTTACTCAGCGTAAATATCCACGAAATCGTCTTCGGTGGCCGGGCCAGTGCGCCCTGCGCGCCGCTCAACCTGAATTGTCGCGGACCGGACGGCTTCGTAGCTGTCATCGCTGTCGTACAAGAGTTGGTCAATGCCGGGGGTCAGTTCAAGACGCGTGTCGATAACATCTCCGACAGTGACGGCCGTGCGGGTCTGGGCGGCTGGAACATCGTAAATCGAGAGCGGGTCAAGGAAAATATCGACGACACGCCCCCCGACAGAGCGCGCAGAGCCCGGACCAAGCACTGGCAATTCGACATAAACACCTTCGCCCATTCCCCAACTGCGCAAAGTTTCGCCGAAATCACCGTCGGTGCGCGCGATCCCCATCTCCGTCGCGGGATCAAGGATGCCACCGAAGCCGAAAATGACATTCATAGCGAAGCGAGTAAAATTCGCCGCCGATTCCTCGATCCGCCCCTGCAAGAGCGTGTTCACCGTGTCGCCGGGCAAGGAAAAGGTTTCTGCGATATTGCCCACACCTGCCTGAAAAATATCAGGGGTCGCTGCATAAGCGCGGGAGGCCGGGCGCAATGCGACCGTATCCAACCCTTTGTTAAATCCATGAAAAGCGCGGTTTGCAGGCTCAAGCGGGTCGTTGATCAGCGCGGTATCATCGCTCTGTGCTGGGGTAGAGCAGGCCGCAATCATCGGAATAAATGCCGCGATCAGCGCCAAGCGGCGCAACGAGGGGGAGAAAGTCTGGGGCATCTTGTCTCTTTCAGGTGGAATCACATCGACCATAAGCCAAACGATGTGTCTTTATAAATTGTTCCGATACTCTTTCGAGCGTATGTGTGGCAATGCCATACTGACGACAAACAATTCGTTGATTTGTCGCAATGATGACACGCAAGGGGCGATATTGGAATGGCCGAGCAAGATCATAAAAAAGGGCGGAAGGAATTGCGCGATGGGCTGAAACAGTCCCGCAGTCTGTTTCTGATCGTCGCGCTGTTTAGCGTTTTTGCGAACCTCCTGATGCTGACCGGGCCGCTGTTCATGTTGCAGGTCTATGACCGGGTATTGGCCAGCCAGTCCGAGGCGACGCTGGTGGCGCTGACCGGTCTTGTTGTTCTTTTATACGGTCTGATGGCGGTTTTGGATTACGCACGGGGGCGTATCCTTGCGCGGATCGGGGCGCGGTTTCAGACGATCTTTGACAAGCGGGTGTTTGACGCGGTGATGCGCCGGTCGGTCGATCCGGGCTATCGCAACCGGCCCGCGACCAGCGTGCGCGATCTGGAGGCGATCCAGCGGGTATTTTCCAGCCCGGCAGCCTTTGCCGTTTATGACATCCCGTGGACCCCGATTTTTCTGGCGGCGATCTTTATCTTTCATCCCATTCTGGGCTGGTTCGCCGTGGCAGGCGGCAGCGTTCTGATCTTTGCCACCATCCTCAACCAATGGATCACCCGACGTCCGCAGGAAGACTACCAAAAGGCCAGCGCCGTGGCGGAGAATTTCCAGACCTCCGTGCGCCGCGATGCGGAGGTCGTGCAAAGCCTCGGGATGCGCAAATCCGTGCTCGCCCGTTGGCAGGAAAACCGCAACAAGGCACTCGAATCGAGCATCTATGCCAGCGATGTCGGCGGCACGATCCAGAATTTCACCAAAGCGTTCCGCTTTTTGCTTCAGTCAGGGATGCTCGCCATCGGTGCGTGGCTTGTGTTGCAGCAGGAAATGACGCCGGGCGCGATGATCGCGGGGTCCATCCTTCTGGGCCGCGCATTGGCACCGGTGGAGCAATCCATCTCCCAATGGCCATTGGTGCAGCGCGCCCGATCCGGTTGGCTGGCACTTGCGGAGATGCTGGAGCGTATCCCCGAAGAGCCGGACCACACCGCCCTTCCGAAACCCAAGGCAAAGATAGAAGTGATCGGCGTTTCCGTCACGCCGCCGGGGGAGCGGACGCCGACCTTGCGTAATGTCAGCTTCCGACTTGAACCGGGACAGGCCCTCGGCGTGATCGGGCCGAGTGCTGCCGGAAAATCCACGCTGGCCCGTGCGCTCACGGGGATTTGGCCAACCGTGACCGGCTCTGTCCGGCTGGACGGTGCAGCCCTTGATCAGTTCGCGGATGATGTGCGGGGGGAGCATATCGGCTATCTGCCGCAGGATGTGGCGCTGTTCGATGCCTCCGTGGCCGACAATATCGCGCGCCTCTCGACCTCCCCCGACGCGGAGCAGGTGGTGATCGCCGCGAAAAAGGCGGGTGCGCATGAGATGATCCTCAAACTGCCCGAAGGGTATGACACCCGCATCTCCGCCGGGGGCAGCCGCCTGTCGGGCGGGCAAAAACAACGGCTTGGGCTTGCGCGGGCGATGTATGGCGATCCGGTGCTGATCGTTCTGGATGAGCCGAACGCGAACCTTGATTCCAGCGGCTCCGCCGCGCTCAACGCCGCGATTGACCAGATGAAGGCGGCGGGCAAAGCGGTCATCATCATGGCCCATCGCCCCGCCGCGATTGCGTCCTGCGATCTGTTGCTCGTGCTGGATCAGGGCATGGCCAAGGCATTCGGGCCGCGCGACGATGTGCTCAAGGAAACGTTGAAAAACTATAAGGACGTGGCGCCCAATATCGCGGCGGGCGCGCCGGGCACCGCTGCCCGCTTGCCGCAAGGGGCCGCGATGCCCACATCCAACCCGATCAAGACGGGAGGCACCGCATAATGGCGACCGAGCAACCAAAATGGGGCGCAAGCCGCCAGATCAGTATCGGTATGCTGGGGCTGTTGGTGCTGGTGGTGGGCGTGGGCGGCTGGTCCGTTCTGACCACGATTGCGGGTGCCGTGATCGCGCCCGGCATGTTGGAAGTGCAGTCAAACCGGCAGGTCGTGCAGCATCCCGATGGGGGCATCGTCGGGGAAATTTTCGTCGAGGATGGCGATTTTGTTGAGGCGGGCCAAACGGTGATGGTGCTCGACGATTCCATCCTGCGCTCGGAACTCGCGATCATCGAGGGGCAATATTTCGAACTGCTTGCCCGCCGCGGTCGGCTTGAGGCGGAAAGCGAAGGCAAGACCGAGATCACCTTCGTGGAGGAGGTGCTGGACCGCGCGCTGAGCGATGCCCGGGTGTTTGACATCATACAGGGGCAAAGCCGCCTCTTTCAGGCCCGGATCGAAACACAAGAGCAGCAGGTCAACCAGTTGCGCGAACGGCAAACCCAGATCCGCGAGTTGATCGCCGGGCGGGAGGCGCAGCTGGTCGCCCTCAACGAACAGCTTGACCTGATCAAGCTGGAGTTGGCCGATCTGCAATCTCTGCTGGACCGTGGCCTTGCACAAGCCAGCCGCGTGCTTGCCCTGCGCCGGGAAGAAGCCGGGCTGCGCGGTCAGATCGGGGAATTGCGCGCCTCCGTCGCGGAAAGCCGGGGCCGGATCGCTGAGATCGAGATCGAAATCCTTGGCCTCACCACCCGCCTGCGCGAGGAGGCGATCACCGCCCTGCGCGACCTTCAGGCGAGCGAGAGCGAATTGCGCGAACGGCGGCTTGCGACGCTTGAGACGCTCTCTCGGCTCGAAATCCGCTCTCCCATGTCGGGGTTTGTGCTGGACCGGCAGGTCCATGCCCAACGCGCCGTGATCCGCTCTGCCGAGCCGCTGATGTATATCGTGCCGCAAGACAGCCCGCTGGTCATCACCAGCCGGGTCGAGGTGCAGCATATTGATCAGGTGAATATGGGGCAGGACGCGAATTTGCGCTTCTCCGCCTTTGATGCGCGCTCAACGCCCGAGATTTGGGGCGTTGTAACGCGAATTTCCGCCGATGCGATCATGGATGAAAACACCGGCCTGACCTATTACGAGGCGCAAATCCTTCCCAAAGAGGGGGAGATCGAGCGCCTTGGCGATGTGGAACTGATCCCCGGTATGCCGGTTGAGGCGTTTATCCAGACGGGCAGCCGATCACCGCTAACCTTCCTGACCAAGCCGCTGACCGACTATTTCACCAAGGCGTTCAGGGAGGGGTAAGGGCTCTTGGCATTCGGGCGTGCGCGCTCTACCGTCCCGTCCAGATTCAGCCTCAACAGGAGTTATTACCATGACCGGAACGATTGACGCGCGCCTTGCCGAACTTGGCATCACCCTGCCGGAGGCTCCGATGCCTGCGGCCAATTACGTCCCCTTCGTGCAGACCGGCAACCTTGTCTTTATCTCCGGTCAGGTGGCCAACGGGCCAGGTGGGCTGATGGTCGGAAAACTCGGCGCGGGCTACGGGATCGAGGATGGTCAGGCGGCGGCGCGGGCCTGCGGGTTGAACCTCATTGCACAGCTCAAAGCGGCCTGCGGTGGCGATCTGGATCGCGTGACCCGTGTGGTGAAACTCAACGGCTTCGTGAACTGCACGCAGGAATTTGCCGATCATCCGAAGATCGTGAACGGCGCATCCGACCTGATGGTCGAAGTGTTCGGCGACAAGGGCCGTCATGCGCGCGCCGCCGTCGGCTCCTCCTCTCTGCCCTTTGGTGTGGCGGTTGAGGTCGAGGGTGTGTTTGAGATCGCATGACCCCGCTTCATCCCACTTTCCTGACCCTGCCGCTTGCCCATCGCGGCTTGCACGACCGGGCGAAAGGCCGCGTGGAAAATTCCCGTGCGGCCGTCCGTGCGGCGGTGGAGGCAGGATATGGGATCGAGGTGGACATCCAGCCATCGGCAGACGGTGTGCCGATGGTGTTTCACGATTACGACCTTGCGCGCCTGACTGGGGCGCAAGGCTTCATCAAATCGAAAACCGCTGCGGAACTGGGCGAAATCACGCTGACCGACGGCGGAGAGACGATCCCGACCCTTGCTGAAATCCTTGAGATCGTCGCAGGGCAAGTGCCGCTTTTGCTGGAGGTGAAGGATCAGGACGGCACGCTTGGCCCCGCCATCGGCGCGCTGGAAGAGGCGATTGGCCGTGTGATCGCGGGCTATGACGGCCCGCTGGCGCTGATGTCCTTCAATCCCAACAGCGTGCGCGTGTTGGGCGGGATCGCGCCCGATGTGCCGCGCGGGCTGGTGACGGACCCGTTTCGTAAAGACTACTGGCCGATGGTGCCGCCCCAGCGCCGCGCGCGGCTGGCACTGATCCCGGATGCGCTACCCTTGGGCGTCAGCTTTATCAGCCATAACCGGGCGTTTCTGGATGCGGCCCCTGTCGCCGCGCTCAAGGCACGCGGATTGTCCATCCTGTGCTGGACCGTGCGCAGCGCACAAGAGGACGCCGCCGCGCGCCGCATTGCCGATAATGTGACCTTTGAGGGCTACCTGCCCGGTTGACGCCGCCCGCCCCCGCGCCATGTGTGGGAGGGAGACGGAGGCCCGCATGAAAGACACCGACACGATCGAGATCAGCGTGCTGACCTCCCTCGCTGACATCGCGGCAGAGGATTGGGACGCCTGCGCGGCCCCCGGTGAGGGTCGCCCGATTGATCCCTTCACCACCCACCGGTTTTTGCGCGCGCTGGAACGCTCCGGCTCTGTCGGGACGGGCACGGGCTGGCAGCCGCGCCACCTTGTTGCACGTCAGGGCGGGGAGGTGATCGCGGTGATGCCCCTTTACGCCAAGGGGCACAGTCAGGGCGAATATATCTTCGATCACAACTGGGCCCATGCCTATGAGCGCGCGGGCGGGCGGTATTATCCGAAATTGCAGGCCGCCGTGCCCTTCACCCCCGCAACCGGACGCCGGTTTCTGGTCAAGCCCGGCCATGAGGAAACGGGCATGGCCGCATTGATCGAAGGGGCAGCGCGGCTTGCCGAACAAAACGGCGTGTCGAGCCTGCATATCACTTTCTGCACCGCAACGGAGGCAGAGCAGGGCAGCGCCATGGGCCTGTTGCGCCGCACGACACAGCAATTTCATTGGGAAAACGACGGCTATCGCGATTTCGACGGCTTCCTTGCAGCCCTTTCCTCGCGCAAGCGTAAAACGATCCGAAAGGAGCGCACCACGGCGCAGGGCTTTGGCGGTACGATCCATTGCCTGACGGGGGGCGCAATCCAGCCGGAGCATTGGGATGCGTTCTGGGAATTCTATCAGGACACCGGCGCGCGCAAATGGGGCACGCCCTATCTGACCCGCGTGTTTTTCGATGAGGCACAGGAAAGCCTGCGCGACGATATCCTTCTGGTGATGTGCGAGCGGGATGGGTGCTGGGTCGCGGGCGCGATGAATCTGATCGGGCGGGAAACCCTGTTTGGCCGCTATTGGGGCGCGCTTGAGCACCATTCCTGCCTGCATTTCGAGGTCTGCTATTATCAGGCCATCGACTTCGCCATTCAGAATGGCATGTCCCGTGTCGAGGCGGGCGCGCAAGGCGAGCATAAGCTCGCGCGGGGCTACATGCCGACGCCAGTGCATAGTCTGCATTGGATTGCCGATCCGGGCTTTCGCACCGCGATTGAAAACTATCTGGTGGAGGAACGCCGCGCCATTGATCAGGATATCGAGATTCTGACCGCCTATGGCCCGTTCCGCAATGAACAACGAGAGGAACAGGACTGATGGCCGACAAACTGACTGATGAGGCGCGCGACACCAAACTCGGGCCGCTGATGACCGCCGGTTGGGCGCATGACGCGGAGCGGGACGCGCTGACCAAAACTTTCAAATTCGCGGATTTCGCGGAAGCCTTCGCCTTCATGACCCGTGTGGCCATCGTCGCGGACAAGATGGATCACCACCCCGAATGGTTCAACGTCTACAACCGGGTCGAGGTCACGCTGACCACCCATGACGCGAACGGGCTGTCTGATCTGGATGTGAGCCTCGCCACGACGATGGACGGGTTCGCCTAGATCACGCGCCCCGCGCAACAAAAGCCTTCGTCCGTTTTTATGCGGCTCTTATGCCGATGGTCGGTCCCAAAATTGGCCCCGCTGGTCTGCAATTTTGCGGCAGCACATATCGCAAAGTACGGGTCGACTCGTGAATTTTCGTGTAACGCGGCGGGGCGGAGGCCGGCCCCGCCCCGCCCCTACCAAATCAAAGCTGGTCGAGCAGTGCTTCACCTGCGGACAATTCGCATACGCCGGGGCTTTCTTCGACGTTGAGATGCGTGACCTTGCCATCCTCAACGACCATGGAATACCGCTTGGAGCGGCTCATCAGGCCCGCGGGTGGTGCGGTGAAATCCATGCCGATGGCAGTGGTAAACGCGCTGTCCGCGTCACCGAGCATCGTGATACCAGCGGCAGTGGCACCCGTGGCCTCCCCCCATGCGGCCAGAACGAACGGGTCGTTCACGGACACACAGGCAATTTCATCAATGCCCTTATCCTTGAGTGCGGCGTGGGTGCGTATAAAGGACGGAACATGCGCCGACGAACAGGTCGGCGTGTAGGCGCCCGGCACTGCAAACAGCACGACGCGGCGGCCAGCGGTCATGTCGCTCAGGGACACGCTGGCGGGGCCATCGGCCGTCATCTTCACGAAGGTTGCAGAAGGTAGGGTATCCCCAACGGAAATCGCCATGCTCATATCCTTTCACGATGCATTGCAAAACTCTCTTGGGGATATAGGGTCGCGCGGCAGGAACGCCAGCGAATAGGTGCGAAAATGGATCAGCGGATCGTGGTGATTGGAGCAGGGCAGGCAGGGGCGTCGCTTGTCGCGAAGTTGCGGGATTTGGGCCATACCGGCCCCTTGACCCTGATCGGCGCCGAGCCTGCGCCGCCCTATCAGCGCCCGCCCCTGTCCAAGAAATATCTGCTGGGCGACATGGCGCTGGAGCGGCTCTATCTGCGGCCCGAACAGTTTTATGCCGATCAGGGGATCGGCCTGCGCACCGCCACGCGGGTGGCGCGGATCGACCGCGCGGCGCGCCATGTGGTGCTGTCGGATGGGGAGGTGTTGGCCTATGACCAGCTTGCCATCACGACCGGCTCCGTCCCCAATCGCCTGCCTGCCGCAATCGGCGGGGCGCTGGGCGGGGTGCATGTGATGCGCGATCTCGCTGATGCTGACGGGATCGCCCCGGAATTTGCCGAAGGCCGCCGCGCGCTCATCATCGGTGGCGGCTATATCGGGCTGGAAGCCGCCGCTGTGGCTGCAGCACGGGGCGTCACGGTCACGCTGGTGGAAATGGCAGAACGCATCCTCGCCCGTGTCGCCGCCCCTGCAACAGCGGATTATTTCCGCGCGCTCCATACCGCCCATGGTGTCGATATCCGCGAAGGCGTCGGGCTGGAACGGCTCATCGGCGACGGGCGCGTGTCGGGGGCCGTGTTGACCGATGGCACGACGCTTGATCTCGATTTCGCGCTGGTGGGCGTGGGCATCCGACCCGACACCGTTTTGGCAGAGGAAGCCGGGCTTGAGATCGACAATGGCATCCGTGTGGACGGAGCCTGCCGCACCTCCGATCCCGCGATCTTTGCCGCTGGGGATTGCACGAGCTTTCCCTATCGCGGCGGGCGCATCCGGCTCGAATCTGTCCCCAACGCCATTGATCAGGCAGAAGCCGCCGCCGCTGCGATGCTGGGCCAGCCGGTTGCCTATGAAGCGCAGCCATGGTTCTGGTCCGATCAGTATGACGTGAAACTGCAAATCGCGGGCCTCAACACCGGCTATGAGCGCACCGTGATCCGCCCCGGTGCGCGGGATGGTGCGCAATCGGTGTGGTATTATGCAGGGGAGCGATTGCTGGCTGTGGACGCGATGAACGAGCCGCGCAGCTATATGGTCGGAAAGCGGATGATCGAGGCTGGCACCTCACCCGATCCTGCCGCCGTGGCCGATCCCGCGACGGACCTTAAGGCGCTGATGCGGTAAGAAGCTGGATGATCGTGCTGCCATAGCGGCGCACATCTTCCAGCATGAACCCGGGGGGAGGGGGGCTTTCCACGCTGTCCTCCCAGACAACGAGCGCGCTATCCGTCAGCCAACCGCCCTGCCGCGCAGCGGCAAGCGCCCTTGCCCCCAATCCCTTGCCATAGGGCGGATCAAGGAACACCAGCGATGCAGGCTCTGCTGTGCAGGGGCCGAGCGCCGTCGCGTCCTGCCGCAACAGCGTCACCCGGTCCGCCACATTGAGCGCGCGCATGTTCTGCTGGATAAGCCGCGCGCCGGTCTTTCCATTCTCGACGGAGGTGAGGTGCACCGCCCCCCGGCTCAGCGCCTCAAATCCGAGCGCGCCGCTGCCAGCAAACAGATCGAGCACCCGCGCACCCACGGGCGGGGCAGGTGTGGCATAGCCGCCATGGGCGATCAGGTTGAACACCGCCTCGCGCACACGGTCGGTCGTCGGGCGCAGATGGGCCGCATCATCGCCCGCGCCCAAATTGGCCAGCGCCGCACCGCGCAATGATCCACCCACAATTCTCATGCCCCACCCTCTGCCATGAGGCAAAGCCCGGGCGCAAGCATCTGATAGCGCAGAAAATGCGGCTCTTTCACCCTGAGGGGTGAAGTCTGCCCCCACGCGCGCTGGCTACACCTTGGGACAGAGAGAGCGCTGGGTCTGTGTTTTTGGCCCCCGATGCCCCCTCGCCCCCACAGACTTTAAGGAGATCACAGATGAAAAAACTTGCCCTGACCCTCGCTGCGACCGCGTTTGCCGTATCCGGCTGCATGGGGTCCGATGTTGCCGGCACTGCCGGGTCGCTGATGCCAGCCCTTGGTGGCGGGAACGCCAACGCGAATACGGCGGCAGCCCTGCTCAACACCGTCGCCACGAACCAAGGCGGCGCGATCACGACCGGCACCGCGCAGAATGCAGCAGCAGCGCAGGCCGTATCCGCGATGACAGGCGGTGTCGCCGGGACAAATATCGCCGTCCCGAATTACGCGCAGGCCTATATGTCGCTGAGCTGCGACCAGATTCAGGCCAATATCGCCGCACAAGCCTCCCAGCCGCCAGTCGCGGGCATGGCGGGCCTCTTTGGCGCGCTGCGCGGCGGCACTGGTGCGGCCAACCTGTTGAACGCCGGAAGCCAGCTTGCCACCCATGGCTCCGAGGTTACTCGCGGGCTTGAGGCCGCAGCGGCGGCGAAGGGCTGCTAACCCAGCCCCTATGGGGCAGGCGGCTACCCCCCCCTCACTCTGTCGTCGCCTGTCCCGTTTCCATGAACCGCAGCAGAGCGGGCACGAGTTGATCCGCCGCGTCCTCTTGCAGGAAATGCGCGGCGTTTTGCGTTGTGAAATGAGCCTGCCCTCGCGTGCCGGGGATGTGTTTTAGGAAGGGTTTGTCCAACCCACCAAGGATCAGATCCTTATCCGAAAAACAGCAAAGGAACGGTTTGTTCCATTCTCGTAATACGGCCCAGGCGGCCAGTTGATCTGCCCGCGCGGGGTCATCGGGCGTGGTGGGCACAAGAGCGGGAAAGGCGCGTGCGCCTGCCTTATACGCCTCATCGGGGAAGGGCGCGTCATAGGCGGCCTGTTCGGCCTCCGTCAGGCCACGCGCGGTCCCCTTGTGCACGATCCGCCCAATGGGAAAATCGGGGGAGGATTGGCTGAACGCCTGCCATTGCAGGAACGCCTCTGAGGGCGCGCCATCGCCCGTCGGCAGCGTAGTGTTCCCCGCCATGATCCGCGCAAACCGATCCGGCATCTCCGCCACCACGCGCAGCCCCAACAATCCGCCCCAATCCTGCAGGAAAACAGTGATCCCCCGCAGATCGAGTGCCATGATGAACGCGCTCAACCACGCCACATGCCCGGCATAGGAATAGGCCGCGCGGTCAGCGGGCTTGTCTGATTTGCCAAAGCCAATCAGATCGGGCGCGATCACCCGGCAGCTCGCATCGGCCAGTGGCGGGATGAAATGACGGTAAAGGTAGGACCATGTCGGCTCCCCATGCAGGAGCAGCACCACAGGGCCATCCCGTGGTCCCTCATCGACAAAATGCATCCGCAGGCCATCGACGGTCAGGTAATGCGGTGCGAAACCATAGTCCGGCAGCCCCTCGAACCGGGCCGCGTCGGTGCGCAGAATGGTCATGCTCTGTCCTCCCCCGGTGACAGTGCCGGGGGAGGACAGGTTTGGCAATTATTCCGGCGCTTTGGTCGTGCGCAGATAGGGGAACACGGCGGTGAATTCGCCGAATTTCTCTTTCGCAGCCTCATTAGACACGCTGGGCGGAATGATCACATCCTGCCCGGTGGTCCAGTTCGCGGGCGTCGCGATGCCATGCTTGGTGGAGGCTTGCAGGGCATCAAGCGCGCGCAGGATCTCCGCAAAGTTGCGGCCAACGGTCATCGGATAGGTCATCGACAGTTTCAACTGCTTGTCCGGCCCGATGATAAAGACGGAGCGCACGGTGGCGCTGTCCGCCGGGGTGCGCCCATCGGGCAGATAGGCTTCGGCGGGCAGCATGTCATAGAGCTTGGACACCTCCAGCCCCTCATCCGCGATGATCGGGAACGTCGCCTCTGCCCCGGCAAAGGTGGAAATGTCGCCCTTCCACTTCTTGTGATCCTCGACGCCATCGACGGAGACGCCGATCACCTTGGTCCCGCGCTTGGCCCATTCATCGGCAAGCTGGGCGACCGCACCGAATTCAGTGGTGCAGACGGGGGTGAAATCCTTGGGGTGGCTGAACAGGATCGCCCAGCCGTCCCCGATCCAGTCGTGAAAGTCGATGGTGCCTTCGGTCGTTTCCGCAGTGAAGTTCGGAACGACATCATTGATGCGCAGGGCCATTGTGAATGCTCCTCTCATGGGTTGCGTTGGGCAGAGGAGTAAGCCGTTTGTTCCTGTCTTTCAACGGGAGGCGGGGCGGGAAGGGAGGATGTTCCGCTTTCGGTTTCCGCGGCGAAACAGGGTTCCGCACGGGTCGCGAAATCAAGGCAAAGCCGCCGGGCAAACAGCCGCTTGCCCGGCTTCGCTGTCAAAGAATTACAGCGCCGCTGCCAGTTCCGATCCCTGTTTGATTGCGCGCTTTGCGTCCAGTTCCGCGGCCACATCCGCGCCGCCGATCACATGGGGTGTGATCCCCTTGGCGATCAGCGCATCAGCGAGGCTGCGCTCCGGCTCCTGCCCGGTGCAGAGCACGATGGTATCGGCCGGGATAAGGCGCGGGTTTTCGCGGCCCTCGCCGGAGGAGACGATGATACCGTCCGAGGTGATCTCCTCATAGTTCACGCCCGCCAGCATCTCCACATTCTTCATCTTGAGCGCTGCGCGGTGGATCCAGCCGGTCGTCTTGCCCAGACCTGCGCCCGGCTTTTTCGCCTTGCGCTGCATCAGGATGACCTGCCGCGCGGGTGCTTCGGGCTTTGGCCCCTCGGGGGCGAGGCCACCGGGGACATTCGCGGGATCATCCACGCCCCATTCCTCTTTCCAGATGGCGAGGTTTTCGGTCGGGCTTTCGCCTGCATGAACGAGGAATTCGGACACATCAAACCCGATGCCGCCCGCGCCGATCACCGCGACCCGTTTGCCGACCGGCGCTTTGCCGCGCAGCACGTCGATATAGCTCAGCACATGGGGCGCGTCCTGCCCCGGAATGCCGGGATCGCGGGGGGAGACGCCGGTGGCGATAATCACCTCGTCAAACCCTGTCAGGTCATCCGCGCCGACACGGGTGCCAAGGCGCAGGGTCACGCCCGTAACCTCCACCATGCGCTTGTACCAATCAACAAGGCCCCAGAATTCCTCTTTCCCCGGCACCTGTTTGGCCATGTTGAGCTGACCGCCGATCTCATCCGCGCCGTCAAACAGGGTCACGTCATGGCCGCGCTCTGCTGCCGTGATCGCGGTCGAAAGGCCCGCTGGCCCCGCCCCCACGATGGCGATTTTCTTCGGCTCGTGTGTGCGCGGGTAGTTCAACTCTGTTTCATGACACGCGCGCGGGTTCACCAGACAGGAGGTCAGCTTCATCGAGAATGTGTGGTCAAGGCAGGCCTGATTGCAGGCGATGCAGGGGGCGATCTCGTCCGCCTTCCCGGCCTTTGCCTTGGCCATGAAGGCACCATCCGCCAGCCATGGCCGCGCCATCGACACCATGTCGGCGCACCCCTCCGCCAGCACGTTTTCTGCGACTTCGGCCGTGTTGATCCGGTTGGAGGTGATGAGCGGGATCGACACCTCCCCCATCAGGCGCTTTGTCACCCAGGTGAAGGCCGCGCGCGGCACGCTGGTCGCGATCGTCGGCACCCGCGCCTCATGCCAGCCGATGCCAGTGTTGATGATGGTGGCCCCTGCCTCCTCCACCGCTTTGGCGAGCAGCACGACCTCCTCCCATGTCGAGCCATTGGGAATGAGGTCGATCATCGACAGGCGGTAGATGATGATGAAATCGGTGCCGACCGCCTGCCGCGCGCGGCGCACCACCTCCACCGGTAGGCGCATCCGGTTGGCGTATGAGCCGCCCCACTCATCAGTGCGCTTGTTGGTGTGGGTGACAAGGAACTGGTTGAGGAAATACCCCTCCGATCCCATGATCTCCACCCCGTCATAGCCTGCCTCTTGCGCCCGCTCGGCGGCGGTGACGATGTCCGCGATCTGCTTTTCAATGCCTGCCGCGTCCAATTCCGTGGGCGGAAAGGGGCTGATCGGGGATTTCACGGGGGAGGGGGCCACGCATTTCGGGGAATAGGCATAGCGGCCCGCGTGCAGGATCTGCATCGCGATACGCCCGCCCTCGGCATGGACCGCATCGGTGACGATCCGGTGGTTTTCGATGTCTTTCGGGGTAAACAGGCCCGCCGCACCGGGCAGCACTGCACCCTCCTCATTCGGAGCCATGCCGCCCGTGACGATCAGCGCCGCACCGCCTGCCGCGCGCTCGGCATAAAAGCGTGCAACCCGGTTCCAATCGCCCGTTTCCTCCAGCCCTGTGTGCATTGAGCCCATGAGCGCCCGATTGGGCAATGTGACAAAGCCAAGGTCGAGTGGCGCAAGCAGGTTGGGGTATTGGGTCATCGCGGCGGCTCCCTGATATGTTTTGCCGCAATCCTAGGGCCGAGGCGTGGCGTGTAAAGCGCGACGCGGCGGCATGTCGAACATGAGCCGATCCAGCGGCCGTCCGGGGGGGGGCGCTGGACCGGCGGCTTCGGCTTGAATCCGGTCCGAAAGGAAGAGTGGGAGTACCGCCGCCTTTCGTCTCGTGCTAGGGCTAGCTCAAACACGCACAGGCCCCTGATGATCAAACGTATCCGCCTCCTTTCCGCTTTCCTCACTGTCGGGGCATGGACGCTGTTGAGCCGCGTGTTCGGGTTCGCGCGGGATTTGATGATCGCGGCGTTCCTCGGCTCCGGCCCGGTGGCGGAGGCGTTTTTGGTGGCGTTCTCCCTGCCCAACATGTTTCGCCGCATCTTTGCCGAAGGGGCGTTCAACACGGCCTTCGTCCCGATGTTCGCCAAGCGGCTGGAGACGGGGGAGGGCGCGCAGCCCTTCGCGCAGAACGCGATGTCGGCACTTGCGACCGTGTTGATCCTGTTCACGCTTGTGGGCCAAATCGCGATGCCGGTGCTCGTGTGGATGATGGCAAGTGGGTTTCGCGGTGATGAGCGGTTCGATCTGGCGGTGGAATACGGGCGGATCGCGTTTGTCTATATACTGTTCATCTCGCTCGCCGCTCTTCTGTCGGGGGTGCTGAACGCGATGGGGCGGTTTGTTGCGGCGGCGGCAGCGCCGGTGTTGCTCAACATTGTTCTGTCCGGCGCGCTGGTCCTGGCGGCGGTTCTGGATCGCGACGTTGGCCTGTGGCTCGTTTGGGCGGTGCCAGTGGCGGGGATGGTGCAAGTGGCGCTGGTCTGGACGGCGGCGAAGCGGGCGGGGATGCGCCTTATCCCGCAGCGCCCGCGCCTGACGCCGGAGCTCAAGCGCCTTGCCATTATCGCCCTGCCAGCGGCGTTGGCCGGGGGCGTGATGCAGATCAACCTCCTCGTTGGGCGGCAAGTCGCCAGTTATTTCGAGGGGGCGATTGCGTGGCTGAACTACGCCGACAGGCTCTATCAATTGCCGTTGGGCGTGGTGGGTATCGCCATCGGGATCGTGCTGTTGCCCGACCTTTCGCGCCGTTTGGGCGCGGGGGATGACGTGGGCGGGCGGGATGCGGTGAACCGCGCGGCGGAGTTTTCGCTGTTCCTGACCCTGCCTGCTGCCGTGGCGCTGGTCATCATCCCGCAGCCCATCGTGTCTGTCTTGTTTGAGCGGGGCGCGTTCAGCGCGCAGGACGCGCAGGCCACCGCCTTTGCCCTGATGATCTATGCGCTGGGCCTGCCTGCCTTTGTGCTTTTGAAGGTCGTGCAACCGCTTTTCTTCGCCCGTGAGGACACCAAGACGCCGTTTCGCGTGGCCCTGATCGCTATGGCGGTGAATGCGGGCGTCGCGATCGGGCTCGCTCCGGTGATCGGCTATATCGCAGCGGCAGGGGCGACGACGTTGGCCGCGTGGGTCAACCTCGCGATCCTCTGGCGGCTGTCGCATCAGTTTGGCGACGCGGCCAAGATTGATGCGCGCCTTGCCCGCTCCGCACCGCGTATGCTGGTGGCGAGTGTTGGGATGGGGGCCGTGCTGATCGGGATAGAGGCGCTCTTGGGCGATATGCTGAGCGCGGATGGGCTCCGTTATCTCGCGCTGCTGGCGTTGGTCGGGGGCGGGATGCTGGCCTATTTCGTACTCGGGGCGGTGACGGGGGCAATGCCATTGGCCGAGGTGAAACGGCGGTTGCGGCGGTAATCGGCCCGAAGGCATGGGCGCAGCACGCCGGGCATCATCGCGGCTCAGAACGGAATGTCATTCTCCGCCGTGACATAGCTTGCCACGACCTTTTTCGTGCCTGCCTTCTCGAATGCGACGGTCAGCTTGTCGCCCTCGATCTCCTCCACCCGGCCATAGCCGAATTTCTGGTGGAACACGCGGGTGCCAAGCTCAAAGACGGACACCGCCTGCGTGTCGATCACCATATTGCGCGCCTCTTTCGGTTGGCTGAGGCCGCGCCGACCCGCGTTGCTTTGCATCCGCCGCCAGCCGGGGGAATTATAGGCATCTGCCGAAGCGACCCGATCCTCCAGCGTGGACGCCCCATAATCCGCACCGCCGCCTGAGCCATATAGCCCCGGTGGCGTCAGCACCTCCACATGTTCTGGCGGCAATTCATCAATGAAGCGGGAGGGCAGCGCATTTTGCCATTGGTTATAAACCCGACGATTGGCGGCAAAGGAGATGGTGCACAGTGCCTCCGCCCGCGTGATGCCGACATAGGCGAGGCGGCGTTCCTCTTCCAACCCGCGCTTGCCGCTTTCATCCATTGAGCGTTGGGAGGGGAACAAACCGTCCTCCCAACCGGGCAGGAACACGGCGGGAAATTCCAGCCCCTTCGCGCCATGCAGCGTCATGATCGACACTTTTTCGCCCGTCTCATCGGTATCGGCGGACATCACCAATGCGATATGTTCAAGGAAGCCTTGCAGATTGTCGAAGTCTTCCAGTGCCTTGACCAGTTCCTTGAGGTTATCAAGCCGCCCCGGCGCGTCCGGGCTTTTGTCGGTGCGCAGCATTTCGGTGTAGCCGGATTCGTCGAGGATCTGTTCGGCCAGTTCCACATGGGTCAAGGCGCCGTTGTGCATTTCTGCCGACCAACGGTCAAATTGGCGCACCAGATCGCCCAAGGCGGCACCGCCTTTGCCCTTGATCAACCCGTCTGCCACCGCAATTCGTGCGGCTTCCAGCATCCCGACCCCGTGCTGGCGGGCGATGCCCTGCACGGTCGTCTGTGCCTTATCCCCCAGCCCGCGTTTGGGCACATTCACGATCCGCTCAAACGCGAGGCCATCATCGGGGCTGACGGTGACGCGCAGATAGGCCATCGCGTCGCGTATCTCTTTGCGCTCATAAAACCGGGGACCGCCGATCACGCGGTAGGGCAGGCCGATGGTCATGAACCGGTCTTCAAAGCTGCGCATCTGGTGGGCCGCGCGCACGAGAATCGCCATATCCTCAAGGCTTTTGGGGTCCATCCCACGGGTGCCGCGTTGCAACGCTTCGATCTCTTCTCCGATCCAGCGGGCCTCTTCGTCACCATCCCAATGGCCGATCAGGCGGACCTTTTCGCCGCCATTCGCATCGGTCCAGAGGGTTTTGCCCAGCCGGTCCTCATTGCCTTTGATCACGCCAGAGGCCGCGGCAAGGATATGCGCGGTCGAGCGGTAATTCTGCTCCAGCCGGATCACCTCCGCCCCCGGGAAATCCTTCTCAAATCGCAGGATGTTGCCCACTTCCGCCCCGCGCCAGCCATAGATCGACTGATCGTCATCGCCCACACAGCAGATGTTGCGATGCCCCTGTGCCAGCAGGCGCAGCCACAGGTATTGCGCGATATTGGTATCCTGATACTCGTCCACGAGGATGTAGCGAAACCAGTTCTGATATTTCGCCAGAACGTCCGGGTGCGCCTTGAAAATCTCGACGACATGCAACAGCAGATCCCCGAAATCGACGGCATTGAGGATGCGCAAACGCTCCTGATATTGGGCATAAAGCGCACCGCCGCGTTCGGCGTATTTCGCGGCCTCCGCAGGGGGGAGTTGATCGGGGGTAAGGGCGCGGTTTTTCCACTGATCAATCAGCCCGGCCAGCATCCGGGGCGGCCAGCGTTTCTCATCAATCTGTTCGGCCTGTACGAGCTGCTTCAAAAGCCGCAACTGATCGTCCGTGTCCAGAATCGTGAAGTTCGATTTCAGGTCCACCAATTCGGCATGGCGGCGCAGGATTTTGACGTTGACCGAGTGGAATGTGCCAAGCCACGGCATCCCCTCAATCACGCCACCGACATAAGAGCCGATCCGGGTTTTCATCTCCCGCGCGGCTTTGTTGGTGAAGGTTACGGCAAGGATTTCGTTGGGCCGAGCGCGCTGGGTGTTCAGCAGATGCGCGATCCGGGTGGTCAGCGCGCGGGTCTTTCCCGTTCCCGCCCCGGCAAGCACCAGCACCGGGCCATCCAGCGTTTCCACCGCTTGCCGTTGGGCCGCGTTCAGCCCGTCAAGATAGGGCGCGGGGCGCGATGCCATCGCGCGCGCGGCCAGCGATTGGCGCGCGACCCCTTCATAGGCGTCGTCGAAATCATCCATACTGCTCATAGCGCGAAAGCATAGCGCCCTCCGCGCAAAAGGAAAAGCGGTGTTCGCGGCTTGTTCTCACCGAAAGCGCCGGGGGGCCGGGTCAGTCTTTCGACAGTCGGAACCGTTCGTGGCAGGTCTGGCAGGAGCGGCCGATTTGCGGCACCAGCGCCATCGGATCGCCGCCTGCGTCGAGGGTCTGCACGAACTCCGTCGCCAATCCGATCAGCGCGTCGCCTTCGGCCTGAAAGGCCACCGGATCGGCCCAAATGGCGGGTGCGGCTTCTGACACGCCGCCATCGCTGCCTTCGGGGAATTTCATCATGGCGTGCTGCATGTGAAACCGGATCGCCTCCGCCGCGGCGCGCAGAGCAGCGTCATCCCGCTCTACCCGCCCCCGTGCGGTCTGCACGATGTTTTTTGTGGCCTCCCCGACAGCGCTCATGTGCTCCATACGCTCTTTGACGATTCCGGTGGCACCGGTATGGGCAAAAACCAGCCCGGTGCTCAGGATAAGGGCGGCAAAACCGGCAATAGCTCTTTTGGTCATTTGCGTCTGTCCTTTCAGGTCAGTATCAAGCATCAAGACGCCTGTTAAAAGGAGACTCTGGCATGAAGTCTATCACCCGGCTCGAAGATCGCTACCCCGCGATCGAAGATTTGGCCCGGCGGGCAAAGCGGCGCATTCCGCATTTCGCATGGGAATACCTCGACAGTGGCACGGGCCGGGACGAGGCGATGGACCTTAATGCGGCAGCACTCGCGAAGGTGCGGCTGCGCCCGGAATTCCTGAAAGGGGACCAAACCCCCGACACAAGCGTGACCCTGATGGGGCAGGACTATGCGCTGCCCATCGGCATGGCCCCGGTCGGGATGACCGGGCTGATGTGGCCGGGGGCGGAGATCATGCTGGCCAAGGCAGCGGCAAAGGCGGGCATCCCCTATTGCCTGAGCACGGTCGCCGCCGCCTCTATCGAAGAGGTCGGGCCGCATCATGGCGGGTTGGGCTGGTTTCAACTCTATCCCCCCCGCGATGAGGGGTTGCGGCGTGATGTGTTGGCGCGCGCGCGCGACGCGGGCTTCAAGACGCTGGTGCTGACGGTCGATATTCCGGCCCCGTCGCGGCGGGAGCGGCAGCGGCGGGCAGGTCTGTCCATTCAGGCGGGCGTATCGAAACAGATGCTCAGCCATATCGCCCTGCGCCCGGCATGGGCGCTGGCCACGGCGCAAAGCGGTAAGGCGACACTCGCGACCGTCGCGCAGTACACCAAGGCGAAAGACCTTGAGACGGTGCGCAAATTCTTTGTCGAGCATTGGACCTGCAACCCCGATTGGGCCTATGTCGAATGGCTGCGCCGCGAATGGGGTGGCAATCTGGTCGTGAAGGGTATCCTCAGCCCCGACGATGCGGAGGCCTGTGCCACGCGCGGCGTCGACGGTATCTGGGTGTCGAACCATGGCGGGCGGCAATTCGATGCGGCACCCGCCGCGATTGACGTGCTGCCTCAGATCGTGGAGCGGGTCGCGGGCCGGTCGGCGGTGATCTTTGACAGCGGCATCCGCTCTGGCCTTGATGTGGCACGCGCGATTGCCTGCGGCGCGGAGTTTACCTTTGCCGGTCGGGCGTTCCTTTATGGTGCGGCAGCGCTCCAGCAGGATGGCGCGCATCTGGCCGCGCATATTCTGGCCGAAGATTTGCGCAACGCGATGAAACAGGCCGGTGCCGAGACACTCGCCGATTTGCCACGTTCACGAATGAGTTAGGGGCGGAATTGCCGCACGCAGGCCTCGCCCGACCCGCCTATATGAAGGACGATGTGAACAAGACCGAAGGAAGCACAGAATGATGCGTGTCTATGCGCTATCTGCCCTTGCCGTGGCCGTTTTGGGCGTGGGTGGAACAGCGGCCTACCTTGCCCTCGCCCCACAAGAGGACGACCGGTTCGCCCAGTGCCGCGAAAGCGCGGTAGCAGGGGGGGCCGCGCAGATCGGTGGGCCGTTCACGCTCGTCTCCGAAACGGGGGAGACGGTGACAGAGGCGGATGTGATCGACGGGCTGTCGCTGGTTTATTTCGGATATACCTACTGCCCCGACATCTGCCCAGTCGATCTGCAACGCAATGGCGAGGCGATCCATTTGATGGATGACAAGGGGATCGACGGGGTAAAGCCGGTGTTCATCACCATTGACCCCAACCGCGACACGCCCGAGCAGATGGCAGCCTATACCGATTTCATGCATCCGCGCATGTTGGGCCTGACCGGGTCGCAAGAGCAGGTGGACGCAGCGGTCAAAGCATACAGGGTTTTCGCCCAGCGGCGCGGCGATGATCCGCAGGATTACCTGATGGATCATTCCGGTTTCACCTATCTGATGGCACCGGGGGAGGGGATGCTCGAAGTGTTCCGCCGGGAGATCACGCCAGAGAAGATGGCCGAGCAGTTAGAATGTTTCGTGGCAAATTATTAAAACACGTCTAACATATAGAAAATAAGACGTTGGAGGAGCCTTCATGAACGACGACACCCTGGCCGAGATTGGCGATGACCGCGCGCTGCTGCTTGTGGATGATGACGAGCCGTTCTTGCGGCGGCTGGCACGCGCGATGGAAAAACGCGGCTTTGAGGTGACGGCCGTTCAAACCGTGAAAGAGGGCAAAGCCTTCGCGGATCAGACCCCACCGCCCTTTGCCGTGGTGGATTTACGGCTTGAGGATGGCAATGGGCTCGATGTGGTCGAATTGCTGCGCGAACGGCGGCCCGATGCGAAAATCGTGGTGCTGACGGGCTATGGCGCGATCGCGACCGCCGTGGCAGCCGTCAAGATCGGGGCGACCGATTATCTGTCAAAACCCGCTGACGCCAATGATATCGAGGCCGCACTCCTGTCCAAGGTCGATGACAAGCCACCGCCACCCGAAAACCCGATGAGCGCGGATCGCGTGCGCTGGGAGCATATCCAGCGGGTGTTCGAGCTGTGCGACCGCAATGTGTCGGAAACCGCGCGGCGGCTGAACATGCACCGCCGCACGCTTCAGCGGATACTGGCGAAGCGCAGCCCGCGATAGGCCCCGTGTTGAAACATAGGGTCGCGCCCTCCCTCGGGTGGGCGCGCCTTTTGCGGGTCTATATGCTTTATCGTTCCACACAGTAGAACGGCCCCGCTTATCGCGCCGGCGTAAAGCGCCCTCCCGTGCGGGAGGGAGGGCGCGACCCGGCGCCTTCGGCTTGATTCCGGGTCAAAGTGCCGTTCACACCCATCTAGACGCCCCGCACAGCATCGGCTAAACACCGCCCCATGCGAGGACTATTCGGCATCATTATTCGAATTATCCGCCCGGCGCTCTGACCCCTGAGCCGCCGGGACAAGACGCATGGGAACCGCCCGCGTCGCCTCACACATCACGACAATTCACGATGAAGGAGCGCGCTGAAAATGGCCGCCGACACGCCCGAATACAAAGACACCCTGTTCCTGCCGAAAACCGATTTCCCGATGCGCGCGGGCCTGCCCAAGCGGGAGCCGGAATGGCTTGCCCGATGGGAACGGCTCAACGTCTACCACACCCTGCGCAAGAAAGAGGGGCGGGAGCCGTTCATCCTGCATGATGGCCCCCCCTATGCGAATGGAACCCTCCATATCGGCCACGCGCTGAACAAGACGCTCAAGGATATGGTCGTCCGCTCCCAACAGATGATGGGCAAGGACGCGCGCTACATCCCCGGCTGGGATTGCCACGGCCTGCCGATCGAATGGAAGATCGAAGAGAAATACCGCGCCAAGGGGCTCGATAAGGACAAGGTGGAAATCAACGAATTGCGCCGCGAATGCCGCGCCTTCGCCGCCGAGTGGGTTGATGTGCAGCGCGACGAGTTCAAGCGGCTTGGCGTGACGGGCAACTGGGAAAACCCCTACCTCACGATGGATTACCACGCGGAAGCCGTGATCGCGCGCGAATTCACGACCTTCCTGATGAATGGCTCGCTCTATCAAGGGTCAAAGCCCGTGATGTGGTCCGTGGTCGAGAAAACCGCACTGGCCGAGGCGGAGGTCGAATATCATGACCACCAGTCCCACACGATCTGGGTGAAATTCCCGGTCGTCACGCCCGTGCTTGATGTCGCCATTGCGGAGATGGTCACCGATTTCGGCGGCGATCTGCCGGAGGATCTGGCGAACGCGTCGGTCGTGATCTGGACCACGACGCCCTGGACCATCCCTTCCAACAAGGCGGTTTGCTTCAACCCCGCGCTGGCCTATGGCCTCTATGAAGTGACGGAGGCCGAGGCCGACAATTGGGCCAAGCTGGGGGAGACGTTCCTCCTTGCCGATGCGCTGGCTGAGGACGTGTTCGGAGCGGCGAAGGTTGCGGCCTTTACCCGCCTGCGCGGCGTGACGGCAGCAGAGCTTGAAACCCTCACCATGGCCCATCCCCTGCGCGGGGTCGCGGACAGCGCGGGCGAATGGGATTTCGACGTGCCGATGCTGCCCGGTGATCACGTCACCGATGATGCCGGCACCGGCTTTGTGCACACGGCCCCGAGCCATGGCGCGGACGATTATGAGGTGTTCGTCAAACGTGGCTGGCAGGACCGCATGACCCATAACGTGCTGGAGGACGGCACGTTCCGCGAGAGCCTGCCGCTGTTTGGCGGGCTGGCGATCTTTGATCACAAGGGCAAAGAGGGCAAAGCGAACCGCGCCGTGATCGACGCGCTCGCCGCCCATGGCAGCCTGATCGCGCGCGGGCGCGTCAAGCACAGCTATCCCCATTCCTGGCGGTCGAAAGCGCCGCTGATCTTCCGCAACACGCCGCAATGGTTCGTCGCCATCGACAAGCCGCTGGGCGACGGTATGGATGAGCATGGCACCACGATCCGGGAACGCGCGCTGACCTCGATCAATGAATTGGTCACCTTCACCCCGCCCATGGGGCAAAACCGCCTGCGCTCCATGATCGAACAGCGCCCCGATTGGGTGCTGTCACGGCAGCGTGTCTGGGGCGTGCCGCTCGTTTGCTTTACCAAGAAGGGCGCGCTGCCGACCGATCCCGATTTCCTGTTGCGCGATGAGGCGGTGAATGCCCGCATCGTCGCCGCTTTTGAGGCCGAGGGCGCGGATGCGTGGTATGTGGACGGCGCCAAAGAGCGCTTCCTTGAGGGCCTTTATGATCCGGCGGCCTATGATCAGGTGTTTGATATTCTCGATGTCTGGTTCGATTCCGGCTCCACCCACAGCTTTGTGCTGAGCGATCGGGAGGATGGCGCGGATGACGGCATCGCGGATCTCTATCTTGAAGGGACCGATCAGCATCGCGGCTGGTTCCATTCGTCCCTGTTGCAAGGATCGGGCACCAAGGGGCGCGCGCCCTATCGCGGCGTGCTGACCCATGGTTTCACGCTCGACTCCAAGGGTCTGAAAATGTCGAAATCCGCCGGTGGTGCGATGGAGCCGCAACAGATCGTGCGCCAGTTCGGCGCGGATATCCTGCGCCTTTGGGTGGCACAGACGGATTTCACGCTGGACCAACGGATCGGGGATGAAATCCTCAAAGGCACGACCGACAGCTATCGCCGGTTGCGCAACACGTTCCGCTTCATCCTTGGCAATCTCGATGGCTTTACAGATGACGAGCGTGTCGCACCTGAGGATATGCCGGAACTGGAACGCTGGGTGCTTCACCGTGTGTCCGAACTCGATGAGGCGGTGCGAAAGGGCTATACGGGCTACCGGTTCCAGCAGGTTTATTCCGAGCTGTTTACTTTCGCGACGACGGATCTGTCGGCGGTCTATTTCGACATCCGCAAGGATGCGCTCTATTGCGATGCGGCAGACAGCCTGCGCCGCCGGGCCGCGCGCACTGTCCTCGATATCCTGTTCGAGCGGCTCACGACATGGCTCGCCCCGATCCTTGTCTTCACGATGGAGGAAGTCTGGCTCGAACGGCACCCGGAGGAGGGCAGCTCCGTCCATCTCGTCGATATGCCCGAAACGCCGGTTGCATGGCGCGATGAGGCTCTGGCCGCGAAATGGGCGCAGATCCGCACGGTCCGCCGCGTTGTAACCGGCGCGCTTGAGGTGGAACGCCGTGAAAAACGGATCGGCGCGAGCCTTGAGGCGGCCCCGACCGTCTATATCGCGGATGACGGCCTGCGGGCGCTGCTTGCAGATGTGGATATGGATGATCTGTGCATCACCTCGGGCCTGACGATCAGCGCCGATGATGCCCCTGAGGGCGCCTTCACGCTGGAGGATGTGCCGGGCATCGCGGTCGTGCCAACCACGGCTGAGGGGGAGAAATGCGCCCGCTGCTGGAAAATCCTGCCGGATGTGGGCACTCATGCCCATGAGGGCACATGCGCGCGCTGTGACGAGGCGCTGTCCTAAGCGTTTCTTTTTTCCATAAATACCTCCCGCCGGAGGCTTCCCATCCCGCAAGGGATGGGAAAACTACCCCCGTGCCATCCATGGCATATTGGTGGCCTGAATGGTCATGAACTGGACATTCGCGGATAAGGGCAACTCCGCCATATGCAGCACCGCATCCGCCACATGCTGGGCGTCCATCACTGGCTCTGCCTTTATGGTGCCATCGGCCTGCGCCGCCCCGCGCGCGATCCCTGCTGTCATCTCTGTCGCGGCGTTGCCGATATCGATCTGACCACAGGCAATGCCAAAAGGCCGCCCATCAAGGCTGAGGCATTTCGTCAACCCCGTCATCGCGTGTTTCGTCACCGTATAAGGGACGGAGCCGGGCCGGGGCGCATGGGCGCTGATCGAGCCGTTGTTGATGATCCGCCCCCCTTGCGGGGCTTGCGCTCGCATCTGCGCAAATGCCGCCCGCGCGCACAGCACGGCCCCCGTGAGGTTGATGTCGAGCGCCCTTTGCCATTCTGCCACGGGCAATTCATCCAGCGTCGCCTGAGGGGAGAAGATGCCAGCATTGTTAAACAGCATATCAACGCGGCCCCACGCGCCGATCATGCGGCCAAAGCCGCTCTCCACTGCGCCCGCATCCGACACGTCGAAGGGCAGGACGAGCGTTTCACCCGCCATGCCCTGTGCGGCCTCCTCCAGCGGTGCGGGCCTGCGCCCGACCAGCGCCACGCGCCAGCCAGCAGCACTCAGCGTTTCTGCCGTCAGCCGCCCGATCCCCGATCCGGCGCCTGTGATGATGGCGGTGCGGCTCATGCGTTGCCCTCCGAATGATGTGTGTCTGCGGTTTTGCGCCGGGTGCGGATCACCAAAAGCACCGTCATCCCGGCCCAGACAATCGCAAGCCCGAACCATTGCACGGCATAGCCCAGATGATTGTTTGGCAGGTTGACCGTGACAGGTGTGGGGCGGGGCGCGCCCAAGAGCGTTGTCCGGGCCAATTGGATCAACACAGGCTCTGTTCCCAAGGCTTCCGCCATCAGGGGCACGTCACGGGCGAACCATTCATTATCCTCGATATCGGGGGCGAAGGTGTAGCTGTCGGTCTCATCCGGCCAAATGAGGTGCCCGGATATGTCGCTGCCACCCGCCGGGCGGTTGGCGTCTTTCGCCGTGCCGGGCACGACGCCGCGATCCACCATGATCCGGCGGCCATCGACGGTGAGGAAAGGCGCGATGATCCGGTAGGCCGCGCCGCCGCCCTGACCCGTGGTCAGCACATGCAGCTCACCCACCGCGTATCGCCCCGCGACACGCACCGGCAGGTATTCATGCGCGGCCTCTGTCGGCATGTCAGGCAGCGCCACCGGCTCCTCTTCAAGCTGGGCGGCGATGGCGGCGATCTGCGCCTCTTTCTCTCCCAGCCTTTGAAGCTGCCACAGGCCCAAGCCGCACAGAACGGCAGTGCCCAGCACACCCACGATCAGCACCAAAGCGATTGTTCGTTTCATGGCTCATCCTTCAAACGGAAACCGCGCGCGAGGGATGCTCGCGCGCGGTCCATGTTACGGGGTCTGGCAGTGATGTAAATCAGCTGCCCCAGACGTAGATTGCGGCAAAGAGGAACAGCCACACCACATCGACGAAGTGCCAGTACCATGCTGCCGCCTCAAACCCGATATGCTTGTCGGAGGAGAAATGCGCGCGCTGTGCCCGGATCATGCACACGAACAGGAAGATCGTGCCGACGATCACATGGAAGCCATGAAAGCCCGTCGCCATATAGAAATTCGCGCCATAGATGGAGCCGGAGAAGCCGAACGCCGCGTGGCTATACTCATAGGCCTGCAACACGGTGAAGATCAGGCCAAGGCCAACGGCGATCGCCAGCGCCTTCACCATCGTCTTGTTGTCGTTGTCATGCACAATCGCGTGGTGCGCCCAGGTCGCGGCGGTGCCGGACAAGAGGAGGATCAGCGTGTTGATCAGCGGCAGGTGCCACGGATCAAAGGTCTCCACGCCAACCGGGGGCCACACGCCGCCGATGGCCTCCATCGGGTACATCGCATGCTTGAAAAAGGACCAGAACCACGCGACGAAGAACATCACTTCGGAGATGATGAACATGATCACGCCATAGCGCAGGCCGATCTGCACAACTGGCGTGTGATCGCCAACCTGGCTTTCCGCGACCACATCCGACCACCAGCCGAACATGACATAGAGCACACCCACAAGGCCGATCAGGAACAGCCATGGCTGCTGGGAGGAGATGCTCCAGAACCCTTCAGCAGGGGCATTGGGCGACATCCACTTCACCGAGCCATAGAGCATGATGAAAGCGGACACCGCGCCAAGGAACGGCCAGACGCTGGGCGGAAGAATGTGGTAATCGTGGTTCTTGGCGTGTGCCATGGTATTTCCCCGTTTCAGGTGGGTCTTAATTGGTACGGCGCGCGAGCGGTGCCGTGGGTGTCGTGTCGAGCTGGCTGTATTCGGCCTGCTCGGGCATGTCGATTTCGTAGAAAGTATAAGACAGCGTGATTTCGTTCACAAACTTTGCCTCCGGGTGATCCTTGATCTCCGGGTCGACATAGAAGGTGACGGGCATCTGCACGGTCTGTCCCGGCATCAGGATCTGTTCCTGAAAGCAGAAGCAGTCGATCTTGACGAAGAACTCACCGGCGCTGAAGGGTGCGACGTTATAGGCGGCAGAGCCTGCGATCGGGCGATCGGTCGGGTTATGCGCCTCATAAAAGGCAAGTCCTGTATCCCCGATTTGCAGATCGAACGTGCGCTGTTCAGGGGCGCTGAATTTCCATTCCATGCCCCGGTCAAGGCTCGCGTCAAAGCGGATCTGGATCGTTTCGTCCAGCATCTCACGCGTGTCGGAGGACGCCACGGCGGTCGTCCCGCCATAGCCCGTCACGCGGCAGAACCAGTCGTAAAGCGGCACGGCAGCAAACGACATCGACAGCATGAACAATGCCACGCCGGAGAAGATTGCGACCGTTTTGGTGTTCTTGTTCATCGCCATCACTCAGTTGCCTCCGTCACGGGAAGGGCAGAGGCGCGGAAGGTGTGGTCGAACCCTTCCATCATGTGGCCATTGCCCATCTTCACCATCGTGACGGCAAAGATCAGCACGGCAAACGCGATCAAAAGCCCAAGCACCACATAGTTGCGGCCCTTCCGGCGTTCGTGAATTTCATGGTTTTGGCCAAGTGCCATGTGGTCTCTCCCTTAGAACCAGATCGGCCATGCATCCATCTGCCAGCCAGCCATGCGCAGCGCACCCTCAAGGGCGAGCGCAAGGAAATGGGCAAAAAGATAGCCAATGGATTGCAGGAAAACGCGAAGCTCGGTCTTGTGCTTATCGGCGGTGGAGGTCGCCTCATCCCGGCGCCAAATCGCCCATGCGCCCCACAGGAACCGCGCATTGAACAAAACTGCCACGGCGAAATAGATCGGGCCGCCGATCTGGGTAAAGGCCAGCGCCAGCGCCACCGGCGCGAGCAGCACGGTATAGACAAGGATGTTGTTGCGGGTGACGCGGTCACCCTTCACGACGGGGAGCATCGGCACGCCGACACGCTCGTAATCCTCGTTGCGGAAAATCGCGAGCGCCCAGAAATGCGGCGGCGTCCACATGAAGATGAGTGCGAACATCAGCACGGATTCGATGGACACGCCCCCGGTCGCCACGGCCCAGCCGATCATCGGCGGGAACGCACCGGCAGCGCCGCCGATCACGATATTCTGCGGCGTCGCACGCTTGAGCCACATGGAATAGATCACGGCGTAGAAAAAGATGGTGAAGGCCAAAAGGCCCGCTGAGAACAGGTTGCCGAACACCGCGAGCATCGCGACCGACAGCACCGACAGCGACAGGCCTAGCGCCAGTGCGTCCTGCCCCGTGACCTTGCCCGCCGGGATCGGGCGGTTCTTCGTGCGGCCCATTTCTGCGTCGATATCTGCGTCCCACCACATATTGAGCGCCCCGGACGCACCCGCCCCAACCGCGATGCACAGGATCGTGGCAAAGGCAATGATGGGATGCACCGGAACCGGGGCCACAAAGAGGCCCACAGCCGCGGTCAGGATCACCAGCGACATGACACGCGGTTTCAGCAGCTCGTAATAATCCCGCACGCCCGGCTCGGGCGTTTGCGCGACATCGCTGGTCCAGCTTGTGTCTGTCATCGTGGTGTCCTCATGGCTGAGGGCGGGGGGTTAACCCCGCCCGTGGCGCATCACTCGGCTGCGGCGACCTGAACGGGGGCCGGGAGGCCCGCATCAGCGTAACGGGCAATCGCCGCTTCGAGCCACATGTCATACTCTTCCTGCGGCACCACCTTGACGGTGATCGGCATGTAGGAGTGGTTGATCCCGCACAGCTCCGAACACTGGCCAAAGAACACGCCGACTTCCTCGGCTTTGAACCAAGTTTCGTTCAGGCGGCCCGGCACGGCATCCATATGCACGGCAAAGGCCGGGATTTTCCACGCGTGGATCACGTCAGCGGCGGTGATTTGCAGCTTAACCGTCGCGTTGACGGGCACGACCATCGCGGTGTCGGTCGCCAGCAGATATTCATCCGCCGCGTAGCCATACTCCTCCAGATCGTCCCGCTCCAGCATGAAGCTGTCGAAATAGACGCCTGCATCGGGGTACTCATAGCCCCAGTACCACTGGTAGCCCGTCACCTTGATCGTCACGTCTGCTTCAGGCGTTTCAAGCTGCTTGAACAGGATCGGCAAGGACAGGGAGCCGATCACGATCAGGATCACGACCGGGATCACGGTCCATGCAATCTCGATCGGGGTGTTGTGGGTGAACCGCTGCGGCTCCGGGTTGCGCTTGGCGTTGTAGCGAATGCAAACCCAAACCAACAAAGCCGTCACGAAAAGAGAGATCAGCGTGATCACCACCAGCAGGAAATTGTCGAGAAAGGCCACATCATGGGCCAATTCGGTATATTTGTCCTGCAGCGCGATCCCGCCCGGCTGCGGCTTGCCCAAGGAGGGCAACGGGCTGAGCAGTTCCTCCTGCGCCCGCGCGGCGGTGGCTCCAAACGCGACCATAGCCGCTGTTGCTGCAATCAGAACCCTGTTCATTCGCATAGTCATGTTCCCGCGTTTTGGTTGGGATTGGCGCACGATCCACACGTCACCGCGTGTAAAAACCGGGCCTCTTCCGCTCCCCTATTTGATCCACGTCAAAAACCACACTACATGAGTTGGGGCAACCCATCTCGCTGCCGCATTCCGTCGCATACATACATTTTTGCCACCTAAAACCCGGAGGTTTTCCGAATGTCGGATACCCAACCCAGTTTCGCCCCGTTTGAAACCGATCTCGACAGGGAGGCGTCCTTGGCGATTCTCCGCGAAACGGTCGCGGGTGCGGATGACGGGGAGTTGTTTTTGGAACGGCGGCGCGGTGAAGGGCTGGTGTTTGACGACGGTCGGGTGAAATCGGCCAACTATACCGCTGCCGAAGGGTTCGGCCTGCGCGCGGTGGAGGGGGAGGTCGTGGGCTACGCGCACTCCACGGAAATGACGGAGGCCGCGCTGCGCCGCGCGTCCGAGACGGCACGCCTCGCGGTACGGACCGGGGCAGGGACGCTCGCGGATGGGCCGCAGCCGACTAATCGCAAGCTCTATTCCGATATCGACCCCACCACCGATATGGAGTTCCCGGCAAAGATCGAGTTGCTGCAAGAGATCGACGCGTATTTGCGCGAAAAGGACAGCGCTGTCGTGCAGGTCAGCGTCAGCATCGGCGCGAGCCTGCAAGAGGTCGTGATCCTGCGCCCCGAGGGGCAGCAGGTGACGGATGTGCGCCCGATGGCGCGGCTCAACATCTCCGTGATTGTCGAACATGCCGGGCGGCGCGAAAGCGGCTCTGCGGGGGGTGGCGGGCGGCATGGCCTGTTGCCACTGACGGGGCGGGAGACTTGGGTGAAAGTCGCGGACGAGGCTCTGCGCATCGCCAAGGTGAACCTTGATGCGATCCCCGCGCGCGCCGGTGTGATGGACGTCGCACTTGGCCCCGGCTGGCCCGGCATCCTGTTGCATGAGGCAGTGGGCCACGGGCTGGAAGGTGATTTCAACCGCAAGGGCACGTCGGCCTTCGCGGGCTTGATGGGCAAGGAGGTCGCGGCGAAGGGCGTGACCGTGCTTGATGATGGCACGATCCCGGACCGGCGCGGCTCCCTCACGGTGGATGATGAGGGCACGCCATCGGCGCGAAATGTGTTGATCGAAGATGGTGTGCTCGTGGGTTATATGCAGGATCGTCAGAATGCGCGGCTGATGGGTGTGGCCGCGACAGGCAACGGCCGCCGCGAAAGCTTCGCGCATGTGCCGATGCCGCGGATGACGAACACTTACATGCTGGGCGGCGATGTCAGCCCGGGGGATATCGTGGCGGGTGTGGAGGACGGCATTCACGCGGTGGGCTTTGGCGGCGGGCAGGTCGACATCACCAATGGCAAATTCGTGTTCAGTTGTACCGAAGCCTATGAGGTCAAGAACGGCGTCGTCGGCGCACCGGTCAAGGGTGCGACGCTGATCGGCGACGGTGCAACCGCGCTGAAGCAGATCCGCGCGATCGGCAATGATATGGCGCTTGATCCGGGTATGGGAAATTGCGGCAAAGCGGGGCAATGGGTGCCCGTGGGCGTTGGACAACCAAGCCTTCTGATCGGCGGGCTGACGGTGGGCGGCTCCAGCACCTAGCCCTCCCGCCCGTCGTTCGGTCGCTGCCGATCCCTCACCCCCAACGGGAGGCGACATATCTTTGATATGGCGGCGACGGGCGGGAGCGTTACTGAGCAAAATCGCGCACGGACAGGGCGTAGAGCGGCTCCGCGCCTTCCTGCGCGCTCAGCGCGAGGGCGGTTACCTGTGGCACCAACTGGCGCAAATGGAACTGTGCCAGCGCCAGACGCGCTGTATCACCCGGTGCGGCGAGGGAGGCTTTCATCAGGTAATGCCCGCCAAGGGTCAGGGCAAAGGCGCGCAAATAATTCGCCGCCCCAGCGAAGCGGTCGTTCAACTCCTGCTCCACCATCCAGCGTGTCGTCTCCGCAAGGCATTCGCCCGCATCCTGCAACGCATCGGCCAGCAGCGGATGCGCGTCGCGCGCGGTTACGGCCGTTGCTTCAATCTCGTCCAACAGGGCCTCGGCGGCGGTGCCGCCATCGGCCAGCTTGCGCCCGACCATATCCATCGCCTGAATGCCGTTGGTTCCTTCATAGATGCGCGTCACGCGCACATCGCGGGCAAATTGCGCAGCACCCGTCTCCTCGATAAAGCCCATGCCGCCATGCACCTGAATACCGAGGTCCGACACCTCCGACCCGACATCCGTGCCGAACGCCTTGGCGATCGGTGTCAGGAACGCCGCGCGCGCGGTCCATGCCGCGTCGCCCGTTGCCTTCGCCATATCGAGCGAATAGGCGCAATCATAGCAAATCGCCCGGGCGGAGCGCGTCAGCGCCTTCATCGTCATCAGCATCCGGCGGACATCGGCGTGATCCATGATCGTTCCGGTCCCGCCCTTGATCGGGGAGCGGCCCTGCTTGCGGTCCATCGCATATGCCAGCGCGTGCTGATAGGCAGCCTCCGCCACACCAACCCCTTGCGTTCCCACGCCAAGCCGCGCGTTGTTCATCATCGTGAACATCGCGGCCATGCCCGTGTTTTCCGCCCCGATCATCCAGCCGGTCGCGTTGTTGAACGCCATCACAGCCGTCGGAGAGCCGCCAAGCCCCATCTTATGCTCAAGGCTCACAGGATTGAGCCGGTTGGTCACCCCCGGTTTCCCATCGCCATCGGGCAGGTATTTCGGCACTATAAAGAGCGATATCCCCTTCGTGCCCATCGGCGCGCCGGGCAGACGCGCCAGCACGAGGTGGCAGATATTCTCCGCCAGATCGTGATCCCCCCATGAGATGTAAATCTTCTGGCCGGAAATCGCGTAGGTACCATCACTGTTTGGCACGGCCTTGGTCGTGAGCGCCCCAACATCCGAGCCCGCCTGCGGCTCCGTCAGGTTCATCGTGCCGGTCCATTCGCCGGTGATCAGCTTGGGCAGGTAGAGCGCCTTGATCTCGTCACTGGCATGGGCCTCCAGTGCTTCAATCTGTCCTTGGGTCATCAGTGGGTTAAGCGCCAGTGACAAGCAGGCGGAGTTCATCATCTCCCCCACGGCTGTCGTCAGCGTCATCGGCAGCCCCATGCCGCCGAAATCCGGGTCGGCGTTGATCCCGACCCAGCCGCCCTCTGCAATCGCCTGATACCCTTGGGCATATCCAGGCGAGCAGCGCACCACGCCATTCTCCAGTCGCGCGGGATGCAGATCGCCGGGGCGCTGCAGCGGCGCGAGCACGGATTCGGTGAGCTTCGCGGCCTCCGTCAGGATCGCCTCCGACATATCCTCCGTCGCTTCGGCAAATCGCTCGGTTTCAGCGAGCGCCGATGCGCCGATCACATGGGTGAGCGTGAACTGGATGTCCGCAACGGGTGCCTGATATGTCATTGTGAAACCCTCCCCAAATATGGCATGGCGCACTAACGCCGTTTTCAACGATTGGTAAGATTGGCACCGGCATGACACAAGAAGAACGCCACGTTACGGCGACCCGACGCCTGCCGCCCACGGATGCTGGAGTGGCGGAGGCAGCGGCCCTCCTTGCGGCTGGCGCGCTCGTCGCGTTCCCGTCAGAGACGGTCTATGGCCTTGGCGCGGATGCGCGCAACGGACAGGCGGTGGCGGCGATCTATGCGGCCAAGGAGCGGCCAAGTTTCAATCCGCTGATCATCCATGTGCCCGATCTTGCGGCGGCGGAGCGGTGGGGCGTGTTCAGCCCGGAGGCTCGGGCCTTGGCGCTGGCATTCTGGCCCGGCGCTTTGACGCTGGTGGTGCCAAAGCGGGACGGGTTGAGCGATCTGGTGACAGCGGGCGGCCCGATGGTCGCCATCCGTGTCCCCGCACATCCTCTGGCGCAACGTCTGCTGCGCGCGGCAGACGCGCCGATTGCCGGGCCAAGTGCCAATCCGTCGGGACGGATCAGCCCGACAAGGGTCCAGCATGTTCTTGACGGTCTCGATGGGCGGATTGCGGCGGTGCTGGATGGCGGGGACTGCACGGTTGGCGTTGAATCCACTATCGTCGGCTGGCGCGCGGGCCGCGCATGCCTCCTGCGCGCAGGGGGCGTGCCGAAAGAGGCGCTTGAGGCAGCACTCGCGGGCCCGTTGCAGGACGGTGAGGATCTGGAGACGCCCGAAGCACCGGGGCAACTCACATCGCATTATGCGCCAAATGGCACGGTGCGACTGAATGCGCTGGCACCGAACGCGGACGAGGTATGGCTTGGCTTCGGGCCGGGGGTAGATGGGCTTAACCTGTCACGAACTGGCGATCTGGCGGAGGCTGCGGCCAATCTGTTTGCCTGCCTTCATGCCTTGAACGATGCAAAAAAGATCGCGGTCGCGCCGATCCCGGATCAGGGATTGGGACGGGCGATCAACGACCGGCTTCGCCGCGCGGCGGCCCCAAGGTAGCCCTCCCGCACGTCGGCTGCGCCTCCCTTTGGGGTGAGGGCGAAAGACAAACGCTGCGGGGCAGCGTTTGCGCCCGAACGCGCGGAATGGAATGAAGCGCCCGGAAAGGCCGGCGCTGCGCGCCGGTTTAAGATTGCACTGAGGTGTTTGAGGAACAGGTCTGTTCCTCAAATCACGCTTCCGATTGTGGGGCTTACGATTCGCCCGCGCGTCAAGGCCGCTCGTTCCTCGGACCTTGACCCACGGCCGAATCGCGGGGGCTGCTCTTGCCCCACCAAGTCCAATTCACTTTCTTCAAGTATACCCCGCCGGAGGCACCCGCCCGCGCGAGCGGGCGGCCATGCCCAAAGGGAGTGGCGCGAAGGGCCAGCGACCTGCGGGAGCGCCTTCAGGCGAAACGGGCCGGGCGAATGACTTCGCAGTCCGTAACGCTCACGATACCGATATGGGGTTGGACCACCGCAAAGGCGGTCTCCAGCACCTGATCCGCGCGCTCAACCGTTGTGACCAGCGTGACCGATGCCATGCCGCCTGCGGATGACACCTGTCCCTCCCGGCTCCATGGCCCGGATTTGCCGGATCCGGCCAACACGGGCAGCACCGTATATCCCGGCACGTCCGCCTTATCGAGCGCATCGGTCAGGCGGCGCAGGAGCGGGGCTTCGATGATGATCTCGATCCGTTTGGCAGGGTGGGTCTGCATGGCTCTATCCTCCGAACAGGGAAGCGACGGCGAGATAGAGCGAAATGCCCACCGTCAGGTTGAACGGGAAGGTTACGCCCAAGGACAGCGTAAGGTAAATCGACGGGTTCGCGGCGGGCAGTGCCACGCGCATCGCCGCGGGCACCGCGATATAGCTTGCGGACGCGCACAGCGTCATCAGCACCGCAACCCCCCCGACGGACAGCCCCAGCAACAGCCCTGATGCCAAGCCAAGACTCGCACCGATCACTGGCATAAGCACCCCGAAGAGGATCACTGGTGGTGCGAGGTGTTGGCGGCTCGACCGCATCCCGCGCCCGGCAATCAGCCCCATATCGAGCAGGAACAGGCACAGGACGCCCTGGAAGGGAGAGACGATGAAGGCCTCGATCTTTGCAAGTCCTTCGACCCCGGTGATCCAGCCAATCGCAAAGGCCCCGATCAAGAGCACGATGGAGCCATTGAGCATCACTTCACGCAGCAAATCCTTGTCCACGCCTTTCTTGCCCGTCGCACCAGAGGCCAAAAGCAGCGCCGTCAGGATCGCCGGTGCCTCCATGATTGCGGCAACCGCGACCATGAAGCCCTCAAATGCGATCCCGGCGGCATCAAGCATCGAGGTCATCGCCACAAAGGTCACGATGGAGATGGAGCCGTAATGCGCCGCCACCGCCGCCGCATCGACGCGGCTCAGCCCGGATATGGCGCGCAGGATCACGAAAGCGATGAGCGGGATGGAGGCCGACAGGATGATCCCCGCGATCATGGCAAAGCCGAGTGTGACCGTCAGGCCATTCTCCGCCACGCCAGCACCGCCCTTGAACCCAATGGCCAAGAGCAGATAGAGCGACATGCCCTTCGCCACCGCCTCGGGGATCGACAGGTCAGACCGGGCCAGAGAGGCCGCAAACCCAAGGATAAAGAACAAGACGGTCGGGGAGAGGATATTCGCCGCGGCGAGGCTCAGGATCGCATCCATGAAAGGCAACTCCGTAAATCACTGGCGTGTCCTTACCCTTTTTCCATCAGGTGGCAAAGGGGGTGCGTGTAGCCGGGTGCGGAAGCCTCCGGCGGGAGGTATTTGGGGAAAAAAGAAACAGATGGACGAACGGGCAGGCGGTCAGCTTTTGCGCAGCCGGATCACCACATCGACCTTTGAGATTTCGACGCCCTCGGGTGCTGCGGGAAGCCGTTCAAACGCAACGCTGTCGGTCGGCGCGTCGGTCAGGCGGCCATCCTCCTCCCAGAAGAAATGCGGGTGGTCATCCGTGCGGGTGTCGAAATAGGAGCGGGTGCCATCGACCGTGATCTCATTGACCAGACCTGCATCGCAAAACGCGCGCAAGGTGTTGTAGACCGTTGCCAAAGACACGGACATATCCGCATCCGCCGTCGCGCGGTGCAGGCTTTCTGCGGTGACGTGCCGGTTCTGCCCGTCGCCCACCAACAGCTCCGCCAGGCAAAGCCGCTGACGTGTCGGGCGCAGGTTCGCCCCGGCGAGCCATTGGCGCGCGCGGCGGGTCACTGTGCTGTCTGTCATGCGGCCTGTCGCCATTGTCGGTCGTCCTGCAGTTACTTCTACGCCCTTATGTAATGCATGTGTGACGGTTTCGCAAACATCGCGCGATGCACAAGCCGCACAGTTGCCATTGCAGCCCGGGCGCGGCGGATGCTACATCATGCGTGAGAAATATTGCAGTTTTGAAGCATATCCGGAGCAGACCCACATGACCGACCGACCCAGCAGCATTGATTATGAGGGCCTTTTGCAATGTGCCCGTGGCGAAATGTTTGGCCCCGGTAATCCGAAATTGCCCGCGCCGCCAATGCTGATGATGGACCGGGTGACCGAGATTTCCGCTGATGGCGGCAGCCACGGGAAAGGGCATGTTGTCGCGGAATACGATATCAATCCTGATCTGTGGTTCTTCCAGTGCCATTTCCTTGGCGATCCGGTGATGCCGGGCTGTCTTGGCCTTGATGCGCTGTGGCAATTGACCGGGTTCAACCTTGGCTGGCGCGGGATGCTGGGCAAGGGCCGCGCGCTTGGCGTGGGGGAGGTGAAATTCACCGGCATGGTGACGCCCGAGACAAAGCTCGTGCGCTATCACGTCGATTTCACCCGTGTTATCGACCGCAAGCTCAAACTGGGCATGGCGAACGGCACGATGGAGGCCGATGGCGAGGTCATTTACACCACAACCGACATGAAGGTCGGGCTGTTTCAGGAATAATCCGCCCACCGGGCAGGGTCATCAGACGTAGAGAGGAAATGCCATGCGGCGTGTCGTTATCACCGGGATCGGGATCGTATCATCCATCGGGATCACAGCGGATGAAGTCAAGCAATCCCTCAAGGACGGGAAATCCGGCATTTCCGCCGCCCCCGATTATGTGGAGCACGGGTTCCGGTCTCAGGTCCATGGGATGCCCGATATCGACGTGACCGAGCATGTGGATAAGCGCCAGTTGCGTTTCATGGGCGACGGCGCGGCCTATAACTTCATCGCGATGGATCAGGCGATCAAGGACAGCGGGTTGGAGGCATCCGACGTTTCCAATGAGCGCACCGGGCTTGTCATGGGCTCTGGTGGGCCATCGACGAAGAACCTGTTTCAGGCGCATAACATCGTTGTCGAGAAAGGCAGTCCCAAGCGGATGGGGCCGTTCATGGTGACGCGGGGCATGTCCTCCACCAACTCCGCCTGCCTTGCGACGCCGTTCGCCATCAAGGGTGTGAATTATTCGATCACCTCTGCCTGCTCGACCTCTGCCCATTGTATCGGCAACGGGACGGAGCTGATCCAGTTCGGCAAGCAGGACATCGTGTTTGCGGGCGGTGGTGAAGAGCTTGATTGGACGCTGTCCTGCCTGTTCGACGCGATGGGTGCGATGAGCAGCAAATATAACGACACGCCCGAAACGGCCTCCCGCGCCTATGACGAGACCCGCGACGGCTTTGTGATCGCTGGCGGTGGCGGCGTGGTCGTGCTGGAGGAATTGGAGCACGCCAAGGCGCGCGGCGCGAAAATCTACGCTGAGGTGACGGGCTATGGCGCCACGTCTGACGGCTACGACATGGTCGCCCCGTCGGGTGAGGGCGGGGAGCGCGCGATGCGCCTTGCCATGTCCACGCTGGGGGAGCGGAAAGTGTCCTATGTGAACGCGCACGGCACCTCCACGCCCGTGGGCGACATCAAGGAGATCGAGGCGCTGCGCAACATCTTCGGTCAGGGCAACACGCCGCCCGTATCCTCCACCAAATCGCTGACCGGGCATAGCCTTGGTGCGACCGGGGTGCATGAGGCGATCTATTCGCTGTTGATGATGCAGGATGATTTCCTTGCGGCCTCGGCCAATGTCACGACGCTCGATCCCGCACTTAGCCCGGAAGAGATCGTGCTGGAGCGGAAGGACAACGCGGGCATCGACACGATCCTGTCCAATTCCTTCGGTTTTGGTGGCACCAACGCCACCCTCGCGATGAGCCGCTACGATGGCTGATCTGGTCAAGGGCAAGCGCGGGCTGATCATCGGCGTCGCGAATGACAAATCCATCGCCTGGGGCATCGCAAAGGTGCTGGCGGAGGAGGGGGCGGAATTGGCCTTCACCTTCCTTGGCGAAGGATTTGAAAAGCGCGTGCGCCCCTTGGCCGAAAGCGTTGGCTCCACGATCATCATGAATTGCGACGTGCAGGAGCCTGAGACGCTCGATGCATTGTTCGCAGAGATCGAGGCGCAATGGGGCAAGCTCGATTTCGTGGTCCACGCGATTGCCTATGCGGATAAGCAGGACCTGTCGGGGCGGTTCATGGACACGTCGCTTGATGGGTTCCAGAAAGCGTTGCATGTGTCGGCCTATTCGCTGGTGGATGTGGCGCGGCGCGCGCATCCGCTGATGACGGATGGCGGCACGATCCTGACGCTCAGCTTCCTTGGATCACAGCGCGTGACGCCGAGCTATAATGTGATGGGCGTGGCGAAAGCCGCGCTTGAGGCGTCCGTGCGGTATCTGGCCAATGATCTTGGCCCCGATGGTATCCGTGTGAATGCGGTCAGCCCCGGCCCGATGCGCACGCTCGCGGGGGCTGCGATCGGTGGGGCACGCAAGGTTTACCGCACGACCGAGGAAAATAGCCCGATGCGCACGAATGCGGACCTCGCCCATGTCGGCGGGGCGGCGGCGTTCCTGATCTCGGACTATGGGGCGAGCACGACGGGCGAATGCCTCTATGTCGATGGCGGCTATCATATCCTCGGCATGGCCCAACCCGAGAACCTCTGACGCGGCTCTCCCGCCCGTCGTTCAGTCGCTGACGCTCCTTCCTCCCGTTTGCTCCGGCAGCGCCTTCGGCGCTGGGGCTTCGCCTGTCATGAGGTGTTTGAGGAACAGGTTTGTTCCTCAAATCACGCTTTCAATTGTGGGTGTCACGATTCGCCCGCGCGTCAAGGCCGCTCGTTCCTCGGACCTTGACCCACGGCCGAATCGCGGGGCTGCTCTGTTAACGCAAACCCAAATTCACTTTCTTCAAATATACCCCGCCGGAGGCACCGCCGCGCCGTAAGGCGCGGCGCCCGGCCCAAAGGGAGCGGCCCGAAGGGCCAGCGACGTGCGGGAGCGCTTTGTCGGATTGCGCTTTGTCCCCCGATGCGCAAGGTTTGGGCCGGAAAACGCGGAGGGATGACATGGCAATTCGGGTATGTGTGTTTGATGCCTATGGCACATTGTTCGACGTCTCTGCCGCCGCGCGGGACGCTGCGGCCGAACCGGGGCGGGAGGCTTTCGCGGCGCATTGGCCCGAAATCTCCGCCCTTTGGCGGCAAAAGCAGTTGGAATACACATGGCTCCGCGCGATCGCGGGGCAGCACATTGATTTCTGGACCGTGACGCAAGATGGGCTTGATTATGCGCTAGAGGCCGTTGGCCTCGACGACGTTGCGCTGCGCACGCGCCTTTTGGAGCTATACCACCAACTCAGCGCCTATCCCGAGGTGCCGCAGATGCTCGCCACCCTTAAAGAGAACGGCTACCAGACCGCCATACTGTCAAACGGGGAGCCGGGGATGCTGGACGCCGCCGTCCGCTCCGCTGGAATTGGCCCCATGCTGGACGCGGTCCTGTCCGTGCAGGATGTGGGCATCTTCAAGCCCCATGACCGCGTCTACACCATGGTGACAGAGCGGTTTGCCTGCACGCCCGATGACGTACTTTTCGTCTCCTCCAACGGATGGGACGCGGCGGGTGCGGTGGGGTTCGGATTCCAGACCGTCTGGGTCAATCGCGCGGGCCTGCCCATGGACCGGCTATGGGCGAAGCCTGCCCATACGCTCACCGATCTGACGACGATACCGGAGCTTGCCTCATGAAGTATTTCGAGACCTCCGATGGGCTGTCTTTGGCCTATGACGATCAGGGCGCAGGCCACCCGGTCCTGTGCCTTGCGGGATTGACCCGCAACATGGCTGATTTCGAGCCATTGATGGCCGCCCGCGCGGATGCCGCCCGCTTCATCCGGTTGGACGCGCGCGGGAGAGGCGCATCCGACCGGGCCGCTGATTTCATGACCTATGACGTGGCCGTAGAGGCGCGCGACGCGGTGGAGCTGCTCAATCACCTTGGGATCGAGCGGGCCATGATCGTCGGCACATCGCGCGGCGGGTTGCAGGCCATGGTGATCGCCGCGTCGCTGCCTCAGCGGCTCTCTGCCGTGCTTCTCAATGATATCGGGCCGGAGATCGCGGGCGGTGGCCTTGATGTCATCATGCAGTATTTGGGCCGTCGCCCTGCAGCGAAAACCTATGAGGACGCGGCACAGGCCACGGCTGCCTTCAACGCCGAGCGTTTCCCGACCATGACAGCCGCGGATTGGCTGCCCCATGTCCGGCGGTTCTACGACGAGAAACCCGATGGGTTGCACTTGCGCTACGATCCCAAATTGCGAGACGCGATCCTCGCGCAGGCCGAGGCCGGCCCGATGCCCGACCTTTGGCCCCTGTTCGACGCGCTGTCGGGCATTCCCACGGGCGTTCTGCGCGGCGCGCATTCCGACCTCCTGACGGCAGAGACGGTGGAGCGGATGAAGGCCCGCCATCCTGACCTCCTGACTGGGGAGGTGCCGAACCGGGGGCATGTCCCCTTCCTTGATGAGGCCGAGAGCCTCTCCCTGTTTGACTGCCTGCTGGAGCGCGCGACATGAGCACCTATGACGATATCCGCAACGCAGCCCGCGTGCTGGACGGCGTGGCCCGGCGCACACCGATGCTGACCTCCCCCTTTCTGGATGAGATGGCGGGGCGGCGCGTGCTGGTGAAGGCGGAATGCCTGCAACATACCGGCAGCTTCAAATATCGCGGGGCGTCCTACGCCATTTCGCAACTGCCCGAAGGCACACGGGGTGTCATCGCCTATTCGTCCGGCAACCATGCGCAAGGGGTGGCGGCAGCCGCCGCACGGGCTGGGTTGAGCGCTGTGATCGTGATGCCCGCGAACTCCCCCGCGCTCAAGATCGACAACACCCGCGCGCTGGGCGCTGAGGTCGTGCTTTATGACCGGGCGACAGAGGATCGGGAGGCCATTGGCGCGCGGCTCGCCGACGCGCGCGGGCTTACGCTGATCAAGCCCTATGACAACCCGCATGTGATCGCAGGCCAAGGCACCACTGGCCTTGAGATAGCCGAGCAAGCCGCGGAATACGGCGTGAGCCAAGCCGACGTGGCCGTGTGCTGCGGCGGTGGGGGGCTGACCTCCGGCATCGCGTTGGCGCTTGCCGGGAGCGCGCCGGGATTCCGCGCGCGCCCCTGTGAGCCGCACGCGTTCGATGACGTCACCCGCTCCCTCGCCTCTGGCCGGATCGAGCGGAACGCGACGATGCTTGGCTCCATTTGCGATGCGATCGTGACGCCACAACCGGGGGATCTGACCTTTCCCATCATGGTGGCTCATTGCGGCCCGGGTGTGGTGGTCACGGATGACGAATGCCTTGATGCGATGAAACACGCGTTCCTGCGGCTCAAACTGGTGTTGGAGCCGGGCGGGGCTGCTGCCCTCGCTGCTGTGCTGTTTCATGCGGATGCGTTTGAGGGGGATGCAGTGATCGCAGTGACCACGGGTGGGAATGTCGATCCTGAGATGTTCGACCGCGCGCTTGCCCGGCCATGAGAGTTGATGTCGCGATCATCGGCGCGGGGATCGCGGGCGCGTCGCTGGCAGCGGCGCTGGCCGGGCACCGCTCTGTGCTGCTCTTGGAGCGGGAGGACGCGCCGGGGAGGCATTCCACCGGCCGCTCGGCTGCGATTTTCGTGCGGAATTATGGCAAGCCGGTGCTGCGCGCCCTCAATGACCTGAGCTTCGGGCCATTGTCCGAGGGCGGCTATCTCAGCCCGCGCGGGGTGATGACCATCGCCACACGCGACGACCGCCCGGCTTTTGATGCCTTCATGGCAGAGGCGCATGGCGTGGAGCAGATCACGACGGAAGAAGCCTGCGCGGCCTTCCCCCTCTTGCGACCGGAGGCCGCGAACCGCGCGGCCATTGAACGCGCGGCATCCGATATCGACGTGGACCGCCTGATGCAGGATCACCTGCGCGCCCATCGCGCCGCCGGGGGGGAGGTCTGGACAAAGGCGGAGGTGACGGCGCTCACGCATGATGGGCGCTGGCAGATCAGCTTGGCCGATGGGCGGGCCTGCTCGGCTGGGACGGTGGTGAACGCAGCGGGCGCATGGGCCGACGAAGTTGCGCGCGGCGCGCATGTCCGGCCCATGGGCATCATCCCGTACCGCCGGTCCGCCGCGATCCTGCCCGTCGAGCAGGACATCGCCACATGGCCCATGATCCTGCCCGCGACCGAGACATGGTACGCCAAGCCAGAGGCCGGGCGGCTGATGGTGTCCCCGGCGGATGAGGATCCGGTGCCACCGCAGGACGCGTGGCCGGAGGATATGGTGATCGCAGAAGGGCTCGATCGGTTCAGTCAGGCCGTGGACTATGAAATCACCCGCGTCACGCATAGCTGGGCCGGGTTGCGCAGCTTTGCCCCCGATCATGTCCCGGTGGCTGGGGAGGCCCCGGATGCGCCCGGCTTTTATTGGCTGGCAGGGCAGGGGGGGTATGGCGTGCAGACATCGCCCGCACTGGCCGCGCATATGGCCGCTTTGATTCGTGGAGAGGCGTCCCCCTGCCCGGACTGGGTTGAGAATTCCCTTTCACCCCGGCGGTTTGCCTAGGTTTTACGCAAATTCGCCAAGCTGTTTCCGCAGAATTCACGCTACTTTCACGATAGCTGTCTGTGCCTGTCCCTGCCGTTGCGTCATATTTGATTTAAGGCATACGGAAAGAGGGGTTCTTCACACTGCGTGCGCGACATGAGAAGCCGATACGGTTGCCCCCGTGGACGCTTTCGACCTGTCCTGCATCTGAAGTTAGTCGCGTCTTGTCCCATGAGTATTGGGGTTTCAGATCAGACTGGATGTAGCAGCGCGTGGACCATCATCCGTCCCAGATGATTGTGTTGGACAGGCCCATGGCCACCCTTGACCCTATGTGTCTTATCGTGCTGCGGCCCCTGATCCCCACCTGTCCCGGGGTCCCGCGGCGCTCGCCGACCCGGCAGTTCTGTCACCATGCCGGGTCGGCGCCCCTACATTCCTCCCTGGACGGGAAAAGGCCGCGGAAACCATCCCGCGGCCTTTTTTCGGTTTCAGAACGGTCGGATCAGCCGTTCATGCGGATCGTTTCGTTCTTTGGATCATAGGGGCTGTCCTCGGTCACGGTCGCATCATAGAGACCATCCATGATCCGCACCTTCAGCGCCTGCCCCGTCACCGCCAAATCGGGGCGGACATAGCCGATGCCGATCTGCTTGCCAAAGGCCACGGAGTAGCCACCCGATGTCAACCGTCCGATCATCTGCCCGTCATGGAACAGACCCTCACGGCCCCATGGGTCCGCATCATCAGGCCCGTCGATCAGGACCGTGACGCATTTCGCGCGGATGCCCGTCTCCAGCATCGCGGCCTTGCCCTTGAACTCCTTGTCGAGGTCCACGAACCGGTCCAGCCCAGCCTCCAGCGGCGTCGCGTCCCTGCCAAGGTCAGAGCCGAAGGCGCGATAGGATTTCTCCTGCCGCAGCCAGTTCTGCGCCCGTGCACCCACCAGTTTCAGGCCATGCGGCTCCCCTGCGGCCATGATCCGGTCAAAGAGGTGGTTCTGCATTTCCATCGGGTGATGCAATTCCCAGCCAAGCTCCCCGGTATAGGCCACGCGGATCGCGAGTGTCGGCACCATGCCAAGGTCGATCTGCTTGGCCGACAACCACGGGAATGCCTTGTTGGTCAGCGCCGCTGCCGGGTCTTCGGCCACGATCAAATCGCGCAGAATGTCCCGGCTGCGTGGGCCTGCCAGCGCGAACACGCCATATTGCGCGGTGACATTAGCCAGATACATGGAGCCAAATTCACCGATCTTATCCTCAACCATCTTTGCCAGGTAATCGCTGTCATAGGCCTCCGCCGCACCGGCGGTGACGAGGTAATAGGCATCCTCCGCCTGCCGCACGATCGTCAGCTCGGTCCGCACGGTGCCCGCGACGGTCAGCGCATAGGTCAGGTTGATGCGGCCCACTTTGGGCAGCTTGTTGCAGGTCAACCAGTCGAGGAAGGCCGTGGCCCCCGGCCCCTTGAGCACATGTTTGGTGAAGGCGGAGGCGTCGATCAGGCCCGCAGCCTCCCGCACGGCCTTGGCTTCGGCCTCAGCATATTGCCACCAGCCGCCCCGGCGGAAGGACCGCGCGTCATGGTCGCTGAACCCTTCAGGGGCGAAATAGTTGGGCCGCTCCCACCCGTTGACGCAGCCGAACTGCGCGCCGCGCGCGGCCATCCGGTCATAACAGGGCGCGGTTTTCAGCGGGCGGGCCGCGGGGCGCTCTTCATCGGGGTGGTGGAGGATATAGACATGCTCATAGGCCTCCTCATTCTTTTTGGTGGCATATTCGCGGTTGACCCAGCCGCCAAAGCGGCGCGGATCAAGCGACCACATGTCAATCTCCGCCTCCCCTTCGGTCATCAATTGCGCAAGGTAATGGCCCGTGCCGCCTGCCGCCGTGATGCCAAAGGAGAACCCTTCCGCGAACCAGAAATTGCGCACGCCGGGGGCCTCACCGACCAGCGGGTTGCCATCGGGGGTGTAGCAGATCGGACCGTTGAAATCGTCCTTCAACCCGGCGGTTTCGGAGGATGGGATGCGGTGGATCATCGACATGTATTCCTCTTCGATCCGCTCCAGATCGAGGGGGAACAGGTCCGCGCGGAAACTGTCCGGCACGCCAAACTTGAAGCAGGCGGGCGCGTTCCGCTCATAGGGGCCAAGGATCCAGCCGCCGCGTTCTTCCCGCACATACCATTTCGCATCCGCGTCGCGCAGAACCGGGTGCTCCCCGTTCTGCTTGCGCCATTCGACAAGGGCCGGATCAGGCTCTGTGACGATATACTGGTGCTCCACGGGGATCGCGGGGATGTAGGTGCCGATCATCGCGGCGGTGCGCTGGGCATGGTTGCCAGTGGCGGTGACGACATGCTCACAGGTGATGGTGAACTTGTCCTCGCTGGAGATGAGGTTGCCGCCCTTATCCGCCATTTTGGTGCAATGGACGACCCAGTCATCGCCCTGCCGGGAGAAGCCATCGACCTGCACCCGCCGGATCACCTCAACCCCGCGTTGGCGCGCGCCCTTTGCCATGGCTTGCGTCACGTCAGCCGGGTTGATGTAGCCATCGGTGGGGTGGAAGATCGCACCGACGAGGTCTTCGGTCTGCACCAGCGGGTAGCGATCCTTGATATCCTGCGGGGTCAGCCATTCATGCGGAATGCCGACCGTCTCTGCCGTGGAGGCATAGAGCCGGTATTCGTCCATCCGCGCCTGCGTTTGCGCCATGCGCAGGTTGCCCACGACCGAAAAGCCCGCATTTAGGCCCGTTTCCGCCTCAAGCTCTTTGTAGAATTTCACGGAATAGTCGTGAATGTGGCTGACCGCGTAGCTCATATTAAAGAGCGGCAACAAACCGGCTGCGTGCCATGTGGAGCCGGAGGTCAGCTCGTCGCGTTCAAGCAACACCACATCGGACCAGCCCGCCTTGGCAAGGTGATAGGCGATGGACGCGCCAACCGCGCCCCCTCCGACGACAACGGCGCGTGCATGGGTTCTCATGACTCAATATCCTCCGGCAAAGATGCTGATATCTTGTGCCGTGAAGCGCTGAAGGGGAAGGGCGCGCGGGCGACTGTTGGATGCGGATTTGCGACCTGCCCTGATTATGTCGGAATGGATTAACTGACCGGCGTGCCGCGTGCCACAAACGCCTCTCGCAGATCATCGAGCGGCTCACATCCCAGAAAGCACACCGCCTGCAACCGGGCGTGGAGCGCGCGGGCCGCGTCGATGTTCCCCTCCTCCAATTCCAAAATACCCATATAGCTGAGCGCGCCCTCATGCCGGGGGTTCAGGGTGAGTGCGCGTGTGTAATGCACGCGGGACGCGGCGAAATCGCCTTCCTTGCGATGGGCATAGCCCAACAGGTTCCACGCATCGGCATTGTCGGAATTGCGGGCGACAATCTCCTCCAGCATCGTGATTGCGGCGGGGGCCTGCCCGCTTTCGATCATGCCAAGGGCCGCTGTCAGGCGCGCGTCCTTGCTCGTAGTGCTGCCGTAATCCGTGCCGGACGGGGCCGCATGAAGTGGGGATGCGAACAGCATCGCGATCAGAATGAGAAAACGCATGGGATGGCTCCTTGCCGGAATGGGTCTATCACCATAGGTCTTAGCGCGAATTGATAAGGATGCCAGAGCATGACCAACCCGTTGTTACAGCCTTTTGACCGCGCTTACGGCTTGCCGCCCTTCGATCTGATCGCGCCGGAGCATTACGCGCCCGCGTTCGAGGCAGGCCTCGCGGAAGCGCGGGAAAGGATCGCGGCGATCAAGGAGAGCGGCACACCGACCTTCGCCAACACGATCGAGGCGATGGAGCAGTCGGAGGGGTTGCTGGATCGGGTCGCGGGCGTGTTCTTCAACATCTCTGGCACCGACGCATCGCCGGAAGTGGAGGCGATCATGCGCGAATGGTCCCCGAAATTCGCCGCCTTCTCCTCCGAGATTACGATGGATGCGGAGTTGTTTGAGCGGATTGATGACCTCTACCAGCGGCGCGACACGCTTGGCCTGACGGATGAACAATTGCGGGTGCTGGAGCTTTATCACGCGATGTTCGTGCGGGCCGGGGCGCAACTGGATGACGCAGGCAAGGCGCGGCTGGCGGAGGTGATGCAGCGGCTCGCGACGCTCGGCACGCAGTTCACGCAAAACGTGCTGGCGGATGAGCGGGACTGGATGATGGCGCTCTCTGCGGAGGATCTCGATGGGCTGCCTGCGGATCTGGTGCGCGCGGCCAAATCGGCGGCGCAGGAGCGGGACGTGGACGGCTATGTCATCACCCTGAGCCGGTCGCTGATCGTGCCGTTCCTGCAATTCTCCACCCGCCGCGACCTGCGCGAAAAGGCGTTTGCCGCATGGACATCGCGCGGTGCGAATGGTGGTGACACGGACAACGCGGAGATCGTGCGCGAAACCCTTGCCCTACGCGAAGAACGCGCGACGCTGCTCGGCTATCCCAGTTTCGCGGCCTTCAAGCTGGAAAAGGAAATGGCTGGCGGGCCGGAGGCCGTGCGCGATCTTCTGATGCAGGTCTGGACCCCGGCCAAGGCCGCAGCGGAACGGGATGCGAAACGGCTGGAGGCGCTCATCGCGGAGGAGGGCGGAAACCACCCGCTTGGCCCCCATGACTGGCGCCATTACGCGGAGAAACTGCGCAAGCGCGATCACGATCTGGATGAGGCGGAGGTCAAACCGTACCTGACGCTCGACGCGATGATCAACGCGGCGTTTGACGTGGCGACGCGCCTTTTTGGCCTCACATTCGAGCCGGTGGATGCGGTGCTGCATCACAAGGATGCGCGCGCATGGGACGTGAAGCTGGGCGACCGGCATATGGGCCTGTTCATTGGGGATTATTTCGCACGCCCGTCCAAACGCTCCGGCGCGTGGTGCAGCCGGTTCCGGGGGCAATCCAAGCTCGATGGTGATGAGCGGCCCTTGGTGCTGAACGTCTGCAATTTCGCCAAGGGTGATCCGGCGCTGCTGACCTTTGACGATGCGCGCACGCTGTTCCATGAGTTCGGCCATGCGCTCCATTGCCTGTTGTCGGATGTGACCTACCCGTTCATCTCCGGCACCTCCGTCGCGCGTGATTTCGTGGAATTGCCAAGCCAGCTTTACGAGCATTGGTTGAGCGTGCCTGACATCCTGCGCACCCATGCCCGCCATTATGAAACCGGGGAGCCGATGCCGCAGGCGCTGCTCGATAAGCTCAAAGCGGCGGAGAATTTCGATCAGGGTTTTGCTACGGTCGAATATGTGGCAAGCGCGCTGGTCGATCTGGATTTCCACGCGGGCCCCGCCCCGGCGGACCCGATGGCGGCACAAACCGAAACGCTGGACCGCATCGGCCTGCCGGAGGCCATCGTGATGCGCCACGCCACGCCCCATTTCCAGCATGTGTTCGCAGGCGACGGTTATTCGTCGGGCTATTACAGCTATATGTGGTCAGAGGTGATGGACGCCGATGCCTTCGCCGCGTTTGAGGAGACGGGCGATCCGTTCAACCCCGAATTGGCCGCGAAACTGGCGGAGCATGTTTACTCCGCGGGCGGGTCACGCGCGCCAGATGTGCTCTACACCGCGTTCCGGGGCCGGATGCCGGGGCCGGAGCCGTTGTTGAAAGGGCGCGGGCTCAACGCGGCATGAGCGGCAAAGAGCGTGATCTGACGCAAGGCTCCATTCTGGGGCATATCCGGGCTGTCGCCATTCCGGCGGCACTCTCCTTGCTGTTTGTTACGCTCTATAATGTGACCGATACGTTTTATGCTGGCAAAATCTCGACGGAGGCGCAGGCGGGGCTTGGCCTTGGTTCGCAGTTGTTTTTCATCATCATCGGGACCGGTGTTGGGTTTCGCATCGGGGTGTCTGCCTTTGTCGGGAATGCGATCGGGGCGGGTGACAGGCAGGCGGCCGCGCGGGCGGCGGCGCAAGCCATCGGGGCGTCAGTCGTGGTCTGTGCGTTGGCGATGGTCGCGGGGTTCTGGGGGCTGCCCGCGCTTGCGCGCGCGGTTGGGGGTGACAATGCCTATGTGGATAACGCTGTCACCTATATGCGGCTGATGCTGCTTTCCGCGCCGGGGTTCATCGTGACCTATGCGATGACCGGAACGCTCAGCGCGCAGGGCGATACGGTGACGCAGGAGCGGGCGCAATTGGCGGCCACCTTGGCCAATGTCGGGCTGAACCCGCTGTTCATCTGGGGTATTCCGGGGGTGTTCGACGGGTTTGGGCTGAACGGCATCGCGCTCTCTACCATCCTGTGTCAGTCGGGGGTTTTGCTGTTCATCGGATGGAGCGCCTTTCGCTCTGATGTGTTGAGGGACATCGCATGGCGTGATCTGCTGCCGCGATGGGGCAAGCAGAAGGATTTGATGCGCAATGTCATCCCCGCCTGCTCAACGATCTATGTGACCGTGCTGGGCGGTGTGATCGCGCAGTTTTTCCTTCGGCCTTATGGCGCGGATGCGGTGGCTGCCTATGGCGTGGGGTTCCGGTTGCAACAGTTGCTGCTGTTGCCAGTGATCGGGCTGACCACGGCGCTGCTGCCACTGACCGCTCAGAACATCGGTGCCGAAAAACAGGATCGCATTCGGGAGGCGGTCGGGCTGACCGCTATGGCCGGATGTGTATTCGTGGCGCTGGGTGCGGTGGTGATCTGGACCATGGGGGAGCCATTGGTGCGGTTGTTCAATGACGATGACGCGGTGGTCGCCCATGCGGTGATGTTCCTGCAAATCCTTAGCTTTGGCCTGCCGTTCCTTGTCCTGATCTTTGTCAGTCAGAACCTGCTTCAGGGGTTGGAGAGGCCGAACTGGCCGCTGCTGATTGGCGTGTGGCGGCTTGGGATTGGGCTGGCCCTGTTCGGGTGGCTGTTCACCGGGCCGATGGGGCTTGAGGTGCGGGGCGTTTGGCTTGCGCTGTTGGCCGGTGGGGTCACCGGGGCGGTTCTGGCCGCGATCATCACGCTGCGCGTGGCGCGTGGTGCTGGATTAAACCTGCTCCGCCCGGCGGATCAGAACCATTGACCCGGTTCGATAAAGCCAAGCTCCATCAACTGCGTTGAGGTCCAAGAGAACCGCTCCGACTGACGCCATGTGAAATTGGCAATCTCGAAGGTCGATCCCGGATTGCGTTTGAGCGATTTTGCCACCCGGAACGACATCACCGCACAGGTGATGTTATGGTGCCATTTGCTCGATACCGTGTTCATCTCATCATCCGACAACAGCAGATCGGTGCAGATGGTGAGGTCACTTCGCGCTTTGAACAGGCTCACGCGGTCGATCCGGCGGCGTTCCCACGGCACGAACTCCTCAAACCGCCAGCCAAGCCCGCCAAAGATGTTGAACTGCCGATCCAGCGGCTGCCCGTCGCGATAGCGCTGAAAGCTGTAATATCCCGACCGGTCGAGATAGGCATCAGACGGATCGACGGCATTCGTGGCGCGGTATAGATCGCCCGCATAAAGGTCGATCGCGGAGGTAAAGACGGAGGATCGCCGCTCTTCTTCCATGAAGGCCGTCAAATCCTTGATGCTGCGCGACTCGCAAAAGGGAAAGAACAGGTATTCGGCATTAAAGCCCCAATAAATCCATCGCCCGGCTAGTGCGGGGATCAACAGATTGAGCATCTCCACCACATGATCGCGATTGCGCACCAGCACGGGCAGGTGGCGCACTTCCGCATCGAAAGCTGGCAACACGCCAAGGTCGTCTCCAATGAGCAGGATCGCGTCAAAGCCGAGCTTTTGATGATGCGCGATGGTCCCCGCGATTTCACTTGGGTCTTCGGCAAACAGGATCGCCACAGGCCCCTGTGGCAGCGATGAGACTGCGCCAAGAATGATGCTGTGAAGCGGCTGATCCTGCATTTGCCCTGTCCATTGGAACCCGCCCCGTCTTACAGAGGATTGCTGGTTTTGCAAGGATTCCGCGAATGCTGGCCTGTTCGCCTCCCTTTTAAATAGAGCTGTCCAAGTGACCCGTTTTTATGCTAGATTTACGGTGTTTTTACTGCAACGCACTTGTATATCACAATCAGGTTTGTATAACCGTGGGTACTCAACAGATGTGGGGTAAGTTCGTGGGATGAACTTGGGCAACCCGACATCACGACAGGAAAACGAAATGACAGAAACTATGGAATTGGAAACTGCGGATATTATGGCGCTCACTTCTGAGATCGTCTCGTCCCATGTTTCAAACAATTCGGTCATGGCGAATGATCTGCCGGACCTGATTGAAACGGTGTTTCGCAAATTGTCCGACCTTGCGGGCGGCGCTGCGGAAGCACAGGCGGAACTTGTTCCGGCAGTGCCGATCAAGAAGTCGGTGACCGATGACTACATCGTGTGCCTTGAGGATGGCCGGAAGCTGAAAATGCTCAAGCGGCACCTCTCCACAGCCTATGGCATGACGCCGGATGATTACCGCGCGAAATGGGGTCTGCCGCCAAGCTATCCGATGGTCGCACCCAACTACGCGGCCAAACGGCAGGCACTGGCAAAACAGATCGGTCTGGGCCGCAAGAAAAAAGCCTGATTTGCGGCCAAGGTTGCGGGTCCGCCCGCTTCCCGCTACATCACACGGCGGTGCCCCGGAAATGGGCGCCGCCGTTATTTTTTGCCCTCAAGGAGCGCCCCATGGCCGAGACGAAGAAGCTCTACGTCAAAACCTATGGCTGTCAGATGAATGTCTATGACAGCGAACGGATGGCCGGTGCGCTGGCCCCGTCGGGCTATGAACAGACGGATTCGCCCGATGACGCGGATATGATCCTGCTCAACACCTGCCATATCCGCGAAAAGGCCGCGGAGAAGGTCTATTCGGAACTGGGCCGGATGCGCAGCCTCAAGGACGCCAAGCCCGACCTCAAAATCGGGGTGACGGGCTGTGTCGCGCAGGCCGAGGGGGAGGAGATCATCCGCCGCCAGCCGCTCGTTGATCTCGTGGTCGGCCCGCAGGCCTATCACCGGCTCCCCGCGATGGAGGCAAAGGTGCGGCAGGGCGCGCGGGCCATCGACACCGAATTTCCAGAAGAGGACAAGTTCGACTATCTGCCCCGCGCGCGTGGCCCCAAGGCCAGCCGCGCGCCCGCCGCGTTCCTTACCGTCCAAGAGGGCTGTGACAAATTCTGCGCGTTCTGCGTGGTGCCCTATACCCGTGGTGCCGAAGTCAGCCGCCCGGCGGCCCGCATCATGGCCGAGGCCCGCGATCTGGTGGAGCGGGGCGTGGCGGAGATCACGCTGCTGGGCCAGAACGTGAATGCCTATCACGGTGAAGGGTTAAACGGTGCCGATTGGTCGCTGGCGCGATTGGTGCAGGAACTGGCCGGGATCGAAGGGCTGGAGCGCATCCGCTACACCACCTCCCACCCCAATGACATGACCGAAGACCTCTACGCCGCCCATGCCGAGATCGACAAGCTGATGCCCTATCTGCATCTGCCCGTGCAGTCCGGCTCTGATCCGATCTTGAAGGCCATGAACCGCCGCCACACCGCCGAGCAATACCTGCGCGTGCTAGACCGGATGCGCGCGGCCCGGCCCGATATGGCGATTTCCGGCGATTTTATCGTCGGATTTCCCGGCGAAACGGATGCGGATTTCAAGGCCACGCTGCGCCTGTGTGAAGAGGTGCGCTATGCCTCGGCGTTCAGTTTCAAATATTCCGCGCGCCCCGGCACGCCAGCCGCCGACCGGCCCACGATCCCGGACGATGTCGCCAGCGCGCGGCTCGCGGAATTGCAGGACATGCTGACGCGCCATCAGCGTGAATTCCAACAGGCGCAGGTGGGCAAAACCCTCCCTGTCCTGTTCGAGAAGCCGGGGCGGGAGCCGGGCCAGATGATCGGCAAATCCCCCTACCTCCAGTCTGTGTTCGTCACGGCCGCACCCGAAGCGCGGGGTAAAATCCTGCCGGTGGAGATCACTGCCTCTGCCCCGAATTCGCTGGCCGGTCGGCTGGCCTAAAAGCGCAGCGTGACCCGCACGGAGCTTTGCCCATCCGGGTCGAAGCTCAGCCCGAGATCGCTTTGCGGGCCAAATGGCTGGCGCGCGCGCAGGATCATGTCGGTGATCCCCGGCGCTTCTTCCTCCATCCAGTCCATCACGAATTGATGCGGCGTCGGCATCTTTCCGTCGAGCGCGTATCCGAATTCGGCAAAATTCGGCACCCGCTCCTGTGCGGACACGCTGCCGATAGACAGACTCATCCCTGCGGCGAAAATCGCCGTGACCATTCCTTTACCCATGTGTGGTTCCCCCAATTTCGCCGTCCCCCCGGACGGTCACCCATAGGGAGAAGCTAGGGGCGAGGTGTTAACGAAATCTTGCCCGGAGAGGGTCAATCAGCGTTAACGGCCCGTTGCCCACATGGTGCGGGCCGGGGCCCAGCCTTCGATGCCGTTGATCTGGACAATGCACCAATCGCCCTGACACTCATCAAGGCGCACGATGACCCCTTCACCCAACTCGGCCAGAGGGCGGCCCCGGTCGGTCGGGCGTTCACGCAGCACCAAGCCGTCATCGCGCACCAGCGCCGTGCGCACGCCGGAGATTTGCGTGGAATGGATCCAGCCGCCTTCGCCTTCGTGATCCTCGACCCGCCGCCAGACGTCATATTCGGCGGTCACCCGCAGCGGCATTCCCCGGCGCACGAACACCCAGTCGATCGGATGGCCAAAAGACGGGCCGCGCCGCACATTCCCCTTGCTGCCTTTCAGACTGACATAACGCGGCAGGTCCAGCCCCGTGACCGGCCCCCGATCGCCTTGCGCCACGGCAAAGCCGGGCGTCACGATCAGCAGGATCGAAAAAATTAATGCGGTAATTCGGCGCGACATATTATTTCACGGTTTATCTGTTGCCATGGGGAGACTACGCTTTCCAATAGCAAAACGCATCCGTCAATCGGAGGACTTTTTTATGCCGAACCAGACACTCAAGGTTTTTGTGACCCGCCGCCTGCCAGAACCGGTGGAGACCCGGCTTGCTGAGTTGTTTGACGTGACTTTGAGCGACAGCGACCAGCCGATTTCACCCGATGCGCTGGCGCAGGCGATGAAAACGGCGGATGTGATCGTGCCGACCCTCGGGGACCGGATCGATTCGCGGATGCTGGGGCAGGCGGGGGAGCAGTTGAAGCTCATTGCCAATTATGGTGCGGGGTTCGATCATATCGACGTGGCCACCGCCCGTCAGCGCGGGATTGCGGTGTCCAACACCCCCGGCGTGCTGACCGATGATACGGCGGATATGACCATGGCGCTGATCCTCAGTGTCCCGCGCCGCCTCAAGGAAGGGGCAGGCATGATGGCGAGCGGGGACTGGCATGGCTGGAGCCCGATGGCGCTGATGGGCCACCGGATCGGGGGCAAACGCCTCGGCATTCTGGGCATGGGGCGGATCGGGCAGGCGGTGGCGCGGCGCGCGCTGGCCTTTGGCCTACAGGTGCATTATCACAACCGCCGCCGCCTCCATACGGAGACCGAACAGGCGCTTGGCGCGCGCTATTGGGACAGCCTTGATCAGATGCTGGCGCGTGTCGATATCCTGTCAATCAACGCGCCGCACACGCCCGCGACCTTTCACCTGATCAACGCAAGGCGGCTGAAACTGATGAAGCCCACGGCCTATATCATCAACACCGCACGCGGCGAGATCGTGGATGAAAACGCCCTGACCCGCGCGCTGCGCTCAGGCGATATCGCGGGCGCTGGGCTTGATGTGTACGAGCATGGCCACGCGGTGAACCCGCGCCTGAAAGAACTACCGAACGTGCTACTGCTGCCCCATATGGGGAGTGCGACGGAGGAGGGGCGGCTTGAGATGGGCGAGAAGGTCATCATCAACATCAAAACCTTCGCCGATGGCCACCGCCCCCCGGATCTGGTTGTGCCGAGTATGTTGTGAGGATCAGGCGGCGCTGCCACAGGCCGGACAATCCGCCCGCTGCCTGACGCCCATCCGCCGGACATCCGCGTAGAGCGCGTCATAGATCAGCATCGTGCCGCGCAATCCGTCGCCCGCGCCAGTGATTTGCTTGATCGCTTCGCCCGCCATCATGCTACCCATCACGCCCGCCAGCGCCCCCATGATGCCAGCCTCCGCGCAGGAGGGGGCAAGCCCCTCTGCCGGGGCTTCGGGAAAGACACATGCGTAGCACGGCCCGCCATGGGCCGGATCGTAAAGGCTGATCTGCCCTTCCCATTGGGTCATCGCTGCCGACAGAAGGGGTTTGCCCGCTGCCACGCAGGCACGATTGACCGCATAGCGGGTGGCAAAATTATCCGTCCCGTCGAGGATCAGATCATATGCAGAGATTAGCTCTGTTGCGTCCTCTCCCAGCCTCTGTGCGTGCCGCTCCACGCTGACATGGGGGGTCAGGCGGGCGATGGCGTCGGCGGCGGCATCGACCTTGGGGCGGCCAATATCCTCGGTTCGGAACAGGACTTGCCGCTGCAAATTGGACAGGCTCACCCGATCGTCATCCACGATCCCCAGCGTGCCCGCACCTGCCGCCGCTAGATACAGCAGCGCAGGGCACCCCAGCCCGCCCGCACCGATCACCAGCACCCGCGCGCGGCGCAGCTTTGCCTGCCCCGGACCGCCGATTTCGCGCAGCACGATATGGCGCGCGTAACGGTCCAGCTCATCTGGGGTCATAGCTCTTTCTCATAGAAATATTGCTCGGGTCCAGCAGGGAAAGCGCGGGTATAAGCGCGCCGAAATCCGGCTTTCTCATAAAATGGCATGGCATTTTGCCAACTGAAGGTATCAAGCACCGCAACCGTTGCGCCGCGCATCCGTGCCTCGTTTTCCGCCGCGCGGATCAGGATCCCTCCTATGCCCTTGCCACGGGCCTCGGGCTCGACCCAGAATGTCGTGAACTCCGCCCGGCCAAGCACGATGATCACGCGCAAGGCGCCTTCGATCTCTCCCCGGCTGTCCCGGTGTACGAGGGAGAATACGACCTTTTCATAAGGGCCCAGTTCGAGGTTCATCGCCACAAGCTTTGCGTGCATGTCCGCGTTGAGCGCGGCGTCCTCCTCAATCAGGCCAAGCCCCTGCCGGGGTGGGGGCGGGGGTGGTTCGGCGCGGCGGCGCAGTTTCCGGATCACGACCGCATAGACAAGGATCGGCGATATGAAAACCGCGCCCACCAACAGCGCACCAAGGGATTGCGCGATTTGCTCGCGAAACGGGTTCCCGGCGGGCAGGAATTGCGACAGCGGCAGGCTCGCGACAGCGATCCCGATGATCCACACCCGCGCGCGCTGAGGCAGATCGAGCGCCCAAGCAAAGCCAAGCGCCAGACCCGTGAACAGAAACACCGTCACCAGCCCACCGGAGCCAAGCGTATTGAGTACCGACATCATGCGGTCAACCCGTCGAACAGGGCGGTTGAGAGGTAGCGCTCGGCGCTCGACGGAAGGATCGTGACGATCCGCTTGCCTGCCATGTCGGGCCGGGCGGCGATCTCAAGCGCGGCTGACACGGCCGCACCGGATGAGATGCCCGCCGGGATGCCCTCCACCCGCGCGAGTGCCTGTGCGGTGTCGAAAGCGGACTGGTTCGCGACGGTCAGCACTTCGTCGATCAGATCACGCCGCAAAATGGCGGGTACGAAGCCCGCGCCGATCCCTTGAATCTTATGGGACCCCGCGACGCCGCCAGACAGGATCGGGCTGTCCTCCGGCTCCACCGCGACGACGTGGAGCGCCGGGTTGCGCGCCTTGAGCACGGCTGAGGTGCCGGTGATCGTGCCCCCGGTCCCCACACCGGCCACGAACACGTCCACGCGCCCGGCAGTGTCGGCCCAGATTTCCTCTGCCGTGGTAGTCATGTGAATGTCCGGGTTCGCCGGGTTTTCAAACTGTTGCGGCATCACCGCGCCGGGCAGGCTTGCCACGATCTCCTCGGCCAGGGCGATGGCGGCGGGCATCCCTTGCCCCGGTGGGGTCAGCCGCAACTCCGCGCCCAATAGGGCGAGCATCTTGCGCCGCTCGATCGACATGCTCTCGGGCATCACAAGGATCAGTTTGTACCCGCGCGCAGCACAGGCAAACGCAAGCGCGATACCAGTATTGCCGCTTGTCGGCTCCACCAGCGTGCCACCGGGCAAAAGCCGCCCTTCCCGCTCCAGCGCGTCGATCATCGCGACGCCGATGCGATCCTTGACCGAGGAGAGCGGATTGAAAAACTCCAGCTTGGCGCAGATATCGGCCTCGGGCGCCAGCCGCGACAGCCGGACCAAGGGCGTGCCGCCCACGGTTTCGGTGATGTTGGAATAGATCGTTCCGCGCGAGCGCATTCAGTCCTCAGATCGTGAAATCATCCGCATCCGACACTTCGGCGCGTGGGACATTCGCGGCCTCTGCCTGTTGGCAGAGATGCTCCATGGTGATGTCGTCCATCTCGGCGAAGATGCGGGCCTGCATGTCGATCCAGAGCGGGCTGACAACCTCGGCAAACAGCGCGCCTTGTGAGCGGGTATCGTCAAGCTCCACATCCATCTGCGCGACCACGCGGACCACATCGCCCACCGTCACCTTGCGCCGTTCACGGGCCAGCGTGTAGCCGCCGCGCGGTCCCCGCACGCCCTTGAGCACGCCATCGCGCACAAGCCGCTGCAACACCTGCTCAAGGTAGCGATGCGGCACGCCCTGCCGCTTGGTGATGTCGCGCGCCTGCACGGGTTCGGGGCGCGCATTATAGGCAACGTCAAGCACTGCTTCGATGGCGAGGATGGATTTACGGGAGAGTCTGAGCATCAGGGGGCCTTTCGGTTTTTGCCGGTGGAGCCGAACCCACCCGAGCCGCGCGGCGTATCGTCAAGCGTATCAGTCAGCGCCCAATGAATGCGGATGACCGGTGCCAGAACAAGCTGAGCAATCCGGTCGCCATGGCTGATTTCATAGGTCTTGGTGCCAAGGTTGATCAGGATCACCGACACTTGCCCGCGATAATCGCTGTCAATCGTGCCGGGCGCATTGGCCACCGTGATCCCGTGCCGCAGGGCAAGGCCGGAGCGCGGGCGGACCTGCCCCTCGAACCCGTCCGGGATTTCAAGGCTCAATCCGGTGGGGATCAGCGCGCGGCCCATTGGCATCAGGCTCACCGGGCGGCGGCGCAGATCGGTGCCGAAATTCGCGCACAGGTCCATGCCCGCCGCCCCTTTCGTCTCATAGGCGGGGAGCGGGATATCCGGGTCGGCATCGTCGCTGCGTTTCACTTTGACGGTGATGCCGGGCAGGCTGAGATTGATGCCGGTCATGTCAGATGCTCCGCAATGCGCGCGGCAAGACGCGCGGCCGTGTCCGATTTGCTCAAAAGGGGCCATGGCTCAGCCCCGTCCGCTGTGATGAGCGTCACCTGATTGCTGGTCCCGCCCATGATGCCCGTCTCGGGCCGCACGTCATTGGCGACGATCCAGTCGCAGCCCTTGCGCGCGCGTTTCGCGGTCGCATGTGCGATCACGTCATCCGTTTCCGCAGCAAACCCGATGACGAGCGGCGGGCGATCAGCGCCCTTGCTGATCGTGGCGAGGATGTCCGGATTTTCCGCGAAATCGAGGGTCGGCAGGGTGCCGGTCGCGTCTTTCTTGATCTTGGAGGAGCCGGCATTTGTCACATGCCAATCCGCAACCGCCGCGCAGAACACAGCGGCTGCAGCGGGCAGGGCGGCTTGCACCGCGTCGAGCATCTGCCGGGCGGTCTCCACCTCAATCAACCGCGCACCACGGGGGCGGGGGGCCGTCGCGGGGCCAGTGACGAAGGTGACCTCAGCCCCAAGTGCGGTCAACGCCTCCGCAATCGCGGTTCCTTGCGCCCCGGAGGATCGGTTGGCGATGTAGCGCACCGGGTCAATCGGCTCATGGGTGGGGCCAGAGGTGACGAGGATATGCTTTCCCTTGAGCGGCCCGTCGCTGAGCCTGCGGGTGATCTCCGCCATGATGGCGGCAGGCTCGCTCATCCGGCCCGGTCCATGCTCCCCACAGGCCATGTCGCCCACATCCGGCCCGATCACGGCAATTCCGTCGCCGTGAAGCGTCGCCAGATTGCGCTGGGTCGCGGCGTGCTCCCACATCCGCACATTCATCGCAGGCGCGATCAACACGGGCGTATCGGTCGCCATCAGGAGCGTGGAGGCAAGGTCATTGGCGTGACCATGGGCCATCTTGGCCATCATATCGGCGGTGGCCGGGGCGACGACGACCAGATCGGCGGCGCGGGACAGTTGGATATGCCCCATCTCCGCTTCATCCGTCAGATCGAACAGGTCGCGATAGACCTTCTCCCCCGCCAGCGCAGAAACGGAGAGCGGTGTCACGAATTCCTCCGCCGCCCGGGTCAGAACCGGGCTGACCGCATGACCCGCCCCTTTCAAAAGCCGGATCAGCTCAAGCGATTTATAGGCCGCAATGCCACCACCAATGATCAGGAGGATGCGTGATCCAGTCAGCATATGGGGCTCCGGGCGTCGGGATTATTAACACAGATATAGTGTGTATGGCCCGGAGTCCCACCTTTCAAGGCAAAGGGGGGAAGGGATGGGCATTTCCTACCCGCGCAAAGAGCACAAAAAATGGGCCGGTGCGCGCATGCGACCGGCCCAGTCTGGGGAGTAAAACCTGTTCAGGCGGAGGCGAGCATCTCTGCCGCGCTCACATTGCTGGCCTCCAGCCGCTTGCGCAGCTTCTTGAGCGCTTGCGCCTCAAGCTGGCGGATGCGCTCTTTCGAGAGGCCCAATTCCGTGCCGAGGCTTTCCAGCGTGCGCGGGTCGTCGCGGAGCTTACGCTCCACCACGATCATCTTTTCGCGGTCCGTGAGAGCCTGCATCGCGTCGGTCAGCCACGCGCGGGCGCGCAATGTGTCATGGTTTGCGGTGACGGTTTCATCGGCCTGCGGGCTTTCATCCTCCAGCGCCTCAAGCCATTCGCGGCCCTCATCGCCCGCCTGTTGCGCGTTGAGTGAGAAGTCGGAGCCGGACAGGCGGGCCTCCATCATCTCCACATCGCGCAGCGGCACGCCAACCTCGGTCGCGATCATCTCACGCATGGTCTGCCCGTCGATCGTGTCGCCCCCGGCTTCACGCTCCAGCTTGGCGCGCACGCGGCGCATATTGAAGAAAAGCGCCTTTTGCGACGAGGTGGAGCCGGTACGGACCATCGACCAGTTCCGCATCACATAATCCTGGATCGACGCCTTGATCCACCATACGGCATAAGTTGAGAACCGGACCCCCCGATCCGGGTCAAACTTATCCGCGGCCTTCATCAGGCCTACCCCCGCCTCCTGAATGAGATCCGGCATCGGTGCCCCGTACCGGCGATATTTCGCGGCCATCGACACGGCGAGCCGCATATAGGCCGTAACCAAGCGGTGCAAAGCCCGTTCATCGCGATTGTCCCGCCATGCGCGGGCCAATTGCAACTCGGTCTCTGCATCCAGCATTTCGGCCGACATGGCCTTGCGCGTTACAGATCGGGAAAGCGTGTCATCCAGTGCCATGGCTCAGATCCCTTGTCGGTGTGGTGCGTGTTGTGGTCTTTAGGGTGTTACGAAGCGGTTAACGGCTTGGATCACCAATCCTGTAAAAAAGATTCAGATTGTTTCATGAGCGGACTCAAAAGACTTACTTTCGTGCTTGGCGGCGCCCGCTCTGGCAAATCGGCATTGGCCGAACGATTGGCCATCGGCTGCGGCCTGCCACGCGCCTATATCGCCACGGCGCAGGCTTGGGACGATGAAATGGCCGACCGCATCGTCCGCCACCGGGCGGATCGGGGCGCGGGGTGGCTGACCATCGAGGAGCCGCGCGCCCTGCCCGACGCCATAAAGGGCGTGCCCGCCGGGCATGTGACGGTGATAGATTGCCTGACCCTGTGGCTGAGCAACGAAATGCTGGCGGAGGCCGACCTTGATCGCGCGAGTGCCGCGTTGCGGGCAGCACTCAGCGCGGCCACGGGGCCGGTGATCGTCGTGTCAAACGAAGTGGGCCTTGGTATCGTGCCGGAAAATGCGCTCGCGCGCCGGTTTCGGGATGCGCAGGGGCGGCTCAATCAGGCCATCGCGGCGGAGGCCGATACGGTGCTGTTCGTCGCCGCCGGATTGCCCATGGCGCTGAAAGGCACGGTGCCGCAATGACCCGCTGGTGGTGGGTGCGGCACGGGCCGACCCATGCAAAGGCTGCTATCGGCTGGACCGATCTGCCCGCCGATTTGTCCGACACCGTGAAACTCGCGCGGCTCCGCGCGGCCTTGCCCGCAGACGCCCCGGTGATTTCGTCTGACCTCATCCGCGCCAAAGCAACGGCAGATGCCTTGGATCGGGAGCGTCTGCCCGACACATCGGCCTTGCGGGAGATGCATTATGGTGATTGGGAGGGGCTGGGATTTGATGAGATCGCGACCCGCTGGCCCGACCTGTCCCATGCGTTCTGGACCACTCCGGGTGCTCCTGCCACGCCGAACGGGGAAAGCTGGGATGGGTTTTCGGCCCGTGTTGTCGCTGAAATTGATCGCCTCAATGGCCAGCACCGCGATATTATCGCGGTAGCCCATATGGGTGTGATCCTTGCCGCCTTGGCCCATGCGACGGGACTGTCCCCGGACCGGGCGCTGGCGTTTGAAGTGGCGAACCTCTCAATGACCCGGCTCGATTACCTGCCCGAACCCGGCGTTTGGCGGGTCGGTGGGGTGAACCTCCAGCTTTAGCGGTCAGTGCGCGGGCCGGTCCATCGGATCAAGGTTCATGCGCCCGCCATCGACACCCAAAATCTGCCCGGTGATGAAGCTCGCCGCGTCGGAGGCGAGGAACATCACGGCCTCCGCCGCTTCTTCCGCCTCACCGATCCGGCCCAGCGGGGTCACGGCGGCGAGTTCGGCGCGCAGTTCCTCCCGGTCCTTCAATGCCTCTTTCAGATGGGCGGTCATCACACCGCCAAGGGCCACGGCATTGACCCGCACCCCATCCTTGGCCAAGGCCACCGCGAGGCTGCGGGTCATCTGGTCAAGCGCCGCGCAACTGACCGAATAAGCCAGCAATTCAGGCAATGTGCGGCGCGACGCGATGGAGGTCACGTTCACGATGGCCCCGTTATTCGTGCCGCGGGGCTGATCGGCGGCCTGCTTGATCATCTTGCGCGCAACGACCTGGCTGAGCCGCAGCGCATTCTTCACGTTCTGCTGCATCAACTGGTCAAAAAGATCATCATCAGGGTCCAGCGGATCAGAGGCCAGCACCTGACGGGACGCATTCACCAGAATGTCCACCCGCTCGTACTGATCCATCGCGGTGGCCATCAGATTGGTGATCGACAGCTTTTCGCGCAGATCGCAGGAAAAGCCCGTCACACGGCCATCATCCTTGCGCAGCGTGGTGATTTCACTGTCGAGCTTTTCATCATCGAGGTCGGCCATGACCACATTTGCGCCATTGGCCACGAGTTTGCGCGCAATCGCGAGCCCCACGCCATGCGCGGCTCCTGTGACAATCGCGGTCTTTCCTGCAACGGACACGCCCATCCGTTCCTCCTTGCGTTACGCCGGTCGGTCTCCCGGACCGCTCACATAGCCCAACTCTGCCGATGTTTCGAGGGGGGATATGACGATCAGACTGGACAGGGCGGGTCAATCGCCCTTTCTTAAGCCAACCGCAGGCGTGACAGTGCGGAAAAACGGGAGGAGATGACAATGACATATGCTGCCTTTAACCGGGATTTGCCCCGCAATCCCGCCAATCACCAGCCCCTCACGCCGCTGACCCTGCTGGAGCGGGCGGCGAGCACCTTTCCCGCGCATCCGGCTGTGATCCATGGCGAGCAGCGTCTGAGCTATGCCGATCTCTACGCGCGGGCGCGCCGCCTTGCCTGCTCGCTCAGCGATATCGGGATTGCGCGGGGCGATACGGTGGCGGCCCTTTTGTTCAACACCCCACCGATGATCGAGGCGCATTACGGCGTGCCGATGGCGGGCGCTGTGCTGAATGCGCTCAACACGCGGCTTGATGCGGCGGGCATTGCCTTCATCCTTGATCATGGGGAGGCAAAAGTCCTACTTGTGGACCGCGAATTGGTGCCGCTGGCGCATGAGGCGATCAAACTTGCGAAGGTAAAGCCGACCATTATCGAATATCTCGACCCGACCGTGCATGAGGGCACCTGCGGCTATTCCGATTTCGTCGTGGCTGGCAATCCCGATTTCAACTGGCTGATGCCGGAGGATGAATGGGACGCCATCAGCCTGAACTACACGTCCGGCACCACCGGTGACCCAAAAGGCGTGGTCTATCATCATCGCGGCGCGTCGTTGCTTGCAACGGGCAATATCCTGAGCGCGGGGATGGGCAAACATCCTGTCTATCTGTGGACGCTCCCGATGTTTCACTGCAATGGCTGGTGTTTTCCGTGGTCGCTAAGTGCCGTTGCGGGCACCCATGTGTGCCTGCGGCAAGTGCGTGCGAAGGCGATGTTCGATGCCATCGCGGATCATGGTGTGACCCATATGTGCGGCGCGCCCATCGTGATGTCGACGCTGCTCAATGCCTCGGGCGAGGAAAAGCGCGACCTGCCGCATATTGTCGAATTCATGACCGCCGCTGCCCCGCCCCCTGAAACGGTGCTCGCAGCGATGGCCGAGGCTGGGTTCAATGTGACCCACCTGTATGGGCTGACCGAATGCTATGGCCCGGCAGTGATCAATGAATGGCATCAGGACTGGTCGGACAAGCCCGTGGCGGAGCAAGCCGCGCTGAAATCCCGTCAGGGCGTGCGCTATGCCGCGCTTGAGGCGCTTGATGTGTGCAACACCGAAACCGGGGAGATGGTGGCCGCCGATGGCCAATCCCTTGGCGAAGTGGTGATGCGCGGCAATGTGGTGATGAAAGGCTATTTCAAGAACCCGAAGGCGACGGCAAAAGCATTCAAGGACGGCTGGTTCTGGACCGGGGATATCGGGGTGAAACACCCGGACGGATATATCCAGCTTAAGGACCGCTCCAAGGATGTCATCATCTCTGGTGGGGAGAATATCTCGTCGATCGAGGTGGAGGAGGTGCTCTACAAACACCCCGCTGTGTCCTTCTGCGCCGTGGTCGCGCGCCCAGATGAGAAATGGGGTGAAACGCCCTGTGCCTTTATTGAACTCAAGGGAGGGCATGCGCCGAATGAGGCGGAGGTGATCAGCTTTTGCCGCGAGAACCTCGCGCATTACAAATGCCCAAGAACGGTGATATTTGGCGAATTGCCGAAAACATCGACCGGAAAGATCCAGAAATTCGTCCTCCGCGCGCGCGCACAGGACCTGTAGGGGGCTCTCCCGCCCGTCGTTCAGTCGCTTGCGCTCCCTCCTCCTGTTGGGCCCGGCAGCGCCTTCGGCGCTGAGGCTTTGCCTGTCATGAGGTGTTTGAGGAACAGGTTTGTTCCTCAAATCACCCCCTCAATTGTGGGTTTCACGATTCGCCCGCGCGTCAAGGCCGCTCGTTCCTCGGACCTTGACCCACGGCCGAATCGCGGGGGCTGCTCTTGCTCCGCCAGTCCCATTTCACTGTCCCTGATTTGGTTGAAGCCTTCGTCTTCAGACGAAAAAGCCGCGCTTCAGCGCGAAACTTTTGCTACATTGGTATCCTCCGGAAAAA
>NZ_JACIJS010000010.1 GCF_014199445.1 Rubricella aquisinus | reverse complement strand
CCGGAGGATACCAATGTAGCAAAAGTTTCGCGCTGAAGCGCGGCTTTTTCGTCTGAAGACGAAGGCTTCAACCAAATCAGGGACAGTGAATTGGATCAGGTATGCGCGCCGGGCAAGGCCGCGTCTAGCGCGGACCAGTCAGCAATCTCCAACCGGACCGGGAAGGTCAGGACGCGGCGGCGCATCGGCATGGGCAGGCGGACCGCATCCTTTTCGGTGGTGACCAACTGGGCGTTGAGAGATTTCGCCTCCGCCTCCAGCCGGGACAGGATCTGCGGGGTGAAAGCCGCGTGATCGCCAAAGGCGCGGGTCGCGCAGATGTCAGCGCCCACATCATGCAGGCTCTGAAAGAATTTCTCCGGTCGGCCAATGCCCGCGAACGCCATCACCCGCAGGCCCTGCCACGGCATCCCCATGGCCAAGGGTTTCAACGCCCCCGCACTTTGCGCGAGATCGGCCAGCATCGGATAGCGGGCGCGGCACGCCGCCTGCGCCTGCGCCGTCCCGATCAGGATCACATGATCGGCGCGGGCAAGCCCTTTTTGGATCGGTTCACGCAAGGGGCCAGCGGGGATCACACGGCCATTGCCAAAACCCACGCCCGCGTCGATCACCACGATAGAGAGATCCTTTGCCAACCCCGGATTTTGGTGTGCATCGTCAAGGATCAGGCAATCCGCGCCCGCCGCCACCGCCTTTTGCGCGCCGGCAGCACGGTCACGCGCGACCCAAACCGGGGCGAAGGCCGACAGGAGAAGCGGCTCATCGCCCACACGCTCCGCCGCATCGTCCGGCATCACCCGGTGCGGCGCGATCTGCGTGCCGCCATAGCCGCGGCTGATGACATGCGGGCTAAGACCCCGCGCGGTGAGCCGCTCAATCAATGCGATGACCACAGGGGTTTTGCCGGTCCCCCCGGCAGAGATATTGCCGACGGAGATTACAGGCACATCCACCTTGACCGGCGTGGCCCGCGCGATCCGTCGCGCCGTGCCAAAGGCATAGAGCGCGCCAAGCGGTGCCAGCAGCGTGGCGCGCAGACGCGGTTTGCGGGACCAGAAGGCCGGGGCTCTCATGTCAGGCGCGCCTCCAATTCCGTGAGGATCACGTCCAGCACGCGATCCGTGGTTGCGGCCCCGTCGCTCGACACATCCCATGCAGCAGCCGCCATTTCGGCCGCTGTGCTGGGGCGCAAGGCATGGGCCAGCCGATCGGCCAACGCATCCGCCGTCTCCACGCAAAGTGCCGCGCCCGCCGCGCCAAGCCGCGCATACCCATCCGCGAAATTCGCCACATGCGGGCCATGCAGGATCGCGGAGCCAAGTGTGGCGGGCTCAAACGGGTTATGCCCGCCCACCTCAACCAGCGATCCACCGATAAACGACACCGGAGCAAGACGATACCACAGGCCCATCTCTCCCAGCGTATCGGCAAGGTAGACCTCCGTCTCCCGATCCGGCACCTCGCCCTTGCCCCGCTGCGCGACGACAAAGCCATCGGCGCGCAGCATCGCGGCCAGCGCATCGCCGCGTTCAGGATGGCGCGGGGCGAGGATCAGCGTCAGACCGGGCAGGCCACGGCGGGCGGTGGCGTGCGCGCGCGCGACGATCTCCTCCTCCCCGGCATGGGTCGAGGCCGCACACCACAGGGGCCGCCCGCCAAACACGGCAGCAAGGCGTTTGCGCTCCAGATCGTCATGGGGCAAGGGTGCGGCGCCTTCCTTGAGGCTGCCCGTCACCTCGATAGAGCGGCGGCTGATGCCAAGGCGCGCGATGTGGCGCGCCGTGTCGTCATCCTGCGCCATGACCCGTTTGAAACAGCGCAGGACCGCGCGCGCGGCCAAGGGCGCCCAACTCCATTTCGCGAAAGAGCGGCGCGACAGGCGCGCGTTGATCAGGATCACCGGCACACCCGCCCGCCGCAGCCGGGTCAATTGGCGCGGCCAAAGCTCGCTTTCGGTCCAGAGCACAAGATCAGGCCGCCAATGCGTAAGAAAGGCCGTCACCGCCACGGGCGTATCAAGCGGCGCAAATTGGTGGATCACGCCCGCAGGCGCGCGCGCGGCCACCAATTCAGCCGAAGTGCGCGTGCCCGTGGTCAGCAGGATCGACAGGCCGGGCCGCTGCTCCATCAAGCGGCGGAGAAGCTCGAAGGTGGACAGCGCCTCCCCCACGCTCGCGGCATGGAGCCACAAAAGCGGGCCATCGGGGCGCGCGGCCGTCGGCTGGCCAAGCTTTTCGGTCCAACGCGCGGGGTCCTCCTTCCCGGCGGCGAGCCGTCGGGTGAGCAGGCGCGGGGCCAAAGGCTGCAACGCCCAAGTCAGCGCGTGATAGCCATGGATCAGCGGTGACAGGGTCATGCCGCGTCCCATGCGTCGGGCGCGGGCTGGTAGAGCGGTTGGCCAGCGCGGCGGTCGGCCTCCTGCTGTGCTGCGATCAGGGCGGCTTCGATGGCGGCGCGGTGATCCTCCGTCGCGGTGCGGCTGCTGTCTGTGGGGGCAGGCAGCGGATCACCCCAAACCACATGCACCTTGGCAAACGGCAAGGGCAGGAGGAACCGATCCCAGCTTGCAAACCGGATTTGCCATGTCGCGGAATAGCCCACCGGCACGACCTCAGCCCCGGTGCGGGCAGAGATGATCGCCGCCCCCGGTTTCACCCGCCCGCGCGGGCCGCGCGGCCCGTCCGGCGTGATGCCAAGCACATGGGTGGGGGCGTCTTTCAAAAACGCGATGGAGGCGCGCAGGGCCTGTGTGCCGCCCTTGTCCTTTTCCGGCTTCTTGGGGTTGGCGGAGGAGCCACGGATCGCGGTCACACCAAACGGGGTGAGCGGCATCAGCGCGATTTCCCCATCCTTGGAGCGGGATGCGATCACGTTGAGGGCAATGCCGTCGATGGCCTCCCGCGCGCAATAGACAAAAGAGCCATGGCAAAACACGATCAGCCCGCCCCGCGCACCGGAGCGAAAGCGGTCCCGATGCGCGGCACCCGTGACCTCAACACGGGCGGTCCACCAGAACAGGCGGAAATAGCCTGCCAGCACCGCGCGCAGCAGTCCCGTCGCACCCTCGGCAAGGCGCACCCGTTGCAAAAGCTTGTTGGCAAGGCCCATGGCGGCGCGGGATGGACCGATCAGCCCAGTTCTTCGGTCGGGCTGTCGGAGGTTTCCTCATCCCGCAGGCGATGCAGATGCGCGATGAAGTAACGGGTCTGCGCCTCATCCACCGTGCGCTGTGCCGCGTTCTTCCACGCGTTATAGGCGCTCTGATAATCGGGAAAGATGCCGACCACGTCGATCTGGGTCGGATCGGTGAATTGGGTGGATTGCGGATTGACGAGTTCGCCGCCGAAAACGAGATGCAGGCGCTGTGTCATAGGACGCTCCGTAGCTGGAATTGGGTCGCGCGGACCCTACTCCGCAGTGGGCAAAAGCGCAATTGCCCCCGATGCCGTTACTCCGCCGCCAATCGCGCCATCAGATCGGGATGGAGGGCCGCATTTGCAGCCACGATCCCCGGCAGCTTGGCCGAGGGGGAGTTGAAGGTCGGCACCTCACCGCTGACGGTGGTGATCCGCGCGCCGGCCTCCCGCAGGATCAGATCGCCCACGGCCACATCCCATTCCCACGCCGGACGAAAGGTGATGGAGGCATCAAAGCGCCCCTGCGCCACAAGGCACAGACGGTAGATCAGCGATCCGCGCAATTCGACCTTCGCATCCGGCACGCCACCGGGCCAAAAGGGCGCGGTCATCTGCCGCTTGCCCGCCAGAATACGCGCGCCATCAGCGAGCTTTTGTTTCGAGGGGGTCAGGTGATCCCCACCGATCCAGGCGCCGCGCCCAATGCTCGCGGAATAGGTCAGGCCAAGGGCGGGAAAATGCGCGACCGCGGCGATCACGCGCCCTTTTTCGGCCACCGCAATCGCGTGGCAAAAATCGGTGCCGCCATTGGCATAGCCGCGCGTGCCGTCGATGGGATCGACGATAAACACCCGGTCATGGGACAGGCGCGCCGGATCGTCGGGGGTTTCCTCCGACAGCCAGCCATATTGCGGGCGGATGCCACGTAGGCGCTGCTTGAGCATCGCATCGACGGCGAGGTCGGCCTCTGTCACCGGGCCTTGTCCATCCCCCTTGTCGCGGGTGCCCAGCGGCCCCTGACGAAAGCGCATGGCAATCTCACCCGCGTCAAGCGCGGCCTCAACCATCATCGGCAGATCGTCTGGTGCGGCGGGGTCATCCACCAGCAAGGGTCATCCCATCCACCAACAAACTCGGCACGACGCGTCCGACATGGGTGCGCGCGTCATTCGCAGGCACGATCCGGCGCAGCATGTCCCGGAGGTTCCCCGCGATGGTGCATTCGTTCACCGGATAGGCAATCTCGCCATTCTCGATCCAGAAACCTGACGCGCCGCGCGAATAATCGCCCGTGTTGGGGTTGATCGTGGAGCCGATGAGCGAGGTAATCATAAGACCCGTGCCCATATCGCGGATCATCTGGTCCCGCGATATGTCGCCCTGTGTCAGCGCAAGGTTGGTCACGCCGGGTGACGGCGCACCAGCCACGCCGCGCGACGCGCTCCCGGTGCTTGTCAGCCCCAGCTTGCGCGCCGTGGCCAGATCAAGGGTCCAGCCCTGCAACACGCCATCCTTGACCAGATCGCGCCGGGCAACCGGCAATCCTTCAGCATCGAAGGGTTTGGAGCCGCCAACGCGCGGGCGCAGCGGGTCTTCGGTCAGGCTCAGATGGTCGGGCAGGACGGCCTCTCCCATCGCGTCTTTCAGCCAGCTTGCGCCGCGCGCGATGGCAGCGCCATTCACCGCGCTCACCAGATGCCCGATCAGGCCGGACGCGACACGCTCGTCATAAAGGACGGGATAGGTGCCGGTGGCCGGTTTGCGGGGCTTGGCCCGTGCAATCGCGCGCTCCCCCGCGATGCGACCAATCTCCTGCGGGGAGATCAGGTCGGCATGATGTATGCGGCTGTCGAAATGATAGTCCCGCTCCATCTCCAGCCCTTCGCCTGAGATCGCGACGCAAGAGAGGCTGTGCCCGGTGCGCGCGTAGCCGCCCGAAAAGCCGTTGGTCATCGCCAGATGGATCACCGTGCGCCCAAAGGCCGCGCTGGCAGAGGACACCTGTGCCACACCTTTGACGGCAAGGGCCGCGGCCTCTGCCTCTGCCGCGGCGGCTTCCAGATCGGCGGGTGCCGGGGCATGGTCATCCACCAGATCGAGCCCTTCGGCATCCCGCCGGTCGGTCAGCTGCGCGGGGTCCGCGAGGCCGATATAGGGGTCTTCGGGCGCAAGACGGGCCATCTGCACGGCACGCTCCGCCATTGTGTCGATCGTCTCGGCCCGCAGATCGGAGCCGGACACGCTGGCGCTGCGCTGCCCGATCAGGACGCGCAGGCCGATCTCCGTCGCCTCAGACCGTCCGGCCTGTTCGAGCGCGCCCTTCAGGACATCGACGCTAATGCTGTCATTGGTCACAGCCATCGCATCCGCCGCATCCGCCCCATGGCGTTTCGCGGCGGACAAAAGGGCCTCGGTCAGGTCTGAAAGGTTCTGTGTCATGCCCCATCAAGTGGCGCGGTTGTGAAGCCCGGTCAAGCCCTGACCCGGTCAGAGCGGCACGCCATTCATCACCAATCGCCCGTTTTGGTAGATGATCTCGCTCATCCGCTGGTTTTCCACATCCGTGGGCGCGGTCAGCGCATCAATCATCTGCACGAACACGCCCGCATTCTCCGGCGGCAACAGCCCGGCCCGGACAAGCTGGTTGACTAGCACCTGCACCCCGGTGACGGTCAGATTGAGGCGCAACAGCGTATCTTCGGGCCTTGGTCCCCGCACAAGGACACGGCCATTCGCGCTCGCCGCCGCACCAAGGGCCGCGACGGAAGCCCGCTCCACCTGCATCACCGCTTCCTCAAACGGCTGGCTATGGGACAAAAGGGCCTCCAGCCCGTCAATGCCCGGCGCGATGGTCACAGAGCCGTTCATCGCAAGGTCAACAGAAGTCGCATGATCGGCAAAAACTCCGCTCGGATCATACAGGGCGATTGTCTGGTCATTGGGCAGAAGGTCTTGCATGTTGAACGTCAGGGCAAAGGGGCGCTTGCCCGAGGACAGATCATCGGGCAGTTCCAGCCCCAGACCGAACCGGGCCATCGTGCCGCCAATGGCCATGCCCGCTCCGGGCGCGTTTGAGACGGACGTGACGCTTTCAAATCCGACATCAAGCTGGTCGACGGTCATCACGAACCCGTCCGTGCCGCGCGACAGCCGGAATTCCGACGGGCCAGTGGTCTGCACGACGTCCATCTGTGTCTGGGTGTTCAGGGCGCCCAGCCGGGTCTGCGAAAGGATCGACTCGGTTCCATCCGAACTGGACGATATCTCAAAGCTGCCATCTGGTCCGGAGGTGAATGTGAACGTGCCGCCTTCGGCAACAAACGCCTGACGGCTGCGGCTGGTGTGGCCGTTCGCGTCAGTGGTGGTTCGGTCGAAGGTGGTGGCGGAGCCGTTGGTGCTGAACGTGATGTTTGTCATCCCGCCTGCGGCTGTGGCCGGCACGCTGCCCATCACCGCAACATCGGAGAATTCCACCACAAGCTCTTCGCCCGGCTCGGTCGCGTCGAGTGTATCCGGCACGGCAACGGTTTGCGTCACGCCCGGCGCAGTGGCCTGAAACTGGATGCGCGTCTCATCCATCTGAAACGACATGACCCCTTCGGATGTCTCAAAACGCTGGGGGATTCGCAGGCCATTGGCGAACAGCAGATCGAGCGTCACCATGTCAGGAATGGCCCCCGTGACGACCCCCCGATCCAGTAGACCGCTGCGCAACGTCACATTGGGAATGCCGTAAACCAAGGTCGCCGCCGTCTCTCCCCCTTCGGTGAAGGAGAGGTCATCGACGATCAGCAGATCGGTATAGGTCACCTCAATCGCGAACGGGTAGCCACTGACCATCCGCGCGGAATAGCTCAGATCCGCCGTGCTGCCCGCCTCGACAATGTTCAATGTCTGCTGGATTTGCTTGCTTTGGTAATACCATCCGGCGGTATAGGCGATGAACAGGGCAATCACGGCCCAGGCGAGCTTCTTCATTATCTGTCCCGAATGAAAACGAATTTCAGTTGCAAATAAGGTCGCACTTTTTGACCATGACGTGCAACCGGCCAAATCACGGCGAAACTTCGTGTTTATGGGTATTCCAGTACCCTCACAAATCCGTCATACTCGCTAGAATGGGGGCCACTACAAGGCACAACGTCAGGGAGGCGGAAAATGGATCGTCGCAAGTTCCTTGCGGGAACGGCGACCCTCGGAACCGGAGCAGCGCTTGCTGCACCGGCGCTTGGGCAATCGCGAACGCAACTTAATATCGTAAATCTTTGGTCAGAGGGTTCGGAAGGTCGCGGAGCCATCCTGTCGGCTGTTGCCGCCCGTGTGTCGGGCCTGTCGGGCGGACAGTTGACGATCACTGTCACCAATGGCGCGGGTCAAGCCGCCGATGCGGCCCTGTCGGGCGCGGATGGTGTCGTGGGCGCCGAAGAAGCATGGATGGGCAAATCCGCAGCCTTCGGCCTGATGACCTCAACACCCGGTGGCCTTGTCGAGCGGGAGCTTGAAGCGTTCATCCGTCAGGAAAACGGTCAGGCGCTGTGGGATGCGCTTTCTGCCGCGCATGGGATGAAGTCTTTCTACCTTGGCGATACTGGCGCGGAATACCTCTGGGCACAGACGGTTCCGGGTGATGTATCAGCGTTCTCCGGCGCGAGCGTTGCCGCACGCGGATTGGCCGCTCGGCTCTACACCGCGCTTGGCGCGAATGTGACGACGCCTGCGATGAACGTGGTCGCCCCCGGTGGCGCGGCATTCGCGGAGACCGGGCCGCTTGCCGATCAGCAGCAGGCTGGCATGGGTGGCCTGAACAAGGTGGCGCTTGGCACGATCACGCGCCCTTCTGCCGCTGTGTCCCTGACGCTCAAAAGTGCCGCTTGGAATGGGCTGAACGAAACGCAGCAGCGCATCCTCACGGCAGCCACCACGGCGCAAAGCCATATCACTGCGGCCGAAGCGCTCAAGCGCAACGCGCTCGCCCAGCAGATCCTGCGCCTGACCGGCGCGGCTGAGGTCACGACGCTGAACGAGGATGTGTTCCACGCGATGATGCCTGCCGCACGCGATGTGCTCAATGGTTTGGCCAGCGATGGCGCGGAAGCCGCAGCCCTTGTCGATGGCTATAAGCGTTTTGGCGAGGCCGTGCAGTCCTGGACCCGCGTGTCAGAGGCACCTTTCGCCACCAATCGCCGCCGCAGCTTTAGCGCATAAAGGGAGCAGATCATGACGGATACCCGTATCAACCGCCGTGCCGCCCTTGGCGCACTTGCCGCAACCGCCGCTGCCCCCCTTGCCGCCCCTGCCTATGCGCAGGGTCGCCTGCGTTGGCGCATGGCGACCTCTTGGCCGGGCGATCTTGCGCTTTTGTCCGGTGGTGCTGCACGCGCCGCGGCCAATATCGCGGCCCTGTCCGATGGGCGCATTGAAGTCGAAGTGTTCCCGGCGGGCACCCTGATGGGCGCGTTCGACGTGCATGACGCTGTCGGCAATGGTGATATCGAATTGTATCACACGGCGGAGTATTACTTTCAGGGCAAACACCGCGCCTATAACTTCTTCACCTCCGTGCCGCTTGGCCTATTGATGACCGAACAGCATGGCTGGTTGCGGTATGGTGGTGGTCAGGCGCTTTGGGATGAGTTGAACGCCCAGCATGGCGTGAAATCGGTGGCCTGTGGCGGCACTGGCGTCCAGATGGGCGGCTGGTTTGAACAGCCCATCACCTCGATGGAGGATTTCCAGTCGCTGACGATGCGGATCCCGGGCCTTGGCGGCGCGGTGCTGCGGGAGCTTGGCGCGAATACGGTGGTCACCCCGGCGGGCGACATCGTTGAGGCGCTGTTTGCGGGCGATATCAACGCGCTTGAATGGGTCGGCCCTGCGGATGATCTGCATTTCGGCTTCCCCAAATTGCTGGCGACCTACATGTATCCCGGCTTTCAGGAGCCGGGAACGGTCTCTGCCATGGGGATCACCAAGCGGGTTTGGGACAATCTCGATGACCGTGATCGCCTGATCTTCGAGACGGCGGCGGATATGGAAAACTCGCAGCTTTGCTCCGCCTATTATGGTGGCAATGGCCTCGCCCTGTCGCAGATGCAGCGCGAGTTTGGCACCCGCCCGACCCGTGTGCCGGATGCGGTGTTTGACCGTCTGGCCGAAACGTCGATGCGGGTGCGCGGCAGCGTGGCGGATGATGACGATTATGGCCGCCGCGTCGTGGAAAGCTTCACCGCCTATCAGGATGCGCTTGTGGACTGGACGGCGGACAGCTTCGCCAACTATTTCGCGCGTCGGGATGCGCGCGGCGGTGCCTACGAGAGCCTTTTCTGATCCAAAACGATGCGCTGGCCGTCCAATCCGGCCAGCGCATCAATTCACTTTCTTCAAATATACCCCGCGCGGCGCGCGTCCGCGCCGCAAGGCGCGGCCCGGCCCAAAGGGAGCGTCAGCGACGTGCGGGAGCGCTACGCCCGGGTCTCCGCCGCACGCTCTAATGCCCGCCGGAAGGCTGGCCGCGCACGGCACCGTTTACCGTAAGCCACGACCCGCTCATCCGTGACATCGAATTTCGCGGCCCGCGCCCAGCCAAGGCAATGAGACGCAATCAGATCGGGCACGCAAAACGCGTCGCCCATCAGATAATCCTGCTCGCCTAGATAAGCCGACAGGCGCGCGATTGCGCGGTCAAACTCCACGCGGGCCGTCTCCTTCACCTGCGGCACGCGCAGGGCCTCGGGCAGCACGAATTTATGCTTTGACGCGGTCCAGAGCGCGCCGTCGATCTCCTCCACAACAAACTGCGTCAGCGCGTCCTGCTGTCCGCGCGCGACCGTTCCCGCCTTTGCCGTTCCAACCCCGTGCCGATCCGCCAGAAACTGCACAATGGCGACCGAATCGGTGATCAACTGCCCATCCACCTTGAGCGCGGGCACCTTGCCACTTGGGTTATGCGCCTTCGCCTCATCTGAGGCGGGTTTGGCCGGGATCAGATCATAGGATTGCCCGGCCTCCTCCAGCATCCACATGGCGCGCATCGCGCGCGATTGCGGGTGTCCGATCAGGGTATAGGCCATGACAAAGTCTCCTATCTGCGTTTCGATTGCATCGCGATGCGCACTAGCGCCCGCTCGATCAGTGCCATATCGGGCACCGGCCGGGGGGAGCGGAGGGCGAGGTCAGTATCCATCAGCGTCTTGATCGCGGCCTCCAGCATCGGCACGGACCAGAGCCTCAATTGCTCGCTCATCTGCCGTTTGCGTGGGCCCATCACCGGCGGGCGCAGGCGCATCATCGCCTCCTCCCCACCGCCCATGCTGGCCACGGCGTGCATCTGCCGGAAATGACGGCTGACCATGATGATGAGCGTCGTAGGATTGACCCCCTGCGCCAACATTCGTGACATCAGCGGCGCGACCGCGCGCGCGTCCTGCCGGGCGACGGCGGCGATCACCTCGTCTAACTCGGCCTCGGTCGACTGGGGCATGATCGCGGCAAGGTCATCGGGGGTGACCTCCACCTGGCCGAGCGTATAGAGCGCCAGCTTCTCCAGCGTTTGCGCAAAATCACCGGGGTCAAGATCGCGCGACAGGGTCGTGAGGTCTTCCATCACCGGGCGTGACAGCGCAGGCAGGCCCGCTGTGCGGATCATCTCCTCCAATTCGTCCCGGTCGGGCGGATCGGCATAGATCGGCGCGGCATAAGCGTTTTTCGCAGGCTCAAACAGTTTGCGCAGCGCGCCGCGCGGGGTGAGTTGCCCGGCGGTAACGATCAAAAGCGCATCGCCCTCCCGCCAATCCTCAAGGGCTGCCTTGACCATCGGGGCCACGGTATCCGTCGCATCCTCAAGCAGCACCGCGCGAGGGCCGGGAAAGAAGCCGCGCGCGCCCATCGCATCGCCCAGCATCGCCTTGTCGCTGCGCAAATCCGCCCCCATCATGCGCGAAAAGCGCATCTCTTCCTCCCCCTGCGGGCCGATCTGGGCGCGCACGAGTTGTTCGCGTTTCAGGGCAATCCGCATCGGATCAGGGCCATAAATCAGGATGCCTGCGACACCCGGTTCCGGCTTGGCGAAAAACCGGTTGGCCTCTCGCTTGCCAAGTTTCATTGCGGCAGCGCCTCGGCAGCGAGGGCGACCCGGCTGGCGATCCGGTCCGCGATGGTGAGGGCAAGGCGTTCCTGCGCATCCCGCTCCGCCACCTCAGCGGCGAAGGCCGACCCGGTGGTGGAATAGGCAGATACCGCCTGAACGCTCTCGGTGAAAATCACGTCGCCCGTCACCGCGTCCCGGAACGAAAACTCCGCAACGCCGGTCAGGTTAAAGCGGGTGATGCTGGCGGATTGGGAAATATTGAGCCCCGCCGAACTGACACTATAGGTCGTGCTGATCCGGTAGCGGGGTTGCCCGATGGGCACACCGCCCAAGCGCTCCCGCAGGCGTTCCCGCAGAATGAAGCCTTCGCGCCCCGGCAGACTATCGACCGCGACATTGCCCAGAAGCGATGTCGCCGCGCGACCATCCGAATACACCGGCGCGAACCCACAGCCAGTGAGGGCCAAAATGGCCCCCAAACCGCCCAGAAGGCGGCGGCGCGTGGGATCAAACGACGACATTCACGATGCGACCGGGCACGACGATCACCTTTCGGGGCTGCTTTCCATCCAGAAAACGCTGCACCGCCCCATCCGCGAGGGCAAGGGTTTCGATCTCTTCCTTGCTGGCGTCAGCGGCCACTGTCACCTCTCCGCGCCGCTTGCCATTGACCTGAATGGGCAGGGTCACGGTATTCTCGACCAGATAGCTGTAATCGGCCACGGGCCATGGCGCGTCAATCACCAGACCAGACCCGCCCAGCGCCGCCCACATTTCCTCCGCCAGATGGGGGGTCATGGGCTGCATCAGCTGCGCCATGGTGGTAAGCGCGAAATGGCGCGCGGATTTCTCTGCCGCGCCGGTGCCTTTGGATTTTGCGATGGCGTTGGTCAACTCATAGAGTTTCGCCACGGATTTGTTGAACTGGAATTGCGCGATCCCGTCGCTCACATCGCGAATGGTGCGATGGGTGAGCTTGGTGAGGGTGAGCGCCTCCTCGGACCCCTCTGGGGCCACTCCTTCGGCGCTATGATCGCCTTCGGCGACCAGTCGCCAGACCCGCTGGAGGTGCTTCCATGCCGCCTCTGCCCCCGCGGCGGTCCATTCCACGTCCCGCTCCGGCGGGCTGTCGGACATCACGAACCAACGCGCGGTATCAGCCCCGTATTGATCGATAATGTCCATCGGATCGACGACATTCTTCTTCGATTTCGACATCTTGATGATCGGGCCGACCGTAACCGGCGTGCCATCGGCCAAGCGCACGGCGTCGCCGTCACGCACCACCTCATCAGGCGTGTGATAGACAGGGCGGCCAGCATCATTGCGTGTCTCGTAGGTCTCATGCGTGACCATGCCTTGCGTAAAGAGCGCGTTGAACGGCTCCGACGCGGAGGCTGGCAGGTGGCCGGTCTTGACCATCGCGCGCGCAAAGAACCGCGAATAAAGGAGGTGCAAAATCGCGTGCTCCACCCCGCCGATATACTGGTCCACATTCATCCAATAGGACGCCTCATCAAGGTCCGTGGGCGTATCCGCGCGCGGCGACGTGAAGCGCGCGAAATACCATGACGAATCGACGAAGGTGTCCATCGTGTCCGTCTCACGCTTTGCCGGTTTGCCGCAGGACGGGCATGGCGTGTCGCGCCATGTCGGGTGGCGGTCAAGCGGGTTGCCGGGGGTTGAGAAATCGACATCACGCGGCAATTCGACGGGCAGGTTTTCCTTCTTCTCCGGCACCAGACCGCAATCGTCGCAATGCACCATCGGGATCGGCGCACCCCAATAGCGTTGACGGCTCAGCCCCCAGTCGCGCAGGCGGAATTTGGTGACGCCTTCCCCCCAGCCTGCCTTTTCCGCGAAATCAATGGTCCGGTCGATCGCCTCATCCCCGGTTGCCACATCCAGCCCGGCGAAATGGTCGATCCATTTCACGGCCTCGGATTTCGGCGGCACGAACGCCTCATCCGTCACAGGCGCGCCGTTTTCAGCGGCAATAAAGGTATCAATCACCGGCAGGTCGTATTTCCGCGCGAAATCCAGATCGCGCTGGTCATGGGCCGGGCAGGCGAAAATCGCACCGGTGCCGTAATCCATCAGGATGAAATTGGCGACCCAGACCGGCAGCTCCCAATCCGGGTTCAGCGGATGGCGGGCTTTCAGCCCTGTGTCAAACCCCCGTTTTTCAGCCTTTTCCAGTGCTTCCTCGGATGTGCCGGTTTTGCGGCATTCGTCGTTGAACGCCTTGAGGTCGGCATTCTCCGCCTCCAGCGCCTTGGCCAAGGGATGATCGGGGGAGATGCCGACAAAGCTCGCGCCCATCAGCGTGTCAGGCCGGGTGGTGTAGACCTCCACCTTGTCCATGCCATGCGCGGGCGCGGTCAGATCGAAGGAAAATTGCAGACCACGGCTCTTGCCGATCCAGTTCGCCTGCATCAGGCGGACCTTCTCGGGCCAATCCTTCAACCCATCCAAGGCGCCGAGCAATTCATCCGCCATGTCGGAGATTTTGAAGAACCATTGCGTCAACTCGCGGCGTTCCACCACCGCGCCGGAGCGCCAGCCCTTCCCGTCGATCACCTGTTCGTTGGCGAGCACGGTCATATCCACCGGATCCCAGTTCACCATCGCGGATTTGCGGGTGATCAGGCCCGCTTCCATCATGTCGATGAACAGGGCCTGCTGTTGGCCGTAATAGTCAGGATCACAGGTCGCGAATTCGCGGGTCCAGTCGAGCGAAAAGCCTAAGGGCTTCATCTGCTCGCGCATATCCGCGATGTTTTGATAGGTCCAGTCGCCGGGATGCGCGCCCCGCTCCATCGCGGCGTTTTCTGCTGGCATCCCGAAAGCGTCCCAGCCCATCGGGTGCAAGACGTTGAAGCCCTGCGCGCGTTTCGTGCGCGCGACCACATCGCCCATCGTGTAGTTGCGCACATGCCCCATATGGATGCGGCCCGACGGATAGGGGAACATCTCAAGGACATAGTATTTCGGCCGCGTCGGATCATGGCGCGCGGCAAAGCTTTCCGCCGCCTCCCAAGCCTGTTGCCATTTCGGTTCGACGGTGCGGGCGTTGTAACGGGACATGTTCACTCGTGACTTTAGTGTTGGGCCTGTTTAGGCCTCTTCAGCGATGCGCAATTCGCGCGCGCGCAACAAAATGGCGTCTTCCAACTGGCGTACGGTGAGCGGGCTGACCGGGGCCGCGACCCAGCGGCCATCCTCGTTCACTTCGCGAAACATCGCGACGCGCAGGCTGTCCACGGCAAGCGCTTCGGACCGGATGAACACCGTGACGCGGAACCGCTCATCCGACGCGCCAGCAAGCGCACCCCAATCGGTCGCAATCACGCCGGAGAACGGATCGGTGGACGCCATGGGCAGGAAATCCACCGTCTCAAGCGAGGCGCGCCACAACAGGCTGTTGACCGGAAATTCCCCGGCAGAGGCAAATGCCTCACCAGACAAAAGACGGTTTACGCTTACCCCACCCGTGGGCAGCTCAGGCTCGACCCGCAAATCCTGGCCGGGGCTACATGCCGCCAGCGTCAACACGAGACCGGAAAAACCAGCAATCAAAGATGTGCGCATCGGATTTGCCTTATATTGAGCCAAAGATCGCCCCGGTTCTATCCGCGTGACGGCAGGCTCACAAGCGTTTTAGGGATAGGGCGGCTTGTGCTGCGCGATGACCTGGTGATCACAACTGTGTCATTCGCGCATCACCCACACTGCATGAGCACGAAAAGGTTTCGAAAGTCTTGACCGGAGGGGGGTCTTTAATGAATTTCACGGCACGCGGTTTACCCACAAGGGAATCCCGTGTCGCTTTAACTCATGAGGGACAACCATGAAAAACGTTCTTTTCACGACGACCGCACTCGTCGCATTCTCCGCTACCGCAGCTTTCGCTGACCTGACCGTTTCCGGTATGGGTGAGCTGGGCCTGACCTCCAACGACGCAAACGTTGGCGAAGACCTCTCCCTGCACACCGACTTCGACATCGTGTGGTCCTTCACCGGCTCCACCGACGGCGGCCTCTCCTTCGGCGCAACCGGCGACTTCGACGAAGCACCTGTTGAAGAATCCGCAGCAGTGTTCGTGTCCGGCGCATTCGGCACCGTGACCGGTGGTGACACCGACGGCGCATTCGACTTCGCAATGTACGACATCCAGAACGGCGGCCTCGCAGGCGAAGCAGACCACTTCTCCGGCAACTCCGACCTCGACAACGTAGCAGACACCGCAGCTGCAGGCACCGCGTCCCAGCTCGTCCGTTATGACATCGCGTTCGGCGGCACCACGATCTCCGCTTCCTGGGAGAACGGCAACACCGCAGCAGCGACCACCAAGCAGACCATCGGCCTCGGCGCGAAGTTCTCCTTCGGTTCCATCGCACTCGGCACCGGCTTCCAGCAGAACGACGGCGACACCATCTCTGGTCTCTCCGTTCAGGCAGGCGTTGGCCCGGCAAAAGTGACCGTTTCCTACGCAACCGTGACTGACGATCAGGCCGGCATTGCATTCGGTGCAGCAGCAGGCGACCAGGGCAAGACCACCACTGGTATCTCCGCAACCTTCGGCGCAGGCGCAGCAACCATCGGCGTCGCATACGAAGACGTGAACAACAAAGCAGTCGCAGACACCGACGCATGGGGCGCATGGGTTGACTACTCCCTCGGCGGCGGCGCAACTGCAAAGGTTGCAGCTGGTGAAACCCACGCCGGCGCATCCAAGTTCGGCGGCGGTATCGGCCTCTCCTTCTAATCTTCGGATTAGAACTTGATCGGGAAGAGCGGGCCTTCGGGCTCGCTCTTTTCTTTTGTGGCCACGGGCTACATACAGTGGGCAGTTTCAGACCTGAACGGAGGCCCGCATGTCCCTCTCTGACATCGAACACCGGATAAAAGCCGCCTGTGACGCCGCAGGGCGCGCGCGCAGCGACGTGAAGCTGATCGCCGTCTCAAAGGTACAACCGAACGAACGGGTTGAAGCCGTGCTTGAGGCTGGTCACCGGCTGTTTGGGGAGAACAAGGTGCAAGAGGCCGCAGGCAAATGGCCCGCTTTTCGCGACACCTATGACGGTGTGTCGGTCCACCTCCTCGGGCCGCTCCAGACCAACAAGGTCAAACAGGCGATGGAGCTTTTTGAGGCGATACACTCCGTTGATCGGGAAAAGCTGGCGCGCAAGATCGCGGATCAGGCGCAGGAGCGCGGCACCTGCCCCGACCTTTTCTTACAGATCAACACGGGCGAAGAGCCGCAAAAGGCGGGTGTGATCCCCTCGGACGCGGATGCGTTCATTGCGACCGTACGCGCGCTCGACCTGCCGATTGCCGGGCTGATGTGCATCCCGCCCGCTGATGAGGAGCCTTCCTTGCATTTCGCGCTGTTGGGCAAGATCGCAGCACGGAACGGCATCACGGGCTTGTCGATGGGGATGAGTGGCGATTTTGAACGCGCGATTGCGCTCGGGGCCACGCATATTCGCGTTGGCTCCGCGATTTTCGGTGCGCGCGACTACGGCTGAACGATCAGGCGGCTTTGCTGTGTCCAGCGCTCCGCCAGCCAAATCAGATCACGGCGGCAGAACGCAACGCATCCTTCGGTCGCCCAACCGGGACGGCGCCATATGTGCAGAAAAATCGCAGAGCCAGCACCGGGGCGCACGAGCGCGCTGTTCCAATCGGTGACCAGCACAAGATCGTAAAGCGGATCGGCCCTGAACAGGCGCTCATGCCGGTAGGGATGCGGACGGCGCACGCGCCTGTTGTAATCGGGGTCATCAGCATCGTCGGACCACAGATCGCCCGGCCCAATCGGTTGAAGCCGGAGGCAGGATCGCGGCGGGGCAAGACGATCCGCGCGGTAATATCCCTTGAGCAGCCGATGACTACCCGCAGGGGTGGCTCCGTCGCCTTCCCTCTTTGCACGGGTCACACCGCCCTTGCCCATGGCGCAGGGCAGAACACGCGGCCCAAACCGCGCGCGCCCATTCTGCACGATCAGGTCGGTCACAGGTCGTGACCGCTCTTGTCCCGCTTGGTCGCGAGGTAAGCGCGGTTCTGCTCGGTCTGGCCGACGCGCAGCGGCACGCGCTCCGCCACGGTGACGCCGCCTTCGTCCATCATGCGGACCTTGCGGGGATTGTTGGTTAACAGCCGGACAGAACGCACGCCCATCGCCTGCAAAATCTCAGACCCGACACGGAAATTCCGCTCATCATCCTCAAAGCCAAGCCGGTGATTGGCCTCAACCGTATCAAACCCTTCATCCTGCAAGGAATAGGCGCGCATCTTGTTGGCAAGGCCGATGCCACGGCCCTCCTGATTGAGATATAGGAGCAGCCCCGCGCCCTCCTCCGCCATCTGTGCAAGTGCCGCGCGCAATTGCGGGCCACAGTCGCATTTCAGCGATCCGGCCACATCGCCGGTAAAACAGGCCGAATGCAGCCGGGTCAAAACCGGCGCGGCGCGATCTGGCGTGCCGATTTCGATGACATAATGCTCTTCTGCCCCGTCCCGGGCGCGAAACACATGCACGCGCCCAGCCTCGGCCACATGCAACGGCACGCGCCCGGCGGACACTTCCTCAAACGGGCTCCAATGGGACAGGTAAGTGTCTAGCGTCGCCTGTGACACCAGATGCAAGCCATTCTCGTCAGCAAACGGGCCCGCGTCCGGCAGCGGGATGGTGAGCACCGCGGGCAACAACTGCGCCCGGCGGGCCAAGGTGACGGCATGGCGGTGCAACCCCGCATCGCCGTCACGCTGAGCGATATAGGGGCCTTTCATCGGATAGCGCAAATCGGCGGCGGGATCGGCTGTCGCCTGAAGCCATGTCAGGCTCTCCTCCCCCGTCAGGGCGATGCGCGCAATGTCGCCATCATAGGCCCGCGCGCGCAGCGTATCCGCCCGCCGGGCCGTCAATACCAGCACGGGCGCGCCAAGCTGGCGCAACTCGTCCCACCGCGTGGTGTTCAGCGTTTCAATCGGCAGGGCAAGCAATCCGCTACCATCAGGGGCTGCAAGCACGACAGGAACACCCATCCGCATCTCTGCCCGTGCGCGGGCGATCTGCTCCTCCTGTGTCGGACCGATAGCCATGCGCGCCCCTTTTCCAGCCTTCCTATCAGCCCGGATATGTAACATTGACCGGGAATGCAACACAGGGGCGTGAGCGGATGACACACAGACTTGAACACAAACAGCTTCCCGCTCAAATCCGGTTGAACACAAACTCAACATGGAGCCTGTCATGAGCACATTACGCAAAATCCTCCTCGTGGATGATGACGAAGATCTGCGCGAAGTGCTTGCCGATCAGCTTGTCCTTACGGATGAGTTCGATGTTTTTGAGGCGGGCGACGGGGCGGATGGCCTCGCCAAGGTGAAATCGGGACATTACGACCTGATCATCCTTGATGTGGGTTTGCCCGACATGGATGGTCGCGAATTGTGCCGCCTGATGCGCAAGCAAGGGGTGAAAAGCCCCGTGATGATGCTGACCGGCCATTCCACGGACAGCGACACGATCCTCGGGCTCGATAGCGGCGCGAATGACTATGTGTCCAAGCCGTTCAAATTCCCGGTCCTGCTCGCCCGCATCCGCGCGCAACTGCGCCAACATGAACAGAGCGAGGACGCGGTGTTCACCGTCGGCCAATACACGTTCAAACCATCGGCCAAGATGCTGGTGGACGATGCAGACCGCAAAATCCGCCTGACGGAGAAGGAAACGAACATCCTCAAATTCCTCTATCGGGCCAATGATGGGGTCGTTCCGCGGGACGTTCTGTTACATGAGGTCTGGGGTTACAATTCGGCTGTAACGACTCATACCCTTGAAACGCATATCTACCGACTTCGCCAAAAGATTGAATCTGATCCCTCCAATGCAACCCTACTCGTCACTGAATCCGGCGGATATCGGCTTGTAGCGTGAGTTTTGAGTGAAATAAGGCGTAAATTGACAGATTGAGGCGAACTTTTGTTGCGCTGAGTGCTGCGACGCAATAGAGTGAAGATGTCGGTTGGGACCCCCCAATTACCGCAACCGACTGAACGCCACTTTATCCCCCCTCCAAAGTGGCTATCCCTCTGGGATTTCCGCCTGGCCCCTCCCCCGGGGTCAGGTGGTTCCTTTTCAGGGGGTAGGTTTTCCGCATAATTCGGGCTTGTACCGCATGGGCGCACGGGCCAATCTTGCGGCGACCAAGAGGGGGAGCTCATGTCGATTAAAGTCTGCACCTGGAACATCAACTCCGTGCGGTTGCGCGCGCCGATTGTGGAGCGGCTCCTGCGCGACGAAGCGCCCGATGTCCTGTGCTTGCAGGAAACCAAATCGCCGGTCGATAAAATCCCCGTCGAAGTGTTCGCGGATGCGGGCTATGCCCATATCGTTGCCCGGGGGGAGAAGGGCTATAATGGCGTCGCGATCCTGTCGCGCCTGCAGATTGAGGATGCCGGATCGCATGATTTCTGCGGCAAGGGCGATGCCCGTCATGTTGCCGCCCGCCTGCAAAACGGGATGACCATCCACAATTTCTACGTCCCTGCGGGCGGGGATGAGCCGGACCGGGACAAGAACGTCAAATTCGGCCACAAGCTCGATTTCCTATCAGAAATGCGCGACTGGTTCACGGCAGAGCCTCCCACGCGGGCGGTATTGGTGGGCGATCTGAACATCGCCCCTTTGGAGGATGACGTCTGGTCCCACAAACAGCTTCTTAAGGTCGTGTCGCACACCCCGATTGAAGTGGACCACCTTGCCGCTGTGCAGGCCGCCGCCAATTGGCAGGACATCACCCGCCAGCATATGCCCGAGGGAAAGGTTTATTCCTGGTGGTCGTACCGGGCGAAGGACTGGTCCGCCGCGGATAAGGGCCGCAGGCTCGATCACATCTGGGCCACCCCCGATATGCGGGCCGTTGACGGCTCCTCCCGCATTCTGCGCGACGCGCGCGGCTGGGAAAAACCATCTGACCATGCCCCCGTTTTTGCGGAGTTTCACGAATGACAGACGAAGTACGCGTGCTTACCGATGGCCCCATCGGCCATATCATCATGAACGCGCCCAAGCGGCACAACGCGTTGACCATGGACATGCTGGCGGTGATGGGCCGCGCCCTCGATACATTCGAGGCCGATCCGGCGATCCGGGTGATCGTGATCGGCAGCAGTGGCAAATCTTTCTGCGCGGGGGCCGATTTCGGCACGATCCGCGCGGGCAAGCTCACCGAGAATCCTTATGCGAAATTCATCGACCGGCTGGAGAACGTGCGCCAGCCAACGATTGCGGCCCTCAATGGCGGGGTCTATGGCGCGGGCTTCGATCTGGCGCTGGCCTGCGATTTCCGCTTTGGCGTGCGGGGGATGAAGGCGAGCATCCCAGCAGCCCGGCTCGGCATCTACTACCCGCCCGACGGGATCGAGCGGGTGGTCAACCGGCTTGGCCCGGAAGTGGCACGGCGCCTGTTCCTTGCCGCCGATACGCTGGGCGATATGGACCTTTTGCAAAGCCGGTTCCTGACCTCCATCGTGCCATTGGATCAACTGTCGGAAAAGACCGTCACCGCGGCCCACCACATCGCGAGCCTCGCGCCCGATGCTGTGCAGGGCATGAAGATGGCGATCCTTCAGGCAGAGCATCAGCACCTTGATACCGCCGCATCCATTGAGAAAATGATGCGCAGCTTCTCCTCCGCCGAGCATAAGGAGGGGCTTGCCGCGCTCAAAGAGAAACGCACGCCGAAATTCGACGATCCGACCCTCGGCTAAGGCGGGAAAGCCAAACGCAACAGGGCCACGCAGCGATTGCGTGGCCCTTTGCCGTTTAGCGGCGGATGACTTCGGGGATCAGACCGCGCGGGCTGAACCGCATGACCGTGAGCAGGATCAACCCCATCAACAGGAGGCGCATATGGGGCGCGGCATCCAGCAGATGCGCGCGGATCGCGCTGTCCTCACCGAACCCAGCGGTGACGGCATCCATGATCAACAGGCCCGCTGGCTCCGCCTGCACCCAGACAAACCAGATCAGGAACCCGCCAAGGATCGAACCCCAGTTGTTCCCCGATCCGCCGACGATCACCATCACCCAGATCAGGAAGGTAAAGCGCAAAGGCTGATAGCTGCCGGGCGTGAATTGCCCTTCCAAGGTAGTGAGCATCGCCCCTGCCACGCCGACAATCGCAGAGCCAAGCACGAAAATCTGGATATGCCGCGCGGTCACGTCCTTACCCATTGCAGCCGCCGCATCGCGATTGTCGCGAATGGCGCGCATCATCCGCCCCCATGGGGAGCGTAACGCTCGCTCCGCCGCCCAAGTCAGCACGATCAGCACAATGAGGAACAGCGCGGCATAGCCGCCCCGCACAACAATTGACGACAATTCATTGACCGACATGCTGAGCGTATTGGCAAGGTCGATCAACCAAGGCGCCTCCTGCAAATCCACTTCATAGGGGACAGGGCGCGACAGGCCCGACACGTTCTTCACGCCACGCGCGAGCCAATCCTCGTTTTTCAGCACGGCAATGACGATCTCCGAAATGCCAAGCGTCGCGATGGCAAGGTAGTCGGACCGCAGGCCGAGCGCGATCTTGGCCACGACCCACGCGGCCCCCGCCGCGAAAAGCCCGCCCACCAGCCAGCTCAGAATGATCGGCAGGCCCAAGCCCCCGATATTGCCAAACTGCGCCGGATCAAGCGCCTCGATCGCATCCGTTGCCGGATCGAAAAACGCGCGGATCGTGAAAAACCCGATGATAACGGCCAACAGCGTGATGAGACCACGCATCCGGCTCGCGGGCAGGCGCTTGCGGATCTGCGCGACGATCACCCCGGTGACCACCAGCGCCAGCCCGGAGGACAACAGGCCAAGCCCACCCGCGCTCCATGCCTCGGGTCGGGGCGGCAGGCTGACAAGCACGGCAGCGACACCGCCCAACGCGGCAAACCCCATGATGCCCACATTGAACAGCCCGCCATATCCCCACTGCATGTTCACGCCCAGCGCCATGATCGCCGAGATCAGGCACAGGTTGATGATTGAGATGGCCAGCGTCGGGCTTTGAAACACCGCGACCGCCGCAAGCGCCGCGAACATCGCGGCAAACAGAAGGATATTGCGCATCAGATCACCTTCCCCCGGAACAGGCCGGTCGGTCGGAACAGCAGCACCACCACTAGAATGACGAAACTCACCGCGAATTTGTAATCGGTGGACAGAAGCTGCACCAATCCATCAGGCGCAAGGTTTTCGGGCAACAAATGCCCAAGGAAGCGTTTATAGGCATAGGTCACGGTCACTTCTGAGAACGCGATCACGAACCCACCGGCAATCGCCCCCACCGGATTGCCGATGCCCCCCACAATCGCGGCGGCGAATATCGGCAGCAAAAGCTGGAAATAGGTGAACGGTTTGAATGATTTATCCAACCCGTAAAGCACACCCGCAATCGTGGCGAGCGCGGCGGCGATGATCCATGTCACCATCACAACCCGCGCCGGATCAATCCCGGACAACAGTGCCAGATCCTCATTGTCGGAATAGGCGCGCATCGCCTTGCCCATCCGTGTGCGGTTCAAAAACCAGAACAGGGCGATCACGATCAGGATGGCAACCACCAGCGTGATCGCCTGAGTGGAGCGCAGCGCCAACCCTTCGGACAGCCCGCTCCATGCCTCAAAATCGCGCGCCCGCACGATGAACCGTTCCCCATCGGCAAACCGCTGGTCATCCGGCCCGATGATCAGGCGCACGACACCGTTGAGGATGAACATCACACCGACCGACGCGATCACAAAGGTAACCGGCGCCGCCCGCTTCTTGCGGTAAAAGCTATAGACCGCGCGATCCATGAACAGCGACATCACAGCCGCAATCGCGATCCCGAAGGGCAGCGCAAGGAGTGCTGTCGGCAGCACCCCGAAACTGATCCCCATGCTCTGAAACCACCATGTGACAAGGATCGTCGCCATGGTGCCAAAGGCCATCAAATCACCATGCGCGAAGTTGGAGAACCGCAACACCGCATAAATCAACGTGACCCCCAGCGCCCCGAGCGCCAGTTGCGCCCCATAGGCAAGGCCCGGGATCAGCACGAAATTCGAGAACAAGACCAATGCGTTGAGAATATCCACCATCCCTCAACCCCCCAAGAAACTGCGCCGCACATCGGGGTTCGCCAGCAGCGCCTCGCCCGTGTCGGTGTATCTGTTCTCACCCTGCACCAGAACATAGCCGCGATCCGCGATGTTGAGCGCCTGGCGCGCGTTCTGCTCCACCATCAGAATGGCGATCCCGGTGCGGGCAACCTCGATGATCCGGTCAAAGAGTTCATCCATGACGATGGGGCTGACACCCGCGGTCGGCTCATCGAGCATCAGGACACTCGGTTGCGTCATCAGCGCGCGGCCCACGGCCACCTGCTGACGCTGCCCCCCGGATAGCTCCCCCGCGGGTTGCCGCCGCTTCTCCCCGAGGATCGGAAACAGATCGAACACCTGCTCCATCGTTCCCCGAATATCATCGCGGCGCAGATAAGCGCCCATTTCCAGATTTTCCTGCACGGTCAGGGAGGTGAACACATTCTGCGTCTGCGGGACAAAAGCCATGCCCTTGGCGACCCGCGCCTGAGGCGTCAGCGCCGTGATATCCTCGCCCTCCAGCCGCACGTGTCCGAGCCGCAAGGGCAGCATCCCGAACACGGCCTTCATCGCGGTGGATTTCCCGGCCCCGTTCGGCCCGACGATCACCGCGATCTCTCCCTTCTCCACTGCGATGGTGCAGTCATGCAGAATATCGGCACTGCCATAGCCGCCGGTCATGCCGTCGCCGATGAGGAAACTCATGCCCAATTCACTTTCTTCAAATATACCCCGCCGGAGGCATGTTTTGCCCGCAGGGGAAAACCAAGAATAATCATGCCGTAGGCTCCTTATTCTTCAATCCGGTCCCGAGATAGGCTTCGATCACGCGCTCGTCGGATTTCACGGCCTCTGCCGTGCCTTCGGCCAGAACCGCGCCTTCCGCCATCACGATCACCGGGTCACACAGTCGAGAGATGAAATCCATGTCATGCTCGATCATGCAGAACGTGTAGCCGCGCTCCTTGTTAAGCCGCAGGATCGCATCGCCGATGGTGTTTAACAGCGTCCGGTTCACACCCGCGCCGACCTCATCAAGAAACACGATCTTGGCGTCCACCATCATTGTGCGGCCAAGCTCCAGCAGCTTTTTCTGCCCGCCCGACAGGTTCCCGGCCAATTCGTCGGCCACATGGGAAATCTCCAGAAATTCGATCACCTCATCGGCTTTGCGCCGCAGATCAGCCTCTTGAGCGGCGACCTGACCGGGGCGCAGCCATGCGTTGAGCAGGCCCTCGCCCATCTGCCCGCCGGGCACCATCATCAGGTTGTCGCGTACCGTCAGGGTCGAAAACTCATGGGCGATCTGAAAGGTCCGCAACAGCCCCCGGTGGAACAGTTCATGCGGCGGCAGGCCGGTGATCTCCTGCCCGTCCAGATATACATGCCCGGATGTCGGCTGATAGTGACCGGCAATCACGTTGAACAATGTCGTCTTGCCCGCGCCATTCGGGCCGATCAGCCCGGTGATGGAGCCGCTCGCGATTTCGATGCTCGCACCGTTCACGGCACGGATCCCACCAAAATGCATATGCAGGTTTTCAACGCGGATCATGGGCACCCCCTTGCAAAGCGGCCCGGGAATTATCCCGGGCCGCCTGATTGGTAAAGTTGAAAACGGATCAGCGGTTGCCGATGGGCGTCAGAACGCCACCGATCACCTCATACTCGATATAGGCGCCAGCCGCTTCGCCCGGGCCGATCAGTTCCACGCCGGTCGCGCCCTGATAGTTGATGTTCACACCCGCTTCGAGCAGTTGCAGTGCAACACCAAGCTGGCCGGGGCCAATCGGAACACCCGGCGCGTTCGCGACGTTGAGGAGGTTCTGCGCCACGGCCTCACGGGTTGCTTCGCCACCCGCCTGCATCGCCAGAATGATCAATGCTGCCGCGTCATAGCTTTCACCACGATAGGGGCCATCGCCTTCGATCCCGTTCGCTTTTGCCATCGCGTCAAAGAAGGTGAACGCATCGCCCGTCGCACCTGGCGCGGTGCCATAGGTTCCGTCGATGTCGGAGCCAAGCGCCTCGGTCAGGCTGTCCCCGATCATGCCGTCGCCCAGCACGAACGTGTCGAACGCGCCGCTGTCGAGGGAGGATTGGATGATCCCGCGACCACCCTGATCGACATAGCCGAACACGGCCAACGTGTCGGACCCGGCGGCGGACAATGCACCCACTTCAGCGGAATAGTCGCCCTTGCCGTCCTCATGCGCCGCCGTGATCGACACGGAGCCGCCCGCAGCGGTGAACGCCGCCTCGAACGCATCGGCAAGACCCTTGCCGTAGTCATTGTTGGTGTAGGTCACCGCGATGTCGGTCACGCCACGCTCGCCCAGAATTTCCGCGATTACCTGACCCTGACGCGCGTCAGACGGTGCGGTGCGGAAGAAAAGGCCGTTATCGTCAATCTCCGACAGGGCAGGCGAAGTCGCGGATGGCGACACCATCACGACGCCATTCGGGATCGCCACGTTGTTCGCCACTGCCGTGGTCACGCCGGAGCAATCCGCGCCCATGATCGCCACAACTTCGCTCGCGGTGATCAGACGCTCTGCCGCGGCGGTCGCAGCGGAAGCATCGACGCAGGTGCTGTCCGCACGCTCGGTCAGGATTTCCTTGCCCATCAGGAAGTTGCCGGAGGCGTTCGCCTCAGCCACGGCAAGCTCTGCGCCTGCGGCCATGTCGGGGGTCAGCGATTCAATCGGGCCCGTGAACCCAAGGATCACACCGATCGTGACCGGTGCGCCATGGCCCATGCCGAATGCAGATGTCGCGGTGAGCGCGCTGATCGCGGCCCCTGCCAAAAGCTTCTTCATTGTCTTCTCCCATGTTGGTGCGGGTTGTCCGCACGAATTTGTCTGGCCGTATCAAATCCCTAAGACATTGACGGTTGCAAGCGCAAAACTGTGGGAAAACGCCCCATTTCGTTGCGTCATGCGACCAATCGGCGGCTCTTTCCACAGAATGGAGCAGGGTCGGGTTAGAGTGCCGCACCGCCCGCATAAAACGCCTCTGTCGGGCGGATATGGCCGGTCAGGATGCCGCGCCGGTTGCGTTCTTCTGCCGCCAGATAGCGTTGGATCACCGGATCATCCGCATGGGCAACACCGAGCCGCACCAGAAGGGCCGCGATAACACATTCGGAGGCACGGGTGGCACCATCCTCAATCTTGATCGCGATCCCGAAGCCATGCTCCGGCAGAATGGCAGAGAACACTGCCTCCGCCCCCGTTTTGATCGCGGCGCGCCCGGGCATCGCGCGCATCATCTGGGTGCAGGCGCGCCCTTCTCCGGCGACAAGCTCGGGATGCGCCATCATCGCCTCCACCAGCCGGGACGCCGCGCGCCCTCGGGTGGGGCCAAGGGTTTCGGGCCGCGCCATCTTGGCCAAGGCGGTCGCAAACCCTTTCATCGTCGTGGCGAAATTCGGGGCCGAGCATCCGTCGATCCCGTAACCGGGGGAGGTATCCTCCGTCATCTCATCATGGGCGGCGCGCACGGACTGCTGCACTGGGTGGTCCGCCTCGACATACTCCGCCCCGCCGCCAAGATGACGGTTGAGCGTCAAAAAGCCGGAATGCTTGCCCGAACAGTTGTTGTGAAACTGACACGGCTCCTCCCCGTCGATCCGCATCTCGGTCGCGCGGTCCGTGTCATAGGGATAATGGGCGCCACAGCGAAAATCCGCTTCCCGCAGGCCAAGGCTGCTGGTCCACTTCTCGACGCGTTCGGTATGGATCGCGCTGCCCTGATGGGACGCACAGGCCAAGGCCAACTGCTCTGACCCGAGCCCCGCCGCATCCGCCGCCCCACTTTCGACAAGGGGCAGGGCCTGAAGCATCTTGCAGGCGGATCGGGGCAGCATCACCGCGTTCTCATCACCCCATGACGCGACGACCTGCCCGGTCTCATCCACGATGACCGCATGGCCGCGATGGCTCGATTCAGGAAACTCCCCGCGCCATGTCTGCACCAACTCAACCGCGCGATCAGAACTCTCAGTCATCCCATAACTCCTCGACGATTCCATCGCCGAGGGTATCGCGTAGTTTGGCAAATGCCAGTCTGATCCGGGATTTCACGGTGCCAAGCGGCAGGGAAAGCCGCTCTGCGCATTCGCCATGGCTCAGCCCCTCATAGAAGGAGAGGCGCAAAAGATCGGCCTGTGCTGCGGGCAATTCATTGAGGGCCGCACGCACAAGGGCCGCGCGCTGCTCCACGCTCAGTATTTCGGCGCTGTCTGGCTCCGGGTCACGCTCCCAAAGGGGATCATCCGGGTCTAGCTCCCGGCGGGAGGCTTTGCGGATCATGTCGATCCGGCGGTTCCGGGCGATGGCAAAGATCCATGTGCTGACCGCTGCCTTGTCTGCGTCAAAGCTGCCCGCGCGGCGCCAGACGGACACCATGACCTCTTGCGCGGCTTCCTCGGCCTGATCGGCGGCCATGCCCCAGCGCATCAGGAATCCCTTCACCCGCCCGGCATATCGCCCGAACAGATCAGCAAAGGCCGCACGATCCTGCGCCGCCGCGATCCGCTGGATCAGGGCCGCATCGGACAGGTCCGCCCCATCGGGGCGTTCGTCCTGTGCATCTGTCATTTCGACCTGATCCAATTCGACACTCGCAGCTTCGCCAAATTCGCGCCAATCGCGCTGCGAAAGGGGGTAGCGAACACCCCTTAAGATTGGCTACATTATCAGGGTAAAATGAAAACAGAACAAGTCACAGCTTGGCTAAAATAGTTGTGATTCAAAATGTTAGCCGCGTGAGGCGGGCGATCCGAGCGGAGAGGCAAATGCAAACCAATATCTTGAAATCGCTTTATATGGCTGTGGGCATGGGTGTTGCGACACTCAGCCTGCCTTCAGCAGCCATCGCGCAACAGACCGTGCCGAGCGTGGCCGGTTTTGACGACTGGAGCGTTTTTGAAACCACAAGCGGCGCGAAAGAGTGCTGGATCGCGTCCGCACCCACCGAATCGACCGCATCCCGCGGCGGGCAAACGGTGACCGTGCGCCGGGGGGAGATTCGCATGATGGTGACCTTCCGCCCCGGCTCCAATGTCGAGGGTGAGGTGAGCTATACCGGCGGGTACACCTTTCAGGAGGACAGCCGCGTGCGCGTCGCCATTGGGGATACCAATTTCGATCTGTTCACAGAGGGCGAATGGGCATGGCCCGCCCGCCCCGCTGACGATCAGGCGCTGGTTGCCGCGATGCGCGCCGGCGCGCGGGCAATCGTGACCGGCACATCGAACCGCGGCACCCAGACCCGCGACGTAATCTCAGCCATCGGTTTCACCAACGCGTTCAACGACGCCCGGCGGCGCTGTAGCTAAGCACGCAGACCAAATGAAAAGGAGAGCGACCATGACCCGGACAAAGAGAACACAACTCGCAGCGGGGCTTGGGAGCGCCATGGTCGCCCTCTGCGCCACGGGTGCGGCTGCGCAGGATGCCGTGCCGCTTGGTGTTTGCGGTGTGACGAACGGTGCGATTGGCTGGGTTGGCGGCACCCGCGCGGCGTCTGATCCGGGGATGGTGGGCGATTATGTCGATACGATCCAAACCGTGTCAGAGCAGCGCACCTATACCGCCATTTTCGAGCTGTCCAATGCGGGCCTTGTCCGGCTCGAAGCCGCCGCGACCAATTTCGACGGCGATCCGGTGATCACTCTTTTTGATGAGGCCGGCGCCTTTCTGAACAGCGATGATGACGGCGGCGGGGCGCTCAATTCGCGGTTGGAGATGGACCTTGCCCCCGGCACCTATTGCGTTGAGGCCAGCGGCTTTGGCACGGAAGTGTTTGACGCAACCATCCGGGTCGGGCTGGCGGATATGGGCCATGCGGCCCTGACCGAAGGCACCTTCTTTGAGGATGAGGTGACCTGCACGCCAGAGACAGACGCGCTTTCCATCGGGGCGATTGGCAGCGATCTGTCGGATGCGCCCGTTATCCTGACGGCCAGTGCCGCGGACACGCCCTTTTATCGGTTCTCCTTGATGGAGCCGATGCCGATCACGCTGACCGCGCAGAATGAAGATGCCGATCCGGTATTGCGCGTGTTTGACAACACCGGTGCGCAATTGGCGGAGAATGACGATTCTGACGGGTTGAACTCCCGCATTGACCTTGCTGATCCGCTGCCAGCAGGCACCTATTGCGTCAATGTCGCGGCCCTCAGCGATACCAACGCACCGATCACCGTGTCCCTGAGCGCCTATGACGAGCAGGCTTATCTCAACAGCCTCTATGCGCGCGGCGAAACGACCCCGCCGCTTGATGGCAGCTATCCGGTGGCCGATCTTGGCCTCTTGGAGACGCGCCAGCGCAGCGAATTGCGGGTCACCAGTGACGCGCAATGGGTGGTGTTCGAAGTACCCGAGCCGGGACTTGTTCTGATCGAGGCCGTGTCGGTCACTGGCGGCGATCCCTATATCCGCCTGTTCGACGATTTCGGCCGCTCGGTCGGGGAGGATGATGACAGCGGTGGCGATCTGAATTCGCAACTCGCGGCCAAGGTTGGCGCGGGTCAGTACCTTCTGGCTGTCACCGACCTCAACAGCGACAGCCCCCAGCGCACGCGCATCGCCGTGCAACGGTACGTCGCCGCCCGCTGACCCATGACAGCCTGATCTGGCGCGTTGCCCGATCATCTGCTATAGGCTCCAAAAAACGCCCCTCGCATTCCGGGGGGCGTCTTTATTCGTGAGGAAGATGCCCATGACCGCGACCGCACCCGTGACGCAAGACATGCTGACCATTCCGCGCAAATTGCCGGAGGGGCTGAAACCGAACCTGATCGGCATGACCCGAGAAAAGCTCGCAGAGGCGCTGCGCGCTGCTGGCACGCCCGACAAACAGGTGAAGATGCGCACGGGCCAAGTCTGGGGCTGGCTCTATCAAAAGGGCGTGCAGGATTTCGAGGCGATGACGAACCTCGCCAAACCCTACCGTTCCATGCTGGAGGAGCATTTCCGCATCGCCCGGCCAGAGGTCGTGACCCGCCAAATCTCTGAGGATGGCACCCGCAAGTATCTGCTGCGCATTGATGGCGGGCATGAGGTGGAAACGGTCTATATCCCTGAAACGGATCGCGGCACGCTCTGTATCTCCTCCCAGGTGGGGTGCACGCTGACCTGCTCTTTCTGCCACACGGGCACGCAAAAACTGGTGCGCAACCTGACCCCGGCGGAGATCGTGGGCCAAATCCTCGTTGCCCGCGACGACCTTGAGGAATGGGGCAAACCCGCAGATGACAAGCGGCTGGTGTCCAATATCGTGCTGATGGGCATGGGGGAGCCGCTCTACAACACCGACAATGTGCGCGACGCGATGAAGATCGCGATGGACGGCGAAGGCATCTCCCTCAGCCGCCGCCGCATCACCCTGTCCACCTCCGGTGTCGTGCCAGAGATCATCCGCGCAGGTGAAGAGATCGGCTGTATGCTCGCTATTTCCTTCCACGCGACGACGGATGAGGTGCGCGACAAACTCGTCCCGATCAACAAGAAATGGAATATCGAGGCGTTGTTGCAGGCCTGCCGCGATTACCCGCGCCTGAGCAATTCGGAACGGATCACGTTTGAGTATGTGATGCTGAAAGATGTGAACGACAGCGATGAGGACGCCCGCCGCCTTGTGAAACTGATCGAAGGCATCCCGGCCAAGATCAACCTCATCCCGTTCAACCCATGGCCCGGCTCCCCCTATGAGCGGTCCACCCGCAAACGGATCGAGGCGTTTGGCGATATCGTGAACAATGCCGGCTATGCCAGCCCCGTGCGCCGCCCCCGTGGGGAGGACATCATGGCCGCCTGCGGACAGCTCAAATCGGCAACCGAGCGCGCCCGCAAATCCCGCGCCCAGATCGCGGCGGAAACCGGCAGCGCATGAATCCCGAAGTCTATGGCGTGAAATCTGACCTCACGGCATGGATCGTGAACGAAAAGGTCGCGATCACGGTTGGCTTTGTGCTGCTGGTTCTGCTGGTCCGCTGGGTGTCACTGCGGGTGATCCGGGGCAAGGGCGGCTATCTCAGCGACGCGCAGCGGCAGCGCATGTCCATCGCGCGCTCGTCGACGACGATTGCCATCGCGCTGGGATTGATCGGCTATTGGCTTCCTGAAATCGAGAATTTCGCTTTCTCCATCGCGGCCTTCGCCGTGGCCATCGTGATCGCGACAAAGGAACTGATCCTTTGCCTTGGCGGCGGGCTGGTGCGCGGCCTGTCGGGCGCGTTCGCCACGGGTGACTGGATCGAGATTGGTCCCCACACCGGGGAGGTCGTCGACCGCGATGCCTTCACCACCAAATTACAGGAATTCGACCGCGTCGAGTTTCAATATACCGGGCGGCTGATCACACTGCCCAATTCCCTGTTTCTGACCACGCCGGTGGTCAATCACACGTTCCGCAAACGCTATATCTATCACGAATTCACCATCCATTCCGAACCGGTGCCACGGGCGCTGGAGGCACAAGAAGTGATCCAATCCGCGATGGATGTCGCATGGGCTGATCTGAAGGACGTGGCCGAACGCTATGCCGCGATGATCGGGCAAAGGTCCGGCATCGTCCTGCCCGACCCCGCGCCAGAGGTGCACTTGCGCACCGCCGAATTCGGGAAGTTTCGTTACACGGTCAAGGTGTTCTGCCCGCGCGAGAAAGCGGCAGAAATGGAGCAGATCGCCATCGCCGCATGGATCGGCTGGGTGGAAGCCCAGCCTTGGCAATTCGCGGGCACCAACCCGGTGACGCCTGAATGACCCGCAAGGATCGGATTGATGCGACCGGCGCGGCCTTCCTGATCGGGATATCGGCGCTGCTCGGCCTGAACCAAGTGCTGATGAAGCTGATCAACGCGGGCATGTCGCCCGTATTTCAGGCCGGGATGCGGTCGGCCTGCGCGTTTCTGCCCGTGCTGCTCTTTGCGTGGATCATGCGCCGCCCGCTGACGCTCAAGGATGGCAGCCTGCCCGCCGGGATCATCGCAGGCGTGATTTTCGCGCTGGAGTTTATCCTTTTGTTTCAGGCGGTGGAGTTTACCAGCGTCGCGCGCGTGTCCGTCCTGTTCTACACCATGCCGGTGATCGTCGCCCTTGCCGCCCACTGGCTGATCCCGGGTGAGCGGCTGACGCCTCTGCGTGTCATGGGCCTTGTGATGGCGGTGCTTGGCGTCGGCGTCGCACTTCTGTCCCGCGACCCAGCAACCGGCAGCCTTAGGGGGGATATGATGGCCCTTGGCGCTGCGGCCTGCTGGGCAGCGATTGCGCTCTTGGCCCGCACGACCAAGCTTAGCCGCGCCTGCCCGGAGATGCAGCTTCTCTACCAGCTTGCGGTCTCCGCCCCGATCATGCTGGTCTTGGCCCCTCTTTTCGGCCCCCTGATCCGGGAAATGACCGGCACCATCGCCGCACTCTTTGCATTTCAGGTGCTCGTGGTGGTCGCTTTCGGCTTTGTCACATGGTTTTGGGTGCTGTCGATCTATCCCGCGTCAGATATGGCGAGCTTTAGCTTCCTCGCACCGGTCTTTGGCGTGATCTTTGCTTGGGCGATCCTGAATGAGCCGATTACGGCGGACATCCTGATCGCCCTCGCACTTGTCGGCACGGGCATCTATTGCGTGAACCGGCGCCGTAAGGCACGGCCCAAACCCGTTTCACTTTCCTGAAATATCCCCGCCGGAGGCATAAAAGTCAGCGCGCCCAGCGCGCCTCCGCCGCGTCATCCTCTTCGCGCGCATCGACCCATGCACCGCCATCGGCACCCGTTTCCTTCTTCCAGAACGGCGCGCGGGTCTTGAGGTAATCCATGATGAATTCCGCCGCCTCAAACGCCGCCTGACGGTGGGGGGAAGCGGTCAGCACCAGTACGATCTGCGCGCCGGGGGCAAGCGGGCCAAAGCGGTGGATGACCCGCACGCCCTGTAGCGGCCAGCGCGCTTCTGCCTCAGCTACGATTGCGCTCAACGCCCGCTCGGTCATGCCGGGATAATGTTCCAGCTCCATCGCCGTGATCGGCCGTCCGCCCCCCATATCGCGCACAAGCCCGGTGAAGCTGACCACCGCACCGATATCCGTTCGTCCGTGGGTCAACGCGGCCATCTCCGCGCCAATGTCAAAATCCTCTGTCTGAACGGAGACGGACATTCAGCCCCCTGTCATCGGCGGGAAAAACGCGATTTCGCGCGCGCCGGTGATATCGGCGTCGAAATCCGTGACATCCTGATCTACCGCCACTTTCAGCGCGCGCAGATCGGCAAAGGCCGCGGCGTAGCGTTCCTCGCGCGCGCGCAATTCCTCGATCAGGTCCATCACCGTTTTGGCGGAGGTTTCGACCTCCTCGCGCGGTATCCCGATCCGCTCCCGCACCCATGCGAAATAGAGCACTTGCATCGCCTTACCCCTTGTCACGCTCGGTCAGCACCGGCAGCGCCTTGGCGAAATAGTCCCAGCCGGTCACTGCCGTCAGCACAGCGGCGAGCCACAAAAGCGCCAGACCGCCGCCCATGACCATCCCCGCCAGATCAGATCCCCCGGCATCAAGCGCCGATGCGCCAAGCAGCACCGACAGCGCCACCATCTGCGCGGTGGTTTTCCACTTGGCCAATTGTGTGACGTCGAGTTTCACCTCACCCAGAAATTCACGCAACCCGCTCACCAGTACTTCGCGCAGGAGGATGATCATCAGCGGCAGCACGATCCAGACCGTCAGGCCAAACAGGCCGAGCACCACAGCGCAGGTGATGATCACCATCGCCTTATCCGCAATCGGGTCGAGCATCTTGCCAAAAGCCGATCCCTGATTGAACCGGCGCGCGATATAGCCATCCACGAAGTCCGTCAGCGATGCCCCGATGAACAGCGCCAGCGCAATCCAGTCCGCAGCAGGGCGGTCGAACAGCACATAGATCAGCCCGATCATCGGGGCCGCGATCACTCGCGCGATGGTCAGGATATTCGGGATGGTCCAGCGCATCAGCTTCTCCGCTCTCACGTTGGGCTGCGCCCAACAGCGTCGGGTGAGGTGCTCCCGCATTAGCGGGGGCCCGATCCGACGCTTCCTCCTACACTGTCACCGCTCCCCATGGAAGAAGGCGTAGATCGTTTCCGCGAGCGCCTGCGATATGCCCGGCACGGCCTTCAGGTCGGCGAGCCCCGCGCGGCTCACCGCCTTGGCCGAGCCGAAATGCGCCAGCAGCGCGCGTTTGCGCCCTGCCCCCACGCCCGGTATCTCGTCAAGCGGCGTGCGCGTCGTGGCCTTCGCGCGTTTCGCACGGTGGGTGCCAATGGCAAATCGGTGCGCCTCGTCCCGCAGGCGTTGCAGGAAATAGAGCACCGGATCGCGGAACGGCAGCGCCTTTGGCGGCATACCGGGGCGGTGGAAAATTTCCTTGCCCGCGTCCCGCTGTTCCCCTTTCGCGACGCCGATGATCTCCACATCCTCGACGCCCAATTCACCAAGTGCTGCGACGGTCGCAGACACCTGCCCCGCACCACCGTCGATCAGGATCACGTCGGGCCATTGGTCGGTCTTGCGATCCGGGTCTTCCTTCATCAGCCGGGAAAAGCGGCGATCCAGCACTTCTTTCATCATCCCGAAATCATCGCCGGGCGTGATGCTGTCACCCTTGATGTTGAACTTGCGATAGCTCGATTTCAGAAACCCGTCCGGCCCCGCCACGATCATGCCGCCCACCGCATCGGTGCCCTGAATATGCGAGTTGTCATAGACCTCGATCCGCTGTGGCGGACCATCAAGGTCGAACGCATCGGCCAGCCCCTGCAACAGCTTGGCCTGTGTCGCACTTTCCGACATCCGCCGCGCCAGCGCCTCCCGCGCGTTGCGGGCCGCCTGCTCGACCAGAAAATGCCGCTCCCCGCGCAAGGGAACGGCGATATCGACCTTGCGGCCCAGCTTTTCCGTCAAAGCCTCGGCCATCAGCTCTGGCGTTTCCAAGGGATGAGACATCAGGATCAGGCGCGCAGGCTCCTTCGTGCCGTAAAACTGGCCCATGAATGCCTCCAGCACCTCCGCCGGATCCTCCGCCCCGCCGGTGCGCGGGAAATAGGCGCGGTTGCCCCAGTTCTGGTTCGCGCGAATGAAGAACACCTCGACGCAGGCCTGCCCGTCCTGCTGGTGGAGCGCGATCACGTCCGCCTCCGTCACCGTGCGCGGGTTGATGTTCTGCGTGCCCTGCACATGGGCCATGGCGCGGATGCGGTCGCGCAGGGCGGCGGCGCGTTCAAACTCCATCGCGGCGGATGCCTCGGCCATCTGCTGCTGTAACTGCTCCTGCACCTTGGTGGATTTGCCGGTCAGAAAGCGCGTCGCGTCCTTGACCAGCGCGCCATACTCCTCCTCGCTGATCTTGCCGACACAGGGCGCGCTGCACCGTTTGATCTGGTGCAACAGGCAGGGGCGCGTCCGGCTGTCAAACATCGCGTCAGAGCAGTTGCGCAGCAAAAACGCCTTTTGCAACTGATTGAGCGTGCGGTTCACCGCCCCGGCACTCGCGAAGGGGCCGAAATAGAGCGCCTTATCCTTGCGCGCCCCGCGATGTTTCTTGATCTGGGGGAAGCCATGCGCGGTCGTGACCATGATGTCGGGGAAACTTTTGTCGTCCCTCAGCAGCACGTTGTATTTCGGCTTGAGCTGTTTGATGAGGTTCTGCTCTAGCAGAAGCGCCTCTGTCTCCGTCTCCGTTGTCAGGAACATCATCGAGGCGGTTGCGTCGATCATCCGGGCGATCCGGCCCGAATGCCCGGTCAGCTTCGCGTAATTCGCCACCCGTTTGCGCAGCGACCGCGCCTTCCCGACATAGAGCACCTCCGACTTCTCATTGAGCATCCGGTAGACGCCGGGCCGATCATCCAAAGATTTCAGATAGCTACGGATCACCTCCACGCCTGTCGGGACGGCCTGCGCTGTGGCGGCACTTTTGCCCTCTTCATCATAGGTCGGTGGTGATGGCGTTTCGGTCATTGTGACAGTCTCGTGATTCTCTGTCTTGGCTGCAACGGTGTGCTGTGGTGTTCAAGGAAAAAGGCATCCACGGAATCTGTGGATAACTCTGTGAGGAAAACCGCGCCCCTTGGAAAAAAGCCTTATCGACAAAGGGTTCATACGGATTGCCTATTTTTTGAACAGCACTAGCAGGGCATTGATTTTATTGGATAAAAAAGTTTTCCGGGGCTAGGCGATTGGAATCCTTAAGAGAATCTTAACAGGAATGTGAAGGAAAAGTGTCAAGTGGAAAAGTGTTGGTTGGACTCGTAATTTTCTTACTCAACGCCCAACACATCAGGGGTTTCCCAGCCCAGATGCTGGCCTCCATCCATACATAAGAGTTGCCCTGTAAAACCATCAACAGACAGGATAAATCGCAGCGCCGCGCAGATCTCAGACGGGTCGGATCCACGCTCCAAAATGGTCGCGGCACGTTGCTTTTTGAAGTGTTCAGCGGTCTGGCGTTCACCTTGCATCGTCGGGCCGGGGCCAATGGCATTCACGCGGATATGGGGCGCGAGACCCTGCGCCGTCATCTCTGTCAGGGCCCAAAGTCCGCGTTTCGCCACAGAATAGGTCAGGAATTCCGGCGTTGGCTTTTTGACACGCATGTCGATCAGATTGACGATTGCGGCTTGCGCCACCGGCTCTCCCGCGTCGTCGATCCGCGCCTGCGGTGCCTGCGCGGCGAAGGCTTGGGTCAATTGCAGCGGCGCGCGCAGGTTGGAGCCGATATGCCGATCCCAGCTTTCCTGTGTCGCGGTGTCGATCCGGTCATATTCGAAAATGGAGGCGTTGTTGATCAGCAGTGTCAGCGGGCCGAGGGAGGCCGTCACCTTTGGGATCAGCGCCTCCGTCTCTGCCCAGTCGAGCAGATTGGCCCCGACCGCAATCGCCTGCACGCCATGGGTGCGGGCCTCTGCCGCGACGGCCTGCGCCTCATCCTCACTGGAGTTGTAGTGGATCGCGACGTTCCACCCCTGAGCCGCAAGGTCGAGCGCCATGGCGCGGCCAACCCGCCGCCCTGCCCCGGTGATCAGCGCGTTTCCCGGTGTCATACGATATTCCTTTGATCAGACCAGCAACCAGACATACCCGGCATATAGCGCGACAAATCCAATTCCCCACAGCCGGGTCACATTCGTCCAGTGCAACACAAATGGGATCAGGATCAACGAGGCCGCCAACATCACCCACAGATCGAAAGTGAGGAATTCGAGCGGCACATCCAGCGGGCCGAAAAAGGAGGCCACGCCCATGATTGCCAACAGGTTAAAGAGGTTGGAGCCGACGACATTGCCCAACACCACATCCGCCTTGCCCCGGATCGTGGCCATCACGGTCGTTGCAAGCTCCGGCAAGGACGTGCCAATCGCCACCAGCGTCAGCCCGATCACCGCATCCGACACGCCAAAGGCCACCGCCACACCCCGCGCGCCATCAATAAGCAGGTTCGCACCCAGCGGCAGACCAATGAGGCCCAGCACAAGGAACAGCGCGATCTTCCAAACCGGCATGTCGGGATCGGCATCGTCCAACTCGTCGATGCTGTCCCCCTCCCCACTCAGGCGCGCCTTGCGATACGCGTCAAACAGGATCAGGCACAGCACGACGAGCATCAGCACGCCATGCCAATAGGTGAGCGGGCCAAGGAAACAAAGCGCGATAAACAGGACGGAGGCGCCAATCATCAGCGCATAATTGCGCCCGATGTGACACTCCTTGGTGCGGATCGTGGCAATCAGCGCGGGCAACCCGATCACCAAAAGCACATTGGCGATGTTGGACCCAACAACATTCCCGAACGCAATGCCATCGGCATCGGCAAGGGCCGCCTCAATCGCGATCAAAAGCTCAGGGGCGGAGGTTCCAAAGGCCACGACCGTCAGGCTGACGACAAGCGCGGAAATCCCGAGCTTCAGCGCAAGTGCCACAGCGCCGCGCACCAGCACGTCACCCGCAAAGACAAGCAGCAAAAGGCCCGCGCCAGCCAATATCAAATCCATGGACCTGCCTTTTCCTGCCCTGTCACAGCTTCGCCATATAGGGATGCGCCCGCGATTTCAAAAGGGGATACGTTTTCACCTGTCGGAACACGCGCAGGGCGTATCGCCAATCAGATAGGCTTGGCAGTGGGGGCATTTGCGCGCCTCGGCAACGCGGGTGCGCTTCCAGCGCGGCAGCTTGCCAAAGCCACCCACGCGCAATTTGCCAAACATGCCCAGCACGAGCATTCCGATCAGGAAAAGGCTGATAATCTTGAGGATCATTTACAGTCCGTATCGTTGCCAAAGGGCGCGCTCTTCCACCGCGCTCACCACCGCATCCGCCCCCGGCAATCCGAGTTTCTGGAACAACCCTTTCTTTGGGGCCGACGTGATGATGCGCACCTTGTCGCCATAGCGGTCTTTTAGCACGGGAACGAGATGGCCGATACCATCCGCGATGCCATTATCCACCGCCGCCTGTCCGATCCAGACCTGCGCGTTGAACAGATCCTCCTCATCGCCCTTGAGCCGATCACCCCGCCGGGCGCGAACATGGGCCTTGAAATTCTCATGGATGGTGGACTGCATACCAAGGAGCCAGTCCACATCCTCCGCCTGTTCAGGCAGGAACGGGTCCAGCTTGTTCTTTTGCTTGCCCGATGTGTGCACCCGCCGTTCGATCCCGTATTGCGCGATCAATTCCTGAAACCCAAAGCCGGAGGAGATCACCCCGATGGAGCCGATCATCGTGCTTGGGTCCACATGAATGTCATCCCCCGCACAGGCGAGCCAATACCCGCCCGAGGCCGCAATATCTTCGCAAAAGGCATGGACCGGCATGTCCAGCTCATCAGCCAGCCTGCGAATACGCGCTGCGATCAGCGCGCTTTGCACCGGGGAGCCGCCGGGCGAGTTGATGTTGAGCGCCACTGCGGCAGGTTTTCCCTTGCGAAAGGCCCGCTCGATCACGGGGGCCAATCGCGCATCACTCAGCCCCGCACGCCCCATGGCACCGATCGCGCCTTGCAGTCGGATCACGGGAACAACGGGTTTGCGCACATGGCGCAGGCGGGCAGGTATCGGAAACTGTTTCATGCCTGCACAGGTAGGGTTTCACATACCATAGAACAAGCACGCGGCTTCCGCTGGCCCAACGGATTTGCTAGCATCCCCCCGTCACAGGCGGAGAGGACACCCCATGAACGATATGAGCCGGATGGAACGTCGGGAAATCCTGCGCGTGAAACGGGATGCGCTCATGCAAGATCACCGCGATCTGGACGAAGCGATTGCCGCCCTTGAGGAAAAAGGCACCGCCGATCCCTTCACCATCCGCCGCCTGAAAAAGCAGAAACTCGCGCTGAAGGACCGGATTTCAGCGCTTGAGGATCAGATGACCCCGGACATCATCGCCTGACCTTGCCTGAGGGGCGCGCGTGGCTATAGTGCGCGCCAAATGACCCCAGCGCTCGGAGGGCCGCGCATGACATCTCCTCTCGTCGGTATCATCATGGGCAGCCAGTCTGATTGGCCCACGATGAAAGAGGCCGCAGCGATCCTTGACGAATTGGGCGTGCCCCATGAGGCCAAGATCGTATCGGCGCATCGCACGCCGGATCGGCTCTGGGAATATGGCCGCGCTGCTGCCGGGCGGGGCCTGAAAGCGATCATCGCGGGCGCGGGCGGGGCGGCACATCTGCCCGGCATGATGGCCTCGAAAACTCGCGTGCCGGTGATCGGCGTGCCGGTGCAGACAAAGGCGCTCTCTGGTGTTGATAGCCTCTATTCCATCGTGCAGATGCCCAAAGGCTTCCCTGTGGCGACCATGGCCATCGGGGCGGCGGGGGCGGCGAATGCGGGCCTGATGGCCGTCGCGATCCTCGCCAATGAGGACGCAGCCCTAGCCGCCCGGCTGGACGCATGGCGCGCGGCCCTGTCCGTGTCGATCCCTGATGAGCCGTCCGATGCTTAAACCCGGCGCCACGATTGGCATTCTCGGCGGGGGGCAGTTGGGCCGGATGCTGTCTGTCGCCGCCGCGCGCCTTGGCTTCAAGACCTGCGTGTATGAGCCGGGCGGCGATTGCCCGGCCTCCCATGTCGCGAATTTCCACCTGCAAGCGGCTTATGACGACGCGGACGCGCTCCGCCGGTTTGCCCAGAGCGTGGATGTCATCACCTATGAGTTCGAGAATATCCCGACCGACGCGCTCGATATCCTTGAGGCGATCCGCCCCGTCCGCCCGGGGCGAGAGGCGTTGCGGATCAGTCAGGACCGGATGACGGAAAAGGATTTCCTGTCTGGCCTTGGCCTTACCCCTGCGCCCTATGCACAGATCGACACGCTCGACGATCTTACCGCGGCATTGGCACAGATCGGCACGCCCGCGATCCTCAAAACCCGCCGCTTTGGCTATGACGGCAAAGGACAGGCCCGGATCACTGATCCAGCACAGGCGGAGGAGGCATTCGCCGCGATGGCGGGCGCGCCTGCCGTGCTTGAGGGCTTCGTGACCTTCACCCATGAGGTGAGCGTGATCGCCGCGCGTGGGCCCGATGGCCAGATCGCCTGTTTCGACCCGGGCGAGAACGTCCATAAGGACGGCATCCTGCACACGACCACGATCCCTGCCCGCATCCCGCGTAGCCGCCAGACGGATGCTGTTCTGCTCGCGGGCCGGATCCTCAACGCGCTCGACTATGTTGGCGTGATGGGGGTGGAATTATTTGTCACACCGCAGGGCCTGATCGTGAACGAGATCGCGCCGCGCGTGCACAATTCCGGCCACTGGACCCAGAACGCCTGCCCCGTCGATCAGTTTGAGCAGCATATCCGCGCCGTCGCCGGATGGCCGCTCGGGGATGGGCAGCGGCATTCGGATGTGGTGATGGAAAACCTGATCGGCACGGATGCGGATACCTGGGAAGCCCTTGCGAAAGAACCCGGCACCGCGATCCACCTCTATGGCAAGGCTGACGCCAAACCGGGCCGCAAAATGGGCCATGTGAACCGGATCACCCCGCGCGCCTGATCGTTTCTTTTTTCCCTAAATACCTCCCGCCGGAGGCAAAAACGCCCGGCGCAGGCCGGGCGTCTCTCTGCGTTTGGTCTTGATTAGCCCGTATATCCCTGACGCGCGGCATTGGCCTCTGCGTCGGATTTCTTCTTGTAGCCTTCGGAGGATGCGCCGACGATCTGGCCATTGCTGGCCTTCCGCCGCCAGCGGTATTCGCCGCGCTTATCCTCGTAGAATTCCCATTTGTCGCTGTCTTTCGGGCCACGGTTCATGTTGGCCTCGCAATCGGATTTGGATTTGTATCCTTCGGACGCCGCACCGACGATCTGCCCATTGGACGCCTTGCGCCGCCAGCGCCATTCGCCCTTTTTATCCTGATAGACTTCAAACTTGTCGTTCTCGCCTGCCATCTGCTCCACCCCTCTTGGTTGATTGTGCACAGTAATCCCGCGAAATACTGCACAAGGTGGGCCAAGCTGGCAACAGTTTTAGGACGGCTGGCGAAGCTCATTCGTGCGCCAGATACGCAAATTGAGCGCAGCCGCATAGCTGACCCACACAAGATATGGCGCAAGCAGCCATGCCGCGATGCTGTCGATCATCACTGCCAGCAGCAGGGTGAGCGCAACGCTGATCCAGAGCCCAACGATAACGCCAAAAGCAGCCCCGAGCCTCTGCAATCCGAAAAACACTGGCGACCAGAGCGCGTTGAATGTCATTTGTGCCGCCCACAGCGCCACACCAAGCGGGGCCAAAGGATGCCCGGACAGGGCCATGCGCCACGCCGCCACCACCATCGCGATATAGAGGACCATCCACGCCACCGGGAACAGCCAGTTCGGGGGCGTCCAGCTTGGCTTATCGAGCGCCTCATACCAATCGCCGGGCTGAAACAGCGCACCGGTCGATGCCGCCGCCATCGCAGCCGCGCCAAATCCAGCCATTACAAGCCATTCAAACATCATTCACCCGTCGCTTGGTCCACCCCATCAAGTGGGGTCTGCGCAAGGAAGGTCAATGGCAGCGGGTGGGGGCCTATTCAGCGGGCGTCTGCTCGCGCGGGTCGGGATAGCCCCGGTCGCGGCGTTCGAGTTCCGCAAACAGGTCCATCATCCGGTCCACCCGGTCGGCAACGGTTTGGCGATCCGCGCGCCGCGCGGCCGCTTCGACCAGGAAGGCGACTTCGGGCAGGGGATTGGCATAAAGCGTGGCCTGCCGACCAAGCAGCACAGTCGCCCCCGCATTCACCCCCGATTGCGCGAGCAACGCAAGTTTGCGCCCCGTAGAGGTATGAGCGCGGGTCGAAATACTGTCATATCCTGCCCGCGCGACCTCCGCCCCGATGGCAGCATAGATGTGGCGGCAGGCATAAATCGCGGGGCGGCAGCGCACGGGAAGGGCCGCAATCCCAGCCTCCGACCGCAGATAAAGCCGCTCTGCCTCCCGCAAAAGGCGGGCAACGAGGCGGCGAATGGCGGGTGTTGCCACGGGATCGGCAAGAAAGGCCGCCTTGTCGATCCCCTCCTCCGCAAGCCAGTCAAGCGGCAGATAAACCCGGCCCATGCGCGCATCCTCCCCCACATCGCGGGCGATATTGGTCAGTTGCATCGCGACACCCATGTCGCAGGCCCGCGCAAGCGCATCGCCATTGCGCACCTTCATGATCACGCACATCATCGCCCCAACGGCAGAGGCCACGCGCGCGGAATAGGCGCGTAGATCGGACAGGGTTTCATATTCACGCTCGGTCGCGTCCCAAGCGAGCCCTTCGATCAGGGCATCGGGAAGCGCCTTTGGCATTTCATATTGATGCACCACGCGGGAAAACGCCCGATCCGCCGCCGCATCAATCGGCGTGCCGTCATAAATATGATCCAACCGGTCACGCAGGCGCAGGACAGCCGCCGCCTTGTCATCGCGCAGGTCCACCGCGTCATCCGCGAGGCGGCAGAACGCATAAAGTGCAAGGGCTGCTTCGCGCACATCTTTTGGCAAGAGATGCGAGGCCGCGTGGAAACTGCGTGAGCCATGGCGGATCGCCTCCCGGCACTCGGCGATGTCACGATGCGGCATGGGTGGCTCCTAGAATGTGCTGCGCACAAACCGCGCGGGGCGCGGTGCCTCCGGCGGGAGGTATTTTTAGAAAAAAGAAATCAGGGGCGCACATGGGCGGCCTCTGGCACGAGTTTGTCGAGAACCTCAGCACTCGATACGACACCGGGAAGGCCCGCGCCGGGATGGCTGCCAGCGCCCACTTGGTAGAGGTTTTTGACCGTTTCATTCACGTTATGGGGGCGGAACCACGCGGATTGCAGGATGCGCGGCTCAATGGAGAAGCCCGCGCCATAAGGCGAATGGTAGCGATCCCGGAAATCCTCCGGCGTCATCACATGGGACTGCTCCACCTGATTTGCGAAACCGGGGATGTGTTCCTCAAGCGCTGCGATCATCTTGGCATGGTAGGCCGGTGCCTCTGCCGCCCAATCGACCGGACTGTCATGCCCCAGATGCGGCACCGGGCTGAGCGCATACCACGCATCGCACCCATCCGGCGCGCAGCTTGGATCGGTCTGGCTCGGGCGGTGGAGGTAGATCGACATATCATCGGCAAGTTTGCCATTGATGAAGATATCCTTCACCAACCCCTCATAGCGCGGGCCGTTGATGATCGTATGGTGGCCGATATCGGGCCACATGTCGGCTGTGCCCTTGGTTCCGAAATACCAGACATAAAGGCTCATGGACCAGCGTGCGCGTTTGAGCTTTGCGTCCGTCCAGCGTTTCTTGTGATGGTTGCGCAAAAGGTGCGAGTGGGTGAAACCAGCGTCAGCATTGGACACGACAATAGCGGCGGGAATGCTGCTGCTATCGGAGAGTTTCACGCCCGTGGCCGTGTCGTTCTCAACGATGATCTGATCCACATCCGTTTTGTAGCGGATGAGGCCGCCCTGTCCTTCGATCACGTCCGCCATGCCCTGCGCGATCGCGGCTGCCCCGCCCATCGCGTAATGAACGCCAAACGCCTTCTCAAGGTAGCTGACCAGCGCGTAAATCGACGTCACGTTGAACGGATCGCCCCCGATAAACAGCGGATGGAAGCTGAACGCCATGCGTAACCGCTCATCCTTGAACCGTTTTGCCGCGCGCTGATAGATGGACGTATCCGCCCGGAACCACGCGAAAGTTGGCAGCACCTTGATCAGTTCCCACAACTGATGCATCGGGCGGCGGCCTAGATTTTCGAACCCGAACCAATAGCGTTTCTCGCTATCGGCCATGAATTTGTCATAGCCCGCCACATCGCCGGGGGAGAGTTTCGCGACCTCCGCCCGCATCTGATCCTGATCGCCCGTGACCGTGAAATCGGACCCATCGGGAAAGCGGATCGTGTAATAGTCTTTCAGGTGGCGCAGATCGACATCAGCGTGAAAGTCGCGGCCCGCGGCGCGCCAAAGCTCCTCAAACGCTTGCGGGACCGTCACAATTGTCGGCCCCAGATCGAATCGATAGCCGCCCTGATGATGCGCCGTGCCGCGCCCGCCGGGGCTGTCGAGCTTATCGAGCACAACGCAGCGATACCCCTTTGCGCCAAGGCGAATCGCTGAAGCAAGGCCGCCAAAGCCTGCCCCGATGATGATCGCGACCGGGCGGGTATCCCCATCCTCAGCGATCAAAGTGGCTATATCTGTGCGTGTCAGCATGTCCTGACCATCATATGTCAGATTTTTCTGACAACAAGCGTTACATTTCACAATGGACACTGTAAGTTGTTTGAAAGGACTGCCGAAGGAACGACCATGTCTATCGTGAGCCTCAGTTATTTCAGGTTTGAGCCGGGGACGGCGCGGGTCTGGGCGTTTGCACAGATGGCATTGGCCCGCCGGCCGTTGCGGGAAACGACCTCTATCGGGTTTCACAAAATGTTCGGCACTGGCACGGGCGAGGGGTTCACCTTAAAGCCCAATCCGGGGCTTTGGGCGCTGCTGGCCACATGGCCCGATCTGGAAACGGCGCGCGCCCAGGTGAATGGATCAAAAGTGTTTGTGGGATACAGGCGGCGCGCGGCGGAGGATTTCTCACTGTTCCTGCGGCCCTATTCCAGCCGCGGGGAATGGGACGGGCAATCGCCCTTCACTGTGACCGCAGAGGACGCAAGCCCCACCCCCATCGCCGTGCTCACCCGTGCCACGATCAAGCCGCGCCGGGCGCGCGCGTTCTGGCGGCACGCGCCCCATGTGTCCAACACAATCGGGGAGAATGAGGACGTCCTGTTCAAAGCGGGCATGGGCGAATTGCCGGGCCTGCAACAGGTTACCTTCTCCGTCTGGCCGGACATGCAATCCATGAGCCGCTTCGCCTATCGCTCTGCTGATCATAGCAACGCGATCCGCAATGTCCGGGACGGGGGCTTCTTCAAGGAGGAGCTATATGCCCGGTTCCGCGTTATGGGGACCGAAGGCACATGGCAGGGCGGCGATCCGATCGCCATGCACCTGTTGACGACCGCAGCCCTGAACGGCGCGGACAAATCCCATATGGAAGGAGCCTGACCATGGCCCATGCCTTTCCGTTTTCCGCCATCGTCGGACAGGAAGAGATGAAGCGCGCGCTGATGATCACGGCGATTGATCCCAGCATTGGCGGTGTTCTCGCGTTTGGTGACCGGGGCACCGGCAAAAGCACCGCCGTGCGGGCATTGGCCGGGTTGTTGCCGGAGATCGCCGTGGTTGACGGCTGCCCCTATAATTGCGCGCCCGACCGGATCAATCCCGACTGCCCCCATTGCAAAGCGCAGGACCACCACACGGTGGCCCAGCGCCCGACACCCGTGATCGACCTGCCCCTTGGTGCGACGGAGGATCGCGTCGTTGGCGCGCTCGATCTGGAACGCGCGTTGACCAAGGGCGAAAAGGCGTTTGAGCCGGGGCTGCTTGCGCGCGCGCATCGCGGATTTCTCTACATTGATGAGGTGAACCTGCTGGAGGATTACCTCGTGGATTTGCTGCTGGATGTCGCGGCCTCTGGTGAGAATGTGGTGGAGCGGGAGGGGCTCTCTGTGCGGCATCCCGCGCGCTTCGTGCTTGTCGGCTCCGGCAACCCGGAGGAGGGCGAATTGCGCCCGCAGCTCTTGGATCGGTTCGGCCTGTCGGTCGAGATTGCATCGCCCAAAGTGGTCGCGGACCGGATCGAAGTGATCCGCCGACGCGACGCGTATGAGCGGGACCGCGCGGCCTTCCTTGCCACCTGGGCGGAGGCCGAAGCGGCAGAGCAGGCGCGCATCACCACCGCGCGCGATCTGTTGCCGGAGGTCATCGTGCCCGACGCGCTGTTGGTGCATGTGGCCGAACTCTGCCTTGCGCTGGGGGCCGATGGTTTGCGCGGGGAATTGACGCTGATGCGGGCGGCCCGTGCGCTTGCCGCCCTTGATGGCGCGCGCGAAGTGACCGACCACCACCTGCGCGAGGTTGCCCCAAGCGCGCTGCGCCACCGTTTGCGCCGCGATCCGCTGGATGAGGCGGGCAGCACCACGCGTGTCACCCGCGCGATGGATACGGTTCTGGCATGACCCATGCCGCCCGCCATGCCTGATGGAAGCCGGATAGAGGGCCTCACCCGCCCCCCGGCGGAGGTCTGGGAGGAAGCGGGGTTGGCTGCCGCGCTTCTGGCCGTCGATCCTGTTGGTTTGGGAGGTGCGATGCTGCGCGCGCGCCCCGGCCCAGCCCGTGACAGGTGGCTCAGCGATTATCGGACCCTGATCGGGGACCAGCCCGCGCCATTGCGGATGCCTCCGGCGATTGGGGATGAGCGGCTGCTTGGCGGGCTGGACCTGTCCGCGACCCTGACCGCTGGCCGCCCGGTGCATCTGCCCGGATTGCTGGAAATGGCTGCCGGGCGTGGCCTGATCCTGCCAATGGCCGAGCGCGCGACAGCCGGGCTTGCCGCCCGGATCGGGGCTGCATGGGATGGGCCATGGCCGGGCTATCTGATCGGGCTGGATGAGGGTGCCTCGACCGAGGAAGCCCCCCCTGCCGCCCTGATGGACCGCATGGCCTTTCGCCCGATGCTGGACGGGATCGCGATGGCAGCCCTTGCCCCATCGGCCTTCACGCCGGAGGAGGTTACGGCCGCCCGCGCGCGCTTGCCCGATGTGACGGTGCCGCCAGATGTGGTCGATGCGCTGATCGCGACGGCAGCGGCCCTTGGCATCCCATCGCTGCGCGCGCCACTGCTCGCCGTCCGGGCGGCACGGGCCGCAACCGCGCTGTCAGAGAGCGACACGGCAGGGGAGATTGAGGCGCGCTTGGCCACGCAATTGGTGCTCGCATGGCGCGCCCGGCAGATGCCCGAACAGGTGGAGGAGGACACGCCGGATGACCGGGCGCAGGACGATCCGCCCCCCCCCGATCCCGACACACCGCCGCAAGACAGTCCCGAGACCGACACCGAAACCCCGACAGAGGCCGACATCCCGCCCGATCTGCTGTTAGAGGCCGCGCGCGCCGTTCTGCCACCGGACCTGCTGGCGAAGCTGCTGGCCGGGAACAGCCGCGCGACGTCCCAGGGCAGCACCGGCGCTGGGGAGGAAAGTGTCAGCCTGCGGCGCGGGCGGCCCCTTGCCTCACGCCCCGGAAGGCTGGGCGGGGAAGCGCGGCTCGACCTGATCGCCACCTTGCGCGCGGCGGCCCCGTGGCAGCCGCTCCGCCGTCGTCAGACGGGTAAGGCGGGCCTCCTGATCCGGCCTGACGATTTCCGCATCCGCCGGTTCCGCCGCACGAAGGAAAGCGCGCTGATCTTTGTGGTCGATGCCTCCGGCTCTTCTGCAATGGCCCGGCTGGCGGAGGCGAAGGGCGCGGTCGAGTTGATGCTCGCGGATGCCTATAAGCGACGTGAACAGGTGGGCCTGATCGCGTTTCGGGGCGACGGGGCAGAGGTGATCCTGCCGCTCACCAAATCGCTGGTGCAGGCCAAGCGGCGGCTGGGCGGATTGCCGGGTGGCGGGGGCACGCCGCTGGCTTCCGGCCTGTTGATGGGGGCGGAAATGGCGCTGTCCGCGCGGCGCGCGGGGCTGACGCCCTTCCTTGCCGTGCTCACAGATGGCCGCGCGAATATCGGGCGGGACGGCCAGCCCGGTCGCCCGCAGGCGATGGAGGATGCGACCGCCGCCGCCCGCGCCCTGCGCGCGACGGGTATCCCGGCGGTGCTGATCGACACGGCAAACCGCCCGCAACGCAGCGCCGAAAGCCTGAGCGCGGAGATGGGCGCGCGCTATGTCGCCCTGCCGCGCGCGGGTGCGCAGGAACTCTCCGCCCTCGTGCAGAACGTTTCCAAGGACAGCGCGCCATGACAGGGGCCACACCCGGTTTGACGGAGTGGCGCCGGATGACCGGCGGAAGCACGCTTGACTGGGATCGGGACGGCGCGGATTGGCCAAACCGGACAGCGAGCCGGTTCGTTGAGGCCGCTCACCTGCGCTGGCATGTGCAACGGGCGGGGACAGGCCCGGCGATCCTGCTGATCCATGGCACCGGTGCGTCCGGGCATAGCTGGCGCGATGTCTTTCCGCTGCTGGCCGCGCGGGCAGATGTGATCTCGGTTGATCTGCCGGGGCATGGGTTTACCGCCCGCCCGGCCTCTGCCCGGTTGACGCTCCCGGCGATTGCGGCGGATCTGGCTCGGCTCATGGAAGCGCTGGAGGCGCGCCCGGCGCTGATCGTGGGCCATTCAGCAGGCGCGGCGATTGCGCTGCGCATGGCGCTTGACGGTGCAGCCGAAGGGGCGGGTCTGATCGGGATCAATGGCGCGCTGACCCCGTTTCGCGGGCTGGCGGGCATGCTGTTTCCGCAGATGGCGCGGCTTTTGGCGCTCAACCCGCTGACACCGCATCTCGTCGCGCGCACGGCGAGCGATCCGGCCTCCGTCGCGCGGATCATCGGCAGCACCGGCAGTCAGATTGATCCTTTGGGTTTGGACCTCTACCAGCGGCTGGTCGCCAGCCCGACCCATGTGGCCGCAACACTCGACATGATGGCGCGTTGGCAGTTGGAGCCTTTGTTGGCCGCGCTGCCCCGGATTGCCCATGACGTGACCCTCATGCGAGGGTTGCGCGATCGCGCGGTCCCCCCCGATGAGACGGCCCGAGCCGCGCGCCGCCTGCCCGCCGCGACGCTGGAGGATTATCCCGAGGGCGGCCACCTCCTGCACGAAGAAATGCCGCAGCAGATCAGCGCCGCGATCCTTGATCGCCTTCCCGCGTCCAGCCCGGTTCAGAGCACATAGCGACTGATATCGACCGACGCGGCCAAATCCGACAGCCGCTCCTCCACATAAGCGGCATCGACACTGACGGTCACGCCACCCTGATCGGGCGCGGTAAAGCTCAGATCCTCAAACACCTTTTCCATCACGGTATAAAGCCGCCGCGCGCCGATATTCTCGACACTGCGGTTCACCTCCGCCGCGAGGCGCGCAAGGGCGGCGATGCCGTCCTCCGTGAAGGTGACGGTCACGTCCTCCGTTCCCATGAGGGCGGTGTATTGCAAGGTCAGCGCGTTGTCCGTCTCCGTCAGGATACGCACGAAATCGCCCTCCGTCAGGGCGTCTAACTCCACCCGGATCGGCAACCGCCCCTGCAATTCCGGCAACAGATCGGACGGTTTCGCAACATGGAACGCGCCCGAAGCGATGAACAGGATATGGTCGGTTTTGATCGGCCCATGCTTCGTGGATACGGTGGTGCCTTCGATCAGGGGCAGCAAATCGCGCTGCACCCCTTCCCGGCTGACATCGCCGCCCCGGTCGTTGGATTTCGCCACCTTGTCGATCTCATCGAGAAACACGATCCCGGCCTGCTCCACCGCTTCAACAGCTTCTTTGGTCACGGTGTCCTGATCGACGAGCTTATCGGCCTCCTCCGCCAAAAGGACTGCATAGCTGTCGGCCACTTTCATCCGGCGGCGCACAGTACGCCCGGAGAACGCCTTGCCAAACAGATCGCCCAGATTGGCCATGCCCATATTGCCCTGCATCCCCGGCAGATCGAGCATCGGCATTTGCGGCGGGGTGTCCGCAACCTCCAACTCAATCTCTGTGTCATCGAGCAGACCATCGCGGAGTTTCTTGCGGAACATCTCCCGAGTCTGTTCGCGCGCGCCCTCCCCGGCGAGAGCCTCGATCACGCGCTCTTCAGCCATTTCATGCGCCTTGGCTTCCACATCCTCGCGTTTATGTTCGCGCACCATGACGATGGCGGCATCCACGAGATCACGGATGATCTGCTCCACATCGCGCCCGACATAGCCGACTTCGGTGAATTTCGTGGCCTCCACCTTGATGAAGGGCGCGCGGGCGAGTTTCGCAAGGCGGCGGGAGATTTCGGTCTTACCCACGCCGGTCGGGCCGATCATCAGGATGTTTTTGGGATACACTTCCTCAGCCATGGCGGCATCCAACCGCTGCCGCCGCCAACGATTGCGCAGGGCCACGGCCACGGCCCGCTTTGCCTTGGCCTGTCCGATGATGAAGCGATCCAGTTCGGAGACGATTTCGCGGGGGGTGAGGTCGGTCATAACATATCCTTCGTCGGAGGAAGTTTGTCGGCAAGAGCGCCAAGCGGCAGGAGGCCCATCAGGCCCCTGCGTAAATCGGCCCATTTCGCGCCAAGGAGCGTCAGAACGATCCCCAGCAGGAGCACGAAGTACGGCGCGCCGTCGTCGGAAAAAAGAGTGAAACTCAATGCGATCACATACCCGATCCCGGCCATTATGAAGCTGCGGCGGTCAACAACGATTGCCACGGTCGCCATGAAAACCAGAAAAAGCGCGAGCAGGCCGTACGCAACCCAACCCCCCGATTGCATCAGACTGACGGCAATTGTGCTCACAATGAATGTGGCGGCCACGGTATGCAGCCAGAACGCGTTTGCGGTGTTGCGCGTCACCCGAAACCGGTCTTTCAAGTCAAATCGCATAGCCATTGCAAACGTGCCGATCCCAAACAACAAGGTCAGGACGCCGACATAGCTGCGCCCGGTAAGCAGGAACAAGCCGCCTGGATCGTTCAGGACATCCCATCCGGGGGACAGGATCGCGACAGCAAAGCCATATAGCAGCAGCGCAATTGCACCCAATGCGATCGGCACGCGGAATTGCCACCAATGAATACCTGACACGGCAAGCCCAATCCCAAAGAGCAGCAACAGATCACGCTGACCCAGCGGGTCCTCCATATCGTTCCAGATGTAGATGACGCTTGATGACAGGAGCAGGCCCGACACAACAACGCTGACAGTCAACAAGAGGGCAGGCCCGACCATGCGGCGGCGTTTGATGAAGTAATGCGAAAGCACAAAGAGGACAGCGACGCTAAGAATGGTCGAAAACACAGCAAGCAAAGGCTCATCATCCACTGAAAAGGCACCAAGTGCCAGCGCCAGCCAGCCACCGAGCAAGACGCAAAGCCCCACCACAACGAACACTTCGTTAAAGCCACGAAATAGCTCAAAGGGTTCTTCCGCATCCCGCAAACCGCTGCGCGCACCGGATCGTGCCTGTGCGAGGGCTATAAGCGACGCGGCCTGCGCTTCACTGATCCGGCCTGCCTCAACGGCAGCGCGCAGGTCATCTTGGCTGATATCGGTCACGCTTTGATCGTCTCCACGGTCATGTTGCCGTTGGTATAGACGCAGATTTCTGCGGCGATGGTCAGCGCGCGGCGGGCGATGGTTTCGGCGTCAAGATCGGTCTCTGCCAATGCGCGGGCAGCAGCGAGCGCATAATTGCCCCCCGATCCGACTGCCGCGATGTCATGCTCTGGCTCCAGCACGTCGCCAGCACCTGTGACGATGAACAGATCCGCGCCATCGGTGACGATCAGCATCGCCTCAAGGTTTTTGAGGTATTTGTCGGTGCGCCAATCCTTCGCCAGATCGACGCAGGCACGGGCAAGCTGACCGGGGGCGGATTCGAGCTTTGCCTCCAACCGCTCCAGCAGGGTGAACGCGTCCGCAGTGGAGCCGGCAAAGCCGCAGACCACATCGCGCCCGCCGGGGCTGAGCCGCCGAACCTTCTTGGCGGAGCCCTTGATGACCGTCTGGCCAAGGCTAACCTGCCCGTCACCCGCGACGGTCACCTGCCCGCCCTTGCGAACGGCAACGATGGTTGTCCCGTGCCAGCCGGGGAATTGCGTGCTCTCGCTCATAAGAAACCCTTTATCTGTGTTGAGGGCGATATAGGAACCCACCCTGCGATGCGCAAATTATCGGCGCAAGGTCGGGGCAAGGAGCCAGCCAAGGACAAAGCCGCCCAGATGCGCCTCCCATGCGATCGACGGCATAAAAATCACCAACGCGATGTTGATCGCGAGAAAACCTAGCAGGAACCGATATTGCGGCGTGAGACTCAGACCGCGCGCGCGCACCATATCCCATTCCCACCGCTTCCACGCGGCAATCAGCCCAAACAATCCGCCCGACGCACCCACCATCGGCACCGGATCGGACGGGCCAAGGAAAACAAACGCGACAGCACCCGCAAGGACCGACAGGAAAAACAGGATGAGCGTGCGCCGCTCGCCAACAGCCAAAACCCCTAGCCTGCCAAGACTCAACAGGATCGTAACATTCATCGCCAGATGCAAAAGCCCGCCATGAAGGAAGGCGTGGCTGAGGAACATGACGTATTTCTGCCCCTGATAAAGCGGCACGACATCCCCCAGAAGCGGGGACCAGAACGCGCCATAAGCAAATGCCATGCGATGCCCAACCGGCCCAAGGCCGATATCGCCGAGGTAAAGCACCCCTTCAACAATCGCCATCAGGATGGCTAGGCCCCAGATAACAGGCATGCGAACAAGCGCCGGACGGGGACGAGACGTTTCCATATTTTGGGACATAATACGCCTAGCGCCCCGCGAACAGGGCAGATCGCCTATATTCACAATGGGGAGCTCTCCCGCCCGTCGTTCCGTCGCTTGCGCTCCGTCCTCCCGTTTGGCTGGGCGCCACGCCTGTCGGCGCGGCGGTGCCTCCGGCGGGGTATATTTGAAGAAAGTGAATTGGACTTGGTGTTGCCAGAGAAGCTCCCGCGATTCGGCCGTGGGTCAAGGTCCGAGGCACGAGCGGCCTTGACGCGCGGGCGAACCGTAGCCGCACAATCGGAAGCGTGATTTGAGGAACACACCTGTTCCTCAAACACCTCAGCGCAATCTTTCCCCCTCGCGGCGCAGCCGCGCCACGCCAAACGGGAGGAAGGAGCGTCAGCGACGGAACGACGGGCGGGAGGGCTACCCTTGATCTGTCAGCAACCTTGTCAGTGTCAGGGCCATCACCTGCGCGCTGTCCAGCATATCCTGCACGCCGATCCATTCATCGGGTTGGTGGGCAAGGTCCAGCACGCCCGGCCCGTACGCGATACAGTTCTTCAGCCGGCCAATCCGGTCGATATGTTTCTGGTCATAAGTCCCGGGGGAGGCCACATATTCCGGCGCGGCCCCCAGCACATCACTGATCGCGCCTGACACCGCCTGCACGACCGGCGCGTCCTTGGCCGTCATCGACGGCAGGACTTCGAACAGGTCTTTCACCGCGTAGTCAAAGCCCACCCGGTCTTTTTTGACCCGCTCCAGCAGGGCGTGGAACTCGGCCTTCACCTCATCCAGTGGCTCTTCCGCGATGAAGCGGCGGTCGATCACCATGCGGGCGCGGTCAGGCACGCAGGCAGAAGGCAAGCCGGTGTAATCCGCCTCCTGCACCGGCTCCCCGCCATGGATCGCGTTGATGTTGAGCGTGGGATTGCGCGCGCCCTCGGGGATCACTGGCATCGCGGTCTCTCGGGTTGCAAGCGCGGGCCAAAGGCTCTCTTCCATCTCCGTGATCAGGGCGGACATATGGCGCACCGCGCAATCGCCCAGAAACGGCATCGAGCCATGAGCGATATGGCCTTTCGTCTCGACCTCCGCCCACCAGACACCGCGATGGCCCAAACAGATGCGATCCTTGTGCAACGGCTCTGGGATGATGACGTGCTGCACCCGGTCCGGTGCGAAAACGCCCTGTTCCGCCAGATAGGCCACACCGCCATAGCCGCCCGATTCCTCATCCGCCGTGGCGCTGATTTCCACAGCCCCGCTGAAATCGGGAAACGTGTCGATAAACGCCTCTGCCGCGATGATGCTGGCGGCGATCCCGCCTTTCATGTCGCAGGTGCCGCGGCCATAGATGCGCCCGTCGCGCAATTCCGCGCCGAATGGATCGACTGTCCAGCCTTGCCCTACCTCCACCACATCATGATGCCCGTTGAAATGCACGCACTCCCCCGGATGCGCGCCCTCGCGCCGCGCGACGACATTCCAGCGCGGATATTTGTCGCTATCCCCCGGCGCGCCCTTGGCCCGTATCAGCTGCACGTCGAAGCCACGTTTGGCCAACCGATTGCCGAGATATTCGCAAATCTCCAGATAGCCCCGACCCGGCGGGTTGAGCGTTGGCATCCGCACCATGTCCTGTGTCAGCGCGATCAGATCGGCCTCCCGCGCTGAGATTTCGGCCATAAGTCTTGCGATGGTCATCCGCACGCCTCCCCTGTTGCGCGCAGCATGCCGGGAAAGGGCGCGGGGCGGAAGGGGGCCATGGCCTACTTTCGCAGTACCCACCGCATCGCGGCGGGAAAGAGCCGATGGGCCATGATCGTCGCGGTCAGCATCGGGGGATGACTGATCTGATGGCGCGGATTGATCATCGCCGCGTGCAACACCTCAGCCGCCTCATCCACCGTCAACACGCGGATCAGGCGACCAGCCTTGGGCAAGCGGGCCACATCCACCGCGTTGGTCTCAAAATAGGGGCTGTCGATCTGGCCCATATAAACATTGGTCGTGGTCACCCCGGTGCCGACCAAATCCTGCGCCAAGGCTTCATGAAAGGACCGCAGCGCGCCCCGCGCCGCTGCATATCCCGCACTTGATGGCCACGCGGCGATGGCCGCGGGGGAGTTCATGTGAATGAGCGTGCCGCTGCCGCGCGCAAGCATCTCCGCCAAAAAGGCTTGGGTGACATTGAACGCCGCGAAATAAGGCGCGCCCATCATCTCCACGGCCTCAATGGGCGTGGTGTCCTGCACCGGTTTCCAATGCCCGGCCCCTGCGGAATTGATGATCACATCCGGAACGCCCATCGCGGCGCGGACCTGATCGGCCATAAGGGCCACGGCCTCGCCATCCGACGCATCGCAGGGAAAAGGAAGCGCTTGGGCACCAAGCTCATCCGCCAGCGTTTGCAAGACATCGCCGGATCGGGCGACGAGTGCTACCCGGTGCCCGGCTTTCACAAACCGCCGCGCGGCAGCCATGCCGACACCGCTTGAAGCGCCAGTGATGAGTATGCGTTTCATGCGTGCGGCTCCCTTTTGCCTGAGCGTTGCGCAGGAGCCGCCCCATGGTCAAGCATCGGGTGCGACAGCCGAATTGCACTTTGCAACAAGATCGGGCCAAGTGAGCGGCATGATACGGATCTTGGAATGGGTGGGCGCGCGGGCGCGGTGGGTGCTGGCGGTGGGTGTGCTGCTGGCCTTTCTGCTGCCAGACGCATCGCGGGTGCTGCGCCCCGTTCTGCCCGCGCTGGTTGCTGGCATCCTTGCTTTGGCGATGATGCGGATCGACATGATGGCCACCGCGCGACAGGCGCTGCGCCCGCGCCAGATGGCCGGATCGCTGGTGCTGCTGGCGCTGCTGATGCCCGGCATGATGGGTCTGATGCTGGGGTTGCACGCGCTTCTCGGCCTGCCGACGGGGGACCGGGCGTTTCTGATCGCATTTTGCGTGGCCCCGCCGATTGCGTCCTCTGGCGCGCTCGCGCTGATCTTGCGGTTTGACGCGGCCCGCGCGGTGCAGATCACGGTGATTGCCACGCTCCTGACCCCGGTGATCGGGCCAGTGACCGTGGCCATGCTTGCGCCCGGCGCGCTCGACATTCCGGCGCTGGATATGGCGCAGCGACTGGCCGCGATCATCCTTGGCGCGGTGGGGCTGGCGCTGATCCTGCGCCGCGTGATCGGGACAGAGCGGATCCAGAGGCGGGCAAAGGCGCTTGATGGGATTGCGGCGCTGGCACTTTTAACCTTCGTGATCCCGCTCTTTGACGGGGTGACAGACACGATCCGCACCGACCCGGCAGAGGCCGCGCGCGTCATGCTGCTGGTCACCTGCGTGAACCTCGGTACGCTATTCGCGGTGCGCCCACTGGCCGGTCGGATCACCGCGCCCGAAACCGCCGGGACGCTCGGCTTGATCTGGGGCAATCGCAACGTGGCGCTTTATTTCGCGGCCCTTCCCTATGATCCGGCCTTTAGCCTTGCTGTGGCGCTCTACCAGATACCGATGCTGGCCACGCCCCTGATCCTGAGCGCATTGCCCCTTGCGCGCCGCTGAGCGCATGTCATCCTGCCCGCCAAAACGAGGGAGGATAAGATGCGCGTTCTGATCACCGGAGCACAGGGATTTCTGGGGCGTTTGATCGTGGGCCGACTGGTCGCGACAGGCTCCATATCGGGCCAATCCATCACCGCGATGACCCTGATCGACATGGTGGAGCCGACACCCCCCGACGCCCCGTTTCCCGTCACCTGCCACGCGGGCGATCTGATGGCCGCATCGTTGGAGCCGCATGACGCGGTGATCCACCTCGCCGCTGTGGTGAGCGCGGAGGCGGAGGCCGATCTCGACAAGGGGCTCGCCGTGAACCTTGACGCGACGCGCCGCCTTTTGATGGCCGCGCGCGATTGGGGGACGGTGCCGATTTTCCTGTTCGCCAGTTCCGTCGCCGTGTTCGCCGCCCAATCGAATGAGCGGCTGACCGACCGGACGGAGCCGACGCCCCGCTCCTCCTATGGTGCGCAAAAGCTGATCGGGGAAATCCTCGTCCGCGATCTGTCGCGCAAGGGGATCATCCGGGGGCGGTCGCTGCGCTTTCCAACCATCGCGATCCGGCCGGGCAAACCGAACAAGGCGGCAAGCTCTTTCGCCTCGTCCATCATTCGCGAACCGCTGAATGGGGAGGAGGCGATCCTGCCGGTCTCCCCCGATCTGCGGCTGCATCTGATGTCCCCCGATGGGGCGGTGGCGGCGATGGCTCATGCGCTTGATCTGCCGCAGGACGCGCTCGATGGAGCCACGACGATCACCCTGCCGGGGATCAGTGTTGCGGTGTCTGACATGCTCGCCGCCCTCACGCCCGATCAGCGCGCCCTGGTCAAGGAGGTGCCGGATGCCGCGATCGCGAAGGTCGTGGAAAGCTGGCCCGGCGGGATCGACACGCCCCGGGCAGAGGCGCTCGGCTTTACCGCCGATGCGGATTTTGCCGAGTTGCTCACCCTCTCGAAAGCGCATCTTTGATGGGATGGGAGGCATTCCGCGCGGGCTTTCCCATGCTGGCGGAGGGCGCTTACCTCGCCACGGCTGGGGGCGCACCGATATCGGATCGCGCGGCCGCAGCGGGCCGTGCCTATTTCGACGACACGCTGCGGGAAGGCGACGCGCCTTTCGCCCGCTGGCTGGGGGAGGTGGACGCGGTGCGCGCTCAGGTCGCAAAACTGATCCACGCAAGCCCCAATGACATCGCCTTTGTCGGCTCCGCCTCGGCGGGGATGAACATCCTTGCGGGCTATGTCGCGCCGGGGGCGCATATCGTGAGCGTGGTGGACGAGTTTCCTTCCGTCACCCAGCCGTTTCTGACGCGCCGGGATGAGGTGACATTCGCGGAGCCTACGCCTGACGCGATTGCCGATGCGATGCGCGCCAACACTGGCGCGATTGTCGTCAGCCATGTGCAATTCCGCTCCGGTCGGCGGCTGGACCTTGCCGCTTTGGCCCGGATCGCCCATGCGCGCGGCGCGCTTCTTTTGGTCGATGCGACGCAAAGCATGGGGGCCGTGCCGCTGGATGTGGGCTGCGGGGCGGATGCGGTTGTGGCGAGTTGCTACAAATGGTTATGCGCGGGATATGGCGCGGGGGTGGTGTACCTCTCGCCCCGGCTGCGCGACCGCCCCTCCCCCGTGTTCGGCTGGCGCAGCGCGGTGGAGCCATACGGGCTGGACGAAACCCGCGTAGACGCAACGCCCAGTGCCGTCCGGCTAGAGATGGGGCATCCGCCCTTCGCGCCGATCCTGTGCCTTGGCGGTGCCTTGACGCATCTGGAGGAGACGCTGGGTTTTGACGGCGTGTGGCCCCGGATCGCGGCCCTTGATGCGCATTTGCGGGCCGAAATAGCACGGCTTGACCTGCCCGCGCCCATCACACCGCCGGGCCAGTCCGGCATCGCGGTATTCCCGCGCGCTGATGCAGCGGACGTTAAGGCCGCCCTTGCCGCGCAGGGCATCCGCGTGACGGCTTCGGGAGGATACCTGCGGCTTTCCTTTCACGCCTATTGCAGTGAGGCGGACATCACAGCCGCGCTCACGGCATTGGCCCAGCTAGATATGTGAGGATGACACCCATGGATGACCTCTGGTTCGACCCATCGCAGACCTTCATCGCGGGCGCATGGCACCCTGCCCCCGCCACGCTGCCGCTGATCGACCCGTCTGATGGCACGGAGATTTGCCAGATCGCCCGCGGCGGACGGGCGGAGATTGACGCGGCAGTGACAGCGGCGGAGGACGCGCTGAGTGGCCCATGGGGCGATATGCCCGCATTCGAGCGGGGCCGCATCCTCAACCGGATCGGTGCATTGGTGATGGAGCGGGTGGAGCTGCTCGCCCGGATCGAAGCGCGCGATGTGGGCAAACCCCTCACCCAAGCCCGCGCGGATGCCATCGCACTGGCCCGCTACATGGAGTTCTACGCAGGTGCCGCGGATAAACTGCATGGGGAGACGATCCCGTTTCTGGCTGGATACACCGTTTATACCTTGCGGGAACCGCATGGCGTGACCGGGCATATCATCCCATGGAATTATCCGATGCAGATCATCGGGCGGTCCGTGGGCGCGGCGCTCGCCACCGGAAACGCCTGCGTCCTGAAACCGGCGGAGGAAGCGTGCCTGACTGCGCTCGCCTTTGCCGATATCGCGCGGGAGGCGGGATTGCCGCCGGGTGCGCTGAACGTCGTGCCGGGGCTTGGGGCGGAGGCAGGCGCGGCGCTGACCGCCCATCCCGGGGTTCATCATGTCAGCTTCACCGGTTCTGTCGGAACCGGCAAGCTGGTGCAATCGGCGGCGGCGGACAACACGATCCCGGTGACATTGGAATTGGGCGGAAAATCCCCGCAGCTTGTGTTTGAGGATGCGGATGTGGACGCCGCCCTGCCATTTTTGGTCAATGCGGGCATCCAGAACGCGGGGCAGACCTGCTCCGCCGCGTCGCGCATACTTGTGCACCGCTCCCGCCTTGCCGAGGTGACAGACAGGATGGCAGACCGCTACGCCGCGCTGCGCGTTGGCCCGGCGATGGCCGATTTGAATGTCGGGCCGCTGATTTCTGCCCGGCAGAAAGAGATCGTGGAGGGCTTCCTCGCCAAGGCTGATGGGCTTGAGATGGTGCGCGGGCAGATCGTGGCGGACGCCCCGGCGGGCGGCGCCTATGTCGCCCCAGCGCTGATTTCGGGGGCGACGCCCGATCATACACTGGCGCAGGACGAAATTTTCGGGCCGGTTCAGGTAATCCTGCCCTTTGACGATGACGCAGAGGCTGTGCGGATCGCCAATGGCACAGCTTACGGCCTTGTCGCCGGGGTCTGGACCCGCGATGCGGGCCGACAGATGCGGATGGTCCGGCGGCTACGCGCGGGGCAGGTGTTTCTTAACAATTACGGCGCTGCGGGCGGGGTCGAATTGCCCTTTGGCGGGGTTGGTGCCTCTGGTCACGGGCGGGAGAAAGGCTTTGAAGCCATGTATGGCTTCACCACCCTAAAGACTGTTGCGGCACTGCATGGCTGACAAGACGGCGTTCATCCGGCTCACATCTGACGCGGACCACTCTCGTGTGCGTGACCTGATGGACCGGGCGGCGGATTATGTGCGGCTTGAAACCGGGCGCGCGCCGGATGATGCCTATGTCACCGAAACGCTGACGGATCGCCCGCCACAGATACCCGCTGATCAGGTCCACCTGATCGGGATAGAGCGGAGGGGCGGCACGCTTGCCGGGATCATCTGTGCGCTGGACGGGTATTATGACGCTGGTGAGTGGTATATCGGCCTTCTGCTGATTGACCCTTTGGCGCGCGGGCGCGGGCTGGGTGCACGGGCGGTGGATCATATCCGCCGCCTTGCCCGCAAGGAGGGCGGTCATACCCTGCGCATCGCGGTGCTGGAGGCGAACCCGGCAGGCCGCCGATTTTGGGCGCGCGAAGGCTTTGCCCTTGAAAAAACCGTGCCATCCCCGCCTGATGGGGACGGGCATACCCGCCATGTGATGCGGCACGATTTGAACGGGAGGACAGCATGAGGCTTGAGGGCAAAACGGCGATTGTCACGGGGGGCGCGTCGGGCTTCGGCCTTGGCATCGCGCGCAAATTCGCGGCCGAGGGCGCGCGCGTCATGGTGGCCGATATCAATGGCGATGCGGCTACGACAGCGGCAAGTGACCTAAACGCCATGGCCTGTCAGGTCGATGTGTCAAACGGTGACAGCGTGACCGCGATGGCGCATGCGGCCATCGATACCTTCGGGCAAGTCGATATCCTGATCAACAACGCGGGCATCACCCATCTGCCGAGCCTGATGGAGGACGTGTCGGAGGAGGATTTCGACCGGGTGCTTGCCGTGAATGTGAAGTCCGTCTACCTCACCGCCCGGGCGCTGGTCCCGCATATGAAGGGGCGCGGCACCGGGGCGATCCTGAACGTCGCCTCCACCGCTGGGGTCAGCCCCCGGCCCCGGCTCAATTGGTACAATGCCTCCAAAGGCTGGATGATCACCGCGACCAAGGCGATGGCGGTGGAACTCGCCCCGTTCGGCATCCGCGTCAACGCGATCAACCCCGTGGCAGGGGAGACCCCGCTTCTCAAAAGCTTCATGGGGGAGGACACGCCGGAAATCCGCGCGAAATTCCTGTCCACAATCCCGCTGGGCCGTTTCTCCACGCCCGAGGATATGGGCAACGCGGCCTGTTTCCTATGCTCGGACGAGGCGAGCATGGTTACGGGTGTCGCGATGGAGGTCGATGGCGGGCGGTGTATCTAAAGACGGGGAGCCGGTCCAGCGGTCGCCCGAGGGGGCCGCACGACCGGGCGACGCTATGCGATTTATCTCAGCGCATCATCCCCCGCAGCCCGCGGCTTGAAACGTCAAAAAGCGGCCGCCTGGGGGCGGGCGGCCGCTGGACCGGCGGCTTCGCCTTGATTCCGGTCCAAAGTCTTGGACAGTATCTGTTGCAACTGGAAAGGACGCGACAATGACCGCCATCAACCTAGCGGAAAAGCTAAGCAGCTTCACCGAACATTGGTCGCCCCGCATCATCGGGCGGTATAACGACAACGATATCATGGTGGTGAAGGTTGAGGGCGAATTCGTCTGGCATGACCACCCGGAAACGGATGATTTCTTTTTGTGCCTCGCTGGCTCCGTCGATATCGAATTGCGCGATGAGGTGATCCATCTAGACGCGGGGGAGCTTTACGTCGTGCCCGCGGGCGTCGAGCATCGGCCCGTCGCACGCGGGGAGGCGCATCTTTTGCTGATTGAGCCGCGCGGCACACCCAACACGGGCGATGCGGATACCGCCGTGCATAAGCCGGAGATTTGAGATGACACCGGGCGCGCGCAACCTCATCACCGATGTCGCCGGGCTGCGTGTCGGCAATGCGGAGGACCATGCCATCAAGACGGGCGTCACCGTCCTGACCGCAGACAGCCCGCTGACCTGCGGCGCGCATGTGATGGGCGGCGCGCCCGGCACGCGGGAGACGGACCTTTTGGCACCGGACAAAAGCGTGCAGGCAGTGGATGCGCTGGTGCTGTCGGGCGGGTCTGCCTTTGGGCTGGATGCCGCGTCAGGCGTGATGGATGCGCTCGCGGCACAGGGGCGCGGGTTTCAGGTCGGCCCGCACCGGGTGCCGATTGTGCCTGCGGCGATCCTGTTCGATCTCATCAATGGCGGGGACAAGGCATGGGGCGTGAACCCCTACCGCGCCTTGGGGGTAGAGGCGGTTGCCGCCGCCGGAGAGGTGTTCGCGCTTGGCACTGCCGGGGCGGGGACGGGCGCGATTGCGGGGCGGCTGAAGGGCGGGCTTGGCTCTGCCTCTTTGGTCGTTGGCGGCATCACGGTCGGGGCGCTTGTCGCGGTCAACAGCCTTGGCAACACCACGATGGGGGACGGGCCGGAATTCTGGGCCAATCCCTTTGAGGTGGACGGCGAGTTCGGCCATTGCGGGGCGGGCCACGCGACCCTGAGTGACACGTTCCAGACCAAACTTGACGCGATGGAGCGGGGCAACACCACCATCGCCATTGTCGCCACCGACGCCAAACTCGACAAAGCGGGCTGCACCCGTCTGGCCACCGCCGCGCATGACGGGTTGGCGCGCGCGATTGTGCCGAGCCATACGCCAATGGATGGCGATCTGACCTTTGCCATCAGCACCGGCACAGGCGAAGCGGGGCCGGAGGCCCTCATGACCCTGGGCCACGCCGCCGCGATCTGCCTTGCGCGGGCCACCGCGCGAGCGGTCTATCTGGCGGACAGCGCGCCGGGCGATCTGGTGCCGACATGGAAAGGACAGTTCGATGCCAACGCATAAAGCCTCCTGCCTCTGCGGTGCGGTGCAGATCACGGTGGAGGGCGATTTGCCCCGGCCATCCGTCTGCCATTGCCGGGAATGCCGTAAACACTCGGGCCATCTGGAAGCCTCCGTCGATGTGCCAGAAAGCTGGGTGACGGTGACGGGCGCGGAGGCCGTCGGCTGGTTCCAATCGTCAGAAAAAGTCCGGCGTGGGTTCTGCAAAACATGCGGCTCGACCCTGTTCTGGGATCCGATCTTTCGCGACTGGACGGCGATTGCGATGGGAGCGTTCGACACGCCCACCGGCACCCAGATTGCCGGGCATATCTTCGTCGAGGAAAAGGGCGATTATTACGAGATCAATGACGGGCTGCCGCAGAACGCCCGGTGAGCAAGGCAAAGCGCGGAGGTTCCGGCCCGCGCCGGAACAGCGCGCGGTCGGGCGACCGTTTTTGGGCCAAGGCTCATGTTGGTCGGCAAATGACAGGTGCAGCACCTCCCGCGCATGCAAATGGCCCGGAGCAAAGGAAAGCAATTCAGGCGGAACAACGCCATCCTTTACCGGGCCGGATTCAAGCCGAAGGCGCCGGCCCAGCGGCCGCCCGCCCCCAGGCGGCCGCTTTACGCCGGTTACGCTGAGCACGGCAGGTCTCATATATTGAACCATAAACCGCGATAGCACATGCCGGTCCGCGGCCCCCTCGGGCGACCGCTGGGTCGGCTCAGGTCGGGCCAAGCGGGGCCGCGCCGATAAACTCACCACATCCCTTTACACCGCGCGCGCCACATCGCTAAATCACCGCGAGTTATGGGGAGGCGGCGATGCAGGGGATTTTGCCCGGGGCGGAGGCCCGCGCAGGCGCAATTCTGAAAACCGGGGCAAAATTGTTGGCGCTGTTTGGCGGCGTTCTGCTCGCCGCGATCGCGCTGGTCACGGTCGTGTCGGTGGTGGGCCGCGCGCTGGTCGCCTATGGCTTTAGCCCCGTGAAGGGTGATTTTGAGTTGGTCCAATTGGGCTGCGCCATTGCGGTGTTCAGCTTTCTGCCATGGTGTCAGATCAACCGTGGCCATGTGACGGTGGACCTGCTGGCCGATCAATTCTCCCCCCGTGTGAAATCCGCCCTTGGCTTTTTGGGCAATGTCCTTTTGGCCATCGTATCCGTGATCGTGGCGCGAATGCTGTGGTTCGGGATGCTCGACAAATTTTGCGCCGATCCGAAAGACCCGGTTGTGGGCTGGCTTTGGTCCGCACTCGGGATCGCGGATCAGTATTGCTGGGTCGAGGCGACCTATGAATTGCAAATCCCTGCATGGTGGGGCTATGCGCTCGCTACCGTGGGGGCGTGGGTGTTCGCGCTCGTATGCCTCTACACCGTGTGGCGCAGCCTGAACGAGACGATCCGGGGGGATGGCCTGTGAGTGGAATTGAACTGACCCTCTACGGTTTTGCCGGGATGCTAACGATGATCGCGCTGCGCGTGCCGATCGCGGTGGCGATGGCCGTCACAGGGTTCATTGGTGTCTGGGTCACGCTGGGGCGACCCGATCCGGCGCTCAACCAACTGAAATCCGTAACCTTCGACACATTCTCCAGCTATTCGCTGTCGATCATTCCGCTGTTCCTGCTGATGGGGCAATTCGCATCGAAATCGGGCATGTCGGCCAAGCTGTTTCGCGCGGCGGCTGACTGGATGGGCCACCGCAAGGGTGGCATCGCGATGGCGTCCGTGGGGGCCTGCGCCGGGTTTGGCGCTGTCTCCGGCTCATCGCTGGCCACCGCATCGACGATGGGTCAGGTCGCCCTGCCGGAGATGAAGAAATATGGCTATTCTGATGCGCTCTCCACCGGTGCGCTGGCGGCAGGCGGGACGCTGGGCATCCTCATCCCGCCTTCGGTGATCCTTGTGATCTATGCGATCCAGACCGAGCAGAATATCGAAAAGATGTTCGCCGCCGCGATCATCCCCGGCATTATTGCAGCCCTTGGTTATATGCTTGTCGTGGCGCTGTATGTCCGGCTCAAGCCCGATGCCGCGACCGCGCAGCCCAAGGTCGCCCTTGCCCAGCGGATGCGCAGCCTTGGCGGGGTGTGGCCGGTTGTGATGATCTTTGTCCTTGTGATTGGCGGGATCGCGGGGGACTGGAACTGGTTTCGTGATGGGCGTCAGGCCCTGTTCACCCCGATTGAGGGCGCGGCTGTCGGGGCCGTTGCCACCGGGCTCTACGGGCTTGCGACCCGGAGCCTCGGGCGCCGGGCCATTGTCGATTGCGTGCTGGAAACCGCCAAGGCGACGGCGATGATCTATTTCATCCTGTTTGGGGCCGCATTGTTCAACATGTTCCTTGCCTTCACCCAGACGCCGCAATTGCTGGCGGATTGGGTCACGACCCAAGGTTTTGCGCCGATGACGGTGCTTTTGCTGATGCTGGTCACTTATCTGATTTTCGGCTGCGTGATGGACAGCCTGTCGATGATCCTTTTGACCATTCCCATCTTCTTTCCCATCGTCATGGCGCTCGATTTCGGGCTAACGCCTGAGGAAACCGCGATTTGGTTCGGGATCATTGTCCTGATCGTGGTCGAAGTGGGGCTGATCACGCCGCCCGTGGGAATGAACCTTTTTATCATCAACGCGTTAGCCAAAGGGGTGCCGATCCAGACGACCTATCGCGGGGTGGCCCCTTTCGTGCTGAGCGATCTGGTGCGGGTGATCGTTCTGATCGCCGCGCCCGGTTTGTCACTGTGGCTGGTGCGGGTAACGTTTTGAGCGGAGGTGGCGGATAGCCGCCGATCTCTTGGTTGGATCATGACACCCGATGCTCCGGCGGCTTGGAAACCGGTGATCCGGTTGATGCAGAGGATGGGCCATGCGATCAAGAGTGGCACCACATGTGGGACGTATGATGTCACTTAGGAAACCTGCCGCGATCTGTGCGCTCTTCATGCTTGCGGCATGTGGGGAGGAGGCCGCGTTTCTGACCGTGCCCGACGTGACCACCCCCGTCCGCTATGACATTGAGATCGTCGGTGCCCCGGATGAACGCGTCGAGGAGGTGGCAGAGGATAGCCTCGCCCTATTTGTCGAGCAGGAAGATGGCGCGCCGTCGCTTGCCTTCTTGCGGCGGCGGGCGGAAGGTGACGTGGACGTGCTGGAAAGCGTGCTGCGCGCCGATGGTTATATCCTGCCCGAGATCACGGTTCTGGTGACACCTCCGACCGAGGATGACCCTGACAGCCGCGCGAATGTGCGGCTCCAGATCGAACCGGGGCGGCAGTTCATCCTAGAAACGCATCAGATCGAATTGCTCAATTCATCGCCCGTGCGGGATGATATCAGCGGGGCGGTTTATGGCTCGCCCGTGGGGAAGGCCGCACTTGCCAGCCCGATCATCTCAGCCGAAGACGCGGCCGTCGCGTCACTTCAGCGGGACGGCTATGCTTATGCCCGCTTTTTGCGGCGCGATGTGCTGGCCAATCCTGAACAGGCCACGCTGACGGTCACATCGCAGATTGATGCAGGCACCCAATACACATTCGGAGAAACTCTGTTCGAGGGGGTGGAAACGGTCGAGTTGGATTACCTGCGCACCTATATCGACTGGGACCGGGGGGAGATTTTCGACGGGGCCAAAATCCGCGCGCTCCAGCAGGATCTGGCGCGGACGGAGCTTTTCACCTCCGTCTCCGTTGACCGCCCGGAGGACGCGCCCGAGGGCGGCGAATTGCCCGTTCTGGTCCGGGTTGAAGAGCGCAAACCGCGTACGTTCTCCGTCGGTGTGCGGCTCAATACCGACCTTGGGCTTGAGGTCGGCTCATCGGTCGTTCACCGCAACCTTCTGGGACAAAACGAGACGGTGGGCATTCGTGGTGAGGTGAATGAGCGCAACACCGTCGTTGGCTTTGACGGAAAAATCCCGCAATACCGCCGCTCCGGTCAGGATCTGGTGGCCTCCATCGAATTTCGGGACACGTCGGAGGACGCGTTTGACGGCCAAACCGCCTCTGCCGAGATCGGGTTGGAACGGCAGATTGACGACCGCTGGCGCGGCGGGGTTGGCCTGTCACTGGAAACGGCAAATCTGGTGGACAGTGGCGTCACCCAAAACTCACTGGTTTATGGCCTGCCCATCACCGCAAGCTATGACAGCGTGCGGGACAAGTTCGACCCGCGCAATGGCGCGCGCCTGACGGCTGAGGTCACGCCCTATATCGGGGAGGTCAACAATCGCGACGTGCAGTTCCTGCGCTCGGATGCCAAGATTTCGTTCTACCGGCGGCTGGATGATGATGGCGGGTTTATCTTTGCCACCCGGTTCCGCGTCGGCTCCATCCTTGCCGATGACGTGAACAATGTGCCAGCGCCCTTGCGCCTGTTTGCGGGGGGCGGCGGGTCCGTGCGCGGCTTTGTCAGTGATGGGATCGGCCCTCGGGACGCACAGGGTGATCCGCGCGGCGGCCTTTCGGTCCTGGAGGCGGGCGCGGAAGTCCGCCTGCGCTTTACCGACACAATCGGTGGCGTCGGATTTGCCGAAGCGGGCATCGTGAACGATTCGCCCATTCCGGACGCTGTTGGCGATGTGCGGGAGGCTGCGGGCCTTGGCCTGCGGTATTTCTCCCCCGTGGGGCCGATCCGCGCGGATATCGCCGTGCCGCTGGACCGTCGCCCCAATGAGGACCGCTATCAATTCTACCTTTCTATCGGTCAGGCCTTTTGATGCGTGCTCTGGCACTCATAACGCTGATCCTGACGCTGTTGGCAGGACCATCGCAGGCGCAAACGTCGATTTTCAATCTGCGCAGCGGGATTGTTCAATTCGCGTTGGAGCAAGTCTCCACCCCCGGCTCGTTTGAAGTGACCGCCGATGAGGTGGATGAACCGACCGAAGGGGAAACCCGCCTTCGCGGCGTGCGCGTGTCCGATGGGCGTGGCACTTGGATCGAGATTGACGCGCTCTCCGTCAGATGGAACGCAGCGCGGCTTTTGCGCGGTCAGTTGGAGATCGAGGCGCTGCAAATCACCGGGATGCGCATGACGCGCCTGCCCGATCCTGCCGCCGAAGCGCCAGAGATCGCGGATGATGCGGCTGTGTCCGGCTCCTTTTCGCCCTTCGCATGGCCACGCAGCCCCATTGGGCTGATCGTCAACGATCTGACGCTGCGCGATATTTTCATCGCGGATACGGTGCTGGCGCAGGCCATTCGCTTTGACGCTACGGGGCAGGTGCGGGACGAGGGCGATGTGCAGCGGGTTTCCCTTCAAATCAACCGCCGCGACGGGGTGGAGGGCAATATCGCGCTATTCCTTGAACGGCTGTTCGACAGCAACACCCTGACGCTCGACATTGACGCGGCAGAGGCACCCGGCGGGATGGTTGCGGCCTATACTGGCCTGCCGGAGGACAGCCCCGTGCGGCTGGACCTTTCCGGGCGCGGGCCACAGGACGACTGGCTTTTGGAACTGGAGGCCGAGGCGGAAAACGTCGTGCTGGCCCAAGGCTCCGCCGGGATTTCCTATGTCGCGCCGCTCTCCGTTCAGGCGGATTTCGCGCTCTTTCCCGGCGCGCAGATGGGAGAGGCCGCGCGCACCGTGTTGGGGGACGCAGCCATTCTGGAGGTCGCGATCAGCGAAAATGCCGATGGCCTGATTGCGATTGACGCGGCAGAACTGACCTCCCCCGCGTTGCAGATGACCGCCGATGGCACGGTGGATCGGGCCAGCGGGGCGCTTGACCTGCGGCTGAACCTGAATGGGGAGGCGACCCTTGCCGCGCTCTCGCCTGCGGTGGATTTCGACGGCTTTTCCTTTGATGCGACGATGCGCGGTGCGACCCGAGATTTCGAACTGGACGGGTTCGGCACCCTGCGCGCGCTTGAGACCGCATTCGTGGGAGCGGAGGCGTTCAACCTCACGCTCGAAGGCGGATATGACGGCACCACCGGGCGCGGCGTGATACAAGGCGCGGCCACGGACCTGCGGCTTGACCGGTTTTTGATCCCCAACGCGACCCTGTCGCTTGACGGATCAGCCACGGCGGAGCGGCTGACGCTTGATCGGCTGGCGTTGCGGTCGAATATCCTTGTCGCGGATGCGTCCGGCTCTGTCGCGATGGATTTCCAGAACGGCACCATGACGGCAGAGGCCGCTGTCGCTGATCTGGGCCAATTGGCGCGCACCTACGGACAGGAGGCCGATGGGGCCGCACGGCTGACCCTGAATGCCACATTGGACGCTGGTTTTCTGGACGCCACGGCGGAGACGACGCTTCAGGGCATCGAAACCCCGCTTGCCGATGTTGGACGTGCCGTTCTGTCGGGCCGCATGACCCGCGATCCCGAAACCCAACAGATCGAAGTGACCGCCGGGGGCCGCGCGGATCGCCTGCGGCTGGACCGGATCGGGCCGGAGATATTGGATCAGGTCGATCTGCGCATCGCGCTGATGCAAGAGCCGGGTCGGCTGTTGCTGCGTGAGGTGTTCCTCGACGCGCCCCTGCTGACCCTTGAAGCGAGCGGTGAGATCGGCGCGGGCGCGGATGACCTTGTCTACCGGGTGGAGACGCCGGGACTGCGCCCGGTGGCGCGCGCCTATGGGCTTGACCTGTCGGGCCGCTTGTTCGCCGAAGGACGGCTAGAGACCACCGGCCCGGAGGAGCGGCGCCTGACGGGCTATGCCCAGCTTGCGAATGCAGCGGGCTTTGGCCAGACTTTCGGCACGGTGACGGTGGATCATACCGTCCTGCTGGCGGAAGAGATCACGGGCCGAGTGCGCGTCGATGGCGAGGGCGGGCTGCTCAATAACAGCAATTTCGCGCTTGGCTTTGGGTTCGGGAATGAGCGTGGGCGGATCACCGGGCTTACGGGCAATATCCTCGGGCTGGAATTGAGCGGTGATGCGGATATCGCACTGCCTGCGGGCGGGCAGCCCTTGGCCACCGGTCAGTTTCAGGTTTCCCAATCCAACCTTGCGCCATTGGGCCGACAATTCATCCCGGCGGCCGGCCTACAGGGTGGGGCGAATGGCGTTCTGAGCTTTGACGCGCGGACGGGCCAACAGGGCGTGCGGCTTGATTTCGACGTGCGCGACCTGACCGCGTCAGGGGTTTATGTGGAAAGCGGCGTGCTTGATCTGGTGATTGAGGATGCGTTCGGCGCGCGGGGCGTGACGCTTGATCTGGGGATGGACACGGTGGCGATTGCCAATGGCACCGAGCTTGACCGGCTTGACCTCTCCGCCAATGGCCCGCTCACGGCGCTGCGGTTCACGACCAATGCGCAAGGCACGGTGCTGCGCGATCCGTTGGTGTTCAACGCAGGCGGGGTGATGGCGCTCCAGAATGGTGTTGAGGTGCAAATGAGCTCCCTTGATGCGGTGGTGTCGGGAGAGGTGTTCGCCATTGCGCAGCCCTTCACGCTGCGCTCTGGCGCGGGGGGGCAGGCGGTATCGGGCCTGTCGCTCAACCTGCCGCGCGACGGGCAACTGACGGCGGATGCTACGGTCACTGAACGTGGCGCGCAGGGTCAGGTGGCTGTAACGGGTCTGGACCTCGCTTTTGTTGGCGAACTGGCCGATATTCCGTTCCGTGCGGGCCGGATCACCACGGTCGCGGATTTCGACACGACCCCCGGCAGCGCATCGGCGCGTGTGGATTTTGTCGGCAGTGGCATCGTGGCGCAGAATGTCCCGCCAGAGACGGGCGCGCTCGACATCACCGCCAGCAGCCTCTGGGACGGGACCAACCTGCGCACAGAGGCAACCGTGCTGGGCGGGTTCGAGCGCCCATTGCGCGCGCGCGTCGTCCTGCCCCTGCGGCCAAACCGCAATGGTCCCATTCCCCTGATCGAGCAGGGCGCCCCGATCGACGGGGAAATCAACTGGGACGGCGATATCGGGCGCATCTGGGAGGCCCTACCGATCCCCGATCAAGTATTGTCCGGTGAAACAGTCATCGCGCTGCGGGTCGCGGGCACGGTTGGCGCACCCGAATTTTCGGGGGCCGCAACGCTGGAGAATGGCCGATACGAAAACCTGCCCGCCGGTGTGATCCTGCGGGATGTGAGCCTGCGCGCCTCTGCCGAGAGCCTGACGGAGCTAAGCATCGTCGCGAACAGCAGCGATGGTGGGGCGGGCACGGTCGCCGCGCGCGTTTCCCTCAGGGCGGGGGATGGCGCGCTCAATATTGATGGCACGATCACGGCGCGGGATGCGGTGCTGATCCGGCGGGATGACATCACGGCCCAAATCTCTGCCGATCTGGTGTTGGACGGCACGCAGGCCGATCTGTTGGCCTCTGGCGACATCACGATTGACCGGGCCGAAGTGCGGCTCGTCACGGCAGGCGCGGCGGATGTGGAAACGCTTGGGCCCATTCGCATCGTGGGGCAGCCCACCATCGTGCAGGCGCGCGATGATCCGTCTAACATCACGCTGGATATTCGGGTGACGGCACCGGGGCGGATTTATGCGCGCGGACGCGGGTTGGATTCCGAATGGGGCGCGGATTTGCAAATCTCCGGCACCACGCGCACGCCGCGTGTGCTTGGCACCGTGACGGAGCAGCGCGGCAGCTTCACCCTGATCGGTAAGCGGTTCGAGATCACCGAAGGGGTCGCCACGTTCAACGGTGGGCTGGTCATTGATCCGATCATCCGGGTCGTCCTGCAACGCGAAACCAATGACCTGACCGGTCTTATCATCATCGAAGGCACGGCATCAGCCCCGACCATCAGCCTGTCCTCGGTCCCGGTTTTGCCGGAAGAAGAAGTGCTGCCGCAGCTGTTATTCGGGCGCTCGCAGCAATCACTGACCGCCGGGCAGACACTGACGCTTGCCTCTGGTCTTGCGACGCTGTTATCGGGCAATGCCGGGCCGCTGGATGTGGCCCGCTCGGCCCTTGGCGTTGACGTGTTGCAGATTGATCCGGGCGAAGATGGCGACGCCACCGTCACTGTCGGACGGACGATTGCCGATGGCGTCTTTATCGCAGCAGAACAGGGATTGGCCGGATCGGAAACCGGCGCCGTGCGGGTGGAGATCGACATTTTCGACAATGTCGTCATTGACGGTGAGGCCAGCCAGACCGAAGGCAACTCCGTCGGTGTGACCTATAGCATCGACTTCTGATCCTCTGGCCCCGCGCGCGCGGCTCGGATATGCTCCGCGCAATTGTGATTGATGGAGGCCCCATGCTGTTTGCCCTGATCTGTACCGACAAACCCGGCGCCCTGCCCGTGCGGCAGGAAAACCGTCCGGCCCATGTGGCTTATCTCAAGGAAAGCGGCGTGGTGCAGCAGGCTGGCCCGTTCCTGAATGACGCGGGCGACATGCGCGGATCGCTCGTGATCCTCGACGTGGCGGACCGTGCCGCAGCAGAAGCATGGGCCGCGAATGATCCCTACGCCAAGGCGGGCCTCTTTTCCGATGTGCGGATCGAGGCGTGGAACCGGGTGATCGGCTGATGCGCTACTGGCTGTTCAAGAGCGAGCCGGAAACATGGGGCTGGGACAAACAGGTCGCCAAGGGCGATGCTGGTGAGGAATGGGACGGCGTGCGCAACTATCAGGCCCGCAATTTCATGCGGGAGATGCGCGTGGGCGACCGGGGCTTTTTCTATCATTCGGTCAAGGAAAAGCGGATCGTGGGGATCGTCGAAGTGATCGCGGAGGCCCATCCCGACAGCACAACCGATGACCCGCGCTGGGAATGCGTCGATATCAAAGCGATTGAGCCGGTGCCAAACCCCGTCACCCTCGATCAGATCAAGGCGACACCGGATTTGTCGGACATGGCGCTGGTGAAATCCTCCCGCCTGTCGGTGCAGCCCGTGACGGACGCGGAATGGGCCATCATCTGCAAAATGGCCGGGCTTTAGCCGCCCGTTAGCGCAGCCGGGCTGAACAACACGCCGAACTGCTCACACCAGATCACGACCGATTGGTAGGCGGAGAGGTCCGCGTCGTCGGGGATGATATAGGTCTGATCCCCGATATTGCCCTTGAGCTGCCCAAGCGACAGCCACGCTGCCCCGGCCACATCCGCTGAGCGGACAGGATCAGGATGCGCGGAAAGCCACACTTCAAGGTCTGGGCCATTGGTCACCTGAAATTCCGTCAGGCGCAGCAGCTTTGCCCCGCCCCCGGTTTCCAGGATTTGCGCGATGCCCGTGCCCTGATGGCTGCGATCAGCGTCGCGGAATTGCCCGCGCGCGACCTCTTGCACCATCAATTCATCCGGCAGGGCCTCTGACACCACATCGTCGATCCAAAGCGGGGAGGCCAGATACCAAAACGCGTTCCCGGCCACAAACCCGACCAGAAACACCGGTATCGCGATTTTGAGAAACCTGCCCATGATCCGCCTCATCTTTCAAATCTGTGGATTTCAAACCTAGCATCGCGCATCCTTTCCACCTAGCAGAAATGGGAGCGAGATAATGGACTTCATTGCGGTCATCGCGGCGGCGGTCGCATCATACATCTTTGGTGCCATCTGGTATGGCGTCTTGGCCAAGCCGTGGCAGGCGGCAGCGGGCCTGACGGTGGAAAAGCTCAAACAACCCGGCGGACCGCAAAGCGGCTCTGCCATGCCCTATGTCATCACCTTCGCGGCCACGCTGATTGCGGCAGGGATGGTTCGGCATATCATGGTGGCCTCCGGCGTGGAGGGGGCGGTCAGCGGGCTGATCACGGGGCTCGGACTTGGCCTGTTTATCGCAACACCGTGGCTGTTGACGAATTACACCTTCGCCATGCGTCCGATACGACTAACGGTGATTGACGGCGGCTATGCCACCATCGGCAGCGGGCTGATGGGGTTGGTGCTGGCGCTGTTCGGGGTCTAGCGGCAGGTGCCCCAGCCGACATTCTGCAAATGGAAATGATCGGCATGGAGCCTGTTATACTCAGGGCCAAGCACGGTCCTGAACCAGTCACAGGCCCCGTCCCGCGCCGCGCGCAGAAACGCGGCTTCATCGGGCGTGCCGCTCCAGCCTTCGAGCAGCGTGATACGGCGCCCTGACTGGGTGACGAACCCTGCGATGTCGATGGCGTCGGCTGTGGAATGGGTGCTCATCCGCTGTCCCTTGCCACCCGTGGTTCGAATGGGGCGGCAGGAATAGCTCGACATATGGTCGATCCGGGAAAGCGGCTCTCCCAGATGCGCAAGGGCGGCGGGCTGGAGGCTATGGACCTCCCACATCGCCATGCGCAGCGCGATCTGGCAGCGGGTCTCCACCGGGGTGATCTGACTATCGCCGACTGCGGAAAGCGACACCCGATCCACGATCCCGCATTGATCGCTGACCACCCTGTCCTCCAACTGCGTCAACTGCGCGGCGGGGGCGGTCACCGTTGCGCACAGCGCCCCATCGGTGAGCGCGCCGCGCAATTTCATGCCCGTAAACGGCGTCACCGGAGCTGCGACGTTCAGCGGTGTCAGCGGGTTCCAGTGATCGGGCAAGGGGGTCTTGGGATGGGTCAACCCTTGCCATCCGGCAAACCCGACGGCACCCAAAACGCAAAGTGTTAAGATGGCACGGCGCATGATCCTCTCCCCTTCGCTTCCGTCCTAGGATCAATGGGTTGAGAGGGCCAGCCGCAGGCACGAAAAACCCCCGGCGCAGCGCACCGGGGGTGAAGGTCATCCGTCTTTTGAGCGGATTAGTACCGATAGGTGTCCGGCTTGAACGGGCCTTCGGTGGTCACGCCGATATAGTCGGCCTGATCCTTGGACAGTTCGGTCAGTTTCACGCCGATCTTGGCGAGGTGCAGACGCGCCACTTTCTCATCAAGATGCTTGGGCAGAACGTAGACTTCGTTCTTGTACTGCTCGCCCCGCTCCCACAGTTCCATCTGCGCCAGCACCTGATTGGTGAAGGACGCGGACATCACAAAGGACGGGTGCCCGGTGGCGTTGCCAAGGTTGAGCAAACGGCCCTGGGACAGAAGGATCATGCGGTTGCCCGAGGGCATCTCGATCATATCGACCTGATCCTTGATGTTGGTCCATTTGTGGTTCTTGAGGGCTGCGACCTGAATTTCGTTGTCGAAATGGCCGATATTGCCAACAATCGCCATGTCCTTCATCTCGCGCATATGCTCGATGCGGATCACGTCCTTGTTGCCGGTGGTGGTGATGAAGATATCCGCGTCCTTCACGGTGTCCTCAAGGGTGGTCACCTCAAAACCGTCCATCGCGGCCTGAAGCGCGCAGATCGGATCGACTTCGGTCACCTTCACACGCGCGCCCGCGCCACGCAGGGACGCGGCGGAGCCTTTGCCCACATCGCCATAGCCACAGACAACGGCGGTTTTGCCGGCCATCATCGTGTCGGTCGCGCGGCGGATACCGTCAACGAGGCTCTCTTTACAGCCGTATTTGTTGTCGAATTTCGACTTGGTGACAGAATCGTTCACGTTGATCGCGGGGAAGGGCAGTGCACCCTCACGCTGCAATTCATAAAGGCGGTGAACACCGGTCGTCGTTTCCTCCGACACGCCCTTGATCTGGGCTTTCATCTTGGTGAACCAACCGGGGGAGGCTTCCATCCGCTTTTGGATCTGCTTCTGGATCACTTCCTCTTCTTCGGAGGTCGGGACGCCGAACGCCTCACCCCCTTCGATGCGTGCACCCAGAAGGATATAGAGCGTCGCGTCGCCGCCATCGTCGAGGATCAGGTTCGGCCCCTCGGGGAACTGGAACGACCGGTCGAGGTAGTCCCAATGCTCTTCAAGCGTTTGGCCTTTGATCGCGAAAACGGGCGTGCCGCCCGCAGCGATTGCGGCAGCGGCGTGATCCTGTGTGGAGTAGATGTTGCAGGACGCCCAGCGCACATCCGCGCCCAACGCATTCAGCGTCTCAATCAGAACGGCAGTCTGGATCGTCATATGCAGGGAGCCCACGATGCGCGCGCCCTTGAGCGGCTTTGCCGCGCCAAACTCCTCGCGCAGCGCCATCAGGCCCGGCATTTCCGTTTCCGCGATATCCAGTTCCTTGCGTCCGAATTCAGCAAGGTTGATATCCTTCACGATATAGTCGGTTGTCATGGTTTAACCCTTAAGAATGCTCATTGCTTGCTGCGCACATAGCACCACTGGTCCCGTCCGGCAATGTATGGCAGGGATTGACGGACACGGATTAATCCTCGGTAAACAAAGCGATGTATGGCTGATATCTAAACCGACGGTTTCTCTTATGACCCGTTATTTCCACAATCAGCCCAAGACCAAGCAACTTTTCGGTTAACTTGTTGGCAGCCTGAGGCGTTATCGATAATATCTCAGCAACATCAGCAACGGCAAAGATTGGGCGCTGGTACAGTGACTCGAGCAATTTTAAGCCGTTTGCCGCGCCGCGATCCAAATGGGACACAATCAGATCGCGATGGGCCTCTCTCAGATCAACGATACGGCGTGCGGTCTCCGTCGCTTCGTTCGCGACTTCCGCAACACCACATAGAAAGAACTTGATCCACTCTTCCCAATGTCCGCTATGCCGGATTGCCTGTAAGAGATCATAGTATTGCTGGCGATTACGCTTCAGATAGTAAGACAAGTATAAAACAGGCTTGATGAGCGTTTCCCTCTCACAAAGAAGTAATGTAATGAGAAGGCGCCCAGTCCTTCCATTTCCGTCTATAAATGGATGCAGAGTTTCGAATTGCGCATGTGCTATGCCGATCTTAATCAATAATGGAATGGTGTCTTTTTGGTGAATATATCGCTCCAAATTGGTCAGAAGATCTGGGAGCGCATCGGGTGGCGGTGGTATAAAAGTCGCAGTCTTTAGCGTAGCCCCTGAAGGACCAATCCAGTTTTGTGTTTGTCGAAACTCACCTGGCGTCGCATGTTGTCCTCGCACCCCTTGCATCAGATGCGCATGAATTTCACGGATAAGCCGCATCGATAGTGGGAGCGTATCCAGCCGTTCCAGACCATAGTTTAGGGCGTTTACGTAGTTGAGCACTTCCCCAACATCATCGGGTCGCTCGGGATCAAAAACTTGCGCTTCGACTTCGAGCACATCGCCTATTGACGCTTGCGTTCCTTCGATTTGCGACGAGAGAACCGCCTCTTTGCGGACATACATAAACACAAACAGATCGGCATTTGGCAGCGATTGCACTGATCCATCAAGCCGCCCCAGAGCGCGATCTGCCCGCGACAACAGCATTTGCATTTCACTATCGATGTTAAGCGGCGGATCAACAGGGAGATGACTAGGAAGAAAAGCCTTATAGCCTTGTAGTTGCGTGATAAATCTTCCAGCAGAACGTTGCATGACATGGTCCATGGCTTATGTATGTCAAATTACACATAGAGCTCAAACTGCCCCCATAATCAACTGACAGTTTACTATGGATCGGAATTGGCGCCTTATGTTCCAGCGCTTTAATACCGAGAAGGAGCCACGAAATGCCCCCTCCCCCCCGCGCATGGCAGCGGATGTTGTCTGGCCGGCGGCTTGATCTGCTGGACCCATCCCCGCTGGATGTCGAGATCGAGGACATCGCCCATGGCCTCGCCTTTGTCGCGCGCTGGAATGGGCAGACCTATGGCGCCTATCCTTATTCGGTGGCGGAGCATTCCTTGCTGGTGGAGGGCCTGTTCGGCCAGATCGCCCCGAACGCGCCGGTGAAATGGCGATTGGCCGCCCTTTTGCATGATGCGCCGGAATACGTCATCGGGGACATGATTTCGCCGGTCAAGGCGGCGGTCGGGCCGGGCTATCGGGCGCTGGATGACCGGCTGATGGCCGCGGTACATCTGCGGTTTGGCCTGCCCGCGACGATCCCCGCGCATGTGAAGAAACAGATCAAGCGGGCGGATCGGATTTCCGCATGGCTTGAGGCGACACAGATCGCCGGGTTTTCAGTGACAGAGGCGAACAAGCTCTTTGGCGCGCCACGCCATGACGGGGCAGGCGCGATCCGCCTGTCCCCCCGCCCGCCGATGGAGGTAAAGGCCGACTTCATCGCCCGGTTCGAGACATTGCTCAATGAGCACGCACCATGACGCGCCCGATCCGGGTCGAACTCTCCGCCGTGTTGGTGGGGCTTGCTGGAGCCGGGCGGGAGACGACGCCCTATGTGCTGACCCAGCCGGGGCCAGACCTGCCCACCCGCGCCTTTGACCCCGATGAGCACCGCACGCTGGAACTGTCCCTGCGCGACTGGGTGGAAGGAACGACCGGGCTGCGCCTTGGCTTTGTCGAACAGCTCTATACCTTTGGCGACAGCGCGCGGGAGGCTCGGATTGCGGCACGGGCGGCGCATACCGTGTCCATCGGATATTTGGCGATCGTGTCGATGCAGGCAGAGCGCAAACCCGGCTCCGACTGGCGGCCATGGGGGCAATTCTTCCCATGGGAGGATCGGCGCGATGGCATCCCACAGATGCTGGAGGACGACCTGCTGCCGCGCCTGCGCAAGGTGAACCGTGGAGCGTCATTTCAGGATCGCGTGCGCCTTGCCTTCGGGCTGGACGGGTATCCGTGGCGCGACGAGTTGGTGCTTGAACGGTATGAACTGCTTTATGGCGCGGGGCTGGTGGCGGAACATTTCACGGATCGCGGCGCGGATATCCCTGAGGAGCTGCCCGCCTTTGGCCGCGCATTGCCGGTAGATCATCGCCGGATTTTGGCCACGGGTATCGGGCGGTTGCGGGCCAAGCTGAAATATCGCCCGGTTCTGTTTGAATTGATGGCAGATACATTCACGCTGGGCGATTTGCAGGACGCGGCGGAGGCAGTGACCGGCCAATCGCTTCACAAGCAAAACTTCCGCCGGATGATCACGAAATCCGGGTTGATCGAGCCGACAGGATCGCTCTCACAACGCCATGCCGGACGCCCTGCTGCGGAATACCGCTTTGCCCGAGAAGCCGAATGGGACAGACGCTTGGCCACTGTCCGCTTTGGTGGTGCAAGACGCTAGGGCGCGCTCCCGCACGTCGCTGGCCCTTCGGGCCGCTCCCTTTGGGCCGGGCGCCGCGCCTTGCGGCGCGGCGGTGCCTCCGGCGGGGACTATTTGAAGAAAGTGAACCACTACCGACTTACGTCGGTAGCATCTGGGCTGTGCGTCGCGAGGTACTGAAGTACCAGGTC
>NZ_JACIJS010000009.1 GCF_014199445.1 Rubricella aquisinus | reverse complement strand
CTTCATTTCATTCCGCGCGTTCGGGCGCAAACGCTGCCCCGCAGCGTTTGTCTTTCGCCCTCACCCCAAAGGGAGGCGAAGCCGACGTGCGGGAGCGCCACGCTAGCCGTTTTCGCGCAACACGTTCCCGGCAAGATAGAGCGAGCCGCAGATCACGATCCGGGCGTTGGGATCTTTGGCCCTGATGGCGTGCACCGCATCCAGCACGCTGGGTGCGCAGGATGATGTGATGCCCGCCTTTTGCGCAAACTCCATTGTGGTTTCAGCAGGCAACGTCGCCTGCTCCCCCGGGATGCTGACCGCATGAAGGCTTTCGACATGGGCGCGCAAGGGCGCCAGAAAACCCCCGATATCTTTCGTGTTCAGCATCCCGCAGATCGCATGGGTCGGGCGCGGCGCGAGGCGCGAAAGCGCCTCCGCCATGGCCACGCCAGCCGCCGGATTGTGCCCGCCATCGAGCCACAGCTCCGCCGCCCCAGCCGCCTCGACCAACGGGCCATGCCGGAGGCGCTGCATCCGGGCAGGCCATTCGGCGCGGGTCACCGCCGCCTCGACCACCGTGTCGTCAAAACCCAACTGGCGCAAACCCGCGATCACCGCGCCCGCGTTCTCAACCTGATGCGCGCCAATCAGGTTCGGCAACGGCAAGTCCAGAAGACCATTGAGATCTTGAAACACCATCCGCCCGCGCTCTTCCCAAACATCAAAATCACGCCCGGCAACGATCAGGGGCGCGCCCAGCGCCTCCGCCCGTGCTTCGATCACCGCAAGCGCCTCATCCGCCTGTCGGTTCACCACGCATGGCACGCCCGGCTTCAGGATGCCCGCCTTTTCACCCGCAATCGCCCCGATCGTGTCCCCCAGAAATTGCTGATGATCGAGGCTGACGGGCGTGATCATCGTCAGCACAGGTTTCTCAACCACATTCGTGGCATCAAGCCGCCCGCCAAGACCCACCTCCAAGAGCGTGTAATCCGCTTGCGCCCGCGCAAAGGCCAACAGGGCCGCCACCGTCGTGATCTCGAAATAGGTGATCGACGCACCGCCATTCGCGTCCTCGCATTCCGCCAGCACAGCCTCCAGATCAGGCTCTGAGATCAACCCATCCGGCAGGCGGATCCGCTCGTGAAATCGCGCGAGATGCGGGGAGGTATAAGCACAGACGCGCTTACCCGCCGCCTCCAGCCCCGCGCAAAACATCGCTTGGCTCGACCCTTTGCCATTCGTGCCTGCGATGTGGATTACCGGGGCAAGCCGCCGTTCGGGGTGATCCAGCGCCGCCAAGAGCCGCCAGACGCGGTCCAGCGTCAGGTCAATGATCTTTGGATGCAGCGCCATCATCCGCTCTAGGATGCGGTCGGACCCTGTGGGTGCGCTCATGCTTTTGGCGCGTCCTCTGAGGGAACGGCGGCATCCTCGGCTTTCACCTCTTCGATGATCGCTTCGGCTTGGTCCTGCGGGGTCTCCTCGACGACCGGTGCGGGCAGATCGCCATGGCTGCGCGCGGGCTCTTTCATCATCATGCGGGTGATGGTGGCCAACTCGTCGCGCAGATCCTTGCGGTGGGTCACGCGGTCGAGCATCCCGTGATCGAGCAGATATTCAGACCGCTGGAAGCCTTCGGGCAGTTTTTCGCGGATCGTCTGTTCGATCACACGCGGCCCGGCAAAGCAGATCAGCGCGTTCGGCTCTGCGATCTGCACATCCCCCAGCATCGCATAGCTCGCGGTCACGCCGCCGGTGGTGGGATGGGTGAGTACGACAATATAGGGCAGGCCCGCCTCTTTCAGCATCTGCACGGCCACAGTGGTGCGCGGCATTTGCATCAGGCTCAGGATACCTTCCTGCATCCGCGCGCCACCTGCGGCGGAAAACAGGATCAATGGGGCATGAAGGGCCACCGCACGCTCTGCCGCCGCGATAATCGCGTTGCCGACAAACATGCCCATGGACCCACCCATGAAGCTGAAATCCTGACAAGCCGCCACGATCTTGAGCCCGCCAAGGTCGCCCTCGCCGACCAGCATCGCCTCATGCTCGGTGGTTTTCTTGCGCGCCTCTTTCATCCGGTCGGGGTATTTCTTCTGATCGCGGAAATGCAGCGGATCAGCGATCGGATCGGGCACTTTCACCTCTGAGAACACGCCACCGTCGAACAGGGCCGCAAACCGTTCGCGCGGCGTGATCGCCATGTGATGATCGCAATTAGGGCAGGTGTTGAGCGCGTCCGACAATTCGCGGTGGAACAGCATCGTTCCGCAGCTCTCGCATTTCGTCCACAAATTCTCCGGCGTTTCGCGTCGGGAGAACAGGGTGTTGATCATTGGCCGCGTGAAATTGGAAAGCCAGCTCATATGTGATGCCCCTCATGCTGTTGCAAGCTAGATAAAGCCGGGGGCGTTTGATTGCAACGCTGGGTGAAGCGGCCTAGGCTCTGGCCCGGTATTTCAGGACGGGGGGCGCAGGCATGGCGTTCGGCAAACGGATCAGCACTTGGTTTGAGGGGCAATGGCATGAGGGCAACACGCCGATCATGGGGGCCGCTGACCATGCCACATGGCTTGGCACGCTCGTGTTCGACGGCGCGCGATCCTTTGAAGGGACGGCACCCGATCTTGATCTGCATTGCATCCGGCTGATCCGGTCCGCGACCGCAATGGGGATGGAGCCGTGCATGACCGCCGAGGAGGTGCTCGCCATCGCGAAGGAGGGCATCGCCCGCTACCCGTCGGAGGAGCCGCTCTATATCCGCCCGATGATGTGGTCCCGCGAGGGCGCACCGGGCATGATCGCGCCCGCACCCGATAGCTGCGCTTTTGCTCTGTGCATCGAGGATTTGCCGCTCAGCCCACCCACCGGGGTGCGGCTGTGCCTGTCGTCCTTCCGCCGCCCAAGGCAGGACATGGCATTGACCGAAGCAAAAGCCGCCTGCCTTTACCCCAACAATGGCCGGATGCTGTCAGAGGCCCGCGCCAAAGGGTTCGACAACGCAATCAGCCTTGATGCCGATGGCAACGTGGCGGAAACGGCCTCCACTAATGTGTTCATGGTGCGCGATGGAACGGTGCTGACCCCGGTGCCTAATGGCACGTTCCTCAACGGGATCACGCGCCAACGCGTGATGGCGCTGCTGATGGCCGATGGCTACACCGTTGAGGAGGCCGTGCTGACCCCCGATGACCTGCTGACAGCGGATGAGATGTTCCTGACCGGCAACGCGTCCAAGGTGATGCCCGTCACCGCCTATGAGGATCACGAAATGCAGCCCGGCCCGGTATCGGCGCGCGCGCGGGCGCTCTATTGGGACTATGCCCATGGGAGAGTGTGAATGACCCTGCCTGACATGATGAATGTTGTTGAGATCACCGCCCCCGGCGGGCCGGAGGTTTTGCGCGCCGGAACCGCCCCGGTGCCGACCCCCGGCCCCGGGGAGATCCTGATCCGGGTGAAAGCTGCGGGCGTGAACCGCCCCGACGCGCTGCAACGCGCGGGCGCCTATGACCCGCCCCCCGATGCCTCCCCCCTGCCCGGTCTGGAAGCAGCAGGGGAGGTCGCGGCCCTTGGCGCGGGCGTCACCCGCTGGCAGATGGGGGACGCGGTATGCGCCCTGTTGCCCGGCGGCGGTTATGCCGAGTATGTCACCACGCCCGCCACCCATGCCCTGCCCGTGCCAAAGGGGTTGAGCTGGGAACAGGCCGCTGCCCTGCCGGAGACGTTCTTTACCGTCTGGGTCAATGTGTTCGACAGGGGCGGCCTGAAAGCGGGGGAGAAGTTCCTCGTCCATGGCGGCTCATCGGGGATCGGCACCACGGCAATCCAACTGGCAAAAGCGTTCGGCGCACGGGTCTTCGCCACCGCCGGATCGGCGGAGAAATGTTTCGCGTGCGAAACATTGGGCGCGGAGACAGCCATCAACTATAGGGATCAGGACTTCGTTGAGGTCGCCAAATCCGTCGGTGGCATGGACCTGATCCTCGATATGGTCGGGGGCAGCTACACCCCGCGCGACATCGCAGCCCTTGCCCCTGACGGGCGGCTTGCGATGATCGCGTTTCTGGGCGGGCCAAAGGCGGAGGTGAATTTTGCCGCCGTGATGGCCAAGCGGATCACGATCACCGGCTCTACCCTCCGGCCCCGGTCGATTACCTACAAGGCTGACATCGCTGAGGCTCTCGAGGCGCATGTCTGGCCCCTGCTGGAGGCTGGCAAAATCGCCCCGGTGATGGATCAGACCTTCCCCCTGTCGGAGGCTGCGGCGGCCCATGCCCGGATGGAATCCAGCGCGCATATCGGCAAAATCGTGCTGGTCCCCTGACATCGCGGGGGCTGCTCTGCCAACGCAAACCCCAATTCACTTTCTTCAAATATACCCCGCCGGAGGCATAATATCTCTTTCCGGCGCGCAGCGCCGGCCCGGCCCAAGGGGAGGCATTGCCGACGTGCGGGAGCGCTCCCTTCGGATCGCAGATGGGGGGCTACTCCCCAAACGGATCGCTCCATTTCTCATCGGTATAGAGCGCGCGCCCCGTCAGGGTCCGCAGGAACGCTTCGATATTGCTGGCGTCCGTTCGGGTCAGCCGCAGGCCGCCGCGCAACTGAGGATGGAGCGTCGCTCGAAAATCGCTTGCATCGTCAAACCGCCCCGGCTCATCGGCAGTCCGGTAATGACGGAGCACCGCCCCCAGCGTGCGCAGCGATCCGTCATGCATGAACGGGCCGTTCAGACTGCCATCCGGGGCCACAAGATCGCGCAGGCTCGGCGCGCGCATGACCGACAGGTCGGAGCCGTCCCGATCCCCGATCACCCCCGTGATGCCGTTATGCCCCGCCATATCCACGCTCGCGAATTCCGGCGCCGCGTGGCAATCGGCACAGGCAACCCCCGGCGGCCCGCCACGCCGCCCGGTGCTGCCAAACAAAAACAACCGCTTGCCCGCGTTCTCCGCCGCGCTGAACGTCGCGAAATCCGCGCTTTGGCTTACGGCGCTTCCCCGGCCTTCATCGAATGCGCTGTCAAAAGAGATGATGGAATTTGAGAATTGCGCGAGGGCGGCGGCAATCCGCGCCTCCGTGATCTCTGCATCGCCAAACGCCGCCGTGAACAATGGCGCGTAATAGGCGATCCCTTCCAGCCGCGCGATCAGGGGGGCAAGACCGGTGCTGAACCCATGCTCGATCGGATCAAGGAGGGGCATAATCGCCTGCATCTCGGGCGTTTCGGCTCGATTGTCCCAAAACCGCGTGAGGGCGTCATCGTCGGCCACACTGGGCGCGCGATAGGCGAGGTTGACCAGCCGCATGGATTGGCGCGCCGTGCGGCCACCACCCCCGATGCTCCCCCGTGCCGGATCACCGAAAGCATGGGCCTGCTGGTGGCAGGACGCGCAGGACCGGCTCTCATCCACCGACAGTGCGGTGTCATAGAACAGCACCCGGCCCAAGGTGGCTCCGGTGTCACTTACCGGATTGGTGCCAAACCGCGCGGGCGTGATCCATAGCGGGATATAGGGGTCCGCGTAATTCGGCAGATCGGTCAGGTCAATCCGCCCGTCAAACGCGGCCAGCAGCGCGGATTGATCGACCCAAGCAAGGTCAGGCGTCGGAGGCGGCACATGCGCCTCAATCACCGGCGCGGGCGCGCAGCCAATCAGGCCAAGGATCGACCCCGTGATGATAAAACGGCGCATGACCGACCCTCCCCTTTTGCTTTTGGTGTGGGAGGTACACGGGCGAAGGACGGTTTTCCGTCGCGGTTCTAGCGGATCGGTGGAAACGTCGAGGTGCGTGTGCAGTCGCGCACCACATCTGCGCTGCAATATCGCGGTTCCAGATCCCGGGTCAGACAGACCCGCGCCTCCGCAATCCGGCCCGAGCGGCAGGTGAGCGTGATCATATCTGGCTCCAGTTGCGGATTGACCTCCAGAAACGCCTGCTCGATCACCTGCGGGCGCAGGCGCAGGGCTTCGGTCACGCGGCGCAGCACGGCGGGCTTTTCAATGCTGTCAAACGCCTCCCGCGCCAGATCGAAATAATCGCGGGACGAGAGGCCCGCGCAGCGCCCGTGCTTTTTCCACTGATACCACGCGGCCCCACCATCACCGAACAGATCGCCCATCGCGGCGGTTTCGCGGCGGGACGGATCGCGCGCGGTGGTGCTGCAATATTCTGGATAGCCCTGCTCGTATTGCGGCCATAACCCGTGAAGCACCCAGCCGGTATCGGCCTCCGGATCGCATTGCGGCGCTCCCCGCTCATCGCCCGTCGCCGCACACCACGAGGGCGACCAGCTGAGCGCCATGACATAATAGTCAAACACGCCCGCCCGGTCCTGTGCCGTGGCGATCCCTGCCCAAAGTGCCGCGATGATCCCGATCACTGCCCGCATTCCGATTTCCCTTTATTCCTGCCCTGTTTGTGCCTATATACCCGCCAATCCCCAATTCGGAAACGGAATGACGGCCCCGGCCATCCGATTCTCGGCTCGGAGAAGATTTGCCCTTTTGGACTAAGGAACGAACCCATGGCTATGCCCCTGATGCGCAAGGCGACCGCCGTTTGGCTGGTTGATAACACGACGCTCTCCTTCACTCAGATCGCGGAATTTTGCGGCCTGCATATTCTGGAAGTGAACGGCATCGCGGATGGCGAAGTGGCCGTTGGCGTCAAAGGGTTCGATCCCATCGTGAACAACCAGCTGACGCAAGAGGAGATCGACCGCTGCGAGGCCGACCCGACCCAGCGGCTGAAGCTCAAGCACAACCCCGCAGCCGAAGGCGAGACCAAGCGTAAGGGCCCGCGCTACACACCGCTGTCCAAGCGTCAGGATCGCCCGTCCGCGATTGCATGGCTGGTCAAGTTCCACCCCGAATTGTCGGACGCGCAGGTGTCCAAACTTGTCGGCACCACAAAACCAACGATCCAGTCGATCCGCGACCGGACCCATTGGAACATCGCCAACATCCAGACGGTCGATCCGGTGGCCCTTGGCCTGTGTTCGCAAGGCGAATTGGATGAAGCCATCGCCAAGGCGATGAAGAAGAAGGCGAAAGAGGGCACCGCCCTGACCGAGGACGAGAAGCTCAAGCTGATGAGCACCGAAGAGTCGCTCGCCGCGCAGGACGAAGCCAGAATGCCCGCCTCCATGGCGGGGCTGGAAAACTTCACCTTTGGGTCTGATACCAAGGATGAGGAAGAGGACGAGGCGGGCGCGGGCATCACCGATGCGGATGCGCTCTTCAACCTGCCGGCAGGCGGGTCTGACGACGAAGACAAGGACTAACGGCAGCCCTGCCGCAGGGCGCTGCCCTTTGGCGATGGCCCGGCGGGCGGCTCTGACGAGCCGCTGTCGCCGGGCTTTTTCGTATCAAGGGCTTTTTCGCATCAAGGGATGTGACGGGATAGGCCAAAATCCCTGATTGGACATTGCACAGGCCGCCACCCATGCTGCTTTGACAGATTGATGGAGGCTCCCATGACATACACACTCGCCATTGGTGACCGGACCTATTCCTCATGGTCCTTGCGCGGCTGGCTGCTTTTTGCCGCGTTCGACATCCCGTTCACGGAGCGTCGCGCGCAGATGCTCACCCCCGGCTTCGCCGAAATGCTCAAGGATTTCGGATTGGCCAAAACGGTGCCCGCGCTGCTGGTGGATGACACCTATGCGGTCACGGATTCCCTCGCAATTGTCGAAACCTTGGCCGAGTTGGAACCTGATGCGGGCCACTACCCCAGCGATCCGGCGGACCGTGCGATGGCGCGCAACCTTGTCTCTGAGATGCATTCGGGCTTTACCGCGCTGCGCGGCGCCTGCCCGATGAATGTCGCCCATGCCTGGGCCGGTTTTGTCCCCGATGAGGCGGTCCTTGCCGATCTTGCGCGGCTCGAAACCCTTTGGGCGGCGGCGCGTGCGCCCGGTCGGGATGGGCCTTGGCTCTTTGGCCAGTATACGGCGGCGGATGCGTTCTTCGCGCCTGTGGCGGCCCGGATCGCGGGCTATGGCCTGCCTGTCGGCGCGGATGCGATGGCTTATGTAGACGCCCATCTCGCCCATGGTCCTTTCCGCCGCTGGCGCGCGATGGGCATTGCCCAGAACCGGGTGATGGAACGGTACGTCCTGCCCTTTGATCAAGCGCCGTGGCCCGGCCCCGCGCGCCTGCCTGCTGAGGCGGTGACCGGGATGACCCCGATCAACGCGACCTGTCCTTATTCCGGCGATCCGGTGCGGGAGGATAGCCTTGCGCGGATCAATGGCACGGTCATCGGCTATTGCAACCCGTTCTGCCGGGACAAGAGCGTCGCTGACCCCGAAGCCTGGCCCCAGACCATGGCCCTGCTTGCGCCCTAAAACCGTTTCACTTTCTTCAAATATACCCCGCCGGAGGCTTCCGTCCGCGTCAGCGGGCGGAAAACGGATCGCTCGGGTAACGCACGGCCGACAGATAGAGCCCACAAGCCGGGGCCACTGGGCCACAGGCCTTGCGGTCCCGCGCCTCCAGTGCCCGCTTGATCTGCTCTGGCTCCCATGTGCCTGCTCCGACCCGCTCCAGTGAGCCTACGAAACTGCGCACTTGGTTGTGCAGAAATGACCGGGCCACGATCTCAAGAACGATCTCATCCCCGATCCGGGTGATGTCCAGCCGGTCGAGGGTTTTCACCGGGCTTTTCGCCTGACAGATCGTGCTGCGGAAGGTGGTGAAATCATGATGCCCGATCAGATGCGCGGCCCCGGCGCGCATCCGCTCCACATCCAGCGCGCGCCGCACATGCCACATCTGCCCGGCTTCGAATGTCAGCGGCGCGCGGCGGTTGCGGATGCGGTAGATATAACGCCGCTCGGTTGCGGAGAACCGCGCGTGAAACGCGGCATCTGCCTCAGCTGCATCGAGGATCGCGACCGGTTTGCGCCCGATATGCGCGTTGAGCGCCTCTTTCAGCTTGAACCCGTCCCATGCGCGCGCAAGGTCGATATGTGCCACCTGCCCCATCGCGTGCACGCCCGCATCCGTGCGACCCGCGCCTGTCACGATGCCGCCCTCGGGCGCGATCCGGGCCAAGGCGGCCTCAATCACCGCCTGAACGGAGGGCACATCGGGCTGGCGCTGCCACCCTGAATAGGGCGCACCATCATATTCGATCAAAAGGGCATAGCGTGGCATGTCCGGGGCGATAGCGCGTGACGCCCGCATTGCCAAGAGGAAACACCCTCCTCCCTTGCCCCTCGCCATCCGCCTGCGCGATACCTATGTGAGAGCGCATCAGGGCGTGAGAACCACAGGAGTGCAGGCCATATTCGGGATTGGACGCGTAGCAGACGGGATTTGGCGCAGCATCGAAGGCGTGCAATCGGGCGTGAATGAGGCCCTGTTCGAGCCTGTGCTACGCATCGGCGTCACGGGTCTTGCCCGCGCGGGCAAGACGGTGTTCATCACGTCCCTCATCGCCAATCTGCTGGATCGGGGCCGGATGCAGGGCCTGCGGGCAGAGGCGGAGGGGCGTATCCTCGCCGCCTATCTGGAGCCGCAACCCGATGATGGCGTGCCGCGCTTTGAGTATGAGACGCACCGCGACGCGCTGCGCGGCGACACGCCCCATTGGCCGGCCTCGACCCGCTCGATCAGCCAGTTGCGCCTGTCGCTCAAGGTCCGCCCGCAGGGTCTTTTGAGCGGCATGTCCGGCCCGCGCGTCGTGCATATCGACATCGTGGATTATCCCGGCGAATGGCTCTTGGACCTGCCATTGATGGAGATGGATTTCGCCACATGGTCGCAGGATGCGATCGCCATGGCCAACCATCCCTCCCGCGCGGCCCATTCCGCTGAGTGGCGCGCGATGATCCAAGGGCTGGACCCCACCATCCCGCTTGATGAGCCGCAGGCGCGGGCGCTGACGGACACGTTCAAGGATTACCTCGCGGCCTGCCAGAAAGCGGGCCTGTCGGGCCTTGCCCCGGGGCGGTTCCTGATGCCCGGCGATCTGGATGGCTCCCCCGCGCTCACCTTCACGCCGCTGCCGCTGGAGGGTCAGCGCCTGAAATCGGGGATGCTGGGCCGCGCGTTCGAGCGGCGGTTCGACGCGTACAAACGGCTGGTGGTCAAGCCGTTCTTCCGCGATCATTTCGCCCGGATCGACCGGCAGGTCGTGCTCGTCGATGCGCTGACCGCGATCCATGCCGGACCACAGGCGGTGGAGGATATGCGCGCGGCCATGGCCCGCATCCTTGAGACCTTTCAGCCCGGTCAGAATTCATGGCTGGCCCCCCTGATCGGCAAACGGGTCGAGAAAATCCTCTTTGCCGCGACCAAGGCCGATCACCTGCACCAATCCCAGCACCCGGCGCTGAGCAATTTCATGCAAGCGATGCTGCGCGACGCGATGGACCGGGCGCAGTATAAGGGTGCGGCGGCAGAGGCGATTGCCCTCGCCTCGCTTCGGGCGACTGTGGAGCATGAGGGCACCCATGACGGACGGCAGATCGACATGGTGCGCGGACGCGCCGCCGAGACGGGGAAGATGATCGCGCTTCATGCGGGCGATTTGCCGAGCGATCCGGCGCGGCTGTTGTCCTCCGCCCGGCAGGGGGCGGAGGCTTGGCTTGACGCGTCCTATTCCGTGATGCGGTTCGATCCGCCCCATCTGACGCTTCAGCCCGGCGATGGGCCGCCGCATATTCGGCTGGACCGCGCAGCCGATTTCCTGATCGGGGACAAGCTGTGATCCTGCGCCTTGCCACGCGCCCCCGCATCGCGGATGGCACTGTGCGCGACGCGGCGGCCTGCGCGGAGATTCTGATGGCGTGGGTCCGCGAATGCGGCTGGATGCCCCGGCTCTGGACCGATCAGGAAACGCTGTTCTATGTCAGCCGCCTGATCTCCGAAGGGCGGCTTCGCGTGGTCCGCCATGGCGGTCGGGTCGCGGGCTTTATCGCCACGTCCGAAGGAGAGGTCGAATGCCTCTATCTACGGCGGGGCGCGCGCGGGGCGGGGCTCGGCAAACGGCTCCTTGATGACGCGAAGCTGCGGATGCCCGATGGATTTATCCTCTGGGCCTTTGCCGCGAATACGGGTGCGCTGCGCTTTTATGCCCGCGAGGGCCTGATCGAGACGGATCACAGCGATGGCGCGCGCAATGTCGAAAAACTCCCCGATGTGCAGATGACTTGGAAGGGCAGCGCATGACCGAACAGCCCCCCACCCGCGGCCCCGTGGTGATCGACATCGCAGAGGAGGACACGTTTGCGGATACACCCGCAACCGCCGCCCCCATCACCGATGACTTGCCCGCAGTGTTGAAAGCCGCCCGCATTGGCCCGCGCAAGAGCGGGCGCGGCTGGCTTGGCACGCTGTTCCTTTCGTCCCTTCTTTTGCTGATCACCACGGCGGCGACGGTCGCGGCATGGGATTTTGGCGTTGCGACGCTGGCGCGAAATCCCGTCTTGGGCTTGGCGGTAGCGGGTCTAGGTGCTGTGGCGGCGCTGACCCTCGTTCTGATGATCCTGCGGGAGGTCGCGGCCCTTGCCCGATTGCGCAGCGTCGATGCCTTGCGCAGCCGCGCTGCCCTTGCCCGTGCAGGCGGGATGTCTGAGGCGCAGGAGGTCAGCAAAGCGGTCCGCCGCCTCTACGCAAACCGCGCCGATACCCGCTGGGCGCGGGACATGCTGGCGGAGAAGGGGGCAGAGCAGGTCGATGCCGATGCGCTCCTTGACCTGACGGAGCGCGCGTTCCTTGCCCCGCTCGACCGGATCGCGGCGGAGGAAGTGCGCAACGCCACGCGGCAGGTGGCTGCGGCCACGGCGCTGGTTCCGCTGGCACTGGCGGATATCCTCGTGGCCCTCACGGCAAACACTCGGATGATCCGGCGCATCGCTGAATGCTATGGCGCCCGGGCCGGGCTGATCGGCTCATGGCGGCTCTTTCGCGCGGTGGGCGCGCATCTGATCGCGACAGGGGCGGTCGCGGTGGGCGATGATCTGATCAGTTCCATCGTGGGCGGGGGCATGCTGTCGAAACTCTCCCGCCGGTTTGGCGAGGGCGTGGTGAATGGCGCGCTGACGGCCCGTGTCGGCGTTGCCGCGATGGAGGTCTGCCGCCCGATGCCGTTTGAGGCGCTCAAGCGTCCTTCGGTCTCCGGCATCGTGCAAACGGCGCTGACGGGCCTGTTCCAGAAATCATCCGCTGACGGGGCTTAACCGATTTAGGCGCACCCCGTCCCCGAATTCACTTTCTCTAAATATACCCCGCCGGAGGCCCCGCCGCGCCGCAAGGCGCGGCGCCCGGCCCAAAGGGGGTCCGGCCCATCTTCGATGGGGCTGACCCGTGCGGGAGCGCTACCGCTGCAACGCTTCCCATTCGATGGCGAAATCGCGTCGTTCCATCGGCACGCCGTATGCAAGCGTATCAAGCACGATAAACGTGGTTTGCCCCGCCTCATTCGTCACCGCCCATTCGCGCAATTCGACGGGCTCGGCGGAAAACACCATGCGGATGGTGCCAATCTCTGGCTGGTCGGGGTCTTGTGCGGTGACGATCGTGTGCCCGTCCCGCTCCTCCACCGCGCGCACCATATTCTCACCGTTGAGGTCGATATTGTCGGACAGCAACAGCTTGAGCGGCGTCGCGGACAAGGGATAGCGTTGCGGCTCCGCGTTCGACGCGCGATCCACCACCGCGACCCACCACCCGTCCGAAATCACCACGGGCGCGCCCGGCCCGGCATAGTCGAACCGCATCAAACCCGGCCGATCAATCTTGAGCACACCGCTGGAGATTGACCCATCCGGGTTGCCCTGCCGGAACGTGGCCTCCGCCGTGTCGATCCCATTGAGATAATCGGAAATCGCCGCCAGATCCGCATTCTGCGCCATGGCGGGCGTGCTCAGCATCAGGGCCGCGAGGGCCGTGCGAAGAAGTCTTTGTGTCATGGCATCCTATATGGTCAGGCCCTGCCTCCTTGGCTAGCCCCACCCCATCACGAGCGCGTGGGTCAGCAGATCGCGCGGATCTTCTCCAGCGTCATGGAGCCGGGCACGACCGTTACGGGAACCGGCATCTCGCCTGCCATCTTCCCGGCAAGCTGCGTCACGAGGGGCCCCGGCCCGTCCCCCTGCGCCCCGGCGGCAAGCACAAGCACGCCGATTTCCGGGTCATCCTTGATCTGGGCCAGCACTTCCTTGACCAACTCGCCCTCCCGCACGACGAGTTCGGGGGTAATGCCCTCATTCTCCTCCATCTTTTCCTTGAAGAAGGCGAATTTCTCCTCGATCTTTTCGCGCGCTTCCTGCCGCATCAGATCGCCGACACCGATCCAGTGCTGGAACTCCTCAGGCGCGATCACGGCAAGGATTTCAACGCCACCGCCCGTGTTCATCGCACGGGTCGCGGCAAAGCGGATTGCGTTGATGCATTCCGGGCTGTCATCCATCACGACGAGAAACTTGCGCATATATCCCCCAAGGTTTTTGCTGGTCGCACGGGGTGGAGCATGACCGATGCACCCTGTGCGCGCAACACCTCAATCCACCAGAAGCCGCAGCCCAAGTGCACCAAGGAACGTGCCCGTCACCCGGTCCACAATCGGTTTGGAGCGGGCATAGCGGGCGCGCACCGGCCCTGCCGCCATCACCAGTGCGACCAATGCATACCAGCAAAATTCATTGAGAAAGACGATTGCAAACACGCCCGCCAGCATCAGGATCGACGGATCGGGCGGCAAGACCAACAGAAAGACGGAGCCGAAAAACACCGCCACTTTCGGGTTCGCCAACTGGGTCAACAGGCCCAGCCGGATCGCGGCCACGATCCCTGCGTTCCCCGCAGCGCCGCCTTTGGGCTCAAGAGAGACCGGCTGTGCCGCATGACGCCACAACATCACAGCAAGAAACACCAAAAACAGCGCTCCGATATAGCGCATCGCATCAAACAACCACGGAAACACCGCAAACAGGGCAGAGAGGCCAAACCACGCGGCCCCCGCCCAGATCAGCGTGCCAAGCCCAAGCCCGAACGCAACCGCAAGCCCCGCCGCCCGCGATTGCGCAACCGCCGTGCGCAACACCACGATGAACGATGGCCCGGGGCTGATCACTGCCGCGATATGGATGGCCCAGAATGTGAGCAGCATGATGGCCTCCTTGCCGCGTTATCGCATCAGCGCACTGCCCAGCGTTTCTTTTTTCCCCAAATACCTCCCGCCGGAGGCTCCGACGGGTGTCACATTTGACCGCCTCAGCGACTGCGCACAAACCCCATCACGTCCTTCGCACCTGCAAGTACCGGCTCGGCAAGTGCTGCGGCCCGATCCGCGCCGTCCCCGAGGATGCGGTCGATCTCTGCCGGGTCGGCCATCAGATCGGACATGCGCGCGGTGATCGGTGAAAGCTCCGCCACCGCCAGATCGGCCAACGCGGGTTTGAACGCCCCGAATTGCTGGCCCGCAAATTCCGCGATCACGTCGGCCTTCGATTTGCCCGATAGGGCTGCATAGATGCTGACGAGGTTTTTCGCTTCGGGCCGTCCATCCAGCCCATCGACGCTGTCGGGCAGCGGCTCTGGATCGGTTTTCGCCTTCTTGATCTTTTTGGCAATCGTATCCGCGTCATCGGTCAGGTTGATGCGGCTCAGATCGCTGGGATCGGATTTCGACATCTTCTTGGTCCCGTCGCGCAAGGACATCACGCGCGTCGCCGCACCCTCGATGATCGGTTCGGGCAGAGGGAAATATTCGGTCCCGTAGTCATGGTTGAACTTGCCCGCGATATCGCGCGCCAATTCCACATGCTGTTTCTGATCCTCGCCCACGGGCACATGGGTCGCTTGATAGGTCAGGATATCAGCGGCCATCAGCGACGGGTAAGCGTAAAGGCCAAGAGAGGCTTTCTCCGCGTTCTTGCCCGCCTTGTCCTTGAACTGGGTCATCCGGTTCATCCAGCCCAGACGCGCCACGCAATTAAACAACCAGCCAAGCTCGGCATGGGCGCTGACCTGCGACTGGTTGAACAGGATGGAGCGTGTCGGATCAAGCCCGCAGGCGATATAGGCCGCTGCCAATTCGCGGGTCGCGTGGCGCAGCTTCTCGGGATCCTGCCAGACGGTGATCGCGTGCAGATCGACAACGCAATAGATCGTCTCGATCCCGCTATCCTGCATCTCCACAAACCGTTTCACGGCACCAAGGTAGTTGCCCAGCGTCAGGTTGCCCGACGGTTGGATGCCGGAAAAGACGCGGTGTTTGAAGCTCTGCTCTGTCATGATCTGATCCTCAGCTCGAAGTTGGATGCGTTATCACCGGGCGGTTTGGTGGGGTCAAGCATCCACACTCTCAACTTGGACCGGAATCAAGCCGAAGGCGCCGGTCCAGCGGCCGCCCGCCCCTCAGGCGGCCGCTTTGCAACGTTAGCCGCAGCGGCGCGGTATTGCGGGAGTGAGAGATCAAATGCCCAGCCCTGCGCCAATTACGGCCACCTCGGGCGCCCGCTGGACCGGCTCAGGGATCACGCAACCCGTCGCGACAATATCCCCAACAGCACCACCCCCGTGCCCGCCCCGATCATCAGCGCAGGCCCCAGTCCCAAAAGGTCCACCAGCGCGCCCAGCATCAGCGCCCCTCCAGCCATGGACCCGATGGCGAGCATGACCCACGTGCTCATCACCCGGCCCCGCATCCCGTCATCAAGCCGCATCTGGATCGCGGATTGGATACCGACCGCAGTGAGCGTCCCCGTAACCCCTAAGCCGACGGTCAACGCAACCGCCCCCCACCAGACCGGCACCACGGCCAGACAGGCGACCAGCGCCTGCGACGCCCATGCCGACCAGACGGAGCGGCGCGGCAGCCTGTCGCCATCTGCGACGGGATGGGTCGCAATCCAGACGGAGGCCGCGACCGCACCCAACCCTGCCGCCGCCGTCAACTGGCCAAGCCCTTCCGGCCCACGGGCAAAGGCCCCATCCGCGATCACCGGCAAAATCTCCTGCACCCCGCGCGCGGCAAGCGAGGTCACCGCCGTGATCGCCATGCCCAGCCGGATCATCGGATCGGCCAGCGCGAATCGCAGCCCCTCGATGATGCTGCGCGCCATGGAAAGGGGCGCGCGGTCCGGCGCTTGCCGCGCGCGCGGGCGCACCACCGCAATGGCAATGAGCAAGGGCACCACGCTCACGGCAGTCACCGCAAACGCGGCCCCGACGCCATAAAGCGCGATCAGGCTGCCCGCGATGAACGGCCCGATAAACCGGCTCATGTTGAAGTTGATGGAAATCATCGGCACGGCACTTCCGATCACCTCCCTCGGGACAAGGCGCGGTGCCAAGGCCAGCCTGATCGGATGATAGGCCGCCGTGATCACGCCCGACACGATCGCATAGATCAGCAAAAGCAGCTTCCCCACCGCGCCGCTGAGATAGATCAGAAAGAACACAAGCGTGACCACACACAGGCTCGCCTGTATCGCCAATGCGGCGGTCTTCAGGTTCACCCGGTCTGCAATCGCTCCAAAAATCGGGCCGACAATCACCGTGGGCAACAGGCTCGCAAGTGCCAACAGCCCGACATAGGAAGCCGACCCGGTCAGCGACCAACCAAGCCACCCGACCGCGATACGCCCCACCCAAACCCCGTTGAGCGCAAAGAACGCGCCGAGGATATAGATGCGGAAGTCGCGATGTCTGAGGGCGTCGGGAAAGCTCATGTCAGCGCACGCTACTGCTGGCGTTGCGAAAGCGCTAGCAGATTAGCTCAAACCGGTTTGAAGCATGACTTATGCCAAGAGCTATGCGCCCAGCGCATGGCGATAGGGACGCAAAGGGAATTGTAGGGCTTGGGTTCTTCCCCATATTGCGGTGCAGCAAGACACGAAACCGGGGCATCGAAGTTTCCGCCCCATACTTCGCAAGGAGGCGAAAAATGGTTCTGACTGCACAACCAAAGACGCTCGCCCAAGAGTTTGTCGCGCGCGTAACGGATTACATCGAAACCCGCCGGGCGGAGGCCGCAAAGCGCGCAGCCTTTGAACGGACGGTCAAAGCTCTCTCGACCCGGTCGGAGCGCGAATTGGAAGACCTCGGCATGAACTACGCCGATATTGAGGGCCGCGCCGCACGGGCAACCTTCAAGAACTCATAAAACGGTGGGGGCGCGGATGCTCCCAAACACAGCACTTGCGGGACCGAACGCGGCCCGCACACCACACAAAGAAAGACATCGAAATGGCCTTTATTTCTGCAAACGCACCCGCCCATCACGGCATCGTGGCCCGCATCGCGGCCTATGCTGCTGAACAGCGCACTGCCTTCTCCAAATGGATGATGTATCGCCGCACCGTGCGCGAACTGTCCCAACTGTCTGCCCATGAGCTGGACGATCTGGGGCTGAACCGGGGCAGCATTCATGCAACCGCGTATGACGTGGTCTATAACGCCAAGTAACACTGGAATTTGCGCCTTTTCCTCCCTTTAGGCGCAAAACAAGGCGGCCCGGGGCCCTCCCCCCCGGGCCGTTTTTTTATGCCAAACGGCGCAGCATGGCACGCACGACAAACGGATGCGCGATGCCCACGGGCAGCATATAGGCGCGGCCAAACCGGTTATGCGTGATCACCGATGTGGTGATCGCGGCCTCCGTCCCGGTCAGGGTCAGGCAGGCCATCACGTCAAGATGACTGTCCCGCGCCGTGAGCGACAGGATATCGTCCTCCAGTCGCTCAATCAGAAAGAAATCGAGCATCTCGCCCACACGCGGATCAGCCCCGCGCCGCCCGGCAAATCCGCCGGATTTGCGTACCCCAAACGGGGCGGAAATCGTGTCGCGCAGCCAGAACGCGGCCTTCAGCAGCGGCGCAGGTCCGCGCGTCATCCGGTCCCACGCGGCAATCGATGTGATTGGGGCGGCAAGCGCGATGCGATGACAATCACAAAAATCGAGCGCATCCTCCGGCCCGACCAGATCAGCCACCCTCATTCCAGCCCCCGCCGCGCCCGCGCAAGCCGGTTATGATGGCGCAAAAGCGCATGTTGCATCGGTAAGGGCAGCGGCAGGCTTGGCCCGGTTTGCAAAATCGCCTGATACACGCCGAACATCGCCTCATCTTCCAAAAGCTCCGCAATCTTGGCCCGTCGCCACGCGACCGCCTCCGCATGAAGCGCCGCGAGGGTCGGATCGGCCCGCAACTGGGCCAACATCTCCTCCCGAATCGCCGCCGTGCGCGTGATGCTCACATCCTTTACCGCGCCCTGATTGTTGGCGATCCAGTAGTCCAGCCCGATCTCATCCGCCTCATGGTTCGGCTTGCCGCGCCAGCGTTTGATGAGGAAATCCTCCGCGCTGCCCGTGGCGTAGTGATTGACCTGCGCGAGCGCGTATTGATCCGTCTCGTCCATGATCGCGGGCAGCATGCCGCGGGTGATGTCCTGCGGCAGTGTCCGCCCGGACCCATCAACCCAAAGCTGCGGCGCGTATCGCGCGGGATCGGGCTGTTTCGGGCGGTGCACGCCCAGCTTGGCAAAACAGCCATCATTGCGCCACAGCGTCTTGTAACAGCGCGCGCGAAACGGCCAGAGCATTACCGGCGGGGCCGCTTGCGTGAACCGTGTCGTCACCGGCTGATCGGCATAGCCGCCCTGCCCGCCCGCGCCAAACAATCGCCACGCCAGCGCAAAGCCCTGCGCCTCCGGCACGGCGGAAAACAGATCCGCGAGCGTGCCCTCGCCCGCATGAATATTCACGAACTCATCCACATCCGCGACCATGATCCAGTCCGCCGCCGCGACCAGCGGGTGTTTGCTCGCGCGCGCCAGCGCCTGCCATTGGATTGGCTTGTCGCCTTTGCGCGGGTTCGGCACATGGGTCACGCCGGGCAGATGCTCCAGCATTCGGTCGGTGCCGTCCTCGCAATCATTGGTGTAGATCAGGAAATCGGTAAACCCGATGGCCCGGTGATGCGCGACCCATTCCAGCACAAAGGGTGCCTCGTTTCGCATGGTCGTCACCATAAGGATGCGCAAAACGATGGTCCTCCTTCTTTCTGCTGCATTGTTGACCGATCCGTGATCCCTTAACAAGAAGCCCGATACCACTGACACCGGAGCCACCGTGCCGCATTTCATCAGCCGACGCCTCACCGGATTGCCAGCACCGCCCGAATGGCGCGACGTGCTCTATCCCAAGGCGGCAGGGGTGGACCCACAGCGGCTCCTGCTGACGCTCGATGCCTACGCGGTCGCGGGCGGGGTGCGGATCAATCTGGCCAACCATCACGACCCCGCCCTGTTTCTGAAAGGGCTGACCCTGTCCATGGACGGGCAGGACGTGGCAGAGGCCACTGCCCATGGCACCGCGCGCGGCATGGCGCTGCATCTGCCACAGACCAGCGATGCGGTCAGCTTCATCCGCAATGGCGTGATGATGACCCAGCCCATTGCACAGAACGATCAGAGGCATCTCGCGGGATGCAATGTGCTGGCGGCCCTGATCCTGTCGCCCGACCCGGACACGGTGGCCGATTGGGCCCGCTTTCACATCGCGGAGCAAGGGGCGGATGCGCTGTTCCTGATGCGCCGGGCTGCCCCCGATCAGGCCATCGCGGCAGAGGACGCGGCCCTTTTCGCGGCCCTTGACTTGGCTGGCCTCAAATCGGTGGTGATCGCGACCACCACGCAGCCCCTTGGTGCGCCGGACCAGCCCGCGCTTACCAGCCATGCCTTTGCCCCCAACGCGCCCGGCAAGGGGATGCGCAGCTATGACCCCGATCCATGGCGCAGCCCCCTGACGGAATTGGCGCTTTATGACGTGATGCAGCACCGGTTCCTTGCGCAAGCCAATGCCGTGCTGATGTGCGACATTGCCGATCTGGTGCCGCGCGGGGACAGTGACGACAGCGTGTTCACCATGGCGGCAGGGTCCGAAAGCTACCTCAAATTCGGGGGCGAGCGGGTGTATCCGTGGCGCTTGCCCGACGCGGACCGCCCCCGCCACGGGGATCATGCCTGCTACCGCTTTGATGGCAGCGTGGCAGAGAATATCTGGTGCGTCGCCCCGCAAGGCCCGATGAAAGACACGATCTGGCGGCCGTTTCGTGTGTCGATCCAGTCGCCCGATCCGGTGTCGGAGGAATGGAGCTATTACCGCTGTCAGGCGATCCGCCATCCGGGGGAGCCTGCCGCGGCACTCTCCCCCAAATCGAGCCTCAAGGATCACGCGGTGTTCCGAGATCTGATCCGCCAGCATTTCGACGCCACCCCGAAAACCGCACCTGCCCCGATGAAGCCGCCCTCAGAGCCGATGCGGAACGACACCATCCTCGCTGTCACCACGATGAAGAACGAGGGGCCGTTCATCCTTGAATGGCTGGCCTATCACCGGGCCATCGGGGTCACGGATTTTCTGGTCTATACCAATGACTGCAATGACGGGACGGACACGTTTTTCGATCTGTTGCAGGCCAAGGGATACCTGACCCACCGGCAGAACCCCTACCGCGAAGTGGGGATGAAGCCACAACACGCGGCCTATCAGGATGCCCAATCGACCGAGATCGCGATGAACGCCGATTGGGTGATCCCGATGGATGTGGACGAATATATCTCCATCCATGCGGGGGAGGGGACATTGCATGACCTCTTTGCCGCGGTGCCGGATGCCAACATGATCTCCATGACGTGGCGGCTGTTTGGCAATGGCGATGTGGCAGCATTCGAGGAGCGGTTCACGACCGAGCAGTTCACCGCCTGCGCGCCGGAATACATCCGCAAGCCGCATCAGGCATGGGGGTTCAAGACGATGTTCCGCCCGCTTGGCTATTACAACAAATTCGGCGTGCACCGTCCCAAGGGCCTGAAATCGGAGGCGATGCATCTGATCAACTGGGTCAATGGCTCAGGCCAGCGGTTTCCCGATGCGATGTTGCGCACGGGCTGGCGCAACACGGTGCAGACATGGGGCTATGATCTGGTCACGCTCAACCATTACGCCGTCCGCTCGGCAGAGAGTTACCTCGTGAAGCGGGACAGGGGCCGGGTGAACCATGTGGACCGAGATCAGGGTTTGGCCTACTGGTTTCGGATGAACAACAACGCCGAACAGGACACCGCGATCCAGCGGATGATCCCACGCCAACGCGCGGAGTTCGACGCGTTCATGGCCGATCCGGACATCGCCGCCCAGCACCACGCCTGCGTCGCCGCCCACCGCGCCAAGATCAAGGAGCTGTATGGCCGCCCCGATTACCTGCAACTTTACCGCGACATCACCGGGGAGCGGCTGCGCGCGCTGTCGCGGATGCATCACTGCTTTGGCGTCGCGACCTTTCTGGCCGGGCCGGATTGCATCCCGGAGGATTTCCACCTGCGCGATGACCCCGGCTTCTTCTCCCCCGATGAGAACGAAACGGGGTAGCGCGACGGGCCAGCGCCGGGCCGGGGGCTGGCGCTGTATCGGTGCTGCTTCATGCTTTATCTCAGCCACATCGGACGCAGTATCCGAAGTGCGTTCCCAGCTTCAAAGCGCCAGACCGAAGGGCCGGTCCGGCGCTGGCCCGGCGCGCTTCGCGCTTGATCCCGGGCCAAGATGCGCGCAGTTCTACCGCAAGCCGGACCGAATAGCGCCGAAGGCGCCGGTCCAGCGTCCGCCCGCCCCCAGGCGGACGCTGGACCAACTTTCCGTTTCGCCTCTCACCGCCGCAGGATCACCCCTCACGCCTTCCGGCTCTCCCGCCACACCATCAGCGCGGCACCGGCAAGGATCAACAGGGCCCCGGCAATCGCTGTCGGCACCGGAACCACGCCATAGATCACGAAATCATAGAGTGCCGCGAATACCAGCGTGGCGTAAAACACCGGACCCACGAAACTCGCATCTGCCCGGCCCATCGCATTCAGGAAACACGCCTGCGCGCAGACCATCAACAGCCCCGTCCCCGCCATCAACCCCCACAGAAGCGGCGTTGGCCAAACCCAGACGAAACTCGCCACACTGCACGCGATCACCACACCGATCACATTATTCACGATCAGGATTTGCAGCGGCTTTTCCGCCCGCGTCAGCCGCTTTATCGTGATGACCTCGGCCCCCATGAAGACCGCGCCAAGCAGTGCAATCAGGGCCGCTGGCTGAAACGCGTCGGCCCCCGGCTGGATCAGGATCAGCGCGCCCGCAAAAGCGATCACCGCCGCCGCCCAGCGCCATGGGCCGACCCGCTCTCCCAACAGCGGAATAGCAAGGATCATCGCGATGATCGGGTTGAGAAAGCTGATCGCCGTCGCCTCCCCCACGGGCATCACGGCGACCGCGGCAAACATGCACGTCACCCCCAACCATCCCAGCACCACCCGCAAGGTGTGCAAGGGCAGGTTCGGTCGGATGATCCGGGGCCGCAGGATCAGGGAGGCCACCGCCAGCCCCAACAGCGCAAAGATAAACCGCCCCGACGACACCTGAAATGGATGCATCCCGGCCACGCCCAGCGCCTTCGCAAACAGGGTCGATCCGGCGACAAAGGCGGCGGCGGTCAGCATGAACAGGGCGGCAAGGGGTTTATTCTCGATCATGGGCACATTCATGCGCCTGTTCGGCGGATTTGGCGAGGGGGATTTCGCCAGCGGCGCGGGCCACAGCGCGGTTTTTCTGTCAGGCCGGACAGCGCCGTGTGTGCCAGTCCAGAACCCGCCCCCTGCCCCCACAATTATTGACAGGCGCGCCACTTCCCCCGATAACGACACTTCCCTCTGGCTGACCGCGCCGGAGGGTTTTCCTTTTTGCGGTCCTGAACAGGAGTTATTGAACGTGATCACGCCCGTCATGCCAACCTACGCGCGGGCACCTCTGTCTTTTGAGAAAGGCGAGGGCCCCTGGCTTATTACCGAGAGCGGTGAGCGCTATCTGGACATGGGAGCCGGCATTGCCGTTGCCGCCCTTGGCCACGCGCACCCGGCCCTCGTTGCCGCGTTGGAAGAGCAGGCACGACGATTGTGGCACACGTCCAATCTTTACAACATTCCCAACCAGCAGGCGCTCGCGGAGCGGCTGGTCGAGCATACCTTTGCCGATACGGTGTTTTTCACCAATTCCGGCACGGAAGCGACGGAATGCGCGGTAAAGATGGCGCGCAAATATCACCACGCGAAGGGCCAGCCGGAGCGGCATCGGATCATCACCTTTCAGGGATCGTTCCATGGCCGGACCCTTGGCATGATCTCTGCCGCGGGGGCGGAGAAGCTGACCAAAGGCTTTGGCCCCCTTTTGCCGGGCTTTGATATCCTGCCCTTTGGCGATCACGACGCGCTGACCGCCGCGATCACGGATGAGACCGCCGCGATCATGATCGAGCCGGTGCAAGGCGAGGGCGGGATTCTGCCCGTTCCGCCGCAATGCCTCAAAGGGTTGCGCGATCTGTGCGACCAGCATGGCATCCTCCTGATCATGGACGAAATCCAGTGCGGCATGGGCCGGACGGGCAAATTGTTTGCCCATGAATGGTCCGGCATCACACCCGATATCATGGCCGTGGCCAAGGGGATCGGCGGGGGCTTCCCGCTGGGAGCGTGCCTTGCAACCGAGGATGCGGCCAGCGGCATGACCGCAGGCACCCACGGCACGACCTATGGCGGCAATCCGCTCGCTTGTGCCGTTGGCATCGCGGTGGTGGATGAGATGCTCAAGGACGGGTTCCTTGATCATGTCTCCCGCCTTGCCGGGCATATGCGACAGGGGCTTGAGGGGCTGATTGCGGCCCACCCGGATGTGTTCGAGCTTGTCCGGGGCGAAGGCCTGATGATCGGTGTCAAATGCAAGGTGCCGAATATCGACGTGGTGAATGCGGGCTATGCCGCGCATATCCTCACGGTGCCGGGTGGGGACAATGTGATCCGTATCCTGCCGCCGCTCAATCTGACTATTGAGGAGGTTGATGAGGCCCTGCGCCGTCTGGATCAGGCGGCCGCCTCGATCAAGAGCGATGCGGGCTGAGTACACATTCAGGCCATTGACGCGGGCCGATCTGCCGATGATCGGTGATTGGCTCGCGTCGCCGCATATCGGCGGCTGGTGGGGTAGCCCGGAGAAGGAGATCGCCCTGATGCTCGAAGATCTCGACAATCCGGTGATGGATATGCGTGTGGTGTGTCTGGACGGGGCGCCCTTTGCCTTTGTGCAGGATTATCCCGCCCATCATTGGCCGATGCCCCAATATGCCAACCAGCCTGTGGGCACCCGCGCACTTGATACCTTTCTCGGGGACGCGGCTTTCCTTGGGAAAGGGCATGCCAAAGGGTATCTGCGCCAGCGCGCGCGTGACCTGATCGACGCCGGGGCCATCCGTGTGGTGGTGGACCCGGCCCCTGACAACGCTGCCGCCGTCGCGACCTATCGCGCGGCAGGCTTTCACGGCACGCGGGTGGCCCCTTGCGAGGATGGCGATCCGGTGCTGATCCTGGAATTCACCGGGTAGCGCCCGGGAAAGGAGTGACATGACCCATTTCCTTGATCTGCATAAGACGGACAAAGCCGCGCTGCGCGCGATCATCGACCAGTCCCATGCGATGAAAGCAGCACGCGCGGGCCGCCCCAAAGGCGCACCCGATGATGAACAGCCGCTCTCTGGCCGCATGGTCGCGCTGATTTTCGAGAAACCCTCGACGCGGACGCGCATCTCCTTTGACGTGGGCATCCGCCAGATGGGCGGGCAGACGATGGTTCTGTCCGGCTCCGATATGCAGCTTGGCCATGGGGAGACGATTGCCGATACCGCACGCGTGCTGAGCCGCTATGTCGATGCGATCATGATCCGCACCTTCGCCGAGGACACGCTCAATGAGATGGCGGATTATGCCAGCGTGCCGGTGATCAACGGCCTGACGGACCGCAGCCACCCCTGTCAGATCATGGCCGATGTCATGACATTTGAGGAGCATCGCGGGCCGATTGCCGGCAAGAAAGTGGTCTGGTTCGGGGATGGCAACAACGTGGCCGCAAGCATGATCCATGCCGCAGGGCAATTCGGTTTCAACCTGACATTCAGCGGGCCGGAACCATTGGATCCCGAGGCTGAGGCCGTGGCCTTCGCCCGCGCGCAAGGGGTGGAGATCACGATCGAGCGGGACGCGCTGCGCGCCGCTGAAGGGGCCGATCTGGTGGTCGCGGACACATGGTTGTCGATGCATGATGATCAATCCAAACGCTCCCGCAGGCACAACATGCTCAAACCCTATCAGGTGACCGAAGAGCTGATGACGGCAGCGGGCCCGCAGGCCTTGTTCATGCACTGCCTACCCGCGCATCGGGGCGAAGAGGCAACCGACGGCGTGATGGACGGTCCGCAATCGGTGATCTTTGATGAAGCGGAAAACCGCCTCCATGCGCAGAAGGGCATCTTGCGGCACTGCCTCGGCCTTTAATGACCGGGGGCGCTCCCGCCCGTCGTTCCGTCGCTGCGCTCCGTCCTCCCGTTGGGCCGGGCCGCCCGCTTACGCGGGCGGGTGCCTCCGGCGGGGTATATTTGAAGAAAGTGAATTGGACTTGGTGTGGCGAGAGCAGCCCCGCGATTCGGCCGTGGGTCAAGGTCCGAGGAACGAGCGGCCTTGACGCGCGGGCGAATCGTGACACCCACAATCGAGCGGGTGATTTGAGGAACACACCTGTTCCTCAAACACCTCAGCGCAATCTTAAACCGGCGCGCAGCGCCGGCCTTTCCCGGCGCTTCATTTCATTCCGCGCGTTCGGGCGCAAACGCTGCCCCGCAGCGTTTGTCTCTCGCCCTCACCCCAAAGGGAGGCGAAGCCGACGTGCGGGAGCGCCGCCTTATCCGTTGAGTTTCGCGTGGATTTCGTCGAGGTCCATTTCCCGCACCGGTGGCCCGGCATAGGGTTCTTTCGCGTATTTAAAGAGGTTGAAGTCCCGACGATAAATCTCCTGCATCAGGTGATTTGACAGATCGTCGAAATAGTCCTCCACCGGATGCAGCCGCTTTGGCCCATGGCCTTCGCTTTCGTTGAAGCGGGGCATCGTGTCGATATCAATGTCATAGGCGTGCTGCGTGTTTGCCAGCACCTCTTTCATCCCGTCATTGAACCGCTCGGTCGGAAAGATCAGGTTATAGCGCCCGCCATTGCGGATCAGGGTCGACACATGGCCAGAGCAGGCGGACCAGTGGATATCTGGGTCCATCGGTTTGCGAAACCGGATCGTATCGCGCACGAACAGGAGAAACCGGCGGAAACTAGCGATCTGGTCAAAATCGCCTTCCACCTCGATCCCATACCGCTTGGTCAGCATCGGGACCAGATTGCCGCGATAGCGTTTACCGTTCCTTTGAATGCCGCAAATCTTGTCGAAAAAGGAGGACAGCACCCGGCTATACGGGTTGCGCACACAGGTGAATGTATAGGTCTCCCGCGCCGTCACGCCCCGTTCCAATATGGGCTGGCTGCGATCCAGCGCCCATTTGTGGATGCCAGAAGTCGCGTCGTGGATATCCCCGTCATAATAATGGCCATGGTCGGAATAGAACATGATCTGACCAATGGTGGAGCACGCGCATTTGGGCACCACGCGGTAGATCATGCTTTCACTTTCGGTCATCCAAGTGCCGGGAAATGGCATGGTTTGCTCCTCTCAGCCGTGAGGTTCGTTGTGTGCAAGCCATCTGAGCCTGTCAAGATGGCGGCGGGCTGGCAATTGACGCGCAATGCACTTATTCCAGACGGATAGTCATAAGGTCCGCCCGCCCATGGTCAGAATCGCCTTCATCCTTCTGTGCCACAAATTGCCCGATGCGATCATCGCGCAGGCAGAATTACTGGCGGCAGGTGGCGATTGTGTGGCGATCCATTTCGACCGCTCCGCCCCGGCAGAGGACTATGCCCGCCTGCAAGAGGCGCTGGGCGACAACCCAAACATCACCTTCGCCAAAAAGCGGGTAAAGGGCGGCTGGGGGGAATGGTCGCTGGTGGAAGGCACGCTTTCGGCACTCCGTGCCGCGCGCGAGACCTTCCCCGATGCCACGCATTTCTACTTCATCTCCGGCGATTGCATGCCGATCAAGCCGCGCGGGCACATCGTCCGCTATCTGGAGAACAATCCCTATGATTTCGTGGAGCATCACGATTTTCTGGAAAGCGACTGGATCAAGACCGGCCTGAAAGAGGATCGCCTGATCTATCGTCACTATTTCAATGAGCGGGAGCAAAAGGCGCTGTTCTACCGCGCGCTCAATCTGCAACGCGCCTTGGGGCTGAAGCGAGACATCCCGTCAGACCTGCGCATCTTCATCGGGTCGCAATGGTGCGTGCTGCGGCGTGAAACCCTCGACAAGATCCTCGATTTCGTGGCCAAGCGGCGGGACGTGATCCGCTTTTTCCGCACCACATGGATCCCTGATGAGACGTTCTTTCAGACACTGGTGATGCACCTCGTGCCGCGCGCGGAGGTGAAATCGCAAACGCTGACGCTGCTGGCGTTCTCCGATTACGGGCTGCCGATGGTGCAATATGACGACCATTACGAGTTGCTGCGCACCCAATCGGCCCTGTTTACCCGCAAGGTCTCCCCCAATGCACGGAAACTGAAGGCACAATTGTCCGACCTGTTCCTGTCCGCCGATGACCGGATCGAGACCGCCGATACGGCGATCCCGCTATATAGCTACATCACCAAACGCGGGCGGATCGGGCGGCGGTTTACCGGCCGTTTCTGGGAACGCGGCGGGCAGATCGGGCGGGGTCATGATGTGCTGGTCGTGGTGTGCAAGAAATGGCATGTCGCGAAGCGGTTTGTGGATGGCGTGCGGCAAATCGACGGGCCAGAGGCGCTCGGTTATGTGTTTGATGAGGAGGGCGACGCCCTGCCCGCCCTTGGCGGGATCGAAAGCAGCAAGGAAAAGCGGGGCCGGCACCGGCGCGCATTCCTCAAAATGCTGTTTGAGTATCACGATACCGAACGGCTTGTGATCTGCCTTGATCCCGCGAATATCGACACGCTGCGCGACATTCAGCAGGATGACTGCGGTTTGCGGGTTCTGGAGATTCGCTGCACCGTCGATGATGCCTATATGCTGGGCCACGCCAAACGCATCGGCATGATTGCGGATGTCAGTGACGTGACCGTCGCAAGCCCGCTCCTGATGGCCCTGCACCGCCAGTTCAAGGATGAAAGCGACGCGCTGCGCGATCTCAACCTCACGCATTTCTACAGCGTGGATGACCGCGCCAGTCTGCCCATCAATGTCGAAAACGTGGCCCGCTTCCTCAGCGTGCCGCCCGAACAGGCAACGACCTGCCTGCGCGATCATCGCATTTTCAAGGAGTGAGGAACGCCCCGATGCCCTATAGCTATGACGATCAGAACATCTTTGCCAAAATCCTGCGCGGGGAAATCCCGAACAAGACGGTTCTGGAAACAGAGCATTCGCTGGCCTTTGAGGATATCAATCCGCAGGCGCCGCAGCATGTCCTGGTCATCCCCAAAGGCCACTATGTCACCTATGACCATTTCGCCGCCGAAGCGACCGATGCGGAGATCGTGGATTACACTCGCGCCATCGGCGCTGTCTGCCGCAAATTGGGCGTCACGCTAGAGGACGGCACCGGTTATCGCTTGCTGACCAATGCAGGCCCCGATGGGCATCAGGAAGTGCCGCATTTGCATATCCATGTTTTTGCCGGCGGGTTTCTTGGCCGCATGATCAAGGTGCCGGGATAACAGGAAAAAGGGCGGCTTCATTGGCCGCCCTGTTCCGTTCATTAGTCACAACCGTGGTTAAGGCGTCTTGCCCCGCAGCGCGCGCGCGACCATCGCGATCGCGGACAACACGATAAAGACAAAGAACAGGATTTGCGCGATGCCTGCCGATGCAGACGCAATACCACCAAATCCTAGAACACCAGCGATCAGCGCCACGATAAAGAAGACGATTGCCCAATAAAGCATTTCGGTTTTCTCCCATTTAGATCAGCGATGCGGGCTTTTCCCGCCGCTTTCCGATAACTAAAGAATGTTGGCGGGGCGGATTCAGTTCCAATATTTTATGGACGCTCCTTTATGGAACTCCTGCGCGCGGCCCGCGTTTCTCTATCACATGCTTAACAAAGCAAGGAGAAATGACATGGCACGCGCCGCAAGCACGACTTCCGCATCGACAGACGACCTCGTCAAACAGATCGAAACGCTAAAAGCAGACGTTCAGGCGCTCACCGATACGCTCGGTGAGTTGGGCAAGGCGCAGGGCGCCGCCGCCAAGAACGCCGCCGCAGAAAAAGCCGCAGCCCTGCGCGACGCGGGCGAAGATCAGATCAACCGCGCGCGCGGCGCGGCGAACGACCTCAACGATCAGGCCAACGAATTTGTCCGCACCCAACCTGCAACCGCGCTTGGCATTGCCGCTGGCGTTGGTTTTCTGGTGGGCATGATGTCGGGCCGCAAGTGATCCCTCATGTTTGACCAGATCGAACAAAAAGCGAGCCGTGCTGCCAAAAGCGCGGCTCTGGGCACAGGCGGCGCGCTCTGCCTTGCCGTCGGCGCGGGCTTTCTGACGGTCGCTGCATGGATTTACCTTGCCACGCTGGAGGGCACCTTGTTTGCCGCCGGGATCATTGGCGCGGTCTATGTCGGCATCGGGCTGATCCTGATCGGTTTGGCCTCCGCCCGGCGCAGCGACGTGCCGCACGCACACCCCGCACCGCAAACCAGCGCACAAACCCCACCCTTGGCCGAAGCGTTCCTGTTCGGTTTGCAAGCCGGGCGTGGGGTGCAGAAAGGCCAGCGCAGCTAGCGCATCCACAGGCCCGCCTTTTTCAACTCCCGGCGCAGGGCGCGCTCCCGCCGGGGGAGGTTGTCGCGATCAAACATCGCGCGCGCCTTTTGGCCCCGATTGCCATAAATTATCGCCTTGAACGCCGGGTATTCGCGCAGGAATTTCTTGTTTTTCTGCGCTTGAGCCACGCTTTCCAGCACCTCAACCACGCTGTCACTTTCCCGCGCATAAAGAAGCGGCAAGGTGCGCCAGTGGCAGGTTACATCCCCATCCAACCCCGCCAAGTCTGGCCCCGGCCGCCCACCGCCCAGCGCATGAATGACCAGCGGTAAGGCAATCTGGTCAAGCCACGGATAGAGCGCCTGGCCCTCCAGCACTGGCCCGGGCTCCCGCGCGATCTCTGCCGCGTAATGGCAAAACAGGTCGGCAAAAGCGTGCGGGCACGCGCCATAAAACCAGCCTGCGTTGAAATAAAGGTAACGCTCCCAATACTCGTCAGGCTGCGAGAGATCGAGGGAGCTTTGAAAGTCGAGCTTGAACCGCTCATAGAGCGATCCCCAGATTTCTGTGTAGCCCGGCCCATAAAGCTCAATCGAGGGCCAGCTATCCTCCCGCCGCATCGACGCGGATGGCCGCTCAAACGGGAACGGCACCGCACTCAGCGGCCCCAGAAACAGCGTATCCGTGTCAAAAAACACAAACGGCTCGCCTTTGGGCAGGGCCGTGAGCGCCATGATCTTGTTCCCATGGGCATAGTCCTGCCCGAAGACGACGTTTTCGAAAGGCACGATTTCGGCCCCCAACTCCACCAATCGCGCGCGCAGATCCTCATCCGTGATCCGAGGATCGTCCCGCCAGCGCGGGGCCGGTTGCGGCTCTGCCAGAAACACGCGAAAGCGCCGATCCGGCTCCGCCGCCTGCAAGGACGCCATGAACAAAAGCGCCTCATATTGCAGGCGTCCGCCCTGAACGACGGCCATGACGTTGAAGGTTTGGGTCATCGGTCTCCTCTGAGCGTGCAGCCTAGGGCGGCGGTGCGCCGGAGTGCAAGAACCCGATTGCGGATCGTAGGCGCGTGGTGTATCCGACTTGCGACGCACCCATAGCTCAGCTGGATAGAGCGCTGCCCTCCGAAGGCAGAGGCCTCAGGTTCGAATCCTGATGGGTGCGCCAAACCTTCCCCCTGCACTGTCATCCCTCGAACAAAGCACGATCCGTTTTCGCCGCCTCGATCAGTGCGTCGAACACCAGCCGCACCTTCGCGGCTTTTCTCATGTCGTGGTGACACACGATCCACAGCTCCCCAAATTCATGCGCCATCGGGTCGGAGCGGCGGATCAATCCCGGCCATTGCTCCCCGAGCAGCATGGGGATCAGCACGCAGGAGCCGGTTTGCACCGCGAGGCTCGCGCTCAGGATCAGGCTGTTGGAAAAAACCTGCGGCGCATGGTCGGGAAGGTGCTGCTTTTGCGCGCTCATCGTCCGGTTCGGCAACGCCCCGCCCGCAAACCCGATGAACCGTTCCTCCGCGTCTTTTGGCCCATAAACGGCCCAGCGGATGGTGGCGAGTTTGCGCCCGAACAGTGCCGGATCGGTCGGGCGCGCGGGGCGAATGGCAATATCGGCCTCCAGATTGGCGAGGCTCAGCACCTGATTGCCCGCCAAAACCGTGATTTCCAGCGCCCGGTGCTGTGCCGCGATCACCCCCACATGGCGCGCCAGAAAGAACGGCGCCAACACTTCGCTGCCCGCGATGGTCACGCTGCCTTTCACCTCAGCGCCCTGCCCGGTGATCTGGCGCATCGCGGCGGCACTCGCCTGCTCCATCCGCTCGGCCGCGTCGATAAGGGGAATGCCCTGCTCTGTCGGGGTATATTGGCCCTGATCGCGATGAAACAGCGGGTGGCCCAACCGCGTTTCCAGTTCCGCCAAGCGCCGAAAGACGGTGGAGGAGGTCACGCCCAAATCCTCCGCTGCCCCGGCGATCCGCCGCGCGCGCGCAATGCTCAGCACCAGTTTGTAGTCATCCCAGTCGATCATCACTGTCTCATTTTTGCGATTCCGTTTCGCATTTTATTCGCTTCAGTCGCATCCGCGCAAATCATATGCCAGCCAGACAGGAAAGATACAGGAGCACATGATGAAAAACGTTGTGATCGCCGGAGGTGGTTTTGCGGGGGTCTGGGCCGCGATGGCGGCGGCAGCCACACGACAGCGCATCGGTCTGGATGATCTGGCGATTGAGTTGATCTCTGACAGCGGTAGCCTGACAATCCGCCCCCGGCTCTATGAGGGCGCGCGCGACGACATGCGCGTCCCACTTCAGCCGCTTTTTGATGAGATCGGGGTTGAGCTGACGGTCGGTAAGATCACGCGCGTCAGCGGCGCCGAGGTGCAGCTATCCGGCGGCGCGACCCATGGGCATGACCGGTTGGTGCTTGCGACCGGCAGCGCGATCCGCGTTCCTGCCGTTCCGGGTGCGGATCAATTTGGCTTTGCCGTCGATACCCATGACAGCACAGCAATCCTTGACCAGCATCTGGCGACGCTTGATCTGGCGGATGATGCGGCGGGCACCATTGTCGTTGTCGGAGCAAGCTTTACCGGGCTGGAGGTCGCCACCGGCTTGCGGGCTCGTTTGGGCGCGGTGCCGCGCATCCACATTCTGGATCAGGCCGCGACACCGGGCGCGGGGCTGGGTGACGCGATGGAGGCCGAAGTGGCCACCGCCCTTGCCGAGGGGGATATCGCGTTCCACGCCCAAACCACTGTTGAGGAGGTCACCGCCGAGATGGTGCGCCTCTCAAACGGCAGCGATCTACCGTGCCGGACGGTCATCTTTGCCACGGGGTTCAGGGCGTCTCCCCTCACCGCAACGCTGGAGGCAGAGCGTGCTGCCGATGGCAGGCTGGTGGTCCACCCCGATTTGCGCGTCGGCGCGGCAGAGACCGTTTTCGCGGCGGGCGACGTGGCGCGGGCCATGGCCGATGACACCCACGCCACGCTGATGTCCTGCCAACACGCGATGCCGATGGGAATCGCGGCGGGGCGCAATGCGGTGCTTGACCTCGCGGGTCAGTCGACGCAGGCCTACAGCCAGCCTTTCTACGCGACATGTCTTGCCCTTGGCCCTTATGGCGCGGTGTTCACAACCGGCTGGGACCGTGCGGTGGGCAAAACCCGCGCCGAGGGGGCCGCGATGAAAACGCAGATCAACACCCAATGGATTTATCCCCCCGACCCGTCCCTTGGCCGCGATGCCATCTTTGAAATGATTCTGGGCAACTGACCCTTTTTCCTCATGCATGGAGATATGACATGAACACCCCTTTCCTTTTCCTTGCAGCCGCACTCGGTACCGTGACGGCGGCGGCTCACATCTTCGTCGGGGGGCCAAAGAACGCAGCACCTGTCCTCACGGCACCGGGTTTGCCGAATGGCCCGCGCGTTACGGTCAGCTTTGCGTGGCACGCGGCGAGCCTGTTCCTGATCTTTGTCGCGGCGGCCTATCTTTTGGCGGCTCTGGGCGTGATGGACAGTCAGGTGGTGGTGCTCACCACGGTGCATTGCGGCCTATTGATGGTGCTGAGCACGGCAATGGCGCTGCGCGGTGGAATTTCACCACTGGCCTTTCCGCCAGCGGTGTTGTTCGCGCTGATCACGGTGAGTGGCGCAGCGGCACTCTGGCTCTGATCCAAGGGAAGGCGCGGTCGGATCAGGGATCAGTCCAGATCACCCACCGTCCGCGCCCGCCGGATCACATAAAGCGTCGTCAGGATCGACAGGCCCGATGCGACCAGCATCACGATGAGGAGCGGCCACGCGCCGCTCTCCATCGACAGGAGGCTGCCGGTAAAGGCCGCGACCGCCGCCCCGCCACCGATCATCAATGCCCCGCCCAAGCCGGACGCAGAGCCCGCAAGCCGGGGCCGCACGCTGACGATCCCCGCATTCGCACTGGGCAGCGTCAATCCGTTGCCGATCCCAATGAGCGCGATGGAGCCAAACAGCGACATCGGATGCTCCAACCCCACGCCAAACAGCACAAGCGCCAGTGCCGCGCCCATCGTGGCAACGATCCCGCCTGCGGCCATCATCCCGTTCAGCCCGACCTGCGACGCATAGCGCCCCGACAGGAAATTCCCGATCAGATAGCCGACGGCAGGGGCCATGAAATACATGCCCACCTGCGCGGAATTAAGCCCCAACAGCTCGGACGCAACAAACGGCGCACCACCGAGAAAGCCGAAATAGGCCCCGCTCGCAAACGCCGCCGTCAGCGCATACCCCCAGAACCGCCGCGCGCGGATCAACTCGGGATAGGCGCTGAACTGCTCGGTAAAGCTGTCGGAGGGGTCCATGTTCGTCTCCCCCAGATCGCGCCACGCGATCAGCAGGACCGCCACACCAAACACCAAGAGCGCGACAAAAGTGGATTGCCAGCCAAACAGGCTGTCGAGCCAACCGCCAATGATCGGCCCGATCATCGGCACCAGCGACATGCCCATGGTGACATACCCGATCATGCTGGCGGCCTTGTCCGGTGCCACCATGTCGCGCACGATCGCACGGCTCAGCACGATCCCGGCGGCCACGGCGGCCTGCACGAAGCGAAAGATCAGGAATGTCTCGATCGTCGTGGACAACAGGCAGCCCAGCGTCGCCAAGCAGAAGATCACCAGCGAGCCAAGCATCACCGGTCGCCGCCCGTAGCGGTCAGACAAGGGGCCGATGATCAGTTGCAACACCGCGATCACACCGAGATAGGCGGAGATCGCCAATTGGATCAGCGCGTAGTCAGCCGCGAAATACTCTGCCATTCCCGGCAGGGAGGGCAGAAAGATATTCATCGACAGCGCGCCTATTCCTGCCAATAGGACGAGTGTCACGATATGGGGTGGGTTCGCGATGCGCGGGGTGGTCATGCCGGTCGGTCCTTGTTCTTCCCGCCGCAGGGCGGGAGACAACTGTTTTCCTTTCGCGCCAAAGGTCAAGAGCATTGACCGAAAAAAGCGGAAGGGTGACCGGGCGTGGGGTTCGGCGCGCGGTCCCGCACCCCCAGCGCCAATCACTTTCCGCTTTACAGACTCGGGTTGAGCGTTCAACCATATGTTGTGGCGTGATTTCCAAACACCACGAAGGATTGGAAGTTCCTCAGCCACAGGTGGCGGACACCCCGCCAAGCGGCATATCTGTGAGAGGGAGATGTCATGGACGCGCAGGAACTCACCCTTGATTTCGAGGACGCCGATCCGATCGACCTTGTTGAGTCGCTCGCCACCCATAACGCATGGGAATTCGACCGCGTGGCCGACAACCAGATTGCCATGATCATCGAGGGGCAATGGCAAAGCTATTCGCTATCGCTCGCCTGGTCCCCGATGGATGAGACACTCCGCCTGATCTGCACGTTTGACCTGACCCCGCCGGAGGGCACCCGCGCGCAGCTTCTTGATGTGATCGACGGGGCGAATGATCGGCTTTGGTCCGGGTCGTTCACCACATGGGCCGCGCAGAAGATGATCGTGTTCCGCTATGGCCTGAACCTTGCGGGTGGGGCCCATGCGAGCGGCTGGCAGATCGACGAAATGATCGCCAACGCGGTGGATGCCTGCGAGCGGTACTATCCCGCCTTCCAGCTTGCCTGCCGGGGGGAAACTTCGCGGGACGAAGCGCTAGGCATTGCCATTTCCGGGGCGTATGGTCGGGCCTGAGCGTATCACGCGAAGGAGGATCAAATGTCTATGCAATCCATTGAAGCCCGCGGCCTTGTGCTGTTGGGATGCGGAAAAATGGGATCGGCCATGCTGGAAGGCTGGCTCGCGCAGGGACTGAGCGCATCATCCATAACGGTGATTGACCCCTACCCATCGGCCCGGTTGGAAGCACTGCAAGCCGAAGGGCTGCACCTCAACACACCCTTGCCCAAGGCGCCCGCTGTCTGCCTCTTGGCCGTCAAGCCGCAGATGATGGCCGAAGCCCTGCCCCAGATCGGGGATCTGGCGAAAGCGGATACGGTGTTTCTGTCCATCGCGGCAGGCACCTCTATTGATTGGTTCGAGGGCGCGCTGGGTCGCCGCGCGCCCATTATCCGCGCCATGCCCAACACACCCGCTGCCGTGGGTCGCGGGATCACGGCGCTGGTCGGAAATGCTCAAGCATCCGAGGCGCAGATGGCCATGGCCGAAAGCCTGCTCTCTGCCGTGGGTCAAACCGTGCGGATTGAAGACGAGACGATGATGGACGCGATCACGGGCGTGTCCGGCTCCGGCCCCGCATATGTGTTTCATATGATCGAAACCATGGCAGCTGCGGGCGTGGCAGAGGGCCTGCCGGAGGACCTCGCGATGCAATTGGCGAAAGCCACGGTCGCAGGCGCAGGCGTGCTCGCGATGGAAGCGGACGAAGACCCGTCCCAACTGCGCGTCAACGTCACCTCCCCCCAAGGCACCACTGCCGCTGGGCTTGAAGTGCTGATGGACCACCAAACCGGCCTGCCCCCCCTGATCAAACGCACGGTCGCGGCTGCGGCGGAACGATCGCGCGAATTGGGGAAATAGGAGTATTGTGCACCGCAGCATAATCTCCTCTTGATTTTTATGTTGCAGTGCACCATATGTGTTTCATCAACCCGATGGAGGACACCCCGATGTTCACGAAAAACCAATTCCCGTTCGACGCCGAAGCCATGGCGGAGTTCTTCAAGACCAATGATTTCACCAAGATGTTTTCTGGCACGACCATGCCGAACGTCGACACCAACGCGATGATGGCCGCACAAAAGGCCAACATGGACGCGCTTGTCGAGGCGAACAAAGCCGCCGCAGCGGGCTTCCAGGACATGTTCAAAAAGCAGGTTTCCCTGTTTGAAGAAGCGATGGAAGAAGCCAAGAAAACCTTGGCTGAGTTTGACGTCTCCAAAATGACGCCTGAGGCCGCGCAGGCACAGGGCGCCGTGATGCAGGCCGCTTACGAGAAAGCGATCGCGCATATGTCCGAACTGACCGAGACCGCGAAAAAGGCAAACACCGAAGCCTATGAAATCGTGGCCGCGCGCATGAAAGACTCGATGGCTGAGTTGAAAGACATGGCGGATAAAGCCGCCAAGTAAGCAAGTCTCTCCCCAGACGATTGATCGCCCGCGTCCCCCGATGCGGGCGATTTTGCATTGTCGGCCCCGCCCCTCCGGCCCATAACAGGGCAGACAGGCTTGGGGAGGATACGATGACCGAGATTACCTTTGACGATTTCATGAAGGTCGATATCCGCGTCGGCCGTGTGATCCGCGCCGAACCCTTTCCAGAGGCGCGCAAACCCGCGATCAAGATGTGGGTCGATTTCGGCCCCGAAATCGGAGAGCGCAAAACCTCCGCCCAGATCACCAGCCACTACACGCCCGAGGATTTGCCCGGTCGGCTTGTGCTTGGCGTGGTGAATTTCCCGCCCCGCCAGATCGGTAAATTCATGTCCGAAGTGCTCGTGCTTGGCGCACCGGATGAGGCGGGGGAGGTGGTGCTGTTGCGCCCGGACAAGGATATTCCCATCGGCGGGAGGATGTTCTGATGGCAAAAGTCCTGCTCGCCCGCCGCTTCCCCGACAGCATCATCGCACGCGCCGAGCGCCTGTTTGACGTCACCCTCCATGACAGCCCCGATCCGCTGGACCAATCCGCGCGGGAGGCGGCCTTGTCTGAGTATGACGGGATCATGGCCACACTGGGGGACACTTTCCCCGCCAGCGCCTTTCCCGCCGCACGGACCAAAATCATCGCCAATTTCGGTGTTGGCTATAACCATATCGACGCCGCTGCCGCCGCGCAGGCGGGCGTCATGGTCACCAACACCCCCGGTGTGTTGACCGATGCCACGGCGGATATCGCCATGACCCTGATGCTGATGGCTGCGCGCCGCGCGGGCGAAGGGGAGCGGATGCTGCGCGCGGGCAACTGGCAGGGCTGGCACCCGACGCAACTCATGGGGGAGGACGTCACCGGGCGGACCTTGGGCATTATCGGCTTTGGCCGGATCGGGCAGGCAATGGCGCGCAAGGCGCATTACGGTTTCGGGATGCGGATCGTGTTCCACAACCGCTCCCCCAAAACCGCCGATTTCCCGGCGGAACAATTGGGGAGCATTGAGGAAGTCTGCGCCACGGCGGACGTCGTCGCCATCCATGCGCCCGGCGGCAATCGCCACCTGATTGACGCAAAGGCCCTCGCGGCGATGAAACCCACTGGCATCCTGATCAACACCGCGCGCGGCGACGTGGTGGATGAGGCGGCGCTGATTGACGCACTCGAACAGCGCCGCATCTTCGCCGCAGGCCTTGATGTCTATGATCAGGAGCCGCATGTCCCCGCCCGTCTGATGGCGCTGGAAAATGCCGTGCTCCTGCCGCATCTCGGCAGCGCGTCCCTGCTCGTGCGGGAGGCGATGGGGAATATGGCGCTCGACAATCTCGACGCGTTCTTCGCGGGCCGCCCCGTGCCGAACCCAACCCCGGAAATGCCATGACCGACGACCGCATCACGCGCTTGGAAGAGGCCCTCGCCCATCAGGCCAAACTGACCGATGATCTGAGTGCCATCGTGGCCGATCAGGCCGAGCGTATCGCCCTCCTTGAACGCCGCGTGCAGGCCCTGCGCCGCCGCGCGGCAGAGGCCGACGCGACCAAGGATGGTGGCGCCTATTTCGCGGATGAACGCCCGCCCCATTACTGACAGGCCCCCTGTTTTCTTTTTTCCCTAAATACCTCCCGCCGGAGGCTTAGAGACCGCGCAACTCAACCCCACGCGGCGGAAGCAGCACCCGGTCGCCCGCCACATCCACCTCAACGGCAGCCGCGCCGAAATTGAAGGCACAGGTGACGACCTGCCCTTCATGGCTGCGCTCGAAAATCAGCACGTCCCCGTCTGCATCCAAAAACCGGATATCCCCTTTCACCAGCGCGGGCGTCGCCCGGCGCAGGGCCAGCACCTCCCGGTAATGCGCAAGGATCGAGCCGTCGCCCTGCGCATCCACCGCCCGCTCCAGATGCGGGCCATAGACCGGCAGCCATGTTTTCGGCGCGGTGGAAAACCCGCCCATCGGCGCTGACGCCTCCCATACCATCGGCGTGCGGCAGCCATCGCGGCCCTTGAAGCCCGGCCAGAACCGGATGCCGTAAGGATCGTTCAGATCCTCAAACGCGACCTCCGCCTCGGGCAGCGCCAACTCCTCCCCCTGATAAAGGCAGATCGACCCGCGCAAACAGGCCAACAGCGTCAGGCAGAACCGCGCAAGCGTATCTATGTCCTCCCCCTCCCGCGCGAACCGCGTCACATGCCGCGTCACATCATGGTTGGAGAAGGAATAGGTGACCCAGCCGCGCGCCACCTCCCGCTCGAACCGTTCGACAACCGTGCGGATATGATCCGCGCTGAATTCATCGCCAAGGAGGTCAAACGTGTAGGCCATGTGCAGCCGCTTGCCCGACGTGTAGGTCGCGACCGTCTGCACCGACCGCCCCTCATCCCCGATCTCCCCCACGCTGGCACGATCGGGAAATTCATCCAGCACCGCGCGCAACCGCTCCAGAAACGCGACGTTTTCCGGGCGCGATTTGTCATAGTCATGCTGCTGGAAACTGTAGGGGTTCGATGCCTCGATAAAGCTGGAGCCAGCGCTGCGCTGCGCAACCGGGTTGTCTCGCAATTCGGTGTCATGGAAATGGTAGTTGCAGGCATCCACCCGGAACCCATCCACCCCCCGCTCACACCAGAACCGCACGGTATCAAGGATCGCATCCTGCACATCGGGGTTATGATAATTGAGGTCCGGCTGGGAGGTCAGGAAATTGTGCAGGTAGTATTGCCGCCGCACGCTATCCCATTCCCAGCTTGGCCCGCCAAAGACAGACAGCCAATTCGTCGGTGCGGTGCCATCGGGTTTTGCATCCGCCCAGACATACCAATCGGCTTTCGGATTATCGCGGCTTTTGCGGCTTTCCTTGAACCATGCGTGCTGATCGGATGTGTGTGACAGCACCTGATCAATCATCACCCGCAGGCCCAATTCATGCGCGCGAGCAATGAGGTCGTCAAAATCCGCCAGCGTGCCGAACATCGGATCGACATCCCGGTAATCGGAAATATCATAGCCCATATCCGCCATGGGCGAGGTAAAGAACGGGCTGATCCAGATCGCATCCGCATTAAGCGACGCCACATGATCAAGCCGCCGCGTGATCCCCTTCAGATCGCCCGAGCCGGAGCCGGTCGTGTCCTGAAAACTGCGGGGATAGATTTGATAGATGACGGCCCCGCGCCACCAATCCGGGTCTGATGTCAGCATCTTTTTGCCTTCTTACTTGATGGGTGAGCCGGTCCGAACAATCACCCGGCCTGTCCTTCGATCATGATCACACTCCGCGCCGGCACCATCTGGTCCTCCCGCGTGAAATGCACCGGCGCGTCCGTGCCGTTCACGAGGATCGCGATCGTCGGCAGCACCTTGGCAAACGCCCGCCTGGCCCAATCCTCGGGTCGCATCTGCCCGCCATCGGGGCGATGCCATGTCACGGTTTCATCTGTGAGGAACGCCAGATCGCGCAGATCGGGATGCGCACGCCGCATCTGGCCGAGTGCCTGCGCGTGGGCCTCAATCTCCAGATCACGGCCTGCCCAATCCAGCCATGTGATCTCATTATCCTGCGCATAGGCATTGTTGTTGCCCTGCTGGCTGCGGCCAAACTCGTCGCCTGCGGTCAGCATGATCGTGCCGCGGCTGGCGAATAACGTGCCAAGCAACGCCTTCACGTCCTGCCGTCGTGCCGCTGTCACACGCGGGTCATCACTCGCGCCCTCAACCCCGTTGTTCCAAGAGATATTCTCGTTATGGCCGTCGCGATTGTCCTCGCCATTGGCATGGTTGTGCTTGTGGGTATGGGCAACCATGTCCCACAGAGTAAAGCCGTCATGGGCGGCAATGAAATTGACGCTGCGCGTCGCAGCACCGTCAAACACATCGCTGCTACCCGCAAGCCGCGTGGCCAGCACCCCAGCCCCCACATCGCCCCGCCAGAACCGGCGCATGTCATCGCGCGCGGCATCGTTCCATTCCAGCCAGCGATCCGGGAATTTCCCAAGCTGATAGCCCCCCGGCCCGATATCCCACGGCTCCGCAATCAACACGCGGGAGGAGATCACGGGACAGGCTGCCATCTCCTGAAACAGCACCGCCTGCGCAGAGAACCCGTCCGCATTCCGCCCCATGATCGGGGCCAGATCAAACCGGAAGCCATCCACCCCGCAGCGCGCGAAATGGCGCAATGTCTCAAGGATATCGGCCCGCACCGCATCCCGCGCGCAATCAACCGTGTTGCCGCAGCCCGTGTCATTCACCAGCCCATGCGGCCCTGTGCGGTACACGTCAGGGTCCAGCCCGCGATAGCTCAGGGTTGGCCCGCCGGTGTCACTCTCCCCGGTGTGGTTGAACACCAGATCAAGGATCACGCCGATCCCCGCCGCGCGCAGCGCCGCGACCGTCGCCTGTAATTCCGCCACCCCACCGGGGCAGAGGCGCGGATCAAGTGCGCGGAACGTCACCGGGTTATAGCCCCACGCATTCGTCAGGCCGAGGGGCGGCAAATGCCGCTCGTCGATCCACGCCGTGATCGGCATCAACTCCACCGCATCAACGCCCAGCGCCGTCAGATGCGCAATCACACTCGGATGGGCAAGGGCCGCGACGGTGCCGCGCTCAGCCTCCGGCACATCGGGGTGGCGCATGGTGAAACCGCGCACGTTCAACTCATAAATCAGCCCACCCGGCTGGAACAAAGGCGCGGGGGGCTGCCCGCTCAGGGGCGCGCGCAACAGGCCCCATGGCATCAAATCCCCCGTCTCCGCCCCATATTCACCAAGAGCCGGATCGTATCTGTAAGCCCGGTCAATTTCGGTCACGGCTGGGTCGATCAGGCGCTTTGCGGGATCGAACCACAAGCCCTGCTCCGGCGCGTGCGCGCCCTCCGCCCGGTAGGCATAGCGCGCGCCATCGCCGAGACCGGGCAGGTCTATCGTCCAATGCGCACCCTGTTGCGTCATCGGGTGCCGCACCTCCTGCCCTGCCTCCAACAGACAGAGCGACACCGCCCGCGCGCGGGGTGCGTGCACGCAGAACCGCGCGCCCTGCGGGGTCACGTCAACACCTGCTTTCATGCTCACATGAGGCTCCGGTAGAGGGCGGCGTATTCGCGCGCTGACTGCTCCCACCCCACATCGGCGCGCATCCCGTTGACCTGTATCCGCTGCCAGATGTCGGGCTGGGCATGAAGGGCCACCGTCCGCTCCACCGCTCCGATCAGCGCGGTGCGGGTCACGCCGGTGAATTGCACGCCCGTGGCCACGCCCGCGCGCACCCCGGCCATATTCGCATCAACCACCGTGTCATTCAGCCCGCCGGTGCGGGCGACGACCGGCACACAGCCATAGCGCAATCCGTAAAGCTGGGTCAGGCCACACGGCTCGAACCGGCTGGGGATCAGGATTGCGTCCGCCCCGCCCTGCAACAGATGGCTCATCGGCTCGCTATAGCCGATCTTGACCCCGATCTTGCCCGGATGGCGGGCTGCACCCGCGTGGAGCGCGCCCTCCAGCCCGCGATCCCCGGAGCCTAGGAGCGCAAGTTTCGCCCCCGCGCGCACCAGATCGTCAAGGCTGTCGGCCAGCACATCCATGCCCTTTTGCCATGTCAGGCGAGAGATCACGCACAGGATCGGCTCCGGCCCGTCATCCAATCCGAATGCGTCCTGCACCGCCGCGCGGTTCGCGCTGCGTTTCGGCAGGCGGCGGGGACCGTATTTCGCGGGCAAATGCGGATCCTGAGCCGGGTTCCATTCGGTGGTGTCGATCCCGTTGACGATGCCGATCACCCGGTCCCGTTTCGCCGCGACGACCCCTTCCAACCCCATGCCGAACTCCGGATGCAGGATTTCCTGCGCATAGGTCGGGCTGACGGTGGTGATCGCATCGGCAAGCTGCATCCCGCCCTTGAGGAACCCCACATCGCCATAATACTCGATCCCGTCGATCCCATGCGCGGCATCCGGCAGGCCAAGCTGGCTGAAGATATCTGCACGGAATTGCCCCTGAAACGCGATGTTATGGATTGTCATCACGCTGGGCTGGTGTGCGCCGCCGAACCGCAGATAGGCAGGGACCAGCCCCGCCTGCCAGTCATGCGCATGGACAAGATCGGGCACGAAACCGGGCACCAAGCCTTTTGCGATCTCGCCCGCCACGAAACTGAGCGCTGCAAAGCGGTGCCAATTGTCGGGCCAGTCTGTCCCGGTGGCATCCGTGTATGGCCCGCCCGGCCTGTCATAGAGGGCGGGCGCATCCAGCACAAAGAGGTCAAGCCCGCCTTCCGTGACCGCAAGCACCCGCGCCTCAACCCCGAGCGCGCTGACGCGCGCGGCGACCTTGGCCCCCTTGATCCGCTCCATCACCGCCGGATAGCCCGGCAGAAGCGTGCGCATCTCTATCCCCTCAGGCGCAAGGGCGGCAGGAAGCGCCCCCACGACATCAGCCAACCCACCGGTCTTGATCAGCGGAAATGCTTCGGAGGAGACAGAAAGGAGCTTCATTTACTGGTCCAGCTTGTTGATCATGTTTTGCGTGATGAGACAGACGCCATTTTCCGTGCGGCGGAACCGTTTGGCGTCCAACTCCGGGTCTTCGCCGACCACCAGCCCCTCCGGGATGATGACGCCACGATCCAGAACAACCTTGGTCAATCGCGCCCGCCGGTTGACGACGCACCCGGGCAGGATCACCGCCTGATCGAGGTAGGAATAGGAATTCGTGCGCACCCCGGTAAAGCAAAGCGAATTCGACATCTCCGTCCCAGAGATGATGCAATCCCCGGCAACGAGCGAGGTCACCGCATAGCCACGGCGCCCCTCTTCGTTATGCACGAATTTCGCGGGTGGCTTCACTTCCGCATAGGTCCAGATCGGCCATTCCGTGTCGTAAAGGTCCAGCTCCGGCACCGTGTGGGTCAGGTCGATATTCGCCTGCCAATAGGCATCCACGGTGCCCACATCGCGCCAATAGGAGCCATGCTCGGACGGGGAGCGCACGCAGGAACGGGGGAAGCGGTGCGCCTGTGCGCGCCCTTTGGCCACAATCTTGGGGATGATATCGCCACCGAAATCATGCTTGGAGTTCGGATCGTCCGCGTCCTCTTTCAGCAACTCGATAAGATACTTCGTCTCAAAAACGTAGATGCCCATGGACGCCAGCGCCAAATCGGGTTGCGCTGGAATGCCCGGCGGATCAGCGGGCTTCTCCACGAAATCGGTGATCGCGTCGCTTTCATCCACGGCCATGACGCCAAAGCCCGTGGCCTCCATCCGGGGCACTTCAAGACAGCCCACGGTCACATCCGCGCCGGACCGGACGTGGTCCTGCAACATCTGCTCATAGTCCATCTTGTAGATGTGATCGCCCGCAAGGATCACCATGTATTTCGGGGCGGCGTCCTCGATGATGTCGATGTTCTGGAACACCGCGTCGGCGGTGCCCTCATACCAGTTGTCGCTGGTCCGCTGCGACGCGGGCAGAATGTCAAAGCTCTCGTTCCGTTCAGACCGCAGGAAGGTCCAGCCCCGCGTGAGGTGCCGGATCAGGCTGTGCGCCTTATACTGGGTCGCAACACCGATCTTGCGGATGCCGGAATTGACCGCGTTGGACAGCGCGAAATCGATGATCCGCGCCTTGCCCCCGAAATAGACGGCGGGTTTCGCGCGCACATCCGTCAATTCCTTGAGGCGGCTTCCCCGGCCCCCAGCGAGGACATAGGCCATCGCGTCACGGGCAAGCGGTGCATTTCTGTGTTCCATTCTTGTTTCTCCCTGTTATGCGTCCCGTCCGGGTTTACCCCGGATCATGCGCCAAAATGAGTGTGGATAGCGGCGGCAGGGTCAGCGTAAGGCGGTTGCCCTTGGCCTCTACCTTGCCCGCGTTCCCCATGCCGGAGCCGCCATAATCCGCGGCATCCGTGTTCACGATCTCCGACCATGTGCCGGTCAAATCATCGGGAAGCGGAATGTCATAGCCTTCGCGGGGCACGGGCGTGAAATTGGTGACGACCAGAACAGGCTCGCCCCCCGGTGCACGCCGGACCCAGGCAAAGACCGAATTTTCCGCGTCATCCGCCACGCACCACACAAAACCGTCGCTTTCATTATCTCGACCATGGAGCGCGGGATAATCGCGGTAAACCCGGTTCAGATCACGCACGGTGGATTGCACGCCCTTGTGCATCGGATCATCCAGATGCCACCAGTCGAGCGCGCGGGCCTCTGCCCATTCGCCGCGCTGGGCAAATTCCTGCCCCATAAACAACAGCTTCTTGCCGGGATACCCCCACATGAAGCCATAATAGGCCCGCAGGGTCGCGAATTTCTGCCAGTCATCGGCGCCTGACATCTTGGTCAGCATCGAGCCTTTGCCATGCACCACCTCGTCATGGCTGATCGGCAGCACGAAATTCTCCGAGAACGCATAGACAAGGCCGAAAGTGATCTCCCCATGGTGATGCTTGCGGTATATCGGCTCCTTTTGCAGATAGCTCAGCGTGTCATGCATGAAGCCCATGTTCCACTTGAACCCAAAGCCAAGCCCGCCCTGATCGACCGGGGCAGACACGCCGGGAAAGGCCGTGCTTTCCTCCGCGATGTTCATCATATGCGGGTGGTGGGCGTACACTTCGGTGTTCATGCGGCGCAGGAAGGCGATCGCCTCCTTGTTCTCGCGCCCGCCTTCATCATTGGGGATCCATTCGCCCTCTTTCCGGCTGTAATCGCGGTAGAGCATGGAGGCCACGGCATCCACGCGCAGGCCGTCCACATGATACCGCTCCGCCCAAAACAGCGCGTTGTTGACGAGGTAATTCTCCACCTCGCGCCGCCCGAAATTGTAGATGAGCGTGTTCCAGTCGGGGTGATACCCCTCCTTTGGGTCCGCGTGTTCATAAAGATGCGTGCCGTCAAATTGGCCCAGACCATGCGCGTCGGTTGGGAAATGGGCGGGCACCCAATCCAAGATCACGCCAAGCCCGGCCGCGTGTGCGCCCTCAACAAACCGGGCCATGCCGTCCACATCGCCAAACCGGGCGGAGGGTGCGTAAAGCCCGGTGGTTTGATAGCCCCAGCTTGGATCATAGGGATGCTCGGACACAGGCAGAAATTCGATATGGGTAAAGCCCATATCCACCGCGTAGGGGATCAGGCGATCCGCCATCTCGTCCCACGTCAGAAAACCGCCATCATCGGCGCGCTGCCATGACCCGGCGTGAACCTCATAGATCGACACGGGCACGCGGCGTTTATCGACGCCCGCCCAATGCTCCATATGGCCCTGATCCTGCCACTCATGCCCGCCTTTGCGATGCACGCGGGAGGCGGTTTTCGGGCGCATCTCACTGGCAAAGGCAAACGGGTCCGCCTTGAGCGGCATCAGGCGGCCATCATTGGCGACGATCTCGTATTTATAGGCGGTGCCATCGGGCACGCCGGGGATGAATATCTCCCAGATACCATTGCCGAGCCGCTTGCGCATCGCGTGGCGGCGACCATCCCAATGGTTGAACTCCCCCACGACGCTGACGCGCTGCGCGTTGGGGGCCCAAACGGCAAAGCTGACGCCCTCCACACCCTGATGCGTGGTGACATGCGCGCCCATCTTGTCAAACAGGCGCAGATGCGACCCCTCCCCGATCAGGTAGTCATCCAACTCCCCCAGAACCGGGCCGAAACTATAAGGATCAAGATAGGACCACTCCGCGCCATGGCCGCGCGCGCGCAGGCGCACCGGGCCGATTTTGGCCGCTTCTCCATCGAAAAAGCCCTGACTGTCGCGGCAGGTCAGTTTGCCCAGCGGTTTGCCATCCGGGGTTTCGACGCTGACTTCTTCGGCACCGGGAACAAAGGCACGCACGATCCCGTCATGCACCCCCAGCACCGAGAAAGGATCACCATGCCGCCCCGCCAGAATTGCCGCGATATCGTCCCTGTTGGTCAGCGCTGCCGGCTGGGTCATTCCTGTCTCCCGTTTGTCGTGGGTGCGGGGCGCGATCCGCCCCGCCTGTCCTTCATACTTCCCTAACTATCGCATCAGAGCTTGGGTTGGTTCCGTGCCGGGATCAATCCAACACGCCCCAGATTTCGCGCGCGTATTGCCGGATCGTCCGATCAGAGGAGAAATAGCCCATCCGCGCCGTGTTGCGGATCGCCATCGCGTCCCATGTTGCGGGCGTTTTCCACAGGCCATCCACATGGCGCTGCGCGCTGGCATAGGCCTCAAAATCGGCCGCGACCATGAACCAGTCGGATGTGCGCAAACCGCCGATCAAATCGCGGTAGCGGTGCTCATCACCGGGGGAGAACACGCCGCTTTCAATCGCGTTGAGCGCCTGTTTCAACTCGGGCGATCCGTCGATGATCGCGGACGGGTTATGCCCGTCGCGCCGCGCGGCCTCGACTTCTGCTGCGGTCATGCCAAAGATGATGATGTTGTCGTCGCCGACATTCTCTTTCATCTCCACATTCGCGCCATCTAGCGTACCGATGGTCAGCGCACCATTGAGGGCAAACTTCATGTTGCCGGTGCCCGATGCCTCCATCCCCGCGGTGGAGATTTGCTCCGACAGGTCCGCGCCCGGCACCATCACTTCGGCAAGGCTGACGTTGTAATTCGGCAGGAACACCACGCGCAAAAGATCGCGCACCGCCGGATCGCGGTTGATCGCGCGCGCCACGTCATTGGCCAGTTTGATGATCAGCTTGGCGTTATGATAGCTCGGTGCGGCCTTCCCGGCGAAGAATTTGACGCGCGGCGCCCAGTTCCGCTCAGGATGGCTGCGCATCTGATCGTAGAGTGCTACTGTCTCGATGATATTGAGAAGCTGGCGTTTGTATTCATGGATACGCTTGATCTGGATATCGAACATCGCGTCAGGATGGACGGTAAGCCCGATGCGATCCTTCACCAGATCGGCAAGTTTGCCCTTATTCGCCCGCTTGATCGCGCGGAAACGTTCCTGAAACGCGGCGTCCTCCGCCACGGTATCGAGCGCCTTCAACTGATCAAGATCGCTGAGGATGTCATCGCCCGCCACCTCGCGGCAGAGCGCGTACAAATCAGGGTTCGCCTGCGCCAGCCAACGGCGCGGGGTGATCCCATTCGTCTTGTTGTTGATCCGCAGCGGATAGAGTTTGTGATAATCGGCAAACACCGTCTTTTTCATCAGATCGGTGTGCAGCCCCGAGACGCCGTTGATCGAATGCGCGCCCGCAAAGGCAAGGTTGCCCATCCGCACCCGGCGCTCCCCATTCTCATCAATCAGGGACATGGCCGCGATCTGCTCATCCGAGAAGGCGTTGGTGACGCGCACCTCTTTGAGCACCCGCGCGTTGATCTGGAAAATGATCTGCATATGGCGCGGCAACATCCGCTCGAATAGCGGCACGGCCCAGCTTTCCAGCGCCTCGGGTAGCAGCGTGTGGTTGGTGTAGGCGATGGTCCGCTTGGTCAAATCCCACGCGTCGTCAAACGCCATGCCGTGCACGTCCATCATCAGGCGCATCAGCTCCGCCACGCTGACCGCCGGGTGCGTGTCATTAAGCTGTATCGCGACCTTATCGGCCAGATTGCTCAGGCTGTCATATTGCTGCAAATGCCGGCGCAGAATGTCCTGCAAGCTGGCGGAGCAGAAGAAATACTCCTGCCGCAGCCGCAATTCCTGCCCAGCGAGCGTTTCATCGGCGGGATAGAGCACGCGGCTCAGCGCCTCCGCCTTGTTGCTGTCCTGAAGCGCGCCGATATGGTCGCCCGCGTTGAACGCCTCAAGCCGGATCGGATCCAGCGGTTCGGCCTTCCACAGGCGCAAGGTGTTCACCCGTTTGGCCTGCCAGCCGACGATGGGCGTGTCATACGCCTCCGCCATGTAGCGCTCTCGCGGGGTCCAGATGCAGGTGTCATTGTCGTCATAATTCACATGGCCGCCGAACCCGATCTCATATGAGGATTCGCGGCGCGGGAATTCCCATGGATTGCCGTGTTGCAGCCATGTCTCCGGAAACTCGACCTGCCAGCCATCGCGCACATCCTGCCGGAACAGCCCATGCACATACCGAATGCCGTAGCCGTAAGCAGGCACATCCACGCTCGCCATGCTTTCCATGAAACACGCGGCCAAACGGCCAAGGCCGCCATTGCCAAGTGCCGCATCCGGCTCCAATTCCGCGAGGATATCATAGTCCACGCCCAGATCGCTCAGCGCGGTTTGCAGGTTCTCCATCAGGCCAAGGTTCGTGACCGCATCCCGCAAAAGCCGCCCGATCAGGAATTCCGCCGACAGGTAGTAAACCCGCTTGCCCTGTTTGGCATAAGTCTCCCGCGTGGAATGCATCCACTGATCCACGATCCGGTCGCGCACCACCAGCGTCGCTGCCGTCAGCCAGTCATGCTCCGTCGCGGCGGCGGCGTCCTTCCCGATGCGGTAGGTCAACCGCTCCGTGATCTCAGCGGCCAATGTGGTCGGGTCGCTTTCCCGTGCGGTGGGGCGGGGCAAGTTGGTGACGTCATTCATCGGTGCGGTCTGGGTCATAGTCTTTCCAATCATGTGGCGCGCGGTCTGCGCGACTGATTAACGATCTGACCCTAAGCACCGTTCCGCGCGGGTTGCAAGCCGAACCTCAAACCGGTTTGGAAGCCTCTAACCCGCAAACATCGGAAAGGTCACACCCAGTGACCACGCCAGCACCAGCCCAAGCCCCAGCCCCACCGGATAGGGCGTGCCGATCCGGCGGCCCACCCATCCGCCCATCAGCCCGAACACACTGAAAAACAACACAATCACCGGCAGAATGATCAGAAGGAACATCAGCCCCTCGAAATCCAGCGCCACGGCGATGCCGAGTGAGCCGAGAAACGCGAGTTTTACAATCAGCCGACGCCATATCGGCGCAGCCCCGCCCGCGCTCAGGATCGCATCCGACAGCATGTAGGGAATGGCCCCCAGACACAGCACCGCAATGACCGCGATCCGCCCGGCATGGGGCATGAAACTCGAAACATACCGATCCAGCGCCCCGCCAAACACCGCAATCCCGTAAAGCGCCAACACCCCGCCCCAGATCAGCGCCCGCCCGTCTCTGCGCAGTATCCCCGCGCGCCACAGAATGAACAGGCTCAGGCCACCATAGACCAGCATATGCAGGCCAAGGTAGTCCGCGACCAACACCGGCAGGACGCGAAATTCAACGGGCCACAACAGGAGCGGCGTGATCAGCGCGGGCAACAGGCTCGCTTGCCAGAACACGCCACGCGGGATCGCCGCCGCCTGCCGGGGGGCCACCGGGGCCAAGCGGCTCAGGGGCCATGCGAGCACCGCAAGACCGCCAAGCAGCAACAAAATCCAGCCGCCGCGAAGGGTGACCGCTCCGTCAGCGCTCTGGCCAAACCCCTCCCCCAGCCATGCCCGTGCTTCCCGCAGGCTGGTGCCGGAATACAAGACCCCCACATGCTCGACCGAGGGCGCGAGCACCGCGCGCCTCGGCGGCGGGCCAACCGTCTCGCCGTAATCCGCACCCGGATCAACGAGCCTGAGCGCCCGCAGGGCTTCCTCCGCCAGCAGCCCCTCCCACTCTCCGGTCAGGATCAAAAGCCGCACGGGCGCATCCGCCGTGACCGCTTCGGAAAACATGGAGATCGCGACAACGGCCTCAACCCGGGCATCCTCCAGCGCTTGCCGCACGATAATGTCAGAGGCCATGGAATGCCCCAAAAGGGCCACGCGCCCATCGGCCCATGGCTGCGCCAGTGCCGCGTCCGTCACCGCGCCGACCTCGTCCATCAAAAGGCGCGTGGTCCCGTCGATCCGCGTCACATCTCCCGACATCGGCACCGGATTGCGCCCGTGCCCCGCGAAATCAAAGCTAACAGCGGCATACCCGGCCTGCGCCAGCGTGAGAGCAAAGGGCTCCATCAACTGCCGCGATCCGGCAAAGCCATGGGCGATCACCACCACCGGGCGCGGCGTGTCCCCGGCGCGGTAGACGGTCGCGGGGATGGCCCCCACGTCCAGCGCCTCGATCTCCAGCCCCGCCCGATCCCGCTCCAACTGCCAGACGGACACGGCAATCGCAGCCAGCGCACATACCGCGATGATCCAAGCGCGCACCCTCATCCAATTCACTTTCTTCAAATATACCCCGCCGGAGGCTTCCGCGTGATCAACCTGTGCTGACTTTCCCGTGACGCGCGCCCGGCGTCCCTCGCCAAACCACCTAGGACGATATAGTCAAAGTTCATATGGAAAGACGAGGCCCGCCATGCACCTGCCCCTTCCCCTGACGCGCGATGTCGTCCTGATCGGCGGCGGCCACACCCATGCGCTTGTGCTGCGCAAATGGGGCATGGCCCCGCTGCCCGGCGCGCGCCTGACCCTGATCAACCCGGCCCCGACGGCACCCTATACCGGGATGCTGCCGGGGCATGTCGCGGGGCATTACCCGCGCGAGGCGCTCGATATCGACATGGTCACGCTGGCGCGGCACGCGGGCGCGCGCCTGATCCTTGGTGCGGTAAGCGCGATTGACCGGAGCACGCGGCGGATCACCGTGCCCGGGCGCGCCCCGATCCGCTATGATATCGCGTCGATCGACATTGGCATCACCTCCGCCATGCCCGAGCTTCCCGGCTTTGCCGAGCATGCCGTCCCGGCCAAGCCGCTTGGCCCTTTCGCGGGCGCATGGGAGGCGTTTCTGGATGCGGCGCGCGCCCGGACCCTGCCCGCCAATGTCGCCGTCATCGGCGGCGGCGTCGGTGGGGTGGAATTGTCCCTCGCCATGGCGGAGCGGATGCGCCGCGCGGGCCTATCGGAGTATCGCATCACGGTGCTGGAAGCGGGGCCTGTGGCGCTGAATGGCATCGGGGAGGGCGCACGCCGCGCCCTTTTGGCCCATATGGCGCGGCTCGGTGTGACCCTGCGCACCGATGCGCACCCTGCCCAGATCCATGCCGATCATATCGTGCTGGCGGATGGCGACACGCTGCCTGCTGGGTTCGTCACCGGGGCGGCGGGCGCGCGGCCCCATGGCTGGCTGGCGGATACCGATCTTGATCTGGAGGACGGGTTCATCCGCGTTGATGAGTGCCTGCGCTCCTCCGATCCCGCGATCTATGCGGTGGGGGATTGCGCGCATCTTTCTCACGCGCCACGGCCCAAGGCGGGCGTGTTCGCGGTGCGCGAAGCTCCGAAGCTAGCCCATAACCTGCGCGCGGACCTCACCGGCGGGCAGCGCAAACCGTTCCATCCGCAGCGCGATTACCTCAAGCTGATCTCCACCGGGGGCAAGGGCGCGGTCGCGGACAAGTTCGGCCTGACCTTTGACGGGGCTTATCTGTGGCGGCTGAAAGACCGGATCGACCGCAAATTCATGGACCAGTTCACCCATCTGCCCCGGATGCAGCCCCCTGCCCTGCCGCGTGAGGTGGCCCATGGGCTGCGCGATCTGCTAGGGGACACACCGCTGTGCGGTGGATGCGGGGCGAAGGTCGCGCAAGCCGATCTGAAAACGGCGCTTGCGACACTGCCAACACACACCCACCCGGACGTGTTGCAGGGCGCGGGCGATGACGCGGCAGTGTTGCGCCATGGCGCTGGCGCGCAGGTTATCACGACCGACCATATCCGCGCCTTTGTCGAGGATCCGTGGACCTTCGCCAAGATTGCCACCGTACACGCGCTTGGCGATGTGTGGGCGATGGGGGCGGCACCGCAGGCAGTGCTGGTATCCGCCACACTGCCGCGCATGACCGGGCCGATGCAGGCCGACATGCTGGCCGAACTCCTAACCGCTACGCAACAGGTGGTCGAGGACGCGGGCGCAAGCATTGTGGGCGGGCACAGCAGTGTCGGTGCGGAGTTCTCGCTGGGGGTCACGGTCACCGGCCTTCTTGAAGGGCAGGCCACGCGCCAATCCGGTGCCCGGCCCGGCGATGTTCTGATCCTGACCAAGCCCATCGGCAGCGGCACCCTTCTGGCGGCAGAGATGCGCGGTCAGGCGCGCGGGCGCGATGTGGTGGATGCCTATGCCAGCATGATGCGTCCGCTGGCGCGGGATGCGGCCTGCCTTGCCCCCGTGGCCCATGCGATGACGGATGTTACGGGCTTTGGCCTTGCTGGACATCTGATGACGATGCTGGAGCAATCAGGGGCCGCCGCGACACTGGCATTGGATGCGGTCCCCGTCCTGCCGGGGGCAGCGGACTGCGCGGCAGCAGGCATCCGCTCCAGCCTGTTTCCGGCCAATGAGATGGTGCGCCACCGCATGACCCTGCCGGATCACCCGGCGGTGCCGCTTCTTTTCGATCCGCAAACGGCGGGTGGATTGCTTGCCGCCGTGCCAGCGGATCACGCAGAGGCCGTCTTGTCCGAACTGGCGTCACAGGAAGTGCCAGCCGCCCGGATCGGGGAGGTTACCGAAGGCACGCCATGGATTGAGGTGATCTAGCCGCTGATCCGTACTACCGCCGCGGCGATGCCGGGGGCGGCAGTGGCCAGCGCGCTGTCGGTCAGGCTGTCCAGCGTGATGACCTCCTCCGCGCGCCCGTCTATCCGCCCACGCTGCTTTTCGTAGCGGGGATCGTAATGCTCGGCCATCAATGCAGCGGCCAGCTCCTCAAACGCACCCGATTGGGCGAGCCGCTGCCAATCATGGATTTTCTCATGGCCGTGCATCGGCACCAGCCGCGCCAGAACCTCCCGCAACCGCGCCTCATCCGCGACGATATCGGCATAGGCCCGCGTCAGATAGGACGCGCGCGCGGATAGCGGCGCGCTCAGCCGCAGGCGCGGGGCGTCGACCATGGCTTTCCACAGAGTTGGCGGCAGGGACAGCGCGCCGATTTTGCTCGATTCGGCCTCCACCACGACCGGGCGTGTGGGATCAAGGGCGACGACCTCTTGCGCGAGATACCCCTCAAACATCTTTTGCGACGGTTGCCCGCCCCGCGCCCCAAAAACGGAGCCGCGATGATTGGCGAGCCCTTCAAGGTCGATCACCTGAACGCCCTGCGCGGCAAGATGCGCCAGCATGTCGGTCTTGGCGGTGCCGGTGTTTCCGTCCAGCACCACGATCCGTGCGGGAAAGGGCTGGTGATAAAGCTGTTCGACCACGGCCCGGCGATAGGTCTGATATCCACCCTCCAGCGTTTCCGCGCGCCAGCCAACCTGGCTCAGGATCAGCGCGAAACTGCCCGACCGCTGCCCCCCGCGCCAGCAATAGACCAGCGGGCGATAGCCGCCGGGCTTATCCGCCAGATAGGTTTGCAGATGGGCGGCGGCATTGCGCGCCACGAGGGCGGCCCCGATCTTGCGCGCGCGGAATCGGCTGTCCTGCACATAGATGGTGCCGACCTCTGCCCGCTCCTCATTGCTCAGGACCGGCAGGTTCACGGCGCCCGGAATGTGATCTTCGGCGAATTCGGCAGGGGAGCGCACGTCGATCACCTCGTCAAAGGGCAGATCGGGCAGGTTTGTCAGCGATGGCAATGGGATACTCATGCGCTCTCATACCCTGACCGGAGAGCGGCGGAAAGGTGCGACAGAAAGCCCGAGTGAAACACTCGAAATTAATTCTTGATCTTTTCCATCAGGTACGCGACATGTGTACCCGACTGATACAGTCGGAAATTATTTCACCAGCTTGGAGTGATCCATGTCCTACCGCAAAACTGCCCTGACCACGCTGTGCGTTGCCGCCATCGCCGCGCCCGCATTCGCTGAGGAGTTGAACCTCTACTCCTCCCGTCACTATGAGACCGACGAGCGGCTCTATTCCGATTTCGAGGAAATGACCGGGATCAAGATCAACCGGATCGAAGGCAATGGGGACGAACTGATCGCCCGGATGCAGGCCGAGGGTGCAAACTCCCCGGCGGATATCCTGTTGACCGTGGACACCTCCCGCCTGACCCGCGCGAAAGACGCGGGCGTGCTGTCCTCCATCGACAGCGACGTGCTGGAGGCGCGCATCCCCGCGCAGCTTCAGGATGATGACAACCAGTGGTTCGGCTTCTCCCAGCGTGCGCGCATCCTGTTCTATGACAAGAACGATGTTGCGAACCCGCCGCAAACCTATGCTGACCTTGCCGATCCGCAATATCGCGGCATGGTCTGCATCCGCTCTTCCACCAATGTCTATTCCCAGACCATCCTCGCCGCGATGATCGAGCATCTGGGCGCTGAGGCCGCGAAAGACTGGGCCGAAGGCGTCTATGCCAACTTCGCCCGCGCCCCGCAGGGTGGCGACACGGACCAGATCCGTGGCGTTGTGTCCGGTGAGTGCGACATCGCGATGTCCAACACCTACTATTTCGGCCGCGCGGTGCGCCGTGAGGTGTCCGGCGTGTCCGACAGCCTCGATATGATCGGCTGGGTGTTCCCCGATCAGGCGGGCAACGGCGCGCATATGAACCTGTCCGGCGGGGGCGTCGCAGCCCATGCGCCGAACCGGGAGAACGCGATCAAGTTCCTTGAATACCTCGCCTCTGATCAGGCGCAGCAGTATTTCTCTGCCGGGAATGACGAATATCCGGCGGTGCCGGGCATCGGCCTGTCCCCGAGCGTGGCCTATATGGGCCTGTTCAAGGCAGACGACGTGGACCTCTCCGCAGTGGCCGAGCATATCGGTGAAGCGCAGCAGATCTTCAACGAGGTTGGCTGGCCGTAAGCCGACCCATATTCAAGCACCTGACCCCTCCCGCTGCCCGGCGCGAGGGGTTTTTTATGTGGGTGGGGAGCCGGATCGCGCCCTCCCTCGGGTGGGCGCTCCCGACGTAAAGCAGTGCGCTTTATCGCGATGCATCCTCCACCGCTCACGCGAGGCGACACGCGGAAATGCGCCCTCCCATGGGGGAGGGAGGGCGCGGTCCGGCGCCTTCGGCTTTGCCCCGGACCATGGACGAAAAACAGCGCCCTAACGCGCCGCGACCCGATGAAACAGATGGGTGAACGCAGCCACCCCGATCAATGGCACAAGCACACCCGCAAACGGGATCGACAACGGCAGCGCCAGCATCACGCCCATGCCCCAGATCACGCCCTTGTTCCGCTGGCGCAGGGCGGCGACCTCTTTCGGGGGCAACCGTCGCAGGGCGACAAGCTGGAAATACTCCCGGCCCAAAAGATACCCGTTCAGCCCGTAAAAGATGAACGGCGCAAGCGGCAGAAAAATCAGGTAGACGATCAACGCCGCAAGATTCGCCCCCACGACCACGCCGAAAAACCGCAGCGCATCCACGAACGAGTCCGAAATCGACAGGCGCGCCGCCGCAGGAAGGCTCGGATAATGCCGCTCCTCCACCGCTGAGGCGATGTCATCTAGGAAAAAGCCGATCACGATGCTGGCCACGGGCAGCATCAGAAAGACCGACAGCAACAGCGTCAGCAGCGCACTCACGATCCCGGCAGTTGCACCGGGATCAATCACCCCGATGAACGGCAAGGTAAACGCCCCAAGGGAGCCAACCAGATAGCCAATCGCGATCACCGCCCCGATCAGCACCGCGATGGTGATCCCGAGCGCCTTCAGAAACACCCCGCGAAACGCGGGATCGGTGGCCTGTGCGATGGCCTTGGACAAGGATGAAAAGATCATGCGTCAACCCAGGTCGTGATCGCTGCCATGGCGGGGCGGGGGCGTTCTGGCGGGGCGATCGTCTCTGTCCCGATATGGATGAAGCCCGCGACGGTTTCATGATCCTCCAGCCCAAGCCCTTCCCGCAGCCACGGACGATCGGTTGCCATCCATGCGGTCAGCCAATTGGCACCCCAACCGCTGGCTAGGGCCGCGTTGAGGGCGGCCAGACAGGCCGCGCCCGCGCTCAGGATCTGTTCGCCTTCGGGGATCTTGTCTGACGGTTTCGGCGCGGCAATCACCGCGATCACGAGCGGATTGGCTTCAAAACCATGGGCGTGCTTGTCAAGCTTGTCAGGGTCTACCCCTGCCTCCACCCCGCGCCGCCGGGTCAGGGCGCCCAGCCGGGTTAGGGCCGCGCCCTCCAGCACGATGAAGCGCCATGGCTCCAGCTTGCCGTGATCAGGGGTGCGCGCGGCAGCCTGAAGGATCACCTCCACCGTTTCACGATCCGGCCCCGGCCCGGTCAGCGTTTTGGCGGGGCGCGACCGGCGGGTCAGCAGAAAGTCGATCACGTCGGGGCGGGGGGTCAGCGGCATGGGAAGTCCTTTCAAGTCTTCCCACAATGTCGGCCCCGCCCCTGCGGGATTCAAGGGGTCAGGCAGCCTGAGACCGGGTGAGCGCCTCAATCTGCGCCCGCGCCGCGTCAACCGCATCGGGATTGGCCATCTGTCGATCCGCGCCGATCACGGTCACATCCGTGATCCCGATAAAACTCAGCACATGGCGCAGATAGGGCGTCGCGAAATCCACCGGCGCATCGACCGGCACACCGCCGGAGGTGACGACGAGAAAGGCGCGCTTGCCCTTGAGCAGCCCCTCCGGCCCATTCTCGGTATAGCGGAATGTGCGGCGGGCGCGGGCGATCTGGTCAATCCAAGATTTCAGGCTGGCGGGGATGCTGAAATTGTAGAGCGGCACGGCAATGACGAGCGTATCTGCGGCCTCCACCTCCGCGATCAGTTCGTCCGACTGGGCAAGCTCGGCCTTTTGCGCATCGGTCCGCGCGTCGGCCTCTGTCACGTTGGCGGCGATCCAATCGGCGCTGACCATCGGAAGGCCTGCGGAAACGTCGCGGGTGACAACCGGCGCGCCAAGCCGCTCTGCCAACAGCGCGGACAAATCACGAGAGGTGGACCCAACGGTGCGCGCGCTGGACTGGATAAGAAGGGTGGTCATGGGGATGCTCCATCTGTGTTGATGGAGTGCATGTGGGGTGGGAATGACGCGCATCAATCGCAGGTTTCTACCCAAACTGTCGCCAATCAGGAAACGTCAATCGCTGAAGCTGAACCCAGCCTCGTAAACATGCACGCCGTCAAAATCGGCCTTGCCCACCGCAACGCCCTTGGACCGCAACAGGGCATAGACCATCGCCATATGAAACTGGATGTTGGGAATGCCAAATTGCAGAAGGAAAGTCTCCGCATCCAAGTCTCGGATGCCCTGCCCCGCTTCTACGCTGTAGCGCCGGTTGCCCGCATCAGCGAACATCGGGGGTGTGAGCAAGCCAAGCTGGGCGCGCGTCGCCCGCACGACATCGGCAAGGGGCAGATCATCCGGGCTGGGCGGCACGGCCTGCCCGGCAAGGGGGCAGGCAACGCGCAGGGTAAACTGCGCCGCGATGCGCGCCTGTTCCTCAAGATCGAACATATCGGGCGCGAGCCGCGCGTCCTCCAGCCCCATTGCCCTGGCAATCAGGCCGTCCAACCGCGCCAGATACCCATCAAACACGGGCACCACGCTGGCATAGGGCAGGTCAGTCACGCGGAATGACGCGCAGCCCCAATTCGCGCAATTGCTCATTCGTCGGGTCGGACGGGCCGCCGAGCATCAGGTCTTCGGCGCGCTGGTTCATCGGGAACATGATGACCTCACGGATATTCGCCTCATCGGCCAGAAGCATCACGATCCGGTCGATCCCGGCGGCACAGCCACCATGGGGCGGCGCGCCGTATTTGAACGCGTTGACCATGCCGCCGAACCGCTTATCGACTTCCTCATTCGGATAGCCCGCCAGTTCAAAGGCCTTATACATGATCTCAGGCTTATGGTTTCGGATCGCGCCGGAGATCAGCTCATAGCCGTTGCAGGCCAAATCATACTGATAGCCAAGCACCTCTTCCGGGTCGCCATTGAGCGCGTCCATCCCGCCTTGTGGCATGGAGAACGGGTTGTGCGAAAAGTCGAGCTTGCCCTCGTCATCCCGCTCATACATCGGGAAATCCACGATCCAGGCAAAGGCGAAACGGTCCTTATCGGTGAGGCCCAACTCCTCCCCGATCACGTTGCGCGCACGCCCCGCGACACCCTCAAACGCGGACGGCTTGCCACCGAGGAAGAACGCGGCGTCGCCAATCCCCAGCCCAAGCTGCTGGCGGATCGCCTCCGTCCGCTCCGGCCCGATGTTTTTGGCGAGCGGGCCTGCGGCGTCCATCTGACCGTCCATGTCGCGCCAGAAGATATACCCCATCCCGGGCAGCCCTTCCTGCTGGGCATACTTGTTCATCCGGTCGCAGAATTTGCGGCTGCCGCCCGTGGGGGCCGGGATCGCGCGAACTTCTGTTCCGTCCTGCTCCAACAGCTTCGCGAAAATCGCGAAGCCCGAGCCACGGAAATGTTCGGACACGTCCTGCATCTCAATCGGGTTGCGCAAGTCCGGCTTGTCGGAGCCGTATTTGGCCAGCGCCTCTTTATAGGGAATGCGCGGCCATTCGGCATCCACGCGGCGGCCTTTGCCGAACTCCTCAAACAGACCGGTGATCACCGGCTGCACGGCGCTGAACACGTCCTCCTGCTCGACAAAGCTCATCTCGACGTCAAGCTGGTAGAAATCGGTCGGGGAGCGGTCGGCGCGCGGGTCCTCATCGCGGAAACAGGGGGCAATCTGGAAATAGCGGTCAAAGCCGCCGACCATGATCAACTGCTTAAATTGCTGCGGCGCCTGCGGCAGCGCGTAGAATTTGCCGGGATGCAGGCGGCTTGGCACCAGAAAATCGCGCGCGCCTTCGGGGCTGGATGCGGTGATGATCGGGGTCTGGAATTCGGTAAAGCCCGTGTCCCACATCCGGTTGCGCAAGCTGCGCACAACATGGGAGCGGAGCATGATGTTGTCATGCAGCTTCTCCCGACGCAGATCGAGGAAACGGTACTTCAGGCGCGTTTCCTCCGGGTAGTCCTGATCGCCGAACACCGGCATTGGCAATTCGTCCGCGGTGCCAAGCACTTCCAGATCACGCACGAAAATCTCCACCTCACCAGTGGGGAGTTTCGGGTTCACGAGTGCGGCATCCCGTGCCTTCACCGTGCCATCAATGCGGATCACCCATTCAGAGCGGACCTTTTCCACATCCTTGAACGCCGGGCTGTCCGGGTCGGCCAGCACTTGCGTGATGCCATAATGGTCGCGCAGGTCGATAAAGAGGATGCCGCCATGATCGCGCACCCGATGCACCCAGCCCGACAGGCGGACAGTCTCGCCCACATTCTCCTTGGTGAGATCGGCGCAGGTGTGAGAACGGTAACGGTGCATGGCGGGCATCCTTGGGATCAGGTCAAAACGGCTCGCGCCGATACACCGCACAGGGGCGGATGTGTCAAGGGGTGGGGTGCCAACAGCCGCAACGATAGCGGGGCCAAGGGGAGAGCGCTAAACCGCCCCCGAATAAAACAGCCGCCCCAGCCCGCTGGTGAACACGATCTGCCCGGCTACCGCGTGCATCACCACTGCCAGCCAGAACGAGCCGCGCACATGATAGGCCCATGCAAACGCCAGCCCGCCGCAGAACGTCATCGCCAGCACCAACGCATCCCAATACATCAGATGCGCCAGTGAAAAGAGTGCTGCGTTCACCCAGATCAGGCTGCCAGCGGGCATCAGATCGCCATAGCGGCGGAAAAACAGCGGGCGAAAGATCACCTCCTGCGGCAGCGCGCTGACAAGCGGATAAAGCAGCATGATCATCAGCCACAGCCCGGTTTGCGTGCGCGGCAGGATGAGCGCGTTCTCCGGCATCAGCACCATCACCGCAATGGCCGAGGTCACGACCGTGCTTGCGCCGAGCAGCGCTAAGGCCCGCCAATCGAATTGCCCCCGGTTCAACTCCGCCCATGAAAAGCCCGGCGTGATGTGCAACAGAACGATACCGGCAAAGGTCGTCACACCCAGCACCGTGAACATCATCGTGGGCGGCAGCAGAAAAGCGAGCACCAAGGGCGTGCCGACAAACAGCGCGATCATCTCCGCCCAGCGCAGGCTGACGCGGTTTCTTGTGATGATCCTTGTGCTCATGTGCCCTGCCTTTCCCTGCCCGATATGGGGCCGGGGCACGGACATGCAATGGCTAAAGCGGGCAGCGCATCTCGATCACCGGAAAGGACGCGTCGCCAATCGGGATATCGCGCGCGGCCACGCGCTGAAATCCATGCCGGGCGTAGAAGCCTTCGGCATTCAGGCTCGAAAAGCAGCCCAAGGCAGGATGCCCTTCGGCCCGCGCGTCCTCCTGACACCGCGTGAGGCATAGGGCGCCAACGCCCTGCCCCGTCGCATCGGGATGGGTCGCGAAATGACGGATATGAACGGGGACATCTTCCCCCGACGGTGGCGCTGGCCCCCAACCGCCCGCACCAATGATCCGCCCCTCCTGCTCCACCACATAAAAGCGGCCCGACGCGATCAGAACGGGATTGGCGTGGATCATCTTCGGCAAAGCCGCGCTGAGCACATCCGGGGCATAAGCCGGGGCCATCAGTGTCGGGTAACAGGCGGCAAACAGGGCGCTGATCGGCTCCGCATCCGCCATGCGGGCGACCCTCAGTTCAGGCTTCATCGCTCAATTCGTACTTTTCGCGCAGGATATCGAGCGCCTTTTCAGTGCCATGTTCGGTTTCAAGATCGAGCCGCTCCATGTCGTGCCGCCGGAATTCCGCGATGACGTCCTCCACATCATCCCACTCGCCCAATTCATCGAGCCCAGCGGCGGCGAGCGCAATGGCGCTTTCATAGGTCTGGCGGACGACGAAATCGGCCCCGGCGCGGCGCATATCGACTTCGGAGAAACGATCATAGGTCTCGGCAAAGATTTTGAGGTTCGGGAACCGCTCTTTGAGCTTGATCACCGATTCGGGCGCGCCATCCCGGTCGCTGATGCAAAGGAACAAAAGATCGGCCTCGGCGGCCCCTGCGGTTTCAAGCATGTCGAGCCTGCGGGCGTCCCCAAAATAAACCTCCGTACCGAACGTGCGGGCGATCCGAATGCGGCGCGGCGAATTGTCGATCAGCGTGACGTCCACGTCCTGCATAGCCATGATCCGCGCGATGACTTGGCCCACGCGGCCAAAGCCTGCGACGATGACTTTTGCGCGGTCCGCGTGCTCCACCCCTTTCATGTCATCAAGCGTATCGGCCCCGCCCATGCGCGCGATCAACCGGTCCGCCCCGGCCATCGCCAATGGCGTGAGGATCATGGAGAAGGTGACAATCGCGGACAGGATCGCGGGCAACTCGCCCTCAAACAATCCGACCCCGATCGCGAGCGTGATCATGACGAAGGCAAATTCGCCGCCCTGCCCGATAACACTGGCAATGCGGATCGCGTCCTTATGGCTCGACCGGAAAAGCCGCGCGAGACCGTAGAGCACCGCACCTTTCGCGAGGTAGAGGCCCAAGGCACCGCCCAGCACGATCCACCAATTCTCGACCACGAGCATCCAGTTCAGCGTCATGCCAAAGCCCATAAAAAAGAGGCCAAGGAGCAATCCACGGAACGGCTCGATATCGGTTTCCAACTGATGGCGGAATTCGCTCTCAGCGAGCAGCACGCCCGCGATGAACGCGCCAAGCGCCATGGAAAGGCCCACAAGGTCCATCGCAAGAGCAGAGCCGATGACGACAAGCAGAGCCGCCGCGGTGAACAACTCGCCACTGCCGGAATTGGCGACGGCATGGAACACGGGCCGCAGCCCGTAACGGATCACGACGATCAGAATGACAACACCGCCCAGCGCCAGACCCGCTTGCGTCAACGGGCTGCCGGTGGCACCAGCACCGGGCGCGAGGAAGGCGACCAGCGCAAACAGCGGGACAATCGCTAAATCCTGCAACAGCAGGATCGAAAAGGCCCGGTTGCCATAGTCAGAGCGCAACTCCCGCCGCTCCCGCAGGACCTGAATGCCGATGGCGGTGGAACTGAGCGCGAGGCTCGATCCGATGATGACGGCCACCTGCCAACTCAGCCCGATGGCAAGACACACCCCGGCGACCAGACTGCCCGTGATCAACACCTGCAAAAGGCCAAGCCCGAATATATCCGACCGCAACCGCCATAGCCGCGCAGGCTTCAACTCTAACCCAATGACGAAGAGAAGCATCACGACGCCAAATTCCGCGAAATGCAAAACCGCATCGGTGTCCTGGATCACGGCCAACCCATATGGCCCGATGGCCGCACCCGCCGCCAGATAGCCAAGCACCGATCCCATCTTGAGACGCTGGAACAAGGGGACAGCGACCACCGCAGCGCCGAGGAAAACAGCAGCAGTGGTCAGAAGCGGATCGGCGCCTGGGGTGGCCATGGGGAGTGTTCCTTTTGATATGCGCTCCACTCTATCCCCCGCAGTCGCGCGGCACAACGCGGCGCTCCCGCACGTCGCTGGCCCTTCGGGCCGCTCCCTTTGGGCCGAGCGCCGCGCCTTGCGGCGCGGCGGTGCCTCCGGCGGGGTATATTTGAAGAAAGTGAATTGGACTTGGTGAAGTAAGAGCGGCCCCCGCGATTCGGCCGTGGGTCAAGGTCCGAGGAACGAGCGGCCTTGACGCGCGGGCGAATCGTGACACCCAAAATTGAACGGGTGATTTGAGGAACACACCTGTTCCTCAAACACCTCAGCGCATTCTTCCCTTTGCGCGGCGCAGCCGCGCCACCCCCAACGGGAGGACGGAGCGCAAGCGACGGAACGACGGGCGGGAGCGCGCCCTTTTTCCCATGCGGGCAAGTCCGTGCTTGCGCCTTTGGCGCTGCCCGCGTATCTCCCACACAATTTGTGCCGACCCTGCCAGCCCGAAGGATGCCCCGATGCCGAAAAGAGATGATATTCACTCAATCATGATCATCGGTGCGGGCCCTATCGTCATCGGGCAGGCCTGTGAATTTGACTACTCCGGTGCGCAAGCCTGCAAGGCGCTCAAGGAGGAGGGATACCGGGTTATCCTCGTCAACTCCAACCCTGCCACCATCATGACCGACCCCGGCATGGCGGACGCCACCTATATCGAGCCGATCACCGCCGATATGGTCGCCAAGATCATTGAAAAGGAGCGGCCCGACGCGCTTTTGCCCACGATGGGCGGACAAACCGGGCTGAACACCGCGCTTGAGTTGGACGATCTGGGCGTGCTTGAGAAATTCGGGGTCGAGTTGATCGGCGCGAAACGTGACGCCATTGAAATGGCCGAAGATCGTAAGCTGTTCCGGGAGGCGATGGACCGGCTGGGGCTGGAAAACCCGCGCGCCACGATCATTGCCGCACCGAAAGGGGCCAACGGCAAGTACGATATCGACGCGGGCGTGCGCGCCGCTGTGGACGCCATCGAATATGTCGGCCTGCCCGCCATTATCCGCCCGGCCTTCACCCTTGGTGGCACCGGGGGAGGCGTGGCCTATAACCGGGAGGATTACGAGCGGATCTGTCGGTCCGGCCTTGATGCCTCTCCCATGGCGCAAATCCTGATTGATGAGAGCCTTCTGGGCTGGAAAGAATATGAGATGGAGGTTGTCCGCGACACTGCGGACAATGCGATCATCATCTGCTCCATCGAAAACGTCGATCCGATGGGTGTGCATACGGGCGATTCGATCACCGTCGCCCCTGCGCTGACCCTGACCGACCGGGAATATCAGATGATGCGCAACGCCAGCATTGCCGTATTGCGGGAAATCGGGGTAGAGACCGGCGGGTCCAACGTGCAATGGGCCGTGAACCCTCAGAATGGCCGCATGGTCGTGATCGAGATGAACCCGCGTGTGTCCCGCTCCTCCGCGCTGGCATCGAAGGCGACCGGCTTCCCGATCGCAAAGATCGCGGCAAAGCTCGCGGTGGGCTATACGCTCGATGAGTTGGACAATGACATCACGGGCGTGACCCCGGCATCGTTTGAGCCGACCATCGACTATGTCGTCACCAAAATCCCGCGCTTTGCTTTTGAGAAATTCCCCGGGTCCGAGGCGACGCTGACCACCGCGATGAAATCCGTGGGCGAAGCGATGGCGATTGGCCGCACGATCCACGAATCGATGCAAAAGGCGCTGGCCTCCATGGAAACCGGCCTGACCGGGTTTGATGAGATCGCGTTCGACACGCGCGAGGCGCTGATCGCCAACCTGTCCCAGCAGACACCCGACCGGCTGCGCGTGATTGCGCAGGCGATGCGCGAAGGCATCTCGAATGACGAGATCCAGCGCATCACCGCGTTCGATCCGTGGTTCCTCGACCGTATTCGCGAAATCGTCGATGCGGAGGACGGTGTGCGGCAGGCGGGCCTGCCCACTGACGCGGCAGGCCTGCGCGCGCTCAAGATGCTTGGATTTACCGATGCGCGGCTTGGCCTTCTGACCGGGCAATCGGAAACGGAGGTGCGCCACGCGCGCCAACGGCTCGGCGTGACCGCCGTGTTCAAGCGGATCGACACCTGCGCCGCCGAATTCGAGGCGCAGACCCCCTACATGTATTCGACCTATGAGGCCGACATGATGGGTGAGGTCGAATGCGAAGCCCGCCCGTCGGATCGCAAGAAAGTCGTCATCCTTGGCGGTGGGCCGAACCGGATCGGGCAGGGCATCGAATTTGACTACTGCTGCTGTCACGCCTGTTTCGCGCTGACCGAGCAGGGCTACGAGACGATCATGATCAACTGCAACCCGGAAACGGTGAGCACGGATTACGACACGTCCGACCGCCTCTATTTCGAGCCGTTGACGATTGAGCATGTGATGGAAATCCTGCGGGTCGAGCAGGAAAACGGCACGCTGCATGGTGTGATCGTCCAGTTCGGCGGGCAGACCCCGCTGAAACTCGCCAACGCGCTGGAGGCAGAGGGCATCCCGATCCTTGGCACCTCCCCCGACGCGATTGATCTGGCTGAGGATCGCGAGCGGTTCCAGCAATTGCTCGGTGATCTGAACCTCAAACAGCCCGTGAACGGCATCGCGTCCTCCGATGAGGAAGCGCTCAAGATTGCCGAAGAAGTCGGCTTCCCCCTCGTGATCCGCCCCTCCTATGTGCTGGGGGGTCGCGCGATGGAGATTGTGCGCGATATGGACCAATTGCGCCGCTATATCCGCTCTGCCGTGGTGGTGTCGGGCGACAGTCCGGTTCTTTTGGACAGCTATCTTGCGGGCGCGGTTGAGGTGGATGTCGATTGTCTGTGCGATGGGCAGAACGTCCATGTCGCGGGCGTGATGGAACATATCGAAGAGGCGGGCGTGCATTCGGGTGACAGCGCCTGTTCCCTACCGCCCCATTCCCTGTCGGCGGAGATTGTCGCGGAGCTGAAAACCCAATCCGTCGCGATGGCCAAGGCGCTCAATGTCATCGGCCTGATGAATGTGCAATTCGCGATCAAGGACGGCGTGATCTATGTGCTGGAAGTCAATCCGCGCGCGTCCCGCACCGTGCCCTTCGTGGCAAAGGCCGTGGGCAGCCCCATCGCCAGCATCGCCGCCCGCCTGATGGCCGGGGAGCCGCTGTCGAACATGGAGTTGAAAGCGCCGGAGACCAAGCATATCGCCGTGAAAGAGGCCGTGTTGCCCTTCGCCCGCTTCCCCGGCGTCGATACGCTGCTGGGGCCGGAGATGCGCTCCACCGGGGAGGTGATGGGCCTTGATATGACCTTCGAGCGGGCCTTCCTGAAGGCGCAGATGGGCGCGGGCGTGGCCCTGCCGGATAGCGGCAAGGTGTTCATCTCGATCAAGGATGCGGATAAGGGCCCGGCGATGCTGGAGGCCGCGCAGACCATGGCGGATCTCGGCTTTACGATCCTCGCGACCTCTGGCACGGCGGCGTGGCTGTCTGATCAAGGCATCGCCACGACCCGTGTGAACAAGGTGTTCGAGGGCCGGCCCCATATCGTGGACGCGCTCAAGAATGGCGATGTGCAGATCGTGTTCAACACGACCGAGGGCACACAATCCGTGGAGGACAGCCGCGATATTCGCCGCGTGGCGCTCTATGACAAGATCCCCTACTACACCACCGCCGCCGGATCGCGGGCGACCGCCTTGGCGATCCGCAACGCGCGCGAGGGCGAGATTGACGTGATGCCTATTCAGGGGCTTTGAAGCAAGCGACCGGTCTGATTGCCGTCCCCCTCTAGTACGGGGCGTGATCAGACCGACGCTTGCGGCCTGACCCCGCGCTGGATTTAGCCACCGGGGCCCGCGCCCACCGCCTTGACCGCCCCCATCTCACGGGTCAAAAAAGCAGCCATGGCCAAGCTCTATTTCAACTATTCCACCATGAACGCGGGCAAGAGTACGCTCTTGCTGCAAGCGTCCTATAACTACAACGAACGCGGGATGGACACCTATCTCTTGACCTACGCGTTTGACACCCGCGCAGGCGAGAGCGTCATTGGCTCGCGCATCGGGATCGAGGCTAAGGCCGATACCTACGCGCCCGAGGATGACCTCTACACCCGTATCCAAAAACGCCTACAATCGGGGCCGATTGCCTGTGTGCTGGTGGACGAGGCGCAGTTTCTGACCTCCGATCAGGTCTGGCAATTGGCGCGGGTCGCGGATGACCTTGGCGTGCCGGTGATGGCTTACGGCCTGCGTGTCGATTTTCAGGGCAAACTCTTTCCCGGCTCGGAAACGCTGCTTGCGATTGCCGATCACCTGCGCGAAGTGCGCACCATCTGCCATTGCGGGCGCAAGGCGACGATGGTCGTGCGGCAGGATGACGAGGGCAACACCCTGATCGATGGCGATCAGGTTCAGATCGGCGGGAATGAGACGTACGTCTCCCTTTGCCGCAAACACTGGCGGGATGCGACGGGTCACAGCTGACCCCTTGCCGCGCCGCGCGATCCTCCCCATATTCCTTGCACCGGTCGCCTTTTGAGGGGCCGTGACCTGTCGCTTGATACAAGGACATGAGGATTAAGGATGACGCGCATCTCTTTCGCTTCGCACCCGTTTCTGCTGGGATTTGAGGAGCTTGACCGACTGGTCGAGCGGACCGCCAAAACCGGCAATGACGGCTACCCCCCCTATAATATCGAGCAGGTGGATGAGCGGACCTACCGCATCACGCTCGCAGTCGCCGGATTTGCCGAGGAGGATCTGTCGATCACGATCGAAGATCACCAGCTTGTCATCCGGGGCCGTCAGCAGGATGACAGCGCGGGCCGCGTGTTCCTGCATCGCGGGATCGCTGCGCGCCAGTTCCAGCGCAGTTTCGTGCTGGCCGAAGGCGTGGACGTGACCACCGCCACGCTGGAGCGCGGATTGCTGCATGTCGATCTGTCCCGCTCCCTTCCCGACAGCATCGTCCAAAAGATCGAGATCAAGCGCGGCTAACCCTGCCTATTTTCAGGAGGACCACCATGAACGACCTGCCATTCAACCTGCCCGAAAAGACCGTTTATGTCCGTGCGATTGCAGCCGCCGACCTGCCGGAGGAGTTGCGCGCCCAGACGACCGCGCCGACGCTATACGCGATCCACTCTGCCGAAGGGCAGCAGCTTGCCATCGTCACTGACCGAAAGCTTGCATTTCGCGTGGCACGCGATCACGAATTCAAACCGGTGAACGTCCACTAACCCCAAAGGACCGGAGCGACGTCAAACGCGCCGGTCCTCTGCCACCCGCCCCAGCCGACAATAGGATCGGTTCAAGCCAAGTGCGCGGCAAACGCGTCCATCACCCGCTCATAGATCGGGCGTTTGAAGGGGACGATCCGGGCCACGGCCTCCGCCGGTGTGACCCATTCCCATGCGCTGAATTCAGGATGCTCTGTCGCGATGTTGATCGCGTCATCCCCGGACTTGAGCCGCATCAGCACCCAATCCTGCGCCTGGCCCCGATATTTGCCCTTGAAAGCAACACCCATCGCCTCTTTCGGCAGGTCATAGCGGAGCGGTTCATCTGTTTGGGCGACAACCTCAACGGCCTCCTGCGGGACGCCGGTTTCTTCCAACAACTCGCGCAAGGCGGCGTCCAGCGCTGTCTCCCCCTTGTCGATGCCGCCTTGGGGCATTTGCCATGCGGGGCTGTCCATATCCGCGCGCTGGCCCACGAAAACCAGCCCGGCGCGATTCATCAGCACCACACCGACACAAGGCCGGTATGGCAGCTTTGCGATCTCCGCTTCGGTGAGCATCACCGGTTCTCCAGCACCGCGATCCCTTTGATGATGTCGAGCGCATAGGCCAACTGGTAATCATCATTGCGGCGCTGCGCGTCGGCCTCAAGCCGGGCGCGCTCTTCTTCCAACTGGCGGATTTCATCTTCGGTCAGGCTGTCGTTGATCAGGCTGCCGCGCAGATCGGCCTCGGACCGGCCCGTGGTGTCCACGTCCTCCCCATCGCCAAGGCGGCGGCGCACGAGGATGTCCGGCTCAATCCCCAGCGACTGGATCGAGCGGCCCGATGGCGTGTAATACCGCGCCGTGGTCAGGCGCATCGCGGCATTGCCCTGCAATGGGATCACCGACTGAACGGAGCCTTTGCCGAAGCTCTTTTCACCCACCACAATCGCGCGGCGATGATCCTGCAAGGCACCCGCCACGATCTCAGATGCGGAGGCGGAGCCGCCATTGATCAGCACCACAATCGGCTTGCCGCCGGAAATATCGCCGGGCCGCGCGTTGTAGCGGTCACTGTCCTGCGGGTCGCGCCCACGGGTGGACACGATCTCCCCTTGCTCAAGGAACGCGTCGGACACCTGTATCGCCTGTGACAAAAGCCCGCCGGGATTGTTGCGCAGGTCCAGCACGATGCCATCCACGCTGTCCATGCCACCAAGCGCCTCTGCCTCTTCCTCAAGCTGCTCGACAAGGTTGTCGAACGTCTGACGGCTGAATGTGGTGACGCGCAGCACGACGGTGTTGTCCTCCACACGGGAGCGCACGGCGCGAATGCGGATCGTCGCCCGCTCCAGCGTTACGTCGAACGGGTCCATGCCCTCACGCACGATGCTGATGATGATCTCAGAGCCGACCGGCCCGCGCATCAACTCGACCGCCTCGTCAAGGTTCAGACCAAGGAGCGACTCGCCATTCAGATGGGTGATGAAATCCCCCGCCTGAAGCCCCGCTTCAGCGGCGGGCGTGTCGTCAATCGGGGACACGACCTTCACAAAGCCGTTCTCCTGCGTGACCTCAATCCCCAGCCCGCCAAATTCGCCACGGGTCTGCACCTGCATATCGCTGTAATCATCCGCAGGCAGAAAACCCGAATGCGGGTCAAGCGATGTCAGCATCCCGTTGATCGCGGCCTCGATCAGATCGCGGTCATCCACTTCCTCGACATAGCCCGCGCGCACCCGCTCAAAGATCGAGCCAAAAAGATCGAGATATTCGTAGGTGGAGCGCTGCCGCTCGGTTTCCTGCGCGACAAGGGGGCCAACGAATTGCGTTGTGACAATCCCACCTGCCAGCGCCCCGACACAGGCCGCCATGACCATCTTTTTCATAACCAATTACTCCCCATCCATTCCGGTCGCGAACCATGGTGCCGGGTCAATCGGCACGCCGTCGCGTCTAAGCTCTATATAAAGCGTGTTTGTTCCCACTGTCGCGCCCTGCCCGGTATTTTCCACCAAAAATGCATCATCTTTGCGTGTGGTGGGGCCGCTTGCCAAAGTTCCAAGCGGCTCCCCGGCCAAAATCACCTCGCCCGTCTCCCGCGATACCTCAGTCAGGCCCGCCAGAATCAGCAGCCATCCGGCCTCCGGCTCCAGAATGGCGATCTGGTCGTAATCAAGGAACGGCCCGGAATAGCGCAGCGTCGCGTCCATCGGTGCGGTGACAAGGCTGACAGCCCCCGTCTCAAGGATCAGTCCGGGTCGGACGATCCCGGCGGCATCGGGCGTGCCAAAGGCGCGTAGGATGCGGCCCTCGGCAGGCAGCGGAAGTGCGCCTTCCGCACTCTCGAACCGGGCGCTGGCGGGCGGCGCCTGCCGGGCCAGGGCGCGGGCAAATGCCTGTAGCGTCGCACTCCCGTCCCGCAGCCCCTCCAGAACCAGCCGGTCCACCGTGACCCGCGCCGTGTTGCGCCGCGCCAGCGCATCATTGAGCGACGCACGCGCCGCGCGCACCCCGGCCAGCCCATCGCTCAACAGTGCCTCGACCGCCGCCTGATCCTCTTGCAGGGTCACCAGATAATCGGCCTCTGTCCGCAGGGTGGTCGCCTCTTGTTGCAGGATCGGGACGAGGCCAGACATCAACTGCCCGGCTCGCACCGCCCCCGCAGGCCCGGACGGATGGATCATCAAGAGCGGCACCGGCGCGCGCTCCACCCGATGCAATCCGCCCAACAGCTTTGCCACCTGATCCCGTTGCGCGGCGAACCGCTGTTCCGCATCCACCCGGGCAAGGGCGATCTGCCGGGCAGAGCCGCGCGCCACGCTCAGCGCCAATTCATAGCCCTGCACCGCCTTTGCATAGGCGGCAAGCTGGTTTTGCGCATCGCGCGCGGCAACCAGATCGGCCTCCGCCCCTGCCATAATGGCCGTTGCGCGCTCTGCATCCCGCTCCGGGGATTGGGCATAAAGCGGTACGGTCAGGCACAAAAGGGCAAGGAGGAAACGCCGCATTCAGCCCCGCTCGATCAGCGACCGGCCCGACATCTCGGCCGGTTGCGGCAATTCCATCAGATCAAGAAGGCTCGGCGCAAGATCGGCCAAACGGCCCGATCCCATCACCGCGCCCTCCGGCCCGCCAATCAGGATCACCGGCACCGGGTTGAGGGTATGCGCGGTGTGGGGCGCGCCCGTGTCAGGGTCCACCATCACCTCGCAATTGCCATGGTCGGCGGTCAGGATCATCGCCCCCCCGGCCTCCTTCAGCGCGTCGAGCACTTGACCCACGCTGGCATCCACGGCCTCGCACGCGGCCTTTGCCGCCTCGATATCGCCAGTATGACCGACCATATCGGGATTGGCGTAATTCACGACGATCAGGTCATAGCCATCCTTGATCGCGCCGATGACACCCGCCGTAACCTCCGCCGCACTCATCTCGGGCTTGAGGTCATAGGTGCGCACGTTGGGGGATTTCGGCATCAGCCGTTCTTCGCCCGGATAGGGCGTTTCGACGCCCCCGTTCAGGAAGAAGGTGACATGGGGGTATTTCTCCGTCTCCGCAATGCGAAACTGCCGCCGCCCCTGCGCCGACACCCATTGGCCGAGCGTGTTGGGAATATCTTCCGAGGGGAACATCACCTCCATCCAGTCATTATGCTGATCGGAATATTCCACCACGCCCAGCGCCGCAGCGATCGTGGGTGCCTGCCGCTCAAACCCGTCAAATGCGGGATCAAGAAAGGCGGCCAGGATTTCCCGCGCGCGGTCGGCCCGGAAATTGAGGAACATGAGCCCATCGCCATCGGCCATGCCCGCATAGTCCCCGATCACGCTCGGTGGGGTGAATTCGTCGGTCTGTCCGTCGTCATACCCGGCCTGCACGGCCTCCGCGACAGATGCTGCGGCGGCTCCTTTGGCATGGGCGATCACGTCGAAGGCTTGCGATACCCGGTCCCAGCGATTGTCCCGGTCCATCGCGTAAAAGCGGCCCGTGACGGTGCCGATGCGCGCAGCGTCAGGCAGGGCGGCCTCCAGATCGCTGAGTTGGCCAAGCGCGGATTTCGGCGGCACGTCGCGCCCATCGGTAAAGGCATGGATCACCACCGGCACGCCTGCGCCCGCGATCACGCGCGCGGCCTCCGCGATATGGCGCTGATGCGCATGGACCCCACCGGGAGAGGCAAGGCCCGCAAGGTGGGCCGTGCCGCCGCTTTCCTTCAACCGGTCGATAAATCCGGTGAGTGCAGGATTGTTGGCAAAGCTGCCCTCCGCGATCGCGCGGTCAATCTTGGGCAGGTCCATCCACACGATCCGGCCCGCGCCGATATTGGTGTGGCCCACCTCCGAATTGCCCATCTGCCCCTCTGGCAGACCCACATCATTGCCATGGGCGGCGAGCGTGCCATTCGGGCATTCAGCCATCAATCGGTCGAACACGGGCGTTTTGCCCGCTGACACGGCATTGGACGCAACCGCCTGCCCCAGCCCCCAACCGTCGAGGATACACAGGATCACAGGGCGCGGCGGCATGGCAATTCTCCAGAGTTTGGGCGTGCTTCGCCTAGTGGTATCGCGCGGCAAGCGGGGGAACAAGGGCGCGGCGCGTCAGCCCAGATAATCGCGCAGCGCCCCCGGCGGATTGGCAAGCAGCGTCTCGCGGTCCTGCGGCGGGGCCACGCGCCCCTCTGCCACCACCGCAATGTCATCCGCGATCCGGGCGGCGTCCTCCGGCTGGTGGGACACGATCAGGACCGTCAGTGCTTTGTCCGCCATCACACGGCGCAACAATGCCATCATATCCGCCCGCATCGCGGGGCCAAGCGCGGCGAATGGCTCGTCGAGCAGCAGCACCGGCTTGTCCCGCAGAAGCGCCCGCGCAAGTGCGGCGCGGCTTGCCTGCCCACCCGACATGGCCGCTGGCCGCCGCGCGCCCATGCCCTCAAGCCCCATATCCGCGAGCATCGCCTCCACCCGTACATGCTGATCGTCGGTCAGCTTCAGATCGGGCCGCAGGCCAAGGCCCACATTCTGCGCGATGGTCATATGCGGAAAAAGGTTGTTGTCCTGAAACAAAAGCGACACGGGCCGCACCGCCGGGGGCTGATCCGTCACATCGAGACCTGCCACCGTAATGCGCCCGGTGCGCGCGGGCAGAAACCCGGCAAGCCCGTGCAGAAGCGTCGATTTCCCGCCGCCGCTTGGCCCCATGATCGCCGTGCAAACGCCCCGGCGGAAGGTCACATCAGCAGAGAGCGCAAACCCGCCCTGCCCGAGCGTCACATTATCGAGCGTGATCATAGCGCCCTCCCGCATCAAAAACCGCGAATAGCATGAAAGACAGGATCAGAAGCAACGCGCCCGCGCCCGCCGCGGCCTCCATCCGGTAGGCCCCCATAAGCTGCGCCATTTCCAGCGGCAGCGTCGCGGTCGCACTCGTCCCGAACAGCGCGATGATCCCCAGATCCCCCATGGAGAACGCCGCGACCAGCCCCAGCGCAAAGCCCGCAGGGCGGCGGATGCCGGGCAACAGCACATGGCGCAGCCACACGCCGCGCGACAGCCCAAGGCTCGCCGCAAGCTGCCCCTGCCCGCGCCGCACGGTCGCAACCGCAGGCAACAACACCCGCAGCGCAAACGGCACGCCCATCACCGCATTCACCACCGCCGTGAGCGGCAGCGCCAGCGCGAACGGATCGACAATCGGGCGCAGCAGGATGAACAACCCGGTCCCGATCACCAGCGAGGAGGCAGTCAACCCGATCAGAACCATCCCTTCCGCCAGCACGGCGCGCCCGGTGCTCAGAACCCATGCAATCGCGAGCGAGAGGGCAAAACAGATCGCCGTCGCGGCCAGCGCAATGGTGACACTGCGCAGCGCGGCCTCCCAGATGCTGGCGCTGAGGGTCAAGAGCGCGGGCGCCCCGCGCGCCACCACCGCCAGCATCGGCAGGCCCAGAAACAGGAGTGCGGCCCCGATGACCAGCCGATCCTGCCACAGACCACCCGTGTCATACCGCTCCGCCACCCGGCCCAGCGCATCGGCAAACTCCGCCGGGCGGCCAAGCCCCAAAAGCAGGATCGCCGCGGCCAGCGCCACACCCATCTGCACCAGCGCCAGCATCGCCGCGCGTGACAGATCGAAATCGAACCGCAAGGATTGATAGATCGCAAGCTCCAGCGTCGTTGCGCGCGGCCCGCCCCCCAGCGTCAGCGCCACCGCAAAACTCGTCAGGCAAATCAGAAACACCACCAGCCCCGCCCCGGGCAGCACCTCGCGCAGCATCGGCGCTTCCACATGGCGCAGCATGTCGCGCGGGCCAAAGCCAAGCTGCGCGGCCAGCCGAAACTGCTCCGCCCGGATCGCGGCCCAGCCCGTCAGCAGCATCCGCGTGACCAGCGGCAGGTTGAAGAACACATGCGCCAGCAAAACACCCGTCATGCCGTAGATATCGAGCGCGGGCAGGCCCAGCGCCCCCAACCCGTCCGACAGCCAGCCGGATCGGCCCCAGACCGCCAGAATGCCCAGAACCGCGACAATCACCGGCACGATAAAGGGCGCACCCAGCAGCAGCAAAAGCGCCTGCCGCCCCCAGAACTGCCGCCGCGCCAGCGCGCGCGCCAGCGGCACCGCAAACAGCACCGACAGGACCGCTGACAAAAACGCCTGCACCACCGTGAACCGCAGCACGGCCCAATCCGCACCGACGATCCGGCCCGGGGCCTCCGCGATCCACAAAAGCGGGACGATGGTGCCAAGGGTGAGGGCCACGACGATGACAATCGCCGCAGCCCCCAAACCCGTACTTATTGAGAGAGCGCGGCGCGCCATGTCTCAATCGCGGCCGCGCGGCGGGCCTCGGCCTCATCGGCGGGAAGGAGCAGCGCGGTCTCCGGCGTGATCAGCGTCTCAAACCCGTCAGGCAGCCCACCTGCCGGGGTAAAGGCCGGATACATCCAGTTGGTCGTCGGGATCGCACCCTGAAACCCGTCTGTCGCCATGAACTGAATGAACTCCGCCGCCAAGTCCGGCTGATCGGACCCTTTCAGAATGCCCGCAACCTCGACTTGCATGTAATGCCCCTCATCGAAGGCCGCGGCGGATTTGCTCGGATCATCCTCCGCGATCAGGTGATAGGCGGGCGATGTGGTGTAGGAGAGGACCATATCCGCCTCTCCCTCCAGAAACAGGCCATAGGCCTCGGACCAGCCGGGGGTCACGGTGACGACATTATCGGCCAGCGCAGCCCAAACCGCAGCGGCTTCGTCGCCATATGCCGCATCCACCCACATCACGAGCCCAAGCCCGGGGGTGGAACTGCGCGGATCCTGCACGATGATGCTCAGGTCACTCTCCCCCAATGCCTTGAGCGAGGTCGGCACATCGGCAAGGTCAGCCTCATGCACAAAGGCGAAATAGCCCCAGTCGAAGGGGGTAAAGATCGGGTCGGTCCACGCAATTGGCAGATCCGGTGTCGGCAGGCCCGCGGGCTTGTCGGCAAACAGGCCGGTTGCCGTGGCCCGCGCCGTGAGGTTGGTATCAAGGCCCAGCACCACATCCGCGTCAGACCGCGCACCCTCCAGCTGCACGCGCGACAACAGCGCCGCACCGTCGCCCGCGCCGACAAAGGTCAGATCGCAATCGCACACGGCCTCAAACGCCTCTTCGACCACCGGGCCGGGGCCCCAGTCGGATGTGAAACTGTCATAGGTATAGACCACCAATTCGCCACGCGATTGCGCATGGGTCGCACCAATGAGCGCGGTTGTGGCAAGCAGTGTCAGGGAAACTGTCTTCATCATATCCTCCAAAGCCTAGAGCGAGGCGGAGGCGGCATACGCATGTCGGGGCGAATGCAGCCTTCCCTACGCCGGCATAATCCGGTTCAGGTTCAACGGGTCTGCATCACGCATCTCAGCCCATTTGGGCCCCCCGAGGCAGGCGTGAAGCTAACGCTTTTGACGCAGGATGCAAGCGGCGGGATGCCGCCCAGCCTGCCTCACACCCCAAAACCGCCCCCCGCCCCCGGCATACGCGGATGCGGCGGGCCAATCGCCAGGCGCAGGTTGCTGTTGAAGTGGCGCGCCGTTGGGGGGACACTCAGCGCAGTTTGACCAAAGGACATTTTCAGATGACAGCCATGCGCCGCCTGACGGCCCTATCCCTTACCTGCCTTTTGACCGTTGCCGCCTGCACCGTCGAAGAGGTGACCGAAAAACCCTGTGACGCGGATTGCGTGAAAGAGCAGTCCGCCTGTGGCGCCGCCGATTACGCTGGTCTGATCGGGTCAAACATCGCAGCCGTGACCCTGCCTGCGACGCTCAACACACGGATCATTGGCCCCGGCATGGCGGTCACGATGGATTACGTCCCCACCCGGCTCAATATCGAGACCGACGGCAATGGCGTCATCATCCGGCTTTATTGCGGCTAACGCCACTGGTTCGCCCGCTGGCCCTTTTGTGCGAGCGTGGCGGTCTGGGTGATCCGGTCCGCGCGGGTCTGGGGCCGCTTGGCCTGTTTGATCCATTCCAGAATGCCGCGCCGGGCCGAGGGCGGAAAGCTGTCCCATTCCGCCCGGGCCGGGGGATGCGCATCAAACGCGGTGGCAAGGTCATCCGGCACCTCCAGCCGCTCCACATCCTCAAGGAAATCCCACATCCCGTTCGCCTTGGCGGCATCCACCTTCGCAAGGCCCGCCGCCGTCATCGCCCCCGATGCGATGGCCCGCGCGACATGCGCCTTGTTGATCCCTGACCATGCCGAGCTGTCCTTGCGGGGGGAGGCGCGCAGCATCGTGCGATCCGCATCCAGCGCGCGCGGCAAGCTGTCGATCCAGCCCCAACAGAGCAATTCCTCCACAACGTCGGGCCATGGCAGATGGTCGGGATGGTGTTTCTTGTAGAGCACAAGCCAGACCGTTCTGGCGGTCGCATGGTGCGCCATCAGCCAATCGCGCAGGTCCGCGCGGCTGCGAATGTCGATCCGGGGGGTGCTGTCGTCTTTGGTCATGAAAGTGAGCTTTGTCTCTGAACGGACCGGAATCAAGCCGAAGGCGCCGGTCCAGCGGCCGCCCGCCCCCCGGCGGCCGCTTTACGACCTTTCAAGAAGCAGACCGCATGTGCGGTGTGGCGGGATAAACCGCAAAGCCCGACTGTTTCAGCGACCCCCTCGGGCGGCCGCTGGACCGGCTTGCGTCGTCGTTAACTCAACAGACGCCACCCTCAATGCGCCGCAGCCCAGTTCAGCCCGGTCCCCGCATCGACCACCAGCGGCACATCGAGCTTCACCGCCGGGTTCGCGGCCTGCTCCATCACCTCGCGCACGATCGCGGCGGTGGCCTCCGCCTCCCCTTCCCGCACCTCAAAGATCAGTTCGTCATGCACCTGCAACAGCATCCGCGCGGAATTGTCCGCAGCCCGCAGCGCATCGGGTATCCGCACCATCGCGCGCCGGATGATATCCGCCGCTGACCCCTGGATCGGCGCGTTGATCGCCGCCCGGTAAGCAAAACTGGCGCGCGGCCCCTTCGCGTTGATCTCTGGCGTGTGGATCACCCGGCCAAACAGAGTTTTCACATGGCCGTGCTCCTGCGCGAACTTTTTGGTGTCCTCCATGTATTGTTTGATGCCGGGGAACCGCTCGAAATAGGCGTCGATAAACGCTTTTGCCTCATCGCGGGGAATGCGCAGGTTGTTCGCGAGCCCGAAGGCCGAAATCCCGTAGATCACCCCGAAATTGATCGCTTTCGCCTTGCGCCGCACCTCTGGCGTCATCTCGTCCAGCGGCACATCGAACACCTGAGAGGCCGTCATCGCGTGAATATCCAGCCCATCATGGAACGCCTGCTTCAGCGCGTCGATCCCCGCGATATGGGCCAGAATGCGCAACTCGATCTGGCTGTAATCGAGCGATAGCAGGACATTGCCCTCCTCCGCCACGAATGCCTCCCGAATGCGGCGGCCTTCTTCTGTCCGCACGGGGATGTTCTGCAAATTCGGATCGGTGGAGGCAAGCCGCCCGGTATTCGCACCAGAGATCACATAGGACGTGTGCACCCGGCCCGTGTCCTTGTTGATATGGTCCTGCAACGCGTCGGTATAGGTCGATTTCAGCTTGGAAAGTTGCCGCCAATCGAGCACCCGCGCGGGCAGGTCATGCCCCTGCGCGGCCAACTCCTCCAGAATGTCAGCACCCGTGGCATAGGCCCCGGTTTTGCCCTTCTTGCCGCCCTGAATGCCCATCTCATCAAACAGAATTTCACCAAGCTGTTTGGGCGAGCCGACGTTGAAGGACCGCCCGGCCAGCTCGTGTATTTCCGCCTCCAGCCCCGCCATTTTCTGCGCGAAGGTGTTGGACATGCGGCTCAGATGATCGCGGTCCACAAGGATGCCGTTGCGCTCCATCTGTGCGAGCACAGGGACAAGCGGCCGCTCCATCGTCTCATAAACGGTCGTGGTTTTGGCCGCATGAAGCCGTGGCTTGAACAGGTGCCACAGGCGCAGGGTGATATCCGCGTCCTCCGCGGCATAGGGCGCGGCATCCTCGATCTTGAGCTTGTCGAAGGTGATCTGGCTCTTGCCCGTCCCGATCAGCGATTTGATCGGGATCGGTTTGTGATCGAGATACCGCTCGCTGAGCGCATCCATCCCATGCCCGTGCAGGCCACCATGCATCGCGTAGGACATCAGCATCGTGTCCTCAATCGGCGCGAGCGTGATGCCTTCGCGGGCAAAAATCTTCATGTCGTATTTGGCGTTTTGCAGGATTTTGAGGATCGCTGCGTCCTCAAAAACAGGTTTGAGGAGCGCCAATGCCTCCGCCGGGTCCATCTGCCCCGCGGCCCGCTCCGACGAACCCAGCAGATCGCCCTCCCCCTCCACATGCCGCAGAGGGACATAGCAGGCCTGGCCGACCTCAACACTCAGGCAGATGCCGACAAGGTCCGCGATCATTTCATCCAGCCCGGTGGTTTCGGTGTCCACGGCGACATAGCCGCGCTCACGGATCGCGGTGATCCATGTCTCTAGGGCTGCTTTGTCGCGCACGATCTCATATTTGGACGGGTCGATCGGGGGCATGTCCCGCTTTGCCGGAGCGGCGCCATCGGCGGAGGGTGCCCCGGCGGGCGCGGCCACTGTCGGGGCCTCCACACCCAGCTTTTCCGCGATGCGGTTGGTCAGCGTCCGAAATTCCATCTGCGCAAGAAAACCGAGCACGTCGTCGGCATTCGGCTCCCGCACTTCCATCGCCTCGAACCCCACCTCGACCGGGACGTTCTGATCGAGCGTCACCAGCCGTTTGGAAATGCGGATCTGCTCTGCGTTGTCGATCAGGGTCTGGCGGCGTTTGGGCTGTTTGATCTCCTCTGCCCGCTCCAGCAGAGTTTCCACATCACCGAACTCATTGATCAACAGGGCTGCCGTCTTGATCCCGATGCCGGGCGCGCCCGGCACGTTATCGACCGAATCCCCCGCAAGGCTTTGCACATCCACCACCCGGTCCGGCCCGACGCCGAATTTGGCCTCGACCTCCTCTGGCCCGATGCGGACATTCTTCATCCCATCGACCATCTCGACCCCGCCGCCGACAAGCTGCATCAGGTCTTTGTCCGACGAGATGATCGTCACCCGCGCGCCCGCGTCGCGCGCCTGCACGGCAAAGGTCGCGATCAGATCGTCGGCCTCGAATCCTTCCTGCTCGATACACGCCAGCCCAAAGGCCCGCGTTGCCTCTCGCGTCAAAGGCATCTGAGGGCGCAGATCCTCTGGCAAGGGCGGGCGGTTGGCTTTGTACTCGGGATAGATGTCATTGCGGAACGTCTTGCCCGAATGATCGAAAATGACGGCGACATGGGTCGGCGCATCCGGCCCGTTGTTCGCCTCCACCATCTTGTAGATCATGTTGCAAAAGCCGCTGACGGCGCCCACTGGCAGTCCATCCGATTTGCGGGTCAGGGGCGGCAACGCGTGGAACGCGCGAAAGATAAATCCAGACCCGTCGATCAGATGCAGATGGTGCCCCTTGCCGATGCCAGTTGCCATGTCCTACCCTTTTTGCCAGCGACACCCCGGAACCGGAGCATTCCTCATGCGGTCCTTCTACCTGCCCTTGGCCCTGACTGTCACCCTGACATCGTGCTCCCCATCCGATATGGGGATCGCAGATAACGATTGTGACACGACACGCGACGGCGAATGGTGTGTGCCGGTCTTTGCTTGCGTGGGTAATGAGGGGCGTTCAATGGTTGGCCGCACCTATGGTCGGATCACCGGGACAGTCTCGGGGGCCACCGATTATGGACACCCCTGCACAGGCACTTGGGCCAGTAACCCGGACCGTCGTTCGGGAGGCGTCTCAATGTCCTGCGCTGACGGTCAGTCGCTTGAGGCGACTTTCCGCATTATGGAGCAATCAAGCGGCTCAAGCATCGCGTTGGGGTATACGGCAAGTGGCGATCGCTTCATTGCCTGGAGCGGCGAATACGTTCGCAGTCTTGGGATCAGCGGAAACTATTTGGAATTCTACGACACCCTGAGACGGGGTGACGTTAATTGCAGTATTGCAATGGATGCTGGCCGTTTTTGAAAACCACTCAACCAATAAGCAGACCCAAGCGTCATCCTGCGCAGCCCGCCTGAGTCCCGTTTCTTCAAATATGGACCCTTGTGCGGTCCATCCGTCTCAACACGCCTCGCGTGCGAAAAACGCGGCGAGCGTCTTGTCTTTCTCCACCGCAAACCGCTCCCCTTCTTCCTCCGCGCTGATCCGGTCAATGCGGAACATGCGGAAATCCTGCCGCAACTCGCACCATGTGGCGAGCGTCCATGCCTGCCCCCAGAACCACAGGCCAAGGGGGCGGACAGTGCGCCGGGTGCGCGCGCCGTCCTTATCGGCATAATCGAAACTGATCCGCACCCGCGCATCGCAGGCTTTCTCTAGTCGGTCGATCCGCGCGCGATCCGCGGTGTTGAGATGGCCCAGTGTCATCGCATGAATGGGCACCCGCTCGGCATGGCCGCGTGCGGCTTCGGGTAGGACCGCGTCGATTTTCACCAGCGCCTCCTCTGCGGCCAGCGCCATTTCCGCCCCGCCCCAGGCCCGGATCAGGCGAATGCCCGCGACCAGCGCGCTCACTTCCGATTTGGTGAACATCAATGGCGGCACATCATAGCCCGCGCGCATCACATAACCGATCCCGGCCTCCCCCTCGATCGGCACGCCGGAGCCGATCAGGTCCGCGATATCGCGGTAGATCGTGCGCTCTGACACTTCAAGCCGTTCCGAGAGGTCGCGCGCCGTGACCACGCGACCGCCGCGCAGATATTGAACGATCTGAAACAGGCGGTCGGCGCGGCGCATGGGGTTATCCTGCCTTCGCTTCAAAAAGGCCGAGCGAATTTCCGTCTGGGTCTTTGGCATAGACAAAGCGCCCTTCGGGAATCGGCATCGGCTCACCCAGCACGGTGCCGCCCGCCTCCCAGCAGCGGGTCGCGGCCTCCTCGACCGTGCCCTCCACCACCAGATGCAGGGTTGGGCCTGCCCCATCCGCCGCCGGCCGCCCTTCATAGAGGTTCACGGACACGCTGCCGCGCTCCGCTCCTTTCAGAACGACGATATCCTGCCCGCCCATTTCCATGTCTTCTGCCTCCATCCCGGTGACTTTGACATAGAAAGCGCGCGCGGCGGCAAGGTTTTTGACGGGCAATTCAGCCCAAATGACGGGATGTGCGGGTGCATGTGACATGGTTGGTCTCCTCAAAAACGCGTCGGTGCGTTGAGACCTGTCTAACACCCCCCTCCTGACAGCCTTCTGTCAGGAGTGTTCAGGTATCGGCTGGGCCACCCTTGAGGATGAATTTCTTGTCGCAATAGCCGCATTCGACATAGCCATCGACCGGATCAACGGAGAGCCAGACACGCGGATGACCGAGCGCCCCGCCGCCCCCATCACAGGAGATACGCTCCTTGGTGACGATTTCCGTTTCCGGCGGGGTCATGTGGGAGGAGGCAGCAGCCATATCGAAACCCTCACTTGCTCTCTGGGTGGTCGGTGTTAGGTAGATGCCCCATACATACAAGAACAGCGCCCCACCACAAGGGGTGAGAGGACCATCACCATGACGACCGACAATGCAATCGACCTGCGCGGCCTGAGAAAAGTCTATCGCCCGGCGGGCGGCGGGGAGGCAAAGACGGCTTTGCACGGGCTGGACCTCACAATCCCGAAAGGGTCGATCTTTGGCCTGTTGGGGCCGAACGGTGCCGGAAAATCGACAACGATCAATATTCTCGCAGGACTGGTGAACAAGACCGCCGGGCAGGTGTCGATCTGGGGTTTCGATCAGGATGTGAACCCGCGCCAGTCGCGCGCGTCCATCGGGGTCGTGCCGCAGGAGCTGAACATTGACCCGTTCCTCAGCCCGGGCGCCGCGCTTGAGGTGCAGGCCGGGCTCTATGCCGTGCCAAAATCGGAGCGCCGGACGATGGAGATATTGGCCGCCGTCGGCCTCGCCGATAAGGCGGAGGCCTATGCCCGCACGCTTTCGGGGGGGATGCGGCGGCGGCTATTGATCGCCAAGGCGCTCGTGCACCGCCCGCCCGTGCTGATCCTCGATGAGCCGACAGCGGGCGTCGATATCGAGCTGCGCCAGATGTTGTGGTCCTATGTGCGCGAACTGAATGCGGCGGGCACGACGATCATCCTGACGACCCACTACCTCGAAGAGGCTGAGGAAATGTGCGACCGGATCGGGATCATCGCCGAAGGACGCCTTGTCGCATCTGATGAAAAATCGACCCTCTTGGCGCAGATGGACGCGAAAACGCTGGTCATCACACCAGAAGGAGAGGCCGCGCTGCCGGACGCCCCTGAAGGGATCAAGGTTGACCGCCGCGAGGATGGCGCGCTCGCCTTCACCTATGCCCGCAGCAAGGTGTCCGCAGAAGCGGTGCTGGACCTCGCTCGGGAGAATGGCATCCGGATCAAGGATGTGGCGACCGAAGAGGCGCATCTTGAAGACGTGTTCGTCCAACTGACGACCCGCAGCTAGGCAAGCGCTCCCGCCCGTCGTTCCGTCGCTGACGCTCCGTCCTCCCGTTTGGCCGGGCGCCGCGCCTTTCGGCGCGGCGGTGCCTCCGGCGGGGTATATTTGAAGAAAGTGAATTGGGACGAGCGCAGCTAGAGCAGCCACCGCGATTCGGCCGTGGGTCAAGGTCCGAGGAACGAGCGGCCTTGACGCGCGGGCGAATCGTAGCAGCACAATTGAACGGGTGATTTGAGGAACAGGCCTGTTCCTCAAACACCTCAGCGCAATCTTAAACCGGCGCGCAGCGCCGGCCCGGCCCAAGGGCTGGAAGGAGCATCGCGACTGAACAGCGTGCGGGAGCGGCCTGTGGCGAGTTGTCCTGTGCGGTCGCGCCGCGCGTCAGCCTGCCACGCTGAAATTCCAGCGCGCGTGTCCAAATAGCAGCGTGTTAAAACCTGACACAAGGATACGCATTATGACCGCCGTCGCGAAACTGACTTTCTCCATCCCGGTGCTCGGCTGGCTGTTGCGTGATCTGTTTTACGGCAAGGAGGACGCGCCGTTCTGGTTTGGAGCAAGCTATGTGCTCGCATGGATGGCGTCTGTCGTAATGTTTGGCCTGCCCGCGCTCGTGACCGGCGCGCTGGGTCTGGTACCGGTGATGTTCGGCCTCATCCTCGCCATCACATGGGTGGGAAAGCTCTAACGCGCCGCTTTCTCCGCGATGCCAGACCGCCCCTCGCGCCGTTCCAATTCGGCCAGCACATCGTCCAGCGCGACACCTTGTGCCGCCAGCATCACCGTGAGGTGGTAGAGCACATCCGCCGCCTCATAGGTCAGCTTTTCGCGGTTGCCCTGTACCGCTTCGATGATCGCCTCAACCGCCTCTTCGCCGAATTTCTCCGCACATTTCGCGGGGCCTTTCGCCAGCAGCGCCGCCGTGTGGGAAGAGGCCGGATCGGCCCCTTTGCGCGCCTCGATTGTGGCGGCCAGTCGCTTTAGAACATCGCTCATGTCAACCTCATCGGAATGCCCGCGGCGGCCATATGTGCTTTTGCCTCGGCAATCGTGAAATCCCCGAAATGGAAGATCGACGCGGCCAGCACCGCGCTGGCGTGCCCGTCCCGCACCCCCTCGACCAGATGATCGAGCGTGCCGACCCCGCCCGACGCGATCACGGGAATATTCACCGCATCACTGATCGCGCGCGTCAGCGGCAAGTTAAAGCCCGCGCGCGTGCCGTCCCGATCCATCGAGGTCAGCAGGATTTCCCCCGCGCCTTTCGTCTCCATCTCGCGGGCGAAGGCCACCGCGTCGATCCCCGTGGCACGGGTGCCGCCATGGGTGAAGATTTGCCATTCGCCGGGGGCCACGGTCTTAGCGTCTATCGCCACCACGATGCATTGCGTGCCAAACTTGTTGCTGGCCTGCGCCACCACATCCGGGTTCGCGACAGCGGCAGAGTTAAAGCTGACCTTATCCGCCCCGGCGAGCAGCAGCGCGCGCACATCGTCGGGCGTGCGCACCCCGCCCCCGATGGTCAGCGGCATGAAGCATTGCTCCGCCGTGCGCCGCGCCAGATCATGCAATGTGCCGCGATTTTCCAATGTCGCCGCGATGTCGAGGAAGCACAGCTCATCCGCGCCCGCCGCGTCATAGGCCTTGGCCGCTTCCACCGGATCGCCCGCGTCGATGAGGTCCACGAAATTGACGCCCTTGACGACGCGTCCGTCTTTCACGTCAAGGCAGGGGATGATGCGGGTCTTGAGCATGGGGCCTCCATGGGGGATGTGTCTGATTACCCCGCAGCGGGCGGCGCGGCAATCTCTCTTAACCGCGCAACAGCGCCACCGCATCCGGCACGTTGATCGCCCCGTCATAGAGCGCGCGGCCAGAGATCGCGCCATTGAGCGGCGCACCGGTGTCTTTCAGCGCCTGAAGGTCCGCCATGGAGGACACGCCACCGCTCGCAATCACAGGGATGGACACGGCGCGCGCCAGTGCCGCCGTCGCCTCCACATTCGGGCCCTGCATCGCGCCATCCCGGTCAATATCGGTATAGATGATGGCCGCAACGCCCGCGTCCTCGAATTGCCGCGCCAGATCAAGCGCGGTCATGTCGGTCGTCTCTGCCCAGCCTTCGACGGCGACCATGCCGCCGCGCGCGTCGATGCCCACGGCAACCTGCCCCGGAAAGGCCTTCGCCGCCTCTTTCACCAGTGCGGGATTGCGCACCGCCACCGTGCCAAGGATCACGCGCGCCAGCCCCTTGCCGAGCCACGCGTCAATCGTCGCCATATCGCGGATACCGCCACCAAGCTGGGCGGGCACGCTCACCGCCGCCAGAATACCCTCAACCGCTGCCGCGTTCACTGGTGCCCCCGCAAACGCGCCATTCAGATCGACCAGATGCAGCCATTCGCATCCCGCATCGGCAAATGCCTTCGCCTGTGCTGCCGGGTCATCATTGAACACCGTGACCTGATCCATTTCGCCCTTATACAGGCGCACGCAGGCACCATCCTTGAGGTCAATCGCAGGGTAAAGGATCATCGGTCAGGCTCCGGTTTGGTGGATTCGCGCTCTCATTAGGGCGGAACGCCACGGAATGCAAAGAACTGGCGTTACGTCACCGTTGACGCCGCGCGGCTGTCTCTCTCACGATCCGGGAAAACACTACTCTGGGAGGAGACACCGATGAAAAAACTGACACTCGCCGCCTTGATCGCGCTGATGCCCGCGAGCGCCATCGCCGAAGCGGCCCATGGCATGTGGGCCAGCGAACGTAATGAAGAGGGCAACTGGATCGAAGTGAACATCCAGCCCTGCGCCGGCGACGCCGCGCTGACCTGTGGTACCATCGCGCGCGCCATGTCGGCAACCGGGGAGAATACCGAATACGAGCACACGGGCCGCATGATCATCGAAGACATGGAGGTGCTCGACGCGACGCGTTACGCCAACGGCACGATCTGGGCGCCGGATGATGACAAGACCTATAAATCCAACATGCAGGTCAATGGCGACACGCTGACCGTCAAGGGCTGCGTGCTGTTCATCTGCCGTGGGCAGGACTGGACGCGGGTGAACTGAGGCACCGTTTCAGAATTATCTTGGACCGGAATCACGCCGAAGGCGCCGGTCCAGCGACCGCCCGCCGCACAGGCGGTCGCTTCTTCACGCTGCCACTAAGCACGACCATTCTGCGATGCGGCACGATAAAGTGGCGAGCATATCTGTTGCGGCGCCCACCTCGGGCGGCCGCTGGACCGGCTTAGCGTCCAATTCCTTTGCCAAAAACGCGCCATTCCCGCACACTCCTCCCATCACAACGGGAGAACACCATGACCTATGTTCAGGGCTTCGTCGCGGCTGTGCCGCAGGAAAACAAGGCCGACTTCATCACCCATGCCAAGGCCGCCGCCGAGATTTTCATGGAGTTGGGCGCATTGTCCGTCCGTGAAAACTGGGAAGTGGACGTCCCCGATGGGGAGCACACCTCTTTCCCCATGGCCGTCAAACGAGCCGAGGGCGAGGCGATCGTGTTCTCATGGATCACATGGCCCGATCAGGCCACCGCCCATGCCTGCATGGAAAAGATGATGTCTGACCCGCAGATGGAGGCCCGCATGGGCGAGATGCCCTTTGACGGAAAGCGCATGATCTATGGCGGGTTCGAAACCGTCTTTGAGCAAGACTGAGACGCGAGGTCGAAGACATGGCAACACTTCCCATCCGACTGGTTGTGTCCACTCCACTTGCCCCGGGAGCACCACCCGATATCGGCGATTATACGTTGTCATACACGACATTCGCAGATCGCGGCAGCCCGCCGGTCCGGCGCGTGAAGGATGTGACCGTGACACCGGACAATCGCCGCGCGATCACGCTCGACCTTGAAGGCGCGGCCCAAGCGACCTTTCTCCTCCAGCACGGCGAAACGGGGCACTATATCTTCCGCTCGGGGGTTTTTGAGGTGCCACCCGAGGCGGCCTCCGATCCGGACATCGTGTTAAGCCCTGCGCAGGCCAATGCTCTTTCGGTTGAGTTGCCTGCTAGCAGCATATTGGCCGATCTTGGTTTCCCTATGGTGATCCCGATGAACGACTCAGGCGACCGCGCGGAGATTACCAGCATGTCGCTCCGTGCCGATGGTCAAACCATCATCGCGGAAGGTCCGGTTGTCGTGCATGCTTTTGGCAGACATGATGCGACCTTCCGGCTGGAATTCTCGGTCGCACCTGTCGATGTTTGGGGAGGGCAGTCGCCCGATGGTGCCTTCCTGAGTATCAGAAAAACAAAGTTCGATCTGACATTCAGGCACCCGGTGACTTGGTTTTTCGGCGGCATTGTCCTTGCGTTTATCAAATCAAGCATCACCGCGCGCGCCCGCGATACGCTGACGAAGGAACTGCATGATGCGATCATCAAGCGACTGTATCCCGGTCGGAGCCTAACGCCCCGCGAATTGCCCGCGATGGTGCTGGCGATTGAGGAAGGCGCACGCTCTGATGTGTTAAAAGTGACGCTTAGCGTTATGACACACCGGATGTTCAACGGTGGCAATCCTGAGCTGTGCCCGCGCAGTTGACGCGAAACTCCCATGGTGTGCGCCTGTCTGGCTGTCTGCCCTAGCCAAACACCGACCACCCGGTCAATGCCGCCAACCGCTCCAGCGCGACGGTGCCGCGCAATGAATTGCCATACACGTTCAGCCCCGGCGACCAGACGGCGATGCTGGCGCGACCCGGCGCGATGGCCAGAATGCCGCCCCCCACGCCGCTTTTGCCTGGCAGGCCCACCCGAAACGCGAAATCGCCTGATCCGTCATAATGCCCGCATGTCACCATCAGCGCATTGATCCGGCGCACCCGCTCCGGACTGACCAGTTGTGGCACATCGGGCAGGCTTGCCAGAAACCGCCCCGCGCGGGCCAATTGCACCACATTCATCTCTATCGCGCATTGGTGGAAATAGGTTCCAAGCACCAGTTCCGGCGCATGGACCAGATTGCCATGGGATTTCATGTAATGGGCAAGCGCGAAATTCCGCGCACCCGTCGCGATCTCTGATTTGGCGACCGCCGGGTCAATCAGGATGCTGTCATCCTCTGCGGCCTCCCGCACGAATCGCAGCATCCCGCCCAGCGCCTCGCGTGGGACGCACCCATCGAGCAGCGTATCGGTGACGACAATCGCACCTGCATTGATGAACGGATTGCGCGGGCGGCCCCTTTCCTGCTCAAGCTGGAGGATCGAATCAAACCGCTGGCCCGATGGCTCCACCCCTACCCGCTGCCACAACGCGTCACCCACATGACCGAGCGACAGTGCCAGTGCAAACACCTTTGATACGCTCTGAATGGTAAAGGCCGTGTCCGACAACCCCGCCGTAAAGGTCTGCCCATCCGCCGTCACGACGGCAATCGCGAATTGATCCGGGTCGATCCGGGCAAGCTCGAGGATGTAATCCGCCGACACGCCGCTTTCGGGCAGGGCGGCCATCTCCTCCGCGATCTGCGCGAGGATCGGGCCAAGCATGGTCACGGCGCCCATGTCAGGAAATTGGAGATCACATGCAGGCCCGTGCGCTGGCTTTTCTCTGGGTGGAATTGCGTGCCGATGATCGTGTCCCGGCCCACGGCGGCGGTCACGCTTTGCCCGTAATGCACGGTCGCGATCCGGTGTGTCGCGTTCTGGGGCAGCATGTGGAAGGAATGCACGAAATAGACATGCTCGCCCTCCTCCACGCCCTGAAACACCGGATGCACCTGATCGAGCGCCAGCGCGTTCCAGCCCATATGCGGGATTTTCAGCGCCGGGTCAGCGGGGCGCAATGGCACCACCTCCCCCGGTATCCAGCCAAATCCCGGCGTGTCGCCAAATTCGCGACCCACGCTGGCCAAAAGCTGCATCCCCACACAAATGCCAAAGAACGGGACGCCCGCGCTCACCCGCTCTTCCAGCACGTCATACATGCCCTGCACGGCCATCAGGCCCGCGCGGCAATCGGCATATGCGCCCACACCCGGCAGCACGATCCGGTCCGCGCGGCGCACGACCTCCGGATCGGCGGTGACGACGATATCGCCACCCGCCCCTTCGCGCGCGGCGCGCTCGAAGCTCTTATGGGCCGAATGCAGGTTGCCGGACCCGTAATCGACAATCGCGCAGGTGCTCATAACATCCCCTTGGTCGATGGGATCGCATCCGCCTTGCGCGGATCGGTCTCAAGCGCGTCACGCAGGGCGCGCGCCACGGCCTTGAACGCGGCCTCCGCGATATGGTGGCTGTTGATCCCGTCGAGCGCCTCAACATGCAGGGTGATCCCGCCATGGGTGCTGAACGCCTGAAAAAACTCGCGCACCAGTTCGGTGTCGAATGTCTTGATCTGCGGGGTCGGGAAATCGACCTTCCACACCAGATAGGGCCGGGCAGAGAGGTCAAGCGCCGCGCGCACCAGCGCGTCATCCATCGGCAACAGGCAGGCGCCATAGCGCACGATCCCGCGCTTATCCCCCACCGCCTGTGTTAGAGCCTGACCAAGTGCGATGCCCACATCCTCAACCGTGTGGTGATCGTCGATATGCAGATCGCCCGCGCAGCGGATGGTCATGTCGATCAGCGCATGGCGCGCAAGCTGGTCCAGCATGTGATCGAAAAAGCCAACGCCCGTCTGATTGTCATACATCCCCGTCCCATCGAGATTGATCTCGACGGAGATATCAGTTTCAGCGGTTTTGCGGGTCACGGTCGCGCGGCGCATGGGCAGCCTCCTGTCTGTTGAGGCTGCTTATAGGGCGATGGGAATGGCTTGCAAAGCGTCGTTCAACACCTTCAACCGGACCGCAATCAAGCCGAAGGCGCCGGTCCAGCGGCCGCCCGCCCCCAGGCGGCCGCTTTGCAACACCTCCTCACTGCTGACCTATGAGGGTCTTCTTCACGATAAATCGCCTAAACCAACCTTCAGTGCGGCCCCCTCGGACGGCCGCTGGACCGGCTCCTGTTTCAACATAAGCGAGCATGTCCTTGTGCCCGAGCCTTCCTCTTCATCCCGCTTGCTTTTTAATTGAACGTATGTTCAGATAATTTCCAAAGGCGACAAAGCCACTGCTTTCGGGGAGAATCTGCATGTTCCACGCATCCATGAATTTCGCACTGGGCGAGGATATCGAAGCGCTGCGCGATATGGTTCACCGTTGGGCGCAAGAGCGCGTCGCCCCGATGGCCGCCGATATCGACCGCAACAATGCTTTCCCCGCAGAGCTGTGGCAGGAGATGGGGGAGCTTGGCCTTCTGGGCATCACCGTCCCGGAGGAGGATGGCGGCGCGGGCATGGGCTATCTCGCCCATTGCGTCGCGGTGGAGGAAATCGCGCGCGCCAGCGCCTCTGTCTCCCTCAGCTATGGCGCGCATTCGAACCTGTGCGTGAACCAGATCGCGCTCAACGGCACGGCGGAGCAAAAGGCGCGCTACCTGCCCAAACTGATCAGCGGGGAGCATGTCGGCTCCCTCGCCATGTCAGAGGCGGGTGCGGGATCAGACGTGGTGTCGATGTCCCTGAAGGCGGAAAAGCGCAATGACCGCTTTATCCTCAATGGCAACAAATACTGGATCACCAACAGCCCGCAGGCCAGCACGCTCGTCGTCTATGCCAAAACGGGCGAAGGGTCCAAGGGGATCACGGCCTTCCTCATTGAGCGGGAGATGACCGGCTTCTCCGTCGGGCCGCATTTCGACAAGCTGGGGATGCGCGGCTCCGACACGGCGGAGCTGACCTTCAACGATGTGGAAGTGCCGTTCGAGAATATTTTGGGCGAGGAAAACGGCGGCGTGCGCGTCCTGATGTCCGGCTTGGATTATGAGCGTGTGGTGCTGTCGGGCATCGGCGTTGGCCTGATGCACGCGATGCTCGATCACATCATGCCCTATATGCATGAGCGCAAACAGTTCGGCAAACCCATCGGGGATTTCCAACTGATGCAGGGCAAGATCGCGGATATGTACACCGCGATGAACACGTCGCGCGCCTATCTTTATGCCGTCGCGGCGGCCTGCGACCGGGGGCAGGTCACCCGGCAGGACGCGGCGGCCTGCGTACTCTACTGCTCTGAACAGGCGATGCTGCAAGCGATCCAAGCGGTGCAGGCCACGGGCGGCGCGGGCTTCATGAATGACAGCCCCGTCTCCCGCATCATGCGCGACGCGAAACTGATGGAAATCGGCGCTGGTACGTCCGAAATCCGCCGGATGCTATGCGGTCGCGAATTGATGAAGGTGACGGCCTAAATCCCTATATGCTCTCCTAACGGAACAGGGAGACGGACCATGCTGAGTGAAAGACAGGTATCGCTTATCACCCCTCGCAGCGGCGTTGCGGCGGATGTGGGGGCACTTCGTGGTCCGGCGCGCCTGCGCTCCCGCTCCCTTGGGAGGGTCTCCGCATGACCAAACCACCCGCCACCCGCCCTGACCTCACTGACGCCATCGCCCGCGTACTGGATGAGCAGCGCGCGTTTGAGGAGCATCGCGCGACCCGCCTTGGCCGTGGGGCGGAGGCGATCACCGCGCCGCTTGGCTCCGTCGTGCGACAGGTCGTGCCGCCCTCTGCCATGCGGCAGGCGCTGGACGCGGCGGACCGTGTGGCCGCTGCAACCCTGCCCGACATGACGCATGACACGCGCGACCTGCCCGCCTGTGATGCCGCAGCCCTGCGCGCGCAGGCGTGGGCAATGGGGGCCAATGCGGCGTCCGGCGCGGGGGCGGGCTGGTTCGGTGGCGCGGGCATGGCCGTGGATATTCCTGCCACCATGACCCTCGCTGCACGCAATGTGCGCGCCACGGGCATGGCCTATGGCTTTGCCGCCAATACAGATGACGAGCGCATGTTCCGCCTCACCGTACTGGAGCTTGCCACCACATCCGCGACGGAGGCCCGCGCCGGGGCCATCTCCCGGATCAACCAAATGGCGCGCGGGATCGGCGGCACGGTGGCGAAAGAGGGGCTCGACTGGGTCGTGGACAAAGCGGTGGAGCGGATCGCGCGCCAGCTTGGCACTGATCTGGCGCAGCGCAAGGCGGCACAGATCATCCCGATCGCGGGCGCTGTGCTGGGCGCGGGGATCAACGCCAGCTTTCAGACTGATGTGAGCCGCGCCGCGCGCTATGCTTACCGCCAACGCTGGCTCAACGCGCAAGGGCTCCTGCCCGCGCCCAAGGATGAGGCGGGCTGATGCTGCCCCAAGCGGACACATACGAGGCGCTCACCGCCGATTTTGCATGGGACATCCCCGCGCGCTACAATATCGGCGTTGATGTCTGTGACCGCTGGGCAAAGGCGGAGCCGGACCGCACCGCCATCATCGACATGACCCAAGGCGTGCGAAACGACATCAGCTACGCCACCCTGCGCGATCTGTCGAACCAGTTTGCCAATCTGCTGACCTCCCTTGGCGTCGCAGCCGGGGACCGGATCGGCATCCTGCGCCCGCAATCGGTGGAAACGGCGGCGGGCCATATCGCCGCGTGGAAGCTCGGGGGCATCTCCATGCCGCTCTTTTCGCTCTTTGGGGAGGAGGCGCTTTTGTCCCGGCTCAGCGATTGCGGGGCGCGCGCCGTGATCACCGATGCCGCCGGGGCCGCGCTGATCGCGCCCCTGCGCGCCCGTCTGCCCGAGCTTGCCCATGTGATCGTGCCGGAGGAAATTGCGCTGGGCAGCTACGCCACCGATTTCGCGCCCGCCGACACTGGCCCCGATGATCCGGCGATCCTGATCTATACCTCCGGCACCACGGGCGCGCCCAAAGGGGCGTTGCATGGCCACCGGGTGCTGCTTGGCCATCTGCCCGGTGTCGAGATGTCCCATGACCTCTTGCCCCAGCGGGGGGACGTGCTGTGGACCCCGGCGGATTGGGCATGGATCGGTGGCCTGCTGGATGTGCTGATGCCGGGCCTGCACCATGGCGTGCCTGTCGTTGCCGCGCGGTTGCCGAAATTCAACGCCGCCGCCTGCCGCGACGTGATCGCGGGCGCGGGCGTGCGCAACGTGTTCTTCCCGCCCACGGCCCTGCGGATGCTCAAGGCCGAAGGCATGGCCCTGCCCGGCCTGCGCACTGTGGCCTGCGGCGGGGAGCCTCTGGGCGCAGAGATGCTGGCATGGGGGCAGGAGGCGCTGGGCGTCACGATCAACGAATTTTACGGCCAGACCGAATGCAACATGGTGCTGTCAAGCTGCGGCGCGCTGTTTAGCCCCCGCCCCGGTGCGATTGGTCGCGTGGTGCCGGGCCATGACGTCGCGGTGATCGACACGGATGAGGCGGGCGAGGGCGATATCGCGATCCGGCGCGGCTCTCCCGTGATGATGCTGGAATATTGGAACAACCCGGAGGCGACGGCGGCCAAGTTTCGCGGCGAATGGCTTCTGACGGGGGATCGCGGCGTGGCGCAGGACGGTTTTATCCGCTTTGTAGGCCGCGATGATGATGTGATCACATCCGCTGGCTACCGCATCGGCCCGGCGGAGATTGAGGATTGCTTAATGCGCCACGACGCGGTGGCCAGCGTCGGCGTGGTTGGCAAACCTGATCCTCAGCGGACCGAGATCGTGAAAGCCTATGTCATCCTGCGCGACGGCGTGGCGCCCGATGAGGCCACCCGCGACGCGCTCAAATCCCACGTCAAATCCAAACTCGCGGCCTACGAATACCCCCGCGAAATCGCCTTCGTGGACAGCCTGCCGATGACCGTCACCGGCAAGATCATCCGCAAAGACCTCCGCGCCCGCGCGGCGAAGGAGGCGGGATGACAGGACCGAAGAACAAGACCAGCGTCCGGCCGGGCCGGGCGGGACGGGCGCTGGCCGGCTTTGCCGCCCGCACGAAACATTCCTCCTTTGGCTAGGACACAGACATGAAACTCACCTCCCAAGCCCTCCCCGGGTCCGAGCAATTCCGCGCCAACACCGCCGCGCATGAGGCGGCCCTTGCGCAGGTGGCCGAGGCCGCAGCACTCGCGGCGGCAGGCGGTGGGCCGAAGGCGCTGGAGCGGCATGTCTCTCGCGGGAAAATGCCGCCCCGTGAGCGGGTTGCGAACCTGCTTGATCCCGGCGCGCCCTTCCTTGAAGTGGGCGCGACGGCGGCCCATGGCCTTTACGACAATGCAGCCCCCTGCGCGGGCGTGATCGCGGGCATCGGCCAAGTGTCGGGCCGCACCTGCATGGTCGTGTGCAACGACGCCACCGTGAAGGGCGGCACCTACTACCCCATGACGGTCAAGAAACACCTCCGCGCGCAGGAAATCGCGGCGGAGAATAACCTCCCCTGCATCTACCTCGTCGATAGCGGCGGCGCGAACCTGCCCAATCAGGACGAAGTGTTCCCCGACCGCGACCATTTCGGGCGCATCTTCTACAATCAGGCGCGGATGAGCGCCGCTGGCATCCCGCAAATCGCCGTCGTGATGGGAAGCTGCACGGCAGGCGGCGCCTATGTCCCCGCCATGTCTGACGTCACGATCATCGTGAAGGAACAGGGCACCATCTTCCTCGCGGGCCCGCCATTGGTGAAGGCCGCAACGGGGGAGGTCGTGACGGCAGAGGATTTGGGCGGCGGCGACGTGCACACGCGCCTCTCTGGCGTCGCGGATTATCTGGCGGAGGATGACGCCCACGCGCTCGCCCTCGCGCGGCAGGCTGTTGCGGGGCTGAACCGCACCGAACCCGCCACCGTCGAATGGCAAAGCCCGGAGCCACCCGCCTATGACCCGGCGGAGATATTCGGCGTCGTCCCCGCCGATCTGCGCACGCCCTACGATATCCGCGAAGTGATCGCCCGGCTCGTCGATGGCTCCCGCTTTGATGAGTTCAAGGCCCGGTTTGGCACCACGCTTGTGACGGGGTTCGCCCATGTCGAGGGCTGCCCCGTGGGCATCATCGCCAATAATGGCGTCCTGTTCTCCGAAGCCGCGCAAAAGGGCGCGCATTTCGTTGAGCTGTGCTCGCAACGCGGCATCCCTTTAGTTTTCCTGCAAAACATCACCGGCTTCATGGTCGGGCGGAAATATGAGAATGAGGGCATCGCGCGGCACGGGGCCAAGATGGTCACGGCGGTCGCCTGCACCAATGTGCCGAAAATCACCATGCTTGTCGGTGGCTCCTTCGGCGCGGGCAATTACGGGATGAGCGGGCGCGCCTATCAACCGCGCTTCCTGTGGACATGGCCCAACAGCCGGATTTCGGTGATGGGCGGGGAGCAGGCGGCAGGCGTGCTCGCCACCGTCCGCCGCGACGGGATCGAGCGGAAGGGCGGCACATGGTCAGCCGACGAAGAAGCCGCGTTCAAGGCGCCCACGATCCAGATGTTCGAGGAACAATCGCATCCTCTCTACGCCTCCGCCCGGCTGTGGGATGATGGCATCATCGACCCCCGCAAAAGCCGCGACGTGCTGGCCCTGTCCCTCCGCGCCAGCCTGCAAGCCCCGATCAAGGAGACACGTTTCGGCGTGTTCCGCATGTGATGCTGACCCGCATCACGTCCACCCCGGCGGCCCTGCTGGCCAAGGTGATCGGCTCCGTCCGGTCGGTTGAGATGCCGACCCTGACGCGGGATGCCGATATCGACGTGTATCTGGTGCACAACTCTCTGGACCCGGAGGATTACTTCTTCCAGTTCGATTTCGAGCAATTCATGGAGCGCTCCAAACGCGGCCTGTTCGTCCGCCCCCGCTTGCGCATCTGGGCGGGCCGCAGTGACTTTGATCGCCGCCGCTTTGCCCGCCAATTCCGGGAGGTGTTCGCGCGCGAATTCGAAGCGATGCGCCGCCAGAACGGGCAGGGCAAAAGCTGGGGCTGGATTGATTTCGGCTCAACGCTTCTGTTTCCCGTCGCGCTCGTCAGCACCATTGTGGTGAACCTCGTCCTGCTCGCGGCCCTCGGGCTCGACACCGACAAACGCAAACGCCGCCGCGCGCGGCAGATCGAGGCGGAGGTAGAGGAAACCAAAGAGCGGGTGGAGGACGCCCTGTCGCGCATCACCATCACGCTCCACCGCGAACTCTACAGCTACGCCTATCGGAGCGGCACACCGGGCAAGCTCACCGGCATGGATTATGAAGCATGGCCCCTGCCTGCCTATGTCCGCGCCCATATGCAGGACGGGGAGAGCAGCTCATGGTGGTAACGCCCGGCACCCCCCATCCTCGGGAGGATGGTCCCGCAACAGTCATTCTGGGCGAAGGCTCCGCTCGACGTCCGGTCCGTGGCCTGATCCCCTGCGCCCAATCGGCGAACCTGGCCGTAGGGGGTGAGCCGAAAGACGCCGCCGCGTTGCAGGACCAAACACCGCGCCACCCGTCACCGACAGTAGCCGGGATCACCCTCGCGCCCCAACCACTGCACCCCACGCGCAGCCCGCATCGCGGCGGGGATCGCACTGCACCGCAATCCATTGGCGGAGAGCAATCAACAGGTGCTGGCCCCCACGCGCGCCCGGTCACAACGCCGTCACGCACCCCGCACCCACGACCCCGCTTCACCCGGATGTGGCAGGGCCCGTTGGCGCTGTCGGTCCTGCTGCTGGCGGGCTGCGCGGGAACTGAGCCGCCCTGCGCTGTGGCGCGCGTCGCCGCTGGCGACCGGGTGGTGTTGTCCTGCACCGATGGCAGCATCTTTCCGGTCCGCATCGCGGGCATCACCGCGCCCGACATCGACACGCCGACCTGCGCCGCCGGGCATGCCGCCGCGCGACAAGCCTACCTCACAACGGAGGCGCTGTTTGCGCGCGCCGAGGCCGTCTCCATCATCCCCACGGGCGTGGTGGGTGGCATCCGGGAGGCCCGCATCACGCTTGACGGGCAGGACGCCGCGCAAAGCCTGCTCGCCACCGGGCAGGTCTGGCCCACGGGCGCGCCTGCCCCGCAATTCTGCCCCGCGTCATGATCCGTGCGCTTGCCATACCCCTGCTGCTCGCCGCCTGCACCAGCGATGACGGCACCGCCTGCGCTGTGACGAGCGTCGTCGATGGTGACACCGTGCGCCTCATCTGCCCCGGCCTGCCCGAGCAAACCGCCCAACTCATCCCCTTCGACGCGCCCGAGATCACCAATCCCAAATGCGCCGAAGAGGCAATCCTTGGCTTCGCTGCCAAACGCCACCTTGAAACCCTGCTGGACGCCGCAACCACCACCGACCTCACGCTTTACGGTCAGAATACACGCGGCCAGCCCCGCATCCTCATGACACTCAACAGCCGCCCGGCGGGCGATCTCATGGCCCAGGCGGGCTATGCCCTGCCTTATGACGGCGGCACGCGCCCCAACTGGTGCGCCATCATCCAATCGGGGGAGAATTCCTGATGTTCCGAAAGATCCTTATCGCCAACCGGGGCGAGATTGCTTGCCGCGTGATGGAAACCGCCGCCCGCATGGGCGTACGCACGATCGCGGTTTATTCCGACGCGGACGCGCAGGCCAAACATGTCGCCATGGCGGATGAGGCGGTGCATATCGGCCCGCCCCCCGTGGCGGACAGTTATCTCAAGGGCGACCGCATCATCCAAGCGGCGCTTGATACGGGGGCGGAGGCGATCCATCCCGGCTATGGCTTTCTGTCCGAGAACCCCGATTTCGTGGACGCGGTGGAGGCGGCTGGCCTCACCTTCATCGGCCCTTCCGCCGACGCGATCCGCGCGATGGGGCTCAAGGATGCCGCAAAGAAACTGATGGAGCAGGCGGGCGTTCCGGTCGTGCCCGGCTATCACGGTGCGGAGCAGGATCCGGCCTTCCTCGCCGCCGAGGCGGACAAGATCGGCTATCCTGTCCTCATCAAGGCCCGCGCCGGTGGCGGTGGCAAAGGGATGCGCAAGGTCGACGATCCAAAGGATTTCATGTCCATGCTCGAAGGCGCACAGCGCGAGGGCCAAGCCAGCTTTGGCGACCCCGCCGTCCTCATCGAGAAATGGATCACCACCCCCCGCCATATCGAAGTGCAGGTCTTTGGCGATGGCACCCGCGCCATCCACCTCAATGAGCGCGACTGCTCCCTCCAGCGCCGCCACCAAAAGGTGATCGAGGAGGCCCCGGCCCCCGGCATGACCCTTGAGATGCGCACAGCGATGGGCGACGCGGCCGTAAAGGCGGCAGAGGCGATCGGCTATTCCGGCGCGGGCACCATCGAGTTCATCGTGGATGGCGGCGATGGCCTGCACCCTGACAAATTCTGGTTCATGGAAATGAACACCCGCCTACAGGTCGAGCATCCAGTGACGGAGGCGATCACGGGCATCGACCTTGTCGAATGGCAGTTGCGCGTCGCCTCTGGCGAGCCGCTCCCGATGGCGCAGGAGGACGTGCCGCTGATCGGACACGCCTTTGAGGCACGGCTTTACGCGGAGGACGCGGCGCGCGGTTTTCTGCCCGCCACTGGCACGCTGACGCATCTCTCCTTCCCCGATGTCGCGCGGGCCGATAGTGGCATCCGCGCAGGCGACACGATCACCCCGCATTACGACCCGATGATTGCCAAGATCATCACCCATGGCCCGAACCGGGACGCGGCCCTTGGCGCACTTCTCAAGGCGCTGGAGGACACCCGCGTCGCGGGCTCCCTGACGAACCTGCCCTTCCTCGCCGCTCTGTGCCGCCATGACGGGTTCCGCCGGGGGGAGGTGGACACCGGGCTGATTGGCCGGGATCAGGATGCGCTCACGGCCCTACCCGCCCCCTCCCCGCAGGCCCGTGCGACCGCAGCCATTGCGGCCCTTGGGTTAACGAATGGTAAAGGCAGGCAGGGCTTCACCCTGTGGCAGCCGCTGACCCATTCCGTCACCCTCACCCATGACGAGACCCCCCACACTGCCCGCGTCACGATCCACCCGGATGGCGTGGAGGTTGACGATGTTTCGCGCGCGAAACAATTGGATCACGCGGTCTCTGGCGACCGGATCACGGTGTTTGAGGGCGCAACGCCCCATGTCTTTACCCGCGTCGATCCGCTCACGGCGGCGGCGGATGCGACGGGCGGCGACAGCATCACGGCCCCGATGCCCGGCCTCGTCAAACTGGTGATGACCACGGAAGGCGCACAGGTCACAAAAGGTGACGCTCTGATGGTGCTGGAAGCCATGAAAATGGAGCATACCCTCACCGCGCCCCGCGACGGCGTCGTCGCCACTCTGGGGGCTGCCCCCGGCACCCAAGTCAGCGACGGCGACATCCTCCTGACTTTGGAGCCAGAAACGCCCTAACCCATTTCTTTTTTCCAAAAATACCTCCCGCCGGAGGCTTCCGCCCCCACCACACAACCCGAAGGCCAGACCATGAGCGAGCATGTCACGATCTTTGAAATGGGCCCGCGCGACGGGCTGCAAAACGAAAAGGCTCAGATCGCGACGGCGGACAAAATCCGCCTGACCGACATGCTCAGTGCCACGGGGCTGCAAAAGATCGAAGTGACCAGCTTCGTCTCTCCCCGCTGGGTGCCGCAAATGGCCGATGCGGCAGAGGTGATGGCGGGCATCACCCGCGCGCCCGGCCTGACCTACGCGGTCCTGACCCCCAACATGAAAGGGTTGGAGGGTGCCATGGCCGCCCGCGCCGATGAGGTCGCGATTTTCGCCTCCGCCTCCGAAGGGTTCTCAAAAGCCAATATCAACGCCACGATTGCCGAAAGCCTTGATCGGTTGCGCCCCGTGGCCTCAGCCGCGAAAGAGGCGGGCATCCCGGTGCGCGGCTATGTCTCCTGCGTCACCCATTGCCCCTATGACGGCCCGGTACACCCGGCATCCGTGGCACTTGTGGCGCGCGCGTTGGTCAAGGCGGGCTGCTATGAAATCTCCCTTGGCGACACGATCGGGGCGGCAACGCCCGAGACGACCAATGCCATGCTCCATGCGGTGCAGGAGGTCGTGCCAGCCGCACAGCTTGCTGGCCATTTCCACGACACGCGCGGGCGCGCGCTCGATAATATCGCGGTCTGTCTGGAACACGGGCTTCGCACCTTTGACGCTGCGGTGGGCGGGCTCGGCGGCTGCCCCTATGCCCCCGGCGCGAAAGGCAATGTCGCGACAGAGGCCGTGCTGGCATTGATGACCGAAAAGGGGTTCACCACCGGGATCGACCCTGCCAAACTTGACGCGGCGGCGGCGTTTGCCCGCTCCCTTCGCACGAAAGACGCACCATGATCCTGCGGGCCCTCCTGATCCTGATTGCCCTCTCCCTCCCGCTGCGGGCAGTGGCGCAGACGGACGCGCCCATTCCCGGCATGATGGCGCCAAATTTCATCGCGGCCCTGTTCAACTGGCTACAGGATGAGGACGAACTTGCCCTGCCCGTCCTCCATGCCGAAGCCGATCAGGGCAATATCGCCGCGCAGATGTGGCTGATGGTGATGATGCGGGAGCCGGACCTGTCCTCTCCCTATCTTGCCACGCTGGACCGAGCGGAGCGCCGCGCGCTGGCGCGCGACAGCAACGGCACCCTTTGGCAAAACCGGCTGGAGGGCGCGCACCCGGCGGCGGACCGGCTGTTACGCAGCTATCGCCGGACGGAGACGCTGGAAGATCTTGTTACCCTCTCCGAGGCGGATGACTGGCGTCACACGATCCGCATCCTTGCTTCTGAGACCTATCCCGAGGGACGGGCCCGCGCGCTTATTCCCCTGATAGAGGACGGGATCGTTCCGCCAAGCCTGATCTCAAATGTCTGGAGCCGCATGTTGGAAAGCGACCCATCCGCCGAAACCGTCGCCCAGATGGATCAACAATTACAAGCCTCATGGGACGCAGGTGCACTGCCTGCATTGATGGCCTATGGGCGGCTTTTCACGCTGGAAGGCCGGGTGCCCGATGCGGAACACCAGCGCATCCGCACGCTGACCGGGCTTTTCCGCCATGGCAATCTGCCCGCGCGGTATAACCAACCCAAGACCGATGAGGCCCGCAGCGCCCTTCAGGGCACGTTGATGGCACTGCCCGATGCGGTGCCGCTGCATGTGATGTGTGAGGCGACCTGCCCCGGCTCTATCCCGACCTGCATTGAGGCCGCGTTCACCGCGCAGGGCGGTTTCACGACCACTGGCGCGGGCTGGTCGCCCGTGCAGCAGATCGTCGCGAACCAGACCTTTTTGCGCACACCGCGCGGTCAGGCCACCGCCCTGCGCGCCGGGCTGCGCGCCACCGTTTCGCCCGTGATGATGGCACATCTGGCGGAGGTTGATATCTGTTACGCTACCGCCCTCGAAGATGAAAGCCTTTTATATCAATGACATACGAGACAATCACGCTTGAGACGGACACGCGCGGCATCGCCACGCTGACGCTCAACCGCCCGGATAAGCACAACGCGCTGTCGTCGCGGATGATCCATGAATTGACCGACGCGGCAGCAAGGCTCGCGCAGGATGACAGCCGCGTCGTGATCCTGACCGGCGCGGGGGAGAGTTTCTGCGCGGGCGGTGATCTGGGCTGGATGCGAGAGCAATTCGCCGCCGACCGCGCCACCCGGATGGCGGAGGCGCGCACGCTCGCGGGGATGCTCGGGGCGCTCAATACCCTGCCAAAGCCGCTGATCGGGCGGGTGCAGGGTCAGGCCTTTGGCGGGGGCATCGGCATGATGTCGGTCTGTGATGTGTGCATCATTGCGGATCATCCCCGGTTTGGGCTGACGGAGACGCGGCTTGGCCTGATCCCGGCCACGATCTCCCCTTATGTGATCGCGCGCATGGGCGAGGGGCGCGCGCGGCAGGTGTTCATGTCGGCCCGCCTGTTCAGCGCAGAGGAGGCCGTGCGCCTTGGCCTTGCTGCCCGCGCGGTGCCGGTGACGGAGCTGGACGAGGCGATCGCGCGGGAGGTGAAGCCGTACCTCAGCGCCGCACCCGGTGCCGTGGCCCGCTCAAAGGCGCTGGCGCGCGCCCTTGGCCCCCGCATCGACGACGCGGTGATCGAGGATACGGTCGCGCGGCTCGCCGATGCGTGGGACAGCCCGGAGGCGCAGGAAGGCATCGCCGCCTTCTTTGACAAGCGCAAGCCAAGCTGGGTGTCCTCCGGCTAAGCCTCGGACACACTTGACCAATCCCACCCCCCGCGCAACAAATGGGCCGGGCTGGGACAGGAGTGCACAGGCATGGAGATCGCAATCATCGGCGCAGGCGTGGCGGGGCTGTCGGCCGCGCGCATCCTTGATGCCGAGGGGCACAGCGTCACCGTTTTCGACAAATCCGGTGGTCTGGGCGGGCGCTGCGCCACGCGGCGCACCGATCTGTGCAATTTCGATCATGGCGCGCCGGTCGCCCATAACCTGCCGCTGGATTTCCCGATGGACGGCTTTGCCGAATGGCAGGGCGGCGTGCTGGCCCGGCCGGGCATGAGCAGCCTTGGCAAACACCTCGCGGACGGGCTGCGGGTCAAGAAAAAGCGGGGGGTCACGGGCCTGCACCGGCATGGCGATCACTGGCGGGTGGAGGGCGGCGATCAGCGGGCTTATGACGCGGTGCTGTTGGCCATTCCGCATCCGCAGGCGGTGGCGCTGCTGGGCGCGCGGGCCGCGGGGTTCGCGGGGCTGGATGCGGTGCGCATGGCACCGGTGCTGACGGCGATGGCCGCGTTCGAGGCCCCCGTGCGGGGCGTCGCGGACTGGCCCGAGCCGATTGGAAAAGCGATCCACAACAGCGCCAAGCCGGGCCGGGGCAAGATGGACGCGTGGGTGCTGCATGCCACCCCAGCCTATAGTGCCGCCCATGTGGAGAACGACAAACCAGCGATCGCCGCAGCCCTGATCGCGGCGTTTCGTGAGGCCACGGGCGCGCCGGAGCCTGCCTACCTCGCCGGGCATCGCTGGCGCTATGGCCTAACGGAGATGCCCATGGGGCAGCCATTTCTGTGGGACGCGGACCAGCATATCGGGCTTGCCGGGGACTGGTGCCTTGGCCCGACGGTGGGTGACGCGATGGAAAGTGGGCAAGCATTGGCCCGCGCGGTACTTTATTCCCCGATAGGCGCTTGACGCCCCCGCGCCCGTTGCGTATTCACCCCCGCAGCGTGGCTGGGTAGCTCAGCTGGTTAGAGCGCACGACTCATAATCGTGAGGTCGGGAGTTCAAGTCTCCCCCCCGCCACCAAAATTTCCCACGCACCGGCTATTTGCCCCTGTAAAAACTGGCTATGTCAGGGATCGAAATCCCCGTGTGGGGCGTTACCTCCTGAGAATGACACCGCGCGCGCCCGGTTGGGCGCCATCTGAATGAGGCATCCATGGCTTTTGTCCGTCTGGCGTTGACCACCCTGTTGATCCTGTTCGCCACATTGGCCGTCGCACAAGAGGACAGCGCCGCCCCCGCCGATGCGAGTGGCGCGGATGTCGCCGCGGCAGCCAGTGATGCCGCGGGCAGTCAGATCAACACACTTATCGAGGCCCTGACCGATGAGCAGACCCGCGCCGCCCTGATCGAGGCGCTCCGCACGCTCGACACCACAGACGGCAGCGGCGCGGCAGCATCCAGCGCCGAAGAAGACGCGGCCGTGGCCGCTGAGGCCGAAGCCGACACCACCGCGCTGGCTGACGCGCCGCTCACGCTGGTGCGGCAACTGGCCGAACTGTCCCAATCCATCGCGGAAGGCACGGCAAGCGGCGTCGCGCAATTCATGAGCGCGGTGCGCAACCTGCCATCCACCTTCGCGACCGTGCAGACGGCGGTGGATATGGACCTTGTCGTCGATCTGTTGACCAAGCTCGCCTTCACCATCTTTGTGACCTATGCCGCCTATCTGGTGCTGCGCATGATCGCGCGGAGGCTCGATCAGCGGCTGGCGCAGCGGGCGGCGGCAATGGGCTGGGGCGGGACGATCCTGCTTGCCAGCCTGTCGATGCTGTTGGACCTGACGGTCGTGGCGCTGGCCTGGGCATCGGGCTACGGGCTGGTGCTGGCGTTCTCCGGGACGGCGGGGGAGATTGAATTGGTGCAATCCCTCTACCTCAACGCGTTTTTGGTGGTGCAGGTCAGCAAGGCGCTTTTGCGCACCGTCTTTTCGCCCAACAGCGCGGGGCTGCGGCTCACCGGGCTGGGCGATCATCCGTCCCGTGTGCTTTATCGCTGGGGCACGGTGGCGACCGCGTTTCTGGGCTATGGCATCTTGTTGGTCACGCCCGTGGTGCGCCAGCAGGTCGGCTTTTTCTCGGGTCAGTCGGTTGGAATTGCGATTGGCGTGCTGGTCATCCTGATGGGGATCGGGCTTGCCATCGGCTATCGCCGCCCGGTCGCGGAATGGCTCAAGAACGGCATGGGCCGGATCGGTGATACGAAACTCCTCATACTGCTGAGCGACATCTGGAACGTGCCGGTGATCCTCTATCTGCTGGCGCTGATGGTGGTGGTGCTGACGCGGCCCATCGGGGTGCTTGGCCCGATGTTGGAAGGCACGGCCATCGCGGTCGCGTCTTTCGTCGCGGGCATGGTCGTGATCGCGATGCTGACGCGGGCGATGCAGCGCGGTGTGCGCCTGCCCGAGCGGGTGCGCCTGCGCCTGCCGCTTTTGGAGCGGCGGCTCAACGGGCTGGTGCCGAAGCTTCTGGGCGCGGTGCGGCTGATCGTGATTGCCGCCGTGGTGCTGATCATCAGCGATTTGTCGGGACTGACCGACGCCTTTGGCTGGCTCGGTAGCCCGGCAGGGCTGAGCCTGTTGGGCGTCGCGTTCAGCGTGACATTTGTGCTGCTGTTCAGCTTTCTTGCGTGGCTGGCGCTGTCCTCTTGGGTGGAGTATCGGCTGAACCCCGATTTCGGGAGCGTGCCGACCGCGCGAGAGGCGACGCTGCTGACGCTGCTGCGCAACGCGGTGACAATCGCGCTCCTGATTATCACGCTGATGGTGGCGCTGTCGGAACTCGGGCTTAACATCGCGCCATTGATCGCCTCGGCGGGCGTGTTGGGCCTCGCCATCGGGTTTGGCGCGCAAAAGATGGTGGAGGACATCATCACTGGCGTGTTCATCCAGTTTGAGAACGCAGTGAATGTGGGCGATGTCGTTAACCTTGGCGGCACCACCGGGGTGGTGGAAAAGCTCACCGTGCGCTCCGTCTCCTTGCGTGATCTGAACGGGGTTTATCATGTGATCCCGTTCAGCTCTGTCAGCTCCGTGTCGAACTTCATGAAGGAGTTTTCCTTCCATGTGGAGGATATGGGCATCGCCTACCGCGAAAGTGTGGAGGACGCGAAACAGGCCATGCATGACGCGTTCGACGAGCTGCGGGCAAGCGAAGAGTACGGCAAGGACATTCTGGCCGATCTGGAATGGTTCGGCGTGAACGCATTTGGCGACAGTGCCGTCGTGGTGCGCGCGCGGATCAAGACCAAACCGGGCAAGCAATGGGGCATGGGGCGGGCCTATAAGACGATCCTCAAGCGGATCTTTGACGAGCGCGGGATCGAGATCCCGTTCCCGCATCAGACGATCTATTTCGGGGAGGACAAGCAGGGCAAAGCGCCGCCGATGCGCATGGCACTCGACACATTGCCCAAACCGATTGAGGACGCGGCGACCGAAGCCATCAAACCGGTTGAGACGACCGTGGATGACGTGCCGCGCGATGATGAGGGCACCCGCGTGCGCGACATGCCGGCAGATTGATCCGGGGCAATGAGAGGCCGCCCGCGTGCGCGGAGATATTTGAAGAAAGTGAACCACTACCGACTTACGTCGGTAGCATCTGGGCTGTGCGTCGCGAGGTACTGAAGTACCAGGTCATTCGTGACATTCC
>NZ_JACIJS010000008.1 GCF_014199445.1 Rubricella aquisinus | reverse complement strand
CGCCGGAGGCATAAATCTCTTACCGGTGCGCCAGCACCGGCCCGGCCCAACGGGAGGACGGAGCGCAGCGACGGAACGACGGGCGGGAGCGCGCTTTAGAGGCGGATGAAACACTTGCCAGGTTGGCGCAGGGCATCGGGAAGTTTTGCCATCACCTGGTCCAGCGGGACGATCGCCCCGGTTTCGGTCTGCCATTTCCCAGTCACGAACCGCTCCTGCACCGTGCCAATAGCGTTCGCGATCGCGTCCGGCGGCGTATCGCGGAACCATCTGGTTAGCCAGAACCCGTCAATCCGCTTGTCCATGAAAATCAGGTGGCCAAGTGTCTCCAACCGGGGCGTTTCGGATGACAGTTTTCCATAGGTCAGCCAGCGCGCCCGGTTGGGCATCATTCCGAAGATATCCGCGACTGCCTGATCGCCCACCGCGTCGATGAGCAATCTGGGTTTCACCGTCGAGATCAGGCGTGCGGCGTTTTTGCGCCACTCCCCTGCTGTCACGATACACTCGGACGCGCCCGCCGCGCGGGCGGCCTCAGCCTGTTCCTCGCGCCGGATCACCGCGATGGCAGGCAAGTCATTCTCCCGCGCCAGTTGCAGGATCATTCGCCCGACCTGTGACAGGGCCGCCGTCACGATAAGCGCATCTCCCGCCCGATGTTCGTCATAAAGCGCGAGGGCCGTCAGCGGGTTGACGATTTGCGCGGCCGCGTCGGTGTCTTTCAGGTCCGGTCGGCAGGGGATCAGCGTGGCAATCGGCGCAAGCGCATATTCCGCCCAAACGCCAAGGCCCGCCCCCGCGATGCTGACCCGTTGCCCAACGAGCGGCGTGTCACCAGCAACGACCGTGCCAACGCCCTCAAACCCCGCAGGGGCACCTTTCACCCGAGGCTCGCCATATTCCCCCTTGATGAAGTGCAGATCGGATGGGTTCACCGGGCTCATGATCATGCGGATCAGCGCAAATCCGTCTTTTACCTGCGGCACGGCGATTTCTGCCGCCTCCAGATACGGCTCCAGCCGGTCAATGGCGGGGCCTTCTGCGGTGCCGGAATAGCCATTCTCCGTCAGGATCAGCGCCTTCATCGTCTCGGGCAGGTCGGTCATCATGGCCTCCGGTCATGTCGTTGCGTCAGGGGGGCTTTCGCCGCATCCCCAATCGGGCCATTCTGAGCGCCAAGCTGCAAGAGAGACGCGGCGTCAACCCGTGGGAAGGGGAGGAAAAATGTCCTATTTCAACGATCTGTTCGGATTGGCGGGGAAAACCGCGCTGGTCACCGGGGGTGCAACGGGCATCGGGCGCATGGTGGCGGAGGCGCTGGTGCGCGCCGGGGCGCATGTGCTGATCGTCAGCCGCAAGGGTGATGCGTGCACAGCGGTTGCGGCGGAGCTTACAGCCCTCGGCCCCGGCACCGCCGAAGGGTTCGCCGGGGACGTGTCCGATGGTGATAGCGTCAAGGCGCTGTCGGATGCCGTCAAATCCCGCGCCGATGCCCTGCATATCCTCGTCAACAACGCAGGGATCAGTTGGGGGGAGCCGATGGAGAGCTTCCCGTTCGAGCAATGGGGCCGGGTGATGGACGTCAATGTCGGTGCGGTCTTTACCCTGACCCGCGATCTGATGCCGCTCCTTGAAGCCTCCGCCACGGATGATGATCCGGCGCGGATCATCAATGTCGGCTCGGTCATGGGAACCGTGCCTTTGGCCGCCGGGGCCTATAGCTATTCCGCGTCGAAAGCAGCCGTGCATCACCTTACCCGGATTTTCGCGGCGGAATTGGCGGATCGGCGGATCACGGCGAATGCGTTTGCCCCCGGCCCCTTCCCGTCCAAGATGACCCGTTTTGCCACCGGATCGGCGGATCGTGCCGCAAAAGTGGGGGAGAAGGTGCCGCTGGGCCGGATCGGACGGCCAGAGGATCTGGCGGCGGCGACACTCTATCTGTGCGGGCCGGGGGGGGGATATATCTCCGGTGCGATCCTGCCGATTGATGGAGGGATCAGCGCGATGTCACCGCCCAATTTCTTTGGTGGGCTGGAATGACCGGGCGGGTTGCCCTTGTCACCGGTGCCGCGCAAGGCTTTGGCGCGGATATCGCGCGCGCCCTTGCGGCAGAGGGCGCGCGGCTCCTCCTGACGGACCTGAGCGAGGGCGTGCATGACGTCGCCGCCGAACTGGGTGCGCTTTCGATGATCGCGGATGTGGAGCAGCGACAGGATCATCAGGACATGGTGGCGCGCGCCGTTGCGGACTACGGGCGGCTTGATCTTGCCGTCAACAATGCCGGGATCGTGCATCCGCCCATGCCGCTTGCCAAAGTGCCGGAGGACATGACCCGGCGCATCATTGAGGTGGACCTTCTGGGCATGGCATGGGCGCTGCAGGCGCAAATTCCGGTGATGCGGCGGCAGGGTGGCGGGGTGATCGTGAACATCGCCTCCGTCGCGGGGCTGGTCGGCGCACCGGGGCTGGGGATTTATGCGGCAGCGAAACACGGGGTGGTCGGGCTGACGCGCACGGCAGCAGCCGAATGCGCGCGGGACGGGATCAGGGTCAACGCGATCTGCCCGGCTTTCGCGCGCACCGCGATGGTCGATGACCTGCTCGCGCAAGATGCAGAGGCCGAGGCCGCACTGGTGCGTGGCGTGCCAATGCGCCGGGTCGCGGACCGGGCGGAGATCGTGCAAGCCGTCATCTGGGCCGCCGCCCCTGAAAACAGCTTCATGACCGGGCAGGCCATCGCGGTAGATGGCGGCATCACCGCGATCTGACTAGCCCGTGTTGAGCGCCGCCCACACCCGCGCGGGTGTGTAGGGCGGGTCGAGCCGTTCGATCCCAGCTTTGCGCAGCGCGTCCATCACCGCGTTGCTGACCGCGCCGAGGGCCGCGACCGATCCGGCCTCCCCACATCCTTTGATGCCAAGCGGGTTTGACGGGGTCGGCACAGCGTTCAGGGTCACGTCGATCATCGGCACATCATCGGCCCGGGGCATTGCGTAATCCATGAAGCTGCCGGACAGCGGCTGGCCGGTTTCAGCATCCAGCACGAAGGCTTCGGTCAGGATTTGCCCGATGCCTTGCACCACGCCACCCATCACCTGCCCTTCGACGAGCAAGGGGTTGATCACGTTACCGAAATCATCCGCAACGGTGTAGCGGGTGAGGGTGACCTTGCCCGTGTCGCGGTCCACTTCGACCTCCGCGATATGGGCGCCGTTGGGGGTGGTGGTGATGGTGCTGTTGACCGAGCCGCTGCCGGTCAGCACCCCTGCTTTCTCCCGCACCTGATCGAGCGTTACATGCCGGTCTGTCCCGGCGACGCTGATCCGGGCGGTGTCGGGATCATATGTCAGATCGGCGCGACCGACCTCCAGCATCTCCTCCGCTTCCCCAAGTGCCTGTTCGATCAGGTCGTCGGATGCGGCAAGCAAAACCCGGCTCGCCTGAATGGCGGAGCGGCTGCCGCCCGTGCCGCCCCCCGCGACGAGGGCCGCACTGTCCCCCGCCAGAAGCCGGATCCGATCCAGCGGCAAGCCCAGTTTTTCATGTACGATCTGCGCCCATGCGGTCGCGTGGCCCTGCCCGGTGGATTGGGTGCCGACCATGATCTCCACCTCACCGGTTTCGGTTAGGGACACGGTGGCATTCTCCACCGGGCCACCGCCGGTCCGCTCGAAATAATAGGCGACGCCAGTGCCGTGCAACGCACCGCGCGCGGCGGCATCCGCGGCACGATCGGGCGCGGCGGCCAGATCGGCCTTGTCCACTGCGATGGCGAGCGTGCCATGGGCATCAAGCGCGTCAAAGGTGATCCCGCCGACGGTTTTATAAGGTATCTGCTCTGGCCGGATCAGATTTTTCTGTCTGATTTCAACCTGATCGAGGCCGAGTTCAGCCGCGGCGGTGCTCATCAGCCGTTCCATCACATGCAGCACCTCCGGGCGACCCGCGCCGCGATAGGCATCGGTCGGGGTGGTATTGGTGGCGACGCCCCGCACCTCGTGAAACGCGTCCTGCACGTCATAAACACCACCAATGAGGTTGCCGGAGAAATTGGTATGCACGCCCATGCCATAGCCCGATGGATACGCGCCGACATTTGAAATGGACTGCCAGCGCATTCCCAACAGCCGCCCGTCGCGGGCGAAAGCGCCCTCTGCCGTGGTCCGCAAATCGCGGGCCTGCACGTCGGACAGGAAGCTCTCGGACCGATCCCCAACCCATTTGATCGGTTGGCCCAGCGTTTTGGCCGCGAGCGCGCACAGCCCGTATTCGGGATGGTTCATGAGTTTCATTCCGAAGCCACCACCGATATCGGGGGCATGAACCCGGATATCATCGGCCTCTACCCCCAAATCGCGGGCCAGCGCGTTGCGCGCCGCATGAACGCCCTGATTGCCGATCCATGCTTCCCATCCGGTGTCGCCATGGCGCACAAGGATCGCGCGCGGCTCCATCGAATTGACCACAAGCCGTTGATTAACCACATCAACGCGGGTGACATGATCCGCCTTGGCAAAGGCGGCTTCGGCGGCGGCCTGGTCCCCGACGGACCATGTGTAATAGCGGTTCTCCGGGACAGTTGGATGAAGGGCGCGCGCGGATTGCGCGGCCAAGGGATCGACGATGACGGGCAGGTCGTCGATCTCCAGCACGATGGCCTCTGCCGCGTCGCGCGCCGCCTCAACTGTGCTCGCCACGATCAACGCGACGGGCTGGCCGACAAAGCGCACGGTGTCGTCAGCCAGATGCGGCATCGGCGCATTGAGGAACGGGGTGCCGTCGGATTGCGTGAGGCCCAGCAGATCGCCAATCGGAGTAAGCCGCCCCGCGATGTCCTCATGGGTCCAGATCAGGGCTATGCCCGGCATGTCCCGCGCGTCACTCACATCACAGGACGTGATCCGGCCATGGGCCACCGGGCTGCGCAGAATATAGGCCCGAAGCACATCCTCCATCGCGATATCATCCAGGAACGCGGCGGCCCCTTTCAGATGCCGAATGTCCTCTCCGCGCGTGACGCTTTGCCCGATACCAAATTTCATGCGTAAACCTTTGCTTAGCCGAATCGGCTCGCCTTTAAGTGGAAGGAGCGCCGACCAATTCTCCCTTTTCCACTATTGCATAGCGCAGATGGTTCCATTTTCGCCACATTTCACGCCCCTCTTGCCCAGAAAATGTGTGTTAGCAATTGCCTTACCGGTTAATCTTGGCTTTAGTTAGCATCACGGGATACGGGGGTGTTCCGTTTTGCGAGGGCATATGCCGTTTTTGGGGGACTACCGCGAATGATGAAGTCTGATGACAGATTGATGGTGATCCTCACCTCCATCGTGCTTGTCATCGCGGTGGGTACGATGGTCCAGAAAAGCGATTATATCCTCGCGGCCTTCTCCTCCCCTGACGAATTCGACGCGATCGAAGATGCCTTTGCCGTGCGTGCGGGCCGCCCGCAGGTGCTTGACGTTCTGTCGAACGACATGAACGTGGTCGAGAACGACGCAAACAACATCCTGATCATCCAGCAGCCGTCTTGCGGCACGGTGCGCCGCGTGTCCGGCGGGTTGGAGTATATCAATTCCGAAAGCTGCGGCGGTCGGATGACGTTCACCTATTGTGTGGCGCAGGGCGATAGCTGCCCGAGTGCACAGGTGACGCTGACCGTGGCGCTGCCTGAGTCGCTGGAAAATCGCCCGCTGATCGCAGAAAGCAGCTTCCCCACCCTGCGCGCGCCGTCCCTTGCCGCGCCCAACAGCAATACTGGGCTTGCGCCTGAAGATGCGCTCGCCAGCGTGCGCGTGCGCCCGGGCTCCCCGAGCGGGATCGTGACGCCCGATATCAGCGCAAGCTCCGGCATCGGTCAGCAGACCAGCGCCGCTGTCAGCGTGGGCACGCTCAGCTCCGGCTTTGGCTCGGCACCCGGTGTGGATCAGTCGCCGACGGCCGCACCGCGGATTGCAAGCATGTCAGCGCGCCCGGTCGCACCCAGCCCCGCTGCGCCGCAGCTTGGCAATATCGGTCAGGATCTGCGTGACAGCATTGCGACCCCGGCTGCCCCTGCGAACACAACTCTGGCGCAGCCGCAACTCACGGCACGGATCGACACGCCGACCACGGCACCGCAGCCGCAAGCAGAACAGCCCAGCGGGGCGGTGAGCCGCTTGCGCTCGCTGACCTCTTTGTTCCGCGCGGCACCGACCAGCACGGACAGTGCCCCGACCCGCGTTGCCAACACGCAGCCATCGGCCCGGCCCAGCGGCGTGCAGACCAATGTTGGCCTCGGCAATGCCGAGATCGTGACGGAGCGGGCCGCGCAGGTCATTCTGCCGACCCGTCAGGCACCCGAGACGACCCGCGCGCAGGCGCCGGTTTTGGGTGGCGGTTCGACCAGCAGCGGCTTGTCCGGTCTGGCGCTGCCGTCCACACCGCGCATCGGCGCAGCACCGCAGCCGCAGCAGCCCGCTATTCAAGCGGATGAGCGTGTCGCTGCACTCGCCCCCAGCACTGCCCAGTCCCCGACCCCGGTTGCCCCAGTGGCCGATGTGGTGGCGACCTGCGATGTGAACCTCACGGTGTCCCTGAAGCTGGGTGAGATCATGGCCGCAACCGTCGTGTCCGAATGCCGGCCCAATGAGGTCGTCATGTTCGAACATGCGGGCCTGAAATTTGACTTGATGACAGACGACAACGGCACCGTTCAGGTCGATATCCCGGCACTGGACGAAGAAGCGACGCTGACCGCAACCTTTGCCGATGACGCGTCTGACTTGGAAACGATCACCGTGCGCGGTGTGGATCGGTCCGCTCGGGTCGGGATCGCATGGACTGGCGATATCAACTTTGACCTGCATGCGACCGAGTTCGGCGCGCGCGAAGGAACCGAAGGCCATGTCTGGGAAGGCGCGCCGCGCAGCTATCGCGATGCCCGCCGGAATGGCGGTGGGTTCCTGACCATGCTTGGCCTGCCGGGCATGCATCAGGCCGAGATTTACACGCTGCCAGTGACGCGCCGGACGAATGGCGGCACGGTAGATATGGCGGTGCGGATTGGCGAAGGCTCGGCTGTCTGTGACACGTCGGTGCAACTCTATACATCAAGCAACCAGCTTGCCCTTGAGGCAGAGCTTCGGGATATCGGCATCGCCATCAACGGATGTGCTGCTGATCTGACAGAGGTTCGGTACACCACGGCGGTGCCGGATATCTCCATCGCGTCGCGCTAGGTTGCGTACAAGTTAATACATTGGTTCAGCCGAACCGAAAAAGGTCAAAAAGACGGGAGGTCTGAATGGGTAAGGGTAATTGGGCGCGTGGGGCGCTGCGTTGGGCTGCGGGGGTAGGGGTTGCTCTTGCGATTGGCGCACAGGGGGCAATGGCGCAGCAGGTTACGCTGACTTCTTTCGACGGCTCCATCACGCTGCGTGGGGATTTGCTTGATTTCGATGGCGAAAGCTATCGCATCGGCACCGCGATCGGTGAGATTTCCATTGATGCGTTTCAGGTATCTTGTGACGGTGACGCCTGCCCGGCACCCGAACTTCTGACCTCCGAATTCGCGCTGGTTGGCTCTGCCACCTTGGGTGCGGAACTCATGCCCGCGCTGATCGAGGCATATGCCTTCGCGCTCGACGCCGATATTGGCGAGAGCACGATGAGCGCCGATGGTTCCACCCAATTGATGATCCAAGATCTTGAAGGGCGTGATCTGGCTGATGTGACGGTCGCTTCTCTTGGGTCTTCTGCTGGCTTCGCGGCGCTTCTGGAAGGCAGCGCGGATATCGCGATGTCCTCGCGCACGGTGCGCCAGCGCGAGCTTGACGTGTTCGAGAATTCTGGCCTCGGGACGCTGAACGCGCCGGGTCAGGAAAACATCATCGGCCTTGACGGTCTGATCGGGATCGTTTCGCGCTCTAACCCGGTGCGCGCAATTTCCATTCAGAACCTCGCTGGGCTGTTCAGCGGTCGGATCCAGAACTGGGCCGAAGTGGGCGGACCCGACGCACCCGTCAACGTTTATGTGCGCGACGCGTCCTCCGGCACACGTCAGGTGTTTGACCAGCTTGTGCTGGAGCCGTTCGGCCTGACTGTCACGCCTGCCGCGCAGGTCTATGAGAGCAACGCGGAAGTATCTGACGCGGTGGCATCCGATCCGTTCGGCATCGGCTTCACCGGCTTTGCCTATGAGCGGAACGCGCGCGCGATCGGTATTCAGGAAGTTTGCGGCATCATCACCCCGCCGACACCCTTCGCGATCAAAGCGGAAGAATACCCGCTGGCCCGTCGTCTATACCTTTACAACACGAACCGCGCGCTGCCGCCGCAGGCCGAAAGCTTCCTCGCATTCATCCAGTCCGATGAAGCGCAGGACGTGATCGCGGCAAACGGCTTTATCGATCAGGCGCTGTCCACTTCCCCGATGAACGATCAGGGTCTGCGGATGACGACGGCGATGCTGTCCGCTGAAGATGGGGCGCAACTGTTCGAACTGCGCCAGATGGCCGCCGAACTGGTGAACGCAGAGCGTCTGTCGACCACGTTCCGTTTCACGCCCGGCTCCTCCATCCTCGATGTGCGTGCGCAGCGAGATGCGGTGCGTCTGGCTGAATTCCTCGCGCGGGGCGGTTTCGAGAACAAGGAAATCCTTGTCCTTGGCTTCACCGACTCGATTGGTCGTCCTGACCTGAACCGCGCGCTGTCCTTCCGCCGTGCACAGCAGGTGCTGGACTCGGTCATCGCGGCGGCGCCCGCGGGTGCCTTGGATGACATCCAGTTCAACGTGCAGGGTTTTGGTGAAATCTCCCCGCTGGGATGTAACGAAACCTTCACCGGCCGTCAGATCAACCGCCGCGTTGAGGTCTGGGTACGGGAGCGCGTGTAACCCACACGCCACCCTCTGAACCACGCGCAGCGCCCCTCATCCGGGGCGCTGTTGCGTTTCTAGAGGATGCCATCGCTGCGAAAGCTGGTGTGCCGCCCCTTGCCGATGATCACATGATCATGGAGCGTGATATCAAGCGCCAGCAGCGCATCATGAATCCGGTGGGTCATCGTGATATCCGCGTCCGATGGCGTCGGATCGCCCGAAGGGTGGTTGTGCACAAGGATCACGGCGGAGGCATTGAGCATCAGCGCCCGGCGGGCCACCTCCCTTGGATAGACGGGAACATGGTCAACGGTGCCGGTTTGCTGCACCTCATCCGCGATCAGCACGTTTTTGCGATCCAGAAACAGGATGCGAAACTGCTCTTGCGCCTGATGGGCCATGGTGGTGGTGCAATAGGCAATCAGCGTGTCCCAGCTTGAGATGATTTCCCGGTTGAGCATCTGGGCCTGCGCCATGCGGTGTGCTGCGGCCTCCACGATCTTGAGTTCGCGCGCGGCTGCGGGGCCAAGGCCGGGCATGTCCAGCAATTGATCCATCGGCGCGGCGATCACATGGTTGAAGTTGCCAAAACGGGCGAGCAGCCCCTTGGCCAGCGCCTTCACATCCCGCCGGGGGATGGCGCGAAACAGCACCAGTTCAAGCAACTCGTAATCCGCCACCGCCTGCGCGCCCGCGCGGATCAGCCGGTCGCGCAATCGGTCGCGGTGATTGGTGTAATGCGGCACCTCCACGCGCATGTCGAACAGCCCCGGAAGAGGGGCCTCTTTCAACTCGGACGAAGGGCGATGCGCGGTCATGCAGTCAGCCTAGGGCCAGCTTCGTTAACGGCGGGTAAACCGCTAGTCGAAATTGGGCGCGTAAAGACCCGCGGGTGAGAGCGTGAAAATCTCCACCCCCTCCTCCGTCACCCCGACGGAATGCTCATATTGCGCGGAGAGAGAGCGATCCTTGGTCACCGCCGTCCAATCATCCGACAGCACCTTGGTATCGGCCTTGCCGAGGTTGATCATCGGCTCAATGGTGAAAAACATCCCCGGCTCCAGCACCGCACCAGTGCCCCAGCGCCCGTAATGCAGCACATTCGGGGCGGAATGGAACACACGGCCCAGCCCATGCCCGCAGAAATCGCGCACGATGGAGCAGCGATGCGCCTCCCCATATCGCTGAATCGCGGCACCGATATCGCCAAACGTATTGCCGGGCTTGACCTGTTCGATCCCTTTCATCAGCGCGTCATGGGTGATCTGGATCAGCCGCTCCGCCTTGCGCGACGCTTTGCCAGCGCAATACATCCGGCTTGTGTCGCCATACCAGCCATCCACGATCACGGTGACGTCGATATTGAGGATATCGCCCGTCTTGAGCACCTTCGCCCCCGGAATGCCATGACACACCACATGATTGACTGAAATGCACGACGCGTGCTGATAGCCTTTATAGCCGACAGTGGCGGAGGTTGCGCCCGCTGCGTTGATCTGGCTGACGATGAAATCATCCAGTTCCGCCGTCGACACACCCGGCACCACCAGCGGCCCGATCTTGTCCAGAATGTCCGCGGCCACCCGTCCTGCCGCGTGCATCCCGGCGAAATCCTCGGGGGCATAGAGCGTGATCCCGTCGCGGGTGCGCGGGCGAGCATCGGCGTCTGTTTTGGTCACCGTCAGGGTCATATCGTCCTCAACGCAATCAATGGGTCGGCACAGTATACGCATTTCCATCCCGAAGGACAGGAACCGGATCAGACCGAAGCGTGATCCCGTCAGGGCTGATGTCGGTGCCAAGGCACAGCATGTCAACCCCGGCCTCCCACGCCGCACACCACGCGGCGTAATACGCGGGGTCAATATCGGCGGCGATGGCGAAATGGTCCGGCCCGGTCATCTGCACGACATAAAGCATCGTCGCCCGAAACCCCTGTTCGCGCATCGCGATCAGGTCATGCAGGTGTTTCGTGCCCCGCGCGGTGACGCAATCGGGAAATTCCGCCAACTGCCCGCGCCGCCGCAGATGCACATTCTTCACCTCAACGTAATGATCGGGCGCGCCGTTGGTGGACAAAAGGAAATCAACGCGGCTGTTGGCACCATAGCGCACTTCGGCCCGCATCGCGTCATGGGGCAGACCCGAAATCCGCTGCCCGACGAGCGCCTCCTTCACGATCCGGTTGGGGATATTGGTGTCGATCCCCGCAAATCCGCCCTCGGGCAGTTCGACCAGCCGCCATGTGTATTTCAGCTTTCGTTTCGGGTTCGGCACATGCTCCACCCAAATGCGGCTGCCCGGCGTGGCAAGCCCGGTCATCGCGCCCGGATTGGGGCAATGGGCGGTCACTTCCTCACCCGATGGCAGGATGACATCCGCCAGAAAGCGTTTATATCGGCGCAGGAGAGTGGCCTGTATCAACGGAGGATCAAAAATCATGCCTTCTGTTATCTCAGGCCAAGGTCAAACGACAAGGACAGCCTGATGCCCGATACCCCACGCCCTACCGCCGCCATGATCGTGATCGGGGATGAGATCCTCTCTGGCCGGACTCAGGATATCAACGTGCAGGTCTTGGCCGCGGCCCTGACGGAGCGGGGGATTGCCCTGTCGGAGGTCCGCATGATCCCCGATGATGCAGCGGTGATCGTGGCCACGGTCAATGACCTGCGCGCGCGGTATGACACGGTGTTCACCTCCGGCGGGATCGGGCCGACCCATGACGATATCACCGCCGATTGTGTGGCCGCAGCCTTTGGCGTGGGCATTGACGTGCGTGAGGACGCGCGCGCGATCCTTGCCACCAACTATGCCGATCCGGAGCGGGAGTTAAACGCCGACAGGCTGCGCATGGCGCGCATTCCCGATGGTGCGACGCTGATTGCCAATCCGATTTCCAAAGCGCCGGGCTTCACGCTTGGCAACGTGCATGTGATGGCGGGTGTTCCGAAAATCTTTGCCGTGATGCTGGATGGCGTGTTGCCCACGCTGACGGGCGCGCCACCGCTTTTGTCTCTGTCGGTGCGGATTGATCGACCCGAGGGGGAGCTTGCCGGGCCGTTGCGCGGGCTTGCCGAACGGTATCCCGATGTCAGCTTCGGCTCCTATCCCTATGACCGGAATGGGCGGCTTGGCTGTATGATCGTCGCGCGCTCTGCCGATCAGGCGCGGCTTGACGAAATCGCGCCGCAGATCACAGCGCTTTCCGCTTAGTTGCGGCTTGGGCCGGGGAAACTTCCCTGCTAAACACGCGATGCTGCGGGCGTGATGGAATGGTAGACATACCAGACTTAAAATCTGTTGGGGCGTAGCCCCGTGTGGGTTCGAGTCCCACCGCCCGCACCACTTGCCCTGCCTATGGCGCAGCCGTCAGCCCGCCCGCCGTGATCTGCGTGCCGATCAGCCAATCGCGAAAATCCGTGACCTCGGACCGGTTCAGGGCCTGATTGCCGATGATCATGAAATAGGCCTCCCGAATGGGAAGCTGATAGGCAAACGGGCTGACCAGCAATCCCTGCTCCAGATAGGCGCGGGCGAAACTTTCATGGATGATCGCCGCCGCCCCACCGCCCAACAACATCTGTAGAGCGAGGATCGACGAATCCGCTTTCGACACATGCGCGGGTACATCAAGATCAAGCCGGTGAAGCGCCGACATGCGCTGCCATTCGACCTCCGATCCCATCACAAGCACCAACCGATCCGCCGCCATGGCCGCGATATCGGGAGGGGAGCCGAACCGGGCGGCATGCTCTGCCGTGCACACGACGATCCCGGTTTCCTGTGACAACTGGGTCATGTTGGGATCGGGCCAATCGCCAGTGCCATAGCGAATATCGATATCAATGCTGGGATCATCCAAGCGATCCGACCAAACCGCCGTGGTGAAGCGCAATTCGATATCCGGGTGCAGCGCCGAGAAATCCGCGATATGTGGCGCCAGCACCAATTCCCCATAGGTCACGGAGGTGCGGATATGCAGGTGCCGTTTCCTGCGGCGGGAAAACAGCCCCGATGTGGCGTCCCGCATATCGGTGAAGGCCTTGCGGATCGGCAGGGCATAGGCCTGCCCCATATCCGTCAGCGTCACCCCATGCGGCAGCCGTTTGAACAATTCCACCCCCAGATGCCGCTCCAACAGGCGGATATGCTGGCTCACCGCAGCGGGGGTGAGGTTCAACTCCTCCGCCGCCCCGGAAAAGCTGCTGTGCCGTGCGGCGGCCTCAAAGGCGCGCAGCCATGTGACATGGGGGAGTTTGGACATCGGCGGCTCCTTTCGCGACACCTCACTATGGCCGCGAATGGCCTGCTATGAAAATAGCCCCTGTTTGCCCGCACCATTAAAATTTACCGCCCCTCAGCGCCCATTTCGGTTGTTTGTCCGGCCCGCACGCAACGGGCAGACAGGTATGGCAACAGGGTGGCAAGGCAGGACCAGAGTGGCGGAGTATGACTATATCATCATCGGTGCCGGATCGGCGGGCTGTGTTCTGGCCGAGCGGCTGAGCCGCGATCCGCGCCACCGGGTTCTGGTGCTGGAGGCCGGCGGCTCTGACGCGCGGTTCTGGATCAAGGTGCCGCTTGGATATGCCTTTACGCACCGCGACCCGCGCCTGACCGTGGCCTGCGAGACGGAGCCTGATCCCGGCCTTGCCCATCGGCGTCATATCTGGCCCCGGGGGCGGGTCGTCGGGGGGTGCAGTTCGATCAACGCGATGGCCTATATGCGCGGGCGAGCGCAGGATTTCGCGGACTGGGAAGCAGCCGGGGCGACGGGCTGGGGTGCGGATGTGGTCAGCCGGGTCTATGCCGATCTTGAGGCGTCAGAGGACAACCCGCGCGCTGCCGCCATTCGGGTCAGCGATCTGAGCGCGCAGATGCATCCGTTCTCCGCCCAATTCCTGCGCGCGGCGGAGGAGGCAGGCTGGCCGCTGGCCGATGACATCAACACCTGCGCCGAAGGATTGGGCCGCTATCGCAGCACGGTGTGGAAGGGGCGGCGCTGGTCCGCCGCCGATGCGTTTCTGCGCCCGGCCTTGCGGCGCGGCAGCGTTCGGCTTGAAACCCGCGCGCATGTGCAGCGGATCACACTGGTCGAAGGGCAGGCGCGGGGGGTGAGCTATCTTCGGCAGGGCCACCTGTGCCACGCCACCGCGCGGGCCGAAGTGATCCTGTCCGCCGGGGCGCTGCATTCACCGCAAATCCTGCACCTCTCCGGGATTGGTCCCGGTGACATCTTGCAGCGCCATGGCGTCGCGGTGCATCACGCGCTTTCGCAGGTCGGGCAGGGGCTTCAGGATCACCTCGCGATAACGTACCGCTTTGCCGCCCATCCAGAGACGCTCAACACCACGCTTGGCGTGCCGTTGTGGCGGATGACAAGCGGGGTGCGGTATCTGTTGTCCCGCAGCGGGCCATTGGCAGTGCCAGTCAATCAGGTGGGCGGGTATATCGCCTCTGAACGCGGGCGCGATGCGGATATGCAGATCTATTGCAATCCGATGGTCTATGACGCCGATGAGAACGGGCCGAAAGTCACGCGGGCGCCGGGCTATATCGTGTCCGCTCAACCCTGCCGTCCGGCCAGTCGCGGGCATGTGCGGATTGCCTCCCCCGATCCGCAGGCGCAGCCGGTCATCGTGCCCAATTCGCTGAGTGCCGCGTCCGACGAGGCGGATGCGATCCGCGCGGGGCGGATGCTCCAGCATCTGGCGCGCAGCCGCACCCTGATGCAGGCGCGGCGTGCCGCGATTGGGCCTGACCTGTTATCGCTCGATGATGCGGGGTTGCTTGAGGATTTCCGTGCCCGTGCCTCCACCGTGTTCCACCCAAGCTGCACCTGCCGCATGGGCCGCGATCCGGCGCAGTCCGTGCTTGATTCACGGCTCAGGGTGCATGGGGTCGGGCGATTGCGGGTTGTGGATGCCTCCGCCTTTCCCAACATAACATCCGGCAACACCAATGCGCCCACGATGATGCTGGCCGCACGGGCCGCCGACCTGATCCTGGAGGACAACCGATGATCACGCTTGACCAGTTCTATATCAACGGCGCGTGGACCACGCCGCGCAGCACCACGACCATGCCCATTCTCAACCCGGCGACCGAAGCGCAGATCGGGACGCTCACGCTGGGCAATCGGGCGGATGTGGATGACGCGGTGGCCGCCGCGCAGCGCGCGTTCGAGACATGGGGTCTGACCCCGAAATCGGAGCGCCGCGCGCTGCTGGCCCGCCTGCTCACGATCAGCGCGGCGCGGGAGGAGGAGATGGCGCAGGCCATCACGGCAGAAATGGGCGCGCCGATCACCCTGTCGCGCGAACAGCAGGCCGCGTCGGGCACCGGGCATTTGCGCGCCTTTCTCGCGGCATTCGACGCGATGGAGGAAGAAAAGGTGCTGCCGAACGGCGATATTCTGACCTATGAGCCAATCGGCGTGTGCGGGCTGATCACGCCTTGGAACTGGCCCGTCAACCAGATCTCGCTCAAGGTCATTCCCGCGCTGGCGGCGGGCAACACATGCGTTTTGAAACCGTCAGAGCATACGCCGCTCTCCGCGCGGCTTTATGCTGAGATGATCCATGAGGCGGGGTTCCCGCCGGGTGTGTTCAACCTTGTCTATGGCGATGGGCCGGAGGTCGGCGCGGCGCTGTCCCGGCACCCGGATATCGCGATGATGTCCTTCACCGGATCGACGCGGGCAGGCGCGCTGGTGACCAAGGACGCGGCGGACAGCGTGAAGCGCGTGGCGCTGGAACTGGGCGGCAAATCGCCCAACATCATCTTTGCTGATGCTGATCTTGAGGCGCGGGTGCCGGAGGGCGTGTTTGGCTGCTTCTCCAACACCGGCCAATCGTGCAACGCGCCGACCCGGATGCTCGTGGAGCGGAGCGTCTATGACCGCGCGGTTGACCTCGCGGCAGAGGCCGCCCGCGCGCAGGCCGTGGGTGATCCGCAAAAGGAAGGCTCCCATATCGGGCCGCTCTTTGACCAAATCCAGTATGACCGCGTGCAGACCCTGATCCAGACCGGCATTGACGAGGGCGCGCGGCTGGTTGTTGGCGGCACGGGGCGGCCAGACGGGATCAATCAGGGCTGGTTCGTCAAACCGACCCTGTTCGCGGATGTGACCAACGACATGACCATCGCCCGGCAGGAAGTGTTCGGCCCGGTTCTGGTGATGATCCCCTTTGAGACAGAGGAAGACGCAATCGCGATTGCCAATGACACGCCCTATGGGCTGGATGCCTATGTCTCCACGCGGGATGAGGCGCGGGCGCTGCGCGTGGTGCGGCGGCTCCGGGCGGGTGGTATCCATATCAATGGGCGCGGGACTGATTATGGCTCACCCTTTGGCGGATTCAAGCAATCGGGCAACGGGCGCGAAGGCGGCGCGCATGGTCTGATGGAATTCTATGAGGTCAAGGTCCGCCCGCCCTTCAGCATCTGAGGGCGGGCGCGCCGTTCAGGCGGTTTCCAGCGCGGGGGCGGCGATCCCGTCGAACCCGCGTTTGGCCAACACGCGATAGGTGCTGCGCAGCGCGCCGCGATCCATGTAACAGCCGCGCAGATGGCGGCGGCCGCTTTCGGCGATATAGCCTTCGCGGCCATGCACGATCCGGTGATTGTCGAACACCACGCAATTCCCCGCCTGTGACCGGAACCGCATCACGAACCGATCCTCCTGCATCATGCGAATGAATTTGATGAACGCAGGGTAGTAGCTGTCGAGGAGGTGCTGCGGCAGGTCCATCGTATCAAGGAGGTGCTGTGAGATCGTCACCCCTGTCACGCGCCCCTGTTGGTCCAACTCGATCACACGCTGATGCGCCCGATAGTCCAGCCTGTCATGGCGATAGAAAAAGGGGATGGAATGGGTGGCCAGCAGGTCAAACGCCTCCGGGTCTTCGGCGCGCAGTGCCTCTGCCACGGCGGCCCCGTCCAGAAACAGGGACAGGCCCCCCTCGACGGTGTTCTCCAGACAATGCAGGAATTGCAGGCCGGGGGCTGCTTCCTCCCCCGGCAGATCTGTGTGCATCTCCAGCGCACCGGCGGTGAAGGCGAGGTTGGTCGGCGCGATCTCCACCCGCACTTCAAAGAAGAACCCTTCGGCGGAAGGGGTGATATGCCCCATCGTTTCGACAAGTGCTGTGAGGCTCGGCTTGCCCGGCTCCATATCGGTCACGATCGCGATCCCATCGGTGATCATCGCCCGGCAAAACTGCGCGCGCGCAACCTCATCATGCAGCATGTCATGCTGGCTGACGCGGGTGATCCGCGGCTCGAAATCGGCCATCCAGATTGTCCGGGGCAGGTGCGCTGGATCATGCGGGCGCCCATGGGCCGCGACATGGCGCAAAAGGTCAAGCGGCACGGTCCCCACCGCCGCCTCATCGCGCCACGCGATGCGCAGACTGTCGCCCTCGATCCAAGCCCGGGTGACATGCGGCAGATCGGGCAAGGAAGACGCATCGAAAATCCGCTCACGGGTTTGCCGATCAATGCAAGACGTGCAGGCATCGCGCAGCCAGCACGCGTTGAAATAGGCCTCCTGCCCATCAAGGGTCAGGGTCAGCCCATTTGACCCGAGGGAAATGTCACTGTCCATGCCGCACCTTTTCTAGTTGGCGTAATCGGGATCGTCGCGGTCCAGAACGCGGCGAATTTCAGCAAGATGCGCCTCCGCCTGACCGGGGTAATCGTCAAGCTCGGCTGCAGTTTTTTCGGCAATCTCGTCAGACAAGACGCGCAAGGGCAGCCCGGTTTGGAGCGCGCGGATATAGGTTTCTGCCGCGCGCTCGAAATAATAGAGCCGGTTGAACGTGTCCGCGACGGAGTGCCCGATCACCAACACGCCATGATTGCCCATGATCATGACCTTCTTTGTCGGATCGGACAGCAGCCCGGCGCAGCGTATCCCTTCCTCCTCGAAGGCAAGCCCGCCGAACTGGTCGTCGATCACATAGCGGTTGAAGAATGTGGCGGTGTTCTGGTCAATCGGCGGCAAGGTGCTGTCCGCAAGCGAAGCCAATACCGTGGCAAAGATCGAATGCGTGTGCATCACGCAGCGGGCATGGGGGCAGAGCCGATGGATCGACCCATGCAGACCCCATGCGGTCGGATCGGGCGCGTCGGGTTGGTCAAGCGCGTTGGGGTCATTCGCATCAAGCAGCAAAAGCTCTGAGGCGCGGATCAGGCTGAAATGCACCTGATTGGGGTTCATCAGGAAATGCGTGCCGTCCCCATTCACCGCAAGGCTGAAATGATTGGCAACCGCCTCATGCAGGCCAAGCCGCGCCGCCCAGCGAAAGCTCGCCGCGAGGTCCTGCCGCTCCGTCCAATGGGCGATATTGGCATGTGTGTTCATCCGTCTTACTCCGCAGCGACCGGGGGAATGCGACCGGGCGGGACGACCTCATAGCCCGGTTCCTCCGGTTCATCATCGGTCATCTGGGCCGGAAAACCGGGCGCCGTGATCGACAGGCCCGTCGCATGCTCCAGCCGTTTGATGATGTTGGGAGACAATTCGCGGGCCCCGTATTTCGCGATCCCATCGTCAAAGATCGCGCCCAAAAGCGGGCTGATCTCCAGCGGGATGTCATGGGTTTCCGCGATTTTCTGGAACAGCCCGATATCCTTTTTCACAAGGTCCATGGTGAAGGAAATATCGCGCGACCCATTCAGGATCACCTGCCCTTCGGTTTCATGGACAAAGGATGTGCCGGAGGAAATCTTGATCGCCTCATAGGTCGTGGCAAGGTCCATCCCCGCCGCCTTCATCGTGACCATCGCTTCGCAGACCGACAACAGGTTCGCGGTGGCAAGGTAGTTGGTCATCACCTTCAGCACGGACGCGGTGCCGATCTCCCCGGTGTGCAGCACCCGCCGGCCCAGCGTGGTCAGCAATGGCAACACCCGCTCGAACGTGTCCCGGTCACAGCCTGCAAAGATCGCGATATTGCCCGTCGCCGCCCGGTGGCACCCGCCGGAGACAGGGCATTCCACCACCGCGCCGCCCGCGGCCTGCACCTGTGCCGCAAGGGATTTCATCACGCCGTCATCGGTGGTGGACATTTCCATCCATGTTTTGCCCGGCGTAACCTCTGGCAGCATCTCCGTCACGGTCGCGGCACAAATCGCGGGGGAGGGCAGACAGGTGATCACCACATCCGCGTCGCGCATCAGCGCTGCGGCATCTCGGGCCTCCCTCGCCCCAAGGGCCACGAATTCCGCCACTTTCCCGGTATCAAGATCGAACACGGTCAGATCATGGCCATTGCGCAAAAGGCTGCCCGCAAGTTTGGACCCGACATTCCCGAGCCCGACAAATCCAACTTTCATGGGCCACTCCTTCGCCTGCCTTGGCAAAAAGGTGCAAAAGAGTGCCGCAAAAGTGAAACGACCGATGCAGGGGCAGAGGGGTGGTTTTTGTTGTAGCTGCCCGCGTCTGCCTTATCCTGTGTTGAGGCAAAGCGCGGGCTGGGTCACTCCCACCACCGGTCGATGGCGGCAATATCCTCATCCGACCAGCCGAAATGATGCGCCAATTCGTGCACGAACACATGGGTCACCAGAGCGGTCAGCGTCACGTCGCCCCGCCCGCACCATTCATCCAGTATCGCACGGCGAAACAACCAGATCGTGTCGGGCTGCATCACCACATCCGCCACCGATTTTTGCGTGACCGGGATACCGTCATAAAGGCCGGTGAGGGCGAATGCGTCCTCCTCCCCCATTTCGCGCAGCACATCGTCATCCGCGAAATCGGCCACTTGCAGCAGCACCGATTGCGCGCCAGCGCGCCACGGATCGGGCAGGGCCGCCCGCGCGGCCTCGGCGATATCAGCGATATCGCCCAAGGATGGCGCCTCCATATCCCAGTTTTGCATTCCCGCGTCCCTTTCGGCCATTCACGCAAGCGCTTGTCCCTTGCCCCCTTCAAGCGTAGAAGCACGCGCGAAGAGATCAACAGGACAGTGCCATGACCGTCACACGATTTGCCCCCTCGCCCACCGGTTTTCTGCATGTGGGGAACCTGCGTGCCGCGCTGTTCAACTGGCTGATCGCGCGCAAATCGGGTGGCACGTTTATCCTGCGGCTTGACGATACCGACCCGGAGCGGTCAACCCAGGAATATGCGGATATGATCCGCCGCGATCTGGAATGGCTGGGCCTGACCTGGGACAAGGAGATCACGCAATCCTCCCGCCTTGACCGCTATGATGCCGCCGCAGAGACGCTGCGGGGCACGGGGCAGCTCTATGAGGCGTTCGAAACCCCGACGGAGCTGGACCTCAAGCGCAAAAAGTTGCTGAACATGGGCCGCCCGCCCGTTTATGACCGCTCTGCCCTTGATCTGACCGATGAGCAGAAAGAGGCCCTGCGCGCTGAGCGTGGCAATGGCGTCTGGCGGTTCAAGCTGGAGCAGGAACGGATCACATGGGAGGACATGATCCTCGGGCCGCAAAGCATCGACAGCGCGAGCGTGTCTGATCCGGTGCTGATCCGCGCGGATGGGCAGTACCTTTATACGCTCGCCTCCGTCGTGGATGACGCGGAAATGGGCATCACCGATATCGTGCGCGGTATGGATCATGTGACCAATACCGCGACGCAAATTCAGATGTTCCGCGCGCTGGGCGCGGGGGTGCCTGCATTCGCCCACCATTCGCTGCTGACTGGCCCGCAGGGGGAGGCATTATCCAAACGGCTCGGTACGCTGGCGCTCAAGGATATGCGCGCGGCAGGGATTGAGCCGATGGCGATCCTGTCGCTGATGGCGCGGCTTGGCTCTGCCGATCCGGTGGAATTGCGCGGCACTCATCAGGAGCTGATCGACGGGTTCGAAATTGGCCGGTTCGGGGCTGCCCCGACCAAACTCGACCCCGACGACCTGCGCCCGATGACCGCGCGTTATCTGCATGGATTGCCCTTTGACGCGGTGTCAGAGCGGCTCGCGGCGCTTGGGATCACGGGCGATGATGCGCCGGAGTTCTGGGATATGGCGCGCGAAAACATCGAGGTTCTTGCCGATGTCGCCCCCTTGCACGATCTGTGCGTCAATGGCGCAGAGCCTCTGATCCACCCCGAAGATGCGGAATTCGTGGCGGCAGCCCTACCGCTTTTGCCGCCGCGGCCATGGGATGACACCACTTGGACGACATGGGCCAACGCTGTGAAAGAGGCAACCGGACGGAAAGGTAAACAACTTTTTCCTCCATTAAGACGGGCACTTACGGGTGCGGACCGCGGCCCCGACATGACGAAACTCATGCCGTTGATGCGCAAAACCCCTGCCGCTTAGGCACTTGGTAACGAATCGGCGCGTAAACCTCCCTCGTCATTCTGCACGAGGGTTGAGACATGAAAAATTTGAGCGTTGCTAAGCGCATTTGGTGCGGCTTCGGAGTTTTGCTGGTGGGACTTGTCATCACCAGCCTGATCGCGGTGAACGGGCTTCAGACCGTCAAAGGGCTGATGCGCGACACCAATACGACAAAAGTTCAACTCAACACACTGAACGAGATTCAGGAGGATTTCCTAGAGGCCCGCCTCGACCTTCTGCGGTTCTTGGGTGATCGCAACTGGGCGATCGACGATGAAACCATCGGAAATCTGCATGAAATCCTGGATTTTCAGGATCAGAATTTCGCGATCTTTGAAGAGAATGCGGAGGTCTATCCGCTGGTGGTCGATATCTACGATCTGGTCACGCAATATGACGCGAATGTGCATGATATCCTTGATGTGAGGGATGAGTTTCAGAACTCCATGCAATCCATGCTGATCAGCATCACCGACCTTCAGGCGCGCCTCAGCCAAGTTGAAAACCGTGCGTCTGAAAACAGCAGCTTCATGATTGCTGGTGCGCTTGATATGGCGAAGCAGAACCTTGAGCTGCTGACGCAGCAATTCGGGAAATTCAACCTCGCTCCAATCGACGAAAATGCGGAGCGGATGACGGGCACGATTTCGCTCCTGTCGCTGTCGGTTGATCGGTTTGAGAATGGCGCGCCGCCAAGCTGGGCGGAGAATTTGAGCACGATGCGTGCACATCTGGCCAATATCAGCGCGCAGTTGCCGGTTGCCCAGCAGGCGGAAGCCGTCATGGTTGGCATCCTCCAGCAGAATACCGATGACCTTGGCCCGCGCACGATGGAGATGCTCGATATCACTTGGGACGCGCTCAGCGCTCAGACGCTTGCCCAGACAACGCGCGTTGATCAGACCATCAAGTCCTCGGAAATTTTCAGCCTTGGGACGATGGGAGCGGTGTTTGTCACCGGGATCATCATCTCCCTGCTGCTCGCACGCAGTGTGATTGGCCCGCTGACCGCATTGCGCAACGCGCTGGAGGCCATTGCGAACAACTCTTCTGATGTGGATATCCCGAGCGATCGCAAGGATGAATTTGGTGCCATCGCCCGCTCGGTCGAGGTGATTCAGGAACGCGCGGTCGAGGCTCTCCAGATACGAAACGCCGTCGATAATTCTTCGGCCAAGATCATCATTGCAGGTCCGGACGACACCATTGTCTACACGACGGACATGCTGCAAAAGATGTTCCACGATTATGAGGAGGACCTGCGCAGCGCATTGCCGAACCTCTCCGTCAGCAATCTGGTCGGCACGCCCATCGGGATGTTCGATCCAGAGAAGATGGGCGTCGACAGCGCACATACCCGCGCGCTTCAATTCGGCAGCCGCCGCTATCTGGTCAATGTCAGCCCGGTTGTGGATGACGCGAATAATCGGCTTGGGACCGTCATGGAATGGCAGGACCGGACCGACGAGTTGCGCATCCAGTCGGAGGTGGATGAAGTGCTCCGCCACGCGCTGAACGGTGAGTTTGATCGCCGCATCGACGCCCGGACCGACAACAAGACGCTTTCCGACCTTGCCGGCAACGTAAACGGGCTGGTCGCCGCCTTCGACGAGGGCATGCGCGCGACCACGGCCTCAATCTCCGCGCTGGCGGCTGGTGACTTCTCTGGCCGGATGGAAGGATCCTATCGCGGCGCCTTTGCCACGCTGCAGGCGGATATCAATTCCACCTTCAGCAAACTTGGGGAGTTGGTCAGCGATATCCAGATCACGGCGCATGAGATCAACTCGAACACCGGGCAGATCGCCACGGATTCCAAATCACTGTCCCGCCGGACGGAATCGCAAGCAGCCTCGCTTGAGGAAACGGCCGCCACGATGGAAGAGATGACCTCGACCATTAAGAACAACGCCCAGAACGCCGAAGCCGCGACCAAACTTGCAACCGAGGCGGCGGATCAGGCCAATGTCGGTGGCCGGGTCGTTGAAAACGCGGTCTCTGCCATGTCCCGGATCGAAGACAGCTCTGAAAAGATGTCTCAGATCATCTCCGTCATCGATTCGATTGCCTTCCAGACTAACCTTCTGGCCCTGAACGCAGCGGTCGAGGCCGCCCGCGCCGGGGATGCGGGCAAAGGCTTCGCCGTTGTGGCATCGGAGGTGCGGACCCTCGCCCAGCGTTCCAGCGAAGCGGCGAAGGATATCAAGGAGTTGATCTCTTTCAGCACGACCCATGTGTCCGAAGGCGTCGATCTCGTCAGTGAGGCCGGAAAGTCGTTGGAAAAGATCATCAGCGCCATTCAGGAGGTGAACAACGCCATCACCGACATCACCGCAATGAGCAAAGAACAGGCGACTGGCGTGGATGAAATCTCCTCCGCGCTAAGCGAGATGGACAGCATGACCCAGCAGAACGCGGCCATGTCCGAACAGTCCGCCGAGCGGTCAACGCAACTCGCACTGAAGGCGGAAACGCTGATCGACCTTGTGCGCGTGTTCAAGACATCGAAACAGGTGTCGCTGGCTCAATCAAACGATGGCGCGGATCGGTTCCGGGACGACAAACCCGCGACCCCGGCCAGAAAACCGAGCCCCGCGCCGGTCGTCGTTGGCAACACCGCTGTCGATCACGATGATTGGAAGGAATTCTGACATCCACGACGAGAAAAGAGGCGGCATCCTAAGGAGGGGTGCCGCCGCACGCTTTGATGCTTCAGGGCAGGTGACGACTTCGACAACGCTCAGCGCGCCCGGATCGCACATCGAGCACATTCAAAGCTCCGCAAGCGACCTTATCTGCTGGCCTTCGGGCGTAAAATTCTCAGGATTGAGCCACGCTTCAAACCGGGCCTTCTGTCCAGGCCATTCGTGATCGAGAATGGAGTACCACGCAGTGTCCCGATTTCGCCCTTTCACGATGGTGGCCTGCCTGAAAATTCCCTCAAACGTGAATCCCAGCCGCTTCGCCGCGCGCATCGACGGCGCGTTCAACGCGTTGCATTTCCATTCATAACGTCGATAGCCGCGCTCGAATGCATGGCGCATCATCAGATACATGGCCTCGGTCGCAGCGCGGGTCCGCTGCAACGCGGGGCTCATCGCGATGAAGCCCACCTCGATCACGCCATCAGATGGGGAAATCCGCAGATAGCTGGCAAATCCAAGTGGCACGCCGCCCGCACCCATGATCGTATGAAACAGCGGGTCGGTACTTGTCACGGCGGTTTCCGCCCAAGCGGCCAGATCGCCCTCGGTCGCGAATGGGCCGTTCGGCATGTAATCCCACATCGTGCCATCATCGGCATCGAATGCCGCGAAAAGTGCGGGCACATGCCCCATCTCCAGCGGCGCGATGCGGCAATACTGCCTCGTTGCGGTCAGGGCCATATCGGCTGAGGCCGGTGACCACCCTTCGACAATCGGGCCAATGGGGCGATCGGTCATGCGCCGCTGCCCGGGCGATCCCGCCAGCGATTTACCATCGGGTAGCGGCGATCGAGCCAGAACGCGCCCGGGGTCAGCCGTGCGCCCGGCGCGCTTTGATACCGTTTCCATTCATTGATGAACACGAGGTGCTGTATGCGCTCGACAGTCTGGGCATCATGGCCCGCCGCGATCACATCATCGACGGATTCGGCCCGGTCCACCAACCGCTCCAGAATATCGTCGAGCACGTCGTAGGGCGGCAGGCTGTCTTCGTCCTTTTGATCGGGGCGCAACTCGGCGCTGGGCGGTTTGTCGATCACGCGGGGTGGGATGACCTCCCCCGCTGGGGCTTTCATCCACGGGCGGTGATTGGCATTCCGCCAGCGGCAGGTTTCAAACACCCGCGTCTTGTAGAGATCCTTGATCGGATTGTAGCCACCCGCCATATCGCCATAAATCGTGGCATACCCCACCGCGACCTCCGATTTATTGCCGGTGGTCAGCAGCATCGCGCCGAATTTGTTGGACACGGCCATCAAGAGCAACCCGCGCAGGCGGCTTTGAATATTCTCCTCCGTCACATCGGGCGTCGTGCCGACCATCAACGGCGCGAGCGCCTCGGTCACGGCGGCGCGGGGGCCGCTGATCGGAATGGTGTCGAGCCGCGCGCCGAGCGCCTTTGCCACCCCGGCTGCGTCCTCCAGCGAATGGGCGGAGGTGTATTCCGAGGGCAGCATCACGCAATGCACATTCTCCGGCCCGAACGCATCCGCCGCGATGGTTGCCACGAGCGCCGAATCAATCCCGCCCGACAGGCCGAGCACGACCTGTCCAAACCCGGATTTGGCGAGGTAATCCCGCAGCCCCACAACCATTGCGTGATAGTCCTGCTCCCACGCGTCAGGAATGCTTTCCCGCTCTGTGGGAAGGCAGCGCCAGCCATCCGCGCCCTGCTCGAACGTGACATGGCGGATGGCCTCTTCAAACACGGGCAATTCAGCGGCCACCTCGCCGTGCAGGTTCAACACGAAAGAGCCACCGTCAAAGATTTGATCGTCCTGCCCGCCCACCATGTTGAGATAGACGACGGGCAAGCCAGATTCGACCGACCGTGCGATCATGTGGTTCATCCGCACATCGCGTTTGTCCCGGTGATAGGGGGAGCCGTTGGGCACGAGCAGAATCTCAGCCCCGCTTTCCTCTAGCGTTTCGGTCGGCCCCTCATGCCACGCGTCCTCACAAATCTGGAGCCCGAGCCGCACACCGGCGATGCTCACCGGGCCTTGCGGGTCCGCCGCCGCATAGATGCGTTTTTCGTCGAAAACATCGTCGTTGGGCAGGATTTGCTTGCGAATAACGCTGCTTATTTGCCCACCGGACAGAATGTAGTAGGCGTTGAACAACTCCGCCCCATGCAGGGCGGGCGCTCCGATGCCGAGCGCGGGGCCATCCGCGCACTCCTGCGCGAGCCGCTCCACCCAGCGCTGCGCCTCCGCGACAAAGGCACGGCGACGGCCCAGATCCTGCGTCTGGTAGCCGGTCAAAAACATCTCTGGCAGCATCACAAGATCGGTGCCCGCCGCGGCCCCCGCGGCATGGGCCTGTTTGGCGAGCGCCGCGTTGCCCGCAAAATCCCCGACCGTTGCGTTCAACTGCGCCAGTGTCAGGCGGAATGTCGCTGTCATGTGCCGACCTTTCGGACTGGAAGAGCGCTGAAATGGCGATACATTTCACCGGGCCGGATTACAAGTGAGGCGTCCTGATCGGACAAGGCAATGATTGCGCACAAGCGTGTTGCCCCCCGTTGGTTTCGCTTCTAGTATCCATCGGGACATTTGGGGAATTTTTGGTTTTCAGAGGGAGGTCGATCCGCCGGGCGCGGATGACTGAGGACGAAATGAACACAGCCTTTTCACGGCAGACGATCTCAACGCTGGGCCTGACAACCTTGCTGGCCTTTGGCTCTGTCGCGGTTGCGCAGGATCAATCCGGTGACGTGCAGATCAAACAGTACGACACAGGCGGCGTGTATGAGGGCGAGTTCAAGGACGGCCTGCAACACGGGCAGGGCACCTACAGGCTCCCCAATGGGTATGAATACACTGGCACATGGGTTGATGGCCGGATCGAAGGCCAAGGCGTGGCCAAATTCCCGAACGGCTCCGTCTATACCGGGCAGTTCGTGAACGGTAAGCCCGAAGGACAGGGCAGCATCGTCTTTTCCGATGGCGGCACCTATGAGGGCGAGTGGGTCGATAGCGTGATTCAGGGCACCGGCGTTGCGATCTATGCCAATGGCGTGCGCTATGAGGGCGAGTTCCAGAATTCCGTCCACCACGGCACCGGCACGATGGAATCACCCAATGGCTACCGCTATTCCGGCACATGGGAGAACGGCACCAAACATGGGTCGGGTGAGATCACCTATCCCGATGGTGCGATCTATGTCGGTGACATCGTGCAGGGCAACCGCGTTGGCGAAGGATCGCTCACGCTGCCCGACGGGCTGACCTATGTTGGCCAATGGGTCGATAACCAGATCAACGGCATCGGTGTGCTGACCCAGCCCAATGGCGACGTCTATGAGGGCGAATTCGTCAATGGAGAGCGGGAAGGCACGGGCCTGTCCACCTTCGCCAATGGCGATATCTATGAGGGCGAGTTCCTCGCCGGATTGCGCCATGGGCAGGGCACGTTCCAAGGCACCGATGGCTATGTCTATGAAGGACAATGGGTCGAGGGCCGGATCGAAGGAACCGGCTTCATGCGCTATCCCGATGGGTCCGTCTATGAGGGCGAGTTCCTTGATGGCGTCAGCCACGGCACCGGCACGATCACCTATCCCGATGGCTCCACCTATTCCGGTGAGTGGGTCAATGGCGTGATCGAGGGCGAAGGCATCGCCCGCTATGACAACGGGCTGGTCTATGAAGGCAGCTTCCTCAACGCGCGCAATCACGGCTATGGCGTGATGACCTATGATGATGGTTATCAGTATGCGGGCGATTGGCGCGATGGCCTGCGCCATGGTGAGGGTGTCGCGACCTATGCCGATGGCACCGTCTATAAGGGCAGCTTTGCCGATGGGCAGCGCGAAGGCACCGGTACGATCACCATGTCCGATGGGTTTGAATATGTCGGTGGCTGGCTCGCAGGTGAGATTCACGGTCAGGGCACCGCGATCTATCCCAATGGCGACCGCTATGAGGGCTTCTTTGTCAGCGGTCAGCGGCAGGGGCGTGGCCTTATGATCTATTCCACCGGCGAAGAATATGACGGCTACTGGGTCAACGATGAAGAGGCGACCCGCGAGGAGGCAGAAGCCGCCGGGATCACCGTCACCGACTGACGCTAAGCAAATCATTTCGAAAAGGCCGTTCCCCGGGAGCGGCCTTTTTGCTTTGGCGCTGGGGGGATCGCCGCCTAACCCTTACCGCCGAGCAGATCAAGCATCTGCACATCGGTGGGCTGTGGCGCCGCGCCGAACCGGGTCAACAGCGCATGAACCTGACCGCGATGATGGGTCTGATGGTTCACCATATGCACAAGGTTAAAGGCGACGGTGGTCTCTACCTCCTCATCGCCACGGGTCCATTGGACCGTTCGCGACAGATCATCCGCGGTCAGGCCATCCGCGAAAACCATGATCTCGTCATCCAGCGCCGCCCTTTGCCGCATGAAGTCCAGCCAATCTCGCGGCGTGTCCGTATAGGGGTGCCGCGCTCCGATCTCAGCGGCACGGGCCGCATCGCCTCTAAGACGGGCCAACCAGACACGATCATCCCACAGAATGTGGTTCAGCGTTTCGGCAATGGAGCGAAAGACGGCCCCGCAATCGCGCCATCGATCCTGATCGGACAGCGTGCTTGCCGCCTCAATCAGGGAGCGGTTTTGCCAGCGGTTATACCGCGCCATGGTCTGGACGAATTCGGTCGTGATCATCGCACCTCTCCCGCTGTGGCCATCATGGGCAGGATCAGCCCCCATTGGGTTTCCTGTGCAGGCCCGGTGACCCGGAACCCCAGTTTCCGATAGGCCGCGATCGCCCGGTGATTGTCCGGGTGCGGGTCCGTGGCGATGACGGGGGTGCCCGCGTCAAAGAGCGCCATCATCCGCGCGCGGATGAAACCGGGACCGTGTCCCTGACCCAATAACTCGGCCTCTCCGATAAACTGATCAATGCCCCGCGCCCCGGCGGGCAGATGCGCGAAATGATGCTCCGCCGCGCCATGAACGGTATAATCCTGCATGAAGCCAAAGGGCCGGTCCCCCATCGAGACGATCCAGCGATCAACATCCGGATCGTCCAATTGCGCCGCGCTGTAGGGCGGGGAGGGTGCCCACCACGCGCGCACATGGGGCGCTGCGCGCCATCGCTGCAACAGATCGGCATCGGCCAAAGTGACCTTGCGGAAGGTGTATTCGGACGGGTCTGTCATCTGGGGCAGCCTACCATCGGCTTTCATCCTCTGACGAGACCCCGCGCGGATTTGCGTCAAATCCACCGTAAACAGCCCCTTCGCCCTAACCATCCGTTAACCCCACCGCGGCAAAAAAGAGCCATGCGCCGGGGGGCGCTTCCAATTGAGGGGGGAACTCAGGATGATCAGATATTTTCTTTGCGCCATTGTGATCGGCGCGGCAGGTGCCGCGCAGGCGGATGTGACACAGCCCGACATGAGAGGCACGACACCAGCCATCACCACGGTTCAGACATGGCCGAACCCGGACAGCCTGCCAAACCGGCAGCTCTCCCCGACGGAGGCAAGGATGCGGCTTCTCGTGATCCTCGCGGCGGAGATTGCTGGCGCGGACCGGCTCATGGCCCAGAATTCACGCGGCCTGCCCACAAATTGACGGAGGTTTCACGCCAGCCATCGGGCAACATATGACATATTGGGCATGTTCCGTTGTAAGTGTCCGATGGGTGTCAAAATGCAAAAACAGCGCAATCATGCTTGGCTTTCGGGGCTGCTCGGGCTGCTGATTGGCACATCCGTTTTTGCCGCGATCCCACAAGGCAGCGGTGTCGCCACCCATAGCGGGCAGGCCTCCCTTTACGCCAGTTGGCCGGTGACCCATGCCCGCCCCGATGCGGCCTCCGCATCCGAAATCGCGATGCAGCAGCGCGTGATTGCGGCAGCGCAAGAGGCCTTTATGATGTCAGCGCATGTGCGGTGAGCGCTAAATCCGCTTTCCATTCGATAGATCTTTGAGGATCGCGGCGGCGCTGTCCTGACTGGCGCGCTGGTTTTCGGGCTTCATCCGGTCCCATGTGCGGTACATCTGCGCCATGCGCGGATTGCCCTCAAAACGCTCGCGATTGCGCAGCAGGAAATCCCAGTAAAGCGGGTTGAACGGGCACGCGCCCTCCCCATGCTTGACCTTCACGTTGTAGTGGCAGGCGGCGCAATGATCCGACATCCGGTCGATATAGGCGCCCGACGCCGCATAGGGTTTTGAGCCAACCATACCGCCATCGGCGTGCAGCACCATGCCGATAGTGTTGGGTGCCTCCACCCATTCAAACGCATCGGCATAAACGGCAAGATACCATTCATGCACCTCCGCCGGATTGATCCCCGCGATCAGCGCGAAATTGCCGGTCACCATCAGCCGCTGGATATGGTGGGCATAGGCTTCCTCAATCGTTTGGGTGACGGCGGCGCGGATGCAGGCCATATCCGTCTCCCCCGTCCAATAGAAATCGGGCAATTTGCGCTGGGCGCGCAGTTTGTTGTGTTTCGTGTAATCCGGCCCATCAAGGAAATAGATCCCCCGGATAAACTCCCGCCAGCCAAGGATTTGGCGGATATAGCCTTCCACTGCATTGAGCGGCGCGCGCCCCGCGCGATACTCCGCCTCCGCCCGCTGGCACAGATCAAGTGGGTCGAGCAGCCCGATATTGAGGTAGATCGACAGCACCGAATGATAGAGGAACCGCTCCCCCTCCAGCATCGCGTCCTGATAATCGCCAAACCCCGGCAGCGCCTCCTTGAAGAAGTGATCGGCGGCCTTTTCCGCATCCGCCCGGCGCGTGCCGAACCAAAACGGTTCTAGCTGCCCAAACGTATCGGGGTATTCCGCCGCGACGAGGGCCAGTACATCCTCCGTTACTCCATCGGGCGTGACGCGCAATGGCTCAGGCATGAACAGATCACCAGAGGCCGGTTTGCGGTTCTCCGAATCGTAGTTCCACTTGCCGCCTTCAGGGTCTTTCCCGTCCATCAGGATGCCCGTCATGCGCCGCATTTCGCGATAGAAATACTCCATCCGCAGGGATTTGCGCCCCTCAGCCCAGTTTGCGAACTCCCCCTCGCTGGCGATGAAACGGTCATCGGGGAGCTGCGTCGTCTTGATCGGCAGATGGTCGAGCTTTTGGCGCAGGCGCCATTCGCCTGGGACGGTGGCGATCACCTCATCCGCGCCATGCTCCTCCGCCCGCCGCAACACCTCCCCGCCGATCGAGTGGGTGTTCTCCGCGTCATCAAGGGCCGTGTAGGCGACCGTCCAGCCATCCGCGCGCAATTCCTTCGCGAAATGGCGCATGGCCGACAGGATCAGCGCGATTTTCTTTGCGTGATGGGCGACATAGGTGCCTTCCTCCCGCACCTCCGCCATCACCACGATATCGCGGCTTTTCACCCCCTCGCGCAGCGCGGACAGACCAAGGGACAGTTGATCCCCCAGAACAAGGATCAAGCGTGGATCAGCCATGCGCGGCTCCGGCGCGCAGCGCCGCCCGGCCCAAAGGGAAAAGCGGTGCTTGCACCGCGCATGACGTGCGGGAGCGCCTCACCACGCGATGACCTCCCCTTTCCAGTCGAAGAATCCGCCATTTTGCTCCGGTCCCAGCCCCGCAATCACGCGGGCAAGGTTGTCAGCGGCCTCATCCGGCGTCACCGATCCGTGCCGCCCGAGGTATTTGCGGGTCAATTCCGATTCGACCGTACCGGGATGCAGCGCCACGACCGCCGCTTTGGGTTTTTTGCGGGCAATCTCAATGGCGGCTGTATGCACGATCTGGTTTTGCGCCGCCTTAGCCGCGCGATAGCTGATCCACCCGCCCAAGCCATTATCCCCGATGGAGCCGACCCGTGCTGACATCGACGCAAACACGCCCCCATCCGCCAACAGGGGCGAAAGGTGTTTCAGGATCAGCGCAGGCCCGATTGCATTGAGCGCAAATTGCGCGGCCATCGCCTCCGGATCAATCGCGCGGATCGTCTTTTCGGGGCCATGGTTGTCAATCTCCAGCGCGCCGGTGGCGTTGAAGATGATCTGGTATTGCTCCGGCAGGCGCTTGGCCCAAGCCTCCACACTCGATTCCTCGGTTACGTCAAACCCGTTCTCCCGGCGTGACAGGGCATCCACCGCCATCACCCGCTTGAACCGATCAATCAGCGCCGATCCGATCGCCCCGGTCGAGCCGATCACCAACGCGCGCCCACCTCGAAAGCGGGCATCAAAGTCACCTTGAATACTCATGGCCCCCTACATGGCGCATCATGCCCGCGCGTCCAGTGCATTTTCGGGGTTCCATCCCGCGCGCAGCCGCGCAATAGTGCCGCCCATGATCAGAACCGCACATATCCCTGCCCAGACCATGATTGGTCGCGATGCGCTTCTCCTCCTTAGCAGCCTCTGAGCGTGCCGGGGATATCGGCGCGCACGCTCAGGGGATCACCGGGCCGCGCCGAAACACACCGGACATTCTGACAGACTAAGGACCATTCCAATGACCACCACATCCGAACAGGACCGCGTCCTGATTTTCGACACGACCCTGCGCGACGGCGAACAATCGCCCGGTGCCACCATGACCCATACCGAAAAGCTGGAGATCGCCTCCATGCTGGATGAGATGGGCGTCGATATCATCGAGGCAGGCTTTCCCATCGCCTCCGAAGGGGATTTTCAGGCAGTGAGCGAGATCGCCCGCCGGTCGAAAAACTCCGTGATCTGCGGGCTCAGCCGCGCGAATTTCAAGGATATCGACCGCTGTTGGGAGGCCGTGAAACACGCCGCCCGCCCGCGCATCCACACCTTTATCGGCACCTCGCCCCTGCACCGGGCGATCCCGAATTTGGATCAGGATCAGATGGCGGACCTCATTCACGACACGGTCAGCCACGCGCGCAATCTTTGTGACAACGTGCAATGGTCCCCGATGGACGCCACCCGGACGGAGCATGACTATCTGCGCCGTGTCGTGGAAATCGCGATCAAGGCCGGGGCCACCACGATCAACATCCCCGACACGGTGGGCTATACTGCGCCCCGCGAAAGCGCCGATCTGATCCGGATGCTGATCGAAGAGGTGCCCGGCGCGGATGAGATCACCTTCGCCACCCATTGTCACAACGATCTGGGCATGGCCACGGCGAATGCTTTGGCCGCGGTCGAGGCGGGTGCGCGGCAGATCGAATGCACGATCAATGGTCTGGGGGAGCGCGCGGGCAACACCGCGCTGGAGGAAGTCGTCATGGCGCTCAAGGTGCGCAATGACATCATGCCCTACAGCACCGGGATCGACACGACCAAGATTATCGGGATTTCGCGCCGTGTCGCCGCCGTGTCCGGCTTTGCCGTGCAGTATAACAAGGCAATCGTCGGTAAGAACGCCTTTGCCCACGAATCCGGCATCCATCAGGACGGTATGCTCAAGAACGCCGAGACGTTCGAGATCATGCGCCCCGAAGATATCGGCCTCTCAGAGACGAATATCGTCATGGGCAAGCATTCGGGCCGCGCGGCCCTGCGCTCAAAGCTCAAGGATCTGGGCTATGAGGTGGGCGACAACCAGCTCAAGGATATTTTCGTACGGTTCAAGGAATTGGCCGACCGCAAGAAGGAGGTCTATGACGACGATCTGATCGCGCTGATGTCGGATACCGACGCTTCCGCTGGACAAGAGCATATCCGGCTTGTGTCCATGTCCGTGCAGTGCGGCACCACTGGCCCGCAACAGGCGGAAATGACTCTCAACATCGACGGGCAGGAGCATTCGACCACCGCAACGGGCGACGGCCCCGTCGATGCGACCTTTAATGCGATCAAGGCGATGTTCCCGCATGAGGCGCGCTTGCAACTCTATCAAGTGCACGCCGTGACCGAAGGCACCGACGCGCAGGCCACCGTGTCCGTGCGGATGGAGGAAGGCGGCGCGATCGTCACGGGCCAATCCGCAGATACCGACACGGTCGTGGCCTCCGCCCGCGCCTATATCGGGGCGCTAAACAAGCTGGTCGTGCGGCGTGAGAAAGTCGTGCCAAACGCAGTCAGCACGGCCTAAGACCAATGATCACCACCGGGGGTGTCTGAAATCAGGCAGCCCCGGTTTTTCGGAGCAAAGACGCCGAAGGCCGCGCCAAATTCCGAACAACCACCGGCAAATCGACAAAACGCCACGTTTCAAACCCATTGCGGTGCAGCATGCCCTTTACCTGCTGTCCTGCGCGGACGTATAACGCTTGTCAAACAGGCGAAATCCCCGGTGAGCGTGATATGTGGATCGGGCGGATGAACAGGGGCAGTTCAATATGCTGAGTGCAATTTCCGGTGTGTTCTCGTCAGACATGGCGATTGATTTGGGCACCGCGAACACGCTGATTTATGTGAAGGGCAAGGGCATCGTCCTGAACGAGCCATCGGTCGTGGCCTATCACGTGCGCGACGGCAAGAAACAGGTGCTCGAAGTCGGTGAGGACGCCAAGCTGATGCTGGGCCGCACGCCCGGCAGCATTGAGGCGATCCGCCCGATGCGCGACGGGGTGATCGCGGATTTCGATGTGGCCGAGGCCATGATCAAACACTTCATCCGCAAGGTAAACAAACGCGGCAAGCCCAAGATCATCGTCTGCGTGCCCTATGGCGCAACCCCGGTTGAAAAGAAGGCCATCCGCGAATCCGTGCTTGCCGCCGGTGCGCGCAAAGCGGGCCTGATTGCAGAGCCGATTGCCGCCGCGATTGGCGCGGGCCTGCCGATCACCGATCCGACCGGCTCCATGATCGTGGATATTGGCGGCGGCACGACCGAGGTCGCGGTGCTCTCGCTCGGTGATATCGTTTATGCGCGGTCCGTCCGTGTGGGTGGGGACCGGATGGATGAGGCGATTATAAGCTATCTGCGCCGCCAGCATAACCTTCTGGTCGGGGAGGCCACCGCCGAGCGGATCAAGACCACCATCGGCTCCGCCCGCGTGCCTGCCGATGGGCGCGGTCAGGCGATGGAAATCCGGGGCCGCGATCTGCTGAACGGCGTCCCGAAAGAGACGGAGATCACGCAAGCGCAAGTGGCAGAGGCGCTCGCCGAGCCGGTGCAGCAAATCTGTGAGGCGGTGATGACCGCGCTTGAAGCGACCCCGCCGGACCTTGCGGCGGATATCGTGGACCGGGGCGTGATGCTCACCGGGGGTGGCGCGCTTTTGGGTGATCTTGACCTTGCCCTGCGGGAGCAGACGGGGCTTGCCATTTCCGTGGCGGATGACGCGCTGAATTGTGTGGCCCTTGGCACTGGCAAGAGCCTTGAGTTCGAGCGCCGCCTGCAACACGTTATCGACTACGGCACAAGCAACTGACACGCACTGCCTCCCCCTGGCAGTGATGCGGATCGGAGGCCATTTTGGCGCAATCGCAAAGCGATCAGGACGTATGGCGTATGACGCGGCAGGTCATCCTTGGCCTGCTGATCATCCTGTCTGTCGCCCTGTTTGCCCTGTGGCGGATCGACAATCCACGGGTGGAGCGGTTGCGCATGGCGGTGGCCGACGCGGTGTTCCCGGCGTTTGACTGGACAAGCCGCCCCGCCGCCACGCTGACCCGGATGGCGGAGGATTTCGAATCCTATGTCCGGGTCTATGAGGAAAATCAGGAATTGCGCCGGGAGGTGCAGGATCTGCGCGGCTGGCGGGAGGCCGCGATCCAGTTGGAGCAGCGCAATGCCCGCCTGCGCGCGCTCAACAATGTGCGCCTGTCGCCGCAGATGCGGTTTGTCACGGGGGAAGTGCTGACCGACACGGGCGGGCCGTTCAGTCAAAGCGGGCTTGTGAATGTGGGCCGTCGCAACGGGGTGCAGGACGGTGCCGCCGCGATGGACGGGCTTGGCCTTGTGGGCCGGGTGTCCGGTGTGGGGGAGGAGACGAGCCGCATCATCTACCTCACGGATATCAACAGCCGCGTGCCGGTGGTGTTGCAGCGCACCGGGCAGCGGGCGGTGGTGACGGGCGACAATACCGGAATGCCCCTTGTCCAGTTCGTGGAGGCGCCCGAGCGGGTGCGCCCCGGCGACCGGGTGATGACATCGGGTGACGGGCGGGTGTTGCCGCCCGATCTCTTGGTCGGCGTGGTGGTGCGCGACAGCGAAAACCGCCTGCGCGTGCGCCCGGCGGCGGAGTATGCCCGGCTCGAATTCGTCCGGATCCTCAACTTCCGCCCGCCGCAATCGGTGGAAGGGCCGGGCGGCCTGATCGGTGCGGCCCTGCCTGCGTCCCCGACGGAGGAGGGCGTGGTCAATGAGTGACACCACACCCATCCTGCGGCATGCGTTCGCGGCGGTTGTGCTGACGACGCTCGCTGCACTCTTGCTGGCCGTGTCGCTGATGCCGCTGCGCCCGGCGACGAGCGGCTTTGCGGTGCCCGATCTGGTGCTGTGCCTTGCCTGCGCTTGGGCGTTGCGCCATCCGCAATCCGCGCCGATGATCCTGATGTTCGCCATTGGTCTGATTGCCGATCTGATGCTCGGGCGGCCCGTGGGGCTGGGCGCGCTGACGCTCCTCCTGATCACGGAGGTGCTGCGCCGTCAGCCTGCAGGCGTGCCATTCCTTCTCGAATGGGTGTTTGTGAGCCTCCTGATCCTCCTTGGCAGTCTGGCGCAACTGGGCGTGCTGATGATCACCTTCGCTGCGCGCCCTGACACGATGATGGTGCTGATCAATGCGGTCGTGACCGCGCTATGCTATCCGTTGCTCGCGGGCGCGGTGCGGGCGGCGCTGCGCATTGGGCGTGGTCGGAGGCAAACCGAATGAGCAAAAAGACACAGACGCCGGAACCGACCCAGCGGCGATTTTCGCGCCGGGGTGTGCTGCTTTTGGGCCTGCAACTCGCGCTTGTCGGCACGCTCGCCTGGCGGATGCGACAATTGCAGGTGGTCGAGGCCGACAAATACCGGCTTCTGGCCGAAGAAAACCGCATCAACCTGCGCCTGATCCCGCCCGCGCGCGGCCTCATTTTCGACCGCAACGGTGAGCCGCTCGCCATCAATCAGCAGAATTACCGTATCGTCATCGTCCGCGAACAGGCGCGCGATGTGGAGGATGTGCTCAATCGTCTCGCTCAGATCGTTGAGATCAGCCCGGAGCGGCGGGAACGGGTGCTGCGCGATGTGGCCTCCCGCGCGGCGTTTGTGCCCGTGGCGGTGCTTGAGCATATGACATGGGAGGATTTCGCCCGCGTCTCGGCCAATGCGCCCGCGTTGCCGGGCATTTCGCCGGAAGTGGGCCTGTCGCGCCACTACCCCCACGGGCCGGAATTCGCGCATCTCGTGGGCTATGTCGGGCCAGTGTCGGACTGGGATTTGAGCCAGATCGAAGACCCGGATCCGCTGCTTCAGATCCCCGATTTCCAGATCGGCAAATCGGGTGTTGAGCGGCGGCACGAGGACACCCTGCGCGGGCAGGCAGGCACCAGCCGGATCGAGGTCAACGCCGTGGGCCGGGTGATCCGCGAGCTTGACCGTGCCGAAGGGCGCAGCGGCGCGGATATGCAGCTTACCATCGACTACGGTTTGCAAGCCTATGCACTGAGCCGCATGGGGGAGGAAAGTGCGGCTGCCACCGTGATGGATGTGCATACGGGCGAATTGCTCGCACTTGCCTCCGCGCCCAGTTTCGATCCCAATAATTTCGTCTTTGGCATCTCGCAGCGCGATTGGGATCGGCTGAACAGCGACGATCATCGCCCGATGTATAACAAGACCGTTTCGGGTGCCTATCCGCCCGGCTCCACGTTCAAGATGATCGTGGCACTTGCCGCGATTGAGCTTGGCCTTGTGGACCCGGAGGAGGAGATTTTCTGCAATGGCTCGATGATGCTGGGCAATCAGCGGTTCCACTGCTGGCGGCGGGGCGGGCATGGTCATATGAACCTGCGCGACAGCATCAAGCATTCCTGTGACATCTACTACTACGACATCGCGCAGCGTATCGGGATGGACAGGCTGACCGCCTTTGCCAACAAATTCGGGCTGGGCATCCGGCCCGATCTGCCCTTGCCTGCGGTGGCTGCTGGTCTGACCCCGACGCGCGGCTGGAAAGCTGCCGTCAGGGGGGAAGCATGGCAGGGCGGCGACACGCTCAATTCCGGGATCGGGCAGGGCTTCATGCTGGCCTCTCCCGTGCAATTGGCGATCATGACCGCGCGTCTCGCGACGGGCCGCGCGGTGGAGGCGACGCTGTTGCGCTCCATTGATGGACGGTTGATCCAGCCCCAGCCCGCGCCACCGCTTGAGGTGTCCGAACGGGGGCTGCGCGCGGTCCGCGACGGGATGTTTGCCGTATCGAATGAGCGGCGCGGCACCGCCTATTCCTCTCGCATCGCGGATGCGGAGATGATCCTCGCGGGCAAGACAGGCACCAGCCAAGTCCGCCGCATTTCGGAGGCCGAGCGGCGCGCAGGCGTGTTCCGCAACGAGGATCTGCCATGGAACCGCCGCGATCACGCGCTGTTTGTGGGCTACGCGCCCTATGACGATCCGAAATACGCGGTGTCCGTGGTGGTCGAGCATGGCGGCAGCGGGTCGGCTGCCGCAGCCCCCATCGCGCGGGACATCCTGATGCGCGCGCTTTATGGCGGCTTGCCCCCGTTGGAGGCCTATCCCCCCGCCCTGCGCGAAGAGATTGAGGAGCAGCGCCGCTCCATCCCCGCCAGCAGCACTGCGCCACCCCGCAGCGCCGGATCAGGGCGGGCCTGAGCATGGTCTATTACGAACAGATGAATGCCAAGCCCGCGCCGACGGGCCTTGCCAAGCTCCTTTATATGCATTGGCCGCTGATGGTGCTTGTCGTGGCGGTGTGCTGCATGGGGTTTGTGATGCTCTATTCCGTGGCGGGCGGGTCGCTTGATCCATGGGCGCGCCAGCAGATGACGCGCTTCGCGATTGGCCTGACTGTTATGTTCATCGTGGCCCTGACGCCGCTGAATTTCTGGAAAAGCATGTCTATCTTCGCCTATCTGGGCGCGCTGGGCCTGCTTGTCGCCGTGGAATTCGTGGGCGAAGTGGGCAAGGGCGCGCAGCGCTGGATCGACCTTGGCTTTATCCTGTTACAACCATCCGAGGTGATGAAGGTCGCGCTCGTGATGGTGCTGGCGCAATATTACGCGTGGCTGGAGCCGGAGAAGGTTTCGCGCCCGTTCTGGGTCCTGTTGCCGCTTGCATTGACCGCGATCCCGGTCGCGCTGGTCCTGAGCCAGCCTGACCTCGGCACAGCGATCCTGCTCGCGGCAGGGGGCGGGGTGGTGATGTTCCTCGCGGGTGTCAGTTGGTGGTATTTCGGGCCCGCGATCCTTGGGGCGGTCGGGTTGGTTACCGCCGTGATGACGTCACGCGGGACGGAATGGCAAATCCTCAAGGATTACCAGTATCGCCGGATCGAGACATTCCTCGACCCCTCCCTCGATCCGCTTGGCTCCGGCTATCATATCACGCAGGCCAAGATCGCGGCAGGCTCAGGCGGGATATCCGGGCGCGGGCTGATGGAAGGCACGCAAAGCCGGCTTAACTTCCTGCCCGAAAAGCACACCGATTTCATCTTCACCATTCTGGCGGAGGAGTTGGGCCTGATCGGGGGGCTGTCGCTGCTGTTGCTCTACACGCTGATCATCGTGTTCTGTTCGGTGTCGGCCTACCGCAACCGGGATCGGTTTGGCGCGCTCTTGACGGGCGGGCTAACGGCGACGTTCTTCTTCTTTTTCGTGGTGAATATGGCGATGGTGATGGGGCTGGCACCCGTGGTCGGCGTGCCGCTGCCGCTGGTCAGCTATGGCGGGTCGGCGATGCTGGTGCTGCTGGGCGCGTTTGGCCTGATCCAATGCGCGCATGTCCACCGCCCCAGACGAGGCTACCAATGACCACGATCCTGTTTGCGGCAAAACGCGCCGATTGGGCGGCCTATGAGGCACCCTTGCGCCAATCCATGGCTGACCTCGGGGTGAGTGCTGATCTGGTTCTGGAAGCGGACCCTGCTGAGGTGGATTACCTGATCTATTCTCCTGCCAGCACGGTGCAGGATTTCCGCCCCTATACCCGCCTGAAAGCGGTGCTGAGCCTGTGGGCCGGGGTGGAAAGCATCGTTGGCAACACAACCTTGCAAGTACCGCTGTGCCGTATGGTCGATCCGGGCCTGACGGAGGGCATGGTCGAATGGGTCACCGGCCATGTGCTGCGTCACCATCTGGGCATGGATGCGCATATTCAGGGACAGGATGGCGTGTGGCGCAATGATGTGGTGCCACCGCTGGCGCGGGACCGCAGGGTGGCGGTGCTGGGGCTTGGCGCGCTCGGGTCGGCCTGCGCGCAGATGTTGGCGCAGTTGCAGTTCAACACCCTAGGCTGGTCCCGGCGGCCGAAGGATATCTCTGGTGTGTCCTGCTATTCCGGGGAGGATGGACTGCGCCAAGTGCTGTCACAGGCGGAGATCGTGGTGCTGCTCCTGCCCGCAACGCCCCAGACGGAGAACACGTTGAATGCTGAAAGCCTCGCCCTCCTGCCCCGTGGGGCGGTGATCATCAATCCGGGACGCGGTACTCTGATTGACGATGAGGCATTGCTTTCTGCGCTTGATACGGGGCAGGTCGGCCACGCGACGCTTGACGTATTTCGCGCCGAACCGCTCCCGCCCGAGCATGCCTATTGGCAGCATCCGTGTGTGACGGTCACGCCCCATATTGCCTCCGAAACCCGTCCGGTATCGGCGGCGAGAACGGTGATGGAAAACATCCACCGTCATCTGAATGGGGCGGCTCTGCTCAACGTGGTGGACCGCGCGACGGGATATTGACCAACTAAACTGTCCTAATTGAAAGGGCAGCCCTCCCGCCCGTCGTTCAGTCGCTGACGCTCCTTCCTCCCGTTGGGGTGAGGGCGAGAGACAAACGCTGCAGGGCAGCGTTTGCGCCCGAACGCGCGGAATGAAATGAAGCGCCGGGAAAGGCCGGCTGCGCCGCGAGGAAGAAAGATTGCGCTGAGGTGTTTGAGGAACAGGTCTGTTCCTCAAATCACCTGCTCAATTGTAGGTGCCACGATTCGCCCGCGCGTCAAGGCCGCTCGTTCCTCGGACCTTGACCCACGACCGAATCGCGGGGGGCTGCTCTTGCTCCACCAAGTCCAATTCACTTTCTTCAAATATACCCCGCCGGAGGCATCCGCCCGCGTCAGCGGGCGGCTCCGCCCAAAGGGAGCGTCAGCGACGTGCGGGAGCGCGCCGTTATACGATCAGGTCCACAAGGTCCGCGCTGTCCGTGATGTCGCGCCAGCCGATGCCATAGGCGTCCATCTGCGTAACAAGCCGCTCGAAATTCTCCGCCTTGTCCGTATCGATCCCGATCAGCACCGAGCCGAAATTTCGGGCGCTCTTTTTCAGATACTCAAACCGGAAGATATCGTCCTTTGGCCCCAGCATCAGCAAAAAGTCCTTCAGCGCGCCGGGCCGTTGGGGCAGGCGGATGACGTAGTATTTTTTGAGCCCACGATAGCGCAGCGCGCGTTCCTTGACCTCCGGCAGGCGTTCGAAGTCGAAATTGCCTCCCGAGGCCGCACAGACCACCGTTTTGCCCGCGAGCCGCTCTGGCTCGATATCCTGCAACACGTCGATGGCCAGCGCGCCCGCGGGCTCCAATACGATCCCTTCGCTGTTGAGGAGTTCGACGAGCGTTCCGCAAAGCCGATCCTCCGGCACCGCGAACACATCCGCGCGCCGCATACCTTTCAACGCGGCAAAGGGGTGAGAGCCGATTTCCGCCACCGCCGCGCCATCGACAAAATTGCTGATCTTGGGCAGGCGGAACGGCGCGCCATGCTCCAGCGCCTTGGCGAGGGACGGGGCGGTGCCGGGCTCCACCAGCAAGAGTTCGGTTGGCGCCCCGACAGCCTGCAGATATTTCCGCGCCCCAGCGGACAGCCCACCGCCCCCCACCGGCATGACCAGCATGTCGGGCGCATGGCCCAACTGGTCGAGTATCTCCGCCGTGACCGTCGCCTGACCAAGGATCGTTTCGGGCGCGTCAAAGGGGGGCACGAAACATGCCCCGGTTTCTGCGACAAACGCCTTTGCCGCCCCGAGGCAATCGTCAAAGAAATCTCCGACAAGCTGGATATCCACCGCATCGCCGCCAAAGGCTTTCGTCTTTTCCACCTTCTGGCCCGGCGTGGTGGACGGCATGAAGATGGTGCCCGTCACCCCCATCCGTGCGCAGCACCATGCAAAGCCCTGCGCGTGATTGCCCGCACTCGCACAGGCGAACCGGGTCGCGCGCCCTTCAGCCAAGGCACGGGTGAAGAACGCAAACGCGCCGCGCAGTTTGTAGCTGCGCACCTCCGTCAGATCCTCGCGTTTGAGCCAAATCTCCGCGCCGTAGCGGTCCGACAGGAAACTGCTGCGCTGGAGCGGTGTTTCGGGAAAGGCCTCCCGCATCTGCGCCATGGCCACGCGCACGTCGGTCTGAAAGTCGCTCATGACTGTCCCCATTCGGCAGATTGCATTTCAAAGAGGCGCGAGGCCGTGCGTTCAAATTCGAACGCGCCTGCCCCCTCCTGATACAGTTGATCCGGCGTCGCCTCCGCACTCGCGATCAGCCGCACCCGCGCCTCGTAAAGCGCGTCGATCAGCGTGACGAACCGTTTGGCCTCGTTATTTGCCGCGCGGTTGAGGCGCGGAATATCGTCGATCATCAGGGTCGATACGGCCTCTGCCATCGCGAGGTAATCCCCCGGCCCCAACGGGCTGCCGCAAAACGCGCGGAAACCGCCCCGCCCGATGCCGTTGCGAAACGCAGGGATCACCACATCGCGGCCCTTTTGGCGTAGGATCAGCTTTTCACCCGCCCCACCGGCCAAATCGGCCCAGATCGTATCCATCTGTGCGCCGCGATCCTCGCCCGTGAAATAAACCTCCTGCCCGCGCAAACGGTCGAGCCGATGATCGGTCTCACTCTCCAGTTGATGCACCTCAAGCCGCGCCTTGATCATCTCGATAAAGGGCAGGAACAGATGGCGGTTAAGCCCGTCTTTATAAAGGTCATCGGGGTGCCTGTTGGAGGTCGTCACAACGATCACACCGCGCGCGAACAGCTTTTCAAACAGCCGCCCGACCAGCATTGCATCGGTGATGTCGGTGATCTGCATCTCATCGAAACACAAAAGATGCGCCTGTCGCGCGATCCGCACGGCCACAGGTTCAATCGGGTCGCTCACGCCCTCTTTTCGGGCAAGGCCGATGGAATTGTGCATCTCCTGCATAAAGGCATGGAAATGCACCCGGCGTTTGGCCGCGATCGGGGCTGCGTCAAAAAAGAGGTCCATCAGCATGGATTTGCCACGCCCGACGCCGCCATACATGTAAAGGCCGGGGATATCGGCCTCTTGCGTTTTTTCGCGGCCCCAGCCGAACAGGCCGATGCGCACTTTCTTTGGCTTTACGGGATCATGGTCGCGCAGGCGGATGTGCAAAAGCTGCAACTTCTCCACGGCGACACGCTGCGCATCATCATCGCGCAACGCCCCGCTGGCCACACGGGCGCGGTATATGTCCAAGGGTCCGTCCGACATGGCCCCAAGGGGTAGCAGTCAAAAACCACCCCGGAAAGCCCCGCTGGCAGCCATGGCGGCGCTCACACATCAAATTTTGTGAACTGAAGGCGCAATGATATTGTTTTGACGGGGGATACCGCCGCAGCCATTGTGGGCGTCCGTTTGACAAGGACATGACCCATGGCCACAGCCGTTCGCCCCTCCCTCTTTACCCCGGTTCTGATCGGTGGCTGTTTCATCATGCTGATCAGTTTCGGCATCCGGGCGAGTTTCGGGGTGTTCCAGATCCCCATCGCGGAGGATTTCGGCTGGCTTCGGGCGGAATTTTCGCTCGCCATCGCGATTCAGAACCTCGCTTGGGGGATCGGGCAGCCGATCTTTTCCGCGATTGCTGAAAAATTCGGGGACAGAAAGGCGATAATACTGGGCGCGCTAGTCTATGCGCTGGGATTGGCGCTGTCGGCCTATGCGATGACACCCGCCGGGATGCAGGGGCTGAACCTTTTGATCGGGTTTGGCGTCGCCGGGACCGGGTTTGGCGTGATCCTCGCCATGGTGGGGCGTGCGGCATCGGATGAGCACCGCTCCATGGCGCTTGCCGTGGCGACGGCGGCAGGATCTGGCGGGCAGGTTGTTGGCCCCCCGGTGGCGGCGGCATTGCTGGCCTACATGGACTGGATGCAGGTGTTCACCGTGTTTGCGGTCATCATTCTTGTGGCGCTTTTCGCGCTTCCGTTCATGCGCGCCCCGGCCAAGGCGGAGACCGGCCCGGTCGTTGAGGAAACGATGGGTCAGATCCTTGGCCGGGCATTCCGGGATCCAAGCTATGTGCTGATCTTTGTCGGCTTCTTTTCCTGTGGCTATCAGTTGGCCTTCGTCACCGCCCATTTCCCTGCGTTTGTGGCAGAGGTCTGCGGCCCAATCGCGCCGGGCGGGTTCCTTGATACGATGGGGGTCAGCGACACGCTTACACTTGGTGCGTGGTCCATCGGGCTGATCGGGTTGACCAATATCGTGGGGACACTGGTGGCGGGAAAGCTCGGCAATATCTTTCCGCGCAAATACCTGCTGGCGGGGATCTATGCCGGTCGGACGGTGATTGCAGCCCTGTTCATCCTGCTGCCGATGACGCCAACGACGGTGATCCTTTTCTCCATCGCGATGGGGTCGCTGTGGCTCGCGACGGTGCCGCTGACCTCTGGCCTGATCGCACATATCTATGGGTTGCGCTATATGGGCACGCTCTACGGCATCGTGTTCTTTTCCCACCAGTTGGGCAGTTTCCTTGGCGTCTGGCTGGGCGGCGCGCTCTACGATCTGCATGGGTCGTACACGCTGGTGTGGTGGGTCGGTGTGGGTGTTGGGGCATTCTCCGCGCTGGTCCATTTGCCCATCCGGGAGAACAGGGCGGCGGTGCCGGCGTGATCCAATTGGACCGGAATCAAGCGCGCAGCGCGTCGGTCCAGCGGCCGCCCGCCCCCAAGGCGGCCGCTTTTCGACGTTGGATACAAGCGGATAGATCGGAGTTGGCCACGCCATAAAACAAGTTGCGCCACCGTCATGGCGGCCCCCTCGGGCGGCCGCTGGACCTCTGTTGCCGTTTCCGGGATAGACCTTTCGCCAAGCGCAATGCTATGCGCTGTCTCTAAAGACTGACCGCAGGAGCCTACCCCATGTCGAGCCACGGTGCGCCCATTCCCATGATGTCCCGCAAAGGCGGCGCGCTTTCGGGCGTGGCCGATGTGCCGGGGGACAAGTCCGTTTCGCACCGCGCGCTGATCTTCGGCGCGATGGCCGTGGGGGAGACGAAAATCACGGGCCTTCTCGAAGGGCAGGACGTGCTCGATACCGCCAAGGCGATGCAGGCCTTGGGCGCGGATGTGATCCAGCATGGCCCCGGCGCGTGGTCCGTGCATGGCGTGGGCGTCGGCGGGTTTGCGGAGCCGGATCAGGTGATTGATTGCGGCAATTCCGGCACCGGCGTGCGGCTCATCATGGGGGCTGTCGCCACCCATCCGATCAGCGTGACCTTCACCGGCGATGCGAGCCTGAACAAGCGGCCCATGGGGCGCGTGACCGATCCGCTTGCGCTGTTTGGCGCGCAATCTGTCGGGCGCAGCGGCGGGCGGTTGCCGCTTACGCTGGTAGGAGCGGAGACGCCCGTGCCTGTCCGCTACACCACGCCGATGCCATCGGCGCAGGTGAAATCGGCGGTGCTGCTCGCGGGCCTCAACACGCCCGGCGACACCGTGGTGATCGAGGCGGAAGCGACCCGCGATCATACCGAGCGGATGCTCGCGGGTTTCGGCGCCACAATCACGACGGAGGAGACGGAGGAGGGCCGGGTGATCACGCTCACGGGCCAGCCGGAGTTGACCCCACAGACAATCGCCGTGCCGCGCGATCCCAGCAGCGCCGCTTTCCCGGTTTGTGCCGCACTGATCGTCGAGGGATCGGATGTGCTGGTGCCGGGCATTGGCCTTAACCCGACGCGCGCGGGCCTTTACACCACCTTGCGAGAGATGGGGGCCGACCTGACCTATGAAAATGAGCGGCTGGAGGGCGGGGAGCCTGTCGCCGATCTACGCGCGCGATTCTCGGATAAAATGCAAGGGATCGACGTGCCGCCGGAGCGCGCGCCGAGCATGATCGACGAATACCCGATCCTGTCCGTGGTCGCTGCGTTCTCCCATGGCAAAACCGTGATGCGTGGCGTCAAGGAACTGCGCGTCAAGGAATCCGACCGGATCGATGCGATGGCCCGTGGGCTGGAGGCGATGGGCGTCACCGTCGAGGAGGACGAGGATACGCTCATCGTGCACGGTATGGGGCCGGGCGGCGTGCCAGGGGGCGGCATGGCGGCGACCCATCTCGATCACCGCATCGCGATGAGCTTCATGTGCCTTGGTATGGCGTCGCAAACGCCCGCGCGCATTGACGATGGCGGTGCGATTGCCACGTCATTTCCCATTTTCGAGGCGCTCATGACCGGGCTGGGCGCGCAGGTTGAACGGGTGGCATCATGAGCGCGCGTCGCGCGTCGCTTTGGGTGCTGGGTGCGCTCATTCTGGTGATGATCGCCATCATGAAATTGGTGACCGGCCCGATCCTGCTGGAAGCCGCTGAAGGGCAGCGGATTTTCGATGCGCGGTTTGGCTATAGCTATGAGGAGGCACGCGCCTATCTCAAGGCGCTCGATCCGCATGGGCTGCGGGTCTATCTTGGTCCGCAACGCCAGATCGACACGATTTTTCCGGTGCTGATGGCCCTGTTCGTGATCGGGCTGACGCTGCGGTCGATCAACATCGCCTCTTGGGGATCGCGGGGCGCGTTCATTCTTGGGGCCGTGGCGATGGCCGGGTTTGACCTGCTGGAGAATGCCCGCGTGGCCGATATGCTCGTGTCCGGCGCGATGATCATCACGCCCGAACAGGTCGCCGCTGCCAGCACCGTGACGATCTTTAAATTCATCACCTATGGCGTTGTGTTGACCTGCCTTGTCCTGAGCATCGCGGTCGAACACTGGAAAGACCGCACCGCGAAAGCAGGCGCGGCATGAGCGCCGAATGCGGCTGCGCCTGCGGAGCGGTACACTACACCGTCGCTGGCCCGCTGCGCCCTGTCATCGCCTGTCATTGCACGCAATGCCGGGTGTCCTCCGGGCATCACGTTGCGGCCACCGCTGCCCTGCGGGAGCACATCACGATCACGGGGCAGGTAACATGGTACGAAAGCTCCACCGGCGTGCGGCGCGGATTTTGCGGCATCTGCGGCTCCAACCTGTTTTGGGAGACGGAGACGAGCGCGAACATGTCGATCTTTGCCGGAACCATCCGGGGCAAGACCGGGTTGACGCTGGCGGGGCATATCTTCACCGCCGATAAGGGCGACTATTACGAGATCACCGATGGCCTGCCGACCGCGGCGGCAGACGATCCGAACCTGACGACCCAATAGGAGCAAGGGATGCGCTTTACTGTGGCGATTGATGGCCCGGCGGCGGCTGGAAAGGGCACGATTTCGCGCGGAGTGGCCGCACGGTTCGGCTTTGCGCATCTCGACACGGGGCTGCTCTATCGCGCGACGGGGCGGCGTGCGCTGATCGCGGCGGGTGCCGCCGATGCGGTGGGGGAGGTTGAGGCGATCGCTGCGGCCAAAGCACTGACCGAGGCGGACCTCGCCCGCGATGATTTGCGCACGGCCGAAGCCGGAGCCGCCGCAAGCCGGGTTGCCGCGATCCCTGCGGTGCGCGCGGCCTTGCTCGACTGGCAGCGCGGGTTCGCCCGGCGGGAGGGCGGCGCGGTGCTGGATGGGCGTGATATCGGCACCGTGATCTGCCCGGACGCGGATGTGAAACTGTTTGTCACCGCGTCTGATGCCGTGCGCGCGCAGCGCCGCTATGAAGAATTGCACCTCGCGGGCCACGACGTGACCTATGAGGATGTCGCGGCGCAACTGGCAGAGCGGGATGCGCGGGATGCTGCACGCGATGCCGCCCCGATGATCGCGGCAGCGGATGCGTTGCAACTCGACACAACATCCCTGACCGCGGCAGAGGCGCTGGACTGCGCCATCGCGCATATCGAGGCAAAGCTGAGCAAAACCTGAAGCCGCTCTGGCGGTCCCTTTATGGGCGGGTGAGAGCCAGAGCAGCGCCTTCGCCGCAATTCCGGTCCGAAACAGGCCCAAACCCTTGCCCATCCAGTCGGTTATGCGTATAGAGCCAGCGTCGCTGGGGCGATGGCCTGCATAGTGAGAATCGGATGGATCGGAGGGACTTCCCTGCGCCAGCCGCTTTTCGTGCAAACACTCCCCGAAGGCTAATGTTCACGAAAGACCGGCGGAACCAACCGCTCGGCCAGTAAAAACACGATTTGAAAGGAACTGCCATATGGCCGCTCAGGCATCTATGGAAGAATTCGAAGCGCTGCTGAACGACAGCTTCGAACTGGTGACCCCCGATGAGGGGTCCGTCGTCAAAGGCACCGTGCTCGCTATTGAAGCCGGTCAGGCGATCATCGACATCGGCTACAAAATGGAAGGCCGCGTCGATCTTAAAGAATTCGCACAACCCGGTCAGCCACCCGAAATCGCGGTTGGTGACACTGTGGAAGTGTTCCTTGAACGGGTCGAGAACGCGCGGGGCGAAGCCGCCCTCAGCCGCGAGAAAGCCCGCCGTGAGGAAGCATGGGACCGCCTTGAGCAGGCCTATGAAAAAGAAGAGCGTGTCGAAGGCGCGATCTTTGGCCGCGTCAAGGGTGGCTTCACCGTCGATCTGGGCGGCGCGGTTGCGTTCCTTCCCGGCTCTCAGGTTGATGTGCGCCCCGTGCGCGATGCTGGCCCGCTGATGGGTCTGGCGCAGCCGTTCCAGATCCTCAAGATGGATCGCCGCCGTGGCAACATCGTCGTGTCCCGCCGCGCCGTGCTCGAAGAGAGCCGCGCCGAGCAGCGCGCCGAAATCGTTGCCAAGCTCAAAGAGGGCGATGCGGTTGACGGTGTGGTGAAGAACATCACCGAATACGGCGCATTCGTCGATCTGGGCGGTGTTGACGGGCTTCTGCACGTCACGGACATGGCATGGCGCCGTGTGAACCACCCATCCGAGATCCTCGCCATTGGTGAGACGATCAAGGTACAGGTCATCAAGATCAACAAAGACACCCAGCGTATCAGCCTTGGCATGAAGCAGCTTCAGGCCGATCCATGGGAAGGCGTTGAAGCCAAGTACCCGCTCGAGTCCAAGTGGACTGGCCGCGTGACGAACATCACCGATTACGGTGCCTTCGTGGAGCTGGAGCCGGGTGTCGAGGGCCTCGTGCACGTTTCCGAAATGTCCTGGACAAAGAAAAACGTCCATCCGGGCAAGATCGTCTCCACCTCTCAGGAAGTGGAAGTCATCGTTCTGGAAATCGACACCTCCAAGCGCCGCGTGTCCCTTGGCCTCAAGCAGACCCAAGGCAACCCGTGGGAGAACTTCGCCGCGATGTACCCGACCGGCACCGAAGTGGAAGGTGAGGTCAAGAACATCACCGAATTCGGTCTGTTCGTTGGCCTTGAAGGCGATATCGACGGCATGGTGCACCTGTCCGACCTCGATTGGGAGCGGTCCGGTGAGGAAGCGATCCAGGACTTCCGCAAGGGCGACATCGTCAAGGCGAAGGTCACCGAGGTGGATGTTGAGCGTGAGCGTATCTCCCTCTCGATCAAGGCGATGGACGGTGATCCGTTCGCGGATGCGGTCAGCGGCGTGAAGCGCGGCGATGTTGTCACTGTCGAAGTGACCAAGATCGAAGATGGCGGCATCGAAGTGGATTACGACGGTATGAAATCCTTCATCCGCCGGTCCGACCTCAGCCGTGATCGTGCCGAGCAGCGCCCTGAGCGGTTCTCCGTTGGCGATAAGGTCGACGCGCGCGTCACCAATATCGACAAGGCATCCCGCCGTCTGGTGTTCTCCATCAAGGCGCGTGAGATCGCAGAAGAGAAAGAAGCGGTTGAGCAGTATGGCTCCTCCGATTCCGGCGCATCCTTGGGTGATATCCTTGGCGCGGCGCTGAAAAAGACCGACGAGTAAGCGTTGTCGCTGAACTCTGACATCTATGAGGAACGGCGCCGGAAATGGCGCCGTTTTGGCTTTTGGAAGGGCGTTGGCCTGACCCTTGGCGTGCTCATTGGCGGGAGCATCCTGCTTGGCGTTGCCTTTGGTGATCAGGAACCGACCGGCCCCTATATCGCCAAGCATTACGTCCTTGGCACGATTTTCAATGACCCCGACCGGGATCAGTTGATCGCTGATCTGGCCGAAGACCGCGACGCCCGCGCGCTGATCCTCTATGTAGAAAGCCCCGGTGGCACGACCGTGGGGGCCGAAGGCATTTTTGACGCGATCCGCCATGTGGCCGCAGAAAAACCCGTCGTCGCAGTGATGGGAGAGGTCGCGGCCTCTGGTGGCTATATCGCGTCCATCGCGGCGGATCATGTGATCGCGCGCGGCAATACGCTCACCGGCTCTATTGGTGTCATCCTTGAATACCCGGATGTGTCGGGTCTTTTGGATCGGATCGGGGTTGAGGTGCAGACCGTGCGCTCCAGCGATGTAAAGGGCGGCCTGTCCCCCCTCCGCCCGGCGAGTGAGGAAGAACTGGACGCGCAGCGCGAATTGATCGCGGACGCCCATAACTGGTTCCGTGGCCTCGTGGAGGCGCGGCGGCAGATTGAGGGCGATGCGCTCAACATGGTCGCGGATGGCCGCGCCTTTACCGGGCGGCAGGCGCTGGATGTTGATCTTGTTGACCAAATCGGTGGCCTGCGGGAGGCCGAATCATGGCTGGAGCAGCGCGACTCACGGCTTGACGGTCTGCCGATCCGGGTAGTCAGCCTGCCTGAGCCAGACTTGGGCTGGCTTGATTATGTTGGAAATTTGTCGGGTTTCGCGGAAATTTATAGAGATTTAAGGGCGCGGGAGGGCTTTCGCCTGTTTTCGACCCTACGGTAACGACCCCACGGATTGACGGGTGCCCAATTCTCGTGAAAATTTGTATATCTTACCCACTTGGAGTTGCATCGTGATTAAGTCTGAACTGATCCAAAAGATCGCCGATGAGAATCCGCACCTCTATCACCGTGATGTCGAGCGGATTGTTGCCACGGTTTTTGACGAAATCATCGAAGCTCTTGCCGACGGAAAACGGGTTGAGTTGCGCGGCTTTGGCGCGTTCAGCGTCAAAAAGCGCGATGCGCGCGTCGGACGGAACCCTCGCTCGGGTGAGCAAGTTGAAGTAGAAGAGAAATATGTGCCATTCTTCAAGATGGGTAAACTGCTGCGCGAGCGTCTGAACGCTGACTGACCCCGCGCAGCCTGCACGGGGACAATGATGTTTCGTTTCGCTCGCCTGATCCTGCTCGCGCTGCTTGCGCTGTTTCTGATCCTGTTGGCCGTGGCCAACCGCGATACTGTGACCCTCCAATTGATGCCAGACCAGCTTGCCGGGATTTTCCAGGTGACGGGCGATGTGCCGCTGTTTGTGCTGATGATCGTGATGGCCGGGGGCGGGTTCGCGCTGGGCTATTCCGTTGAATATATCCGCGAGTGGAAAATCCGGTCTGAGGCCCGCCGCGCCAAGAAAGAGGCGAAAGTGCTGGAGCAGGAAGTCAAATCCCTCCGCGCGAAAACCGGCGATGATGAGGATGATGTCCTCGCGCTGCTGAAGTAAGCCATCATGCGTGTCAAGATTTGCGGGCTGACCACGCCCGAAGGGGTCATGGCTGCGGCCAATGCCGGAGCGGCCTATGTCGGCTTTGTCTTCTTTGAGAAATCGCCCCGCAACCTGACGATAGAGGCCGCGCGGGCGCTCGCCGTTGAGGTGCCCTTGGGTGTCGCCAAGGTCGGCTTGTTCGTGAACTCCGATGATGCGTTTTTGGATGCGATCCTCGCCGCTGTCCCGCTTGATATGCTTCAGTTGCATGGCAGCGAAAGCCCAGAGCGTGTGGCCGAATTGCGCGCGCGGCATGGTCTGCCGGTGATGAAGGCGATCGGGGTGCGTGTGGCCGATGATCTGGAGGCGGTTGATGCCTATGCCACGGTCGCCGACCAGCTATTGATCGACGCGAAACCTGCCCCCGGTGCGGATCTGCCCGGCGGCAATGGTCTCGCGTTTGACTGGACGTTGTTGCAGGGGCGGCGCTGGCCTGTGCCATGGATGCTGGCCGGTGGGCTGACGCCGGACAATGTGGCCCGTGCCTGCAATCTGACGGGCGCGCGGCAGGTGGATGTGTCGTCAGGGGTTGAGAGCGCGCCCGGCGTGAAGGACGCGGATTTGATCGCGGCCTTCACCCGTGCTGCGGCGACCGTTGGTTAGCCACCCATGGCATCTTTGGCAGCCAAACCCAGCGCAGCCATAGCGGCGCGGTAGGGGAATGGCCCATGGCTGATCCGCGCGACGCCTGCTGAGCCGAGCGTTGATGTATCCGGCAGATCCGGCAGGTGCATCACGTTGACGGGCAGGGACACGCCCGCGCAGACCTGTTCGATCAACTCGATATCCTGCAAACCCGGCACGAAAAACCCGCTGGCCCCCGCATCGGCATAGGCATGACCGCGCGCGATGGCCTGCTCTATCAACCCTGCGTGATCCGCGCGGTCGGCCTTTAAAAACAGATCGGTGCGGGCATTGATGAACAGCGCGATACCCCGCGCGTCGGCCATGGCGCGGATCGCGGTGATCCGTGCGGCCTGCTCCGCCATGTCGTGCAGGCCCTCGCCGCCGACGCGCTGATCCTCAAAATTGAGGCCGACCGCACCGGTATCGAGCAGCGCAGAGACGTTATTGGCCACCGCCACCGGCGCCTCAGCATAACCGCCCTCAAAATCAATCGTGACGGGCAGGTCCACCGCCGTCACGATCTGGCGCGCCGTGCGCAGCGCGTCCGCCATCGGGAGCGCCTGCCCATCCGCGAACCCTTGCGCCGCCGCGACCGACCAGCTGCCCGTCGCGATCGCCCTGGCCCCCGCTTTGGCCAAGGCCTGCGCGCTGCCAGCATCCCAGATATTGTAGAGCACAAGCGGCGTGCCCTTCACATGAAGGGCGGCGAAGGCGGCTGCTTTTTCGGCCTGTGTCATGAATACTCTCCTGTTCGGTAGTCCTGTTCGATCTCGATAAGGCGCTGTTTGCGCCATAGCCCACCGCCATATCCGGTGAGCGTCCCATCCTGCCCGATCACCCGGTGACAGGGAATGACGATGGCAATCTGGTTGGCCCCATTGGCGCGGGCGACGGCGCGCGTCGCGGTGGGGCGGCCAATCTCGCGCGCCAGATCGCCATAGCTGCGCGTCTGCCCAGCAGGAATATCGCACAGCGCGGTCCAGACCTGCCGGGTGAATGGAGAGGCCGCCATGGCCAGCGGCACGGTAAAGCGCGGATCGCGCCCGGCGAAATACGCCTCCAACTCGCGCTCTATCTGATCGGTCGGGACAAATCGCCCGATCCCGATGGCTCCTTTTGCCGCCTGTGTCAGTTTGCGCAATTCACCCGGCAGCGCCTTACGATCCATGAATTCCAGCAGATGCAACGCGCACGCATCGCTAATCGCCAGCATCGGCCCCAGCGGCGTGTCGATCCAGCTTGCGCGCAAAAGCCCATCATCGCGGAACGCGCCGGGGGCCACGCCCATCAGCTTGCCAAAGGCCGCGCGAAACGCGCTCGGTGAGGCGAACCCGGCCTCCATTTGCGCGTCGATCACTCGCGCGCCCTCCCCCATCGCCGTAAACCCATGTCGCAGCCGGGTTTGGCGCGCCATATCAAGGAAGGTCATCCCGAAATGCCGCTTGAACGCGCGCCGCACGGTGGAGGGGTCAAACCCCATCCGCTGCACATCCCCCTCACCCCAGCGATAGGTCGGGCGCGCTTCCAATGCTTTGAGCAGGGCGGCGACATGCGGCTCCGCGAGTGCTGCATTGGCGAGCGGATGGCAGCGTTTGCACGCGCGATAGCCCGCCGCGATGCACGCCCCGGCGGTTTCCTGAAACGTGCAGTTCTCCCGCTTGGGATTGCGCGCGGGGCAGGTGAGGCGGCAAAAAATCCCCGTGGTGCGCACACAGACAAAGGCACGCCCGTCATAGGACGGATCGCGCGCCACCAGCGCGGCATAAAGCGTGTCATCGTCGGGCAAATCAAACAACATGCCGTCACATTAGCCCGCGCCGCACGCCCTGTCCGCCCGAGATCGGGCGTTAATGTCACTTTCCGCGCCCAAGGCTCGACACGGGCCGGAAATCCGATATGACCTTGACGTCAGATGACAAGGACCGCGCCGATGACACCCGCCCCCGATGACCTGATCCGCTTTCCCTATGACACCGCGCCCGGACCGGGGAGCGTGATTGAGGTGGCGCCGGGCGTGCTTTGGGCGCGGTTGCCGCTGCCGATGACGCTTGATCATGTGAACCTCTATGCGCTGGAGGATGGCGACGGCTGGACCCTGATCGACACCGGGATCAACACCCGCGCCTGTCGTGCGGCGATGGAGGCGCTGCTGGCGGGCCCCTTGGCCGGGAAGCCCGTGCGCCGAGTGATCCTTACGCATCACCATCCCGATCATATCGGGCTTGCAGGCTGGTTTGCCGAGCAGGGGGCGGAGATTTGGGCCACGCGCACGGCATGGCTTTTCGGGCGGATGCTAACACTAGATCAACAGCCTCAGATGACCGCGCAGGCCGAAACCTTCTTCCGCCGCTCCGGTATGCCGGAGGAGATGCTGGCCGAGCGTAAGGCGGAGCGCCCCTTCAATTTCGCGGATGTCGTCCATCCCATTCCGGTCGGTTTTACCCGGATAAAGCAGGGCGACCTGCTGCGCATCGGCGCGCGCGACTGGCGGGTGGAGATCGGGCATGGTCACGCGCCCGAACAGGCGACGCTATGGTCCGAGGACGGCCTGATCCTGAGCGCGGATCAGATCCTGCCCGGCATCTCTCCCAACCTTGGCGTTTACGCGACTGAGCCGGAGGCCGATCCGGTGGGCGAGTGGATGGAAAGCTGTGAGCGCCTGCGCGGGCTGGTGAGCGGGACGGAGCTGGTGCTACCGGGGCACAAGCTACCCTTCACCGGCGTGGCCGCGCGATTGGATCAGTTGATCGACAATCATGTGCAGGGCATCGCCCGGCTGCGCGCCTTTCTGGCAGAGCCGCGCCGCGCGACCGACTGTTTCACGCTGCTGTTCCGGCGCAAGATCGACAAGGGCAGCTATGGCCTCGCGCTGGTGGAAGCAGTCGCGCATATGAACCATCTGCACGCATTAGGGGAGACGACCCGCACGCTTGGCCCCGATGGCGCGTGGCGCTGGCAGATGCGGAGCTAAAGCATGGCGCTGTGGATCCCGCTCACCATCATGGCCGCTTTCCTGCAAAACCTGCGGTCGGCTATGCAAAAGGCGATCAAGGGGCGGCTGTCCACCACCGGTGCGGCCTATGCGCGGTTTGTTTATGCGCTGCCCCTAGCGGTGCTTTATGTCTGGGGGCTGGAGGCCGCAGGCGGGGTGCGGCCCGATCCGAACCTCACATTCCTTGTGTATTGCACGCTGGGTGGCGCGTCTCAGATCCTGTTCACCGTGGTGCTGTTGTGGATGTTCAATTTCCGCAGTTTTGCCGTCGGCACGACTTTTTCCAAGTTGGAGGTGGTGCTGATCGCGGGGCTGGGTGCGGTGCTTTTGGGTGATACAGTGGGGCCGATCGGGCTGGTCGCGATCGGGATTGGGGCGCTGGGGACAATGCTCTTGGCGATGACGGAGGCGCGGCTGACCCCTGGTGCGCTTTTACGTGGCATGACGGAGCGGGTGACGCTGGTGGGGCTGTTATGCGCCATGCTGCTGGGCGCATCGTCGGTGTTTTATCGCGGCGCTGTTTTGGCGCTGGATCACCCGGATTTCGTGATCGCGGCAGCCTATACGCTGGCCGTTGCTCTGGCGCTGCAAACGGTGATGATGGGCGCGTGGTTCGTCGCATTTGACCGGGCGGAGCTGATGCGCGTGCTGCGCCATTGGCGGCAGGCGGCCCCGGTTGGGGCCGTGGGCATGGCCTGTTCGGTCTGCTGGTTCACGGCGTTCACCTTGCAGAACGCGGCCTATGTGCGTGCCTTGGGGCAGGTCGAGTTGCTGTTTACCTTTCTGGCCAGCGTGTTCTTCTTTCGGGAGAAGGTCACGGGTGGGCAGATCGCGGGCATTTTGATGATCGTCGGGGCGATTTTGCTGCTTCTCTTGGGGGAGGTCGCCTGAACCGGCTTGTGCCACAGATTAGCGCTGCCGCGACGCGACGCCCCTTTGCAATGGCAACAGCCTGACGCTATGAAGTGGCAAATCGGGATTAAGGGAGAATCGACATGGCCGATCAGGAACATGTGCATGGCACGATGGACACGAGCGTTCAGGAAAAGACGTTCGAGGGCTTTATCGCTTGGGTGATCCGCATTGCGGCGATTTCCATCGGCGTGCTGATCTTTCTCGCGATCTTCAATTCCTAAGACAGCTTGCCGGGCAGGGACATATCGCCCCGCGTGCCCGGCTTGTTCAGCCGATCCAGAATACGGCCCGGTCCCGCGTTGAAAATCCCTGCAAGGGGGCTTTTGCGGAACTGGGCTTTTGCCTTTTCGATCTGCATGACATTGGCGATGCGGCGATCCAGAAACGCCCATGTTGCCTCTTGACCCATGCTTTCATCCCCCAGCCAATACAGTACGGTCGAGGAATAAACGGCGGAGAGGGTCGCCCGCTTGGTGTACCAATTGTAATCGGTCGATGTGTCCCCCAGCGCTGACCAGATCGTGTCTGCGGTGTGCCACAGCGCCTTTGTCCCGTCGCCCGCATGGATCGGAAGCGCAAAGAGGGACGCACCCCGGCGCACGGCTTCCTTGTCGCCTTCAACCAGTTCAAGCCGGCGGCGCACGGCATGGGTGATCTTGGCGGTCATGCCCATATCCTCCAGCGCGCCCTGCGCAAGATCGTCGCGCAACCGCGCGTCGCCCTGATAGTGGAACGCAAGCGCCATATCGACGCCGCCGCGCGGGAACACGATCCGCGCCAGCCCCGGCTCAACTCCACTGTCAGAGATCGCGGCGCGCAAGGTCGCATCGGACCAGCCGTCAAACACCACATGGATCAGTGCCGCGTCCAACAGTTTGGCGCGCGCCTCAGCGATGTGATCGCTTTCGGTTTTGTGCTGTTCGGTCATGTCATGCTCCCATCCGTCTGCGCGGGGTGGACTCGTGCCCCACACCCCGTTACATAGCGCACACGCAAATATTGCGAAACATCCAACCTAGAAAGGTGGTGAAAGTCAGTGCAGGTTCAGGTTCGCGACAACAATGTCGATCAGGCGCTCCGCGCCTTGAAGAAAAAGCTCCAGCGCGAAGGTGTGTTCCGGGAAATGAAACTCCGGCAGCATTATGAAAAGCCTTCTGTAAAGAAAGCGCGTGAGTCCGCCGAGGCCGTACGGCGTCAGCGTAAGCTCGCTCGGAAGAAATTGCAGCGCGAGGGCCTTCTTTAAGACCCAACCGATACAGACTGGTTAAGCTCGCTTAACCCCACAAGTCAGCCCCCCGCGCCGCAAGGCCGGGGGGTTTTCTCATGGAATAAGAGTATTCTTGCCTCCGGCGGGGCATATTTGAAGAAAGTGAAATGGGTTTATGCCCCGCATTGGGGGCGGACGCTTGCAGCGACACCGGTGGCGGGGTAAAGACGCTGTGATTTCAAGGGAACTGACGATACAGGAACGGCACAATGCCCCGTTTGGTCATGAAATTCGGCGGCACCTCTGTGGCCGATCTGGCGCGCATCAAGAATGCCGCCGAAAAAGTGCGCGCGGAAGTCGAGCGCGGGTACGATGTCATCGTGATCGTGTCCGCCATGTCGGGCAAGACCAACGAGCTTGTCGGTTGGGTGCGCGAAATCTCCCCGCTGTATGATGCGCGGGAATATGACGCGGTGGTTGCCAGCGGGGAGCAGGTGACCAGCGGTCTGATGGCGCTCACCTTGCAGGAAATGGGCGTCGATGCGCGCAGTTGGCAGGGCTGGCAAGTGCCGGTCAAGACGACCTCCGCCCATGGGATCGCGCGGATTGAGGAAATTCCGTCAGACAACCTTGATCAGAAGTTTGATGAGGGGATGCGGGTCGCCGTTGTGGCAGGCTTTCAGGGGATCAGCCCCGAGGGCCGGATCACCACGCTAGGACGCGGCGGGTCGGACACGACCGCCGTCGCCTTTGCCGCTGCGTTCGACGCGGAACGCTGTGACATCTACACCGATGTGGATGGCGTCTATACCACCGATCCGCGTGTGTCCCCCAAGGCGCGGAAGCTGAACCGCATCGCCTATGAGGAGATGCTGGAACTGGCATCGCTCGGCGCGAAGGTCTTGCAAACCCGCTCTGTCGAATTGGCGATGCGCTATAAGGTGCGCCTGCGCGTGCTGTCGAGTTTTGAGGATGTGACAGACGCATCCGGCACCCTAGTGTGCGACGAGGAGGATATCATGGAATCCAATGTTGTCAGCGGCGTCGCCTTCAGCCGCGATGAGGCGAAGATGACCCTCTTGGCCGTGGAGGACCGCCCCGGTGTGGCCGCCGCGATTTTCGGGCCACTGGCGGCGGCGGGGATCAATGTCGATATGATCATCCAGAACATCTCAGAAGATGGTCTGACCGACATGACCTTCTCCTGCCCGGTGGATGAGGTGGAGCGCGCGCGCGTCGCCCTCAAACAGGCCACCGAAACGGGTCAGATCGCCTATAAGGAACTCAAGGCCGATACCGATGTGGCGAAAGTGTCCATCGTCGGGATCGGGATGCGGTCCCATGCCGGTGTGGCCAGCCAGATGTTTTCCGCCCTGCGCGATCATGGCGTGAACATTCAGGTCATCACCACGAGTGAGATCAAGGTGTCCGTTCTGGTGGATCGCAAATACCTTGAGCTTGCGGTGCAGGCACTCCACGATACGTTTGATTTGGACAAAGCGGGATAAAGCGGATGATCGCCCCTGCGGATAAAAGGGGCGGTTCCCGGCTCCTCCTCTCCAAGTTGCGAGATGTCATGGCGTCGAAAGGCGGCGGGCAGGAGCGGCTGGATCACATCGTCACCCTGATTGCGGAGACGATGGAAACGCAGGTGTGCTCTGTCTATCTGCGCCGCGACGAGCGGACGCTAGAATTATGCGCGACCGAAGGTCTGAAGGCCGAAGCGGTGCACCAGACGCGGCTGCGCGTCGGGCAGGGGCTTGTCGGGCAAGTGGCCGATCGCGGCCTCCCGCTCAACACCGCGAACGCGCCCAAAACGCCCGGTTTCCGCTACATGCCCGAAACAGGCGAAGAGGTGTTTTCCAGCTTTCTCGGGGTGCCGATCCAGCGGCTTGGCGAAAGCCTTGGCGTGTTGGTCGTGCAATCAAGTGAGGAACGCGCCTTTTCCGAGGATGAGGTCCACGGGCTGGAAATCATCGCGATGGTGATCGCGGAAATGGCCGAGCTTGGCACATTTGTCGGCGACGGGCCGATGGCGATGGCCGCGCCGCACCGGTTCCCATTCTTTGTGCGCGGGGTCGTGGGGCAAGAGGGCGTGACCGAAGGCACGGTCGTGCTGCATGAGCCGCAAATCCTTGTCGCCAACCCCGTCGCCGATGACCCGGAGGCCGAGCGGCGGCGGCTTCATACCGCGCTCCACCAGTTGCGCGGCGAGGTGGACCGCCTGATGGCCGCCGATGGCGTGGAGCGCGGGTCAGAGGCGCTTGAAGTGCTTGAAACCTATGCGATGTTCGCGCGGGACAAGGGTTGGATCGCGCGGATCGAGACCGGAATCGACAATGGCCTTGCCGCCGAAGTCGCGGTCGAGAAAGAGCAATCCGCGACCCGCACCCGCATGGCCAAGATGACCGATGCCTATCTGCGGGATCGGCTGCATGATCTGGATGATCTGTCGAACCGGCTCTTGCGGCTGTTGGCGGGGGAGGCAAAGACCGCGCAGGCCGAATTGCCGAAAAACGCGGTTCTGGTCGCGCGCAATATCGGCCCGGCGGAATTGCTGGATTATGGCAAGAAACTCTCCGGTGTGGTGCTGGAGGAAGGCTCTGTCGGGTCTCATGCCGTGATCGTGGCGCGCGCGCTGGCGATCCCGCTGGTGTTGCAAGCGGCCAAGATCACGCGGCAGGCGCTCAACGGGGATACGATCCTCGTCGATGGGGATGAGGGCCTGTGCCACCTCCGGCCCGAAGAAACCGTGCGCAACGCGTTCCATGAGAAGGTCGCAATGCGTGCGGAGGCGCAACACGCCTATGCCGCACTCAGGGATCAGCCCGCGCTGGCCACTTGCGGGCGCAGGGTCACGCTGATGATGAACGCAGGCCTGATGGCGGATTTGCCGTCGCTTGTTGGATCGGGGGCGGAGGGCGTTGGCCTTTACCGAACCGAGTTGCAATTCCTGATCCGCTCCACCGTGCCCCGGCGCCGGGCGCAGGCCGAGCTTTACGGGCGTGTCATGGATGCGGCCAAAGGCCAGCGCGTCGTGTTTCGCACGCTCGATATCGGGTCGGATAAGGTGCTGCCCTATCTCAAGCCCCAAGATGAGCCGAACCCGGCGATGGGTTGGCGCGCGATCCGGCTGGGCTTGGACCGGCGCGGCGTGATGCGGATGCAGGTGCAAAGCCTGATGCGGGGTGCCAATGGCCGCCCGCTGAGCGTCATGTTTCCCATGGTCGCGCAATTCGATGAGTTTCGCGCCGCCCGTCAGATCGTGCTCGACGAATACGCGCGCGAACAGGATCTGGGCCATACGGTGCCCGAAAGCCTTGAGATTGGCGCGATGCTGGAAACGCCCAGCCTTGCCTTCGCGCCCGATGCGTTTTTCGAACTGACGGATTTCCTGTCCATCGGGGGCAATGACCTCAAGCAGTTCTTCTTTGCCGCGGATCGGGAGAATGAGCGTGTCCGCCGCCGCTATGACACGCTGAACGTGAGCTATCTGACCTTCCTTGGCCAGATCGCGGATCGGACCGCCACCCATGGCACGCCCGTCAGCTTTTGTGGGGAGGATGCAGGCCGCCCGGTGGAGGCCATGGCACTCGCCGCGATGGGGATCAACACGCTTTCCATGCGCCCCGCGAGCATCGGCCCGGTCAAACACCTCATCCGCCGCGTCAGCATCGAAGAGGCGCGGCGCGTCATAGACGAGGCGCGGTGCAGCGGCGCGCAATCCGTGCGCCCGGCGGTCATGGCATGGCTGGCGGATCAGGGGATCACCGTCTGACCTCACATCCAGACGAGAGGCACAATCGGCGCATCGGTCGGCACAATGCCATGGGCCGCGCATTTCCTGTCGAGGTATGAGCCGGGCACCGGCAATCCGCCTGCACGATTGGCCAACAGCTTCTTCTGATGGCCATAGATATGGACGGAATGGCTGCCCGTCCGCTCCACCTCAGGGTCGATCACGTTGGGGTCATGCAGCATCCAAAGCTGATCGACCCCAAGCGGATAGAACACATGGGAGGGCAGCGCATGGGCGACCTCCCCCGTTTGGGTCAGGAAATGGGTCATCGCGCGCGGCCCTGCGCATCCCCATGGCAGGGATTCAATCCCCCATCTCTCCCCCCGCGCGATCCGTTCGGCATTGGCCCTGTGCCGCTTCGCGCCCCGCCACGGCTGGGTCGGGTTGGGGCTGAGCACATAGTCCAACATCCCGGCCAAGGCAGGCGACGCAGAGGGCAGGCGCAGAATGCCAATCGGTGTCGTCGGGCCATTCGGCTCCGCAAAAAGGTAGGTCGTGTCAAAATCAATCGCCCGGGTGCAAAGCGCATCGAGATCAGCCCAGATATGGGCCGTGTCCCGCATAAGGTGCAGACGAAACAGATCGGAATAGACCGCCACACGCTGCCGGTCATTGTCGCTGATGTCAAAGGGAGGCGGGCCATAGACGTCCTCAGCAGGGCGCTGGATAACGCCCCCCGGAATGCCACCAACCGGCCCGAGGGTGTAGAGGATCACGGGATGCCCATGATCGAGAAAACTTTGCAGGCAAAGCTGTTCAAGCCATGTCAGATCAGAGCCGACCCATAGCCCCGCAATGGTCGGCAGCTTGGTCATAGGAACAGGGCGGGCAGGGCGTCCATATTGCGGAACACGGTGGCCCCTGCCGCGGCTTGTCGTGCGCCGTCGCCTTCGGGCACATAGGCAAAGCAGCGCATCCCGGCGGCAATCGCGGCCTCAACACCGGTCGCGCTGTCCTCCACCACGATCGTTTCCTGTGGGCAGAGGTTCAGCGCCATCGCAGCGGCGAGGTACACATCGGGCGCGGGCTTTGGCTTGCCGATTTCGGGCGCGCTGAAGGTCCGGCCCGCGAACCGTTCTGCCAATCCGGTACGGCGCAGGGTGATCTCCATCTTGACCGTGCGACCATTGGAGGCGACGCCCATTGCGAGCCCCAGCGCCTCACATCGCGCCAGCATGGGCAGAACACCGGGGATCAGTTCCACCTCTGCCTCAAGACAGGCGAAGGCCTCGTCATAGACGTCCTGTACCCAGTCGTCGGGCAGGTTGGCGCCCAGTCGTATCGCCTCCGCCCGGACCCCGCTCATCGTGCCGCCGATAAAGCGGGCCTCCACCTCAGCCTGCGGCATGTCCAGCCCATAGCGGGCCAGACTGTCGCGCAAAACACGGTTGGTGATGGGCTCGCTATCCACGAGCACGCCGTCGCAATCAAACAATACGCCGCGCAGCATTTACTCTCCGGGTCGGGTGAGGCTGAACCGCTCACGCACGACAGTATAGTCACGATACCCCATCCGCGCGAGGGGATTGAATTTGAGCACGTCAAAAATGCCATCGGTCAGGCAGTCATCGCGCATATGCACACCGGTGACTTCGCCAAAAACGGTGTAATTCGCCTCCCCCGGCAGTTTGACGATCTGCGTCAGTTTGCATTCAAGCGACGCAGGCGCACCCGCGACCCGCGAACAGTCAATCGTCTCACAGGCCACCCGCTCAATCCCGGCAAGGGCGAATTCGTCCGTATCCTGATCATATGGCCCGCTTGAGACGTTCATCTTGTCGCGCATCTCGTATTCCACGATGTTGACGCAGAACACGCCGGTCTCATCAATATTGGCGACACTGTCCTTGCCCATATGCCGATCCTCCTTGGCGGAGGTGGAGGCAAACATCACCTGCGGCGGGACATAGGCGACTGCGTTGAAAAACGAATACGGCGCCAGATTTTCGCGCCCGTCCTTTGAGCGTGTGGAAATCCAGCCAATCGGGCGAGGGGTGACAATCGCGTTGAACGGATTATGCGGCAGGCCATGGCCGTGCTCTGGGCGATAAAACAAGTGGCGTCTCCCGTGTTGTCAGGGTTTGCGGATCGGATGGCCCCGTGCTACCGCTTCCACCACGGAACGGAAAGAGGCTTGGCCATGGCAAATCACTTGCGACGACGGAAATCCGCCGCACCGCGCGATTTGTCCATGTCTGAAAAGAGCCCGTCTTATGTTCCGCTTCCTGCCCGAAACCGCCTCTGATTATCAGGAGGTCGAGTACCTCTACGACAGTTGCTTTGCCCCTGGCCGGCAGGCGCTCAGCAGTTACCGTTTGCGCGCGGGGCCGCCCGTCGCGGATCTCAGCCGCCTGGTGCGCGATGAATATGATGCGGTGGTGGGGGCGATCCGGTATTGGCCCGTGCGGGCCGGCGGGCAGGGCGCCCTCCTTCTTGGCCCGGTTGCCGTGCACTCCACCCGGCAGGGGGAGGGGCTGGGCGGTCTCCTGATCCGCGACACGCTGGAGCGTGCCCGCGATGCCGGGTGGAGCCGCGTGATCCTTGTGGGCGACGCGCCCTATTACAGCCGGTTCGGCTTTCAGCGGTCCTTGGCCACGGCACTGGAATATCCGCCCCCCACCAACCCTGACCGGCTTTTGGCGCTGGAACTGCATCCCGGCGCGATGGCAGCCCTTGCGGGGATGGTGGAGCCTTGGGGCGATCATCCCATGACCCCTGAATAAGGAATGACGATGCCTGTCGAACTCACGGTGAAAGCGATCTATCCCGGTGACCCGGATGATATCTTCGCCGCGGCCCTCAACCCGCAGGAAATGGCCGATGCGATGAATGGGCTTGCCACCTATGACGGCCTGCCGGAACGACCCATTGAGCAGGGCGAAACGCTTGTCGTTGATGTCACCATCTGGGGCGTGATCAGGAATAAGGATTACCGGATGCATGTCGAAACGGTGGACCGGGAAAACCGCCTGATCCAAAGCCGGGAGCGCGGGGCGGGCGTGACACGATGGGACCATACCCTGACGGTGGAGCCGGGCGGGCCGGGCGCGATCTGGACCGACCGGATCGTTATCGACGCAGGGATACGCAGTGGCCTCATGGCCCGGTTCGGGGCCTATATGTATGCCCGCCGCCACAAATACCGAAACGCGCAGTCCATCACCGTGACCCGGCGCAAAATGACATAGGGCGCGGCACCCGCGCGCCACGCCCCGTCTTCTTTTTTCTACAAATACCTCGCCCGCGCGGCGAGCGCGCATCTCTCCACCCCGCGGGACGGACCGGAGCGGCTTATTCGGGGATGCGCCGATGCCGGGCGCTTGCCCCCCGCTCAATCGCGGCGGCGGTCAACCGATCGACCTCAAGATCCTGTCGCAGCATCTGCAACAGCCGCAATTCGGAGGCTTCCAATTTGCCATCCGCCGCCGCGATATCGCAGGCCAGCGCATAGGCTGTCTCATTCAGCTTTGCGGGCAAGGATTGCTTGACCAGCCCGATCAGCGCGTCGATCCCGTCGATATCGTCAAAAATGTCGAACACGACCTGAAACACCACCGGGATACGTTCGGTATCATAGCCCTTGAAGGCGGGCAGCACGCTGACAAGCTGCTCGATGGTGCGCAATTCCTTGTCGGACAGTTGCTCATCCGCGGCAGATGTCGCGATCATGACGGCAACCAGCGCGTCTGCGGGGCTCATCGGGCTTTCAACCATGGGGACACTCCTTGTGTTTCACACGGGGTATATTGACCGCGCCCGCCTCTCGCAATAGGTCTGCGCCTCATGTGCGATGCACAATCCGTTTACCAATTAGGACACAAGACAATGAGCACCCTGCGCGACGAAGCGATGCAATCGAAGGCCTGGCCTTTTGAAGAAGCACGTCGCCTGCTCAAACGCTATGAAAAGGCGCCGCCCGAAAAAGGCTATGTGTTGTTCGAGACGGGGTATGGCCCCTCGGGCCTGCCGCATATCGGCACCTTTGGCGAAGTGGCGCGCACCACGATGGTGCGCCGCGCCTTTGAGATGCTGTCGGATATCCCCACCCGCCTGATCTGTTTCTCAGACGATATGGACGGGATGCGCAAGGTGCCGGACAACGTGCCGAACCCGCGCCAGCTAGATGAGCATCTTCAGCGCCCGTTGACGGACGTGCCGGACCCGTTCGGCACTCATGAAAGCTTTGGCCATCATAACAACGCGATGCTGCGCCGGTTCCTCGACACGTTCGGGTTCGAATATGAGTTCATCAGCGCGACGGAGTATTACCGCTCCGGCAAGATGGACGACATCCTCCTGCGCGCGGCAGAACGGTATGACGCGATCATGAAGATCATGCTCGCCTCCCTGCGCGAAGAGCGCCAGCAGACCTATTCCTGCTTCCTGCCGATCTCCCCCACCACGGGGCGGGTGCTTTATGTCCCGATGAAAGAGGTGAATGCCAAGGACGGCACCATCACCTATGAGGAGGACGGGCAGGACGTGACCCTTCCCGTCACGGGTGGCAATGTGAAACTGCAATGGAAGCCCGATTTCGGCGCGCGCTGGGCAGCACTCGGCGTTGATTTCGAGATGTATGGCAAGGATCACTCCACCAACACCAAGATTTATGCGGGCATCTGTTCTGTCCTTGGGGGCCGACCGCCAGAGAATTTCAACTACGAACTGTTCCTTGATGAGAACGGGGAGAAAATCTCCAAATCCAAGGGCAACGGCCTCTCCATCGACGAATGGCTGACCTATGCCGCGACCGAGTCGCTGTCTTATTTCATGTACCAAAAGCCGAAAACGGCAAAGCGGATGTATTTCGACGTGATCCCGAAGGCGGTGGACGAATATCACCAGCAATTGCGCGCCTTCCCCGATCAGACACCCGCGCAGCAGGTCGCGAACCCGGTGTTCCATATCCATTCGGGCAATGTGCCCGCGTCCGATATGGTCGTGTCCTTCGCCATGCTCCTGAATTTGGCGAGTGTCGCGAATGCTGAGGATAAGGAAACGCTCTGGGGCTTTATCCGCCGTTATGCGCCAGAGGCGAATGCCGAAACCCATCCCGGCCTTGATGCGGCGGCAGGCTATGCCGTGCGTTATTTCCAGGATTTCGTGAAGCCGGAGAAAGTGTACCGGATGCCCGATGCGCAAGAGGAAGCCGCGCTGCGTGACCTGCGTGACCGTTTGGCCAACTATGACGGCGAGGTGGAGCCGGAGGCCCTTCAAACGGTCGTGTTCGCGGTCGGTAAAGAGCACGGGTTCGAGCCGCTGCGCGAGTGGTTCAAGGCGATCTATGAGGTGCTGTTGGGTGCATCCCAAGGGCCGCGCTTTGGCGGGTTTGTGGCGCTTTACGGTATGGACGAAAGCATCAAGCTGATCGACGACGCGCTGTCGGGCGCGTTCGTGAAGGGCTGAGCCTGCGATACGACGACTTACCGGACTGGAATCACGCCGAAGGCGCCAGTCCGTGCGGCCGCCCGCCGTCAGGCGGCCGCATCTCAACCGCTCCGCAGGGCGTGTAGGTCGTTCGGGGGTGAGGGATTAATCATGTAACACAACCGTTCTTGCGGCCCCCTCGGGCGACCGCACGGACAGGCTTATGTCGCCGCCGGACACAAAAAGGGCGGTGTCGGGAATGCCCCGCACCGCCCTTTCTCAAGTCAAAATCAAACCCGGCGTTCGACCATCAGGCTCTTGATCTCGCTGATTGCCTTGGCGGGGTTCAGTCCCTTCGGGCAGGTCTGCGCGCAGTTCATGATCGTGTGGCAGCGATAGAGCTTGAACGGGTCTTCCAACTCGTCCAGACGCTCCCCTGTTGCCTCATCGCGGCTGTCGATGATCCAGCGATAGGCGTGCAGCAGGGCCGCGGGGCCAAGATACCGATCACCGTTCCACCAATAGGACGGGCAGGAGGTGGAGCAGCATGCGCACATCACGCATTCATACAGCCCATCGAGCTTTTCACGATCCTCGATCGACTGCCGCCACTCTTTCGCGGGCGTGTTCGATTTCGTCTCAAGCCACGGCATGATGCTGGCGTGCTGGGCGTAGAAATGCGTCAGATCCGGGATCAGATCCTTCACGACCGGCATATGCGGCAATGGATAGATCGCGATGTCACCTTTCGGGGCCTCGTCAATCCCGTGGATACAGGCAAGCGTGTTGATCCCGCCGATATTCATCGCGCAAGAGCCGCAAATCCCTTCGCGACAGGACCGGCGGAAGGTCAGCGTCGGATCAATCTCTGACTTGATCTTGATCAGCGCATCCAGAACCATCGGCCCGCAGGTGTCGAGATCGACGTGATAGGTATCGACGCGCGGGTTTTCTCCGCTATCGGGATCGAAACGATAGACCTTGAACGCGCGGGTATTAGTGGCACCCTCCGGCTTGGGCCAGCTTTTGCCGACCTTGACTCGGGAGTTTTTGGGGAGCGTGAATTCAACCATGATCGTCTCTCCTCAATAAACCCGCGCCTTGGGCGCGATTTTCTTCATGTCGATGCCGCCCTGATCCTGTGGCGTCAGCGGATCAAGATGCACGCCGCGATAGGTCAGGTTGACCTTGGTCTCCCCGTCCATCGTGGCGAGGGAGTGCTTGCGCCAGTTCTCGTCATCGCGGTCGGGATAGTCCTCATGCGCATGTGCGCCACGGCTTTCCTTGCGCGCCTCAGCGGACACGATGGTGCACAGCGCGTTCGGCATCAGGTTATCCAGTTCCAGCGTCTCCATCAGATCGGAGTTCCAGATGAGGGAGCGGTCGGTGACCTGCACATCAGCCATTTGCCCGGCAATGGCCGTCATCTTTTCGACCCCTTCCGCGAGCGTCTTGTCGGTGCGGAACACGGCGGCGTCGGCCTGCATCGCCTTTTGCATGTCGAGGCGGATTTCGGCGGTCGGTTTGGCGCCTGCCGCATTGCGGAACCGGTCGAACCGCTCCATCGCCTTCTCCACCGATGCCTCATTGAGTGGTCGGTTCGGGGTGGACGGGTCCACGACCTGACCTGCCCGGATCGCGGCCGCCCGGCCAAACACCACCAAGTCGATGAGGGAGTTCGAGCCCAAACGGTTCGCCCCATGGACGGACGCACAGCCCGCCTCGCCCACGGCCATCAGACCCGGCTGGATACGATCCGGATCATCGGCGGTCGGGTTCAGCACTTCGCCCCAGTAATTCGTCGGGATGCCACCCATGTTGTAATGCACCGTCGGCAGAACCGGGATCGGCTCTTTCGTCAGGTCCACACCCGCGAAAATACGCGCGCTTTCGGAGATACCCGGCAGGCGCAGGTTCAGCGTCTCTGGCGGCAGGTGGTCAAGGTGTAGGTGGATGTGATCACCATCCGGCCCCACGCCGCGCCCTTCTCGGATTTCCATCGTCATGCAGCGGGACACCACATCGCGGGAGGCGAGGTCTTTATAGGTCGGGGCATACCGCTCCATGAACCGCTCACCTTCGGAGTTGGTCAGATAGCCGCCTTCGCCCCGCGCGCCTTCGGTGATCAAACAGCCGGAGCCATAGATGCCGGTCGGGTGGAATTGCACGAATTCCATGTCCTGAAGCGGCAATCCCTGCCGCGCGACCATCCCGCCACCGTCACCCGTGCAGGTATGCGCGGAGGTGGCGGAGAAATACGCCCGGCCATAGCCGCCGGTTGCCAGCACGACCATCTTTGCGTTGAACCGGTGGATCGTGCCGTCATCCAGTTTCCACGCGATCAGACCCTGACACACGCCATCTTCGGACATGATGAGGTCGGTCGCAAAATACTCGATGAAGAATTCCGCGTTGTTCTTCAGGCTCTGACCATAGAGCGTGTGCAGGATCGCGTGGCCGGTCCGGTCTGCCGCAGCACAGGTGCGCTGCACCGGGGGGCCTTCACCATATTCGGTGGTGTGGCCGCCGAACGGGCGCTGGTAAATCTTGCCATCTTCGGTGCGGGAGAACGGCACGCCGTAATGCTCCAGCTCATAAACGGCCTTCGGGGCCTCACGCGCGAGGTATTCCATCGCATCCGTATCACCCAGCCAATCGGAGCCTTTGACGGTGTCATACATATGCCACTGCCAGCTATCAGGGCCCATATTCGACAGCGACGCCGCGATCCCGCCCTGAGCAGCCACGGTGTGGGAGCGTGTCGGGAACACCTTGGTCACACAGGCTGTCCGCAGCCCCTGTTCCGCCATGCCGAGCGTCGCGCGCAGGCCAGCCCCGCCCGCGCCGACAACGACGACATCATATTCGTGATCAACATAAGTATAAGCAGTCATAGTCCGTATCCCCGATCAGACGCCAAAGGCGATCTTCGCCACGGCGAAAATCCCGGCAGCACCCAGCGCGTAGCAAAAGAACGTGTTGGCCAGAAGCGACGGCATCCGCGCCGACCCATGCACATAGTCCTCAATCACAACCTGCAAGCCGAGTTTCAGATGGTAGAAACTCACCCCGATCATCAGGATGGCGACCACCGCGTTGAACGGATTGCCAAACGCCGCGACGACCTGCGCGTGCTCGGCACCCAGCAAACGGCCAAAGGTGAAAATGAACAGGGGCGTGAGGAACACCAGCGCATAGCTCGTGACCTTCATCTGCCAGTAATGCTCAACACCATCCTTGGCGGAGCCAAGGCCAGCAGCCCGTTTGCGGTTCGTGCGATAATCCATGATCCCCTCCGCTTACAGAATGATCAGAAGGCTGATGATGGTCATCACCACCGCCCCGATCATGGAATAGAGTGAAAGCTTGTTGGCCACATCTAGGTTAAAGCCGCGATTGGTGTCCCAATACAGATGCCGCAACCCGCCAAAGAAATGCCACCACAGCGCGAACAGCGATCCCAGCATCACGATATCCCCGATGATCGAGGTCACCAGCCCATCGACGGTCGCGAAATAGGCAGCATCCGTTGCCGCCGCCAAAAGCCACCACACCGCAAGCAATGCCCCAACGGCAAGTCCCACCCCGGCGATCCGGTTGGTGATCGAGGCGATCATGGTGATGTAATAATGATAGATACCAAGATGCGGGGAAAGCGGGCGATTGCCCCGGTTCACGTCAGCCATGAAGGTCCCTCTTTGTTGCGATGAGCTACTGAAGCGGTTGTATACCGTTCTATGCCGCCGCGTCACGCAAAGACAGTACGAAATCGCGACGGAAGGTCGCGATTCCACAGGGCAGGGGCGGATTTTGCACCAATGTGATCACAACATTTTTTCTTGTGATCACATTTCTCCGACTCGCCTGCCGATTTCTTTTTTCCATAAATACCTCCCGCCGGAGGCATTTCGCGTGAGCGAAATTCTACAATGCCCGCAGATGTGCCAGCGCCCCGGCCATCATCGGATCGGGTGCGTCCGCCTCTCCCGTCACATGGGGCAGCATCGCGGTGGCAAGCACCTTGCCAAGCTCCACACCCCATTGATCAAAACTGTTGATGCCCCAGAACACACCTTCGGTGAAGGCCCGGTTCTCCGCCATCGCGATCAATCGGCCCAGCGTGCGCGGGGTCAATTTGCGGTACAGCGTCAGGGTGGAGGGGCGATTGCCGGGGAAGGTGCGGTGCGGGGCCAGCGCATCCGCCGTTGCCTCATCCATCCCATCCGCGATCATCAGCGCCTTTGCCTCATCCGTGCTGCGCCCGCGGGCGAATGCCTGCGCTTGCGCCAGACAATTTGCCAGAAGGATGTTTTGCAGCCCGTCCAATCCTTCGGAATGGTTTTCTGCCGCGACCATGAATTCCACCGGCTGCACGTCGTTCGACTGGTGCAGCATCTGGAAATAGGCGTGCTGCGCGTTCGTGCCCGCGCTGCCCCACACCACGGGAGAGGTCGCATGGGCGACCGGCGCGCCCTCCACCGTGACCCGCTTTCCGTTGCTCTCCATATCCAATTGCTGCAAAAACTGCGGCAACAGCGCGAGCCGCTGGTCGTAAGGCACCACGCAGCGGCTGGCATAATCGCAGACATTGCGGTGCCAAACCCCGACAAGCGCCATCAAAACCGGGATATTCTCCGCCAAAGGCGCTTCGCGGAAATGGCTGTCGGCCTCATGCCCACCGGCCAGAAAATCCCCGAATACATCCGATCCAAGCCCGATCATCAGCGGCAGGCCAATCGGGGACCAGACGGAATACCGCCCGCCCACATAATCGCCAAAGCCAAAGCACCGCTCCGCCGGGATGCCAAATTGCGCGCTCGCGGCTTCGGGTTTCGACGTGAGCGCCGCGAAATGCACGCTCGCATCCGCGACAATCCCCTTGAGCCGGGCAAGAGCCACTTTCGCCGTCTCCATCGTCTCAATGGTCGAGAAGGATTTGGACGCGATGATGAACAGCGTGCGCGTCGGATCACAGGTGTTGAACACATCCGTCAGCGCCGCGCCGTCCACATTCGACACGAAATGTAGGCGCGGTCCGGTCATGTGCAGTTTCAGCGCCTCCGCGACCAAAAGCGGCCCAAGGTCGGAGCCGCCGATCCCGATATTGACCACATCGGTAAACGGCTCGCCCGCGCCATTGGCATAGGCCCCGCTGCGCACCGCCTCGGCAAAAGCGTAGCAGGCCGCGCGGGACGACAGGATTTCTGCTGCGATATCCTCGCCATCTGCGATGAGCGTGCTGCCCTCCGGCATCCGCAGCGCGGTATGGAGCACGCGCCGATCCTCGGTCGTGTTGATCTTGGCACCTGCAAACATCGCCTCCCGCTTGGAGCCGAAATCCTGCGCCTCCAGATGCGCAAGCAGCGCGGCGCGTGTGTCGTCGGTCAGGGTCGTGCGAGAATAGTCAAACAGGATGTCATCCAACCGTGCGCTGAAGCGACTGAACCGCTGCGGGTCCGCATCAAACAGCTCAGTGAGTGTCGCTTGTGGTTTTAACGCGTTGAAATCCATAATTTACTCCTCAATCCGAATGTCGAGCCCAATGTCGAGCGTGCCTGCCGCCATCGTGATCCGAGAGGTGGAGATGTAATCCACGCCCGTCTCCGCAATCGCGCGCACGCTGTCAAAATTCACACCGCCGGAGGCTTCCAGCCGCGCGCGCCCGGCGGTCATCGCCACGGCTTCGCGCAAGGTTTCGGGCGCCATATTGTCGAGCAGCACGGCGTCCGCGCCCGCGTCAAGCGCCTCTTGCAACTGATCGAGAGTATCGACCTCAATCTCCACCGCCACTAGGTGCCCTGCATAGGCCCGCGCGCGTTCAAGCGCCGTGGCGATCCCGCCGCAGACGGCGATGTGGTTGTCCTTGATCAGGATCGCATCATCAAGTCCGAAACGGTGGTTCGCGCCGCCGCCGCACCGCACGGCGTATTTCTCCACCGCGCGTAGGCCGGGTGTCGTTTTGCGCGTGCAGCAGATGCGCGCGCCGGTGCCCGCGATCCGGTCCACGAACCGCGCGGTATGGGTTGCGATGCCCGACAGGTGCATGAGGTAATTGAGCGCCACCCGCTCCCCGCTCAGAAGCGCACGCGCGGGGCCAGTGATCCGCGCGATGTCCTGCCCAGCCTCCACCCGGTCCCCATCCGACACAAGCGGGGCAAACACCAGCCCCTCCCCCACCTGCGCGAATGCCTCCGCCGCAAGTGGCATCCCCGCGATCACGCCGGCCTCTCGCGCGTTCATCACCGCGGTCGCCCGGGCATCCGGCCCGATGGTGGAAAGGGTCGTGATATCCCCCGCACGGCCCAGATCCTCCGCCAATGCTGCGGTCACCGCGCTGCGGATCAGGGGTGTCGGCAAGGAGGGTGAAAGGGGCTTGTGCATGATCGGGCCTCATGATCCTTTTGCGGACCAAACGAAAGGGAGCCTTCCATGCATCCGCGCTACGCCGACGTACATGCCGCAATTCGGTCCTTGTGTGAAGGGGAGGATGATCCGATTGCCCTGATGGCGACGGTTGCTTGCGAATTGCACCACAGTTTTGACCATTTCAACTGGACCGGGTTTTACCGTGTTGTGTCTCCGGGGCTGTTGAAGATCGGCCCCTATCAGGGCGGGCATGGCTGCCTGGTGATCCCGTTTGCGCGCGGTGTGTGTGGTGCGGCCGCGCGGGAGGAGCGCACCCAGCTTGTGCCGGATGTGGATGCGTTCCCCGGTCATATCGCCTGCGCCTCCTCCACCCGGTCAGAGATTGTGGTGCCGGTCTTTGACGCCTCTGGCGCGCTGATTGCGGTGCTCGATGTGGACAGCGACACGCCCGACGCGTTCGATAAGGACGATCAAGAGGCGCTCGAAACCCTCATGGCGGAGGTGTTCGCAAAACACCCGGCCTGAGCGCGGCCCGCCACCGGTCCCCAAACGAAAAAGGCCATCCCGAAGGATGGCCCTTACCGTCAGATATGATCCGGGATTAGCCGTTGATCACGTCCTTGAGTGCCTTCGCGATGGTGAATTTCACCGTGCGGTCGGCTTCTTTCTTGATCTGCTCACCGGTCGCGGGGTTGCGCACCATGCGCTCCGGGCGCTCGCGGCAGGCGAATTTGCCGAGGTTCGGCAGCGTCACTGCCCCGCCATCTGCAACTTCTTTCGAGACGATCTCAGACAGGCTGTCGAGGAAGCGGTTGGCGGAGGCCTTGTCGCTGTCCATTGCTTCGGCGAGAGCCGCTACCAGCTGTGTTTTCGTCATCGGTTTCTGTGCCATGTCTATGTCCTTTTTGTAGTCATGCTCGCCGCCCCCTAAGCGGACTTGCCATACTTGACCCTAACTGCCCGGGTCATACAATGGTTTTTTCCGTATTTTTAGCGGTTTGAAAGCAAGTGGCTGTGGAAAACCGTTTGTTTTGCGTGAATTCGCCTAGAGGAACGCGGTTTCTTCAAAGCTGCGCAGTTTGCGCGAGTGCAAACGCTCCAGCGGCATCTCGCTCAACTTCTCCATCGCGCGGATGCCGATGAGCAGATGTTGCGCCACTTGCCGCTTGTAGAAATCGGTCGCCATGCCGGGCAGTTTCAATTCGCCATGCAGCGGTTTGTCCGAGACGCATAAAAGCGTGCCGTATGGGACGCGGAACCGGAACCCATTGGCCGCGATCGTCGCACTTTCCATATCAAGCCCAATGGCCCGCGACTGGCTCAGCCGCTGGACGGGGCCGGACTGGTCACGCAATTCCCAGTTGCGGTTGTCGATGGTGACGACCGTGCCGGTGCGCATGATCTTCTTCAACTCATAGCCGCGCAGGCCCGTGATCTCCTCCACCGCGTCCTCAAGGGCGACCTGCACCTCCGCCAGCGCCGGGATCGGCACCCAGACGGGCAAGTCGTCATCCAGAACGTGATCCTCACGGACATAGGCATGGGCCAGCACATAATCGCCAAGGCTCTGGCTGTGCCGCAGCCCCGCGCAATGACCAAGCATCAGCCACGCATGGGGGCGCAGCACCGCGATGTGGTCCGTGATCGTCTTGGCGTTGGACGGTCCGACCCCGATATTGACCATCGTGATGCCCGACCCATCCGCGCGCGTCAGGTGATAGGTCGGCATCTGGGGCAGTTTGCCCGCCAGCGTGCCGGTCGTTCCCTCCCGCGTGGTGATCCGGTTTCCCGGTTCGACAAAGCTGTCATACTCCCCGCGCTCAAGGGCTGCATGGGCGAAGGCCACGAATTCATCCATATAAAACTGGTAGTTCGTGAACAGCACATGGTTCTGGAAAAAGCTCGGGCTGGTGGCGGTGTAATGGGCGAGCCGCGCGAGGGAATAATCCACCCGCTGAGCGGTGAAGGGCGCCAGTGCGCGCTCCCCGTTTGCATCCATCCCAGCGGTGCCATTGACGATATCGTCATTGGTGACGTTAAGGTCAGGCACGTCGAACACGTCACGCAACGGGCGCTGGATGCGCTCCTCGATGGAGCCTTCCACATGCGCGCCTTCGGGCAGCGCGAAATGCAGCGGAATTGGCGTGTCGGATGTGCCAACGGTGACGCTCACGCCATGGTTTTGCACGATCAGTCCGATCTGCTGCGTCAGGTAATTGCGAAACAGGTCGGGGCGGCTAATGGTCGTGGAATAGGTGCCCGGCTCGGACATGTGACCATAGGCAAGGCGGCTGTCCACCTTGGCAAAGCTGGTCGTTGTCACCGTGAGCTTGGGGTAGAACGCGCGATAGCGCCCCGCGACCTTTCCGGTTGCCATGACATCCGCGAAATGATCCCGCAGGAACGCGGTTGCCGCATCATAGCGTGCGCAAATCTCATCCACCGCCTGAGATGGCGTGTCGAATGATGCATCGGAGTGATGCACCGGATGCAGGATTTCCAGATCAGAAAGCGGGCCGGGCAGGCGCATGGTCGTACCTCTTATTTTCTTGTTTTATCCGACGATAAGGTCGGTTCGCTCGAATTTCGTGACATCCACCAATCCGAGGTCTGAGATACGCAGTTCAGGTATCACCACCAGCGCCAGAAGGGAATGCTGCATATACGCATTGTTGAGCGTGCAGCCGCATTCCGCCATGGCAGCAACCATCCGGTCGGCGGCAGCGGCCACATCCCGCGCGGGCGCATCGGACATCAGCCCGGCGATGGGCAATTCGACGAGCGCGATTTCCTTGCCGTCCTTGATGACCACAATGCCGCCACCCACCCGGCGCAGCGTGTTTGCCGCGATGGCCATATCCGCCTTGTTGGTGCCGATCACGATCATATGGTGGCTGTCATGCGCGACGGTGGAGGCAACCGCGCAATCAACATCATAGCCAAAGCCCGAGACGAACGCGTTGACCACACCCCCCGTCGCGCGGTGCCGCTCAACCAGCGCGATCTGGCAGACATCCTTGGCCCGGTCCATGCCGACCAAGCCATCGACGACCGGCAGGTCGGCCTCCAACGCTTTTGTGGGGGCTTGGTTCTCCACCATGCCGATCACACGCGCGCGGACGGAGTTGCGCCCGGACGGTGCGGCGATATCGAATGCTTCTGCCGTGAGATCGGCTTTCATGTTTACCGTGCCACGGCTGTCCTCTGGCCATCTGAAATCGGGGCGGTCACACAGGATGTCGCCATCTTTGGCCACGACCTCCCCTCGGGCGATCACTGTCTCAATCGGTAGACTCCGCAGATCGGATGTTAGGATCATGTCCGCCCGGCGGCCCGGCGTGATCGACCCGATTTCCCGCTCCAGCCCGAAATGGGTGGCGGTGTTGATCGTCGCCATTTGCAGCGCGATCAGGGGATCGCAGCCGCAGGCAATCGCGTGTCGCACCACCCGGTTCATATGCCCATCATTAACGAGCGTGCCGGAATGACAGTCATCGGTGCAGAGGATAAAGGAGCGCGGATCGAGCCCTTTTTCGGTGACAGCGGTGATCTGGCTTTCCACGTCATACCATGCAGAGCCAAGCCGCAGCATCGCCCGCATCCCCTGCCGGACCCGCGCAATCGCGTCCTCCTCCCGCGTGCCCTCATGATCATCCGCCGGGCCGCCCGCGACATAGGCCGAAAAGGCGGGCCCCAGATCGGGTGAGGCATAATGCCCGCCCACGGTTTTTCCCGCCATTTGGGTGGCGGCAATCTCTGCCAGCATCTTTGGATCGCCATTCACGACGCCGGGGAAATTCATCATCTCCCCCAGTCCGATGATGTTGGGCCACGCCATGGCCTCTGCCACATCCTCGGGCGAAATTTCAAAGCCGGTCGTCTCCAATCCCGGAGCGGACGGCGCGCAGGACGGCATCTGAACATAGACATTGATCGGCTGGGCCATGGCCTCGTCATGCATTAGCCGCACCCCCCGCAGGCCGAGCACATTGGCGACCTCATGCGGATCGACGAACATGGAGGTGGTGCCATGCGGGATCACGGCGCGGGCAAATTCGGTGACGGTCAGCATGCCGCTTTCGATATGCATATGCCCGTCGCAAAGGCCGGGGATCATATAGCGCCCGCCTGCATCTATGATCCGCGTGTCTGGCCCGATGCAATGGCTGGCATCCGCACCGCAATAGGCAAAGCGCCCGGCTTTGATGGCGATATCGGTGTGGGGGATGACCTCGCGGCTGTGGACATTGACCCATGCGCCGTTGCGGATCACCGTATCTGCGGGCGCCCGTCCGGCGGCTACGGCCACGAGGTCTGCTGCTACATCACTCCATGCTCGCATGTTTGTCTCCTTCCTTGTCAGAAAGAAGCAGTCTCAATCACACCTTGCGGAAGGTCCAGCCGAAAGCACTCCCGCACGCTTGTGCTGCATCAAAGATGCATCAAAAGCCCTTGGGCCCGGCAGCGCCTTCGGCGCTGGGGCTTCGCCTGTCATGAAGCGTTTGAGGAACAGGAGTGTTCCTCAAATCACGCTTCCGATTGTGGGCTTACGATTCGCCCGCGCGTCAAGGCCGCTCGTTCCTCGGACCTTGACCCACGGCCGAATCGCGGGGGCTGCTCTTGCTCCGCTCGTCCCAATTCACTGTTCCTTATTTGGTTGAAGCCTTCGTCTTTAGACGAAGAAGCCGCGCTTCAGCGCGACTCTTTTTCCCCAGGATACCAATGACCGCTTATGATTTCGAGGCTCACGGCGTGTACCACCATCGCTATCACGTGGTGTGGTCAACCAAGTATCGCTACAAGGTGCTGGAGGGTGCCATTCGGGTCCGCGCGCGGGATGTGATGCGCCGGATCAAGAGGCGGTCGTCGCGGCGGTTGCAGCAAGAGTTCCCGGCGCTCAAGAAGCGCTACTGGGGCAAGCATTTTTGGGCCCGCGGGTATTTCTGCACGACCAGCGGGAATGTCACGAATGACCTAATACTTCAGTACCTTGCGGCGCACAGCCCCGATGCTACCGACGTCAGTCGGTAGTGGTTCACTTTCTTCAAATATACCCCGCCGGAGGCACCGCCGCGCCGCAAGGCGCGGCGCCCGGCCCAAAGGGAGCGTCAGCGACGTGCGGGAGCGCGCCCTTGCAGAAATGCAACATCTCAGGCGGGGACGTCCTGCATGGGGTTGCTATTACAGACCATGCGTGTAGTTAGCGGGCAACCCTCCCCACCTTCTCCCCGATGGAGCCTGATGTGATTAAGCCGACGCTTGCCGCCCTCGGCGGGCAGCCCCTTTCCGATGCAATCAATTCCGCAAAGCTTTCCCCCGGTCGCATCCGCATCGAAGTGCTGGCCGGATTGACCGTCGCGCTGGCACTTGTGCCCGAAGCGGTCGCCTTTGCTTTTGTTGCGGGGGTCCACCCGCTTGTTGGGCTATATGCGGCGTTCATCGTTGGGCTGGTAACAGCCGTCTTCGGCGGGCGACCGGGGATGATTTCGGGTGCCACTGGCGCGCTGGCCGTGGTGATGGTGTCGCTCGTCTCGGTGCATGGTGTGGAATACCTTTTTGCCGCCGTCGTGCTGATGGGCATTTTTCAGGTGCTCGCTGGTATCTTCAAACTCGGCAAGTTCATGCGGCTGGTTCCCCATCCAGTGATGCTGGGCTTCGTCAATGGGCTGGCCATCGTGATTTTCCTGGCCCAGCTGACCCAGTTCAAGGTGCCGGGCGAGGGCGGCCCGGAATGGATGAGCGGCACGACGCTCTATGCGATGCTGGCGCTTATTGGCCTGACCATGGCGATCATCTGGGGTGCGCCCAAGTTGACCAAGGCGATCCCGGCGCCGCTTGCCGGGATCGGTATTGTCGCGATCATCGTGATCGTTTTCGACATCCCGGTGCCGCGTGTCGGTGATCTTGCGTCCATCGAAGGGGGGCTGCCGCTGTTCCATATCCCGATGGTGCCGCTGACACTGGAGACGCTGGAGATCATCCTGCCCTACGCGCTCATCCTCGCCGCGATTGGCCTGATCGAGAGCCTGTTGACCCTCAACCTTGTGGGAGAGATCACCGGGGAGCGGGGCGGTGCCTCTCAGGAATGCATGGCCCAAGGTGGCGCCAACATCATCACCGGCTTTTTCGGGGGCATGGGGGGCTGTGCCATGATCGGCCAGTCCATGATCAACGTGAAATCCGGCGGGCGGACGCGCCTGTCGGGCATTTCTGCCGCGCTGTTCCTGCTGACCTTCATCCTTGTCGCGTCGCCGCTGATTGAGCAGATCCCGCTCGCGGCCCTTGTGGGCGTGATGTTCATGGTCGTGATCGGCACATTTGCGTGGAACTCCCTGCGGATCATGACCCGCATTCCTAAGGCGGATGCCTTTGTTATCGTGTTGGTCACGGTGGTGACGGTCCTGACCGACCTTGCCATTGCCGTTATCGTGGGGGTGATCGTCTCAGCCCTTGTTTACGCGTGGCAGAACGCGACGCGCATTCGCGCCAAAAGCTACACCACGCCCGAAGGGGCCAAGGTGTATCAGATCGAGGGCCCGCTCTTTTTCGGGTCAGCCGAAGGGTTCAGCCAGATTTTTGATCCGGCAAATGATCCCTCTCTCGTGATCGTGGATTTCATGGACAGCCGTGTTGCGGATCAGTCTGCCTTGCAGGCCATTGACGCGCTGGCGGTGAAATATGAGACCGCCGGAAAGGCGCTGCAACTGCGCCATCTCAGCCATGATTGCCACCGCCTGCTGAACCGCGCCGGTCAGCTTATCGTGGACAGTGACGATGACCCGGATTACGGCATCGCGGTCAATTACACGGTCAAGACTGGGAGCCTGGGCGGCGGTCATTGATCCACAGCACCTGTTAACCATCCAAGCAATCTGTCCGGCCTGTTAACGCGCCGGTAATGGCTCTGCGCCAATTTGGCCGAAGTGCACCTGGGGAGGTGCATGATGGCCACGGGTGGGGGCTGGCGCGCAGGGGTGCGTGCAGGGCCATTCGCGCGTGGGAAGCGAATGGGTGGGCCGATGCTATCGCATCTTTGGACCCTGTGGGACAGTGAGGATACGCTCCTCGCCGCGCCCGAGGGTGTGTTGTTTTCCGAATTACCGGGCGGCGGGCTGAGCCTGCTGGTCGCCTCACGCGGGGAGGAAGGCTTTGGCCGTCTCACGCTGTCGCCCGATGGGCAGATCGCGGATGCGGACTGGTCGGCGGACCCGCTCGCGCGCGGTGTCGATGGGCTGACGCGCGTCGACGGTTTGGGGCAGGTCAGCCTCGGGCGGGACACCGGGCTGATCGACACTGGCGCGCTGCTGCGCGACATGGGGATCGAGGGGCGGCTGGCCGCGATCACCGCCACGATCGGTGGCGATTGGGTCGTGAGTGCGGCCAGCGGCCAATCCGGCCTTGCCCTGCACCGCTGGGACGGATCCGCGCTTGGCCTTCATGCCCGGATCGCGGATAGCGGGCTTTTGCCCCTTGGCGATGTGGTGGCGCTGGACGCGCTGGAGACCGCGCGCAAATCCCTGATCTTCGCCATTTCTGCCGTGGATGGTGGCATTGTCAGCTATCACGTCACGGATCACGGCGACGCGCGCTTGCGCGATGTGGAAACGCCGGGTGGGGATTTTCCCGCGTGGCTTCCCACCGTTTTGACCACGGCGGAGGTCGATGGCCGGGATTTTGTCATTGTCGGCGCGAGCGGCTCCAACACGATCAGCGTATTCGAGGTGCGGGAGCGCGGCGGGCTGGTGCATCGCGAAACACTGACCGACACCCACGACACGCGATTTGCCGGGATTGATGTTCTGGAACAGGCGGTGATTGGCGGGCGCACGGTTTTGGTGGCAGCGGGCGCGGATCATGGGCTGACCCTTCTGGAATTGCACCATGATGGGGGTCTGTCGCTGCTTGATGTGATCTGGGACGACCACGATACTGCGCTCACCGATCCGTCCGCCATTGCGCTGATGCCGGGGGAGGTGCTGCGCATCGCCGTCACTGACCGTGTGGAAGGCGCGGTGAGCGTCTATACGTTGGAACTCAGCCCGGTTCATGCGCGGCTTGTCGGGGACCGCGCGCCAGACACGATCACCGGCGGGGCGCAAAACGATGTGATCGACGGGCGCGGTGGGCGAGATGTGCTTGAAGGGGGCGCGGGCGATGATTTCCTCACCGATGGGCGCGCGCGGGACATTCTGACCGGCGGTGACGGGGTCGATACATTCATTTTTCATCGCGACAATGCCACGGACCGGATCACCGATTTTCAGGATGGGCTGGACCGGATCGACCTGCGCGATTACGGGCTGGCCGGGTTTGACGCGCTCGACATTCGGCCCAACCGGGACGGCGCGAATATCTTTATCGGTGCAGAAAAGCTCGTGGTGGACAGTTGGGATGGCAAGCGGCTGCGGCTGGAGGATTGGGGCGCGGATGATTTCCTCTTCTAGCGCGTTAAGCAGATGCTAACCATGCGCTGCGTTTTCATTCGGGACCGCGGAACCAATCTGAAACACGGCTCGTTGTAACAGCATCGGGCGAGGCGCGAGGTGGGATAAAGCGAGGCCGCGTCGCCCAATCGAACCGGCACAGGAGGTGCCAACGGTTCAGGACAGGATGGGCAAAGCCCGTCACGACAAAGTCGTCCCTGAAGTGTTGGTCCCTGCGTGAGGCTGGGATGGGTGGCCCATACCGAGCAGGCCAACACTTCAGAGTCTGTCCCTCCCGCGAAGTTCCCGCCGAATGGTTTCTGTCAGGATATCCGCCGCACGACTGATCCGATGGACCCGCAGATTGTCCTCATGCCGGATCAGATAGAATGAGCGGGTAAAGCTCACCTGCTCGGGCAGCACGCGCACCAGCCGCGCCTCGTCCCGCACGGCAAAATCATGCAAAACACCAACTCCCGCCCCCGCGAGCGCCCATCGTTGCTGCACGGCGATGGAGGTTGAGGTCAGTTGCGGCACCAGATCGGGCGCGATCAGCGGCAGATAGTCCAACTCCTTGTCGAAAATCATGTCAGAGATATAGCCGACCATCCGCTCGTGCCGCAGATCATCAAGGGTGCGGATGCGGGCCGCAATCTCCGGCGTGGCATAAAGGTGCAATCCGTAATCCGCCACACGCTGCACCCGCAACCGCCCCGCATTGGGTGGCGAAACGGAAACGGCCAAATCCGCCTCCCGCTGGCTGAGGGAGAACACGCGCGGCAGGGCGACCAATTCGATCCGCAGGTCAGGATTGCTCTCCGCCAATCGGGCGCAGGCCTGTGCAAGGATATAGGTCGCGACCCCTTCGGGCGCACCGATCCGCACCGTGCCCGACAATTGCTCATCACTGCCGCCGACGGATTGCCCGGCGCGCAGGGCGGCGGTCTGCATATGGCTCGCCGGATCAAGCAGGCGCCGCCCGGCCTCCGTCAGCGCATAGCCCTTGGGGGAGCGGTCAAACAGCTTTGCGTCCAGCGCCTGTTCCAGCGCCGCAATCCGCCGACCGACCGTGGCCGCATCCATGCCAAGCGCGCGTGCGGCGGACAAAAGCTGACCCTGCCGCGCGACCTCCAGAAACACCCTCAGATCATCCCAGCGCATCGCCATTCCACTTTGCAAAAATGCAGGATTACTTTGGCAAATTACCTCTCCACTCTGCAAATGCGCAAGGGTAGGATGCGGCCAAACATAATTCAGGTTGAGGAGACCATTCCATGGAACAGCTTTGGCATTTCATCGACGGCAAGCGCGTTGCGGGCACTTCCGGCCGGTTCGCGGATGTCTACAACCCCGCAACCGGGGAGGTGCAGGCGCAAGTGCCGCTCGCCAATGCTGCGGAGATGGACGCAGCCGTCGCTGGCGCGAAGGCCGCGCAGCCCGCATGGGCCGCGACCAACCCGCAGCGCCGCGCGCGGGTGCTGATGGAATTCGTCCGCCTGTTGCACCGGGATATGGACAAACTCGCAGAGGCGCTTTCGCGTGAGCATGGAAAGACGATCCCCGATGCGAAGGGCGACGTGATCCGTGGCCTTGAGGTCGCGGAATTCTGCATCGGCGCGCCGCATCTTCTCAAAGGGGAATACACCGATGGCGCGGGGCCGGGCATCGACATCTATTCGATGAAGCAGCCCGTAGGCATCGCGGCGGGGATCACCCCGTTCAACTTCCCCGCGATGATCCCGATGTGGAAATTCTGCCCGGCGATCGTGTGCGGCAATGCCTTTATCCTCAAACCGTCGGAGCGGGATCCGTCCGTACCGCTGATGCTGGCTGAATTGATGCAGGAAGCCGGGCTGCCCGATGGCATCCTTCAGGTCGTGAATGGGGACAAGGAATCGGTCGATGCGATCCTCGATCACGAGGATATCTCCGGGGTCGGTTTCGTCGGCTCCACCCCGATTGCCGCCTATATTTATGAGCGGGGCTGTGCCAACGGCAAGCGCGTGCAGTGCTTTGGTGGCGCGAAAAACCACATGATCATCATGCCCGATGCCGATCTGGATCAGGCGGCAGACGCGCTGATCGGGGCAGGCTACGGCGCTGCCGGGGAGCGGTGCATGGCCATTTCCGTCGCCGTGCCGGTGGGGGATGAGACCGCCGACCGCCTGATCGAAAAGCTGATCCCGAAAGTGGAGGCGCTCAAGGTCGGCCCCTATACCGCAGGCGATGATGTGGATTACGGCCCGCTTGTGACGGGCGATGCGGAGCGTCGCGTGCGCGGCCTGATTGATCGCGGGGTCGAAGAGGGCGCAAAGCTCGTCGTCGATGGTCGCGATTTCAAACTGCAAGGTTATGAGGAGGGGTTCTATGTCGGGCCGTGCCTGTTCGACAATGTGACCACCGATATGGACATCTACACACAGGAAATCTTTGGCCCTGTCCTGTCCACCGTGCGCGCGCAAACTTATGAGGAGGCGCTCGGCTATGCAATGGATCATGAGTATGGCAACGGCACCGCGATCTTCACCCGTGACGGGGACGCGGCGCGTGATTTTGCCAACCGAGTGAATGTCGGCATGGTCGGGATCAACGTGCCGATCCCGGTGCCGCTTGCCTATCACACCTTCGGCGGGTGGAAGAAATCGGCCTTTGGCGATCTCAATCAGCACGGGCCGGACGCGTTCCGCTTCTATACCAAGACCAAGACGGTGACGTCCCGCTGGCCGTCGGGGATCAAGGATGGGGCCGAATTCTCCATCCCGGTGATGAAGTAAGCCCACCTTTGGCCGCTGCTCCGGCGCAGGCCGGAGCCTCTGACACCGCAGCAATCCCGGTGGAGGTTCCGGCCTCTGCCGGACCAGCGTGAGGAGAGCATGATGGATTTCGCACTGAGTGACGAGCAGGAGGCCATCCGCGACATGGCCGCCGATTTCGGGCGCGACAGGCTCGCCCCCATGGCCGACGGGATGGAGGAGACGGGCATTCCCCGTGATCTTTTGTCTGAGGTCGGCGCGCTGGGCATGGGCGCGATCTATGCCGGGGAGGAATACGGCACCGGGCTTGGCCGCCTTGATGCCGCGCTGATCTTTGAGGGGTTGTCGCTCGGTGATCCCAGCGTCGCGGCTTTTATCTCTATCCACAATATGTGTGTCTGGATGATCGACCGCTGGGGCAGTGATGACCTCAAGGCGGAGGTGCTGCCGGGTCTTGCCTCCTTTGACACGATCGCAAGCTATTGCCTGACGGAGCCGGGCAGCGGATCGGACGCCGCAGCGCTCAAAACCCGCGCGGTGCGCGATGGGGACGAATATGTCCTTGATGGAACCAAGGCGTTCATCTCCGGCGGGGATTATTCCGACTGGTATGTCGTGATGTGCCGCACGGGCGGGGAGGGGCCGAAAGGCATCTCCACCATCCTTGTGCCGAAGGACGCGCCGGGCCTCAGCTTTGGCGGGCAAGAGCGCAAGATGGGATGGAAAGCGCAGCCCACCGCGCAGGTCCAGTTCGACGGATGCCGCGTGCCCGCGCGCTACCTGATCGGGACGGAGGGCGACGGTTTCAAATACGCCATGGCGGGGCTTGATGGCGGGCGGCTCAACATCGCGGCCTGTTCGCTTGGGGGCGCGCAAGGCGCGCTGACGCGCACGCTGACCTATATGGGAGAACGCAAAGCCTTCGGCACCGCGATTGACCAGTTTCAGGCGCTGCAATTCCGCCTTGCCGATATGGAGACGGACATGCAATCGGCCCGCATCTTTCTGCACCAGGCGGCATGGAAGCTCGACCAGAAATCCCTTGATGCGACCCAGTTCTGCGCGATGGCCAAGCGGCTGGTGACGGACCGCGCGTTCGATGTGGCAAATGGCTGCCTGCAACTTCATGGCGGTTATGGCTACCTTGCCGATTACGGGATCGAAAAGGTGGTGCGCGACCTGCGCGTGCACCAGATCCTCGAAGGCACGAATGAGATCATGCGCGTCATCATCGCGCGCAAATTGCTGAGTGATCGGGGGAATGGGTGAGCGTGCCGTGCTATTCTGCCGGGATGGGCGCTGGCCTATTGTTTGGAGCACTATGAATGACTGACCTCAACCTCCGTATCGAAGGCCATGCGGGCCGGATCACCCTGAACCGCCCCGATGCGCTCAATGCGCTGACCCATGAACAAGCGCTCAGGATCGAGACACAGCTACGCGAGTGGGCAACGGACCCGGCAGTGAAGCTTGTGATGATCGACGCGGTGGGAGAGCGCGCGTTCTGCGCGGGCGGCGACATTCAGCACCTTTATGACACGGGCCGGGCGGGTGATTTCAGCTATGGCAAGACGTTCTGGTCCGATGAATATCGCCTCAATGCGCTCATCTGGAATTACCCCAAACCTTTCGTTGCGTTCATGCATGGCTTTGTCATGGGCGGTGGCGTGGGGATTTCTGCGCTCGGCTCGCACCGGATCGTGACGGACAGCACGCAGGTCGCCATGCCCGAATGCGGCATCGGCCTGATCCCGGATGTGGGCGGATCGCTGCTGCTTGCCTGCGGGCCGGGGCGGCTGGGCGAATACCTTGGCACCACGGCGACACGAATGGGGCCGGGGGATGCAATCTATGCGGGCTTTGCCGACACCTATGTCACCCCTGACCAGTGGGAGCCGCTGAAAACAGCACTGCTTTCCGGGGATATCGCGGTGATCGAGGATTTCAGCGCGCCCAAACCCGACAGCCCGCTTGCCGCAGAACAGGCGCAGATCGACCAGTATTTCGCAGGGGAGACGGCGATGGATATCGTCCGCCTCTTGGAGCATGAACCGACCGAGTGGACCGAAAAGGCGCTGAAAGCGATCCGCCGCAATTGCCCCCTCTCCGTCGCCTGCGCGGTCGAAGTGATCCACCGCGCCCGCCCCCTGACGCGGATCGAGGAGGTGCTGGCGCTGGAATACCGCTTCACCGCCCGCTGCATGGAGCATGGCGAATTTTTGGAAGGCGTGCGCGCCGCCGTGATCGACAAGGACCGCAATCCGCAATGGGCCACGCCCACGCTGGAGGCGCTGCCGCAATACCGTGTGTCCCAGATGCTGATGCGGCTCGGGGCGGATGAGTTAGACTTATAACGCAGACGGGGAGAGAGACATGAAAATCGGATTTATCGGCCTCGGCAATATGGGCGCGCCGATGGCGAAGAACCTCGCCGCAGCCGGGCATGACGTAACCGGGTTCGACGTGGCAGGCACCACGGCAGAGGGCTGTACCGTGGCCGCCAGCGGGCCAGAGGCCGCGGCAGGTGCGGATGCCGTGATCACCATGCTGCCCAATGGCGACATTCTGCGCGCGGTCGCGGCTGAGCTGATCCCCGCGATGGCCCCCGGTGCGGTGCTGATCGACTGCTCCACCGTGGATGTGGAAAGCGCGCGCGCGGTGGCGGATCAGGCGGCGGATGCGGGCCTTTTGTTTGTTGATGCGCCCGTGTCGGGCGGCATTGGCGGTGCGGCGGGCGGTACGCTCACATTCATGGCAGGCGGCTCAGACGATGCGTTCGCCAAGGCCGTGCCCCTGTTCGACATCATGGGCCAAAAGGCGGTGCATTGCGGTGACGCGGGCGCGGGTCAGGCGGCCAAAATCTGCAACAACATGATCCTTGGCATCACCATGATCGGCACCTGTGAGGCATTCGCCCTCGCCGATAAGCTGGGGCTTGATCGGCAAAAGATGTTTGATGTGGTCAGCACGTCCTCGGGCTATTCATGGACGATGAACGCCTATTGCCCCGCACCGGGTGTTGGCCCCACATCGCCTGCGGATAATGACTACAAACCCGGTTTCGCGGCGGAACTGATGCTCAAGGATTTGCGCCTCAGCCAACAGGCCGCAGAAGCCGCTGACGCCGCGACCCCCCTTGGCGCGCACGCGACCGCGTTCTACGATGCGTTTGTCAGCGGGGATGGTAAGGGAATGGATTTCTCTGCCGTTTTGCCGCTTCTTGCCAAAATGACCCGAAAGGACATGTGATGCCAGACGGAAGCCATCAGGGCCACGGCCCCTCCCTCGCTGCATTCGATTGGGCCGATCCGTTCCGCCTGACCGATCAGTTGTCCGAAGAAGAGCGGATGATCGCGGAAAGCGCGCGCACCTATGCGCAAGCCAACCTCGCCCCGCGCGTGACAGACGCGTATCTCAATGAGACGACCGCGCCTGAAGTGTTCGCGGAGATGGGGGAGATGGGCCTTTTGGGCGCCACGATCCCAGAGGCGTATGGCGGGCTTGGCGCGGGATATGTGGCCTACGGCCTCGTCGCGCGGGAAGTGGAGCGGGTGGACAGCGGCTATCGCTCCATGATGTCCGTGCAATCCTCGCTCGTGATGTATCCGATCCATGCCTATGGGTCAGAGGAGCAGCGGCAGAAATACCTGCCCGGTTTGGCGGCGGGCACGCTGATCGGCTGTTTCGGCCTGACAGAGCCTGAGGCCGGGTCCGATCCTGCGGGCATGAAAACCCGCGCTGAGAAAACCGCGACGGGCTACCGCATCACCGGGGCCAAGATGTGGATTTCCAACGCGCCCATCGCGGATGTGTTCGTGATCTGGGCCAAATCCGACGCCCATGACGGCAAAATCCGCGGTTTCGTGCTGGAGAAGGGCATGGCGGGGCTGTCCGCGCCCAAAATCGGCGGCAAACTGTCCCTGCGCGCCTCCATCACGGGGGAGATCGTGATGGATGGTGTCGAAGTGGGAGAGGACGCGCTGTTGCCCGGTGTCGAGGGGCTCAAGGGGCCGTTCGGTTGCCTTAACCGGGCGCGCTATGGCATCTCTTGGGGTGTGATGGGTGCTGCGGAGGATTGCTGGCACCGCGCGCGCGATTACGGGCTGGAGCGGCGGCAGTTCAACCGCCCGCTCGCACAGACCCAACTGTTCCAGAAAAAGCTCGCGGATATGCAGACCGAAATCGCCCTTGGCCTTCAGGGCAGTTTGCAGGCGGGCCGGATGATGGATGCGGGCACCTGCGCGCCTGAGATCATTTCGCTGATCAAGCGCAACAATTGCGGCAAGGCGCTCGATATCGCGCGGCACGCGCGCGACATGCATGGTGGCAACGGGATCATGGCGGAATACCATGTCATGCGCCACGCGCAGAACCTTGAAACTGTGAACACCTACGAAGGCACGCATGACGTGCATGCGCTGATTTTGGGCCGTGCGCAAACCGGGCTTCAGGCGTTTTTCTGAAATAAAACCCGCGTTTCACCCTAGGGGGTGAAGCGCGCAGCATTAGAATTCGTGACGATCCTCTCGAGTAATTTGACAGCATTCGGGAGTACACGATGCACTTGAAATCACTGGCCATTATGGCTGTCTGCCTTCCCTTTCTTACGGCCTGTGGGACGAGCGGGGGAACCACGGCGGCAGGTGGCACGACGGCTGCCGGAACGCTGCCGGTTAATGTCAACGGCCGCATGATCGCCCGGCAGTTTGCTTCGCAGGTGACGGGGACCAACGGCCAGAACGGGATCACCTTCACCACGCCGCTGCGCGGTGTGCGGTCCACGGATACATCGGCGGCGGGCGGCATCGCACTGACCGGGCAGGCGGTGACCGATCCGAACGGAACCGATCGCACCTTTGTCGGTCAACTTGGCGGCCAAGGTGCGCAGCGTGCAGCACTGATCACCGCCACACCGGGCGCAAACCTTCAGGGGGGTGGCGTGATCAACCCGATCGCCAATGCCACGGGCACCGTGTATTTCGAGAATGGCAATTATGGCGATCCGCAGGTCACGACGCTCAACGCCGCTGTCAGTGCTGTTGGGGTCTATAACAATTTCCAGAACAACGTGTTCCAGAATCAGGTGTCGCTGTCGGATGTGACAACGATCCGCTACCGCTCGGGCACCAATGGTGGCAATGCCGCGATCTATGGCGTTGGGTATATCGGCAACGCGACCGCGAACATGCCCGCCGCAGGGCAGGCCACCTATACCGGCTTCTTTGAGGGCGGCACGTCCGGCTATAATGATGGCGGCACGATCCGCGATATCGGCCTGCGCAATGGCACGGTCAGCATGACCGCTGATTTCGCCGCCGGGACCATGACCGGGGGGATCACTGGCGCGACGTTCAACGGCAACACCGCCGCACAGAACAACGTGGTCCTCAACAACCAGATCACCGGCATGAACATCACGACCAATATCGCGGGCAATGGCTTCACCGGGACAGCGGCGCTTGTGGACAACGCAGGCAACACGGTAGGCAACGTCGCCTCAAGCGAGGTTGTCGGCGGCTTCTTTGGGGATGCGGCCAAGAATGCGGCGGCGGGCCTCTTTATCGAGGGGACGGCCAATATCAACGGGGCCAACCGCGACTATGTCTTCTCCGGCGTTTTGGGCGGCGTGAAACAGTAACCCTCCCCGGGGGCCCTGCATCCGGTGCGTGGCGTGCGCGCGGGGTGCGGGGCTTTACCCCACCATCTGGAGATCGCAGATGTTTCGCAGTTTATGCGTGGTGTTGGGGGTGTTGCTGTGTCCCTTGAGCCTGATGGCCGAGGAGGGCACCACCCCCTACACCGATTTAACCCAAAGCCAGCAATTGAGCGTCATTCATACGCTGATCGAACAGGGCCGCCCCTATGATGCGCAGACCTTGCTGAGCGCATCGCGCTTCAGCGAGGGGGAGTTGGGCTTTCAGGCGGCTTTTCTGCAAGCGCGCCTCTTTCGGGGCGAAGGGTTCAGGGCAGAGGCCATTGCCCTTTTGCGGCAAATCCTTGCCGAGCGCCCGGATTTCGCCCGCGTCCGGTTAGAACTGGCGGAAGTGCTGGCCGAGGATGGGCAGGTAGAGGCCGCGCGCCACCACCTGAGCCTCTTGGCGCAATCCGCCACCACCATGACCGACCGGCAGCGGTTTGAGCAGTTCATCGCCGCAATCTCCCCCGAGGCACCGTTGCAATTGCGCGGGGCGATCACGCTCGCGCCCTCCACCAACATCAATTCCGGCACTCGGGCAGAGACGATCACCGTTTTTGGCCAACCTTTCGCGATCAATCAAAGCAACCGCCAGACATCGGGCATGGGTCTGCGCATCAATGCAAGCGGCACTTATACCCTGCCCGTGGATGCCGCAGCGCAGCCCTATGTCGCGCTGTCATTGACCCATACGGATTATGAGCAGGCGGCATTTGACCAGTTTGTCGGTGATCTGCGGTTCGGGGTGCAAATCGGCCCACAGGAACGACGCTGGCGGATTGAGGCGCTGGGCGACAGGCGGCTTCAGGCGGGCCGTCCGCTTGATACGGCGTTTGGCGGGCGGATCACCCATCGCCGGAGCCTTGGCCCCCGTTGGTCTGGCGATTTCGAGTTGGGATCGGTGCGCCGGGCGAGCCTGACAGACCCGCTTGCCACCACCCGCACCAATGGTGTGGAGGCCCGGTTCACCCGCAGCCTTGGTGCCGGGCGCGGGCTGTCCTTCGGGGCGGAGGTGGACCGGGTCCGCGCCTATGACCGCCCGCAGGCGGGCAATACGGGGCGTGCGCTGAGCATTGGGGCCTTCACACCTCTTGGCACGCTGACGCTTGGCGCGCAGATCAAGGCGGGTACGCGCGCCCATGACGGGCTGTTCCCCGGTGTGGGGGAGGTCCGCTGGGACCGCTACACGGAGGCATCGCTCAACATGCAGGACAGCCGCCTGAGCCTTTTTGGCCTTTCGCCCCGGCTCACGCTGATCCGCACCGTGCAAGACAGCAACGTCGCCTTCTACCAGTTCAGCCGGTTCGGCGCGGATCTGACGCTGACGCGGGCTTTCTGAACGGCGCAACCGGTGATAGGCCGGGGCGCATGGATGTGTTGATCATAGGGGGCGGCCCGGCGGGCCTGTCAGCAGCGGAGGTCGCGTCCGCCGCGGGCCTTGCCGTTGTCGTGGCGGAGGCGAAGCCGTCCCTCACGCGCAAATTCCTGATGGCAGGAAAATCGGGGCTGAACCTGACGAAGGATGATCCGGCCTTTGCCGATGCTTATCCCGGTGGCGCGTGGCTCCGCCCGTATCTGGAAGCGTTCGGCCCTGATGCGGTGCAGGACTGGGCGCGCGGCTTGGGGCAGGAGGTGTTCACCGGCTCCTCAGGCCGGGTGTTTCCGACCGCGATGAAGGGCTCCCCGCTGTTGCGCGCATGGCTCGCCCGGTTGCAGGCGCAGGGGGTGGAGGCGCGCACCCGCTGGCGCTGGACCGGCTGGGAGGATGGCGCGCACCTATTCGACACGCCGGAGGGGCCCGCGCGGATCACCCCGCGCGCGACCGTGTTCGCCTGCGGCGGGGCAAGCTGGGCGCGGCTGGGTGCCGATGGCGCATGGACCGCGCCGTTTGACGCGGCGGGGATCGCGCGGCACCCGTTTGAGCCGTCGAATATGGGATTTGACGTGGCATGGTCGCCCCACATGGCGCGTTGGTCCGGCCAACCGGTGAAGGCGGTGGCGCTTCACGCGGGGGCACAGGTGGTGCGGGGGGAATTCGTGGTCACCGCAACGGGCATTGAGGGGAGCGCGGTCTATGCCCTGTCCCGCGCGATCTATGCGGGGGCGCCGCTGGTGCTGGACCTTGCCCCGGATCGCAGCGTTGAGGTGCTGGCGGATGCACTGGCGCGGCCACGCGGAAAGGCCACGATGACCTCCCATCTGCGCAAAGCGGCGAAGGTCGAGGGCATCCACGCGGCCCTTTTGCGGGAGGCCGGGCCGCTGCCTGCCGATCCTGCGGCGTTGGCCGCCCGGATCAAATCCTGCGCCGTCGCCATCACCGGCGCACGGCCCATGGATGAGGCGATTTCAGTGGCGGGGGGCGTGCGCGCCGCGGCACTTACCCCCGATCTGATGCTGAAATCCCATCCCGGCACGTTTTGCGCGGGCGAAATGCTGGATTGGGACGCGCCCACGGGCGGCTATCTCCTGACCGCCTGTTTCGCGACGGGCCGCGCGGCAGGGCAGGGGGTGGTGCGCTACCTCGCTTAGCGTTTGTGCACCACCAGCACCTGATCGCGGTTTTTCTTCTGGTAATGGGCCTGATGCAGGAAACAGCCGGAGATATCGGCCCGCAGCGCATTAAGTGCCTCTGCCATATCAGGGTCGGGATGCGCAAACGCGCCTCGTTCAAGATAGCCTTGGAACAGGTCCGCCGTTTTCGGCCAATCGTCCCGCTCCAGATTTGAGGGCTGCCAGCGCAGATCCTCAATGAGGTACATGCCCCCCGGTTTGAGCCGCGCGAACATCTCCACAAACGCGATTTGCTGGTGGTGGGAGGCATGGGTCGCATCATCCAGCACGATATCGGGGGCGGGCTGGGCCGCCGCCATCTCCGCCACCGCTGAGCGGTCGTCCAAATCCACCTGGCTGAACTGGAACCGGTCATCGGTAAAGCCGCTATGATCGGCCACATCAATGCCGCTGATCTGCGCCTTGGTGAAGTATTCAAGCCACATGCGGATCGCGGGCAATTCCTCCCCTGCGGCGGCTTCGGACACGCCAAGGGCTGCAAACTGGATCGCCCGGTTGCGGTAGGGCAGGAACAAAAGGTGGTATAGCTCGGTAAAGCGGTGCTTGGTGTTGCCCTGATCGAGCGCGTATTTGTCTGCGATATCGGTGAGGTTCAACAGCCCACGCCCGTAGCGGTCAGACGGGACGAGCGGCGCGTATTCCTTCACCGGGGCGTCCGCGCTGGGCGGCGGGGTGTAGGGGATGGGCGCGTCCTCCGGGTTCACCCCGTGCTGATGCAACAGCTTTCCGATGAGGGAATAGCGTTTGGGCGCACCGCCTTCTTTTTCCACGATCCGCTTGCGCATCCGGCGGCCATAGAAATGCACCGAATAGGTGTCAGGTTTGATATACTGATCAAGGTCGATGCCTCGGCGCAGCATCAACCGCCGCTCCTTGAACGAGAAGGGATAGAGCGCGTGGACGGGGAGCGCATATTTCACCTCTCCCGTCTTGTGCAGGAAATGGGTGAGCGCCTGTGGCCCCCACAACCCCCATGAGAATTCGCTGACATGCACCGGCTCCCCGGCCTCATGCGCCGCGCGAAGCTGGGCTTTCTCCTCCTCCGGGAACCAGTCGGGGATCGGGTATTCCACATGGGTGAAGTCGATCAACTCGCGCAGCGTGTCACTGTCCTGCGGCAGGCCGACGACGCCATTGTTGATATGGGTCTTACTCTCCCAGCCGTAGAAATGGCCATTCGGTGTCTCGAACGGTTTGACGCAATAGGCATCGGTATCGGCCCAGATGATCCGGTCCTCTGTCGCCAGCATCTGATAGCGGAACTTGTCTGCCTGTGGCGCGGGGCTGCCGGTTTTTGCGTGGCGCAGGATGCTTTCGGTCGGCTGGATCGTGTTGGCATCGGCAATCTCGATCCCGTCGGGGATATTGCCCACCTCCTCATAGGTATAAAGTTTCACATGATGGCCCGCATCGCGGAACGAGATCAGGCAAAGCTGCTCCAGAAAGCTGAGATTGCCACCCATCCACAGGGCGCCGATCTGGTATTCAGGGGTCATTCACTTGGCCCTTCTTCTGTTGCAATGGGGGCGGGGGCGGCTGCCGGGTCAATACCATGTTTGCGCGCCAGTTTGTCCAACAAAGTGCCGGGGGTTGGCACCCCGCCAATCAGGCCGAGCCGTTTGCGCACGAACCGGCCATAGAAATGGATCGAGGTGCTCTCCTCCGTCACGAAATCATCATAGAAGAACCGCTTGCGCACCAGCATCTGCCGCTGGTTATAGGGATAAGGGTAGAGCACCTTGACGGGCATCGCGAACCGATCCTCGCCCGTGACATGCAGGAAATGCGAGAGCGCCTGCGGCCCCCACACCCCCCATGGCATTTCGCTGACATGCACCGGATTGCCCGTCGCTGCGGCCTGCGCAAGCTGCTTGCGCTGCTTGGGGCGGAACCATGGCGGGACCGGGTATTCGTCGCGGGTAAAGTCGAGAAGTTGCGCAAGCGCCTCGCTGCGATCAGGCAGGGCAAGCACGCCGCCAAACACCTGCCCCTCCACACCCCAGCTGTAATAATGCCCCTCCACGGGGATGAAGGGTTTGAGGCAATAGGCATCCGTATCGGCCCAGATCATGCCGGGCCGTTCCACCATCAAGCGATACCGAAAAAGATCCGAATGCAGCGCCGGGCTGCCCGAAGCCTTATGGGTGAAAATCCGGTCGCGCGGCAGAATTTCGGTGGCATCCCGGATTTCCAGCCCCTCGGGCGCATTGGGCACGATGCCATAGGTATAAAGCACCACCTTATGCCCCTGATCGAGGAAGGATTGCGCGCAAAGCTGCTCAAGGAAGCTGAACGGTCCGTCCATCCACAACATCCCGATTGTGCTCAACGCCATGCTGGCCTCATTCCTAGCTCCTTGAAATCGCTAGCATCCGGTGGCGCGATTGTCGATTGCGCAAGATGGGCAGGGTTGATGGCGAATTTATGGTGGAGCGGTTGGTATGGCCGGGGAACGAACGCCCCGCGCACCGAGCCGAGAGCCGCTTTACCGCCGCGCCGCGATCAGGAATTCGCGGTTGCCATCCGCCCCGGTGATCGGGCTGTCGTCCTGATGGGTCACCGTCCAGCCCTCTTGCCGCAAAAAGGCGGCGATCCGGGCGCGGACCGCGTCATGCACCGCAGTATCCTTCACGACCCCCCCTTTCCCCACATGCTCCCGCCCCGCCTCGAACTGCGGCTTGATGAGAGCGACCAGAACCGCGCCATCCTTGGCCAGGGACATCGGGCCCGGCAGCGCCTTTTCCAGCGAAATGAAGCTCACATCGCTCACGATCCAATCAAGGGGTGGCAGATCGTCGGGCAGGGCGCGCGCGTTCACCCCTTCCAGATTGACCACCCGCAGGTCGCCCGCGATGCGCGGATGCAACTGCCCATGGCCCACATCGACGGCATATACCTGCCCCGCCCCGCGCTTTAGCAACACTTCGGTAAATCCGCCGGTGGACGCGCCCACATCCATCGCCACGCCCGCAGGCTCCAGATCAAACAGGTCAAGCGCATGGACAAGCTTGAGTGCGGCCCGGCTGACCCATGGGATCGGATCATGGGTCAGCGCCAGCACCCCGCGCCCGTCGGCAGAGGCTTTGCGCACCACGACGCCATCCACCGTTACGGCCCCCGCCGCAATGAGTTGCGCGGCCCGCGCGCGGCTGTCGCAAAGCCCCGCTTCCACCAGTGCCTTGTCGAGCCTCATGGACCGGAGGCTTTCACAGACCCCAAATTTTCAGGGATGAGCGCATCACCGCGACGGCCATGGGTCACACCAAAGGCTCCATCACATCGGCACCAACAAGGTAGGGGGACAGAAGATCACGCCAGCGATGGGCCTCGCCCTCAGTCAGCGTCAACTCTACCATCGGCGCATCCGGGTCGTTGAGCCGCAGGCACAGACCGGGCGCTTTGGCGGTGCAGGTCCGCAACAGGCCGGGCCGCAACACCCGTGCCACCGTGCCCTCCCCCGCAGACCAGATCAGCCCGCGCCCACCCGCAAAATCAATGAGCGCCGCTTGCCCGCTTTCCGCGCGGATAATGCCGAGCGCCGGATATTCGGGAAACGCCGCGCCCCATGCTGCGCGTGCGCCCATGGCGTCAGCCAGAGGTGCTGCTTTCGCTCCGCCCCTGCGGCGGACAAGCAGGACAATCCCGGCAAGGCCAAGCGCCAAAACAATCAGGAGGAAAGGTAAAGACATGGCAATCCGTTCGTGACCTACACGTCAAAGATAAGCGGCCAAACCCGATTCCATCAAGTCCACCGGGTGCGGCTCAAACGCCGCGCCGCGCCCGCCACCAATCGACCGTATCAAGCGCATCGCGCAGCGGCGTGCGGGTGGTTTCGGGCGCTTCTTCGATATAGCGGAACGCCTCCTCCATGCTTTCGCCCGAAAGGGTGCTGAGGTAGTCGATCCCGCGTGGAACGGTGAAGGCCTGCCCGCGATAGCCCGCGAAATTCGGCTCCAGATCGGTCCAGACCGCGCCGTCCCATCCGGCCTCCGCGCACCAATCGCGCACCCGGCGGATGACCTCCGGCAAGCGGCCCTGTTCTTGGTCCCCCGCGACAAAGCCGATCCGTTCAAAGGGCGCGATCTCCCGGGTGGCGAGGTCCTCCGCCGCCGCGAGGATATCCCGCCGCACGGACCGGATCGCATGGGTCGGGCACAAAACCCCGTCCGCCGGGTCAAGGCACACGACCAGTCCCATCTTGCGCTTGGGTGAGATGCGCGAAAACTCCATCGGCAGCGCAGGCCCCGCCCGCATCGCCCACTCTCCGGTCACATGCGGGGTCAGCACGCCCAGATCCCAAATGAGGGAGCCCCAGCCCAATACAGCAATGTTCATTCCGGGATCAGTCCTGTTGGTTGGCCATCAATGGTGTGGGTGTTTTTCTTGGCCCAATAGGCGCGCACGCCGTCCTCCCCCATGTCATCGAAATAAGGGAGGAGCTCGTCCGGCCCCCGTTGCGCGCGATAGTCCATCAATGGCACGCCCGTGCCGCAAGAGGTCTGGATCTGGTCCACCGTCATATCAAAGATATTGCGGCTGCCCGCCATCGCCGGGAAATGGGTGAGCATCTCGCCCCAATCCGCGTCATGCGGATGGATCGTGCGCGCGGTGCCGTAAAGCCGCAGGATCAGCGCATCGCCCTCAAACGCGCAGAACATCAGGGTCATGCGGTTCACGTCTCGCAGATGCCCGGCGGTTTCATTGCCGCTGCCACTGACATTAAGCCACATGACGCGCGTGTCCGACAGGATGCGCAGGCTGTCCATCCCCTTGGGCGAGACATTCACCCGCCCGTCCCGCGCGGCGGTCGCGACGAAAAACATCTGTTGGCGCTCGATGAACCCGCGCAATGTGCCGTTGAGTTTGGTGCCGATGCCCATGGTCGTGCCTTTCGCTGTTCAGGGGATCATACCGGGGGCGAATGGTTTGAGATAGATACCGTGATACAAGCCGGTCCAGCGGTCGCCTGGGGGCGGGCGACCGCTGGACCGGCGCCTTCGGCTGGATTCCGGTCCAAGAAAGAGACGAGGGCAGGCGTTCTGAGTAAAATGGCGCTTGCGGTCCTAGCTCGGCGAAACAACGTGGATCACGGCCACGCTGCCAGCGGTGGCAGCGACATCAGCACGGCCTCCGGGTTATGCCCGGTATGCAATCCGAACATCGTCCCACGATCATAGACGAGGTTGAATTCGGCATAGCGACCGCGCCGGAACAACTGGTTGTCCCGGTCCGCGTCGGTCCAGTCCTCGAACATCCGCTTCTCCACGATGGGAATATAAGCATCAAGGAAGGACCGCCCGACATCTTGGGTAAACGCGAAATCCGCCTCCCAATCGTCGGTGCAATGATCATCGTAGAAAATGCCGCCAACGCCGCGCGCCTCTTTCCAGTGTTTGATCATGAAATACTCGTCCGCCCATTCCTTATAGCGGGGGTAGTAGTCTGGGTTGTGTTTGTCACAAGCCAGTTTCAGTTGCTCATGGAAGAACGCGGTGTCCTCCGCCACCTCCCGCATCGGGTTGAGGTCACTGCCACCGCCAAACCACCATGCGCCGGGTGTCCAGAACATGCGGGTGTTCATATGCACCGCTGGCACCTTGGGGGAGCGCATGTGTGCCACAAGGCTGATGCCCGCAGCCCAGAACCGGGGATCGGCGTCCAAACCCGGAATTTCACGCCGCGCGGTCAGGCTTTTCTGTGCCCGGTCGCCCAACGCGCCATAGACGGTGGAGATATTCACCCCAACCTTCTCAAAACAGCGCCCGCCGCGCATGACGGACATCTCCCCGCCGCCCGCGTCAGAGCCGTCGCCGCTGTCGCGATGGGTGTTCTTCCGCTCAAAGCGCCCGGGCGCCAGATCCGCGAAAGGACCGCTGGTCTGCTCATCCTCGAGTTTTTCAAAGGCGGCGCAAATGTCATCCCGCAACTGCCGGAACCAATCCGACGCGCGCTGTTTCTGGGTGTCCATTTCGGCTGACATAGGCTGCTCCTTGATATTCCTGACGCTTTTTAGCCTGAGTTTTTCGCGAAAACGAGGGATTAGAGGGCGCATCGGCAAAAAAACCGACATGCGTGCCGGCCTCGCGCCCAAGCTATGTCCACGCCCCGCCTTGAGAATTGGCCTCCATGGCCTCACATAGGGGGGTGAGATCAGGATAAAGGCCCCCGGATGTTTCGGTATTTTGAACGCATGGTTGACCCGTTCGCGGCCTATCCCGATCAGGATACGCCGCCGGATCGGCTGTGGCCGTTCATGCTCGCGCATCTCAAACCGTTCCGCTGGGTGCTGTTTTGGGCGACGCTGTTCACGCTGGGCGTCGCTTTGGTCGAGATTGGTTTGATCCATTACGCGGGCCGTGTGGTGGACCTGCTGGAAGGGTCGACGCCTGCGGCGTTTTTCACCGCCCACGGGGCGGAACTGCTGCTGATCACCGTTTTTGTGCTGCTCGCCCGCCCGGTTGTGCAGATCGTCGATGCGATGTTCCTCAACCAGGCGCTAATGCCCAATATCGGCACGCTGGTGCGCTGGCGGGCGCATCGTCATGTGCTGCGCCAGTCTATCGGCTGGTTCCAGAATGATTTTGCGGGCCGGATCGCGAACCGGGTGATGCAGACCGCGCCCGCGATGGGCGAAGCCGCGTTTCAGGTGTTTGACGCGCTGGTCTATTCGGTCATCTATTTTCTCGGTGCGATGGTGCTTTTGGGCGGGACCGACCCGCGCCTGATGATCCCGCTTGCCATTTGGGTGGTGGCCTATGCGCTGTTGATGCGCTGGGCGATCCCGCGTGTCGGGGAGGCGAGCAAGGCGTTTTCGGACGCGCGCTCCACCATCACCGGGCGGATCGTGGACGCGTATAGCAATATCCAGACGGTGAAACTCTTTTCCCATGCCGAAGCCGAGGAGGCCTTCGCCAAGGAGGCGATCGAGGCCGGGCGCGCCACGTTCGCCCGTCAGATGCGGATCGTGACGCAGATGGAACTGGGGCTGGTGCTGGTTAACGGTTTTCTGGTGGTGTCCGTGATCGGCTGGTCGCTGCTGTTGTGGCAAAACGGGGAGGCAACCATCGGGATCGTCGCGGCGGCCTCTGCACTGGTGTTGCGGCTCAATGCGATGACCGGCTGGATCATGTGGGCGTTGTCGTCCCTGTTCCAGAACCTTGGCGTGATCCGTGAGGGGATGGAGACGATTGCCCAGCCCATCGACCTTCTGGATCAGGAAGCAGCACCCGCATTGGCCGTCACAGGGGGAGAGATCCGGATCAATGGCGTCTCTCACCATTACGGGCGGCAATCGGGCGGGCTGAATGACGTGAGCCTTCACATCCCTGCGGGCCAGCGCGTCGGGCTTGTGGGCCGGTCGGGGGCGGGGAAATCCACGCTCGTGAACCTGATCCTGCGCTTTCACGATCCCGAACAGGGGCGGATCGAGATCGACGGTCAGGATATCGCGTCTGTCAGTCAGGACAGCCTGCGCCGCGCCATCGGCATGGTGACGCAGGACACATCGCTTTTGCACCGGACCGTGCGCGACAACATCCTTTATGCGGACCCGAGCGCAAGCGAGGAGCGGATGATCGCAGCGGCGCGACGGGTCAAGGCCCATGACTTCATCCTCGATCTGGAGGACCGGAACGGCAATCGCGGCTATGACGCGCAGGTCGGTGAACGCGGGGTGAAGCTCTCTGGCGGGCAGCGCCAACGCATCGCGCTGTCCCGCGTGGTGCTGAAGGACGCACCGATCCTCGTACTGGATGAAGCGACAAGCGCCCTCGATTCGGAAGTCGAGGCCGCTATTCAAGAGGCGCTCAACGACATGATGCGCGACAAAACGGTGATCGCAATTGCCCACCGCCTGTCAACGATCGCAGCGCTCGATCGGATCATCGTGCTGGATGAAGGGCGGATCGTGGAGGACGGAACGCATGGCGCGCTTCTTGAGCAAAACGGTCTCTACGCCTCTTTCTGGCACCGCCAATCGGGCGGCTTCATCGGGGTGGACGCCGCGGAATAGGTGCTCTCCCGCCCGTCGTTCGGTCGCTGCCGCTCCCTCCTCCCGTTTGGCCCGGCAGCGCCTTCGGCGCTGGGGCTTCGCCTGTCATGAGGTGTTTGAGGAACAGGTGTGTTCCTCAAATCACCCGTTCAATTTTGGGTGTCACGATTCGCCCGCGCGTCAAGGCCGCTCGTTCCTCGGACCTTGACCCACGGCCGAATCGCGGGGGCTGCTTTTGCCACACCAAGTCCAATTCACTTTCTTCAAATATACCCCGCCGGAGGCACCCGCCCGCGCAAGCGGGCGGCCTTTCCCGGCGCTCCATTCCATTCCACGCGTTCGGGCGCAAACGCTGCCCCGCAGCGTTTGTCTTTCGCCCTCACCCCAACGGGAGGAGGGAGCGTTAGCGACCGAACGACGGGCGGGAGCGCTTTACTTCAAGCGGGGCGGTTGATCCGGGTTGGAGCCAGGGGGGGCACTGACCTCCGGTTCTGGCGGGAGTGGTAGGTCGAAGCGCAATGCCACACGCCCAAGGCTCCGGGCCACCGGCGCATCCGGGTGCAAGAACGCCACGTCCAGCATCCCAGCCTCGATCCCCGACAGTCTCAGCGCCTCACCGACCGCATCGGCGATGCTGTCCTGCGCGCCTTCCACCGTCCCGATAAAAGCCAACAAGTGGCTGCGCGAGCCGTCCCCATAGGCCACGGAGCCAAGCAGCGCCGCCTCCGCGAGGCCCGCCATATTCCCCAGCTTCCGGTCGAGGGCTGTCAGCAGCGCCTCGGGCAGCGCGCCGGGAGCGGAGACTTCGCTGATCCGGTTCTCATGCACCTGCGCCACATCCCGGAGCACCTCTTGCATCCAGTCGATTGTGTCGGGCGCGATCACCGTTTCGCCCTCCGTGCCGAGGTTCAGAGCCAGCCCGATCCCCTGACCGGCGAGCATCGTGGCGATCCGCCGCCCGGACAGGGCCGCATAGGGCGTGATCTTTGACATGAAGGCCGTCATCCGGTCCTCGCTGTCAAAGGCGAGGATCAACCGCGCTTCGCTGGTGTCGAGCACCAGTGGCGCGATCCGGTCGGTCGCCGGCTCTTCTTCCAGCACAAGGAACAGTTCCGCATCGGCCACACGCTCATAGAATTGGAGCCGTGCGGCGTCATCGTCGGGCGCGTCGGTCATCTTGAGAAGGGCGATATCAATCGGTGTCTGCATGGGCCTGACATCTCACGGGGCAGGCGGATCGGCAAGGGGCGCGCCGTCGCAGGCACGGACCGCCGCGCGCAGGGCGGGCAGCACATCAGCCTCAAACCACGGGTTGCGTTTCAGCCATCCGGTGTTGCGCCAACTGGGATGGGGCAGCGGAAACAGGGCAGGCGCATGATCGCGCCACCCGGCGACGGTTCGGGTCACGCCCCCTTTGGCAGCGGCCCCCAAATGCCAGCGCTGGGCATAGCCGCCAATAAGCAGTGTCAGCCGGATATTCGGCAAAGCCGACAGAACCTCCTCCCGCCATGTCGCCGCACAGATCGGTGGCGGCGGCAGATCCGCCCCTTTCGCGTCATAGCCCGGAAAGCAAAACGCCATCGGCACAATCGCAAAGCTGGTTGTGTCATAAAAGGCCGCGCGGTCCACACCAAGCCACCCGCGCAGCCGATCCCCGGACGGATCGTCGAACGGCAAACCACTGGCATGGACCCGCGCGCCGGGGGCCTGTCCGCAGATCAAAATCCGCGCCTGCGCACCCGCGCGCAGCACCGGACGCGGCGTATGGGCGGTCGCCGTCAGGGCAAACCGGTCGGCACATAAACGGCACGCCCGCACCTCTTGCGAAATTTTTTCGATCACTCTGATAGGTTGCGCCATGATACCCTTTTGCCACTATATACGAATGCAGCCTGTAGAATGGGTTGCAACCCTGCGGGCTTTTGTCAAATAAGGCGCAAACCCCGCCCATCCTCGAAAGGGACCGCTCATGTACCGCGTCTGGAACTTCCTCAGTGAGTATTCCATCCTCTTGATTGCTGGGGCGCTGATTGCGCTGATCTGGGCGAATACCGATTACGCGAGCTATCACCATCTGATCGAATTGACCCTGTGGGATCACGCGCCGATTGGTCATCTGCATGACGGGCATCGCACGCTGACGCTGCATTATCTGATCAATGACGTGCTGATGGCGCTGTTCTTTGCCATCGCGGGTAAGGAGGTTTGGGAAGCGGTGATCCTCAAGGACGGGTCGCTGCGTGGCAAGAAATCCCTGACCCCGCTGATCGCGACCTCCGGCGGGATGTTTGGCCCGATTGCGGTTTACCTTGGCCTTGCGCTCCTGATGGGGTCGGACACGTTCAGCGCGGTGCAAAACGGCTGGGCCGTGCCGACGGCGACCGATATCGCGTTCTCCTATCTTGTTGGGCGGCTGGTGTTTGGTGCGGGGCATCCGGCGGTCGGGTTCCTGCTGTTGCTGGCGATTGCGGATGACGCGGCGGGCCTGATCATTCTGGCGATCTTCTATCCCACTGGCGATCTGGCACCGGAATGGCTGCTGATGTCCTTTGGCGTCGCCTTTGCCGTGTTCGTGCTGTTCAACTGGCTGCCGCGGCGGCTGGATCGCGGCAAGCAGGATCGCCCGAATTCCACTGCCGTGCGCAAAGCGCTGGGCGGCTTGCCCTATATCGTTGCGGGCTGTGTCAGCTGGTATGGTTTCATGCGCGCGGGCATCCACCCGGCGCTGGGCCTTTTGCCAGTGATCCCGATCATTCCCCATGCGGACCGCGCCTTTGGCATCTTTTCCGAGGCGGAGACGCATCTGCATGACATGCTCAACACGCTGGAGCATGCGCTGAAATCCCCGGTTGAGGTGATCCTGTTCATGTTTGGTCTGGCGAATGCGGGCATTGCCCTGTCGGCCATTGGCGATGCGACGTGGCTCGTGCTGGCTGGTCTCTTTATCGGCAAGCCCTTTGGCATCCTGTTCATGGGGTGGCTGGCGGCGCGGCCCATGGGGCTTGGCCTGCCGGATGGGATGCGGGTTGCGGACCTGTTCGTGCTGGGCACTGTGGCCGGGATCGGCTTTACCGTGTCGCTGTTCGTGGCGGGTGTCGCCTTTGAAGGTGGGGCGGTGCAGGACGCGGCGAAGATGGGTGCGCTCTTTAGCTTCGGCGCGGCGATCCTTGCCTTTATCGCGGGCAAAATGCTGCGCGTGCAGAAGCGAGAGCTGTAAAATCAGCAGGGCGCGGCGGATTTCCGCCGCGTTCATGCGCTGTTTACCCTTTTCACGCCACATATCTGTGCGCAAATAGCGGGCACATGCATTTGGGGCAAATGAGCAGCGCATGATCGAGTTTCGCAATGTGAGCAAATCGTTCTGGACCGGGGAGCGCCGCAAGGTGATCCTCGATCGGGCGTCGTTCCGGGTGACGCTGGGCAAATCCTTGGGCATCCTTGCGCCCAATGGCACCGGCAAATCCACGCTGATCTCAATGATGGCCGGGCTGATCAAGCCGGATGAGGGGCAGATTTTGCGCACCTCCCGCATCTCGTTCCCGATGGGGTTCACGGGGGTGATGGATACGGGCCTGTCCGGGGCGGAGAATGCACGTTTCGCCGCGCGGTTCTATGGCGTTGATCCAGATTATGTGGAGGCATTCTGCCGGTGGCTCTGCGATATCGACGAATATTTCGACCAGCCGACCAGCACCTATTCGTCCGGCATGTCGGGGCGTCTGTCGCTATCGCTGATGCTATCGCTGGAATTCGACATCTTTCTGGTGGATGAGGGCATGCCCACCACGGCCTCCGCCGAGTTTGTACAAAAGGCCGGGGCGATCCTGCGTCAGCGGCTGGAACACGCGACCCTTGTGATGGTCTCGCATAATCCGCAACAATTGCGTAGGTTCTGTGAGAGTGCCGCAGTGCTGCGCAATGGGAGGCTGTATTTCTTCGACACGCTCGAAGAGGCAAGCCAGATGTACGAATATGACCGACGATTCGACTAAAAAACCTGATCAGGGGCAAACACCCGAAGCCGATCCCCCGCAGGAGGAAACGCAACCGGAAACGCCCCCGATGACGCGCCGTGAGCGCCGCCGTGCCCGACGGCTGGCGATGGAGGCGGAGCGTGCGAAGGCCGAGGCGGAGGAGGAAAACCTCACGCCCGAGGAAAAAGCCGCCAAACAGGACGAAATCGCCGCGACCCGGCCCAAACGCCGACGCGATGTGATGGCCGCCGCCCGGCAAAGCGCGCGCGCGATGGAAGAGGTCAGCGATGCGCAGGATCAAGACGATCCGCCCAAACGCAGCGAGACCAAACAATTCCTTGTGCCGCACAAACAGACCTCGCCGGCCAAGACTGAGCCGAAGAAAAGCATGCCCTACACCTTCACGGAGGAGGAGCGGGAAGCAGAGATTGCCGAGATTCAGCGCGATCTCGTCAAACGCCGCCGCCGCCGCTGGATGCTGTTATGGCTCAGGCTCGCGTTTTTCATCGCGCTGCCGACATTTCTGGTGGGCAATTTCTTTTATAATCACGCAACGCCGCTCTATTCCTCCAAATCCGCCTTTGTGATCGAGCGCGCCTCTGGCCCGGCGGCGCTGGGCGGGGGGGGATTGTTTACGGGCACCAGTTTTGCCACGTCGCGCGAATCCATCGCGGTGCAGGATTTTCTGGTGTCGCTGGAGGCGATGCGCATTCTCGATTCCGATCTGGATGTGATCGACGCCTATTCGGATCCCCGGATCGACCCGATCCAGCGCCTTGCGGCCGATGCGTCTGAGAGTGACATCTACAGCATCTATCGGGACCGGGTTCTGGTCGGGTTTGACACGACGGAGGGCATTATCCGGCTGGAGGTCATCGCGCCCAATCCCGAGCTGTCCTCGGCCATGTCGCTGCGGCTGATCGAATTGGCCGAATTCCGCGTCGCGCAAATGTCCGACCGCAACCGTGCCGATGCGCTGCGCACCACCGAAGAGGCAGTGGAGGATGCGCGCCGCGCGCTTGATGAGGCCGAAGAGCGGGTTTTGCAATTGCAGGAGGCACAGGGCATTTTCAGTGCGGAAATCGAATTGAGCCTCGTGCAATCGACCATCTCCTCTCTCACCGCGATGTTGGAGGAAAAGCGGCTGGAGCTTGCCGCGCTCAATGACAACACACGGCCAAATGCGGCGCAGGTCCGCATCGTCGAAAATGAAATCGCGCGGATCGAAACCTCCATCGCGGAGCAGCGCGCGCGGATCGTGAACGCATCGGCAGAGCAGACATCGCTGGCCCGGCAGGGGGCGGAGTTGGAGCGCGCGCAGGCCAATGCCGAACTTGCCCGCGTGATCCTGACCGGAGCCATTCAAAGCCGCGAAATCGCCCGGCAGGAGGCCAATCAACAGGCGCTCTATCTGTCGATGGTGGTCAACCCGGTGGAGCCGCAAGTGGCCAGCTATCCGCGCAAGTTTGAATACACGGCCTTGGCTTTCGTGATCTTTTTCGCCATCTACATGATGGCATCGCTGACCATCTCCATCCTGCGCGAACAGATGGCCTACGGCACCACGACCTGACCGGCACTGAGAGGACATTTTTCATGGCATCTGCCCGCACCATCGCCCTTGGCGATCTGACCATCGCGAATGACCGCCCGCTGACATTGATCGCGGGGCCATGCCAGTTGGAAAGCCGCGATCACGCCCTGATGCTGGCCGAGCAGGTTCAAAAAGCCTGCGTGGCAGAGGGGGCGGGCTTCATCTTCAAGGGCAGTTTCGACAAGGCGAACCGCACCTCCCTGAGCGGAAAGCGCGGCATCGGGATGGACGAAGGCTTGCGCATTCTGGCCGATGTGCGCGACGCGCTCGGCTGCCCCGTGATCACCGATGTCCATACGGAGGCGCAATGCGCCACCGTGGGGGAAGTCGTGGACGTGCTGCAAATCCCCGCTTTTCTATGCCGTCAGACCGACCTTCTGCTTGCCGCCGGGAAAACGGGCCGCGCGATCAATATCAAAAAGGGGCAATTCCTCGCGCCATGGGACATGACGAATGTTGCGGCGAAACTGGCCAGCACCGGCAATGAAAACATCATGCTGTGTGAGCGCGGCACCAGCTTTGGCTATAACACCCTCGTGGCGGATATGCGCAGCCTGCCCACAATGGCGCGCACGGGCTATCCGGTGGTGATGGACGCGACCCATTCGGTGCAGCAGCCCGGCGGGCAGGGCGGCTCCTCTGGGGGACAACGCGAATTTGCGCCAGTGATGGCGCGGGCCGCCGTGGCGCTTGGTGTCGCTGCCGTGTTCATTGAAACCCATGAGGACCCGGATAACGCGCCATCTGACGGGCCAAACATGATCCCGGTGGATCAGATGCCCGCGCTGATTGCCGATCTGATGGCCTTTGACCGCTTGGCCAAGGCGCATCCGCTGACCGTCTAATCCCCCGGCCCAAACCCGAGCGTCATCGCCCCCAGCACACCGACCATCGCGGCCACCGCCGTGAGGAACACGCCCCATGCCGTGTCGGAAAAAACCATGTGCCATTTCCACCCTTCAATGGTCGCCATATTGGTCAATTCATAGGTCATGTAAGCGAAAAAGCCGATAGCCGCGCCGCGAATGGCGGCCTCCACCAGCGATTCCGACTGCAACGCGGGATAGGCCGCAAAGGCCACAATCCCCGCCGCATACATCAGGTAGAACGCGATCGCGGAGGCAGCGTCGGGCGTCTGCCTCAGGATGCTGCCGACCTCTTTCTTGAAGGCGGGGGTGGTGACGTTGCTCAACCAGATGAGGTCGCATAATACGAATACGACGAGCACGATGCCAAACAGGACGGCGAGTGTCATGACCATATGCGGCGCTGCCTTTTTTCTTCTCGCGTTTCTATTCACTACGGATCATGCCTCCTAAACGCCCCCAAAAGCCCTTTCGTTCCGCAAAGAGTGTAATGGGGGGAGAGGCCATGCCATCGGTCAGAAACCCCGCATAGCCGTCACTGCCATCAGACAGCGTCGCGCGCAGCACGATTGGGCCAAGGGACGCGTCCCACGCAAATTGCGGCATGACTGGCCCGTCAGGGACCGCACGCAGATGCAGGACGCTGTCGCGGGCAAGCGCGATGTCACCCGTTTCGGGCACGTCGATCCGCTCCAGCGCCAAGCTGATCCGGGTGTCGCCCTCCGTGAGGGTGATCAGCGCGGGCATATCTCGCTCCCCGGACCTCAAGCGCGCGATCAGCGCATCGGGCGGCAGCGCGCGCAGCGTCATATAGGCTTCGGCCTCGGGTGCGGTGGTGCTGTCGGTATGCTCCGGCCCGATCCCCGCGAGAATCGCTTCGAGGTTTACGACGATGTCCAGCGTGATTTCGGCGCGGCCATCTTCCTCAATACCGCGAATATCCGCGATGGAGGGGCGCAGTTCATGCGCTTGGGCCGCCGCAGCTATTCCCAAAACTCCAACGAAAATCAATGCCCTGATCATGCCCGCCCGGTCCCTTCAAGTTTAGCTAAAATCGAACCTAACCTTTGTTTGGAAAAAGGGTAGCCGTTTACCCTCGTGAAAGATTCTCCCGCGATTGTGACCCCCGATGAAACCGAGCCTAACAGGGGGCGGATTGTGAGCGATCAGGAAACAGAGCCATTGGTGCTACCCGCCCGCGTGCGGTTTGGCGAGGCGGAACAGCTATTGGCGGACATTGCAGCCCACCCGGCGGAGGCCCCGCTGGTTATTGACGCATCAGACGTGGAGCAGATGACCTCCGCTGCCGTGATTGCGCTTCTTTCGGGGATTTCGGGGCGGGGCGATGCGTCTCAGGTCGCCATCGCGAATGCTGCCCCCGATTTTGTCGATGCGTTCAATGATCTCGGTCTGTTTCGGGAAATGATGAAAATGGAGTTTCGGACATGAGCCTGATCCTTGCTGTCGATGATACCCGCGCCCTGCGAAATATGCTCGTCTCTTGCCTGCGCGGGGCAGGGCATGAGGTGATCGAAGCCGCTGACGGGCAGGAAGCCCTGTCGCAACTGCGTAAACATCGCCCCGATATGGTGATCACTGATCTGAACATGCCGGTGATGAATGGCCTCGATTTCATCGAAAATGCCCGCGCCGCACCCGAAGGGCGCACGCTGCCCATGGTGTTGCTGACCACGGAAACCGCGCCAGAGTTGAAACAGCGCGCGCGCGAGGTGAAAGCGACCGGCTGGATCGCCAAGCCTTTCGATCCCGATCAGATCCTCGGCCTTGTTGAGCAACTGGCTTAAGGAGCAGCCCGATGTCGGATGATGATGATTTCAAGGCGCTCTTTTTTGCGGAATGCGCGGAACTGCTGACCGACCTTCAGGATCACCTTGGCACTTTGAGTGACGGGGATGGGGATGCCGAAACGGTGAACGCCGCGTTCCGCGCTGTCCACTCGGTCAAAGGCGGGGCGGCAGCATTTGGCTTCAACGACCTGACGGGCTTTGCCCATGAATTCGAAACGGTGATGGACCGGTGCCGTTCGGGCGCCCTGTCGATCACGCCGGATCTGTGCCTGACCCTGATGCGGTCGGGCGACGTGATGGAACTGCTGGTTGAGTCCGCACGCGATGGCACGAAACCCACCGACCCATTGATCGAACGGGTGCTCTCCGAACTCAGCGACTGGCTGGAGGAAGGGGGCAGCACCGCGCGCAAAGCCGCCGCGCCCGCCCCCGACATGGAAGAGCCCGCCATCCCGACCGATGACCGGGAGGTCACCATCACCATTGCCCCGCTTGAGGATTTCTTCTCCAGCGGGCAGGACATTCGCCGCATCGTCAAGGCCGCGCGCGATTTCGGCCCCACGGACGTAACCTGCAAAGGCACCGTCCCGCCGCCCGATGACGGCCCGCTGACGGCCTGCGGATTGGTCTGGACGCTCACGATCACCACCAATGCGCCTCCATCCAAACTTGAGGAATTCGTGTCCTTCTACGAGTTGACTGCCGATGTCACGCTCGACGATGAGGCACCCGCACCTCCCGATCCCGTGGAGGAGCTGGAGCCGCCCGCCCTCCATGAGCCGGAGCAAGAGGCAGCCGCACCAAAAGCGGCCGAAGCCTCAAGCCGTGCCGTGCAGAAATCCCTCCGCGTGGAACTTTCGCGGATCGACCGCTTGGTCAATCTGGTCGGGGAAATTGTGATTACACAGGCCGCACTCGCGCAGGAAATCGCGGATATTGAGGCGCGTCTCGATATGGAAATCCCCCATTCCATGGAGGAGATGGCCCGCCAGACGCGCGACTTGCAAGAAAGCGTCATGGCGATCCGCGCCCAGCCCATCAAATCCGTCTTTAGCCGGATGCCACGGATCGTGCGCGACCTTGCCGATAAGCTGGGCAAGGATGTGCGCCTGTCCCTCTCCGGCGAGGGGACGGAAGTGGACACGACCGTGATCGAGGAATTGGCCGAGCCGCTGACACACATGCTGCGCAACTCCATGGATCACGGAATTGAACCGCCCGATATCCGCACCGCCGCGGGCAAGCCTGCCGAAGGCACCATCGAACTGTCCGCTGAACATCGCGGCGAGCGGGTTCTCATTCGCCTGTCCGACGATGGGCGCGGCGTGGACCGGGAGCGCGTGCTGGCCAAGGCCATTGAGAAGGGTCTCGTGTCCCCCGATGATCAGCTTCAACCCGAAGAGATTGACCAGCTTATCTTCCATCCCGGCTTTTCCACCGCAGCGGTGCTGTCGGATGTCTCCGGTCGGGGCGTCGGCATGGATGTGGTGAAGAAAAAGATCCAGTCGCTCGGCGGGCGCTGCACTTTGCAAAGCACACCTGGCGAAGGGACGGTGTTTCTCATCACGCTGCCCCTCACGCTCGCGGTGCTTGATGGGATGACGATCCGCGTTAATGACGACAGGTACATTCTGCCCCTATCCACAGTGGTCGAAGCGTTGCGCGTGCGCGATTGCAAGATCGAAACCCTGCCAGACGGGGGGCAGATCCTCGCGCGGCGGGAGGGGTATATCCGGCTGATCTCTGTCCGCAACGCGCTCGATATCCCCAATACCGGCACGGATCAGCCCGAGGATATGGCCATCGTCATCGATACGGAAACCGAAGGCCATGTGGCCCTGCTCGTCGATGAATTGATCGGCCAGCGGCAGGTCGTCCTCAAGAGCATCGAGGCGAATTTCAAGCAGATTGATGGCGTGTCTGGTGCCACGATCCTTGGGGATGGCCGTGTGGCCCTGATCCTCGATGTATCGGCCCTCGCGGGGCTAAACCGCCAGCGCTCTGCACAACGCCCGGTCCTCACCCCTGTTTCTCAAGAATTGGAGCATGTCGCATGAAAGACCATTCCTCTGCTGCCGCCGAAGGTGAAGCCATGACATCGCAATACATCTCTTTCCTGGTTGGGGATCGTTTCTACGGCGTGGACATCATGCGCGTGCGGGAAATCAAACAATGGACCCCAACAACGGGCCTGCCCAACCAGCCGCCCTATACCCGTGGGGTGCTGAACCTGCGCGGCACGATCGTGCCCGTGCATGATCTGCGGGCGCGGTTCGGTGGCCCGGTGACGGAAGCGACCGACACCCATGTGATCGTGATCGTCCGCATTGGAGAACAGATCGTCGGCGTGCTCGTCGATGCCGTTTCGGACATTCTGACGGTGGCGTCGGGTGATATCCTGCCCGTGCCGAGCAGTATGTCGGATGTGGATTCAAAATCGCTCTCGGGTTTGGTGAACACCGAAACGGGCATGGTTGCCCTCCTTGACCTTGAGGGCCTGTTCCGCACTGACATTTCGACCGCCGCATGACCGCAATCGCCCAAAAGCAGGCGCCGGACAGCGGTAAGGCCGAATACACCCTGACCGACGCGCATTTCTCGCGCATTGTGTCACTGGTGTCGCGCCATACTGGCATCGTGATCAAGGCGCATAAGCGCCAGATGATCTATGCCCGGCTCAGTCGCCGCTTGAGGGCGCTGAACCTACCGGATTTTGACAGCTATCTGAGCCTCTTGGAGGGTGATGCGCGCGGCAGTGAAGTGACGCATTTCATCAACGCGGTCACGACGAACCTCACCAGCTTTTTCCGCGAGGATCACCATTTCGAGGATCTGGTGAGCGAGGTGGCGCCACGCCTGTTGCAGCCCAACACGCGTGGCCGGATCTGGTCCGCGGGATGCTCTTTGGGCGATGAGCCCTATACGATCGCGATGTCGCTGCATGCCGCCGCGAATGGCCGTCCTCCGCAGGATTTGAAGATTCTGGCGACGGATATCGACACAAACGTTCTGGCCCGTGCGGCGCGCGGGCATGTCCCGAAGGACCGGATCGGTCGCGTCCCTGCGCGGTACACCTCCTATTTTCGCAAAGTTGACGACGACACCGTGGAGATCGACGCAAAGCTCAAACCGATGATCCGGTTTCTCCCCCTCAATCTTCTCCAACAATGGCCGATGAAGGGGCGCTTTGATGTCATTTTTTGTCGCAACGTGCTGATTTATTTCGATGAAAAGACAAAGGCTGGGCTGGTGGACCGATTTGTTGAGGCGCTTCATCCCGGCGGGACATTGTATCTGGGCCATTCGGAATCCCTTCTGACCCCGCATCCGCAACTCCGCTCTCTCGGCCGCACCATTTACCGAAAGCATGATGCATGACACAGGCGCTCAAAACCCATCCTTATTTCGATGCCCGCATCGGGATGCCGGTTCATACCGTTTTGCCTGGAGACCATCTGGTGCTGCAAAATGAGGATGCCGCGATCATGACCCTGCTGGGCTCTTGTGTGGCGGCCTGCATCCGCGATCCGCTCAGCGGTGCGGGCGGGTTGAACCACTTTCTGTTGCCCGATGGTGGCAGCGGGACGGGCGCGTCGGCGCGCTATGGTGTTCATGCGATGGAATTGCTGATCAACGCCCTCTTGCGCCGTGGCAGCGCCCGCGGTGATCTGGAGGCGAAGGTGTTTGGCGGTGGCAATGTCATGGATACCGCCGCGACCAACACGATTGGCGCACGCAATGCCGAATTTGTGCGCCGTTTCCTCAAGGATGAAGGGATCAAGCTGGTGGCTGAAGACCTCGGCGGGTCACATGCGCGCAGGGTTGTCTACATCCCCAAAACCGGCCGAACCCGGGTTCAGGTGATCGCCGGGGCTGGCGCACGCAGAGCGGGCGAGGCGGAGCGGTCGCTTGAGCGGCAGATCAGCCAACGGCCCCGCAAACCCCAAGCAATCGAACTCTTCTGACCGGAGGCGAGCATGATCCGCGTACTTATTGTCGATGACAGCCGCCTGATGCGCAGCATGATCCGGCAGGCCCTATCGTCCTGCCCCGATATCGATGTGGTGGCAGAGGCCCCTGATCCACACAGCGCGCGCCAGTTGATCAAAGATCTCAATCCGGATGTTTTGACCCTTGATGTCGAAATGCCCGGAATGGACGGCATCACTTTCTTGCAAAAGATCATGGATCTGCGCCCGATGCCGGTCATCATGGTTTCCACCCTCACGGATCAGGGCACGGACACGGCGATCGCCGCGATGGAACTCGGGGCCGTCGATGCGGTGCCCAAGCCGGGTGGCAATCTGAGCCTTCCCGGATTTGGCCGGCTCTTGGCGGATCGCATCCGAATGGCGGCCAAGGCGAGCGTGCGCAGGCAAGCGGCCCCGCCGCCGCAGCCGCAGGCGGGTGTCCTCCCGAAGGTTGACGTGATCGCCATCGGGGCCTCCACTGGGGGGGTGTCGGCCATCGGGGCCGTTTTGCAACATATCCCGCCCGATGCACCCCCTGTGGTGATCGTCCAGCATATGCCGGAGGCCTATACGGGTCGGTTTGCTGACCGGCTGGATAAACAACTCCGCGTGCATGTGTCCGAGGCGCAGGATGGTGAAACATTGCGTCCGGGTACGGTGCGCATTGCCCCTGGCGGGGCGCATCTGCGGTTCCGAAAGACGGAGGCGGGTTTGCGCACGCGCCTTGAACAATCCGCGCCCGTGTCAGGGCACTGCCCCTCGGTCGATGTGATGTTCCATGCGCTGGCCGAAACGGGTGTGAAATGCCGTGCCGCGTTGCTCACCGGGATGGGCCGGGACGGGGCCGATGGCTTGCTGCGCCTTTATCGCGCAGGCCATACTTGCCTGGTGCAGGACAAGGCGTCTTGCGTCGTGTTCGGGATGCCGCGGGTGGCCATCGAATTGGGTGCTGCCAGCGAAATTCTGCCCCTCGATCATCTGGGCGCCCGCCTGTTTACCAAATCACAAGATCGTGCGCGCCATACTGCACGCGCATCGTAACCCAAGTATCAGGAGAATCCGTATGCCAGCGGCCAAATCGCTCAAAATCCTCGTGGTCGATGACCAGCAAACGATGCGCGGTCTTGCGCGGCAATGTCTTATGCGGCTGGGGATCGCGGATGTCTCTCTTGCGGCAAGCGGGGAGGCGGCCCTTGATTCCATGATGGAAAAACAGTTCGACCTCGTGATTTCCGATCTCAACATGCCCGGATTGAGCGGGGTCGAGCTTGCGCAAAAGATCAAGGCGCATCCCGTCCTTCAAAAAACGCCGGTCTTCCTCGCCACGTCGGACGCGTATCGTGATCAGGCGGATGAAACGGTCGATCAATTCGTCGCAAAACCGTTCAGCGTCGCCGATATGCGCGGCGCATTGGAAAACCAATTGGGGGAGCTGACCTGAGCCCAGCGCCCATAATTTTACCAATTGATAAAAAATAAATCCTGTGTAACGCTTCCTGAAACAGATCAGGAGGTGCAAGCACATGACGGCCAGCCAGCATCAATCTGGGATCCAGCCCGCGCGGCTGGATCCCGACACTCTCGCGCAGAATTTTGACGATGTGCAGCCCCCCCTTGATGGGCATGAGGCGGCGGTTGCGGCGGATCGGTGCTATTTCTGCCATGACGCGCCCTGCATCACCGCCTGCCCCACGGATATCGACATCCCCCTTTTCATCCGCCAAATCGCCACTGGCACGCCAGACGCGGCCGCGCGCACGATTTTTGAGCAGAACATTCTGGGCGGCATGTGCGCGCGCGTTTGCCCGACCGAACAATTATGCGAAGAAGCCTGCGTGCGGGAGGCCGCCGAGGGAAAACCGGTTGAGATTGGCCGCCTGCAACGCTTCGCCACGGACACGCTGATGGCGCGCGGCGACCATCCCTTTACACGCGCTGAACCGACCGGAAAGACAATCGCCGTGATCGGCGCGGGGCCTGCGGGCCTCGCCTGCGCGCACCGTCTGGCGATGCATGGTCATGACGTTGTCATCCATGATGCGCGACCCAAACCGGGCGGCCTGAACGAATACGGGATCGCTGCATACAAGACCGTCGCGAATTTCGCGCAGGCGGAGGTCGATTGGCTGATGAAAATCGGCGGCATCACGTTGGAGCATAACAGCGCCCTAGGCCGGGACATCACGCTGGAGGCGCTTCAGTCGGGATATGACGCGGTGTTCCTCGGTATCGGCTTGGGGGGTGTGAATGCGCTGGGCCTTGAGGGAGACGACAAATCGGGCGTCCGCCCCGCCACGGATTTCATCGCGGAATTGCGGCAGGCCGACGACCTGACGACCGTGCCCGTCGGGCGCCATGTCGTCGTGATCGGCGGCGGGATGACCGCGATTGACGCGGGCGTGCAATCCAAATTGCTGGGCGCGCAGGATGTCACCATCGTCTATCGCCGGGGCAAATCCGCGATGAGCGCATCGGGCCACGAACAGGACCACGCCGCCCAAAACGGCGTGCGCATCCTGCACAACGCGGCACCGGTCAAACTCCATGGGAACGGCAAGATCGACGCGGTCGAATTTGCCTATACCGAAGCGACCGAGCAGGGCCTCACCCTGTCGGAAGAGACGTTCACCTTGCCCGCCGATCAGGTGTTCACCGCCATCGGGCAAACGCTGGCGACAGATGCGGGCCTGACGCTGGAGCGCGGCAAGATCGCCGTCACCGGCGCGGGCCGAACCAGCCTTTCGGACGTCTGGGCAGGGGGGGATTGCGCCACCGGGGGTGACGATCTGACCGTAACGGCGGTCGCCGAAGGGCGCGACGCCGCTGAAGACATCCACGCCACCTTGATGAAGGGAGCCTGAGCCATGGCCGATCTGCGTACTGATTTCGTCGGGATCAAATCCCCCAATCCGTTCTGGCTCGCCTCCGCCCCGCCGACGGACAAGGAATACAATGTCCGCCGCGCGTTTGAGGCCGGATGGGGTGGCGTTGTGTGGAAAACCCTCGGGTCGGAAGGCCCGCCCGTGGTCAACGTGAACGGCCCGCGCTATGGCGCGATCTGGGGCGCGGACCGGCGGCTTTTGGGTCTCAACAACATCGAACTGATCACCGACCGCCCGCTTGAGGTGAACCTGCGGGAAATGAAAACGATCAAGCGGGATTTCCCGGACCGCGCGCTCATCGCGTCCATTATGGTCCCCTGTGAGGAGGAAGCCTGGCGCGCGATCCTGCCCCATGTGGAGGATACGGGCGCTGACGGGATCGAGCTCAATTTCGGCTGCCCCCACGGCATGAGCGAGCGGGGCATGGGCGCCGCCGTCGGTCAGGTGCCCGAATATATCGAAATGGTCACCCGCTGGTGCAAGCAATACACCCGGATGCCCGTGATCGTGAAGCTAACGCCAAACATCACCGATATCCGCTATCCGGCGCGTGCGGCGCATGCGGGCGGCGCGGATGCCGTGAGCCTTATCAACACGATCAGTTCCATCACCTCCGTCAACCTTGATGATTTCAGCCCGGAGCCGAGCATCGACGGCAAAGGCTCCCATGGCGGCTATTGCGGCCCGGCGGTCAAACCCATCGCGCTCAACATGGTGGCAGAGATCGCGCGCGATGCGGAGACACGCGGCCTGCCCATCTCCGGCATTGGTGGGGTGACGACATGGCGCGATGCGGCGGAATTCATCGCACTTGGCTGTGGCAATGTGCAGGTTTGCACGGCGGCGATGACCTATGGCTTTAAGATTGTTCAGGAAATGATCTCTGGCCTGTCCAATTACATGGATCAAAAAGGCTATGCCGGGATCGAGGATTTCCGGGGTCGCGCGGTGCCGAATGTCACGGATTGGCAATATCTGAACCTCAATTACGTGACCAAGGCGCGGATCAATCAGGACGATTGCATCAAATGTGGGCGCTGTTATGCGGCCTGTGAGGATACGTCGCATCAGGCGATCAGCATGTCCGAGGATCGCGTGTTCGACGTGATTGATGAGGAATGCGTGGCCTGTAATCTGTGCGTCAATGTCTGCCCGGTGGAGAATTGCATCACGATGGAGCGGCTGCCCGCAGGCACCGTCGATCCGCGCACGGGCCGCACGGTCAGCGACACGCCCTCCAACTGGACAGAGCATCCGAACAACCCGTCCAACGTCGCTGCGGAGTGACAGGGCCTGACATGAAACAGCAGGAGCATCGGGGCCATGCCGCGATGCTCCTTTTTGCCATTCTGGTGGCAGGCTCGTTCAGCCTTGGCGGGAAGGTCGCCAATATGGTGGACCCGGCGGCGCTGACGGCGGTGCGTTTTCTGATCGCGGCCTGTGTGATCGGCGCGCTGGCGCAGGGCGTTATTGGCCTCAAAAGCGCGCAATTCCACGCGCCGTGGCGCTACGCTGTCTTGGGCGGGCTGTTCTGCATCTATTTCGTGACGATGTTCGAGGGGCTGAAAACCGCAGCCCCCGTTTCCGCCGCCGCCGTGTTCACGCTCACACCGATCATGGCGGCAGGTTTCGGCTGGCTCTTGATGCGCCAGATCACGACGCCGCGCATGGCGCTGGCGCTGACCCTAGGCGGGTGCGGGGCGCTTTGGGTGATTTTTCGCGGCGATGTGGGGGCATTGCTCGCGTTTGATGTGGGCCGGGGGGAGGTGATCTTTTTCTTCGGCTGCGTGGCCCACGCGCTTTATGCCCCGATGGTGCCACGGTTGAACCGGGGGGAGCCGCCCTTGGTGTTCACCTTTGGGATGCTGGTGGCCGGGTGCATCATGCTGATGATTTATTCCGCGCCGGATCTGGTGGCGACGGACTGGGCTGCTTTGCCACCGATTTTCTGGATCACGCTGGCCTATCTGTCGATCTGCGCGAGTGCGGTAACGTTCCTGTTGGTGCAATACGCCGCCCTGCGCCTGAAATCCGCGAAAGTCATGGCCTATACCTACCTCACACCCAGCGTCGTGATCCTGTGGGAGGGTGCGCTGGGGCAGGGGTGGCCTGCGGCCAGCGTGGCGCTTGGCACGTTGGCGACGGCCGCCGCGCTACTACTGCTGCTGAAGCAATAGCGTCAGACCGTAGGGGTGCGCCGCACGCGCGGATATTTTGGGGAATTGATTTAGCGCGGGTCCAGCCCGGCAAAAAACAACTGCTCAAGGAATTGCGCGGCATCATGAAACCGGGCCTCATCATCCCGGCCCAGAACGGCACGCACCTGCACGTCGAAATCGGCATAATGCTGCGTGGTCGCCCAGATCGCGAAGATCAGGTGATACGGATCCACCTTGGCGATTTTGCCCTCCGCCATCCACGCGCGCAGGATCGTGACCTTTTCATCCACCAAGGCGCGCAGGGGACCGGCCAATTCATCCCCGATGCGCGGCGCGCCCTGAAGGATTTCGTTGGCGAAAAGGCGGCTTTCGCGCGGGTAATCGCGGGCCATTTCCAACTTGCGAAAGATATAGGCGCGTATTTCGGCACGCGCGTCGCCCTTTGGGTTCAACTCCCGCAGCGGGTCAAGCCATGTGTCAAGGAGCCGAGCAAGAAGCTGCGCATGGATCGCCTCTTTCCCTTCGAAATAATAAAGCAGGTTCGGCTTCGATATCCCCGCCCGCTCCGCGATCTGATCAAGGGTGGAGCCGCGAAAGCCAAACGCCGCGAACACGTCCAGCGCCGCTTCAAGGATCAGTTCCCGTTTTTCCCGCTGGATGCGGGTTTGGGGGGCAGTGGCGTCTTTCATGGGCGCTCCGAAACTGCGGCAGGACAAGTCACTTGACTGGCCTATTCCCTGTGCTAGCGTCTTTTAACCAATTGGTCAAAAGACCATTTTCTGCGGCCCACCGAAGGAGGCAGCGATGTCTGATCGCAAACCCACTGCACCCAATGATCTGTCTGCCTTCTGGATGCCCTTTACCGCAAACCGGCAGTTCAAGAAAAGCCCCCGTATGTTCGTGGCCGCCGAAGGCATGCATTACACCACCGCCGAGGGGCGCAAGGTGCTTGATGGGACCGCCGGGCTATGGTGCTGCAACGCGGGGCACAAACGCCCGAAAATCGTGGAGGCGATCCAGCAGCAGGCCGCTGAATTGGATTACGCACCCGCGTTCCAGATGGGCCATCCCAAGGCGTTTGAACTGGCCAACCGGCTTGTCGGGATCGCGCCGGAGCCGATGGAGCATGTGTTCTTCACCAATTCCGGGTCTGAGAGTGTGGAGACCGCGCTCAAGATCGCGATTGCCTATCACCGCGCGCGCGGCGATGCGAGCCGCACGCGCCTGATCGGGCGGGAGCGCGGCTATCACGGGGTGAATTTCGGCGGCATCTCTGTTGGGGGTATCGTCAACAACCGCAAGCATTTCGGCGCCCTTCTGACCGGTGTCGATCACCTGCCGCACACCCATATCCCCGAAAACCAGTTCACCCGTGGCCAGCCAGAGCATGGCGCGACCCTCGCCGATGATCTGGAGCGGATTTGCGCGCTCCATGATCCCAGCACCATCGCCGCCGTGATCGTTGAGCCGATGGCAGGCTCCACCGGCGTGCTGATCCCGCCCAAAGGATACCTCCAACGGCTGCGCGATATCTGCTCCAAGCATGGGATTTTGCTGATCTTTGACGAGGTGATCACCGGCTTTGGCCGCATCGGCGGGGCCTTCGCGGCAGAAACCTTCGATGTGATGCCCGACATGATCACCTGCGCCAAGGGGCTGACCAATGGCGTTATCCCGATGGGCGCGGTTCTGACCACCGCCGACATCCATGACGCGTTCATGACCGGGCCGGAGAACCTGATCGAATTGTTCCACGGCTATACCTATTCGGGCAATCCGATCGCGTCTGCCGCCGGGATCGCGACGCTGGAAACCTATGCCGAGGAAGGGCTGTTCGACCGCGCACATGACCTTGGCCAGTATTGGGAGGATGCGGTGCATTCCTTGCGCGGCCTGCCCCATGTGATCGACTGCCGCAACCTTGGCCTGATCGCCGGGATCGAATTGGAGCCGATGGCCGGCAAACCCACCGCGCGCGCGTTCGAGGCGTTCCTGCGCTGCTATGACAAAGGCGTCTTGATCCGCACGACGGGCGATATCATTGCGCTCTCCCCGCCGCTCATCATCGAGAAATCCCATATTGACGAGTTGTTCGGGACCATCGCGGATGTGTTGAAAGACCTGCCATGACCCGCCCCGCCGCCACCGCCACCCAGCAAATCGACGATGCGCGCGTCCGTGTGACCCGCTTCGATTTCGCACCGGGGGCGGAGACGGGCTGGCACAAGCACGGCATGGATTACGTCATCACCACGCTCACCGATTGCCATATGCTGTTGGAGGAGCCCGGCGGCGCCACCCGCCGCACCCTCATCCCCGCAGGCACCACCTATCGCCGCGAAGAGGGGGTAGAGCACAATGTCATCAATGACGGGGACGCGCCCATGTCCTTCGTCGAAGTGGAACTCAAATAAGGAATTCGCCCATGTCCGCGCCCGGAGCCAACCTCAAGATCAACGCCGACCGCCTGTGGGATAGCCTGATGGAGATGGCCAAGATCGGCCCCGGCGTCGCGGGCGGCAACAACCGCCAAACCGTGACGGATGAGGATGCGGAAGGGCGCGCCCTGTTCCAGAAATGGTGCGAGGACGCGGGCATGACCATGGGCGTCGATACGATGGGCACTATGTTCATGCGGCGCGAGGGCACGGACCCGGACGCGCTCCCCGTTTATGTCGGCTCTCACCTTGATACGCAGCCGACGGGCGGGAAATATGACGGGGTTCTCGGCGTGCTTGGCGGGCTTGAGATCATCCGCACGATGAATGACCTCGGGATCAAGACGAAACACCCGATTGTGGTCACCAACTGGACGAATGAGGAGGGCACCCGCTTCGCCCCCGCGATGCTGGCCTCTGGCGTGTTTGCGGGCATGCACACGCAGGACTGGGCCTATGCCAAAACGGATGCGGAGGGCAAAACCTTCGGTGATGAGTTGGCCCGGATCGGCTGGAAAGGCGATGAGGAAGTGGGCGCGCGCAAAATGCATGCCTTCTTTGAACTGCATATCGAACAGGGCCCGATTCTGGAGGCTGAGGGCGTCGATATCGGCGTCGTCACCCATGGGCAGGGCCTTAGCTGGACGCAAATCACCGTGACGGGCAAGGACGCCCATACCGGCTCCACCCCCATGCCGATGCGCAAGAATGCGGGGCTGTGCATGGCGCGCATCCTTGATCTGGTGGATGAGATCGCATGGTCCCACGCACCCCACGCCGTGGGGGCTGCGGGTCATATCGACGTCTATCCCAATTCCCGCAACGTGATCCCCGGAAAGGTCGTGTTCACTGTCGATTTCCGCTCCCCCGATCTCGCGGTGATCGAGGATATGGAGGCGAAACTGCGCGATGGCGCCGAACAGATTGCGGACACGATGGGGATGGAGATCGCGTTTGAGAAGGTCGGCGGCTTTGACCCCGTAGAGTTTGACGAAGGCTGCGTAAGGGCCGTGCGCAACGCGGCTGAACGCCTTGGCCTGTCGCATATGGACATCATCTCCGGCGCGGGCCACGACGCCTGCTGGATCAACCGCGTCGCCCCCACAGCGATGGTCATGTGCCCCTGCGTCGATGGCCTGTCGCACAACGAGGCCGAAGAAATCACAAAGGAATGGGCCGAAGCGGGGGCCAACGTGCTGATGCACGCGGTCATTGAGACGGCGGAAATCGTCTGATGCTGCGCACCGACCTTAGGCCAGTGCCCGACCTGGAGGGGGCGAAGCGCCCTCCGTCATGCCAAGAGCAAGCCGTCAAAAGGTGGCGCACCTTTGGTGCGACGGGAGTTCGGGCGCTGGCCGAGCCTCCGGCCCGGCCGGTTGTGCTGAGACCGTTCAATCAAAGAGCCAGAATTCACGCGGGCCGACCGCATAGTAAGGAGACAAACCCATGACCAAAGTCATCAAAGGCGGCACCGTCGTCACCGCGGATCGGCAGTATCAGGCGGATGTTCTGATCGAGGGCGAAAAGATCCTGGAGATCGGCCCAAACCTCAAGGGGGATGAGACCATCGACGCCGAAGGCGCCTATGTCATCCCCGGCGGGATCGACCCGCATACGCATCTGGAAATGCCCTTCATGGGCACCACCGCCGCCGAAACCTTTGAGAGCGGCACCTTCGCGGCGGCAGCGGGCGGCACCACGATGCTCGTCGATTTCTGCCTGCCCGGGGAGGATGGCAGCCTGCTGAACGCGATCGACGCATGGGACCGCAAATCGAAGGATCAGATTTGCTGCGACATCTCCTATCACATGGCGATCACCGGCTGGAACGAGACGATCTTTAACGAAATGGCCGATGTGGTGAACAAACGCGGCATCAACACGTTCAAGCATTTCATGGCCTATAAGGGCGCGCTGATGGTTGAGGATGACGAGATGTTCGCCTCCTTCAAGCGCTGTGCGGAACTGGGCGCGCTGCCGCTTGTCCATGCGGAAAACGGCGATATCGTACAGGAATTGCAGCAGAAATACCTCGCCGAAGGCATCACTGGCCCCGAAGGCCACGCCTATTCCCGCCCGCCAGAAGTGGAGGGCGAAGCCGCGAACCGCGCCATCATGATCGCGGATGCTGCGGGCACGCCGCTCTACATCGTGCATGTGTCCTGCGAGCAGGCGCATGAGGCGATCCGGCGCGCACGGCAAAAGGGGATGCGCGTCTATGGGGAGCCGCTCATTCAGCACCTGACGCTCGACGAATCCGAGTATTTCAACAAGGATTGGCAATATGCCGCCCGCCGCGTGATGAGCCCGCCCTTCCGCTCAAAGGACCATCAGGCGAGCCTCTGGGCCGGGCTGTCCTCCGGCAGTTTGCAGGTGGTCGCCACAGACCATGCGGCCTTCACCGATGAACAGAAACGGATGGGTCTGGACAACTTCACGACCATCCCGAACGGCACCGGCGGGCTTGAGGAGCGCATGGCGATGCTCTGGACCACAGGCGTGGAAACGGGCCGCCTGACGCCGGAGGAGTTCGTCGCCGTCACCTCCACCAACATCGCGAAAATCCTCAACATCTACCCGCAAAAAGGCGCGCTGGTGCCGGGTGCGGATGCCGATGTGGTTGTGTGGGATCCGACGATTTCCAAGACGGTGCATGTCAGCACCCAGAAATCCATCATTGATTACAACGTGTTCGAAGGGATGGAGGTCACGGCCCAACCCCGCTTCACCCTGTCCCGAGGCGATGTGATCTGGGCTTACGGCCAAAACAGCCAACCACAACCGGGCCGCGGCAAATTCATCCGCCGCAATCCCTATGCCAGCGCGTCCAAAGCACTGAGCAAGTGGAAAAGCCTCAACACCCCGCGTAAGATCGAACGCAACCCGATGAACATTCCGAGTGGGGTGTGACACCTGTTTTTTGTTGCCCTCACTGTCCTGGTTTTCACGATTGTTGTGGCAGGCCCGATAGCGTTCGATTTTAACGCGCCTAGCGTTTGGCTTGCATTGGGCTGCTGCGATCGTTGTCGGAATGACGCTTCTGGCGATACCTGTTTGGTATTTTGAACAACTGAATGCCTGTTGGGAGCAAGAGCCCATGTGCGATGGGCCTGCAGGGCTTGGTGTTGCCATTCTTCAGTGGTTGTTCTTGTTGCCAGTTATCATCGTCGTTTTTAGTGGCGTTGTGACCGCCCTTTGGATTGATGTGTTTGAGAAAATTGAGAATAAATTTTCAAATTGAAAATTGCATTTTGCTTTTTGGGATAAATTCATGAAAAGTAGATCTCTAGAAAATTTAAAATATCCTAGTTTTTTATTTGTTGCTATTTCAACGTGGATCAGCGCAATAATTATTATATATATTTTATATTTAGTATTTAATGTGTGTCGTTGGTTTAATTTATATGTACCGGTTCTCTTTTTTTGGGTGTCCTCCCCGTTTTTCTTGATTCATCTCGGCCCTAGCTATCTGATCTGGCGAATTACGCTACGGTTGCGCGGCAAAAATGTGCAGTCTTATGTAGTCGCAGCGGCCCTTTGTTCGGCGAGCAGTTATCTGTGGTTGCCACTCATAGGTGCCGGGTTTTTTGATCCGGGTGAAGAGACCTGGGTCATCGGGACCGCCTTTGCGGTCATCGCGACACCTGTGTCAGCTCTAATCTCATGGCGACACGCCAAATCTCGACTGAGCGCATCGCACAACCCTTGACCAAACGGTCAAGATTTGCGCTGATACGTCAAACGCAAGCGAGGCCTCCTTTGACCCCAGCCCCCGTCATTTCCGCCGAAACCCTCTCCCTCACGTTCGAGACGAATGATGGCCCCGTTCATGCGCTCAAGGACGTGGACCTGACCATCGACAAGGGTGATTTCGTCAGTTTCATAGGCCCCTCTGGCTGCGGCAAAACCACCTTTCTGCGCGTCGTTGCGGACCTTGAGCAGCCCACCGGCGGCACGGTCAGCGTCAACGGCATGACCCCGCAACAGGCGCGGGAGGCGCGGGCCTATGGCTACGTTTTCCAAGCGGCAGGCCTGTTCCCATGGCGGTCCATCGGGCGCAACATTGCCCTGCCGCTTGAGATCATGGGCTATGACAAGGCTGAAATCCCCGACCGGGTGCGCCGCGTGCTCGAATTGGTTGACCTCGCTGGGTTTGAAAAGAAATTCCCGTGGCAGCTATCGGGTGGGATGCAGCAGCGCGCCTCCATCGCCCGCGCGCTCAGTTTCGACGCGGATATCCTGCTGATGGATGAGCCGTTCGGCGCGCTGGATGAGATCGTGCGCGACCACCTGAACGAACAATTGCTTGATCTGTGGGCGCGGACGGAAAAGACGATCTGCTTTGTCACCCACTCCATCCCGGAGGCCGTGTACCTCTCGACCAAGATCGTCGTCATGTCCCCCCGCCCGGGCCGCGTGACGGATGTGATCGAAAGCACCCTGCCGAAAGAGCGCCCGCTCGACATCCGTGAAAGCCCCGAATTCCTCGAAATCGCGCACCGCGTGCGCGAGGGCCTGCGCGCTGGGCACAGCTATGATTGATCGGAGGACATGATGCGCTTCATCCTGCCCATCCTCACCGTGATCGGCCTCATCATCGTGTTGTGGTACGCGGGGGCTGTGGCGCTCAACGCGAAATGGACGCTGGATCAGGCGAGCCGGGCAGGCACCACCGTCACTTTCACGGAACTCGTGGCTGACACGATGAGCCAGGGCCGCCCGCGCCTGCCCGCGCCGCATCAGGTTGGCGCGGAATTGTGGAACACCACCATTCAGCCCTGTCTGGAAGGGCGGCGCGCGGGCACCCTTGAATGCGTCACGAACCGCCGGTCCCTGTTTCATCACGCGTGGATCACCCTGTCGGTGACGCTGGCGGGCTTCGGGATCGGCACGCTCCTTGGCACGCTCTTGGCCGTTGGCATCGTCTATAACCGCGCGATGGATGCGAGCGTGATGCCATGGGTCATCGCCTCCCAGACCATCCCAATCCTTGCCATAGCCCCCATGATCATCGTCGTGATGAACGCGGTGGGGCTGCAAGGCTTCATCCCCAAGGCGATCATTGCGACCTATCTGAGTTTCTTTCCTGTCGTCGTGGGCATGGTGAAAGGGCTGCGCAGCCCGGAGGTGATGCAGCTTGACCAGATGCGCACATGGAACGCGAGTGCATCACAGACATTCTGGCGCCTGCGCTTGCCTGCCTCTGTCCCGTATCTGTTCACTTCGCTGAAAGTGGCGGTCGCGGCGGCGCTGGTTGGCACCATCGTGGGAGAGATGCCGACGGGTGCTGTCGCGGGTCTTGGCGCGCGGCTCTTGGCGGGCAGCTATTATGGGCAGATGGTGCAAATCTGGTCCGCACTCTTGATGGCGGCGGGGCTGGCGGGATTGCTGATCTTTGTCGTCGGCGCGGTGGATAAGGCCGTGTCAAAACGGATGGGGTATCGGGCATGACGCTGATCATCGCAGCCCTGATTCTTTGGGCCGCCGCATGGTGGCTGAATACGCGGCTTGCGCGCCTCGATGGGACGGCGCTCAAACGCTATGGATGCCCGATCCTGTTTGGGGTGACGCTGCTGGCGATGTGGGAATTGCTGGTGCGGGGGCTGGAGGTCTCCCCCGTGATCCTGCCGCCGCCTTCCGCCGTTTGGGTGGCGCTCTTGGAAAATCCCCGAATGCTGTGGGGAGATTTCGTGCAGACCTTCGTGAAGGGGGCGCTGTCGGGCTATGTCATCGGGTGTAGTGCCGCCGTGCTTACCGCGATCCTGATCGACCGCTCGGATTTCTGGAAACGCGGCCTGTTGCCCGTGGGCAATTTCGTGGCCGCCCTGCCGATCATCGGCATGGCCCCGATTTTCGTGATGTGGTTCGGCTTCGGCTGGGAAAGCAAGGCGGCGATCGTGGTCGTCATGGTGTTCTTCCCGATGCTCGTGAACACGGTTGAAGGCCTGCGCGCCGCCGACCGGATGCAAGAAGACCTGATGCGGACCTACGCGGCCAGCCCCGCGCAGACGCTGACGAAACTGCGCCTGCCATCGGCGGCCCCCTTCATCTTCAACGGATTGAAAATTTCTTCCACTTTGGCGCTCATTGGTGCCATCGTGGCGGAGTTCTTCGGCAGCCCGACACAAGGCATGGGCTTTCGGATCTCGACCGAGGTGGGGCGCCTTGCGCTTGATCTCGTTTGGGCAGTGATTGCCGTGGCGGCTGTGTCCGGCTCGGCATTTTACGGCGTGGTAACGCTCGCGGAGAGGGCGGCCACATTCTGGCACCCGTCGCAACGGGGATAGCGGCAACGGGTCAGACAACCTCAATGGTTCAACACGGAGAGTAAGAATGAAAAAACTGATCGGATTTGCAGCAGCCAGCATGATGGCCATGCCCGCGCTGGCACAAGATGAAGTGACCTTGCAACTGAAATGGGTCACGCAGGCCCAGTTCGCGGGCTATTATGTGGCCGCGGATCAGGGCTTCTATGAAGCTGAGGGTCTCGATGTGACGATCCTGCCCGGTGGCCCCGATGTGGCGCCCACGCAGGTGATCGCGGGCGGCGGCGCGGATGTCGTCGTGGAATGGATGCCAGCCGCCCTCGCGGCGCGGGAGGCGGGACTGCCGCTCGTCAACATCGCGCAGCCCTTCAAATCCTCCGGCATGATGCTGACCTGCCGCAATGATAGCGGCGTGACCTCGACCGCCGATTTCCCGGGCGAAACGCTGGGTGTCTGGTTCTTTGGCAACGAATATCCGTTCCTGAGCTGGATGAGCAGCCTTGGCATTCCCACCGATGGCGGCGCGGATGGCGTGGAAGTGCTCAAGCAGGGGTTCAACGTCGATCCGCTGTTGCAGGGGCAGGCGGCGTGTATCTCCACCATGACCTATAACGAATATTGGCAGGTGATTGATGCGGGCCTCAGCCCGGATGACCTGACGGTGTTCAAATATGAGGATCAGGGCGTCGCGACGCTCGAAGACGGCCTTTATGTGCTGGAGGACAACCTCGCTGATCCCGCGTTCGTCGATAAGATGGAGCGGTTCGTGCGCGCCTCTATGCAAGGCTGGAAATGGGCCGAGGAGAACCCCGAGGATGCTGCGATGATCGTGCTCGACAATGACGCGACCGGTGCGCAAACCGAAGAGCATCAGATCCGCATGATGGGCGAAGTGGCGAAGCTGACCGCTGGCTCCAACGGCGCGCTTGACCCGGCGGATTACGAGCGGACGGTAGCGACCCTTTTGGGTGGCGGGTCCGATCCCGTGATCTCCAAAGCGCCGGAAGGGGCATGGACCCACATGATCACGGATGCCGCGCTGAACTGATCTCTCTGAGCGAAATGTGGAAAGGCCCGGGCGTCACTGCCCGGGCCTTTTCTGTTTGCACTGTCGAAGCCTCCGGCGGGAGGTATTTAGGGAAAAAAGAAACGCTGGGGTGGGGCGTGGGGAAAAGCGGGTTGCGCTGAATAGATTTGGAGCGAAGGGACAAGAGTGATAACGCTATAGGGTTATGTTAATTTTTGAAGGATTATTCCAATGGCTGCCACCCTAACCGTGATGTACCCAATCACCGACGAGACGACATTCGATTTTGACTATTACGGCTCAACCCACATGCCGCTGGTTGGCAAAGTGATGAAGCCCGACACCGCTATTGCCAGCAAAGGCCTAGCAGGGGGCCCCGACACTTCCCCGGGGTTCTATGCGGTTGCGACCGTGTCTTACGCGGATATGGCGGCACTGCAAGCGGCCCTTGCCGATGCGGATGAGGTCCTTGCGGATATTCCAAACTACTATAACGCTCAGCCAATTATGCTGATCGGGGAAACCCTCTAAACTGTTGTCGTTTTGCGTCATGTGCATTTGGACGATGCGCATGATCAGTGGCTCGCCTTGAAAACCCGACCAATAGCGGTGCATTCTTTTCGCGCTGTTCTGGAGGTTTTTTGAGCAACCGTACCGAGTCCTGATGGACCCCTGCCATGCGCAGGGGCTTGAGCCAACCCGCCGAGGAAACCCTCGCGCGGCCTATTCTCATGTTCAGGACACACGACAATGGATATCTCACGCGCAGAACAGCGCATCCTTCACATACTGGCCAAGGGCGGCTGGATCACGCTTGAGCAGGACGCATATCGCAAGATCAGCGACGTGCACTGCATGACCCGCGAAGGCTGGCGACATCCGGGGCTGAGCCTGCGGCTGTTTCGGCGGCTGAAATACCTCAGGGCGATCCGCTCAACAGGTGGTGGCCCCTACCGGATCACCCGGCGGGGGCTGTTGCTGGTCAGATCACAGCTCGACAATCAGTGAGCCAACGCGGTCTTGAGCGCATGCCAGCTTTGCTTTGGGGTGCGCTCAAGGCTGTCGAAATCCACATGGACAAGGCCGAAGCGTTTGTCATAGCCAAGCGCCCATTCGTAATTGTCCAGCAGCGACCAGATCGTATAGCCCGCCACATTCGCCCCCTCATCCATCGCGCGTTTGACCGCCGCGACATGGCTGTTGAGGTAGCGGATGCGCTGCGCGTCCATCACCCGGCCATCCTCCACCCGGTCATAAGAGGCCAGTCCGTTTTCCGTGATGTAGATCGGCAGGTCCGTATACTGGCCCGTATGGTGGATGAAATGATGCAGCCCATCGGGATAAATCTCCCAATCCATCGCGGTTTTCTCCAATGGTCCCTCACGTTCCTCCAGATAAGGGAAGAGGTCACTGCCATCGGGGCCGATCAGTTTGCGGGTGTAGTAATTGATCCCCACCCAATCGAGCGGTTGGGCAATCGTGTCGAAATCATCCTGCCAGCCATGGGGCATATGTGGGCCGAGATGCTCGATAATGTCCGCCGGGTATTCCTTGCGGAACACACCGCCAAGGAACCAGCGGTTATAGATTCCGTCATAGATGCGGGCCAGCCGGGCGGCCTCCTCCGTATCATCCACGGGCTGGGCGTATTCATGGTTCATCACCGCGCCAAGCCCGGTCATCCCAAGCGCGCGCATCGCCTGGGTGGATTTGCCATGGGCCAGCAGAACGTGGTGCATCGCGCGGGTCGCCGCGCGAATATCGCGCAGGCCCGGCGCGTGGTGGCCCATGAAATGCGACAGCCACGCCACGCACCACGGCTCATTCACCGGGGCCACGGTATGCATCCGGTCCCCGATCCGGGTCATCACATGGGTCGTGAAGTCCGCAAACCAGTCGGCCACGTCGCGATTGCGCCAGCCGCCCAAATCCTGCAATGCGGCAGGCATTTCCCAGTGATAGAGCGTCGCCATCGGCTTGATCCCGCGCTCCAGCATCCCGTCCACGAGCCGGTCATAGAAATCGAGGCCTTCCGGGTTGACCGTCTTGCCATCGGGCATGACCCGCGCCCATGAGGTCGAAAATCGGTAGCTGTCGAGCCCCGCATCGCGCACCAGATCAAGGTCCGCCTCCCAGCGGTGGTAATGATCACAAGCCACCGCTCCATTCTCGCCCCGCACCACATTGCCGGGGGTCTGGGCAAAGATGTCCCATTGGCACAGACCTGCCCCGCCAAAAGACGCCCCTTCGATCTGATAGGCGGATGTGGCGGTGCCAAACAGGAAGCCATCGGGGAAATCCCCGCGTTTAAAGTCAAGCTGCATTGGATCAATCCTTAGCGCGAGGGGCCGGGCCGGTGGAACGGCCATAGACCAGATCCACCTCCCAAACCTCGCTTTGAACCGGTGTTTCAGGATGCTCGATCATGTCGATCAGCATTTGGGCCGCACGGGTGCCTGCCGCGCGGATCGAGGAGCGGGTCGAGGTAAAGACCGGCGCGTCCTCCGTTCCGTTTTCGATATAGGAGAGTTTGTCGTCATGCGTCGCGATGGACACATCATGCCCGAGCCGCAAACCACGATCCGCCAGCGCGCGCGCAGCCCCCATGGCCGACAGGATGGAGGAGGACAGCACCGCCGTTGGCGGATGATCACTGTCGAGCCACGCCATCATCGTGTCATAGCCGTAGCCTTCGGTCATCTCCCCGTCCCGGATCAGCGCCTCATCGACCGGCAGCCCGAAATTTTCGAGTGCGCTGGTATAGCCCATCAAGCGCCGCTTGGCGAAACTCAGCGCGATCAGGCCATTCATCAGCCCGATGCGCCGATGACCCAGCCGGATCAGATGCCGCGTTGCCGCCTCAAACGCGTTTGCGTTGCGGATATCGAGATAGGTGTAGCCTTCCGTCATCACGTTGGACCGGCCATGCACGACGAAAGGCATCTTGAGGTCGGTCAACAGCTCAATCCGGCTGTCCACCTCCCGCACGTTATGGATGATGACACCATCGACCGTGTGCCGCGCCGCGAGGGAGCGGTAGACGTCCTCTTCCTGATCGCGCGGGACAACCGACAGGATCATTTCGAATCCCGCCTGCGCGTAACTTTCGGACGCCCCGGCGATGAATTCCGCGAAAAACGGGTTGATGATCTGGTGATCATGCAGCGGCACGACATGGCCGATCGCCTTTGCCCGGCCCGTGGCGAGCCGTTGCGCCATGTTGTTGGGGACGTAGTTTGCTGCGCGCGCGGCCTCCTCAACCCGGACGCGGGTTTCGGCGTTCACCTCTGGATAGCCGTTGAGCGCGCGGCTCACCGTTGTGGGGGAAAGCCCGAGTTGCCGTGCAAGTTCTTTCAAAGTCACGGGTTTTCTTCCCTTGCCTGTGGCGGCTGGTCCGCCTTCTCATTCAAACCGTTTTGAATATAGGCGCACGATGCGTTGTTACGCAATCGTCACTTTCGCCGGTTCGTTGTGCACCGCAACGAAATCCCATAGGGCAAAAACCCCTCGAAAAGACTGAAAGCGCTGATGAACGGGGCTTGACAGGGCGCGCGCCACCGCACACCCTGCGCGTCACTCAAAGCGCTTTGGAAGGTCCATGCGCATGGGGCAGAATTCAAGGGCGGGCCGATCAGAGCGCGCCAAAAAGGGAGAACTATTCATGAAGAGAACGCTTCTTACCGGCGCCGCGATTATGGCGCTCACCTCCTCCGGAGCGATCGCAGCGGGCCATGGCGCCCTGATGTTTGCGCCCGGCGAGGGTGACTTTAGCTGGGACAGCTTCACCGCATTTGCAGAGGCAAATGACTTCTCCGGTCAGACCGTGACCATCACCGGCCCCTGGACCGGCAACGAGAAGGAAAAGGTTGAGGCCGTCTTTGCGTATTTCGAGCACGCCACGGGCGCGACCGTGAACTATTCCGGTTCCGACAGCTTTGAGCAGGACATCGTGATCGCAGCGCAGGCTGGCTCCGCGCCGAACCTCGCCGTGTTCCCGCAGCCCGGTCTTGCGGCGGATATGGCGCGTCAGGGCCTTCTGACGCCGCTGCCCGAGGGCACTGCTGAATTCGTGGCCGAGAACTATGCCGCTGGCTCCAGCTGGGTTGATCTGGGCACCTATGCGGATGCCGACGGCAACGATCAGCTTTATGGCCTGTTCTATCGCGTCGATCTCAAGTCGCTCGTTTGGTATTCCCCGGAAGCCTTCGACGAGGCAGGCTATGACATCCCGCAGACCATGGAAGAGCTGAAGGCGCTGACCGATCAGATCGTGGCAGATGGCGGCACTCCGTGGTGCATCGGTCTGGGGTCTGGTGCGGCAACCGGCTGGCCGGCAACCGATTGGGTCGAAGACCTGATGCTGCGCACGCAGGAGCCTGCGGTCTATGACCAGTGGGTCGCAAACGAGATCCCGTTCAACGATCCGCGCGTCGTCGCCGCGATCGAAGAGTTCGGCTATTTCGCGCGCAACGATGCGTATGTGAATGGCGGCGCGCAGGCGGTGGCCAACACCGACTTCCGTGACAGCCCGGCGGGTCTCTTCACCTTCCCGGCGGAGTGCTACATGCACCGTCAGGCGTCCTTCATTCCGGCGTTCTTCCCCGAAGGCACGACCGTTGGTGAGGATGCGGACTTCTTCTACTTCCCGGCAATCGAGTCTGCCGATCTGGGCCGTCCGGTTCTGGGTGCCGGCACCCTCTTTGCGATCACCAGCCCGTCTGATGCGACCACTGGCTTCCTTGAGTTCCTCAAGCTGCCGGTCGCGCATGAGACATGGATGGCGCAGGGCGGCTTCCTCACCGCGCATGGCGGCGTGAACCTCGCCACCTACGCGAGCGATTCCGAGCGCGCACAGGGTCAGATCCTCGCGGATGCAACCACGTTCCGTTTCGACGCATCCGACCTGATGCCGGGTGAGATCGGCGCGGGCGCCTTCTGGACCGGCATGGTGGATTATGTGACCGGTGCGGACGCAACCGATGTCGCGACCGCGATCCAGGAGCGCTGGGACTCGATCCAGTAAAGACCACGCAATAAGTGGCTCAGGGTCCGCGCGGCACGCCCGCGCGGACCCACAAAATAACAAAAAATTCAGGGAGTGACGCGATGAATCCCATGATTCAGGGGATAATCACGATCATCGTCGGCGTCGGCGGATGTATCGGGTATTTCTATTTCTCCAATCTTATCCTCGACAAGGTGATCTTCCCCGCAAAGGGAGAGAAGGCAGGCGACAACATCCGCCGCGCGACACAAGTGCGCCCGTGGCTGTTCCTGATGCCTGCGATCTTCGCGTTGAGCCTGTATCTGGTCTATCCGGTGATCGGCTCCTTCCTGCGGTCGCTCTATAATCGCGATGGGGACGAGTTTATCGGGCTGGGCAATTATCTGGCACTTCTTGAGGCGGAGGAATTCCGCACCGCCTTCACCAACAACCTTCTTTGGGTGATCGTGGTGCCCGCGATGGCGACGGCCTTTGGCCTGTTGGCCGCGCAACTGACCGACCGCCTGTCTTGGGGCAATATCGCGAAATCCCTGATCTTTATGCCCATGGCGATCAGCTTTGTGGGCGCGTCCCTGATCTGGAAATTCGTTTATGCGGTTGATGGCGATATCGGCCTGATCAATGCGTTGCGGATGGGGATTTTCGGGGCTGATCCGGTGGATGTGTTGCAGATACCGTTCTGGAACAACTTCTTCCTGATGGTCATCCTTGTGTGGATCCAAACCGGCTTTGCCATGGTGATCCTGTCTGCCGCGCTGCGCGGTATCCCGGAGGAAACGATCGAGGCCGCCGTGATCGACGGCGCGAACCCCTTGCAGATTTTCTTCCAGATCAAGGTGCCGCAAATCATGGGGACCATCGTGGTTGTCTGGACGACGATCACCATCCTCGTACTTAAGGTTTTCGACATCGTGTACACCATGACGGGCGGCAATTTCGGGACGGAAATCCTGCCCAGCTACATGATGAGCTTCATGTTCCGCGATGATGGGCGCGCCACCGCTGTGGCCTTTGTCATCATGCTTGTCGTGCTTCCAGTGATGATCTGGAACATCGTGCAAGCCCGCCGTGAAATGCGCTGAGGGAGACGGATCAATGGATGGAATTGCAGGAAAGAAATCAGCGCTGTCTTGGGTCGTCAGCGGCTCGGTCGTGTTTATGGTGCTGTTGTGGCTGATCCCGACGATTGGCTTGTTGGTGTCGTCCTTCCGGGACCGGGATCAAATCTCGGCCTCGGGCTGGTGGCAGGCGCCGTTTTCGGTGGAACTGACCTTCCGTGGCCGGACAGAGACGCAAGCCACGCTCAATGACGGCATCTATACCGTCAATGGCAACATCTTTACGGATGAAGAGGTGCGTGAGGCGTTTGGCGACGGCACCGGTACGATCACCGCATTCGGCACGCGCGGTCGCGCGCCCGCTGAATATCCCGCAGGGCAGGTGGCCGATATTGGCGACGGGGAAACGCTCGTCATCAATGCCGATGGCTCCTACATCTTCACCTCGCCCGAAGAACCGGGAAGCCGGGGGGAGCGGGTCTATTTCGCCGCTGAAACCCCGCCGCAATTCACGCTCGACAATTACCGGAACGTTCTGACGGCGAATAACATGGACCTTGCGTTCATCAACACGCTGACGGTGACGATCCCGGCCACGATCATTCCGATCCTGATCGCGGCCTTCGCGGCCTATGCGCTCGCCTGGATGGACTTCCCCGGCAGGGGTCTGTTGATCGCGGGTGTGGTTGGCCTCTTGGTGGTGCCCTTGCAGCTTGCGCTGGTGCCGATGCTCAATCTGCACAACACAATCGGGGTGGGGCAAAGCTTCCTTGGGATCTGGATGGCGCATACGGCCTTTGGCCTGCCGCTCGCCGTGTATTTGTTGCGCAATTACATGGTTGGCCTGCCGCGCGATATCATCGAAAGCGCCAAGGTCGATGGTGCCACTGATTTTGAGGTGTTCACCAAGATCGTGCTGCCCCTGAGCTTCCCGGCGCTCGCGGCCTTCGCCATTTTCCAGTTCCTGTGGACATGGAATGACCTTCTGGTGGCCAAGGTGTTCTTGCCCTCCAACGATGAGGCGAAGGTGATGACCGTGAAGATCGCGGATGACCTTTTGGGCTCGCGTGGTGGCGATTGGGGCATCCTTGCGACGGCGGCTTTCGTGTCCATCGCGGTGCCGCTGGTCGTGTTTTTCTCAATGCAACGTTTTCTGGTCCGCGGCCTGTTGGCCGGGTCCGTCAAGTAAGGATGACTTGAATGAACGCTTTGTCTGCTGTTCAGCCCGCGCTTGAGCCGGGTGTAGACAAGGATTGGTGGCGTGGGGCCGTGATCTATCAGATCTATCCCCGCTCTTTCCAAGACTCCAACGGGGATGGTGTCGGCGATCTGGCTGGCATCATCCACCGCCTGCCCCATATCGCGAGCCTTGGGGTGGATGCGATCTGGATTTCCCCGTTCTTCCGCTCGCCGATGCTCGATTTCGGGTATGACGTGTCGGACTACCGCGATGTCGATCCGATGTTCGGCACGTTGGGGGATTTTGACGCGCTGGTCGCGCGCGCGCATCAGCTTGGCCTGAAGGTCATGATTGATCTGGTGTTGTCGCACACCTCCGATCAGCACCCGTGGTTTGCCGAAAGCCGCCATAGCCGCGAAAACCCGAAATCCGACTGGTATGTCTGGGCCGACGCGAACCCGGACGGCACCCCGCCCAACAACTGGCTGTCGATCTTTGGCGGCTCCGCATGGGAATGGGATGGGGACCGGATGCAGTATTACCTGCACAACTTCCTCAAGGAACAGCCGGACCTGAACCTGCACAACGCCGAGGTGCAGGACGCGCTGTTGGACGTGACCCGGTTCTGGCTGGATCGCGGTGTCGATGGCTTCCGCCTTGATACGATCAACTTCTATTTCCATGATCAGGAGTTGCGCTCCAACCCGGCGCTGGACCCAGCTGACCGCAACGACACCATCGCCCCGGCGGTGAACCCCTATAACTGGCAAAACCACCTCTATTCCAAGAACCGGCCAGAGAATATCGCGTTCCTGCAACGCTTCCGCGGGCTCTTGGATGAGTATGACGCGATCACCTCTGTGGGTGAGGTAGGCGATGCGCAGCGGGGGATGGAGATTCAGGCCGAATACACCTCCGGCGGGGACAAGGTGCATATGTGCTATGCCTTTGACTTCCTGTCGCCCACGCCGCTGGATGGAACACGCGTGAAAAACGTGCTCACGATGTTTGAGCAAGGCATCGGGGATGGCTGGGCCTGCTGGGCGTTCTCCAACCATGACGTTGTGCGCCATGCGAGCCGCTGGAACCTCGGGGAAGAGGCGAAAAAGCTCTACGCAGCCCTCCTGCTGAGCCTCAAGGGGACCGTGTGTCTGTACCAAGGCGAGGAATTGGGCCTTACTGAGGCCTATGTGTCCTTTGAGGAATTGCAGGATCCCTACGGCATCCGCTTCTGGCCGAAATTCAAGGGCCGCGATGGCTGCCGCACGCCGATGGTCTGGCAGCAGGACAATTCCTATGCGGGCTTTTCTGAGGCCAAGCCGTGGCTGCCCGTCGCGATGGAGCATTTGGCCCGCGCGGTCGCCGTGCAGGACCGCGACGATGGCTCCATGCTCAACGCTTATCGCCAGATGATCGCGTTCCGAAAGGCGCATCCGTCGCTGGCGCAAGGCACGCTGGAACTGGGCTTCTGCGATGACAGCATCGTCACGCTGACCCGGCATATCGAGGGGGGGGAGACGTTGTTTTGTGCCTTCAACCTGAGCAATGCGGGCCTGTCTGTCACCCTGCCGGATGGCAATTGGCGGCAGGACATGGCCACGCCCTTCAACGCCTATCTGGAAGATCGAAACGTCATGCTGCCGCCCTATCAGGCGTTCTTTGCGCAGCTGGAATCATAAAAGAATAAACGGGAGGAAAACATGGCATCGCTTTTGCTCAAGGACGTGGGAAAGTCCTACGGAACGGTCGAAGTCCTCAAGGATATCAACCTCGACATCAAGACCGGCGAACTCATCGTGTTCGTTGGCCCATCGGGCTGCGGTAAGTCCACGCTTCTGCGGATGATCGCGGGGCTTGAGACGATCACGGCGGGGGACTTTTATATCGACGATGAGCGGATGAACGACGTGCCGCCATCCAAGCGGGGCATCGCGATGGTGTTCCAGTCCTACGCGCTTTATCCGCACATGACGGTCTATGACAACATGACCTTCGCGCTCAAAGTGGCCAAGATGGACAAGGCGGAGATCGACGCCCGCGTGCAGAAAGCAGCCAAGATCCTTCAGCTTGATTCCTATCTTGATCGCTTGCCAAAGGCCCTGTCTGGTGGTCAGCGGCAGCGTGTGGCCATCGGGCGCTCCATCGTGCGGGATCCCAAAGTCTACCTCTTTGACGAGCCGCTCTCGAACCTTGATGCCGCGTTGCGCGTCGACACAAGGATCGAGATTGCGCAGTTGAAAGAGGACATGCCGAATTCCACGATGATCTATGTGACCCATGATCAGGTGGAGGCGATGACGCTCGCCACCCGCATCGTGGTGCTGAACAACAAGACCCATACCATCGGGCAGGTCGGCACCCCGCTGCAATTGTATGAGCGGCCCCAAAACACATTCGTTGCGCAATTCATCGGCTCCCCGAAGATGAACCTCCTGTCCGCGAAGGTCACTGCGGTTGGCGACGCAACGGCGGTCGATATCGACGATGGCGGCATAGCGAGCGTGCCCGTCGCCTCGGCCGATGCGAAAGTGGGGGACACCGTGTCCTTTGGCATCCGCCCCGAAGACCTCCTTGTCGCGGGCGAAGGCGATCCGATCGTCTATTCCGGCGAAGTGGAGATCACCGAAAAGCTGGGCGAAGTCACCGTCGTCTATTTCAAGACGGCAGATGGGGATGACAGCGTCATCGCGAAAATTCCCGGCATCGCGGATGTGAACCGTGGCGACCGGCTGAGCCTGACCTGTGCGGAGAACAAAATGCATCTGTTCGACGCATCCGGGCAGAGCTTTTTCTACAAGTAATCCCTAAGGGGATTGGCGGCAGATACCTGAACGGTGTATCTGCTGCCCAAAGGGCGCGTGTTTGGGCCGAACACGCGCCCCACTTATGTGAAAAGGGGTCATGCTGATGTTTTTGGTCTGTGGTGAGGCGCTGTTCGACTTTTTCCTCGGGTCAGAGGATGGCCCCGGCGCGCTGGGATTTGAGGCGCGCGCGGGCGGCTCCCCCTTCAACGTGGCAATAGGGATGGCCCGGTTGGGCGGGCAATCGGGCCTGTTCACGGCGTTGTCGGATGACCTGCTTGGCACCCGCCTGCGCAAGGTGCTGGCGGATGAGGGCGTGCGCGGGGACTATCTGCTTGATACCAGCCGCTTGACGACCGTGAGCCTTGTCGGCCTGAACCCCGAAGGCCACCCGGCCTATGCGTTTCATGCCAATGCGACCGCTGATACCGGCGTGTCGCTCTCTGATGTGCCGTCGCTTGGCGCGGATGTGGCGGGCCTCCATTTCGGCTCCTATTCCATCGCCGTGCCCCCCGTGGCCGACGCGATGGCGCAATTAGCGGCCAATGCGGGCGACCGTCTCGTGTCCCTCGATCCCAATATCCGTCCCAGTGTCGAGCCGGATATGGAGGTGTGGAAAGCCCGCGTTAAGGCGTTCTTTCCTGCCGTCGACGTGGTCAAGATCAGCGCCGAAGACCTCGACGTGCTCCATCCAGGCGTGAGCCATGAGGCGTTTGCCACCGATGCCCTGAGCGCGGGCGCGAAACTCGTCGTCGTCACCGATGGCGGCGATGCTGCGCAAGGCTGGACGGCCTCTGGCCTCACCGCGCGCGTCACGCCACCGAGTGTCAAAGTGATCGACACGGTGGGCGCGGGCGACACGTTTCAGGCCGCACTCCTCTTTCAATTGATGCGAAACGGCAACGGCCATGCTGCAATTGCGAACATGACCGTTGATGGATTGACGGAAATGCTGCAATTCTGCGCCGGTGCTGCGGCAGTGACCTGTTCGCGCCGTGGGGCGGACTTGCCGCGCCTTTCCGAACTGACCCACCTTCCGGGAGCCTAAACCGATGGTATCACGCGTAATTCCAGTTGATCCGTTTGACCTTGTGATCTTCGGGGCGACGGGCGACCTTGCCCGCCGCAAGATTTTGCCCGGTCTTTATCGCCGGATGTGCGCAGGCCAGATGCCGCAAAACGCGCGGATCATTGGCGCGGCCCGCTCCAAGCTTACCGACAAGGGCTTTCGCGACATGGTGCGCGAAGCGCTTGAGACGTTCATCGGCAAGGATGCGCTCGATAAGGACGTGACCAAGACATTCCTTGGCCAGTTGCATTACCAGCATGTCGATGCCTCCGGCGAGGAGGGCTGGGCCGATCTGCGCACCCGGCTGGATGAGCAGCCGGACCATATCCGCGCCTTCTACCTCTCCGTCGCGCCCTTCCTGTTTGGGGAGATCGCGGGCCGTCTGTCCTCCACCGGGATCGCCACCTCAACCAGCCGCATCGTGGTCGAAAAGCCGCTGGGCCATGACCTTGCCTCCGCGCAGGCGCTGAACGCGCAACTGTCCCAGTGTTTTGACGAAAGCCAAGTCTACCGGATCGACCATTACCTCGGCAAAGAGACGGTGCAAAACCTTATGGCCGTCCGCTTTGCCAACGCGCTGTTTGAGCCGTTGTGGAACGCGCGCCATGTGGATCACATCCAGATCACGGTGTCAGAGAGCCTCGGCGTTGGTGGGCGTGGGGCCTATTACGACAAATCGGGCGCGATGCGGGACATGGTGCAAAACCACCTGATGCAGCTTTTGTGCCTCACCGCGATGGAGCCGCCCGCCCAGTATTCCGCTGACTATGTGCGCGATGAAAAGCTGAAGGTGATCCGCTCCCTTGAGCCGGTGAAACCTGCCGATACCGTGCGTGGCCAATACCGCGCCACCGCGACGGAGCCTGATTATTGCACCGACGCCGAAAACCCCGACAGCACGACCGAAAGCTATGTCGCCCTTAAGGTGCATGTCGCCAATTGGCGCTGGAATGGCACGCCCTTCTACCTTCGCACCGGCAAAAAGCTGCGCGGTCGCATGTCGGAGATTGCGGTGGTGTTCAAGGAGCCACCCCATAGCCTGTTCCCCACCTTGCCGAGCCACGCCACAAACTCGCTCATAATTCGCCTGCAACCGGATGAGGGCATCACCCTACGCATGACGATCAAGGAGCCGGGACCGGGCGGGATGCGCCTTGTCGATGTGCCGCTCGATATGTCCTTTGCCGATGCGCTTGGTCCGCAATCCGAGGGGATGCCGGATGCCTATGAACGGCTGATCATGGACGTGATCCGGGGCGATCAGACCCTGTTCATGCGCGGCGATGAGGTTGAGGCCGCTTGGGCCTGGACCGATCCGATCATCGCAGAATGGGCCGAGCGCGCGCGCAAACCCCAGCCTTATGACGCGGGCGGCTCTGGCCCGGAGGACGCGCTGGCGCTGTTGCACCGGGATGGCCGCCGCTGGCGGGAGATTTCGGTATGACCCCCCGGATGGTCCGCTACGACAGCCGCGCGCAGCAGGCGCAACGCCTTGCGCGCACCTGCGTCGCCCAACTCTCCCAAACGATCGAGGCAAAGGGCCACGCGACCCTCGCCGTGCCCGGCGGCAGCACTCCCGGCCCGTTTCTGGAGGCCATGAGCCGCGAGAAACTTGACTGGTCTGTGGTGCGCGTCATGCTCACCGATGAGCGGCTGGTGCCCGCCGATCACGACCGGGCGAACGCAAAGCTGCTGCGCGAAACCCTGCTCCAGAACGAAGCCGCCGCCGCCCGCCTGATCCAGTTGAACCCGACGCCGGGCCTGACCCCGGAAGAGGCCGCCGCCGAAGTGACCGAGCATGTACTGCCGGTCCTTCCCCTTGATGTCTGCGTGTTGGGGATGGGGGCGGATATGCACACCGCATCGCTTTTTCCCGGTGGGGATCGGCTGGCAGAGGCGCTCGCCGCCACAGCCCCGACGGTGATCCCGATGCGCGCCCCCGGTGCGGCAGAACCGCGCCTGACGCTCACCGCCCCGGTGCTACAAACCGCAACCCATATCCATATCTTGATACAGGGTCAGGAAAAGCACGACGCGCTCGATCAGGCTCTGGCAACGACCAGCGCACTTGAGGCCCCGATCCGCGCGATCCTTGCGGCCCCTGCGGGGGCCACGGTCCACTACGCGGACTAAAATCCGCAGGCATGAGAAACCGGCCTGCCCCCGACACGCGCCGCCCGTCCCAATTCACTGTCCCTGATTTGGTTGAAGCCTTCGTCTTCAGACGAAAAAGCCGCGCTTCAGCGCGAAACTTTTGCTACATTGGTATCCTCCGG
>NZ_JACIJS010000007.1 GCF_014199445.1 Rubricella aquisinus | reverse complement strand
TTCCCGGCGCTTCATTTCATTCCGCGCGTTCGGGCGCAAACGCTGCCCCGCAGCGTTTGTCTCTCGCCCTCACCCCAAAGGGAGGCGAAGCCGACATGCGGGAGCGCTACTTTGAGATCTGCGTCAAGCTTTCCGCAAGATCGCCATACCCCGTGAAGCGCCGCTCATAGCTCAGGTCCAGCCGCCCGGCGCAGTGTTCCGCAATCCGGTCGAGATCAGGATCATGGGTTTGAGCGAGGTAGATCAGGCGCTCGTAATGCCCGAAATACATCTCTCGCAAGTCAGGGTGACGGTCGAGCCCCAATGGCTCCCAAACAAATGCATCAAACTGCCGGACAAGGAAATCGGTCAGGTAGAAGGCCCGCATCTCCTCATCGCCGCGCGCGGCGAATGTCTCATTTCCATCGAAGAAGCTATAGCAATGCGGGCCAGCGATCCGGTCCACGCCCTCCGCGGCGCAGACCGCATCCAGCAGTCCGCCCGTGCCGCAATCGGCATAAAGGATGAAGATGCGGGTAAATCCATCCGCGCGCCCCTGCTGAATGCTGTTTCGGACAACCTCGGGGATTTTCTCCGGCGTGTTGTGCAGAATAGCAGGCAGGCAGCGCAGGGTGAAATGATCGGCCCCATTGGCGCGATTGATGGCGAGCACTTCACGGGCCAGCGCACCGCAAGCGATCAGCAGGACCGGACCCGTGCCCGCAGCGCCGCCCTTATGGGTCAGGATATCGGGGTCGGTCATCATCGGGGATTGAGCCGGACAGCCGTGCCATAGGCCAAAACCTCCGACGCGCCCTGCATCACCATCGCTGTTGCGAAGCGCACCTCCACAATCGCATCCGCGCCCAGTGCCTCAGCCTCCGCGCACATCCGGTCAAAGGCCTGCTCCCGCGCGGCCCCCATCATGGCAGAGTACCCTTTGACCTCCCCGCCCACGAGGGACCGCAGCGCGGCGACGATATCGGTGCCAACATGTTTCGTGCGGATCGAGGAGCCGCGCGCGATGCCAAGTGTCGTCACCACCTCCCGCCCAGGAATGGTGGCCGTTGTCACCACGAGCGCCCGGTCAATATTCGACATCGTCATAGGGATCGTCCTTCGCTTCATTGAGCCGTTCCGTGATGACACGCGCGATCACATAGGCCGCGATGCCTACGGGGACCAAGACAAACAGCATCACCGGCCCTGCCATAGCAAAACCGATCATGAGGCCAATTATGTAGAGACACGCCATAAGCGCCGCCGCGACCGCCACGACGATCAGCACGAAAGTGTCCAGTTTCATGGGCGCACCTCCCTTTCTCTAGCAGGTGGTGCGCCCGAAACCGATCCTCAAGGATCAGGCGTGGGCCACCTGATTGTGCTTTCGCGCCATGTAGCTTTTTGCGGTTTCCACTGCCACGGCAGCGTCGCGGCAATAGGCGTCCGCGCCGATTGCTTTGCCGAATTCCTCATTGAGGGGGGCACCGCCCACAAGGACGACGTAATCGTCGCGCATCCCCTTTTCGATCATCGTGTCGATCACGACTTTCATATAGGGCATCGTGGTGGTCAGGAGGGCCGACATGCCAAGGATATCGGCCTCTTCCTTCTCAATTGCTTCGATATAGTTCTCAACCGGGTTGTTGATGCCCAGATCGATAACCTCAAAGCCCGCGCCTTCCATCATCATCGACACGAGGTTCTTGCCGATGTCATGGATATCGCCCTTCACGGTGCCGATCACCATTTTACCCATGCGCGGCGCGCCAGTTTCGGCAAGCAGCGGCTTGAGGATCGCCATGCCCGCTTTCATCGCATTCGCGGCAAGCAACACCTCAGGCACGAACAGGATGCCATCGCGGAAATCATGGCCAACGATGGTCATGCCGCCAACCAGCGGCTCGGTCAGAACCCTATACGGCTCCCACCCACGATCAAGCAGGATGCGCGTGCCCTCCTCGATCTCTTCCTTCATACCGTCATAAAGATCGTCCTGCATTTGCAGAACAAGATCCTCATCACTCAGTTCGGACAGGATGATCTCATCGTCCTCGTCAGCCATAGCGTGTTCCCTGTACCCTATGGGCGCGTTGCCCAAGTCAGCCAATACTCTTTCACAGATACGCAATTTGCAGCGGGATTAAAGCGGCAAAACGCGACATGCTTACGCCGCTCAGCGACCGAATTGATTAAATCGGCACAATTGCCCTATCCCCGGCGCCTGCGGCGTTGTCGCTGAGGTGCGGCGGTGCCTTCCGCGTCCGTGGCCCCATCGGAGGCGGAGGAGAAGCCACCCAGCTTTTCCGAAATCTCCTCAAGAGACGGCTTCGGGCCGGGAGGGGTTGTCTCCAGCGCGGCGCGCATGGCGCTGAGATGCTCTGGCATCGTCCCGCAACAGCCACCTATAATCTTCGCCCCGCAATCGCGGGCCAGCACGGCGTAGACCGCCATCAATTCCGGCGTGCCGTCATAATGGATATGACCTTCGACATATTTAGGAATGCCCGCATTGCCCTTGGCGATCAGGGTGCCGGTTTCGGTGGCCTCACGCACACCGATCATCGTTCGCAACAGATCAGAGGCCCCCACACCACAATTCGCGCCAAAGGCTATGGGCGGGTTGGGCAGCCCCTCCATGAAGGCGGCAAGCCGGGTGGAGGTCACGCCCATCATGGTGCGGCCCGCAGTGTCAAAGCTCATCGTGCCACACCATGGGGCGTTGAGCCGCTGCATGGCCTCGGCGGCGGCAACCATCTCTTCTTCGGCGGAGATCGTTTCGAGCCACAGAACGTCCGCGCCCCCTTCCAGAAGCCCGGCGCCTGCCTCCTCGAACATATCGACAGCATCGGCATGGCTGAGTGTGCCGACCGGCTCCATAATCTCACCCGTTGGACCCATGGAGCCTGCCACGATGATTTTGCGCCCCGACGCATCGGCCACTTCGCGCGCCAATTCTGCGGCAACGCGGTTCAGCTCGCGCACGCGGGATTCGGCATTGTGCAGCTTCAGGCGGGAGGCGTTCCCGCCAAAGGAATTGGTCAGGAAAATATCAGAGCCCGCTTCAACCGCCCCGCGATAGAGCGCGCGGATTTTGTCCGGCTCATCCACATTCCACAACTCGGGCGGCTCGCCGCTCGACAAACCCATATTGAACAGGTTGGTCCCCGTCGCCCCATCGGCAAGCAGCCAATCGCGCTGGGAAAGAAGGTCGGTCAGAGCATTCGACATGTGCGCCCTTTACTAAGGTCAGTTGGCCAAGGCGGCCTTGGCAATTTGATCGACGCGGTCGATCATGGCGCGCAGCCCGTTGGAGCGCTGCGCAGAGAGATGTTTATCAAGGCCAAGCCGCGCGAATTCGGCCTGCGCGTCAGTCTTGGCAATATCCGCGGCGGGGCGGCCCGATTGCAGCGTGATCAGGATCGCGATCAGCCCTTTGACGATCAGCGCATCCGAATCCCCGCGAAATGTGACAACAGCATCAGCGCCCGAGCCGGACACTTCAGGCACCAGCCACACCTGACTTGCGCAGCCATCAACCTTCGTCATCGCGGAGCGTTCCGCCTCACTGATCGGCGGCAGAGCTTTTCCCATCTCAATGACATGGGCATAGCGGTCCTCCCAATCATTGAGAAATTCAAACGTATCTACGAGGTCTTCAAAGGCGTCCGACGGCATTTTTGCGCTCTCATCTGCTGAGTTAGGTGTGATTTATGGCAGTTAGGGGGTGCCGTCCACCCATCGTCCGCCTGCATACGTTTGCAATTGCGAACGGCTTGCGCGTTGGGTGGTTGTCGTGGCCCGCGCGTCAAGGTAGCGTCGCGCCCAGATTAAGGATGGAGTGTCCCATGCGTTTTGCCGCCCTCGCCCTGCTTGCCCTTACAGTGGCCGCCTGTTCCGCCGATGAGGAGGTCAGCGCCGCCCCGACAATCGAGACATCGCTGGTCGGCGAAGTGCTCTCTGTCAGTGTCGGGCAAATGGTGGATGGCGTGATGATCACCGCGATCGCGCGCGACGGGCATAATGGCAGCCATTCGCCCACGCTCCTGCCCGCCGGGCAACGCGGTGACACGCTGATCTATGACTTCACCGTGGAGCGGCGCGGGGAGCCATTGGGCAATCGCGGGCCGATCAATATTACTGGTGTCACGATTGTGGATCCGCAGACGATCCTCGGCATGTCCTCGGTTCTGGTGCGGGGCGCGAATGGCCAATCCGGCGCGACGCTACCGGGCGCCAACTGATCAACTGCGAATGATCTTGATCGTGTTGCCCTTGACCCCAAGGGCAATATTCCCCGCGATAAGGTCAAGCGCATCCGCCCCGAAAATGTCACGCCGCCAGCCTTTGAGCACCAGATGATCGCCCTCAGGCTCTGACGCGAGTGCATCAAGGTCGGCACTGGTCGCAATCAGCTTTTGCGCCACGCCTGCGCGTTCCGATTTGGCCTTGAGCAACACCCGCAACAGATCACTGAGTGCCGGGCTGATCGGGGCTTGGCGTTTTTGGGCCTGCACGCGCGGCAGCGCGTCATCGGGGCAGTCGATACCACGTTGCACGGCGGCGAGAATCGCCTCCGCCGCCGGACCTTTACGGGCTTCGCGCAACAACAGGCGCGATTTGTTGAGATCCTCGACGCTGCGGGGGCGGTTGGAGGCAACCTCCAAGAGCGCATCATCCTTGATCAGGCGATTGCGGGGCACGTCGCGTGATTGCGCCTCACTCTCCCGCCACTGCGCAAGTTCGCGCACGATCGCCAGAAAACGGCCAGAGGTGGTGCGGGTCTTGAGCCGCTGCCACGCGTCCTCGGGCTTGACCTCGTAGGTGGATGGGGAGCGCAGAATGCTCATCTCCTCCTCCACCCATGGCTGACGCCCGGTTTCATCCAGCCGCTTTTTCAGCGTCAGATAGATGTCGCGCAAATGGGTCACATCCGCGAGCGCATAGGTTTTCTGCTTGGCCGAAAGCGGGCGGCGGGACCAGTCAGTGAACCGGCTCGATTTATCAAGATCGGCCTTGGCAATCTTGCGCACCAGCGTTTCATAGCCGACCTGCTCCCCGTATCCGCACACCATCGCGGCGACTTGCGTGTCAAACAATGGCTCCGGGATCACACGCCCCATGGTCCAGAAAATCTCCAGATCCTGACGCGCGGCGTGAAACACTTTTACCACTGACGGGTCCGCCATCAGATCGAAAAGGGGGCCAAGATCAAGGCCATCGGCCAGTGTATCAATCAGCGCGCCCGCGTCATCGCCCTCTTCCGGCAGCGCCATTTGCACGAGGCAAAGCTGCGCGTAATACGTCCGCTCTCTCAGAAATTCGGTATCAACAGTGACAAAAGAATGTGCCTTTGCACGGGAACAAAACGCGGCAAGCGCGTCCGTGGTCGATATTTCGAGCATTCACTTTCACCCTGTTGTTTAGATACGCTTACAGAAACCGCGCAAGGAATGCAAAAGCCCGCTGCGCGTCATTTAACAGGCCGCACCGCGTGACACAAAAGACTGAGGCCCAAACGGCAGAGATCACCATGCGGCGCGCCATCCGGCTGGGCCTGCCTGCGGTGCTGCTGGCGATACCGGGCACGACGGTGGCGCTCTACCTTCCCAAGTATTTCGGGCTTGATATGGGGTTGGGGCTTGCTGTCGTGGGGCTGGTTTTTGCCATGGCGCGGGTCGTGGATATCCTGCTTGATCCCGTGATGGGACATTTGAGCGACCGGACGCGCAGCCGATTTGGCCCGCGTGTGCCATGGATGCTGGCAGCGTTAGGCCCACTTCTGATCGCATCCTTTCTGCTGACCCATCCCCCTGCCCCGGTTGGCCTCATTTATCTGTCTGCCGCGATTCTGCTCCATTATGTCTCGTGGACCATGCTGGACATTCCTTTTGCCTCCATCGCGCTGGAGACGGGCCGGACCGCGACGGAGCGGGTGCGCCTTTCCTCCGGCGTGGCACTTTGCCAGTTGATCGGCGTGTTGCTGGTCGCGCTGGTCCCGACGGTACTGGGCCTGACCACGTCCGACGCTGTGCCCCTGATCCCGTGGATGCTGGGGTTGATGATGGTGCTTTTGGTGCCGATATTCCTGCCCATCGCCCCGCGCGCCCACACCGCCCCGCCAAAAGCAGAAGGGCTCCTGCGCGCCTATCGCGCCGTGCTGCGCCGCGCCCCGATCCGGCGCATTGTCTTTGCGTTCGTGTTGAGCATGGGGGCGAACGCCTTTGTCAGTGCGCAGATCGTGCTCTATGTCGAGTTTCGGGTGCTGGCGGAGGTGGGGGCCGCGCCCTTCTTCCTCATCGGATTTCTGGCCTCCGGGCTGGCCCTGCCCTTGGTGCTGTGGGGCGCGAAGCGGCTGGGGCGAAAGCGGACTTGGCAGATCAGCCTCTGGATCGCGATCCTCGCACTTTTGTGTATCGGCACGGGCGCGATGATCCCGTTTACCATCGGCATGATCCTGTTTGGCGCGTCGCTCGCCGCGGATGCGGTCATCCCCAACGCGCTCCTCGCCGATGAGATCACGACGGCGCAAAAGGACAACGCCGCTCCCCTCGCCGGGCGCGTGCGGGCCTGCAAGAACGCCAGTCAAAAGATGACGACCTTTGGCCCGATGCTGATCGGATTGCCATTGCTGGATTGGGCCGGGGTTGATCCCGGCGGCACTGGCACGGCCTTCACCCAACCTGCGCTTGTTGTGAGCGTCATCGTGATCCCGCTGATGCTGAAGCTCGGCACGCTTTGGGCCAGCACGCGGATCATCGAAAGCAGGTAAGGCTGTGGCCGCGCGCGACGGCGAAAAACCTGCTTGAACTTATCCGCCATTCGACGGTAGACCCGTCAGCGGAGACGTGGCCGAGTGGTCGAAGGCGCTCCCCTGCTAAGGGAGTAAACGGGCAACCGTTTCGAGGGTTCGAATCCCTTCGTCTCCGCCACTCACGGCGATGAAGACCTGATAGGTGACAACCGGTTTTGGACATTGGACGGAACAGTGTTGATGCGCCGTTGCATCTTGGCATCTTTTGTAAATGCCATCTTGCTGCGCCATCCCAGGAAAGGTGCACACGAAAACCTTAAACGCACAAAGCACAGTGTTTTCGATAAAACCGGGTGCGGCTAGGGGTGCGGTCGACTAGGTGACTGGGCCTGTGTCAACAACAAAACCCTCATCAAGAGAAACTCCCGCCTGCGCGGCTATGGTCGGACCACCAGATCGGGCGCGGATGAGTTTGCCTCCACCACCCGCACATTCCGCATATCATTGCCAAGCGCCCGTGCGCGGGCTTGCTCGGCGGAAAGGCCATAGCTGAGCCAGCGCGCAATCAGCCGCTTTTCCAGTTCCGCGTGATCGACGTCGAGCCGGATGGTCAAGTCGAACAGCGCGGACAATGCGTGCCATGGCGGCAGGGTCAGCAGCAGATAATTGCCTTCAATGACCACAATCCGCGTGTCCGCCGCGATATGGCCGCCATTTGGTACGGTGCGGTCAGCGCTTCGGTCGAAGGTCGGATAGGACACGTCATCCTCAGTGCGCAGGCGCTGGATGAGGGCTATGAACCCGTCCGCGTCGAATGTCTCCGGCGCGCCTTTGCGCTCCAGAAGGCCGCGCGGGATCAAATCCGCGTTGTCGAGGTGAAACCCGTCCATCGGCAAGACCGCCGCCTGTGGCCCGAGGCGCTGTGCCAACGTGTCGGCAAGCGTTGTCTTGCCAGAGCCGGGCGCCCCGGCAATCGCCACGAGCACCCGGCCTGTGCCTGTGTCCTTGGCGGTGATCTCCTGAAGGAGTGTCTCAATGGATGGCTGTGTCACGGTCATACCGTCCCGATGCTGCAAGTCTTGTATGAGGTTCGCGGGCAGGCGCGCGTGGCGTCACCCGGACAAGTAGGTCGCCAAGGTGGCGCGCACGCCCTTGGCCCAGAGCATGTCCAGCCATCGGGCGAAGGAGGCGGCAAACCGGTCATCCTGCCCAAGATCGCCATATATATGGCCCTGAAGAAGCCATGCCTGTGGGTCCGTCCGGGCTGCGTGTGCTACCGTCTGAAGCTCTGTCCACATCGGATCATTCGGCGCGATCACATCGCCTGTTTCGCGGGTGCCTGCACACATCCGTGCCCAAAGCGCCTCGACCAAGGCAAGCCCGTCGATGGATTGCCCGGCTGCAATCGCCTCGCGCAGGATTGGCAGAAGAAAGCCCGGATGCCGGGACGAGCCATCGAACGCAACGCGCCGCGTGGTGTCGCGGATCAGGGGATTGGCAAACCGCTTCTCAATCAGAGCGAGGTAGTCTTGCGTCGTCACCCCCGGCACCGGATCGACATGTGGCAGGATGCCGTCTGTCTCCACCTTGTTGAAAAACGCGGAGATCTGCGGGTCGGCCATGCAATCGGCAATCGTCTCCAGCCCAAGGATTTCGCCCGCATTGGCCAGCACCTGATGCCCGGCATTGAGCACGCGGATTTTCATGCTTTCATGCGTGTGCACATCGTCGGTGATTACGACGCCCGCGTCCTCCCATGGGGGGCGGCCCGCGCAGAACGCGTCCTCAATCACCCATTTGCGGTAGTTCTCATGGGTGACAGGGGCCGCGTCCGCGATGCCCAGTTGTTGCACGAAAGACAACTCAGCCGGCCCGGTTGCCGGCACGATGCAATCGACCATCGCATTTGGAAAGGACGCGTTCTGCTCAATCCAAGCGGCAAGATCGGGATCAATCCGTTCCGCCAAAGACAGGATCGTCCGGCGCAGCACCGCGCCGTTTTCCTGAAGGTTGTCACAGCATTGCCCGGTAAAGGCCGGATGCCCTGCCGCACGGCGCGCCGCATAGGCCGCGATCATCGCGCCAAATGCGGTCACGGGCCGGTCGGGATGGACGATATCGTGCTGGATGTCCGGGTGATCGGTATCAAGCGCGCCCGTGGCCGTCTGATAATACCCGCCTTCCGTCACCGTGAGCGACACGATGCGAATGCGCGGATCAGTCAGGGCCGCGATCAGCGGCTGATTATGGGGATGCACCTCCACAAAACCGATCATCGAGCCGATGACCTCAACGGAGGTGCCATCAGGGTCAAGTTCAATGAGCGTGGTCAGGCAATCCTGCGCCAAAAGCTTTTCGCGCATCATCGCATCGCCCGGTCGCACCCCTGCCCCGATGATGGCCCAATCCTGAGCCAGCCCCTGCTGCATCAGTTTGTGCAGATACCACGCCTGATGCGCGCGATGAAAATTGCCGACACCGATATGCACGATGCCGGGGGTCAGCGCCGACCGGTCATAGCGCGGCACCTCGACCGCTTCGGGCAGGCTCCCAAGCGTGTCGTTGCGCAGCGCGCGGGCGGCGGCCTCATGCGCGTGGAGTTTCATCAGCTCATCCAATTTCCGCCATCCACATTATAGGTTTGTGCGACGATATAGTCGGCCTCCTGGGTCGCCAGAAAAATGGCCATGCCCGTAAGGTCCTCCGCCTGTCCCATCCGGCCAAAGGGGACGGCGGCGCCGACTTCGGCCTTTTTCTGGCCAGGGGCCTTGCCTTCATATTTCGCAAAAAACGCATCGACCCCGTCCCAATGCTCTCCATCGACAACGCCGGGGGCGATCGCGTTCACGTTGATGCCATGCTTTATGAGGTCGAGCCCGGCTGATTGCGTCAGGCTGATCACGGCGGCTTTGGACGCGCAGTAAACCCCGACCAGAGCCTCCCCGCGCCGCCCGGCCTGTGAGGCCATGTTGATGATCTTGCCCCGCACGCCATGCGCGATCATATGCTCAGCGACCGCCTGAAGGGTGAAAAGCGTGCCCTTCACGTTGACATCAAACACGCGGGTATAATCCTGCTCCGTGATCTCGACGATGGGGGCTGCGGTAAAGAGAGCCGCGTTGTTCACAAGAATGTCGATGGGGCCGAAACCTTCGCCCCCGGCCATGGCGATGGCGTCTCGAATGCTGGCCGTGTCGGTCACGTCCAGTTTGACGGCAAGTGCGTTGTCCCGGCCCAAATCGCCCGCCGTTGCCATGGCACCGTCCATGTCGATATCCGCGATGATGACGCGCGCGCCCTCCCGCAAGTACGCGGCGGCAAAGGATCGCCCGATCCCGCGCGCCGCACCCGTGATGAGGGCAGTCTTGCCGGCCAGTCTCGTCATTCGATGCGCAACCCTTGCCCGTCAAAGCGGTGGATTTCCTCCGCGCGTGGCGTCAGATGGATCGTGTCCCCATGCTTGAGGTTCACATCCCCGATGGCGCGCACGGTGATCGTTTCTGCAAGGCCGGTATTGTGAATGTGAAAGAACGTGTCGGAGCCAAGATGTTCGGCCACGCCAACGGTGCCCTGCCACGCGCCATCCGCCTCCACAACGTCGATATGCTCGGGCCGGATGCCGATGGTGGTCGCGTCATATTTCGCGGCTTCCGCCCCGGTCAGCAGGTTCATCTTGGGCGAGCCAATGAAGCCCGCGACAAAGGTGTTGCGCGGCGCACGGTAAAGCTCCAGCGGGCTGCCGACCTGTTCGATCACGCCCGCCTGAAGCACCACGATCTTGTCCGCCATGGTCATCGCTTCGACCTGATCATGGGTGACGTAGATCATCGTCGTCTCCAGCCGCTTGTGCAGTTCGGAAATTTCCAGCCGCATCCCCACCCGCAGCGCCGCGTCCAGGTTCGAGAGCGGTTCGTCAAACAGGAAGGCCGCAGGCTCACGCACGATCGCGCGGCCAATGGCGACCCGCTGTCGCTGACCGCCTGACAACTGACCGGGGCGACGGTCGAGGTAATCCGTGAGGTTCAGAACGGAGGCCGCACTTTCAACCCGGCGCGTGATCTCCGCCTGATCCATCTTGGCCATGCGCAAGGGAAAGGCGATGTTCTTGCGCACCGACATATGCGGATAGAGCGCATAGGACTGGAACACCATCGCCAGCCCCCGCTTGGCCGGGACAAGGTCGGTCGCGTCCTTCCCATCAATCTCGATATGCCCGCTGGAGATATCCTCAAGCCCCGCGATCAGGCGCAACAGCGTGGATTTCCCGCAGCCCGAGGGGCCGACAAATACGGTGAACTCCCCGTCCTCAATCGTCAGATCAAGCGGCGGAATGACCTGCACTTCGCCAAAGCTTTTGGTGACCTGTTTCAGTTGGATTTGTCCCATTGGTCAGGTTCCTTTTTGATGCCCTACCGCGCCACTGCGTCGAAGAGTTATTTCACCGCGCCGAATGTCAGGCCGCGGACAAGTTGTTTCTGGCTGAACCAGCCAAGGATCAGGATCGGTGCAATCGCCATGGTAGAAGCCGCACTGAGTTTCGCGAAAAACAGGCCTTCGGGGCTGGAATAGCTCGCGATAAACGCGGTCAGCGGCGCCGCGTCGACGGCCGTGAGGTTCAGCGTCCAGAACGCCTCGTTCCACGCGAGGATGAAATTCAGCAGCATCGTAGAGGCGATGCCGGGAATGGCCATCGGCGTGAGGATGTAGATCAACTCCTCTTTCAGCGTTGCACCATCCATCCGCGCGGCCTCAAGGATTTCACCCGGAATTTCCCGAAAATAGGTGTAGAGCATCCAGATGATGATCGGCAGGTTGATCAGCATCATCACGATGACAAGGCCCGCGCGGCTGTCCAGCAGCCCCAACTGGATGAAGAGAAGGTAAATCGGATAGAGCACGCCCACCGCTGGCAACATCTTGGTGGAAAGCATCCACAACAGGATGTCCTTGGTCCGCTTGGACGGCACGAAGGCCATGGACCATGCCGCAGGCACCGCGATGATCAGGCCCAGAATGGTCGAGCCGCCCGCGATGATGATCGAATTCCACAAAAAGCGCGCATAGTTCGACCGCTCCATCACCACGCCGTAATTCTCAAGCGTCCAATCGAAATTGATGAACAAGGGCGGGCTGGCGATCGCCTGCGCCTCTGTTTTGAAGCTGGTGAGGATGGTCCACAGAATCGGGAAGAAGATCAGCAATCCAATCGCCCAGGCAATACCTGTATTGATCAGCTTGCGGCGGGATGTAACAGCACGGGCCATGATCAGTTATCCAGATTTTTGCCGACGATCCGCATCAGGAAGATCGCAACAATGTTTGCAAGGATGATGGCATAGACGCCACCGGCGGACCCAAGCCCGATATTCTGGCTTTCCAGCACACGCTGGAAAATGAGGTAAGACAGGGTCCGTGTGCCGAACGCGCCACCTGTGGTCACGAAAATCTCCGCGAAGATCGCAAGGAGGAAGATCGTCTGGATCAGGATCACGATGGTGATCGCACGCGCCAGATGCGGCAGAATAATATAGAAGAACCGCTGCACCTTGGGCGCGCCATCCATTTCGGCGGCCTCCAACTGCTCACTGTCGAGCGACTGGATCGCGGTCAACAGGATCAGCGTCGCAAAGGGCAGCCACTGCCAGCTGACGATCATGATGATCGACGGCATCGCGGCATCTGACAGCCAGCTTACCGGATCCGCCCCGAAAAACCGCCAGATATGGGAAAAGATGCCGTTCACCGGATCCATGAACATGTTTTTCCAAACAAGTGCGGACACGGTCGGCATGACAAAGAAGGGTGCAATGACGAGGATACGGACAATGCCCTGCCCCCACATCGGCTGATCCAGCAGCATCGCGAGAAAGATGCCAAGAACCACAGTGATCACCAACACGCTCAACACGATGATGAGGGTTGTCTGAACAGCGGGCCAGAACGCGCTTGAGGTGACAAACCGGACATAATTGTCAAACCCGGTCCATCCCAGATCGCCCCCCCGCAGCGGCAGATAGGTGCGGAACGAAAACCACAAGGTCATCATGAGAGGAACCAACATCCAACCCAGCAGCAGGATAACGGCGGGTGCCATCATGACACGGGCAGCGGATCGGGATGCTTTGGTCGCCATTGGATGGTCCTCTCCTATGGGCAGGAAAACTGCCCGGGATCGTAACAAAATTTCGAATTATAAAGCAAAAGAGCAAGGGGCGGCCGATTTGGCCCTGACCGCCCCTTGCCGGCACGAAACTTAGCGGTAGCCTGCGGCTTCCATCGCTTCGTTGGTGATCGCCTGCGCTTTTTCAAGCGCCTCTTCGATGGACTGCTGTCCAGCATAGGCGGCGGAGAATTCCTGGCTCACTTCGGTGGCGATGCCCGCAAATTCGGGGATCGCGACGAACTGAATGCCGACATAGGGCACCGGATCGACGGTCGGGTCGGTCGGATCTGCGGCATTGATCGAGTCGAGCGTCATCTGCGCGAACGGCACGTCCTGATACTCTGGCGTCTCATAGAGCGAGGTCCGTGCACCCGGCGGGACGTTGGCCCAGCCTTCATTTGCGGCAACCAGCTCGATATAGTCCTTGGAGGTGGCCCACTCGATGAACTGCTTGGCTTCCGCTTCCTGCTGGGTGCCTGCCGGAATGGCGAGCGCCCATGCCCAGAGCCAGTTTGCCCGCTTCTCAATGCCTTCCGCATTTGGTGCAAGCGCGAACCCAACATGATCTGCCACGGTGGAATCGTCACCCGTCACGAAGGATGCCGCAACGGTCGCGTCGATCCACATGCCGCATTTGCCCTGATTGAACAGCGACAGGTTTTCGTTAAACCCGTTGGTGGCATAGCCCTCGGGGCCATAATCATTCATCAGGTTGACGTAGAAATTGAGCGCATCGGCCCATTCCGGCTGATCAAACTGCGCATTCCAGCCTTCATCGAACCAGCGCGCGCCGAAGGAATTGCCCGTCACAGTGATGAAAGCCCCGCCCTCACCCCAACCGGCCTTGCCGCGCAGGCAGATACCGTTGATGTCGTTGGCCGGATCATCCATCGCGGCTGCGGCTTCGCGAATGAACTGCCATGTCGGTGCGACAGGCATTTCCAGACCCGCTTTCTCCATCAGGTCGGTGCGGTACATCACCATGGAGCTTTCGCCATAGAAGGGTGCCGCGTAGAGCGTGCCGTCATGGGACAGACCGTTGCGCATGGCGGGCAAAATGTCGTCCACATCATATTCGGCAGACAGATCATCGAGCGGGACGAGCCAGCCATTGGACCCCCAGATCGGGGTTTCGTACATGCCGATGGTCATGATGTCGAACTGGCCGCCACGGGTGGTGATGTCGGTGGTCACACGCTGACGCAACACGTTCTCTTCCAGCGTCACCCACTCGACATTGATGCCCGTCTCAGCGGTGAACTGATCCGTGTAGCCCTGCATCCGGATCATGTCGCCGTTGTTTACGGTCGCGATGGTGATGGTGGGGCTGTGGCCTGCCGCGATTGCGCCAGTAGCTGCGACCAGCGTAAGCGCCGACGCCGCACGAAGTGCGTTCTTAAGGTGCATCCTGTTTCCTCCCAAAGGTTTTTGTTTGGTGCCCTCTGAGAGAACGCATTTCCTATCGCGCAGTCAACTAAAAATTTACGCGCGCAAATTTAAATTCCGTCACGCGGATGCTCTCATAATGAGCTTTCCTTCCAATCGCGTGCTTTGCCAAGGTGTTACATGACCATCAATGGCGGCGAACAATGCCTCTGCCGCGGTCTGAGACACCGCATCATAATTGTGCGAAATCGTGGTGAGCGGTGGGCAGGTATAGCGCGAATGGGGGTGCCCATCCTGCCCCGCGACACGAATCGTACACTCCGCCCCGCGCCCCACGCGGATGCCTTTTTCATAGCAGGCAGTCAGCAATCCGATGGCCAGCCGGTCATTGCTGCACAGGATCGTGTTGGTGGAAAACTGGTTCTGATCGAAGGCTGCATGGCCGCCAACCCGCCCGATCTCTTCAAATCCCCACCCTTCCCCATCGACCGAGATGACATGGGGCGTAAAGCCAAAGGATTGCATCGCATCAACATAACTTTGCCGCCGCCGATGCGCATTGGGGTTGGCGGGGGTCTTCATCTCGAAAAAACAGGGTGCCTCCCCAGTCCGGCACAAATAATCGGTGATATGGGAGGTAAACTGGAAATTGTCAGACCCGACAAAAGCGAGGCCTATCTCATCGACACTGCTGTCAAAAATCAGGGTCGGCACATCTGCACAGAACCGCTCAAGGGCCGCCCGGTCCGACGCGCGCCCCAAAGGTGCGAACAATACCCCCGCAGGTTTCATGGAGCGCAGGGTATCGAGCACCTCCACCTCAAAGGCCGGATCACCATGCGAGCTGAACAATGTCGGGCGGTAGCCTGCTGCAATGCAACGTTGTTCCAGATTGCGCGCAATCTCCGCAAAATACGGGTCTGACAAAAGCGGCACGACGATGCCGATGCTCTTTGTCAGTTTGCGATTTTGGTTCATCGCATAAATGTTGGGCCGGTAGTCATATTTCTTGAGCGCCGCGTCAATTTTGCGGCGTGTGGTCTGGCGCACGCTTTCCGGCTCATTGAAATATTTGGACAATGTGGGGCGCGACACGCCGCTGACCCGCGCGAATTCATCCATGTTGCGGATCTTTGAGTCGCTCATCTTCCTGCCTTCCGTCGTAATCCGAAAAAACGGATGTTGTGTGTGAAGATAATTTCTTGCCGCGCGTTATAAATCAACCTTCATGGGTAAATTTCTGAAATTCTCTTGCTCCCTCTTTTTGCACGCGTGTCAGGGGCCAACCCGCAAGGCTTTATACTGCACCTGCGAAAAAACCGCCGAAAGTGCGGAACCAATCCTGACCTTTCACGCTTTATCCATCAGTTAACGGACCACTAAGGCGGAGCAGCCATCCAATGACAGATCAAAGCGGGGTGCGGCCCTATCAGCGATTGGCCGTCATCGGAGCAGGTGCATGGGGCACGGCATTGGCGACGGTCGCACGGCGCGGCGGGCATGACGTGACGCTCTGGGCGCGGCGGGATGATTTGGCGGCTGAGATCAACAATCATCGCACCAACAGCCGTTATCTGCCCGACACCACCTTGCCCGATGGTTTGCGCGCCACCACCGATATGGCCGCCGCTCTCAAGAATGCCGACGCGGTGCTGATCGTCACGCCTTCCAAATCCATCCGCACCATCGCGGCGCAAACCCGCCCGCATATGTCGCCCGGCGTGCCCGTTTTCGTCTGCGCGAAGGGGATTGAGGCCGATACCGGCCTTCTGATGGCGCAAGTCGTCGCGGAAGAAATCCCGGGCCACGCTGTCGGCGTCATCTCCGGCCCCACCTTTGCGATTGAAACGGTGCAGGACCACCCCACCGCCGTGACCGTCGCCTGCAATGGTGATCCGTCTGAGGCGCTGCCCGCCGCGCGCATGGCGCTGACCCTGACGACCGATACGTTCCGCCCTTATGTGTCCAATGACATCACGGGGGTGGAGATCGGCGGCGCGGTCAAGAACGTGATCGCGATTGCCTGTGGCATCCTCGCCGGCGCTGGATTTGGGGAGAATACACGCGCCGCAATCATCACCCGTGGCCTTGGCGAGATGAAGGAACTTGCGGTCAAGCTCGGCGGGACACGCGAAACGGTGACTGGTTTGGGGGGCATTGGCGATCTGATGCTCACCTGCTCCAGCACGAAATCCCGAAATTTCTCCTACGGGGCGCAGCGGGGCGCGGGTGTTGCCGAAGGTGACGTGTTTGACGGTCGGCCCGTGGTGGTTGAGGGGCGCGACAATGCCCGCACTGTCACGGACCTTGCCCGCTCGCTGGGCTTGCATATGCCGATTTGTGAGATGGTGCGCGCCATTGTGGTGGAGGACCACCCGATTGGAGAGGCATTCGCCGCCTATTGGGCCGCCCCGATTGAGGCCGAGCCTCGCGCGCTCGATATCGCCATCGCCCACCCGGCGGAAGACGCCGCCGCAAAACGATTTGAGGACCTACTTCCATGACCGACATGACACCCAACGCCGCCGAGCGCGTGGCCGCGTGGCATTTCGTGCTTGCAACCGATCTGGACGGCACTTTCCTTGGTGGGAGTGCGGCTGACCGGCGCGCGCTCTATGATTGGATCGAGGCGCAACGCAGCAGCGTCGGCCTGATCTTCGTCACGGGGCGCGATCCTGAGTTCATCTTGAAAAGTTGTGCGGAAGGCGTGTTGCCATGGCCCGATTTCGTCGTGGGGGATGTGGGCACGACCATTGGCGCGGTCAAACCCGCCGGGGACACGCGCAAACTCCACATCCTGCACGACCTAGAGGCGGAAATCGCCGCACTTTGGGCGGATGGCACACAGACCGTGCAGCGCGTTTTGAAGGACGCGCCGGGCTTGACCCCGCAGCCAACCGAATTCCGCTACCGCATGTCCTATCACTATGACCCGGCCACGTTCGATCCCGAAGCGATCCGCACGATCGAGGCTTTGGGTTATGACGTGCTGATGTCGGACAATATGTATTTCGATGTCCTGCCCAAGGGCGTCAGCAAAGGGCCGTCCCTGTTGCGCCTCATGGATCACCTTGGCATCGCGAAACAGCGGGTGCTGGTTGCCGGTGACACGCTCAATGATCTGTCGATGTTTGAAACGGGCCTCAAAGGGGCGGTTGTCGGCGGGGCAGAGGCACCACTTCTGGAACGGACCGAACAAATCCCGACCGCCCGCCATTGCACCGCCATCGGTGCTGCTGGCATCTCAGAGGCGATCCGCACCATGAACCTTCACCCAACACCCCCCGGAGCCACAGAATGAAATCCGATCTGGTCATCGTGTATCACCGCCAACCCTATGAGGAGGTTGAGGAAAACGGGAAAACGGTCTTTCGCGAAAACAAAAGCCCGAACGGGATCGTGCCAACGCTGAAAGGATTTTTCGGGCAGGTCGATCAGGCCGCTTGGGTCGCGTGGAAACTGGCGGAGGATCCCTCGAACCCCGGATTTGAGCGGCAGATCGACATCAATGACAGTTTTGGCAGCTATCGTGTCAGCCGCCTGCCGCTGACCGATGCGCAGGTCAAAAGCTTCTATCATGTCAGCTCGAAAGAGGCGTTCTGGCCTATCCTGCATGGCTTTAAGGAACGGTATAATTACGATCCCGTCGATTGGTCCACGTTCCGCGAAGTAAATTGGGCCTTTGCCGAGGCTGCTGCCGCGGAGGCATCCGACGATGCGGTGGTCTGGATCCATGACTATAATCTGTGGCTCGTGCCCGGCTACTTGCGCCAGTTGAAGCCGAATGTGCGCATCGCGTTTTATCACCACACGCCATTCCCCTCTGCCGATATGTTCAACGTGCTGCCATGGCGGGAGGAGATCATTGACAGCCTTCTGGCCTGTGACGCGGTCGGGTTTCACATCCCGCGTTATTCGCAAAATTTCGCGGCCGCCGTGCGCTCCCTGAAAGGGTCGAAAGTCAGTCGGGACATGCCGACCGATCCGGCCATGGCGCGCAAAGGAGCGGCCCTTGCCGATCTGGTCACGCCCGTGGCCATCGCGCATGAGGGGCGTGAAGTGCGGATGGACACCAATCCGGTGGGCGTGAATTTCAACTATATCGAAACGCTGGCCAGCACCGATGAGGTCGCGGAAAAGGTCAAATCCGTGCGCGCGGAATTGGGGGATTGTCAGCTGGTCCTGTCCGTGTCCCGCACCGACTACACCAAGGGCAATATCGAACAGCTTGAAACCTTTGAGCGGCTGTTGCAGCGGCGGCCAGAGTTGAAGGGCAAGGTGCGCCTGATGCTCGTCTCTGTCGGGGCGAACCGGAACATGACCGCCTATGAGGAAGTGCAGCAAAAGATCGAAGAATTGACGGGCCGGATCAACGGCACCTTTGGCAGCTTTGAATGGCAGCCCGTCTCGCTCATTTCCTCTGCCATTCCGCTGAAGGATTTGGTTGCCTATTACCGGGCCGCCGATGTTGCCTCCATCACGCCGCTGGCCGATGGGCTGAACCTTGTGGCGAGCGAATTTTGTGCCGCAAAGGGGCAAGCCCCCGGCGCGCTGATCCTGTCGGAATTTGCGGGGTGCGCGGTGTTGCTGGACGGGGCGATCCCGGTCAATCCGTTCAGCCATGCGTCGATGGACAGCGCCTTGGATCAGGCACTCGCCATGCAGGAGACAGAGGCACTCGACCGGATGAAGCGGTTGCGCCAATCCGCTGCCCGCTGGGATATCGAAAGCTGGACGCAGGCCGAATTGGCCCTGTTCCGCGAATTGGGACAAGCAAAGACGAGCTGATTTGCGCCGCTTTCGGCTGGTCAGGCGGGATCGGGGCGCTATGCTCCGATCAAAGCGATGAACGGAGCCGACCATGCGCCTGATATACTCGATTTGTCTCATGCTGTTCGCCTCCACGGCGACGGCCCATGAATACTGGATCGAGGCGGAGGATTTCGCGCTCGCCCCCGGCGCGGCGCTCAAAGCGGATTTGAAGGTCGGGCAGGATCTATCTGGCAATCGGCTGTCCTATTTCCCACCCGGTTTCGTGCGGTTCGACCTTTATGACAACGCCGGGGCGCGCCCGGTTGAGGGGCGGATTGGGGATCGCCCTGCCCTGTCCGCCAGTGACCTTGCGCCCGGATTGACGATTGCCGCATTGGAGACGACGCCATCCTCCCTCACTTGGTCGGAGGCGGAGACATTTCAGGCTTTCCTTGACTATGACGGGTTGGAATGGGTCGCCGCAGTACATCGGGATCGCGGGCTACCGGCGGAGGGGTTTTCGGAATCCTACACCCGCTATGCCAAGGCGCTGATCTCTGTCGGCACGCCAATCGGGCAGGATCAGGTGACCGGATTAACCTTTGAACTGGTCGCGCTCGAAAACCCATATGCGTTTGACGGCCCCCTGCCCGTGTTGCTGCTCTATCGCGGGGCGCCAAAGGCAGGCACGCAGATCGCGCTGTTCCACCGGGCGCCGGACGGGACCGTTTCGCGCGAGTTGTTTCGCACCGACGCGGCGGGGCAAGCCGTGATCCCACGGCGGGGCGCGGGGTTATCCCTGCTCAGCGCTGTGCATATGGAGCCGCGCGCGGGCGATCCCCATGTCTGGCACAGCCTCTGGGCGTCGCTCACCTATGACGTGGGTGCCAGCCCTAATTCGTAAGGCCAAGCTGCGCCAAAATACCCGGTATCTTTTTCTTAACCTTGAAAAACCCTGCCGTGGCGTGGGGCCAAACAAGCGTATCATAATCCCGGCGCGGCATGTGAAGCGTGATCCCTGCCTCGCTCAAGCGCGGGCGCTCCCGCGCGATCCAGTCGCGTTGCCACCCCGCCGGAATATATGGCGTGATGAGGTGACGGCAGCCCGTCCCCTTCACCCACTCCGTCAACGCGCCCGGTTCCGGATGATCCAGCGTCATGGCCGCCGGGCACCAATGCGTGGCCTCCGCCAATGCAGCGCGTTCAAACGCCACAATCCGTTCAGACACCTGCGATGGACTGCGCCAGCGGGAGGTGGCCACCGTGACAACACCCGCCGCGTCCCGCGCCCCTGCGATCCAATCGGGCGTGCAATCCGCCTCCGTCACGAGAAGCGCAAAGGGCGCGTCCGGCACCCGTGCTGTGGGCGCGATCCCGGCTGCGGGCGGTCGGTCATGTGGCTCGGTCAGCGGCACCGGGTCTTGCGCGAACACATCCTCCACCGTGCCGAACCGTGCCCCTGAAAACGCCTCGATATTCGAGGCGCGCGCGACGTAATGCTTGCCCACAGTGTGCAAGCCCGCCACCCAGCGCCAACTCAGCGTGTTGGAGGCCGCATCCCCATCCAACAGATGCCGCAGAAAGAAATCCGCACCCAATTGCCAAGGCAGCCGCAGCGTGAAAATCCAGATGGAGGCAAACCACATGCGCGCGTGGTTGTGCAGATACCCCGTCTCAATCAGTTCCGCGACCCAAGCATTCATGCATGGAATATCTGAGTTTGCCTGCAAAACGCGCGTGAGCGCCTGATCGTCGGCATGGGTTCGGCTATACCGATCCCGGTCCGCCACATACCACCGCCAGATATCCGGGCGTTGCTCAAGCCAGCCTTTAAAGTATCCGCGCCAGAACACCTCCTGAACGAATTTTTCTGACGTGGCGAGGCTATGCCGGGTCAGGACATGATCCAGAACCTCCCGCTCGGTCACCAGGCGCCGAGTGATCCATGGGGAGAGGTGCGACACGGAATTGTGCGCCATCGGCCCGTGATCGTGGTTGCGACCCTTTGCATAGGCAGCACCCGCCTGATCCGCGAATGCCTGAAGCCGGGTAAGCCCCGCCTGCCGGCTTGGCTGAAATTGTGTTTGTTCCATGATCTCCCCATCAGCGGATACCTGCCCCGCGCCGTTCACCTAGGGCGACGATGCCGGTCGGAAAGGGTCATTGGCGGGGTGCGAGCAACTGTTCCAACTGCGCGCGCGCCTCTCCCGTCAGCTCAAGCGCCTGTCGCGCACGGTCGAGCGCGGGATTGTCCGGCGCAGGTTCCACAACCGGTGCCTCAGGTGGGGGTGACGGGGCAGCAACCGGTTCGGTCCTTTTTTCCTCACTGTCGTCCGGGAGGACCGCATCCGCCACCAATACCGGCTCGACAAGGGGGCGGCCCGCGATCAAATCAGCTGCCAACTGACCAAGGCCAATGCGCCGCAACTCCGCCGCGAGGTGTTCGCGCACGGCACCAGACCCTTCCATGGCAAGAATATCGTCATAATGGCTGATGACGGCGCGGGCAAAGTCACTTGGGCCGACGAGTTCGGCCGTGGACACAGCGAGAAGGCGCTGCTTGGCCAGATAACGCCGCTCCTCTTGGTCCTCATTGGGCAACAGGCCATCTATCCGAGCCAACGCCGCAAGGAGGTTTCCTTGCGCAGCCTCTACCCTCACAAGGGTTTCCGCGATGCGGCGTTCCAGTGGCGTGCCGCGAAACAGTGTCTCAAAGCTGCGGATTTCCGTCAGGCTGGCATCTGTGACCACCGCGCCGCGATCCAAGCGGCTGTTTAGCAATGTGATCTTGGCAATCACGCCGACGTCGTTTGGCTCCTTTGACAATTGAGCGAAGGCCCGCTCTGCCTCCCCAACGCGTCCTTCCTCGCGCATCAGGCGCGCGGCGTTGAGTTCGGCAAGGGGTGTGAGCGCCGTGCCCGTCCGCAGCAAAAGGGACTGCATCTCCCGCGCCAAGTCCGCCCGGCCCAGATCAATGAGCTTTGCCACGGCGCGGTCACCGGGTGTGGCGCGCAAACCGCCCGGCAATTGCGCAAGGCTTTCCAGCACCGACGGCCACAAATCCGGCTGTGGTGGCGCGGGATTTGCTGCCCCGGCCAGCGCCCACAGACCCGCCGCACCGCCACACCCGACCATGGTTTCTATCGGCCCATCCTGTGCGGGCATGCCGCCTTCGACAATCTGGGAGAGGTCCGTCAATAGCGCCGCGTTTGGCAGATCTGCTGCAAATGTTTGCATCATGGCACGTGCTTCCACGCCAAATCCATAATGAATATAAAGCTTTACCACGCGCTCTAAAGCATCCGCATCAACACGGTCGAATTCGCCCACAACCGATTGCCGCAAGGAAGACAGCTCTTGAAGGAAGGGCTGTTCACCCGCCCATTCAGCGATCGCGAGGTCCTCCGGGGGGAGACAGTATTGCGCCACATCCGCGGTGGGCTGCAGGGGTGGAGTGCCTTGCGGGCGGTCCAGAGCCGTCCTCGCTTCGACGCCCGCGCTGTTTGCCAGAAGGCCGGCCAATTCCTCCATCGTCGTGTCATTGCGGGAACTGGCGTCGGGACTATCCGCCATCGGCGTCGCGTCTAGCGTCAGGAAACCCTGATCGACCGCGCGTGTGAGTTGCCGCAGCAATGTGCGCTGTGCGGTTTCTATGTCGGCATTGGACGGCGAAACTGGTTCTGGCGGGTCGGACTGGGGGATCGAAGCCTTAATCGGCACCATTGTTCCACCGGGCGGAAGTGCCGCGCTGCGCCCGGCTTCATACACGTCTAGGACAAGAAGATCGCCGCCCAAACGGGCCGCCATCACGTCACACTCACAAGCCAGCCGAATATCTGCGGCTGCACCCGTGCCGGATGGCGATATGCGCACGTCACTGATCCGCGTCCTTGGGATTCGGTCAAAGGTTTGCGCGGCGGTCAGTGATGCCCCGGCCCGGTCCACCCGCAATGTCAGCCCCGAGCCCGTCTCAAGAAGGCGCACCGGGTCGTTTGGCCCAAGTTGCAGGACGAGCCGAGTGAAATTGGCATGCTCCCCGCCCCGTATGGCGATTTGCGCGGACACGCCCGTGGCCATCACGACCCATAAGAGGATGGCCCAGCGGATCATGCCGCCACGGCCGACAGGGTGGAGCCGCGCATCGCTTCCTCCATCTCATCAAAAGAGGGGCGCAATCCGAGCGGAGTATTTTGGCGCCCCACTTCGATACAAATATTGGGCGCGTGCTTGTGCAGATAGGCGACCAGAACCTCCTTCACCAAAAGGTTGAAATGGTGGTCTTCCTCCACGATCAGTTTCACTTTCGTCGCGAAGGGACCGACGAACGCATAGGCCAAAAACACGCCAAGAAACGTCCCCACAAGCGCGCCGCCGATCATCTTCCCCAAAATGGCCGGGGGCTGGTCGATGGATGACATCGTCTTGATCACCCCCAGAACGGCCGCGACGATCCCGAGGGCTGGCAGACCATCGGCAACCGTCTGAAGGGCATGGCTGGAATGCATCGCGTGGTGAAGCCGCGCCTCCGTCCGCTTATCGAGCACCTCCTCCACCTGATGCGGGTCATCATAATTCATGGAGGCTGATCGCAATGTGTCGCAGATCGTGGCAACGGTCTCCTTATCCGCAAGAATCCTCGGATATGCGGTGAAAATCGAGGACTCCTCCGGCTTTTCGATATGTTCTTCGAGTGCTACGGGGTTTTGCTTTCCGATGCGCAGCAGATCATGCAGCATGACCAGAAGGTCGCGGTAATCCGCCGCCTTCCATTTCGGCCCCTTGAACACCATCCCCAAGGCGCCCAGCGTCTGCTTGACCCCGTGCCCATCATTGGCAATCGCAAACGCCCCGACCGCAGCGCCCGCGATCATCATCATTTCATAGGGCAGAGCCTTAAGAATGATACCAAAACTGCCCCCGGCGAGCATGTACCCGCCAAAGACCATCACGAAAACGATCACGATACCGATAATACCAAGCATTTTGCGCCCCTCCTCACGCTAGCTATGGCGACGAAAGCCTTAACAACACGTCACCAGACGCCCGAAATCAGGGTTAACGGGAGGCCGTCTGAGCATTCCGCCCGGCAAGCGCCACCGACACCGCATAGCCGATATCGGGGGGCAGCCCGGCCAGGATCGCCCCCGCGCTGATCGGATCCATCCGTGCCAGAAAGCCCGCTGCGAAATCGACACGCATTTCCTCAAACAGGGCAGCGGCCTGATCCGGTTTCATGTTCTGGTAAATCAACGTGAGACGGTCGAGATCCTCCTCCGCCGAGGTTTCAACGAGTGTCACGAGCGCCTGAAGCTCGCTTCGGGCCTCTTCCAAGGCGCGCATCTGGGCGCGTAAATCCTCCTCGACCTTGGCCAATGCATCCGCGCGCGCGTCAATCTCCGCCGCGCGGGCCTCCAACGCGGCCCGCTCCGCCACGATTTCGGCCAAGAGCGCGTCGGTGTCGGGTGCGTCTGCCGATGGGCGGGCCTGCGCGGCCATGGTGACACCATGCTCCGAGGCAACAGCGCTGAGCCGGACCAGCCCGGATGCCGCAAGGCAGAGCGCCAACAGAATAAGCGCCCCACTGCGCATCGGTAATTTGCGTGCTTTTGCCATCAGCGCATCGCCCGCTTCACATCGCGCAAGGACTGTAAAAGCTCAGCCCGCGGGTCGATCCGCGGCGCCGGGACCGGCTTTGCCACCGGGGTTGCCTTGCGCTCATGCACGGTTGCGAGCAACAACTCCAACCGACCCGCGGCGATTTCGGCGCGGGAGGTCAATTTCGCGAGATCCCTACTCGATTCCCCCGCAGCCGTTCGCGTCATCGCGAGGGATTTGTGCATCTCATCGACCTGACGCGACAACCCGGCAATCGACGCGCCAAGCCCGCGATCAAGCGCCATAAGCCGCTTCAACCGCCCCGCGAGCACAAAGCAATAGAGTGATGCGGCAAGCGCCCCGATGATCAACAAACCGTCTGAAATCAATGTCATAGCCTCGTCCTTTCTAGCTGAGGATGAATTCTGTAATCAGCAGATCCTGCACACGGCCCGGCCCGGTCACGATCTGCACCCGGCGCAGCATTTGCGCGCGCAGGCGCAACATGCTTGAGGGTGCTTCCAATTCCGCCAGATCGACGGCGCGCAGATAGGTGTTGAACACGTCGTTGATGCGCGGCAGCAGCGCCTCCACCTCGTCCCGATAGGCCCGATCCACTTCAAGCTCGGCCGTGAAGCGCAACATTCTGGTGCGCCCGTCAGGGGGAAAGGTGATGGTTAATTGCGGGATCGGGACAAAAACAGGGCGGTCTCCGGGGCTAAGAGCGACCTTTGATTCTGTCGCCGCACTTCCCGCAGTCGCGCCGCCAATCAGCCCGGAATAGGACACATAAAAGCCCGCCCCGCCCAGCACAACGGCGGCCAAAACACCAATGATGATGGATTTCAGGCCGCCTTTCCCGCCTGTGTCCTCACCCGTGCTGTCCGCGTCGTCGCTCATTTGGTCAATCCCGATGTTCACCTTGTGTCCCGTTTGATTTCGCAGATCGGCACTAACGTTTTCTTAATGCTCCTCAAGATATGCAGACGGGGATGGCGAGCGCAGAACGCGCCTCGTGTGGATGGGGAAAACATCACCGTGGAAAGGTTGAGCACTCTTTGGGCGAGTATGGGCCAGCAGCGTCGAATCGTTGCGGTACTGGCGGCAGTGGCCGTTTTTGCGCTGATCGTCGGGATGGCGCGCATGGCCTCAAGCCCGCAAACCGCGCTGTTATATTCCGGGCTGGACCCGGCTTCGGCGGATCAGATCGTGACGGTGCTGGAGGGTGAGGGCACGTTCTATGAGGTGCGTGGCGATTCGATCTTTGTGCCCATCGCGGAGCGGGACCGGCTGCGCCTGCGGCTCGCCGGGCAAGGACTGCCGCAATCAGGCGGGGCCGGATACGAATTGCTTGAAGGGCTTAGCGGGTTTGGCACTACGTCGCAGATGTTTGACGCGGCCTATTGGCGCGCGAAGGAGGGCGAGCTTGCCCGCACGATCCTCGCCTCGCCCGGCGTGCGCGCGGCGCGGGTCCATATCGCGCGGGAGGAAGGCACGGCCTTTGCGCGCAACACGCAGGTCAGCGCGGCCGTGACCGTCACCTATGATGCGCCGCCCCTGCCCCGCGCACAGGCGGAATCGATCCGGTTTCTGGTGTCTTCCGCCGTCAGTGGCCTTGCCGCACGCGATGTCTCCGTCATTGATGCGGAGGCGGGCGTGATCCTGACCCCCGGCGATATTGGCGGCATGGGCGATGCGAGCAATCCGTTCGATGATCGCGCCGCCATGCTCAAGGCCAATATCGAGCGGCTTTTGGCCGCGCGCGTGGGGGGGGGCCGCGCCATCGTGGAAGTGATGATCGACGCCGACATGGACAGCGAGACCATCACGGAGCGGCGCATTGACCCTGATACCCGCGTGGCCATTCATTCCGATCTGGAAGAGGAGCGGGACAGCGCCAGCGGCTCGACCGGGGGCGGTGTCACGGTTGCCTCGAACCTGCCCGATGGGGAGGGCGGCGCGTCCTCCGGCCGGTCGGAACAATCCTCCCGCACGCGTGAATTGATCAATTACGAGGTGTCCGAGGTCATGCGCGAACGGGTCCGGCCTGCAGGCCAAATCCGGCGCATCACCGTCGCGGTGCTGGTCGATGGCATTCGCACCATCGGGGAGGATGGCGCCCGCGAATGGACCGCGCGCGGCGAGGATGAGATGTCAGCGCTGGCCGAACTCGTCCGTTCCGCGATTGGGTTTGACGCCGCGCGCGGCGATGTGGTCACGATCCGAAGCCTTGAGTTTCCCGCACAAGAAATCGCAGGGACGGAGGTTCGCTCGGACCCGATTGGTGCCATTGGCGCGCGGCTTTGGTCGCTGGCGGAGATTGCGGTGCTGGGCTTTGTCGCGCTGTTGATCGGCCTGTTCGTGTTGCGCCCCTTGCTCAAACCGCGGGAGGCCGATTTGCTCCCCAACCCGCTGGAGATTGAGGGCGAGGTGCTCTCCGGCTCGGGTCAGGTCGTCAAGGCGATTGAGGAAAACCCGGAGGCGCGCGCGCTGGAGGAGCGCAAACCGTCGGGGATCGAGGAATTGCGCGGTCTGATCCAGACGGAGCGGGAGGCGGCAAAATCCTTGCTCCATGATTGGATCGAATCCGAGGAGTCGAAAGCATGACCGTCACCCGCCTGAGACTGGAGGAATTCAGCCCGTCCTTCCGCGCTGTTGAAACGCCCAAGGAGGAAACACCCGTCCTGACCCTGCAAGAGCAGCTCAAGGCTGCCCGCGATGCGGGCTATGCTGAAGGATTTCAGGCTGGCGTGGCCCGCGCCGAGGAGGCTTACGCCAGCAAGGAGCGCAAACTGGACGCGGCGATACAAGAGACGATCTCAGACGGCCTTTTCACCCGGGCCGAGGCGGAATCCGCCATCCTTGCCCAGATTGCCCCGCTCTGTGATGCCATTGCCCGCGCGATCCTGCCCGAGGTGGCGCGCAACGGATTTGCCCGCCTGTTGACCGACGAAATCACGGCAGCACTAGCCCGCACACCCAGCCCGGTGCCGACACTCTTTCTGCACCCCGACAATAGCCCCGCCTTGCGCGCAGCCTTTGCCCGCGCCGACCTTACCATCGGGATCCGGGACGACCCGGCGCTTGGCCCGCTGGAAGCCCGGTTTGAGCAGGGCGACGCACAGACCCGCATCGACCTGACCGCCGCGATAGCAGCGATTGAAACCGCCTGCCGCTCCTATTTCGAGACACTTGTCCCAATGACCGAGGATCAAATCCATGACCGAGACAGACCAGCCGACCGATCCGAAGCCGGATGAGCAGGCCGAGGAAAAGTCCCGCCGTGCCCGCGCCTTTATGGGTGTTCCGATTGAGGTCATGATCTCTGTTGGGCGGGCGCGTCCGCTTGTCAGCGATCTGGTGAAGTTGCACCGCGATTCCGTACTACCGCTCGATAGCCGCGTGGATGATCCGGTCGAACTCTATATTGGCGACCGGCTGATCGCGCGGGGCGAATTGCAGGAAATGGACGACGGGTCCGGCCTCTTGGGCGTGCGCCTGACGGAGGTCGCTGACATGAGCGACGGAGCCTGAGCCATGCGGCTGTCCGCCTTCCTCCTGCTTTGCCTGCTGATGGCGGCCCCGGCCAGCGCGCAGGACGTGACCCTGAGCCTTGGCGATGAGGGGTCGCTGTCCTTGCGGGCGGTGCAGTTGTTCGCGCTGGTCACGGTGCTTAGCCTGGCACCTGGTCTTGCGATTATGGTGACCTGTTTTCCCTTTATGGTCACGGTTCTGTCGATCCTTCGGCAGGCCATCGGGGTGCAACAGGCGCCACCCAATATGTTGATCGTCAGCCTCGCGCTGTTCCTCACATGGTTTGTGATGGAGCCGGTGTTTCGCGCAGCATGGGAGGCGGGCATCCGCCCGATGACCGACGGCAGCCTTGCCCCCGAAATGGCTTTCCGCGCGGGGATCGAGCCGTTTCGCATCTTTATGGAGGGGCGGGTCAACCCAGAATTCCTTGCCATCCTGAGCGACGCGATCCCGCGCCCGCCCGCCGATGACGCGCGCACGCCATTGTCCCTATTGGTGCCGACCTTTCTGTTGAGTGAGATTCAGCGGGGGTTTGAGGTCGGTTTTCTGATCTTCCTCCCCTTTCTGGTGATTGATCTGGTGATTGCGGCGATCCTGATGTCGATGGGCATGATGATGGTGCCGCCTGCCATCGTCGCCCTCCCCTTCAAGCTGGCCTTTTTTGTGCTGGCTGATGGATGGGCGCTGCTCGCGGGTGCATTGGTGCGGAGCTATGGCGGCTGATGGACGGGATTGCGCAAAATCGACAACTCACGGTGCCGGAAACACCACGGGCAAACAGCCGCATGTCCCGGATCGACAAGGCCGCGATCATCCTCGCAGCCCTTGGCCCGGATGAGGCGGCGGGGCTTTTGGCTGGTATGAGCGAGCAGGTCTTGCGCCGGTTCGCCCACGCGATTTCCAAGATCAAACGCATCCCGCCCCATGATCTCGACACCATCGTATCCGAATTCCGCGCCGAATTGAGCGAGGAGCAAGGCATTGTCGGCGGCATGGAAGAAGCCCGCCGCATCCTGTCCAACATCGTTGACCAAAACACCGTATCGCGCATCATGTCGGACGTGGATGGCCATATGCGCCGCTCCATCTGGGAGCAGTTGGGCGCCTGCGCGGACAGCTCCATTGCCCGGTTTTTGCAAGGCGAACACCCGCAAACCGCCGCGGTCGTGCTGGCCGAGCTCTCCGCGGCAAAGGCCGCGGCAGTGCTAGAACGGCTAGACGAGGAATTGGCGCAGAACATCGTCCTGCGCCTGTCGCGGGTGCCACGGCTTGAGGACAGCGTGATCTCCCTGATCGAGGACGTGATCGTGTCTGACTTCCTTTCCGCCCTGCAACAGGAAATGGCGACCCGCAAACCGGCCGAGGTGATCGGCAGCCTGATGAACAACGTGTCCTCCGACGCGCGCGACCGCCTGATGAGCCATCTGGAGGAGCGCAAACCGGCCTTGGCGCAGGATGTGCAGAAGGTGATGTTTACCTTCTCCGACGTGGCGATCCGCGTCGAAGCCCGCGACATCTCCGCCATTGTTCGAGGGGTCGAGGAAGAAGATCTCAAAATCGCGCTGAAACATGCCATCGCGCGCAAAATCGAAAGCGCCGATTTCATCCTCAACAACCTCTCCAAACGCCTCAGCGAACGATACCGCGAAGAGATCGAACAGATGCCAGACGTCAAACAGAAGGACGGAGAACAGGCGCAAAGTAAAATCGTGGAGGAAATCCAGCGTCTCGCCAAAATGGGAGAGATCACGCTGCTCGAGATTGAGAACCAGTAAGGAGAAAATGGTGCCCGGGGGCGGATTTGAACCACCGACACGCGGATTTTCAATCCGCTGCTCTACCCCTGAGCTACCCGGGCATCAGAGGGGTGCATCCGCACCGTGAGCGGGTGTTTAGGCAATGCGCGCGGGGGTGTCCAGCGGATTTTTTGCCTGACTGGCGGAAAACCAGATCAGTGATCCGAGGTGTCGGGATCGGGGGCTTCTTCCTCTTGCACCGGTATTGCGTACTGGCCATTGAACCAACGGCCCAAGTCCACATCCGCGCAGCGTTTGGAGCAAAAGGGGCGGTATTTTTCCACCGGTTCTTTCTTGCAGATCGGGCAACTCATGCGGGTAAAACCTCCGCCAAGGGCAAACGTTCCCGTTTGCGCAGCAACTCCATATGGCCAAGCGGCGTCCATCCGGCAAGCGAGGTTTCCACATCGCCCCGAAACGCTGACTTCAGGGTCGATTCCAGTTGCGGGCGATCCCGCTTGGTCATCGGGGCGAGGTCCAGCACGATCTGCCCGCCAAGCCCACGCAGGCGCAATTGCCGGGGCAAGGCGCGCAGGGCCGCGATATTCGTCGTCAGACTTCCCGCAGGCGACATGTCCTTGCCCGTGTTCACATCCACCGCCACGAGTGCGCGCACAGGCTCGATAAACATATACGCCCCCTGCCCCAACGGCACGCGCGGGCTGCGCAACCCGTCGATCGTGTCCCAGACATTGTGCCGCTCAAACGCGCCCGGCGCATCGTCAAGGATATCCGGCTCCGGCCAATCGCGCCATGCGAGCATCCCGGCATCCGGGGTATCGACCAGCAGTTCCGGCGGGCCGGTCAAATCCGCCATCACAGCGCGCGAAAGCTCCAGCATCGCGGCGGCATCCTCCGCCACATCCTCAAGCACCACGCCCCGCGCGGCGGTGCGGATGATCATGCCCTCCCCCGGCTGCATCAGCGGGGCCACGGCCGCTTCGAGCACGTCGCGTTCTTCTGGATCGCGGATCGAGCGGGAGATATTCAGCCCCGGTGCCATCGGGGTGGCAATCGCATAGCGGGATTTGAACAAAAGGCGCCGGGTCACCGGGGGCGCCTTCCCGGGTTCGGCATGGGTGCTCACCTGTACCAAAAGCGGCTCACCAGGGGCAACGCCCTTTCCCTCTTTCAAAAAACCGTTGCCTGCATCAAGGCGGACCATCAGGCCGCCCATCCCTTTCATCGGGCGGTCGGGTTGCCCGCGCCAGATTTGGCCGGGATGGATGCCCGGCGCGGCAGGATCAATGATGAGATCCTCGACAATGCCATCCTCGATCAGCGCGGCCATGCTGCCCTGCCCGTCCGGGCGCTGGTCAATCGCGATCACGCGCCCTTTCATGCCGGCACTCCCTCATAGCTGACCTGATAGCCAGCACTGGTCAGCAAATTGGCTGTTTCCGTGAGCGGCAGGCCCACCACATTGCTATAGGATCCTGAAATCCATGGCACAAAAGCCGCGCCTATACCCTGAATGGCATATCCGCCCGCCTTACCCTGCCATTCGCCGGAGCGGATATAGGCGGAGATTTCAGCGTCAGAGAGCGGCTTCATCCGCACCTGCGTGGTCACGATCCTGGTCCGGAGCGTCTCTCCCTGTCGCAGGGCCACCGCTGTCATGACACGGTGTCGCCGCCCTGACAGGAGCGTGAGGAAGGCAACGGCCTCCGCCGCGTCATCGGGTTTGCCCAAGATGCGCGTGCCAACAGACACAACCGTATCGGCACACAGAATGAGAGCATCCGGCGCGTTGACCGCCAGCGCCTTTTCACGCGCCAGCCGCTCCGCATAGGCACGCGGTGCTTCGGACTTGAACGGTGTTTCGTCGATATCGGGTGGCAGGATCGCGTCCGGCACCACCCCGATCTGCGCCAACAGCTCCCGCCGCCGGGGCGAGCCGGAGCCAAGCACGAGGCGCATTACTTGAAGCGGTAGTTGATGCGGCCCTTGGTCAGGTCATAGGGGGTCATTTCGACCTGCACCTTGTCCCCGGCCAGCACACGGATGCGGTTCTTGCGCATCTTGCCCGCTGTGTGGGCGATGATTTCGTGGCCGTTTTCGAGCTTCACCCGGAACGTCGCGTTCGGCAAAAGCTCAACCACGGTCCCCGGAAATTCGATAAGCTCTTCCTTGGCCATGCCGTCTCCATCGTGGATTTACACAAGCGTCAACGCAAACCTGCCCTGACGCGTTGCAGCATATGCGATGAATTGCGCGAAAGATCAAGTGCGCCGGGCCAATGCCGTCAGGATACCTGCCCCGATCATAAAGCTCGCGCCCGCCCGGCTCATCCATTTGAGGACAGTGGGCCGCCCGATCCGCGCCCGCATCTCCCCAGCCAAGAGCGCCCAAAGGGCGACATTGATCGACGCCAGCACCACGAAAGTCGCAACAAGGATCACCACCTGCGGCAGAAAGGCAGCGGCGGGATCAATGAATTGCGGCACGAATGCCACGAAAAACACGATGCTCTTGGGATTGAGCGCCGTGACGACATACGCATCGCGAAATCCACGCGCCGCACTGCGCGGGCGTGGCGTGTCGAGTTTTTCGGGCGGGTTGCGCCACAGCTTGATGCCAAGCCAGATCAGATAGGCCGCGCCCACAAACTTCAAAACGGTAAAGGCCGTGGCGGAGGTTGCCAAAAGCGCGCCCGCACCCGCAAGGGAAATGCTCATCGCTGTCAGATCGCCCAGCGCCACACCGGGCACCATCGCGAGAGCCGCGCGTTTGCCCGCGCCGATCCCTTCGGCCACCACCAGCATCACCGTGGGGCCGGGTAGGGCCAGCAGCACGGTGCTTGCCAATGCGAAAGTGATCCATAGCTCCAATGCCATCGCGCGCTCCTGTCTTTTGATGCAGCAAAGACAGCAGACTATCAGGGCGTCAACGCTTAAAACGATCCGCAATCCGGGCGGCAATCTGATCGCGGGTCTGGCGATAGGCGGCGAGCTTGTCCTCCCGGCTGTCGCCGATCCCCGTGGGATCAAGGATCGGCCAATATTCAACCTCCACCGCGTAAGAGCGCGTGTATTCCTGTGCGTGGCGCAGGCTCGCGGGGGTCAGGGCCACGATCAGGTCATAGCCGCCAATATCATCCCCCCATTCCTCCATCTCCTCAAAGGATCGGGCGCGATGCTGGCTCAGCGTCACGTCGATCTCATCACAAACGGAAATCGCGAAGCCGTCGATCTCCAGATCATGGAACACACCGGCCGATTGCACATAGATGTCCTTGCCATGCGCCTTTTTCATCAGCCCCTCCGCCATGGGGGAGCGGACCGCGTTGTGATCGCAGCAAAACAGGACGGATGTGGGCAGATCGCTCAAGGATCAGCCCTTGAAGTGCAGAACACAAATCAAGGTGAACAGGCGGCGGGCGGTGTCATGATCGGTGATCACCTTGCCGTCCAGCCGCTCCATCAGGATGCGGGAACCCTCATCATGGATGCCGCGCCTTCCCATGTCGATGGCCTCGATCTGGGCAGCGGGCAGGCGTTTGACCGCATCGAAATAGGCCGCGCAAATCTGGAAATAATCCTTGATCACCTGCCGGAACGGCGAGAGGGACAAGTGGAATTCCCCGGCGGGGGTGGCATCCTCCGTGGTGACCGAAAACACTAGCCGCCGTTCCCGGATCGCAAGGCCAAGGTGATACGGCCCCTCCGGCACGCCCTCACCCGCTGGCGCGAAGTTATTGGCCTCCAGAAGGTCAAACAGAGCGACCCGCCGCTCCTGCTCAATCTCCGGTGTGGGCGCGGGCAGGCCTGCATCGTCCAACTCGATATGGACCAGTTTTTGCGTGGTCATGACGGCTCCTCACTTTCCATAACGCCTAGCCGGGCTTCTTCCCAATCCGCGAAGGATTGGCCGGTTTGGTGATGTTTCCATTCCTGCCTGCCATTGGCCGGACGTCCATTTACAACACTCGCCGCTGCACTCGGGCTGTTGAACGCATAGTTATCGGTGAATTCAGGTGGCGTGCGACTGGTGTCAATCACCCCGCGCGCACAAAGGTCTGTCGCGATGGCCGCATATCCAAAGTCCCAGTTTCCTTTCCCCGCCCATTCGCCGCGCACTTTCGCGCCTTTCAGGACCACAAATTCCGCCCCACGCAATTCAGCAAGCGCGTCAATGCCATGACGCGGCGTGGTCAGCCGGAAGCGTTCAACTTGTTCGGTCAGTTCGACCGACGGCCCAACATCCGGGCGCGTTCCAGATTGCAAAAGGTCAACACCGATCGCGGGCAACACTATCCCAAGTGTTTCGATGAATTCTTCCATATTGGCCTGCGCCGCCTCAGACAGGCTCGCACCGCCCGGCGTGTTGCCATTGTCGAGCCGCACCCGCCCTGCTCGGCGGGCAAGATCCACTAGCCGGGCTTCGAGATAGCGCACATGCGCCTTATGCAGGCTATCCGCCCCCGTGGTGAGGATGATGACATCTTGCCACCAGTCTTTCTTCACATCGTGAGAGCGAATGCGCGCGGCAACATCCTCGCCTTCCCCGACATAAAGCGCAGGCTGGCCTTCTTGCTCTCCGATCAGCAGATATATGCCAGTAAATTGGGCCTGACGGCGCCGCAGAGCCTCAGCAATGCGCGTGCGGGGCGCTTTGAGGACATGGCCGGTCCAGCCAAAAATCTCCGCCGTCAGGATGCCATCCGGCGTTCCGTCCACAAAGAACAGTTCCAACGACCGGCCACGGCTCATCAATCCTCTCCCTCATTCAGCGCATCAAGGCGCGCGCGCACGCTCAGGCCATGGGCCTCCAGACTTTCGGAGATGGCGAGTGTTTCCGCCGCAGGGCCAATGGCGCGCAGGGCCGCAGGTGTCATCCGGGCAAGCGTCGTGCGTTTCATGAAATCAAGCACCGACAGCCCCGAGGAGAACCGCGCCGACCGCGCCGTGGGCAGCACATGGTTCGGACCGCCGACATAGTCGCCGATTGCCTCCGGCGTCCATTGCCCGATGAAGATCGCGCCCGCGTGGCGGATGCGCCCGGCCACGTCCTCGGCCCCGGCGCAGGCGATCTCCAGATGCTCAGGGGCGATGCGGTCGCTCAACTCGATTGCCTCTTCCATGTCGCGCACCGTGATCACCGCGCCATTGTCGCGCCAGCTTGGCCCCGCGATGGCGGCGCGCTCCAGCGTTTCGAGCCGCTTGTCGATGGCGCGGGCCACGGCCTCCCCGAAATCGGGATCATCGGTGATCAGGATCGCCTGCGCGCTTTCGTCATGTTCGGCCTGACTGAGCATATCGACTGCAATCCAATCAGGATTGTTGTCCTTGTCCGCGATAACCAGAATCTCGGATGGTCCTGCGATCATGTCGATCCCCACCCGGCCAAACACCCGCCGTTTGGCCGCCGCGACATAGGCATTGCCCGGCCCGGTGATCTTATCCACCTTCGCGATGGTGTTGGTGCCATAGGCGAGGGCCGCCACGGCCTGTGCCCCGCCGATCCGGTAGATCGTCTCCACCCCCGCCAGACGGGCCGCGCAAAGCACCAGCGGGTTGACCGCACCATTCGGCGTGGGCGCACAGATCACCAACCGCTCGACCCCCGCCACCGCCGCCGGGATCGCGTTCATCAAAACGGAGGACGGATAGGAGGCAAGACCACCGGGCACATATAGCCCCGCCGCATCCACCGCCGACCAGCGCCAACCAAGTTCGGCGCCGGTGTCATCGGTCCAGCGGGCATCCTCGGGCAGTTGCCGTTCGTGATAGGCGCGGATGCGCTCTGCGGCGAGTTCGAGGGCGGCGCGCTCCTCTTTCGGCACGGTCTTGACGGCGGTGTCGATCTCCCCTTGGGAGAAGGCCATGGTTTGCGGCGTGAGTTTGAGATTGTCGAACCGTTCGGTCAGTTCGATCACCGCCTCATCGCCCCGGTGGGCCACATCCGCGATGATGTCGGCCACGATGCCGTCCACATCCGCGCTCGATTCCCGCTTGGCGCCAAGAAATTCGGTGAAGCTGCGGTCAAATCCAGCCGCGCGGCTGTCGAGGAAAAGGGGCATTTCGGTCTCCGTCCCGAAAGAGGGTCACTGATCTGTCGGGCTTACCGCGCCCTGCCCCGTGCCTCAAGCCCGCTTCAACGCACCAGCCTGCGACGATCAGAAGCGAAATTCGACCCCGATAGAGCCAAGCACCTGCGGAGCACCCTGTGTCGTGAACTCCTCCGACATCCATGTCACCCCATAATTCACATCCGCCGCCCCCACAGGAGCAAAGATCGAGCCGCGCACCCGCGTCCGGGTATTCTCGGCCATCGCGGTGTGGCTTGAGGGGAAGAATTCGGAGCCCTGCACGCTTGCCACATCCATGCCGACTGTCAGTTGTATCTGATCGAGCCTGTCATATCGCACGGGAAACTGCTGGCCGGTGATCATGTCGCGGATCGGTTGGGTGAGGTCGCGGTCAATCCCGATGGAGATATCGACGCCCGCGCGCAGAATATCCTCCAACCCCATTTGTGCCGTCACAAAGGGGCGCAGCATCGGCGCGCCGCCCTCCCCGCCGATTTTGTAGCCCGCCTCCACAACGGGTGTGAAAACGAATTGATCGGCCACCTGCGTCGACCATCCCTGCGGCTCATTCTCCGAGAGGAGGTCATGGAGCGCGGTATGAAGGTCGCTGATCCCGCTGGATGGACCGAGCAGGCCAAGCTCCGCCCCGGCGGCTACGTCCCATCCGGCGAAGGTATAATGGCTGAACGCGCCCGCACCGATATATCCGGCATAGGGCCGGCTGCCCGCGGGCGGCGCACCGTTCAGCTTTTCCGGTGTGACGATCTGGCCGCGCGCGCGCAGCTCAAATCGGGGACCAATGCCGATCTCCCGCAATTCAAGCGAACTGGAAAAAAGCCAGGATGACGAATAGCTCGCGGTCTGCCAGCGGTCCTCGTTATCCCCCAGATAGTCGTTGTTTAGTGCAGCGGAGCGCCCGATCAGCACGTTTTGTGCCTGTGCCGCGCCCGCCGCCATCGCGCCGATCACACAAACTGTCAGAAATCCCGTAAACCGCATACCCATCCCCCGTCTCGCCCCCAAAAACGGGCCGATCCGGGTGCATCAGGGTTAATCATGCGATGGCGTTTTACCGGATGGCGCCCTGTAGGGCTTGGTCACATCCGCCAGTGTGAGGTTAATTGCCTCAACGTCAATTGCAATTTCCCCGTCTCCGGCAAAGATCAGCGTTAACGTGGCGGAGCCGTCCTCCCCGCCCGTGTGTTCAATCGACAGGAGCGACAGGACCACATCCTTTTCGCCCGGTGTGATCCCGGCCGCGCGCACGGCAAGCGCATCGTCGATAACGAGCATGGCGCGCACCCGCTCCACGGGGCGGTTCATGCGCGCGGCAGCATCCCGATCCTCCCAGCGAAAGCGGTTGATCAAAAGTGCGAATTGCCGCCGTTTGCGCGACCATGTGATGTCACCCCCGGTCAGGACAGCATCCTGCACCAGCGCGGAGATAACCTTGAGGTCATCCGCCTCCGCCGCGATCAGGCGCACCGGGCGCTCGGCCCCATCCTCGAATGTAGCGTCGGTCATGCGTCTTCCTTTTCGCGTCTGATCTGCGCACCCACGGCGGAGAGTTTCTCCTCCAGCCGCTCATAGCCACGGTCAAGGTGGTACACGCGGGACACCACCGTCTCCCCTTCCGCGGCGAGCCCCGCCAGCACCAGCGACACGGAGGCGCGCAAATCCGTTGCCATCACTGGCGCGCCGCGCAGCTTCGACACGCCCGTTACCTTGGCGGTGCCGCCATGCACATCAATCCGCGCGCCCATACGGATCAGTTCGGGCGCGTGCATGAAGCGATTCTCGAATATCGTCTCCTCCAACACGCTCTCCCCCTGTGCAAGGGTCAGGAGGGCCATCATCTGCGCCTGCAAATCCGTCGGGAAGCCCGGATAGGGTTCGGTCGTCACATCCGTCGGCAGGATCGTATCGGCAATGCGCGCCACAGTAAGGCCGCGCGGGCTTTCGGTGATCCGCATACCCGCCTGTTCCAGCTTTTCGCAAAACGCCCCCAAAAGATCACGCCGCCCCCCAAGGAGCGTCACTTCTCCCCCCGCAATCGCAGGTGCGAGCATGTAGGTGCCAAGCTCGATCCGGTCGGTCAGGACACGGTGGGTGGCCCCGTGCAGGCGGTCGACACCTTCGACAGTGATGGTGCTGGTGCCTTCGCCCTCGATCCGCGCGCCCATCGCGCGAAGGCATTGGGCGAGGTCCACAATCTCCGGCTCACGCGCGGCATTCTCGATCACGGTGGTGCCCTTAGCGAGGGTGGCGGCCATCAGGATATTCTCCGTCGCCCCGACAGAGACGAAAGGAAAGCTGACCTTCCCGCCCTGCAGGCCGCCCGCCGGGGCCTTGGCATGGACATACCCGTCCCTTAGGTCCAGTTCGGCCCCCAAAGCCTCAAGCGCCTTGAGGTGCAGATCCACGGGCCGCGCGCCAATCGCGCAGCCACCGGGCAAAGACACCACCGCATGGCCGTCCCGCGCCAGCATCGGGCCAAGCACCAGAATGGAGGCCCGCATCTTACGCACGATGTCGTAATGCGCGGTGTGGTTCGTGATCTCCCCACATCCCAGCGCGAGCACCTTGCCGTCCTGCAAAGGGGCCACCTCACAACCGAGGCTTTCAAGCAGCTTTGACATGGTGCGGATATCCGACAGGCGCGGCGCGTTGGTCAGCGTCAACGGCTCCTCGCTCAACAATGCCGCTGGCATTAGCGTAAGGCAGGCATTCTTTGCCCCCGCGATGGGAATATCCCCGTTCAGCGCGTTACCGCCCGTGACCCTGATCTGATCCATTGCCTGCTCCTGATTTCGGCGCCCCGGTCATTCCGGTTTTTCTGTGCGCTCTGTCTGCTCGTCGGTTTGAGATTCGGTGGCGCGGGCGCGTTTTTGCACCTTGCGGCGTTGCAGATTGGCCCGCAACGCAGCGCGCAGGCGCTCTTCGCGCGCGTCTGACAGCTCTGTCCCGTTCGATTTTGTGTCTTTTTGTGGTGCCATGACCCCTTCTCTAAAGTGCGTGACGACGGGCGTCCAGTTTCTGCTTGCGCTCGGTTTTGTTTTCGCTAAAACCCGCGGCCAAGGCGCTGCAGTAGCTCAGTGGTAGAGCGCGTCATTGGTAATGACGAGGTCGGGAGTTCAATCCTCCCCTGCAGCACCATCTCCATACACAGTGAGAATATCCGGCTGGCAATGGTGCGGTGCGCCGTTTTTGCATGAGGCTCCGTCATTTCGGATAATCGGCGCGGGGCGGCGCGCCATGTCGGCAGGTTTCCGCAGCATCCTGACGCTGGCAGGCCATTGCGTGGCGCGAACGGGAAAGACCGGGCTGGTCCGGGTTTGCCATTGTCGCCCCCGCAACTCACGATCCGGTGTCTCATGTTCCATCTTGCCCCCCTTCCCCCGATCACCTTTGGCGCGGGCCAAGCCATGACATTGGCCCTGCCGGGCACGCCCCGCTCTGTCCTGTTGATCGCCGATCCGGTGATGCGCGATCTGGGGATGGCGGAGCGGATCGCAGCCAGTCTGCCCTGCCCCTGCACGATCTTCAGCGACATTCCCGGGGAGCCGAAAGCCGCGACCCTGCGCGCCGCCGTTGCCGCCTATCACGCGGCGCGCGCGGATGTGGTGATCGGGCTGGGCGGCGGGTCCGCGCTTGATGTGGCAAAGATCACCGCGAATATCGCGGCAGGCAGCGGGGAGCCGATGGACTATGCGCTTGCCGCCGCCCCCTTGCCGCCGCGCGCGGCCTTCACTGTCATGATCCCCACAACGGCTGGCACCGGATCGGAATTGTCGGCCACCAATATTTTCAGCGGCGATACGGGAGAGAAGCTTTGGATCTGGGGCGTGGAGACCCGACCCGATCTAGTGGTGCTCGACCCGGAATTAACCACCAGCCTGCCCGCAGCACTTACGGCATGGTGTGGGATGGATGCTTTCGTTCATGCGTTCGAGGCGATGACGAACCGCAATGGCACGCCCGCAACCGCGCTCTTTTCCGAACACGCGATGCGGCTGATCTGGCGCGCGCTGCCCGTCGCGGTGGCCGAACCGGGGAACCTGACCGCACGGGGGGAGATGCTATGGGCGTCCGCCCTTGCGGGCGCTGCGATTGACCTGAGCGGTACGGCGATGGCGCATCACCTGTCCCATGCGCTGGCGGGATGCGCGCCGGTGCAGCACGGGCTGGCCACGGCATTGGCGTTTGAGGCGAGCCTGCCGTGGCTCATAGAAACCCCAACCCCGAAGATGGAGGCCGCTGCCCGCGCGCTCGATTGTGCCGCTGCTGACTTGCCCGCGAAAGTCAGCGGGCTGATGGACGCCTGCGGGATCAACCGCGCGCTGCCCGCGGCGTTTCAGGGCGTGACCGTGGCGCAGGCCATGACGCAGGCGCGGCTGCCCGGCAACATGCCGATGCGGGTGGCCACGGACCGCGATGTCACCGATGGGGATGTGGAGCGGCTGCTTGGGGCTGTTCTGGGATTGGCGTAAATGCAATGCCCTGAGCCGGGTCAGCGGCCGTCCGATGTGGCCGCTGAACCGGATGTGCTTCTCACTTTATCGCGCAAGATCGCACATCGCCGGAGCGAGGCCAATCGCTGCAAAAGCGGCCGCCTGAGGGGCGGACGGCCGCTGGCCCGGCGCCTTCGGCTTGATTCCGGGCCAAGGTCGCACACCCACCTTGCGCTTCCCGCAAAACCACGCTAAAGCGCGCGCACTGAAACCCGCAGGCGGGATTGTGGCGGTATGGGGGAGACATCCCCGCATCGTCCCCCGGTTGGGCCAAATGGCCCTGTCCCCGCCGAGGCGAAACCGGAAAGGAAAACTCGCATGGCTCTTCCTGAGTTCACGCTGCGTCAGCTTTTGGAAGCTGGCGTCCACTTTGGTCACCAGACCCACCGTTGGAACCCGCGCATGGGTCGCTATATCTACGGCGACCGCAACGGCATCCATATCATGGACCTCACCCAAACTGTCCCGATGCTCGACGCGGCCCTCCATGCCGTACAGCAGACCGTGTCCAAGGGCGGGCGCATCCTGTTCGTCGGCACGAAGCGGCAGGCGCAGAAGGCCGTTGCCGATGCGGCTGGCCAGTGCGCGCAATACTACATGAACCACCGCTGGCTTGGCGGCACGCTGACCAACTGGAAAACCGTGTCGAACTCCATCTCCCGCCTCAAGGAGCTGGATGAGCGTCTGGATGGCGGGGCCGAAGGCTTCACCAAGAAAGAGCGCCTGAAGCTGGAGCGCGAGCGCGAAAAGCTGACCCTGTCCCTTGGCGGTATCCGCGAAATGGGCGGCGTGCCGGACCTGATCTTTGTCATCGACACCAACAAAGAGCAGCTTGCCATTGCCGAAGCGAAAAAGCTGGGCATTCCGGTTGTAGCCGTCGTCGACACCAACTCCGATCCGGTCGGCATCGACTACCCGATCCCGGGCAATGACGACGCGGCCCGCGCCATCGCACTTTACTGCGACCTGATCGCGCGCTCCGCACTTGACGGCATGGCAGAGCAGATGGGTGCCGCTGGCGTCGATCTGGGCGAAATGGAAGCCGGTCTCGAAGAAGAGATCGCAGCCGAGGGCGCAGAAGCCCCCGCCGAAGGCTGATCCCTCCCCGGTTCCGTGGCTTGTGTCACGGGACCGACACAGACCACTTGATATTCAACCGGGACACCGCGCCGCTTTGGGCCGCGACCCCGATGAGATGAGGAATATGAGACATGGCTATTACGGCTGCTCAGGTGAAAGAACTGCGCGACACGACCGGCGCAGGCATGATGGACGCGAAAAAAGCGCTCACCGAAAATGACGGCGATATGGAAGCCGCTGTTGACTGGCTGCGCGCCAAGGGCCTTGCGAAAGCGGCCAAGAAATCCGGCCGGACCGCGGCAGAGGGTCTTGTCGCGGTTGCGGTCGAGGGCGGCAAGGGCGTCGTCGTCGAAGTGAACTCCGAGACCGATTTCGTGGCGCGCAACGCCGAATTCCAAGAGATGGTCGCAGGCATCGCGAAAGTGGCGCTCGGCACCTCCTCCACCGAGGAACTCGCGGCTGCAGATATGGGCGGCAAAACCGTCGCTGAAACAATCACGGCCAAGGTCGGCACGATCGGTGAAAACATGTCCCTGCGTCGCATGGGCTATGTCGAGGGCAAGACCGTGGCGGCCTATGTCCACAACGCAGCCACCGCTGGCATGGGCCAGATCGGCGTGCTGGTGGCCGTGGATGGCGACAACGAAGATATCGCGCGCCAGATCGCGATGCATGTCGCCGCGACCTCGCCCGCGTCCCTGTCCGAAAATGACCTCGACCCCGCGCTTGTGGAGCGTGAAAAGCAGGTTCTGACCGATCAGGCGAAAGAAAGCGGCAAGCCCGACGCCGTGATCGAAAAAATGATCGTTGGCCGGATGCGCAAATTCTATGAGGAAGTGACCCTTCTGAACCAGAAATTCGTGATGAACCCCGACCTCACCGTGGCGCAGGCCGCGAAAGAGGCAGGCGTCACCGTCACCGGATACGCGCGCTTTGCCGTCGGTGAAGGGATTGAGAAGGTTGAAGAGGATTTCGCGGCAGAAGTTGCGAAAACCATGGGCGGCTAACAGCCCCCCTTCACTCGTGAATAGAGAAGGCGCGGCGGGAAACCTCCGCGCCTTTTGCGTCCGGCCTCAAGTGTCAGGCGTCAGGCGTCAGGCGCATCGAGTCGCGCGGCCCAATCCATTGACCACGCGCCCAAGGGCCGGATCAGCGCGAAAAGCTCCTCCCCCATCTCCGTCAGGCAATAGCCCGCCTCCCCCCGCGTGATCAGGCCGCTGGCGGTCAATTCCTTGATCCGGGTGTTCAGCACACTGGGCGACACGCCCTCGCACCGCTCTTGCAGCGCGCGAAAGGTCATCGCCCCTGCCGACAATTGCCAGATGATCCCAAGCGCCCAATTGCGCCCGAGAAGGTCAAAGAGCGCCATAATCGGCTTACCGGTTTTGGAGCCGCGCACAGGCTGGCCCGGTCGGGCATATCGCATCGCTGACCTCTTGCTATTTAATTCGTAGCGTATTATCGCTACCGAAATCGTAGCACATATCAGGCACCCTCTCCATGTTGATTTTTCCCGTTCTTGCGGCCCTCACCGCGTCACTTGGTTGGGCTAGCGCGATTGTGATGGCAACCGGGCCCGCGCGGCGTCTCGGCGCGTTCGAATTTGCGCGGGTGCAGCTTATTGCCTGCGCGGCGTTGATGGCCCTGTTGTGCAGCTTGCTTGGGCTGTGGGCGGGTGTGACATGGAGCTATTGGCCCCATTTCGTCGCAAGCGTGGTGATCGGGATCATCCCCGCGAACCTTGCCATGGTGGCCTGCCTGCGCCGGGGTGGGCCGCGTCGGACGGAACTTCTGCTGACCGCGAAACCGGTGATCGTCGCGGCGATGGCCTTCATATGGCTGGGTGAGGTGCCAACGGGGACGGATCTGCTTGGTGCGCTGATCGTCATGGCCGGGATCATCCTTGCCATCCTTTATGGCAGTGCGGAGGGGGCGGAAAGTGACCGGATGGATGGCCCGCTTTGGCCGGTGATCGGGCTGGGCCTGTTGGCCGCGAGCGCCATTGGTTTTGGATTTCTGGTGATGAAGCCCGCGATGCTTGCCGGGACCGATCCGCTGGCGGTGACCGCGATCCGGCTGATGCTTGCGGCCTTTGTCATGTCCGTGATCGGGCTTTGGCCGTCACCCGTGACGCGCCCCGCACCGGACATGACGCCGGCGCTTCTGGGGCGCACGATCCTGCCCGGCGTGATCGGGTATATCCTGTCCTCTTCGCTGCTACTCTACGCGTTTGCGGTGCTCGATGCGGGGGTTGCCTCTGCGCTTGGCTCCCTGTCGCCCGTGCTCATCCTGCCGATCCTGTGGTGGGTGGATGGCAAGCGCCCGCGCCTGATGGGCTGGATCGGCGCCCTGTTGGCGGTGCTGGGCACAGGCGTTATCGTGGCGTTGTAACCTAGAGCCGCTCCAGCCACGCAACCATGGTCGCCACGACCCCATCCGTCTGCGAGGGGCTGAGGATATCGCCCGCGATCACATGCGCGTCCGGGTCATCAAGCTCGGTCGGATCGACCCGCACGAGCGTCACCTCCCCGCCCCACTCACCCGCAACCTCGACCGTGCGGCTATGGTCGATGACCGTATCATCCTCGGAAAAGATCATCAGCACCGGCTCCTCAATCGCCGCGAAAGCGACAGCATTCGCCGCCCGCACACTCGCCGCCATCGGCAGGGTCGCAACGGTCGGATAGCGCTGCGTCCAATAGCGGCGGTGATCGTCGTTATACCCTTCCCAGCTGCGCTCCGCCCCGGCCACGATGGGCACCCATTGGCGGGCGAATGGCAGGGTCAGAAGGGCTGCGGCCGGATTGGCCACCTTGAAATTCGGGGAGACGAGGATCACGCCCGCAAGGTCCGCATTCATCCGTGGATCATCCGCCGCGAGGGTCGCCATCGTACCACCAGAGGAGGTGCCGATCAGCACCACCCGCTCCCCGATGCGGCGGCCAATCTCCATCGCTTCGGCCAGATCATTGCGCCAGTCCAGCACACTTGCCGCGGCCAGCGCATCGCCGTCGCGGCCATGCCCTGTGAGCCGCGTGAAATAGAGGTTCGCGCCAAGCGCCTCCGCCACCCGATCCGGGACCGGGCGAATTTCCTGCGCGGTTGCGGAGAAGCCATGCACATAAACAAGGGCGAGATCGGTCTTTTCCCGCGTCTCAGGATTGGCCCAAATCACCTGTTTTTCAACACCTTCCGTGATGTCGTTAAACGGGGTTTCCGCCCAGATGAGGTATTCATCCACATCCGCGCCAATGCTGTCGGGCGAAAAGCTCAGATCGCCGTCATCAGGCTCTCGCGGCCCAAACAATAGCACAAGGATCAACACGGCCAGCACGCCAATCACGATTTTGAGCACCATCTTCATCCCTGACTCCCCACGGGTCTGATTTTTTCCGCAACCCTAGTCAGCGCGGTCCTGCAAGGGCAAGATAAACCCGACGTAAATGGGAGAGAGACCAGACCATGACCCGCACCTTGATCACAGGCGCCAATCGCGGCATTGGCCGCGCCCTTGCCGAATTGGCCCATGCCGAGGGCCACAAGGTGATCGCAGCCATGCGAGATCCGGCCACCGCCACGGACCTACCCCAAGGGATCACGCGCCTGAAGCTCGATGTCACAGCGCAAGGCGATCTTGACGCGATGGAGCACGCGCTGGCATCCCAGCCACTGGATCGGTTGATGTGCAATGCCGGGCTTGGCTTTCGCAAGGATCGGATCGGTGGCGATACCGGGACGATTGCGGAATGGCAGGCGGTGATGGCCGCGAATGTCACTGGCGTGTTCATGACCATCAGCGCAGCCCTGCCCGCCTTGCGCCGTGCAAACGGGGCCAAGATCAGCATCATCTCCTCCCAGATGGGATCGAGCACACTTGCCGCAGGTGGGGCGTATGCCTATCGCGCGTCCAAGGCAGCGGCGCTCAATATCGGCATGACCCTCGCCGCTGATCTGAAAGCGGAAGGCATCGCGGTGGGCATCTACCATCCGGGCTGGGTGCGCACGGATATGGGGGGCACGCGCGCCGATCTGAGTGCAGAGGAAAGTGCGGTGGGGTTGCTGTCCTGCCTTGAGGCACTCACCCTTGATCAGACCGGTGGGTTCTTTAACTGGGACGGGCGGCCGCATCCCGTCTGATCACCTCTTCAACCGTTTCGGTGAGCAGGGTCAGATCGTCATCCGTGCTCATCCGGTGATCGGCCCTTTGCACGAATATCGCCCGAATGTCCGGGCCGGTCGCGTGATCCAAAAGCCGCAATGTCCAATCCATCGGCACATCCGCATCCGCCGTCCCATGCAACAGCCGCACCGGGAACGGCAGATGCAGCGGCGCATCAAGGACAAGCTGCTGCCGCCCATCCTCAATCAATTTGCGCGTGATCACATAAGGATCGTCGGAATACTCCGATGGCTGCTCCACCCGCCCGTCGCGCATGAGTGCTGCGCGCTCCGCGTCAGAAAAGCCTGCCCACATGCCATTCTCGGTGAAATCAGGCGCAGCGGCGATGCCGATAAGCCCCGCGATCCGCTCGGGCATCCGCCGGGCGAGCAACAGCGATATCCATCCCCCCATGGAGGAGCCGACAAGGATCTGCGGCCCGTTCGTCAGCGCCGTGATCGCGTCATAGGCATCCTGCGCCCATTCGCCGATGCACCCGTCCAGAAAATCGCCCGAACTGATGCCATGCCCGGTATAGTCAAACCGCAAAAAAGCGCGGCCCGTGGACCGGGCCCAGTCCTCCAGATAGATCGCCTTTGTCCCGGCCATGTCGGATTTGAAACCGCCAAGGAAAACGACACCCGGAGCATTGACCCCGGCCCCGCGCGCAGGCAGGTTGTGGTAAGCAATTTTCCGCCCGTCGCCGGGTTCAAATACTTCATGAGTTTTCATGTCTTCTGATGCCCTTGTCATTGAGGATGCGGTCGGTGTTGACACTGCCCGACCGCTCACCGTTCTGCAACTCGTGCCGGGGCTGGAGTCTGGCGGGGTGGAGCGGGGCACCGTGGAGGTCGCGCAAGCGATCACGGCGGCGGGTGGGCGTGCGCTGGTGGCCTCCAATGGCGGGCGGCTTGAGCCCCTGTTGCGCCGCGCAGGTGGGGAGCAGATCGCCCTTGATGTGGGTGCGAAATCCCCCTTTGCCATTGCCCGCAACGCCAAGGCGATTGCCGAGATCATCCGCACCCATCAGGTGGACGTGATCCATGCCCGCAGCCGCGCGCCCGCATGGGCCGGATGGAAGGCGGCACAAGCCACCGGCACGCCCTTTGTCACCACCTATCACGGCACCTATTCGGAGCCGAACTGGTTGAAAAAGCGGTATAATTCGGTGATGGCCAAAGGCCGGCCCACAATCGCAATCTCTGAGTTTATCAAAGGGCTGGTGCAACAGCGCTACGGCCTGTCCGATGAGGATATCGTCGTGATCCCCCGCGGCGCGGATATCGACACCTTTGCCGAAGAGATGGTGTCCACGGAGCGGACGATCGCGCTTGCCCAATCGTGGGGCGTGATCGAAGACCCCCGCCCCATCGTGCTCTTGCCCGGTCGGCTGACCGGATGGAAAGGACATCGCGACATGATCGCGGCCACGGCGAAAGTGGTCGCCATGGGCGAGACCGATTTTCAGGTTGTGTTTGCGGGCGATGATGGCGGCTCCGGCTTTGGCCGCACGCTGGAAAAAGAGGTGGTGGAGGCCGGGCTGACCGGGCAAATCCGCATGGTGGGGCATTGCACCGACATGGAAGCGGCCTACAAACTGGCCGCTGTTGTGGTCAGCGCCTCCACCGATCCGGAGGCGTTTGGCCGGGTCAGTGTCGAGGCGCAGGCCATGGGCCGCCCGGTGATCGCGTCGGCCCATGGCGGCAGTGTCGAGACAGTGGATCACGGCAAGACAGGCTGGCTCTACCCGCCCGGCAATACCGAGGCGCTGGCGCAAGCGATTTGCGATGCGCTCAGGCTCGATCCGTCGGGGCGGGCGCATATGGGGCTGGCGGGGCGCGCGCGCATCCGCTCCCGCTTCACGATACGGATGCTGCAAGACGCGACATTGCGGGTCTATGAACAGGCCGCCGGGCGGTCATTCTGACAACGCACCCGTTTGCCAAATCCCTCAATGCACATCCTGAACCGGCGCGCAGCGCCGGCCCGGCCCAAGGGGTTTTGATGCATCTATGATGCAGCACAAGCGTGCGGGAGCGCTACTCCGCCGCTTGGGCCGTTGGGGTGCCGCCAGCGCGGAAGGCATCCATGATCTCGACCCGGCGTTTCGCTGCTGCTTCGGCGTTTGCCTCCTTCACATGGCCGAAACCACGGATCTGAAGGGGCAACAGCGCCCGCGCGGTGGCCGCGTCCTGCCGGTCCGGTGTCAGAGCAGACAGAATCTCCTCCATATCCGCCTCAAACTCAGCGATCAGAGCACGCTCCATCCGCCGCTCAGCCGTCCGGCCAAACGGATCAAACGCGGTCCCGCGCAGCACCTTGCCCTTCGCCAACAGGCGGAAGGCCGGCAGAATCCACGGGCCAAACTCGGTTTTCTTGGGGTGCCCTTGCGCATCCTTTCGGCCAAGGATCGGCGGGGCGAGGTGGAAGCGCAGGCTGTTATGCGCCTCGAACCGATCCGCGACCGCCTGCTCCACCGTTTCTGCGTGGAGGCGCGCGACCTCATATTCGTCCTTATAGGCCAAAAGCTTGTGATAGCCCTGCGCCACCGCAAAGCCGAACCCCTCATCCACCGCCAATGCGCGATCCACCAGCGCACGGAACCGGCGCGCGAGGGCCGTGTTCTGGTATTTCACCAGCGCCTCTTCGCGGAACGCGATCCGCTCCGCGATGCTGCGCGCCTCTGCCTGCTCCGGCAGGGTCGCGCGTGCGGCATCTGCGGGTGCAAAGATTGCCCAGCGGCCAATCTCAAACGCCCGCTTGTTGCCCTCGATCCCGGCTTTGTTCAGTTCAATCGCGCGCATGATGGCCTCATGGCTGAGCGGCACCAGCCCCGCCTGCCACGCCGCCCCCAGCATCAGCACGTTGGCGTAGATCGCATCGCCCAAGAGTTTCGTCGCAAGATCGGTGGCATTCAGGAAGCTGACCGCCTCCTCCCCCAACCGCGCGCGCAGGGAGAGGGACATGCGGTCGGAGGGCAGTTTGAATTCCGTGTCGCGGGTGAACGCCCCCGTGATGATCTCAAACCCGTTGCACACCGCGCGGGTGCGGCCACGGGTCATCAGGCCCAGCGTTTTCGCGCCAGAGGTCGTGACCATATCGCCGCCAATCACCGCGTCGGCCTCCCCCGTCGCCACGCGGATGGCAGAGATGTCCTGTGGTTTTTCGGCAAGGCGGCAATGGATATGCACCGCACCGCCCTTTTGCGCGAGGCCCGCCATTTCCATGACGCCCGCGCCCTTGCCTTCCAGATGTGCGGCCATGGCCAAAAGCGCGCCAACCGTCACGACGCCGGTTCCGCCGACGCCTGTAATGACCACGTTATGCGTGCCGTTGATCGTGGGCAGCGTCGGCGCGGGCATGTCGGGCAGGTTTACATCGACCGTCGCGGCCTTCTTCACCTTTGCCCCTTCGACCGTCACGAAGGACGGGCAGAAGCCCTTGATGCAGCTGAAATCCTTGTTGCAGGAGGATTGGTCGATCTGGCGTTTGCGGCCCAGTTCCGTTTCCAATGGCAGGATCGAGACGCAGTTTGATTGCACGCCGCAATCGCCACAGCCCTCACAGACCGCCGGGTTGATCATCACGCGGCGATCCGGGTCGGGGAATTTGCCCCGCTTGCGGCGGCGGCGTTTTTCGGCGGCACAAGTCTGGATATAGACGATTGCGGTGACACCCGGCACATCGCGCAATTCCTTTTGCACAGTGTCCAAGTCGTCACGGGGGCGCATTTCCACCGGAAAGGCGCTGGGGTCCACATCTTCTTTCGGATCATAGACGCCAACCACCCGTTTCACGCCCATCGCGACAAGCTCGCGCACGATCTGGAGCGCGCTCAGATCGCCCTCATTCCCCTGCCCGCCGGTCATCGCGACCGCGTCGTTATAGAGGATTTTGTAGGTGATATTGGCCTTTGACGCCAAAGCGGCACGGATCGCCTGCACGCCCGAATGGTTATAGGTGCCGTCGCCAAGGTTCTGGAACACATGATTGGTGTTCGAGAACGGCGCCTCCCCGATCCAGTTGGCACCCTCCCCACCCATATGGGTGAAGCCCGTGGTCTCCCGATCCATCCATTGCACCATATAGTGACAGCCGATGCCCGCATAAGCGCGGGAGCCTTCGGGCACTTTGGTGGAGGAATTGTGCGGACAGCCGGAGCAGAACCACGGCAAGCGGGCCATGATTTCCTCTGCATTGTCGGCTTTTGCAGCCTCGTCGAGGACGCTGATCGCCTTGCTCAATCGTTCGCTCTGCACGCCTTCGGCGGTAAAGATACCGCCGAGTTTGCGCGCGATCATCACAGGATCAAGCGCCCCTTTGACGGTGAACAGCAGATCGCCATTCTCATGCTTCCAGCCGATCACCCGGCGACCGCGCCGATCATCAAAGATGGCTTCCTTGATCTGCACCTCGATGAGTTTGCGCTTTTCCTCGACGCAAATGATCAGGTCCAGCCCTTCGGCCCATTCGCGCATCCCTTGCATATCCATCGGCCAGACCATGCCGACCTTATAGGTGGTGATGCCGAGCCGTTCGGCCTCTGCCTCCGTGATGCCTAGGAGATCGAGCGCATGGGTCAGATCAAGCCAGCTTTTGCCATTGGCGACAATACCGATCCGCGCGCCCTTTTTGCCATAGACACGGTGGTTCAGTTTATTGGCGCGGCCATAGGCTTCAGCGGCGAAGCGTTTGTAGTCATGAAGCCGCGCCTCCTGTGCGGCGGGGGTGTCCTGAAGGCGGATGTTGATGCCATCGGCGGGCATCTGGAAATCGGTGGGCAGCTTGACCTGAACCCTGTCGGGGCGGCCATCGACGACCTCCGTCACTTCGATCGTGTCCTTGAGGCATTTGATGCCCACCCAGCAGCCCGAATAGCGGCTCAAGGCCCATCCATGGATCGCGTAATCCAGCACCTCCTGCACGCCTGCGGGGGCCAGGATCGGGATCAGCGCATCCATCAGCGCAAATTCGGAATGGTGCAGCACGGTGGAGGATTCGCCCGTATGGTCATCGCCCATCGCGACCAGCACACCGCCATTGGCAGAGGTGCCAGCCATATTGGCGTGCCGGAACACATCTCCGGTCCGGTCCACACCCGGCCCCTTGCCGTACCACAGGCCAAAGACGCCATCATATTTGCCCTCACCCCGCAATTCCGCCTGCTGCGCGCCCCAAAGGGCGGTTGCGGCGAGGTCTTCGTTCAGGCCGGGCTGGAACACGACGTTATGCGCGGTGAGCTGCTTTTCCGCGCGCATCATCTGCTGATCCACACCGCCAAGGGGGGAGCCGCGATAGCCCGTGACCAGCCCTGCGGTGTTCAGCCCCGCGCCTGCGTCGCGGACCTGCTGCATCATTGGCGCGCGCACCAGCGCCTGAATACCGCTCAAAAGCACCTGTTCTTTGGAAAGGTCGAACCGATCGTTCAGTGATACATCCTGCAAGGACATGACATCCCGTCTCCCTGATGGCTAAAAATACTGGCCGATTTCGGCTCATTTGCAACGAATATAGGTCAGTTTTTGTGACCTTTCAAGCCAGTTTCGCGCAGCGCATTCCGGGATTTGGTTGCATTATGCTAGCAACACCCCCACTTAATGGAATGAAGGCCGCGATCCGTAAGGATCATTTGGAGTTTACACCGAGATAGTGTAACGTTGGGTTTACACCCATTAAGGATCAAAACCGTGTTTGAAACTCGAACCACTGAAAAGCTTGCCGAAGCTCCGGCGCTGGAAAGCATCGGGGACCGTTGGACGCTGCTCATCATCTGGGCATCGCTGAACGGCGTGACCCGGTTCGATGACTATCAACGGCACCTTGGTGTTGCGCGCAACATCCTCTCGACCCGCCTGTCCCGATTGGTGGAGCAAGGCATTCTGGTCAAACGCCCGGTCCATGAGGGCGCGCGGCGGCTGGAATACCGGATCACACCAAAGGGCGCGGACCTGCGCATCGCACTGACAGAGATTGAGCGTTGGGGTGCCAAATGGAACGGGCCGTCTGTCTGATACCGGCGGCCTGAATTAGAACCGACCCACGCGCTCCGGTACGAAATCGAACCCTTGGGCCGCGCCCGTGATCGGCTGGCCTGCGGAATTGAGTGGCACTGTGCCCAGCCCGACATTCCCATCCTCACGAAACTCAAGAAGCATGAACACAGGAACGCCCTGCACACGGACCGTTCCGATGGCATTCCCGGGGTCTGTCTGGCGCAGTCGCACGACAGATTGCGCGCCGTTGCTTTCGGTAAATGTGCCTTGCACAATTCCATCCAAGGTTGAAAGCTTTAGCTCCATCCCTTCGGCCAAACCAATCCCGCGAAACGTACCATCGCGCGCAGCAGATTGTGCTGAAACTGCGGGTGCAGTCAGAAAGAGGGCTGTCAACAACAGTCCTAATCCTATGAAATTACGGAGATTCACGACCCCAATTTTTCCCACTGCCCACTCACTTTCCTAGAAAGTGCCTGTAAGCTAATCTGACGTCAACGCACTTTGAGGAAGCTATCGCATGGATTGGGACAAACTCAGAATTTTTCATGCTGTCGCAGATGCGGGTAGCCTTACTCATGCCGGTGATAGCCTTCATTTGAGCCAATCTGCCGTCAGCAGACAAATTAGGTCGCTGGAGGAGGGACTCAAGGTCACGCTTTTTCACCGACATGCGCGCGGATTGATTCTGACCGAACAGGGGGAGCTTCTGTATTCCGCGACCCGCGACATGGCCAAACGACTGGCTGCCGCGACGGCCCGCATACGCGACTCGGAAGATGCCGTTTTCGGCGAATTGCGAGTGACCACCACCACCGGGTTCGGCACCCTGTGGCTCGCCCCACGGTTGACCAAACTCTACGATCAATTCCCCAATCTGAAGATCGACCTGATGCTTGATGAACGCATCGTTGATCTGCCGATGCGGGAGGCCGATGTCGCGGTGCGCATGAAGGAGCCGAGCCAAGCCGATCTGATCCGCCGGCGCCTGATGGATGTGCGGATGCGCTTTTTCGCGAGCAAAGCCTATATCGACCGTCATGGGATGCCGGAAACGTCGGATGATCTGATGCGCCACCGGATCGTCGGCTATAGCCCGAATGCGAATCAGGTCTCTGCTGGACAGGCATGGCTCAGGCCGTTCCTGTCCGCCGACACGCCGTCGCATCTGACCATGAACAATTATTATGGTGTGCTTCAGGCCACATTGCATGGGCTGGGCATCGGCGCGCTGCCGGATTATGTGGCGGCGGAGGCAACGGAGCTTGTCAATGTTGTCCCGTCGCAGGCCAGCGGCGTCGTGCCGGTCTACCTCGCCTATCCGGAGGAGTTGCGCCACTCCAAACGGGTCGCCGCGTTTCGGGATTTCATCCTTGAGGAAATCGCACTCTATCGCCGGTCCCTCAAGGATCGGGAGGAAACCTGATGCATAGCTCAGCGCGAGTTATGCACGCAGCGACTAACGGTTATGCACGAGGTGCGACATGATTTTCCTTGATCGGTAGAAGTCTAATCCCTAGATACACCATCAAGACAGGCAGACGCGCAACACTGTGTTGCTTCCCTGCCGGTCTTACCTCCCTGTTGGACTTGGGCCGAGCTTGATGCTCGGCCTTTTTTTTGCGCGTTTGCCTGCTGCGCGCCTATACTCCTGCTCCCACATATTTTGCGTAGGAGTACCCAATGAAACAGAATTCTGATGAAGTGATCGAAACAGCAGAAGGCCTGTCAATCCAACTGGCCAGCGATGGCGGCCTCTTGATCCGTGGAACCATCCACCTCGACATCGTGATCAATGGCACATCCGATCTTTTGCAGTTGCTGACATCTGGTGCGGGAGGCGAACCGGATGACGACGATCAACAAACGCCCGTCGCATTAACACTGGCCGACTTTGATACCGCCGTGACGGGGAAGGCCAAAGCAGCCGATGCGGCAGAAAAGAACCTAAAGAAAAAGCAAGCCGCTGCGCTCAAAGCCTACAACAAAAACAAATCGGCTAAGAATGAGAGCGCATTGGCTCTCATCAATTTGATGCTTGCATTGTTTAGCCTCATCAAAAAAGCCAAGCTGGCAAAAAAGAAAAAGAGCCTCAATGACACCTTAGACAAGATAGGCCCGGTCATCGGAAAGGCGCTTGCCGACCTTGACTGGAACCAGATCAGGGCACTCCTCAAAAAACTCAAGGCGATGAAGGCAGGCTTACCAAAGCCGAAAGCGGGCAGTGCAAATCGGCCCTATTATGATCGGACCATTCAGGCCTTGGACAAGGCCATTGAACGGTTGGAAAAAGTCCCCGGGCTCTAGGCTCCCGTCGCCTCCCGCTTGATCCAAGTGGCGAAGGCTTTCGCGGCGGGGCGCAAGACCCCGCTGCGGTGAATCAGGCTATAGCCTGCGGCAACCTCCTCCGTCCGCCAGATCGGGATGAGCCGTCCGGCGGCGATCTCATCCGTCACGAACATCTCCGCCACCGTGGCCACGCCATGCCCACCGCGTACCGCATCGAGGATCATCGTTCCCGGCAACCACGTCACATTATCCGGGCGCGCGGTCATCTGCCGGAACGCCGCCTGCCACGTGGACATTTCGTCCGAGCCGCTTTCGACGAACCATGGCAGATGGGCCAATGCCTCCAGCCCCTTATAAGGCGTTGAGGCAATCAGGTCTGGCGTGCCGACCACGACGATGGGCGTCGCGACCAGCGGCACGCTCTCCAGACCCGGTGTCTGTTTGCCGTTGAACCGGATCGCGAAATCATAGGTGCCATCGGTCATGTCGATCACAGCACCCGTAGGATGCACCATCAATTCCATGTCGGGATGTTGTGCCCGAAACGCGCCATAGCGCGGCATGAACCAATAGGCCGCAAATGTGGGCGTCGTAGTGATGCGCACAGGGCGCGCAGCACTGGCCTCCGCCACCCGCTCCACCCCGTCCTGAATCAGGGAAAACGCCTGCCCCAGATCGCGGGACAGGCTATGGCCCGCCTCCGTCAGCGCCACGCCCCGGCCCTGTCGCTGGACGAGCGGCGCGTTTAGATGCCGCTCCAGCGCGCGGACCTGCTGATTTATCGCCGCAGGGGTCACGTTCTGCTCCCGCGCGGCGGCGGAAAACGAGCCATGCCGCGCCGTCGCTTCAAACGCGCGCAGGGCGGCCAAAGGGGGCAGTTGCGACCAATTCAATTGAAACCTCACCTAACAATATGGAAATTCCGTTTTCTCGCTAATGGCACGAAAACCCCTCATATATTGAACATCAACGAACAGAATGAGGAAATCAAATGTTATATCTTTATTCCCAAACCTTCAAAGCAGCCACCCGGATGGACGATGGGCCAGCGGTCTCTCATGCGCGCGAGATACGGCGCGCGGGCTGGCCCGCGCCGCTTTGGCTGCGGCGTAAGCACAGATGACTTGCTCTCCGGGTATGCTCGCCACTACAAAGCGGCAACTTTCGTGCCCGGAGACACCTCATGATCCAAGAGCCCGCCCTCACCGATGACCTGATCGCCGCCCATGGGCTGAAGCCTGATGAATACGCGCGCATCCTCGAAATCATAGGGCGGGAGCCGACCTTTACGGAGCTTGGGATATTCTCCGCGATGTGGAACGAGCATTGCTCCTACAAATCCTCCAAGAAGTGGCTGCGCACCCTGCCGACCGAAGGCCCGCAAGTGATCTGCGGCCCCGGTGAGAACGCGGGCATCGTCGATATCGGGGACGGTCAGGCCGTGGTGTTCAAGATGGAAAGCCACAACCACCCCTCCTATATCGAGCCCTATCAGGGCGCTGCGACCGGCGTCGGCGGCATCCTGCGCGATGTGTTCACCATGGGCGCGCGCCCGATTGCCACGATGAATGCGCTGAGCTTCGGCGCGCCTGATCACCCCAAGACGAAACGCCTGCTCGCTGGTGTGGTCGAGGGCATTGGCGGCTATGGCAATTGTTTCGGGGTGCCAAATGTGGGCGGCGAGTTGCGCTTTCATTCCGCCTACAATGGCAACTGCCTCGTGAATGCGTTTGCCGCGGGCCTCGCTGACACGGACAAGATTTTCTATTCCGCCGCATCCGGCGTCGGTATGCCGGTTGTCTATCTCGGGGCCAAGACCGGGCGTGACGGTGTGGGCGGGGCCACCATGGCCTCCGCCGAGTTTGACGACACGATTGAGGATAAGCGCCCCACCGTGCAGGTCGGCGATCCCTTCACCGAAAAGCGCCTGATGGAAGCCACGCTTGAATTGATGGCCACGGGGGCGGTGATCTCCATTCAGGATATGGGGGCCGCTGGCCTCACCTGCTCCGCCGTCGAGATGGGCGATAAGGGCGATCTGGGCGTGCGGCTTGACCTTGAAAACGTGCCCGTGCGGGAAGAGGGCATGACCGCCTATGAGATGATGCTCTCCGAATCTCAGGAACGCATGCTCATGGTCTTGCGTCCCGAAAAAGAGGCGGAGGCGAAAGCGGTATTCGACAAATGGGACCTTGATTTCGCGATCGTCGGGGAGACGATTGCCGAGGACCGCTTCCTCATCATGCATCATGGGGAGGTGAAGGCCGATCTGCCGCTCAAGGCACTTTCTGGCACCGCACCTGAATATGACCGCCCATGGGTGGAAACACCCGCAGCCGCGCCGCTGGGCGACGTGGCGGAGGTGGATGCAGGTGCCGCCCTTTTGACCCTCCTTGCCTCCCCCAACTACGGCTCCCGCGCATGGGTGTGGGAGCAGTATGACACCATGGTCATGGCCGATACGGTCGTGCGCCCTGGCTCTGACGCGGGTGTGGTGCGGGTGCATGGCACCGACAAGGCACTCGCTTTCACCGCTGATGTGACCCCGCGCTATTGCTTTGCCAATCCGGTTGAGGGTGGCAAACAGGCCGTGGCCGAAGCGTACCGGAACCTCATTGCCACTGGCGCAAAGCCGCTGGCGACCACGGATAACCTCAATTTCGGCAATCCTGAAAAGCCGGAGATCATGGGCCAGCTTGTCGGCTGTATCAAAGGGATCGGGGCGGCCTGCTCCGCGCTCGACATGCCGATCGTGTCGGGCAATGTCAGCCTTTATAATGAGACCGATGGCAGCGGCATCCTGCCCACCCCGACCATCGGTGCTGTAGGTCTCCTTGAGGACGTGAGCGACCGGATCACGATGCGCGCGCAAGCGGGGCAAACGCTTGTCCTGATCGGCGGGGCGGGCACCCATTTGGGCCAGTCCGCGCTGCTCGCTGAAGTGCTGGGCCGAGCGGAGGGCGACGCGCCTGCCGTGGACCTTGAGACAGAGCGGCGCAATGGCGCCTTCGTGCTGGCCGCGCGCGACGCGGGCCTTGTGGCGGCGTGTCACGATCTGGGCGATGGCGGGTTGGCGCTGGGATTGGCGGAGATGCTGATTGCAGCGGATGCAGGCCTTGCGCTGGACATCACGGGGACAGCGGCGCTGTTTGGGGAGGATCAGGGGCGGTATCTGGTCGCCACGCAAGACGCAGCCCTCCTGTGCGCCCGCGCGGCGGAGCATGGCATTACCGCCGAAGTGCTTGGCGTTGTGGAGGGCGACGCGCTGTCCATTGGCGGCGCATCTCTCCCGGTCTCTGCCATGCGCGAGGCATACCAAACGGCCCTGCCCCGGCTGATGGCCTGATCGCAAAGGGGGCAGCACTGCCCCCTTTCCACCGCTTGCCCTTGCAGCCCGGGCCGCGCCGCTCTATTTCTGAGTCAATGACTTTGGTAAGGAGCGCACCCGATGGCAATGCAGGCAGCCGAGATTGAAACCCTGATCCGCGAATCCTTTCCGGGCGCGGTGGTGGAAATCCGCGACCTTGCCGGGGACGGAAACCATTACGCGGCCACCGTGGTTGCCGAAGAGTTTCGCGGCCTGAGCCGGGTCAAGCAACACCAGATGGTCTATGCCGCCCTCAAGGGCCGGATGGACGGCTCGCACGGCGAACTTCACGCGCTGGCACTGACCACACGGGTGCCGGGATGAGCACCCTTTGGATCGTGCTCCTGACGATTGGCGCGCTTTTTGCTGCTGGCATCACCGTGGAGATGGTCCTCAAACGCAACGCGCCGCGCAAAACACTCGGGCAGCAGTTCGGCGGCGACAATGGCCGCGATGCGACCGATCAGAACCTGTCTGACGAAATGCAGGAAGCAATGGAGCGGCAGATGCGCGCCACCGCACAGGGCGGCGTTCAGGGCATGATGCATGGTGTGGGTGGCCGCTGGCAGGTGATCCCCTCACGCATCACCCGCGACCGTGACGCCTATAACAAGCTGTTCGTACCCAAAAACAGCCAGAAATAACGCCGGGCCATCGCCCGATACGAAAAGGATAGAACCAATGACCAATCCCGCATTTGACGCGATCAAATCCGACATCACCAATAACGACGTCGTGCTGTTCATGAAGGGCACGTCCTCCATGCCGCAATGCGGCTTTTCCTCCCGCGTGGCGGGTGTGCTCAACTATATGGGTGTGGAGTATAAGGACGTGAACGTGCTGGCCGATGAGGCGATCCGCAACGGGATCAAGGAATTCTCCGACTGGCCGACCATCCCGCAGCTTTATGTGAAGGGGGAGTTCGTGGGCGGCTGCGATATCATCACGGAAATGACGCTCTCGGGTGAGCTTGACACGCTGCTTGAAGAAAACGGCGTGGCGTTCAGCAAGGAAGCTGCAGACAAAATCCGTGAGTCGAACAAGTAAGCCGTGACCCCGGTCGGAACCAAAAAGGCAGGGCCATGGCCCTGCCTTTTTACGTCGTGCACGATGTTTGCCTTGAACGCTTAATCCACCGCTTCCAGATCGTCGGCCAGCGCTTCAAGCTCCAGCACCATCTGCTCCAATAGCTCGCGCGCGCTGCGCTCCCCTTCCTCGTCAAACAGGGCAGATTGCGGCTCCGGCTCTGAGGGTGCGGCGGCGGCCGGGGTAATTTTCGCGGCTTCGGCTTCGGCCCGTTCGGCGCGCAATTCGGTGGCGCGGATTTTCTCCTCCAGCGCCTTCATCTCTTTGGCGTGTTCGAGCATCTGATCGGCCAGCATCAGCCCCGACATCAGGAGCATCCGGCTTTCAGGAATTTGCCCGACCGCGGCCAAAAGCGTGCGGGCCTGACCGTCGAGATATCCAGCCGCCGTATCAAGCGCGGCCTCTTGCCCATCGTCAAACGCCACACGATAGCCGCGCCCGCCGATTGTGATTTCCTTCTCAGGCATGTTCGCCCTCCTCGACCAATGGGCGCAATTGCGAAATCAGATCGTCGAGCTGTGCGACATCGGCCTCGCGCTTGCGCTCGGCCTCTTTCAAGCGATTGCGAAGCGCCTCATTGATCCGCTCGGCCCGGCGCAGGGCGGCTGGGTCTTCTTTCGGGGCCGCGCGGGCCTCATCCACGGCGGCCTTGATCCGGCCCATGGCCGCACCGATCCGCTCTTCCAATGCGTCGAGATCACTCATGCCTGTTATCCCCTTCTCATACAGTCGGGTTGCCTCGTTTTGTCGGGTTGTGCGTCTGTGGCACGCGGGATTTTCCCCTCACCCTCTGCTCCGGCGCAGTGTCGCCCGAGAAGAGGTGCTAATCAAGCCACATATGCTTGACGAGCGGTCCTGAGCGGGTATTGAGGGCGCAAATGGCCGCAAACGGGCATCTCACCGCCTCACAAAGGGACGTCTTCATGAATATCGCCGATCTCCGCACCCGTCATCCTGACCATTTCCGCAAAGCGACCGCCCTGCGCGTGCTCGCCCTTGATGCGGTGAAGGCGGCAAATTCCGGGCATTCGGGCATGCCGATGGGCATGGCGGATGTGGCGACGGTGCTGTTTGAAAAGCATCTCAAATTCGATGCAAGCACCCCCGATTGGGCCGATCGCGACCGGTTCATCCTGAGTGCCGGTCACGGCTCCATGCTGATCTATGGCCTTTTGCACCTTACGGGCTATCAGGACATGACGATGGATCAGATCCGCAACTTCCGCCAGCTTGGCGCGAAAACGGCGGGTCACCCTGAATTCGGCCACGCCAAAGGGATCGAGACGACCACCGGCCCGCTTGGTCAGGGCATCGCCAACGCGGTCGGCTTTGCGATGGCGGAGCAGTCCTTGCAGGCGCGGTTCGGCAAGAAGGTCGTGGATCACCACACCTATGTCATCGCGGGCGATGGCTGCCTGATGGAAGGCGTGAGCCAAGAGGCCATCGGACTTGCCGGCAAACAGCAGTTGGGCAAGCTGATCGTCCTGTGGGACAATAACGGCATCACCATCGACGGGAAGGTCAGCATCTCCGACGTGACCGATCAGATGGCGCGGTTCGAGGCATCTGGCTGGTCCGTGTTCTCCTGCGACGGGCATGACCCGGAGGCGGTTGACGCGGCGATCACGGCGGCAAAGAAATCTCCGCTGCCCTCGATGATCGCCTGCTCCACCCATATCGCAATCGGTTCCAGCGCGCAGGACACGTCCAAAGGTCATGGTGCGCTGACGGATGATCAACTGATCGCGGATACCCGCGCGGCCTATGGCTGGGAGAATGGTCCGTTCGACATCCCCGCCGACATCGTGGAGAGCTGGCGCGCCACTGGTGCGCGCGGCGCGGCGGAGCGTGAAGCATGGGAAGCACGCCTTGCCACCCTTTCGGGCGCAAAGCAGGCCGAATTTGCCCGTCAGATCGCCGGAGACGCCCCGAAGAAGCTTTCCGCCACGATCAAGGCGCTGAAGAAATCCATCTCCGAAGCCGCGCCGAGCGTGGCCACGCGCAAAGCGTCCGAGAACACGCTCGCCGTGATCAATCCGATCATGCCAGAAACGCTGGGTGGGTCTGCCGATCTGACCGGGTCCAACAACACGCTGACCAAGGATTTGGGCACGTTTGACGCGGACAATCGCGCGGGCCGCCACGTCTCTTACGGTATTCGTGAGCATGGCATGGCCTCCGCGATGAACGGCATGGCGCTGCATGGCGGTGTGCTGCCCTATGGTGGGACGTTCATGGTGTTCACCGATTACGCGCGCCCGGCGATCCGCCTGTCTGCGCTGATGAACCAGCGGGTTGTGTATGTGATGACCCACGATTCCATCGGGCTTGGCGAAGATGGCCCGACCCACCAGCCCGTCGAGCATCTGGCCGCGCTGCGCGCGATCCCGAACCTGCGCGTCATCCGCCCCGCTGATGCGGTGGAGACGGCAGAAGCCTGGGAAATCGCGGTGACGTCGGAGGGGCCGACGGTATTGGCGCTGACCCGGCAAAACCTCGCCACCGTGCGGACCGAGCATAAGACGAAGAACCTCTGCGAACAGGGGGCTTATGTGCTGGCCGATGCGGATGGCAAGCGCCGCGCGATCCTGATCGCCACTGGCTCCGAAGTTGAAATCGCGATGGCCGCGAAAGCCCTCTTGGAAGCCGAAGGGATCGGCACCCGCGTCGTGTCCATGCCGTCGATGGAGTTGTTTGCCGCCCAAGACGAAGCCTATCGCCGCCGCGTGCTGCCCGCAGGGCCGGTGCGTGTGGGCGTTGAAGCCGCCGTGCAGCAGGGCTGGGATCGCTGGCTTTGCGCGGAGCGGGGCAACTGGAAAAAGGCCGGGTTCGTGGGCATGGACAGCTTCGGCGCGTCCGCCCCCTATCAGGAACTCTACCAGCATTTTGGCATCACGGCAGAAGCCGTCGCGGCCAAGGTCAAGAGCCTGCTCTGACGCCTGATCTATCCCGAACACCAGACCGCGCCCGCCTGATCCGCGGGCGCGTTTTGTTTGAGGCGCCCCATGCGGCTCACGCGGAAATGAGTGAATAAAACCATGCCCTGACCCGTTATTGCCCTACATTCCTTCGAAAGGGGCACGACATGACACGGCTATTCACGGCACTTCTCTTTCTGCTGACCACCCTGCCCACGACGGCAGCCGAATGGCGGCTTGACCCTGCGCGCAGCACGATCACTTTTACCTACACGGAGAACAACGTGCCGTTTGACGGGCATTTCCCGGATATTACTGGCCGCGCGTTTTTCGATCCCGCAAGCCCCGAGGACGGCTCCGATGTGGAAGTAGCGGTTCGCACCGAAACCGTTGTGTTGCAGGATTTCGTGCGCACGGCCTTTGCCAAGACCGAGGATTGGTTCCACACGCAGGCCCATCCGCAGGCCACCTTCACGCTCAACGCGCTGCGCGTGATCGACGGGCAGACCATGCAGGCCGATGGTATCCTCACGATCAAGGGCAACGCATTTGCCTTCACCCCTGAATTCACGCTGGAGCAGACCGGCACCTGCCTGCGCGCCATTGGGCAGATGGAAATGGCGTTCAAGGAATTCGGCATTGGTCAGGGCGGGGTGTCGCGCCTGATCGCCGTGGGCGACACGGTGACGCTCAGCTATGACCTGATCGGTCACCTTGCCGATCTGCCGCCGGACTGCTGATCCGCGCTACCAAAACCCGGCAAGCCCCGTTATAGACGGGCTGAGTTTTGGATCGCAGGAGCCATCATGAACACCTCAGCCGCGCTTTGGATCGGAGGGATCATCCTCGCCGTTCTCGCGGCGGATCATTTCTATTTCGAATGGGATTTGGTCATCTGGTTCATGAAGCAACTCATCCTTCTGATGAACTGGCTCGCCTTTTGGCGGTAACCGAAAAAGGATAAGCGCATGAGCTGGAAAACCCTGAGCGATATGGATCTGGCGGGAAAGGTCGTATTGACCCGGCTTGATCTGAACGTGCCCACTGATGGCGATCGGATCACCGATGAGACGCGGATCATTCGCGCCGCCCCCACGGTAAAGGCGATCGTCGCGGCAGGCGGGAAGCCCGTGATCCTGTCCCATTTCGGGCGGCCCAAGGGCAAGGTCGTACCGGAGATGTCGCTGCGCTTTCTGGTGCCCGCACTGGAGCGGCACACGGGCCACTCCGTCACCTTCATGGAGCGGCCAAGCCGCGACGCGATTGACGCGACACCCGACGGCACCGTCATCCTCGTTGAAAACACCCGGTTTTCCGCGATGGAAGAGGCGAATGATCCGCAGATGGCGGGCTTTCTCGCCTCTCTTGGGGATGTGTTTTGCAATGATGCATTCTCCGCCGCGCATCGGGCCCACGCCTCCACCGAAGGGGTCGGCCACCACCTGCCCTCTTTCGCCGGTCTCTTGATGGCGGAGGAGTTGGGCGCGCTTGAAGCTGTGCTCGCCAACCCGACCCCGCCCGTTTGCGCCGTGGTCGGCGGGGCCAAGGTTTCGACCAAGCTTGATCTTTTGGGCAATCTCATCACCCGGATGGATCACATCGTGATCGGGGGCGGCATGGCCAACACGTTCCTTGCCGCGCAGGGCATCGGGGTTGGCAAATCGCTTTGTGAATACGACATGCTCGACACCGCGCGGGATGTGATGGCAAAGGCTGAAGGTGCGGGATGCACCCTGCATCTGCCGAAAGACGTGGTCATCGCGGCGGAGTTCAAGGCGGGCGCTGAAAACCGTGTGGTGCCTGCCGATGCCTGCCCCGAGGATATGATGATCCTTGACGCGGGGCCGGAGGCTGTCGCCCATATCGAGGCTCTGTTTGGCACATGCAAGGCGCTGGTCTGGAACGGCCCCCTTGGCGCGTTCGAGATCGAACCCTTTGGCACCGCGACCTTCGCGGCGGCGCGGGCAGCAGGCAAGCTGACCGAAGCGGGCAAGCTCACATCCGTTGCGGGGGGCGGCGATACGGTGTCTGCGCTCAACATGGCCGGGGTGGCGGATCAGTTCAGCTATATCAGTTCCGCCGGGGGCGCGTTCCTTGAATGGCTGGAAGGCAAAACCCTGCCCGGTGTGGCAGTCCTGACCCGGTGATCGAAACCCAGATTTCTGCAACGCGCCGCGCACCCTCGCGGCGCGTTTTGCGTTTTTGCGGCAAATCCTTGCCTGCGACGCTTTTTCCTGCGCTTCCAAACCGGTTGCATTCCGTCAGGTGGGTTGACCGCTCACAAGCCCACACGGTACCCCAACGGCACTTATCCCTTTTTGGCCCAAAGGACATAAAACCATGAAAGCGACCCGTACCGTTCGCAATATCCTTGCGAATTACGAAGGCGAAACACCCGGCGTGAAAGCACAGCTTTGCCGCATGATGATGCAAGGCAAGCTGGCTGGCACTGGCAAGATGATCATCCTCCCCGTCGATCAGGGGTTCGAGCACGGACCCGCGCGCAGCTTTGCCCCCAATCCGGCAGCGTATGATCCGCATTACCACTACCAGATGGCGATTGATGCGGGACTGAATGCCTATGCCGCACCGCTTGGGCCGCTTGAAGCGGGCGCTGACACCTTCGCCGGGCAGATCCCGACGATCCTGAAGGTCAACTCCGCCAACTCGCTGATGTCCGGCACGGCTGGAAAGAACCAGGCCGTGACCGCATCGGTGGACGATGCGCTGCGCCTTGGCTGCTCGGCCATCGGCTTCACGATCTATCCCGGCTCCGACATGGCCGTCGATATGATGGAAGAGATTGTCGAGATGCGCAAAGAAGCCGCATCGAAGGGTGTGGCCACCGTAATGTGGTCCTATCCGCGCGGTGAAGGCGTGACGAAAGATGGCGAAACCGCCATCGACGTGGCCGCCTATGCCGCTCACATGGCCGCGCTTCTCGGTGCGCATATCATCAAGATCAAGCTTGGCACCGATCACCTGATGCTGCCCGAGGCGAAGAAGGTCTATGAGGAGCAGGAGATCGACATCGCAACGCAAGCTGCGCGCGTGAAGCATTGCGTGCAATCCGCGTTCGACGGCAAGCGCCTGATCGTGTTCTCCGGCGGGGCGAAGAAAGGGGCCGACAGCGTCTATGACGATGCGCGCGCGATCCGTGACGGAGGCGGCAACGGCTCCATCATCGGGCGCAACACCTTCCAGCGGTCGCGTGAGGATGCGCTCGATATGCTGGGCAAGCTCGTGGATATCTACAAAGGTAAAGCCTGATCCATAACTCAGGTTAAGCTGTTGAAACGCCTCGAAGTTCAGCTTCGGGGCGTTTTTCATATCGAAGGGGGATTCCCATGGCGAATCACTTATGGCACACTGCCCGCGCACGGCACCCCGCGAGAGGGTCCGGCTTTTGAGGCAAAAGAGATGAGTGTGCGCAGCCGTTTTTCCGGCCATGTGGTGATTCAAACGCTCTTCGCGCTTGGCGCGTTGGCGTTAATCCTGTCCTTTGCCTATGCCGCGCTGCGTGGCCCGTTCGGCGTGACCCGGATGCTGGCCGCTGAGGAGCGGGAAATCGTCCTGAAACAAGACCTTGCACTGCTTGTGACGGAGCGGGAGCGGCTTGAAAACCTGACCATGCGGCTTTCGGATCAATACCTTGATCTGGACCTTTTGGATGAGCAGGCGCGCGAAACGCTTGGCCTGATCCGCCCCGATGAGATCATCATCCGCTAACCCTGCGACCATTGCGGCATATGGCAGGGGCTAGCATTGCGTCTGACGTTACGTTAAACTCACATTGTTTGATGTCAAACTATTGTGAGGAAACACCATGGCAACCGCGAAGCGGGCCGCAAAGCCCAACGCCTCGAAAGAGGAGCTTTTGCATTATTACCGCGAAATGCTCCTGATCCGCCGATTTGAAGAGAAAGCCGGCCAGTTGTACGGCATGGGCCTGATCAACGGCTTCTGTCACTTGTATATCGGTCAGGAAGCGGTTGTCGTCGGGCTGGAAGCCTCCGCGAAAGAGGGCGATCAGCGCGTCACCTCCTATCGCGACCACGGACACATGCTCGCCTGCGGGATGGACCCGAAAGGCGTGATGGCAGAACTGACCGGTCGCGAGGGCGGATATTCCCGCGGCAAGGGCGGCTCCATGCACATGTTCTCCAAGGAAAAGGAATTCTACGGCGGCCACGGGATCGTCGGTGCGCAGGTGCCCATCGGCGCGGGCCTTGCTTTCGCGAACAAGTATCGCGGCAATGACAACGTGTCCTTCGCCTATTTCGGGGACGGTGCGGCAAACCAGGGCCAGGTCTATGAGACCTACAACATGGCGGAGATCTGGAACCTGCCCGTCGTGTTTGTGATTGAGAACAACCAATACGCCATGGGCACCAGCGTGAAACGCTCCACCCATTCCAAATCCTTCTGGGAGCGTGGTGCTGCCTACGGGATCAAGGGCGAAGCGGTGGACGGGATGGACGTGCTCGCCGTCAAGGCTGCTGGTCAGAAAGCGGTCGAAATCTGCCGCGCGGGCGATGGCCCCTATATCCTCGAAGTGAACACCTACCGCTATCGCGGCCACTCCATGTCGGACCCGGCGAAATACCGGACCCGTGAGGAAGTGCAGAAAATGCGCGAAGAGCGTGATCCGATTGAGGCCGTCAAGGCGATCCTGACCACAGGCAAGCACGCCTCTGACGAGGAACTCAAAGAGATCGACAAGGAAATCAAGGCGATCATCAACGACGCCGCGAAATTCGCGCAAGAGAGCCCCGAGCCATCGGTGGACGAACTCTTCACCGATATCTACGCGTGAATTGGAGATATAAATCATGACAATTCAACTGCTTATGCCCGCTCTTTCCCCGACGATGGAGGAAGGCACTCTCGCGAAATGGAACGTGAAAGAGGGTGACGAGATCAAATCCGGTGACGTGATCGCTGAGATCGAAACCGACAAAGCCACGATGGAATTCGAGGCCGTCGATGAAGGCGTGATGGGCAAGATCCTCATTCCCGAAGGCACCGAAAACGTGAAGGTGAACGAGCCAATCGCGATCCTTCTGGAGGAGGGAGAAGATGCCTCCGCCGCCGATGCCGCGCCAGAAGCCGCCGCGCCCGCAGAGGACAACGATGCGGAAGAAAAGCCGGATCACTCTGCAGCGCCGGTGGTGGCTAAGCCCGCCGCGCCAGTGGCGGACGAACCGGAAGAGCCTGAATACCCCGAAGGCACCACCTTCAAAACCCAAACCATCCGCGAAGCCCTGCGCGACGCAATGGCCGAGGAAATGCGCCGCGATGGCGACGTGTTCCTGATGGGGGAGGAAGTGGGCGAATATCAGGGCGCTTATAAAATCTCTCAAGGGCTTCTGGATGAATTCGGCGACAAGCGCGTCGTGGACACCCCGATCACCGAGCACGGCTTTGCCGGGCTGGCAACGGGTGCGGCCTTCGCTGGCTTGCGCCCGATTGTGGAATTCATGACCTTCAACTTCTCCATGCAGGCGATTGACCACATCATCAACTCTGCGGCCAAGACGCTCTATATGTCTGGCGGTCAGATGGGCTGTCCGATCGTGTTCCGTGGCCCGAACGGGGCTGCGTCCCGCGTCGGCGCGCAGCATTCGCAATGTTACGCCGCGTGGTACAGCCATGTGCCGGGCCTCAAGGTCGTGATGCCCTACTCTGCCGCAGACGCGAAGGGCCTTTTGAAAACCGCCGTGCGCGATCCGAACCCGGTCGTGTTCCTTGAGAACGAAATGATGTACGGCAAATCCTTCGACGTGCCGGAGATCGACGATTTCACCGTGCCATTTGGCAAGGCGCGCACATGGCGCAAGGGCGAGGATGTCACCATCGTGTCCTTCGGCATCGGTATGACCTATGCCCTTGAAGCGGCGGAGAAACTGGCGGCGGACGGCATCTCGGCAGAGGTGATCGACCTGCGCACGATCCGCCCGATGGACACGGATGCGATCCTGCGTTCTGTGATGAAGACCAACCGTCTGATCACCGTCGAGGAAGGCTTCCCGCAATCCTCCGTCGGCAACTACATCACCTCCGTCGTGATGGAGCGCGCGTTCGATTACCTTGATGCACCGGTGATCAACCTGTGCGGTAAGGACGTGCCCATGCCCTATGCCGCAAATCTCGAAAAGCTCGCACTTGTCACGACGGATGAGGTGGTCGAGGCCGCCAAATCCGTGTGCTACCGTTAAGGAGGGAATAAAATGCCCATCAACATTCTGATGCCAGCGCTCTCCCCCACGATGGAGGAAGGCACGCTCGCCAAGTGGAACGTCAAAGAGGGCGACACCGTTGCCTCCGGCGACGTGATCGCAGAGATCGAGACGGACAAGGCCACGATGGAATTCGAGGCCGTGGACGAAGGCACCATCGGTAAGATCGTGATCCCCGAAGGCACCGAAGGGGTGAAGGTCAACGACCTGATCGCCGTGCTTCTTGAAGATGGCGAAACTGCCGATGATATGGACGCGGCCCCGGCGGCAGACACGCCTGCCCCGTCCGCTGATGCTCCGAAAGCTGAGGAAACCGCAGCGCCTGCGCAGGCCGAAGCCTCCTCCGCCCCCGCAGCCCCGAAAGCCGCCGATGGCAACCGCATTTTCGCCTCCCCGCTCGCGCGGCGGATCGCAAAGGACAAGGGGCTTGATCTGTCCGGGATCAAAGGCTCCGGCCCCCATGGCCGGATCGTCAAGGCCGACGTGGAGAATGCGACCGCAGCACCGAAAGCCGCCGCCGCGCCCGCAGCAGAAGCACCCAAGGCCGCGGCCCCTGCCGCTGCCGCTCCGGCACAGGGCATGTCCGCCGATCAGGTCGCCAAGATGTATGCAGACCGCGAGTATGAAGAGATTAAACTCGACGGAATGCGCAAAACCATCGCGGCCCGCCTCACGGAAGCCAAGCAGACCATTCCGCATTTCTACCTGCGGCGTGAAATCCGCCTTGATGCGCTGCTGAAATTCCGCGGCACGTTGAACAAGAGCTTGGCTGCCAGCGGCAAAAAGCTCTCGGTCAATGATTTCATCATCAAGGCCTGCGCCAACGCTCTGCAAGAGGTGCCCGATTGCAACGCGGTTTGGGCCGGGGATCGTGTGCTGAAGCTGAAACCGTCCGACGTGGCTGTCGCCGTGGCGATCGAGGGTGGCCTGTTTACCCCCGTGATCCGCGACGCGCATCACAAGACGCTCAGCACCCTGTCGGCAGAGATGAAAGACCTCGCGGGCCGCGCCCGTGATCGCAAACTCGCCCCCCATGAGTATCAGGGCGGCAGCTTTGCCATCTCCAACCTCGGCATGTTCGGGATTGAGAATTTTGACGCGGTAATCAACCCGCCCCATGCCTCGATCCTCGCCGTCGGCGCCGGGATCAAAAAGCCCATCGTGAACGATGAAGGGGAAATGGAAGTCGCGACAATGATGTCTGTCACCCTCTCTGTCGATCACCGGGTGATTGATGGCGCGCTTGGCGCGCAATTCCTCGCCGCGATGGCCGCGCAATTGGAAGACCCGATTGCAATGCTGGCCTAACGGGCTGATCAGAAACGAAAAAAATGGGCGCCCGATTGGGCGCCCGTTTGCGTTTCAGCGGGTCGGATCGTGTCACCGGGTGACGGTCACGCCCTCGACCTCAATATCTTCTTCCAGCCCCGCCTCGATAAGGATCAGCGCACCCGCGCCGTCATCCTCCTGCACGATCTCAAGGCTGGTATCCCCGTCATCATTGCCAGAGGTGGCACCGCCGCGCATCTCCACCCGCACGTCACCAGCATCCTCTTCCTCGAACACGATACCGACGCCGCCATTGTCCCGCGCGACCGCGTTAATCATCAGGCCCATGACATCGCCCGCATCTTCTTCCGACGATTTAAAGCCGTCATCCGTGTTGCCTCGCGCGATGGTGGACAGCGCCATAAGGTGAATGCCGCCCGGCCCCTCCTCATCGAAATCGAGCCCTTCATCGAGGTTCCGCGCAATCACGCTGCCGGATATCGTTCCACGGATATCGCCCGCGCCTGCCTCATCAATGTCAAAGCCGTCATCCACATCAATGGCGAATTCATATGCCTCAACACTGCCATCGTCATAAAGATCGACTTCGCGCTCAAAGCACCGATCATCCGGCGATCCGGTAATTGCCCCCGGAATGGCGTTCGCCGCCATGACCCCTTCGGCAAATTCGCCCTCGGGTTCCGCAGGCGGGAACGCGCTGAGCATCACCGGGTCACAATAGCCGCCATTGTTGTTGAACACGGATGAGGACACGCGCAGCACGACCGATCCGTCCTGCCCTTCGTCAAGTTCGACACCATCCGCACCCACGCGCGAAAAGATGGAGCCATTGGCGGTGAAGTGGATATCCCCAGCCCCGCGCTCGTCCACGCGCAGGCCATCCGCATCGAAACGGCCATAGCCGACCCGATCCACAATCACATCCGACAGCCTGACAGAGATGGACGCGGACGAGCCTTCGCCAGCCCCGCCGCCACCGCCGCCGCACTCATCGGCAAGCGTACAATCGGAGATGTGAATTCCATGCCCAGCCACGTCCCGCACGCTGACATTCGTCAGATCCAGCGCGACCACCCCGGTTTGATCGTCCCGCACATCGACAAAAAGACCTTTGCCCGCCGGGCCGTCCACATCCCCACGCGCAGTGATGTCAAATCCACCCGGCCCCACAAGCGATAGGTCGGACATGGTGAGGTCCGCACCGTTGCGCATCGCCAAAACGGTCTCGTTCACGCCCATCCGGATCGTTTGGCCCGCGCCGATGATCGTCAAGGGTGCTGTGCCTTCATAGACAAAGCCGGCGCCCGCGATGATATCGCCCTCCGTGGCAATTACGACCGTGCCGCCGGTCGCGGCCAGATCGGCAAGGGCGGCGCGCAGGCTGCCATCGCCCGCGTCCGCAGGGTTTGTCACGATCCGTGTTTCCTGCGCGGACGCTTGGGCGGCTGCAATCAGCGCAATCGCGCTTACCATCATCTTGTACTGCATGGATGTCCTCCTGATGAAATATCAGGAAGAGCGGTACGACGTCACCGTGACGGTTCAGCCAAACTACGGTGACACTTAAGTGTCAGTTGCAAGGCCAAAAAGCTGATCCATGCTTTGCGAAGGCTGATCGCACCCAGCCTCCCCCACGATCCGCGCGGGCACACCTGCCACGGTCTTGCAGGGAGGGACGTCCTCCAACACGACCGATCCAGCGGCGATCCGGCTGCAATGGCCGACCCGGATATCCCCCAGCACTTTCGCGCCAGCCCCGATCAACACACCGTTTTCAATCTTTGGGTGCCGGTCGCCATGCTCTTTTCCGGTGCCACCCAGAGTGACGGAATGGAGCATCGACACATTGTCCCCCACCACGGCCGTCTCACCGATGACAATGGAATGGGCGTGATCCATCATGATGCCTTTGCCGATCCGCGCGCCGGGGTGGATATCCACGCCAAACACCTCGGATGTGCGCATCTGAAGGAAATAGGCCATGTTGTGCCGCCCCGTTGCCCAATAATGATGGGCAACACGGTAGCTTTGAATGGCCTGATATCCTTTGAAGAACATCAGCGGCTGAATGATCCGGTGGCAGGCAGGGTCGCGCTCCAGCGTGGCCACAGCATCCGCACGGGCCGCCGCGCCAATGCTCGGGTCTGCCTCATGGGCCGATTGGATGACTTCGCGCAGCAGGCCATCGGTCATTTCCCCCGAAGCCAGCTTGTGCGCCAGCCGGTAGCCCAGCGCATCCTCGAAACTCTTGCGGTTGATGACAGAGGCATAGATCAGCCCGGCAAGCATCGGCTCTTCGCGCACGATATCGTCGGCTTCCGTCTGGATCCGCGTCCAGACCGGATCAACCGGCGCGACATAGGGGGATTTTTGCTGGGCCATGGGGCACCTCCGCGTGTCAGTCTCCCCTTACATCGGAATAAGCCGCACGAGTTTCAAGCAAAATCTGACCCGACCCGGTGATCAAGAAACGCAGACACCGCTCCATAAGCCACGGCGAGCGCATGGGCATACTCCACATCATCGCAGCTTGGCTCCTGCCCCAATGCCTGCGCACGCGCGGCATGCCCGAGCGTTCCGTCGCCCTGAAATGATGCCTCGCCGCCCTGCATCCGCGCTTGATCCGCCGCGTCAGCCGTTCGGATTAACACTGCCATCTGCCCCCGGCGCTCAGCGCGCGGGTAGCGCAACAGCCACCGCGCGGCGGCTGTCACGTCTTGATGGATCAAGGGTTGCATCCCGCGTCACACTGCACGCGGCGGGGTGAATTCGGTCAGGTGGATTGCGATGCGCACCGATCCGGCGGTGAAATCGCCTCCTTCTGCCGTCAAAAGCAAGGGCGTGTCCGACCAATAGGTCACCGGCTGCCCCGTGACGCCCGCCGCATAGGAATTCAGCGCCAGCCCCAACCCGGTTCCATGCCGATCCGGCGATCCACTGACGCCAAGCTGCCATCCGGTCGTGCCGGTCCCGGTGATCGCTCCGATCACCCGCGCCGTGACCGCGTGAACCACACCACGCGCCGGGATCACGCCCAGAGTGGCATTGCTCGCACCCGCTGTGATGACGTGATCAAACTCGATCACACGGGCCACGGTCGCGGCGCCGCCTGCGCTTGGCGCGGCCATGGTATCGGCCCAATCCGTGCCGTCAAAAACAAGCCCCCGGTCCAAGGCGACGTCCCACGCCGCCCATCCCCGCTTCGGGACGACAAACCGCCAACCACCATTGACGGCGATGGCCAGCATCCCGTCCTCGCCCGCCCATGCTCCGGTCGCACCACTGCCCACGGCATAGACCGTGCCCTCCTCTGGCGTGACGGGCGGCGTCGTCAGGCCCCGCGCTTCGATCACCAGTCGGGACACCGCATCAAGCCGGGCAAAGGCTTCGTTCACCGTTACATGCTTTTGCGCCTATGCCCCACCGGGCGGAGATTTGGCCGACTTCCACGTCAAACGGGAAACCGGGCGAGCTGGCTGTATCGAAACTGGCCGACGGGGCGGTTGTCTCGACCTCGGCATGCACCGCACCGTCCTTGCGCAGACGCGCGATGTAGCGTTCCTGCTCTTCAGCGAGCGGCACATCGCCCAAATCCCACAAATCGCCCTCAACCCGCGTGCGCCGCACCCACGCCAGATCAAGCGTGGCGCCGCTATTACGGGCGGTCAGATGGACCGGCGCGTAGGGCCGCAGCCCAACCCCGAGAGAGGCTTCGACGACAGTGGAAAAGACATCCTCGTCATAGGTCCGCGTCGCGGGGCCAACTCGGTAATACCGCTCCAGCCCGCGTGCCGATTGCGGAATATCAATCTGCACGGCGGCCGCATCCAGAAACACGAATTGCGCCCCCTCCGGGACCGCCGCGTCATGCACGAATTCCGTGCCAAGCTGGCCCCGCAACAACCCGTCGAGCCGCCATGTGTTCTTGCCGATCAGCTCAGCGGTCTGGAACTGGAACACTTCCCAATCCGTGCCACCCGCCGCCCGGATCGCGGCCACGTTCGCACCGTCCAGCACATCGCGCGGCGTCCGGCTTTCAAGCGCGCCACGCACGACCTCCACCTCCAGCCCGGATGCCCATTGCCATAGCCCGGCTTTGGCAGGCTTGAGCGGCGTCTTTGTGTGTCCCATCACCGCCGCGCGGAAAACATCGGTATTCGGCGCGTACCCGCTATTATCGGTGGAGGAATAGACCCGCACCGGCCCCGGCCACGGATCGGAGGTCGCAACCACATGCGGCGCATGGGGCACCTCATCGCCCCGCAACAATGGCAGGTCCAGAAAGCGAGACACGACCGGCCCCGCAATCGGCGGCACCGATTGTGCCCCCAGATCTTCGGGGAAATAGCGGCTGACATAGACACTGGGATCAACCCGCGCCCCCTCGATCCGGCGCGCATCGGCATCCTCGATCCGGTCCACACGATACCGCTGCCCATCGAATTCCAGAATGTCACCGGCTTCGATCTGCAAAAAGGTTGGCGGCACGGTAACGCTGATCCGGTCGCCCGACACCTGCGCCTCCGCGAGGAACCGCGCGGCGACGCTGCGCGCGGCGGCGGCGGTCATGGCCATGGGCATGGTGGAGCGGTCGCCATCCTGCCGATCCGCATCGGGCAAAGCGGCCTCCACCGCCCCCCGCTGATAGTCGCGATCCGCATCGTAATGCTCGATCTGGACCCGGTGGATCGCCTCACCATCCGCCGCGCGACTGCGCTCCAGCGCGGCCAAGGGGCCATTCGCGACAATCTCTTGCCTGTCGAGCACAAAATTGCGCGCACCATCCCGCATCCGGAACCGAAGCGCCCCCTCCTGCTCCATCACGTCAAAGCCGAAGCCGAGCATCAGGGGTTGAAGGGCTGCACGCGCACTCGTCCGATCACGCAACTCAAACCCCGGCACGCCCCCATGCAGCCCAGTGGCCTCCAGCGCACCGATCCCCGCCACGCCGCACAATTCCGCCACCACTTCGCCCAGCACGGCCATTTGCAACCGGCCAGAGATCCAATGCCCCCGCGCGTAATTCGGCCCGTCTGACCATTCCCCGATCCGGTTCGGAAAGTCCGGCCAGGGCCGCGCATCCCATGCCCAGACATGCGCACGGCTCATCTCGATCATCGGCGCGTCATAGACCTTGGAGCGCGGATTGTTCTCCTCTGCCGACCAATGGCTGATCATCGCCTCCAGATAGCGATACTGGATGAAATCATCCCGCGCGCCGGTGCTGAAATAGGGCATCGCGCTTTCGCTTGAGATCGCATCGACAAACACATTCGGCTGGTTCGTGCCCTTGTCGATCGCCGGGCAGCCATATTCGGTGAACCAGATCGGCTTTCCTTCGGCCTCCCATTCGGTTGGTTGCGCGGACCGCACGCCACCGGGGCGATCATAATGCGGTCTGCCCCACCAGTTCCGCAGGTCTTTGGGCCGGAAGATGTGATCTTCCCCATGGGCCGCATCGGTGATCGGCGTACGCTCTTGTGCTGCTCGGTCCTCTGGGGTTGCGTAATACCAGTCAAACCCCTCGCCGCCTTCGACATTCGCGCGCAGATAATCGGGGTTATAGAGCGATCCCCACGCGGCATCCGCATGATCCTCCCCATCCCGCCAATCCGACAACGGCATGTAATTGTCGATGCCGACGAAATCGATATTCGCGTCCGCCCATAACGGATCAAGATGATAGAGCACATCGCCCGACCCATCCTTCGGATGATGCCCGAAATATTCGGACCAATCCGCCGCATAGCCGATCTTCACCTCTGGGCCGAGGATCGCACGCACATCCGCTGCCAGCGCCCGCAGCGCGGTCACAAATGGATAGCTCGACGCCCCATCGCGGATCTGCGTCAGACCGCGCAGCTCCGATCCGATGCAAAACGCATCGACCCCGCCCGCCGCGACGCACAGATGCGCATAATGCAGGATCATGCGCCGAAACCCCCAATCGCCGGATGGCCCGGCATAGGTGACGCTGCCATCTGCCACGATGGTGAAATCCGTGATCTGCGCGGCCCCCATGAAGGACGCGACCTCAGCCGCTGCTGCCGGGGTCTTGTCCGCCGTGCCTGCGCGCCCCGGCGCATCATTCGTGGTGATCCGGCCCCGCCACGGAAAGGCGGCTTGCGTGCCGTCGCTCCACGGATCGGGCAAGGAAGTGTCGCCGGGAATATCCATCAACAAGAACGGATAGAAGGTGACGGCGATGCCCTCGTCCCGCATCCGGTTGATCGCCTGAACGACCGCGCCATCGGCACTTGTGCCCCCAAAATTCACGCGACCTTCCGTTTGGGAAACGGTCTCTGCCATCGCCCGTGTGATCCCGCCCGCGCGCCATGGCATCGGCGCGCCGTCAAATTCGGTTTGCTCCACCTTGGGTTTGACCGTGCAATGCCCCGCGCGCAGGTCGTCACCAAACCATGATACGACAAGCACACTGGATTGCACCGCGGGCAATTCGGATTTCAACGCCCCGAGGGAGGCCACGAAATCCGGCTCCCCCAACTCGTTATTGACATTCATCATCCGGTAAGAGCCGGGACCAAAGATCAGCCGTTGAGCTGCATCGGAGAGCGTATATTCCCCGGTGCCGGGGATCATGCACACCCCCGCGATCTGCTCGACCGGGGAGGTGCTGAAGAACCGATCCGTCTCCGGCAGGCGCGATTGCGGGCGGCGCACGACCTCTGCCGTGATCTGCGGGATGCGATTGCCGTAAGGGCCAAGCTCCAGATCCTCGAACACCAGATAGGCCGTACCGCGATAGCTCGGCGCGTCCTCCAGCCCTTCGACCGCCGCGATCAATGGGTCTGCGTCCTGCTTTTCACTGCCAGGATGCATCCGCCAGGTGATGCGGCTCAGGTCCACGCGCTTGCCATCCGCCCAGACCCGCCCGATCCGGGTGATCTCCCCGGAACAAAGCGCCACGGCAAAGCTCAGCGAATAGGAATAGGTCGTGGTGGTCGTTGTGGCGGAACTGCCCCCGCCACCGCCTTTACCCCCTTGGGTGGAGGTTGTGGTGGAACTGCTGGTTGTCGCGGTTTCCTTGAACCGGGTGGACCAGATCAACTGCCCCGGCAGGCGCATCCGACCGGCCACATAGGGCAATGCCGTGCCCTCCGACGCCCCTTGCATCCGGAAGGTTTCAACCCGCCCACGCTCCGTCGCATAAGAGCCGCCTGCCCCGCCCGTCAGCCGCTGATCAATACCTGCCCCAATAGTGGCACCGATGGCTTGCCCGATCGCGGCACTGCTCAGGCCGAGGAAGGCACCACCCACCGCGCTGCCCGCCGCAGCACCTGCCGCCGCCAGAATTACTGTCGCCATTACGAAATCCTTTCAGGAAACCGGAACACACCGGCGATCCGCCGCCGCCATGCAGCACCAAGGGGGACTTCCACGACGCCATGCCCCGAATAGGCATGGATCAGCCGCTCCGACCCGCCCTCTTGCACAAAAAGGCCCATATGCTTGGCCACGCCCTTGTCGCGCATACGAAACACCAGAACATCGGCATTGTGTGGCTGGCCGTCGATGGGTTGGAAATGCGCCATGGCCGCCCGCAACAACCGCTCCTTGCGGTCCACTTCGGACCAGTCGGCGGTATAGGCGGGTAAGGGTTCTGGCTCCGCGCCGATCACCTCCCGCCAGATACCCCGGATCAGGCCCAGGCAATCGGCCCCGGCACCGCGACAACTGGCCTGATGCACATAGGGCGTGCCGATCCAGCGACGCGCGCTGCGGATTATGTCATGCTCATCCATTGCGCAGGCTCCCTCCATCCATCACATCCCCCGAAACGGGATAACTGATCGCGAAATCTTCTCCCGGCACATGCGGGAAGCCCCGGAAATTGGCGAAATTCTGGAATTTCGCCTTGCAGGTCGACGCGCGGCGATCACAGCCCACGGTCACCTCCGCGGTGTCTCCCGCCGAAATCGCCGTTGAGGGAGCAGCCCAAAGACCAATCAGGTGGAGCCCGTCCACGATCTCATGCCGTTTGACCATGTGGCGCTGCCCGTCATTGGCCCCGCCCGTCCAACGATAGCTGCCATGCTCGAACCAGCCTGCGTCGAACGCACCGAGGCCAGAGACGACCATCAACCCATCCCCCCGGACCGAAACGACTGTCGCCACTGCCCGCTTGTCTGATGTATCGAGGGTCACGCCACAGCGCGCATCCCCCAACACCGCATCGCATTGGCGCAGGATCGCGCGCCCCATCGGCCGGTTCAGCCTTTCGGAGAGGCCGCGCAATTCCGCTTCAAATCCGACGGTGCCGCGCCGGATTTCCCCAATGCTGCCGGTAAACAGGGTTACGACCTGCGAGGGATTGGCCCAATTCACGATCCAATGGGTGACATCCGCCCCGTCAAACCGGCCTGCGGCGATATCTGCCTCGTTCAGCGCCGCATCATCCAGCGCGCCCAGCGCCACCGCGTTGTCAACGGAAAGCCCGGTGGAATGGTCAATCGCCCCTGCCGACAATCCGGTCGCCGCGCGACAGAGTTGGCCGTCCACCACCAGATCCCGGTCATGATCGGTAAAACCGAACCGCACACCATCCCTGCGCACGATCCGCCAGCAGCGGGCAAGCGTCGTCACACCACTGTCGAGCATCGCCTGAAAAGCTTCGTCAAATGCGCGCATCAGATCCGCACCTCCACCACGGGGATGGACGGCACTTCACCCGCTTCAAATCCGGTCACGCTGGTGGTGATCGCATCCGTGTCAAACCGGACTGGCACATCAAACGCGTAGCCCGCTGTGACCTCTGCGCCTTCCTGCGGCGCGGAGGCGAGCGTCAGCAGCCCTGTTGCCGGGTCGACGCTGAAATCCGGCGCGAAAAGCTCTGTGCCATCCACTGCCACACGGACACTGCCCGCCACGGGCTTCACAATCGGGCGGATATAGGTCTGCTCGCCCGAGCGGTAATTCTTGACCAGCGGGAAGGACGTTGCCGCCCCATCACCCGTCGCAATCACCTGATCCATCGGATCGATGACCTGCGATGCGGGGCAGGATTTGAAATCCGTCCAATCCTTCCACCGAAACCCATGGAGCTGCCCCGCGCGCGCCTCGAAAAACGCGATCACGACCTCCAGATCATCGAGGGAGCGCATGCCCATTCCCGCGTCATAGCGCCGCCGCGCATGCGCCCATGGGGCGTTGCGCACCTCATGGCCATTCGCCAGCGTGACGATCTCGGTGCGGCGCTCCGGTCCGCCACTTGCCCCAAAGGAGAGGTCGGTCGGGAATCGTACTTCGTGAAAGCTCATCGCGGTTGCTCCGATCCTTAGAGGTTGCGTTGGCCAGCGCGCATCGCCCGGCTCATTTCAGCGGCAATCTGGCTGCGCGAGCGGCGAAACCCCTCCACATCCGGTGTCGTGATGTTGATGTTCACGACCGTGGTGGCGTTGCCCTGTGCCTTGACCCCAAGGCTGCCATCTGGCCCGCGCGACAGGGGCATGATCGCCTCTGGTCCGGCCTCTCCCATCAGGCCGGTCTGTCCGCCCCGCATCGGAAATGTGGTTGGCCCCGCGACGATGCCGCCATCGGCAAAAGCCCGCACGCGGCCCCCCGCAAATCCCGCGCCATCGGCAAACGGCACCACGCCCCCGGTGATCGCCCCTAGGCCTGATCGCACCAGCCCGCCAATGCCCGCGCCCAGCGCGTTCTGAACTGGCGTCAGCGCCTGATTGAGCACGGAGGAGGACATGCTGCGTGCCATCGCCTTCAGCGCGTCCGACGCGCGCCCTCCCTCGAACACGATCTCATCAAAGGCCCCCCGCAGGCCCTTCCCGATCGACCGGTCAAAGCCGCTGACCCGGCGGGATGCGTCCTCGGTGCTGCGCGACGTGCGCTCCATCTCCCGGCGAAAAGCGCCTATGACGGCCTCTGTCGAGGCAATGGAACTGTCCACTTCGGCAAACAACTCCTCGATTTCATCTGATCGTCTGTCAGTCATCGGTTTGCTCTCCTTTCGGGGCATCGGGGTAAAGCGCGCTGAGCCGCTCCAGCGCGGAGCGGCTCATGCGCAGGGCCTCTGGAGCATCAAGCCCGGCCATCAGCAGGAATTCGGCAGGGGTGAGCGCCCAGAACACATCCGGGACAAGGCCCATCCGGCCCAGCCCGAGCCGCATCAGCGGCCCCCAGGCGATGCGGTTCATGTCTGCGCGGTCTGGGGCAGGCTGAACGCGAGATGCAAAAGCCGCGCTGCGGCCCGTGCGGCCTCCAACGGGCCACCCGCGATGTCGGCGTGGGCAAGCTCCGCCGGGCTGATCTCGACGCCGCCACCCCACAGCCCTGCACGCAACAGCGCAAGGATATCGCCTGCCCCCACGCTTTCGCTCTCGTAGCGGCTGACGATCTCCGTGAGGGAGGACGCACCGACCTCCCCCTCCAGCATGGCGAGCGCCCCCAGCGAGAGCCGCATCACATGCCGCTCACCATTCACGGTCAGCGCAACCTCGCCGCGCATCTCATTCACGCTCATGCAGGTGCAAAGGACAACGCCCCGGCGGAGGCCATGGACATTTCATAGGTCGCCTCGCCGTCGAACTCCCCGGCATATTCAATCGCCGTGATCTGGAACGGTCCGGTCACGGTCCCGAAATCGGGAATGACCACCTGAAAATCGGGCACGTCTCCCGCAAAAAAGAGCGCGCGTGCCTTCTCATCCGTCTCGGCGTCCTTGAACACACCCGATCCGCTCAGTTGAGCGGATCGCACACCCGCGCCCCCCAACAATTCCCGCCAGCCGCCTGCACTTTCCAGTGTGGTCACATCGACCGTTTGCGCGTTGAATGCGATGCGCGTCGCGCGCAGCCCTGCGACCGTCTCAAACCCGCCGGAGCCGGTCATATCCAGTTTGATCAGCAGATCTTTTCCGCTTTGTACCGCCATGGTGTCATTCCTTATGTGAGGTTAGCCATCTGCCGCGATCAACGCGTGATAGGTCAGAGTGATGCGACGGCGCTCCATGCCGCGTCCGCGTGCGGCCCGCGCCCGCTCAAACCGCAAATTCAGGAGCCGCGCACCCGCAATAACCAAGGGCGCGGCATCAAGCGCGCTGGTCACTGCCGCCGCGATCGCTTTCGCCCGTGCAAATCCGGGCGCGGGCGAATGGACGACGATGTCAAACCGAACGGAGCAAATCTCTCCCTCCGGGCGCATCTTCGCGTCCTCGGTGCCCAAGGTGATGTAATCGACATCAACCGCGACGGAGGATGGCACGGCGTCAAAGACCTGCGCCTGCGTGGTCACTGCGCTCTCCGTGCTCAGTCGGTCAAAAACCGCCTGTTGCAACGGCCATGAATAGGCAAGCCCCGTCATGGTCGGCCCTCCTGTGCTGTGATCTCCAGATACCAGCCCGCTGCGTCCCATTCGGTGACAGCCAGAACGGCGTAGTTGCGCAGACCATCCCGCAGCCGCTGCCCCGGTTCTGGGCGCCGGGGCGAGCCGATCGGGGCGCCGCGTGTGATCAGCCGCACGGCCTGCACCGGGATATCCCGCCCCGCTTGTGTTTGTGTGCGCCCCCGGGCGGTTTCCACAGCGACCCAGAGCGTGCCAAGCGCCGTCCATCCACCGGACAGGCCACCGCCTGCATCCGTGCTCTCGTCCAGGGCTTCCAACACCATGGGCCGGTTCAGCTTTGGAATCTGACGGCGGCTCATAGGCGCACCCGCCGATAGGGTTGCAACAGGTTCAGCACGTCATAGCCAATCGGAACCGACTTGTAGTCGTTGAGCGCCCGGTTTTCGTAATATGTCGCCGCAAGCAGCGTGACCGCGTGCCTCAGGTCCATGGGCACATTGTCCGGCTCTGGGCCAAAACCAGCGGTAAAGATCACCTCAACCCGATCAGTCTCCACGATGGATGGAAGCGGGCTATTGCGCTGACCGCTCAGCCATGCCTCGGTGGTGGTGGATGTCAGTTCCCAATCATGCCAAAGCCAGCCTGACCGGACGAAATTGACATCAATTTTCGTGACGGAGGCGACATAAGATACGGGTGCCAAAGGCAGCTTGTGGCGGTCTTCATTGGTCCAACCATCGGTCACCAACATCATGGACCGACTGATCAACGCCAGACCGGTCCGCCCTTCGATGACAGAGGCGGCGGTTTGCAACAAACGGTTGAGCAGGTCGGTCTGGGCCGCATCATCCGCGAACCCTGAGCCCAGCCGCAGATGATCGGCGAAATCCGCCACACGCACCGGTGGCTGCGCTGGCGGCGAAAGCACTGTAATGCGCTCGGTCATGTCAATTATCCCCCGAAACAGTGATCGCGAATGACTGACGCACGCGCCGTCCGGTGCTGGTTCCTGCATGGGCCGTGACGACATACACCTGTCCCGGTGCGCCACCTTCCAGCGTGACATGCGATGTGGAGCCAGTGATGCCCTGCACGGCGACGGTCAGGTCGCGCGTGGCATCGCTTGTCGGATAGATGCACCATCCCAGATCGGCTTCGATCCCTTCGCCCTCTTCCAGATGATTGCGTGACCAGTCGATCACATGATCCATCTGAGACCCGGCGGCCTTGACGAATACGTCACTCATGTTTTGCTGTTCCTCATGCCGTCGGGGCGCTGCCCCTTGTCGTTCTGCTGCACCGATCCACGACCGGTGCAGCACGCTCATGACACTGCCAACCAGCGTTAGCTGACGGAGAATTTCAGCAGCTTGAGTGCGGCAAAATCCGTCACGTCCCCGCCCACACGCTTGGTGGCAAAGAACAGCACATGCGGCTTGGCGGAGAACGGATCGCGCAGGATGCGCAGCTCGGGCCGTTCTGCGATGGTGTAGGCGGCATGGAAGTCGCCAAAGGCAATCGCGGTCGAGTCTGCCGCGATATCCTCCATGTCCTCCGCGATCAGCACCGGATAGCCCATCAGGCGCGCAGGCTCGCCCGCGTTCATGCTGTCAGACCACAGGAAGCGCCCATCGGCGTCCTTCATCTTGCGCACCGCACCGGCGGTTTTGGAATTCATCACGAAGGACGCGTTGTGGCGGTATCGTGCGCCCAGCGCGAAAACCAGATCCACAATCGCATCCGCCGGGTTGGAGGACGCGAAGTCACCCGACGCACCTGTCGCGACATAGCCGATATTGCCCCAACTCCAGGCGGCATTGTCCACTTCGGTATAGGTCAGGATACCGCGCGGCTTGTTCACACCATCACCAGAGATGAAAGAGACGGCCTCGGCGCGCGAAAACTTGTCCGCGATCCGCTCCGCGAGCCATGCTTCCACGTCGAAGGCCGCGTCATCCAAAAGCCGCTGGGACGCTTTCGGCAGCGCCGACAACTCATGCAACGGGATGCTGATCCGGTCGAGCTGCGGCGTGCTTGTCTCGCTGCTGGCGGTGGTCTCATCCGCCCAGCCCGCACCCATGTCCGCATGGTCAATGAGCACGTCATAGGCGCTCGCATCCACCGTCACGACATTGGCGATGGACCGCAAGGAGGAGGTGGAGCGCAGCACGCTCTGCACAGATTCCGCCGTGGCCGGGTCCACCAGATAGCCGCCATCGGCTGCCACAGCGGTGCTCATCCCTTTGTATTCGATCTCAAGGCCACGCAGCCCGTCATCGTCGCCCGACCGCAGATAGGCGGAGAACGCCTTTGCATGGGGTACTTCGATCTCCGCCGCATGGGAAAGCGCGGGGCGGTGAGCCGTCATGGATTTCTTGTCCAGCATGGTGAGGCGATGCTCCTGTTCGTTGAGTTTGGATTTCAGTTCCGCTTGGCGCTCGGCCACGTCTTTCAGGAAACCTGTCAGCGCGGATTTCAACTCCGTCACAGGCGCCTGACCGCGTTCGGGCGCGCCCGACACGGATTTGCGTTCGCAATGTCCCATCAAATGGTCCTTCAAGTTTTGGGTTCACAATGGTCAGGCGTGGTCACGCCAACAGCGCCCGCGCATCGGCCAATGCCTCTGCGAGGCTTTCCACAACATCGCGTGTGTCCTCTCCGGTCTCCGGAGTGGCCGTTTCAACACGCGCATCGGGAAGCATCGGGAAGGTCACGAGCGACACTTCCCACAAATCAATCTCTTTCAGCAGGCGACCCTGACCGGATTTCTCCGACTGAATGGTGCGATAGCCGATGGACAATCCGTCAATCGCCCCCGCATCCAACAGCGCCAGCGCCTCGCGACCGACCTGCACGTCGCGCAGCACGCGGCCTTTCACGAACAGGCCGCGCGCGTCCTCGCGCACCTCGTCCCACACCCCGATAGGGCGCAACGGATCATGCTGCCAGAGCATCTTGACCTGACGGCCCTGCGCTTTCAGCCGATCAAGCGAGCGGGCATAGGCGCCCCGCTCCACAATATCGCCGCCCCGATCCGCCAGCCCGAAAACGGACGCATAGCCGGAAATCTCGTACCCGTCCTTTAGCCCCGGACGTTCGTTGAGGCCGCAAAACTTCGTTTCCAGCCCAGAGGCCGGTCCCTGATGGGTCATACCATCCATCCTTTCTGGTTAATTCGTCTGCTGCAAAATCAGGAACACGCCTTCGACGATGAGGAAGGTCGCAATCCCGTACAGCGCCGTCCACATCCGCCGCTCCATGCGGTCGAGGATCTGTTCCAACCCGGCCAGCCGCCGTTCAAGCGCGACCCAGCGTTCCTCCACAATTGCCTCAAGCGTATCTACACGCGCGCTTGCGGCACTGAATGGCTCATAGAGGTATCGTGAGCCTCCCGACGCCCGCCGCTGCCCCAGATCGCTCATGGATCAACCCGTGGCGGCAGGCCCAGAAGGCTGCGCTTCTCGTCCTCGCTCAGGAAGTCGGCACTCGCCACCCGCCGCCATTGTGCTTCCCGCTCGGTGGCCAACGCCGGGATCGCGTCAAGGTCGGTTTTCAGCACCGCCTCCGTGCCACTCATGGCATGAAACCAGCAACTCATCGCGTCGCTGACCTTACTCAGCAGCGGCAACACGGTCAGCCGGTAAAAGGCGCGGTTTGCCTCCTGATAATTGGCATAGGAATTGTCCCCCGGCAGACCCAGCAGCATGGGCGGCACACCAAAGGCCAGCGCGATTTCGCGCGCGGCACTTTCCTTGGTTTTCTGAAATTCCATGTCCGACGGGGAGAAGCCCATCGGCTTCCAATCCAGCCCCCCTTCAAGGAGCATCGGCCGCCCGGCATTCACTGCACCCGAATGATACCCCTCCAACTCTCCGCGCAGACGGTCAAACTGATCATCCGTCAGCCCGCCCAGCCCATCCGTGCCGCGATAGACCAGCGCGCCGGAGGGGCGCGCGGCGTTGTCGAGCAGCGATTTCGACCAGCGCGATGCGGCATTGTGCACGTCCACCGCACTTGCTGCCGATTGCATGGCCGACAGACCGTAATGGTCATCTTGGGGGTGGAATGCCTTGATGTGACAGATCGAATCCACCTTCAGCCGATGCTTTTTCGCACCGACCGAGTATTCAAACGCGATCGGCCAGCCCGTGGCTCCCGGAACCACCCGCACCCGATCCGAGCGCAGCACATGCAACTCCGCTGGCAGGCCGTCCTGCCCCTCGCCCACGGCCTCCAGAAAGGCGTCGCCTGACAACAGGAATTGCCCGATCAGGTTTTCCATCAGGTCGGTCGTGCCCTGCGCCCCGTTCGGACGCGCAAGAAGGGAGAGGATCGGATGGTCCGCATAGCGCCGCGCGCCGTCCTGCAAGGCAAAGGGAACCGCAGAGGCGGCCTCTGCAATCAGCTTCACACAGCGAAACCCAACCGGGTTGCCCGCGAACCCGGCCCGAACGAGGCTTGGCGTGTCGCGCGCCGTCCACGCGGCGCGCCCGCTGCCATGAAACGCGATCACCGGTCGATTGGCATGCGCCTTCGCTTCGGGCGCCCGCACCGGGGCCCGTTTGAACAGTTCCAAAACCATGGATTTCTCCCTTAGCGGGTTAAGATCGCGATATCCCTCAGAGGATTCGCATTTGCGGCGCGCGGAAACCGTGCGCCGGAACAATCATCAATTCAGTGAGCGCCCAAACCAGCGCATCCAGCCGGTCCGGGCTGCCTTTGCCGGTGTATCCGTGGCGGGCCATCGCGCACATCTGGTCTTCGAGATGCAGCATCGGTGCGGCATGAAATGCCCGCCCCTGTTCATAAAGTGCGGCAACCGGTTCCGCCCGGGTCGCTTTGCCCCGGCTGGCGTTGACGGCGCGATAGGGCATCAACGGATCGACCTGCCGCAACAGGGTTTCGATCAATTCGCCGCCCTGGTTGACCTCCGCAATGATCCGGTCCGCTCCCCAATGCCGCGCCCGCGCCACGGCATGTTTGATCCATGCGGTCGGCGTCGCCCCTGTGAGGCTGGCATCCTCCAGAACATAGACCTTCCAGTCCTGTGGCGGCCCATCACAGACGACGCCCGCCACGACGATCCCGCAAGCATCCGCGTCCGATCCGCTTGTGACAGGCGGGTCAATCGCGACGACGATCCGCTCAAGGGGGGGCACGTCATCGACCCGCGCCGCCTCAATCGCGGCCCGGCTCCACATCGCACCCGGCAAATCACGGACAAGCTCGCCCTCAAGCTCCTGCCGCCCCAGGGCGGTACCATCATAGCGCGCCATCACCTGCTCCAGAAAAACCGGGCTGAGATTGCGTGCGTTGGCCCGCGTCGGCGCGGAGGTTACTGCCGTGCGCGGGGCTTCGAGGATGCTCTCCAGCAACGCATTCGCGCGTGGCGTGGTGGTGACCACCTGCCGTGGCGTCTCCCCCAGCCGGAGGGCGAATTGCAGCATGTCCCATGCCTCCTGTCCTTTCTTCCACTTCGCAAGTTCATCGCACCACGCACAATCAAATTGAGGCCCGCGAAGGGCCTCTGGATCGGATGCTGAAAAGATTTGCGCCTGCGCCCCGTTGGGCCAGACGAGCCGCCGTCGGCTGGCCTGCCAGTCCGGGCGTCGGTCCGGCGGGGAGCAGGCAAGAATACCCGACGCCCCAAACACCATCACGTCACGCGCCTGATCGAGCGTCTCTCCAATAAGTGCGACCCGTGTGCACCGCCCGGGATCCGTAGGCCGCGCGCCTTCCACCTGTTCGCGCACCCATTCCGCCCCGGCACGCGTCTTGCCCGCGCCGCGCCCGCCAAGGATCACCCATGTCAGCCAGTCAGTCTGCGGCTCCAGCTGATGCCCCTCCAGCCCCCACAACTCAAAAAGGTATGGCATCGCGACCAGCGCATTCGGGCTGAGCGTATTCAGGAGCGCGTCAATCTCATCGTTCGTCGCGGAGGAGAGCACATCGCGCACGGAGTTCGGCGCGTGCAGCGTCAAAATCGATTTCGTTTCCGATGAGTTCGGCGTCGGAGGAAGCTTTTTTCGCAAGGTTGGCCTCACATTCAATCAGTTGAGACAGAGTTTTCTGATGCGCCCGAAGTTCTGCCTGCACGGCGTTTGCCTTTTCCTTATCCCCTTTAGGAACGATATCGGATTCAAGCGAAGCATCGACAGCTTCAATATATCGGGCGATTGATTTTGACAGGCTTCTATACAGTATTTGAGCCTGTTTTATGTAGTGTTCGGCGGCATACTCCTGAGACTTCGTATGATCATTCATGTTTTGTTAACCCATGGATAGATTTCCGAAACGAAAAACGCCGCAGCGAATGCTACGGCGTCGGTTCAGTTCTTCCAGCTTGCAACAAGGTATACTTTGGAGCGCGCGTTTAGTCAAGACATTTACGTCAGACCACCGCGCGCTACTGCCGACTGCGCTCGATCTCCCGCCAGCGCGCCACGTTGCGCTGATGCTCCGCATAGGTGACGGAGAAGGCATGCCCCCCCGTGCCATCCGCCACGAAAAAGATGTAGGGCGCTTCACTCGGATTGGCGGTTGCCTCAATCGCCGCACGCCCCGGATTGGCAATGGGCGTTGGAGGAAGACCGTCGATCTGGTAGGTGTTATAGGGTGTCGCGCGGTCAAGTTCCGACCGGCGCAACCCGCGCCCGAGCGGCCCCTGACCCAAGGTGATCCCGTAGATGACCGTCGGATCGGTCTGCAATCTCATCCCCTGATTCAGCCGGTTGACGAACACGGCCGCCACGTCAAACCGCTCCTCAGGGACGCTGGTTTCTTTCTCGATGATCGACGCCAGAATCAGCAATTCTTCCGGCGAATCGAGGGGCAATCCGTCCTGACGATTCGCCCAAGCCTCCGCCAGAATCGTCTCCTGAGCGGCCTGCATCCGATCAATGATGCTCGCCCGCGTCGCATTCCGCTCGAACGAGTATGTATCTGGCGCAAGGGAACCTTCGGGCGGAATTTCCGTAATCTCACCCGTCAACAGCGCCGTGTCGTTGATGATTTGCACCGCCTCCCATGAGGTCAAACCCTCTGGAATCGTGACGAAATACTGGATGCTGCGGCCTGAGGCGAACAATGCGAGGATCTCACGCATGGACGCGCCAGCTGGTACTTCATACTCGCCAAACCGCAACCGCCGGTCATATCCGTCATAGCGCGCGCCAAGCCGAAAGATCGTGTCATTCCCGATCGCGCCCGCCTCCAGCAGCGTTTCGGTCACGTCATCCAGCCGCGCGCCCCGCTCCACCGTGATCACTGTCGGCTCCGCCAACGGACCGGGCGCTGTGTATTGAGACTGCCCCCAATAAATCACCCCACTGATCGCCACCATCGCGACGATCAGCACAGTGAGGACATTCGCCGCCAGATGGCGCAGCATCCGCGCTACTCCACCTTGCCAAACACGACTGAGGCGTTAGTGCCGCCAAAGCCAAAGGAATTGGAGATTGCCACGTCAACTTTACGCTTCTGCGCCACGTTCGCCACCAGATCCAACTCGGACTCGACCGCCGGATTGTCCAGATTGATCGTTGGCGGCACGATCTGATCGCGGATCGCCAGAACGCTGAAAATCGCCTCAATAGCACCCGCCGCACCCAACAGATGCCCCGTGGCCGACTTCGTTGAGGACATGCAGGCGGTTTTCGCTGCATCGCCCAAAAGCCGCGTCACCGCGCCCAACTCAATCGTATCGGCCATGGTCGACGTGCCATGCGCGTTCACATAATCCACCGCCGATGGCTCCAGACCCGCCCGTTTCAGCGCAGCCGCCATGGCGCGATAGCCGCCATCGCCATCCTCTGCCGGGGCAGTGATGTGATAGGCATCGCCCGACAGGCCATAGCCCAGCACCTCGGCATAGATCTTCGCACCACGCGCCTTCGCGTGCTCATATTCCTCCAGCACAACGATCCCCGCGCCCTCGCCCATGACGAACCCATCGCGGTCCTTGTCATAAGGCCGCGATGCTTTCTCTGGCGTGTCGTTATAGGCGGTGGACAGCGCCTTGCAGGCGTTAAAGCCCGCGATGCCCAGTTCACAGATCGAGCTTTCAGCCCCGCCCGCAACCATCACATCCGCATCATCGAGCGCGATCAGACGCGCCGCATCGCCAATCGCGTGCGCCCCGGTCGAGCACGCCGTGACAACCGCGTGGTTCGGCCCTTTAAAGCCATATTTGATCGACACCTGACCGGAACACAGGTTGATCAACGAGCCGGGGATAAAGAATGGCGACACCCGCCGCGGCCCCTTCTCCGCCAGTAAAAGCGTGGTCTCCGCGATTGATTCCAACCCGCCAATGCCTGAGCCGATCATCACGCCGGTGCGCAGGCGCGCTTCTTCATCCTCTGGGGTCCAGCCCGCATCATTCACGGCCATCTGAGAGGCCGCCATGGCATACAGGATGAACGTATCCACCTTCCGCGCGTCTTTCGGCGCCATCCAGTCATCGGGGTTGAACGTCCCGTTGGTCCCATCCCCGCGCGGCACTTCGCAGGCGATCTTCGTCGCCACACGCTCAGGATCGAACCGGGTGATTGGCCCCGCTCCGGACTGCCCGTCCAACAGCCGCGACCATGTTTCCTCAACCCCGCTCGCAAGCGGCGTTACCATTCCAAGACCAGTCACAACGACGCGGCGCATCGGCATCTCCCAGGGTGGTGCAATTCGTGTTCTGTTCTACCTGAGCCTGTCACGGATCGGCAAGGTCAGGCGGGCGGGAAATTCGCGCCCCTCGAAAACCAAAACGGCGCCCCGAAGGACGCCGCATGGATAAGTCATTGGCTGCGTCTTACGACTGCGCGCCAGAGATGAAGGTCACAGCGTCGCCGACCGTCTGAATGGTCTCTGCCGCGTCATCTGGAATCTCGATGCCGAACTCTTCTTCAAACGCCATAACCAGTTCAACGGTATCAAGGCTGTCTGCGCCCAGATCATCAATGAAAGAAGCGGTCTTGGTGACCTTCTCTTCGTCCACGCTCAGGTGCTCAACAACGATCTTCTTTACGCGCTCTTCGACGTCGCTCATATTCCGGTCCTCATATCAATGGCGCGCTTGAGGGGCGCTCCGTTTCGGTTTCAGTCTTCGGGTTTTCCCGAAATCGCGCCTCCCCTAACGTCAATCTCACGAAAGGGCAAGCAGCGCATGGCGCGCGCTTTACCACAGAAATGGCTCAGGGCAAGCGATTTTGTTTTGAAACCGCCCGCGCGCCCGTCTCTTAAATCATGGCCATTCCGCCATTCACGTGCAAGGTCTGCCCGGTGATATAACTTGCCTCCTTGGACGCGAGGAACATCACGGCAGCCGCGATTTCGTCCGCATCGCCCATCCGCCCGGCAGGAATGGCACCCAGAATGCCCTCTTTCTGCTTATCGTTGAGCTTGTCGGTCATCGCCGTCGCGATAAAGCCAGGTGCGACGCAGTTTGCGGTGACACCCCGGCTCGCCACTTCCTGCGCCACCGATTTCGTCATCCCGATCATCCCGGCCTTTGATGCTGCATAATTGGCCTGCCCCGGATTGCCCGTCACACCGACCACCGAGGTGACAGAGATGATCCGCCCCCAGCGCGCCTTCATCATGCCGCGCATCACACCCCGCATCAGCCGCATGGAGGCTGTGAGGTTCACATCCAGAACTGTCTGCCAATCCTCATCCGACATGCGCATAAAGAGGTTGTCACGGGTGATCCCCGCATTGTTAACGAGGATATCCACCGCGCCCATCGCCTCTGCCGCCTGTTTTGGCAGCGCATCGACCGCATCTGCGTCCGACAGGTTGCAGGGCAGCACATGCGCCCGCTCGCCCAACGTGGCGGCCAATTCCTCAAGCGGCCCCGTGCGAGTGCCGCTCAGGCCCACTGTCGCACCGGCGTTGTGGAGTGCGGTGGCAACTGCCCCGCCAATGCCACCAGACGCGCCCGTCACCAGGGCGGCTTTTCCGCTCAGATCAAACATGCTCATGCTCCCTCTGCCGTGGCCGCTGTCACGTCCTCCGGCCCGTTGATTGCTTTTGTCGCGATGTTCCGGTCGATCCGCCGGATCATGCCGGACAGCGCCTTGCCCGCGCCGATCTCCCAAGTCTCGGTCACACCTTGCGCGCCCATCCACGCAACACTCTCCCGCCAGCGGACAGAGCCTGTGACCTGCTCCACCAGAAGGGAGCGGATCACGGCCGGATTGTTCACGGCCTCCGCCCGCACATTGGCCACAAGCGGCACCGCAGGCGCGCTGATATCCACATGGCTCAGCGCTTCCGCCATGGCATCGGCTGCGGGCTGCATCAATGCGCAATGAAACGGCGCGCTGACGGGCAGCATCACTGCCCGTTTGGCACCCTTGGCCTTCGCGATCTCTACCGCGCGTTCCACTGCGTGCAAGTGACCGGACACCACGACCTGCCCCGGATCATTGTCATTCGCCGCCTGACAGACAGCCCCTTGCCCGGCCTCCTTCGCGACGGCCTTGGCCGTCTCGAAATCGAGGCCCAGAAGCGCAGCCATGGCCCCGTCACCCACGGGCACCGCTTCTTGCATCGCCTTGCCACGGATGCGCAGCAACCGTGCGGTATCGGCCACACTGATCGCGCCCGCTGCCGCCAGCGCCGAATACTCGCCCAGCGAATGCCCCGCCACAAAGGCCGCATCGGTGATGCTTACCCCTTCCGCCTCCAACGCGCGCATCGCGGCGAGCGACGTTGCCATCAGCGCGGGCTGCGCGTTGGCGGTGAGTTGCAACTCCTCTGCCGATCCCTCCCAGATCAGCGCCGACAGATGCTCCCCCAACGCTTCATCAACCTCCGCAAAAATGGCCGCCGCCGCCGGATAAGCGTCAGCGAGCGCCTTGCCCATCCCGATGGTCTGCGCCCCTTGTCCGGGGAATACGAATGCCTTGCTCATGGCTGCCCTCACGTCATTTATGGTTGCCCTAGCAATAGACGCCCCAATTCCGCCTGTGAAGCCTTAAGGGCGGCACGCGCAGAAATGCGCCTCGACCAAACGGGATCATCTGCCTCTGCGCGGTGTTTCTCGCTCTGCCCTCTTGCCATCGCGGTCAAATTCAGTACAACGCGCCATCCCTTCACCCGTTTTGACCGGCGAAGCCTCTCGTACATGCCCGAAGGGACCTTGGCATGTTTTGAAGTTCGCCCGACATAAAGGATACGCGCATGCCGCTCTATGAGCATGTTTTCATCGCGCGCCAGGATCTGTCGAACGCACAGGCAGAAGGGCTTATCGAGCACTTCTCCGGTGTTCTGACCGAAAATGGCGGTAGCGTTGTTGATACCGAATACTGGGGCCTCAAGACGATGGCCTACAAGATCAACAAAAACCGCAAGGGGCACTACGCCTTCGTCAAATCCGATGCACCGTCCGATGCCGTGCAGGAAATGGAGCGTCTTATGCGCCTTCATGAGGATGTGATGCGCGTTCTGACCATCAAGGTTGACGAGCATGAAGAGGGCCCTTCCGCTGTTGTTCAGGCAAAGAACGCACGCGACGAGCGCCCCCGCCGCACTGACCGTGGTGACCGCCCCGAGCGTGGTGACCGTCCTGACCGTGGCGACCGCCCCGATCGCGGCCCCCGGCGCTAAGCGGATAGAGGAGACACATAATGCGTAAACCATTCTTCCGCCGTCGTAAGACCTGCCCGTTCTCTGGTGAGAACGCGCCGAAGATCGACTATAAAGATGTGAAGCTCTTGCAGCGCTACATCTCCGAGCGTGGCAAGATCGTGCCGTCCCGCATCACTGCCGTTTCTGCAAAGAAACAGCGTGAGCTGGCCAAGGCGATCAAGCGTGCGCGTTTCGTGGCCCTGCTGCCCTATGTTGTGAAATAAGGAGAACGACCCATGGAAGTTATCCTTCTTGAGCGTGTGGCAAAGCTTGGCCAAATGGGCGAAGTCGTGAATGTGAAGCCGGGTTATGCCCGCAACTTCCTTCTGCCGTCCGGCAAAGCACTGCGCGCCAACAAAGCAAACCTTGCCCGTTTTGAAGCGGAAAAGGCACAGCTTGAAGCCCGCAACCTTGAGACGAAGAAAGAAGCCGAAGCACTGGGCGAAAAGCTCGACGGCCAGACCTTCGTCATCATCCGTTCCGCATCCGACAGCGGCGCGCTCTACGGTTCTGTCACCACACGTGACGCTGCCGATGCCGCGACCGAGGCTGGCTTCACCGTCGCGCGGTCCCAGATCACCCTTGATAAACCGATCAAGGAACTGGGCCTGCACGACATGGAAGTCGTTCTTCACCCGGAAGTGTCCATCACCATCACGGTGAACGTGGCACGCTCCGCTGAGGAAGCCGAAATTCAGGCATCCGGCAAATCCATCGCCGACATGCGCGCCGAGGCAGACGCCGAAGCAGATTTCGACATCGCAGAGCTGTTTGACGATGTGGGTTCGGCTGCACTCGATCTTGATGACGAGGACGCACCGGCACCTGCCGCATCCGACGATGAGGATGCGGATGAGGACGACAAGGCGTAAGCCTGTCGCCTGAGACCCTTAGAAAACCCGCATGGTGCGCCATGCGGGTTTTTTCGTGCCCTCTCCCCCGCTACGCTTGTCTCATGATCATTTCGCCCAGTCGGAAATTTGCTTTTGTGCATATCCCCAAAACCGGGGGCACTGCGTTCACCCTCGCCTATGAGGCAAAGGCCCGCGCGGATGATCTGTTGTTTGGCGACACGCCAAAGGCCAAGCGCAGGCAGGCGAAATTCAACCGCACCGCCCCGCGAAGACTGCGCAAACACGCAGCCCTTTCCGACGCGCAAGCAGCCCTACCCACACTTGCCTGGTCAGAATTTACCGTCGCCACGATCGTCCGCAATCCGTGGGATCGGCTTGTGTCGCTCTACGCCTGGTCGCGTGCACAGACTTTCGACCACCCGATGATCGCAGCGGCCCGAACACAGGATTTTGCGGCCTATCTTGCCGATCCAAGGGTCGAAGCCCCCCTGCGCCACAACACGCCAGAGACATATCTGGCTGGCGCCGCGCACCGCCATATCCTGCGCTATGAGACCCTTGCCGACGATGTGGCCACCTTGGCACGCACGCTCGACATACGTTTGCCGCCGCTTGAACGGGTCAACGCGTCGGACCGGCCAGCCGATTACCGCGCGGCCTATGACACGGCGACCATCGCCCGCGTCGCTGACCTTTGCTCCTATGAGGTTGCCGTTCTGGGCTACAGATTTTCTGACGAGTAGAAGTTATCCCCATCCTTCACAGCATGGGGGTGAGCCATTTTTCTGCTATGGTCCCCGCAAGCAACCGAAAGCGAGTCGCAATGGCAGACGGATCAGGCATCAAACAGGACGATCACAGCCCCCTTCCCCATAACGTGGAGGCGGAACAGGCCCTGCTTGGCGCGATCCTTGTGAACAATGACGTGTTCGACAAGGTCAACGCGCTCGTTCAGGCCGAACACTTCTTCGATCCCGTGCATCGCCGGATTTTTGAGGTCGCCGCCACCCGCATCCAGAAAAACACGCTGGCAAGCCCTGTGACGCTCAAAGCGTTCCTTGATGATGACGAAGGGCTCAAGGCCTTAGGCGGGCCATCCTACCTCGTCCGGCTCGCGGATGCCGCGATCTCCATCTTTGCCGCGCGCGATTACGCGCAGATGATTTACGACCTCGCCATCCGCCGCCAGTTGATCGGCATCGGGGAGGAGATCACGGATAACGCCCAGCGCGTCGATGTGGCCGACGATCCGAAAGACCAGATCGTGCAGGCCGAACAGCGCCTTTACCAACTGGCAGAGCAGGGCCGCGTCGAGGGCGGGTTTCAGACCTTCTTGCGCGCGCTGACCAATGCCGTGCAGGTCGCCAGCGCTGCCTATCACCGTGATGGCGGGCTTGCCGGGATTTCGACGGGCATTCACGACCTTGATAAGACCCTCGGCGGTCTGCACAATTCCGACCTTCTGATCCTCGCCGGGCGCCCGTCCATGGGCAAGACTGCACTCGCAACCAATGTCGCCTTCAACATCGCGCGCGCGTGGAAACAGGGCAAAAAGCCCGATGGCACCACCGGCACCATCAATGGCGGCGCGGTCGGCTTTTTCTCGCTTGAGATGTCAGCAGAACAGCTTGCCACCCGTATCCTCGCGCAGGAGGCGCAGGTGTCCAGCCACAAACTCCGCGAAGGCTCCCTGACGGAGGACGAATTCCGCCGCTTTGTCGAAGCGTCCAAGGCACTGCAATCCGTGCCGCTCTATATCGACGACACGCCCGCCGTGCCGATCAGCCAGCTTGCCGCGCGCGCCCGTCGTCTGAAACGCCAGCACGGGTTGGACGTGCTGTTCATCGACTACCTGCAGCTTGTCCGCCCCGCATCCGCCAAGGACAGCCGGGTCAATGAGGTGTCCGAAATCACCCAAGGGCTAAAGGCCATCGCGAAGGAGTTGGACATCCCCGTGATCGCCCTCTCACAGCTGTCCCGTCAGGTCGAAAGCCGAGAGGACAAACGCCCGCAACTCTCTGACTTGCGCGAATCCGGCTCGATTGAGCAGGACGCGGATGCCGTGATGTTCGTCTATCGCGAAGAATACTACGCCGAGCGTGAAAAACCCTCCGAAGACAAGCTTGAGGCGATGGACGCATGGCAACAGCGCATGGATCGCTGCGCGGGCAAGGCCGAAGTCATCATCGGCAAACAGCGTCACGGCCCCGTCGGCTCCGTCGAACTTGGGTTTGAGGGACAATTCACCAAGTTCTCCGACCTCGTAAAACCCTATCAAAGCGGCGCGGAAGACCGGTTTTAAACCGGCGTGACACCGGCTCAAATCCGGTGCAGATTGCGCCCATGGGAACCGGAATACTCACAATCGACCTTGACGCGATCGCTGCCAATTGGCGCGCGCTTGACGCAATGAGCAGCGCCAGGGTTGAGACCGCCGCCGTGGTCAAGGCCGATGCCTATGGCCTCGGCATCGCCCCCGTGGCCCGCGCGCTGCAAAAAGCCGGGGCGCGCAGCTTTTTCGTCGCCACCGCCGAAGAGACCCCCGCCCTGCGACAGGCCGTCGGAAATGGCGCGGACCTCTACGTCTTTTCCGGCTTCATGCCCACAGATGCAGAGATTTATCGCGCAACCGGCGCCATTCCATGCCTGAACTCCGCCGCGCAAGTCTCTCATTTCTCTCAACAAACGGGTATGGGTCGGTGTGCGATCCAGATCGACAGCGGCATGAACCGTCTTGGGATGGAGCCTGAGGAATACGCGGCCCTGTCAGAGCGGATTGCGGGCCTCAATCCGGTGCTCACCCTCTCTCACCTTGCCTGCGCGGATGAGCCGGAGCATCCGCAAAACACCGCGCAGCTTGAGGTTTTCTCCGCCACGGCTGAGGGGCGCAGATCCCTTGCCGCGACCGGTGGCACGCTGTTGGGTGCGCCTTACCATTTCGATATGACCCGCCCTGGCATCGGCCTTTACGGTGGCCTGCCTTTTGCGGATGCGCGGCCCGTCGTGCGGCTGTCCCTGCCCGTAATCCAGACGCGCGAGGTCATGCCGGGCGAGGCCGTCGGCTATGGCGCGGCGTGGACCGCGAAAACGCCCTGCCGCATCGCGACCGTCTCTGCCGGATATGCCGATGGGTTGATCCGGGCGATGGGCAACCGCGCGCGGCTTTGGGCAGGGGATACGCCCTGCCCTCTGGCTGGGCGCGTGTCCATGGATTTGCTGACCGTCGATGTGTCCCATCTGGAGCATGATCCCGATACGCTTGATATCCTTGGGCCCCATCAGAGCGTCGATGATCTGGCAGACGCGGCGGGCACAATCGGATATGAAATCCTGACAAGCCTTGGCGCGCGCTATCATCGCCGCTACATAGGCGGCTAACCAGAACCAAAGAAGGCTCCCCATGCTCCTTGCTGTTCAAGGTTTTCTTGCCTCCATCGGGGCTGCCGTGCTTGGCCTGTGCCGCGCGACGGGCAGTGTCGTGCTGTTTGCCGTGTCGGGCGTCAGCCACATTTTCCGCCCGCCCTTCTATTTTGGCGAGCTTGGGCGGCAATTGCTGCGCATCGGGTTTTTCTCCCTGCCTGTGGTGGGTCTCACGGCGCTGTTCACGGGCGGAGCGCTTGCCTTGCAAATCTTTGCGGGCGGCAGCCGGTTCAATGCCGAGTCTGTCGTGCCGTCCATCGTTGCCATCGGCATGGTGCGCGAATTGGGGCCTGTCCTTGGCGGATTGATGGTGGCGGGCCGGGTGTCTGCCTCCATCGCTGCAGAGCTTGGCACGATGCGCGTGACCGAGCAGATTGACGCGCTGACGACCCTGTCCACCAATCCGATGAAATTCCTTGTCGCCCCGCGCCTGCTGGCGGCGACCATCGCGCTGCCCCTGTTGGTGTTGGTGGGTGATATTATCGGGATCATGGGTGGATTTTTGGTTGGCGTCGGGCGACTCGAATTCAACCCGGCGACCTATATCAACACCACCGTTGATTTTCTGGAGGTTGGAGACGTCACCTCTGGCCTCGTGAAAGCCGCCGTGTTCGGCTTCATCGTGGCGCTCATGGGCTGCTATCAGGGCTATAATTCGGGCCGGGGCGCACAGGGCGTGGGCCGTGCGACGACAAACGCGGTCGTGTCCGCGTCCGTCCTGATCCTTGCCGCGAACTATATGCTGACGGAGGTGTTTTTCACCGCATGACACCTCGTATCGAAATGAAGGATGTTCAGAAATCCTTTGGCGCAAAGCATGTGCTGCGCGGCGTGAACCTGTCCATCGCACCGGGCGAAAGCATGGTCATCATTGGCGGCTCCGGCACTGGAAAATCGGTCGCCCTGAAATGCGTTCTGGGGCTGATCCAACCGGATGCCGGGCAAATCCTCGTGGATGGAAAGCCGAACACATCCGGGAACCGCGATGAGTTTCTTGCTCGCTTCGGAATGCTGTTTCAGGGCGCGGCCCTGTTCGATTCCGTGTCCGTCTGGGAAAACGTCGCCTTCCGCCTGCGGCGCGGCAAACAGAAACTGCCCAAGGCAGATGCCCGCGAAATCGCGATTGAAAAGCTGCGGCGCGTCGGGCTGACCCCCGATGTCGCGGACCTGTTCCCGGCAGAGCTTTCGGGCGGGATGCAGAAACGGGTGGGCCTTGCCCGCGCCATCGCGTCAGAGCCGGAGATCATCTTTTTCGATGAGCCAACGACTGGCCTTGATCCCATCATGTCCGGTGTGATCAACGAGTTGGTCCGCGAACTGGTGACGGAGATTGGGGCGACCGCCATGACAATCACCCATGACATGACCAGCGTGCGCGCCATCGCGGATACGGTTGCGATGATCCATGACGGCAAAATCCGCTGGACCGGGCCGATTGGCGATCTCGATACCTCACCCGATCCTTATGTCGATCAATTCATCCATGGCCGCGCGACAGGCCCCATTGAGGCAGTCCGATGACCCCAGCGCTTTTCTTTGGCATCCTCGGATTTGCCACGCTCCCCATCCCGCTTTTGGCCGTCGGCGTGTTTCGGATGCTCAAGCGCGAAGGCCCGGTAAAGCTCTTGGGTCAGGTGCAAATCGCCGCTGGTGTCATAGCACTGATCGGCGCGTTCCTCTATTTCACTGGCATTTTGCCCAACGCATTCCTTTTGATGTCCTTCGCGATCAGCTTTGGCCTCGGGGCCTATACGCTCTCCGCGATCATGGACAAATCACCCGACCGCCGGATTGATTGGGTGATGTGGATCTGGCTTGCGATGGTCATCACTGCGGTTGCCGTGCGCAGCGTATGATCCTGATCCAAGCAGCCATCGGGATCATCATCGGGGCGGCGGTGTTTGGAGCCGCAATCTGGTCGGCCGCGCAAAGCTATCTCAAAACAGGGCGGCTCAGATATGCCCATATGGTGCTCTTGGTCCTCACGCTCGCGGGCATGGCCAGTGTGAGCCTGATGTGGCCCGTCATCGCGACCGTGATCGGCATCGCGCTGATCATCGCGGGGCTTTACGGCGTGCTGATTGAGGAGCGCTGGAACAAGCTTCTGCCTTTGGCGCAAGCCATCCTTGGCCTTGCGCTTGTCGCGGGCCTGCCGTTTAGCTGAGGGGATCATGGCAAAACAAAGCGCATCCTTTTCCTGCAATGCCTGCGGCGCCGTTCACCGCAAATGGGCTGGGCAATGCGATGCCTGTGGCGCGTGGAATTCGATCCATGAGGACACGCCGCTCTCCACCGGTCCCGCCTCCAAAAGCCTCGGAAAGGCCAAGGGCCGCACGGTGGCGCTCTCCTCCCTCACGGAGACGGACAAGCCCCTGACGCGCAGCCTCTCGGGGATCGCGGAATTTGACCGCGTGTTGGGCGGCGGACTGGTGCCTGCCTCGGCCACGCTGGTCGGCGGCGATCCCGGCATCGGGAAATCGACGCTTCTGTTACAAGCCGCCGCCGCCTTTGCCCGGCGCGGGCAATCGGCGCTCTATATCTCCGGAGAGGAAGCGGCGAGCCAGATCAGGATGCGCGCGCAGCGCCTTGGCCTTTCGGATGCCGCCGTGCAACTCGGGGCGGAGACGAACCTGCGCGATATCCTCACCACGCTGGAGGCGGAACGCCCCGCACTTGCCATCATCGACTCGATCCAGACCATGTGGGCGGATCATGTGGACAGCGCGCCCGGCTCCGTTTCTCAGGTGCGGGCGGCGGCGCATGAGTTGACGGCCTTTGCCAAGAAACGCGGGATCGCGATCATCCTTGTCGGCCATGTTACAAAAGACGGGCAGATCGCGGGCCCCCGCGTGGTGGAGCATATGGTCGATACCGTCCTCTATTTCGAAGGCGAACGCGGGCATCAATTCCGCATCCTGCGCGCAGTGAAAAACCGCTTCGGCCCCGCAGATGAGATCGGCGTGTTCGAGATGACGGGCATGGGCCTGTCTGAGGTCTCGAACCCCTCCGCCCTATTTTTGGGGGAGCGGGACCGGCCCGCCTCCGGCTCTGTCGTGTTTGCGGGGATCGAAGGAACGCGCCCCCTGCTCGTTGAAATTCAAGCGCTGGTCGCGCCCTCCCCGCTCGCCACCCCCCGGCGTACTGTCGTGGGCTGGGACAGCAGCCGCCTTGCGATGATCCTTGCCGTGCTTGAGGCGCGCGCGGGCATCACCTTCACCGGCAATGACGTCTATCTCAACATCGCGGGTGGGATGCGGATCAGCGAGCCTGCGGCTGATCTTGCCGTGGCGGCAGCACTCCTGTCCGCGCGCGAAGATATCGCGCTGCCCGCCGATGCTGTTCTTTTTGGGGAAATCAGCCTGTCCGGGGCGCTGCGACCCGTCGCGCAACCCGATGCACGGCTCAAGGAATCGGCCAAGCTCGGCTTTACCCGCGCATGGGCGCCCCGCCTGCCCGGTTCACGCGATACGGGCGGAATTTCCGTGGAAAACCTTGACGATCTGCCCTCCTTCGTGGAAAGCGTCTTTGGAAGCCCATCGCTGAATAAAGACTAAACAGGACGGAAGGATCACCCATGGACGGGTTTACACTGATCGACGCAGGTGTGGTCCTCATTATCCTCGTGTCGGGGCTGTTGGCCTATTCCCGTGGCTTGGTGCGCGAAGTCTTGGCGATTGCGGGGTGGGTGATTGCGGGCATTGCTGCCTTTACCTTTGCCCCCACGGTCGATCCGATCATCCGCGAATTGCCCGTGCTGCGCGATATCATCGGCACGTCCTGTCAGTTGTCGATCCTCGCGGCATTCTCCGCAGTGTTCGCGGTGGCGCTGATCCTGATGTCCTTTTTCACGCCCCTGTTTGCGCAGGCGGTGCAAAGCTCGGCCATCGGGCCAATCGACAGCGGCTTTGGCTTTCTCTTTGGGATTGTCCGCGGTGTTTTGATCGTGGCGGTTGGGTTCATCATCTACGATCAGGTCACGGGCGGCGAAGGTGTCATCATGGTGGATGACGCGGCCTCCCGCGTGTTCCTTGCCGATGCGACGCAGGCGATCCGCGACATGATCCCGACGGAGATCCCCAGCGGCATCACCGACCGGTATGAGCAACTCACCGGCCGTTGCGCTCAGTGAGCTGCACGGTGGCAATTTCGCCGCACTCACGCGCTTGCGACATGACAAGCTAATGACAGACCGGGCTGCCCTGCGTATAAGGCAGCGCATCACCGCATATATCGCCCATGGGAGATTCTGATGGACCGTGAGCCGACTTTTCTGAGCCACCCATTCGACGACGATAAACTGCGGGAGGAATGCGGCATTTTTGGTGCCATTGGCATGCCGGATGCAGCCAATTTCGTGGCCCTTGGGCTTCACGCACTCCAGCATCGCGGGCAGGAAGCGGGCGGGATCGTGTCCTACCAGCCGGAGCCGGGCTTCAGCTCTGTCCGCCGTTTTGGCTATGTCCGCGATAATTTCACCAACCCGTCGGTGATGGCGCAGTTACCCGGTAAGATCGCCTGCGGCCATGTCCGCTATTCCACCTCGGGCAGCAAAGGTGCCGCGATCCGCGACGTGCAGCCCCTGTTTGCGGAGTTTGCCATGGGCGGCTGCGCGATTGCGCATAACGGCAACTTGACCAACGCTGATGCGCTCAAGGAGAGCCTGATCGAGCGTGGGTCGATCTTTCAGTCCTCCTCCGACACCGAATGCATCATCCATCTGATGGCCCGCTCCATGGCCCGCTCCATCCCCGAGCGGATGAAGGACGCGCTGCGCCTTGTTGAAGGCGCGTTCTCCGTCATCGCGATGACCCGGACCAAGCTGATCGGCGTGCGTGATCCGCGCGGCGTGCGCCCGCTGATGCTGGGCAAGGTCGGGGAAAAAGGCTGGGTGCTCGCCTCGGAAACCTGTGCGCTCGACATTATCGGCGCGGAATACGTGCGGGAGATTGAGCCGGGCGAAATGGTCATCTGTACCGAAGGCGGCATCGAATCCTCCCATCCCTTCGACAAGGCAAAGCCGAAATTCTGCGTGTTCGAGCATGTGTATTTCTCTCGCCCCGACAGCATGATCGGTGGCCGCTCCGTCTATGAAACCCGCCGCCAGATCGGTGTGGAACTGGCGCGGGAAGCGCCCGTTGACGCGGATCTTGTCTGCCCCGTGCCCGACAGCGGCACTCCGGCGGCCATTGGCTACAGCCAGGAAAGCGGCATTCCCTACGCCATGGGCATCATCCGCAACCAATATATGGGCCGCACCTTCATCGAGCCGACGACAGAAATCCGCAACATGGGTGTCCGGCTCAAGCTCAACGTGAACCGCGCCCTGATCCGGGGCAAGCGGGTGATCCTTGTGGACGATTCGGTCGTGCGCGGCACCACCTCCCGCAAGATCAAGGAAATGATCCTTGATGCCGGGGCGGCGGAGGTGCATTTCCGCATCGCCTCTCCGCCGACGCAATGGCCCTGTTTTTACGGTGTCGATACGCCCGACCGCGAAAACCTGCTCGCCGCCACCATGACCGAGGATCAGATGTGCGCGCATCTGGGCGTTGATAGCCTCAAATTCATCTCGTTGGATGGGCTTTACCGTGCCACGGGCGAGAAGGGTCGCGCGAAAGAGCCGCAATATTGCGACGCCTGCTTCTCTGGCGATTATCCCGTCAAACCCTCCGATATGGTCGCCAAGGGCCGCATCAAACTGCGCGAGAATGCCTGACCCGATCCGATACCGACCGCATCATTTCCTTTGCTCTCTCGGCTTTGAGGGGAAGGGATATTCCGATGCCTTCACCGCCAATATGTCCGCCATCGTCATGGGGCGGCTGCGCGCTGAGGGTGGCGCGGATCAGGTGATCGAGGTCGTCGCCGCAACGGACGATATCTGCACCCCCTGCCCCAAACGGATCGGCAGTCTGTGCGTGTCACAGCCCAAGATAACCGCGCTCGACACGGCGCATGCAGCGGCTCTGTCATTGCATGCTGGGGATCGATTGACATGGGGGGAGGCGCAGGACCGCATCCGCGCCAATGTGCCGCCCGGAAGCCTCAAAACACTCTGCCAGGGCTGCCAATGGGAGCCTTTTGGCATGTGCGAGGACGCGCTCGCCCGTCTGCACGCCCAATAGAAAACGCCGCCCCCTTCTCAGGCGGCGGCGCTCTCATTTCAGTCGTTGGTCCGATCAGGTACGACGCGCCTTGATCGCTGCCCATGCACCGGACACGAGAAGTGCTGCGAGCACCGCCTTGATCGCATCGCCCATCAGGAAGGGTGCCACGAACCCGGCCCAGACAGAGCTTGCCGACAGGCCGACCCAGCCCGCTTCAATCCCTGCCGCACCGGCCACGGCCATCGGCCATGCAACACCGGGGATATAGAGCAGGGCAGAGATCACGAGCGCGGAAATCGCCGTGCCGATCATGCCCTTCGCTAGCCCACGCTCAGCCGCAAGGCCCGCAAGCCACGCCATGCCAACGAAGCCAACGAGGAAACCCGCCGTCGGGCCAAAGAAGGCAATGCCGTTCATCCCGTTCGCGAACACCGGCAGGCCCATCGCCCCCTGTGCGAGATACGCGATCAGCGCTGCAGCACCGAGGCGGCTGCCAAGCGTGAAACCAACCATCAGGATCGCCAATGTCTGAAGAGACAGCGGCACCGGCTGAAGCGGAATGCTGACTTGCGCCGCAATCGCAACGACCCACGATCCCGCCAGCACCAGCGCAACCTTGCGCAGCACGCTTTCAGACCGCCAAACCGCCTGAGAAACTGTCATTTCATGTGTCATAGGGCATTCCTCGCCTTCGTTTTGAAACTCGCTCCGTTGTGCCGTGCCGCAGTGCAATATGTCAAGCGGGACAGACATTCCCCTTGCGTGGCGCGCGCTCTATTGTCAAAAGACGGCCCATGGAAAATACGTTCAAAGATCAGATTGCCATCGTGACCGGCGCATCGCGCGGGTTCGGTCATGCCGTCGCTGTCGAATTGGCCTCACGCGGGGCGCATGTGGTCGCCGTGGCGCGCACGGTGGGTGGGCTTGAGGAGCTGGCCGATAAGGTGGACAGCCTTCCGGGATCCTGCACGTTGGTGCCGCTCGACATCACCGACGATGAGGGGCTGGCGCGGATGGGCCGCGCGATCTTTGACCGCTGGGGCAAGGCTGACCTTTGGGTCCATACGGCTGTGCACACGCCACCGCTGACCCCCGCCGCCCATGTCCAGAAGAAAGACCTGACCAAGGGCACCGCGATCAATTACGTCGCCCTTCAGCGCGCGATCACGATGATCGAGCCTTTGCTGCGCGCGGCCCCCAATGGCCGCGCTGTGTTCATCGACGAGGATGTCGCGGGCAAGCCGCTTCAGGCGGGCTTTGGCGCGATGAAAGCGGCCCAGCGCGCGATGATGCAATCCTGGCAGGCTGAGAGCATCAATACCGGGCCGGAGGTTATCCTCCACACCCCGCCGCCGTTGCCCACCGCGCACCGCGCCCGTTTCTTCCCCGGTGAGGATCGTGAAACCCTGACGCCCCTGCCCGTTGCGGCAAAGGCGCTGGTGGATCGCCTCTCCTAAATCCGGCGCGCCCCGTCGCGGAATACCTGCACCCATTCCAGCACCCGAACCGATTTGCGCAGGCCCGTCGGCCAGAACGGGTCGGATTCGACAAGCTGTTGCACGGCAGCGGCTGTCTTCGCCTCCACCAGCCACAGGCCGCCGGCCCCCGCACCCTGCGCCTTGAGCGGGCCTGCGGCCTCAATCCGGTCCGCATTCGCCTCCAGAAACGCCAGATGCGCCTGCATATGCTGCGCGCGCTGATTGGCATGGGCCTCGTTATCCTCAAATAGCACCGCGAATTTCATCACTCTCTCCCGATTTGGTTCGACCTGAGCCAGTTTACCCTGCAAAATCACCTAACCGATCCGGCAATAACGCAGGAGGTTCTGGTGGAAATGCGGGACATGAATTGGAGCGATCTTCCAGCCCTCCTCGCTGTGGAGCGCGCGGGCAGTTTTTCGGGCGCGGCGGCGCAGTTGGGCGTCAACGAAACAACCGTCGCGCGCCGGATCGCGCGCCTGTCCGATCACCTTGGCGCGCCAGTATTCGCGCGCATCGACGGACGGTTGCGTCTGTGCGACGCCGCAGCACCGCTTTTGACATGCGCGATGGAGGCGGAGGCGGCGATCACACGCGCGTCCTCGTCGGTTGCGGCCACGCGGCATGGGCCCGTTTCGCTCACAGCCGTTTCGGCGCTGATCACTGGCCTGATCCTGCCAGCCTTGCCAGAGTTTCTGGCCGCGCATCCCGGCCTTGAGATCAGCCTGCTGCCCGGCGCGCGGGATTTCGCGTTGATGCGGGGAGAGGCTGATATCGCGCTGCGCCTTGCCCGCCCCCGGGTCGAACCGGATGTGAAGGCGCGGCGCATCGGCGTGCTGCGCTATTCGGTCTATGGCCCGAAGGCCGCGCCATGGATCAGATATGGCCCGGCGCAATCCGCACTCCCGCAGGCGCGATGGCTGGCAGATCAGGCCGGGCCGTCCGCACCCGTGCGGGTGACAGACGCAGCATCGCTGTCGGCGGCGATCTCCGCCGGGCTGGGCCGGAGCATTTTGCCCGACATCCTGGCACCCAACGGGATGCAGCCAAGCGCCCCGTGCCCTGTGACGCGGGATGTTTGGCTTCTGATGCATCCTGACCTTGCGCAACTTGAGCGGATGCGCGCGGTTGCCGATTGGCTGGCCGCCTTGATGCTAAAATGATCAGTCGCGCGGCGGGCCGGGCCGCTTGCGCAGCTTGGTCGCGCGATGGGTCTTGCGATCCGCGAAGGGGTTTTCCCGCTTGCGCAGTTCCAGCCGGATCGGCACGCCGGGCATGTCGAAATCACGCCGCAAACCATTGACCAAAAAGCGGGAATAGCTTGTCGGCATATCCTCTGGCTTGGAACAGAACACGATGAAGGTCGGCGGCCGCGCCTTGGCCTGCGTCATATAGCGGAGCCGGATACGCCGCCCTCCCGGTGCGGGCGGTGGGTGCTGCTGGACCTGTTCAATCAGCCAGTCATTGAGACGGGAGGTCGACACCCGCTTGTTCCAGATCTCATAGGTGGTGACGATCGCCTCGCGCAGCCGCTCCAGCCCCCGGCCCGTCAGTGCGGACACGGTCACAAGCGGCGCGCCCGCCAGTTGCGGCAGCAGACGGTCCCGCATTTCCTTGAGCGCGGCGAGCGTCTGGTTCTTGTCCTCCGCCAGATCCCATTTGTTCACGGCAAAAATCACGGCGCGGCCTTCCCGCTCCGCCAGATCGGCCAGCCGTAAATCCTGCGTCTCAAACGGGATCGTCACATCCAAGAGGATGATAACCACTTCGGCAAATCGTACCGCGCGCAAACCGTCGGACACAGACAGCTTTTCGAGCTTTTCCTGCACTTTCGCCTTTTTGCGGATACCAGCAGTGTCAAAGAGCTTAAATGGCCTGTCGCCCCATGTGACATTCAGCCCGATGGAATCGCGGGTAATGCCCGCCTCCGGCCCGGTGAGGAGGCGATCCTCCCCCAAAATGGCGTTGATCAGCGTGGATTTCCCGGCATTCGGGCGGCCCATCACGGCGATCTGCATCGGCTTGGTCGGGTCGTGCTCTTCCGGCGCGCCTTCGGCATCGAGCGCCACTTGCCGCTCCGCCGCCCGCCGCTCTGCCGCGAAACGGTCATGCCACGGCATCAGCGCGTGGCGCAACTCGTCCAACCCTTCGCCATGCTCGGCAGAGAGCGCAATCGGCTCCCCCAGGCCAAGGCTGAACGCCTCATAATAGCCCGCATCGCCCGCGTTTCCTTCGGCCTTGTTGGCGGCCAAAAGCACACGACCATCGGCCTTACGCCGCAAAATCTCCGCGAAAACAAGGTCATCCGCCGTGACGCCGACACGCGCGTCAATGATGAACAGGCACAGATCGGCCATCTGGACCGCGCGCTCCGTCAGGGCGCGCATCCGGCCCTGGAGGCTCTCATCGGTGGCTTGCTCCAGACCCGCCGTGTCGATCACCGTAAAGCGCAGATCGGCGAGCCGTGCATCGCCTTCGCGCAGGTCACGGGTCACACCCGGCTGGTCATCGACCAGCGCGAGCTTTTTGCCCACGAGGCGGTTGAACAGCGTCGATTTACCCACATTGGGGCGTCCGACAATGGCAAGCGTGAACGACATCAGACCGATCCCTCACGGGGCATGCGGCCCCGATGTGTTACTCAAAGGCGTGCAATACGCCCGCATTCGACAGAATGTAAAGCCTGCCATTCGCAATCGCGGGGGATGACGCAGCGCCGTCTGGAATCGTGAGTGCAGTGCTCAGCGTTCCATCCTCGGCGGAGACAGACAGGACAGGCCCGTGTTCAGTCGCCACCAGCAGGCGCCCACCGGCAATAACCGGCCCATGATACACCACCCGCGTCTCCCCATCAGGGAGCAATTCGTCCAGCGGGCGCGACCAGATGATGCGCCCGGTCTGCGCATCCATCCGCAGCAACACCGCGCGATCCGTGATCACATAGACCGAGCCGCCGAGCACCGCCGCACGGTCCATCGCGCCATCGGCCTGACGCCAGCTTTCGCGGCCCCCTGCCCCTTCGATGGCGACGATGCTGCCGGTCTGGTTGCCCAGATACACGCGTGCATCCTGTACCACGGGCGCTCCCGTGATCTCCCCGATGCTGCCGCGCGCCAATCCCCGCCGCCCATCGCTGACCGCAAAGGACCACAACCGCCGCCCATTGCGCGCCACGATCGCCAGAACTTCCCCAGCGGAGAAGGGCACAAGCGCAATCCCATCGCTCAGCACGGGTGCCGCACTTGATGCGATACCTTCGGCGCCTTTGGAGCCTTGGAATTGCCACACCGTCCGGCCAGTGCCCGCATCAAGGGCCACGGCAAGGTCGGTGCGCGTTACCACAACCACCCGGTTGCGATCCGCAACCGGTGCTGCGCGGAAGGGAGAATCGAACTGCTCCTGCCACAAGATGCCGCCATTGGCGGGATCAAGTGCAGTCACCTGTCCAAATCCGGTCGTCACGAATACCCGGTTGTCGGAATAGGCAAGGCCACCGCCAAAACCGGCCTCGGCCTCTTCGCCCTCCGGCACGAGGGAGATTGACCAAAGCAGGCCGCCAGTCTCTGCGGTCGCGGCGACGGTGCCATTGGCATCCAGCGTAAATACGCGGCCCCCCGCGACGATCGGTTCTGCGGTGATCGACAGGTCTTCCACCGGGCGGCTTCCCACCTGCACGGCCCAAACTTGCGTAAGCACCGCGTCAAGTGCCGGATGCCCGCCCATACCATCAGCCGCGCCGCCGGAATGGGTCCATTGGGTGTTTTGCGTGCTAGGACCAAACCCGGACGGAGCGGCGCCATTGACGGCTGCGGTTTGTGCGGCGCTGATGCGGATCGGTTCGCGCTCTCCCGGCAGGCGCTCTTCCTCATCGGAACAGGCGGTAAGCACCGCCGTGGCGATCAGGGCGATTGCGGCAATGCGCGCGACGGTCATTCCGTCGCTCCGGTCACAAGGCGGGGCTGGCCGGGCGCGTCCGCACCCAGCGCCTGCAACAGCATCTGCGCCCGCTCGCGCAGGGTTTCGGTGGCCTCACTGCTGGCGTCGATCTGCGACAGATCGGCGATCGCGCCGTCCCGGTCGCCCTGCTCCACCCGTGCGATGGCGCGCTGCTCAAGCGCCAGAAGGGTAAAGGCGCTCTGGTTCGCGATCAGCGCCTCTGCAATCGGCAGACGCTCCGTGGCGGGCGCGTCCCGCTCTGCCATTAGGCCCAACAGCTTGAGCCGCGCCAGATCGGCAAGCACCGGGTCCGAATGGGTCAGCGCAGGCTCCAAAAGCGCCTCGGCCTCCACCACATTTCCCGCCTCTGCCGTCGCATCGACTTGCAGGAACAGCGCAACGATGGCCGCATCGGCCTCCTGCTGCGTCAAGGGGGCAAGTGCGTCTGCCCGCGCTTCGGGCGTATCGAGTTGCAATGCGGCCTCAATCGCTCCACCGCGCGCCTGCGCTTCTGCCTTGGTCTGTGCCTTGAGGTATTCGTTGACGGCAGCGCCGCCCACGGCCAACAGGATCACCACCCCCACGATCCAGCCATACCGACGTGCCAGCGCATAAAGTTGATCCTTACGGACCTCCTCTGCGACCTCATCAAGAAAGGAATCGGGATTGCTCACCGGGGGGCCTCATTCGTTTGACTGAATTTCGCGCGAAACTACCTCGCACGTCAGGGAAATGCCAACCCGATTTCACTTTTTGCGTCGGGGGGTGACTTTGCCTCGCAATAAGTGAACTAAACTGTACATTATTTTTGAGATGTGGCATGAATGTTATGGCGCTTAACATTGAAACCGCCTAGCGTCCCGCCCAAATGACGTTTCACGCCTGTGTGATGTAGAACCTCTGAAGTGAGCCATTCCGATGAAGATCGTACCGATCCTGTCCGCCCTCCTCGTCCTTGCCGGGATCTATGTCTTTATTTTTGAGAGGGACCGGTTCATGCCCGCCGCGCCTCCCACCGAAATGGCGGAGGCTGACATCGCCCCCGCCGCCGCGCCGGATGCCACCCCGATGGAGCGGGCCGTTCCCGTCGTTATACAGCCTTCCACCGCGCAAACGGTGGCAAGCGGCGTGATCCTGCGTGGCCGGACGGAAGCGACGCGCCGTGTCGATGTGCGGGCAGAGACGACCGGCACCGTGATATCGGAGCCATTGGCCAGCGGCACGATGGTCAGCGCAGGCCAGCTTTTGTGCGAACTTGACCCCGGCACGCGCAATGCCCAATTGGCGCAGGCCCGCGCGGCCCTTGAGGAAGCGCGGCTGAACGATCAGGCCTCCTCCACGCTGGCCGAGCGGGGATTTGGCTCCGAAACCACTGCAGCGGCCCGGCGCGCGCAACTGGGTGCAGCCCTTGCCGCCGTGGAGCAGGCGGAGAAAGAGATTGAGCGGTTGCGCATCACCGCCCCCTTCGCTGGCACGCTGGAGACGGAAACGGCAGAGCTTGGCGCGCTTCTTCAACCCGGCAGCGCCTGTGCGACCGTCATGTCCCTCGACCGGATCCGCTTTGTCGGCTTCGTGCCGGAACTCGAGGTGGCGCGTATCGCAATCGGCAGCCCCGTCGAGGTGCGCATGATCGACGGCACGACGGTCAGCGGCGACGTGACCTTTGTGGCGAATTCCGCCGATCCGGCGACCCGCACCTTCCGCATCGAGGCCGAAGTGGACAATACCGACCGCCGCATCCGCGATGGGGCCACGGCAGAAATTTCAATCGCGATCTCCGCTGGCGAGGCGCATTTCCTGCCGCAGGCCGCCCTGACGCTGGACGATGCGGGCCAGATTGGCGTGCGCATCGTCCGCGATGGTGCGGCTTATTTCGTGCCGACCACGGTGATCCGGGACGAGATGAATGGTGTCTGGCTTGGCGGACTGCCCGATCAGGCCGATGTCATCATCGTCGGACAGGAATTCGTCAACGATGGGCGCAGCGTGCGCCCGGTGCGCGCGGATGAGGTGCTGCAATGACCGGCATGATTGATTGGGCAACGACCCGGGCGCGGATGATCTTCGCCTTTGTGCTGTTGTCACTGACCGCGGGCGCGCTGGCCTATACCAACCTTCCGAAAGAGGGCGAGCCGGATATCGACGTGCCCGTGCTCGTCGTGCGCGCCCCCCTGCCCGGTGTCGCAGCCGAGGACGCGGAAAAGCTCCTTGTCCGCCCGCTAGAGCAGCAATTGCGCGAATTGGAGGGGCTAAAGAACCTCAACGCCACAGCCGCCGAAGGCATGGCGATTGTCGTGCTGGAATTTGAATTCGGCTGGGACAAGGCCGCCACCATCGCGGAAACCCGCGACAAGGTCGACCGCGCCAAGGCCGATTTTCCCAGTGCCGCCCAAGAGCCCGTGATTTCTGAGATCAACTTCTCCGAATTTCCGATCCTCGTCGTTTCCCTGTCAGGCAATGTGCCGGAACGCACCCTGTTCCGCATCGCGGACGCGTTGCAGGCGGAGGTCGAAGGGCTGCCGCAAGTGCTTGAAGCCGGGCTTGCCGGTTACCGCGAAGAGATGCTGGAAGTGCTGATCGACCCGCTGATGCTGGAGGCGTATAACGTCACCGCACAGGAGCTTTTGGCGGTTGTGACCAACAACAACCAGCTTGTGGCCGCAGGCGAGGTCACCAATGGCTCCGGCGCCTATTCGGTCAAAATCCCGTCCTCCTTTGACGACCCGCAGGATGTCTACAATCTGCCGGTGAAGGTGAATGGCGACCGGGTCATCACCTTGGGCGATCTGGCTGAGATCCGCCTGACCTTCGAGGATGCCGCTGGCACGGCCCGCTATAACGGGGAGCCGACAGTGGCGCTTCAGGTCGTCAAGCGAAAGGGCGTGAACCTCATCGACACGGTGGCGCTGGTCCGCGATACGGTGAACGCGCAGGTCGCGACATGGCCCGCTGAGATGCAGGAGGCCGTCGAGGTCAACTTCTCCATGGACGAGTCGACCAATGTGGCAGACATGGTTAGCCAGTTGGAAGCCTCCGTCCTGACGGCGATTGCGCTCGTGATGATCGTCGTTCTTGCCACGCTCGGGATGCGCTCTGCGCTGCTCGTCGGCTTCGCGATCCCAACCTCATTCCTTTTGACCTTCGCGGTGTTTGGCGCGCTGAATTTCCCGGTGTCCAATATCGTGATGTTCGGTCTGATCCTTGCCGTGGGGATGCTCGTGGATGGCGCGATCGTGGTGGTGGAATATGCGGACAAACGCATCAGCGAAGGCGTCGGCCCGATGCAGGCTTATGGTGCTGCGGCCAAGCGGATGTTCTGGCCCATCGTCAGTTCCACCGCGACGACGCTCTGCGCGTTTCTGCCGATGCTGTTCTGGCCCGGCATTCCTGGTGAATTCATGGGAATGCTGCCGGTCACGCTGATTTTCGTGCTGTCTGCCTCGCTCGTTGTGGCGCTCCTCTACCTGCCGGTCGTGGGCGGCGTCGCGGGCCGCTTGTCCCGGTTCTTTGAGGCGACTGGCGCGCAGTTGCGCAACGCCGTGCCGAAATGGGTGCGTCTCCTCGCGCTCGTGCTGCTTGGGGTGGTCCTGTTTGTCGGCTTCAGCCTGTTGATGGGCGGGCAATCTGTCCCCGGCCTGATGCTGATGGTCGTGGCGATGATGGCCCTGTCTGTCATCGGGGCATCGCTAAAACAGGCGCGGGTAGCAGAGGTTGAAACCGCAGGCTATCACCGCAGGCCAGCAGGCCGGGTCATCCAGTTCATCGTGGGCAATCCGGTCATGCCGCTGGTCACGATCCTTGGCGTGGTAGGCTTTGCGTTTATGGTGACATTCGTCATCTTCCCCCAAAATTCCAACGGCGTGGAATTCTTCGTCGAAACGGAGCCAGAGCGCGCCGTCGCCCAAATCCGCGCGCGCGGCAATCTCAGCCTTGAGGAGAAAGACCGCCTCGTCCGGCAGGCCGAGCAGGCCATGCAGGGTGTGGAAGGGGTCGAGTCGATATTTGCCTTTGCAGGCGATGGTGGCCTTAACCAAAACGGCGGTGGTGCGGCCGTGCCGCAAGACACGATCGGCCAGATCCAAATCGAATTGGAAAGCTGGCGCGTGCGCGGCGATGGCAACGATATCCTTGACGCGTTGCAGGCCCGGTTCGATCAGATCCCCGGCATCATCGTGGAACTCAACGAACAGGCCCAAGGCCCCGCTGATGGCAAACCGGTCCATCTGCGGATCAAGGGCGACAATTGGGAGGAGTTGCTGGTCGCCGCCGGGCAGGCGCGCGCGAAATTCGATGCGACCCCCGGTCTGACCAGCATTGAGGACAGCCGCCCCCTGCCCGGCATCGACTGGCAGATCAATGTGGATGTGGAGGCCGCGGGCCGCTACGGAGCGGATGTGGCAACGGTGGGCGCGATGGTCCAGCTTGTCACGCGCGGCATCCTTTTGGACACGATGCGCACCGAAACATCGGATGAGGAGGTCGAAATCCGCGTCCGCTTCCCCGAGGAGGCGCGGCTTCTCTCCACGCTCGACACGCTGCGCGTGCGCACGCCCGACGGGCTCGTGCCATTGTCGAATTTCATTACCCGTGAGCCGGTCCCCAAACTGGCGGAGATCAACCGCATCAACACCGAGCGCTATTTCGACGTGCTGGCCGATGTGGAGCCGGGCAAGACCCTGATCGAGCTTGTTTATCCGCTCCCCGATGACGCGGACCCTGACGCATCGCCCGAAACACGTGCGCTTGCCTTTGGCGATGTGGCAGACGACGAGGCGCGGTCTGACCTGACGATTGCCGCAGACGTCCCCCGCTTTTTCGGTCTTTTTACGTCGGAAGTAGTGACCAGCTACCGTGTTGATACATGGCTGGACGGGATGACCCAATCGGCCATCCAATCGGCGGTGGATGATGGAGCAAAAGTGCATGTTACCCCCCTCAACGCGAATGTGCTGATTGACCAGCTCACCACTTGGCTGGAGGAGGAGGCAAACCTGCCCCCAACCCTCACCACCGAGTGGACGGGTGATCGGGAGGAGCAGGAGGAATCCGGTGCGTTCCTCATGCAGGCCATGCTCGGCGCGTTGGGGCTGATGTTCGTGATCCTGCTGGCGCAGTTCAACTCGCTCTATAATTCCATCGCCGTGTTGCTCGCCGTGATTTTTTCGGTGGTGGGTGTGCTCATCGGGATGATGGTCATGGGGCAGCCGTTCTCCATCATCATGACAGGGACCGGGATCGTGGCGCTTGCGGGGATCGTGGTGAACAACAACATCGTGCTGATCGACACCTATCAGGAATACAGCCGGTTCATGCCCAAGCTTGAAGCCATCGTCCGCACGGTGGAGGCCCGCTTGCGGCCTGTGTTCCTGACCACGGTGACGACCATGGCCGGGCTTGCGCCGATGATGTTTGCCGTGTCGATTGATTTCGCGAATGGCGGCTATTCCATCGGCGCGCCCACTGCCCTGTGGTGGACACAGCTTGCCACGGCGGTGGTGTTTGGTCTGGGCACCGCGACCGTGCTGACGCTGGTGTTCACCCCGGCGGTACTGGCGCTGCGGGTCTGGATCGGCTTCTTGGTGTTTGGACGGACCACGTTTGACAAGGCATCCGACACAAAAACCCGCCGAAACGACCGTGATCTCGTGAGAGCCGCGCGCAAACGGCGCAACAAGGGCGATATCGTCTGGACCGATATTGACCTGCGGCCCGATCTTGAGATCCCACATCAGCCCGCTGGCCCACATCTGAGCGCGGCGGAGTAACCCAAAGCCCCGGAGCATCGCTCCGGGGCTTCTTCATTGTGGCGGGGTTACCTCCAGTCGGGTCGCAAAAGCCCCGGCTCAGTATGCCGCCACATCAACAGCTGGGATCACACTTGCTGACATACAGAAGCGATCTGCGTCCGACCCATCGGCTACGCCGGTGCGCGGGTCAGATGATCGCGTGCAGGATCAGGCCGGCTGAACTCGCGCCCAGCACCACGAGGGAGGCCAAGGCCCCGAAACTGCGCTGCCAACCCGGTGCATCCGCCTGCATGAAATGCCATCCATGCACCAGCCGCCCGACAAACAGCGTGCCGCCCAACAGATGCATGGCCAGAACCGGCGCGCCCAAGAGCGCGATCAGCACCAAAAGCCCAAGCGTCAGCGGCACGAATTCCACGAAATTGGCCATGCCCCGCATCGCGCGGATCATCGCCTTGTTGCCGCCATCGCCCATGAGGACACCCTCACGGACGCGCACCCGCACCACATTAACCGCCAGCGCGATGAGCACCAGCCCAAGCCCCCCGGCATATAGCGCAAGCGCGTTCATGGCCTCGTTCATCTCAGTCTCTCCCCGGTATCGGTGCCGCGATCAGGCATCCTGTTCTTCGTCTTCTTCTTCGGCGGCCTGACGGGCCCACATGCGGGAATAGCGACCATGAAGCTGCAATAGCTCCTCATGCGTCCCACTCTCCGTCACGACGCCCGCCTCCAGCACCACGATCCGGTCGGCATGGACGATGGTGGACAGGCGGTGCGCGATGGTGATCACGGTGCGGCCCTGCCCCATCTCTGTCAGGCTGTCCTGAATGCTTTTTTCAGTTTCGGTATCCAGCGCCGAGGTCGCCTCATCAAGCAACAGGATCGGCGGGTTTTTCAGGATCGTGCGGGCGATACCAACGCGTTGCTTCTCCCCACCAGAAAGTTTCAGCCCCCGCTCCCCAACCATGGTGTCATAGCCCTGCGGCAGGTTCATGATGAAGTCATGGCATTGTGCCGCTTTCGCCGCTTCGATCACCTCATTCATCGTGGCCTCGGGCCGCCCATAAGCGATGTTATAGCCGATGCTGTCATTGAAAAGGACCGTATCCTGCGGCACCACGCCAATGGCGCCGCGCAGGCTCTCTTGTGTCACATCGCGCAAATCTTGCCCATCAATCCGAATGGCCCCGGCGGTCACATCGTAGAAGCGGAACAACAGCCGCCCGATGGTCGATTTGCCGGAGCCAGACGGGCCAACCACGGCCACCGTTTGGCCTGCGCCAATCTCCAGATCAATGCCTTTGAGGATTTCCCGGTCCGGGTCATAGGAAAACGCGACCCCCTCAAAACTGATCGCGCCATGGGGCACGTTCAGCTTTGGCGCGCCGGGTTTGTCGGTCACTTCGGCGGGTTGCTCAAGCAGGCCGAACATTTCGCGCATATCCGTCAGCGCCTGCCGGATTTCACGATAGACCGTGCCGAGGAAATTGAGCGGCATGGTGATCTGCATCATATACATGTTCACCACCGTGAATTCGCCCACGGTCAGCTTGCCCGCCTGCACATCAAGTGCGGCCATGATCAGCACGCCCATCAGACCCGCAGTAATGATCACCGATTGCCCGAAATTGAGGGCGGCGAGGGAATAATTCGTCGCCAGCGCTTCTTTCTCATAGCCCGCCATCGACTCGTCATATCGCTCAGCCTCGCGCCGTTCGGAGCCGAAATACTTAACCGTTTCAAAATTCAGCAGACTGTCGATAGCCTTTTGATTGGCGTCGGTGTCGCGCTCATTCATCCGCTTGCGGATCGCGACCCGCATCTCTGTCACACGAAAGGTAAAAACGATGTAGATGCCAATCGTGACAATCACGATCACCATATAAAGGAACCCGAACAGCACCCAGAACACCACGGCCATCATCAACAATTCAATGATCAGCGGCCCCACGGAAAACAGCATGAAGCGCAACAGAAAATCGACGCCCTTCACTCCACGCTCGATGATCCGGCTCAACCCGCCTGTTTTGCGTGTCAGGTGATAGCGCAGCGACAGCGCATGGATATGCTGAAACGTCTCAAGCGCCAGCTTGCGCAGCGCGCGCTGACCCACCTTGGAAAACACCGCGTCGCGCAATTGTGCAAAGCCGACCTGCGCCAGCCGCGTGAAGCCAAACCCAAGCACCAGCGCCACTGGCCCCGCGAGCATCAGAAAGGTGACGGCCTCTCCGTTTTCGGGCGCGAGCGAGTCCACCGTTTTACCAAAAAACAGCGGTGTCAGCAGGGTAACGACCTTGGCCAGCACCAGCGCCAACAGAGCCAGTACCACCCGCGCCTTTAGCGCAGGCTCTCCCTTGGGCCACAGATACGGGATGACCTTGACGATCACACTGCGTTCAGAGCCGTCCTCAAGGGGCGAAGGGGTGTCAGTCATTGGGTGGCTCCGTCATCGTCATGAAGGGCTTACATAAACCCTCCCGACCCGGCATTCCACCCGTGATCACTGCTCCCGCGGGATCGCGAAAATCTGACCGGGGAAAATCAGGTCCGGATCGCGGATCTGATCGGAATTCGCCTCAAATATCTGGGTGTAGCGAATGCCCTCACCATATTCGACCCGCGCGATGGTCCAAAGGTTGTTGCCGGGCTGCACGACGATCTGGGTTGGGCGCGTCGCGGGCACGTCGGCAACCACGGCAGCAGCAACTGCGGGGGTGGGTGCAGGCGCGGTGTTGCTGTCAGGTGCGGCGGGAGCGGTGCCGGTGGCTTCCGCAGGCGCGGTGGCCACATCCTCGACGGTCGCGGCGGCAGCGGCCTCGGTTTGGGTGGCCAGCATCGCCGCCGCATCGGCGAGCGACATGGACGCAGCGCCCTCTTCACTCGTCTCGGCAGGTGCGGCTTCGGCCACGGGCACTTCGGGGAAAACGCGCTGGAATGGTGTCTCCGCCCGACTGGTCACGTCACCGATATCGTTGATCTGGTCGATCCGCAGCAGATAAAGCCCTTCTTCAACATCCCCAAGGATCACGCGCCAGCGGCCATCGGGCCGCACGCGGCCCCGGCCCACGGCATCGCCATCGGCATAGATGACCAATTGCTGCTCGCCCGCGCCACGCCCGGTCAAAACCACATCGCCCGTGATGGAATAGCTGATCGTGTCGATCGTGACCTGCTCCTCTGGCAGGGTCTCGGCACTTTGCACCACTTCGACGCCATCGTCCGTGGCGCGCACGATGACGGGCCGTGTGTCTGTCTCGGTCGGAGTGTCCGCGGCAGGCGCGTCCGTTGGTGCATCGGTTGTGTCTGCGGCGGCAGCGGGTGTTTCCTCCGGCTCCTCCACAAGCACGATGATGGTTTCGGTCGATGTCACCTCTTGCGCGTTTTCATCGACGCTGGAGAGCCGCATCTCCTGATTTTGGCCCGTGGCGGGTGTGTCCATCAGCGCCACGAAATCGCCCCGCGCATCAGCGGTCGCGGTCGCGGCTGTTTGCCCGTCAAGCGTGACGTTGACCTCTGCCCCCGGTGCCGCGCGTCCGGCAACGATGGTGGCCCCGTCGGTTTCGACGCGCACGATCTCAAAGCTGGGAGTGGTGGTGGCCTCGTCTGCGGCCGCGTCCGCTGTCGGTTCCGCCGGGGTCGCATCCAGCACAGGAAGGGCGGCGACGGGATCGGCGGCAGGTGCTTCTGTTGCCACAGATGCGTCGGCAGCGGGCGCGGCTTCCGCGACCACCTCCGCCTCAGGTTCGGCGACCGGGCTTGTCTCTTGCGCGACCTCTTCGGTCGGCAGCGCCTCCGCCGGGGCGGCCTCAGTTGTTTCCGTCACGGGTGCCGGGTCGGCCTGCGGGGGCGTGACCACCGGTTCAGCGACGGGCTGGCTTTGCTCCGCCGGGGTGGGGGCGGGGTCTTCGGCGGGGGCGGTCGGCTCAGGCGTGGGAATGGCGGCTGGCTCAGGCTCAGCCACCGGTGCTGCCGTCGCAACCTCTTCGGTCGCGGGTGCAGGTGCAGGCGCAGGAGCCTGCGTCACCTCCGTGACCTCTTCGGCGGCGGGGGCGGTGTCCTCACCCCCTCCCATACCGGTGAACCAGACAGCCCCAAGGATCACGAGGATGGCGGCAATCGCGCCCGACAGATAAGTTTTTTGCATGTGTTTCTTGCTGCCCCAGCGCGTGTGTTGCGGTGCATTGTCCGCCTCTTCTCCTTTTTACCTATACTGGTATAAGGCTTGCAGTTCCAAGCCCTTCCTGCATCCGTCACGCGGGGCGAACCTGGTTAAGAGAGTATTTCATGCCCCAACTCATCCCCAAAAGCGTCTGTGTGTTCTGTGGATCGCGGCTTGGCACCTCGCCTGCCTTTCTGTCCGATGCGCAAGAGGTTGGCCGCGCCTTGGCCCAAGCGGGGCTGCGGCTGGTCTATGGCGCGGGCGATATTGGCATTATGGGAGCGGTCGCATCGGCGGCCAAAGAGGCGGGCGGCGACGTGTTTGGCGTCATCCCGCAACACCTTGTTGACCGTGAGGTCGGCAAAACGGATATCCAAACCTATGTCATCACCGAAAACATGCATGAGCGCAAAAAGGTGATGTTCGCCAATTCCGACGCGATCCTTGCGCTGCCCGGTGGCCCCGGAACGCTTGATGAGTTGTTCGAAGTGCTGACATGGCGGCAATTGGGGCTGCATGACAAACCGGTGCTACTGCTGAACACCGACGGGTATTGGGACGGATTGCTCGCCCTTCTGGATCAGATCATCGCAGCGAAATTCGCGGATGCGAGCTTTCGCGACTTTCTAGAGGTCTATGACAGCCCTGCCGCGGTGATGGAGCGTTTGCGCGCGGCCCTGACCTGACGCCGTGCCGCGATCACATAAAGCAGCACCGCGACCCAGATCATCGGCAGGGCAATGCCGTGCCAAACCGTGATCACCTCAAGGAAGATGAAGGCACCAACGCAGAATTGCAGCGTCGGGTTCCAGAATTGGAGCACGCCAACGGTGGCATAATCAAGCCGCTGGGTCGCGTAGGCAAACAGGATCAAGGGCCCGCCAGTCATCGGCCCTGAGAGCATCAGCACGACCATATCCCGCGTACCCTGCCCCAGCGGCGCTCCGCCCTGAAGGGCAACCCATGACAACCAGCCAAGCGCGAGCGGCGACAGGATCAACACCTCCACAGTGACCGAGGTGATCGGCCCCGTCGCCAGCCGCTTTTTGATCAACCCGTATAGCCCGAATGTGCTGGCCAGTGTCAGCGCGATCCACGGCGCGGCACCAAGTCCGACGGTCAGCGTGACCACGGCCATCATGGCCAGCGCAATCGCAGCCCATTGCAGCTTTCCCGGTCGCTCGCCCAGGAAAATCACGCCAAGCAGGATCGCGACAAACGGAAAGATGTAATAGCCAAGGCTCGCCTCCACCGCGAACCCCGCCCCGATGGAGAAGATGAATACGCCCCAATTGCAGGACACAAGCACGGCGGCCAGCCCCAGCCGCAGCCGTGTCGGCGTATCGCCCAGCGCCGCTTTCAACCGCGCCAGTCGTCCGGTCACCACCACGACGCCAAGGAAAAAGACCAATGACCAAAGCGTGCGATGGGCAAGCACATCAACCACCGGGACATGCGCCACCAGCTTATAAAACAGCCCCGACAATCCCCAGATGGTGCAACATGCAAGCATCGCAATGATGCCTTTGGTCGTGTCGGTCATGCGCGATATTCCAAACAAAAACAGCCCCGTAGCAGTGCCACGGGGCCGTCCGATTGTCTATCGCAAATGGGATCAGAGGCGCGATGCCACGTTTTCCCAGTTCACCAGCTTGTCGAGGAAGTTCGACAGGTAGGCCGGGCGTTTGTTGCGGAAATCAATGTAGTAGGAATGCTCCCACACGTCGCAGCCGAGCAGCGCCGTCTGGCCAAAGCAGACCGGGTTCACGCCGTTCTCCGTCTTGGTCACTTTCAGCGTGCCGTCCTGATCAACGACGAGCCATGCCCAGCCAGAGCCGAACTGGCCCGCGCCCGCGGCGGCAAAGTCATCCTTGAACTTCTGCACAGAGCCGAACGCATCGACGATGCGGCTTTCCAGCTCGGACGGCATGGTGTCGCCACCCGGCCCCATCATCTCCCAGAACTGCATGTGGTTCCAATGCTGGGACGCGTTGTTGAAGATGCCGTTTTGCGCGACCGCGCCCGCCTGATAGGTGCCCTTGATGATCTCTTCGAGGGACTTGTCCGCCCACTCGGTGCCTTCAATGAGCTTGTTGCCGTTGTCGACATATGCCTTGTGGTGGATGTCGTGGTGATACTCGAACGTTTCAGCGGACATGCCCCGATCGGCAAGCGCGTCATGTGCATAGGGAAGGTCGGGAAGTGTAAATGCCATTGGTAAACCCCTTTGTTACGTCTCACTCATGCAACGCGCGAAAGCGCCCTGCGTTCCGTTCTGGATATATCCCGCCTTCCGCTGGATGAAAGGGTGTTCCGCGAAAAAGACGGGAAATCTCAGTCCACCGGGATCAGCGCCGCGCCGATCCGGCGGCCTTCTCCCAACAGCACGTTATAGGTCCGGCAGGCAGAGGGGGAGGACATAACCTCAACCCCGACGCCCGCAGCCTCGATCGTTTCGATAAAGCCATCGGGCGCAGCCGCGATATCGGCCCCCATGCCCAAAAGCAGCACGTCGATATCCTTCGCAGCCGCCACCACCTGCGCGGTTTCGCCCGCCATCCAGTCCGCAGGGCCGGTGGGCAACAGCAGAACAGCACCTTTGCGCACCTCGCCCCCCAATCGGAAAAAGCCGGGGCCGTAGCCGTCTATCGGCACGGATTTGTCATAGGTAACTTCGTTCAGGCGCATGATGTTTCCCCTCTCAGTCGAACAGCGGCAGGCCGATCAGCGCCGCCGCTCCCATCACGATATATGCAAGCGGGCGGAAAAGCCCACCACCCCAGCGGCGAAAGGCAAGGCTTCCAAGCCAATTCGTCAGCAAATAGGGCGCGATCAGCGCCGCCCCGGTGACAAGGCTCCATATCTCCAAAGCGCCCCGGAGGTGAAGCGCGATCAGCACCACCAGCACCTCCGCCGCGAGGAATAGCGTGATGCCCGCGCGGATCTGATCGGGCGGTTGCGGGCCACCGAGATACATCAGGATCACCGGCGGCCCCGGCAGACCCATAAAACCGCCCATGACACCGCCAGTGCCACCGATCCCGGCGGTCAATGCGGCCCCCGGCTTGCGCGAATACCGCCACCCGCTCGCAATCGCGATCAGCGCGGCAAGCACCGATGCGGACACGATCCAGCGGAATGTCTCAGGTTCCACGCTTGTCAGCAGCCATACGCCCAGCGGCGTGCCGATCAACATACCCCCGATCAGGAACGCAAGGCTGCGGCGGTCCAGGACCTTCCACGCCTCGGGGATCATGCGCATCCCGCCAAAGCCGTCCATCACGCTGAGGATCACCAGCGCCGCGACAGGCGGCAGCAGCATCGCCGCAATCGGCATGAACACCAGCCCCGTGCCAAACCCGGCAAAGCCGCGCACGGCCCCCGCAAGGGCCGCGAGCATCAGTAAAGGAACCAGAACCGTCAGGTCAGGCAGCAGGCTCACGCGTCGATATTCGCGAACTGCGTGCCGCCCTTGCTGTCATCCTTGGACCAATCGCGCTTCACATCCAGACGCAGCAGAACGGCACTTGCCACAAAGATGGACGAATAAGTGCCGACGATCACGCCCCAGATCATCGCGAAGGTAAATCCGCGGATCACCTCCCCGCCCAAGACGTACAGGGAGATCAGCGCGATCAGCGTCGTGACGGATGTCATCAGGGTCCGGCTGAGCGTCTCGTTGATCGACAGGTTCAACACGTCCTTGAGCGGTTTCGTCTTATACCGGCGCAGGTTTTCGCGCACCCGGTCAAACACCACGACCGTATCGTTGAGCGAATAACCCACGATGGTCAGGATGGCCGCCACAATCGCCAGATTGAATTCCAGTCCCACCAGCGCAAACACCCCGATGGTCAGGATCACATCATGGATCAGGGCGGCGACAGCACCGACGGAGAACTGCCACTCGAACCGCAGCCAGATGTAGAACAGCACGGCCCCAATCGCCAAAACCACGGCCAAAATCCCGGCCTGCACCAATTCGCCGGAGACTTTCGCACCGACACTCTCGGTCGATAGGAACAGGATGCCGGGGAACGCTTCGCTGAGGGTCTGTTGCACCTCCACGATCACGACGTTCTGGCTTGCCGGGTCATCGCCCTGCTGCTCAATCCGGATCAGGGCTGAGAATTGCTCATCCCCGGTCAATTGCGCCGCCGGGTCGGAGATTTCGGTAACCGCGATATCGCCTAGATCAAGCGTGCCGAGGATGTCGCGATACTCACCAATCGGCACTTCTTCCTCGGTTTCGGTCATGATGACCGTCCCGCCCCGGAAATCGATGCCGTAATTCAGACCAACGAGGAAAAACAGCACGATGGAGGCAACCGCCGCCACGGCGGAGATGCCAAAAGTGATCGGCACAAAGCGGAAAAAATCGATATTCGTTGTCTCAGGAACCAGTTTCAAACGCATGTCATGTTCCTCAGATGGTCACGGTTTTGGGGCGACGGATATTGTACCACGTCGCCACGATCAGGCGGGTCACGAACACAGCCGTAAACACCGAGGTGATGATCCCGATCCCCAGCGTGACGGAGAAGCCGCGCACCGGGCCGGACCCGATGGCAAACAGGATCACTGCCGCGATAAAGGTGGTGATGTTGGCATCAATGATGGCGGAGAACGCCTTTTCATAGCCAAGCTCAATGGCGCGCGCTGGCCCTTTGGCGCGTTTAAGTTCCTCGCGGATGCGCTCGAACACCAGCACGTTGGCATCAACCGCCATGCCGACGGTCAGAACAATCCCCGCGATCCCCGGCAGCGTCAGCGTCGCACCAATGGCCGACAACAGGCCCATGATCAGCGCCACGTTCAGGATCAGCGCGACATTCGCGAACAGGCCAAACGTGCCATAGGCAAGGAACATGAACACAAGCACGGCGGCAAAGGCGATCATCGTCGCCAGACGCCCCGCCTCGATACTGTCAGCGCCAAGCTCTGGCCCGATGGTGCGCTGTTCGAGCACCACGAGTTCAGCAGGCAACGCGCCCGCGCGCAACAGGATGGCAAGCCGCGTCGTCTCCGCCGGATCGAAGCGGCCCGTGATGATACCTGCACCACCCGAAATATGGCTCTGGATCACGGGGGCGGAGATTACCTCTTCATCCAACACGATCGCGAAGGGGGAGCCGATATTCTGCGCGGTGTATTCGCTGAACGCGCGGCCCCCTGCCCCATTGAAGCGGAACGACACGACGGGGCGGTTTTCCTGAAAGGTCGGCTGCGCATCGACAAGCTGCTCACCGCTGACCACCGGGCGCCGTTCGAGCACATAGAACACGCCCGGCTCGTCCACAGAGGGATAGATCACATTGCCCACCCCGGCCCGCTCTGTCGCGTCCGTGGTGCGGCGTACGACCGGGTTGAAGGTCAGCTTTGCGGTGGTGCCGATGAGGTCGATCACCTCCTGCGCGCTGCTGGCACCCGGCACCTGGATCAGGATGCGTTCCTGCCCCTGCCGCTGGATCGTCGGCTCCCGTGTGCCGCTTTCATCCACGCGGCGGCGGACGATTTCCAGCGATTGCTGCATCGTGCGGTCATCGGTGGCCTGCTTTTCAACATCAGACAGGGTGATCACGATATCCGTATCACCCGCCTGGCTCACCACATAATCCGTGGTGCCGACACCCGTGAGGCTCGCCACCGGCCGCGTCAGGTCGCGCAATGCAGTGAGCGCCGTGTCCATCGCCGCCGGATTGCCGATCCGCACCACCAATTCATCCGGGTTTGAGGCCTGCCGCCGGATCGTGCCGATCTCCTCCCGCAACGGGCGCAGGGTGCTGAGCACTTCGGGCCAGAACCCTTCGAGCCGCTCGGCATACACATCCTCTAGCTGCACCTCGACCAACAGATGCGCCCCACCCCGCAGATCAAGCCCGAGATTCATCAACCGCGATGGCATGAACTCGGGCCAGAGGGCCGCATCGGCGCCCGGCTCCGCCCCGGTCTCTTCTGCCAGAACGCGTGCGTCATTTGCCCGCTCCACCTGCGCATACCACATATTCGGCATGGCCATCACCACGCCCAGCGCGCAGACAAGCCAGATGAGCGTTTTCTTCCAGAGCGGGAAATGCAGCATGGGTCAGATCAGTCCTTGGCCGGCTCGGTTTTGGAGATCACCTGAGCGATGGTGGATTTGATCACACGGACCTTCACACCTTCGGCAATCTCAACCTCGGCTTCGCCGTCTTCCTTGACCTTGATGACCTTACCGACAAGCCCACCTTGGGTGATCACCTGATCGCCACGGCGCAGCGCATCGACCATCGCCTTATGCTCTTTCACCCGTTTTTGCTGCGGGCGGATCAGGAAGAAATACATGATCACGAAAATCAGGATCAGCGGCACAAAGCTCGCCAACCCACCCGCAGCACCACCTGCGGCTTGTGCATAGGCCGGAGTTACTAACATCAGACGTCCCCTGTATTGGATATGTTCAAGTCGCGCGGACCCTAGCCAAGCGCCACGATGGGCGCAAGCGACGAGCCATGGCTTTCCATGCGAAATGGGCGCTCTTGCGCGCGATACAAGCGCACATGCCGGATTTCCCGACATCGCAGGTCAGAGCGTATCGGTTTCCTTTTGCAAAAACGCGGGCCGGTCGGGGTTGATCCCGCGCCGCCGCGCCTCCTGCTCCACCACCTTGTAGAACGCGGGCAGATGGGCAATCGGGTCAAGAAGCGGATGCAAGGCGGGCAATTGCGGCGGCATCGCGAGCACATCCGCGCCCTGAGCCGTAAGCCGCGCGCCAGTGTCCACGATGGAGGCCGCGCCCGTTTTCTCTGTCGCATAAAGCATCACACGCGCCCCGTCCCGCAACAGGGCCGATGGGCCATGCAGCACCTCCGCCGCCGAAAAGGCCTGCGCCGCAATTCCGCATGTTTCCATAAGCTTGAGCGCCATTTCCTGCGCCACGGACAGGCCCGCGCCACGCGACAGGAGGGTCATCCGCTCTGCCCCCTCCAGATGCGCGGCCATCGCGGACCAATCAAGGCGCAGCGCCCCGTCCAACGCATCCGGCAGCCGCTGAAGGGCCGCTTGCAATGCCCCGTCCTGCGCCCAATGGGCCACCAGCATCAGCCCCGCCACGACGGAGCAGACGTAGCTTTTGGTCGCGGCAACCGCCTGCTCCGGCCCGGCGGCAATGTCGATCATATGATCAACGCCATGGGCCAGTGGGCTGTCGGCGCGGTTGGTCAGGGCGACCGTCAGCCCCCCGGTATCGCCCAGCATCTCCGTCAGGTGGCGGATGTCGCGGCTTTGCCCTGATTGGGACACCGCAAGAACCAGCGCCCCCTCCGCCGCGATTCGCGCGCCATAGACCGAAGAGATCGACGGCCCGACCGACGCTACCGCCAGCCCAAGCCGTTGGCTGATCGCCTGCCCCACATAATGCGCCGCATGATCCGACGAGCCGCGCGCGACCGTGATCACATGGCCCGGCGCATCGCGGCGCAGCATCTCGCCCAGCGCGGCCATCGCCCCCTCATTCCGGGTCAGACAGTGCTGCACGGCGGGGGCGATCTCCGCGATTTCAGCGGCCATCAGGCTTGTGTCGGTCATCCGCCCTGAACCGCGACCGCCTGTTGATGTGTCACGATACCTCGCAGATCAGGAACCCCCGCAGCCCCGCCGGGCAGGGTCACAGCCACCGCGCCCGCGGCTGCACCTGCCTGCATCGCCGCCTTGATCGGCGCGCCCGCGAGCCATGCGGCAAGGAAACCGGCATTGAACGCGTCCCCCGCGCCAGTCGTGTCCACGGGCGTGACCGCGCGCGCAGGCACCCGCAACGCGCCGCAATAGGCCCCCGCAGCCCCGTCTTTGACCACGATGATGGTGTTCGGCAGTTTCGCGGGATCAAGGGTCAGCGCCCGCCGCTCCTCCGCATTGGGAAGGAACAGGTCCACCCGCGCGATCAGGTCGGTCAGGTCGGTGCGCGCGAGCGTGTCCTTGTCCCACGCGCAATCAAGCGAAATGGTCAGCCCCCGCGCCCGCGCCATGTCGATCAGTTCCGGGTGTTCCAGAAGGGTGGTCAATTCCCCGATATGAAGATGCGATAGCCCCGGTCGTGACAATGCCGCACTCAGATCATGCGGGATCGCGGCGCCCGTCCGTTTGGTCAGAAAGGCGCGGTCGCCATCGGCCACCATGGCGACAGTGATTTGCGGCGCGTCTTGCGGTCGGGCGCGGGCACATGCCTCAAGGCTGACACCGCTGCGCGACATCTCCGCCATGACCGCATCCCCGAATGGCTGCGCCGGGATGATCGCGCCCAAGGCCGCGCCGCATCCCATCCGGGCCAGATAGGCCGCCGTGATATAGGCACCCCCCCCCGGGCCGATCTGTACCGCCTCCGCGAAGCTTTCCTGCCCAAGGACAGGCAGGCCCTCCATGCCGGAGAACACCATGTCACAATAGAGCCGCCCGACACACAGCACCTCATGCCCCGGTTGCATGCTCACCGCAGCGCCTCCCCCGTATTGGTGTCGAAGAAATGGATTTCCTCGGGATTGGCGACAAGCGTGACCCGGTCGCCCAGCGCCGGTGGCGTCCGCCCCGATGCGCGCGCGATGACCTCATGCCCGCCGATATCGGCATAAACCAAGGTCTCTGATCCAAGCGGTTCCAGCACCGAAACCGTCGCCTCGAAAAGCGGCGTGCCCTCACCACCGATGCGCAGATCATCGGGGCGGATGCCCATTGTGATGTCATAACCATCCACCGCCGTGAACGGAAAAGCGATGTCGGTCATCGAGGCGATGTTGAGCCGCCCGTCCCGCACCGTACCGGGCAGCATGTTCATCGACGGCGCACCGATAAACTGGGCCACAAACATATTCGCGGGCGTCTGATACACGTCCTGGGGGGTGCCGACCTGCTGGATATGACCGTCCTTCATGATGACGATCCGATCGGCCATGGTCATCGCCTCAACCTGATCATGGGTCACGAAAACGATCGTGCTTCCAACACGTTGGTGCAGCTTTTTGATCTCCAGCCGCATTTGGGTGCGCAGTTGCGCGTCAAGGTTGGAGAGCGGCTCGTCAAACAGGAACACCGCCGGGTCGCGCACCATCGCGCGGCCAATCGCGACCCGCTGCCGCTGCCCGCCAGAAAGCTGCGCGGGGCGCCGGTTCAGAAGGTCGGTCATGCCAAGGATCGCGGCAACCTCGTCGATCCGCGCCTCTTTGTCCGGTTTCGGCATCTTGGACGTGCGCAGCCCGAACCCGATATTCTTGCGCACCGACATATGCGGATAAATCGCGTAATTCTGGAACACCATCGCGATATCGCGGTCCTTGGGCTCCAGATTGTTGACGATCCGGCCCGCGATCTCGATCTCCCCGGAGGTGACCTCCTCCAGCCCCGCGACCATGCGCAAGGTTGTGGATTTACCGCAGCCCGAGGGGCCGACAAGCACGATAAACTCGCCCTCCGCCACATCGAGATTGATCGAATGGAGCACTTCTGTCGTGCCGTAAGCTTTCACGAGATTTCGCAAGGAGAGGGTCGCCATCAGTTACTCCTGAGCGAGGGATTGAAAGGCCGCGTCGCGCGCCGTTTCGGCTTCGGCGATGCGGGTCGTGCGGTCAGCGTGACGCGCACGGATATCGGAAAGGGTCGTGGTGTAGCCCTCAAGGGCCGCGTCCATCGGTGCGGGGGCCGGGCCACCAAACCGGTCGCGCACCCGGACAAAGGTTTCGGGTGCAACGGCGGCAGCAAAGGCCGGGGCATCAAGCACTGTCTGCCGCCCCGTCTCTGCCACGAAAGCCGCCCGAAACGCCTCATATCCCTGCCCCAGCGACTGACCGGCGGCGATCACCGCGCGGGAGGTGTGGGCTGCAATCTCATGCGCCTGCCGGAACGACACGCCTTCGGTCCGCACCAGCGTATCGGCAAGCTCCGTCACCGTGACGCAAGCCGCATCCATGGTCGCGGCGACCCGGTCATTGCGGATTTTGCAGGCGGGGATCAGCGCGGTCAGAAGGCGCAACACGCGGCTCGCACTCTCGAATGCCTGATAGCCCGCGACCTGCACCTCTCCCTCGCTGTCATTCATGTCCGTGAAGGGCGTGTTGTGCATCGTGTTCACCACCGCATCGCAGCGGCCCACGGTCATGCTTGCCAAATGGCGCAGATGCTCAATCGGCACCGGGTTGCGTTTTTGCGGCATGATGGAGCTGATCTGCACCAGCGCATTCGGGACATATAGCTGGCCCACCTCAAAAGCCGTCCAGAACTGCAAATCCTGCACCACCCGGCCCAGATGCAGCATCGCAAGCTTCATCGCGGAATAAAGCCCCGTGACGTAATCGACCGCCGCAATGCAGGAATAGCTGTTTTGCAGCGGCTCCCTGAAGCCAAGCAAATCCGCCATCCGATGCCGATCAATCGGGAAGCCGGACGTGGTGATCGCCGCGGCCCCCATCGGGCAATGATCCAGCAGATCGCGCGCCGCCTCGATCCGCGCGATATCGCGCAGCAACACCTCCACCATCGCGGCGAGGTAATGACCGAATGTGCTGGGTTGTGCGGGCTGGCCATGGGTGTAGGCCACGATCAGCGTGTCCCGCTCCCGCGTGGCCGTGTCAATGAGGGCAGCGGCCAGTATTGTCATCTCGTCCAACAGCGTATCGGCGCGGGTCCGCAGCGCCATCTTGAACACCGTGTGGTCCATATCGTTGCGCGACCGCGCGGTGTGGAGCGCCCCTGCCACATCCGCGCCCAGCCGCTTGCGCAACTCCGCCTCCACGAGGAAGAAGTAATCCTCCACCTCCCCCGTATAGGTGAGTGCGGCGACATCTACCTCCGCATCAATCGCATTGAGCGCGCGGGCGATTGCGGTGCCGGTGTCACCGGGCAAAATGCCCGTCTCACAGAGCATCACCAGATGCGCGCGGTTGATCGCCCGGATCGGGCCGACATAATGCGCCTTTGTCCCCTCAAACAAGGGCGCAAGCACGGTGTCCTTATAGGTCGGATCGGGGAACACGCTGTGATCGCTCATCCCTTCAACCCCGCCATGACGACACCGCGAATGATGTAGCGCTGGAAGATGAGGAACACGATCAGCGTCGGGATCGTGGCCAATGCCGCCCCGGTCATGATCAATTCCCATTCGACCTGCTGCTCCACGCTAAAGGTCGTGAGCCCCACAGGCAGCGTGTAAAGCTCCTGAGAGTTCGTGACGATCAGCGGCCAGATAAACGCGGTCCAGTTTCCAAGGAACACAAAGATGGCAAGGGCTGACAGCGCGGGCTTCACCAACGGCATCGCCACGGTCCACCAGATCTGCAACTCATTGAGGCCGTCAATGCGGGCGGCTTCGATGAAATCATCGGGCACCGTCTCAAAAAACTGCTTCATCAGGAAGGTGCCGAAGGCGGTCATCAGACCGGGGAACATGATGCCCCAATAACTGTCCAACCAGCCGAAGCTCTGGCTCATCAGATACCACGGGATCACCAACATTTCCGTGGGGATCATCAGCGTGGACAGGATCGCGATAAAGATGATGTAGCGGCCCCGGAATTTGAATTTGCACAGGGTATAGCCGACAAGGCTGTCAAACAGCACGTTTGAGATCGTGGTGATCACCGCAATGATCAGCGAATTGATGAACCAGCGGAAAAACCGTCCGTCCTCAAGCACATGGATATAGTTATCGAGCGTCGGCTCTTCCGGGATCAGGTTGAGGTTATAGACCTCATGCGGCCATTTGAACGACGTGGACAGCATATAGGTGATCGGCATGATCATCAGCAGCCCCCCGCCGAACAGCAGCAGCCAGCGGATATATTGGGTGTAGTCGCGCTTTACCGGGGCGCGGGTGTCAAGCAGGGTTTCGGAGCTTGCGCGGATATCCGTCATGTCACCGGTCCCTCATGATACGCAGCTGCACCAGCGATACGGTCAGCAGCACCAGAAACAGCACCACCGTCTGGGCCGCCGCATAGCCCATGTCGAAACTGTTGAACGCGGTGTCATAGATCATCAGCACCAGCGGTTTCGTGGAATTGAGCGGCCCACCGGGATTGTTCGTCGTCATGTTGAACACATGATCGAAAATCCGCAGAAACCCGATGGACGAGAATACGACCAGAAATACCAGCGTCGGCTTCAAAAGCGGCAAGGTGATTTCCCACAGGATCGTCCAGTTCGACACACCGTCAATCCGCGCGGCCTCATAATAGCTTTGCGGGATCGCGCGCAGCCCAGCCATGAAGATGATGATCTGAAAGCCAAGACCCGCCCAGACCGCAGGCGCCAGAATGCTCGGCAGCGCCCATGTCGTTGAATTGAGGAACGGGAATTGCGGGATGCCTGCACTGGCCAGAAAATTGTTGAAAAGCCCGATTGGCACCGGCTGATAAAACCAGCGCCAGACCCACGCCATCGCCACCGCACTCGTCAGGAATGGCAGGAAATAGAGCGCCCGCAAAAAACCGTGCATGAACCGCACCTTATCAAGGTGATAGGCGATGAAGAACGAGATCACGAGGCTGACCGGCGTGCCGATCCCCAGATAGAGGAAGGTGTTGCCAAACACTTTCCAAAACACCGGATCCGCAAACAGCTTGGCGTAATTGTCAAAGCCGGTCCATGACTTGTCCCCCAGAAGGTTCCAGTCCTGAAACGACAGCACCATCGCGCCGAAGGTCGGATAAAACCGGATCACCACATAAAACAGGATCGGAAGGGCAAGAAACCCCCACGCCCAGACCACCTGTTTCTGGGCCACTGTCAGATTGCTGTATCGGAACATGCGCGGTCTTTCGCTGGATCAGGAATACGGGTTCGGCATGGATCGGCATGGGAAGCGGCGCGCGGCAAGGAGGCCCCGCGCGCCGCTCCGTCCTTTACCGGTTGTAGTACGCGTCGAGGATCGCCTGATCCGCCGCCGCCGCAGTGGCAAGGCTCTCTGCCGGGTCTTGCCCTTCAAGCTCGATCCGCTGCACCATATCGACAAGCGCACCACGCTGCGCGCTCTCATCGGCGAAAATGGTGGTGTGCGCATATTCAAGCCCACGGATGAACGGGCCAAACACCGGATCATTGGCGTTTGCTTCCGTCATGCCGACAGAAGGCTTGGCGGGCAATTCCCCGACCGTATCAAGCCAGATCTGCATCGCCTCATCGGAGGTGATGTAGTCCATGAATTTCACGGCCGCTTCATACCGCTCGCCCTCTGCCTTCGTGGTAATCGCGTTCACCCAGTAAGAGGAATAGTTCGACCGGATGCCGGTCGGACCTGCGGGCAGTTCTGCTACGCCCCATTTCAGGCCGCGCGTGTTGTTGAGCGCCCCAATACGGAACGAGCCGTCGATATGCATCCCGGCGCGGCCCGCCTTGAACGCCGCCTGTGCTTCATCCATGAAGCCGGTGACGGTCACGCCATGTTCGGACTGCAACCCGGTATAGAAATTGAGCGCGGCCAACCCGCCCTCATCATTATAGGTCACGGTCTGGTAGTCATCGGTATAGGGGGTGGAGCCGTGCTGACGGGTCAGCACCTCGCGGAACCAATGGTGATCCTGCCCGGTCATGCCGGTGGTCAGGCCCACTTGGGTCACGTTGCCCGCGCCATCCCGCTTGGTCAGTGCCTTGGCCGTTTCAACCAACTCGTCAAGCGTCTCGGGCGGGCCATCAATGCCAGCTTCCTCAAACAGACGCTCATTGTAGAACAGCGCCAGCGAGCGCACGGCGGTCGGCAGCGCCATATAGGCGCCGTCCCGCTCCATCGCGCCTACCATGGGGAAGAATTCCGCCTCAATCCGCGCGGGCGGGAAAACATCGGTGGGCAGCGGCTGGATCAGCTCTGCATCCATGTAGTCGTTCAACCAACCATAAAAGAGCTGGACCACATCCGGCCCCTCGCCCGCAGGCACGGCCGCGGCCACCTTGGTGCGATAATCGGCATAGGGGAAATGGGTCATCTTGACGGTGATGTCAGGATTGGCGGCCTCGAAATTCTCGATCAGCTGCTCCATCGCGGTCACCCGCGCTTCAAAGAAATACTGCCAGTATTCGATTTCCACGGCAGAGGCGGACCCCGCCGCCATCAGGGCCGTCGCGCTCACTGTCGCGCTTAGGGCCAGGTTCTTGAGGTTGGACATGAAGGTACTCCCGGTTGTGGTTGCGCATGCGCCGCGCTGGTGTCGGACTGAATGGGGGCGGGTTGGTCCTGCCCTCCGGCTGTCTGTGATTAGATGTTGACGACCGGGCCCGTGGTGAGTCAATCATTAATTCAACTTATTTGAGTTTATTTTTGTGAAAGCCAGAGCCACCTTGTCTTCGTCAAGCCCCTCTCCCCCGGCCCCGGCCAAAGCGACCGCCGGGTCCAATGCGGAACGCTCCCGCCACCATAATCGCAAGGTTGTGCTGGGATATATCAGCGCCAACGCGCCCGCCGGGCGGGCCGAGATCGCGCGGGCAAGCGGGCTGTCCACGCAGGCCGTATCCAACATCATCGCCGATCTTGAGGCGGATGGGTTTTTGGCGTCACAGGGGCGGCGCAAGGGCGCGCGCGGCCAGCCGCCCGTGCAATATGCGATCAACCCGGACGGGGCAGCGGCGCTTGGGTTTGAACTGCGCCCCGATGCCCTTTTCGTGACATTGGTCGATATCGGCGGCGCGGTGCGGCACAGCGCGCGGATACCGCTCGCGGCCTCCGGCCCGGCTGAGGCCGCGTTCGAGATCATGAAGGCCGCGAACACGGCCATCGCGCAATCCGGGTTGGAGCGGAGCCGCATCCTTGGCGCGGGCGTGGTGATGCCCGGCCCGTTCGGAATCGAGCTTGACCGCGGGTCGGAGGCGGAATTGCACGGCTGGGCCGATACCGACCCGGCGGTTTTCCTGTCCAACGCCCTGGAAATGCCTGTAATCGTTGAGAATGACGCGACCGCCGCGGCCATCGCGGAGCGGGTGCGCGGCGTGGGTGCGGGGCTTGATACCTTCTGCTTTGTGTATTTCGGCACCGGGCTTGGGCTTGGCATCGTGGCGCGCGGGCAAGTGATGCGCGGCGCGTTCGGCAATGCGGGTGAGATCGGGCATATCGTGGTCGAGCCCGGCGGGCGGCCCTGCGAATGCGGCCAGTCGGGTTGCCTTGAGGCCTATACCAGCCGCTTGGCGCTGCGCCGGATGCTGGCGGAGGCCGGCGTGAAGGCCGACAGCGCCGCAGAGATCGAGGCGCTGCATGAGGCCGGTGCCCCTGCCCTCACCGCATGGCTCGACAGCGCCGCCCCGCCCCTGAGCCGCGCCATCGCGATGCTGGAGAACCTCCTTGATCCCCAAGCCGTCGTTCTGGGCGGCGCGTTGCCCGATCGGGTGCTGGACGATCTGATCGCCCGGCTTGATCTGCCCGCCGCGTCCGTTTCGAACCGCCCCGACCGCAAGCGCCCGCGTGTGTTGCGCGGCGTGTCGGGCCGCACGACCGCTGCACTTGGTGCCGCCGCTCTCGTGATCCACGACACGATCACTCCCAGCCTTGAGCCCAGTTGACCCAACTTGAGGACACATCATGCCCCTGACTGACCTTGACCGGATCGCCGCACAACGGCTCAAGCCCCGCGCGGTGACGCTCTGGCAGGCGCTGACCGCGCTGCGCTCGTGTGTGTCCTTCATGAATTCGGGCGCGCATCCCGATGATGAAACGACCGCCATGCTTGCCGCGATGCGGTTTCGCGACGGGATCGACATCTCCTTTGCCTGTGCCAATCGCGGAGAAGGCGGGCAAAACGCGCTGGGGCCGGAAATCACCCGCGATCTTGGCACCATCCGCACCGCAGAGATGGAGCGCGCCGCCGATATCATCGACTTGCGCCACTATTGGCTTTCTGAGACGCCAGAGGACACGATCTTTGATTTCGGGTTTTCCAAGCTCGGCACAGAAACGCTTGAGAAATGGGGGCATGCGCGCACGCTGGCGCGGTTTGTCCATATCGTGCGGCGGGAACGCCCCGATATGCTGTGCCCCACCTTCCTCGATATTCCGGGCCAGCACGGCCATCACCGGGCGATGACGGCGCTCGCGCATGAGGTTGTCCGCGCGGCGGCGGACCCGGCCTTTCCGTCCGACCTGCCACCATGGCGGATCGCAAAGCTCTACCTGCCCGCATGGTCCGGCGCGGGGGATGCGTATGATGACGACCTGCCGCCACCGCCCGCGACGGTCACGGTGGCGGGCGCGGATAGCGATCCGGTGACGGGATGGAGCTTTGCGCAGATCGGCCAGCAGTCGCGCGCCTTTCACCAGACCCAAGGCATGGGACACTGGATCGACGGCGCGGGGCAGGACTGGCCCTTGCACCTTGTGGATGGCGGGAAAGAGGCCAGCCTGTTCGACGGATTGCCACGCACCCTCAGCGATCTGCCCGCCACCGGCCCGCTGGCCGAGCATCTGGGGCGCGCGCATGCCTCCTGTGAGGCAGCCATCGCCGCATGGCCCTCAGCCGAGGCGGTGTTGAAGGCCGCGTCCGAGGCGCTTGACCACATCTGGGCGGCACAGTCCGAGATGGGAGAGGCCTTTGCCCGCGATCACGGGCACCGGCTGTCGCGCAAGGAGGAGCAACTCGCGCGCATCCGTGCCATTGCAGCAGGGGCCAATCCGCGCCTGACATTGGCACAGGACGTTGTCCGCCCGGGCGGCAGCGTTGGTTATGTTGCCCATGGGGGTGAGCTTGTGCTGCCCGATGGCTGGACCCCGACCGATGACACAATCACCCTGCCGCGCACCGCAAAGCCCAGCGACCCTTACCCTGACACCTATCTGCCCGGCATCACCGCGCATGGCCCCGCGCTTTGCGTCGCCGTGACGGCCCACGGGGTGACCAGCGAAACGCTGCATCCGGCGGAGCAACCGCTGGTCGTGCTGCCCTCCCACAGCGCGCGCCTTGACCCGGAGGCCGCGATCCTGAACCTTGCCAATAACGCGCGTGATATCCCGCTTCAGATCACCGACATCGTGCCGGGCGACGCTGCGGCTGAGCTGACCCTGCCAAAGGGCTGGCGGCATGAGGACGGGCGCGTCATCGCGCCCGATGACCTGCGCGCGGGCAAATACACCCTGCCGCTGACCCTCGACGGGACAGACGCGCAGGCGGTGCGGATCATGCACTACCCTCATACCGGCCCCCGGATGCGCGCCGAAGACGCGACCCTGACCGTGCGCGCGATGACCATCGCCCTGCCCGAAGGGCGGATCGCCTATGTGGGGGGCGGCAGCGACCGGGTCGATGTGTGGCTGCGCCGTGCGGGTGTCACGCTGGACACGTTGGAGGGCGCGGACCTGACGGCAGAGCGGCTCGCGGGCTATGACACGCTGCTCATTGGCATCTTCGCGCTGCGCACGCGCCCCAAATTGGCGGCTCTGATGCCGCGCGTGCATGACTGGGTGCAGGCGGGCGGCAACCTTGTCACGCTCTACCATCGGCCATGGGATGCTTGGGATCCGGCCCATACCCCGCCCCGCCCACTGGAGATCGGCAAACCCTCGCTGCGCTGGCGCGTGACGGACGAGCGGGCGGAGGTCACGCATCTTTTGCCTGACCATCCCCTGCTCACAACGCCAAACCAGATCGGCCCGCAGGACTGGGCCGAATGGGACAAGGAAAGAGGGCTTTATTTCGCCAAGTCGTGGGACGCGGCCTATGCCCCGCTTCTGTCCATGGCGGACCGGGACGAGGCCCCGCATCAAGGCGCCCTTTTGTCAGCCGAAATCGGCAAGGGGCGGCATACCCATTGCGCGCTGATCCTGCATCATCAGTTGGACAAGCTGGTGCCGGGGGCCTATCGGCTCTTGGCCAATATGTTGCACCGCTAAATGCCCGTGCGCAGCAATGGATGGGGGGCGGTCTGGATCATTGCGGACATGTCGCTCAACATCTGGGCGCTGTCACTGGTCAAATTTCTTGGTCCCGACTACCCGCCATGGCAGGTGGTGTTCTTGCGTGCGAGCGTCGGCCTGATCCTGTTGCTGCCGCTCGTCTGGCGGCACGGCATCGGTCGGGTGGAGGCCCCCGGTTGGCAGGCCGCGCGAGTTGCCTTTTCCGCTGTGGCCCTGACGGCGGGATTTGCCGCCGTCGCCCGGCTGCCGCTGGCGCTGCATATGGTGATCAATTTCACCCGGCCATTGATGCTGATGGCGCTTGCCGCGTGGTTTCTGGGAGAGGTCATCGCACGGCGGCAGTGGCTCGCGGGTGGGATTGGCCTCATCGGGGCGGCGGTTGCAGTTGGCCCGTCCCTTGGCGGCGATGCGCTGGGGCTGCTCGCGGCAACGATCGCGGTGATTGCGGGCACGGGTGCCGTGATCGTCACGCGCAAACTGCGCGACACGTCCCCGCTTGTGATGATGCTGTGCTACACGGGCGGGCTTGCCACGCTGACGGCCCTGCCCGCCGGTCTCGCTTGGGTGCCTGTCCCGGCGGAGCATTGGCCATTGTTCATCGGCGTGGGCCTGTTCGCGCAAGCAGCGCAGATGTGTTTTCTGCGCGGGCACCGGTTGGGCGATGCTGGGGTGTTGGCGCCGCTTGGCTATCTGTCGCTGATCCTGTCGGGCGCGGTGGGGTTTGTGGTATTTGGGGAGGTACCGGGGCTGCGCCTGATCCTTGGCGGGGCCGTGATCGTCGCGGCAACGCTGCTGATCCGCCGCCGCCGCAATGGCGTGGGTCTGCGCTGACCCCTTGCATGGCGCGCGCGATCCGCTCACTCTCTTGCCTTGGGGAGGCAGGAATATGCGCACACAGGTCGCCATAATCGGCGGGGGTCCGGCGGGGCTGCTCTTGGGGCAATTGCTGGGCCTTCATGGCATCGACACCATCATCATTGAGCGACAAAGCAAGGCGCATGTCCTATCCCGCATCCGCGCAGGGGTATTGGAGCAAGGGCTTGTGCAGCTTTTGGAGCGCGCGGGCGTGGCCGACCGAATGCATGCCGAAGGGCTGCCTCATGAGGGCACCATCGTTGCCCATGGCGCGACCGAATTTCGCGTCGATTTCCGGGCACTGACCGGAACATCCGTCATGGTCTATGGCCAGACGGAGGTGACGCGCGACCTTTATGCCGCCCGCGAACAGCTTGGCGCACCCACCCTGTTTGAAGCGCAGAACGTGGCGCTCCATGACATCGACAGTGACACGCCGCGCGTCACCCTCACCGCAGCAGGTCAGGAGATCACCATCACCTGCGATTACATCGCGGGCTGCGACGGCTTTCATGGGCCAAGCCGACAGGCCATCCCACAGGACAAGCGGCGCGAGTTCGAAAAAGTCTATCCGTTTGGCTGGCTCGGCATCCTGTCAGAAACACCGCCCGTGCATCACGAATTGATTTATTCAGGGTCGGATCAGGGATTTGCGCTTTGTTCCATGCGCTCCCACCGGCTGAGCCGCTATTATGTGCAATGCGATGTAACCGATCATGTGGACAATTGGAGCGATGATCGGTTCTGGGACCGCTTGCGCGCGTCGATCCCCGATGCGTTTGCCCAATCGCTCGTTACTGGCCCGTCGATCGAGAAAAGCATCGCGCCCTTGCGCTCCTTCGTGTGTGAGCCGATGCGCTGGGGGCGGCTGTTTCTGTGTGGGGACGCTGCGCATATCGTGCCACCGACGGGGGCGAAGGGGCTGAACCTTGCCGCGTCGGATGTGCACTACCTCTCCACCGCGCTGATCGCGCGCTATTCCGATGGCGACGATCATGCGCTGGAGCAATATTCGCACAACGCGCTGGCCCGTGTGTGGAAAGCCGAACGGTTTAGCTGGTGGTTCACCACGCTCTTGCACAGGTTTCCCGACCAAACGCCGTTTGACCTGCGGATGCAGCAAGCCGAAGTCGCGTTTTTGAGCGAAAACGCGGCAGCCCAGCGCAGCATGGCCGAAAACTATGTGGGCCTGCCCTATTGAGGGAACGACCTGCCGCCTGCAGGGTTAACAAAACGATATCAGTTGACTGAATAACGGAGCCTTCATGCCCCTTTCCGCCCTTTTGACCGCCAACATGGACAAAGCGACTGCCCTGACCACATGGTCGGAGCATGTGATGAACACGGCTGCCACCCGGTTCGACGGGGAGATGCAGATTGCCCGCAAACTCGGCGGGCAGGTTTCAGATGGGGTGGCGACCTTCGGGTTCTGGACCCCGGAATTGCTCGATCATGGGGTGTCGGATGGTGACATCTTCCTTGAGGTGCTGCGCGCGCCCGACACGCTTGATCTGTGTCGGGCGCATCAGGACGTGACCTTTGAGCGGGCCTATCTGCCCGTCGCGCGCCATGAGGCGCATTGCTTTGCCGTGGTTGAAGGGATGCGCGCGGGCACCCGCGATCAGGTGGGCGACTTTTATGCGCTGGTCTGGCGCGATGCCGAAGGCACATGGCGCCGTATCCTTGATCCCCTCGCGATGTCCCTGCCCTATGGCGCCTTTGCGCCTGCCGAATTGTACGACGTGGCCGCGATGCAGGCCGGGCGCAAGGACGCCGCCTATTTCGACGCGTTAAAGGGGGATGCGCCCCACAAATTCGGCCCGCCGACGAATATCCTTCAGGTCCATGTGCCCAGTGCGACCGCGGGCGGCACGCTGGCCAGTCTCACCCGCCAATTCAAACGCCTTGCCGAGCGGGTCACGGCGGGCCTGCCGCTTGATCCGTCGGACCAGTTGTTTTTGGGCTATGACAGCGTGCAGCTTTTGCCGGTGGAGCCAACGACCGTCTATGAGGCAGGGCCGGATTTCTGGACCGAAACGCCCGATGGCGACAGTGTGACCGTGTCCCTGATGCGGCCCGACACGACGAATTGGGGCTATGACGTGGTGATCTCCGGCATGGCGACGGTCAATCCGGTGTTGTTGGAGACCGGCCGCCCGGATGAATTGATCGACCTGATCGAAGTGCTTCATACCTTCCCCGAAAAGCCGAAAACCGTGGTGTTTGACGTGGTCTATGGCCATTCGGACAATCAGGGCCTGCGCGCGCTCAACAGCCATTTCTTTGCCGGGCCGAATATGTACGGCCAGAACCTTGACTACCGCAACCCGGCTGTGCGCGCGATCCTGCTGGAGATGCAGCGGCGCAAGGTCAATTTCGGCGCGGATGGCGTGCGGATTGATGGGGCGCAGGATTTCAAATGGTGGGATGCCGCAGCCCAAACCCTGCGCCATGACGATGAGTACCTGCAATCCATGGCCGATCTGGAACAGGAGGTCGCGGGCCTGACATACCGCCCATGGATGGTGTTCGAGGATGGCCGCCCATGGCCGCAGGAGGATTGGGAGCTATCCTCCACCTACCGCTCCGTCATCGAGATGCAGAAAGACGATGACGTGTTCCAGTGGGGGCCGCTGACCTTCGCCCACAACACGCCGTTCCTTTATACGTTCTGGCTGTCGAAATACTGGCGTATCCGCGAAATTCTGTCCCATGGGTCGAACTGGATTTCAGGCACCTCGAACCACGACACCCTGCGCCGGGGCACGCAGGTCGACACAAAGCTCAACATCAACACGCGGCTGGGCGACACGCGGATGGAAATCCTCGACAAAGCCTATGACAACCCCGCCGTGTCGATGCTCACCTATGCCGCCCTGCCCGGTGTGCCGATGGACTTCCTGAACGCGACCGCGCGGGCAAGCTGGGGCTTTATCCGCAATCAGGACGACAAATACGGCGTCAAGGTCGTCGCGGAGGAGGCGATCAGCCTCAAATGGCAGGTCGATGAATACAGCTATTCCGTGCCTGCCAATTTCGCCCGGCTCAAGGAATTGGGCTACGAGACCCGCGAAGATCTGGCGCGGTTCTTCGAATTTCTGCCAGCCTTGGTCGAGGTCACCGATTACAATCTGGAGGAAATCGCGACGCTGTTGAACGCGGTGGAGCCGCCTTTGGCCGGGCCGCATCCCTTTACGGTGGACGGGCTGAAACGGATCGCGCGGGCGTGGATGGATGACATGCATTCCTATTGCAACGTGTCCAATTCCTTCACCACACTGGACCCGAACCAGACGGATTACATGCTGCGCTTGCGCGAGTTTCGCCGGGCGCGGCCATGGCTGCGCGACAATTTCGGATCACGGGATCAGTTCGACTATATGCAGCCGCTTGATGGTCGGGTGGTGTTCACGTCCTTGCGCCACGCGCCGGATGGCGGCCAAGTCTATTCCATCATGCATCTTGAAGGTGGCCCGACCGGGGAGTTTGACCCCTTGCGCATAGGCCTGCCGGGGCTGGACGGGTTCGGCTGGGAGGTCGCCCTACGCACGCCCAATATCGGCAGCGACTATGTCGGCGGGCCGATTACGCTGCATGACAGTATAGGGCTGGTGTTCACCCGCACAGCGGACAAGGTGCCGGGCTAAACGAAGGGTGAATGGCGGGTAATGCCACGGGGGCCATTCACCGCTTCTTTTTCTTCTTGCGCGCGGGGCGCTGGCCCGCGGCTTTCTGCTTTTGCCGGGCGGAGAAACCGGTGGCGGTGTTAAGCTGGTCTTCTGCGCGCAATTTCAGCCACCGCGCCACGCGCGCGGCATCCGCCTGCCCGGCGTCAACTGCCGCAAGGATCGCGCATCCCGGCTCATGCTGGTGCGTACAATCGGAAAAATGACAGTCAGGTTCCAGCGCCACCAGATCGGCAAACACTTGTTCGATCCCGTCACCCGTGTCGCGCAGTGCGAGCGACCGCATCCCCGGCGTGTCGATGAGCCAGCCGCCATGGGTCGTCTGGCGCAGGGCGCGCGCGGTCGTGGTGTGCCGCCCCCGGCTGTCATCCTCGCGGATGCCTTGCGTGATCGCCCCGGCCCCAGTCAACCCGTTCAAGATCGTGGATTTGCCCACCCCCGATGACCCAACAAGAGCGGCTGTCATGCCCGGCTGCACCCATGGCGCAAGCCGCGCCAGATCATCGGCGTCATGGGCATTGAGCGCCAAGGCATCCGCCAAGGGGGACAGCCCCTGCGCCTCGCCCAGATAATTGCGCGGCTCCGCCGGGTCATCCGCCTTTGTCAGCAGGATCAGCGGGGTTGTCCCGACACTTTGCGCAAGGGCGAGATACCGCTCCAACCGGGCAAGGTTAAAGTCGTGATTACAGGAGGTTACGATAAAGAGCGTGTCCACGTTCGCCGCGATCAGTTGCGCGCGCGCGGCGTTCCCCGCCGCTCCACGCTTCAGCACCGTGCGCCGGTCGAGCACCCGCGCGATCAGGCCGCTTTCGGGATCGAACGTCACCCAATCCCCGACGGTGATCTGCCGCAGCTTCAGCCCATTGGGCAACAGAAGCGACACCTGATCGGAGCCCGTCAGCCCGCGCACCTCATCCCGGTGCACATCGCTGATCCGGGCGACGGATGCGCCCTCCGCCTGTTCCGCGAAATCGGGGCCAAATCCGAGTGCCGCGAGCGTCATGGCCGGATCGTGCCGTCCCCTTCGACGAGGTATTTGAAGCTGGTCAACTGCTCCGCCCCCACCGGGCCACGGGCGTGCATTTTACCGGTGGCGATGCCGATCTCGGCCCCCATGCCGAACTCCCCGCCATCGGCAAATTGGGTAGAGGCGTTGCGCATCAGGATCGCACTGTCGAGCCGGGCAAAGAACAGCGCGGCGGTCGCGTCATCCTCCGTCAGGATAGCGTCGGTGTGGTTGGAGCCATAGGTGCGGATATGCGCGATCGCATCCTCCACCCCATCGACGACCCGCGCCGCGATGATCATATCCAGAAACTCCGTGCCCCAATCCGCATCCGTGGCAGGCGTGACGCCGGCGATGGATTGCAGTGTCGCATCGCCCCGCACGTCAACACCCGCATCCAGCAAATCCTGCACCATCGGCGCACCATGGGCGTCATAGAACGCGCGATCAATCAGCAGACATTCGGCAGAGCCGCAAATGCCCGTGCGCCGCGTCTTGGCGTTCAGCACGACAGCGCAGGCCTTTTCCAGATCGGCTGCGGCATCGACATAGACGTGGCAGATCCCTTCGAGATGGGCGAATACCGGCACGCGCGCCTCCGATTGCACGCGGCCCACCAGCCCCTTGCCCCCACGCGGCACGATGACGTCGATATGGTCGGTCATGGTCAGCATCTCCCCCACCGCGGCGCGATCGCGGGTCGGTACGATCTGAACCGCGTCCTCGGGCAGGCCGACGCTTTGCAACCCTTCGACAAGGCAGGCGTGGAGCGCACGAGAGGAATGGAAACTCTCCGACCCGCCGCGCAGGATCACCGCATTCCCGGCTTTGAGGCACAGAGCACCCGCATCCGCCGTCACGTTAGGGCGGCTTTCATAGATCACGCCGATTACGCCCAAGGGCGTGCGCACCCGGCGGATGCGAAGGCCCGAAGGCACGGTCCATTCCGCGATCACATCGCCCACCGGGTCCGTCTGATCCGCGACCGCGCGCAGGCCCGCCGCGATCCCCTCGATCCGCGCTTTATCGAGCATCAGGCGATCCATCATCGCCGCACTCAGCCCCTTTTCCGCACCGAACGCCATATCCTTTGCGTTGGCCGCGATGATGTCATCGCAGCGCGCGATCACTGCATCAGCGGCGGCATGGAGCGCGCGGGTTTTCGCATCCGCTGGGGCCGTGGCAAGGGCAGCGGTGGCCGCGCGGGCCTTTTTGCCGATCTCTTCCATCACGGCGGGGATGTTCATCATGTCCATCGCGGCTCTCCCTTACAGCGCCATATCGTCCCGGTGCACCACATGGGCGCGGCCCGGATGACCGAGGATGCCCTCGATCTCATTGCTTTGTCGTCCGGCAATTGCCGACAGTTCCGTTACATCGTAGCCCGCAATCGCGCGCGCGACCAGATCGCCCTTGGGGTTCACGATCTCGATGACATCGCCCCGGTCGAATTGCCCGGTCACGCCGCGCACCCCGGCAGGCAGCAGCGAGCGGCCCCGGCGGAGCGCACTTGCCGCCCCCTCATCAATCGTCAGCGTCCCGCGCGGCACCATCGACCCGATCCAGAGCTTTCGCGCCGTCGCCGGATCGCCTTGCGGCAGGAACCATGTGCAGGGCGCACCCTGCTCCAATGCCGTCAGCGGGCGGTCCACATCACCAAGGCAGATCGCCATCGCGGCCCCGGCGCGCATCGCGGTTTCCGCCGCAAGGATTTTCGTCGCCATCCCGCCTTTGGCCCCTTCGGTCCCCGGCCCCTCCCCCATGGCGCGGATATCGGCAGTGATCTCCGTCACGGTAGCAAGGCGTTTGGCGGCGGGGTCTTTACGCGGGTTCGCGGTATATAGCCCGTCCACATCCGACAGCAGCACCAGCACATCCGCGCCGCACATGGCCGCCACTTGCGCGGCCAGCCGGTCATTGTCGCCAAAGCGGATTTCATCGGTGGCAATCGTATCGTTCTCATTCACGATAGGCACCACGCCAAGCGACAACAGCGTGTCAAAGGTGCGGCGCGAATTGAGGTAGCGTTTGCGGTTGATGCTGTCATCGAGCGTCAGCAACACCTGAGCCGTGGTCACGCCATGGGGGGCGAGCCCCTCCTCATAGGCGCGCGCGAGCCGGATTTGACCAACGGCAGCAGCCGCCTGACTGTCCTCCAGCCGCAGGGAGCCGGACTTGAGCCCCAGCACCCGCCGCCCCAGCGCGATGGAGCCGGACGAGACGATCACCACATCCACGCCCTGCCCGCGCAGCCACGCCACATCGCGCACCACGCCATCTAGCCATTCGGTGCGCAACCTGCCGCTTTTCTGATCCACCAGGAGGGCTGAGCCGATCTTGACCACCACCCGCTTGGCGCTGGACAGGGTCAGGGGCGCCACGGGTCTGCCTCCTCTGCGGGGGCCTCCGCTTTCCGGCCTGTATCGACCAGAGCACGCAGTGCGCGCAGCACATCCGTCAGCCCCTCCTGCGAGGCACCCGACAGCATCATCACCTTGGACTGCGCCACATCCTGCAATTCCGCGTACCGTTCGGCGCGGGTGTCCTCATCAAGCGCGTCAATCTTGTTCAGCGCCACGATGCGCGGTTTGGTATCAAGGCCCGCGCCATATTCCTCCAACTCACCCAACACCGTGCGGTAATCCTCCGCCACGGTGTCTGACGTGCCATCAACCAGATGCAATAGGGCCGCGCAGCGCTCCACATGGCCAAGGAACCGATCCCCGATCCCGCGCCCCTCATGCGCGCCCTCAATCAGGCCGGGAATATCGGCGACAACGAATTCCGCCCCGTCCACACCGACAACGCCGAGATTGGGCACAAGCGTGGTGAAGGGATAATCCGCGATTTTGGGCCGCGCATTCGACGTGGCCGCCAAAAAGGTGGATTTCCCCGCATTGGGCAGGCCCACAAGCCCCGCATCCGCGATCAGCTTCAGGCGCAGCCAAAGCGTGCGTTCGACCCCTTCCATACCGGGATTGGCCCGGCGCGGCGCCTGATTGGTGGAGGTTTTGAAATGCAGGTTGCCAAAGCCGCCATTGCCGCCCCGCGCAAGGCAGACGCGCTGCCCCTCTACACTGAGGTCGGCCACGACGGTTTCCTGATCTTCTTCAAGGATTTCGGTGCCGACCGGCACCTTGAGCACGATATCATCGCCCCCGCGCCCGGTGCGCTGGCGTCCCGCGCCGCCGACACCGTTTTGCGCAAAGAAATGCTGCTGGTAGCGATAATCAATCAGGGTGTTGAGGCCAGACACGGCCTCTGCCCAGACATCCCCGCCATTACCGCCATCGCCGCCATCGGGGCCGCCATATTCGACGTATTTCTCCCGCCGGAAGGAGATCGCGCCATTCCCGCCCTTACCGGAGCGGATATAGACTTTGGTGAGGTCGAGGAATTTCATGACAGTTCTTTCCGGGCCGTCCACGCATCGCGTGTCAGCGCATAATCCCATTGCGGCAGCGTCGCATTGCGCGCGACACAGAAACCTTCGCTATCGCCCAGGTACTCAAACCCGCAATGGGTCAGCACCTTGGCCGATTGCGGATTGTCCTGAAACACACGGGCGGTGATCGTGGTGATGCCAGCGTCGAACCGCTGGGAGAGTACGGCCTCCAGCGCTTCGGTCGCGTAGCCTGTGTTCCAGAAAGGCGGCCCGACCCAATAGCCCACGGCCTCCACACCCGCGCCCTGCGGCACGGCACCGATCACGCCGATGAATTCCGGCCCGTCGGTCAGCGTGGCGTCCATCGCCCACGAGATTTCGGCAGAGGTCGCGCGCGAGGTCACAAACCCTTCCGCCGCACCCGGCGGATAGGGATGCGGAATGCTTCCCGTCATCTTCGCGACCCGCGCATCCCCCAGATAGAGCGAGATCAGCCCCGCATCAGAGCCGCGCAAGGGCCGCAAGGCGAGCCGCGCCGTTTCGAGTATCGGTCCGTTGACCATGTTGTGCCTCATCGCCCCTGCCAAAGGGGGCCGAAAAATGAAAAGGGGACCGGTTTGCACCGATCCCCCTAATTTCTTGTCCGGGTGGCCGGTGGTTACTCTGCCGCCTCTGCCACTGGGAGCACGGAAATGAACGTGCGGCCCTTGAGGCCCTTGTGGAACTTCACTGCGCCCTCTTCCACGGCGAAGATGGTGTGATCCTTGCCCATGCCGACGCCCGCGCCGGGCCACCACTTGGTGCCACGCTGGCGTGCGATGATGTTGCCGGGGATCACGGCTTCGCCGCCGAACTTCTTGATGCCAAGACGACGGCCCGCGCTGTCGCGACCGTTACGGGACGAACCGCCTGCTTTTTTATGTGCCATGCTATCCGCTCCTTACTTTGCGACGATGTCGGTGACTTTGACCACCGTCAGATGCTGCCGATGACCGCGACGACGCTGGGAGGAGTGCTTCCGGCGACGCTTCTTGAAGGAGATCACTTTCTCCCCGCGCGTCTGCTCAAGCACTTCTGCCTTCACGACAGCGCCTGCAACGGTCGGTGCGCCGATGGTGACGGTTTCGCCGCCGATCATCAGAACTTCACCAAATTCCACTGTGTCGCCCGCTTCTGCAACGAGCTTCTCGATCGTGACGATACTATCTTTGGCGACTTTATACTGTTTGCCACCAGTTTTGATTACCGCGAACATCCGCGTGATCCTTTCTTATCTGCCGCGTCCTGTGGCCCCGCCTATGAGCGGTGTTGTGCGGGATTGTCCCCGCGCCTCGGACAGCATTTATGCCAGCAAACCCGAAAGCCTGCCGACTAGGCCGCTCATATCGCCCGAAACGCACCGGTTTGCAAGCCCCACGCTGGGCATAAAACAGCGAAAAGACGCAGGAAATCGCGGCATTCAGTGACATGGCGGGCCTTAGCCCCTCGCTCGCGCGCGAATCCCCTTGCGCCCCCAGCAGCGGATCGGTAATCACCACCCCCGTGGAGAGGTGCCGGAGTGGTCGAACGGGGCGGTCTCGAAAACCGTTGTGGGGGCGACCCCACCCAGGGTTCGAATCCCTGTCTCTCCGCCATATCCCTGTCTCTACTTCGCTCAGAACCCTTCGCGTATCGCACGCGTTGCGCTTGTTCGGGTGCCCCCCAATCACTTTTGCTCCCCATTCGCTACGCTGGCGTACGGGCTGCATCGGCAAGTGTGAGCGCCAAATGGTCGAATACGATCCGTATCCTTTGGCTGGTTTGCAATTCACGGTGCGACACGAGCCAGAGGGGGAATTGGGGGGTCGGAATGTCGATCAGAACCCGCTCAAGCCCGGGCACTTCCGCGCCTAGGATCGTGGGCATCAGCGACACGCCAAACCCCGCTCTCACATAATTGGCGACGACCACGCCATGATCGCTCGCGGCCACGAAATTGTCTTGTGTCACCGGCAATCCCAGCCCACGAAATGTGGCGATCAGCGGGTCCGGTTGGGTGGTGCCGACAAAGCTATGATCGGCCATGTCCCGCGCGGTCTTGGGTCGTCCGTGACGGTCCAGATAGGCTTTGGACGCATAGAAATGGGATGTCAGGTCCGCCACATGCCGGGCGAACAGTTCGGGCTGCTCGGGCCGTACATGGCGCAGCGCGATATCCGCGTCGCGCCGCAACAGATCGTCGATCGTGTTGGAGGCAAGGATTTCCAGCCGCAGATTGGGCGCCTTGTCCCGCAGCGGCGCCAGCAGTTTCGGCAAGAGAGGCACCGCGATGAAATCGGAGGCCGTGATCCGCACGGAGCCTGAGATATCCCCCGACTGCCCCACTGCCGCCATGGAGATCATCGCCGCCGCATCGCTCATCGCGCGGACATGATGCAACAGGATGGTCCCCGCCTCGGTCAGTTTCGGACCTTTGACGCTGCGCTCCAGAAGCGTGACGCCAAGCCGGTCTTCCAACTCGGAAATCTGGCGGCCAATGGTGGGTTGGGTCGTTTTGAGCGCGCGCGCCGCCGCGCTGAACGTGCCCTCCTCTGCCGTGGCGAGAAAGGCGCGTACCTGATTCCAATCAAATGAAATAGCATCCCAGTTCATGCGTAGATTTATAATAGATACACGGATTTAGGCAAATGACTATTCGTGTGTGAACAGCAATACCGGGATCAAGCCTAGCGCCGCTGGCATTCTTTCACATCGGATCCCTTTGTCATGACCCAGATTGTTGCCCCTATCGCCCCCTGCATTTCCATGCATGGAGGGGCGCGGCCATGACCCTCTTTACCCGCAAAGAAACCACGTTTTTGACGCTGATCCTGATCTTCTCCTTTATCCCGACCTTTGGGGGGCTGTTCCGGGTTGTTGAACTGGTTGGCGGGCCGATGATCGCGCCGATCAATCCGCGGGCCGTGATTGATCCCATGCCGATAGTGCTGCATGTGCTGGGCAGCTTTGTCTTTTGCCTGCTCGGCGCGCTGCAATTCCTGCACCGGTTTCGCGGCAGGGGGCGCAAGTGGCATCGCATCGCGGGTCGGGTCGTGGCGGTGGCCGGATTGGTGAGCGCGGTCACCGGGCTGTGGATGACGGTGGCGTTTGTCTTTCCCTTGGCGTTGCAGGGGCCATTGCTTTACCTCGTGCGGGTAATCGTCAGCATCGCAATGATTGGCCTGATCCTTCATGCGATCGGGGCTGTCCGGGCGGGCCGGATCGAGGCCCACCGCGCTGCGATGATCCGCGCCTATGCCATTGCACAAGGGGCCTCCACACAGACAGTGATGGGCCTGACGGTGATGCTTGTCACAGGCCAGGACCTTATCGGATTTGAGCGGGATGTGATGATGGTGTCAGCTTGGGCCATCAACCTTATTCTGGCCGAAATGATCATACCCGGCACGCTGCGCCGTGGAGGGCGGGCGTCGCATCGCCCCGTATGATCGGTGTCCCTTCTTGGGACGATGCACGCCGCCCCGCGGCTCCGGCGGGGCGGCGATGGGATGTCAAAGACACTCCGCGAGCGTTTTGGCCATGTTGCGGATCAGATCAGGATAAAGCGCCGGACCCGGCTCCAGCGCGACACCAAGCGGATCAATCACACCCGTCGCCGCGTCCGTGCCGTCCAGCACGGTCGCGACCAGCCCAATGTTGAACTGCGGCTCCGCGAGCACGCAGGCAATGGCGTCGTCCTGCACGCGGGCCTTGATCTCTGCCACGCGCGCGGGGCTGGGATCGGTGGCATCGCTCAGGGAAATCGCGCCGGAGGCCGGAATGTCGAAATCCGCCTCGAAATATTGATAGGCATCATGAAACACCACGAAGCTGCCGCCGCGCACCGGGGCAAGGATACCGTTCACTTCGGCGGCAAGCGCGTCAAGCTCAGCGCGCCCTGCGGCGGCATTAGCGGCATAGCTGCCCGCATTTTCAGGATCGGCGGCGGAGAGTTTCGCGGCGATCAGGTCAAGCCAAACCTTCGCGTTTGAGGGCGACAGCCATGCGTGCGGATCAGCGCCCTCATGGGCATGGCCATGATCGTCGTGGCCGTGGTTGTCGTGGGCATGGTCATCGTGGGCATGGTCATCATGGCCGCGGTTATCGTGGGCATGTTCATCATGGCCATGGTCATGTTTGTCGTGATCATGCCCATGGTCATCATGTTTATGATCGTCATGCCCATGATCATCATGCGCGTGATCATCATGTCCATGATCATCGTGCCCATGATCGTCATGCCCGTGATCGTGATCATGCCCCTCGAACAGCGCGCCCTCCCGGAACGCAAGGAGCGTCGTCTCCTCCGCCGCCAACAGGCTCAGCACCGATGCTCCGGAGGCGAGCGTGTCAATCGCGCCGTCCAGCCACGGGGTCAGTCCTTCGCCCATCCAGACCACGATATCCGCCGATTGCAGCGCTGACGCTTCGGAGGGGCGCAGGCTGTATTCATGCGGCGTGGCCCCAGGTGGCAGGATCAGGCTGGGCGTGCCGACGCCATCCATCACCCGCGCGACAAGGGAATGCACGGGCGCGATATCAACAGCGACATTCGGCACATCAGCGACGGCGGGTGTGGCCATCACAAAACAGGCAACGGTCAGGGCGGCGCGGTTTCTGGACATCATGTTCCTCATGTGATTTTATAACATTTCAGACGGCATAGATGATATGGAATAACATGACAAGTGAGTCTCTCAGCAGCGCAACAGGCACGATCGGCTTTGAAAAGCACGATCACCGCGCCTGCGTGTCACAGGCCCTCGCGGCAGCAGATGCCCGGTGCAGCGCCGAGGGGCTGCGCCTGACGCCGGTGCGGCGCAAAGTGCTCGAATTGCTGCTGAACGAGCATCGCGCGCTTGGCGCCTATGCGATCCTCGATCTGTTGCGCGATGCGGGGTTTGGATCGCAACCGCCGGTCGCCTACCGCGCCCTGGATTTCCTGGCCGAGCATGGCTTTGTCCATAAGATCGAGCGGCTCAACGCATTCGTGGCCTGCGCCCACCCCGACAAACATCATTCGCCTGCCTTCATGATCTGCCGCAAATGCGACGCGGTGGCCGAGACAGACACCGCCCCCGCCACTGGCGCGTTGGGGGAGGCTGCGCGTGCGGCGGGCTTTCACATCGAAAAAACAGTGATGGAGGCAGAGGGTATCTGCCCCGCCTGCACGGACAAGACCGCCCCATGAGCCTTATCTCCATCCAGAACCTCAACATCGCCTATGGCGGCAATGAGGTGTTGCGCAATGTCAGCCTGCATCTTGATCCCGGTGAGATCGTCACGATTGTCGGGCCGAATGGATCGGGCAAGACGAGCCTTCTGCGCGCGATCATCGGCGCGACCCGTCCCGTCAGCGGCAGTGTCACGCTCAAACCGCGCTTGTGCATCGGCTATGTCCCGCAGCGGCTGCATATCGACCCGACGCTGCCGATCACGGTGGAGCGGTTCATGCGGCTCACCCAAGGGGTCACGCGCGCGCAGTGCCGCACAGCGCTAGAGACCGCAGGCGTGCCGGACCTCTTGAAACGGCAAATGTCGAACCTGTCGGGCGGGCAATTCCAACGGGTGATGCTGGCCCATGCGCTGATCAACCGGCCCGAAGTGCTGCTGCTGGACGAGGCGACCCAAGGGCTGGATCAGCCCGGCTCTGCCGCGTTCTACCAACAGATTGAGCAAGTGAGGCAGGATACGGGCTGCGCAATTCTGATGATCAGCCATGAGCTTCATGTGGTGATGAGTGCCTCTGACCGGGTGATTTGCCTCAATGGGCATGTCTGTTGCGAAGGGACACCAGCGGTGGTTGCCTCAGCCCCGGAATACCGGGCGTTGTTTGGGACGGGCACGGGGGGCGCGTTGGCCCTTTACCGGCATGACCATGACCACCATCACGATCATGACCACCATCACGGGCATGGCCACACCTCGCCCAACTCCAATGACAAGACGACAGAGGCCGCCGAATAATGTTGGATGATTTCATGACCCGCGCCACACTTGCCGGTGTCGGTGTGGCGTTCGCGGCGGCCCCGCTGGGCTGTTTCGTGGTGTGGCGGCGCATGGCCTATTTCGGGGACGCGACGGCCCATGCCGCGATACTGGGCGTGGCACTGTCACTGGCGCTTGAGATGTCGATCTTTGCCGGGGCGATGGGGGTCGCGTTGGTCATGGCGATGACGGTGACGCTGCTGGCCGGGCGCGGCTATGCGATGGACACGCTTTTGGGTGTTCTGGCGCATTCGGCGTTGGCCTTCGGACTGGTGGCAGTGTCTTTCCTGTCGGGCATCCGCATTGACCTGATGGCCTATCTCTTCGGGGACATTCTGGCGGTATCGCGCAGCGATCTTTTGGTGATCTGGGGGGGGGCCATTTGTGTTGTGACCCTGATCGGGTGGCGCTGGTCCGCGCTGTTGACCGCCACGCTGAACGAAGAATTGGCCTATGCCAGCGGTCTCAACCCCAAACGGGAGCAATTGTTTCTTACCGTCGCATTGGCGATCACCGTGGCCGTCGCGATCAAGGTTGTGGGCGTGTTGCTGATCGCGGCGATGCTGATCATTCCGGCCGCCGCTGCGCGCGGGCTTGCCCGAACGCCAGAGGCCATGGCGGGCATCGCGGCGGCTATCGGGGCCATTTCGGCAGTGGCGGGGCTTCAGGGGGCGTATCTGTTCGACACGCCCGCTGGTCCGTCGATTGTCTGTGTCGCAGCGATCCTGTTTGCCGCGCTCAACATCCTGCACCTGCCCAATCGGGGGATGCGCTGAGCCACGTCAGGCGGCGGCGGCCTCGCGGGGCCAATTCCACGCGCGCCACAGGATAACCGCCATGGCGAGCAGCGTCACCGTCAGGTGCAGCACATCATCCATATCAGTCGGCGGCGACGTCGCAAACGTGCCTGCCGTGATCAGAACACCGGCAAAATTCAGCGGTCGGGCAAAAGCCCGCGTCAGGACCAACGAAAACAGCATCATCGAGATGGGAACGAGCGCCAAAAAACCACCCAGCAGCATCAGCTCTTCTGTGATGAGAATACCGTCATAGTAGCCCGTGAGCAGCATCTCCAGATGGGATTTGAGCACAAATTGGTGGATATCGCGAAAGATGATGTTGAGCAGAACAAACATCCAAAGGGCAGAAATCAATTGCCCTGTCTCAAGTTTCTTGAACATGCGGTGACCTTGTCTGATGAGGATTGGAAAAAGGGCCACGGGGGGCCACGCCCCTGCTATGCCGCCTTAGGAGCAGGGGCGCGATTGCCCAAATCCAATCATCAGCCATACGAAAAAGCATGACGCCACAGGGGGCAAATTCGAGCGCCGGTCAGGACGGGTGCTGGCGCTTTATCAGTTCATCAAGCAGCGTCAGCAGTGCCGCCTCCTCCGTCACCAGATGGTCGCAGATATCCAAAAGTCCCCGCGCCGGAGCATGGACAAGCCCTGCCGCGATCCCGACATCCGCCACCCGCATCGCCGCCACGTCATTCGCGCCATCCCCGATAAAGATGACCGAATGACCCGCCGCTTGCAGGTGCTGTACAATGGCCTGCTTGTCCACCAAGCGGCGGATCCCGATCACTCGATCCTTGGCCAATTCAGCCTCTGACATGTGCATCTTACAGCCGAACACATCGCGCAGTCCGGCCACCCAACATTCCAGATTTCCGGTGGCGATCACGCAAGACCGGGCGTGGCCGCGGATGAACGCCGCCAGCCCCTCAAACACGGGCACGTCGCGCAAAAGCGTCGCAACCTCCCGCACGCTGAGGTGACCCAGAGCCGCGACGCGCGCCGCAAACCCATCCTCAAACGCCACTTCCCCCGCGACCGTCGCACGGGTCAGATCGTCGATCTGCGCTTGCAGCCCGAAATGCGCGGCGATGAACGGCAGCGTTTCCGCCCGCGTCAGCGTGCCATCAAGGTCAAAGACAAATCTGAGAGATCTTGTGCCCTGCTGCGTCATGCCCTCTCCATATCCAAGGAGCGCAACGCGCGCCACTGGCAACAGCGGTCAAAGGATGCATGAGGTGGCGGAGGAGGTGGGATTCGAACCCACGGTGGAGTTGCCCCCACGCCGGTTTTCAAGACCGGTGCATTCGACCACTCTGCCACTCCTCCGATGGGGTGCGGTATAGGGCGGAATTTCGGGCGCGTAAAGCGGCAGCGCGCCCTGATCTGCCCACAGAATGGAGCCTTTCCATCGACCGCCCGCTCGCCTATTCTATCTGCAATGAAATCCTCGCAAAATGACGGGGAACAGCCGAGCAGTGAGGCAAACATGCGACACGCATCCATTGGACCGACCCTTGCGATTGGGGCGGCGTTGGCCACTTTGGCAGCCTGTACGGAAACACCGGGGGAGGCTACTGGTGCCGCGCCGGCGGCGGCTTCCGTCGCCGCGCCGGCCCCTGCCACCCGCCTGACAGAGGCTGAAGTGCCGCGCCCTGACCTTTATTCCGAAAGCGGTATCGCGGTGTGGGACGGCAGGCCGTCCATCGGTGCGGTCTGGGTCGCGCATCCCATCGTCGATCAGGCCCGCCGCGTGCGCATCACTGTCACGGAAACCGGCGTCAGCGCGCCCGGTGCGTTGTTGAAACGCGATCCGTCGATCCCCGGCCCGCCCTTCCTGTTGTCGGGCGACGCGGCCGCGCGCCTTGGGCTTGAACCCGGCGTGCCTGCCCGGATCGAGGTTGTGGCACTGGAACGCGACGTGATCGAGACACCCGTTGTGGTGACCCCGGCAGAGACCCCGCCTGCCGAGCCTGCATCCGAAGAGCCGACCATTGCCGCAGAGCCCGCGCCTGAAACCGAAGAGACCACCACGAACGACGCAGAGGTGGCTACCGCGCCCGACCCTGCCCCGGCGGACCCGATCCCCGAACCGGTCGTCAACATCCCGCAACAAACCATCATCCCCGGCACGGCGACGGCGACGGCGACCGCGACGGCGTCCGAGGACACCACCCCGGTGCGCCGCCAATATGTGCAGGTTGGCACGTTTGGTGTGCGGTCAAACGCGGAAACGCTTGCCGAGACGCTGCGCAATCAGGGCTATTCGGTGCGGTTGAGCACTGTGGACGGTGCCACCCGCCCGCTGACCCGCGTTCTGATCGGCCCGGCCACGACGCGCGGTGAGCGAAATGTGATCCTTGAGCGGTTGCGCGCGGACGGGATCACCGACACGCTGCTGACAAATCTTTGAACCTTATTTAGGGGAGTCGGACCGTATGAAACCCAAATCCCTCTTGGCCCTCACGACCGCGCTGTTTCTGGGGCTGACCGTGCCCGCAAAAGCGCTCGATACAGCCGCGACCTCGGCCATGGTAGTCGATTTTGAAACCGGCGCCGTGTTGCTGGAAAAAGACGCGCACCGCCCGATCCCGCCTGCGAGCATGTCGAAGCTGATGACGCTCAACATGCTGTTTGAGGCGTTGCAGGACGGGCGTTTCGCGCTGGACGACACCTTCACCGTGTCGGAGAAAGCCTGGCAAAAAGGCGGCTCCAAGATGTTTCTGGAGCCACGCCACCGCCCCACGATCGAGGATCTGATCCGGGGCATCATCATCCATTCCGGCAATGATGCCTGCATCGTCGTGGCAGAAAACCTCGCCGGATCGGAGGACGCTTTTGCGGCGCTGATGACCCAGCGCGCCCTTGAATTGGGAATGGAGGACGCGCATTTCGCGAACTCCACCGGCTGGCCCCATCCCGATCACCGCATGTCGGCATTCGATCTGGTGCAGCTTGGCAAGCGGATGATCCGCGATTTCCCCGAATACTACCCCTATTTCGCGGAGAGCGAATTTACCTGGGACGGGATCACGCAAAGCAACCGCAATCCGCTGCTCTATACCTCCACAGTCGGCGATGGCCTCAAAACCGGACATACCGAAGAGGCGGGGTACGGGCTTGTCGGCAGTGCCGCGCAGGGGGACCGGCGGGTGGTGATGATGGTCACCGGCTTGGAAAGCTCCCGCGCGCGGGCTATCGAGTCAGAGCGGCTCACGGCTTGGGCCTTCCGCGAGTTTGAGAACATCACCGTGATGGAGGCAGGCACAATCGCGGCGGAGGCTCCGGTCTGGATCGGGACCGCGGACACCGTGCCGCTTATGGTCATGGAGGATATCCGGGCCACTATCCCGCGCGGCGCAGAGGACAGCGTCACCGCCATGGCCGTATTTGATGGCCCCCTGCCCGCGCCGATTGCGGAAGGGCAGATCGTGGGGGAATTGATCATCTCCATCCCCGATATGGCCGATATCTCCCGCCCGCTTTACGCGGCCAATGCTGTGGCCGAGGGCGGGTTCATGACCCGCGTGTCGGCAGCGGCGGGGTTGCTCGCGCGAGACGCGATGACCACCGTGTTCGGCAGCGAATAGGCCCGGCTCCGTGTTCATCACCTTCGAGGGGATCGACGGGTCCGGCAAATCGACCCAATCGCGGATGCTGGCGGATCACCTGATCCGCGCGGGCCGCGACGTGATCCTCACGCGGGAGCCGGGCGGCTCCCCCGGTGCGGAGGAAATCCGGCGATTGCTGGTTGAGGGCGATCCGGACCGCTGGTCGGCGGAGACAGAACTTTTGCTGTTCACCGCCGCCCGCCGCGATCATGTGGAGCGCAAAATCCAGCCCGCCCTTGCCGCCGGGCAAACCGTGATTTCCGACCGTTTTGCGGATTCGACACGCGTGTATCAGGGCGCCGCGCGCGGCGATCTGCGCGCCAAGGTGGACCTGCTGCACCGGGAGATGATCGGGCTGGAGCCGGACCTCACCTATATCATTGATATGGATGCAAAAGCGGCCCTTGGACGGGGGAAGGCGCGCCTGTCGGGCGAGGACCGGTTCGAGGATATGGGACTGTCGTTTCAGGAACAGTTGCGCGCGGGGTTTCATGCGCTGGCCTCATCTGCACCCCGCTGCACCCTGATCGACGGGACCGGGAGTGCGGAGGATGTGCATGCCCGCGTCATCGCCCATTTCGAGGCGCATCATGGCGGATGACGCCCCCCTCCCCCAGCCCGATCAGGTCGAAGGTGCGCCGCATCCGCGCGAAACCACCGTCCTCTTTGGGCAGGACGCGGCGGAGCGGGCTTTTTTGGAGGCATGGGGATCAGGCCGGATGCATCACGCGTGGATGCTGACCGGGCCGCAGGGTGTGGGCAAAGCGACGCTCGCATGGCGGATCGCACGGTTTTTGCTGGCAGATGACGGACATGCGGGGATGTTCGGCCCGCCCGATACGCTCGACATGGCCCCAGACACACCGACCTTTCGCCGCGCGCTGGCCCTGTCTGACCCAAGGCTCGTGCTGCTGCGCCGCCCGTGGAACGACAAAACCAAAAAGCTGCGCACCGAGATCACGGTTGAGGAAGTGCGCAAGCTCAAGGGCTTTTTCGGGATGAGTGCGGCGGATGGCGGCTGGCGCGTGGCCATTGTGGACGCGATGGATGAAATGAATGGCGCTGCTGCAAACGCGTTCCTCAAACTGCTGGAGGAACCGCCGGAGAAGGTCGCCCTTCTTCTGGTCACCCATCAGCCGGGGCGGCTGTTGCCGACGATCCGATCCCGCTGTCGCGAATTGCGGCTACCCCCCCTCGGCGCGGAGCCACTGGCCGCTGCGATGACCGAGGCCGGGTTTGAGGCGCGCGATCAGGCGCAGGCACTGGCCGAATTGTCGGGCGGCTCAGCCGGGGAGGCCATCGGAATGCTAACCCATGGCGGCGTGGACCTTTACCGCGATATCATCGCGATGCTGTCAAGCATGCCGGGCGCCGATCGGCGGCGTGTCGTGCAATTTGCCGAAAGCATGGGCGCGCGCGGGGCGGAGGATCGCACCGACCTTGCCCATCGCCTGATCCGGCTGGCGCTGCACCGATTGGCGCGCGCGGGGGCGACCGGCCGCACCCCGCCCGAGGCCGTGGAGGGGGAGCGCGACGTGCTGATGCGCCTGTCACCCAACGCCACCGCCGCCCGCCATTGGGCCACCGTCATGGACCAGATCACCGCCCGCGTCGCACATGCGCGCGGGGTGAACCTTGACCCTGCTCAGGTCATGCTGGATACCTGCCTTCAGATTGACGCCACCGCCCAGACCGCCGCGCCGAGGACCTGATGACACCTGAGATCGTCGACAGCCACTGCCATCTCGATTTCCCGGATTTCGAGGGGGAGCATGACGCGTTGGTCGCCCGCGCGGTGGAAGCAGGTGTCACGCGCATGATCACGATCTGCACCAAGCTGCGCAATGAACCCAGTGTTCGCGCGATAGCGGAGACCTATCCGCAGGTCTACTTTGCCGCGGGGCTCCATCCTATGAGCGTGGGCAAGGAGCCGACCCCGACGGTTGATGATCTGATCAGCATCGCCGCACATCCCAAGATGGTCGGGATCGGGGAGACGGGGCTTGACTACCACTACACCGCCGAGACGGCACAGGCACAACAGGAAAGCCTGCGCCTGCATATCGAGGCTGCCCGCGAAACCGCACTGCCCCTGATCATCCACAGCCGTGACGCGGATGAGGACATGGCCGCGATCCTGCGCGATGAGCATGGCCGGGGGGCGTTCACTTGCGTCATGCACTGCTTTTCATCAAGTGCGGAACTGGCCAAAGCCGCCCTTGATCTGGGCTTTTATCTGTCGATGTCGGGCATCGCGACCTTCAAGAAATCGCAAGAGTTGCGGGACATTTTCGCCGCCGCCCCGGTGGACCGTATCTTGGTCGAGACGGATGCACCCTACCTCGCCCCAACGCCCCATCGGGGCAAGCGGAACGAGCCTGCGTTCACCGCGCACACCGCGCGCGTGGGGGCGGAGGTGTTTGGGATGGACTACGCCGCTTTTGCCGCCCAGACGACCGCGAATTTCGACCGGCTGTTCACCAAGGCTGTGCGCTGATGGCGCGGCTGGTGTTCACCATACTGGGCTGCGGCTCCTCCGGCGGGGTGCCGCGACTGGGCGGGATCTGGGGCGATTGCGACCCGAACAACCCGCGCAACACGCGCCGCCGCTGTTCCATGCTGGTGGAGCGGTTCGATGGCGGTGCGGTGACGCGGGTGCTCATCGACGCCTCCCCCGATTTGCGGGCGCAATTGCTGGATGCGGGTGTTGGCTGGCTTGATGGGGTGGTATTCACCCATGAACATGCGGACCATGTGCATGGTTTGGATGACCTGCGGATGGTGGTGTTCAACCGTCGCGCGCGATTGCCGGTCTGGGCGGATGCGGACACCTCCGCGTCGCTGATCAATCGGTTCGGTTATGCTTTCGTGCAGCCACCGGGCAGCGACTATCCCCCTATTCTGGAGCTGAACGGCATCTATGGCCCGTTTGAGGTCAATGGTCCCGGCGGGCCGATCCTGTTTGAACCCTTCGAGGTGGAGCATGGCCGGATTGACGCGCTGGGCTTTCGCATTGGCGAGCTGGCCTATCTGCCGGATGTGTCCGCGATGCGGGATGAGGCATGGGCGATGGTCAACGGTGTGGACACTTGGGTCGTTGACGCGCTGCGCCGCACGCCGCACCCGTCCCATTCGCATCTGGAGCAGACGCTTGAGTGGATCGCTCGCGCCCAGCCCCGGCGGGCAGTGCTGACCAATATGCATATCGACCTTGATTATGAGACCGTCCGCGATGAGACGCCCGATCACATCACGCCCGCCTATGACATGATGCAACTCACCTTCGATCTGCCCTGATGGCGGGATTGCTGCAAATCGTTCTGCCGGTTTTCCTGCTGATCGGGGCCGGGTATCTGGCGGTGCGCGCCAAGCTGTTCAGGGACAGCGCCGTGGACGGGCTGATGGTGTTTACCCAAGGGTTCGCCATTCCCTGCCTGTTATTTGCCGGTATTGCGCGGCTGGATCTGGCGGCACAGTTCGACTGGCGGCTTTTGGTCAGTTTCTACACGGGCGCGAGCGTCTGTTTCGCGCTTGGTATCATCGGCGCGCGGGTGCTGTTCAAGCGCCGCCCGGGGGAGGCCGTGGCCGTCGGCTTTGGCGCGCTGTTCTCCAATTCCGTCTTGCTGGGTCTGCCGATCATGGAGCGCGCCTATGGGGCCGAGGCGCTGGCCTATAATTTCGCGATCATCGCGATCCATGCGCCATTTTGCTACCTCTTGGGCATCACGGCGATGGAGGTGTCCCGCGCCGACGGGCGAGGTGCAGTGGACACGGCCCGCGCGGTCGCCCGTGCAATGTTCCGCAATGCGCTGATGATCGGGCTGGCCTGTGGTTTTGTGGTCAACCTGTCAGGTGTTACCCTGCCCGAATGGGTGTGGGCCGCCGTCGATATGATGGTGCGCGCGGCCCTGCCCGCCGCCCTGTTCGGATTGGGCGGCATCCTCACGCGCTATTCCATTCGCGCGCAGGTGCCGCAGGTCGCGATGGTGAGTGTACTGTCGCTGTTGGTGCACCCTGCGATTGCCTATGCGCTGACCGTCTATGTATTTGCCCTGCCGGTGGAATTCGTGCGCGCCGCGGTCGTGACCGCTGCCATGGCACCGGGGGTCAACACCTATGTCTTTGCCAATATGTATGACCGGGCAAAGGACGTCGCGGCCTCAACCGTGCTGTTGTCCACCGCCGTATCAGTGTTGAGCGTGTCGATGTGGCTGTGGATCCTCGGAACTTAATCCGCGATCAGCGCCTCAATCGCCAACAGATAGCCCTGCGCGCCGAACCCCATGATCACGCCATCGGCCACCAATGACACATAGGACTGATGGCGGAACGCCTCCCGCCGATGGGTGTTGGAGAGGTGCAATTCGATGACCCGACCCGACACCATCTTGAGCGCGTCCATCACCGCGACGGAGGTATGGGTATAGGCCCCCGCGTTGATGATCACATCCGCGCCCGCGTCCTCTGCCTCATGGATGAAGGTCACCAGATCACCCTCGCTGTTGGTCTGGCGAAACACCAACTCCCCGCGCCGCCCGAGTTTCGCGGCACAGCGCGCCTCGATATCATCAAGCGTGTCCTGCCCGTAGATATCCGGCTCCCGCAGGCCAAGACGGTTGAGGTTCGGGCCGTTCAGTATGTGGATCGGTCGCATCAGTCCTCCCCCAACAGCGCGTCGAGCATCGCGGATTTCGGATCGGCGAGGCTGTCGATCACATCAAAATGATGTTTGCCCGGCTCGATCGTCAATGCCGTGTCGGCCCCACAGCCCGACCAGATATTCGCGATCAACTCGGACTGGCGGATGAATTCTGGCCGTTCTTCTGCCCCGACCCAAGCATGATGCCGCACACCGTCCCGCGGGTAATGCAAAACCGGGCTTTCGCGGGTCGCCTCATCGAAATCAAGCCGCAGATCGCGGTTCATCGCGGTGCGCATCAAGGGGCGCAGATCATGCACGCCGCTGATGCTCAAAACCTGCTCCACCCGGTCGGCCACGCCGCGCGACAGGGCGCTCGTCGCACAGATCATGCGGCTGACAAGGTGACCACCGGCAGAATGCCCGGCAAGATAAACCGGGCCAGAAAGCATCCCGGCGGCCTGATTGATCGCCCGCGCGACTTGGCCCGTGATCTCCGTGATCTGCGCCTGTGGGCACAGCGTGTAGGACGGCATGACCACCGCAAGCCCCCGCGCATTCGCACCTGCGGCGAGATGGGACCAGGAGGATTTGTCAAAAGCCCGCCAATAGCCCCCATGCACGAACACCACGATCCCGCGCATATCACCATCGGGAAGAAAGAGGTCAAACACCTCCCGCGCGCTGGATCCGTAGCTCACATCCAGCCGCGCGCGTTCGGACGCCACCCGCGCGTCCCGATAGGCAGCGGCAGCGGCTTCCCATTTCGGTGCAAAACTGTCTGCATCCTTGATATGGGCGCCATTCGCGTAGGCGTCGTCCCAGTCGGTGATCCTGCTGGAGGTCATAAGCGTCTATCCCTCTGGCCGGGCGTTCGCGCGCACCAGCATCCTTAACACTGGGTTACACGCTTTGAATTTTTCGGGCAATTGTTCTGCGCGCGATCCGTTGCCGGATCACGCCATAGCGTGGCTTTCGCGCATCAATCCCTGTGGGGTGACGTTACGTCACCCTCGCATCCGGGCACCGGTCGGATCAAAGGGCGGCTCGACAGCGATGGTCGCATCATGCCGATGACCGAGGATTTCGACCTGCATCTCCGTCCCGCCAGCGGCGAGGTCTGTGGGGACATAGCCCTGCGCCAGTGACGCTTGCACCCGGTGGCCATAGCCCCCGGATGTGACCCAGCCCACAACCCGCCAGTCCCCATCGACCTGCGGATGTTGCGCGGCAACCGGCTGGCCTGCCGCATCATAGCGGGTCGCCCCAAAGTCATGCGGGGTCTCGCAGGTGCCGTAATCCTTGGCCCCGACCTTTGCCCAGATCGGCTCATCGCCCATCACATCCGCAGTTGCCCCGTCGATCATCAGCGACACGCGGGACAGTTTCGGCCCCTCCGCCCGCTCACGACTGGCGGCATCCCGCCCGATGAAATCGCCTTTGTCGAGCTTGACGAACCGCTCCATCCCGCCCTCGAACGGGCCGTAAATCGGGCGCAATTCGGCGAACCATGTTGGGAAGTTTTTCTCGAGCCGCATCGACAACAGCGCCCGCATCCCGAAATCGACGATGCCGTGCGCGGCACCCGCCTCTTTCAGCTTGAGATAGACGGTGCGCAGATAGGTCGGCTCCATCCAGATCTCATAGCCCAGATCACCGGTATAGCTGATCCGGTTGACCATCGCGGGGCAACCCGCCACGTCCATCCGCCGGAAATCCATGAAGCGAAACGCATCGCCGCTCACATCCATATCCGTCAGCGCATCCAGCACCGCGCGCGATTTCGGCCCGGCAAGGCCGAGACCGACCAGACGCTGCCCCAGCCGGTTGATCCGCACGGAGCCGTCTTTGGGCAGATGCTGCTCAAACCAGCGCATGTGATAAATCTGCGCCCCGGACGAACCCCAAACCATGAAATGCCCGTCCGCGACCTTGGCGATGGTGAAATCCCCGATCAGCTTGCCCCGCTCATTGAGCATTGGTGTGAGGCAAAGCCGCCCGGTTTTCGGCATCTTGTTCGGCATCAGGTGGTCAAGGAACGCCTCCGCCCCCGGCCCCGTGATCTCATATTTCGCGAAATTCGCGATCTCCGTGACGCCGCAATGCTCCGTCACGGCAGCGACTTCGGCGGCGATATGCGCGAAATCATTGGAGCGGTGGAAGGACAGCACGTCATGCGCCTCCTCCGCTGAGGGCGCGAACCAAAGCGGCACCTCCAGCCCCCATGTGTCCCCCATCACCGCATGATTGTCGCGGGTCATGATGTCATAAAGCGGGGTTGTCTGCTGCGGGCGGGCGGCGGGCAATTCCTCATTCGGGAACCGGATGGAGAAGCGGCGGGAGTAATTCTCACGCACCTTGGCGTTGGTGTAGCGCAGGGATGTGAAATCACCGTAGCGCGCCACATCCATGCCGAACACGTCAAACCCCGGATCGCCTTCTGTCATCCAATTGGCCAGCACAAGCCCCACACCGCCGCCCTGACTGAAGCCCGCCATCACGCCACAGGCCGACCAGAAATTCGTTAGCCCCTGCACCGGGCCGACCAGCGGATTGCCATCTGGGGCAAAGGTGAACGGGCCATTGATCATCTGCTTGATCCCGGCATTTTCCAGCGCCGGAAAATGCTTGAACCCGATCTCAAGCGAAGGGGCTAGCCGGTCAAGGTCAGGCTCCAGCAATTCATGGCCAAAGGACCACGGCGTTTCATTCGGCTGCCATGGCACGCAGGCCTTTTCATAGGTGCCAAGGAGCATGCCGTTGCGTTCCTGACGGGTATAAATCTCCCCTTTGAAATCAATCACATGACAAAGCTCACGGCCGGAGGATTGGTTATATTCAATAACCTCCGGCATATCGTCGGTCAGCAGGTAGTGATGCTCCATCGCCAGCACGGGCAACTCAAGCCCGACCATCCGGCCCACTTCCCGCGCCCAGAGGCCGCCTGCATTGACCACATGCTCACAGCGCACGGTGCCTTTTTCGGTGATGACATTCCACATGCCGTCCGGGTCTTGGGTGATCTCGACCACGCGGTTGCGCAATTCGATCGTGGCACCCAGCTTTTTCGCAGCCCCGGCATAGGCATAGGTCGTCCCGGACGGATCGAGATGCCCTTCCACCGGATCCCAAAGACCACCGACGAAATTGGTCTCGTCCATGATGGGGAACATCGCCTTTGCCTCGGACGGGGTGACAAGCTCTGTCTGCATGCCCAGCGCACGGCACACGGCGTGCTGGTAGCGCAGGAAATCCATCCGCTCCGGGCTGTCGGCCATCATGAACCCACCGACAAGGTGCAGCGAACAGGATTGGCCGGACAGCTTTTCGATCTCGTCATAAAGGCCCACGGTATAGGCCTGAAGCTTGGCCACATTCGGATCGCCGTTCAGCGTGTGAAACCCGCCCGCCGCGTGCCAGCTTGACCCAGAAGTCAGTTCGGAGCGTTCGATCAGCATCACATCCGACCATCCGGCCCGCGCCAAATGATAGAGGACAGAACAGCCCACAACCCCGCCACCGATGACCACCACTCGTGTTTCCGTTTTCATGGGTCGCTCCCTGCCTGCCCGTTCATTTCGTCTAGTGGTCGCAAGAAAGCGTGGGGGCGGGATTGTCTGTTTTCGGCACGAGATGTCGTTTTTGGGTTCCGATGCTTCGGTCCCGTCATCTGAGCGCATGGCCCATGGGCAAAAGAGACCGAGCCACCTTGCCCTGCACCGCGGGGGTGAGTCGGCGTCTGCTCACCCGCAGGATGAATATGCCACAGAGCCATTCAACTTTGGGCATTTGCACGCCCTTCCAGTGAGAAATTTTTATCAATTTAAAATCAATCGGTTACGACAAATCTACAGATTTGCCCAGTTGAATGTTTGAAAAAATAAGCAAACAAAATACCTAATTAACAGTTTCGAATTGGAATTTAGCGTTTTAGGGACACTGCGCTTTGTGACATCGGAACTCTGATGAAAATGTGCCGCTTGGTTCTTGGGGGAGGAACGCGGCGCACCACACCCACCCCATCGAGTGACAGGTTTCCGTGGCGGGAATTGCGACATTAGAGGATGAGAGCCGCGCCTTCGCGCGCCAGCAGCCCGCCTTCCGGCGGTTTGCCCGGTTGCATCATATCATCACCGAACAGGCGCGGATCATCGGGGAGGCCGCCGATGGCGCGCGCCCCCAACAGGACGGCAAGGAGGCGGCCGTTCTGACGGTCATCGGACAGGTGAAAGCGGGAAAGACCGCGCTCACCACGGCACTGTCGGGTCAACCCGGTCTGCTGCCCATCGACGTGAACCCATGGACCTCTGTCGTGACGTCGCTCAATTTCAATCAGCGTAGTGATGACGGGAACCGGGCGATCTTTCAATTCTTTGACCGGGACGAATGGCGGCGCATCGTCGAAGATGGCGGACGTTTGGGAGAGATGGCCCAGCGCGCGGGCCGTGAGGACGAGTTGGAAAAACTCCGTGCACAGGTTGAGCGGATGTATGACCGCTCGAAAAAGCGGCTTGGCCGGAATTTCGAGTTGCTTTTGGGTCAACGCCACGCGTTTGACGATTTCGACCATGCGTTGCTGGAGCGGTATATCTGCATGGGCGACGATGACGCTGTTGCCCCCGGACGCTATGCCGATATCACCCGCTCTGCCGATCTTTATCTCGACGCCCCGCAGTATCAGGTGCCGCTCACCTTGCGCGACACGCCGGGGGTGAATGACCCGTTCTTGGTGCGTGAGCAGATCACGTTGCGCGCGCTGTCGGATGCGGATGTGTATCTCGTGGTGCTGAGCGCGCATCAGGCATTGTCCACGACCGATCTAGGGCTGATGCGAATACTCGCCTCCCTCAAACAGGAGCGGATCATCCTGTTTGTGAACCGGATTGATGAGTTGCCCAACCCCGAAGCCCAAATGGCGGAGATCAAGGAGCGGATGCTCATCGCGCTTGACCAGCAACACCTGCCTCCGACGGCCACGATCCTCTTTGGCAGCGCGCTTTGGGCGCAGCACGCGCTTGATCCTGAGGGCATAGAACTGCCCGATCATTCGCTTGCCACGCTGGGCGCACTGGGCGTCACAGCCGGGGACCGCGATGCGGTCTGGGAGGTGTCGGGCCTGCCCACGCTGCAAGAGGCGATTGGAACCGTGATGCTCGACGGTGGCGGGGCGCGGATGCTCGACACGGCCTGTCGCAGCCTCCTCAACCACGCGCAGCGCCGCCGGACCCTGCTTGAGGCGCAGACCCGTGCGATGAATGGCGCTGTCGGCAGCGGTGACCGGCTGGCCGATCAGCTTGACCCGTTGATCAAGCAGGCCAGCGACCGGCTGGAAACCGAAATCAACGCCGCCGTCCCGCGCGTTCTGCGCCGCGTGCAGGAAACCGTCACTGCCTATTCAGAGCGGGAATGTGACAGGCTCCGGCAGGCGCGCACGGGCGACGAGCGGGCGGAATGGCGGGCGGATGTGCATGAATTGCGCCGGGATCTGGCGCTACAGGTCGCCGCCTTTACCTCCGGCACCCTACAGGCGCTCGAAGAGGTGCTGGAGACCACCGCACAGCGGCTGAGCGAAATTCAGGCAGAACTTCTGGGACAGGACATCGCGGAGGCCCGCATCACGCCGCCCAACGGGCCGGATATCCCTGCGCCTGTGATGCTGAGCCAGACGATCACGCTCGATATGGAATTCAAGGGTTGGAAGGCGCTTTTCAGTCGGTTTACCGGGGTGGAGGGCGAGGTCAGCGAGTTGCGCAAAATGATCAACCGCGAAGTGTTGCCCATGACCCAATCCCTGCGGGAGGACTACATCCTGCGCCTCGCGACCGAATTGCGCGACACGCTGCGAGAGTTTCTGAGCGATCAGAGCGAGCGGCTCCTGACGCTTGCGGAGCAGACCGGCACGCAAACCGCTGTCAGCGCGGAGGAGCGGATCGCGATCCTGCGCCGCGCGGAGGCGGACCTTGCCGCGACCCTGTCCGAGCTTGACCCGGATCGGACCATCGCCGCATGACACCCCGCCCCGTGACCCAAGCCCAGTATGACCGCCTCGCGCGGGCCGCAACGCGCCGCACGCGCGTGGCATTGATGGGGGAATTCAGCGTCGGGAAATCGACGCTTCTCAACCTCATTATGGCCCGCGAAGTGGCCACCACCCAAGTCACCGCGACCCATGTTCCCGCAATCTGGCTGCGGCGCGGCCCGTCCGAGGATGCTGTTTTGTTCGGCTATGACCGCAGCCGCCGGGTGCAGCCGCTCGATCCCAATGTGCCGATGACGATGGACAGTTGCGCCATTGCCCGCATCGAGGTGGATGACGAGGCGCTTGATCGGTTCGATCTGATCGACACACCCGGCATTTCGGACCCGATGATGCGGCAAAGCCCGCTGGGCATCATCGCGGGACATACCGATTTCGTCATCTGGTGCACCACCGCCGTACAGGCGTGGCGCCAATCCGAGGTTGCCACATGGGAGCGCCTGCCTGAACGGCTGCGCGCGCAGAGCATCCTTGTCGTCACCGGCGTTGACCGCCTCTCCAAGAAGGATCGAAAACGCGTGCTGACCCGAGTGAAAGAAGAGGCGGGAAAGCTGTTCCGCACGATCCTGCCGATCTCCTCCCCCGATGCTGCGAAAGCGCTTGAAATGGAGGATCCCGCCGCCGCCGCGCAAACTTGGCAAGAGAGCGGCGGTGCCGCCCTGATTGAAGAGATCGAGACCTCCGTCGCAGCCATGGATGCTGCGCGCGACGCGCAGCTTGCGCGGTATCAGGTGCGCGATCCTGCCCCCGTTGTCTCCCCCGACAGTCCGGCGCCCGACGCCATATCCATCCCAGATCCGGCACAAGACAGCCCGGAACCAAATGGGCTCACAGACGAAAACCAGCATTCCGCTGACACAGAAACGGAAGAAAACATGTCTACAGATATCTCCGGCCTCAAGGACGTTACCGCATTCATCGGCGGCTGCCTCGTTGACAGTGAAACCGGCCTGATGCTCGCCTCCGAAGGCGGCAACGGCCTGATTGACCTTGAAGTGGCTAGTGCCGCGAACACCGAAGTGGTCAAGGCAAAGCTCGCTGCAATGAATGCGCTGGCCATTGATGACCATATCGAGGACATCCTCATCACCCTTGGCACGCAATATCACCTGATCCGCCCCTTGGCGCAGTCTCCGACTGTGTTCCTCTATGTCGCGCTCGACAAAAAGGCCGCCAATCTCGGCATGGCGCGCCTTCAGGTGAAAAAGGTCGAGCAGACGCTCTCCATCTAAGGATCAGGCGGCGTCGGGACGCGACGATGCGTTCCGGCGCGCTGGCCTTATCCAGACTGACAGGTTCTTTTATGGACACGCCCAAAATCCCGGCTCCTGTGCTCGATTTCATGCACAATTCTCAGGTCGCGCTCAGCGTGAGTTGCCCGCGCCTGCCGGACAATCCGATCATCGCGGTTAATGATAGCTTTTCTCGCCTGACGGGCTATTCCGCGTCTGAGGTGGAAGGGCGCAATTGCCGTTTTTTGCAGGGCGACACAGAGCAGCCGAAAATGCGCGCGCATCTGCGCGATCAGATGGCGCATGGCCATGACGCGCAAGTCATCCTGCGCAATTTTCGCAAATCGGGCGAGCCGTTCGACAACTATCTGTTCATCTTTCCGATCCTCGGCGGGGATGGAGACCCGAGTTTCTTTGTCGGCTCCCAATTCGAGATCCCGCAGGTGGAACGCGCCGTCGCCCTGCGCAGCCATGCCGAACGGCTGCATGAAAGCCTCGATCAGATGAACGCCGCCCATTCCGAAAGCCGCGACGCCCTGATCCGCTGCGGTCACCTTTTGGGGCTTGAGGCACGGGCCCTGATCAAAGCAAGAATTGCCGCCCTACCCTAAAGCGTTCGGGTCGCTAAAAAACTGCGCCCAAGACTGACCATGACCAATGGCAATCTGGCCAAACGTCTCCCGACGGCCTTTAATCCCGCTGTCACCATCTGCCCATGCGGGAAAAGGCGAGCGAAATTGCCTGCTCTTTACGCATACGTCATTCAAAATCTTGTCCGTCACGCATTTTATGTAGGTTGCTAGGCCGTATGGCAGTAGTATCTGCGAAGAACACGGACGTGAAATGCCTTTGGGCATCAGACGGAGAGCATCATGGCCCAAATTCTTCAGATCGCAGCTATTGCGCTGGCCACGGTCGGCACGGGTGCTGCGACCATGTCCGTGATGAACGAGGACATCCCTGACCTGCAAGTGCCCGAAGGCCAATGGGAAGCCACCGGCGCGCTGGATGGCCGCTCCTTTGATGTGCTTGGCGTTGACACCGCGAGCGGTGCGGTTCTTGAAGACCTTTTGGTGTTTCGCGATGACACGTTCCAGTCTGTCGATTGTCAGAATTACTGTGATTTCGGTTGGTCGGACTACAAAACGAAAGAGGTTGACGGCGTGATCCACTTTACGGTCACGACCATCTGTCCTGATGCGCCGCACACTGTGGTGTTCTATGGGCAGGTGAACGGGGATGACATCACCGTTGACGGGACGTGGACCACGCGGCGCTGGTACTGGACCAATCAAATCGTCCTGACCGCCACCGGAAAAGCCATGCCCGACATGGCCCAAGACGCGTCAGGCTGAGTGCTGACGGGTGAAAGCTTCTGGCGCGTCACTAGGCACCATCCTGCTTCGGATCAGCCTGCTGATTCTCATTATCGGATTGGCCACATGGGGCGCGCATGAAATCCGCGACTCGCTCAATCTGCAAATTCGGCCCGATAACGAACAGCAGGTGCACAAGGCCATCATGCTGGGCGCCGTGGCCTATATCGGGCTTTTGGCGCTGCCTTTCGTTCCGGGGGCTGAGATTGGGATTGCACTGCTCGCGGCCTTTGGCGCCGCAATCGCCCCGCTGATCTATATCTGCACCGTTGCGTCCATGATGCTGGCCTTCACCGTCGGGCGTTTCCTGCCGATTGATGCGCTGGAGCGGTTGCTTTCCCTGTTGCGTATGCGCCGCGCCGCAGCGCTCGTCGCGCAAGCAGCGCCATTGTCCGGTGACGCGCGATTGGCCATGCTGCTGGACGGGCAATCGGGGCGCGTGGTGCGCGTGGCCCTGCGCCACCGCTATGTGGCAGTGGCCCTGGCGATCAACACGCCGGGCAATTCGATCATCGGCGGGGGCGGCGGTATCATGCTGCTCGCTGGGCTAAGCGGCATATTCTCACCGATTTGGACGTTTCTAACGGTCGCAATCGCAGTGTCCCCAGTTCCTATTGCCGTAATCTTCTTGGGGCTTCAGATCTAGGCGGTTGGACATTGGCTTAGACTGGTAGTGCATGTTCAAAGGCGCTGATTGGCGTACCGCGACAGCTCCTTGGTCTCCGCCTCCACGACGTAATGGGTTAAGGAGGTGCCTCCCTGCCCCGTCCCACCGTTGTTCTTCCACGCCAAACAGAAGCGCCTTGTCCGCAAAGGGGGAGACGCGCAGCACAAATGGCTAATACTCTTGAGGGGGAAATTTTGGCTCCGGCGGTAGGATTCGAACCTACGACCGATCGATTAACAGTCGAGTGCTCTACCACTGAGCTACGCCGGAACCGTGCACCGTCTCAGATGCTGACGCGTCTCTAACAAACGCGATTTGGGGCTGCAAGCGGGAAAATGCACGCAAGGCAAATTCCCCGCCCTCAGCCGATGCTGCGCAATGCAGGCTCTGTCGTGCCACCAAACTCGGCGGTGATCTCCGCCGCGATTTTCTGCACATTCGCCGCGATCTCGACAATCCGCGCGTCGGTGATCCGCGATGTGGGGCCAGAGACGGAAATCGCCGCAATCGGCTGGCCCAACTCGCCAAACACGCAGGACGCAACACAGCGCAGCCCTTCGGCATGTTCCTGATCGTCAATTGCAACGCCATCGGTGCGCGCCTTGGTCAGTTGGGCAATCAGCTTGCCCTGATCAACGACGGTGTGGGGCGTGATCTGCTCCAAAGGTATATCGGACATAATCCGCGCCTGCCGTTCGGGCGGCATTTGGGACAACAGCGCCTTGCCGGAGCCGGAGCAATGCATCGGCAGCCGTCCTCCCACCTGAGTGATCGCGCGCATGGTGAACCGGCTTTCCACCTGATCAAGGCAAACGACCTGCCCGCCATTCTCGACAAAGATATTCGCGGTCTCCCCCGTCAGGTCCATAAGGCGGCGCAGATAGGGCTTCGCGAGTGCCAAGAGGTTGCGCGTCCGGGTAAAGGCGGAGCCGACGACAAATGCATTCACCCCGATCTGCCAAACGCCCGATCCAGCGTCAAACCGGACGAAGCGTTCGCTCTCAAGCGTTGTCAGCAGCCGGTGCGTGGTCGAGGCGGGCAAGCCCGCACGCTCGGCCACTTCGGTCAGCGTCAGGCCGTTATCGGTCGCGGCAATCGCGCGCAATACGGTCAGTGAGCGCACGACAGACCGTACCTGCCCGGTGCGATCCTGCTCTGCCTCAGTCCTCGGTTGAATTTTCATGTCTGCTCCCACATGTGTGCAACATATCTAGCCCCACGCAGTGCGCTGACCAGTGCATGCGACACTTTTGCGACGTCAGAAGGCAATTACAGTGCAATCAAGCGAAAGAATGGCCCGCGATGGCGTCGCCTTGAAAGACATGCGCATCGGCCCCGCTGATGGGCCATTGGTTCTGTTTTTGCATGGTTTGGGGCTTGACCATCGCTATTGGGGCGATGTGGCGGCGGCCGTGCCCAGCGGGCTGTCGATCATTCTGGCGGATCTGCGCGGGCATGGGCGCAGCGGCTATGGGGCGCCAGTGGGGCTTGGCACGTTTGTTGCTGACGCAATCGGGAGCCTTGACCGCCCTGCGGTGGTCATTGGGCACGGCGTGGGCGGCATGATCGCGCAAGGCATCGCGGCAGAACGGCCCGATCTGGTGCGCGGTCTGGTTCTGGAAAGCAGTGCGGTCAAGCTAGAGACCGAAACCCGTTGGGAGGCCCGGGCCCGCAGCGTGGCGCAAGACGGTCTTGAGGCAGAACGTGACAGGCTCACCGCCGCCTTTCATCCCCGCACGCCGGAGGACACGCGCGACCGGGTCTTGGCCCCGCTCACAGATATGTCCGCTGGGGCCTATGCCGCCGCGTGTCAGGCATTGGCACATACCGACCTTCTGGAGAGTACCGCGCGGCTGACCTGTCCGGCGCTCGTGCTGTCGGGGTTGGCTGACCCGATTGTGCCGCCTGACCTTTCGGGCGAGGTCGCTGCCCTGATCGCGGGGGCGGAGCGTCAGATCATCCGCCGCACGGGCCATTTCCCGTCAGCCGAGGCACCGGGAGATGTGGCGCGCGCAATCGCAGGGTTCATGGACAATCTGCCGCCCGTTGCCGCGCCTGCCCCGCCGCGCCTGATCTGATCCCTTTTCGGGGCCTGTCCGCTCGGATACGCTGCACGCATTGGAACAAAAGGAGCCGACCTTGGCCTTTCACCCTGCCGACAGCCCGCTCTATCGTGACCTTTTCGGCGATGCGGACCTCGCCGCGCTCTTTACCGATGCAGCGGAGGTGCGCGCGATCCTGCTGGTGGAGGCCGCATTGGCCAAGGCGCAGGCCGCCCATGGCATCATCCCGCAAGACGCCGCTGGCGCCATCGAGCGCGCCGCGCGGGAGGGCACGGTCGATCCCGCGTCCCTCGCGGCTGAAACCGCCATGGCAGGTGTGCCGATACCTGCCATTCTCAAGGCGTTCCGCCATGAAATTGGCGATCCGACCTTGGCCGGGTTTCTGCATTTTGGTGCCACATCGCAGGATATGATCGACACCGGGTTGATGTTGCGGTTGCGGCAGGCGCTGACGATCCTTGAGACGCGATTGAGTGCGATATTGACCCGTCTGCGCGCCCTTGCCCTGGCGGAGGCGGATACGGTGATGGCCGCCCGCACACGCGGCCAAATCGCGACCGTGACCACGTTTGGCGCGCGTGTGGCGGGCTGGGCCGATCCGCTCTATCGCCATCACGCACAGCTTGCGCCGCTGCGGCAGGGGGCAATGTGCCTTTCCCTTTCCGGGGCCAGCGGAACGCGCGCTGCATTTGGGCCGAAGGCCCATCAGATCGCGCAGCACATGGCAGACGCGCTGCGCCTCACCCTGCCCGATCAGCCATGGCATACCAGCCGCGACCGGATTGCGGATATCGGGCATTGGCTGGCGAGCGTCACAGGGGCGCTTGGCCGGATCGGACAGGACGTGTTGATCCTGACTCGCAATGAGATCGGGGAGGTTCGGATAACCGGCGGTGGCGGCTCCTCCGCCATGCCGCACAAGGCCAATCCGGTTGCGGCGGAGATGCTGATCGCCCTTGCGCGTGCCAATGCAGATGCCATCGGCAGCCTCCATCACGCGCAGCTTCACGGGGAGGAGCGGGACGGCGCGGCATGGGCGCAGGAATGGCTGGGCCTGCCCCGGATGGTCGTGCAAACGGGGGCGGCGTTGCGCCATGCGGAGGCTCTGCTCACCGGGTTGGAGGTCAATCGCGCGGCGATGGCCCGGACGCTGGACGCAACGCAGGGACTGGTCTTTGCCGAGGCTGCGAAATGCGCGCTGGCCCAGAAAATGCCCATGGCGGAGGCCGCGTCGCTGGTATCGGCCGCTTGTGCGACCGTGCGCGACAGCGGACAGACCCTTCGCGTGGTGTTGGAGCAGATGGTGGACGGTGATCTTGATTGGGATACCCTGTTCGACCCACATGCTCAGGCCGGAGATGCGCCCCGCCGCGCCCGCGCCCTGCCCCCTTTGCCCGGAGACAGCCCATGAAAACCGCCAAAGAGATCATCGCCCAACTCGACCTTGCCCCCCATCCCGAAGGCGGCTGGTATCGGGAGACATGGCGCGCGGACGCAAACCCTGGCACCCGTGCGAGTGGCACCGCGATCTATTTTCTGTTGGAGGCCGAACAGTCCTCTCATTGGCACAAGGTTGACGCGACCGAAATCTGGCATTGGTATGCGGGGGGGCCGCTTGTCCTTTCGCTCAGCGCCAATGGCCATGACGCGGAGGCGCATCTTCTTGGTCCTGCACTGGATCAGGGGCAGATGCCCCAGCGGATCGTGCCACCTGGTGTGTGGCAATCGGCAGCCAGCCTTGGCGCGTGGACGCTGGTGGGATGCACCGTCTCCCCCGGTTTTGAGTTTGACGGGTTTGAACTCGCGCCACCCGATTGGCACCCGACGCCGCGCGCGGCGGACGGGTGAGGGATTGAGCCTTTGCCGACAAGCGCATAAGACACCTCAAACACCAATGCACAGGAGTGCGGCGCGATGACCACGCCCGATGGCCCCCAACTCTACCTTTTGACACCAGAGCGGTTTGAACTGGACAGTTTTGCCCCGCTTCTGGCGCGCGTGATGGATGCGCATCCGGTGGCCTGCCTGCGGCTGAACCTGCCCGATGAGGATGAGGCGGAGGCCCGCCGCGCCGCCGACCATCTGCGCGATCTGGCCCATGCCCGCGATGTGGCCGTGGTGGTCACGGATCACTGGCGCATGGTCGGGCCGCATGGGCTTGACGGTGTGCATCTGAGCGATGGCGCGCGCCGCCTGCGCGATGCGCGCAAGGCGATCGGGCCGGACGCGATCGTGGGGTGCTATTGCGCGGCCTCCCGCCATGACGGGATGACCGCCGGGGAGATTGGTGCGGATTACGTCAGCTTTGGCCCCGTGACCGATGGCGGGCTTTTGGGCGATGGCGAGGTGGCGGAGCCGGAGCTTTTCGCATGGTGGGCCCAGATGATCGAAGTGCCACTGGTGGCCGAAGGGCATATCACGCCCGCAATGGCTGCGGCCCTTTCGGGGGATGTGGAGTTTCTGGCGATTGGCCGGGAAATCTGGGGGCAGGACGATCCGGTCAAGGCGCTCAAGGCGCTGCTGCCCTAACCCGCCTCAATCCCGACTTCTGACAGCCCTTGCCGCACCGATTGTTCGGCAGCGGCGGCGAGCTGTTTGCGATTGGCGAAATTGCTCGGGCGGAGGGCCGGTCGCCAATTGACGATCACACGCCCACGGGAGGACCGACAGGCGATGTGCCAAATGCTGTCCCCCATCCCCATATCGCCCCACCAGCCATAGAAGATACCCGGCTGTCCGGCAGGCGGGATCCAGGCAAGGGAGACGGGTTGTATCTGCATCGTGTCGCGCAGATCGTCAGAGAGATAGACTTGGAACAGCGCCGGCTTGAACGGCACGATATGGCGGCTGTCGGTGCTTGTCCCTTCGGGGAAGAAGCACAGATGCGCGCCCGCGTCGATCCGCTCGCGCATTTCGATCTGCTGGCGATTGGCCTCTGCCGCGCGGCGGGCGATGAACATCGTGTCGTTAAGCTTGGCGATCAGGCCGATGCCGGGCCAGCCCGCGACCTCCTCCTTCGCCATGAAGGTCAGGAATGGGCCGACGCGCAGGGCCAGAATATCCATCCATGTGGAATGGTTCGCAACGACCGCCCCGCCCTCCGGCACGGGTGTGCCGCGCTGTTCGATCCGCACACCCAAAAGCCACAATACCGCCCGCGCCCAGGCCCGCGTCAACTGATAGCGCGGGCCAAAGGGCAGCCCCATCCGCTCTGCCCCTTTCAAGAGCGCGAAAAGCGCCAGCCCCACGACAGTGATCACGACGATCACAAGAAGCCGCAGAATGCCGCGCAGCGCCTGAAAAGGAGTGATTGCCGGATAGGATGGCTCCGGTCCGCCTTCCCACATCTGCATCAGCGGCGCGACGCCCGTGTATACATGTCGCGATATTTCGACTGCATTTTGCCCGTATCCATCAGAAGGCAGACATCCACGGTATTGAACGCATGGTCGATGAACGCGCCCTCCCCCACATAGCCGCCAAGCCTGAGATACGCCTTGATCAGCGGCGGGATCGCCATCAGTGCTTCGCGGCGGTCCACCTCTTCCAGCGGGAGGATGTCCATCGGCGTGAAATGCTCCGCCACCGCGCGCACCCTCAGATCAGCGGGCGCGAGATGCATGTGATGAAGATAGGACAATGGCTGGGCAAGCGGGGCCGCATCGGCACCATGAAAGCTCGCGACACCGAACAGCACTTCGATATCGTGGTCGATGACATATTGGCCCAGACCGCTCCACAAAAGATGCATCGCCATGCCGCTGCGGTAATCGCGATGCACGCAGGATCGGCCAAGCTCCAGAACCTCGCGCGTGCGGCTTTGCAAGGGGGAGAGGTCATATTCATCAGCACCGTAGAACCCGATCCCGTCCCGCGCGACCGCACCGCGCATCACGCGGTAGACACCGACGACCTGATCCATGATGTCGCCCGCGCCGCGCGCCTGATCGACCAGAATGAGGTGATCGAAATAGGGATCAAACCTGTCCCGTTCCAGCCGATCGGCACGATCCGCATCCGAGGCATGTGCGCCCATTTCCTCAACAAAAACGATGTAGCGCAGCCGCTGGGCTGCGCGGATTTCCTCCTCGGAGCGGGCGATCCGCACGGTTAAAGCAGTCTTGGCAACAGTCATACTCTATCCAAAATCCCGGCGCGGCAGACGCGGGCGGACCCTAATCCGCGTGACATAGAAACGCAATCGCGCTGCCGTTAACACTTGAGTAACCACTTCTTCCTAGAGTTCGTGATCATACACGCGAGAGAGGATCACATGCGCGCCATCTATGACGACCTTTCCCTCGTTCTGGAAATTCACCGTGATGCGATTGCCGATGACGGATTGGACCTGCCCGATCCCCCATTCGGCCCGCTCTGGATGGCGCACCAACATTCCCGGTTCTAGAAAGTCATTCACGTGCTATCACTCGCCCTGTCCAAAACATCCCAAGAACGGTCCCCGTCGATGGAAACCCCGCCCTGCCTGACCGAATTGATCACGTCGCGGCTGTGTCATGACCTGATAAGCCCGGTTGGCGCCATCGGCAATGGGGTTGAGTTGCTGCGCGCCCTCGGCCCGGCAGCGGGGGGTGAGGATCTGGACCTGATCGCGGACAGTGCTGACATGGCGCAAGCCCGGATCGGCCTCTTTCGTCGGGCGTTTGGCCAGCCGATGGACGGGGGCGGCATGGCCCATCAGGGTTTGCAAGCCACCTTGATCACAGCCTTTACCAAACCGCGGCTGCAAGCCGATATCACCCCCCTGCCCGAAGACCTGTCTGGCCTTGCGAGCCGTGCGCTGTGCCTTGCCGCACTTTGCATTGATCGCGCATTGCCGCGCGGCGGTGTGCTCACGATCCGCGCGGGCCACCGGATCGAGGTGCTGGGCACCGGCGACAAGGTTTCCCTGACGGAGCGGCAACGCGCCCTCCTGAGCAACGCACATTTGCCGCCCGAAGAGGCGCGAGAGCTGGAATTTCACTTTCTGGCCAAGATGTCCGGCCAATTGGAGATCGACTGGCGCGCGTCCGACAGCGAAGTGCGCGTGCTGATCAATCCAGCGCCTTGAGATCGCGCCGATAGTTGGCGCTGCGCTGCATATAGGCGCGCGCGGACTGGCGCAGCATGTCAATCCCTGCGTCATCAAGGGTGCGGACCACCTTGCCCGGCGCGCCCATCACGAGTGAGCCATCGGGGATCACCTTTCCTTCGGTGATCAGTGCATTGGCGCCGATCAGGCAATTGCGCCCGATTTGCGCGCCGTTGAGCACGGTCGCCCCCATGCCGATCAGGCTATTCTCCCCGATGATGCAGCCATGCAGCATCGCCCGGTGGCCAATGGTGCAGCCCGCCCCGATGGTCAGCGGATAGCCCGGATCATTATGCAGCACCGCGTTTTCCTGAATATTGGTGCCGTCGCCAATCACGATCGGCTCATTATCCGCGCGCAGCACCGCACCAAACCAGATGCTTGTCTCCCGACCGAGGCGCACATCCCCGATCAGCGTGGCGTTCGGGGCGATCCAATGGCTGTCATCTTGTGACAGCGTTGGCGCCTTGCCATCAATTTCATAGAGCGTGCTCATTCCAGCCTCCCCTCAAATTCGCGGTTCAGGCCCTGCACGAAATCGCTTAGGCCCGGTTGACGGTCCCGCCGCAGCCTTTCCGCCGTCAGGATCGCATCAAGTTCAGCGGCGCAGGCGTCGATATCACGGTTTACCAGCACATAATCATAGGCATCCCAATGGCTTATCTCAGAGCGGCTTTCGGCCATCCGCTTGGCGATGACCTCTTCGCTGTCTTGCGCCCGCGCGCGCAGCCGCCGATCCAGCTCTGCGATGGACGGGGGCAGGATGAACACCGACACGACCGCATCACGCAGCGCGGAGTTGCGGATCTGCTGCCCGCCCTGCCAATCCACATCAAACAGCACATCGCGCCCGGCATTGATCGCCTCCTCCACCGGCGCGCGGGGGGAGCCGTAGAGATTGCCGAACACTTCCGCATGTTCCAGCATCCCATTGGTGCGCACAAGCTCCTGAAAATCCTCGCGCGTCTTGAAATAGTATTCCCGCCCATCCTGCTCACCGGGGCGGGGCGCGCGTGTGGTGGCGGAGATGGAGAATTGCACCGTCTCATCGCGCGCCATCAGCCGCTTTGATAGGGTCGATTTGCCCGCACCGGAGGGGCTCGACAGGATGATCAGAAGGCCACGGCGCGGCGGTTGGGTCTGCATGGGCGAAAGGCTCCCCGCTTATTCGATATTCTGGCTTTGCTCGCGCATCCTGTCGATCACGACCTTCATGGCAAGCCCTGTTTGCGTCAAATCCACATCGCCTGACTTGGAACAGAGCGTGTTGGCCTCCCGATTGAATTCCTGCATCAGGAAGTCGAATTTGCGCCCCACCGGGGCATCCTCGATCAACAGCGCGCGGGCGGCAGTGATATGGGCGCGCAGGCGGTCGATCTCTTCGGCCACGTCGGATTTGACGAGGAGGAGCGCCATTTCCTGCTCCAGCCGGCCGGGATCAAGGCTGTCTGCCTCCCCCAAAAGCGCATTAACCTTCGCGCGCAGGCTCTGCCGTGTGGCATTCGCGCGCGCGGCGGCCTGAGTGGCGGCGGTGGCGACGAGCGTTTCAAGCTCATCCAGAGCCGCGCTCAGAACCACGGCAAGCGCCGCGCCCTCGGCCTGCCGCGCGGCGGTCATTGCCTCAAAAAGCGGGCCGATCCCGGCCTTCGCCGCGTCAAGCCAATCGTGATCGGGCGCATCGGGCGTGGCATTGGCAAGCATCGGAAGCGCGAGGATTTCGGCTGCCGTCCCGGCGCGCAGATCGACGCCCGCGTGCTGCGCTGCGGCCTCCACCTGCAAGAGCCGCGCCATGGTCGCGGAGAGGGCCGCCTCGGACAGAGCTGCTTGCCCCGGCTCCTCCTGCGCGCGGCTCAGGCGCAGGCCAATGGTGACGTTGCCCCGCGCCAGCGCGGCCTTTGCCGCCGCGCGCAGCGGAGCCTCCAGACCATCGGCAGCATCCGGCAGGCGCAGTCGTACTTCCAGCCCCCGACCGTTGACCGAACGCGCCTCCCAGACCCAAGAATACGGCCCGGATTGGCCCGGCACTTGGGCAAAACCGGTCATGGATTTCAAAGACATAGCTCACCTTTTGCGTGTAGGGGACAGGACCGGCGCACAGGCGCGTTAACCATTTGGAAAGGAAATACGGGCAATGTTTCTAAAAATTTAGTAGGTTTTTGGCAGAAAGTGACGCAAGCCTACCAACCCCCCGCGTCACTGGCAACGCGCGTCAGGAACAACCTGACCGATAGTGACAGGCAAGGACATGACCGACACATCCCCCGGCGTCATCATTCACGAATACTGGAACAGGCTGCGTGGCGGGCGGCTGGTTCCCATGCGCGAAGAGTTGGACCCCCGCCGTTTCGTTCCCGCGCTCGAACATCTCATTTTGCTTGAGCACGATCTGGACGGACCTGCACGCATCCGCGTCGGCGGTGTCCGGCTCAACGAGTTGATGGGCGCAGAGGTGCGCGGCATGCCAGGCCGCGCCCTTTTTCGTTCAGAGGATCAGCCACGCGCGGAGGCGACCTTCACCCGCGTTCTGGCGGAGCCCGCGATGGCCGATATGCGTGTCATGGTCGTGACCCCCGGCGGCATGACCCGGCGCGGCATCGTGACCCTGCGCCCCTTGGCAACGCAGGAGGCCGGCGTCAGCCGCATCATGGGCACCGTGGCGATTGACGGAAAAGACGTGCTCGACCCGCAGACCAAGCTCACCATCCTTTCGGTCAATGTGATCGCGCTGCGCCATGAAAAGCCCAAGCTGGTCGCTCAACCCGCCTTTGCCGAGGCGCAAGCCCCCTTCACGCCGCGCCCGCCGCGTGGGCGGCCGCAGCTACGGCTTGTGGTGTCACAGGATTAAGCGACGAAATCCGCTTCCGCGATCCCTTGCAGGAACAAGAGCGCCGTAAGGTCCGAATGGTCCAGCGTGGCGGTCGCGGCGGCTTTCAGCGCGGGTTTGGCGTGATAGGCCACGCCGATCCCGGCCACCTCGACCATCGCCAGATCATTGGCCCCGTCGCCGACAGCGATCACATCGGCCTGACCAAAACCGCCCTCTGCGGACAGCGCGTTGAGGCTTTCCAACTTGGCTTCCCGCCCGAGGATCGGATCGCCCACAGCACCCGACAGCACGTCGCCATCAAACAACAGCGTGTTGGCGCGATTGATCGCAAACCCGACCCGCTCCGCCACGCGGGAGGTGAAGAAGGTGAACCCGCCGCTGACCAGCGCCGTGACGGCCCCGCGTGCGTTCATCGTCCGCACCAAAAGTTCGGCACCCGGGTTGAGGCTGATCCGCTCGGCATAGCATTGCTCAAGGGCCGCGCGCGGCAAACCTTTGAGCAGGCCCACGCGTTCGCGCAGGGCCGCCTCGAAATCCAGCTCACCGCGCATTGCGCGTTCGGTAATGTCGGACACTTCGGCCTTCAGCCCCGCGAAATCGGCCAATTCGTCGATGCATTCGACGGGGATCATGGTGCTGTCCATATCCGCGATCAGCATCCGCTTTTCACGGTTTGCGGCAGGCAGGATGTTCACATCGGCCTCAGCCGCCGTGAGGGCGGGGGTCGCGCCGTCAAACGCGATCTCATAGCCCGCCGCGCCCAAGCGCCGCTCGCTCAGGATCACCGCACCGGCATCGCTCAGTTGCGTGGCAATATCGGCGGCAAGCGTGTCAGACACGCCCGCCGCCGCCGTGATAACGGCAACATGGGTCATCGGATCACCCTGCCGCGCGCGCGGCTTCGTGGGTTTTTTCCAGCTCTTCGGCCACGAGGAACGCCAGTTCCAGCGCCTGAGACGCGTTGAGACGCGGATCGCAGGCCGTGTGATAGCGGCTCGACAGATCCTCATCCGTCACGGCGCGCACGCCGCCGGTGCATTCGGTCACGTCCTTGCCCGTCATCTCGAAATGCACGCCACCTGCATGGGTGCCTTCGGCCTGATGAATGGCGAAGAATTCCTGCACCTCGCGCAGCACCGACTCGAAAGGCCGGGTTTTGAAACCCGTCTCCGATTTGATCGTGTTGCCATGCATCGGATCGCAGGACCACACCACCTTTTTGCCTTCACGCTCCACCGCCTTGATCAGGCCCGGCAGATGGTCGCCCACCTTGCCTGCGCCAAAGCGGGCGATCAGGGTCAACCGGCCCGCTTCATTGTTCGGATTGAGCCGGTCGATGAGTTCGATCAACTCATCCGGCTGCAACGAAGGGCCGCATTTCAGGCCAATCGGGTTGATCACGCCCCGGCAATATTCCACATGCGCGCCATCGGGCTGGCGCGTGCGGTCGCCGATCCAGATCATATGGCCAGAGCCCGCGACCCATTTGCCGGATGTGCTGTCGAGCCGGGTCAGCGCCTCTTCATATTCCAGCAAAAGCGCCTCATGGCTGGTGTAGAAATCCACACGGCCAAGGCTATCGACCTTGCTGCTGTCGAGCCCGGCGGCCTCCATGAAGGACAGGGAATCGGAAATGCGCGTGGCCAGCGCCTGATAGGCTTCGGCGCCCTTCTTGTCCGCGAACCCGAGCGTCCAGGAATGCACCCGGTGAATATCGGCAAAGCCGCCTTGGCTGAACGCGCGCAGCAGGTTCAGGGATGCCGCCGCTTGGGTATAGGCCTGCAACATCCGGTCCGGGTCGGGGATTCGGGCTTCGGGCGTGAAATCGAAGCCGTTGATGATGTCGCCACGATAGGAGGGAAGCTCCACACCGCCGACCTTCTCTGTGCCGGACGAGCGCGGTTTCGCGAATTGACCGGCCATTCGGCCGACCTTCACCACGGGCATTTTCGCGCCATAGGTCAGCACGACCGCCATCTGCAACAAAACCTTATAGGTGTCGCGGATCGTATCGGCGGAGAATTCACCAAAACTCTCGGCACAATCGCCGCCCTGAAGCAGAAACGCGCGGCCCGCCGCCACATCCGCCAGCTTGGCCTGAAGCGCGCGTGCCTCGCCCGCAAAAACCAGAGGAGGATAAGAGGCCAGCCGAGCCTCCGCCGCGTTCAGCTTTGCCGCATCTTCATAAACCGGCATCTGGATCCGCTCTTTTGCGCGCCAGTCGGATTTGGTCCATTGCGTGGACATGGGGCTATCCTCATCTCTTGATAGTGATTGTCAGGCAAAGCCCTAGCACGGTGCGCCGGGCGATTGCCAGCATGGGAAAGTGCAAATTTACGACCAGATGTCGTTTCCCGACTTGACCGCGCGTTTTTCCGGGTTTCAAGTCGACGTCCGACGCTATCGGAGGACGTAGTCAGCATGCCACCGCCACGACAGAATGAAGTGCAAACTTTTGTGTTTGCACTCACGAAGAATTACTCGCTTCTGTCCTATGCCTGCGCGATCGAGCCGCTGCGGCTGACCAATTTCACCCTTGGTCGGGAGGTCTATAAATGGCGGCTGGCCTGTGAGGGCGGCGACTCCATCGCCTGCTCCAACGGGACAGTGACGCAGGTGGATATGGGGTTTGACGATATTAATCGTGACGAAATCCTCATGGTCTGCTCGGGTATTGATGTGCAGGACGCCACCACCAAGCCGCTGCTGACATGGCTGCGGCGGGAAGGGCGCAAGGGCATCACCATCGGCGCGCTGTGCAACGCAACCTACATCCTTGCGCGCGCGGGGCTGCTGGATGGGAAGAAATGCACGATCCATTGGGACAATCGCGACAGTTTCGAGGAGGATTTCCCCGAGGTTGAGCTGACCCAAGCGATCTATGTGATTGATGGCAACCGCATGTCGTCTGCGGGCGGCTCCGCCTCTGCCGATTTGATGCTCAAGCTCATTTCCGATCAGCACGGGCCAGAGATCGCGGGGAAGGTCGCCGATCAGATGATCTACACGACCGTGCGGACCGAAAGTTACAGCCAGCGCCTGTCGATCCCCACACGGATCGGCGTGCGCCACCCGAAACTGGCTGCCGTCATTCAGGCGATGGAGCACAACATTGAAGAGCCTGTCTCCCCCTCCGCGCTCGCCAGTGACGTGGGCATGTCCACACGACAGCTAGAACGGCTGTTCCGCCGCTATCTCAACCGGTCGCCCAAGCGGTATTACATGGAATTGCGCCTGCAAAAGGCGCGAAACCTGCTGTTGCAAACCGATATGTCGGTGATCAACGTCGCACTGGCCTGTGGGTTCACGTCGCCCTCGCATTTCTCCAAATGCTACCGCGCGCATTTCGAGACGACCCCTTACCGCGAGCGGGGCACACGGGCCAATGCACAAGGCGGCAGCTAGGACGCGGCGCGCCATGCCGGTCCGGGTTCTGCCCCATGATCCAAGTTGGGCGGACGCGTTCGCCATTGAGGCCGCATCACTGATCCGCGCGCTTGCCCCGCTTCCGCTTGTCCTGCACCATATTGGCAGCACTGCGATTGCGGGTATCCATGCCAAACCGATCATCGACCTTTTGGGCGAGGTTCCCTCGCTCGCGCAGCTTGATGCGCGGGCGGAGACGATGACGCGGCTGGGATATGAGGTCATGGGCAGCTACGGGATCGACGGGCGGCGTTATTTCCGCAAATCCGATGCGGTGGGGCGGCGCAGCCATCACCTGCATATGTTCGAAGCACGCTCTCCCCATGTCGCGCGCCATCTGGCGTTTCGCGATTACCTGCGCGCCCATGCGGATATCGCCCGCGCCTATTCCGACCTGAAACGCCGGATTACCGAAGCCGGTGGCGCGTCATGGGACGACTACATGGATGCCAAAGACCCTTTTGTCGCACGGATCGAGCCTCAGGCGCTGGCATGGTACAACGCCCAACGACGCTGATCCTGATCTTTGAAGGAAGATGGTCGGGGCGATAGGATTCGAACCTACGACCTACGGTTCCCAAAACCGCCGCGCTACCAGGCTGCGCTACGCCCCGACTGTCGCGCGGTGTAGCGCGCTCTGTTCAAGATGGAAAGACCCTAATCGCAGGGCCAGGCCGGATCATTGGCGGCAAAGGCGGGATGGCGCATCACGGCCCCCTCCTCCAACCCCAGCATTGTGCTCATGCCACCGTTGATTTCCAGAACGGCAAGAATGTCATCGCCACCGGGAATGCTCGTCTCATCGAGCGGAATGGCGTTTTCATGGATGCGCTGCACCACGCCATGCTGATCGACAAACAGCATATCAAGCGGGATCAGCGTGTTGCGCATCCAAAACGAAACCGGCTGGGGCCGCTCATAGATAAAGAGCATCCCTTCAAACGCGCCCATTTCAGTGCGGAACATCAGACCCTGAGACCGCTCGTCCGGCTCATCCGCGATCTCGATATCGAAGGCCACGACAGTGGCACCGGATCGCACATCGACCCGCTCCATCTGGCAGGTCGCGGCGGCGGGTGCGGCCAGTACGCTTAAAAGAGCCGCAAGCCCCGCGCCCTTAATTGTCGATATCGTCCTGCCCATGTGCGTCATCCCATGCCCGTGCCAATGTCACGATTGGCCCTTTCGGCCCATCTCCGATCAGCACGGCAAGCGCATCACCCTGCTGCACCTCATCATGGCCATTTTCGCGCAAGGTTTCCATATGCAGAAACACATCCTGCGGCTCCCCGAACACATTGATGAAGCCAAAGCCCTTGACCCGGTCAAACCATTTGACGCGCGCGGGCAACAGGGCCGCGCGTTGCTCCTCGGTCAACGCGGGAACGAGGTGATCCTCTTCTTCCTGCTCGATGACCTCTGCCGACAGGATTTCGGTGGCCAAAAGGCCCCGATCCGTCCGTTCGACCACAACTTCGATTTGCTGACCCGTCACAAGCGGCGGCAACCCCTGCGCCTTGACAACATTGGCATGCACCATAATGTCGCCTTCACCCGTATCTGACAGGATAAACCCAAATCCCCGCTGTGGGTCGTACCACTTTACCCGACCGCTCAACACTCGCACAAACCCCCGATGCGCTACTCCTCAGAATGGACTAAATAAAGGTATGCTTTCAGAATGAACAAGAGAGGCTCAGGCTGACCTAGCGTCATTTTGAACGGCAGAACCGTGAAAAAGAAAAAGCATTGGAATTAGGCGAGTATCTGCCGATGAAAATATCCCAGTTCCTGTTGTGTAGTTGTTGTTTTGTTGTCGTGGCCTGTGCGCCGGTTCAAAATGATCGCCGCCCGCTGGAGCGCCCGGCAGACCCCGCCGCGCTGTTTGATCCGGCCTATCGGCTCTATATCGCGGATGCGCGCGGGGCGTTGGTCTCGGATGATCCGGATATGATCGCGGATGTGGCGCAGGCGGCGACGCGACCCTCCCTGATGGACCTTGCCACGCGGCGCGACACCGACCGCGTGTCGATCCGGCAGGTGCCGTTCCTGTTCGAGTCGCCCGAGGGGCAATCCTATCTGCTCGCTGACGGGGCAAAGGCGCTGGTGCGCGCAACGCCCGCCGAAAGCTGCCCCGTCAGCGTTCAGCTACAGATCAAGGGGCCGGGTGCGGCACTTCAGGATGCGGTCGAAGCGGCACTCACAATCTGTCACGAAAAGCTGGCGCAACGGGACAGCGAGGCCGATTGCGGCTGCGAGGTGCTGGCGCAGGGCGATTTGCTGCGCACGTCGCTGGAGGCATTCGATTATGTCCGCGACTACCCTGCCCGCCTGTTCCGCAATGGGCGGCTTGATCCCTTGCGCTATCTCGCGCGCGAAACGGTGGCGGAGGATGGAACCCTTGGCTTTGTCCTGACCGGACCACAGGGGCCGGAAATGTTATTGGAATATCAGGACGGCGCGGGCGTCACCGCGACCTTCCCCGACGGATCCGAGGCAAGCGGGACAACCGATCGCTCCGGCCTGTCGCGGGGGCGCTATATCGAGGTCATCACCCTCAATACCGAGGACGGGCAAATCCGCATCAGCCTTGGCCCCTGATCGGGTCAGACGTGCTGCCCGCCATTGATCTCGATCTCCACACCAGTGATATAGCTGCTTTCCGGTGTGCACAGATAATAAATCGTTCGGGCGACTTCTTCGGGCGTGCCAAGGCGGCGCAGCGGCAAAGTTTCGGCCAGTTTATCCGTACCGGGAGACAGGATCGCCGTTTCGATCTCTCCCGGGGCGATGGCGTTCACGCGCACGCCGAACGGCCCGAAATCATGCGCCATTTCGCGGGTCAACGCGGCAAGGGCCGCTTTTGACGTCGCATAAGCCGCCCCGGCAAACGGATGAACGCGCGCGCCCGCAATCGAGGTGACGTTGACAATCGCGCCATGTGCCTTTTGCAATTCCTCAAGCAATCCGCGCGCCAGCACCACCGGGCCAAACAGGTTCACGTTGAACACATGCCCCCATGTGCGCAGATCGGTGTCAAATGTGTTGAGCCGCTGGCCCTCCGGCCCTTTGGGGGAGATGCCAGCATTGTTCACCAGCGCCTCAAGCCGCCCCCCCTTGAGCCGCCGCTTGATCTCATCGACGGCATGGATCGTGCTTTCAGGATCGGAGAGGTCCACCTGAATATGATCCTCCTCCCCCGCTTCCCATGGGCAATCCTCGGGAAAGGCGTGGCGCGAACAGGTGATGACCCGCCACCCCGCAGAGGAGAACCGTTTGACGGTCGCGTGGCCAATGCCACGGCTGGCACCGGTCAGCAGCAATGTCTTGCGGTCGGGCATGGGGTCACCTTTTGGGTTTGGTTTACCCGACCATATCAATCGGGATTACGGATTCAAGCGGGTAATGCTCCACTCGGTGTCATTAACTGTCGGGCGTGTCCAGCGAAACCGATCATGGAGCCGCGCCGGACCATCGGCCCAGAACTCAATCTCCAAGGGTTTGATCCGGTAGCCGCCCCAAAATGGCGGACGTTTCGGATTTGGCCCCTTGGTCGCGGTGATCTTGGCCACTTCCGCCAAAAGATGCGCGCGGGACGCCAGAGGCTGCGACTGCTGCGACGCCCATGCGCCCAACCGCGATTGCAGGCCGCGAGAGGCGTAATAAGCATCCGCCTGCGGCCCGTCCTCCCGCATCACCGGCCCGCGCACGCGGATCTGACGATGCAGCGATTTCCAGTGCATCACAAAGGCGGCCTTCCCCGCGCCCTCGATCTCCTGCCCCTTTTGGGAGGTGTAATTGGTATAGAAAACAAAGGCGTTTGCCTCAATTTCCTTGAGCAAGACCATCCGCACATTGGGCAACCCGGTCGCGTCCACCGTCGCAAGCGCGATGGCGTTGGGGTCGTTCGGTTCGGTCTTGGTCGCCTCCGCAAGCCAAGCTTGCGCCAATGCAAACGGATCGTCGCCCGCGAAAATGCCGTCTCGTTTCGCCTGATCAGCCATGTCGTCCCCCAGTATTGCTTCGCCGCGCAGGGTAGTGTTGTTCGGTGCTTGTGCAAGATGGGATGATGACGAAACGCGTACAAGATAGGTCCAGCGGTCGCCTGCGGGAGGCCGCCCGGACGAAGACGCTTCGCGATTTATAGCGCAACCAGCGCCGGGCGGACCCGCTGATTGGATCCGTTGCAAAAGCGGCCGCCCGGGGGGCGGGCGACCGCTGGACCGGCGGCTTCGCCTTGATTCCGGTCCCTTTTCGGACAGGCATTCTTGATGCAGCGCCAAATGTGCCGTACATCCCTACCCTAAGGTGCCAAGCACGAACAAAAGGAACCATGCCCCATGAATATCAGCGGTCTTATGGCAGGAAAACGCGGCCTGATTATGGGCGTTGCCAATGACAAATCCATCGGCTGGGCGATTGCCAAGCATTGCGCGGATGCAGGCGCGGACATCGCGATGACCTATCAGGGGGATGCGCTGAAAAAGCGGGTCGAGCCTTTGGCGGCCTCTGTCGGCTCGGACATGGTGTTGCCCTGCGACGTGACCGATGAGGCATCCATGGACGCGCTGTTTCAGACCATCAAGGAGAAATGGGGCAAGCTTGACTTCCTGCTGCACGCCGTCGGCTTTTCGGACAAGAACGAATTGCGCGGCCGTTATGTCGATAACACGACCGCAGGCAATTTCGCGCAATCCATGGTGATCTCTGCCTATTCCTTCACCGATGCCGTGCGCCGGGCAGAGCCGCTGATGACCGATGGCGGCTCTTGCGTGACGCTGACCTATTATGGCGCGGAGAAGGTGATGCCCCATTACAACGTGATGGGCGCGGTGAAGGCCGCACTTGAGGCATCCGTCAAATACCTCGCGATGGATTGCGGCCCGAATGGCGTGCGTGTGAACGCGCTGAGTGCAGGCCCGATGAAAACCCTCGCCGCCTCCGGCATCGGGGATTTCCGCTACATCATGAAATGGAACGAGTTGAACTCCCCGCTGCGCCGCAACGTGACGCAGGACGATGTGGGCCGGTCGGGCCTGTTCCTCCTGTCCGATCTGTCGAGCGGCGTGACAGGCGAAAACCTGCATGTCGATGCGGGCTATCATGTTGTCGGCATGAAGGCAGAGGACGCGCCGGATATCGACGTTGTGACGGGGAGGAAATAAGCCATGGATAAACTCCCCCACGAAAAGGGTTTTCACGTCTCATGGGACCAAATTCACCGCGACAGCCGTGCGCTTGCGTGGCGTCTTGACGGGAAGGGGCCGGATGACGGCGCGTGGCGCGCCATTGTCGCGATCACGCGCGGCGGCATGGCCCCTGCAATGATCGTGGCACGCGAGCTTGATATCCGCACGGTCGATACGATCTCCGTCAAAAGCTATGACCATCAGGAACAGGCAGAAGCGCAGGTGCTCAAGGCCCCGGATGCGGCGATGATGGGCGATGGCACTGGCATTCTGGTGATCGACGATTTGGTCGATAGCGGCAAAACGCTGGAACTGGTCCGCTCCATGTATCCCAACGCGCATTTCGCCACTGTTTATGCCAAGCCCAAAGGCAACGCGCAGGTTGATACCTTCATCACCGAAGTGAGCCAGGACACCTGGATTTTCTTCCCCTGGGACATGGCATTGCAATATGTGCAGCCCTACCGGGGCCGCGACTGATGCTCGCTGACCTTTTGAAATTGCTCAGGGGCGAGGCGGAGCCGTCTGCCCTGTCCACCGAGGATCAGAAACTCGCGCTCGCAGCCCTCATGGTCCGTGTTGCGCGGGCGGATCACGATTACGCGGCCTCGGAAGTGGCGATGATCGACAGCGTGCTCAAGCGCCGGTTTGAGCTTGATGACGCTGCCGCCGCCGCGATCCGCGCCGATGCCGAAACGCTGGAGGCGCAGGCGCCCGACACCGTGCGCTTTACCCGCACGATCAAGGACACGGTGCCCTATGAGACCCGCGATGCCATTGCGGAGGCGCTGTGGTCCATAGCGCTGGCCGATGGCGACCGTGCGGATGAGGAAAACGCATTGCTGCGGATGGTGGTCAACCTGCTGGGAATCACGGATCAGGACTCAGCACTTGCCCGCCAGCGGGCAGAAGCTGCGATCGGGTCGCAATAATTGTCCGACTGTCGCGGGGTCAATTAACCGAAAAAATCAAATTTCCAAACCGGTTTGATTGTTTCCAAATCCCCAAAAATCTGTCGCAGCGTCATGACTGTGCAACAGTGCCAACTTCGCCTAAACCCCGCCCGGCAGTGACCGTGCTTCCACCTTGGAAGGCCACTGCATCAACTTTCGTTTCGGCAAAAGGGGCTTCTGGCCGATTGTCAGGAGGCGGTGGTGGCGCGCGCAGGTGGGTCTTGACGCGTGGCCAGCCGTGGGTTCGAAGCGGAGGGGGCGTGGGGCTGGCCTATGTCAGCCCCACGGTCTACTGCGGCAAAAGGTTCATTGCAGATGCAATGAATTGCGCTTATCCGCAGCCCGAATGGAAAAACCACTGAACCGATATGGTTTTCTTTTGCGATCAAATGGAGTAATTTGATCTGGATCAATTTTTTGATCGGAATTGGAGGCGCACTGTGAAATTTGATGCAAGGCTGAATACGGTCGAGCAGGACTGCGCCGATTGCCCGATCCGCCACAATGCGGTCTGCGCCCATTGCGAGACCGACGAGTTGGGCACGCTCGATGCGATGAAAACCTACCGCAATTTCGCTGCCGGAGAGACCGTTATCTGGGCGGGCGATGACCTGACCTTTCTTGGCTCCGTGATTGACGGCGTGGCCAGCCTGAGCCGCACCCTGTCCGATGGCCGGCGGCAGATGGTCGGGATGCTGTTTCCATCCGATTTCGTTGGCCGCCCCGGTCGCTCAACCACACCCTATGACGTGGTGGCCGCGACCGATTTGCGGCTTTGCACGTTCCGCAAGAAACCGTTTGAAGAGCTGATCGCGCGCACGCCCTCCATTGAGCGGAGGCTGTTGTCGATGACCCTCGACGAGTTGGACGCGGCACGCGAATGGATGACCCTGCTGGGCCGCAAAACCGCACGGGAGAAAATCTCCAGCGTTTTGTTGATCTTCGCCCGGCGCAGCGCCGCCCTGCAAAAGGATACCGTCGGGGATGGCTTTTCCTTTGCCCTGCCCGTGACCCGCGAAGTCATCGCGGACTATCTTGGCCTGACGATCGAGACGGTGAGCCGTCAGATCAGCGCGCTGAAAAAGGAGGGGCTCATCACCCTGAACGGCGCGCGTCAGGTCGTGATCAATGACCATGACGCCCTGAAAGAGCAGTGCGGCGACGACGATTGATGTGTCAGCCGTAAGGCTTGGGCCAGTCTTCCGTCACCTCCGCCTGAACGGGCCGTTCAAGATAGCTTGTGAGCGCGATATAGCTGCGCGTGGCAGTGACTTCATCCAAGGCATAAAGTTGTGCCAGCAGGTGTTCAAGCGCGTCTGACCCCGCCGTGCGCACCTTCAAAAGCATACAAGTATCGCCCGCGACGGAATGGATTTCCTCAATCTCCGGGTGGCGCGCCATCGCCATAAGGGCCGCACTTTTCCCCCAGCCGACCGTATCGACATGCACGAATGCCAAGAGCGGCTTTCCCGCCGCCTCGGGGGAGATATTGGCGTGGGTTCCGCGAATATGACCCGCCGCGCGCAGGCGTTTGACGCGCTCATGCACCGCAGGGGCCGAAAGCCCCACCTGCGCGCCAAGCTGGGCATAACTTTGCCCCGCATCAGCGACCAAAGCGCCGAGGATTTTTCGGTCGAACCCATCAAGTGCCGGGTGCCGCGCCCGGTTGGACGGAATATTTTCTGTTTTCACGCGCTGCCCCTCTGATCGTGATTGAATGCCGAATGAAATTCCGCATTTTTGCACTCATGACAAATCACGTTCAGCATACTCCCGCGTCACCCTCCCTGCAACTGCATCGCGATACCGCGACGCTGATGGCCGCGATTGGCATTGTTGGGGCAAACTCCCTGTTGATGGGGCCGATTGCGCCCGGGATCGCGGCCGCTTTGGGCATCAGCATCGGGGAGGTGCTGCGCGCGGCGGCGGCCTATGGGCTGGGCACCGCTTTGGGTGCGGTGGCCCTCGCCCCCCTGATCGACCGGATCGGGCCGCAACCCGCATTGCGCGCCGCCCTTGCGGTGTTGTTCGTGGCCCTTGGGGCAAGTGCGGCGGCACCGGGGCTGTTGGCGCTGATCGCGGCGCAAGGTTTGGCCGGGTTGGCAGCAGGTGCCGCCCTGCCCGCGACCTATGCGCTTGCGGTGGCGATTGCGCCTGCGGGGCGTGAAAGCGTCATACTGGGCCGCGTGTTGATCGGCTGGACGCTGAGCCTTGTTGGTGGGGTCGCGGGCGCGGCCCTGTTGGCGGACATCGCAGGCTGGCGGATGGTTTATCTGGTGCTGGCAGCCCTTTGCCTTGGCGTGCTGCTGGGGCTGTCGCGGATGCCAAAGGCGGATCATGCCCCGGTGACAGACGGACCGCTTTTGCCCTTTCATGCGGTTCGGATCGCGCAGGTGCCGCGCCTTTTGATGATCAACGCGATGTTCATGCTGGCTTTCTACAGCGTCTATGGGCTGATGGGCGCGCATCTGGTGGATGTGCTGGGCCAGCCCCTGCGCGCGACGGGTTGGATTGCGCTGAGCTATGGGGCGGGGTTTGGATTGGCCGCTTTTGGTGATCCACTGATTGACCGGTTTGGTGCGCGGCGGATCATGCCCCTAGCCATGGGCCTGATTGCACTGATCCTGACCGCGATCTCCCTGTTGGCGGGGGCATTGATCCCGCTTTTGAGCGTCACCTTCCTTTGGGGATTGGCCAATCATTTCGGATTGAACGTGGTGGTGGCGCGGCTCACCAATGTGGCCGGGCGACACAGGGGTGCGGTGCTGGGCCTCTATAGCGGGGTGACCTATCTGAGCGCGAGTGCTGCGGCCCTGATCGGTGCGGCACTTTATGCGGCGGACGGATTTGCGCTGGTTGCGCGCTTTGGCGCGGGCGCGGTTTTCCTTGGCCTCATTCTGTCGCTGACGCTGCTTCCGTCCCTCAAAAACGCATCCTGAATACGGTTTTCTTCAGAAACCAAGCATTGCGTTGATCCACATCAAGGAGGCTTTCCCGACAAAAGCGCATTCCAACTGCATGGAGCCCCTGCCCGAGGACCGATTCCTCAATCCAAGGCCGGGGCGTAGCAGAAGGAACAAGGGAAAATGGCAGGCTCGCTGAAATTGATAGCCTTGGCCCTTGTCGCGTTTTTCGCGGCAATCGGTGCCAATTTTGCTCAGGACCTTGCCTATCAAGTGCATGCGTTGATCGTTCTCGCCGTTGCGGCGTTTTTGTTCATCCGTCAGATGCGCATGATGGGCAATGGCCCGGCACTCACCCCGGAGACGGGATATATGGATGACGTAATCCGCTACGGCGTGGTCGCCACCGCCTTTTGGGGTGTGGTCGGGTTTGCGGCAGGCACGTTCATCGCGTTTCAGCTCGCATTTCCCGAACTGACCCTCGATATTCCGCAAACGAGCTTTGGCCGCTTGCGCCCCTTGCACACCTCTGCGGTGATTTTCGCGTTTGGGGGCAACGCGCTTTTGTGCACGTCCTTCTACATCGTGCAGCGGACGACCGCCGCGCGGCTTTGGGGCGGAAACCTCGCGTGGTTCGTGTTCTGGGGCTATAACCTGTTCATCGTGCTGGCCGCGACCGGGTACCTTTTGGGCGTGACCCAAGGCAAGGAATATGCCGAGCCTGAATGGTATGTGGATCTGTGGCTGACCGTGGTTTGGGTCGCCTATCTGCTGGTGTTCCTTGGCACGCTGTGGAAGCGGAAAGAGCCGCATATCTATGTGGCCAACTGGTTCCTTCTGGCGTTCATCGTCACCGTGGCGATGCTGCACCTCGTCAACAACCTTGCGGTGCCGGTGTCGATCTTTGGCTCCAAATCGGTGCAACTCTTTGCCGGTGTGCAGGATGCGATGACCCAGTGGTGGTATGGCCACAACGCTGTGGGCTTCTTTCTGACGGCGGGTTTCTTGGGCATGATGTATTATTTCGTGCCAAAGCAGGCAGAGCGTCCGGTTTATTCCTATAAGCTGTCCATCGTGCACTTCTGGGCGCTGATCTTCCTCTATATCTGGGCCGGTCCGCACCACTTGCATTACACCGCGCTGCCCGATTGGGCGCAGACGCTCGGGATGGTGTTCTCGATCATGCTGTGGATGCCCTCATGGGGTGGGATGATCAACGGTCTGATGACGCTGTCTGGCGCCTGGGACAAACTGCGCACCGATCCGGTGTTGCGGATGATGGTGATCTCCATCGGGTTCTACGGCATGTCCACCTTTGAAGGGCCGATGATGTCCATCAAGGCGGTCAACTCCCTGTCGCATTACACCGACTGGACCATCGGGCATGTGCATTCCGGCGCACTTGGCTGGAACGGGATGATCACCTTCGGCGCGCTCTACTTCCTCGTGCCGCGCCTGTGGAACCGCGAACGGCTCTATAGCCTTGCGATGGTCAACTGGCACTTCTGGCTCGCCACGATCGGCATCGTGCTCTACGCAGCATCCATGTGGGTGACCGGCATCATGGAAGGCCTGATGTGGCGCGAAGTCGATGCGCAGGGTTTCCTCGTGAACTCCTTTGCCGACACCGTGGACGCCAAATTCCCGATGTACCTCGTGCGCGGGCTTGGCGGGATCCTCTACCTCGCGGGTGGTGTGATCATGTGCGTCAACCTTTGGAAGACAGCCATCGGCGCGGGCCAAACCCGCACCGCCGCTGCCGTCCCCGCTGAATAAAAGGACAAGGACCAATGCATATCTTTGACTATCACAAGCCGATCGAAAAGCACGCGACGCTGCTGCTGGTTCTGTCGCTGGTCGTTGTCTCCATCGGGGGGATCGTGCAGATCGCACCGCTCTTCTATCTGGAGAACACCATCGAGGATGTGGAGGGCGTGCGCCCCTACTCCCCGCTGGAGATGGCCGGGCGCAACATCTACATCCGGGAGGGGTGCTATGTGTGCCACTCCCAGATGATCCGCCCGATGCGCGATGAAGTGCAGCGGTACGGGCACTACTCCCTTGCCGCAGAAAGCCAGTATGATCACCCGTTCCAATGGGGATCAAAGCGGACCGGGCCGGACCTTGCCCGTGTCGGTGGGCGTTATTCGGATCAGTGGCATGTGGACCATATGGAAGATCCGCGCGCGCTGGTGCCAGAATCGATCATGCCCGCCTATCCGTGGCTCGCCCGGACCGAACTTGATGCCGATGGGATCGAGGCGGTGATTGCGGCCAACCGGATGGTTGGCGTGCCTTATACCGACGAACAGGTCGAAATGGCCGCCGTGCATTTCGAGGCGCAGGCTGATCCTGATCACCCCGCCGCCTTTGATGTGGCGGAGATCTATCCCGGTGCGCAGGTCCGCAATTTCGATGGCGCCCCCGGCGTCAGCGAATTGGACGCGCTCATCGCCTATCTGCAAATGCTCGGAACACTGGTGGATTTCTCCACCTTTGAACCCGATGCGAGCCGCTAAGGAGACCCTGAGATGTACCATATCCTGAGAGAAATCGCAGATAGCTGGGGTCTTTTGTCGATGACGATCCTGTTCCTTGGCGTCGTGGTCTGGACCTTCCGTCCCGGCTCCCGCGAAGTGCATGACGACATCGCAAACATACCCCTGCGCAACGACGAATGGCGGGAGGATTGATCCATGGCCAAAAGAGACGATGACGACTACCCGACAACCGGCCACGAATGGGACGGTATCCGGGAATATGACAAGCCGATGCCCCGCTGGTGGGTGTGGTGTTTCTACGCGACCATCGTGTTTGCGATTGGCTACACCATCGCCTACCCGGCATGGCCCGGCATCACGGGGGCCACGCAAGGTGTGCTTGGCTATTCCACCCGTGGCGCGGTCGCGGAGGATATCGCCCGCTACGAGGCGCAGAATGCCGGGCTGATCAGCCAGATCAACGAAACCGAGCTTTCCACGATCCTTGAGACGCCCGAATTGCTGCAATTCGCCAATGCGGGCGGGGCGGCGGTGTTCCGCAACAACTGCTCCCAGTGCCATGGCGCGGGTGCGGCAGGTGCGATGGGATACTATCCGAACCTTCTGGATGATGACTGGCTCTGGGGTGGTGAGGTGGAGCAAATTCACCAGACCATCGCCCATGGCATCCGCTGGGACGAGGACTGGGATACCCGCCTGTCGATGATGCCCGCCTTCGGCGTTGATGGCATCCTCAACGACGCGGAGATCGAGGCCGTCGCGGACTATGTGATCAGCCTGTCCTCCAGCCCCGCTGCCGGAACGCTGGGGGAGACGCTTTATCTCGACAATTGCGCTGCCTGTCACATGGATAACGGCATGGGCGAGGTCGAGCTGGGCGCGCCGAACCTGACGGATGCGATCTGGCTCTATGGCGGCGACAAGGCGTCGGTCGTTGAGACGATCACCTATTCCCGCGCGGGCGTGATGCCCGCATGGGCAGACCGCCTCTCCGAAGCGGAGGTCAAGCAGGTGGCCGTCTATGTCCACTCCCTGGGTGGCGGTCAATAACCGCCCCCTCCTCCCTTTCTCCCTGACTGGCCGGCCCTTGCTGATCGCATGGGCCGGTTTTTTGTATCCTGATCCACACAGTAAAACGTGATGAGCGAGGGCGCATTTCGCCCTTGCAGATTCCTGCCTGTCCCCGATTATGGGGGCATGACATCAAGACATCGCAAAAATCTGCTTCGCGTGCTCGCCGCCGCCCTTTTCGGCGCGATGATGCCGCAAATTGCCACCTCAGCGACATTGCTGCGGGAGGGTGAGGCGTTTTCCGCGACCTATAACGTGCACGGCATCGTCCTTGCCCCGGCTGACGAGCGAAACCTTTCGCGCGGGGAACGGCAGGCGCGGACGATTTACCTTGGTGTTGGATGTGATGTGCTCAACGCCAATCAGGATCGCGGGCGCTGGCGCTGGTCCGGGCAATATGTGTTTGTCGAATATCTTGATGGCCGGACAGAGCGTTATGTCGGCCGGATCGAGGGTGACCTCGCGGAGCGCTGCGCACTTTGACGCACGCGTCAGTCTGACGGCTTTAAGCTGACTTTCATTGGCAACAATTTGATCCCGATCAAGGTCGACCGGTGCGCCGATCGTGATGATCACTCAAATGCCCGAAATTCGGAGAGAATCGCCCGTGTCCGCAGATACCAGCCAACCGCCCAAACTGTTTGAAGCGCGAGAGCCCATCTTCCCCAAACGTGTGAGCGGCGCCTTTCGTCGGTTCAAATGGTGGATCATGGCCGTCACGCTCGGCATTTATTACCTCACGCCGTGGATTCGCTGGGATCGCGGCCCGAACCTGCCGGATCAGGCGGTGCTGGTCGATCTGGCGAACCGGCGGTTTTATTTCTTCATGATCGAGATTTGGAGCCACGAATTTTATTTCGTGGCCGGTTTGCTGATCATGGCGGGGCTGGGCCTGTTTCTGTTCACCTCCGCGCTCGGGCGGGTCTGGTGCGGCTATGCCTGCCCGCAAACTGTGTGGACCGACCTCTTTATCCTTGTGGAGCGGTGGATTGAGGGCGACCGCAACGCGCGCATCCGGCTGTGGCGGCAGAAATACGATCTGCGCAAATGGCGGCTGCGTCTGACCAAATGGTTTGTCTGGCTGATGATCGCGGTCGCGACGGGCGGCGCATGGGTGTTTTATTTCGCGGATGCGCCCACCTTGCTGGTGGATCTCTTTACCGGGCAGGCCGCATTTGTCGCCTATGCCTCCGTCGCGGTGCTGACGGCGACGACATTCGTGTTCGGCGGCTTCATGCGGGAACAGATCTGCATCTATGCCTGCCCGTGGCCCCGCATTCAGGCCGCGATGATGGATGAAGAGACCATCACCGTCGCCTATCGCGATTGGCGTGGGGAGCCGCGCTCTCACGGCAAAAAGCGGGATGCAACGGAGCCGCATGGCGATTGCATTGACTGCAATGCCTGCGTCGCGGTTTGCCCAATGGGCATCGACATTCGCGATGGACAACAAATGGAATGCATCACCTGCGCGCTCTGCATCGACGCCTGTGACGAGATCATGGACAAGATCGGCAAGCCGCGCGGGCTGATCGACTATTGCACCTTGGGGGATGAAGTGCGTGAGCGGGCGGGCGAAAAACCGATCCCCGCGTGGAAGCATATCATCCGCCCGCGCACGATCCTCTACACCGTACTTTGGGCCGGGATTGGCATTGCCCTTATCGTCGGGCTGTTCATCCGCAGCGACATTGAGATGACCGTCAGCCCGATCCGCAATCCAACATTTATCACCCTGTCGGATGGCACGGTTCGCAACGCCTATGACGTGCGCCTGCGCAACAAGACCGGCGACAATCGCGATTTCCGCCTGTCGCTGACCTCTGAGGCACCGCTGCGCATCCGCGTGTCCGGCACCGATTTGCTAAGCGTGCCGGTGGCGGCGAACGAGACCCGCGTCCAGCGCATCTTTATCGAGGCGAAACCGGGCACGGATGCCGCCGAAACCCATGCCACCGATGTCACCATCTGGGTCGAAGACCTCGGCAGTCGCGAACGCGACAGCGTCGAAACCCTGTTCAACGGAAGGAACTGATCCCATGACCACCGAAACCGAACGCCGCTTTACCGGCAAACATATGGCCATGGTCATGGTCGGCGCGTTTGGCACCATCATCACAGTGAACCTGACGCTCGCCTATTTCGCGGTCGGCACCTTTCCGGGGCTGGAGGTGAAAAACTCCTATGTCGCAAGCCAGAGTTTTGATGACCGCAAGGCGGCACAATTGTCGCTGGGCTGGACCAGCCAAGCGGCATACGAGACCGGCGCACTGGTGATCGCCGTCACCGCCATCGACGGCACGCCCGTGCTGGCGGAGGACGTCCAGATCCGCGTGGGCCGCACCACCCATGGGCGGGAGGACAGCTTTTACGATTTCGCGAGCCTGCGCGCGGCTCAGGCCATTCCGATGGAGCTTGCCCCCGGCGCGTGGCGCGTCGACATCAAGGCAAAGGGCGCTGACGGCACCGATTTCGTGACCCGTCATACCGTCTACGTTCAGGGATAAGCGATGACCGACGCCGCCTATGCCCCCCGCGCGGCCTGTCCGGCCTGCGTTGGCTTGCCCGAAGGGGAACTGGAGCGCGCCACCGCCTCCATCCCCAAAGGGGGCGCGTTGCGGCGCATGGTCCTGTCCCTGCCCGATATCCATTGTGCGGCCTGTATCGACGGGGTGGAGCGGTTTCTCGCCGTGCAGCCCGGCGTGAGTGCCGCGCGCGTGAACCTCAGCCTGCGGCGCGTGACGGTCACGGTGGACGACCCGAGCCTCACCGCAGGCGATCTGGCCGATGATCTGACCCGCACGGGCTACCGCGCGCTGGAGCTGGACAGCGCGACCATTGCCGCGACCGAAACGGATAAGGAGGGCAAGGCCCTGCTCGCCCGGCTGGGGGTTGCGGGCTTTGCCACGATGAACGTGATGCTGTTGAGCGTGGCCGTTTGGGCCGGGGCCACGGATGCGACGCGGGACTTGCTGCACTGGATTTCCGCCGCGATTGCCTTTCCGGTGATCGCCTTTGCCGGGATGCCCTTTTATCGCAGCGCCTTCGCCGCCCTGCGTGGCTGGCGGCTCAATATGGATGTGCCGATCACGCTGGCCATCGTGCTGGCCGCTGGCTTGAGCCTGATGGAGGTGCGCGAAAGCGGGCATCACGCCTATTTCGACGCGGCGCTGACGCTGACCTTTTTCCTGCTGATCGGGCGCTATCTGGATCACCGGACCCGCGCCGCCGCCCGCTCTGCCGCGTCCGAACTGGCCGCTCTTGACGTGCTGACCGCCACCCGGATCGAGGGCGACACCCGCAAAACCGTGCCCGTGGACGCGTTGCGCACGGGCGATTTGCTGTTCGTCGCACCCGGCGCGCGCATCCCGGCCGATGGCCCGATCATCGAGGGGCGGTCCGATATCGACCGCGCCATGCTGACCGGCGAAAGCCTGCCCGACCCCGCCGGGCCGGGTGATCAGGTCAGCGCGGGCATGGTCAACCTCACCGGCCCCCTGACGATCCGTGCCGACGCATTGGGCGACGATACGCTCCTGCGCCAGATCGCGCGGCTGGTCGATGCCGCCGAGGGGGCAAAGAACAAATACACCCTTCTGGCCGACAAGGCCGTCGGCCTTTACGCGCCGGGGGTGCATATCCTGTCCGCGCTCAGCTTCATCGGGTGGTATGTGGCGACGGGCGATCTGCGCACCGCGCTCAACATCGCCGCCGCCGTTCTGATCATCACCTGCCCCTGTGCGCTTGGCCTTGCCGTGCCATCCGTGCAGGCTGCCGCCTCCGGATTGCTATACCGGATGGGCGTGTTGGTGAAGGACGGCGCGGCCCTGGAAAAACTGGCGGAGGTCGATCACGTCGTGCTCGACAAAACCGGGACGCTGACCACCGATCTGCCGCTTTATGCCACCGGGCCGGAGGGGGAGGCGCGCGCCGTTGCCCATGCGCTTGCCCGTGCGTCGCTCCATCCTTTGAGCCGCGCGATCGCGGCGGAGTGTGAGGGAGAAGCCCCCGCGCCCATCACCGACATCACCGAACATCCCGGCGAAGGACTGAGCGCGACCTATCTTGGCCAGCCCGTGCGGCTCGGCAATGCTCGGTTCACCGGTGCGACGGCGGAGGGTCTGTGGCTGCGCATGGGCAAGGACCTGCACCCCTTCACCTTCACCCACGCCCTGCGCGAGGGCGCGGCGGAGATGGTCGCGGGCCTGCGCGAAGCGGGCCTGCACGTCACGCTCCTCTCCGGCGACACGGCAGAGCAGACCGCCCATATCGCAAACACCCTTGGCATCGCCGATTGGCACGCGGGCGCGACGCCCGAAAGCAAAATCGCCCTGATCGAAGGGCTGAGCGCACAAGGCCGCCGCGTGCTGATGGTCGGCGACGGGATCAACGACACCGCAGCGCTGGCCGCCGCCCATGTCAGCATGAGCCCCGGTTCGGCGGCGGAAGCCTCCCGCTCCGTCGCGGATATGGTGCTCGTTGGCCCGTCCATTACGCTGGTGCTGCGCGCGCGCAAAGTGGCCATCGCGGCGCGCAAACGTATCGTGGAGAATTTCCAGCTCGCGAGCCTTTATAACGTCATCGCCGTGCCTGTCGCGATGGCGGGCTACTGCTCCCCCCTGATCGCGGCGATTGCGATGTCGTCTAGCTCCATTTGTGTTACGCTCAACGCATTGCGCCTGCGGAGGGAACCGAAGTGACTATTCTGAGCATCCTGATCCCTGTGTCCCTTCTGCTGGGGGCGGTCGGCCTTGCCGCCTTCCTTTGGTCGATCCGGTCGAACCAATATGACGACATGGACGGCCACGCCAACCGCATCCTCTCCGACCGGTATGACGACAGCCCGGAGGGGTGAGGCCGTGACGTTTCGCGAATGGGTCGGGCTCGATAAGCCTTTCAAATATGAAAATGCCAAGTGGCTCGGGCCGATATGTGCGGTCGTCGTTGGAATCGCGCTGATTGCTTCCATAGGTACGCTGAGCATCCGAGCGTTTGAGTTGGCGTTTGAAGCTGAGGCGGAGATGCGCGCCGTCGTCTACCTGTTGGTGGCCATTATCGGCTTCCCCCTCTTGATTTGGCGCAGCGTTGTGGCTCAGAAATCCGCAAACATCGCGGAGCAAGGCAACATCACCACCCAATTCACCAAAGCGGTGGAACAGTTGGGCGCGGAAAAAACGGTGAAACGGCGAGTATGGGAGCCGGAGTATGTCTCTGATACCGCTGAGGGCAACCGTACGGTTCGTGTCGACGAGCATGGGCGCGAAATTGGTCTTTGGGTCTTTAAAGAAGAAACCGTCCCCAACCTCGAAGTGCGCCTTGGGGCCATCTACCTCCTAGAGAAAATCGCCCGTGATCATCTGGAAATGCATATCAGCGTGATGGAATTGCTGTGTGCGTATGTGCGGGAGAATGCTGCTCTTAATTCTCAGTATGCCGAAGATTTCAAAGAAAGATCACCGCGCGTTGATATTCAATCTGTCCTGACTGTAATTGGGAGAAGAAATGCAACTCAGCTGGCGCACGAAAATTCACTTCGATTAATTGGTAAAGAAATTTATTTTGATTTCTCCATGAGCCATTTAGTAAAATTAAAAATGTCCAAAGGGAATTTCAATTTTTCAAATTTCGAAGGTGCCAGACTGAACAACTCAATGATTATGGGTGCAAAGATTGAAAATTGCTGGTTTTTTCAATCGGACTTACAAAATTCCTTCTTAGAAGATGCCTACTGCAAACAGTCTCTTTTTTCGTTGGCAAACCTCGAAAATTGCTATTTGGGTGGTGCGGAAATGCTGACTTATCCTTGTCTGGATAAACAGCAATTGTCCGACGCTATCGGGAGCGACGACACATTACTACCAGAAGCCTCTGAAAGGCCGCCAAAATGGCCAACTCACAAAGAGCAGGCACGAGAGGTATGGATGAAACGTACAGCCGCAACCGGATTGCCCACCTCAAAATAATCCTCCATAACCCCCGCCAAACCAACCAGCCTAACCCGGAGGCACCCCCATGCATGACATTCGCATGATCCGTGACAACCCTGAGGCGTTTGACGCGACCCTCGCGCGGCGGGGGCTGTCGGGTGTGTCCTCTGACATTCTGGCCATCGACACCGCGCGCCGGGCGGCCATTCAGGCGGCTGAGGCCGCCTTGGCCGAGCGCAACGCCGCCTCGAAACAGGTGGGTGCGGCCAAGGCAAAGGGTGATGACGCGGAATTTGAACGCCTGCGCGCCCTCGTCGCCGCCAAAAAGGACGAAATCGCCGCTTTGGAGGCAGAGGCAAAGGCGGCGGATGAGAAGCTGACCGAAATCCTCCTAACCCTCCCCAACCTGCCCCATGATGACGTGCCCGACGGCGCGGATGAGGCGGATAACGTGGAAATTCACCGTTGGGGCACGCCGCGCACGCTCGATTTCGCCCCGAAGGAGCATTACGAGCTTCCCGCCGTGCAAGGTGCGATGGATTTCGAGACGGCGGCGAAACTGTCGGGCAGCCGCTTTGTGATCCTGTCGGCGGCCACCGCCCGCCTGCACCGTGCGCTCGCGCAATTCATGCTCGATACCCATGTGGAGGAGCATGGCCTGACCGAGGTTATCACGCCCGTTCTGGTGAAATCGGAAACGATGCTTGGCACCGGGCAATTGCCGAAATTCGCCGAGGACAGCTATCAGACCACGAATGGCTGGTGGCTGATCCCCACGGCGGAGGTGACGCTGACCTCGATCCCGGCTGGGGAGATCATGGATGAGAGCTACCTGCCGCGCCGCTATACCGCGCATACCAACTGCTTCCGCTCGGAGGCGGGCAGCGCGGGCCGGGACACCGCCGGGATGCTGCGCCAGCACCAGTTTGAGAAGGTCGAAATGGTGTCGGTCGTGCATCCTGAGGAAAGCCGCGCGGAACTCGACCGGATGACGGAATGCGCGCAGGCGATCCTTGAGAAACTCGGCCTGCCCTACCGCACGGTTGTGCTGTGCACGGGCGATATGGGCTTTGGCGCCCAGCGCACCCATGACATCGAGGTTTGGCTACCGGGGCAGAACACCTATCGGGAGATTTCGAGCTGCTCGACCTGCGGGGATTTTCAGGCGCGCCGGATGAATGCGCGCTTCCGCCCGGCAGAGGGTAAGCCTGAGTTTGTGCACACGCTGAATGGCTCTGGCCTTGCCGTGGGGCGCGCGCTGATCGCGGTGCTGGAGAATTATCAGGAGCCTGACGGCGCGGTCACGATCCCCGAGGTGCTGGTGCCCTATATGCGCGGCAAAACCCGGATCGAGGCGGACGGCACGCTGTCCTGACGGATGGAGGTCACGCGCGACATCCCCTTTGCCACACGGCTGCGCGCCGATGGGCGGGAGGAGGTGCTGCGCGCGGAACTGACCCATCCAGGGGCTGACGCGCCGCTGGTCCTGCTCGCCCATGGTGGCGGGTTTCGGAAAGGATCGCGGCACAATCCCGGCCTTGCCCGAATAGGGATGGCGCTCAATGAGGCGGGCTTTGCGACCGCGACTGTCGATTACCGTCTTAACACGAGCATGGACGAACTGCCCGAGCAGGTGCACCCCATCCTGACCCAAAACATCCGCCGCGTGAAAAAGCGCGGCCTGCCGGTGCCGGACAATCTGATGAGCACGCGGATGATGGGCGCGGTGCTGGACCTGTCGGAGGCCGTTGGCTTTTTCTCCACACAACCGCAGATTTCCGGCCCGCCGATGATCCTTGGCGTGAGCGCCGGGGCGATTGCGGGCATGACCCTTGCCCATCCACCTGCGGGGATGGACCTGCACCAACCGGCAGCGGTAATCTCCATCGTTGGACTTGTCCCGTTTCCGTGGAACCTCAGCGCGGCTGGCGCGCCTGCCCTGATGATCGGGGCGGGGCGGGACCGGGTGATCCCCGCCAAATCCCTGCCCATCGCCGGGCGCTGGGCCGCGCGCAATGCAGCCCCGGTTGAGCGGCACATGCTGCCCGATGCGCGCCACAACAAGATCAACCTGGCGGAGGCCACGCTCCCCAATGGCGTGAACGCCCTTTCGCATTGCATCGCCTTCTTGCGGACACATGCAGGCTAACGCACCACCCCGGTGTTTCTTTTTTCCCTAAATACCTCCCGCCGGAGGCTCCGACAGAGGCAGCGCAGGATCCGGGTGGCGTCAACGCACCCCGTCCGCCACACCGGTTTGAGCAAACCGGAGGACAAAATGCTGACCTACACCCCTCTTGATGGCGATCATGTCGCCCGCCTGAAACGTGTTGACGATCATGGCAACACGCCTGAACGCGCCCTATCGGGCGGCACGGGAACGCCCTGCCGTCATTGCTTGTGTGACGTGCCCGAGGGGGAGGAGATGTTGATCTTGTCCCTCCGCCCTTTCCCGGACCTTCACCCCTATGCCGAACAGGGGCCGATCTTTCTCTGTGCTGCGGACTGTGCTGCGCATGATCCCCGGCGCGTTCCGCCTGTCCTGACGACATCGCCCGATTATCTGGTGAAGGGTTATACGTCGGCGGATCGCATCCTCTATGGCTCGGGCGGGATCGTGCCTGCCCATGAGATCGCGGACTATGCGACACGGCTGTTCACCAATCCCGACATCGCCTATATCCATGTGCGATCCGCACGAAACAATTGCTATCTGTGCCGGATTGACCGCGACGCGCCCGAACCATAAGGCCCTCCCGCGCGTTGGGTCGGGAAAGGAGACCTTTCATGCCCACCCTGCGTGCCTTATCCGTGCTGTTGTTCACGATTGCCTTTGCCGTCAGCCCGATCCTGTCTCCCGGCTTTAACGGGTTTGACCCGGATCGGTATCCGGTGCCCCAGATTGATCCGGCGGCCCAGCCTGCGGGCTATGCCTTTGCCATCTGGGGGCTGATTTATCTCGCGCTGATTGCCCATGCGGTCTGGGGCCTGTGGAAGCGGCGCGATGATCCGACATGGGATGAGGGCCGCTTGCCCCTGATCGTGAGCCTTGGCGTGGGTGCAATCTGGCTGCCCGTCGCTCAGGTCAGCCCGGTTGCGGCCACCATCATGATTTTCGTCATGCTCGCGGGCGCGCTGGTTGCCCTGTCGCGCAGCGTCCCTGCGCCGGATTTCTGGATGATGAACCTGCCCCTCGGGCTTTATGCTGGCTGGCTGACAGCGGCGAGTTTCGTCTCTGTCGCGCTTCTGGGGGCAGGCTATGGCGTGATTTGGGGAGAGACCGGCTGGGCCGTCGTCTCCCTCAGTCTGACTGTGATTGTGGCAAGCGCCTTTATCGGGCGCACAGGCTGGGTGCCGTTTTATGTCGCTGCCCTGATCTGGGCGCTCATCGCGGTGATCATTGCCAATCTTGGATCGAATTGGACCATCGCCATGGTCGCAGCCATCGGGATCGTCATCGTCGCCGCCATTCTATCAAGCGTCCGGCATCAGCGCGGGTAATTCGCGCACTGGACGCGCCCGGCGCATCCCCTTACACCAAAGCGCAACAGAAATTGCGGCAAACGGGGTAAGCAATGCGCATTTTGGTCACGAATGATGACGGGATCACCGCGCCCGGGCTTGTGGTGGCCGAAGCGATTGCAGCCCATCTGGCCGGGCCGGAGGGCGAAGTGTGGACCATCGCGCCCGCTTTTGAGCAGTCGGGCGTGGGCCATTGCATCAGCTATGTGCGCCCGATGCGGATTGAGCAGATGGCGGAGCGCCGCTTTGCCGTTGAAGGCTCCCCTGCCGATTGCGTGATGGCGGGCCTGTTCGACATCATGAAGGACGCAGCCCCCGATCTGGTGCTGTCCGGCGTCAACCGGGGGCATAACGTGGCCGAGGACACGCTTTATTCCGGCACAATCGGGGCCGCGATGGAAGCCGCACTGCACAAGACCCGCACCATCGCGATGTCGCAATATTACGGCCCGCCCGATCAGGGCCCCGCCGATCCGTTCGAGGCTGCGCGCGTGCATGGCCCCGGCATTGCGCAGCGCCTCTGGGACCACGCGAAATGGGAACAGGACGGGCGCTATGGCGTGTTCTACAACGTGAATTTCCCGTTTTGTGCCGCCGATGACGTGAAGGCCGTGAAAGCCACCGCGCAGGGGGAGCGCGGCGGATCACCCTTTGGCGGGAAGGTGCAAGTCGCCCCCAATGGCCGCCGCTATATGTGGATCACCCATGGCATGGGCAACCACACTTGCGCGCCGGGCACCGATGCGCGCGAAGCGTCCGAAGGCAACATCACCGTGACGCCCTTGCGCGCCGATCTGACCGCGCGCGATATGATATCCGACCTAGATATCCTCTTGAACAAGGACGCCTGAGCCATGCCCGTTGATCCCGATCTGCGCGAGAAGAAGATGCAGTTCATCTTTGCCCTGCGGCAGGGCGGATTGCGGGACAAGACGATCCTTGACGCGCTCGAAGCCACACCGCGCGATCTGTTTCTGGATGGCATTTTCCGTGCCCGCGCATGGGAGGATATCCCATTGCCGATCTCCTGCGGGCAGACGATCAGCCAGCCCTCTGTTGTGGGGCACATGACACTCGCGCTGGAGGTCACGCCGCGCTGCAAGGTGCTGGAGGTCGGCACCGGCTCCGGCTATCAAGCGGCGGTGCTGTCATTGCTGGCGCGTCGGGTCTATTCCGTGGAGCGGCACCGCCCGCTTGCCCGGCAGGCCCGCCGCGTGATGGAGGCGCTTGACCGGCACAATGTCACCATCCTCACGGGCGACGGCACCAGCGGATTGCCCGAGCAGGCCCCCTTTGACCGCATCATCGTCACCGCAGCGGCAGAAGACCCGCCCGCAGTGCTGTTGGAACAGCTCAAGCCCGGCGGGATCATGATCCTGCCCGTTGGGCAAAGCGATACGGTCCAACATCTCATTAAAGTCATTAAAACACCGGCCGGTTTGGACTATACTGAGCTTGGCGATGTGCGTTTCGTGCCCCTGCTGGAAGGCGTGGCCGAGGATGTCATCGACTGAGGCAAACAAAGCTGCCAAAGGCGGCATATGAGTAATGAGCAGAACCATGACCCGCGCAAATCTCCTTATCCCGCTGACATCATTGGCTTTCCTTGCCGCCTGCGCGGTGGAGGAAACCGCCACGCCAGCGCCGATCCAGTTTGAGGGAACGAACCCTTCCGTGTCGCAAATCCCGGTCGAGCGGCCCTTGCAGCCGGGTGAGCCGGATGCGCGCGGTGTGATCTCCTATCCCGGCTATCAGGTGATCCGGGCGCGCGAAGGCGACACCGTGGCCTCTATCTCCGCGCGGGTTGGCGCGGATGCGGCGACCGTGGCCTCCTATAATGGGTTGGTGCCGGATTATACGCCGCGCGCGGGCGATCTGATCGTTTTGCCCCCGCGAGACGACCGCTATGGCGTGAACCTTGCCGGAAATACGAGCGACACGGGCGGCTGGAATATCGGCCTTGCCGCTGCGGCCATCGCGCGAGCGGGCGACAGCACAAGCGGGCCGACGCCCGTCGCCTTCCCGAATGAACCCGCGGTTGAGGCCGCGCGGGTCAGTTCCAACGATCCCTCCGTCCCGCGCAACGGTATCCAGCCGGTGCGCCACCTTGTCGGCCCGGCAGAGACGCTGTTCTCCATCGCGCGGCTTTATGATGTGAGCGTGACCTCGATCACCACATGGAACGGAATGAGCACCAATCTGGTCGTGGCACCGGGCGATGTGATCTATGTCCCCCTGCCCGAAGACCCCACCGCAGAGGCCGCGCTGGCCGCCGCAACACCCGCCCCGGCAGTGCAGCCGGTGGCCGTGACGCCAAGTGCCAACAGCGCGCCGCCCCCACCGCCAAGTGCGACCAATGCCCTGCCTCAGCCCGTGACGGCAACCGTGCCACCGCTCAGCCCGAATATGTCGGCGGCCGCTGCGACTGGCGCGTCTGACGCGATCTTCATGCGGCCGGTGGATGGGGAGATTTTGCGCCCCTTCTCCGCCGCGCCGGGTGCAAGCCGCAATGACGGGATCGACTTTGCCGCGACCGCAGGCACGCCGGTGCGCGCCGCCGATGATGGGGAGGTGATCTATGTCGCCCGCTCCGTCGGGGATTTCGGCAATATCGTGATGATCCGTCACCCCAATGAGATCGTCACCGCCTATGCCCGGCTTGGCGCGGTGACCGTGGCCAAGGGCGACATGATCTCGCGCGGCGCAACACTCGGTGAAGTGGCCGCGAATGCTTCCCCCAGCATGCAGTTTCAGGTGATGCGCAACATGGCCCCGGTCGATCCGGCACCGTTCCTTTAAGCGCGATATCGGAAACAGTTTGTGGGTTCAGGCGGGATTTGTTCCCGCCTGAGGATGCGCTACCTCTTCTCACACCATTGAGGAGAACCACCATGTCCCTGCGCCCCGTCACCCACCAATCCCACGCCCAACCCACGATGGAGGGCGCGGGCGTGCATTTGCACCGCGCCTTCGGCTTTGGCGAGCCGGAATTGAGCGATCCTTTCCTGCTGTTCGACGATTTCCGCAATGACGTGCCAGAGCATTACGAGCGCGGTTTTCCGTGGCATCCGCATCGGGGGATCGAGACGATCACCTATGTGCTGGCAGGCGAGGTGGCCCATGCCGACAGCCTTGGCAACGCGGGCACGCTCGGGGCGGGCACTGTGCAATGGATGACCGCTGGCTCCGGCATCCTGCATCAGGAAATGCCTGCGGGCGATTTCGCGGGCCGGATGCATGGCTTCCAACTTTGGGCCAACCTGCCCCGCGATCAGAAAATGACCGCCCCCCGCTATCAGGACATTCAGGCCAGCGATATTCCCGAGGTTATAGATGATGACGGCACCAAAGTGCGCGTGATCACGGGCGCGTTTTGGGGTGCGAAAGGGCCGGTCGATGGGATTGCGACCGATCCGCAATACCTCGATATCACGGTCCCGCCCCTGAAAACCAAGCGGTTCAAGGTCGATACCCGCCGCCGGGCCTTCGCCTATGTGTTTGGCGGTGAGGGGCGGTTTACGGATGCGGCCGCCCCCACGGGCGTGCTGGTGGAAAAGGAATTGATGGGCGAAGAAATCCTCATGCGCGACAATTCCGGCGACCGCACCCTCATCCGGCTTGGCGCAGGCGACGAGGTGCAGGTGACGGCGGGAGAGAAAGGCATCCGTTTCCTTCTGGTGTCAGGCGCGCCGATCAATGAGCCGGTTGCCTGGCATGGGCCCATCGTGATGAACACCCGCGCCGAACTGGAACAGGCGATGCGCGATCTGCGCACCGGGAATTTCATCCGCGCGCATTAAACAAAGGCCGCGTCAAACAGCGCGCGGGTATAGGGGTCGCGGGGGGTGGTGAACACATCCTCCGCCGCACCGGCCTCCACGACATCGCCCTGTTTCATCACCATCACCTTATGGGACAGCGCGCGCACGACCCGCAGATCGTGGCTGATGAACACATAAGCCAGCCCATGCCGCCGCTGCAAATCCCGCAACAAATCAACGATTTGCACTTGCACGGTCATATCCAGCGCGCTGGTCGGTTCATCAAGGATCACCAGTTTCGGGCGCAGGATCATGGCGCGCGCAATCGCGATGCGCTGCCGTTGCCCGCCGGAAAACTCATGCGGGTAGCGGTCCATGGTTGCGGGATCGAGGCCAACCTCGGACATGATCTCCGCCACCCGCGCGCGGGGGTCCGGCTCATCGGGGAAGTGGATGGCCAGCCCTTCGGCGATGATTTCGACCACGCTCAGGCGCGGCGACAAGCTGCCGTAGGGATCCTGAAACACGACCTGCATGTCCCGGCGCAAGGGGCGCATGTCTTTTGACTTCAGCCCCTGAATGTCGCGCCCCTGAAACACAATCGGCCCGTCCGATGAGATGAGCCGCAGCATAGCAAGCGCCAGCGTCGTTTTGCCCGAGCCGCTTTCGCCGACAATGCCCAGCGTCTCCCCCGCGCGCACGTCGAGCGTTGCGGCATTCACCGCCTTCACATGGCCCGTAACCCGGCGCAAAAACCCTGTCTTGATCGGGAACCAGATGCGCAGATCGTCGGTGCTGAGGATTTCGGGGCCGGGCGCGGCAGGCTCCGGCGTGCCCTTTGGCTCTGCCGCGAGCAGCATCTGGGTATAGGGATGCTGGGGCGCATCGAACACATCGGCCGTGCGGCCCGTCTCCACGATCTCCCCGTCTTTCATGACGCAGACCCGATCCGCGATGCGCCGCACAATGCCAAGGTCATGGGTGATGAACAGCATCGCCATGCCGACATCGCGCTGGATGTCTTTCAACAGGTCCAGAATCTGCGCCTGAATGGTCACGTCAAGCGCGGTGGTCGGTTCATCCGCGATCAGCAGGTCCGGGCCGTTGGCAAGCGCCATGGCGATCATCACCCGCTGCCTTTGCCCACCCGACAATTCATGAGGATAGGCGGTGAGGCGGCTTTCCGGGTCGCGGATGCCCACCTTGGTGAGCAGATCAAGGATACGGGGCCGTGCAGCCTGCGCATCCAACCCCTGATGCAGCGCAAGGCTTTCGCCCAACTGTTTTTCGATGGTGTGGAGCGGGTTGAGCGATGTCATCGGCTCCTGAAAGATGAAGCTGATGTCATTGCCCCGGACCCGGCGCAGGGTCCGTTCCGGCGCGCCGATCATCTCTTCTCCCGCGTATTTGACAGAGCCGCCGATGGTCGCCGTGTCGGGCAGCAGGTTGACCGTAGAGAGGGCCGTGAGCGATTTGCCGGAGCCGCTTTCGCCCACAATCGCCACCGTCTCCCCCTTTTCCAGAGTGAAGGACACGCCGCGCACCGCTTGGGCCGCCCCGAAAGAGATCGTGAGGTTTTCGACCGATAAAAGGCTCATTGGAACGTCTTTCTGGGGTCGAACGCGTCACGGATGCCCTCAAAGATGAACACCAGCAAGGACAGCATGATCGCGAAGGTGAAAAACGCGGTAAACCCGAGCCACCACGCGCTGAGCGCATTTTTGGCCTGAAGGGTCAATTCGCCCAAGGACGGGTAAGAGGCGGGCAAGCCAAAGCCGAGGTAATCGAGCGTCGCAAGCCCTCCGATTGCGCCTGTCACCAGAAACGGCATCAGGGTCACGGTCGCGACCATCGCGTTAGGCAGCACATGGCGGAACATGATCTTACCATCCGACAGGCCCAGCGCGCGGGCGGCGCGCACATATTCGAAATTCCGCGCACGCAGGAATTCTGCGCGGACCACGCCCACCAGCGCGGTCCACCCAAACAGCGCGATCAATAATGTCAGCGACCAGAAACTCATGGTGAAAAAGGCCGACACGATGATGAGGATGTAGAGGGTCGGCGTGGATGTCCAAATCTCCACCACCCGCTGGAAAATCAGATCGGTCAGCCCCCCGAAATATCCCTGCACCGCCCCTGCCGCGATCCCGATCACGGAAGAAATGAGCGTCACCGCAATCGCGAACAGCACCGAAATACGAAACCCATAGATCACCCGCGCCAGCACGTCTCGCGACTGGTTGTCAGTGCCAAGCCAATGGTTCGCATCGGGTGCCGAGGGCGCGCGCAGCACTTCGTAATTGATCGTGTTGTAGGAATAACGGATCGGCGGCCAAAGGATCATGCCCGTGTTGACCTCTTGCCCGTCCACGACGCCATCGGCGGCATCTTCGATCACGCCCTCGGGATCATCGAAACAGGCGTCGAGCCCTTGCGCGATGATGAGGCATTGCACCTCGGGCGCGGGATATTCCGCCTCCGTCTCGAACTCCCCACCGAAGGTGGTTTCGGGATAGGCGGCAAAAACGGGCATGAAATATTCACCGTCATAGCGCACCAGCAGCGGCTTATCATTCGCCACGAATTCCGCAAACAGCGTGATCAGGAACAACACGCCAAAGATGCGCAATGACCACAGCGCGCGGCGATTGGCACGAAAGGTCGTGATCCGGCGGCGGGCAAGGGGGGACAGTTTCATGTCTCGCGGCTCTCGAAATCAATGCGCGGATCGACCAGCACATAGGTCAGATCACTCAACAGCCCGACAATCAGGCCGATCAGGCCGAACACATAGAGCGTGCCGAACACCACCGGATAATCCCGCTGCACCGCGCTCTCAAACGCAAGGCGGCCAAGCCCATCAAGGCTGAAGATTGTCTCGATAATCAGGGAGCCGCCAAAGAACACGCTGACAAACAGCCCCGGAAAGCCCGCGATCACGATGAGCATCGCGTTGCGGAAGATGTGACCGTAGAGCACCCTGCCCTCGCTCAGCCCCTTGGCCCGCGCGGTCATCACATATTGCTTGCGGATCTCGTCAAGGAACGAGTTTTTCGTCAGCAGCGTCAACGTGGCGAAGGCCGCGATGGTGGAGGCCGTCACGGGCAGCGCGATATGGTGGAAGTAATCGAGCACCTTGCCAATCGCGCTCAACTCCTCCCAATCATTGCTGACCAGCCCGCGCGACGGGAACCATTGGAAAAAACTGCCCCCCGCGAACAGGACAAGCAGCATGATGGCGAACAGAAATCCGGGGATCGCATAGGCCACCACGATGATGGCGGATGTCACGGTGTCGAATTTCGTGCCGTCATTCACCGCCTTGCGAATGCCCAGCGGGATTGAGATCAAATAGGCGATCAGCGTGGACCACAGCCCCAGCGTGATCGACACGGGCATCTTTTCGAGTACCAGATCAACGACGGAGATAGAGCGGCGGTAACTTTCCCCCAAATCAAAGACAAGGTAATCGCCAATCATAAGGAAGAACCGCTCAAGCGGCGGCTTATCCAGCCCGAACTGTGCCTCAAGCTCTGCGATGAATTCGGGCGGCAGCCCGCGCGCGCCGCGATAGCCCGACTCTTCACCAGCACCCGCATCGACCGTGCCGCCGGTGAACCGTTCGGTCGCACTTCCCGCCCCTTCCAGATCCGCGATGATCTGTTCAATCGGGCCGCCGGGCACGAATTGCACCAGCGTGAAATTGATCAGCAGGATGCCGAACAGCGTGGGAATGATCAGCAGCAATCGCCGCAGGATATACGCACCCATGGATTAATAGACGCCCCGGTCGCGCAGCGCCTGTTCCTTTTCCTCCGAATACCACCAGAAATCCGTCTCCCCGAGCAGGTAGGGCGGCAAGGGATCAGGGTGGTCAAACACATCGACATAAGCGACCCAGTTGGAGTTTTTGTACCATTGCGGGATGCCGATCCGCTCTGCTCGCAACACGCGATCCAGCGCGCGGGCAGCGACCTGCATCTCCTCGCGGGTGGCGGCGTTGATGACCTCCTCGATCAGCGCATCAACCGCCTCGCTTTGCAATCCGGCAAGGTTGCGCGACGGCACCATCGCATTTTCAGAGCCGAACCATTGGCGCAGCGACAGACCCGGCGACAGATCATTCACAAAGCTGGAGGTGAGCATATCGAAGTCAAAGCTCCGGCGGCGTTCAACGAATTGGCTGACCTCGACCCGCTCCAATTGCGCGTTCACGCCCAATGTCTTGAGGTTTTCGACAATCGGGTTCGAAATCCGCTCAAACGCGGTGGAAAACAACAGGAACGACACATCCAGCGTTTCCCCGTCCGCATTGCGGCGCAGCCCGTCCTGCACCGTCCAGCCCGCTTCATCAAGCAGGCGTCCGGCCTCCCGAAACACACTGCGCGAAATGCGATCCGGGGAATTGACGATTGGCTCCAGCGCCGGATCGGTCAGCACACCCTCAGGCAAGAGATCGGCAAGTGGTTCCAAAAGCGCCAATTCAGCGTCACTCGGTGGGCCAACGGCCTCCAACGGGGAGCCGGGCCAGAAACTCTTGGACCGCTCATAAAGGCCATAGAACTGCGTGCGATTGGTCCATTCGAAATTGAACATCATGCTGATCGCCTCGCGCACGCGCGGATCGGCAAATTTCTCTTCTCGTAGGTTAAAGAGGAAATTCTGCGCGTTCGACACGTTGCCATCGGGGTAGTCGCGCTTGACGATCCGGCCCTCTTGCACAGCCGGGAAATCATATTCGAGCGCCCAAATCGCGGAGGTGTTCTCCACCCGGAAATCATACGCCCCCGCCTTGAACCCCTCAAACGCGGCGGTGCCATCGGCATAATGCTCAAAGCGGAGCGTGTCGAAATTGTGCCGTCCGCGATTGATCGGCAGATGCCAGCCCCAATAATCGGGATTGCGCGTGTAGATGATCTGCCGCCCCGGATCGACACTTTCCAAGATATAAGGCGCGCTGCCTGGTCCAGGCTCAAGCGTGGAGCGGGAAAAATCCTTATCCGCCCACCAGTCTTCCGAAAACACCGGCAGACCTGCGGCGGTCATCGGCAATTCGCGGGTATTGGCCCCATCGCGGAAATCAAAGCGCACGCGGTGGGTGCCTATTGCCTCCACCGTCTCGAAATCGGCAAACACGCTGCGCAGCGCGGGAATGCCCTTTTCGCTCAGAATGTTGAAGGTAAAGACCACATCATCAGCGGTGATGGGTGTGCCGTCCGAAAAGGTCGCCTCGGGCCGCATGTTGAAAACGGCCCAAGAGCGGTCCGCGGGGTATTCGATGGTCTCAGCGATCAGACCGTAAAGCGCGTCCGGCTCATCCGCCGTGGCGACCATCAACGGCTCAAAAAGGATCGCAGCACTCGCCGCACCCGTTCCAGCGGTGGTGTAGAGATGGAGCGTATCAAAACTGCCAATCGCCCAGGTCGAAAACTCCCCCCCTTTGGGCGCGTCAGGGTTCACATAGTCGAGAAGCTCGAAATCCGCGTCATATTTCAACTCGCCAAAGGTGGAGATGCCATGGGCAATAATCACGTCCTCCTGCGCCCAGACGGCAGCGGGCAGCGCGAGGGTGACACAAAGGGCGGGCAATCGCAGAGTGAACATACGCAAGGCAGTCTCCTTTTGGTGAATTCCCATATTGTAATGGTTATGGGGCGATCCGAGATGTTTCAAGGCGCGATCCTGTGAGCGGGCCGTGAGGTGGGGGCCCTCCCGCCCGTCGTTCCGTCGCTGACGCTCCGTCCTCCCGTTTGGCCGGGCCGCCCGCTGGCGCGGGCGGGTGCCTCCGGCGGGGTATATTTGAAGAAAGTGAATTGGACTGGGTGGAGCAAGAGCAGCCCCCGCGATTCGGCCGTGGGTCAAGGTCCGAGGAACGAGCGGCCTTGACGCGCGGGCGAATCGTAGCCGCACAATTGAACGGGTGATTTGAGGAACAGACCTGTTCCTCAAACACCTCATGACAGGCGAAGCCCCAGCGCCGAAGGCGCTGCCGGGCCAAACGGGAGGAGGGAGCGTCAGCGACTGAACGACGGGCGGGAGGGCCCGCTCGCCGCTGAACACCTAGGCGCGGCCATATCCGCCGCCCGAGGGGGTATCGAGCCAATAGGTGTCACCCGGATGCATCTCTGTCTGATCGGCGGAACGGAGGGTTTCGACAGCGCCATCCGCCCGCACCACGCGGCTCACGCCCAGCGCGCCCGGCCCGCCGCCATCAAGCCCCGGAGGCGGCACCACCCGGTGGCCCGTCAACACGGCAAGCGTCATCCCCTCAAGGAACCGGATGCGGCGGCGGGTGCCATCCCCGCCCCGGAAGGCGCCCTCCCCACCGGAGCCGCGCCGCAGGCTGAACTCCTCCAACACCACCGGGAAGCGCCATTCCAGCACTTCCGGATCAGTCAGGCGCGAATTGGTCATATGGGTATGCACCCCGCCCGTGCCCGCGTGGCCGGTGCCATCATTCAGCACCCCAGCCCCGGACCCGCCGCAGATCGTCTCATAGTACTGATAGGTCGCGTTGCCCCAAGTGGTGTTGTTCATCGTCGATTGCGCCGCTGCCTGTACGCCGAGGGCGAGGAACAGCGCCGATGTCACGGCTTGCGATGTCTCCACATTGCCCGCGATCACCGCCGCCGGATATTCGGGGCTAAGCATCGTGCCTTTGGGCAGCACCACATTCAGCGGTTTCATCACCCCTTCGTTCATTGGGATGTCATCATCCACCAGACAGCGGAACACATAAAGTACCGCCGCTTTCGTCACCGGCTCGGGCGCGTTGTAATTCGTCGCAAGTTGACCCGTCGTACCAGTAAAGTCGATCGTGGCCTCGCGCGCGGCCCGGTCCACCGTCACCTTCACGCGGATTTCGCGCGGATTGCCGTCAAAATCGGAGTCCATCGGGTAGACATATTCCGCGTCCCGCAACGTCTCGATCGCGCGGCGGACGCATTCTTCGGCGTTGTCCTGCACATGATCCATATAGGCGCGCACCACGGGCAGGCTGAACAGATCGACCATCCGGCGCAATTCGCGCGCACCCTTTTCGCAGGACGCGACCTGCGCCTTGAGATCCGCGATGTTGATATCGACGGCGCGCACCGGGTAGGCCGCACCGGTCAGCAGCGCGCGGGTCTCCTCCTCCCGGAAGCGGCCCTTCTCCACCAGTGTCCAATTGTCGATATAGGCGCCTTCTTCCTCCACCCGGCGGCTGTCAGGCGGCATGGAGCCGGGGGTGAGGCCGCCCACATCGGTGTGATGGCCACGCGCGGCAGTAAAGAACAACACCTCTTCCCCCGCATCATCCCAAACCGGCATCACCACCGTGATATCGGGAAGATGCGTGCCGCCATTATAGGGCGCGTTGAGGCAGAACACATCGCCCTGCCCCATGCCGGGGTTCTCACGGATCACCGTTTTCACCGACGCGCCCATGGAGCCAAGATGCACCGGCATATGCGGCGCGTTCGCAATCAGATCGCCGGATGCATCAAACACCGCGCAGGAGAAATCCAACCGCTCCTTGATCGTGACCGAAACGGCGGTGTTTTCCAGCACCGCGCCCATCTGCTCCGCGATGGACATATAAAGGTTGTTGAACACTTCGAGCATCACCGGATCGGCCTCTGTCCCGATGGCGTGCTGATCGGCGCGGGCCTCGATCCGGTGGAGTTTGACATGGTCATGGGCGGTGATGCGCGCCTGCCAGCCCGGCTCGATCATGATGGAGGTGTGTTCCTCGACCAGCACGGCCGGACCAGTGAGCGTATCGCCGGGGCGCATATCGCCGCGACGGACAAAGCGGGCCTCGTGCCAGCCCCCGACATAGACAGGTGCTGTGAGCGCGGTGGGGTAGGCCGCCTCGTCCCGCACCGCAGTGTCTGTTGCCGTCTCCGAAAGGTCGGCGGCCTGACCCACCGCCTCCACCGAGACGCTTTCGATGACCAAGGTCGCCTCGCCCGGATCAAAGCCAAAGCGCTGGCGATGCTCCACGGCAAAACGTGCGGTCAGATCATCGAGATCGCCGAACGGGATCGGAAGCGCGGTATCTGTCCCCTGCACTTTCAGGTGCAGCATCGGGGTGATGCCGATGCGCGCCTCTGCCACGCCCTGCCCCTCAACCTCCCCGAGTGCGGAGACGGACAACCCTTCGATCAGGCTTGCCGCCTCAAGCCGCGTGGTCGGGTCGAGCGGTTTTTCCAGTGCCTGCTGGCGGCTTGCGCGAATATCGGCAAGGCCCATGCCATAGGCAGACAGAAGCGAGGCAAAAGGATGGATCAGGCACGTCTCCATCCCCAAAGTGTCGGCAATCGCGCAGGCATGTTGCGCCCCCGCCCCGCCAAACACCGTCAGACAGTAGCGCGACACGTCATAGCCACGCTGGACGGAGATTTTCTTGACCGCGTTGGCCATGTTCTCAACCGCGATGCGCAGGAAGCCGTCGGCCAGCTCCTCTGGGCTTTTGCCAACCTCAGCGGCCATGTCCTCAAACCGCGCGCGGGTTGCCGCCACATCCAGCGGGCGGTCGGCATCGGGACCGAAAATCGCCGGGAAGAACTCTGGCCGCAATTTGCCCGTCATCACATTGGCGTCCGTCACGGCCAATGGCCCGCCACGCCCGTAGCAGGCAGGGCCGGGATCGGCACCTGCGCTTTCAGGGCCGACGCGCATCCGCTGCCCATCAAAGGTGAGGATCGAACCACCCCCCGCCGCGACCGTGTGAATATTCATCATCGGCGCTGTGATCCGCACGCCTGCGACTTCTGTGTTCAGCACCCGCTCATAGTCACCCGCGAAATGGCACACATCGGTGGAGGTGCCGCCCATGTCAAAACCGATGATATTCGGCTCCTCCGCGATCTGGGACGTGCGCACAGCCCCGACCACACCACCCGCCGGGCCAGACAGGATCGCGTCCTTGCCCTGAAACAGCCGCGCGTCGGTCAACCCTCCGGAAGATTGCATGAACATCAGTCGCCCCGCCGGATCCCCGTCAAAGGCCGCCGCCACACGGTCCACATAGCGCCGCAAGATGGGGGAGAGATAGGCATCGACCACGGTGGTATCACCGCGGCTGACCATCTTCATCAGGGGGGAGACTTCATGGGACACGCTGACTTGCGTGAAGTCCATCTCCCGCGCGATGCCCGCGGCTGCGGCCTCATGGGCGTGGTGGCGGTACCCGTGAACGAACACGATGGCGAGCGCGTCGATGCCCTTTGCCCGCACGGCCTCCAGATCGGAGCGGAGGGCGGCCTCATCGAGCGGGTGTTCCACATGCCCATCGGCGCGGACACGCTCCTGCGCTTCGATCACATGGGAATAGAGCATTTCAGGCAGGATAATCTGCCGATCAAAAAGGCGCGGGCGGTGCTGATAGGCCAAGCGCAATTGATCCGCGAGCCCGCGCGTGATCACCAGCGCCGTCGGCTCCCCTTTCCGCTCCAACAGGGCATTGGTGGCGACGGTCGTGCCCATCTTGACCGAGGCGACGCGCGACAGCGGGATTTGCTCGTCCGCCCCCAACCCCAGAAAGCGCCGGATGCCATGCAGCGCCGCATCGGCATAGACTTCGGGGTTTTCGCTCAGGTGTTTGGCCGTATGCAAGTGCCCCTCGGGATCGCGCGCGACGATATCGGTGAACGTGCCCCCACGGTCGATCCAGAAATCCCAAGCGGTCATCATGTGCTCCCTCGACGCAGGCCAGTAACTTGGCCTAGGTTTTGGCGGGTTCAGGCAAGGAGGGCAAGCCATGGTTGTGGAAATACGCGAAGCGACCGATGCCGACCTGCCCGGAATTGCCGCCATCTGGAACCCGATCATCCGCGACAGCGTGGCCACATTCACCACTGCTGAGAAAAGCATTGACGATCTGCGCGCATGGCGGGCGGAACGGCTGGCCAATGATCATCCCATTCTTGTCGCGCGCGACGCGGAGGGGATCACGGGCTTTGCCGTCTATTTCCAGTTTCGCGGCGGGCCGGGTTATGCCCATACCATGGAATTGACCATCCATCTGGCCAAGCGCGCCCGTGGGCAGGGAACCGGGCGCGCGCTCATGGCCGCACTTGAGGAGGTGGCCCGCGCACGAGGTGTGCATTCCCTATGGGGCGGATGTTCGGGGGAGAATCCGGGGGCTGTAGCGTTTCACGAACGCTGCGGCTTCACCCGCGTGGCGACACTGCCCCAAGTGGGTCGCAAATATGGGCGCTGGTTCGATCTGGTTCTGGTGCAGAAAATCCTCGCCTGACGTCACGATTTGGAATGCTACACATCTGCAATCGTCGTTTGTGATCCGCCGCCGGGTCGGTGAGGCTGCGGACCAAACGAAGGAGACCATCATGAACATTCAACGCATCGCCGCTTTTTCGCATGGAACAGAGGGCGGCAATCCCGCGGGCGTCGTGATCGCGGACACGCTGCCAGAGGCGGCGGATATGCAGCGGATCGCGGCCGAAGTCGGCTATTCGGAGACCGCATTCGCCACACCGCAGGGAGACGGCTTTCGCGTGCGTTATTTCGCGCCCGACATGGAAGTGCCGTTCTGTGGTCACGCCACGATTGCCCTTGGCGCGGCTCTCGGTGCGGCCTATGGCGCGAAATCCTATCCGCTGATCCTGAATGAGGCGGAAATCACCGTGCGCGCCTACCGTGAGGGGGAGCAATGGGGGGCAGAGCTGACGTCCCCCCCGACCTCCCATGCGGCACCGGGGCGGGATGTGCTGCGGGACGTTCTGGACCTGTTTGCGCTCACAGCAAGCGATCTGGATCAGAGCCTCCCGCCGATGCTCGTGCATGGTGGGGCACCACATCTGGTGGTGCCTTTGGCCAGTCGCGCGCGCCTGTCCGAGATTGCCTATGACCAGCCCACCGGGGCTGCGATCATGCGTGCGGCTGGACTGGTGACGATCAACCTCATCCACCGCGATGCGGAGGGCACGATCCATTCGCGCAATGCCTTTGCGGCGGGTGGGGTGTATGAGGATGCAGCCACCGGTGCGGCGGCGGCGGCCCTTGCCGGATGGCTGCGCGACACAGGGCGCTGGACAGCACCCTTGAGCATTCATCAGGGCGACGACATGGGCGTGCCATCCCGCCTGACCACATCGCCCTTGCCCGCGAAGGGTGCGGGCGTGCGGGTGCGTGGCCTTGCGCGGTCCATTTAACGCGGAGCTTGCCATGGCGGCGGGCGCGGGACGTGATATAGTCAGCCCCATGTCGATTTGGTCCCGCATTGCTGACGCGATTTCGGCCCTCGCCTCGGGCGAGGGTCTCTCAAAGGTGTTTGAGCGCCTGCGCACCCCGCCCGAACGCTCCGTTGCGTTCACTATTGGCGTGATCGCGCTTGGCGCCAAGATGGCCAAGGCGGATGGCCATGTGTCGCGTGCGGAGGTGTCTGCGTTTCGCGAAGTGTTCCACATCCCGCCCGAAGACCTGCCAAAAGCGGCGCAGGTCTTCAACCTCGCGCGGCAGGATGTCGCCGGATATCGCCAATATGCGCGCCAAATCGGGCGAATGTTTGCCGATGACCGGCCCGTTTTGGAAGATTTGCTCGAAGGTTTGATGCATATCGCGGTCGCCGATGGGGTCTATCATCCCAAGGAAAACGACTTTTTGCGCAACGTGGCAGAGGCGTTTGGCATTGATGAGCGCAGCTTTCTGACCCTGCGCGCGCGCCATGTGCCCGACGCTGAACGCGATCCGCATGACGTTCTGGGGATCGAGCCGGACATGAATTATGCTGAGAAAAGAGCACGTTGGCGGGAATTGGTCAAAGAGGCCCACCCCGACCGGATGATGGCTCGCGGCGTCCCGGAGGAGGCGGTGAAGCTTGCGCAGGCCCGGCTGAGCGCCATCAACGCGGCATGGGAGAAAATCCAAGACACTGAAAATTCTTCTGTTTCCAGTGGAACTGTCTGACGGGATACACTGTTGTTAATGTGTACCATCTGGCTATAATTTTGCTGGATATGTGCGGTGACGTGTGAAGTTTGTTGTAAACGGAAACACTTTGTCCACATGTGTGCGTATCGCGAATTTTCGCGTATGGAATCAATGAGGCATGCCGAGTGGGTGCCCTGAAATATCGGAGAGTGGGATGAAAGCAGTATCCTCAATCATGATCGCTGGTGCGGCGTTTGCGCTTGCAGCATGCGGTGGTTCGCAGATGGACGACTCCTCTGGCACGTCGACGACAATGGCACCGCCGCCGCCGGCAGAGTACACCGTGTACTTCGGCTTTGACCGGTCTGACCTGTCCTCGCTGGCAGCAGCAACCGTGAACCGTGCGACTGAGGCGGCTGTCTCGACCAGTGCAAACGTTTCGCTCGTGGGTCACACCGACACCACCGGCTCCAACGCCTATAACCAGGCGCTGTCTGAAGCACGCGCCGCAACCGTGTCCGCAGCAATGACCGCTGGTGGCGTGAACCCGGCAGTGATCTCCGCATCCGGCCGTGGCGAGATGGACCTCGCAGTGGCAACCGCCGATGGCGTGCGCGAGCCGCGCAACCGTCGCGTGGAAGTCACCCTCTCCGACATGATGATGGCGGAAATGGAAGTGGCAATGGAAGCAGCACCGGCCATGGCTGACACCGCAAACTGCGTGATGTCCGGCGGCAAGTGCGTGGTTCTGACCAACCACCCGGACGAAGAAGTCACCAACTAATCTGTTCTGACGGATTAGCAGAATTTGAACGCCCCGGCCCTAGCGCCGGGGCGTTTTTCGTTTGCCCCCTTTGAACCCGCCTCGCCACGGGTTACCTGTCAAGAAACTGTCCATCAAATGTAGAGGTCCTGCGCCATGTTCACCCTTCCCTTGCCCCGCCCTGTTCTGGATGCTGAACCGACCGGAGGGGCGGGCGCATTCGGTGCGCTGCCCGAATGGGATTTCAGCGCGCTCTACGCCGGCGAGGACGACCCGAAACTTCAGGATGACCTTGCGCAGCTTGACACGGATACCGCAGGCTTCGCCGCTGATTATGAGGGCAAACTCGCGACGCTGCCCGCCTCCGCGCTGGCACAATCCATCCTGCGCTATGAAGCGATGGATGTGGTGATGGGGCGGGTGATGTCCTTTGCCGGATTGCGCTATTACCAGAACACGACCGATGCGGCCCGGTCCAAATTCATGGCCGATATGCAGAACAAAATCACGGAGCTGTCGGCGCGTCTGGTATTCTACACGCTTGAACTGAACCGGATCGAGGATGCCACGCTTGACGCCGCGCTGGCGGCGGATGAGACGCTCGCGCGGTATAAGCCGTGGATTGACCGTGTGCGCGCGGCAAAGCCTTATCAGCTTTCCGACGAGATGGAGAAATTCCTCCATGACAAATCGGTGGTCGGCACAGCCGCCTGGAACCGCCTGTTTGATGAGACCATGGCCGGGCTGACCTTCACCGTGGATGGGGAGGAATTGCCACTTGAGGCGACGCTCACGCTTTTGTCGGACACCGACCGCAGCAAGCGGGAGGCTGCCACCCACGCGCTGATCGCTGTGTTTCGCGGTCATCTGCCGCTTTTCGCCCGCATCACCAACACGCTGGCCAAGGAGAAAGAGATTGAGGACCGTTGGCGCGGCCTGCCTACCCCGCAGGCCGGGCGGCACCTTGCCAACCATGTGGAGCCGGAGGTGGTGGAGGCCCTGCGCAACGCCGTGGTCGCCGCCTACCCGCGCCTGTCGCACCGCTATTACGCGCTGAAAGCCAAATGGATGGGGCTGGAGCGGATGCAGGTCTGGGATCGCAACGCCCCCCTGCCCGACAGCGATGACCGCAAGATCGGCTGGGACGACGCACGGGACATGGTCATGCAGGCCTATGCGGGGTTTGATCCGCGCATGGCCGATTTGGCCGAGCCGTTCTTTACCGAAGGCTGGATTGATGCCCCCGCCAAGGCGGGCAAGGCCCCCGGCGCCTTCGCCCATCCCACCGTGACCGACGCGCACCCGTTCGTGATGCTCAACTATCTGGGCAAGCAGCGGGACGTGATGACACTTGCCCATGAGCTTGGCCATGGCGTGCACCAGCGGCTGGCCGCATCGCAGGGGGAATTGCTGTCCTCCACGCCGCTGACGCTGGCCGAAACCGCCTCGGTGTTTGGGGAGATGTTGACCTTCCGCCGTCTGCTGGATCAGGCCCCGGACCAGAAGGCGCGCAAGGTGCTTTTGGCAGGCAAGGTCGAGGATATGATCAACACGGTCGTGCGCCAGATTGCGTTCTATGATTTTGAATGCAAACTCCACGCCGCCCGGGCCGAGGGCGAGTTGACCCCCGATCAGATCAACGACATCTGGATGAGCGTGCAGGCCGAAAGCCTTGGCCCCGTGTTCGATTTCGTGGACGGGTATGAAACCTTCTGGACCTATATCCCCCATTTCATCCATTCGCCGTTCTACGTTTATGCTTACGCGTTTGGCGATGGGTTGGTGAACGCGCTCTATGCCCGCTATGAGGAGGCACCCGAAGGCTTCCAAGACAAGTATTTCGACATGCTGCGCGCCGGTGGATCGAAGCACCATAAGGAGCTTTTGGCCCCGTTCGGCCTTGATGCGTCCGACCCGGCATTCTGGGACAAGGGGCTGTCCCTCATCGAGAGCATGATTGACGAGTTGGAGGCGATGGACAGCTGATACTTTCGGTTGAATCGGGGTTAATGTGGTCGCGCGTTAACCCCAGCTTTACGAGAATCTTGCGAGAAATACCCCCGCTGGGCCGTAGGGGTGGCCGCAGACTTTTTCGGGGGATGAGATGCCGGATATTACCTTTCACCATGTACGCGCCGAAGATGTGGGATTGCTCGCCTTCCCGTCGCCGGACCTGTTCGATGCACAGATCAACCACGAACGTTTGAAGGTCTATCTGGACCGTCCGTGCCATTTTCTGTTCGTCGCCCTGCATCGCGGCATGGCTGTCGGCATGATGATGGGGGTGGTCCATTATCATCCGGATGTTGAGACGGATTTCGTGATTGAGAATTTTTATGTGGACAGTCGTTTTCGCGGACGGGATATCGGCCGCAGGCTGCTTGCCACGGCACGGGTGGAGGCACAGGCGCGCGGGTGCAGCACGATCCTTTTCACAACCACGACGGACAACGCATCCGCGCGGCGGTTCATGCAGACATCAGGGTTCGTCAAAGTGCCCAGCGTCACCTATCTGCAATCGGTGGACCAACTGGATGCTAACGTCACTGAGCCGCTGACGCCCCTGCAAACCGCGTTCGCCCAGAAACAACGCCCCAGCAACACGCTGCGATCCGCGGGGCAATAACCGGGTACAAGCAGAAACGAAAAACCCCTCCCTGTGGGTCAGGGAGGGGTCTGATTTTTTACCACCGGTCCGGCGATCAGGCCATTTCTGGCAACATGCCCTTTTCCTTGGCCAGTTCGAGCATCTTTTTCTGCACCTTTTCAAAGGCGCGCACTTCGATCTGGCGGATACGCTCCCGGCTGACATTGTATTCCTGGCTCAGATCCTCAAGCGTGACCGGATCGTCGCGCAATTTGCGCTCCGTCAGGATATGTTTTTCGCGATCATTCAGCTCACCCATCGCGGCGATCAGCAGCGCGCGGCGGCCCTCAAGCTCATCCTGCTCCTCATAGGCTTCCGCTTGATCGGCATCATCATCGGTCAGCCAGTCCTGCCATTCCGACGCGCCCTCGCCATCGGTTTTCAGGGGCGCGTTGAGGGACGCGTCGCCCCCCGACAAGCGCCGGTTCATGGAGGTCACTTCGGCTTCCGTCACGCCAAGGTCATTGGCGATCTTGGCCACATGCTCGGGCCGCAGATCGCCCTCTTCCAGCGCGCCGATCCGGTTTTTCGCCTTGCGCAGGTTGAAAAAAAGCTTTTTCTGCGCGGCGGTGGTTCCCATTTTCACGAGCGACCATGAGCGCAGGATATATTCCTGAATGCTCGCACGGATCCACCACATCGCATAGGTCGCAAGGCGGAACCCCTTTTCAGGGTCGAAGCGTTTGACGGCATGCATCAAGCCGACATTCGCCTCCGACACCACCTCCGCCGTGGGCAGGCCATACCCGCGATAGCCCATCGCGATTTTCGCGGCCAGACGCAGGTGAGACGTTACGAGTTTATGCGCGCTCTCCTTGTCCTGATGATCGACCCAAGCCTTGGCGAGCATGTACTCCTCCTCCGGCTCAAGCATCGGAAATTTACGAATCTCAGAGAGGTAGCGGCTCATCCCCTGTTCGGGGGACGGTGCGGGAAGGTTTGAATATGCCATGTCTGTATTCCCTGAACGACTTTTGTTGAGATTAAGTTAATGGGCTTCACATCCGATTCAAGAGGTTGGAAACATTCCCTCTCAATCCTGTGAGTTTTCCCGCAGTTCCCGCAACAATTCCGCGAAATCCGGCGGTAAATCGCTGATGAAAGTCAGGGTTTCGCCCGTGACCGGATGCACAAATCCCAATCGCAGCGCGTGCAATGCCTGCCGTGGAAAGGCCGCGATCGCCTCGCGCGCCGGGGCGGGCAGCCCCTGCCCCACTTTGCGACGTCCTGCATAGACCGGATCACCGATCAGCGCATGTCCCACATGGGCCATATGCACGCGGATCTGATGGGTGCGCCCCGTCTCCAGCCGACAGGAGATCAACGCCGCCTGCCCTGCGAACGGCTCCAACACTTGCGCACGGGTCACCGCATGGCGCCCCTCCGCCCCGACCGCCATCTTTTTCCGATCCGCACGGTGGCGGGCGATGGGGGCCTCGATTTTCAGCACGGGCCCCTCAAAGGACACACCCGCAATCCCCGCAAGCCGCGCCGACGCGCGCTCCGGCACGCCAAAGGACAGCGCGCGGTACTCACGATCCACCGAATGGGCGGCGAATTGCGTCGAAAGCCCCTGATGCGCCAGATCGGATTTCGCCACGACCAACAGGCCCGACGTGTCCTTGTCGATCCGGTGCACGATGCCGGGCCGCCGCTCCCCCCCGATCCCAGACAGGCTGTCGCCGCAATGGTGCATCAGCGCGTTGACAAGCGTTCCATCCGGCGCGCCGGGGGCGGGATGCACCACCATGCCCGCAGGCTTGTTCACAACGATCAGCGCGTCGTCCTCAAATACCACATCAAGCGGGATATTCTGCGGCAGGGGCGCGCTGTCCGTGACCTCCGGGATCAGCAGCGTCACCATGGCCCCCGCACGCACCTTTTGCGACGGATTGGCCAGAGAGGCGCCGTCCACGGTCACAGCGCCGCCTTCGATCAGCGCGCGCAGACGCGACCGGCTCACGGCCAAATGATCGGGCAAGTCCGCCGCCAGCACCTTGTCAATCCGGCCCGAGGCCGTCAGGTTGAGCGCAATCTCATTTTCATCAGGATCCGACATGACGGGCAGTTACACTCCAGAACCCGAAGAAGGGCAAGAGCCGCCGCAGATAAGGCGCCTGCGCCAGCTTGTCATGGTGCTGACGGGCACGCTGACGCTCGCCATTATCATCGTCGTCGGCTTGATGACCATACGGCTTCTGGCACTTGGAGAGACGTCTGGCCCCAGCCTGCCGCCCGACCTTACCCTGCCCAGTGGCGAACGCGCGCAGGCCGTCACCCTTGGCACCGGATGGGTCGCCGTGGTGACGCGCGACGCGGAAGGACAGGAGCGCATCCGCCTGTTTGACAGCGCAGGCACCCCACTCACGACGACGGAGATTACACAATGACCGCAACCCTGATCCTGGTGGATATTCAAAAGGGCATGGACGTGTCCGATTATTGGGGGCCCCGCAACAACCCCGACGCCGAACAGCGCGCCGCTGACCTTTTGCACCATTGGCGGGCGCAGAATTGGCCCGTGATCCATGTGCGCCATGACAGCACAAACCCGAAATCCCCGCTGCAAGGACCGGGGATCGAGATCAAGGACGAAGTCGCCCCCCTCCCCCATGAACCGGTCCTGACCAAGAGCGTCAATTCCGGTTTCATCGGCACCGATCTTGAGGCCCGGTTGCGCAACGCGGACGCGACCGATCTGGTGATCTGCGGGATCACGACGCCCCATTGCGTGTCCACCACCGTGCGCATGGCTGCAAATCTCGGCTTTACCGTGCAGGTCGCCGCCGATGCCTGCGCGACCTTCGCAGCGGCCGCAAACACCTCCTTCGATGATGGGCCAAGCCCCACGGCAGAGGAAGTGCACCGCGCCGCCTTGTCGCATCTTCACACCGAATTTGCCACTGTCACGACCTCAGACAAAATCATCGCCGGATGACCCCAGATCAGATCAAACGCAAGCGCCTGCGCAACGGGATCGTGAGCGCCATCGTTCTGATGGTGATGATGATCCTTGTGGGCTATCAGATGCTGTCGAGTTGGGGGGAGATGGATTTGCCGGGGCAGATCATCTTTCTTGGCTGGTTGGCGGTGGCCGTGTTTCTGTTTGCGCGCAGCCTCAAACGGCTCTCCGCGCTGTTTGCGGATATGGTCCCCCCCGAAGAGGCCGCCGCCGATCGCTACCGCGCGCAATCCGACGAAAAGGATCCGCCCGCATGACGGCTTTTCTGGGCGTGGAAAGGTCACTCTCCGGTCGGCGCTGGCAGGGGCCGGACGCGGCGCAGGATCGTGCGGCCATGGCGCTGACACAGGCCACGGGGCTGCCCGAACTGGTCTGCCGCCTTTTGGCCGCGCGGGATGTGACGGCAGGGGAGGTCGCGGCCTATCTCACGCCCCGGCTGCGCGATCTGACCCCCGATCCTTCCAGCCTCAAGGATATGGATAAGGCGGTCGCGCGCCTGCTCACGGCATTACGCGGGAAAGAGCGGATCGCGGTGTTCGCGGATTATGACGTGGATGGTGGTGCCTCCGCCGCACTTTTGCTGACATGGCTGCGCGCGTTGGGGCATCGCGCGACGCTCTATATCCCTGACCGGATCGACGAAGGTTATGGCCCGAACGTGCCTGCGATGGAGGAACTTGCCACCGCGCATGATCTTATCATCTGCGTCGATTGCGGAACCCTCTCCCATGACCCGATTGCCGCCGCGCGGGCGAAAGGCGCGGATGTCATCGTGCTTGACCATCACCAGGGCGGGGAAACCCTGCCCCCCGCGCTGGCCGTGGTGAACCCGAACCGACAGGATGAGGACAGCCCGCTTGGGCATCTGTGTGCTGCGGGTGTCGTGTTCCTGATGCTGGTCGGGGCCAATCGGGCTTTGCGCGCGGCGGGGGCCAAAGGGCCGGATCTGATGGCCATGCTGGATCTGGTGGCGCTGGCGACGGTGGCGGATGTGGCACCGCTTCAGGGGCTCAACCGCGCGTTCGTGCGGCAGGGGCTGGCTGTGATGGCCGCGCGGAGCCGACCGGGCCTGACGGCGCTGGCCGATGTCGCAAGCATGACAAGCGCCCCAAGCAGCTATCACCTTGGCTATCTGCTGGGGCCACGGGTCAACGCGGGCGGGCGGATCGGGGCTGCTGATCTGGGCGCGCGGCTCCTTGCGACGGAGGACGCGCAGGAGGCGGCGGACCTTGCCCAACGGCTCGATCACCTAAACGCGGAGCGGCGCGCGATTGAGGCGCTGGTGCTTGAGGAGGCTAAGGCGCAGGCCGAAGCGCGCGGCCTTGACGGCCCGCTCGTGTGGGCAGCGGGGGATGGGTGGCACCCCGGTGTCGTCGGTATTGTCGCGGCCCGGCTTAAGGAATGGGCCAACCGGCCCGCCGTGGTCATCGGGCTTGATCAGGGCGAGGGCAAGGGATCAGCGCGCTCCGTCGCGGGCGTGGACCTTGGCGCGTCCATTGCGCAGATCACGCGCGAAGGATTGCTGCTGAAAGGCGGCGGGCACGCGATGGCCGCGGGCCTCACCGTGGATGCGGCGCAGCTGCCCGCGGCGATGGAACGGCTTGGCGTGCTGTTGGCAAAACAGGGCGCGGGCGCGACGGGGCCGCAGACATTGCGCATTGACGGCGCGTTGCAGCCCAGTGGATGCACGCTTGATCTTATACAGCAGCTTGAACAGGTCGGCCCCTTTGGCGCGGGCAGCCCCGCCCCCCGTTTCGCGCTGCCCGATGTGCGCATCACTTTCGCCAAGCGCGCGGGAGAAAAGCATCTGCGCCTCAGTTTCGCGGATGATCAAGGGGGCCGGATCGACGCGATCGCCTTCAACATCTGCGACACCCCTATGGGCCACGCGCTGGAGCAGCATAACGGCGCGCGGTTCAACATCGCGGGCAAGATCGAGATCGACGATTGGGGCGGCAGATTGAAGCCGAAACTCAAGCTAGATGACGCGGCCCCGGCGCAAGCCCAGCCCTGAAACCAATGGGCCAATACGCCCCGGATGCCGGTTTTTTCCGACCGGGAAAAGGAAGTGTAAAAAAGCGTCAAAAGCCTCTTGCGCGGCCCCGTCGATTCCCCTAAACACCGCCTCACGCACAGCGATGCGCCCTTCGTCTAGTGGTCTAGGACGCCGCCCTTTCACGGCGGAAACACGGGTTCGAGTCCCGTAGGGCGTACCACCCTCCCGCAGGAGGGGGCGACGCGAAATCCCAAAAAATGAAGTTGTTTCAGACCCTTATTAGGGGATGAGCACGATCTTTGGCGTTGCCGCACGGCCCGCCGCGATATCGTCAAAGGCCCCCGCGCCGTCGGTCAGCGCGCGCTGTTCGGTCCAATCGAGCGGACCAAGGCTGCCGTCAAAAATGGCGGCTGCCGTGTCGCGGAAATCCTGCTTGGTGTAGGTATAGGTGCCGATAAAGGTGATTTCCTGAAGCGTCATGCGGCGGATATTCAGCCCCGCCCCTCCGCCGCCAAGGCCGACATGCACGATCACCCCGCCGGGGCGCGCCATGTCGCTCGCGGCGGCCCGTGTCGCCTCGAATCCGACGCCATCAACCACGAAATCCACATCGCGCGGCGCGTCCTGCGCCATCGGGTTGAGCACCTCGAAGCCTTGCGCCGCGACAATCGCGCGGCGGCCCGGATGCGGCTCACTCACGATGATCTGTTTCGCACCCTGCGCACGCAGCACAAGGGCTGCGCCGAGCCCAATGGCCCCGCCGCCCTGCACCACGCAGACAGCCTCGCTCAAAGGTATGTCGAGCGCATGTGCCCCCAACCGGACCGCGTGCCAGCCACAGGCCAAAGGCTCCGCCAAGGCGGCCTTTTCCAGCGGTACGCCATCGGGCACTTCAACAAGGTTTTCGGGCGGCATCGCCACCATCTCGGCAAAGCCGCCTTCGCGCGGCGGCATGGAGATGATCTGCCGTGTCGGGCAAAGGTTGTCGCGGCCCGCCTTGCAGGCCCGGCAGGTGCCACAGGTGACCAGTGGATTGACCGTCACACGTTTGCCCATCATCGGTCCTGCGATGACCTCTCCGGCGACCTCATGACCAAGGATCAGCGGCGCCGGGCGGCGGTCATCATGCCCCGCCCATGCGTGCATGTCAGAGCCGCAAATGCCCACGGCCGCGATGCGGATCAGCGCGTCCTCGCCCGGCTGGGGGTCCGGCATGTCTCGCATCTCAAGCTGATGCGGCCCTGTATACACGAGCGCCTTCATTTTGCGGTATATCCCCCGTCAACATAGAGTATCTGCCCGGTCACATAGCGGCTTGCCTCCGAGCAGAGGAACAGCGCCGGGCCGACCAGATCATCGCCCTCGCCATTGCGCCCGATGCAGGTTTGCGCCGCGTTGCGCGCCGCGCGTTCGGGATCGGCAAACACCGCGCCGGTCAGTTCGGTCGGAAAGAAACCGGGTGCCAGCGCGTTTGCGGTGATCCCATGCTTTGACCATGCTTCGGCCATGGCCCGGGTCATCTGCCCAACCCCACCCTTTGACGCGCCATAAGCGATGCCACCGGGAAAGGCGCGCTCGGTCTGGAGCGACGCGAAGTTCACGATCCGGCCCCAGCGCTTTTCCTGCATCGCAGGTACCAGCGCCTGAGCAAGGAAAAAGGGCGTCGAGAGGTTCAGATCAATCGTGACCTTCCAGCCTTCGGCGGTCACGTCATCGGCGGCTTCACGCGTGTTGATCCCCGCCGCGTTCACGAGGATATCGGGCGCGCCGAATGGCTCTGCCGCGGCCTTTGCGATTGTGGCCATTTGGGATGGGTCCGACAGGTCACAGGGCAGGATAGCCGTCTCCCCCGATGTCGCATCGGACCAGTCTTCCAACTGGCCCGCGCGGCGGGCAAGGCCCACGACCTTTGCCCCCCGCTCTGCCAATGCCGTGGCGATGACCTGACCAAGGCCAGAACTGGCCCCGGTCACGCAGGCCACACGGCCTGCCACATCGAACATCGCGTCAGCCATTTGCCGTCAGGTCGAACTTTTCGTTCGGGAAGTATTTTTCCAGACGAATATCCGCAGCTTTTGCGTGCCCTTCCATCCCTTCAAGGCGGGAAATGCGGGCCGTCGCCTCGGCCACGTCTTTCGACGCGGCTTCGGTCGCGCGCTGCCATGTCACGAGCTTCATATACTTGTGCACCGACAGACCACCAGTGTAGCGCGCGGCCCCCGATGTGGGCAGAACGTGGTTCGGGCCAGCGGCCTTATCCCCGAAGGACACCGTCGTCTGCTCCCCAAGGAAGAGCGAGCCATAGCACTGCAACCGGTTGAGGAACCAATCAAGGTCCGCGGCCTGCACATGCAAATGCTCAGGCGCGTAATCGTCGGCAACCTGCGCAAGACCCTCACGATCGGGCACGACCATCACTTCGGCCATATCGGCCCAAGCGCGCGCTGCATTCTCCGCGTTGAGGTTCGGCAGCTCGCTAATCATCTGCGGCACCATCTCCATCACCTTCTCGGCCAAGGGGCGGTGCGTCGTGGCGAGCCATACGGGCGAGTTGTAGCCATGCTCCGCCTGGCTCACCAGATCCCACGCGACCATGTAAGGATCGGCGGTTTCATCCGCGAGGATCAGGCTGTCCGTCGGACCGGCGAACATGTCGATGCCAACGCGGCCAAAAAGGATACGCTTGGCCTCTGCAACAAACTGGTTGCCGGGGCCAACGAGGATGTCCGCTTTTGGCAGGCCAAACAGGCCAAACGCCATCGCGGCAATTCCCTGCACACCGCCAAGGGCGAGGATCTTATCCGCGCCGCACAGATCAGCGGTATAGATGATCGCAGGCGCAATCCCGATCCCCGGACGCGGCGGGGAGCAAGCGGTGATGTGACCACAGCCTGCGACCTTCGCCGTGGTAACGGTCATCAATGCGGATGCGATATGGCTATAGCGCCCACCGGGGGCATAACAGCCCGCCGCCTGACAGGGGATCGCGCGCTGCCCCGCGATCAGACCGGGGCGGATTTCGACCTCCATATCCTGAATGGTCGATTTCTGCGCTTCCGCAAACATCCGCACATTGTCATAGGCGAACCGGATATCGTCCTTCAGCTTTTGCGGCACTTCGGCAGCGGCAGCGTCGATCTCGTCGCGGGTGAGGACGACATTGCCCTCATAGCGGTCGAACTTGGCTGCGTATTTCTTGGCTGCTTCGTCACCACCTGCCTCGATCTCATCAAGGATGGCCTGCACGGTTGCCCGCACGTCGCCCGCATCGTCAGTTGCGTGTTTGGTCGCTTTTTTGAGGTAGTCCACACTCATTGGATCAATCCTATTTATAGATATCTGGAAGCATCGCTGTGGAGATCACCGGGATGTAGGCAATCATCAGCGTCACGATCAGCATGAAGAAAACGAAGGGAATGGCGCGGTAGGCGATCTTGAGGATCGATTCACCCGTTATCCCTGACACCACAAAGAGGTTCAGCCCCAGTGGTGGTGTGATGAACCCGACACCCAGCGCCGTAATCATCATGATGCAGAACTGGATTTCGTTCATTCCGATATTCTCGGCCAGTGGCAACAGGATCGGCGCGAGGATCACGATGTTCGGCGTCGTCTCCATCACGCAGCCCGCTGCAATCAGGATGCAGATCATCATCAGGATCAGAACCCACGGCTCCTCGCTCACGCCTGTGGCGACAGCGACAAAGCCCTGCGGAACACCGATAATGGCCAGTGCTTCGGCCAGCGGGATGGAGAAGGCGATGATCGGGAGGATCACACCATTCACCTTCGCGGAGCTGACCAGCATCGCCGGGAAGTCGGAGAATTTCAGCGTGCCAAGGAAGAAGCCCATCCCGATGGTCACAACCACCGCTGTGGCGCCTGCCTCCGTCGGGGTCAGACGACCCGAGAAAATGCCATAGAAGATGATGCCGGGTACGATGAACGCATACCAACCCGATTTCAGCGCCTGCCACAGGCGGGAGAAATACTCCCCAGCGGAAATGTTCCCGCCCCCTTCCCAGCCATAGAGCCGGTTCATGATGATGTTGGTCACTAGGATCGAGACGAGGATCGCTAGCCCGGGAATGACCGCGGCAAGGAACAGCGTGGAGGCCGATATGCCCAGCACAAGACCGATGATGATATAGGCGATGGAAGGCGGGATCAGGATACCGGTACAGGCACCCGCCGCGACCAGCGCACAGGCATAGGGGCGCGGATAGCCGCTTTCGACAAGGCGGTCGATGGTCATCCGACCGACCGCGGCAGCGCCAGCGGCATCAGACCCGGAGATCGCCGCGAACATACCACAGACCAGAACGGTCGCGGAGCCAAAGCCACCCTTGGCGAATTGCGTCAATGCCTCCGCCACGTCGAGGAATTTTCGACTGAGCCCGGTTCGGACCAGCACGTCGCCTGTCAGGATGAACAATGGCACGGCGGTCAGCGCGAAGGCGTCGATGCCGGAGAAAAGCTTCTCCCCGACAAGGCTGAGCGGCAGCGCGCCCGACCACATCAGCATAAGGATGGCGGAGGTGCCGATGGCCGCCCAGACGGGCACGGCAAGTGCGACCAACACCACGAAAATCAGAACCGGGCCGTAAAAATCCCACCCAAGTTCGACGGTCTGCGGACCAAGTTGAGCCCAAAGCATAGCGATACCCCCCTTAGTCGAACAATTTGTCGCCTTCGTAAACGTCATTGCCGTTTCGAAGGTCTTTGATGTCGCGCAGGAGCGACTGGATCAGGCGGAAGATCACCATGGCGAAACCGATCGGCACAGCGGCAAGGAACCAGACCTGCCCAATGCGCAACCCGTGGGTCACGTTGCCGAATTTTTGCGCGATATGCGCGGTTTCGTAGGAATAATAGAACGCCACGACGGCCACGGCGAGCATCACCAGATCGCCAAAAATGTAGAGCAGCGTCTTTATCCGCTTGCCCAGATAATGCAGTAGCACGTCAATGCGGATGTGCCCCCGCTCCTTTACAGCAGCGGCGGCACCAATCCATGCCAGATAGATAAAGGAGTATCGCACGATCTCCTCACCCCAGATCGACGAGTAGGAAAACACCTCCCGCCGGATCACTTCGATGAACATCGTCGCGACCAGCATGACGTAGAAAACCAACAGCGCCCAGCGCTCCAGATTTCTGTCAATGGCCTTGAGTGTAGGTGACATACAATCCTCCCGTCTGGATGCGGATGGACCCCGCACCACTCACGTTACCGGCATAGGTATTCTTGTTTTTATTGGATCGTCATGTGAGCGGGGCGGCCCCTGCGCAGGACCGCCCCGTCAACATTATGCGTCGTGGACGTAGTAGCGGCCCATGGTGCCGGCGGCCTCTTCAAGCCGCGCGAACGCGTCCATGGAGCCCGCGAGATCGACCTTGAACTGGTCCCACTCGCTGTTCTGGTAGCCACCAGCGGCCTGCCACTCGGCCAATTGATCGTCGGAGAGGGAGTGGAACTGCACGCCCGCCTTGGCAAGCTCGGCCATGGCGTAGGTGCGTGCGGACGGCACTTTGGCGAGGTTCTGGTGCGCGGTCAGCTCACCCGCGAACTCAATCCCTTCCTGCACGTCCATCGGCAGGCTGTTAAACCACTCAAGGTTCATGGAATAAACCTGACTGTCCGGCACCGCCTGAGTGAAGGTGACATGGGACAGGATGTCCTTGAAGCCGAACACATAGAGTGCGCCGACGGACGGATCGAGTGCGTCTGCAACGCCCTGCTTGATCGCGGACGGGGTTTCGCCCCATGCAACCGGCGTCGGGTTCGCGCCGACCATGCGGTAATACTGCTGAAGCATCGCGGAGCCCGGCACGCGGAACTTCACGCCATCCAGATCGCCCGGCGTCAGGACAGGGCCTGCACCGCCTGCGCGGACTGCAACGACGCGCGGGTCGATGTTGATATACATCAGCGCCTTGAAGCCTGCGGCTTCGACCTTCGGGTGCACTTCGGTTTTCCAGGTGTCGGAGGTCACGAGGTTGGTGAAGCGCTGGTTGGACCCGCACAGATAAGGCATGTTGATCAGATCAACGGTGGAAGCAAACGGCGCGAAGTTCGCCAGCGAATGCTGCGCACACTGGATCGTGTTTGCCTGCACCGCCTGTGCGAGCGCGCCACCTGCACCAAGCTGCCCACCGGGTGCGAGCTTGACATAGACCTTACCGTTGGTCGCGTTCTGGATGTTTTCTTTCAGGTCGAGTTGCATGATCGGATAGGACCGGGATGCACCCAGCACATAGGCTGTTGCCAGCGTCATGGTGTATTCGGCGGCTGCCTCACGCTCACGCTCTTCATTCGCGGATTGCGCAACGGCCTCGGACGACCACAGGGTGCCTGCCGCACCAGCCACAACGGCTGCGGTGAAGCCGCCCGTGCTGGCCAGCTTGAGGAAGTTGCGTCGCTCGACGGATGCGATCTCCGCCTTGGTCTTTTGGTCTGTCATGGAAAATGTCCTCCCTATTGGACTTGGTGTCGTCTTATTTTCTGGATTTCCCGGGGGCGTTTGCTTCTTTGATGAGCACACCGGCGACAAAAAAGATCACGGAAAGCAGCAAGGTCAGCATCTCCGGCACATCCGAGAGGAATTTGGCCTGATCCGCCGCGCCAAGCGCCACATTTCCGAAATAGATGAGAAAGATCACAAGCGAGATCAGCAGCAGTCCAGTGCCGTTGCGAGCCATGTTCTTCTCCCTTTTGTCGCGGATCGAATCGTCCGCCTATGAAATTTGTAAGCGCTTACATATCGCAAAGCAAGCGTTTACATTTTCCGTATCCTTCCGGCCAATTCCGTGTACCATGCCCGAAAATACCCAAGAGGAATGAGACAGGCGTGAAACGACAGCCGACCATTCAGGACGTGGCGACCCTTGCGAATGTTTCGACAGCGACGGTTTCGCGCGCATTGAACTCCCCTGACCGTGTGCGTGAGACGACGCGAGATGCGGTGCAACAAGCGGTGCAAGCCCTTGGCTATACGCCCGATTTTGGCGGACAGGCGCTTGCCTCGGGACGGACCAACACGATCGGCGCGGTGATCCCGACGATGGACAACGCGATTTTTGCGCGCGCCTTGCAAAGCCTTCAGGAAGAATTGACGACCATGGGCGTAACGCTTCTGGTGGCGACCTCGCAATATGATCCAGAGCGCGAAGAGCAGCAGGTCCGCGCGCTCCTGTCGCGTGGCGTGGATGGATTGATCCTGATCGGGCAGGCGCGCGCGGCACGGGTCTATGAGCTTCTGGAGGGGCGGGCGGTGCCCTATGCGCTTTTATGGACCACCGCGCCATCGGGTCAGCAGTTAAGCATCGGGTTCGACAACAGTGCGGCGGCGGCAAAACTGGTCACGCAGGCGCTTCAACTCGGGCACCGGCGGTTCGCGATGATCGCCGGGATCACCAAGGGCAATGATCGTGCCCGCGCCCGTGTGGACGGTGTGCGAGCCACTCTTGCCGACGCGGGGCTGACGCTTGAGCCGCCTTATCTTGTCGAGGGCAGCTACGATATCGAGCAGACCGTAGGCATCGCGCGGGCCCTGATTTCGCTGCCGGAGCCGCCAACGGTGATCCTATGCGGCAACGACGTTCAAGCTGCTGGTGTGCTCAAGGCCGTGCGGCAGGCGGGGCTGAGCGTTCCGCGCGATGTGTCCGTCCTCGGATTTGACGACATCGAACTGGCCACGGCGGTGGATCCGGCGCTGACGACGATCCGCGTTCCGCACCGCCGGATGGGCCGGATGGCCGCGCACCTCCTGATCGGCTGGATCAAGACCGGACAGCGGCCGGACTCCGTCCAGTTCGATACGGATTTGATTTGGCGCGCGTCGCTTGGCCCGCCCCCGGCCTGACACTGCCTATCCCGGTGCCGCGGCAGACCCCGCAAGGATACCGCCGTCAATCGTCAATTCCGATCCGGTCATATAGGCCGCCTCGTCGGAGGCCAGCAGGACGGCCAATGCTGCGACCTCCTCCGGGCGACCAAAGCGGCGCAGGGGCGTGTCAGCCACGAACGCATCCGCGCGCGCCTGCCGATCCGGCCCGGTGCCCAGCATCGGCTCCCACATCGGCGTCATCACAGCGGCAGGGTTGATGGAGTTACAACGGATCGCCAACCCCTGCCCCGCGCAATAGAGGGCCACGGTTTTGGTGTGATTGCGGATCGCGGCCTTGGACGCAGCATAAGCCGCTGCCATCGGAATACCGACCTGCCCCGACCGGGAGGAGATGTTGATGATCGACCCCGCCCCCATGGCCCGCATCGCCGCAATCGCGTAGCGACAGCCTAGAAACGTGCCATCAAGGTTGACCGCATGAACGGCGCGCCAATCCTCGAGGCTCGCGCGTTCAGGATCATGCGGCACAGCCCCGTCCTCAAACCCCGTGACGCCCGCGTTGTTCACCAGAACATCAATCTGGGGATGGGCGGTGGCGAGCGCATCCCAGTCCTCCTCCGCGCGCACGTCAAGGCGCATGGCCTCAGCGCCGATGCGCGCGGCGACAGACTGCGCCGATGCTGCGTCCTTATCCGTGACGATAACATGTGCACCCTCATGGGCGAATGCCGTGGCGATCGCGGCACCAATGCCGCGACCCGCGCCGGTGACGACGCAGAGTTTCGATGTAAGTCGGGTCATGAGACCTCCAGTGTATAGATGTAAAGCATCACCCCGCGCGATTGCAGGGCGGACAAGCGGTTCATGCTGCTTTGGTCATCGGCTTTACTCCATCTGGATGCGAAGCTGATACCACAGGGCAGCCCCAAACGGCAATGCGCAATCCCCGACACGCCACCGCGCCGCTCAAATCCGGGGTTTTTATCCCGCCCCTCCGCCGCTACGGTCACTCCCAACACGCGCGAGGGAGGCAGATATGCTGGCCGGTCATCTTTTGGTGAAATGTCTTGAGGTACAGGGGGTGGAACGCGTGTTTTGCGTGCCGGGCGAAAGCTACCTCGCCGTGCTCGATGGGCTGCATGACGCCGCGATTGACGTGGTCAATGCCCGTCACGAGGGCGGCGCAGCGATGATGGCCGAAGCGGATGGCAAGATGACCGGGCGGCCCGGCATCTGCATGGTCACGCGCGGGCCGGGGGCGACCAATGCGGCGGCGGGCGTGCATGTCGCGGCACAAGATTCGACCCCGATGATCCTGTTTGTGGGCCAAATCGGGCGCGACATGCGCGGGCGCGAAGCGTTTCAGGAGGTCGACTACCGCGCTCTGTTCGGCGGCATGGCCAAATGGGTCGAGGAGATCGACCGCGCCGAGCGTATTCCCGAAATCATCAATCACGCGTGGCATGTAGCCCTCTCGGGTCGCCCGGGCCCCGTGGTGATCGCGCTGCCGGAGGACATGCTGCGCGATGCGGTCGCCGCCCCGCCCGGCCCGCGTGTGGAGGTGGCCGCCCCTGCCCCAGCACCTGACGATGCGGCAAAGGTCGCGCAGATGATCGCGGCGGCGGAGCGGCCGCTCCTGATCCTTGGCGGTAGTCGTTGGCAACAGGCTGACCGGGCGAAACTCACCGATTTCGCGGAAGCGTTCAGCCTGCCGGTTGCCGTGTCCTTTCGCAGGCAGGATCTGTTTCCGCAAACCCATGACCACTATGTCGGGGATGTGGGATTAGGGATCAATCCGGCGCTTAAGGCGCAGGTCGCTGAGGCCGATCTTGTGATCCTTCTAGGCGCGCGTTTCTCGGAAAATCCCAGTCAGGGGTTCAGCCTCTTTGGCATGCCCGATCCGGGGCGCGCGCTGATCCATATCCATCCGGGAGCGGAGGAATTGGGGCGGATCTACACCCCCACACTTGCCATCAACGCAACACCCGGCCGGTTCCTTGATGCGATGAAAGGCCAGTCTGCGCCCAAGCGCGATGTGCCGGGCCGTGCGGCCTATCTGGAATGGACCGCCATGCCCCCTGCCGGGGTCGGGCAGGCGACCATGTCCCACACCATCGCCGTGCTGCGCGAGCAGTTGCCCGAGGATGCGATCCTCACGAATGGTGCCGGGAATTACGCGATCTGGCTGCACCGGTTCTGGCGCTATGGGGCGGACAGCCAGTTGGCCCCGACAAGCGGGTCAATGGGCTACGGCATGCCCGCCGCAGTGGCTGCCGCTGCCCGCTATCCCGGGCGGGAGGTCGTGTGCCTTGCCGGGGACGGCTGTTTTCAGATGACGGGAATGGAGTTTGGCGCGGCGGTCGAACGGGGCCTGCCCCTGCGCGTGATCCTGTGTGACAACGCGCTCTACGGCACGATCAAGATGCATCAGGCGCGCGATTACCCCGCGCGCTCGGTCGCGACGCGGATCACCAACCCCGATTTCGCCGCGTGGGCGCGCAGCTATGGCGCGGTTGGGGTCACGGTGGACCGGGACGCGGATTTCGCAGAGGCGCTCGCCACCGCTCGCGCCGCCGACGGCCCGTCGCTGATCCATATCAGGCTTGATCCGCGCGACATAGCCCCCGGTCGGACCATTGCGGAGACGGAGCTTTAGCGCAGGCACCCACTCACAAAAGCCGCTAATCGCGCGTGATACTCCCGCGCGATCTCCAGATCGAACGCATCAAACGCATGCACGCCACCGGGATAGACTGCGAGCGACGTCTCATTCCCGGCACCCGCCCAGTGCGCGGCCATCAGCAGCGTATCGTCCAATAGCGGATCAGCAGTGCCGATCTGGAACAGGGCGGGCGGCATGTCGGACACATCCGCCAGAAGCGGCGACAGGCCAGGCCCGCCGCGATGCGCCGCACCCGGATCAAGCATATCGGCAAACCATTCGACCACCGGCGTGTTCAGGATGAGCTTGCGCGTGCCCCAGTTCCGCATGGAACCCGTCAGCCGCAGGTCAAACAGCCCGTAATTCAACACCAGCCCCGCGAGGCGATCCGCCAGCCCGCGCTCCTTGAGCGCCAGCGCGGTCACGGCGGTCAGGTGTCCGCCCGCGCTTTCGCCGCCGATCAGCACCTGATCCGTGCCGAATTCCGCGACGCCATGCTCCAGCAGCCATAGGGCCGCGTTCAGGCAATCATCGCGGCAGGCAGGCCATGGGTGCTCCGGCGCGAGGCGGTACTCGACAGAGACGACCGTCACCCCCGCTGCCGCCGCGAGCCTCTGACATCCTTTGTCGAAATGCGAAGGGCGGCCAAGCGCCCAGCCGCCGCCGTGGATGTGCAGATAGAGCGCGCGCGGCGTGCCCGGGGCCGGGCTGATCCGCACGCGCCCGCCGGGAATGTCGCGCCATTCGGACCCGTCGAGCGGCCCGCCCGATGGAAACACGCCCTGTCCCGCATCCCGCGCGGCGCGGGTCTCCTCCACCGGCATTTCGTTGGTGGCGGGCAGGTCGGCCAATTGCGCCTCCAACCGGGCGAGGAAAGCTGCCGTTTCCTCACTGATCGCGCTGGGATGGAAAAGCTTGGGATCTATGGTGAGCATGGGGCCTCCGGCGGTGTTTGAAACACGTTGCCCCCAAACGACCACAGAATGCGCGAAACGAAAAGCCCGTTCAGATGGCGCGCAACAGGCGCGCGCGCGCCGGCGGGATGCCCTTGATCTCCAACCCGGTAAAGACGTGGAGCGTGTTCAGATCGGTATCCACGACCGCGTGATCGCTGACCCACCCCCCCATGGCGAGGTAGCTGCGCAAGAGCGGTGGCATCGCGCGCTGCGCGGCTTTCAGATCCGGTTTGCGCAGGCTTTTGGCGAATTGGATGACGCGCGGTGCCTTGACCCGTGGCAGCCAGCGTTTCGGCGCAAGGTGGCGCTCCCGCAACAGGGCCAGCGCATCAAGATGGGCCTCTGCCTCCGCCCCCTGAAAGGAGGAACAGCCAAAGAGCAGCTCCACGTCATGGGCATCCACAAACTTGGCCATCGCCCCCCATGCAACGCGCAGAATATCCGCGTCCCCCTGATATTCAGGCGCGATGCAGAAGCGGCCCATCTCGACAATCGGGCCGCTGAACCCTTCAAGCGCGCTGAGGTCATAGAATTGCGCGGAATAACTTTTGCCGATCTCGGCCCCCGATTGCAGATGGATCAGCCGAAAACAGCAGGCCAGCGATTGCGTCCGCGCATCCTCGATCATCACATGGAGGCATTGGGCGTCGAACGCGTCCGCGTCCGGCTGTGCGCCGGGGCCGCGAAATGTGCGGGCGCGCAGGGTCTGAGCAGCGAGCACATCCGCGCGCGTGTCGGCAAAACGGGTCTGGTAACGACCTCGTGCAAAGACACCCATCGGTTCGCCCCTCCAATTGATCCGGCCTTGTCCTATATAGGGCTTGAGGCCGCCATATCACTTAGGTGGGATCAGCTAGGAACGATTTGCAAGGGAAAGCAGCGACATGCATGAAAAGTTCACAAAAACCGATGCCGAATGGCGCGCGCAACTGTCTGATCTTGCGTATAAAGTGACGCGAAAGCACGGGACGGAGCGGGCAGGCACCCATGACAATTTCCCGAAAATGCCGGGCCGGTTCCACTGCATTTGCTGCGATCAGCCGCTGTTCGATCAGGATGCAAAATTCGAATCCGGCACTGGCTGGCCCAGCTTTTTCGCACCGCTCGACGCCGAAGTGGTGGAGGAGAAAGAGGATCGCAGCCTGTTCATGCGCCGCACGGAGGTGCTTTGCGCACGCTGTGACGCGCATCTGGGCCATGTCTTTCCCGACGGGCCTGCACCGACCGGTCTGCGCTATTGCATGAATGGTGTGGCCCTCCGGTTTGAACCGGAGGATTAACGCTTATTCCTGAACCTGTAGGTTCAGCACGTTGCGCAGCAGCTGCTGGACCGCAGAAATCTCACTGCCGAAGGTCGGTGTCGTGCGCACAACTAGCGGCACAGTCCGCCCGTCCTCCAGCCCCGCTTCGGCGATGTCTTCGACAATGCCGAATTCGTCAAAGGTGATGGTGACAAGCCGCCGTTCAGTCACTTCAGGCTCGTTATAGGTGTAATTGCGCACGCGCGAGGCTGCGTAATACCACGCTTCATTGGTGATCAGCCCCTCATTGATGGGGCGGCCGATCTTTTGCTCGACGCTGATCTTGTCATCGACGCCGGGCTGAACCAGCGCGAGTTGCGCCTCTGGCGGGGCATAGCCGTGATTGACGAATGTGGGCGCGCAGGCACTCAGCATTGCGACGGTTGCCGCAATCGCAACTGGGCCAATGATGCGTGATCGTGCCATTCTTGTTCTATCCCCGTTTTTATGCCCCCCGGAGTATCTTGCCCCCGGTGCCAATTCAAGCAATCTTGCGCCCCGAGATAGGAGAGACCGCATATGAATGACAGCCTGCCCTCCCCCACCCCGGAATTTTCACGCCGGATCGACCTGCGCCGTGCCAATCGTGGCGCGGCCATCCCGATAGATGAAACCGCAACCCCGGCGGAACAAGAGGCGCTCGCGGCGATTTTGGATGCGATCGAGGTGCCGAAATTCCGCATGACGGCGACGCTCTCTCCACTGGGGCGCGACGGATGGTCGTTGAAAGGGTCGGTGCGGGCCACCGTGATCCAGCCCTGCGTCGTGAGCCTGCGCCCGGTGGTCAGCCGGATTGATGCGCCGATCTCCCTGCGCTACATGCCCGAGGAGCGGCCAAATGCGGATATCGAAGTGATGACCGAATTGTCCGACGATGTGGATACCGAGCCATTGACCCCACAGATCGACGTGGGACTGGCCGCGCAAGAGGCGCTGGCCCTCGCATTACCGCCCTATCCCCGGCACAAGGATGCGTCCCTTCCGGCGATGGATGACGCAGGCGACACGCCCGACGCGGCGGAAGAAAAGCCAAATCCCTTCGCCGCACTGTCAGAACTGCGTGACAAGCTCGAAGGAAAAGAGTAATCGGGCGTCATATGGGTGAGAAAGGGCTTGCGCCCTGCACGGCAATGACTATTTTGCCGCTCTCATTCGACGCTTGCGAGTCAACGGGTTTGTGACCTTCGACGGGTTGGCGCGAAATCGAAATTTGGGCAAATTGGCCCCTGAACGAATAAGGTGTGGCATGGCTGTCCCTAAGAGTAAGATCACCCGGATGAAGCGTGGCTTCCGCCGGTCCCACGATGCCCTGACGGCATTCAACCCGAATGAATGCGCAAACTGCGGTGAGCTGAAGCGCCCGCATCACGTTTGCTCTGCATGCGGTCACTACGACAACAAAGAAGTCGTTGCTCAGGCAGACGAGATCGATTTCGAGGACGACGCGGCATAATCCGCCGATTGTCGCCCACACCTTCCCCGTGGAAGCAAGTGAGCGTAGCGCAGCATGCCTCGTGACATCGTAATATCTGTCGATGCCATGGGCGGCGACGCCGGCCCTGCCGCCGTTATTGGCGGCATGGCCAAATCTGCCCGAAAGAACGACGAGATTCGTTTCATCGTTCATGGGGATGAGGCCATCCTCCAGCCGCTGATCGCAAAGCGGCGCGAATTAACCGACATCGTGGAAATCCGGCACGCACCCGACGTGGTGTCGATGGACGCAAAGCCAAGCCGCGTCGTGCGCAACGGCAAGACCACCTCCATGTGGGCCACATTGCAAACGGTGGAGGCAGGCGACGCGCCCGTGGCCGTGTCGTGCGGCAACACCGGCGCGCTGATGGCCATTGCGATGCTACGGCTCCGCAAGGCCCCGGGCGTGGACAGACCCGCGATTGCCGTCCTGTGGCCCAGCCCGCGCGCGGGCAGTCACAAGGTGGTGCTTGACGTGGGCGCCGATATCCGTGCTGAGGCGGACAACCTGTTGCAATACGCGATCATGGGCGCGGAATACGCGCGCATCGGGCTTGGCATCGACATGCCGCGTGTTGGCATCCTCAATGTCGGCACCGAAGAGCACAAGGGCCGCCCCTCCCTGCAAGACGCCAACAAACTGCTCGAAGCTGCCGCACAGGGCGATGGGTTCACCCATGTCGGCTTCGTCGAAGGCGGCGATCTGGCCTCGGATACGGTGGATGTGATCGTGACAGACGGCTTTACCGGCAATGTCGCGCTGAAAACCGCTGAAGGCACAGCGAGCCTCATTCGCGGCTTCCTCAAGGAAGCGATGATGCACACGATTTTTAGCCGCATTGGCGCGCTTTTTGCCCTGACATCCCTGCGCCGCTTGCAAAAGCGGGTCGATCCGCGCCGGGTGAATGGCGGCGTGTTTCTGGGCCTGAATGGTGCGGTGGTGAAATCCCATGGTGGCGCGGATGCGACCGGTGTGTCCGCCGCGATCAAACTGGCCTTCACGATGGCCAAGGGAGGGTTCTCCGAAACACTGGCTCAGCGTATTGCATCCCACGCGACAAAGCATGAAGATGCCCCGAAAACACAAGGGGATACCGCATGACAACGATCCGCGCCGTGCCTGTGGGCTGCGGGCATTACTTGCCCGAACGCGTCGTTGAAAACGTGGAATTCGAGAAAACCCTCGATACGTCGGATGAATGGATTCGCGCCCGCACCGGGATCGAGCGGCGCCATTTCGCCGCCGAGGGTGAAAAGACATCCGACCTAGCGATTGCAGCCGCCAAAGCAGCGCTCGCCGATGCGGGGCTTGAGGCGCATCAGATCGACGCGATTGTCGTGGCGACCGCCACGCCCGACCAGACATTTCCGTCCACGGCGACCCGTGTTCAGGCCGCTCTCGGCATGGAGAACGGCTTTGCCTTTGATATGCAGGCCGTCTGCGCCGGTTTCATCTATGCGCTGGCCAATGCGAACGCGATGATCATGGCAGGCCAAGCCAAGCGCGTGATGGTGATCGGGGCGGAGACGTTTTCGCGCATCATGGACTGGACGGATCGCGGCACCTGCGTGCTGTTCGGGGATGGTGCAGGCGCGCTGATTTTGGAGGCGCAAACCGGCGCAGGCGATCAGAGCGATTCCGGTATCCTCTATACCGATCTGCATTCCGACGGGCGCTTTAACGATATCCTCTATGTCGATGGCGGCCCCTCCACCACAGGGACCACGGGCCATCTGCGGATGCTGGGTCAAGACGTGTTCAAGCACGCGGTGGCAAAGCTGTCCGCCTCGGGTGAGGCCTCCATGTCAGCGCTTGGCATCACGGCGGATGACGTGGATGTCGTGGTGCCCCATCAGGCCAATCTGCGGATCATCAAGAAGGTCGCGCAGAAGATGGGCATCCCGCTTGAGCGGGTGATTCTGACGGTGCAGGACCATGGCAACACCTCTGCTGCATCCATCCCTCTCGCCATGTCCGTCGCCCGCCAGCAGAAGCGAATCGCAAAGGGCGACCTGATCCTGATCGAGGCGATTGGCGGTGGTTTGGCATGGGGTTCCGCGCTGATGCGCTGGTAATTCCGCCTAACGGCAGTTGTTTCCGCTTCTCACCTCCCCGCTGCAAGCCGTTGTTATTGACTCCCTTTCCCCCCGCACCGTACCGTCACGGGATAACAGCGCAGGCGCAATCCATGTGCCGCCCATCATGGAATAGGGAACAGCAGAATGAGTGGAAAAACCCTCACACGGATGGATTTGAGCGAAGCCGTCTATCGTGAAGTTGGCCTCTCCCGCAACGAATCTGCACAATTGGTCGAAGATGTGCTGGAGCATGTGGCGAGCGCGCTGGTCAGTGGCGAGAACGTGAAAATCTCCTCCTTCGGGACGTTTACTGTCCGCTCCAAGACGGCGCGTGTCGGGCGGAACCCGAAAACCGGCGAAGAAGTGCCGATTGAGCCGCGCCGTGTGATGACCTTCCGCCCGTCTCATTTGATGAAAGAGCGCGTGGACGCGGGCAATAAAAGCTAACCCTCAATAGGGCGTTAACCAGACATGGAGAAATCGCCGCAAGCGTTTCGCACCATTTCCGAAGTGTCGGAAGTCATCAACGTGCCCGCGCATGTCCTGCGGTTCTGGGAGAGCCGCTTTAGCCAAGTGCGCCCGGTCAAACGCGGCGGCGGGCGGCGCTATTACCGGCCCGAGGATGTGGACCTGCTGCGCGTGATCCGCGAGCTGCTCTATACCGAAGGGCTGACGATCCGGGGTGTGCAAAAGCTGCTGAAAGAATCAGGCCAAAAGCAACTGATCGAAAAATATGCCGATGGCATCACGATTGACGATTTCGGTGCGACGCAGGATGAGGCCGCTGCTGAGGCCGACAGCCCCGATGAGGCGCTTTTTGACGACATGTCCGGTGTCGAACTCGTGGATGAGACGCCCGAGGATGACAGCCCTGCCCCCGCCCCCATGGCGGCGGAAAAGCGCGCGGCGCTGGCGCGGATCCTTGGCGATCTGGAAACGCTGCGCGGGCGTATGGCCACGCCGGTATCCCTGTCCGATCCCGAATGAAACAGGGCCGTTTCGCGCTTGCCCTCCCCGATCAGATGGGGCATTACACCGCCCAGTGTCGGGCCATAGCGCAGCTTGGTAGCGCGTTCGTCTGGGGGACGAAAGGTCGTGGGTTCGAATCCCGCTGGCCCGACCACTTCACCAAAATGCGGAGGACAGGATGACCGATAATCCGGGTGTCATCGCCTCTCAGGGTATCGCGCGGATGATCGCGGCAGGGCAGATTACGTCCGCCACACCGATCCCCGATCCCCAAATCCAGCCCGCGAGCCTCGATTTGCGGCTTGGCACGGTTGCATGGCGTGTGCGCGCGTCCTTCCTGCCGGGGCGGGGCAACACGGTGGCCGACCGCGCCCGCGATTTCGAGATGCATGAGATTGATCTGAGCCGGGGTGCCGTGCTGGAGAAAGGCTGCGTGTACCTTGTGCCGCTCAATGAAGGGCTGGCGCTGCCCACCACCGTCAACGCGGTCGCCAATGCCAAAAGCTCCACCGGTCGGCTTGATCTATTTACTCGCCTGATTGCGGATCACGCGGTGGAATTTGACCGTGTTGACGCGGGCTATACCGGCCCCCTTTATGCGGAGATCAGCCCGCGCTCCTTCTCCGTCTTGGTGCGGCCCGGGATGCGGCTCAATCAGATCAGGTTCCGGGCTGGCAAAGTGGCGCTTGATGACGCGGCCCTCGCCGCCCTCCATGATGCGGAGACGCTGGTGAATGGTCCCGCGCAGATCGACAATGGCCTTGGCTTTTCGGTCGATCTCAAACCCGGCAAGGGCGATATCGTGGGCTACCGCGCCAAACCGCACACCGCGCTGATCGACCTTGATAAACTTGGGCATTATGCCGTCGATGAGTTCTGGGAGCCGGTGCGGGCGGAGGATGGCCGCATCATCCTTGATCCCGGCGCGTTCTATATCCTTGTCAGCCGTGAGGCGGTCCATGTGCCGCCGCAATACGCCGCCGAAATGGCCCCTTACCTTGCGATGGTGGGCGAGTTCCGGGTGCATTACGCGGGCTTCTTTGATCCGGGATTTGGCAATGCCACTGCGGGCGGTGCCGGATCACGCGGGGTGCTGGAGGTCCGCTGTCATGAGGCGCCCTTCGTGCTTGAACACGGGCAAAGCGTCGGGCGGCTTGTCTATGAGCAGATGCAGGAGGTGCCAGAGCGGCTTTATGGTGCCGATCTGGGCTCAAACTATCAGGGCCAAGGGCTGAAACTGTCCAAGCATTTCAAAGCGCCGGAGTGACCCGACGCTTGGATGAGGTATTTATGGAAAAAAGAAACGATCAGCGATCTTCGCGCCGCTGATCCTGATCGGGCATGGTTTCGCTCATCGGCGCCTTTTTCTTTTGCCCGATCTTTTTGATCTGGCCGGAGGCCGCGTTGATGCCCTGCCGCGTCAGCGTGTTGACGACCTGACGGATCACCATGTTGAGAATGCGTTCGAGATTCATCTGATAGTCTCCGTCCCTCAGTCGAACAATTCGTCCTGATCTTCGTCTTCGTCCTCCTCCCCATCGGGGAGGGTCGGTGCTGGGCGATTGTCCAAAAGGCCCGCCGCCCGCAACTCCTTCAAATCGGGCAGGTCACGCGCATTTTCAAGGCCAAAGTGGTCCAAAAATCCTTGCGTCACGGTAAACGTGACGGGACGTCCCGGTGTTTGACGGCGGCGGCCCAGTTTGATCCAGCCAAGTTCCATCAACAGATCAACCGTACCGCGGGACACGCTAACGCCCCGGATTTCCTCAATCTCTGCCCGCGTCACGGGCTGATGATAGGCAATGATCGCGAGCGTTTCGATGGCCGCGCGGGAGAGTTTGCGCTGCTCCACCGTTTCGCGCTGCATCAGGTGGCCAAGGTCAGGTGCCGTGCGAAACGCCCATTCATCCCCCGCCTTCATCAGCCGCACGCCGCGCCCGTCATACCGCTTTTGCAGCATGGTCAGCACCTGCGCCACCTCGCACCCATGGGGCAGGCGCGCGGCAAGCTCAGCTATTTTCATCGGCTTTGCTGTCGCGAACAGGATCGCCTCGACCATGCGTTCCTGTTCGGCCAGCGGCGGGGCCTCGAAAAGGCTTTCGGGCTCCATCACACAGCCCGTTTTCGCATCTGGATCGGCTCGAACGTCCCAGATTGGCGCAGCTCAAGGCTGCCTTCCTTCGCCAGTTCAAGCGATGCCGCGAAGGTGGCCGCGATGGCGGAGCGGCGCTTTTTCGGGTCGTGCCGCCACTCTTCGGGCAGGAAGCTTTCCAGATCGGACCAATCGACGATGGTGCCGATGATCCCTTTCATGCGGGTCAGCGCCTCCTCCATCGACAGGACAGGCTCCCGCTCGAAATGAAGGGGGCGGAAATCTTCGCGGGTGCGGATCCCCGCATAGGCGCGCATCAGGTCCACCAGAGTGGCCTCATATTCCACGCGGCGGGTGGCGCGGACCTCCTCGATCTGGCCGCGCGGGAAGAAATCCCGGCCAAGCTGATCACGCCCCATGATTTTTGCCGCCGCCCGGCGCATTGCCTCCAACCGTTCCAACTGAAAGGCCAGATGCGCGGCAAGGTCTTCGGCACTGGGGCCGTCCTCCTCGGGGTCGGGCGGCAGGAGAAGGCGGGATTTGAGGTAGGCGAGCCACGCGGCCATCACCAGATAATCCGCCGCCAATTCGATGCGCAGGCGCTTTGCCGCCTCCACAAACACAAGATATTGCTCGGCCAATGCGAGGATGGAGATTTTGCGCAAGTCCACTTTCTGCGTCCGCGCGAGCGTCAAGAGCAGGTCAAGCGGACCCTCATAGCCATCCACATTGATGACCAGCGCTTCGGCCTGCATCCGCTCATCGCGGTTGTCGAACAGGAAATCATCCGGCATCGCGCACCTCCATCAGGGCGGTGACTTCGGCCAGAGCGGTCGCGAAATCAAAGGGTTGCGGGGTGGCGCGGGCTGCAGCGGCAGCATCCGCGCGACGCGCGGCATCACCCGCCAGACGCGGGGTTGCCTCGGCAATTTCCAGCATCTCCGCCCGGTCCGCGTTGCAATGAAGGATCATGTCACAGCCTGCATCAAGGCTGCCTGCGACACGTGCGGCAAACGGACCGCCCAGCGCGTGCATCGACAAATCATCCGTCATCAGCAACCCGTCAAAGCCGATCTCATCGCGGATCAGCCCGATCATGGTTGGCGACAGTGTCGCGCAGCGGTCCGCATCAAACGCGTCATAGACAAGATGCGCGGTCATCGCCATCGGCAGGTCGTTCAGCGCGCGAAACGGGGCGAAATCCACATCGCGCAGCGTCTCAGCCGACACATCGACACGCGGCAGCGACAAATGGCTGTCCCCTGCCGCACGGCCATGGCCCGGAATATGCTTGAGGATCGGCGCGACCCCACCGGCCAAAAGACCATCAGCGACCGCGCGGCCCATCTCCGTCACCGTGTCAACGCTGGTGCCATAGCAGCGGTTTTTGAGGAACGGATGCGTTTGCGGGGTCGCGATATCGGCCAAGGGCGCGCAATTGACGTCAATCCCCAGCGCCAACAACTCAGCCGCCATGATCCGGGAGCGCAGCCAAAAGGCGCGCGCGCGATCGGGGTGCCCATCGGCATAGTGCAGCGCCGGGCTCCACCCTTGCCAATGCGGCGGTTCCAGCCGCGCGACGCGCCCGCCTTCCTGATCAATCAGGATGGGTGCATTGCGGCCCACGGCCTCCCGCAATTGGGTGGTCAGCTTGCGGATTTGATCTGGCGTATCGAGGTTACGCTTGAACAGGATAAAGCCCCACGGGTCACTGTCGCGAAAAAACGCTTGCTCCCATGGGGTCAATTCCAGCCCCTCTGGCCCGAATATCGTGGCGCGGGCGGTCATCGTTTCACCGTGGGGATGCAATCCTGCCCGCGCGATTGCAGCGCGGCACAGGCGGCGCGCGTCTCTGTCCCATCGGCAAACCCGACCGCGCGCAGGCGGAACAGGGTCGCGCCACCAGAATTCACCGGCTCGATATAGCGCTGGAGATTGCCAAGGATGACCGGGTGCGCCTCAACGAAAGACACCCATTGCAGGATCGCGATCTGCTCGGAATCAAACGCGCCAAGCTGGATCAGCGGAGTGCCTGCGGGCACCTGATCGGCGGTCAGCGGCTCCTGACTTCCCGGTGTAATAACCGGGGCGGGCGGCTCCGGCTGGGTCGTGCGCAGGCTCGCGGGGCGCGGGCGCGGGGCAAAGGCGGCGCTTGGGGCCACGGCGCTGTCGGTCGTCGGGGCCTCTGCCAGATCGGTTTCGGGGGCCGCGGCCGGCTCTTCTTCAGTCACAGCTTCGGTCACGGCGGGCGGGATCGGGTCTTCCTCCACCGGGAGCGGCGTTGCGAGTTCGGCCAAGGGCGCGTCCTCCTCCGCCGGGGCAATCGGTGCGGGAGCGAGGGCCACATCGCGGCGGGTTTCGGCCTCGCCCGAGATCAGCGCATTGACCGCGCGGCCCTGATGCGGTGCGACAGTGCCGCCCGGATCATCCGGCACGATCCGCATCGGGCCAAGTTCCGCCTGAATGACCGGGATCTCACCCACATCGCGGGTATAAAGCGACCATCCCCAATACCCGACAACCGCCAAAAACCCGACCGAAAGCGCCGCGCCCAACCAGCGCAACCCCTTCGCTACCGTTCCTTCACGGAGCTCATAATCCGAATCTTCTGCTGCCATATCGCGCATTGGTGCTGTCGCCTGTTGACTGCGTACACTCTATATTGTGTACGACACTGCTCCAACCCCTAAATCCTTGCGCCTCTACAAGGGATGCGGATGCGTTCAGCGCATCTCATTCATCGGGGTGACGCCAAGGATACCAAGTCCTGCGGCAATAACAACTTGCACGGCGCGGATCATTGCAAGGCGCGCTGCGGTTTCCGCGGGCTTATCCTCTTGGATAAAGCGGATCTCCGGCTCGTCATTGCCCCGGTTCCACAGGCCATGCAGCGCTCCGGCAAGGTCATAGAGGTAGAACGCGACCCGGTGCGGCTCATGGCTGTCCGCTGCCTGCTCGACCAGACGCGGGAACTCCGCGACCTTCTGGATAAGCGCAATCTCCGCCGGGTGTTGCAACAGACCCAGATGCGCCGCATCGGGTGCGACGCCTGCCTTGCTCATCACCGAATGCACCCGCGCATGGGCGTATTGGACATAAAAGACCGGGTTGTCCTTGGACTGTTCGAGCACCTTGTCGAAATGGAAATCAAGCGGCGCGTCGTTTTTGCGCGTCAGCATGGTAAACCGCGTGACGTCCTTGCCCACCTTGTCGATCATGTCGCGCAAGGTGACGAAAGTGCCCGCCCGTTTCGACATCTTGAACGGCTCGCCCTTGTTGTAGAGCTTCACCAGTTGGGTGAGCTTGATATCAAGCGGCACTGTACCGCCCGACAGCGCGGACACAGCCGCCTTCATCCGCTTCACATAGCCGCCATGATCCGCGCCGAACACGTCGATCAGCATATCGAACCCACGCTCGACCTTGTCGAAATGATAAGCGATATCGGGGGCGAAATACGTCCAGCCGCCATCGGATTTCTTCACCGGGCGGTCCACATCATCGCCATGGGCGGTGGAGCGGAACAGGGTCTGTTCGCGTGGCTCCCAATCCTCGGGCAGTTTGCCCTTAGGCGGCTCCAGCGTGCCCTGATAGATCAGGCCCTTGTCATCCAGGGATTTCAGCGCCGCCTCGATCCGGCCCGTGCCGTAGAGCGACTTTTCGCTGAACCATTCGTCCATCACCACGCCGAGCGATTTGAGGTCGTCCCGGATCATATCGAGCATGGCCTTGGTCGCGAAATTGCGCACTTCGGCCAGCCAGATGTCCTCCGGCTGATCCATCAGGCTGTCACTGTATTTCGCCTTAAGCGCCTCACCCACCGCGACAAGGTAGTCGCCGGGATAGGTGCCTTCAGGAAATTCGACAGCCTTTCCGTGCGCCTCAAGATACCGCAGATAGACCGACCGTGCGAGCACATCGACCTGCGCGCCGCCATCATTGATGTAGTATTCGCGCGTCACGTCAAAGCCCGCAAAATCCAGCAGGCTCGCCAGCGCGTCGCCAAACACCGCGCCCCGCGTATGGCCCACATGGAGCGGCCCCGTCGGGTTGGCGGAGACGTATTCGACATTAACGCGCTTGCCCTGCCCCAGCGTGGAGCGGCCAAAATTGGTGCCCTGCTCCAGCACGGTGGGGATAATCGCGCGCCATGTGTCTGCCGTGAGCCGCAGATTGATGAAGCCGGGGCCAGCCACCTCGACAGTCTCGACCCGCGCATCGGCGCGCAGCTTTTCTGCCAGCGCCTCGGCAATATCGCGGGGTTTCAATTGCGCCGGTTTGGCCAGCACCATCGCCGCGTTTGTCGCCATATCACCATGGCTTGCATCGCGCGGCGGCTCTACCGTGACGTTGCGCAGATCAAGCCCGTCGGGCAGGCGCCCTTCGGCTGCGAGCGCGGCAAGGCTATCGGTGACAAGCGTGCGAATATCGGCAAAGAGGTTCATCGGTCTACTCTGTGTGAATGCTGCCTCGCGGTGTAGTCCCACCACCGCGCGGGGTCAACGCTGGCAAAGCCGCGCATGCTCCTGAATCGCGAACCGGTCGGTCATGCCCGCGATATAGTCCGCCACGATCCGCGCAAGCGCCGTCTCATCCACGGCGTCCTCCACATCCTTGCGCCATTGTTTCGGCAACAGATCGGTGCGCTCCATGAACAGCGGGAACAAATCGTTGATCATCGCGGTCACATCGCGGCGCATTTCTACCACTTTGGGCGCGCGGTACATGCGGTGGAACAGGAAGCTGCGGATCACCTTCAGATCCTCCCACAGCGCAGGGGTGAAGGCGATGATCGGGCGGCCCGCATGGCGGATATCTTCGACCGACCGGGCGTCAATCTCCGCCAATGCCTTACCGCTGACGGCCAGCACATCCTCCACCAACACACCGAAAAAGCGGCGCAGGGTTTCGTGGCGGCGGCGGTAATAGTTGAGGCCGGGATAGCGGCGATCCACCTCGGCAAAGCAATCGCGCAGCACCGGCAATTCGGCCAGCTCATCGGTCGAAAACAGCTCTGCCCGCAGCCCGTCATGCAGATCGTGATGGTTATAGGCGATGTCATCGGACAGGGCCGCGACTTGCGCCTCCGGCCCCGCATGGGTGTCGAGTTCCAGATCGTGCCGGGCGTTATATTCTGCGAGCGCGAAGGGCAGCGGCCCGGTCACCGGGCCGTTATGTTTGGCGATCCCTTCAAGGGTTTCCCATGTCAGGTTCAGCCCGTCCCATTCCGCGTAATGCCGTTCCAGATTGGTGACGATGCGGATGGCCTGCGCGTTGTGATCGAACCCACCATAGGGCGCCATCAGGGCCTCAAGCGCGTCCTCCCCCGTATGGCCGAACGGTGTGTGGCCAAGGTCATGGGCCAGCGCCACGGCCTCCGCCAGATCCTCGTTGAGGTGCAGCGTGCGCGCAATCGTGCGCGCAACCTGTGCCACCTCAATCGAATGGGTCAGGCGGGTGCGAAAATAATCGCCCTCATGTTCGATGAACACTTGGGTCTTGTGCTTGAGCCGCCGAAAGGCCGAGCAATGGATGATCCGGTCGCGATCCCGTTGGAAAGGCGTGCGATGGGCGCTTTCCTCCTCCGTGAACAGGCGGCCGCGCGTGGCATGTGACTGGGTTGCAAAAGGCGCGCGCATGGATCACTCCGGCAGGGGCACCCTTGCAAGGCAGGGGGCCGGTTTCTACATTGCCTATGTGACACCGCATCGCGTGAGGATCAACCAATGGACATGACCGTACCCCCGCAAGTCTCAGATCGTGCTTTCGCCCGGCTGGCAGAGATCAATGACGGGGCCGACGCCCCGCAGGCGCTGCGCGTGGCCGTGGATGGCGGCGGCTGCTCCGGGTTCCAGTATGACATCAAGCTCGAAGAGCGTGCCGCCGATGACGACCTCGTGCTGGAACGGGACGGGCAAAAGGTGCTGGTCGATCCGGTTTCCCTCCCCTTCTTGTCGAATGCCGTGATTGATTTCAGCGAAGAGCTGATCGGCGCGCGTTTCGTCATCAACAACCCGAATGCGACGTCAAGCTGCGGCTGTGGCACCAGCTTTTCCATGTGACGCCGCGCCCAGGGGCGACAGTCTTTCGTAGCCGTAGGCCGCCATCAGATCGGCGGGCACCTGATCGTTGATCATGCGGATTGCCTCATCATTGAGGGCCGCGCGCCATCCTTCCTGCTGGTAATAGGCCTGAATGTCCGCGACGCTACGACCATCCGATTTGGTATTCTCCACCGGTTCGGGCTGTTCGTCCGCATGGCCAAGGGCGGTCAGGGCCATGGTTGCCTGCGCGACGGGATCGGCCACGAAATCCTCGAACCGGATAAAGGTGGAGGGCACGCCCTCCATCTCCGCCAATCGGGCGAAGCGGCGATAGCTGATCACTTTCTCCACCCAAAGCGCCATGATGCCGGGCATCAACGGCTCCAGCCCTTCCCGCCCCACGGTGGCCCAGGGCCGGGCGAGCAATTCGTCGAGGGTTTCGGGCCGGGGGCCGCGTATGTGATAGGGACGGCGCAGCATCGACACGGCCCATGAATAGGGATTGCGGATCGTGAACACCGCCGCGGCCCCCGCATTCGCGAAACTGCCATCATAGCTGGGCGCTGCGTGTTTCCATTGTGCCAGCGCCCCACGCCGGGCTGCGCGCGTATCGCGTAGAAGGTCGGTGTAGAATTGCCGCCAAGTGCCATCGAAACAGCACTCGATCCGGTCCTGCAACAGCAATTCATCGGGATGCGCCCCGCGCATCACCGGGCCGGGCGTGGTGCGAAACCCGCAGCTTTCGATCATCGCGGCAAGGGCGCGCGTGCCGGTATTCCGTTCCCCAAATACGCGGATCAATTGACGTGACATTCCGGCCTCCCCTGCAATCCATGTCGATGCTGATGAGCCTAGTCCGCCAAACCTTGATACAGGGTTAACGCCCCTTGCCGCGACCCTGCCGCCCCGTTACCGTCGCCCGCGCGGATCAAAGGAGTGGGCCGATGTGGATTGCGAGTTTCAACATCAACGGGATCAAGGCCCGCGCAGGCCAGCTTCCCAAATGGCTGGAAGAGGCGCAGCCCGATGTCGCGGTCCTGCAAGAGATCAAATCGAGCGATGAAACCTTCCCGCGCGGCCTGATCGAGGATCTGGGCTATAACCTTGAAACCCATGGGCAAAAGGGCTTCAACGGGGTCGCGATCCTGTCGAAACGCCCGATGTTTGACGTCTCACGCGGCCTGCCCGGTGACCCGGAGGACGCGCAAGCGCGCTGGATCGAAGCCAGCGTCGAGGGTGATCATGGCGCAGTGCGGGTCTGTGGGCTTTACCTGCCCAATGGCAACCCCGCGCCGGGGCCGAAATATGACTATAAACTGGCGTGGATGGCGCGGTTGCAGGCGCGGGCCGCTGACTTGATCGCCTCCGAAGAGATCGCCGTGATGGGCGGGGATTACAACATCATCCCGCAGGCCGAGGATGCCGCGCGCCCGGATGCGTGGCGGGAGGACGCGTTGTTTCGCCTCGAAAGCCGCGACGCGTTCCGCCGGATCATGACGCTTGGATTTACCGATGCGCTGCGCGCCACCACAAATGCCGCCGAAACCTATACATTCTGGGATTATCAGGCGGGCGCGCGGCAGCGTAATGACGGCATCCGCATTGACCATATGCTGTTGACCCCACAGGCCGCAGACCGGCTCACGGAATGCACCATTGATGCCCATGTCCGCGACTGGGAGAAGCCATCGGATCACGTCCCGATCCGCATTAACCTTGACGTTTAGCGGGTCACATCTCCGCCATAGATCCAATCATATCGTCCCGCGCCAAACCCCGGCGCCACGGCGTTGACCATGCGCATACCAAGCTGCACCAGAGGCCGGACCGGCCCTTCAAGGTGATAGAGCGTCGATTGATCGGCAGAGGCCGCCTGCACTTTGCCCGCCCGTGGCATCCGGGCGGATTGATAGGCCAATAGCCCGGTGGGCACGTCATCTGCCTGCTCCAGCGCTTCGGCCAGAACCCACGCGTCCTCCAGCGCCATCACCGCCCCTTGCGCGAGGAATGGCAGCATCGGGTGCGCCGCATCACCGATCAGCGCCATATTGCCGTCAACCCAACGCGGCAAAACGGGATGCGCGAACAGCCCCCAGAGGAAGGTTTCCTCACAGGCCGCCAGCGTTTCGGTGACAAGCGGGCACCACCCGGCAAAGGCCGCGCGCAGGTTTGCCGGATCATCCGCTTGGGTCCAGCTTTCTTCCGTCCAGGTGTCGCGTTCCTCAATGGCCACGAAATTCACCAGATCGCCGCCGCGCAGGCGGTAGATCACGATATGCTTGCCCGGTCCCATGATGAGGGAGGTCACGGGGGGGACTTTGATGCCGATCCGGCTTGCCGGGATTGTCCCGCGCCATGCGACCTGACCGGTAAAGCGGACCTCCTGCCCTTCCCACATCTGGGAGCGCAGGGCAGAGCGCACGCCATCAGCCCCGATCACCGCATCCGCTGCGACGTCTCCGCCCTCAAGGCGCAATGCGCCGTTCGGCATGTCGAAGCCCAGCGCGGTTTGGCCCAGCGCCACCGTGACACCCGCCGCGCGGGCCGCTTCGGTCAGAATCCGGAGCAGATCCGCGCGGTGCAAATGCAGATAAGGGCGACCCCAGCGCTCCTCCGCCCTGCGGCCCAACGGCACGGTCATCAGAACCGCGCCTTTCTTGTGGGAACAGACATGGATCGCCTCAGGCCGGGTGCCTGCCGCGCGCACGGCCTCCCCCAGCCCAAGCGCGTCGAGCACCGCCATCCCATTCGGCCCGATCTGAAGGCCCGCGCCGACCTCCGCCAATTCCGGGGCGCGCTCATGCACGGTGACGGCGGCCCCCCGCTGCGCGAGCGCAAGCGCGCTTGCAAACCCGGCGATGCCGCCGCCCGCGATTGCGATCTTCTGTCCGTTCAGTGCCATGATGTCCGCTCCCCTCCTATCGGGCAATGCGCCCGCTTGCCCGCCAGTATGCATGCCGCAGGCGCCCTACCCTTGAGCCTGATCAAATCGTGGTCAGCCGCGGTACAAGCAAAACGCCGCCCCGGGTGCGCGAGGCGGCGTTTGACTGTTTCGGTGCGTTTTGGTCAATCAGCGGTCGTCGCGATAGACCTTTTCCTTACGCTCATGACGCTCCTGCGCCTCAAGGCTCATGGTCGCGATCGGGCGCGCGTCGAGCCGTTTGAGGCTGATCGGCTCACCGGTGACTTCGCAATACCCAAAGGAGCCGTCTTCGATCCGACGCAGGGCGCTGTCGATCTTGGCCACCAGTTTGCGCTGACGGTCGCGGGTGCGCAATTCGAGCGCGCGATCGGTTTCCTCGGATGCGCGATCCGCGATGTCGGGGATGTTGCGCGTCCCCTCCTGCATCCCTTCGATGGTGCCGCGGCTGTCATCGAGAAGCGAGCTTTTCCAATCCAGAAGCTTCTGGCGGAAATACTCAAGCTGACGGTCATTCATGAACGGTTCGTCTTCGGCTGGCTTATACTCGGAGCCTTCAACAACGTCTTGTTTCATTGTTTTTCACCCTTGCCCTATGGGTTCGGCCGCCTGCGAATTGGGCCAAACAGGGGGCCATAACCGGTCTATGGCCCCCACATACTGGGGTTTTGAAGGGTTGTCATCCCAAACCTACGGAAAAATGAACAAGCGTTAACACTAGTGGCGATGGGGGCGCTTCACGCCGCGGGCTTCGTCGCACATTCCCCGCTATTGCCGATTGTCGCGCCCGGTTCGCCATGTCATGACTGCGCAGACCCGATGTGAGGAGGACGATATGCGGTTTGATGGCACGAGCGATTACATCTCCACCGATGACCTGACCGTGGCGGTGAACGCGGCGATTGCGCTGGAGCGCCCGCTTTTGGTCAAGGGAGAGCCGGGCACAGGAAAGACCGAGCTTGCCCGTCAGGTGTCCTCCGCACTTGGGTTGCGGATGATCGAATGGTCGATCAAATCCACCACCCGCGCGCAGCAGGGCCTCTATGAATATGACGCGGTGAGCCGCCTGCGCGACAGCCAGCTTGGCGATGCGCGGGTCGAGGACGTGGCCAATTACATCAAGCGCGGAAAGCTTTGGGAAGCATTCGACGCTGATGAGCGGGTCGTGCTGCTGATTGATGAGATCGACAAGGCGGATATCGAATTTCCCAACGATCTGTTGCAGGAACTCGACCGGATGGAATTCTTTGTCTACGAGACCGGAGAGACGATCCGCGCGAAACACCGGCCCATCGTCATCATCACCTCCAACAACGAAAAGGAGCTGCCGGATGCGTTTTTGCGCCGCTGTTTCTTCCACTATATCCGCTTTCCTGACGCGGAAACGATGGCCGCCATTGTGAATGTGCATTTCCCCAACCTGAAGCCCCGCCTTCTGGAGACGGCCCTCACCCAGTTTTTCGAGATACGCGAAACCCCGGGATTGAAGAAAAAGCCGTCCACCTCCGAAGTGCTTGATTGGATCAAGCTGTTGCTGGTTGAGGATCTGGAGCCGGAAGACCTGCGCCGGGACGGGAAAGACGCGCTGCCGAAGCTGCATGGTGCGCTGCTCAAGAACGAGCAGGACGTGCATCTGTTCGAACGGCTCGCCTTCATGGCTCGCTCCCGCGCGCGGTGATCGCGGCCTCAGCCGCGATGCCTTCGGCGAGGCATATTTTAAGAAAGTGAAACCGGGGGTGGCGCGCTGCCCTGACTGCGTTGGATACCTGACATGCTGCAAACCCTCGCCAATCCGATCCTGCCCATCTTTGCCATTTTGGGCATCGGCTTTGTCGCCGGGCGCGTGGGCTGGTTTGATGCAGGCTTTGCCAAGAGCCTCAACCGCTTCGTGTTCTTTATCGCGCAGCCCGCTTTGGTGTTTTATGTCGTCGCACGCGCGCCCTTTGCCGCCTTTGAATGGGGGGCATTGGCGATTTATTTTGTCAGTGAAGTGGCGGTTTACGCGCTGGGCACATGGGTGGCCTACAAGATATTCAAGCGCCCCTTCCGCGAGGCGCTGCTCCTTGGCATGACCTGTGCCTTTGTGAACCATGTGTTCTACATCCTGCCGATTGCCGAGCTGATCTATGGGCCGGATGCGGCCATGCCGATTGCGGGTGTCATCGTGATCGACGTCGCCATCCTGTTTTGCGGAACGATCCTGATCCTCGATATGCTCAAGGCTGGGTCAGCGCGGCCCGTTGCGGTGATGGGGATGATGCTGCGCAATCCGGCCCTGCTGGCGATCCTCGCAGGGATCGGGGTGAATATCGCCGCGGGGCTCGCTCCGCCGGGGCTGTTTACCTTTGCCGAATTTGTCGGGCAGGCCGCCCCGCCAGCATCCCTGTTTGCGCTTGGGATCATCATGGCCGCAGCCAAGTTCTGGCCGATCGGCGGGGCGACCGTCAGCGTTGTCGCGATCAAGGTCATCATCCATCCCATGATCGCCTTTGGCCTGTTCTGGCTGATGCAGACCGAGGTCGAATGGGCCGACATCCTGCTGCTGACCGCAGCAGGGCCATGTGGCGCGATGCCCTTCGTCATTGGCTTGCAGTATGGGGTCAAGACGGACACCATCGCCAAGGCGATCTTGATCTCCACCGTCTTGACGTTGTTCACGCTGGCAGCACTCACGGCCTGACCCAGAAGGAGCCAACCATGCTTACCATCCGACCGCTGACGAAGGACGACGAGGCGCATTGGCGGCGGCTATGGACCGCCTATCTGGCGTTCTATGAAGCGACCGTGAGCGAGGACGTGTACCAATCCACATTCGCCCGGTTGCTGGGCGATGATCCACAGGATTTTTCCTGCCTTCTGGCGGTCGAGGACGGCAGGCCCGTAGGTCTGGCGCATTACCTGTTCCATCGGCACGGCTGGAAGGTGGAGAATGTGTGCTACCTGCAAGACCTGTTCGTCGATCCAGAAATACGCGGCACTGGGGCCGGGCGCGCCTTGATCGAGGCGGTTTATGAAGCAGCAGATGCAGGCGGCGCACCTTCTGTCTATTGGCTGACGCAGGAGTTCAACGCGGTCGGGCGCAGGCTATATGACCGGGTGGGTGTGTTGACGCCCTTCATCAAGTATCAGCGCCCATGATCCATGCGCAGATCAGGACGCCGCGCCTGCTCATCCGCGCCGCGACGCGGGCCGATGCGGGCCTGCTTGCCCAACACATAACACCCGCGATCAGTCGTTGGACAGCCGCGTGGCGCCCTGACATGACGACAGACGCGGTGGAGCAGCTCATCACGCCATGGCTTGAAGGGGCCGCGCGCGGGGACACGTTTCCCGGGATCATCGAGAGGCGGGATCGCGGTGAGATGATCGGCTGGATGAAAATCGGACTGGCAGACGGTTTAGCGGATCTGAGCTACTGGATCGCCGCGCCCGCGCAGCGACAGGGATTTGCGCGCGAAGCGGCGGACGGCACGATCCGGTTTGCCTTTGACACGCTCGGGGCCAACGCCGTTACTGCGGGCGCACAAAGCAGCAATGCAGCGTCTCATGCGCTTTTGGCGGCACTCGGCCTGCGGCCGGATGGCAGGCGCGACGTGTATGCCCCCGCGCGCGACCGGATGGAGCCCTGCGACTTCTGGCGCATCGACCGCCCCGGCTGATTGCATCCCCCCTGCCCCCGGCCTATCTTCCGCGACAGGTTTACAGGAGAGGCTCCATGCTCATTCCAATCGTTTCCCTTGCCGTTCTGGTCGGTGGGTTCTTTGGCGGATATCGCGCGCACAAACGGGGGGGAGAGATCCTCGATATCCTGCAATACGGCTTTGGCCATGCGGTCGCGTTCGGGCTTGTCGCGTTGTTGGGAATGCTGATCCTCGATCTGTTCCTCTGATGTTTCTGACCCTGTTCGACAATATGCGTCGGGCAAAGCTGCCCGTGTCGTTGCGCGAATACCTGTCGTTGCTGGAGGCGATGTCGCGCGGGGTCGTGCAATATGATGTCGAGGGGTTTTACTATCTCGCGCGCACAGCCTTGGTGAAGGATGAGCGGCATCTTGATAAGTTCGATCAGGTGTTTGCCCATACCTTCAAGGGGTTGGACGCCATCAGCACGGGCGACATGCTGGAGGCAATGGGCCTGCCCGAGGATTGGCTGCGCAAAATGGCCGAAAAGCACCTCTCCCCCGAAGACATGGCGGAGATTGAGGCGCTCGGTGGGTTCGACAAGCTGATGGAGACCCTCAAACAGCGGCTTGAGGAGCAGAAAGGCCGCCATCAGGGTGGCTCGAAATGGATCGGCACGGCGGGCACCTCGCCCTTTGGCGCCTATGGCTACAATCCCGAGGGCGTGCGCATCGGGCAGGACAAATCCCGCCACCAGCGCGCGGTGAAGGTTTGGGACAAGCGCGAGTTTCGCAATCTTGACGACAGCGTCGAGCTTGGCACCCGCAACATCAAGGTTGCACTCAAACGCCTACGCCGCTGGGCGCGTGATGGCGCGCAGGAAGAGTTGGACCTTGGTGGTACGATCCGCGCGACGGCGGAGCATGGCTATCTCGACGTGAAAACCCGACCCGAGCGGCGCAACGCGGTGAAGGTGCTTCTGTTCCTCGACGCAGGCGGCTCGATGGACCCGCATGTGAAGGTGGTGGAGGAGTTGTTCAGCGCCGCCCGCGCCGAATTCAAACACCTTGAGCACTACTATTTCCACAACTGCGTCTATGAGGGCGTGTGGAAAGACAACCGGCGCCGCTGGGCCGAGCAGACACCGACTTGGGACGTGCTCAACAAATACGGGCCAGACTACAAGGTGATCTTTGTCGGGGACGCGTCGATGTCCCCCTATGAGGTCGCCATGGCGGGTGGCGCGAATGAACATTGGAACGAGGAGGCCGGGCAAGTCTGGCTCGCGCGGTTGCGGGACAAATGGCCCGATGCGATCTGGATCAACCCAATCCCAGAGCGGCATTGGGGCTATACCCAATCCATCCAGATGATCCGGGAGATTTTTGCGGATCGGATGTTCCCGATGACCCTCAAAGGGCTGGAGTCGGGGATGAAGGAGTTGGGGCGCTAGGGCGCATCCGGTATCACCGCTTTACAAAACTAGAAATATAGTTATATTGAGTCGCATGATGCAGGATCACGATATCGCACATGCGCTTGCCGCCCTTGGCCATGAGGCCCGGCTTGGCGTGTTTCGCCTTTTGGTGCGCGCCGGAAAGGATGGCCTGACGGTTGGTGAGATCGGCACGCATATGGGCCTGCCGCCATCGACGCTTGCCCATCACCTTGGCACGCTCGTGGATGCCGGGCTGGTGGTGCAAGAACGCCACGGACGCAAGATCGTGAACCGGGCCCATTACGCCGCAGTCCGGCGCACTTTGGCTTTCCTGACCGATGAATGCTGCGTCGGGGTCACACTCACTCAGGAGGATGCCGCATAACACGCGGCCTCCTTTTCTTTCGCTCAAATATAACGACAAAACTGGATATATCGCTATGACGGAACTTGCACTCACCCTCCGCGCCCGCGCGACCGACATGGCGCAGAGCCTTTGGTCGAAAGAGCGGGTCTGGCTTTTGACCGCTTCGATCGTTGCGGGCCTTTTGATCTTTGCCCCGGCTCAAGGGGTCGAGACCGCGCAATTTGCCCTGACAAGTTTTGCGGGCGTTTTGCCCTTTCTCCTTCTGTCGATCGGGATCGCGGCCTATGCGGCGGCAAGCTCGGCGGATGGGCTGATCGCGCGGGCCTTTACCGGCTCCCCCCTTGTGATGATCGGGATTGCAGCGATTGTCGGCGGCCTGTCGCCCTTTTGCTCTTGCGGGGTGATCCCGCTTATCGCGGCCCTCTTGGTGATGGGCGTGCCGCTCTCTGCCGTGATGGCGTTCTGGCTGGCCTCCCCCATTATGGACCCGTCGATGTTCGTGCTCACCACTGGCGTCTTGGGGCTGGAATTTGCCATTGCAAAAACGGTTGTCGCGGTGGCGCTTGGTTCCTTTGGCGGGCTTGTGGTGCATATGCTGATGCAGGCGGGCCACCTTACTGATCCGCTGCGCGACGGCGTGGGCAATGGCGGTTGCGGCGGCGCGGCGGTGCGCACCCCCGCGCCGGTGGTCTGGGCGTTCTGGAACGATCCGGCCCGGCGCAGCAAATTTCAGCGTGAGGCCGTCAAATCGACGCTGTTCCTTGCCAAATGGCTGCTCTTTGCCTTCGTTCTGGAAAGCCTGATGCTTGCATGGCTGCCTGCGGATGTGATCGCCGGAGTGGTGGGCGGCACCGGCATCGCCCCGATCCTGATCGCCACGCTGGTTGGCGTGCCGGCCTATCTCAACGGTTACGCCGCGCTGCCCCTTGTCGGTGGTCTGATCGAGCAGGGCATGGCACCGGGTGCGGGCCTTGCCTTTCTGGTCGCGGGCGGTGTGTCCTCCCTTCCGGCAGCGATTGCGGTCTGGGCTTTGGTCAAGCGGCAGGTCTTTGCGCTCTATATCGCGCTGGCGCTCGTGGGGTCGTTTTCCGCCGGGCTGATGTTCCAGATGTGGTCGGTGCTGTGAACTGGGTTCCTTGACCCATTCCCTCTTTCGGGCGCAGGGTTGGACCATGTCCACAGTGCCCGAATTCCCGATTGATCCGGCCTCCTTTGCCGCCGACCCGTATCCGACCCTGAAGCGGATGCAGGCAGAGGCGCCGATTGCTTACGTTCCGCAACTGGGCGCGACCCTTTTGACCAGACGCGCCGATATTTTCCTCTGTGAAAAGAACACGGAGGTGTTTTCCTCCCATCAGCCCGCGGGCCTGATGAATGTGCTGATGGGCCATAACCTGATGCGCAAGGATGGCGCGGCGCATCTGGCCGAGCGTAAGGCGATCTTTCCAAGCCTCTCCCCCCGCACCGTGCGCGATCATTGGGCCGGGCTGTTTCGTGCCGAGGCGGAGCGGATCCTTGATGCCCTGCCGCAGGAGGCGGATCTGGTGACCGACTATGCGATGCCCGTCTCCGCTGAGGCGCTCAAGCATATCACGGGCCTCACGAACATGGATTTTCGCGACATGGACGCGTGGTCGCAGGCGATGATCGACGGGATCGCGAATTACGCGGGCGATCCGGCGGTGGAGGCGCGTTGCCATGCGGCCACCGCTGGGATTGACGCCACAATCGACGCGCGGATCGCGCTGGGCTTCGCGCCCGATGACCCGAGCCTATTGGCCGTCACACTGCGCGCCGGGATGCCGATGGACAGCATCCGCGCCAACATCAAGCTGACGATTTCCGGCGGGCAGAACGAGCCGCGCGATGCCATTGCCGGGGCGGCTTGGGCGCTCTTGGCGCATCCAGACCAGCCGCGCGCGGATTGGCGCCGGGTGTTTGATGAGTATGTCCGATGGATCAGCCCCATCGGCATGTCCCCGCGCCGCATCGCCATGGCGCACAGCTATGGCGGTGTGACCTTCGCAGCCGAAGATCGCGTTTTCCTGATGTTCGGCGCGGCCAATCGCGATCCTGATGTGTTCGATAACCCGGACAGGTTCGACCTGAGCCGCGATCCCGGCCAGCATATCGCCTTTGGCGCAGGGCCACATTTCTGCGCGGGGGCGGCCGCGTCTCGCAGCCTCGTGGCAGAGGTGGCTCTGCCGCTCCTGTTCACGCGCTTCCCCGAGATGACGCTAACGGGACCGGCCCCGTTCGCCGGATGGGCGTTTCGCGGGCCAACACGCGTCCCGGTCAGACTGTCAGGCTGACCCTGCGTTTCTTTTTTCCACAAATACCTCGCCCGCGCGGCGAGCGCGCATCTCTCCATCTTGCGGAACGGTGCCGATTTACGCGAATTGCTCCCGGATCAGGCGCTCTTCCAACCCGTGACCAGGATCAAACAGGATGTGATGCACCACGTCCGGCTCGGACTGGATATCGACACTCAGGACATCGCGCACCTCAAGCCCGTCGGCAGTGGCGGCAACCGGGCGCTTTTCATCCTCCACCACCTCGAACCGAACCCGCGCCCGGATCGGCAAAAGCGCGCCACGCCAGCGCCGGGGTCGGAAGGCCGAAATCGCCGTCAGCGCCAGAATATCCGCCCCGATGGGCAGGATCGGGCCATGGGCGGAATAATTATACGCGGTGCTGCCTGCGGGTGTGCAAACCAGCGCGCCATCGCAGACCAGTTCGGCCATCCGCTCCCGCCCATCGACGAAAATGCGCAATTTGGCCGCTTGTGGGCCCATGCGCAGCATCGACACCTCGTTGATCGCGAGCGCCGTGCGCGTCTCCCCCGCGCGGGTCTGTGCGGACATGCGCAACGGATGGATGCTGGCATCTTCCGCCGCCTCCAGCCGCGCGCGCAGATCCTCCAGCGCAAACGCGTTCATCATGAACCCGACCGTGCCCCGGTTCATCCCGTAGACTGGCGCGCGCAGATGTTCGGTGTCGTGCAGGGTTTGCAACATGAACCCGTCGCCGCCCAGCGCCACGATCACATCCGCTTCCTCCACCGCGCAATCGCCATAGAGCGACACCAGCGCCTGACGCGCCAGCTCGGCCTCCTGCGCGTGGCTAGCCACGAAGCTGATGTTTTGAAATCGCACGGCGCTGCCCTGCCTTTTGTTGCATCCCGTTTTCCTCTGACTACACCCGATCCCCCAGCGCGTGCCAAGGGAAATGCGCCGCAATTGGAAACGAAGTTTCCTCCCCTGCCCCCTTTTGACGTTTTTATTGCGGAGAGTGACGTAAAGGTCGTTTGCACCCACCCCCGCGCCGCGTTACATCCTGCGCCAAGATTGACCCTTCAGGAGTGGCCCAATGCTCAAGACCGTCCGTGACACTGGCTTTTTCACCGAAACCCTCGCTTCCCGCGATCCCGAGCTTTGGGGCTCGATCACCGACGAGTTGACGCGCCAGCGCGACGAAATCGAACTGATCGCTTCCGAGAACATCGTCTCTGCCGCCGTGATGGAAGCGCAGGGCCATGTCATGACCAACAAATACGCCGAAGGCTATCCTGGCCGGCGCTATTATGGCGGGTGTCAGCATGTGGATGTGGCCGAAAACCTCGCCATTGAGCGCGCCAAGCAATTGTTCAACTGCGGCTTTGCCAATGTGCAGCCCAATTCCGGCTCGCAAGCGAACCAAGCGGTGTTCATGTCGCTGATGCAGCCCGGTGACACGTTCATGGGCATGGACCTGTCCGCCGGGGGCCACCTGACCCATGGGGCCAAGGTCAACCAGTCGGGCAAGTGGTTCAACGCGGTGCATTACGGCGTGCGCAAGCAGGACAGCCGGCTTGACTATGATCAGGTGGCGGAGCTTGCGGCAGAACATAAACCGAAAGTCATCGTCGCAGGCGGCTCCGCCGTTCCGCGCCAGATCGACTTTAAGGTATTCCGGGAAATCGCGGACAGCGTCGGCGCCTATCTGCATGTGGACATGGCCCATTTCGCGGGTCTTGTGGCGGGCAAGCAGCACCCGAATCCGCTTGATCACGCGCATGTCGCCACCACCACGACGCATAAGACCCTGCGCGGCCCGCGCGGCGGCATGATCCTGACCAATGACGAGGCCTTGGCCAAGAAATTCAACTCCGCCATCTTCCCCGGCATTCAGGGTGGCCCGTTGATGCATGTCATCGCGGCCAAGGCTGTTGCCTTTGGCGAAGCGCTCCGCCCTGAATTCGAGACCTATCAGGCGCAGGTCATCCGCAACGCGCAGCAGCTTGCCGAGACGCTGATGAAAGGGGGGCTTGATATCGTCACGGGCGGTACAGACACCCATGTCATGCTCGTTGATCTGCGGCCCAAGGGCGTAAAGGGCAACGCCACCGAACAGGCACTTGGCCGCGCGCATATCACCTGCAACAAGAACGGCATCCCGTTTGATCCCGAGAAGCCGATGGTCACCTCCGGCGTGCGCCTTGGCACGCCCGCAGGCACCACGCGCGGGTTTGGCGAGGCGGAATTCGCTGAAATCGGTGAGATGATCGTCAAGGTCGTCGATGGCCTTGCCGCCAACGGCGAAGAGGGCAATGGCGAAGTTGAGGCGCAGGTCAAGGCGCAGGTCAAGGCGCTCTGCGACCGCTTCCCCATCTACCCGAATATGTGATCTGATACCGGGCGCGCGGCCATCGCGCGCCCAGCTTCGGAAAGGAGCGGAAGTGCCCGCCCCGTTTGTGGATCAGATCGACTGGACCGACCCGCGCCCCAATTGGAATGACGCGCCCCGCGCAGCCGCGTTTCGCCTGCATGTCGCGGCCCTTGCGCAGGGACCGGGGCAAAACCAGATCGCCGCTTTCTACAATCGCTTTGCCGAAACCATGCAGGACGCGGGCATCCGCTTTGACTGGCAGGTGCAGCGCGAAAACCATCCTCGCTATTTCGAACATGCGCTGCGCCGCGCGCCACGGACCAAGCATATCCTGTTCCACGGACGTCAGCGCCACCCGAATGCGCTCTATCTCAGTCAGGATGCGCTGCCGGGATTTTTCCGGCTGGACCGGCACGGATTTGCCGCTTTCTCACATCTGGCGCAATCGCGCTATGAGCCGGAGGCGGCACCCATCCAGCCGGGCCTGCGCGTGGCCCTGTTGCAGCGGTTTCGCGCGGCGAACCTGTCGAAACTGGCGCAACCGCCGCAAGGTGCCTTGCCCCTGCCCGACACCAGCGACGCGATTGCGGTGATGCTGCAAGTGCCCGGCGATCTGGTCCTCTCGCTCACCACCCTGTCGCGAGAGGATATTCTGCGCGGCGTTCTGGCCGCACGCGGCACGCGGCCCGTGATCGTGAAGCCGCACCCGGCGGCCCCACCGGATCAGGCGCTCGCGCGGTTGCACGATCCGGCACATGGGGTCTGGGTCACGCAAGCCAGCCTGCATGACATCTTTCCCCGCGCGCGCACGGTCGTGACGGGCAATTCCGGCACGGGGCTTGAGGCGCTTTTGCACGGCTGCCATGTGATCACCTGCGGGATGGCCGATTATGGACATGCCACGACCCGCTGCGACACGGGCGGCGCGCTGGCCCGCGCGCTTGATTTACCCCGACCTGCGCAGGCGGCTCTTGATCGGTATCTTGCGTGGCGATTGGGGCAACAGGCGCTGGACCTGTCATCGGAGGATTTTGCCGAACGCCTGCTTTCCACCCTGCACACGCACGGGTTTCTTTAGGATTATTCGGCCACGGCCAGCATGGGCACATGCGCGCCCGCAAGGCGCAGCGACATGGAAATGTAATGGGCCGCAATGTCATCCGGCCCCAACCGGCCCCCTTCGCGGAACCATGTGCTGACCCCGGTGAGCATCGCGATCATCGCCATGGTTGTGACCCGGATATCTTCCATCACGAACACGCCCTTGGCCGCGCCATCGCTCAGGATTTCGCCCAGCACATCCTCATAGAGCCGCCGCAATCGCTCAATCTCCACGAAATTATCGGGGGAGAGGTTGCGCAACTCCATATAGGAGATGAAAACCCGGTCCTGCCGGGAGATATGATACCGGATGTGGAAGCGGACAAACCGCTCCAGCCGGGCCTCGGGTGCCATATCGGAACCGGGCGCTTCGTCCTGCCAGGAAGATAGCAGATCCTCCATATGGCTTTTGAGGATATCGAACAGCAGCGATTGCTTGTCCGGGGTGTAGAGGTACAAGGCCCCTGCCTGAACGCCCACTTCCCGCGCGATCTGGCGCATGGAAACGGCCGCAAACCCGTGCTGGGCAATCAACCGGATGGCTGCCTCCCGCACGGCAATCGCCGTTTTCTCACCGCTTGATCCGCTCTTGCGCGCCATCGGCTTTGCTCCCTTTGATCGGGAGCATAACTGAACGCTCGTGCAGTAAGCAAGACTTCGGTTAGCCCAACCGCCCATAGAAGGTCATGCGCGCATTCTCGGACAGGGCCACCCCCGGCTGTGCGTTATAGGCAAGGACCGCCAGCATTCGCGTCGTTTCCCCCTCATTGGGGGACACCCGGTGGATCGCGTTGCGCCCCCGAAACAGCACCAGCGTTGCGGGCTCCATCGTAAGAACCGTTGGCGTCATTTCCTCATCCAACAGCTTTCGAACGCCCTCGAAATTCATCTCCCCCGCATCGGCGCGGCGCAGGTCTTTCACATACTCAAACCGGCTGCCGGCCTCGGGTTTCTGGATCAACAGCGTGATCGCGAAGGACGAATTGTCGAAATGCCAGCCAAGCTCCTGCCCCCGATGCGCATAGTGAATGTTGATGGAGGACAGCGGATCGGCATAGGGATAGAGCGCGGCCTCTCCGGTGACAGCGGCCACGAATGCCCGAAACCCCGGATCATCATAGAGCGTGCGCAAGGGCGAATTTGCCCCGATCACGTCGTCACAGATACAGCCTTTGGACGATTCCACTTGCCGGTTTGCGGGATGCTCTGCCGGATAGGCCGGATCGGCGGGCGTCAGATAAACCGAATGCCGGGAGGTGCAGAAATACGCCTTATCCTGCGCCCCACGCGCCTCATTGAGCATCGCCTCCAATGCTGCCGGTTGGATGAAATCGGGCAGGCAGAGCACACCGTCACGATCCAGCGCCGCGCGACACGCCTCCCGGAACGGGGCCGCGCCCATTGGATGAGTGACACCATCAACGATCTCGTCCATCCGCATTAGCACGCCTCCCCTGCTCCACAGGCTATCCTGCGGCGCAAGGGATGCTGTCGTAAAGGCGGCTTGGCCTGATCGGCTTCTTTTTTCCCCAAATACCTCCCGCCGGAGGCATCAATCCTTTTCGTCGAAACGGACCTTCACATAAGACCCCGGTGCAGGCTCAATCGTGCCAAGCACCTTGCCCGGTGTGCGCGCGTTCACCTTGCGGCCCGATTGCTTAGACAGCCACGCGTCCCAATCGACCCACCAGGAGCCGGGGCGTTCTTCGGCCTGTTCGAGCCATCCGGTGATGTCCTCCGACGAATAATCGTCATTCACCCAATACTGGTATTTGCCAAGGGCAGGCGGGTTGACCACGCCCGCGATATGGCCCGAGCCTGCGAGCACGAAATGCACATCCGCCCCCGTCATCATCCGCGCCCCGCGATAGACGGACGCGGCAGGGGCGATGTGATCCTCTTTTGCGGCAACGTGGTACACCGGCACGTTGATATCGGACAGTTTCACGTTCAGACCGCCGATTTTCAGATCGCCACAGGCGAAATTATTGTCTTGATAGAACTGCTCCAGATAGAAGCGATGCACCCGCGCGGGCATGCTGGTGCTGTCACTGTTCCAATACAAAAGGTCGAACGGGAACGGCTCTTTCCCGAGCATGTAATTGTTGATCACATAGCCCCAGATCAGATCGCTGGAGCGCAGCATGTTGAACGCGCTCGCCATGCTTTGCGCAGGCAGATAGCCCTTTTCCATCTGGCCCTCGACGGCCTCGATGGTCTGCTCGTCCACAAACACCTGCAATTCGCCGGCATCCTCGAAATCAAGCTGCGCGGTAAAGAAGGTGGCAGAGGCAACGCGCTTGTCCTTCGTCTTGCCCGCATGGGCAAGGAAGGTGCCCGCCATCGTGCCGCCAATGCAGTAGCTCGCAATATGGGTCTGCTTCTGGCCTGTTTCCTCCAGCACCTTGTCGATCGCGGTCGACACACCCTTTTCCCGGTAGCTTTCCCATGTCTCCCCGGCGGAGCGTTCATCGGGGTTCACCCATGAGATGATGAACACGGTGTAGCCCTGCTCCACCAGCCATTTCATCATGCTCTTCTTCTCATTGAGGTCGAGCACATAGTATTTGTTGATCCACGGCGGGATCATCAAAAGCGGCTTGGCATAGACCTTTTCGGTCAGCGGCGCGTATTGGATCAGTTGCATCAGCTCGTTTTCGAACACGACCTGTCCTTCGGTCATCGCCATGTTCTGGCCGACCTTGAACTGCTCCATATCGGTCTGACGGATCAAAAGTTGCCCTTTGCCCCGGTCCAGATCCTGCAACATCATGTTGAGACCCCGGACAAGGTTTTCACCCTTCTCATTCATCGTGCTTTCCAGCACTTCGGGGTTGAGGCCGAAAAAGTTGGTCGGGCTCATCGCCTCCACAAAGGTGCGGGTATAAAACTCGACCTTCTTGCGGTCGCGCGGGTCCATTTCCCCCAGATCATGCGCGTTCTGCTGAAGGTGGTTGGCGGTCAAGAGGTAGGATTTCTTGAGGTAGTCGAACAGCAGGTTCTCCGACCATTCCTTGTGTTTGAACCGCTTGTCGGGGCGTCCCTGCTCCTCCGGCATCTCGGCACCCAACCAGCGCAGCGTCGTGTCGCGCCACAACTCCCCCATGGAGGTCCAATAGGCCAGCGTCGCCTCCGCCACCTCATTGGGATGGGCGGCGAGCGTGTTGGCAAATTCGGTGAAGGCCGGCATCGTGTTGAGCGGATCGCTGTGCATCGGCCCCGTGCTATCGCCCTGCGCGCTCAAGAACCGGGTCCAGATTTCCTGCGATGTCTCGGACACTTTCGCCATGTTCGCGGCAAACTCGGCGCTGGATTGCATCCATTCGGGCACGTCTTTCGCGATATCCTCGGGCAGTGTGATCTTTTGATCGGCCATGATTTCCTCGTGCGTCCAACGATCTTGCGCGTTGGTTTAGGGGGTGACGTTGATGTCAGCGGTCTGATACGCACAGGAGTATAGGGAAAACCTCGATCTTGCGCAAAACGCGGATCGTCGCAGCTAGGTAAGTGATGTTGACGCAACCAAAAATTCTCTGCACTGCCCTGTGTGTCATTCTTGCCGGGTGCAGCATCGGGGAGGTGTTCGGTGCCTATGACCTGCCGGACGAAGTGGTCACCTCCGGCGATACATTCCCCGAACTCGTGGATCGCACCACCGGGGACGCACGCCCCCCCGCCCCCCTGACGGAGGCGGAGAAAGCAGCATTACAAGCGGAAATCGACGCGCTCGAGGGCAGCCTCGATTAAGCGCAAATCATCAGGTCAAGGTTTTGCACCGCAGATCCCGACGCCCCTTTGCCAAGGTTATCGAGCACGGCCACGGCCACCATTTGACCCGTCTCTGCGTTGCCGCGCACATGGATAGACATCGTGTTGGTGTCATTATGCATCTGCGGGTCAAGCCGCGCCTCGGTATCGGAGACCACGATCACATCGCCACCATGGGCATAATGCGCCTGATAGACCGCCAGCAGGGCCTCCCGATCACCATCGACCATCCCTTTGGGCAAAGAGAGCGTGAGCGCCATGCCTTGCGCATATTTTGCCACGGCTGGCACAAAAATCGGCGGGCGCGAGAGCAGCCCGTATTTCGTGATCTCCGGCAGGTGCTTGTGCCCCTGATCAAGACCGTAGAGGAAAAAGTCGGACGATCCTGCTGCTTCCATCTCCGCAATCAGCGCCTTGCCGCCGCCAGTATAGCCCGAAACGCCATGGATCGTCAGACCGGCATCCGCCGCCAGCAATCCCGCCTCGACCAAGGGCCGGATCAGCGAAATGGACCCGGTGGCATAACAGCCCACATTGGCCACGAACCGCGCGTTGGCCACAGCCTCCGCGTGGCCTTTGGTCAACTCCGGAAAGCCATAAACCCATCCATCGGCCACGCGATGCGCGGTCGAGGCGTCGATCACCCGCGTGGTGTCATTCTCGATCATCTCCACAGAGTCGATTGCGGCGGCATCCGGCAGGCACAAGATCGCCACATCCGCTGCGTTCAGCGCATCGCGCCGCGCGTCCAGATCCTTTCGGCGGTCTTCGCCCAGTTGGATCAGCGAAATGTCGCTCCGATCCTTCAACCGGTCAAAGATTTGCAAACCGGTGGTGCCGGCTTCCCCGTCGATAAAGACTTGCGTGGTCATCTGGTTGCTCCTTGGGTACCCGCCCGCATCTACACTGCGCGGAACCCTGCCGTCAAATACTCCCGCCCCCGTTTCTTTTTTCCAAAAATACCTCCCGCCGGAGGCATTCCGACGCGCGCAGATCAGATCACCATTGCCGTTTAGGGCCTGCCCCCTATAAAGCGAGGATCAACCCCTAGCCCGAAAAGCCCTGCCATGACCGAAGAATTCTACCGCATCAAACGCCTGCCCCCTTATGTGTTCGCCGAGGTGAACCGGCTCAAGGCGGAATACCGAGCGGACGGGATGGACATTATCGATTTCGGGATGGGCAATCCGGACATGGATACGCCGCCCCATATCGTCCAGAAACTGATCGAGACGGTGCAGCGCCCGCGCACGCATCGCTATTCCTCTTCCAAGGGCATTCCGGGGCTGCGCCGCGCGCAGGCGGGCTATTATGAGCGCCGCTTTGGCGTGAAGCTCAACCCGGAGACGGAGGTGATCGCCACGCTTGGCTCGAAAGAAGGGCTTGCCAACCTCGCCATGGCGATCACGGCGCCGGGTGATGTGATGCTGGTGCCAAACCCCAGCTATCCGATCCATCCCTATGGTTTCATGATTGCGGGCGGGACGCTGCGCCATGTGCAGGCGCTGGTCAATGGCCGCTTCGATCCAGAGGATTACATCCGCAGCCTTGAAAAAGCGGTGATGCACTCGGTGCCAAAGCCCGTGGCGATCGTCGTGAGTTTCCCGTCGAACCCGACCGCGCAGGTCACTGATCTCGATTTCTACAAGGATTTGGTTGCCTTCGCGAAGAAGCATCACCTTTGGGTGCTGAGCGATCTGGCCTATTCGGAGATCTATTTCGACGACAACCCGCCGCCTTCAGTGTTGCAGATCGAGGGGGCAAAGGACATCGCGGTGGAATTCACCTCCCTGTCCAAGACCTTTTCGATGCCCGGTTGGCGCATGGGCTTTGCGGTGGGCAATGAGCGGTTGATCAGCGCGCTGACGCGGATCAAATCTTATCTTGATTACGGCGCATTCACACCGGTGCAGGTGGCAGCCGCCGCCGCGCTGAATGGGCCGACAGAGTGCATCGACGAGGTGCGTGACATCTATCGCTGCCGCCGGGACGTGCTGATCGACGCGATGGGGCGTGCCGGATGGGACATCCCCTCCCCGCCCGCAACGATGTTTGCATGGGCCCCGGTCCCTGCGCAATTCGCGCGGCTTGGCTCGATGGAGTTTTCCAAAATCCTGCTGCGGGAGGCCGAGGTCGCCGTCGCCCCCGGCGTCGGATTTGGGGAATATGGCGAAGGCTATGTCCGCCTCGGGTTGGTGGAGAACGAACACCGGATCCGGCAGGCCGCACGCGGCGTGAAGCGGCTCTTGGCGCGGGCGGATGACATTCTGTCCGAATATGACAATGTCTGACCTGCCCGAGCAATTGTCCCCGCAAGAAGCCTATGCGCTGACCGCGATGACGCTGGAACAGATTTTCGGGGATAGCGATGTGGCCGAAGGCACCCCGGTGACGCTGGATTTCGATCTGCTGGCGGGACCGGAGGCGCGCGCCGCTGACCTGACCCGCGCATTGGGCATGTTCGGCTATCAGGTGAGCGAGGGCGACGGAAAGGTCACCGCGAGCGTATCGGACGTGCCGCTGACACTTGCCGACATATGGACCCATGAGGAGCGGATCACGACGATTGCGGTGGCGCGCGGCTATATCTCCGACGGGTGGGGTTTTCTTGAGCCATAGGGCGCTCCCGCACGCCGCTGGGCCTTGCGGCCCGCGCCCTTTGGGCGTGGCCCGGCAGATGCGATGCATCCGCCGGGTGCGCTCGCCGCGCGGGCAGATATTTTTGGAAAGTGAATTGGCGCTGAGGCGCTCCGCATGAAGGCGACGCTGGCGCAGAACCTGCGCGGCGCGGTCCTGATGATCGCGGCGATGGGCGCGTTTCGCGGCAATGACGCGGCGATGAAGGCAGTATTGCAGGATCTGCCATTTTCGCAGGCAGTGTTCCTGCGCGGTCTTTGCGCCACGCTCCTGTTGTTTGTCATCGCGTGGCGCAGCGGTGCGCTCGCCGCATTGCCACGGGGGCGGGACCGGCGGGCGGTGGCGCTGTGCGTGACAGGGGAGATGGGATCGACCCTGACCTATCTGACAGCCATCGCGCTCGTGCCGCTCTCCGTTGCGGTGGCGATCCTTCAGGGTGTGCCATTGATCCTGACTATTGCCGGGGCGCTGTTGTTCGGGGAGACAGTCGGCTGGCGGCGCTGGATCGCGGTGTTTGTGGGCCTCGCGGGTGTGTTGATGATCATCCAGCCGGGGGCGGACGGGTTCAACGTCATGTCCCTTCTGGTTGTGGCAACCGTGTTCTGCATCGCTCTTAGAGACCTCGCTGCGCGCAGCCTGACCGCCGCCGTACCGTCGCAGGTCATGGCACTTATCACCGGGGCGATGGTCACGCTACTCGCACTTGTCCTATCCATTGGCTCGGATTGGGTGATGCCCACGCCGGGGCAAAGCGTGATCATCGTGACAGCAGCCGTCCTTGTGTCCCTCGCATATATCTTTGCCGTCTCGGCAATCCGGGCGGGGGATGTGGGGTTCGTGGCGCCGTTTCGGTATAGTGGGCTATTGTGGGCGGCCGCCCTCGGTATCCTGTTGTTTGGGGAGCGACCGGGGCCATGGCAACTGACCGGAGCGGCCATCGTGGTGGCCACCGGGTTGTTCATCCTGCATCGGGAGCGGGTCGCGGCGCGGTGACGCAGCGACAGGGCGCGGAACGACCCTACTTCTCCGGTATGAGCAAGAACCAAAACATATCCGCCATCTATTACGATGGGGCCTGCCCGATTTGCAGCCGCGAAATCGCGATGTACAAATCCTCCGGGACGGTCCCGGAGGAGGCCTTTCAGGACATCGCCACTGGCCCCGTGCCCGAGGACGCGACGCGCGAGGCACTGCTGGCCCGGCTTCATGTGCGGCTGGCGGATGGACAAATGGTGAGCGGCGCGCGGGCTTTTCTGGCGATTTGGCGCACCCAGACCGCGCTGCGCCCCTTTGGCATTTTGTTGGATCGTCAGCCGTTCATCTGGTTTCTGGACCTCGGCTATGCTGGTTTTTTGAAAATACGCAAACTCTGGCGCTGAGGGTGCGTTGCCCTTGACCCGCCCATCGGATACGACCTGAGCACCATTACTCAAGCTGTTCGAAAGAGGCATTCCATGACATCCCCCCTGCGCATCGCAATCGCTGGCCTTGGCACTGTTGGCACGGGGGTTGTGCGAATGATCCAGACCCATGGGGAGCTGATCGCGCAGCGCGCTGGTCGGCCCGTGGAGATTGTGGCTGTCTCTGCTCGCAGCAAGGACAAGGCCCGCGACGTGGACCTGTCCGCTTATGCTTGGGAAGATGACGCCGCAGCGCTCGCGCAGCGCGCCGATGTGGACCTTGTCGTCGAAGTGATTGGCGGCACGTCCGGCCCTGCACGGGATGCGGTGGAGCAAAGCCTCGCCAATGGCAAACATGTGGTGACCGCCAATAAGGCGCTGCTCGCTGAGGGGGGGCATGCGCTGGCCAAAGCGGCGGAAGCGGCGGGCGTTGCCCTGCGGTTTGAGGCGGCGGTGGCAGGCGGTATCCCGATCGTCAAGGCGCTGACAGAAGGCCTCGCCGGGAACCAGATCACCCGGGTGATGGGCGTGATGAACGGCACCTGCAACTATATCCTGACCACGATGGAGCACACGGGTGCGGCCTATGCGGATGTGCTCGCGGATGCGCAGAAACTCGGCTATGCGGAGGCCGATCCGAGCTTTGACGTGGGTGGCATTGATGCGGCCCAAAAGCTCGCCATCCTGTCCTCCATCGCCTTTGGCACCGAGGTGGATTTCGACGGTGTGAAGGTCGAAGGGATTGAGCGTGTGAGCCTGATGGATATCGAGCAGGCTGCCGAGATGGGCTACCGGGTGAAACTGCTCGGCGTGGCGCGGATGAATGGCGCGGCCCTTGAGCAGCGGATGCAGCCTTGCCTTGTTCCCGCGACCTCCCCCATCGGCCAGTTGGAGAGTGTGACAAATATGGTCGTCGTTGAGGGCGACTTTATTGGTCAGACGGTCTATCAGGGCCCCGGCGCGGGCGAAGGACCGACGGCTTCCGCAATTTTGGGAGATATCATCGACGTGGCCCGTGGCCTGATGATCCCGGCCTTTGGCCAGCCCGCCACCAATCTGGTCAAGGCAGAACGGGCAGAGACGGGGCTAGGGGCCGCTTATTACCTGCGGCTGACATTGGAGGACGCGCCCGGCGTCCTTGCCCGTGTTGCGGATGCGCTGGGGCGGCAAGGCATTTCCATCAATCAGATGCGCCAGAATGCGCATGAGGCAGGGACAGCACCTGTGTTGATCGTGACCCATCCGTGTGGGCGGATCGCACTCGACAAGGCGCTTGAGGAGATCGCGGCGCACAAGACCTCCCTTGATCAGCCGGTGGCCCTGCGGATCGAACAGGTCTGACCGCTCCTGCCCCGCCCGGGGCCATGTTACGCATGACCCTTGCGGCCTCTTTCCTTGAAAAATGGGACGGCTCGGCGCAAAAGGGGCGCGGCGCATGGCCCGCGCCCACAAACAGGAGTTTAGTATGACATCCCCGACCCAAGAATTTGCAGACCGTTTGCTGTCCCTCGGGCTTGCCCGTGTGTCCGAGGCAGCAGCGATTGCCTCCGCCAAGCTGATCGGGCGGGGTGACGAGAAAGCTGCCGATCAGGCGGCGGTCGATGCAATGCGCACCCAGCTTAACATGCTCGATATCGCGGGTGTCGTTGTGATCGGTGAGGGGGAGCGGGACGAGGCTCCGATGCTCTATATCGGTGAGGAAGTCGGCACCGGCAATGGCCCCGGCGTCGATATCGCGCTTGACCCGCTGGAAGGCACGACACTGACCGCGAAAGACATGCCGAACGCGCTGGCGGTGATCGCGATGGGGCCGCGCGGCTCCATGCTGCATGCACCGGATGTGTATATGGACAAGCTGGCCATCGGGCCGGGCTACGCGAATGAGGTCGTGACGCTGGATATGACACCAACGGAGCGGATCCACGCGCTGGCACAGGCCAAAGGCGTGCAGCCATCCGAGATCACGACCTGCGTGCTGGAACGCCCGCGGCATGAGGATCTGGTCCGCGAAATCCGCGAAACCGGCGCTGCGATCCGCCTGATCACGGATGGGGACGTGGCCGGCGTGATCCATTGCGCCGAGGCCTCCACCGGGATCGACATGTATATGGGCTCTGGTGGTGCACCCGAAGGTGTGTTGGCCGCCGCGGCGCTGAAATGCATGGGTGGGCAGATGCAGGGGCGGCTGTTGTTCCGCAATGATGACGAACGGGGCCGCGCGACCAAGGCAGGGATCACCGACCTCGACAAGATCTACGCCCGCGATGAGATGGTGCGCGAGGATGTGATCTTTGCCGCGACCGGGGTGACGGACGGCTCCATCGTGCGCGGCGCACGGCGGGACGGGGCTTATCTTGAAACGGATACGATCCTGATGCGCTCCAAAACTGGCTCGATGCGGCGCCTGACCTATCGCAGCATCGTCTGACGCCCCGAACGGAGCGCTCCCGCACGTCAAAGGCCCGCTCACGCGTGCCTTTTCCCTTTGGGCCGGGCGCCGCGCCTTGCGGCGCCGCGATGCCTCCGGCGGGGTATATTTGAAGAAAGTGAACCACTACCGACTGACGTCGGTAGCATCTGGGCTGTGCGTCGCGAGGTACTGAAGTACCAGGT
>NZ_JACIJS010000006.1 GCF_014199445.1 Rubricella aquisinus | reverse complement strand
CTCATCCAAAATATCCAAAAATCCACAAACCATAACATCACCCTCAAATCCCTCTTCCAATACAACTCAATACAAACAATCGCTCACATGATTGAGGAAAATGAGGGCGATAGCGCATCTACTATCCTGCCCCTCCACGCAGGTGGCGCGCGCGCGCCATGGTATCTGACACCGCCCCTGTCGGGCAGCACGCTTGGGTATATGGAATTGGCGCGCACGCTCGGCGATCAGCCGGTATTCGGTCTGCAAGCGCCCGGATTGGAGCGGGGTGGAGAGCCATTGTCGCGCCTTCCAGCCATTGCGGAGGCCTACCGCAAGGAGATCGCGCGTCAGGGGATCGCACATCCATTAAAGCTGGCCGGATGGTCGCTGGGAGGGCTGACGGCCCTAGAGCTTGCCCAACAGCATGTGGCGGCGGGTGGCGAGGTTGCCCAGCTTCTGCTGATCGACACGGCACCGCATTATGTGTTCGGGATGGCGCCTGCTGACCTGACCGACGATATCGCTTTTGCTGCCAAGGTCACCCATGCGGAGACGCCACCGCCCGGCGATCGGATGGCGCGGCTTGCCGCCTTGATGGAGCGCGCGATTGAGGTTGGCATCCTGCATGACGGCATGTCCCTTGCGCAATTCGATGCGATCGTGCGGGTCGCGGCAGCGGCGCAACGGGCCTATGAAGATTATCGCCCGACGCCCTATTACGGGCCTGTCACATTGGTGAAAGCCGCCGACAATCCGCAATGGAACACCTATGATATCGAGGCGATCTGGGCACCGATTTGCCCCAATTACGAGGTCATGGTGGTGCCTGGCACCCATGACACATTGTTCTCATCCGAAAACATAGAGACAACGCGCAGATTGTTCCTCAAGGACGATCCATGAGCGGGGCGACCTGGTTTCCCGGCATGGGGCAAAAACCCTTTGCCCGGCATCGGTTGTTCTGCTTTCCCTTTGCCGGGGGGACGCCCCATGCCTATCGCAGATTGGCGACCATGGCGCCGGATTGGCTGGATGTGGTCCCTGTGCTGCTGCCGGGGCGGGACATGCGGATCAACGACACGCCTTACGCAGAGATCGACGCGTTTCTTGACGGGATCGTGCCGCAGATCGTGCCGCATCTCAGCGGCTCTTTCGGGTTTTTGGGATATTCGATGGGCGCGCGGCTGTCTTATATGCTGGCGCGCCGATTGGCGGCGATGGGGCTGTCGCAGCCACGCTATCTGTGTCTATGCGCCCATGCGTGGCCCTATGACGGGCCGCCGCGCAGTCCGCTCCACACCCTGCCGAAAGCGGCGTTTTGGGACAAGATCGCCGAATATGGCGGAACCCCTGCCGAGATTTTCGAGCATCCCGAATTGATGGATCTAGTCGAGCCGATGTTGCGGGGGGATTTCGCGATGGCGTTTGAGCCATTGCCCCGGTTCGCGCATCCGCTCGATATGCCGATCATCGCCATCGCGGGTCAAATTGACCCGCACGCCGCCCCCGATCAGATGCGCCAATGGCAGGTTGAGACCGAGGGTCCGTTCGATGAATACGCGCTGGCGGGGGGCCATTTCGTGATCCAAAGCGCGCCTGACATCTTTGCCAACACGGTCCTGTCAGCGATCAGAAAATACATCGCCTAGGCCCATTCCCGGCCGATACAGCGTGTTTTCCTCAGTGTTTGCACGTTTTTCACCCCATCCGACCGGGCCGCTGATTTTGTTGCGAAAAAACGCACGTTATGGTAGTAAAGCGCATCGCAAATCCATTGTGGAGTTCCTTGATGACCGAAGAGTCCCAGACCAACCAAGACGCGGCGAAAGCCATTGTGAAAACCTATATGGGTTGGTCCGCAGGCGCGGCATTGATCCCTATGCCTTATGTTGATCTTGCTGCAATCACCGGCATACAGGTCAAAATGATTGCGGATCTGTCCGATCAGTACGACATGCCGTTCCGCAAAAGCGCTGCCAAGACGGCGGTTGCAGCCCTTCTGGCGACGGTCATTCCGGCCGGATTTGCGGGTGGCGCGGCAAGCCTTGTGAAGGCCATTCCGGGCGTTGGCCCGATCCTTGGCATCGCGGCAATGCCGACATTCGCAGCCGCATCCACCTACGCAATCGGCAGCGTCTTTACACAGCATTTCGAGAGCGGCGGCACCCTGCTTGACTTTGATGCCGACGCGATGCGGGAGCATTTCAAGGCTGAGTTCGAGGCGGCAAGCTCCAAATCCGGCGGCACGCGGGCGAAAGCGTCCTCCTGATCCCAGCCAAATAACCGATGACAAAATGACCCGGGGTGAGCGATCACCGCGGGTCTTTTATTTCAAAATCCACTTCCGGGCAGTTTTGCGAGGCGAGGAAAATCTTCACGCCATTGTGGAATTCCAGCGCGTTGCCCTGCGCGAACATCTCTGACGGATCGAAATTCGACAGGGCCGGGTGCTGTTCCCGAAACAGATCGGCATTGAGCGCCACCGCGCGCACCGTGTTGCAGACGATGTAATCGGGCGTGTCACGGTGAAATACCAGCGACGCCTTGAACCCATAGGACGCCACATCCTGCGATTGATTGGTGTAGGTATTGGCGGGGATTGTTTGGGGGAACAGGAATTCCTGACTGTCCACGAGGGATGCGGTGCCATCGCTCCACATGCCCAAAATCTGCGCGTCACAGCGGCTCACGGCACTCTGGATGAAAGGGGACGGATGGCCGATCCAGCTTGCGAACGCGTCGATGGACCCATCGCAAAGTGCAAGCACGTTGCTGTCTTGTGTCGCGCCAAACACCTCCCCCAGATCGGAAAGCGCGATATCGTTCGCCTTGAGCGCGTCCATCCACAGGCTGCGTGTGCCGGAGCCTTCCGGCCCCAGATTGACACGCTTGCCCGGCAGATCGGTGATGGAGGTGATGCCCGACGCCTTACTCACCACCAGCACCGCCGTTTCATTATAGAGCGACGCGCCGGACCGGGCGGCGGGCATGGGGCGGGTGCCATTGGCGGCATAATAGTTGGTGTCGGTCTGGACCATGACGGCCTGCGCGCGGCCTTCATTCATCAAGGTCACATTGCCGCCCACCCCGCTGGAGCGCAGCGGCACGCAGTGGATGCGGTGCTCCGTAAACGTGCGCTCCAACACCCGGCAAATGCCGCTTGCCACATAGAAATAGGTGCCCATCGTCGTGCCACTATAAATCGCGAGGAACCATTCCGGCGGGCGGCGCGTGTCCGACATGCGCAGGTTAAAGAGTGCGCCATCCTCCCCCTGCTGGGGCACGGCATCCGGGTTGAAGGCCGGGAAATCGGGCTGGCGCAGCCCCTGCCCCTGCGCGCCGCTTGCCGCGAGCATCACCGCCAACACCGCCGCCGTCAGCCCGCGAAGGTGCGTTTTGCGCGCTATGCTCATCTGCCCTCTCCTCATTGCGTCCGCTCCCTAGCGTTCCCGGCTCATCTTGCCATCGACCATATGGTACACCCGATCCGCGACGCCAAAATACCGGTCATCATGGGTGATGCAGATGACGATCTTTCCCTGATCGCGCAGATCGGGCAACAGCGCCTCATAGAAGGTACGGCGGAATTGCGGATCCTGATCCGCCGCCCATTCATCAAGCATCAGGATGGGCGTGTCCTGTAGGATCGCCACCGCAAGCGCCAGCCGCTTGCGCTGCCCGGCGGACAGATCGGTTGTGGTGAACGCACCGTTTTCATAGCGCACCTTCTCTGACAGCTCCATCAGGCGCAGGACGGAGTTGATCCGCGCAGGCGGCAGATGCTCCAGCCCGTGCAATTCGCCAAACAGGTAGTAATCCGCGAACACGACGCCGACCTGATCCCGGTAATCGGAATATTGCGACAAGCGGACGGGTGTTCCGTCCAGCGCCACATGCCCGCCCATGGGATGCACCAACCCGGTCATCATCCGAAACAGGGTCGATTTGCCCGAACCGTTGCCGCCGGTGATGAAGGTGACCTCACCCGCCTTGAACTCAGCCGAGATGGGGCCAAGCGCAAAGCTCGTTTGCCCGTTGCCGTCCTCAAACTGGTATTCCAGCGCGTCCAGCGTCAGGGTCTGATGGGCGCGGCGGTCCAGCCGCTCGGCCTCCTCATCCACGCTATCGGCTACGGCTGCCGTCAGGCCCTCCTCCAGATGGCGCATATTCTGCAACGCGCGGGCGGCATCATTGACCGCCGGGATGCTCTGCGCGAGCGCGCCAAGGGGGCCGATCATGAAGAGCGCGCCGATCGTCGCCTGAACGACCACGTCGTGATAGCTTTCGGTGAAATTCGGGACGATGAACACCATCAACCCGAGGAGGATATAAAACAGCGTCTGGGTCAGCACATATTCGCGCGCCCATGTCGCCTTGATCTCATTGGCGAGGACGCGGGCCTCTTCTGAAATCAGGGCAATGCGGCGCAGGATGCTGTCGCCGCGCCGCTCATTCAGCGTCAGCTCCCGGAATCCAGACAGAACGCCACGAAATTCCTCAAACAGCTTGCCCTGCTCCGCATTCAGGCGGCCCGTGCTTTCCTGCAGCATCCGAAGCCGCGTGATGTGGAACCAGATCGCGCAGACCCCGAACACTCCCACCAGCGCAAAGGCCACGAGCGACAGATAGGCCAGATAGAAGGACACGAAAATCAACAGCACCGATTGCTGCGCGCCAATGATGATCACGGGCAAGGTGGTCGATATCGTCTGCGCCTCCCGCGTCAGGGCGGCATAGATCGGTGCGCGCCCGATGCCCTGCATCGCCTTAAGATCGGCCATGCGGACCTTGTTCATGATGCCGATGCGCAGGCGTTCGATCATCCGCTCCGCCTCTTCGGCGCTTTCCATCATGACGTAGCGCTGCGCGATGGTGAACACGACCACAGAGGTGAGAAACGCCATGGCGAGCCCGAATTGCCCGCTATCCTCCGCCGCGTGGACCGCGCGATTGACCAGCGCCACGATGAGGGTCGTCCCAATCGCGGACACCATCAGCATCAGCACGAATTTGCGCCGGTCGGTGCGGGTGTCGCTAAGGATCATGCGCAGGATTTCCATCACATGACCCCTTCGCCATTGCGGGCATGGGTGCCCTCTGACAGATGCACCCGCCGGTCGCCCGCGTCGAAGTAATGGTCATCATGGGTGATCGCGATGATGGTTTTGCCCTGATCGCGCAGCATCGGCAGGATATCGCGATAGAATTTCTTGCGGAATTCCGGGTCCTGATCTGCGGCCCATTCATCAAGCACGATCAGGGGCCGGTCCTCCAGAATAGCCACGACGAGCGCCAGCCGTTTGCGCTGCCCGGTAGAGAGTTGCACGCTGCTGAACGCGTCCCCCTCCAGCCGCACGACGCTCTCCAGCCCAAAGGCGCGAAGCTGCGCGCCGATCTCCTCGGGCCGCACATGATCGAGGCCATAGAGCCGCTCAAACAGGTGGAAATCAGACAGCACGCTCGCAATCAGGGAGCGGTATTCGCGGATATTGGCGGAGCCGATCTGGCGATTATCGACCCGAATTCGGCCCGCATGGGGCGTATAAAGCCCCGTCAGTATGCGCATCAACGTCGATTTGCCGGAGCCGTTCCCGCCGGAGATAAACAAAATCTCCCCGCGTTTGACGGACAGGGACACCGGCCCAAGGTGAAAACCGCGATCCTCCCCCGCCGCCGGGTATTCATATTCGATCCCCTCAAAGGTGATTTCCTGAAAATCATCCAACAGCCCATAATTGAGGTTCGGGCGCGGCGTGGGATAAGCCGCCTGCTCCTTCAATTGCGCGCTTAAGGCCAACGTGCGGCCCGCCGCGGCCTCCGACGCGCCAAGCACGGCCACCGATTGAATGACCAGCCCGATGGGCGCGATGATGAACAGAACAGCGGTGGAGATTTTCGACAGATCCTCGCTCGTCATCTCGGTATAGGACGGCGCCACGAACACCACGACGCCCAACAGGAAATAGAACGCGACCTGCCCAAAGATATATTGCTCAAAGCCCCGGTTCTGCACTTCGATCCGGCTTTCGGCAGCGTCATTAACCGCCGCGTCATAGGCGGTTTTCAGCGCGGCGCGGCGTGGCTGGAACATCCGCACCTCTTTCCAGCCATCCAGCAGATCGGTGATCCGGTTGAACAGGCGCTGATCCTGACCGAAGGCCGCGATATGCGCCTCCATCGCGGCTTTACCCCGTTTGTGATAGACGAAGCCGGCGATCAAGACCGTGACCGTCACCAGCACAAAGGCCATCATCGACAGATAGAGGATATAGCCCATCAGCACGATCACGAGGAGCGCGGATCGGAACGCAATCGCGATATATTGGCTGTTTTGCGAAATCGCATGGGTGGATTGGGTGATGCTCTCGAAAAGCTGCCCTTCGCCTGTTTTGTCCAGCGTCTCCGGTGCCAGATCGCGCACCTGCCGGATCAATGTCATGCGCACCGCGTCAATGGCCGCCTCCACATGAGAGGCAAAGCGGCGCAGGAGGAACACTTCGCCCGCCGCATAGGCGCCAAGCGCCAGAACAAACGCACCCGCCGTGATCCAGTCGACCTTATCCTCACCGCTATCTTCAATGTTTCCGGCGGCGAGATTGACCAGCGCCAGCACCCCCAGCGTCGCGATGCTGGAGGCCAGCGCGGCCAAGATCAGCCAGCGCAATGGTAGCGGCGTGTCCCGTGTCAGGAGCCGGTAAAGGTTCATCGCAGCATCCCGCGCCGGATCGTCACAAAGCGCCCTTAACCCGGTTTACCGCTGGGCATCGCCGGTGGTGTCGCAGGCGCGCCGCCGCCTGCCGACAACATCTCAAGCCCGAAGGACAGCGGCCCATTGCTCGCGCCGCCCGCGCCAATCTGACCGGAGGCCAAGGCACTCCCGCCATGGCCCGTGCCAAGAAAGTTGAAATCGAACGGATTGGACCCCGCGCCCGGCGCATGGGGCAAAAAGCCGCCAACGCCCCCGCCCATCGCACCATGTGTCATCGGATTGGTCATCTTTGGTCCCCCATGAAATCAGACAAAGGATTATTCAATTACAACAGCATAGCGCAGAATCTGCATGGGAGGATAGAGCTTTAAACGCTGCATCACATCGCGGCGGATCAGAAAGGTGAACCGATCCAGTGTCAGCATCGGCAGGCTGCCCGGATCGCGGCCCTGCACCAACACCTGCTCCACCTGAAAGCCGGTGAGCGCGCCCACCGCCTCATAGCGCGACACCAGCCCGAACATGGCGGAGGCATCGCGCACCTCCAGCTCTGTTGCGGTGAAGGACGGGATGTTGTGGCCGATGGCGCGTTCGGTGATTTCAACGCTATGGGTGCCCACAAAACTGTCCGGCCCGATATAGAGGAATTCGACCTGCGCATCCGCCAGCGCGTCGATCAAGTCTGGGATCACATCGGCGCTTGCCTCCCCGTCGGCGTTGAGCGGCACCGGCGCTTCGATCAATTCGATCCCTTCCGCAGCGGTCGCAGCGCGCAGGCTTTCCACATTCACGAGCGAGTTTTGCTCCGCCGGGTTGAAAATCACGCCGATGCGGCGGACCGGGCGGTAGGATTTCATCGCCTGCACCTGCGTGGGCACGGGCGGCACATGGGACACAGCGGTGTTGTTACGCCCGGTGATCCCAGTCTCGGGCACCAGACCGACCGCTTTCGGCGCGGACACCATGGTGGAGACGACGGGAATATCGGTGATGTTGCGCGCCGGATCGGCCTCCCCCTGACGGCCCGCCGTGGCCAGCGCGATGGAGGTGCCCCAAGTATAGACCAGATCGGGCCGCGCCGCTTCGATCTCCTCCAGAATGCCGGGGATCAGGGAGCGGTCGCGGTTGATATTGTGCACCGTGATCTCCACCGGGATTTGGCGGCTGTCCATATAGGCGCGAAAGCCCTGCTCCACCTGCGTCTCCCCGCGCCAGAGGATCATGTGGATGCGGTAGGGATCCTGCGCCAATGCAGGGGTCACGATCAGCCAGATAAGGCTTAAAAGGATCAAAAGCCGTTTCATGACCGTGCCGCCCCCCGTGTCAAAACCGCCAGCAGCACCGCGCAGACAACCCCCGTCACTCCGTAGACCGCAATCGCCACGTCATATCCCAGAGCCTGCGCAAGCATCGCCGCCACGAGCGGGGAAAAGGCGGAGCCGATCCGCTCGATAAATCGCAACGTGCCAAGGACAGCGCCCTGCCCGACCGTTTCCATCTCGGTGGCGCAAATCACCGTCACCAATGGCACCAGCGACGTTGTGATCAATGCCTGACCAAAGCCCAGAAACAGGATCGCCGCCAATGTCACCGGCAACATGTCGAAATAGGGCACGGCCATCAGCAGCGGTGCTGCGATCAGGCTGCCCCAGACCACCGCATTGCGATAGCCCAGCTTGTGGTCGGCGAGGTTCGACAGGACCGGCAACACCAGCACCGCGATGATGCCATATGCCATGATGACCCGACCAATATCGCCCTGGCTCAGCGCCCGCTCCGTCAGATAGAGCGGTGCGAGGTAGTAAAGCACCCCCACAAGGATCAGCTTTGCCGGGATTGCCGCCAACACGGCCACCACCATGAAGCGGCGATTGATCAATAGCGCGCCCATCTGGGACAGGCGGAAACGCGGCATGGCCTCCCCCTTGATCTGCTGACGCTGCTCCATCAACCGCCAGACGAGGAGACCGGCGAGCGCGGAGATGCCAGCGCCGACCATAAAGGTTGCCGAAAAGCCAAGACGCTCTGCGATGATGCCCCCGATGGCCGCGCCAAACAGGTCGGCCATCATGATGCCCCCGACGAACAGGCCCATGCCGCGCGCGCGGTTCGCGGTCGTTGAATTCTCGATCACATAGCCCTGACAGGCGATAAAGCACAGGCCGTATCCGGCAACGCTGAGGCAGCGCAGGGCGATGATCTCATTGAACGTCGCCGCAAAGGCCGAGCCGAAGAGGCCCGTCGTGGCCACCAGCGCACCTAGCCCGAACAGGCGCCGTGGGCCGATGCGGTCCACCAGCACGCCGCTCACTGGCATCATGATCGCCATGATCAGCATCGAGGCGGACATGATGACACCCGCCGTCAATTCCGGGCTGAGGGCCGCCGGGGCCGTGTCGGCAAATCCGCTGAGGAACAATGGCATGAAGGGGCGCGCGATTTCTTCGGCCATCACGAAAAGGAACGCGAGCAATCGCACCCCGATCATGCGCGGTTTTTGCAGGATGTCGGTGCTGTCCTCACCGACGCCCGCACGCATTTTGCGGATCACGTCGTTGAGCGCCATCTGCGCGCGCCGCACCTCTCGTGGGCCAGAGACCCGGCACAATTGGCCGAGTTTGCCGTCAATCACCCGCTGCATCACCGCCCGCATCTCCCCCATCGGGCCAGTGACCGAATAGGCCAGCGCGAACAGCATCAATTCCACGGCCAGAAGTAGGCTCAGCAGCAAAATCGTTGCGATATCAAGGAGGTTATCGCGCAATTGGGCAAAGATGATCGCGTCATCCGTCCCAAGGTGGAGCGTTCCGACCACCTCCATATCCGCACGAAGGGGCAGCGCCGTGTCGATATAGCCGGGCACCTGCCGCACGGTCGCGTCGTCAAATGCCCCGATCTGCGGCGCAGGGGCGGTGAACCAGCGAAACGGCGCGCGCACCAGCTCCAGTACGCCAGCACCCGTAGCGTCGGCCTCCTCCTCACTCAGGGCAAGGGCGGCATCCGGGCCGCTGGAAAACAGGATCTGCCCATCCGCGATCACGGCGATATATCCAAGGCCCCCATCGGTGCGGTAGACCTCCAAAAACGCCTCCATCCCGTTAAGCTCCGCCAGCGGGATTTCGTAATCGAGCGCGCGTTCCATCGTTTCGCGCACCGAGAGGCCAACGGCCACCGCCTTGCGCTCCAGTTCCGGTTGCAGGTCGCGCTCGCTCAGTTGCAGCACCCGTTCGGACAGCGCCAAAAGGCCGATCAAAAGGCCGATCAGCACGATCCCCGCCATCGGGAAAACCGGGTTGCGGATCAGGCGGGCAATCATGGCTGGCCTTTCGGCTGGGCGCGGGCCAGCACATCTTCGGCCATGCGACCAAGATCATCATCCGGGTCCGGCTCGGGATGCGCACCCTCAAACCGCCCCTGAAGGGTGTGCAACCGGCGCGACGTGCGCCGCTGCACCAAAAACACCAAGAGGATCGCGGGGATCAGGATGATCGGCAGGATCACCAACGCCGATTGCATCAGATCGCGCAGCATCGCGCTGGCCTGCGCCTCCGTCCGTTCGGTGCTGTAGCGCATGGCGACGGCCCCGACCGTCAGCCCGAAATTGTTGCGCAGGGGCGAGACGACCGTCAGCGCCCCGTCATCCGCACGCACCCAATTGCCGTCCAGCGTATCGAGCGACGGCAGCGGCTCCGCCAGATCGGGGGCCGCGCCAAACACCGTCGCCCCCTGCCCGTCAACCACCCAGATCGCCCGAATACCTGGATCAAGCAGCCCCGCACGATCAAGCTGGCTGCGCACATTCTCGATCGCCTGCAATTCCAACCCCAGATCAAGGCCAAGCTGGATGCTCGCGGCAAGATCGGAGGCCATGAAATCAATCCGCTCTGCCACCAAAATCGTGATGGTCTGGCGAAATTTGAAATAATTGAGCGACACCGAAATCGCAAAGGCCAGCGTGATCGACACGAGCACAACGGCAAAAAACCGGAAGGTCAGAGTATTCATCACGCTGGGGCTATCCCTTTACACCAGCTTCCGTTTTAGGGGTGCATCTGCCATGGTGCAACGGTCTTGATCCGGCGGGCCAAATCGGCCGATCTGCGCCCGATCGTTCAGGAGGCCCGCGTGCGCGATAAGCTGAGCAATCTGCCCCCCCTCCCGTCTTTTCTGGGGCAAGTGGCACCGACCGGGCGTGCGGAGGTAACCGTCCGGCTTTTGACCACCGATGATATCGACCGGCTGGAACAGACCCATGAGCGCACCCGCACCATGATGCCCAAAGGGGTCGTCGCCCATGACGACCGGGCGTTTCTGTTGGAACGTATCCGGCATGGCGTGGCGCTTGGCTATCTATCGGGGGAGGAGATCATCGCCTACGGCCTGTTGGGCCTGCCGGATCAGCCGGGCGGGGAGCTTGGCCGTCTGATCGCGGATGCGTCCCTTCACACCCGCCCGGTGGGGGAGCTTGACGGCGTCGGCGTTCTGCCCGAATGGCAGGGAAACGGGCTGCATTTCGAGATGCTGGCGTGGCGGATCAGGGCGGCGACGACGCTTGGCCGGAGGGACGCATTGGCGACCGTCTCCCCCGATAACCTCTATTCCCTGCCCAACATGTTGCGCGCCGCGTTGGCAGCGCGCGCCCTCGTGCAGATGCCCCACGGCGCGTGGCGTTATGTGATGCATCACGACGGGACCGACCGCGCAGGACAGGATGGCGTGTGGTTACCGCTGTCTGATTTTGACGCCCAAAAGGATGCGTTTGCCCATGGTGCGCGCGGCACCGCATTGCGGACCACAGCCACCGGGCCAGAGATTTTCCTCACCAACGGGTAGGCGGCCCTGTCTCCTCCTGCCACGTCACGTCCTCCCCCGGCGCATGGGCCACAGCCGCGACATGGCTCGGACCGATGCGGCGCTGCGCAAAGGCCCAGTGATCTGGCGTGATTCGCGCGCCGTCCTCCACCCGCAACTGCACCGGATCAAGGGTGAAACACAGCGCGCGCGGATCCTGCCGCAGGGCAATGCCATCAGCCTTCAGCACCGCTTCTTTCAGCGTCCAGAACTGGCGAAAGGCATAGGGCTGCGCGGCGGCGGGCAGGCCCGCGAGCCAGCGTCGCTCATCCGGGTGCAACACCTGATCCCAGATCTCCGCTTGGGTGTCCGTGCCGACCGATTCCACATCCACTCCAAGGGCGCGCGGGCCAAGGGCCACCGCCACCAAACCATCGCAATGCGAAAGGTTAAAGGCTGGCCCGGCCCCGAGCAGGACCGGTTTGTCCTTGGCATCTGTTGTCAGGGGGATGGAGGCAGGCGCCCTGTCCACCGCCCGCGCCAACTCCCGCCGCAGGAGTGCATGAGCCATGACATAATCGCGCTGATCGCGGAAAAAGCGGAATGCGGCGGCTTTGTCCTGCTCATCCCGCGAAAGGAGCGCGCGCGCCGCCGTAACCTCTGCCTGCCCGCAGGATGCGGTGTGCATCAGCACGACGCGCAGGCTCATACCACGACCGGCCCTTCGGAATTGACCACGACGACGCGGGCATCTGGCCCAAGCCCAAGCGCGCCCATCTGGCCCGTTGCGGCCAATTCGGCAAGGGCCGCGAACCCCGCAACCCCCGTATCACCACAGGCAAAGGGTGCGTCACCCCCGCGCCCCTCCCGCAGCATCGGCTGAAGATGCACCGCGACCGCCTCCCCCACCGCAACCGCGCCAGCGGCAAGCTCTGAAAGGATATCCCATGCCGGGCGGGACGGGTGGCCGCAGGACAGCCCCATCATATGGGTCAGCAAATCCCCACCGACACCCTGCATCGCGCCGCCCTTGAGGCTTTGGTAAAGGCAGGCGGCGGATTGCGGCTCCACAAGCACGAGCTTGGTATCGAGCCTGCCGCGCGCAGCGACATAGCCCGCGATCACGCCCGCAGCCATCCCGCCCACACCACATTGCAGCAGGATATGGGACGGGGGCGCGGCGGCTGTCTGCGCCGCCAATTCCTGACCGAGCACCGCATATCCCGCCATGATGTGCCGCGTCACCGGAAGGCCGCCTGTGTAATCCGTATCGGTCACAAGCAACCGGTCGGGGGCGGCGGCGGCATAGGCCTCTGCCGCGGCGACGGCATCATCATAGGTGCCTTTGATGATCGACAATTGCGCGCCCGCTTGGGTCAGCCGAGTTTGCCGGGGCGGGTCCACGTCCTCCGAGATGAAAATCCGACACGGCACGCCTGCCCCTTGCGCGGCCCATGCAAGCGCCAAGCCGTGATTGCCATCGGTGGCGGCGACGGCTTCGGGCGTGCCCGACGCGTCCTCCAACAATCGGGTCAGCCCGTAGGGCGCGCCCAGTGCCTTGACCCCGCCCTTGCCGAACCGCTGGGATTCGTCCTTGCAGGCAAGATGGGCGATCCCGAGCAGACGCGCGACGCCGGGCATCGGCAGAAGCGGCGTTGGGGCATAATCGGGGCGCGCGGTGATGGTGGCGGAAGCCCGCGCGATATCCGCCTTGGATAACACACCAGCCACGGCACCAAGATCACCGCCCGGCTGACGGCTCAGCACCCATGTATCACAGGGCAAGACCCCGGTGACGGACGGGATCAGACACGCGCCCTTCCCCATCGTGGATCAGGGCCGCGTGGTGGAACTGGACGGGGACGGGGCAGCGGGCGCAGGGGCCGATTGCGCCGCGTTGGAGGGCGGCGACTGCTCCGCGTTCGAGGGCGGGGATTGCGTCAGCGTTGGCGGCTCATCCGCGTTGTCACTGACCCCTTCGGGCAGCGCACGGTTATCCGCGTTCTCCGCCGGAGAGATGGTCGATGTTGTGACCGGGCGCGACCCCGTGGTGCGGGTCTGCGGGCTGCGGGTGCCTTGCAACCGGTCATTGTCGGGCTGCACCGCACTGGTCGATAGCGGCTCCACCACGGCGGCATTCGGGGCCAATGGCGCGGTGATCGGCTCCAGCGTTTCGTCATCGCCGCCGCCCTGTTCGAACGCGCCCGTATTAAGGATAACCGGCAAACCATCGGAGCCGCCCATCACAACCATCTTGGAATTGTTCGACGTGGCAATGGCAAGCGTCGCATCAATACCGCGCAGGCGCAGATATTCATCGGTGATCGTGTCGGACACGATGTCCTGGAATTCGCGGATACCTTGCGCTTCGATATTCTTGCGCTGGCGTTCCAACTCCTCCCGCTGAAGGCGGAAATCGTATTCGAGCACCACTTGGTATTGCTGCTCTTTCCGCTCGATCGCTTCGACCACGGAACTGGGCAGCGTGACGGAGCGGATCAGCACGTCCTCCACAAACACCAACTGCCCCGACAGGCCCTGCGCGATCAGGGACGAGCCAAGCTGTGTCGCCATCCGCTCCAGAATTTGGGCCTGAATGAACGCACGCGTTTCGGTGTAAAGCTGCTCTGGCGTGTAGCGCGAAATCAACTCGCGGGCATGGGAGCCGATCTCCGGGTTGATCAGAACATCGGGATAATTCGGGCCGATCAACTGGTGAAGGGTGCCTACGGAATCCTTGTTCACCCGGAACCGCACCGCGATTTCGACCTGCATGCTCAGACCATTGGACGAGATGGTGTCATAGGTCCGCGCGATGGTGCGCAGGCGCGTGTCGTAGATATAGACCTCATCCCATGGCCATATGAACCGCAGACCTTCATCCAAGTGAAAATCGGTGATCGTGCCGCCCGCGAACCGGGCCCAAAGCACGCCCGCATGACCCGCAGGGATCTGCACAATCGCGCGCGGCAGCGCGATGGCCCCCACGAACAGGAACACCAACAGGATCATCGCCATGCCGAAGCCGTTGCGGCTGCGCCAGCCGCTCAGCCAAAGGCGCAGCTTGCTTGGCCGCTTGCGCTTTGGCTTGGTGCCTTTTTTGGTCGTATCCTCGGCTGACATGATCGCCCCTTACCCTGAGCCAGATATTTGAAACGGCGCGATCCGGGGATCAGTCATCTTCGTCATAGGCGTCCAATTGCGCGCGCAATAACAGATTGCGCGCCTTCTGATTTGGGCGAAAGGCCAGAAGCAGCAGAAAGATGAGGAAAGGCGTCAGCACCAAAGAGACGAAAAACGTCCCCCAAAAGCCAAGGGCCGTTTGCCGCCCCAACCCTGCCACAGCAAGGCTCGCACAGAGGTAAAGCACAATGAGCGCGACCATCAAAAACCCCATCGATCCTGTTGGCATGTCGCAGCGGATCGTGCCGGAATGCCTGATAAGCTATTTCAAACTATACAGGTTTTGAGCCGCGCGCCAATCCTCAAATGCACGGTATGCGTGTTTCTGTCCGGCTTATAGATCCACGGTGATGGTCCCATCGGGCTCTGCCGCGCGCGATTGGCACAAAATCACGCTCGTCTTGCGCTGCGCCTTTGAGAGCACGAAATCGCGGTGCTCCACCTCCCCGTCCAGAAGGCCGCATTTGCACACACCGCAAATCCCGTCAGAGCATTTCACGTCCACATGGATGCCATGCTCCGCCAGCACATCCGTGGCCGATTTGTCAGCCGGAATGTCAAAGCTGCGGCCCGACCGCGCAAGGTGCAGCGTAAACGGGTGGTTCTCATAATCCGGTATGTCCGGGACGGAGAAATATTCCAAATGCCGCGCATCCTCTGGATAGCCGCCCGCCTCCGCTGCGGCCATCACGCCGGACATGAACCGATCCGGGCCGCAGGTATAGACATGCGCGCCATCGGTATAGCGCAGGAGTGTCGGCAGATCGGCGCGTGTGCCTTCCTGCGACACATGCAGATGCACCCGCTCTGCCCATGGGGCCGCCGCAATATCATTGAGATATCCCGCCGTTGCGCGGGATTTCACGCAATAATGCAACTCAAACTCCGCGCCCTGCCGGTGCAGCGTATGAGCAAAGGCAATCATTGGCGTGATCCCGATCCCGCCCCCCATCAGCATGTGTTTGCGCGCCCCTTCCGCTAGTGGGAAATGGTTGATCGGTTTGGAGATGAAGATTTTGCGCCCTTCGGAGAAAATCCGGTGCATCAGCGCGGAGCCACCCCGGCCTGTATCCTCCCGCAGAACCCCGATCTGATAGACCGACCGGTCCGCCGGATCGCCGCTCATCGAGTATTGGCGGAGGAATTCTGGGGCCACCACGATATCAAGATGCGCACCCGCCTCCCATTCCGGCAGGTCGCTGCCATCAAGGCTGCGCATCTCGTATTTGGTGATGTCGGGCGTCATTTTCTCCGCCTTGGTCACTTCGACACGGATCACGGGCGCGTCGCCATGGGGCGCGGTGCGGTGGATGACGCTCTCGTCGCCCGCGTCGCGCCGGCGCTGGTATTCATCTGCCGTGACCATGGCCTGATAAGCCTCGATCCCGGCCTCACGATCCATCGGGAAGGGGAAGGGCCATGGATGCGGCGCGAGTGGGGCGGGATAGACGGCCAGCGTCTGATCCTCGTATTTCAAGTCCAGATCGGTTTGCAAATCACGCTCATTCAGGGCGTGCATGGTCGGGCGATAGGCCCCGTCGGGGCCAAGTTCCAGATCCCACCACCATTTCTTGACCAGGTTCAGGCCACCATTGCCAACCTTATCATCCAGCTTTGCCAACAGGGGGGCGGCCTGCGGAATGTTCATCGCGGCCCAGCGGAATGGTGCCTCCGCGAACAGGCCCTCAAGGTTCCACGGACATGTTTTCATGCAGCGCCCGCACATCGCGCCCCCCGGCGTGGTGATCCGGTAGGTCGCGCATTTCTGGCTGTCGGATTTCCAAATCTCATAGCCGTTGAACATCAGTTTCGGCCCGGCGGTGATCGCCCCGGACGGACATTCGCGGGCGCATTTGTTGCAACTCTCGCAAAAGGATTGCAGGCCGAAATCAATCGGCTTGTCATGCGCCAGCGGCATATCCGTGGTCACCACCCCCGATTTCAGACGCGGCCCAAGATATGGGTTGAGGATCACTTCCCCGATCCGCGACACTTCCCCAAGGCCCGACAGCAGCAGCAAGGGCGGCTGTAACACCTCCCCATCCAGCACTGTATGCGCCTTAGCATTGTAGCCTAGGTTCCTGATTTGCTTGGCAATAACACCACCAAGGAGAGAGAAGCGCAGATAGGCGCGCATGGATTGCGCGACGCTGATCCAATCATCGCCCGACGCGCCCTCCATCGTCTCGTACCCTTGATCAATGATCATGCTGATCGCGTTGTCATGGGTGGGGGTGATCGGCTCCCCGATTGCGTCATGGGAATACCACGTCCAGTCAGGACAGCGGGAGATGCCCACGGCATCGACACCCAGAAAATAGCTCGCCGCCTTGATCGCATCGGCATTGCGCTGCGCATCGGTGGGGCGCGGGCCATCGCCTGCAGGCCCGTCCTGGATCAGGACGAACGCCCCAAGCGCGCGGCGTTGCGCACCGCTTGGCGCGGCTTTGCGCGCGTAATGCCCACCCTTTGCGCCGTCCTGCAATGGCTTGCCCATGTCCCCGAATTGCGCGCGCGCGAACATATCGGTGCGTTTGGGGACGCGCGCGACGTTCGGCTCGTCGATATAGGTGGTTGGGCTGTCCACCCGCTTGAGCTTTTCAAACGGATGCGCGCCAGCGGCAAAATCGCGCTTGGCATAAGGATCTCGGTTCAGCCCGCCTGTGCCTGACCGCAGGCCAAGCGCCCAAGCCGGGCCGCGCGTGTCGTTCCATGGCTGCTGCGTCATGGGGGCAAGCGGCTGATCGGGGGCAATGGCCAGCGTCGTCGTCACCACCGCCACGCCGAACCGCTGCCCAAGCCATGGGGCCTGCACGCCGTCCTCCTCCACCGTGGCGAGGCCTGCGGCGACCGTCAGCACATTGAGGTCCACATCGCTGCTGGACGCGGAATGGGATTTAGACGGATGCCCCAACAGCCGCAGATAATTGCCGATCACCGCCGCCGTTTCATTGGCGCGCAAGGCCGCGCGTTGCGCCTGCGCATCCGCGATCCAATCCGCGCCCCGCTCCCCCTGTCGCGGATCACGCGGATAGTCATAGAGGAAGACGATGGCGTGGGTGTGATCGTCGATGCCCTTGGGCGGGGCCTCCATCGACTCGCGCAGATCGGCCATGATCATGTCGATGCCTGAGGCGAGCGTTTTGGTTTGCCGGGTCCGCAAATCCTCCGCCAACCGGTCGATATCGGGGTTCCGGTAGGGGGAGGTCAGCCGGGCAGCATCGGGCAACTCACAGATGCCCACCATCGTCGCGTCAGAGAAATAACCAAAGCCTTTCAGATGGTTGGCGCGCTCTGTCAAGTCGCTCGGTATCTCCGATGGCACCTTGTTCACCAGCCCATCGCGGATCGCGTCCAGCATCGCCTGATATTCCCCCATCGCGTTCACGATGCTGTCGGGCGCTTCGGGCCGGGTAAAGGAGATGGGGGTAAAGGCAGGCACACGGCCCAGATCGGGCATCGCGCCCCGCTTCAGCCGCTCCAGCGGATAGCGCCCCAGATGCACCGGGCGGGACGCGTCGGAAAAGAGTTTCATATCGGTCTCCCTGTCCCGGCCATTAAGGCGAAAGGGAGCAGGATTGACCAGCCCCGATCAGGCCACCATCCGCTTGATCCGGGTGGCGCGGGCGGCCTCTCCGAAGGCGGCGAAAAGCGGGCGGGAGGTCGGGTCTTCTGCCGCGCGATATTCAGGATGCCACTGAACGCCCAGCGCAAAACCGGGTGCGCCCTCGATAAAGATCGCTTCGGCCGTGCCATCCTCCGCGCGCCCATCCACGATCACCCGTGGCCCGGCCACGTCGATGCCCTGCCCGTGTAACGTATTTGTGAAAACCCGGTTGGCGTTGAAGATGCGGGCAAACGGCCCGCCATCGGTCAATTCCACCCAATGGCGCAGCTCGAACTTCTCCTCCAGCGTGCCATCGGGCGGCATCCGGTGATTCATCCGGCCCGGAAGCTCGCGAATCTCCGGGTGCAGGGTGGAGCCGAACGCGACGGCAATCTCCTGAAACCCACGGCACAGGCCCAGCACAGGCACCCCGCGCGCCACGGCCTCCCGAATAAGCGGCAATGCGAGCGCATCGCGCGCCCGGTCGAAGGCGCCATGCGCCTCGGTCTCCTCATGGCCGTATTCATGCGGGTGCACATTGGGACGACCGCCGGGAAAAATAAAACCATCACAAAGGGATAGCGCATCGGAAACGCTGACATGCGCCGGATCGGCAGGCAGCATGACCGGCACCGCATCGCACACCTGAGACACCGCATCCATATTCATGGAGCCAACAGCCTGCGCCGGGTATTGATCGTTGATCAGATGCGCATTGCCGATGATACCGATCACGGGGCGGGTCATTCGTCTCTCCTGTCACTGATGAGAGGTAACTTAAGTCAGGCACCCTGCCCTGTCGAGTCAGCGCGGCCCGCGCGTGCCGGGGGCTGGCGGATCATGGGGAGGGCCGGCAAAACACTGGGCATTGCCCATCCAGAACGCTGCGACCGGGCCCATCGTGACAATATCGGTATCCGCAACATTGCGGGTCTGAGTAACGGTCTGACAAAACCCGGTACCGGAGCCGCGCACGACGTCATCACTGCCCTCAAACCGCCATTCCGCCCCGCTTGGCGCGGTCAGGATCACCGTCGGGCGCGTATCGGGCGGTGTCAGGCCCCGGTTCTGATAGGTCCAGTCAAACGTGTTGATCCCCAGAACCGCGATGTTCTTCAGCCGGTCAGCATCGACGCGCGCAAGGCCCAGCGCATCGTAGATCGCCTGCCCATGGGCCCAAGTCTCCATCTGGCGGGCGGTCATGGCGGAGCGGGCGGACATGCTGGTGCCGACCCATGGAATGCGTTGTTTCGGGTCCACGCCAGCCCAGCGCGCGCCCACCTCCTCAGCCATGTCGCGCCAGTCAGACAGCAGCGCCGCTCCGGTTTGCGGCATGAAAAGCGCCTCGGCCTCCCATACCCGGCCTTTGAGGAAGGCGGGGTGGAGCGTTTCGAGTGTTTCGACAAACCGCGCCTCATCCGATTGCGCGTAGGCAACCATGGTCGTCCAGACATGCAGATGCCGGATGATCTGCTCAATACTCCAGCCCTTAAAGCCCGTTTTGATCGACAGAATATCGGGCGTGACGATCCGCGCGAGAGCGCGGGTCTCCTCCACAAAATCCGTGGCCTGTTGCATGGTCATGATCCGCTCCATCCATTGAGGATATCGCCCAGCGTTGCCTCCGCCACCGGATGGCTCGGCTCTGCTGGGGTGTGGGAAAAGCGCGGGGCGGCGGAGGGTTCAGGGCCGTCCTTTCCCATCTGAAACACGCCGCGCGCCTGCATATGGGGATCAGCAAGAGCGGCATCAAAATCATGGACCGGGGCCACACAGGCATCCGTCCCGTCCAACAGCGCAAGCCATTCCGCTTGGCTCCGCGTCTTGAACATCGCGGCACAGCGCGCCCGCAGATTGGGCCAGCCTGCGGGGTCCGTCTGCGCGTCAAAAGCGGGGTCGGTCAGCCCGGCTTTCTCCCGCAGGAGCGCATAGAATTTCGGCTCAATCGGGCCGATGCTCAGCCATTTTCCATCGGCGCATTCATAGCAGCGATAGAAATGCGCCCCACCGTCAAGCGTGTTGGCCTGCCGCTCTGCCGTCCATGCACCCTGCCCGACCATGCCCCAGATCATCGCGCTCAGATGGGCGGTGCCATCGACAATGGCCGCGTCAATCACCTGCCCGCGCCCGGTTTTGCGCACCTCATGGAGGGCGGCCAGAATGCCCACGGCCAGATACATCGCCCCGCCCCCGAAATCGCCCAAGAGGTTCAAGGGCGGCACCGGTCCGTCCTCTCCGATTGCATGAAGCGCACCCGTGAGGCCGATATAGTTGATGTCATGCCCTGCATCCTGCGCGCGCGGGCCGGTCTGGCCCCAGCCGGTCATCCGGCCATAGATCAGCGCGGGATTGCGGGCGTGGGCGTCCTTGGGACCAAGGCCTAGCCGTTCCATCACGCCCGGGCGGAACCCTTCGATCAACGCATCGGCATGGGCGATCAGATCAAGGGCTGCCGCGCGGTCGGCCTTAAGGTCAAGGGTCACAACACGCTTCCCCCGGCCCAAGACGTGATGCCCGAGCGCCCCTTTCGGATCGGTGCCGGGGCGATCAATGCGCACCACATCGGCGCCAAGATCGGCCAGAAGCATCCCGCAGAACGGCCCCGGCCCCAGTCCGCAAAACTCGACCACGCGCAACCCGTCCAATGGACCCGGCATGGCATACCTCCCCTGTCTTTTCCGTTTTTCCGTCAGCTTCGGGGCAAATGGCCAAGGGGGCAAGCGGCGATGTCGCTTTTTGCCGATGCTGCGACGCGACATGAGGTTGACAGAACAGCCCTTCCCCGCGTTAAAGAACGCGTCCGGTTCCACTCCGTGAAAACGGGTTGGATGAAAAGGGAACGCGGTGCGCGCGATGGCGCAAAACCGCGGCTGCCCCCGCAACTGTAAGCGGCGAGCCAGCTCCACAATGCCACTGCCCCCAAGGGGCGCGGGAAGGCGGAGTAACGGCATTGACCCGCAAGCCAGGAGACCTGCCGGCAAGACCACCCATCCGACGCGCGGGGTGCGTGAAGGAGCGGCGTAACCGCAGCGGTGATCAGGAAACCGTTTGCGGTGGCACTGCGCGCATTGTCCACCCGAGCAAAAGATCAAACCGGGGCGCATGCCCCTGATACGGATGGAATACCGCGTATGAAACGCTCTCTTCTTCTCACCACGGGGCTGATTGCCCTGATCGCAGCCCCTCTGACGGCGCAGACCCGGCTGGATGATATCATCGTCTCCGCCAACCGTACCCCGACGGAGGCCGCGCGGGTCGGCTCTGCGGTCACGGTCGTGACGCGCGAGGAGCTTGACCGCTCCGGTGACATCGCCCTGATCGACTATCTCAAGCGCATTCCGGGCGTGAATATCGTGCGCAATGGCGGGGTCGGGGCGGCGGCCAATATCCGTATCCGGGGCGCGCAGGACCGTTATGTCGCGGTTTATATCGATGGGGTCGAACTCTCCGATCCTTCCGAGTTGCAGATACAGGCCGAACTGTCCGGTCTGACCACTGCCGATATCGAACAGGTAGAGGTGCTCAAAGGATCGCAATCCCTGCTTTATGGGGGGGAGGCCGTGGGCGGCGTACTGTTCATCACCACCCGCCGCGCGACACAAGACGGTGTGAGCGCCGCCTACTCCGTCGAGGCAGGCAGCTATAACACGGTGGACGCGAATGGCCGTGTTTCTGGCGTGTTTGGCGACAGCGACGTGAGCCTTTCGTTCGGTCGGCTGGTGTCTGATGGGTTTTCCGCCGCCGATGAAAACCTCGGCAACACCGAAACCGATGGGTATGCGCGCAACGCAGTGCGCCTCAAAGCCGGGCATCAGGTGAGCAGCGGCATCGCGGTTAGCGGATCGGTCGCGGCCGAAACCGGGCGCGGCGGCTATGATGGCGGCACCCCCGTGGCCGATCGCGACAACGTTTTTGAGCGGTTCAAACGCGAAATCGGTGCGCATCTGGACCTTCAGAACGAGGACAGCGCCTTTACCCACCGGATCGGCGTGCAGAACCTTGTCGCCACCCGCGATTTCTACACCAACTCCGCGTTCTCCTTTGGCAATGCCGGAGCGCGGGACAAGGTGGAGTATGTCGGCACCTATGCGGGCGATGGCCCCATCGACGCGGTGTTCGGCTTTGACCGCACTTGGGAAGAAGCGCAGCCCGTGGGCCGCGCCTTTACCAACTCGCGCATTGACGGGCTGTTTGCCCAAGGCTCTTTCGATGTGGGGGCTTCCACGCTGACCTTTGGCGCGCGGGTCGATGATCATTCCGCCTTTGGCAGTTTTGAGACCTACCGCGCGACGATTGCCTACCGGATCAGCGACACGACAAAGCTGCGCTCCTCTGCCGCGACCGGGTTCCGCGCGCCGTCCCTGAATGAGCTGTTCGGCCCGTTTGGGGCCAACGCGGCCCTCAAACCGGAGGAAAGCCTCAGCCTTGACGCTGGAATCGACACGCAGGTTGCGGGCGTTGATCTGTCGGCCACCCTGTTCAGGCTCGATATCGACAACCGGATCGAATTTGTCGGCGGGGGGTACAATCAGGTTGCCGGCACCTCCAAAAGCACCGGGGTGGAGATCAGCGCCGGATCGCAGATCGGCGCGGTCAGCTATGGCCTTGGCTATACCTATAGCCATGCGCGCAACGCCAATGGCACCCAACAGGTGCGGGTGCCGGAGCAGGAAGTGAGCCTGACGCTTGCCACCCGCATCGGGGAGCGGATCGGGCTTGCCGCTGACGCATATCAACCGATTGACGTGATTGACGGCGGGCGTGATTTGGGCGGCTATGTGCTGGTGAACACCAAGCTGACATATGACCTGAACGCCGATACCGCGTTGCATCTGCGGATCGAGAACCTGCTTGATCAGGAATATCAGACGCTCAACCGATATGGCACGTCCGACCGGGCATTCTATGTCGGCGTGTCGGGTCAGTTCTGATGGTGCGCGCCGGGCTCATCGCGCTGTGTCTGGGGCTGTGCGCCCCTGCATGGGCGGATGACCCGGCGCCCCAACGTGTGGTGTCGATCAATCTGTGTACCGACCAGCTTGCCATGCAATTGGCGCGGCCGGGGCAATTGCTCTCCGTCTCCCGCATTGCGCGTGACCCGGTCTCCTCCGCCATGGCGGAGGAGGCGCGCGGCTATCCGATCAATACCGGGCGGGCGGAGGACGTGTTTTTGCTGGCGCCTGATCTGGTGCTTGCGGGGCAATTCACCGACCCAGCCACCGTGAACCTGCTGCGCAGGCTTGGCATCCGGGTCGAACAGATCCCCATCGCCCGCTCGCTTGACGATGTGCGCGACACAACACGGCAAATGGGCCGCTGGCTTGGCACAGAGGACGCGGCGGAGGACGCGATTGCAGCCCTTGATGCCACCATCGCTGCGATCCGCCAGCCCGAGACCCGCCCCCGCATGGCGCTGCATTACGCCAACTCCTACACTTCCGGCGCGGGCAGCCTGCCCAATGCCATCCTGACCGTGGCGGGGTTTGACAATATCGGCGCGGAATTGGGCCTTGGCAGCTTGTCGCGTTTGCCGCTTGAGCTGTTGGTTACCTCCCATCCCGATATCGTGTTGCAAGGTCAGGTCTATGACCCGCCCGCGCGAGCACAGGAAATCCAGCGCCACCCGGCGGTCCGCGAAGCGGCACTGCGCCGGGAGCATCTGCGTGATGCCACATGGGTGTGCGGCACTCCCCTTGTGCAGGACGCGATCCGCGCGCTCGCGGCCCTGCGGGAGCCGGCAGAATGATCCGACCCGTGCCATTTGGGGCGCTGATGGGCGCACTTGCGGCGCTGGTGATGCTGCTTTTTGCCATCTCCCTGCTCACCGGCCCGGCGGAGATCGGCACGATCGACAGTCTCACGGCCCTGCTGAGCGGTGAGGAGAGTGCGACCGGCATCGTGATGCGCGAAATTCGCCTGCCCCGCGCGATCCTTGGCTTGATGATTGGTGCCACACTCGGCCTATCGGGGGCGGCGCTGCAAGGATACCTGCGCAACCCCTTGGCGGAGCCGGGGCTTTTGGGCGTGTCGGGTGCTGCTGCCCTTGGCGCGGTGCTGGCACTTTATACCGGATTGTCGGTGCTGTTCCCGCTTGCCTTGCCGCTCATGGCGCTGTTGGGCGCGATCCTTGCGACCTTGATCCTGCAAAGCCTTGCCGGTTTGCGCGGCGGGGCGCTGACGCTGATCCTTGCCGGGGTTGCGGTATCGAGCCTTGCCGGGGCGCTGACATCGCTGGTGCTGAACCTGTCGCCCAATCCCTTTGCGGCGGTTGAGATTGTGTTTTGGCTGCTTGGCTCGCTCGCGGATCGGTCGATGGAGCATCTGGCGCTGGCGGCACCCTTTATGCTCGCAGGATGGGCGATGCTGCTGCCGCTCGGTCGTGCACTTGATGCGCTCACGCTGGGTGAGGACGCGGCGCGCACCATGGGGGTGCAGGTCGCGCGCGTGCGGCTCTTGGCGGTGCTGGGTACGGCGGCGAGCGTGGGTGCTGCGACCGCTGTAGCCGGGGCCATCGGCTTTGTCGGATTGATCGTGCCCCATGTGATGCGCCCGCTTGTTGGTGCGCAGCCCTCCCGCTTACTGCCTGCCTCGGCCCTTGCGGGGGCGGCGCTGTTGCTGGCCGCGGATATCGCGGTGCGGCTGATCGCGCCGGACAGGGATTTGAAACTGGGGGTGCTGACGGCCCTTGTCGGCGCGCCGTTCTTCCTCTGGCTCGTGTTCCGCACCCGAAGGACGCTGCTATGAGCCTGATGTCTCTGCACAATCTGCGTGTGATGCGGGATCGGCGCGCGGTGGTCAATGAGGTCAGCCTCACGATGGAGGCCGGCAGCCTCACGGGCTTGATCGGGCCGAATGGCGCGGGCAAATCGACACTGATGCAAGCGGCCCTTGGCCTTATCCCCGCCATGGGGGAGATCACGCTGGCCGGTCACGCCCTGCCCGATCTGGGGCGGGAGGCGCGTGCGCGGCAGGTCGCCTATCTGCCACAGGAGCGGGATATTGGCTGGCCGATTTCGGTGGAGCTTCTGGTGTCCCTTGGCCGCACGCCGCATCGGCGCGGCGCGCTTGGCCCCGCGGATCACACGGCGATCACCGCGGCCCTGACGGAGATGGACCTCCTCCCCTTTCGCCACCGCCCTGCGACGGACCTGTCGGGAGGGGAGCGCGCGCGGGTGCTGATCGCGCGCGCCTTGGCACAGGAAGCGCCGCTGCTCATCGCCGATGAGCCAACAGCCGGGCTGGACCCAGCCCATCAGATCGGCCTGATGGAGACATTCCAGCGCTTGGCCCGCGCGGGGCGCGGCGTTTTGGTGTCCTTGCATGATCTGAGCCTTGCGGCGCGGTTTTGCGACCGGTTGATCGTCATGCAGGACGGGCGCGCCGTGGCCGATGGGCCACCGGACGCGGTGCTAACCGCGCCACTGCTGCGCGCCGTTTATGGGATCGACGCGCATATCGCACGGGACGCGTCCGGGTTGATCGTGACCCCCAAGGGCCGCGCGACATGAGGATCACGCTCACCCCGCCATGGCTGATCGCGGATCTCGCGACCCCGCACAAGATGGCAAGCTGGGCGCTGTCCCATCCGGGGATCACGCGCGCGCAACGGGTTGCATGGCGGCAAGTGCGGAACGCGGATTTACCGCAGGAACTTGACGTAACAGACTGGTTTACAAAGGAACTCTCGACACAAGGCGACCCCGTTGGTCTGCTGACCTCCCGCGATATCCGGCACCATCACCACACGACCGTGACCATCGAGGGCCACCGGGTTGAGGCGTTGGCCACCGTCGGCCTCTCGAACGCGGAGGAGATCGGCACCCGCTCCCCCCGCGCGCCCTTTCCCGGCACGATCAATATTCTGGTGCAATCGCACACCCCAATGACGGAGGCCGCGCTGCTCGAAGCGATGAGCTTGATCGCTGCGGCCCGCACGGTGGAGGTTCTGGCTGCTGACCACCCGTTGCCGGGCGGGCGGCGCGCCACGGGCACCGGCACCGACTGTATCGTCATCGCCGCCCCTGATGCGCCCGATCCAACGCCCTATGCCGGGATGCACACCGCCCTTGGGGAGGCCATTGGCGCGGCGACACGGCAGGTCATGCGCGCAGGCGTAACCCTCTGGACAGAGCAGCACCGCGCAGGACAGATAAAGCCCCTACAGCCGACAGGAGAGACAGACCCATGACCGACACAGCCTCCGCTTCCCTTCTGGCGCTTGGTGGCCCGGCGCTTTGGGTGATTTTCGGCCTTTCGGTGCTGACGCTCGCGGTGATCCTGTGGAAATTGTGGCATTTCCGCAGCTTGGGCGCGTGGTCCGACGCGGGTATGATCGGGCGCGTGGCGGCCCGCGCGCGTGGCGTTCGGGCCTCTGAGATGTCCGCCGCCGACCAGCGGGAGGAAGTCACCCGTGTCGCCCGCGCGGAACTGGCCGCCGCGCGGCAGGGGCTGCGTGCGCTTGAACTGATCGCGACCATCGCGCCGCTTGTGGGCCTTCTGGGCACCGTTTTGGGTATGATCGACGCGTTCCGCGTGCTGGAGGCGAGCGGCGCACAGGCTGATCCCGGCGCGCTTGCAGGCGGCATCTGGGAGGCGCTTCTGACCACGGCGGCGGGCATGGCGGTCGCCATTCCGGCCTCTGCTGCATTGACATGGTTTGACAGCATCGTGGACCGGTTGCGCCTCGGGATGGAGGATCAGGCGACGCGTATCCTCACGGGTCAGGCCGATGCTTGACCTTAGCCCGCCGCCCCGCGCGCGCCGCCGCGCCAGCCTGACACCGATGATCGACGTTGTGTTTCTGCTCCTGATCTTTTTCATGCTGGCCGCACGGTTTGGGGCCGAAAACCTTGTGCCATTGCGCACTGGGGGTGACGGGGGCAGCACATATTCCGGCCCCCCGCGGCTGGTGGAGCTGCGTGGCGATGGCCTGCACCTGAATGGGCAAGAGGTTGATCTTTCTGCCCTTTCCGACCGTTTGTCGCCCCTGATGCAATCGCCGGAGGATGTGATCATCCTGCGCGCCCGCGATGGGGCCGATGTGCAGGCGCTGATGCGCGTCATCGACACGCTTGGCGCAGCGGGTCTGCCCAATGTGGCATTGGTGGAGTAAGCGCATGCGGTTTGACGACATGACCCCGCGCCGCGCCCCGCAGGACGGGATCGTGCCGATGATAAATATCGTGTTCCTGCTGCTCGTCTTTTTCCTGATGACAGCAACGCTCGTTCCCGCGCCGGAGGAGGACGTGACATTGGCCGAAGCAACCGGGGCGGAGGCCGACACTGAGCCGTCCACGCTCGTGCTGCGCGGCGATGGCATGATCCTTTACGACGGGATGGAGGGGGAGGCCGCTCTTGCGCGGCTTCTCTCTGGCCAGCCCGAGCGCGTGTATATCCGCGCGGATCGCGCCGCACCCGCAGACCGGCTGATCGCCGTGGCCAAGGGCCTCACTGCCGAGGGTGTGAGCGATATCGCCATTGTGACGGTGCCCGCCCCATGACACGCGGCTTTGCCATTGCGGTATCTGCAGCACTGGCCGTGCATATGGGTGCACTGGCGATCTGGCAGGCGCAATCCCCCGCGCCGGGCGGTGTGGTGGGTAGTGTGCCGGGTCTCGCAGGAGCGGACATGGCCGCCATGGTCGAGGCATGGGACCGCCCACCCGACACGGCAGAGCCGATTGGTCCGGCCTCTGCCCCAGAGGAAAGCATCGCTCCCCCTGCCCCAGAGGCGGAGCACGCGCCCGACATGGTAGAGGCCACGGCCCTTGCCGCCGCGTCCGAGGTGGCAGAGCCCGTTTTCATCCCGCCCGAGCGTCTGACCCAGCCCGAGGCCATTACCCCCGGCGCATTGGCGCTGCCCCGCGCCCCGCAAGAGCGGCAATTGACCCGCCCACGGGCAGAGCAATCGCAGCGTCCCTTGCGCCAAGCACCGCGCGCGACCCCGGCCCGCCCTGCGCCACGGGAGAGTTTTACGCGCACAACGCGAAGCACCAAGCCCGCCGCCGCCGCGCCCCGGAGGCTCGCAGAGACGACACCGCCCCGCCCGCGCCCGGCGCGCCTTGGCTCTGCCGCACCAGCGCAGGCGGCGGCCCGCGCGCAGTCCGCCTCCGTGTCGGGTGGGACCGGCGCATCCACTACAGGCACGGCAATCACCGCAGGCGCGCAGGAGACATGGGTGCAATCCGTGCGCGCGCTGATCGCGTCGCATGTCCGCTACCCCCAGCGCCCGCGCCAATTGGGCATTACCGGCCGCACGATCATGGATGTGCAGATCAGCCGCGCGGGAGAGGTCATGGCGATGCGTGTCGCAACCACCAGCGGCAACCGGCGGCTTGACGAGGCCGCCACTGCGGCTGTCCGCCGGGCAAGCCCCTTTCCGCCGCCGCCCGAGGCACGCGTGCATCGCCTGACCGTGCCTGTTCGGTTCGAAATCGAGTGATTACACGCATAACGTGAACAATACGTGCGCCTCACCTGTGAAACGGGAAGATCGCCCAAATATTAACGCTTTTTAAACTTCAACTGGCCGCAGCTTCCCAATATGCTCCGGACATACTCCTAAGTCTTAGGTTGATCGAATGACAATTGCTGTATGCCCCGCGCGTTTGAAATCCTTGGTCCTTGGGGCCGTGATCGTCAGTATGCTGAGCGGCTGCGGGGCGGCGGGCAAGATTGCGGAGATCAGGGCACGGATTGAGGCCGCACGGCTTGAGGCGGTCAATGCGCAAAACACGAATGTGCCGGCGCAACGCCTTGATTCACTTGCCGCAGGCACGGCGCGCAGCACCTTGGGCGCGGGCAGCAGCGTGCGGTTCACTTATCAGGCATCAGGTTTTGCAGGTAATATTAAGGTGAACCCAGCAGATCAGGCGAGTTTCGGCGCGTCCAAGATGCAGCAGGTCATCACCACCGCGACGCCAGGGCAATACGAGTTCCGCTTCAATGGTGGCGCAGGTGAGGTGACCGTCGATCTGAACCAAGCGAATGAGCAGACCGTCAACACAAACCGGAATGTCCCCATCACCTTCCGCCCTGTATCGGGCGTGGCGCTCGATTACACCGAGGCGGGCGTGTGGGCCACCAATCGCGGCACCACAACGCAAAGCAGCATGGGTGGCTTTTATTTCGGGAACGAGACCCGCACCCGCGACCTGCCGCAGGTCAACACCAATTTTGCCTATAACGGGAAAATGGTCGGGGAGTATCGCAGCGGCATGGTCAATTCGGCGGTCAGCGGCAATGTCGCATTAACCGCGAATTTCACCACAAACTCCCTCAACGGCGCGATTACGGGCATCACATTGGATGAGTTGGCAGGCACCCCGGCGTTCAATGATCTGACCTTCAACGCAACGCTGACGGATGGTAGGATCAATGCGGGAACGCAATTGACCGCAGGTGCAGAGCCTGCCGGTGCTGCGGCAAACACTGTTCTTTCAGCAGGCCAAACTGGGCCGGTGAATGGTCGGTTCTATGGTCCGAATGCCGAGGAGTTTGCCGGTTCGTTCCGGGTTGTCGAGAACCGGGGAGCAAATAATCAAAACCGCGCGATCTCCGGCGCGTTCGGGGCGCGCCGCTAGAACCGGCGCGACACCCCGGCGAATACACGCTGCCGGTCATATTCGAAGAATGGATTGACGCTGTCGCGTTGTTCCCAGGTGATCTGGCCATAGGGCTGGAAGCCCGCGATGCGCAACCGGCGGTGGCTTACCTCCACCGGCAGGCCATAGGTGATATCGCGCCGTCGGTTGCCGCTGATCCCGTTCACCGCCTGATCATAGACGGCGAGCGACACGCGCGGGCGCAGGGCCACTGTCAGGCCATCGGCAAACTCGGTGTAGAAAAGCCCGGTCAGCCCAACGACGCCACGCGCCTCCGTCGTGGCCTCCCCGTGGTAGCGATCAAGGCTCAGGGTCACGCCCGCGCGTGTCCGCCCGCTCAGTGCCTCAACGATCCCGGCGCTGGCGCTGGCGCGGGCCATGCGACGGTCGGTCAGCAGGTTATGATCCCAATCCTTCCCAAGGCTGAAGCTGAGTTGCCGCGTCGCGCGCGGCGTATGCGTCCCCTGAAGGCGCAGGCCATATCCACGCTCTGACACAGCGCCACCCGATTGCCGGATCAGCGCCTTAGGGCCAAAGGTCAGCGTCCAGTCGGACAGGCGCACCTGTCGGCCCAGCGTCACGTCAATCAACCGATCATCAAACCGATCATCGCTGTATTCACGCGCAAACAGGGTCGCACCCGCCGTCCAGCGCCCCCCCACCTCATCCGGCCTGCCCCGCCAATCAAGGCCAAGGGAGGTTTCAAGCCCGGTGCCCGATTGCGCACGGGCATCAGCAGGCACGTCAAAAGGCAACCCGATAAAGGCGAGATCGACGGTCGCCGCATCGGTCGCTGCATTGATGTTGGTGTCGGGCGCCAACCCGATGGAGAAGGAATACCACAGCGTCCGCCGTGCCTCGATCTCCGCCAAGAACTGCTCGATCGTGTCGAGCACCGCCAGGTCCGTGATGCCGCCGGTGACGAGTTCAAACTGGCGCATGGCGTTGCCGTCATCCCCGGCGAGGAAATAGGCCCGCGCAAGTTCGAGCCGGGGTCGCGTAAGGTCAGGTGCGGCTGTGACCATCGCCTCCAATGCGCGGATCGCGCGCTGGAATTGGCCTGCGTCCATCGCCGCCAATCCTTCGATGAACAGGATCTGGAGCGGATCATCGGCGGGGTCCACCTCCAGCCGATCAAGGATGTCGAGCGCTTCCACGGGCGCGCCGTTCACGAGCGCCGCTTCTGCCTCCGCCACTGTTTGCGCCAATCCGGGCGTGCAGAGCCATATGAAAAGGGCGGCCATCACGCCGCCCCTGAACTTATGAGTTGTTCTGAACAAGTTGGGTCGGATAGCGGAAGAATTTGTGATCGCCAATCCATGTCGTCTGGATCAGGCGGCTGGCCCAACCGGGATTGACAAAAGTCGCGTGGTAATGCGTCGCCCCGGCGGTCAGATACCGGGGGCGGCCATCCATCATCACGCGGGCAACCTTGCCCAGCGTTTCCCAGCTATCCCGCTCGGTGATCACTTCGCGTTCACCGTCGCACATATAGGAAAACTGGCACGCGTTGCGCCGATGCGCGCCCTGCTCGATCACACCGCAGATGGAGGATGGGTAGCGGCGGTCATCCACGCGGTTGAGGATCACTTCGGCTACGGCGATTTGCCCGGCGAGCGTTTCGCCCCGCGCTTCGAAATAAAGCGCCTGTGTCAGGCATTCCCACTGCCGCCCGCCATCTGCCGGCGGCATCGCGTCAAGAATATCGTCCGTCAGCGGCGTCACGACGACCATCGCGTCCAGATCATCCATCAGCGAAGCCTGCGCATTCGTCGCCAAACCCTGCGGATCCATGGCCAAGCCCGGATCGGTCAACGAGGTCACAGCCATATCCGCCGGGGCAGTCACCGGCAGGCTGTTTCCAGCACCGCCAAGTTCCAACAGCCGGTCCGCGTTGATCGCGCTCACGACAGCACGTTCCTGCGCCATCATCGCGCTGATCTGCTGGATCGCCTGTGTTTCCGCCGAAACGATGGGCTGCGCGGTCGCAGGCACCGTCACGCAAAGGGCAAAAGCTGCCGCAATGGCGGGAATCGTATATGTCCGCTTCTGTTTCATGGCGCTCATGTAGCGCCTCAATCCCGAAATGTCATCCCACAACGCAAGATGTGGGGCGCATGTGTCGCAGGGTTGCAAAGATGCATCAGCCGGGATTTTCCCCGCTCCATCCAGCCTCTAACGCCCGTTTTAGGCGCAATTGCAAGGCTCTATCACGGGAAAAAGGTGTTTCGGTTTGCAGGATTTGGTTTCGCACCATGGAAAGCCCGGCGCGCCCAAATTCAGCGGACAGACGCGATGTCAGCCAGCTTTCGCCCTGTGCCAGCCGGTTTTGCCAGCCAGATTGGCTATTTGCCGGGGCAACGATCCGGGTGTCTATTAGGTCCATCGCCCCTGCAATGCCAGCACCGGTCACCGCCGACACGGTTTGCACAGACACAGCATCCCCCCGCCCGTCGAGCGACAAGGCTCCTTTGAGGTCCGCCGCCGTGCGCTCGGCGAGCACGCCCATGTCGCCCTTGGTCACGAGGATCACCTGCGGGGTCTCCATCACGCCCGCTTTCATGTATTGCAATGCGTCGCCCGATCCCGGCTGCGCGCAGAAAATCACGCCATCGGTGCGGGCGGCGACTTCAATCTCAGACTGGCCGACACCGACCGTTTCCACGATCACGATGTCATAAAGCGCGCGCAGAAGGACAATCGCGGGAAAGCTGACCTCCGCCAGTCCGCCGAGTGCGCCGCGCGCCGCCATGGAGCGCATGAACACCCCGTCATCCTCCGGGTCCGTGTCGATCCGCGTCCGATCGCCAAGAAGCGCGCCACCCGTGCGGCTAGACGAGGGATCGACGGCGACAATCGCGACCGTCTGACCCTGTGCGCGGTAGGCCTTGATCAACGCTTGCGTCAGGCATGACTTGCCCACGCCCGGCGGCCCCGTAAGGCCAAGAGATGCGCCGCCCTCTGCGGCGAAAGCCGCGTCGAGTAATGCCACAAGTCCCGGGTCATTGGCCTGTGTCTCCAGCGCGGTCAGAACCCGCGCGATCCCCGCCTTGCCCGCGCCGCGCAACGCGGCAAGCGATGTCGGCAGCGCGTGTTTCACGCCATCACCTCGCCCCGCTGGGACAGGATCGTCGCCTGCGCCGCCGCGAGCCGCGCAATCGGCACCCGGAAGGGCGAGCAGGACACATAATCAAATCCCGCCAGCGTGCAGAACCGGATCGAGGCCGGATCGCCGCCATGCTCCCCACATAATCCCAGCGTCAGCGTCGGGTTCGTCGCGCGCCCGCGCTGGGACGCCATCAAAAGCAACTCGCCCACCCCCTCGATATCGAGCGAATGGAACGGATCCTCCGGATAGACGCCCTGATTGACGTAATCGCGCATGAACCGCCCGGCGTCATCGCGGCTCAGGCCATAGGTCATCTGTGTCAGATCATTGGTGCCAAAACTCAAGAAAGCGGAGGAGCGCGCAAGATCGCCCGCGCGCAGCGCCGCGCGCGGCGTCTCGACCATCACGCCAAGCCGGTAGGTGAGCGACACCTCCCGCTCCGCCATCACGGCGGCGGCAATGGCATCGACCCGCGCCTTGACCATCTCTGCCTCCCGATTGGCGGAGACGAGCGGGATCATGATCTCCGGCACCACCTGTTCAAGGTTTTGCAGGTTCACAATGGCGGCCGCCTCAAAAATCGCGCGGGCCTGCATGTCGTAAATTTCGGGCATGGTGACGCCCAGCCGCACGCCGCGCTTGCCCAGCATGGGGTTAAACTCGCGCAAGGATTCGGCGCGGGCGACGATCTGGCTCACCGGCACGTCCATCGCCTCGGCCAGCGTATGCATCTCATCGCGGCTATGGGGCAGGAATTCGTGCAAAGGCGGGTCCAAGAGGCGGATCGTCACGGGCAGGCCGCGCATGATGCTGAAGAGTTCCACAATATCATCGCGCTGCATCGGCAACAGCCGGTCAAGCGCGCGCACCCGATCCTCCCGCGTGTCAGCAAGGATCATCTCCCGCATCACGTTGATGCGGTCCTCATGGAAAAACATATGCTCCGTGCGGCACAGCCCGATGCCGTCCACGTTAAAGCCGCGCGCGGTGCGCGCATCGGCGGGCGTGTCGGCATTGGCGCGCACTTCGATCCCGCGCACCTGATCGGCCCAACTCATCAGCGTCTCAAACGCGCCGGTCAGTTCCGCTTGGATCATCGCGGGCGCGCCCGCGACGACCTCGCCCCGCGTGCCATCAACAGTGACGATATCACCCGCGTCAAAGCTGCGCCCGTCGCGGGCCACGAGCTTTTGCCGCTTGGCATCCAACCGCAAATCCCCGGCTCCCACCACACATGGCAGGCCAAGCCCGCGTGCGATCACCGCCGCATGGCTCGTCATGCCGCCGCGCACGGTGATGACGCCCGCTGCTGAATGCATCCCGCGAATATCCTCGGGGCTGGTCTCGACCCGCACAAGGATCGCGGCCTCCCCCTGTGCATGAAGGGCCTGCGCCTCCTCCGGGCTGAACACGATCTTTCCGGTCGCAGCACCCGGTGAGGCGGCAAGCCCCTGCCCCAGTGTGTCACGCTGGGCGGTCGGGTCGATCTGGGGATGAAGATGCTCGACAAGGTTGCGCGGCTCGACCCGCAGGATCGCGTCCTCCCGCGTGATCGCGCCCTTGCGCGCAAGATCAACCGCGATGCGCACAGCAGCCCGCGACGACCGCCGCCCCGGTGCCGCGTCCAACAGCCAGACCGTGCCGTCCTCAATCGTGAATTCGAAACTGTAACTCTCCCCCAGCCCCGACCCGGCCATATCCCACAGGCCCGCAAGCGTGGTGACAGCGCCGGGGATCATCTCCTCCAGCGCCTTGGCGGATTGCCCGGCGCGCGCGCGCTCCTCCGAGGTGATCAGATGCGGCGTGCGCAGGCCCATCAGCACATCCGGTCCTTGCGCACAGGGCAGGAAGCGCCCCCATGTCAGCGGCACGCCGGAGCGTTCATCGGTGAAATGCGCGATCCCGGCGCCGCAGGCCCGCTCCCCGATGCCCAGCACCATCCGCTGGATGATCAGCGCAATGCCCGCATCCTCCGGCGCGCCCCGTGCCGCGCGCAGGATGCGGGCGGAGGGCGTGTGCCAGCGATGCGCCATCGCATCAATCGCGGCGGCAAGCTGGGTTTCGACCGATTGAGGAAAGGGCTGCTCGGTATCCGCCTCAAAGGCGCGCTTGGCCTGTTGCAGAAGGCTGGCCCAGGCTTCGGCAGGCAATTCTGCCTCCCCCGACACGCCGGAATGTTTCACCTGATCGTAAACGAGGGTTTCAAATTCATCCGGGTCCATGCCGCGCACCGTGACGCCAAAGCCCGCGATGAGGCGAAAATACAGTTCCGCCGCGCAGCCCGGCCCGACCCGCTCGATCAGCGCGGGCAGGCGCGCGTCGGTGATGCCGATGTTCAACAGAGCCGTTGGCCCGCCCCATGCCGTCCGCTCAGGGGAGCCGCGCAGCGCCAGCAGCCCATCCGGGGGCAAACGCCCCGCCACGGCAGAGATCAGATCCCCCAGCGCAGCCTCAGCCCCCTCAGCCGCGACCTGTGCGACCAGATCGACCGACACGAGACGGCCAAGCGGCACCGGCAGGCCCACACGCGCCAGCCGCGCCAGCCGCGCGCCACGCTCGCCAAAGGTTGCCTCATCAGCATCGCCCGCATCATGGAGCGCGATATGGGTTGGGTGTGTGTCTTTCATGGCGCGAGCATAGGCCCGCCCGCGCCATGTGGAAAGCGCTCAGCCTTCGATTGCGTCGAAAACGGCAACCTGTCGCATGGTCGCGCGGATGCGGTGCAAAAGGTTGAGGCGATTGCGGCGGATCACGGCGTTATCCGCGTTTACCTGCACGTCGGTGAAGAACGCGTCGATCGGTGCCCTGAGCTTCGCCATTTCCGCCATGGCAGTGGCGAAATCCTCGGCCTGCATCGCGGTGGCAATAGCGGGTTCGGCGGTGTCGAGGGCCGCGAAAAGCGTGGTTTCGGCCTCCCCTTCGGCAAGTTTCGGATCGGGGCCGTAGGAATATTCCACCCCGTCCTTCTTTTCTTCCGCCGTGAGGATGTTGTTCGCCCGCTTGTAGCCTTGCAGCAGATTTTCTCCGTCCTCGGTGGACAGAAACGCCTGAAGCGCCGTCGCCCGGTTCACCAAAAGCACCAGATCATCATTGCCCGGCATGGCAAGACAGGCGTCGATCACGTCATGGCGGATGCCTTCGGCGCGGAGATGGACCTTGAGGCGGTCGTGGATGAAGGAGAGGAGGTCAGACCCCCAGTCATCGGTCCCATCCCGAGATGACGTGATCACGTTTGAGAGTCCGGCTCTGATACCATTGACCAATACCAACCGAATAACCCCCAACGCCGCGCGGCGCAGGGCATAGGGGTCTTTGCTCCCCGTCGGCTTCTCGTCGATGGCCCAGAATCCGGTCAGCGTGTCGATCTTATCGGCCAGCGCCACGGCCACGGATACAGGCTCGGTCGGCACATCGTCGGACGGGCCGAGGGGTTGGTAATGGGCCGCGCAGGCATTGGCCACCGCATCGGGCAACCCCGCCGCGCGGGCATAATAGCCGCCCATCACGCCCTGCAATTCGGGGAATTCATAGACCATTTCGGAGGACAGATCAGCCTTGGCCACCCGTGCGGCCTGCTCCGCCTGATCGGCATCCGCGCCGACCAGTGGGGCAATCTCACGCGCAAGCGCCGCGATCCGCGCGATCCGCTCCGCCTGCGACCCCAATTTATTGTGGAAGGTGACATTGGCCAAGGGCGCGGCCATGCCCTCCAGCCCCTGCTCCCGCACGGTTTGCAGATCATTTTCCCAAAAGAATTTCGCATCCGCGAGCCGTGCTGCCAGCACCTTCCCGTTGCCCGCAAGGATCGTGGCACCCTGATCCGCCGTCTCCCGATTGGCCACGGTTACATATTTCACGATCCGGCCCGATCTATCGCGCACGGAAAAGAATTTCTGATGCTCCTTCATGGAGGTTTGCAGCACCTCTGGCGGCAGGTCGAGGAAATCCGCGCCAATCGCGCCCATCAGCACTACGGGCCATTCCACCAGCCCTGCGACCTCTGCCAAAAGGCCCTGATCCTCCACCACCTCAAGCCCCTGCGCGAAGGCCTGCGCGGTGGCGTCCGCCCAGATGGTTTCGGCGCGTTCTTCGGCGTCCAGAACCACATAGGCACGCTTGAGCTTTGCCGCGTAATCCTCGAAAGACGTTACAGAAAACCGGCCCGGCGACATGAAGCGGTGACCTTCTGTCGTATCGCCTGCGGTGATGCCATCGACGGCCAGTGGCACAATCGCGGCCCCGGCCTCATCACTCAGAATGCACAGGATGGAATGCAAGGGCCGCACCCAGCGCAAAGAGCCGCTGCCCCAGCGCATCGACTTTGGCCATGGGAAGGTCCGGATCGTTTTCTCCAGTACTTCGGCCACAATCTCTGCTGCTGGGCGGCCCGGTTTTTCGATCACGGCGAAGAACACTTCGCCTTTCTTGTCGGCGCGCCGCTCCAACTGCTCCATCGTCAGCCCGGTTGAGCGCAGAAAACCCGCGAGCGCCTTTTCGGGCGCGTCCGTGCGGGGGCCTTTACGCTCCTCGCGCAGGGTCGGGCTTTCGGCGGTCAGGCCCTCAAGCGCCAGCGTCAGGCGGCGCGGCGTGGCAAAGGCCCCTGCTCCGGCATAGGTCAAACCAGCCTCGACCAGACCGTCCGTCACCAGCTTTTTCAGATCCTCCGCAGCACGTTTCTGCATCCGTGCCGGGATTTCCTCGGAAAAGAGTTCAATCAGCAGATCAGGCATCGTTATTGCTCATTTCGTTGGCGCCACAGATAGGCGCGGCCATCGGGATAGACGGCGACATAGGTCTGAATGCGGAAATCAAGGTCCGCCTCGGGCGTGTTGTCCTGCGCGACAAAGGCGGTAGCGGCCCCGGATGCGATATCCGCCGTCAGGGCACCCGCATCGAAACAGTCAAACCAATCGGGCGGGATCAGCGGGGTTGCGTCGGTCGCTGGGGTCATGCCGTCGAACGTGTCGGGGTCCACGCGGAAACAACCCCGAATTTTCAACGGGGATGTGGGGCTGTCGATGCCCTCATAGCTGGCCACGGGGATCGTGCGGCCCTGTACCTCGATCGAGGACACAAGGCTGACCCGCTCGTAATAGGCGTAAACGGTGGTGTAGTAGAGCACCCCGCCCAAGGTCAGCGCAAAAGCGACAAGCACCACGATCACGATCTGGGCGCGGGTCATGCCGCGTGCCCCCCGGCTTCGGTCAGGACAAACGCGTCGGCGCACATCTTGGCCAATGCGCGCACCCGCCCGATATAGGCCTGCCGTTCGGTGACGGAGATCACGCCGCGCGCGTCAAGGAGGTTAAACACATGGCTTGCCTTGATGCATTGGTCATAGGCCGGGTGGGCCATGATGATGCGTTTGCCGGTTTTGGGGTCGATATGCTCCTGCGCGAGGATCGCTGCGCATTCGGCCTCCGCCTCCTCAAAATGTTTCAAGAGCACATCCGTATTGGCCACGTCGAAATTCCAGCGGGAATATTCCTGCTCCGTCTGGCGGAACACGTCGCCATAGGTGAGCGGAATCGGCGCGTCAGGATCATTGAACGGCATATCCATGACGTGATCGACGCCAAGGATATAGATCGCGAGCCGCTCCAGCCCGTAGGTCAATTCGCCCGACACAGGATGGCAATCGTGGCCGCCGACCTGCTGGAAATAGGTGAATTGGGACACTTCCATGCCGTCGCACCAGACCTCCCAGCCCAGCCCCCATGCGCCCAGCGTTGGGCTTTCCCAATCATCCTCGACAAATCGGATGTCGTGGATTTCCGCATCAATGCCAATCGCCTTGAGCGATCCGAGGTAGAGCTCCTGCAAATTCGGCGGGCTGGGTTTGATCAGCACTTGGTACTGGTAATAATGCTGAAGCCGGTTCGGGTTTTCCCCATAGCGCCCATCGGTGGGGCGGCGCGATGGCTGGACATAGGCCGCGGCCCACGCATTCGTGCCAAGGCTGCGCAGGGTCGTGCCGGGGTGGAAGGTGCCCGCGCCGACCTCCATGTCATAGGGTTGCAAGATCGCGCATCCCTGCCCGGCCCAATAGGACTGCAAACGCAGGATAATCTCCTGAAAACTGCGAGGTTTGGCGGTGTCGGTCATGGCGGGGAACCCTTACGGCTAAAGTCGCGCGGACCATATGCGCGCGGATGGGGAGGGTCAACGACAAGCGACGGCAGTCGATCTGATGTGCGCGGAAACGCCGGCCCACCTTTGCTGACATTCGCACGCTGATACGGAAAGCAACCGCAAGCCGGTCCAGCGGCCGTCTGAGGGGGCCGCAGAAACGGGCAAGCGGACCAGTTTATGGTGCCAAGTCTGCAACGCGCATCGCTAAGATCACCGTCGCAAAGCGGCCGCCTTGGGGCGGACGGCCGCTGGACCGGCGGCTTCGCCTTGATTCCGGTCCTTCTACCGCCCCTTGAACAACCCCCCCATGATGCCCCGCGTGATCGCGCGCCCCAGTTGCGTGCCCGCCGACCGGGCGAGCGATTTGGCGAAGGCGGAGCTGGTGCTGTCCCCGCGCCGCTTGGTCGTTTTGCGGGTGCCATAGGTTTTGGCAGAATAGCGCCGGGCGGTGCTGTATTCGCGGTTGCGCCAGCTTGGTGCCTCCTCATCGGCGCGGTAATCGCGGCCTTGGCCCCGCGCCCATGGGTTTTCGGGGCCGTCTTCGGGCAGGTCTTCTTCGTCGGCTGCGCGCGCGGCATCCTCTGCCCGCTGGCGCAGTATCTCAAAGGCGGACAGCCTGTCGATGGGTGTGTCGTATTTGCCCGCAAGGGGAGAGGCGCCCATGATCGCCGCGCGCTCCTCAGTGCTGAGCGTGCCAAGGCGGGAGGATGGCGGGCGGATCAGCGTGCGCTGTGCAATGCCGGGGATGCCTTTACGCTCCAGAAAACTGGTCACGGCCTCCCCCACGCCGACCTCCTTGATCGCGGTCTCACTATCGAATGCGGGGTTCGGGCGGAAGGTGTCTGCCGCCGCGCGCAGCCCTTTCTGGTCACGCGGCGTGTAAGCGCGCAGCGCGTGCTGCACCCGGTTGCCCAACTGACCGAGGATATCATCCGGCACATCCGCCGGGTTTTGCGTCACGAAATAGACCCCGACCCCTTTCGACCGGATCAGGCGCGCGACCTGTTCGACCTTGTCGATCAGCGCCTTGGGCGCATCATCAAACAAAAGATGCGCCTCATCGAAGAAGAAAACAAATTTCGGTTTTTCAGGGTCACCGACTTCGGGCAGCGTCTCGAACAATTCCGACAGCAGCCAGAGCAGGAAAGTGGCGTAAAGGCGCGGGGATTGCATCAACTCGCTTGCGGCAAGGATGTTGATCCGCCCGCGCCCATCCCCTTCGGTCGCGATCATATCGGCCAGATCAAGCGCGGGTTCCCCGAAAAAGCCCGTTGCACCCTGATTCTCCAAAACCAGCAGCCGCCGCTGGATGGCCCCCACCGACGCGGTGGAGATATTGCCGTAGCGCAGGCTCAAGTCCTTCGCGTTCTCCCCAACCCAGACAAGCAGGGCCTGCAAATCCTTGAGGTCCAGCAACGCCAGCCCATCCTCATCGGCGACACGAAAGGCGATGTTGAGGATGCCTTCCTGCGCTTCGGACAGGTCCAGAAGCCGGGACAACAGCAATGGCCCCATTTCGCTGATCGTCGTGCGCACCGGATGCCCCTGCCGCCCGAAAAGATCCCACAGCACGACCGGAAACGCCTCATAGGTATAGGGGGAAAGACCGATGGTTTCGCAGCGCGCGACCAGCTTGTCATGCAAACGGTGCGTCGCGGAGCCGGGCTGCGCCAGCCCCGCAAGATCGCCCTTCACATCCGACAGGAACACCGGAACACCCGCACGGCTGAAGCCTTCGGCGAGGATCTGAAGGGTGACCGTCTTGCCCGTGCCCGTGGCCCCGGCGATCAGGCCATGCCGGTTTGCGTAGTCGAGCCGCATCTCCTCTGCCACGCCATAATCCGGCCCCGCGCCGCCCACAAAAATCCGCCCTTCGGTCATGCTGCTCTGCCCCTCTTTACCCTAAACCTTGTGTTAACTTTCATCGCGCAGACTGACCCTATTGTCACGCGTTGCTTTCGCGGGATGGTACTCTCCCTGTTGGACTGGCCGCACCGTTCTGGTGCGGCCTTTTTTTGATCAATTGATAAGGAAATGGGCAGTTTTCCTATTATTTGGAAAGTTCCCCAAAACCCTGTTGACGCTGCCGCCAGCTTTTTCTAGCGTCCATTTCGTAGACGGTTCGGCCAGTCTGACAGGGAAGCCAAAAAGGCAGCGAAAGGGTGCTCAGCGGAGCACCCTTTTGTGTTTCTCGACCTATCCCATGCGCAGAGTTGATGCCCCACCGGTTGACAGCCGTTGCAGGGGCTGACACGTCTTAGCGCAACCGAGCATCACAACACAGGTCACCTATGATCCGCTTCTCCCTGATCCCCGCGCTGCTGTTTGCTGGCCTTATGGCTTTGCCGCTATCCGCGCAAACCGGGCCAACCACCGGTTTTGGCCCGCCGCCACCACCGCCCGAGCCTGCGCCCGTCAGCCCCCCGACCGAGGGCAATCTGGAAGATACCGTGCGCGCCGTGAACGGCGATTGGGCGATTGTCTGCGCGGGGGAGAGTGAGTTTTGCACGATGAAGCAGATCGCGCTCAACGCCGACGGTACACCCGCCGCTGAGATCGAGGTCATCCGCCTGCCCCGGGGTGGCCCTGCTGCTGCCGGGATCAACGTGCTGACCCCGCTTGGCGTGCTGTTGACCGAAGGGCTTATCTTTGAGATCGACGATACCGGCACCCGCCGCTACGAATTCCAGTTTTGCTCAAATGATGGCTGTCTCGCGCGGTTTGGCGTGGATCAGGCGTCCGTGGACGCGATGAAGCGGGGCAATCTGGTCAAGCTCGGTGTGCGCGCCATCAACCTGCCGGATCAGGCGGTGTTGGGCGTGTCCCTTGCAGGCTTTACCGCGAGCTTTAACGCGCTGCGCCCGCACGCGCGCTGAGCCTAGATTGCGCGCAGCGCCAGCACCGCGTTCAGCCCGCCAAATGCAAACGCATTGGTCAGTGCCACATTGACCGATGCCTCCCGCGCCTCATTGGGGACCACATCAAGGTCGCAAGCCGGATCAGGCTCTTCATAGTTGATCGTGGGTGCGATCACCCCATCCCGCAACGCCATGATACAGGCCAACAGCTCCACCGCACCAGTGCCGCCGATCAGGTGGCCATGCATGGATTTTGTGCTGGAAATCATCAAGGTATCGGCATGGGCGCCAAACACGTCGCGCACCGCGGCACATTCGGTGCGGTCATTCGCGGCCGTCCCGGTGCCATGCGCGTTGATATAGCCGACCTCATCGCCCGACAGCCCCGCAGATTTCAGCGCGCCCTGCATGGCACGCGCGGCACCATTCTGGCTTGGCATCACGATGTCTTTTGCGTCCGACGACATGGCAAAGCCGATCACTTCCGCGAGGATGTTGGCCCCGCGCGCTTTTGCGTGCTCATATTCCTCGAATACGAACACGGCCGCGCCCTCGCCCTGTACCATGCCGTTGCGGTTTTTGGAGAAGGGGCGGCAGCCGTCTTTTGACATCACGCGCAGCCCTTCCCATGCCTTGATCCCGCCAAAGCAGAGCATCGATTCAGCGCCGCCCGTCAGCATCACCTTCGACAGGCCCGAGCGGATCATCTGAAACGCCTGCCCCATCGCGTGATTGGAGGACGCACAGGCCGTCGCCACGGTAAAGCTTGGGCCACGCAGCCCATGCACCATCGACAGATGGCTCGCGGCGGCGTTGTTCATCAGGCGCGGTACCACAAAGGGATGCACCCGGTTTTTGCCTTCGGCAAACACGGTGCGGTAATTGTCATCGACGGTTTGCAGCCCACCGCCCGAGGTGCCGAGGATCACGCCCGCCTCCAGCGACAGCGCCTCCGAAATCTCGATCCCGGATTGCTGCACGGCCTCATCGGCGGCGATCAGCGCAAATTGGGTGAACGCATCGTAGAGGGCAATTTCCTGCCGGGAAAAGCGATCCTCCGCGCGGTAGCCCTTGATCTGCCCCCCGATCTTGATCGACAGGCGGTCAATGTCGCGAAATTCCATCTCCGCGATGCCGCAGCGCCCGTCGCGCATCGCGGCCATGTTCGCGTCCGCCCCGATGCCAAGCGCGGAAACCGCCCCCTGCCCGGTGATGACGACGCGATGTCCCGCTTGCCCCATCAGCCCTGCTTTTCCGCAACCAGTTTGCGCACGGCGTCAATCATCGAGGCGACATTGGTGATATCGAAGTCCGAGTCGCTTGGATCATTGGCGTTGAACGGCACCTGCACATCGAAGGTTTCTTCGATGGCGAACACAGCCTCAACAAGCCCGAGACTATCAATGCCGAGGCTGTCCAGCGTGGATGTCATCTCCACGTCGGATGGCTCAAGCACCGCTTGCTCCGCCAGAATTGCTTTTACCTTCTCTGCCACTTCATCGGACATGTCAGTCATTCCCCTTTGAGCCGCCAGCCTTAGCCGCTCACATCTTCATTTGGAACCCGTTTTTCAACCGCTGCCAACCGCTCCGATAGCATCGGAACGCGACGGATTGATTTCAATCCGCGCATGAACTGCTCCCGCGGTTGCGCGGGATAGCCCATGACCATCGTCTCCGGTTTGACGTTGTTGGCGATCCCGGCCTGCGCGCCCGCGATCACGTCAGAGCCGACGGTGACGTGATCGGCCACGCCGACTTGCCCCGCCAGGACCACCCGATCCCCGATCACAGCACTGCCCGCGATGCCGACCTGACCGCAAATGAGCGTCGTCTCACCGATCTGCACGTTATGGCCGATATGCACGAGGTTATCGAGCTTTGTGCCATTGCCGATTTTCGTGTCCGACACCGTGCCCCGGTCAATCGCTGCATTCGCCCCGATCTCCACATCGTCGCCAATGCGCACGGCGCCGAGCGAATTGATCCGGGTCCATTCGGGGGCGGCTGTTTCGCCAGTGATCCGGCCTGTGCGCTTCATCTCCTCAACAGCGTTCGGCTCTGGTGTGACGAAGGAAAACCCGTCCGAGCCGATCACACATCCCGGCTGCGCGATGAACCGATCCCCGATTCGCACCCGTGCGCCGATGCGCACGCCCGCATGGATCAGCGCATGCTCCCCGATGATCACGTCTTCCGCGATGCTGACATGGGACAGGATGCGCACCCCCGCCCCGATCCGCACATTTGCGCCGATCGCCACGAAGGGGCCGATCGCAGCGCCGTCGCCAATCTCCGCACTCGGATCAATCACAGCCATCGAATGGATGCCCGGCGCAAGGCCGGGAGGCAGGTCAAACAGCGTGGTGATGCCCGACATCGCATAGCGCGAGCGCCCGACGAGGATTGCGGCTTTCAGGCCAAAGGATTGCCAATCGGCATCGGCCCAAAGAACCGCCGCCTCAGCGCGCGACTGCGCCAGACCAGCGGCGAATTTCGGGTCCATGGCCAACGCCAGATCGCCCGGCCCCGCCGCTGCGGGCTCCCGCGGGCGGGTGACGATCAGATCGGTCTGGCCAACCGCCTGCCCGCCCAATTGAGCGGCAATGTCGGCAATCGAGTGGGACACCAAAGACACCTTCTTTTCCATTTCCCCCGCTCTATACGCCACCGGGCGGGGTTTGGAAAACGCCAATCACACGGTCAAAGGAGGATGACGATGCGTCATCCTTTCACATCGAATAGGGTGACGCCCGCCTGTTCCAGCGCGGAATAGACGGTGGCATCGCGACCATAGACATCCTGACGGAAATTCAACTGGCCATCCGCATCGACCCAAACGGTGCGGTAGCTCAGATGCACCGGCAGGGACCGCTTGAGCGAAATCTCCGTTTCCTCGGCAGTGTCCAGCACGCTCTGGAAATAAGCCTCCGGGTCATCCTCCTGATCTTTTAGCAGAAAATGCGCCAGATCGAGCGGGCGATCGACCCGCACGCAGCCGTGAGAATAATCGCGCACATCGCGGCGGAACAGGCTGCGGGACGGGGTGTCATGCAGATAGATCGCGAATTTATTGGGGAACATGAATTTCACCCGACCAAGCGCGTTATGCGGCCCGGGAGATTGCCGGATCCACCACGGGAAATTGTTCTCGTTATACTGGGACCAGTCCACAAGCGTACTGTCCTCCGGCACCTCGGCAGAGCCGCCGGGCAAAAGACGCATGTTGTTCTCGACCAGATAGGCCGGGTTGCGCTTCAACTCCGGCAGAATTTCCTCCACCGCGATGGAGCGCGGGACGGTCCATGTCGGATTGGCGACCATGAAGGTCATCCGGTCGGAAAATTCGGGCGTGCGGTGCTCTTCGGACTGGCCGATGACGACGCGGCTGGTGAACAGCTCCTCCCCGCCCTCGCGCACGAACATGCGGAAATCTGCGAGGTTCACATAGATATGCTTGCCGCCCAGATCCTTGTTCATCCAGCGCTCCCGCTCCAGATTGACTAGAACCTGACGCATCCGCTGTTCGGCGGTGACGTTCAACGCGGCAAGCGTCGCATTCCCGATAACGCCATCATCATTCAGACCATGCCGCGCCTGAAAGCGGCGCAATGCGGCCTCAAGCTCGATATCATAGAGTTGCGCGCCATTGTCGCCCGTGCTGGCAAGAACCAGACCGGACAAGGGGCGCGCGTGATCGCCCATTGCTGTCAACCGGTCGCGGATCGCCGGAATGCGCGGGTCCGCGTCCCCGGGACGGATTAAATCGCCGGGCGGGATCGTGACAGCGCCCCATCCGCCCCCGCGCACCGTGTCGCGCATCGCGACCAGCAGATTTTGCAAGCGGCGATATTGTTCGGTCTGCGGGGCGAGCGCCTGAATGAATTCCGCCGGATCGCGGGACGACGCGAGGGTGAACAAAAGCTCATCATCGGTCTTTTCCTCGGGGAAGACATAAATCTCCTCATCCAGCGTGTTCGGGATCAGAAGTCCGGTCGTCTTTTTCCGTGCGAATTCGAGATAAGTTTCGGTGAACATCAACTCGGCAGAGGCTGCGGCCTCCCCCTCACCCACCGTTTCAAGGATCGCGGCCATCAGGGTCGTTTTGCGCGACTGGGACGGCAATCCGTGGTCAAACATCTGCCCCATGGACGCGAGAAGCGCCTGCGCCGTTCGCCGGTCAGCCCCTGTCCAGATCGGCTGATAAGCGCGGGCGGCATAGAATGCGCGCACCCCTTCAAATTCCGGGCCAGCGGCGAGGATTGCGGCTTCAAGATGCTGTTCAAACGTAACGGACGCGGCAGGTTGGGAGACGCTCAACCCTGCCGGGGTCGCCGCAAAACCGGGCGCCGGAGCGGCAAAAGTCGCCGCAAAACCGACAAGGGCCACCGAAAAAGATCGGAAAAGACCAGAATTGTTGCCATTTTGCATCACTCAGAAGCCCTCCGCTTATCCGCCGAACAGATACTAGATTTAGGGGGTCACAGGCGAAAGCTAAAGATATTTCAGGCTCTTCCCGGCGAGTTTCCGCCGAGTTGTCACAATTTTGCCGACCACCGGTTGAAAAACAAGAACATTTGCGAACACATTGACGCCCTTCCATCACTCAACACCTGCCATCTGACGGAATTGTTGCGATATTTTTACCACTTGGCCAATGAGTCTTGGTATGCGACGGTCCCAGCAACCGGTGAAAACAGCCGGACCGAGACGGGACATCTGAGGACAGAGTGGGCATATGACGAACAAAACGACGGTAACACGCCGCGCGCTTCTTGGCGGAATGGCTGGATTCGGGGTTGTTTCGGCGGCTCCCAGCTTTGCCAACGCGCCAGCGGTTTTGAGCGGTGCGGGCAATATCCGCCGCATCCGCATGTATAGCCAGCGCACGGGCGAAAAACTGGATTCTGTGTATTGGATCGACGGCCAATATGTGCCGGAAGTGATGGACGAAATCTCCTTCCTGATGCGCGATTGGCGGCAAAACATGGTCATCCCGATGGATCCCGCGTTGATCGACGTGATGGCTGCGGCGCATTCGGTTCTGGAAACCGATGAGCCTTATCAGATGATGTCGGGCTACCGCACGCCCGAGACGAACGCGATGCTGCGCCGGTCCAACCGGGGTGTGGCGCGCAACTCCTATCACACGCGCGGCATGGCGGCCGATTTGCGGCTGCTGGAGCGGTCCTCTTGGGATATGTACCGTGCGGCGGTCAGCCTGAGTGGTGGCGGCGTCGGGCGGTATCGCCGCTCCGGCTTCGTACATTACGATTGCGGGCCGGTGCGCTCCTGGCAAAGCTAAGGGCAAATTCAGGTCCAAAACGAAAAAGGCCGGGGCGATCCCCGGCCTTTGTTGTTTAGGCTGCTACGCCTAGTCGAACAGGCGCAGGATCGGGTTGGCTTCCTGCAACTGATTGCGCAGCGCATCGAGTTCGCGATTGACGCGCTCTTCCGCCTGATCGCGGAGGCGCTGTTCTGCCTCTGCCGCCTCGCGGCGGAGCCGTTCTTCTGCCGCTTGTGCCTCCTGCCGCAACCTGTCCTGTGCGGCCTGCAAGGCGGGCAGAGCCTCCAGATCAGGCGCGAAGGACACGTCGGACCACGGCCCGCGCACAATCACCGGCAACACGATCCCGCTGGCATCAAGGTTACCGCCCTGCCCCTGCAAATCCCCCACGATCCGGGGCGCGAGCCGCATTTGCAACGATTGCCCGCCAAGGTCCACCGTGCCCAACCCGGTCAGCCGCAAAAGTGGCCCCAGCATCGACAATTCGCGCGTATCCATCACGCCATCGGTGATGGTGAAGGCCGCGACAGCACTGGTAAAGTCTGTCCGGTCATTCGCTTCCATCGCCGCACCGGGATTGGTGAAATTCGCGGCAAGCTGGGCGATATTGACCCCCTGAATGGCCCCGTCGGCAAGGTTCAGGCCGATCTGGCCATCAAGGCTGTTCATCAGACTGTCGAGGCTGCTGCCATCGCCCGCCACCTCCACCGTCAGGGCACCATCGGCCAGCAACCGGTCCAGCCCGGCCAGTGCGAGCAGCACCTGCTCAATGCGGATAGAGGCAAGATTGGCGTTGAGCGAGACGGCTTTACTGCCCGCATTGGCGCGCACCTCCGCAGCCATGTTCCCGCCAAAGGCCGCAGCCTCCCTCAGGCGGGCAGTTAGCACGCCATCGGTCAGGTCGATGCTGATGCCGGTGCGGCCAATGTCGATCGTGCCGGCTTTGAGGCCCTCGGCGTCAAGGTCCAGATCGGCATCGGCAAGGCGCAACAACTCCAGCGGAAGCGGATCGGTGCTCCATCCCGCCGGCCCGCCCGGGGTGGACGCACCCCCACCGGAGGCAGGCTGCTCTTCCCCCTCCCCGCCAAGGAACGGGTCAAGGTTGATCCGGTTCGTCGCCAGCGCCCCCCGGATCGCTGGGCGCGCACCGCCCATGGTCACGCCCAGCGACCCGGTCGCGGTCAACTCATCCAGCGCCAGTGTCAGCCCCGTCAGATCGACCCGATTGACACCGGCAAGCTTGAGCGTGCCATCCAAAGCCACGCTTGTCAGCACGCCATCCGGCAAGTCTGGTGCGGTGCCTGCACCCCAAGCGATCAGCGCGCGCGGATCGTCAGACCGGAACGACACTGCCCCATTCGCCGCCGGGGTCGCCGGGTCAGACACGTCCACCGTGCCGCGATAGGACGCATCGGCAAGCCCTTCGACAGCCACGCTCATATCCACCTGAAAGGCCAGCGCGCTCAGCCAATCCGCCGCGCCATCGACGCGACCCGACAGGCGGACGGGCACATCGTCGCGAATGATCTGCGCGGTCAGCGTGCTTTCGAGCCCACTCTCACCCAGCCCCACGGACGCTTCTGCCGACACATCCCGCAGCGCGCCCGCGCTGGCAGGCAGGGGCGGCAGGGCAAGTGCGGTCATGATTGGTGCCAAATCCTCCATCCCTGCGCTCACCGTCACAAGGCCCGAGTGCAATGCCCCTGTCTGAGAAAGAGCCAGCGCGCCGTTCACCGCGATCTGCCCCAGATCGCCCTCGATCCGCGCGGCAATATCGGTCATCTCTCCGTTCAAGAGCGCGCCAATGGCACCGAGCGTGGCGGCAAGCGTGATCTCCTGCCCCTGCCATGTCAGCTCACCCGACACCTCAGCAGGCAGTTCCGGCCCGCTGAACCCGATGCGGGCATTGACGTCATCCATCAGATGCGCCGCTCCCGATGCCGCATCGCGATAGCTGAACACCCCGTCGACGATCTGCGCGTTCACACGGGTGAGCGCAGGGCCGGAGGACGCGCTGGGTTCAGCCTCTGCCGCCGTATCGGATAGGGTGTCCTCGGCGGCGGATCCCGTTGGGGTCAGTTGCCAGTTGGCCCGCCCGTCAGCGTCCCGCTCCAGCGCGATCACCGGGTTGAGAAGCGTCAACTCCTCCACCTCGATCTGCCCGGACAAGAGCGGCAAAAGCGACACGCCCACAGCGGCCCCTTCGGCGGTGACCATATTGGGCGTGTCGGACCAATCGGGATTTGAAATGGTGATCGGACCGGTGCGCACCCCAAGTGTGGGATAAAGCGAGGGGCTGAAGCCTTCGGTCAGGGTGAGCGTGCGCCCCGTCGCCGCCTCAAACCGTTCCGCCGCGATCTGCCCGATCCGGTCCGTGGGCAAGAAGAAAAACAGCCCCACCCCTGCAAGGACGATGAGGGCCACCAGCCCCAAAAACGCACGTAGAAGGAATCGCATGGCGGTCTCTCCCCTTAATACCTACCGCGCTGACCCTGCCAGAGCGTTGGCCCAAGGGGCAAGACCGGATCGCGCTCACATCCCGAGCGCTTCCTTATAGAGTTGCAGCACGGCCTCCTCTTCGGAGATCTCCTGCGGGTCTTTCTTGCGCAGCGCGACGAGTTTGCGCAGGACTTTCACGTCATAGCCCCGGCCCTTTGCCTCCGCCATCACCTCTTTTTGCTGATCGGCGATGTCTTTCTTTTCGGCATCCAGCCGCTCGATCCGCTCGACAAAGGCGCGCAATTCACCTGCGGTGACACGGTATTGCTCCGCCGGGCCGGACTCTTCAGGGATCGCCCCAAGCGCATCTTCGCTCATCATGTACCTCTTATGTCTTTTGCGGAAAGTCGCGCGGACACTATCGACCGACGCACGCCATCACAAGGGCCGCAGGATCATCAGCCACCCGCTTGCCCCCGATTTTTGCGCGTGGCGCGAAGGGCGTCAGATTTTTGCCAATTCCCGCTTGACCCCACCCCAAGGCTTGCCTAAACACCGCCGCAGCAGTCGGGCCCGTAGCTCAGTGGTAGAGCAGTTGACTTTTAATCAATTGGCCGAAGGTTCGAATCCTTCCGGGCTCACCAAAATCTCTTAATGATTTCAGGTAGTTACCGATTGCGCCGGAGCAGTGACCGGACCAACCTCACGAGATTAGGTTTTCGCCAGTTCATTGAACGCGCTTGGCAGGCCTCGTCGTCAACGACAGGCGAGATTCGCCTTTATTGATCGACGACTTCCTCGGTCTGGGTCGTCACGAATCGCCGTTTTTTCCGCATCGAATTGAGACAAGCGCCAAGTGCGGCATGGCGAGCCCATAGGCTGACTGAGGCAATCTTGCGGCGTGCTTACTAACAAGATTTTTAGTGGCACGTACCGCACCGGAACGGCTCATCAATGTGACAGCAAGCCAACGGCACCAGCTATTCGTTAGCGTTGCCCGAGCAATTCATCCGGGAGCGTTTCGAGAAACCGTTCAAAGGGCTTTTGCGATCCTGTCCCACGCGACAGGACCAAGCTGCCATGTAACAACATCACAGCGCGTTCGGCGCGTGTCCGGGCCTGCGCGTCGTCAAACCCTTGCTCCTGAGCGAGGGCGGAAAATGCTTCAATCAGGGCACCAAATATCCGCCTGATCGCTCCGGAAAAAGGGCTGTCATGGTCGCTGGCGGAACTGAGCATATTCAGGATGCACGCCTTTTTTCCACTTGAGTAGAGGTCATCCAGCTTCGCTATCAGTGTTTGAAGCCGCTGCTCGATCGGGGCGTCAGCCTTTAACGGGTCAAACAGGTTGTCCGTCAGCCACCGTTCGGTCGCTGCCAGCACCTCTTGCGCCATCTGCTCTTTCCCACCGGGGAAGCGATGATAGAGGCTGGCCCGTTGCAGGCCAGTTTCTTGCGATAGGACCGTCAGTGTTGCCCCATCAAACCCCGTTTCGCGAAAGACGCGCGATAAAGCCTCAATCAGATCGTCCTCTGCGATCGTTGACTTTCGTCCCAACTACAACTCCTCCAGATCACCAATTCGTTACCGAACGAACGGTAAAATACGATTGCTCGACACCCCGCCTGTCGCTATCAGATAATTGAACGATCGTTCGGAAATAGCAACTCAAAAACGGAAAATACCCATGTCTAAAACTGCTATCGTCATTTACTCAGACCCAAAGGCAAACTCGGAAGAGGCGCTTGGCCGCGTCTTTAACGCCATGTTCTTGGCCTATGAACTCAAGGACAAGGAACAGGAAGTCGCCCTCATCTTTCAAGGCACCGGCGTGCGCTGGGTGAGCGAATTGACCAATCCCGCCCATCCAGCAAATGCACTCTATAACGCAATCTCGGACAAAGTGGCGGGTGCCTGCCTTGGATGCGCCGATGTTTTTGGGGCGACCGAAGATGTGAAATCGACGGGCGTTTCCCTTGTCGGGGACAAAGCCATTCCCGGAACGTCCGGCGTCATCGACCTGTCACGCTACCTTGATGAAGGTTACCGGCTGGTGACCTTCTAACTGCCGCGCATGTCCGTGCATCACCATTTGGGCGGTGCACGGACTCAGATAGACCAAAGGCAAATCTATAATGTTCCACCCTGGTGAATTGGCAGTTCAGGACGCCGCTGGCGTTCGGCATATTGCTGCCGGCCATACAAAGCTCTTGTGGTCGTCGATACCCGCCCGCGTTGTCCCCTTTGTCACGGCGCAATCCTATTGCGTCCTTGGAGGTGTGTCGGCGGATGGCGATGCTTGGGCAGAGTTTCTAGTGGGGACCACAGGTTTTGCGACCGTCACGGAGGATGGAGCGTCCATGACCTTATCCCTTTCCCCCGGCGGGCTGCTCCATCGGCAAATTGACCTGAGTGTCGGACGCCAAATTGGCGTGCTTTTTGTCGACCTTTCGACGCGCAAGCGTCTGCGGGTCAATGGCCATATTGCTGCGCTGTCAGGCCGGGGCCTGACACTGACCGTCGATCAATCCTTTCCCAACTGTCCCAAATATATTCAGTCGAGGCGGCTGACGACGACAGACGGGCTCACCGACCCGCAGATCGTTGAGAAAGGGACGGTCCTTCCCGATTATGCGTCGAACTGGATTGCGGCTGCCGACACATTCTTTGTGGCCAGCACTGCCCCCAATGGAGCAGCAGATGTTTCGCATCGCGGTGGCAAACCCGGATTTGTCCGAACCCAAGGCCAGACACTGCATATTCCTGACTATCACGGAAACTCAATGTTCAGCACGTTGGGAAATTTCCGGCTCAATCCGCGCGCTGGCCTAACCTTTGTCGATTTTGAAACGAGCCGCTTTCTCCAATTGTCGGGAGATGTGGAGCTAAACCTTGATAGCAAAGGTGCGATGCCCGCCGCAGACGACACAGGCCGATCGTGGACGTTTCACGTCAGGCAGTATGTCATGTCCCCGCTGGCACCGGGTATTTCTGCTGAATTTATCAACGCGTCGCCGTTCAATCCCGCGATTGTTGCTGTCTCCACCGAATAACCCAACCGGATCGACGGAAAAATGAACGGGCCCCTTCCCCGGAGCACCCGTGAAAAAGGGTTGTGCCACCGTGTCTGGGTAACCCCATGGCAACGTCCCCGCCCGCCCGTTTTGAGGGGCTGGCGGGGACGCGTAAGACCGCTTGGCTGACTAGACCAAACCGTCCAATGTCAGATCAATATCAAGCAGCAACGATGTTCCCTCATCCGTCAGGTAACGGTCGTAAGTGACACCGTCACGCTCCTCTTGACCCGTGAAAGTCAAATCGAGGCTGGAGCGGACGACGTCGCCCAAATCGCCCATGATCGCAAGCTCATCGGTATCCGATTGCCGTATCTGAGAAAGGGAGGTCAGTTCGATCGTGTTGTGCAGGGCATTGGTGAAATCCATCGTCTCAATGCCAATGACCATCTTGCCATCGAACTCGAACGTGTCATCCGCACCAAAGAAAAGCGCGGTATCCTGTCCGGCACCCCCCTGAATTCGGATGTCGAGCATATCCGCCACGAGGATATCGTCCCCATTGCCAGCCTTCAGTATGTCGGCACCGTCCCCGCCAATTAGAACATCATTGCCATTATCTCCAATAAGGACGTCATCCCCGTCGCCGCCGGACAGGTAATCGTCCTCTTTGCCGCCGCGAAGGGTGTCATTTCCGTCCTCACCATATGCGATGTTGGCATAGATGAGGTCGTCCCCGGCCCCACCATAGGCGGTATCTGTTCCGGCGAAGCCGCGCAGCGTGTCATTGCCAGCCCCACCATACATGATGTCATCGCCCGCGCCGCCGTTGACGATATCGTCACCATCACCCATCTGGAAAACGTCGTCGCCGTCCAGACCCTTGGCAATGTCGTCACCATCGGTTCCGACGATCAGATCCGCATCAGAGGTGCCACCTTGGATCGCGCCACCGGGCGCGAGATCAATGCGGTTTTCTGGAAGTGGCTCCTCCGATGGTGCGGGCGCTTCGGGCATGGGGGTTGGCGCTTCGGGCGCCGGTGCTGGCTCGTCGGGCACTGGCGGCATCCCGTTTTCATCAAGTGCTTGGTTTGACAGGGTTACATTGCGGATCAGACCCTCAAAATTATCTTTGAAGCTGTAGCCCAGTTGCATGCCCCAGCTTTCTCGGGCGTCCGTGAATCCTTCCATGAAGGCGCTGCCAATAGTCTGACCATCCAGAAAGAAAACCGCCTCCTCAAGATGCGCGTTGTAGCTGACCGACAGATCGTGCCAGTCGGTATCCGAAATGGCCGTATCTGAGACCATCTCGAAATGCTGTTCATCGGCATTCCAGAAATCGAAGGTCAGGAAGCCAGCATCGTCGATTTGCAGACGCATGGAACTGATCCACATCATCAGATAGCCGCCACCGTCATGCGCCATGTCGCGTTTCAGATCGAGCGAGAAGGTGAATTGATCGTGGCTGTAGAGTTGGCTCGCAGCCCGATCAAGGGTCAGCGTGGATGCGTTAGACAATTGATAGGCAAGGCTTCCGTCATCCAGCGTGACGATCGCGTCAGCGGCACCATCGCCACTGAGTGCCACATTGTAACTCGACGTGTCGATGACACCATCCGCAGCAAGGCCAAGCTCGAACAAGACGGGATTATCGACAACGGCCTTCATCTCGTTGATGGAGACGGCACCATCTTCGCCCGTGACGGTCAGGGTCACCTTATAGTCGCCATGCGATGCATACCGATGCTCAACCAGCGGGCCCGTGGCTTGGGTGCCATCCCCGAAATCCCACAGATAGGTCGCACGCGCGCCGGTAAAGCCCTGCGCATCCGCCGTCAGGCTGGCATCGAAGACAAAATAGTTATCATCGCCCAGATATTCGCCCGAAGCCTGACGTGCAATGGCCGTAAGCGCCTCAGGCGTCTCGTTGAACTGGGTCATGGCCGCGCCGACCCCCATGCCATCCGCAGCCGATCCGGGGATCAACTGTAGGTCGGCAACGCTGGAATATTTGCCAGAAAGGGCATCAATGAACAGATCACCGACATAGTTTTCGCCGTTCGGGTCCGTGTTCTGGATCATCAGGTTATTGCTGATGTTGAAGCCCAGATCGCGCATGGCATCCTCGTTGGCGATGCGCGGCACGATGTTGTTTTCGATCGTGACGTTTTCTGACGTCAACGCGACCGTAATCGCAGGGACGGTCACTGTGCCGTCCGCGTGATCAATATTCTGGATATAGGTGTTGTTTTTGATCGTGATGTCGAAACCCTCACCGATCCGGGTGCCATGGGCTTGCGCGTTATAGATCAAGTTATCTTCGATCAGAATATTGCGGTAGAACATCTCCTCACCAGCCTGACCGCTATCGACCAACTCGTTTCGCATCAAAATTGATTGCGACGGATCGCCATCGGACACATGCAGCAGGTTGTCGCGGATAATGATGTTTTCCGACGGTTCCGTCGTGCTGCTTGTCCAGAACTGGATCAGATCGGCGTGATCGCCCTTGGCCACGGCATCCTCATGGCGCCATGGGGTCATGTCACGGATTTCGTTCCCTTCGATGAGCACATTCTTGACTTGCGCAAAATCCGCGCCATCCGACCGCAGCCCGTGGATATAATTGTCGGAGAAATTGATATCGTCGGTGTCTGAGAAAACGACACCGCGATAAAAGTTGGTGACTTCATTACCAATAAACGAAATGTCGCTGGCACCATTGGCGGAGAAGGCAATGCCTGTGGCCATACCGGCGACGTTTCCGCCATGTGCATACACATCTTCCGGGTCGTTCGGATCGCCGCCCAGATCGTCGGGCACGGGCTGACCGACGAATAGCGAGTTCTCAACGGTGATGTTGGACGCGTCGCGATCTGCCAGAGACCAGCCATGGATGTCAAAAACCCGCGTTGTCGTGCCATCGCCCTCTTGTGGCGTGAATTCAAACTTCAGATCGGCAAAATGCATGTTTTGCCCACCCGCAATTTCGACGCTGTTAAACACAGCCGGATCTTCGGGGTTCAAAGATTTGATTGTGACGGTGCTATCGTAAACACCTTCGGAATTTTTGAGGCTTTTAGGAGAAATTTGCAGGTCACCATAATACCCGCTCGCCAGCAAAATCGTCTCACCACCGGTTGCAGTGTCCAACGCGGCTGTTAGCTCAGCTTGGGTTGAGACAATGATCTGCTTTGTAATACTCATTAGAGGTCTTCCTTCATATTTTTTGGCCGGATGCGCATCCGACCCTTCATGCTGCACGGCGGTGCCGTTTCTTACGATTCACGGTCAGTCTCTCTCCGAATCCAGTCACAGATCGGTGCCAGCGCCGTCACAGCGCCAGATCCGTCAAAAACACACTCATAAGGAGAAAAGCGCGAATGTAAGGCTCAGAAATCAACATCAATTCAACAGTCATTCAAGAGCGGCAGGGATGGTTCACTGGTCACATTTTCGAGATTAATCGCATAAAAACCATATGGTTATCCGCGCGCCTCAAATCGAAGCTTCTCGATAAGGGTTCAAATGGTCCACCACCTAAAGTTGTATGGCCAGCATGCATTGCTGCATGACCCAGCAGTGGATTTTCGCTGTAGAAACTCGATTTTGATGATTTGACGCCACGCCGGAGGGTGGTGTGAGGCCGTGCTACACACTCCGCCCACAAACACCGCTTATTGCCCCTCGGGCGGCAAAACTGACCGCGCATCCGATTTGAATCACGGCAGGATAGAATGACGGTTTGACCCGATTACGCCACGATCTGCCAAATGCCGAAAAACATCAAAAGCCCACCCATATTCGCCCATGCGTGCCAGATGGCATAGCGGTAGGGCAGTGCTTTTCGCACATAGATCGCGGTGCCGATGAGATAGGACACGGACCCCGAGAGGATGAACCAGACCGTCGCTTGCGGCACATCCTCCAGATCGGGAATCGCCAAAAGCCCCAATCCCCCGATCAGCAGATAAGAGGCCGTGGACCAGCGCGATTTCACCGCCACATCCGTCAGCTTCTTCCATATCGCGAGACCGGTCAGCAGCCAGCACAGAACCAGCAGGGTCAGGGTCCATGTCGTACCGGCGTGAACGAAAAACGGGGTGAAGGTCGCCACGATGCTGGGATAGATCGCCGCGTGATCAATCCGGCGCAACAGCACACGCCTGTCATGCCATGGCAGGAAATGATAAGCCCATGAGGCAAGGTTTGAGGCAAGGGCCGCGGCGGCATAGACCACAATCGCCGCCAGCATCGCCGCATCGCCCCCGGCGGCTTTGCCGATCAGGATAGTGCTCACGCCCAGCACGAGCATGAGACCCACCGCATGCACAAGCATATCGGCGCGCCGATGCCGGGGATGGGCGCTGGGATAGGTTTCCAGAGTCATGTCGCACATCCTTCCTGCGGGCGGCTGCCATGGATGCAGCCTAAAACAAAAACACCCCGAGCCAACAGGCTCAGGGTGTGTTTTGGTGCGGTCGAGAAGACTCGAACTTCCACGGGAGTTACCCCACAGCGACCTCAACGCTGCGCGTCTACCAATTCCGCCACGACCGCGATGCGAATGATGTCTCTCATTCGCGAGGTGGGGAGCGTATAGCCCCGCCTTTCGCGGTTGTGAAGCCCCCCCGATGCGGAATATTGAGGGTCAGCAAAACTTTTTTCGTGAGGGCCCGCCCGATGGTGGAATGGACCTATTCAGACGGGCTTGTCCCCTATCCCGACGCGCTGGCGCAGATGGAAGCGCAGGTCGCCGAGATTCGCGCCGGCACAGCGCCTGAGCGGATTTGGCTTTTGGAACATCCCCCCCTCTACACCGCCGGGACGAGCGCAAATCGTGACGATCTGCTGGAGCCGGACCGCTTCCCTGTCTACGAGGCGCGGCGGGGTGGCGAATACACCTATCATGGCCCGGGGCAGCGCGTGGTCTATGTCATGGTCGATCTGGATAAGCGGGGCCGCGATGTGCGCTGCTTTGTCCGTGATCTGGAGAAATGGGTGATCGAAACACTGGCGGAGTTCAACCTGTCGGGAGAAATCCGGCCGGGGCGCGTTGGCGTCTGGCTTCCCCGCCCGGACAAACCCGCCCTGCCCGACGGCACCCCGCGAGAGGATAAGATCGCAGCGATTGGCCTGAGGGTGCGCAAATGGGTCAGCTTTCACGGTATCTCCATCAATGTGGAGCCGGACCTGAGCCATTTTGAGGGGATCGTGCCGTGCGGCATTCAGGGGCATGGAGTCACGAGCCTTGTCGATCTGGGGCTGCCAGTGACGATGGACGATGTGGACGCGGCGTTGCGCAAAACCTGCCCGTTTACCTGATTGCGGGTGGCTCCACCCCCTGCCTGCGCGCACCGCGATGTGGAAATTCAAGGGCCTGCGGCAATTCACACCCCGCTTTCGCCCAATTAGGCGTTGAGCATTAGTATGCGAAACGCTACGACCAAACTCGATTATGCATACATCGGCACACTTCCGACTCGGAAGGCTGATGAAACGTGTGGGGAGACACTCTATGGCTGACGCAACGCTTCACGCCGACGCTGGACATGACAAGCCGGGCTTTTTCACCCGGTGGTTCATGTCCACCAATCACAAAGACATCGGTATTCTGTACCTGATCGTATCGGGCCTGTTGGGCTTTATTTCGGTCGCGTTCACCGTGTACATGCGCATGGAGCTCATGGAGCCCGGTGTGCAGTTCATGTGTTTGGATGAAAGCGGACAGTCCGCTGCACGGTTCATATCCGGCATTGGGGCAGAAAATTGTAATCCGAACGGACACTTGTGGAACGTGATGATCACGGCCCACGGCATCCTGATGATGTTCTTTGTGGTTATTCCGGCGCTGTTTGGCGGCTTCGGCAACTATTTCATGCCGCTGATGATCGGCGCGCCGGATATGGCATTCCCACGGATGAACAACCTGTCTTTCTGGCTGTTCGTGGCGGGGTCTTCCCTTGCGGTGGCGTCTGTTGTGGCACCGGGCGGGAACGGGCAGCTTGGCTCCGGCATCGGCTGGGTGCTCTATGCGCCGCTTTCCACCACGGAAGCCGGAATTTCGACCGACCTTGCGATTTTCGCGGTGCACCTGTCGGGTGCCTCCTCGATCCTTGGGGCGATCAACATCATCACCACATTCCTGAACATGCGTGCCCCCGGCATGACCATGTTCAAGGTGCCGCTGTTTGCGTGGTCCATCCTTGTGACCGCTCTCTTGATCCTTCTGGCGCTGCCGGTGCTTGCGGGTGCGATCACCATGCTGCTGACCGACCGGAACTTCGGCACGGCATTCTTTGACGCATCCAACGGCGGTGATCCGGTCCTGTATCAGCACCTCCTGTGGTTCTTTGGCCATCCGGAAGTGTATATCGTGATCCTGCCGGGCTTCGGCATCATCAGCCACGTCATCGCGACCTTCTCCAAGAAGCCGATCTTTGGCTACATGCCGATGGTTCTGGCGATGATCGCGATTGGTGTTCTGGGCTTCGTCGTTTGGGCGCACCACATGTATACCGTGGGCATGTCCATCACCCAGCAGTCCTATTTCATGCTGGCCACGATGGTCATCGCGGTCCCGACCGGGGTTAAGATCTTCTCTTGGATCGCGACGATGTGGGGCGGCTCCGTTGAGTTCAAGGTGCCGATGCTCTGGGCGATTGGCTTCCTGTTCCTCTTCACCGTGGGTGGTGTGACCGGTGTTGTCCTGTCTCAGGCACCTGTGGACCGTGTGTATCACGACACGTACTATGTGGTCGCGCACTTCCATTATGTGATGAGCCTTGGTGCCGTGTTCTGTATCTTTGCCGGTGTCTATTACTGGTTCACCAAGATGACGGGCCGCGAGTATTCCGAGTTCTGGGGCAAGGTCCATTTCTGGATGATGTTCATCGGGGCGAACCTCACCTTCTTCCCGCAGCACTTCCTTGGCCGTCAGGGTATGCCGCGCCGCTATATCGATTACCCGGAGCAGTTCGCCTACTGGAACTACATCTCCTCAATCGGTGCGTTCATCGCCTTCGCGTCCTTCCTGCTGTTCCTCGGCATCATCGGGTATGCGCTGCTGCGCGGCCGCAAGGTCGAAGAGCCGATGTATTGGGGCGAAGGCACCGATCCCACCCTTGAGTGGACCCTGCCGAACCCGCCGCCGGAGCACACGTTTGAGACGCTCCCGACGCAGGATATGTGGGACAAGCAACCGGGGCATTGATGAGCGACCCTGCTGACAAAAACGGAAAGGCCGGGGATCCCTCCCCGGCCTTTGCTGTTGAGGATGATCCCTATGCACGGGCCGATGCACCATCCTATCGGCTCACGCTGCAACCGCACCGGTCGCTGAGCAAGGAGGGCGTCACCTGGCTGATGTTTCTGGTGACGATGGGGTTCGTGTTCTCCCTCATCCCGTTTCTAGGAACACCAGTGGGCTGGGGATTGCTGCCCTTTTTCTGCGGAACGCTGTGGCTCCTATGGGCCGGTCTGATGCGCAATTACCGCGATGCCGACCTGCGCGAAGTGCTGTCGATCTGGCCCGATCTCATCACTGTGATCCGGACCGAGCCAAACGGAGAGATTAAGCGTTGGCACGCCAATCCCTATTGGGTAGACGTCGCGCTGGAAGACACGCCAAAGATCGAGAAATACCTGACGCTCAAGGGAAATGGGCGGCGGATCGAACTTGGGGCTTTCCTCACGCCAGAAGCAAGGGCCAGCCTCTATGACGATATCACTCGCGCACTCCGCTCAGCCTGACATCCCATCGGGTCGCATCGCGGCGCTGGTCTATTTCTGGATCAATGGCGCGATGTTTGGCACTTGGGCCAGCCGCATTCCCGCGATCAAGGCCCGGTTTGACCTGACCGAAGCAATGCTGGGCCTGATCCTTTTGTACATGGCCGTGGGCGCGGTCGCGGCGTTTTTCGTGACCGGGCGACTGTCGGACACCAAAGGAGCCTCGCGCGTGACGGCCATTGCCGGGATCGGGATGGCTGCCACCCTGCCCCTGATGGCGTGGATGCCAAGCCCTGTCCTTCTCGGCGTTGCATTGTTCCTTTTTGGCGCGCTTGGCGGATCGCTTGATCTGGCGATGAACGCCTATGGCGCGGAGGTCGAGGCCAGGCGTGGACGCTCGACCATGTCGATGCTGCATGGGTTCTGGAGCGTGGGGTTTGGCATGGCCGCAGGCATTGGTGCATTGGCCATCGCGCTGGATCTGACGCCGGAGCACCATTTCGCACTGATGTGTGGCGTGGGCCTTTGCGCGGCGGTGTTCGCGCAGGCACGGCTCGTCCCGTCCCTGCCGCAGCCCCGCGCGGTGGGGGCGCAATTTGTCTGGCCGACCGGCCCCGTACTGGCGGTCGGGCTTTTTGCCGGGTTCGCCTTCGTGGCCGAAGGTTCGCTTCTGGATTGGGTCGCGGTGTTTCTGATCGAAACCCATTTGGCCACACCCGAGCGTGGGGCGCTGGCACTGGCCCTCTTTTCGGTAGTGATGGTGGTCATGCGACTGAGCGGCGATCACCTGATCACGCGGGTTGGTCCGCGGCGGGCCCTGATGCTGTCCACCCTGCTTGCGGGCCTTGGCATGGCCGGTGTTGGCCTGTCGCCCGTCTGGTGGAGCGTGTTTGCCGCGATCGTACCACTTGCCGCCGGACTGGCCCTGATCGCGCCCTTGGCCTTTTCCCGCGCGGGTCGCGCGCCGGAGGCGGGCCGCGCGGTCGCCGCCGTCGCCATTTGCGGCTATGGCGGGCTGCTGTTCGGCCCGGTCATCATGGGCTTTCTGGGGGAGATCGCGGGGCTTGGCACGGCATTTGTCGCTCTTGCCGCCCTTACGCTGCCGCTGATTGCCCTTGTGCGGCGCGCAACCTCCTGAGCCGCGCTCACATCAGCCGTTTTTTGACCTCGCCACCCACTTTGCCGAAATCCATTTGCCCCGCATAGCGTGTCTTGAGCACGCCCATCACCTTGCCCATGTCACGGATTGAGGTTGCGTTTGCTTCCTTGAGGGCAGCGTCCACGGCGGCGGTGACTTCCTCCGCCGAGAGCTGCTTGGGCAGGAATTCCGCGATGATCTGGCTTTCCGCGCGTTCCTGTTCCGCCAGCTCCAGCCGCCCGGCCTCCTCATAGGTGCGCGCGCTGTCCTCGCGCTGGCGGATCATCTTGTCGAGGATAGAGAGGATATCGGCCTCCGACACGCCCTCCGATCCATCATCCCCGCGCGATGCGATGTCGCGATCCTTCACCGCGGCCATAATCAGGCGCAACGTGGCAAGGCGCTGGCTGTCGCGCGCCTTCATCGCCTCTTTCATGTCTTTGGTAATGCGCTCTCGCAGCATCAAATCACCCACCATGTTAGGAATATCTGTCGCGCCAGACTATACGCATCGCCCTCAGTAGGAGCAAGGCTGGAGAGATTTCGCTAAACTTATGATTTCACTATGAAATCTATTCTCAGCGCCTTCTTGACGCTTGGCGGGACGCAAGGTAGCTTCCGCCAAATCTCAAAAAGGTGCGCCATGACCGCTCAACCCCACCCGACCGCCTGCCTTGTCCTTGCAGATGGAACGATTTTCTATGGCCGCGGCTTCGGGGCCGAGGGTGTGAAAACCGCCGAATTGTGCTTTAACACCGCGATGACCGGCTATCAGGAAGTGATGACCGACCCGTCCTATGCCGGGCAAATCGTCACCTTCACCTTCCCCCATATCGGCAACACTGGTGTGACCCCGGAAGATGAGGAAGGCCCGCAGGCCCAAGCCTCCGGCATGGTGGTGAAATGGGATCCGACCGCCCCGTCCAATTGGCGCTCCACCGGCACGTTGCAGGACTGGATGCGCGCGCAGGGCCGGGTTGGGATGGGCGGTGTGGACACGCGGCGGCTGACCCGGATGATCCGTTCGCTTGGGATGCCGCATGTGGCGCTGGAATATCGCGAGGATGGCCAGTTCGACCTTGAGGCGCTGCGCGCGCTGGCCGCTGGCTTCGCCGGGTTGGAAGGGGCCGATCTGGCAAAGGATGTCACCACCGGACAGACCTATCAATGGTCCGATCAGCGGTGGGCATGGCCGGGCGGCTTTGCCCCGAGCGAGGGCAAGGGCCGCAAGGTCGTCGCCGTGGACTACGGGGCCAAGCGTAACATCCTGCGCTGTCTGACCTCTGCCGGGTGTAACGTCACGGTCGTGCCCGCCACTGCCACGTTTGAAGAGATCATGGCCCATGAGCCAGAGGGTATTTTCCTGTCCAATGGTCCGGGTGATCCGGCGGCAACCGGCGCCTATGCGGTGCCGATGATCCGCGCGGTGCTGGAGCAGACCGATCTGCCGGTGTTTGGCATTTGCCTTGGCCACCAGATGCTCGCGCTCGCGCTGGGTGGCGAGACGATCAAGATGAACCATGGCCACCACGGCGTGAACCATCCCGTGCAGGACGTGGAAACCGGTAAGGTTGAGATCACGTCGATGAACCACGGATTTGCGGTGAACGCAGACACGCTGCCCGAGGGCGTGAAACAGACCCATGTGTCGCTGTTTGACGGCACGAATTGCGGGTTGCGCGTTGAAGGGCGGCCCGTGTTTTCGGTGCAACACCACCCGGAGGCCAGCCCCGGCCCGCAAGACAGCTTCTATCTGTTTGAGCGGTTCGTGGCGTCGATGGATCGGGCGGCCTGACGGACGGGCCATTCGACGTTCGTTAACACTCCGTTAACCTCGGCCATGCGACGGTGATCCCGACAGGGAGGTCGCCGCTTGGCCTATACATCAGAGACTGAACAGTGGGCAGCCATCGTGCCCGCCCCCCGGGTGGTGCCTGCGGGGCGCGTCGGTGCATCCTCGCCCGGCTTTGATGCGGTCACACCCTTCCCGGCCCCGGTGCAGCCGCTGCGCCCGCGCCAATATGCCATCGACCTTGCGCAGAACCCGGCTCAGGATGACCGCGCGCGGCTCTTGTCCGGCGCATTCTGTGCCGAGCATCTGTGCCTGCCATGGCGCAGCTTTGGGCTGGTGCTGGTGGTCGCGGTCACGACGATCACCGATACGGATCGGGTGCGCGCCGAACTTGCCCGCCATTGGCGCGGCAGCATCCTGTTTTCCTTTGCGGATGAACGCTCCCTCCATGCGGAAATCACCCGCTGCCATGGCGCGGAACTGGCCGAAGCCGCCTCGACCCTCTGCCCCACGGAATATGCCTGCCGGGACTGGGCCGGGGCGCTGCGCCCGTCAATGCTCGCGGCCCTTGCTGCGGGCCTTTTGCTCTTCGCCATCGCCGCACCGTCCGTGGCGCTGACGCTGCTGTTGGGCTGGATCGTGATCATGAACACCGCGACCACCGTGATGCGCATGATCGGGCTGATGACCAAGCCGTCCGAACTGGCCCCGGAGCCGCCGCCGCTGCCGGAGGTGCTGCCGGTCGTGTCGATCCTCCTGCCGGTTCACAAAGAACCAGAGATTGTAGATCAGCTTGTCCAAGCGATTAGTAAGATTGAATATCCGGCGCATCTTTTAGATATCAAATTACTCATCGAAGCGCATGATGATGTGACCCGCGCGGCGCTGAGCCGCTCCCCCCTGCCGGACAATATCGAAGTGCTCGACATCCCGCCCGGCGGCCCCACGACAAAACCGCGCGCGATGAATTACGCGCTGCCCTTCTGTCGGGGCAGCATCGTCGGCATTTATGACGCCGAGGATCGCCCCGATCCCGATCAGGTCACGCTGGTGGTGCGCAGCCTTGCCGCCGCCCCCGCCCGAGGTCGCGTGTGTGCAGGCCCAGCTTGATTTCTACAACCCAAGACAAAACTGGATGACCCGCTGTTTCACCATGGAATACGCGATCTGGTTTCGGGTGCTGTTGTTCGGCGTGCGCCGCCTTGGCATTCCGCTGCCGCTCGGCGGTACGTCGGTTTTCTTTCATACCCATGTCTTGAAGGAAATCGGCGCGTGGGATGCCCATAACGTCACCGAGGATGCCGATCTCGGTATGCGGCTCGCGCGGCTCGGATACCGCTGTGACCTCGTGCGGTCAGTGACGTTTGAAGAGGCCAACCCCCAATTGGGCAACTGGCTGAGGCAACGCTCCCGCTGGCTCAAGGGCTATGCCGTGACATGGGTGAACCACATGCGCACGCCGCTGCGGCTGTGGCGCGATCTGGGGACCGGGCCATTTCTGGGCTTTCAGCTTTTGCTGCTGGGATCGGTCACGGCCTACCTTGCGATGCCGCTGTTCTGGGTGCTGCTGTTCGCGGAGGTGACGGGGATCAAGCCGCAATGGCTTGGTGCGGTGGACCGGACGGTCTGGTCACTATTTTTCATCAGCCTGCCCTTGGGCAATCTCACCATGATCTGTGCGGCAATCCTGGCTCTTTATCGGCGCCGTCTGCTCGGCCTGTTGCCATGGGCATTTACCCTGCCCGCCTATTGGTCGCTTGGCTCCATCGCGTCCTATCGCGCGATTTTTGAATTATTCACCATGCCGTTTCATTGGCAAAAAACCCAACATGGGTTGGCCCGAAAATCGGTTTCCAGAACGGAAACAGACTAGCTGTTTTGACCTATCGAATGGGCGCTCCATTTCTAACGTCACAACAGGAGGGAAATTCATGACACAGTTTACTCGACGCTCCGTTCTGGCCACTGGTGCTGCGGGGGCAGCGCTTGGCCTTTCGCAAGTCCATGCCGCAGCACCTCTCATGGGCTCATGGCGGCCAACCTACCGGCGGGTGAAACTCGGCGCGTTTGAAGTCACCACACTTTTGGATGGTGCGGCCCCGGTGCCGAACCCGCAGGGCATTTTCGGTCAGGATCAAAGCGTCGAGGCGGTCGAAGGACTGCTTGCCGCGAACAATCTTCCGACGGATATGATGGAATTCACCTTCCTGCCCACAATCGTGAACACGGGAGCGGAACTCATTCTGTTTGACACGGGCAATGGTGCCGGCGCCCAGCCCGCGCGCGGTAACCTTCTCGCCGCGATGGAGGCCGCTGGCTACAGCGCCGATCAGGTGGATGTGGTGGTCATCACGCATATGCATCCCGACCATATCGGCGGCATGATGACCGATGGCGCGCCGACCTTCCCCAATGCGCGCTATGTGATGGGGGCCACGGAGTATGATTTCTGGAACTCCACGGATCGTGTCGGCACCGGGGCTGAGGGCATCCACACGATGGTGCGCAACACGCTCGCGCCGATGGCGGAGAAAACCACCTTTGTTCAGCCGGGCGACAGTGTTGCCAGCGGGATCGAGGCGATGGCCGCTTTTGGCCACACGCCCGGTCACATGACCTATCACATCGAGAGTGAAGGCAAGCGCGTGGTCCTGACCGCCGACGCGGCCAACCATTTCGTGCTTTCCCTCCAGCGCCCGGATTGGGAAGTGCGGTTTGACATGGACAAGGCCGCCGCGGCGCAAACCCGCAAGGATCTGTTCGGGATGCTGGCCGCTGATGGTGTGCCGTTCATCGGCTACCACATGCCCTACCCCGCGATGGGTTTTGTCGAGGCGGCAGGCGATGGGTTCGACTACACGCCAGTGAGCTACCAACTGAACCTTTGAGGACCAAGGCCCAGATCGGAAAGCTGCGCCCATTGCGGGGCGTAGCGCGCCCGAAAGGCAGCCCGTTCGGCCTCATCTGAAAAACACTGCGGCGGATTGGGGGTGAAAGGCACACCCGCTTCCGCCGCATTGCGTTGGCGCAGGGGGTCAAGTGCGGCCAAATCCGGGCTGGGGTTGCGCACCCGGCGCACCTGCGGCAGCACCCGCATCCATGCGGGCAACTGCGCGGCGGCAAGCACCTCCGGCACCACCGACACCCCGCCGTTATAGCGGATCACCCGCAGCGCCTGCCGCCCGAACACATCGGCCCACCAGCCGAGGATCGTGGGATAATCAAGATGCGCTTGCGTCCATTCATCCTCACACCATTCGGCAAAGCTGCGCGGCTCCCGCACATCGCGGTTGCGCACCATCTGCGCATAAAAGCTGACGGCCCAATCGGCATGATCGCGCAAGACGACGATCACCTCCGTCTCTACCCGCCCTGCGAAGGGGCGGAATGCCTCCGCATAGCACGGATGCTCCCCTGACAGGTTTTCCGCACTCACTATCGTGCAGCGCGCCGCCCCTGCCACGTCATAGAGCCGCGCGATCCGCTCCCGCGCCGGGCCAAAGACGGGATGCGGGCCGCCATGGTCCTTTTCATGTGCGATGGCAGCGCCCAGATCCGATTGCTTTGACAGCCGCCGTCCCGTGGCACCTTTGGAAAGCGGATAGTGCACACCAGCCCAGCGCAGCAGATGCCTGTTGCGCACCAGCGCATGTTGCACAGCGGAACTGCCGGTTTTGTGCATCCCGATATGAAGGACCAGCCGCCCCATGGATCAACCGTAGGTTAGGCGGGCCTCCCCCAGCCCCGCGATGGCAAAAACGGCCTCCTGCCCCGGTGCAATACTCTGCAAACCGGCATGCGTGCCGCAAAGCAGGATCTGCCCTTGCGCCAGCACCTGACCGCGCGATTGCATCACCGTGGCGATAAAAGCTGCGGCCTCAGCGGGCGGTTGGGGGGCGGTGTTTTCGGCGGAGAGCCGTTCCTCCCCGCCGATGGTCAGGGTCGCGTGCCCCGTCAGATCGCTCTCGCATCCCTGCCCGGGCTCACCGACCACAGCGCCTGCGTTAAACACATTTGCCGCGATGATGGAGGGCGCATGGACGCTCTCGCCCTGCCGCCGGTCCAACACCTCAAAGGCGGGCGTGAACCGCGCGATATAGGGAAGGATCGCGTCCGCCGTCCATGGCCCCGCGCGCGACGGCAAATCGGTGGCAAGGATCGCCGCGATCTCCGGCTCCAGCATCAGAGTGGCATAATCGCCCGGATCAAGTGCCGCAGCACCGTCACGAATATCCGCCGCCATGACCCGCGCCACCGCTGGCTCGGAGACATGATACCGCTCCAGCAGCGCGGGGCTGTTCCAGCCGATCTTATACCCGCCGACCGGGCCGGACAGGGCCGTCACCCGGTCCTGCACGTCATAGCCCGTCGCGATGTCAGGGATCGGAAAATCGACAAAAGGCGCGCGCGCCCGGCGGTCCGCCGCGATGTGGCGCGCCAGCGCATCAAGATCCATTGCGGCCCTCAGCATCAATCTTGAGCCGGGTTTCATAGGCGATGGAGATATGCGCCCGCGCGGCCTCATCCGCGCCATCCCCATCGCGCCCGGCAATGGCATCCACGATCGCGTTATGCTCCGCCATCGCCACTTCGGGCCGCCCTTCGGCGGAAAAGGACGTGGTGGACAAAAGCGCCATCGACCGGCGCACACTGTCGAGTTGCTGGATCAGATAGCGGTTATGGCTCGCAAGATGGATTTGCCGGTGAAAGCGTTTGTTGGCCCGGCTCATCGCCTTGGGATCGGACATCAGCTTCTTGTCGGCGTCGATCATGTCATAAAGGACGCGGATTTCCTCCGGCGCGGCATGTTGCGCGGCGAGCCGTGCGGCCAGCCCTTCCAACTCTGCCCGCACGACATAAAGCTCACCCAATTGGTCATGATCGAGCGATGAGACGATCAGGCTGCGCCCGTCACGGGCCAGCACGCTTTGCGTTTCGAGCCGTTGCAGGGCCTCGCGAATGGGCGTCCGGGACATGCCGAGCCGGTCGGCCAATTCGCTTTCCACCAGCCGATCACCGGGATTGAATTCGCCATTGTCGATGGCCTGAAGGATGCGCCGATACGCATCCGTTGGGCCGGTTTCGGTGCTGGGCATCTGCGTCCTCCCGTCAGTCTTTGTATACACTTGTATTCGCAGAAGACGGTTGGCGCAATTGCGAGCTTAAGCAGATGCCGTAATGTGCCACGCGGCCGTGTCCAGCCACACGGTGCCATCCGCCCGCTGATGCGCGGCAAGCGCGTCGCGCAGACGCTCTTTCACCTTATCGCGCAGGGGTTTCTCGACATTGCGCAAGCGGCTGGCGAGTGTGCCGATCCGGGTGAAAAACAGCGTCGCGGCCTCTATCCCGTCTGCGTCCATCGCGTAGCCGACCTCCGCGGGGCGGTTGATTTCGGTGAACACCACGTCCCGCCATCCGGCCTGCCGCAACACTCTGTCCACATAGTCCTGATCCGCCCAGCCAAACGGCCCCGCGCCGCCCGCAGGGGGAAGGCTGGTCAGCGCCTCTCCCAAAACCGGGCGTGCGATGTCCAAGGGCAAGCGCGCCCATGCGTTCAGCGCCGCGTCCTGCCATGTGATGACCGACAGCGTGCCGCCGGGCTCGATCTGCCCGCGCAAATGGCGCATCGCGCCGACAGGATCGTCGAAAAACATCACGCCGCACCGCGAATGCAGGGCGTCAAAGGGCGGATCGGCGGTGAAGCGCGCCGCATCGCCCTCAACCCATTTGACGCGCCCACCCACGTCGCGCGCACGCGCCACCTCCAATAGATCACGCGACAGATCAAGGGCGGTGACGTCTTTGCCGCGCAGGGCCAACGTCAGCGCACTCTCCCCCGCGCCGCAGCCGACATCCAGCACCCGCGCTGCGTGCTCCAGCGGGCCAAAGGCGGCCTCTCCCACGGGGCCAAGCAGCGCGTCGAGCGCATCGGCCCGCCGGGCCCATTCCTGCCCGACCCGCCCCTGCCAATCGCGTGCATCCGTCATGCGCTTTCCTCCGCTGGACCATTCCGTATCACCGCCCTACCATCGCGCCATGACAATCACAATTTCCCAAGACTTCTCTGGCGTCACGGCGTGGGTGTTTGACCTCGACAACACGCTCTATCCTCCGCAAGCGCGGCTGTTTGACCAGATCGAGCATCTGATGCATCGCTATGTGATGCGCGAACTGAACCTGTCGGAATCGGACGCAAGCCACCTGCGCAAACGCTATTGGATGGAGCATGGCACGACCCTGAACGGCCTGATGCAAAACCACGGCATCCACCCCGATCCATTTCTGGAGGAGGTGCATGATATCGACCTCACCCATCTAACGGAGGACGAGCGGCTGGGCGCTGCCATATCCGCGCTGCCGGGGCGCAAGATCGTCTACACCAACGGGTCGCGCAAACATGGAGAGCGGGTGACGGCAGCACGCGGGCTCAACGGGGTGTTTGATGCGATCTTCGGGATTGAGGATGCCGATTACATCCCAAAGCCGCAGGCGGACGCGTTCGCCAAAGTCTTTGCCAAGGCCGCGATTGCACCCATTGGCGCGGCGATGTTCGAAGATGACGCGCGCAACCTCAAAGTCCCCTATGAGTGGGGCATGAAAACCGTGCTCGTCGGCCCCGCAGAGGACGCGCCGTACGCCCCGGATCAGACCGAACACCTTGCCGCGTTTCTGGAAGCCCTGACATGAGCCGGGCGTTTCGTCGCGGGCCGTGGGCTTTCCCCGCCCCGCGCGGCGGCCTATCTTTTGCCCTATGAAAAGAGAACAGACTGATATCCTAGTCTCCGGCGGCGGCGTGGCCGGGCTGGTGGCCACCATCGCCTTTGCATCGCATGGGTTTCGCACGATTTGCGTCGATCCGGTCCCGCCGGTGACCGAGGCCGCAGCCGACGGGTCGGATCTGCGCTCCACCGCGTTTTTGCAGCCCTCCGTGCGCCTGATGAAGGAAATCGGGCTTTGGCCCCGCCTTGCGCCCTATGCGGCACCCTTGCGGATCATGCGGCTCGCGGATGCAGGCGGGCCTGAGCCGGAGATTCGCGAAGTGCGCGATTTCGTGGCCGATGACCTTGGCGAGGAGGCGTTTGGCTATAACCTGCCAAACTGGCTTTTGCGCCGCGAAATGGTCGCCCATCTGGAGGCGATGCCAAATGCCGATCTGCGCATGGGCACCGCGCTGTCACAGCTTTTGACCCGCCAGACAGAAGCGCTCGCCACCCTGTCGGACGGCACGGCGTTGCGTGCGCAAATGGTGATCGGGGCGGATGGGCGCAATTCCTTCGTGCGGGAAGCCTTGGGGATCGGCGCGAAAACGACCCGGTATGGGCAAAAGGCCATCGTGTTTGCCGTGTCCCATCCGGTGCCCCATGACGATATCTCGACAGAGATCCACCGCACCGGCGGGCCGTTTACGCTGGTGCCTTTGCCCGATGCGGAGGGGCAGCATCATTCCGCGATCGTGTGGATGGAAACCGGGCCAAAAGCCACGGCGCTCATGGCGATGGACGAGGCTGCCTTTACCGAGGCGCTCAACATTCGGGCCTGTGGGGTTTTGGGGGATTTGACGCTCGCCTCCCCCCGGCGCATCTGGCCGATTATTACGCAAAAGGCAGAGCGGCTGACCGGCCCGCGCACCGCCCTGATCGCGGAGGCAGCCCATGTGATGCCACCCATCGGCGCGCAGGGGCTGAATATGAGCCTGCGGGACATCACGACGCTGTTGTCCGGGGTCACAACCGCCCGTGAGACCGGGCAGGATTGGGCCGGTGCGCCCGTGCTTGCCGCCTATGCGCGCGCGCGGGAGGTCGATATCGCCGCGCGGCTCAAGGGGATCGACATGCTCAACCGCGCCGCGATGGCAGAGGCGCAGCCGCTGCGTGATCTACGCCTTCGCGGATTGACCGCGTTGCACGGTTTGGGGCCAGTGCGTCAGGTCGCGATGCGCATGGGGCTGGGTGCCGGTCAGAACTGAAACCCGATCTTGAACGCCGCCTGATCCGTGCGCTGCACATTGCCGGGCGTCTGCTGGACCGAGAGGGTGAAATCCCCTGCCGACAGGCCCGGCACATCGCCCCGCAGCGCAAGGAACAGACCCGGCGCTGTCGCATCGGCGGCATCAAACCGGTGGGTCGTGTATTGGATGTTGCCCGCCAGATCCCGGCCAGAGGCAAGCGTGATCTCCGCTGTGCCGCCCACCTGTGCCTGTGGCTGGTAGACACCCACCGACAGCGCATGATGATCCGACAAAAGCTCAAGCCCCAGCGTCGCATCCTGCATCACGGCCCCCGTTTGGCCCCATGTGTTGATGCCAGACGCGGTATCGTCGATCCGGGTAAGGGCCGCCTGCCCGAACAATTCGACCCGGTCGCTCAGCGTGTGGCGCAGGCCAAAGGTGAAGTTGGATTGGCCCTCTTGCGTGGCACCGATAGCCTCTCCCTCAGCCATGGAAAACCCAAGGCGCAGGCGGGTCCGCTCAGACAGTGTCGCAACGCCATCAAAGCCAAGCGATGCCGCCTCCACATCTTCGGAGAACGCCGCATACCCGCCAAGCGACAGCCAGCCCGACGCAGCATAGCGCGCCTCAACGCCAGAGGCGCGCGCCGATGCAGGCTGCGCCACAAGCCCGAGCTTTCCGCCCCAAAAGGCCTGCTGCCCAAAGGCATGTGCATCCGCCTGCGTCATGGTCGCGAAACTCAGACCATTGGCGAAGGTGACATCCGCTGCGGGCGCGGCCGCTGTATCGGCGGAATAGCCAATCTGCCGGGTGGTCGTGGCGATGGGTTCCATCAGCTTATCAGCGGACACTTGGAACATTGCACCGTCGAATTGATCGAACACCGCGACCTGAGTGGCACCGAGCGCGGCGAGCACCTGCGCGCTCACCCCTGCGGGAAGCGCGATCCGGGCCTTCTCAACCGGGGTCAGCCCGCCATCAAGATGCGCTCCCTGCGCCATACCAAGCCCGGCGATAGGCTGGGTCGCGGCGTTCACATCAATCAGGCCACGCCCGAACACATTGCGCATCGTTGCCTCTGTGCAGGTGTTTATTGTGCACCCTGAAACGGTCGTCAGCCCGTTCAGGGTCGCCGTTTCCTTCAACCGGGTCACGACCTGCGCGGAGGTGAGGGTCGGAAAGGCCTGTTTGAGGAGCGCCAACGCGCCGGTTACAACTGGCGCTGCAAAAGAGGTGCCGGAATTAAGACGCGTCCCACCCGAATTGCTGGCAAGCACCACATTTCCGCCGGGCGCTGTGACGCAAAAACTCTGCGCCAAACCACACCGATTGGTATAGCTCGTCTCACGCAAATTGGAGTCGACATCCACGACCGTCAGCCATTGCGGAGCCAAAATGGCATCGTAATGCGCAGCTCCCCCATGCATCTCGACCTGAGAGCGCCCCGAATTGCCCGCGGCAAACACAAAAATGACCCCATTGTTCACCGCATTCCGATAGGCATCGCGGATTTGCGGGCGGCCATTCATGTAGGTTGACGCTCCAAAACTCCCAACCAGTGGCGAGCCGCCCCAACTGTTGTTCGAAATCTCGACCCCATCTGCGACCTGCCGATTGATCAGCGCCGCCAGATCCGAGTCGGTGTAGCCAATACTGCTGCTATCTGAGAGTTTATAACTGTAGAGGGTCGCGTCATAGGCAACGCCCTGCGTGCCAAAACCATTGCGCGCCCCTGCCGCGACGCTTGCAACACCTGTTCCGTGATTGACCTGATCCCGGTCCGCAGCAGTCAGCCCACCGCGCAGAATGTACGTCCCGGCGATCCGCCCCGCAAAATCCTGATGAGTGCCTTGGATACCGCTATCGACAATCCCGATCTTGACATTGCGTCCCGTGTAGCCCCGCGCATTTGCCTCCAGCGCCTTGACGGAGCGCAGGGCGTAATTCGCTCGCGCCTCCATATCGGATGCGACGACCGGTCCGGTTGCAGCGGCACCGCTTTCAGCCGTGCTGCCACCACCGCCTCCGCCACAGGCAGCAAGCCCAAGAAGGCTAACACTCAGGATGAAATGAGAAAAAGACCCGCGCATAAATATCCCAGTATGAAGGTATCGAGATCAAATCATCCTACGAAAATACAGCATATGAAGGTTGCAAACCCGAACAGATGATACAACCGCGCAACCACGAATTTGCGCCTTTCCGCTCCGCGAAAGCGTGAAAAAACCGTTAAATTCCAAAGTCGGAATAATCCCGCTCAAACCGGGCTAATTGGTTCGCGAACGGCCAGTGTCAGGAGTCCCCTGAGCCGCAAAATCATGCTATGGCCACTCTCCACGCTTCACGCAGGACCAGCCGCCATGACCCGCCTCAACCTTGAACAATTGCGCAGCTTTCTTTGGGTCGTGCGGATGGGCGGCGTGCGCAAAGCCGCCGATGGCCTCAACGTTACGCAACCCGCGATCACCGCGCGGATCAAAGCGCTGGAAACCACCCTCGGCGCGGAGGTGTTCGACCGCACCACCACCGGGCTGAAGCTGACCAAGCGCGGCGAATTGCTGCTGCGTTATGCCGAACAGTTTGAGCAACTCAGCGCGTTGGTCGAGCGCAACGTGATTGATCCTGACGGGATCGAGGGGCATCTGCGCGTTGGCGCGTCCGAGACGATCGCCCAGATTTGGCTGCCCGATTTCATCACCCGCCTGCACCAGCGGTTCCCGAAGATCGAGATTGAGGTGAATGTCGACATCTCCATCGTGTTGCGCGCGGCTCTTTTTGATCGGGAGGTCGATCTGGCGCTGCTGTTGGGGCCGATCTCCGATTATTCGGTCGATAATGTCGAATTACCGGGATTTGAGCTGGCGTGGTACGCGGCGGCCACCATGCCCGAGCCGGATCATGTGGACGGCTATTTCAACCGCCCCGTCATCACCTATGCCCGCAACACGCGACCCTTTCGGGAGGTGCAAAGCGCGCTGTTTGAGCGTGTCGGGCCGGATGTGCGGCTGTTTCCGTCCTCCTCCCTCTCGGCCTGTATCCGGTTGGTGGAGGCGGGATTGGGTGTGGCGGCCCTGCCGGTTGTGCTGGGGGAATCACTCACCGCACTTGGCACCGTGAAGCCATTTGATCCCGGCTGGGTGCCGGAGCCTTTACGCTTCTCCGCCAGCTATCTGGCAGACCCGAAAAGCCAGATCGTTGAAATTGCAGCAAAATGTGCGGCGGAAGTGGCTGAGGAGTATCTAGGATATAAAAATATTTGATACGTAGCCAGAAAATCTTTCGATTTGATGTGATCGCGATTTGTTTCGATCCTGCACCAACACGATGCAGGAGCGACCCGTGCCGCTGGACTATGAAACTCTCAAACACCTCTCGCCGGAGGAATTGCGCCGCCTGATCCGGGCAGGGCGTTATACGGGCCACACGGCCGGATTGGGCGATGGTGTGTTGCAAGCCAATCTCGCGATCCTGCCGGCTTCTGTCGCGCTGGATTTCATGCGGTTCTGCCAGCGCAATCCAAAACCCTGCCCGCTCGCTGGTGTATCGGAAACGGGCGATCCGTTCATGCGCACCATGGGCGCGCGGATCGACATTCGCACCGATGTGCCCGCCTATAACATCTACCGCGATGGGGCCTATTCAGAATCGGTCACGGATATCGTCGATCTTTGGGCTCAGGATATGGTCGCCTTTGCCATTGGCTGTTCGTTCACCTTTGAGCATGCGCTGGCGCAAGTGGGCGTAAAGCTTTGGCATATTGAGCATAACACGACCGTGCCGATGTTCCGCTCCGCGATTGAGACGATCCCGGCGGGGCCATTTGGCGGCAAGATGGTCGTGAGCATGCGCAACATCCCCGCCGCGCACCTTGATCTGGTGATCGAGACCTCCCGCAAATTTCCGCTCGCCCATGGCGCGCCCGTCCATTGGGGCGATCCGGCGGAGATTGGCATTCGGGACGCAAACCGCCCCGACTGGGGCGACCCCGCCCCCTGCCCTGAAGGCCACATTCCCGTCTTTTGGGCCTGTGGCGTGACCCCGCAGGTTGCCATTGAGCGCGCGGCCCTGCCGCTCGTGATTACGCACAAACCCGGCCACATGCTCGTGACCGATATTCCCGAGGCCGCCGAAAACCCGGTCTTGCAACCAAGCTGAACAACAGAACACCCTACCAACAAGGAGAACTGACACATGATGAAACGATTGATCCCAGCGCTCGCGGCCACAACCGCCCTCGCAAGCCCGGTCATGGCCGAAAGCCTGTCCGTTGTCGGAAGCTGGTCCGGCCTGCCGCTGCACAAGCAATATGAAGCACCGTTTTGGGAGGAGACCCTTCCCGCCGCATCCGGTGGCGATATCGAGGTGGCGCTGACCACCCATAACCAGATGGGCCTTGGCCTTGGCGATATTTACCGGCTTTTGGGCGACGGAGTTTATGATGTCGCAATGACCGTTGGCGATTATGCCGTGGCCGATGCGCCCGAGCTTGAAGGACTGGACGTGCCGCTGCTGGCCCTCTCCGCCGATGAGGCGCGGGCAATGGCAGACGCCGCAAAGCCAATGGTCAGCGACATTTTCGCCAACCGCTTCAACTCCCATGTTCTGGCCATCGCGCCCTATCCGCCGCAGATCGTGTTCTGTAACGCTGAGATTGCGGGCCTGTCCGACCTTGCGGGTCTCAAAGTGCGGGCCTCTGGCCGGATGACCGCGAAATTCCTTGAAGCGCTTGGCGCGGAGGGCGTGAACGTGTCCTTCTCCGAAGTGCCGGGCGCGCTGCAAAAGGGTGTCGTGGATTGTGCCGTCACCGGCGCTGGCTCCGGCTATTCCGCAGGCTGGTGGGAAGTGTCCACGCACCTTCTGACCCTGCCCATCGGCGGCTGGGATCCGGTTGTGACCGCAATCAACATGGACAAGTGGAACAGCCTGAGCGCTGAGCATAAAGCCCTGATCGAGGCGGAGATCGCCGCGAATTTCGAAGCTCCCGCATGGGCCAGCGCGCAAAACGCGCTCGCCAATGATGTGGCATGTCTCACCGGGACGGGCGAATGCACCTCCGGCGATGCGCGCAACATGGTGCTGGTCGAGGCAACGGACGAAGATTTCGCCATCGCCCGCGATGCGCTCGTGACCCAAGTGCTGCCGGAGTGGAAAGACCGCGCCGGGGAGGATTGGATCGCCCGCTGGAACGCATCGGTCGGCGAAGTCGTCGGCGTCACGATCAACTAACCCCAAACAAGAGGACCAACAGCGATGGCCGAGAGCATTCTCGCAACTCTGCACAGGATCAACCGGGGCGTTGCCCTCGTGATTGGCGCCGTGCTTCTGATCTGCGCAGGCGTTGTGCTGATAGACATCATCCTGCGGCAGATCGGGTCGTCCTTTGGCGGGACGGATGAGATCAGCGGCTATGTGATGGCCATCGCGACCTCTTGGGGCATGGCGTTTACCATGCTGGAATTGGGCCATGTGCGCATCGACCTGTTGCGCACACGGGTGAAAAAAGTGGCGGGGCGGGTTCTGTTCGACCTCGGCTCGCTGCTGATCCTTGCTGGAACCGTGTCGATCATCGCGTTCCAGTGTTGGCCGGTGGTCGAGGGTTCGCTGCGCAACGGCTCGCGCGCCAACACAGTGCTGGAAACGCCGCTTTGGATGGTGCAGGTGCCATGGTTCGCAGGCTGGGTCTGGTTTGCGCTGATGGCATGGGCCGCGCTGGTCTGCGCGATCATCCTTGCCGCTCAAGGCAAATTCGGGGCGGCCGAAGGGGCGATTGGCACCTTTGGCGAGCAGGAGGCCGCGCTGTGATCGGGTATATCTCCATCGGACTTCTGGGCCTTTTAAGCCTCTCCATTCCTGTCGGCATCGTGTTGTTTTTGCTTGGCTTTGGTGTGGACCAATGGTTCAGCCCTTTCCCCTTGATCCGCGCGCTCGGCTCAATGGTCTGGTCGGCCTCGAATTCCGCCACGCTGATCGCGATCCCCTTCTTTGTGCTGTTGGGCGAGATCCTCGTGCGCTCCGGCATCGCGGAGCGGACCTATGCCGCACTTGACCGGTGGGTGAGCTGGCTGCCCGGTGGGCTGGTGCACGCGAATGTCGCGACCGCGACGATGTTTTCCGCGACCTCCGGCTCCTCCGTCGCAACCGCCGCGACAGTGGCCACGGTCGCCATGCCACAGGCAGAACGGCTCGGTTATGATCCGAAGCTGTTTTCCGGGGCGATTGCAGCGGGCGGCACGCTGGGCATCATGATCCCGCCGTCGATTAACCTGATCGTCTATGGCTTCCTGACGCAAACCTCGATCCCGCAATTGTTCCTTGCCGGGCTGATCCCCGGCATCGCACTTGCCCTCGGGTTTCTGGTGATCACGGCGATCATCTGCATGATCCGCCCCGAATTGGGCGGGGAGCGGCGGGTGTTTCCCTTCATCGAGATGCTGCGCGCCTTGACCCATCTGTTGCCTATCGTGGTGCTGTTCGGGATCATCATCGGCACGATCTACACTGGCCTTGCCACCCCGACCGAAGCCGCCGCTGTGGGTGTGGCGGGCGCGTTTGCCATTGCCGCCGTTTTTCATGGCGTCACATGGGATATGGTCGCGCAAAGTGTCATCGGCACGATCAAGATCACGTCGATGATCATGCTCGTTGTGATCGGCGCGTCCTTCCTGAACCTCACGCTCGCCTCTGCCGGGCTGGGCCGCGAATTGCGCGACCTGCTCGAAGGCATGGGGCTGACACCGATGATGACCATCCTTGTGGTGGTGTGCATCTACATCGTGCTGGGCTTTTTCATCGAAACGCTGAGCCTGATGGTCGTCACCATCCCGATCATCGTGCCGCTGGTGGTCGCCCAAGGATTTGATCCGATCTGGTTCGGCATCCTGATGATCGTGCTCATTGAAATGGCGCTGATCACGCCGCCTGTGGGCCTCAACCTTTATGTTGTGCAAGGGGCGCGAAAATCAGGGCATATGGGAGAGGTCATGCTGGGCGCGATCCCGTTCGTCATCGTGATGCTGCTGATGGTCGTGGCGCTGATCGCCTTCCCCTCTATCGCGCTCTTTTTGCCGGAGGTCATGAGTTAACCCGTTCCTCTTTGAAGCGAAGCGAAGCAGACGGGTTAGAGGGCCCGCTCCGACAGGGGGCGGGCCCTATCTTTTTTGCACCCCACTGCCCATCGCCGGATGCATGGCACCCATACGCAAATGCAACTTGTGCCGTCGGTCGGTTCCGGGCAGATGCTCTGTCGGTCCGAAAAGCGACTAAATTGCTGTTTCATTAGACGTTTCGCCTAAGAATCAGTATGACGGAAAACAGATTAAGCGTTTTGCATTGGGTCGCCCCGATCATCTGGTGCGCTTTCTTTGATACAAGGATTCCACGATGGCTTCGCCCGACCCCAGCAAACAGACCCTGACCTTCAACACGGATCGCGGCGCATCGCGTTCCAAATGGGTCGCCGTGATCCTTGGATTGGCCATGGTGGGATGGATGGCGAGCGGCATCATCCTGCCCACGCCGGAGGATGACAGCGAAGCCGCCCTGCCCTCCGTCCGCAGTGCCGTGACGGTCGCCACGACAAATTCGACGGCGGAAGAAATCCAGCAGATTTTCTCCGCCGAGGGGCAGGCGCAGCCGGACCGGATCACCGAGATCAGGGCCGAAAGCTCCGGCCCCGTGGCCGAGTTGGTCGCCCGCAAGGGGCAATATGTCCAACAGGGTGACGTGATCGCGCGCATTCAGGATACCGACCAGCGCGCGCAACTTACGGTTGCGGAGGAAGACCTCGCACGGGCGCAGCGTGAATTTGACAACGCCGAGGCGCTGCGCGAACGCGGTAACGCAACTGCCGATCGTGTCACGACAGCGCGCGCCGCGCTCGCTGCGGCACAGGCGCAACTGACGCGCGCGACCGAGGCGCTCGACAACACCGTCATCCGCGCGCCCTTTGCCGGGCGGCTGAGTGCGCTTGATATTGATGAGGGCGAATTCGTGCAGGCAGGCGGCAGTGTTGCCGAAGTGCTCGACAGTGATCCGCTTACCGTCGTGATCCAAATCCCGCAACAAGCCCTATCCGGCATCCGGGAAGGCCAACCGGCGCAGGTCGAGTTCATCACGGGGGAGCAGCGGATTGGGGAGATCAACTTTGTCGGGATCAATGCCGACAGCGCGACGCGGACCTTCCGCGCCGAAGTGATCGTCCCCAACAGCGATCTTGCGCTGCCCTCGGGCATCAGTGCGCAGGTGCGGGTCGCGACAGGTTCGGCAGTGGCGCATTTCATCTCCCCCGCCACGCTGTCGCTTGGCCCCGATGGTGCGCTTGGCGTGATGATCGTGGATGAGAACAGCCGCGCGCGGTTCACGCCGATCACCATCCTACGCGCGCAGACCGATGGCATCTGGGTCGGCGGATTGCCCGAGCAGGCGCAGATTATCACGGTGGGCCAAGGCTTTGTGAGCAATAACCAGCCCGTTACCCCGGTGACGGATACGAGCCTCGTGGAGGTGACCCAATGAATACGATCATCGACGCTGCCTTTTCGCGAACGCGTGTTGTTGTCCTGACGCTGGTGGGCATCCTGATCGTCGGGGCGCTGTCCTATATCTCTATCCCCAAGGAAAGCTCCCCTGAGATTCCGATCCCCGCCGCGTATATCTCCACCTCGCTCGAAGGGATCGCGCCGGAGGACGCGGAGCGCCTGTTGCTGGAGCCGTTGGAGACGGAGCTTTCTGCCCTCTCTGGGCTTAAAACTATGAATGCTGCCGCCGCTGAAGGCTACGCCAACGTCAATCTGGAATTCGAGCCGGGCTTTGACAGTGACGAGGCGCTGGAAAAGGTGCGCGAGGCGGTGGACCGCGCGGCGCTGGAATTGCCCGCGGATGCCGATGATCCGCGCGTGTCAGAGATCAACACCGCCCTCTTTCCGATCCTGACCGCGATTCTGTCCGGCCCGGTGCCGGAACGCACCCTCAACACCCTGGCCGATGATCTGAAAGACCGGATCGAGGCGCTTGCCGGGGTGCTGGAGGTCGATATCGGCGGCTCCCGCACCGAAGTGCTGGAAGTGCTGATCGACCCGACCGTGTTTGAAACCTACAACCTCTCCTTTGAGGAATTGATCGGCCAGATCACCCGCAACAACCGCCTGATCGCGGCGGGCGCGATTGAGAGCGACGCGGGGCGGCTGGTGCTGAAAGTGCCGGGCCTGATCGCGGATATCGACGATCTGATGGAGCTTCCGGTGAAGGTGCGCGGCGAGACGGTCGTGACCTTTGCCGATGTGGCCACGATCCGCCGGACTTTTGCCGATCCCACTGGCTTTGCCCGGATCAACGGCCAGCCCGCGCTGGCGCTTGAGGTGAAAAAGCGGGTCGGGGCCAACATCATCGAAACCGTGGCCGAAGTGCAGGCGATCATCGACGACGCGCGCAATGAATGGCCCGATACGGTGCGCGTCAATTACACATTGGATGAAAGCGAACAGGTCCGCACCCTGTTGAGCGATCTGGAGGCGAACGTGATCGCCGCCGTGTTCCTTGTGATGATCGTGATCGTCTATGCCCTTGGCCTGCGGTCCTCCATTCTGGTGGGGCTGGCCATTCCGGGCGCGTTTCTGGCGGGGGTGATGGCGCTCAATCTGATGGGGTTCACGCTCAATATCGTGGTCCTGTTCAGCCTGATCCTTGTGGTCGGGATGCTTGTGGACGGCGCGATTGTGACGGTGGAATTGGCGGATCGCCGCCTCTCCGAAGGGGACAGTCCGAAAGAAGCCTACGCCCATGCCGCCAAGCGGATGGCCTGGCCCATCCTTGCGTCCACCGCCACGACGCTCTGCGTGTTTTTCCCGCTTCTGTTCTGGGAAGGCGTGATTGGCGAGTTCATGAAATTCCTGCCGATCACGGTGATCCTGACGCTGTCGGCCTCCGTGTTTATGGCGCTCATCTTTATCCCCGTTCTGGGCGGCGTGATCGGCAAGGTGCAGCCGCAATCGAAAAAGCAAAAGGCGCAGCTTCATGCCGCCGAATTTGGCGATCCGCGCGACATGACCGGGTTTGCCGGGGCTTATGTGCGGTTCCTGCAATGGGCGATCCTGCGCCCGCTGACGACGCTGGCTTTCGCCATTCTGATGCTGATCGGGGCTTTTGGTGCCTATGGCGCCTTGGGCAACGGGATTTCGTTCTTTCCCTCGATTGAACCGGATTTCGCCAATGTCGAGGTCCGCTCGCGCGAAAACTTCTCGATCTATGAGCGGGATGCGCTGGTGCGCCGGGTGGAAAATCGCCTCCTTGATCAAGACGAGATCGTGAGCGTCTATGCCCGTACCATCGGCAGTTCTGCCGACAATGAAGAGATGATCGGCACGCTCCAGCTTGAATTCACCGATTGGGACACGCGCCGCAAGGCAGAAGTGATCGCGGATGAGATCCGCACCATGATGAGCGACATCCCCGGCATCAATGTGCAGGTCCAGATCGAATCCGGTGGCCCTGCGGGCGGCAAGCCCATCAACCTCAAGGTTCTTGCCACTGATCCGGGTGATCAGATGGACACCGTCCACGCGATCCGGGCGGAGATGGACCGGATCGGCGGTTTTGTCGATGTCACGGACACGATGCCCCTGCCCGGCGTGGAATGGCTGATCCAGGTGGACCGGTCGGAGGCCGCGCGGTTTGGCGCGGATATCACGCTTTTAGGTCAGGCGGTGCAGCTTTTGACCAATGGCATCACGGTGGCCGATTATCGCCCGTCGGATGCGAATGGCGCAGTCGATATCCGCGTGCGCTTCCCCGCGGGCGACAGAAATCTTGAGGAGTTGCAGGCGCTGCGCGTGCCGACCTCGGCGGGGCTGGTCCCGATCGGTAACTTCGTGACCTTCTCACCCGCACCGCGCAGTGGCACGATCCGCCGGATTGATCAGGAGCGCGTGGTCACCATTGAGGCGAATGTGGACCGGGACCGGCTGGTGAACGATCAGATCGTTCTGTTGACCGAAGCCTTGGCCAATCTCGATCTTCCCCCCGGCGTCAGCTATCAGTTCGGCGGTGAGGCGGAGGATCAGACCGATGCGATGAAGTTCCTCGCCGCGGCGTTTGGGGCAGCGATCCTGTTGATGTTCGTGATCCTCGTGACCCAGTTCAACAGCTTTTATCAGGCTTTCGTGGTGATGAGCGCCATCGTGTTCTCAGTCGCGGGCGTGCTGATGGGCCTCCTCGTGACCGGGCGCCCCTTTGGCATCGTGATGGGTGGCATCGGGGTGATTGCGCTGGCTGGGATCGTGGTGAACAACAATATCGTTCTGATCGACACCTACAATGATCTGAAGAAGGCGGGCCAGTCCCCCTTGGAAGCGGCCCTGCGCACGGGCGCGCAACGTCTGCGCCCGGTGATCCTGACCTCGGTGACGACGGCACTGGGACTGATGCCGATGGTGATTGGTCTCAATATCAACTTCTTCACACGAGAGATCGTCTATGGCGCGCCCTCCACCCAATGGTGGACGGAGTTGTCGAGTGCGATTGCGGGCGGTCTTGTGGTGGCCACGATCCTGACCCTGATCGTGACCCCGGCCATGCTGATGCTGGGCGAAAAGCGCAAGACGCGAAACGTATCAACTCCCACATCAGCGGGGATCCCTGCGGAATAAGGCGCGCTCCCGCCCGTCGCACAGTCGCTAACGCTCCTTCCTCCCGTTGGGGGTGGCGGTTGCGCGGGAATGGCGGAGCGTGCCGCGATGCCCGCCCCGTCCCAGATGCGCGCGGCAACAGCATATTTCTTTTTTCCGCAAATACCTCCCGCCGGAGGCATGCCTGACCCGCACTGGGTCAGGGCGCGGCGGGGGCGGGGCTCAATGCCCTGCCCCCGCCGCTCTTCCCTCAGATCGTATCGAGTGCTGACAGAAGATCCGCTTCCAGATCCGCGACATCTTCTAGCCCGATGGACAGGCGCACCGTGCCCGGCGTGATGCCAAGCGCCAGCCGCTGCTCCTCCGTCAGGCGCTGATGTGTTGTCGTTCTGGGATGGGTCACGATGGATTTCGCGTCTCCCAGATTGTTGGAGATCAGGAACACGTGCAGCGCATCGAGAAACCGGAACGCGCCTGCCTGCCCGCCCGCAACCTCAATCGCGATCATGGTCCCACCGCTGCTCATCTGCCGGGACGATACGCCATGTTGCGGGTGATCGCTGCGCCCGGGATAAAGCACCCGCGTCACCGCGTCATGCCCGGCCAGCGCATCCGCGAGGCGGGAAGCACTTTCCGCCTGCGCGCGGCACCGCAGATCAAGGGTCTGCAAACCGTTGAGCATCACCCACGCGTTGAACGGGCTCATCGCCCCGCCAGTATGCTTCAGATATGGCTCAAGCGTGCCGCGAATATACGCCTCCGTCCCCAGCACCACACCGCCAAGGCACCGCCCCTGCCCGTCAATATGCTTGGTCGCGGAATAAATCACCACATCCGCCCCCAGATCAAAGGCGCGCATGAAAATCGGGGTGGCAAAGACGTTATCGACGACAACCTGCGCGCCCTTGGCATGGGCGATCTCAGCGACCGCGGCCACGTCAATCACTTCCAGCGTCGGGTTCGACAGGCTCTCGAAAAACACCAGCGTCGTGTCATCGCGCACCGCGTCCCGCCATTGATCAAGATCGGTGCCCTCCACAAACGTGACCTCGACACCGAACCGGGGCAGCAGCGTTTCAACGATGTAAAGGCAGGAGCCGAACAAGGCCTTGGCACTGACCACATGATCCCCGGCCTTGAGCATGGAGAAAAGCGCGCCATTCACGGCCGCCATGCCCGATGCGGTGGCGAATGCGGCCTCGCATCCCTCTAGCGCGGCGATCCGGTCCTCAAACACCGCGACGGTCGGGTTGCCATAGCGGGCATAGATGAACTCATCCTCGCCGCTTTCGATAAAGCGCCGCTCGGCTGTCGCAGCGTCAGGATAAGCGAAACCTTGGGTGAGATAGATCGCCTCGGCCATCTCACCATATTGGCTGCGGCGACTGCCGGAATGGACGAGTTTCGTGCGGGGGTTCCAGTCGTTCATGCTCTGTCAGCCGGGTTCCCTCCGGCCCTCCTTGCTCAAAACCGTTCGGGAGCACGGGCCGCGCCATGCGCGGGGGGCCGTCGTCCTGTTTAGCGGAATATTTTACGTGGCCCGCAAGCCGGTCAACAAATCGCCACGTCCCAGTCGTTTAGGCCCATGTCCCGCGCTGGTCAAGACGGCACCGCGCTGCTAGCGTGCGGCCTCTTTCAGAAAGGATTTCTCCCATGCGCAGCCGCCCCTTTATCCAATGTGATGTGTTTACCGACACGCCGACGCGCGGCAACGGGCTTGCCGTTGTCATGGATGGCACGGGGCTGAGCGACGCGGAGATGCAGGCCTTCGCGGCATGGACCAATCTGGCTGAAACCACGTTCCTTCTGCCCGCGCGCAGCGATGAGGCGGACTATACCTTGCGCATCTTTACACCCACGCGGGAGATGCCCTTCGCCGGGCATCCGACATTGGGAAGCTGTGCGGCATGGCTGCATCTCGGCGGGCAACCGAAGGAGCCGGGGATCGTGCGGCAGGATTGCGGTGTCGGCGTGGTGGAGATTGATCTCACCGGCCCGGTGCCCGCGTTTGTCGCCCCCGCAACCGCCATACGCCCGATGGACCCGGACATGCGCGCCGCGATCCTCAGCACGCTCGACATTCCTGAGGACCGCGTGCGGCACACGGCGGAGCTCGATAATGGCCCCGTTTGGCAAATGATCGAACTCGCCAGCGCGGAAGACGTGCTGCGGGCGGAAGCGATGCGCGTGCGCTGGCCCGAATTCAAAGCCATTGGCCTGTTCGGGGCCTATCCGGATGGGGCTGATTGTGCCTATGAGGTGCGGATGCTCGCCCCGTCCTCCGGCATGGCCGAAGACCCGATTACTGGCTCCCTGAACGCCGCGATTGCGCTGTGGCTGCAAAACGAGGGCCGCCTGACCGGCCCCCTCACCGCGTCCCAAGGGCAAAAGATAGGCCGCAAAGGCCGCGTCCACATCCTGCCCCATCCCAGCCACGATGGCCGCGTGCTGATCGGCGGGGAGACACAGATGCTGATCGAGGGGACGGTGCGGATTTGAACAGCACCCTTGCTTGCGTGTCATGAGGGCATCGCCGGACCGGGGGATTGCGATGTGACCGAAAGTCTAAGGCGCTTTATGGTCGCCATGTCATCTTCCGCTGATGCGGTGCACCCGGATCAACCAAATCGACAGCCCGTGGGGTCGGTCTGGCGATGCCCGGCGCCTGCGGCTTGATTCCGGGAAGTGTCAGCTAAGGGCACCACGCGCCTCAAAAACCCAATTACCCCTTGCACCCCGTCCTGATCTGACCCAGCCTTGCGGCTTCAAATTCAGACAAAGGAGTGCCCCATGCCCGCACCGATTGAGCTTTATTATTGGCCCACGCCGAATGGTTGGAAAATCTCCATCGCGTTGGAGGAGATGGGCCTGCCCTATACGCTCAAGCTGGTGAATATCGGCGCGGGGGAACAGTTCGCGCCCGATTTCCTCAAGATCGCACCGAACAACCGGATGCCCGCGATCATTGATCCCGACGGGCCGGACGGGGAGCCAATCTCGATCTTCGAATCCGGGGCGATCCTGCAATATCTTGCGCGCAAAACCGGCACGTTCTGCGGCAGTACGGAACGGGAGCGGATCGAGGTGGATCAGTGGCTGATGTGGCAGATGGGCGGGCTTGGCCCCATGGCCGGACAGGCGCATCATTTCCTGAAATACGCCCCCGCAATGGAGCCGCCCCATGACCTGCCCTACGCCAAGGACCGCTACCGCAATGAGACGGGTCGCCTTTACGGGGTGCTAAACAAACGACTCGCGGACCGGGAATTTGTGGCGGGGGATTTCTTCTCCATCGCAGATATGGCGATCTGGCCATGGGCCTGCCTGTGGGAAGGTCAGGAGCAGGACATCGAAACATTCCCGCATATGCAGGCATGGCTTGACCGCTGCTATGCCCGCCCGGGCGTTCAAAAGGGACGCGCGCTCGCAAAGGATATGCGCGCGAACCTTCAGGATCAGAAAGAGGCCCAGAAGGTCCTTTTCGGGCAAAAAGCGCGGGACTGATCCAGAATGCCCATGACGATGGCTTTTGTCGATTTGCCGGGTGGCGGGCGGCTTGGGATCGCACCGATGCCGGGGCGGTTCGACACGCTGGAGGCGGACGCGGAGGCGCTGATGCACGCCGGCGTGCGGCTCGTCCTGTCGATGACCGCGGATGAGGAGCATCCGGGCGGGCCTGCGCGCTTGCATCACGCGTTGGAGCGGCACGACATCGCGCTCTTGCGCTTACCGATCGTGGATTGGGGCACGCCCTCTCCGAGTGTGCAGGCCGCGTGGCCAAGCGCCGCGCGCGCGGCCCATACCCTGCTTGACCGGGGGGAGACGGTGCTGGCGCATTGCTATGGCGGGCATGGGCGGTCTGGCATGGCGCTGATGCGTCTGATGGTGGAGCGGGGCATGGCACCTGACGCGGCGCTTACGGCGATCCGTGCTGTCCGCCCCGGCGCGGTGGAGACGGACGCGCAACAGGCATGGGCTGGCAGTGCGCAAGAGGTGCAGATCATCGCAGGCGCTGGCTTTGACGATTGGGATGGGCTGCACCGGCTGTTGAACGCAGCCTTTGCCGGGATGGATGGGCGCATTGACCCGCCAAGCTCCCTCACCCGGATGACGCCCGACACGCTGGCGCAAAAGGCGCGGGAGGAGACCCTCTTTCTGGCATGGCGCGGGGCCTATCCGGTTGGGTGCCTTTTCGCGAAACTGGACGGACCTGAGGTGTATCTTGGCAAGGTCGCGGTGCGCCCCGGCCTGCATGGCAAGGGCATCGGCAGCGGGCTGTTTCGGGCCGCCGAAGGATGGGCGCGGGCGCAGGGCGCAGGCCATGCGACGCTCGAATCGCGGGTGGAACTGACCGAAAACCACCGGCTCTTTGCCCGGCTCGGCTATGACGAGGTGGATCGCACGCGCCATGACGGCTATGATCAGCCCACCTCGATCACTTTTGCAAAAAACCTGACCTAAGGCACAGATATGAAACCGCTTTTCCTTGCTGCCAGTCTGGCCTGCCTGCCGGTGACCGCGTTCGCCCAGTCGTTCGACATTCTCCATGAGGGGCCAACCTGGACGACGACGTTGCTGGGAACAGCAGGGGCGGAGGTGACCTGCTCCTTGCGCAACACAACGGGCGGCGACAAGTGGTTGTCGCTCAACGCGAATACCGGGGTGGAGGGCGATTTCTTTATCCTTGGTGATCCGGAGCGCGCGACTGAGGAGCCGAAAGAACTGCGCCTTTTGGTGCAGTTTGACGAGGGTGTGCGGTTCCTGCGCCCTGGTTTTGCGACCGGTGATACGGTGATGTTCTTCCTCCCCGCGCTGGAGACAGAAGCAACCCTGTTTCAGGCGCAATTGTTCAACGCGGAAACGATCCGGATCCGCAGGTTGGATGACAACAGCGTCGTGACCTTCCGCTCTGACGCGATGCGCCCGGCCCTGCTGACATGGGCCGATTGTGTGGAACAGGCCCTGCCCCGCTAAGGCGGCGCGGCACTGCTCTCTTCAATGATGCAAAAAAGAAACCGCTTTGATCCGGATCAAAGCGGCAGGGACGCGACTCGCGCAATCTGGCCTCACACCACCTGATGCCGCAAAGGAGCGCCCGTTATGAGCCATGTGCCCCACAGCCTGAATGAACATTTCCCCGACGCGGCGGAACAAATTCATTTGCTGCGGCTGAACGATCCGCATTTTTCCAAACTTGATGAAGCCTATGACGACATCAACCGCTCGATCCATCGCGCAGAGACGGATGTGGAGCCGACGGATGATTTCCACATGACCCAGATGCGCAAGCAGCGGATGCATCTTCTGGATGTGATTTCGGCCTACCTCGTATAAGGCCCCACCCGATTGTATTCGCCCTGTCTCCCTGTCGTGGCCGAATACATGCGCACCGCGCCCTGACGCCCAACTCCCCTTGGGCCTTCAGGCGCGGTGCTTTTTCGTTCAGGCGGACCCGATCAGGCCCGCGGCCTCGATCCCGGCCATGCCTGCTTCGGCGTCATTGTCGGACGTATCGCCCGTCACACCGACCGCGCCGATCACATTGTCGCGCTTGTCCATGACGAGAATGCCGCCCGGCACAGGGATCACCTGCCCGCCATAGACGCCATTCACAGCCGCCATGAAATAGGTCTGCTGTTCGGCGCGCGCCATCTGCGCCGAGCCGGGCATACCGAGCATCACCGCGCCATAGGCTTTGCCGCGCGCAATCTCAAACCGGCCCGGGGACGCGCCATCCTCCCGCTCAAACGCGATGACATGCCCGCCTGCGTCCAGCACGACGACGGACAATGGCTTGAGCCCCATTTCCCGCCCCTTGGCGAGGGTTTTGGAGATGATCGTGCGGGCCTTGCGATGTGAAATATTTGCCATCTGGGATATCCTCTTTCTTGGTTTATCAGGAGGCCAGCTCGGCCTTGAGCGCCAAACGGCGGGCATGGAGCACCGGCTCGGTATAACCAGACGGCTGCTCCGTCCCCTTGAACACCAGATCGCACGCGGCCTTGAACGCCTGCCCGTCATAGGAGGGCGCCATTGGCGTATAGGCCGGATCGCCCGCGTTCTGCTCATCCACGACGATGGCCATCCGCTTCATCACTTCCATGACCTGCGCCTCGGAGACGACACCATGATGCAGCCAGTTGGCCATATGCTGCGATGAAATCCGGCAGGTCGCGCGATCCTCCATCAGGCCGACATTGTGGATATCGAGCACTTTGGAGCAGCCAACGCCCTGATCGACCCAGCGCACGACATATCCAAGGATGCCTTGTGCGTTGTTCTCCAACTCCGCCGTGATGTCCGCATCGGACCAGTTTTGACCCTGCGCCACGGGGATGGTCAGAAGATCGGCCAGCGTGCCGCGCGGGCCACCCTTGGCAAGTTCGTCCTGACGGGCGAGCACATCAACCTTGTGATAATGGGTGGCATGGAGCGTCGCTGCGGTCGGGCTGGGCACCCATGCGCAGTTGGCCCCGGATTTCGGGTGGCCGATCTTTTGCTCCAGCATTGCTTGCATGAGGTCAGGCATCGCCCACATCCCCTTGCCGATCTGTGCCTTGCCGCGCAAACCACAGGCAAGGCCGATATCGACGTTGCGGTCCTCATAGGACGCGATCCAGGGCGTGTTTTTCATATCCCCCTTGCGCATCATCGGGCCCGCCTCCATCGAGGTGTGCATCTCATCCCCCGTGCGATCCAGAAAGCCCGTGTTGATGAACACAACCCGGTTTTTAGCGGCGCGGATGCATTCCTTGAGGTTGGCGGAGGTGCGCCGCTCCTCATCCATGATGCCCATCTTCACCGTGTTCGCGGGCAAGCCAAGGGTGCGCTCCACCGCGCTGAAAATCTCCCCGGCAAAGGCGACTTCCTCCGGCCCGTGCATTTTCGGCTTCACGATATAGACGGAGCCATGGGTGGAGTTGCCGCTGTCGCGCTTGAGATCATGCATCGCGCAGAGCACGGTGACAAAAGCGTCAAGAAACCCCTCCCCGATCTCATTCCCGTCGCGGTCCAGCACGGCAGGTGTCGTCATCAGATGGCCGACATTGCGCACCAGCATCAGCGCGCGACCCTTGAGCGTCAGTGCGTCCCCTTCAGGCGCGGTATAGCTGCGATCCGCGTTGAGGCGGCGAGTGAAGGTCTTACCTCCCTTGGCGACCTCTTCCTCCAGATCGCCACGCATCAGGCCAAGCCAGTTGGCATAGGCCACGACCTTATCTTCGGCATCAACAGCGGCGACGGAATCTTCGCAATCCATAATGGCGGAGATCGCGGATTCGAGAAGGATATCAGAGATATGCGCCGCATCCCCCGCACCGATCTGGCTGGTCGCATCGATCTGGATGGCGATATGGAGCGCGTTCTTGGTCAGCAGAATTTCAGTGGGCGCTGCGGCCGCCCCGGCAAAGCCCGCGAATTGACTAGGATCGGCAAGCCCGGTATCGCCCGCCGTCTGCGCTGTGATCAACGCGCCGCCCTCAACGCGCAGCCCGGTCACATCCGACCAGCCCCCTGCCGCGAGTGGCGCGACCTCATCCAGATAGGCCCGCGCCCACGCGATCACGCGGTTGCCCCGCGCTGCATCAAAGCCTTTGCCCTCCGGCAAATCCCCCATCGCATCCGTGCCATAGAGCGCATCATAAAGGCTGCCCCAGCGTGCATTCGCAGCATTGAGCGCATAGCGCGCGTTCATCACTGGCACCACAAGCTGCGGACCGGGGATGGACGCTATCTCCGGATCAACGCCAGAGGTTTCAACGCTGAAATCATCGCCCTCGGGCACGATATAGCCGATCTCCCGCAGGAAATCGGTATAGGCCGCCGCGTCATGCGCCTTGCCCCGGTTGGCGACATGCCATGCGTCGATTTGGTTTTGCAAATCTGCCCGGCGGGCAAGAAGCGCGCGGTTTTTTGGCCCCATGTCATGGACGACAGCGGACAAACCCGCCCAGAAATCCTGCGATGACACTCCGGTGCCGGGCAGCGCCTGCCGTTCCACAAAGTCGAAAAGCTGCGGCGCGATATGCAGGTCAGATACGGTGCGATAGCTGTTCATGGCGGCTCCTTTGAGGGCGATGTCCTATGGTCTGCACTGGCATGTATGCCACGGCATGCGGGCGGCAAACACTTTTGAAAAAGGTTTTCACATAGTGGAAGTTTGACCTCCCCGCCCTCTCGTGCCATCTCCTGTGACAGCAGCATTTGCCCGAGGTTTCCCATGCGCACCGATACCCAACACCCCGTCACCCGCCTTGCCGCATATTCGCCGCCCGCATGGCTGGTGGAGCGGGTCTCGCTGACCTTTTCCCTGAAGGCGGAGGCCACGCGCGTGGCTTCGGAAATCGTGTTCGTGCCCAATCCCGCACGTGCGGATGGGGATCACCCTTTGGAACTTGATGGGGAGCAGTTGACCCTTATGGCCGCGTGGATCGACGGGCAGGACGTGACCCCGGACATCACCGCAACGGGCCTGACGGTGCAAAATGTCCCGCAGGGCGGCTTCACATGGACGGCGGAGGTCGAAATCAACCCGGCGGCCAATACCGCGCTGGAAGGGCTTTATATGTCCAACGCGATGTATTGCACGCAATGCGAGGCCGAGGGTTTTCGCAAGATCACCTACTATCCCGACCGCCCCGATGTGATGGCCCCTTTCACCGTGCGGATCGAGGGCGACTTGCCCGTCATGCTGTCTAATGGCAATCCAACCGCGCAGGGCGACGGCTGGGCCGAATGGCACGATCCGTGGCCAAAACCAGCCTATCTCTTCGCACTTGTCGCGGGCGAGCTGGTGTCGGTGGACGACACGTTCACCACCATGTCGGGCCGCAAGGTGGACCTAAAAATCTATGTCCGCCCCGGCGATGAGGGCAAATGCGCTTATGCGATGGATGCACTCAAACGCTCCATGCGCTGGGACGAGACCGAATATGGCCGGGAATATGACCTTGATCTGTTCATGATCGTGGCGGTCGATGATTTCAATATGGGCGCGATGGAGAATAAGGGCCTCAACATCTTCAACAGCCGCTATGTGCTGGCCACGCCCGACACCGCGACAGACCTCGATTTCGAGCGGATCGAGGCGATCATCGCCCATGAGTATTTTCACAACTGGACGGGCAACCGGATCACCTGCCGCGATTGGTTCCAACTGTGCCTCAAGGAAGGGCTGACCGTGTTCCGCGATCAGCGGTTCACCGGCGACATGCGCTCCGAACCGGTGAAACGCATTGATGACGTCAAGATGCTGCGCGCCCGCCAGTTTCGCGAAGATAGCGGGCCACTGGCGCACCCCGTGCGCCCTGCCGAATATGTGGAGATCAACAATTTCTACACCGCGACGGTCTATGAGAAAGGCGCCGAACTGATCCGTATGCTTTGGCTCATGGTTGGGCCTCAAGGATACCGCCGGGGCACCGACCTCTATTTCGAGCGGCATGATGGGCAGGCCTGCACGATCGAGGATTGGCTCAAGGTGTTTGAGGATGCCTGCGACATTGACCTCAGCCAATTCGCGCTTTGGTACGCGCAGGCGGGCACGCCGCGTGTCGATGTGGCGGAGGCATGGGAGGACGGGCGCTACACGCTCACCTTTACGCAAACCGTGCCCGACACACCCGGCCAGACGGACAAGAAACCCGTGCCGATCCCAATGGCTTACGGGCTGTTGGACAAGACCGGGGCGGAAGTGGCGCAGGGCCTGCATGTGCTGACACAACCGCAGGAAAGCCTGAGCTTTGATCTGGCGGAGCGCCCGGTGCCGAGCCTGCTACGCGGCTTTTCCGCGCCCGTCACATTGGCGCGGGATGTGTCGGCGGCGGAACAGGCATTCCTCCTTGCCCATGACAGCGATCCGTTCAACCGATGGGAGGCAGGCCGCGCGATGATGCTGGAGGCTTTGACCTCCGACCGGGATAACGCTGCACTGGGCGCGGGCTTGCAGGCAGTGCTGACGGATGAAACCCTTGATCCAGCGTTCCGCGCGCTGACCCTGACCCTGCCATCCGAAGAGGAGATCGCCGCGCATGTCGCAGGGCGGGGCCAAGTGGTGGACCCATCGGCCATCCACGACCGGCGCGCCGTGGTGGAGCATACCATTGCGACGGCGTTGGGCGATGCGCTGCCCGCCGTCTATGCCGCAATGCGGGTGGATGGTCCCTATTCTCCCGATGGTGCAGCACCGGGGCAACGGGCGCTGCGCGCCCGGCTATTGGCCTATCTCACGCGACTGGACCGTCAGGCGGTAGAGGCAAAGGCGATGTTCGACACGGCCAACAACATGACAGAGACGATGGCCGCCTTGGCCCTGTTGGTCAGCGCGGGTCAGGCGCAGGACGCCCTTGCCGCGTTTGAGACGAAATGGGCCACGGATGCGTTGGTGATGGACAAATGGTTCACGGTGCAGGCCGTGGCCACGCCGCCCGCGCAGGCTGTCGCGACGGTCAAGACACTCACCCAACATGCCGCGTTCAACTGGAAGAACCCCAACCGCTTTCGCGCGGTCATCGGTGCCTTTGCCGTGGCGAACCCGGCTGGTTTTCACCGGGCGGATGGCAGCGGCTACACGCTCTTGGCCGACTGGCTGTTGACCCTTGACCCGGTCAATCCGCAGACCACCGCACGGGTCGCGGGCGCGTTCGAGACGTGGCGGAGACTCGATAGGGCCCGGCAGGCGCTGATCGGGCCGGAGTTGGAACGGATCGCTTCGGCACCCACGCTGTCCCGCGACATGACCGAGATCATCGGTCGGATTCGCGCGGCATAATTAGGGGCCGCGCCTCACAGCGCGGTAACGCCCGGCACTCGGGTGATAATTCCAGACAGAGCATGCCCGGCGCGTTTCGCGACGCTTGACAGGCTCGGCCAATGCGGCGATGACTGCGCCCGAACCACATACCCCAACCGGGCGTTTCGTAGGCGCCAAACCGAGGAGGACCATCAGATGTCCCAGATCACGATCACTTTGCCCGATGGCGCACAGCGCAGCTATGAGGCGGGGATCACCGGGGGTGAGGTTGCATCCGATATCTCGAAATCGCTCGGAAAGGCCGCGTTGGCCTGCACCGTCAACGGTGAATTTCGCGATCTGTCCCGGCCCATTGAGGCGGATGCCGACCTTGCCATTCACACCCTCAAGGATGAGCCGCAAGCGCTCGAACTGATCCGGCATGATTGCGCGCATATCATGGCGCGCGCGGTGCAGGAAATCTGGCCCGATGTGAAGGTCACCATCGGCCCGGTGATTGAAAACGGCTGGTATTACGATTTCGACCGGGAAGAGCCATTCTCTGCCGAAGACCTTGAGGTCATTGAAAAGAAAATGCGCGATATCATCGCCTTGCGCGATCCCGTTCGCACGGAAATTTGGGACCGCGCCCGCGCTGTGGCCCATTACGAAGCCTCTGGCGAGCCGTTCAAGGTCGAACTTGTGGGCATGATCCCCGAGGGTGAGGCGATCCGCATGTATTGGCATGGGGACTGGCAAGATCTGTGCCGTGGCCCGCATCTGGCGCATACTGGCCAAGTGCCTGCCGATGCGTTCAAACTGATGCGCGTCTCGGGTGCCTATTGGCGGGGCGACGCAAAGAACAAGCAGCTTCAGCGCATCTATGGCACCGCGTGGCGCAACAAGCAGGAGCTGAAAGCCTACCTCACCATGCTGGAGGAAGCGGCCAAGCGCGACCACCGTAAGCTGGGCCGGGAGATGGACCTCTTTCACATGCAGGAGGAAGCGCCGGGGCAGATTTTCTGGCATCCGAATGGCTGGAACATCTATACCACCTTGCAGGACTACATGCGCCGCCGCCAGCGGGCGGGTGGCTATGTCGAGGTGAATACGCCACAGGTCGTGGACCGCAAATTGTGGGAAGCCTCGGGCCATTGGGAAAAATACCAGGAAAATATGTTCATCGTCGAAGTGGACGAGGAGCACGCCCGCGAAAAGGCGATCAATGCACTCAAACCGATGAACTGCCCCTGCCATGTGCAGATTTTCAATCAGGGTATGAAATCCTATCGCGATCTGCCGCTGCGCATGGCCGAATTTGGCTCGTGCAACCGGTATGAGCCATCGGGCGCGCTGCATGGGATCATGCGGGTGCGCGGCTTCACGCAGGATGACGGTCATATCTTCTGCCGGGAGGACCAGATCGAGGCGGAGACGGCGGAATTCATCTCCTTCCTGTCTAAGACCTATCAGGACCTTGGGTTCGAGGGGTTCAAGGTCAAATTCTCCGACCGGCCAGAGGTGCGCGCCGGGTCTGATGAGGTGTGGGACAAGGCCGAAGCCGCGCTTTTGTCCGCGACCCGTGCCGCAGGGATCGAGCCGGAACTGAACCCCGGCGAAGGCGCGTTTTATGGCCCGAAACTGGAATTCGTTCTGACCGATGCCATCGGGCGCGACTGGCAATGCGGTACGCATCAGGTCGATTTCGTTCTGCCGGAGCGGCTTGATGCGAGCTATATCGGGCAGGATGGGGAGCCGCACCGCCCGGTGATGCTGCACCGTGCGACGCTTGGCTCTTTTGAGCGGTTCATCGGCATTCTGATCGAAAACCACGCGGGCAAATTCCCGCTTTGGCTTGCCCCACGGCAGGTGGTTGTCGCGACCATCGTGTCGGATGCGGATGCGTTTGCCGCCGATATCGTCGCACAATTGCGCGCGGCAGGCATCCGGGCAGAGACAGACAGCCGCAACGAAAAGATCAACTACAAGGTCCGCGAACATTCCGTGGGCAAGGTGCCGGTGATCCTCGCCGTTGGGCGTCAGGAAGTGGAAGATGGCACCGTGTCCATGCGCCGCCTGGGCGAGAAACACTCAAAGGTGATCACCGTGGCGGAGGCCGTCGCGATCCTGCGGGAGGAAGCAACCCCGGTCGATCTGCGCCACTAGGCGGAAAACGCCCACAAAACAAGAAGATGCCCCGCGATATAGGTGAACCAAATCGCGGGGCTCACTAAATACCGTTTCGGATCATGCGCACCGATGCGAAACAACTCGATCCCGTAAAGCAGCCCTGCCGCGAAAAACAGCGCAGTCCCGAGTTTCGCACGCCAAAACGCATCCGGCAGGGTGTAGGCCGTGCTGACGATCAACACCACGAGTAGGCCATAGAAAATCGTGACGACAGACACGCTCAGCATGTCTTTCCCGAAGGCGACAAGCCCCATCACGAGGATCGACAAAGCCAGCGCAAAGGTGATGGCGAAATCGGCATCAAACTGCGCGCCTGTCATGAAAAACATGAACATTTGCAGCAAATAGCAGCCCATATAGGCGGCAAGGCTGGTGTGCAAAAGCCGCTCTTGCGGCACGTTCCACCCCGAAACGACCAGAACATCGCCCACCGTCGCACAGACAAGGGCCAGAACCAGCAGCCACGGCATCCCGGCGGCAATCGCATAGAGGATCAGACATCCCATCGCGGCCAGCTTGACCCATGCCCGCGCGCGCCCCTCCACCCGCCAGCTAAAGCCGACGCCGTAGATCACGGACGAAATGAGCGCCGCAGCAAGGAGGGAAGCCGGGGACAACACGGGCAGTCAGATCCTTTCAACACGGCGCAGGTGATCCATCGCCGCCGGCAATTAATCGCTCAGGCAAACCCCATCACGATCAACGCTTGGCCAGAGAAATAGCTCAACCAGACCGCCGGGCTCGACAATCTGCGACGTTTATCGCCCTGCGGAACCAAAAACAGCTCATACCCGAACAGCGCCTTGGAGATCAGGATCAGGCAGGCACCGTACCACGCCAGCACATGCTCCGGCGGAAGGGTATAGGCGACGGAAAACTGCGCCACGACCATCAGCGAAAAAAGCACCGAGGGCGAGGAAATCTCCCGCATCTGGGGCCCAAAGCAACTTAGCACCATCGCACCAAAAGCGATTGCAAAAGCAAAGACATAGGCAAAATCAGCCCCCAGTGCCGCATCCGCCTTCACGAACCCGACGATATAGGCGCCATAGGCCACCATATAGGCCAGCGAACTGATCCTGAGCCGCGCCACGCTTTTCCATCGGTAGCCATAGATGACGAGGAAATCCCCCAGTGTGGCAGACAGAATTCCAAACATGATGAAAAGCGGGGCATCGGAGAGCACAGCCACCAAAGACAGCAGCAGCATCGCCGCAGTTTTGGTCACAATCCGTGGCAACAGGTCAGGCCGCCAACTAAAGGCCAGCCCATACACAAGCGCACAACCAATGGATAAGATCAGCAACAACCGTCAAGCCCCCAAAGCTGACCCCTTTGCACAGCATCGGTGAAGGAAGGGCAAGTGTTTCGCGCTGTTTCGACCCGTTTCACAACTTAAACGTGTGTCACGCCATTGCGGGTAGCTTTATATACAACCGCACATATGTCGATATCAGAACGCGACAATCCAACCGGCAAGCCACCCTCACCAAAATCGAATCGAAAACTCGGAAATCAGAGTGCTTCGGGCAGGATGAACGCGAGCGCGAATATCAGCAGCGCCCCGTAATAGAGCAGATAGATGACGGGGGCCGTGACCCGCACATAGGGCGATGTCGGCGCCAGATGGAATTGTTCAAACGCATGGATGATCGCATGCACGATAAAGAGCACCGAGCCATAAACCGCCAGCCGGTAAGGCTCCATTAGTCCGAAGGAGAAATACGCCATCGCGGCAATGCTGCTGATATAGATCATGACGGGGAACAGCATCTTTTTCATCTCATCCCAGAGCATGGTCAGAATGCCCAAGCCAAAGCCCAAGATGGCCACCAGCCCGAAAAACCAGTTCTCCAGCCCGCCCCAATGCTGCGCGAACAACAGCATCAACGCCCCCTGCCCGGCGATGGAGGTGATCATGCCGATGATCATCAACCGTTTGGTGCGAAACGCGCCGGAGGCCAAAACGAGGTCCGTGACGAACATCAGGCCAAGGGCCACGATCAGCATCAGCGGCGCGCCAAAGCCCACGGCAAACAGGATCAGCCCGCTGACGGCGCATCCCTTGACGATCATGCGGCGCAGCGACGGCGCGGCAAGTTGGAAAACGCTTACATAGACAAGCGCGCCCATCACCGACAGCATCAGACCCAGATATGCAACTTCCACAAAATTCCCCGCTCAAAGGCCCGGACACCTGCTGTTGGCTTCTCCAACGTGACGGCGACTCTTGACCTTCATGGGATTTTTATCCACTTAAGAGCATGAAGTGCAATGGCTACATCCATTTGCGCATATGATCGAAACAACAACGGAGCATACCACCATCGCCCGCAGACCACACAACGCCCCGCCCACCCGTGACACCGGCCCTCGAGTCAATGATCGCGTGCGTGCACCCGAAATCCGCCTGATCGGATCGGCTGGCGAAAACCATGGTGTCCTGTCCCCCGCCGCGGCACTCGCCATGGCAGAGGAAGAAGGGCTTGACCTTGTCGAGATTTCTCCGAATGCGAACCCACCGGTTTGCAAAATTATGGATTTCGGCAAGTTCAAATACGAACAGCAGAAAAAAGAATCCGAAGCGCGCAAAAAGCAGAAGATCATCGAGGTGAAGGAGGTCAAATTCCGCCCCAACACCGATACCCATGATTACGAAGTGAAAATGCGCAACGTGACGCGGTTCCTCGACAATGGGGACAAGGTGAAGGTCACCTTGCGATTCCGAGGCCGGGAAATGGCGCACCAGAATCTGGGTCGTGAGCTTCTGGAGCGTGTGGCAACCGACCTTGAAGGACTGGGTAAGGTCGAACACATGCCTAAGATGGAAGGCCGCCAGATGATCATGATCGTGGGGCCGGTCAAAACCTGACCTCATCCGATCAGACGCGACATGCGGAACGGGGCCTGCCGATGCAGCGCCCCGTTTTTCTTTGCCCATTTACCATGACTTAAATCCTTGCGCGTAGCTCCCTTCCTGACGGAATGGATAAGAGCGCTTGGGATGACCACCACCTACACCCTGTTTGCCTATAGCGCAGATGCGTTCGGGTATAACGCAAGCACCAACTCATTTGAATTTTTCAACGGCTATGATCCTTTTCAGGATCGGGTGCGCATGGAGATCACGGATAACGACGTGTTCTTCGATGGGGATGCCTCCGCTGACGAAAGGGGGGAGGATACCAACCAAACCGGCATCGTGACCCGGCCAGATGGCACGGCTGTCGCCTCTGGCCGCATTTATGTCGAAGCCTATGCTGAGATCCGCGCCCCTGGTGGCCGCATCCTCACAATCGACCGGGTGGAAATCGGCGGTCAACTGATAGGCTATCTGCCGTCAGAGCAGTTGGACCCAAATCTGTCCTACGAATTCATCCGCTCCTTCAATGTGGACAATAACGATCCTGACTTCGGGGATACGACCCTACGGTACACAGACTATATCGACCTGCCCTGTTTCGCCCCCGATACCCGCATCGCCACTCCGGCGGGGGAGCGCGTGGTGGCCGACCTGCGCGCCGGTGATCTGGTGTTGACGCGCGATCACGGGCCACGGCCGATCCGCTGGTGGTCCCGGCACCAGGTGGGGCTCGACGGTGACACACTGCCCGTCTTGATCCGAATGGGCGCATTTGGCCCGGCCATCCCCCGCCGCGATCTGATCCTGTCCGCGCAACATCGCGTTCTGGTGGGCGGAACGCACCAACTGCCCTATGAGAGCGAACGCTTTGCCCCGGCCAAGGGGCTGGTGCGCCAACCCGGCATCCGCCTTATGCGCGGACGGCACCACCAGGATTGGGTGCATTTCGCGCTCGACCGGCACGAGATCGTCTTTGCCGAAGGATGCGAGGTGGAATCGCTCCTGATCGGGCCAATGGTGATCCGCAATCTGCCTGCGCGCACGCGCCTGCGTCTCTATGGGTTGTTTCCGCGCCGAACCGGCGCGCAGGCGCTGAACGGGCGCCCTGCCCGCCCCTGCCTGACCGTGCAACAGGCGCTCCGGTTGCCGCGCGCTATGGACAGCCTGCGCCAGCCCGCCTAAGCAGGCTTATGCGTATTCTCCCCACCATCAGGCTTGAGGAAAACAGCACCCGGCAGGGGGTGTTGTTCATGATCGCCGCGATCCTGTTTTTCACCCTGATGGACGCCTTGGCCAAAGGGCTGACACAACGCTATGAGCCGATGATGGTGGTCTGGGCGCGATATACCGGGCAGGTCGCATGGACCCTCGTGATGCTCTCCCCGATCCTGTTTCGGGTGATCGGAACCAAACACATAAAGATGCAGTTGCTGCGGTCCGTGCTGCTGTTCGGGGCCACGTTCAGCTTCTACAGCGGGTTGTCGGGGTTGAAGCTCGCGCAGGCCACCGCGATTTTCGAGGTCGCACCACTGATCCTGACCGGGCTTGCCGTTCTGGTGTTGAAAGAGAAGGTTGGCCTGCGCCGCTGGGCCGGTGTGGGCGCGGGGATGATCGGGGCGCTGATCATCATCCGGCCCGGAACAGACGTGTTCACACCCTATGCGCTGTTCCCGCTTGCCGCCGCGTTCTGCTATTCCGCCTATGCCATCGCGACCCGGTTTCTGGGATCGGAGGAAAGCGCATGGACCAGCTTTTTCTACACTGGCCTCTTTGGCGCATTGGCCGCGAGCCTTATGGTGGCACCCGTATGGGAAACGCCCAGCCTGCCGGATGCGGGGATCATGGTCGTGCTCGGCGCGATTGGCGGGCTGGCGCAGCTCCTTCTGATCTTCGCCATTCGCGCGGCCCCCGCGAGCGTGCTAGCACCGTTCAGCTATGTCGGGCTGGCTTTTGCCACGCTTTGGGGTGTTTTCTTCTTCGGGGAGTTTCCCGATGGCTTCACCGTGATGGGCGCGGCCGTGATCGTGGGTGCCGGGCTTTACGTCTGGTATCGCGAAACCAAGGTCGTGCCGCAACGGCAGGACGTGTAGGGCTTTTCTGCGCGCGCGCGATAGCTTACCTCAAAGCGCATGAACCAGTTGAGCACATCCATGATGCGAGGGGCCGAATGGGCCGCCAATGGCCTGTTGCGCCTCTACGGGCGCGCCTTGCGCGGCTTGAGCTATCCCAACCGGGTGAAGGTCGGCGCGGCGGTGGGGCGTGGCCTGTTTGCGCGCATCCCGACCGCGCGCAAACGCACCTTTCAAAATCTGGAACGGGTGGCGCCCACGTTTGATGCGCGCAAAATCCTGCGGGAAACATCCGACAATTTTGGCCGTGTCCTCGTGGAAGAAACCATGATGACCGAGTTTCTGGCCGATCCCGCCCGGTTCCATGTTGGCGGTGACGGCTGGGCCGACACGCTCGACGCGCTGGACGCCGGGCGCGGCCCGGTCATCGTGACGGCCCATTATGGCAATTGGGAAGGCATCCGCGCCGCGATCCGGTTTGCCGGGCACCAGATGGCTTGCGTCTATCGCCCCCATAACAACCCCCATTACAACGCGGATTTCGTGGCCTCGCTGCATGAGGTCGATCCGAATGCTTTTCCCAAGGGGAAGGAAGGCACGCGCGGGCTTGTCCGGCATTTGCGCAGCGGCGGGGGCGTCATGATCCTCGCAGATCAGAAACAGACCGGCGCGCCATTGTTGCCGTTTTTGGGTCATGAGGCGGAAACGGCGCTGAGCCCGGCCAAACTTGCCCTGGCCAACGACATGCCCCTCATTCCCGCGATCAGCCGTCGCCGCACGGATGGGATGAGCTTTGACGTGATCTTCGGCACGCCCATCACGCCCTCCACGCCCGAGCAGATGATGACGGACGCGAATGCGCAATTGTCAGATTGGATCATGGAAGCGCCCGCGCAATGGTTCTGGTTTCACCGGCGCTGGCGCTGATCCCAGCTTAGTTGAGCCGGTCTACCGCGATCACGGGGCCGGTCATTCCCGCCTGCAGGATCACGACGATCCCGCCGTCCTGCGCATCGGGCATTGGCACAACGAAGGTCGCGGCCTCCCCCTCCCATGCGCCGACCGTGGACCAATTCGTGACCACGTTCGTGTGGGTCAGCGTCCGGCCCCGGTTCTCCCCATGGGCGATGGGCGACACCGCCTTGGACCGATAGGCGACCACATGCAGCACGCCGGTTTGCCCAGCCATGTCAGGCTCGACCTGCACCTTGATCATATCCTCGTAGCGTTCCGCCATCAGGCGCGCGGTTTGGGGTTGCGCGCGCATCTGGGCGATATAGCGGTCAATGGCGCGGGTGTTATGACCCACGGCCATCGCCTGCCCCTGAATAATCATCTGTGGGGTATAGACGGACCGCTCTTCCATCGTTTCAGCATAGCTGCGCTGGCGCGCGGTCATGGCGGGCATGGCGAATTCGTCCCGCCAGCCAAGGTAATCCCAATAATCCACATGCAACGCGAGTGCGATCACGCCGTCGCGCTGCGCAAATTCGCCCAAAGCCGCATCGGCGGGCGGGCAGGACGAGCAGCCCTGCGAGGTGAATAATTCCAAAAGCACCTCCCGTTCCTCAGCCACAGCCATCTGGCCAAGGCCAAGGCCAAGCCCCATAATCGCAGCGGCGGAAAGTGCATGGATAAATCGTTTCAAAACGGTGCCCCTTTTGGTCTGCCATGAATGTAGACAGCACATCCCCCCTTTTCCAATCAAGAGTTTGGGAGACCGCGTGAACACGCCACGTTGCCTTTGCCGCAATTGCGTCGCATGGTGCTGATAAGGTTTGAAGAAACGGTGTTTCACAGGGAACATGCGCCGGATGGAAACACCCGCCGAAAACTCAAAACTGATCGCGTTGCTCAACAGCGCCTATGCTGTGTCCGAGGACAGCACGCAACTCGACGCGCTGTTTGACCAGGCCAATGCCTATCTGTTTCAAAGCGGCGGTGGCTGGCAGCGTGCGCCCGATCTGGGCGCCGCGCGGGTGCTGGCGCCGGAGATCGCGCAGCACAGCGCGCGGCTTGCGCGGCTTTTTGATCGGTTTCAGGGCAGCGAAAGCGCGCAAAACGCGCTCAGCGGTTCCATGGCGGAGACAGCCCATGCGCGCATGATCGTCTCTGCCGCAGGGCGTGTGGAATGGTGCAACGCGGCCGCGGCCGCCCTGTTTCCCGAGGCTCAGGGCAAGCCGCTTGACGCCGTGCCGATCACGCGCGACGGGCAGCAGGCGCTGCGCCTTGCACTGCGTGGCCTGCGCGATGGGTCCGGCCTGACGCAAGACATCCTGCCGGTGGTGCATGATGCCGATGGCAGCCTGCATTTCGCGGTATGTCAGGTCACGGCCCTTCCCGACCGCCCCGAGGAGCCGGTGCTTGCCCTCGCCTTTTCGCATATTCGCTGGACAGATGACCTTGTTGACCAAATCGCGGCGGCACTTGGACTGAGCAAACGGGAGGCAGTGGTGCTTCACGGTGTGCTCAACGGTCAAAACCAATCCCAGATCGCGCAGACCGCCGGCAAATCTGTCGAGACGATCAAGGCGCAGTCAAAAGCGATCCTGCAAAAAACCGGATTGCCGCGCATGGCGGATGTGGCGGTGCTGGCCAGCAGCGTCGCCTATTTGCGACGCCCGGCAGTCGCGGCACAGAACCTGCCCGAGGATGGCCATTTCTTGCCTGTTGCGGGTGGGCGGACCGTTCACTATCGCCAATATGGTGCGCCGGACGGGGTGCCGTTTCTGTTCCTGCACGGGCTGCAAACCGGCCCCTTCTTTCCCAAAGCGATGGAGCGCGCTTTTGCCCGCGAGGGGCTGCGCCTGATCGCGCCCTCGCGGCCATGGTTCGGCAAAACCAGCCCGTCGAGTACGGATGCCGCCTTCAATGATGAAACCATCACCGACGCGCTGGCTGTGCTGGAAGCCGAGCAGATCGAGCATGTGCATATCATTGCCCATCAGGGCGGCGTCTCCCACGCCTACCGCATCGCGGCCCATCTCGGCGACAGGCTGCGGGGGATGGTCATGATCGGGGCGGGCATCCCCATTGATGAGACAACCCATATCCACGCCATGAACCGCCAGACCCGCATGGCCGCCATCGCGACCAAGCACACCCCTGCCCTGATGGAGATGATCCTGACCATCGGCACCCGTGCGTTCCTGAAATCCGGGCCGCGCAGCTTTTTCGACTCCTTCTTTCGCAATGATCCGGTAGATCGCGCCTGCCTTGACGATCCCGCGATATATCCGGCGATTGAGGCCGGAGGGTTGCATATGATCGTACAGGGCACCCGCGGCTTTGTTCTGGATGGGGCGGCAGCCATGTCGGACTGGACGGAGGCGTATCGCGCCGTGCATTGCCGGGCCGAATGGCTGCATGGTGCCCATTGCCCCGTAATGGGTGCTGAATTCATTGAGCAATATGTGCGGACAACGTCGAACAATCCGGTGACGATCGTGCCCGATTCAGGCTTTCATGTTCTCTATCACAAGCCCGATCTGATCCTCGACCTTCTCAGGCGCGCTGCTGCGTGGGACGAGGCCCGCTGATCCTCACCACCGCCGGGTGGCAGCGATATATGCCGCAGCTTCATCGGGGAAAGCCTGTCGCATCAGTGCCTCCTCCCCTTTGATGAACCGCTCGGTGATAATCCACATAAACACCGGCACGAGGATAAGACCAAAATACGCGCCCGTCGCAATCGCAAAGCCCGCAAGGATCACCGCCATGCCGGTATAGATCGGGTTGCGATTGATCTTGAACGGGCCTTCGATCAACAGGGATTTCGGGGCGACACCCGGATGGATCGGCGTATTTTTGCGCTGGAAATAGCTGCCAGCCCACAGGATCAATCCGATCCCGATGAGCATCAGCACAAATCCCGGCAGCCGCAATCCCTGCTCCGGCACCATGCGGTCAATCATGACAATTGCCACCATCGCACCCGCCATCCAGATGGGGGGAAGGTCGGGAAAGGATTTTTCGGCCATGGGTCTGCTCCGCTCAGTCTGTTGACGGGATATGGTGTCACGATGGGCCAGAGGAAAGGGCACCCGGTCTATTCTTCCGCCTAAGGGACATGGCCCGCGCACCACCACGAAAAAGGGCCGGAGGTCGCCCCCCGGCCCTTTCATCAGAACGCTGCCATCAGACTACGCGGATTTTGCGAGGTTCCGCAGAACGTAATGCAACACACCGCCGTTGCGAACATAGTCGATCTCAACCTCGGTATCGATCCGACACTTGAGCATGATCTCTTTCACCGTGCCGTCCTCATAGGTGATCGTGCAGGGCACCTCAGACAGCGGCACGATATCGCCCGCAAGGCCGGAGATGGACACGGTTTCGGTACCCTTCAGGCCCAGCGTCTTACGCGTGTCACTCCCGGTGAATTCGAACGGGATCACACCCATGCCAACAAGGTTGGAGCGGTGGATACGCTCGAAATTCTCCGCGATCACGGCTTTCACACCCAACAGGGCCGTCCCCTTTGCGGCCCAGTCGCGGGAGGAGCCAGCGCCATACTGCTCCCCACCGAACACCACCAAAGGCGTGCCTGCTTCCTGATACGCCATAGCGGCATCAAAGATCGAGGTCTGCTCACCGTCGGGGCCATTGGTGTAGCCGCCCTCAACGCCATCCAGCATCTCGTTCTTAATGCGGATATTGGCGAAAGTGCCACGCATCATGATCTCGTGGTTGCCGCGACGGGAGCCGTAGGAGTTGAACTCCCGCACCGGCACCTGACGGTCGATCAGGTACTTGCCCGCTGGCGTCGTGTCCTTGAACGATCCGGCGGGGGAGATGTGATCGGTCGTGACCATATCGCCCAGCACGGCCAGCACCTTGGCATTCTTGATATTAGAGATCACGCCAGCTTCCTGCGCCATGCCTTGGAAATAGGGCGGGTTCTGCACATAGGTGGAGGTTGGCGGCCAGTCATAGGTTTCTGACGGGGTGGTTGCCACGCCCTGCCACTTCTCATCGCCCTTGAACACGTCCGCATATTTCGCTTGGAACGCCTCGCGGGTGACGGTTTTCTCCACCAGATCCGCAATCTCCTGCGTGGTCGGCCAGATGTCCTTCATATAGACGTCATTGCCGTCTTTATCGGTGCCAATCGGGTCTTTCGTCAGGTCGATATCCATCGTGCCTGCGATGGCATAGACCACCACCAGCGGCGGAGAGGCGAGGTAGTTTGCGCGCACATCGGGGCTGATCCGCCCTTCAAAGTTGCGGTTGCCCGACAGGACCGAGGTCGCCACCAGATCGCCCTCTGCGATGGCATCAGACAGCTCCTTCTGGATCGGGCCAGAGTTGCCGATACAGGTGGTGCAGCCATAGCCGACAAGGTTAAAGCCCAGCGCATCCAGATCATCCTGAAGCTCTGCCGCCTCAAGGTATTCGGACACAACCTGCGAGCCCGGCGCGAGGGAGGTTTTGACCCACGGCTTGCGCGTCAGGCCAAGGGCCGCCGCCTTGCGCGCAACAAGGCCCGCGCCGATCATCACATAAGGGTTGGAGGTGTTGGTGCAGGAAGTGATCGACGCGATCACGACCTTGCCCGATTCCATGGTGTAATCCTCACCCTTAACCGGAACCTGCTTACCCATCGGGCGCTTGAACGTCTGCTCCATCTCACGCGCAAACGCGGATTTTGAGTCTGTCAGGGCCACATAATCCTGCGGGCGCTTCGGGCCGGAGATCGCGGGGACAATCTCCCCCATGTCGAGGTGCAGCGTGTCGGTATAGACCGGATCGTAATCCGCGCCGCGCCAGAACCCGTTTGCCTTGGCATAGGCTTCGACCAGCGCGATGCGCTGCTCGTCCCGGCCCGTGGTGCGCAGATAGCGCAGGGTCTCGCCATCAATCGGGAAGAAGCCGCAGGTCGCGCCATATTCCGGCGCCATGTTCGCAATCGTCGCCCGATCCGCAAGCGGAAGCCGGTCCAGACCGTCGCCGTAGAATTCCACGAATTTTCCGACCACGCCCTTTTCGCGCAGCATCTGCACGACCTTGAGCACCAGATCGGTCGCGGTGGTGCCTTCGACCATTTCGCCGGTCAGTTTAAAGCCCACAACCTCGGGGATCAGCATCGACACGGGCTGACCCAGCATCGCGGCCTCCGCTTCGATCCCGCCGACACCCCAGCCGAGCACGGCAAGACCGTTGACCATGGTGGTGTGCGAGTCGGTCCCGACAAGCGTATCGGGATAGGCAACTTCGGCGCCGTTCTGGTCGGTATCGGTCCAGACGGTCTGTGCCAGATACTCAAGGTTCACCTGATGGCAAATCCCGGTGCCCGGCGGCACCACGCGGAAATTGTTGAACGCGGACTGACCCCATTTGAGGAAGGTGTAGCGTTCCATATTGCGCTCATACTCGCGGTCCACGTTCATCTGGAACGCGCGCGGATTGCCGAATTCGTCGATCATCACGGAGTGGTCAATGACCAGATCAACGGGGTTGAGCGGGTTGATCTTTTGCGCGTCCCCACCAAGGGCCACGATCCCGTCGCGCATCGCGGCCAAATCCACCACGGCGGGAACGCCGGTGAAATCCTGCATCAGAACGCGCGCCGGGCGATAGGCAATCTCCCGGTTCGTTTTGCCACCCTGCGCGGCCCAATCGGAAAACGCCTTGATATCGTCGATATGCACCGTCTTGCCATCTTCGAACCGGAGCATGTTTTCCAGCACGACCTTGAGTGCGGCGGGCAGCTTGGAAAAATCGCCAAGCCCTGCGGCCTCTGCCGCTTCAATGGAATAATAGGCAACCGTCTGGTTTTCGACGGTCAGCTCACGGCGGGTTTTTGCACTGTCATGGCCGACTGTGATGGGCATGGCATCCTCCTCAGGTGTGGGTCCGGGTCGTGCGGTGTCTTGTCGGCAAGCTAGCAGATAAGAGTCGCAGATTGAAATCTCGCGCCCCCTATGCCGGAAATTCGCATCGGTTTCAAGCTTTGTGTGCAATGGTACACAATTCGTCACACCCTGCCCCGCGTTTCTTTTTTCCAAAAACACGCACGCCCCTCACCCGCGCTGGTTTCTGCCTTCCCAGGCGCGGTGCGATCCGTTACCCAAGGGATATGAGCCTCGCCGTTTCCTCCCTTACCCTGATGCGCAGCGGTCGCATGATCGTATCTGATCTGAGCTTTGCGCTGACCCCGGGGCGGGCGACGCTGTTGCGCGGGCCAAATGGGGTTGGCAAATCGACGGTGCTGCGCGCCATTGCGGGTCTGATGCCCATCGCGTCGGGATCGGTGGTGTTGAACGGCACGCCGCTGACGGATCGGGATGCTTTTCAGGATCAGGTTCTGTTTGCCGGGCATCAGGATGCCCTCAAGCCGACCCTGACCGTGGCGGAGAACATCGCCTTTTGGGCGCATCTTTTTGGCGGTGATGTGCGCGCGGCGATGCAGAGCTTCCAGCTTGACGAAATCGCGGATCGCCCGGCCCATGCCTGCTCTGCCGGGCAGAAGCGGCGCACGGGGCTGGCGCGGTTGGCACTAGCCAAAGACCGCCCCCTTTGGCTGCTGGACGAGCCGACAGTGTCGCTCGATCAGGCGACGGTCGAGCGTGTGGCAAGCGTGATCCGCGCCCATTGCGACGCGGGCGGCATGGCGCTGATCGCTACGCATATTGATCTGGGGTTGACCGATGCCGACACGCTTACCCTCACGCGACCGCGCCCTGTCACGGCGGCAGAAGAAACCGACCCGTTCATGGCCGGAGGCTGGGAATGAACGCCTATTCCGCCCTGCTGCGCCGCGAATTGACACTGGCGCTGAGGTCCGGCGGCGGCGCGGGGCTGGGCCTTGCCTTCTTTCTGATCGTGATCATGCTGATCCCCTTCGGCGTCGGGCCAGAGACGCCGACGCTTGGCCTGATTGCGCCGGGTGTGTTGTGGGTGGCGGCGCTGCTTGCGTGCCTGTTGTCGCTCGACCGTCTGTTTCAGCAGGATGCGGAGGATGGCACGCTTGATATCCTCGCACTCTCTCCCGTGCCGATGGAGGGATTGGTGATGGTCAAGACCCTTGGTCATTGGCTGACGACAGGCGTGCCGCTGGTGATCGCGGCACCAGTGCTGGGGCTGACGCTGAACCTTGCCGGGCCCGCCTATCCATGGCTTGTGGCGGCGCTTTTGGTCGGCACCCCGGCATTGTCCGCGCTTGGTGCGATTGGTGCGGCGCTGACGGTGGGTGTGCGGCGCGGTGGGCTGTTGCTGTCGATCCTCGTGCTGCCGCTCTATATCCCGACGCTGATTTTCGGCGCGCAGGTCGTAAGCCTCGCGGCGAAGGGCCTTGATCCCGGCATTGCTATGATGCTTTTGACGGGCACGAGCCTGTTCGCGGTCGCCGTCAGCCCCTTTGCCAGTGCCGCGGCCCTGCGCGTGCATCTAAGTTAGACGGCCACCGCCTGCCACAGCGCCAGGGCCTGCGCCGTGTCCTCCAGATCGTGGACGCGCAACACCTGCGCACCTTGCCGGATCCCTTCCAGCCCGACGGCGATGGAGCCGGGCGCGCGCTGATCCGCCTCCGCCGCGCCGCCAATAGTGCCGATGAAACGCTTGCGCGACACACCCAACAGGATCGGGCAGCCCAATCCGTGAAACAGGCTGAGGCCGCGCAGCAGGGTCAGGTTATGCTCCAGCGTCTTGCCAAAGCCGATACCGGGGTCAACCATGATCCGGCTGCGCGAAATGCCCGCCGCCTCACAGGCCGCGATGCGCGCTTCCAGAAAATCATACACGTCGAGCAGCACGTCATCATAGCGCGGCGCATCCTGCATCGTCGCCGGATCGCCCAGCGCATGCATCAGGCAGACCGGCGCGCCGGTTTCTCGCAGCACGTCCATGCTCGCCGGATCGAAGGTCAGGGCAGACACATCGTTGAACAGATGCGCCCCGGCATTGAGGGCAGCGCGCGCCACCTCTGCCTTACGGGTGTCCACGGAAATGGCGCAGGGCAAGCCTTGCACGGCCTCCAAGGCGGGCATCACCCGGGACATCTCCTCCGCGACGGGGACAAGGGCCGCGCCGGGGCGCGTGCTCTCCCCCCCGATATCAAGGAGTGAGGCACCCGCCGCCACCATCGCCCCAGCCCGCTCCCGCACCCTCTCCACATTGGAAAGCCGCCCGCCATCGGAAAAGCTGTCCGGCGTGACATTGAGAATACCCATCAGGTGTGGGCGCGCCATGGAAAGGCCCGCCATCGGCGCGCGGTCCCCGGTGAGGCGTGCCAGCGCATCCGCAGGCACATCCGCCACCGAAACGATCCGCCCGGGTGCCCCACGTGACAGAGCCTCCACATGGGTGAACCACGCCCACCCACCGGCAAGAGGCACAGCAGACCCGGGGCGGCGCGGGCCGGTTTGGGCAAGGGGACGGTAATAGATCATGTGGCTAAGGCGATCTCTTGCAGGATGGCGGGAAATTCCGCCCAATCGTCAAACCGGTAGGGCGTTGCGATCTCCCCCTTGCGGTAGCCCTTGGTGTGCAACACGAAGTGCACATCGGCATTCAGCGCCGTTTGCGCATCGGTTTCACTGTCCCCCACAAAAACGATCCGACCAGCGGGCAACTGCTCCGCTGCGTGCCAGAGCATCGCGGGATCAGGTTTCAACACGTCAAGCGTATCGCCACAGGTCAGCCCCGTGATGGGTGGCATGAGGCCCAGCCCGGAGGTAACAAACCGCGCAGGCGCTTCGGGCTTTTGGGTGCAGATGCCAAGGCTGTGACCCGCCGCCTGCACCTCCGCCAGCGCATCCAGAACATGCGGATAAAGCACCGTCTTGATCAGCGGGTTGGCGTCATAGATCGCGCGAAACCGGGCAAGGCACTGCTCGAAATCCTCAGGAATGCCCCCGGTATGGGCCAAAAGCCCCTCAATCTGCTTGCGCATCCCGCGCCCGACGAAGGTTTTGTAGGTGGCCACATCGACGGGTGCGCGGCCCAGTTCCGCGATCATCGCATTGCCCGCATGGCAAAGCGACGGCGCGCTGTCGACCAGCGTGCCGTCGAGGTCAAAGATCACCCGCAGCGGCGTCAGTCTTTCCATTTGATCGAACAGCCGATGGAGGGATGCTGCACCTCCGGGCCGCGGCCCGTGCGGTAGACATGGCGCATCGCGTCGATCAACTCGCGCGGCGCATCCGGCGCGGCCTCCCGCCCCGATGCATCAAGCCGCCCGCGATAGCGCAGCTTGAGCATGGCATCGAAGCCGAAAATATCCGGCGTGCACACTGCACCGAACGCTTTCGCCGCCGACTGATCTTCATCGTAGAGATAAGGGAAGGGAAACGCATGCTCCTCCGCGAAAACAGCCATGTTTTCCGGGCTGTCCTCCGGGTAACTTGCCACATCATTGGACGAGATCGCCACGACCCCATAGCCGAGATCGAGAAGCACCTGCGCATCCATCGTCAGCCGATCCGCAATGGCCTTCACATACGGGCAATGGTTGCAGATGAAGAACACGACCAACCCGCGCACACCGCGCAAATCCCCAAGGCTGAACACCTGTCCCGACGGATCAGGCAGGGAGAATTCGGGCGCAGCCCAGCCAAGCGGCTCTTGCGGGGTTTCAATTGCGGGCATAGCGGGCCTCCGTCGCGGGATCAAAACTGAGCCGGACCCTGCCCCAGATCGCCGCCCATCGCAAGGCGGCTCAGGCGGCGGGAAGGGCCGTGGCGTATTCCCCGTCAAGATGGCGGGCAAGCCAGGTGGCCAGCGCCGCCGGGTCCGCCCCGTCCGGGGCCGGATCATCAACCGCATCAAGGACGATTTTCGACGGGGCCCAGACCGCGACGAACCCTTCGCGCAGCGCCCAATCTAGCTCCGTCCGTGATCCGGCGACGACAAGCCTGTCATCCGCTCCGGCAAACCGCCATGCGGCCTGCTCCATCGACAGAAGGCTGATCCGGCGCGCGGCCTCCCCGGTCACATCGCGCAGGCTGGGATCGAGCGGTGGCAGCACCACGACCAGGGGCCGCACCATGGCCGCAAGCTGATCCCGATCGGGCATCGCCCCCGCCGCGAGGAACAACACAAGCGGCCGCGCACCCGGTGCATCGGGGCGCGGGGCGGGCACGGGGCCAAGCCGGGGCGTATCCGCCGGGCGACGCTGGCGCATGATCTCCACCCCCAACGCACCCGGAATACGGTCGAGCTTTTCCACCCGGATAAACACGCGCAAAGCCCGCGCATCCGCAAGGCACCCCGCAGCGATCCGCTCCGCGAGCGTTTCGAGCAGGTTGAGCCGCTCCACCGCCAAGGCAGCGTGGATCGCCTCCACGATCGTGTCATAGGAAATGACCTGATCCACATCGTCATTTTCCGCCGCAGCATGGGCGACCACTTCGAGCACCACGTTAAAGCGCACCCGCTGGGTCACGCCACGCTCCTTGCCGAACGCCCCGATATCGACCGTGCGCACATAATCACGCACCGAAATGCGGTCGAGCGGGGTCGCGGCCCCCTGCCCATGCGTGCGAAATTCGAGCGGCCCAAGCGCCTGTGCGGTTTCATTGGTCATGGCGACGTCCTTTGTCCTTCGCCCAATGGGTAGCGAGCCTGAACGCGGCGGACAACCCGGCAAACGGCACACAATCGCCTCGCCGCGACATCTTGTGCGCAGGACCATCCAAGGTGTACCGATAAGGGAAACATGCGGGAACCCCACCTATGCCCCTGACGGACAATATGCGCGGCGCGCTTCTGATGATCGGGGCAATGGGGGCGTATACGTTCAACGACGCCTTGGTGAAACTCGCATCGCTTGAGTTGGGTCTCTATCAGATCATGGTGGTGCGCGGGATCATGGCGACGGCCCTTTTGGGCACAATCGCCTGGGTCAAGGGCGCGTTCCGCCGCCCCGTTCCGCGCGGAGACCGTTGGCCCGTCGCCCTGCGCACCGGCGCGGAGATCGGCGGCACCTTGTGCTTTCTGACGGCCCTCACCCAGATGCCGCTCGCCAATGCCTCCGCCGTGTTGCAGATCACACCCCTTGCGGTGACGCTGGCGGCAGCAGTGTTCCTTGGGGAGCCATTGGGCTGGCGGCGGTTAAGCGCGATTGCGGTCGCGTTCCTTGGCGTTTTGTTCATCATCAAGCCGGGATTTGCCGGATTTGACCAAGCGGCACTTTGGGCGGTTGCGGCGGTCGGTTTTATCGTGCTGCGCGATCTGGCGACCCGGCGGCTTTCCGCGCAGGTCTCCTCCTATCAGGTCGCGTTTCTGACCGCAGGCGCGATCACGTTTACCGGCATCGTGTTGTCCCCGACCCAAGACTGGGTCGCCATGGCGCCCGCCACATGGGCAATCCTTGCGGGCGCGGCTGGGTTTATCCTGTTGGGCTATATCTGTTCGGTCGCGGTGATGCGGGTGGGAGAGATCGCTTATGTCGCACCTTTCCGCTATACGGTGATGATCTGGGCCATTGGCCTTGGCTATCTGGTTTTTGGCGATATTCCAGATGGTTGGACGGTGTTCGGGATGCTGATTGTGACCCTGACCGGGGTATATGCATTCCGGCGGGAGCAACGGCTTGCGCGGATCACGCCGGGGCTTAAGGCTTGACAAATTCGTGACAGCTCGCCACATCTGAGGGGATTTCGCGCGCAAGCCTTGCGCGTTTTTTGAACAGAAATTTATGCTCCGAATGAGCATAATGTGGGGAGCAAACCATGTTCATGAATGCCAACACCGCAGCAGATGCGGCCCGTGCCGAGTTGGCGGCGCATTACGATCTGACGCCGTCCGATGCCGCGATGGAGGCAACATCCGCGCAATATGACGTGGTCAAATCCATCATTCCCGCCCCCGAATGGGCCAGCTGCGCCCCCTATATCCGCGCCATCAACGCGGCGAAAAAGGAGAAGGACGCGGTCATCCTCGCCCATAACTACATGACGCCGGAAATTTATCATGGCGTCGCGGATATCGTGGGCGACAGCCTGCAACTGGCCATTGCCGCAACCAAGGTGGAGCAATCCACGATCGTGCAATGCGGCGTGCATTTCATGGCCGAAACCTCGAAAATCCTCAATCCGGCCAAGCGGGTACTGATCCCGGACAGCCGCGCGGGATGCTCGCTGGCGTCCTCAATCACCGCCGCCGACATCGCCAAGATGCGCGCCGAATATCCCGGCGCACCGGTCGTGTCCTATGTCAACACCACGGCTGAGGTCAAAGCGGCCTCCGACATCTGCTGCACCTCCTCCAACGCGGTGGAGATCGTGCGCGCACAAGACAGCGATACGGTCATCATGACCCCCGATGGCTATCTGGCACAGAATGTCGCCAAACTGGTCCCGGAAAAGCGCGTGGTCTGGTGGGAAGGTGCCTGCATCGTCCACGAGCAATTCACCGCCGAAGAACTCCGCGCCTTCCGCGAAGATCACCCTGGTGTCGTGATCATCGCCCATCCCGAATGCCCGCCCGATGTGATTGATGAGGCCGATTTTGCAGGCTCCACCCATGGCATGATTTCCTATGTCCGCACCAAAAAGCCCGAAAAGGTGGTGATGGTCACCGAATGCTCCATGTCCGACAATGTCGCGGCGGAACTGCCCGAGACGAAGTTTATCCGCCCCTGCAACATCTGCCCCCATATGAAACGGATCAGCCTTGAGAATATCCTCTGGGCGCTGCATTCCGGGACAGAGGAGGTCACGGTGCCTGAGCATCTGATCGGCCGGGCGGCACGGGCGGTGGAACGCATGATCGCGGTGACGAAATGAGCGCGCGCCTCTTTGCCCTCGCCTCCCTTGCGGGGCTGACCCTCGCGGCCTGTGTGTCGAGCGATATCCCCGCCCCCGCGCCTGTGGCGACGGATGCATGCGCGGTCACGCTGCCACGGGCTTTTGCCGCCGATGTGCCCAATGACGGCACCCATGACAACCGATTGGTGAGCGAGGCCACGACCGCTTTCGTCAACGAACGACGGTGCCGGGCGGGGCTTGATCCGGTCACCACCGACCCGGCGCTGACCCGCGCGGCTGAAATGCATTCGGGCGATATGGCGCAACTGGGCTTTTTCGATCACCGCTCCCCGGTCGCGGGGCGCAACAGCTTCCTTGACCGTCTGGACAGCGCAGGGGCCCGCTATGGCGAAGCGCGAGAGAATATCCTCAAGGATTTCTTCATCGCCTATAAATCCGGCGTCGAATACCGGGTGATCAGCCATCAAAATTGCACTTATACCTATGGCGGGCGCACGGGCATCCTGCCGCGCCATACCTATGCGAGCCTTGGACAGGCCATGGTGGAGGATTGGATGGCCTCCTCCAATCACCGCGACAATATGCTTGCCCCCAACGTCACCCGCCATGGCGCGGCGATTGCGCCGACAGGCGGGCGGGAATTGTGCGGTGGGCTTGTCGCCACGCAATTGCTGGTCGAATGATCTTTTCGGGGCGCGTGCCACTGCGCGCGCGCCCCTGATTTCTTTTTTCCCAAAATACCTCCCGCCGGAGGCTTCCCTGCCCGCCACCTGCGATCCTGCCCGAAAGTTGCGCCATGACTGCCCCACGCAATTCCTGCTTTGAAAGCGATGGCACCCTGATCATCGGGGCGGGTCTGGCGGGGCTGTTCACGGCGCTGAAACTGGCCCCCGCCCCGGCGGTTGTCCTCTCCCCCGATCCGATTGGCACGGGCGCGTCATCGGCATGGGCGCAAGGCGGGCTTGCCGCCGCGATCGGTGAGGGCGACACGGCTGAAGATCACGCGGCAGACACAATCGCGGCGGGCGCAGGTCTGGTGGACCCGGATATCGCGCTCATGGTTACGTCGGAGGCCCGCGCGCGGGTGCTTGACCTTTTGGCTTACGGCGCACCGTTTGACCGCGATGACGCCACAGGAGCGCTTCTTGCTTCCCGCGAAGCGGCGCATAGCACAAACCGGGTGATCCGCGTCAGCGGCGATCAGGCCGGGCGCGCGATCATGGATGCGTTGATCGCCACCGCCCGCGCGACCCCCTCCATCACGCTTTTGGAGAATGTCACCGTCGATGACCTCACCGTGGCGGATGGGCGGGTGATTGGTGCATTTGCCCGCAGGGTCGGGGATGACACGTCAGAGCCGCTGATGTTTCGCGCGGCCCACACGGTGCTTGCCACGGGTGGTGTCGGGGGGCTTTACGCCATCTCGACCAATCCCGGGCGTGTGCGCGGTCAGGGGCTGGGCATGGCGGCCCGGGCGGGGGCGCTGATCTCCAACCCCGAATTCGTGCAGTTCCATCCCACCGGCATGGACGTAAACCGCGACCCCTGCCCGCTCGCCACCGAGGCGCTGCGCGGGCATGGCGCCAGCGTCATAGACGAGAGCGGGCGGCGGTTCATCTTTGACGATCACCCGGATGGAGAGCTTGCGCCGCGCGACATCGTCGCCCGCGCGATCCATCGCAAGAACCTATCCGGCGGACAAGCATATCTCGACACGCGCGCAGCTATTGGCGCGCATATCTTTGACGAGTTTCCGACCGTTGCGGCCTATTGCACGGACGCGGGCATTGACCCGGCCACTCAGCCCATCCCGGTGCAGCCCGCGCAGCATTACCACATGGGCGGCGTCTGGACCGATGCGGACGGGCAATCGAGCCTGCCGGGCCTCTACGCTTGCGGCGAGGTCGCGGCAACGGGCCTGCATGGCGCGAACCGGCTGGCGTCAAACTCGCTTCTGGAGGCCGTGGTGTTCGCCGCCCGCATCGCGCAGCACATCGCAGGGCAGGACGCGGCAGAGGGCCAACCCCGGCCGATCGACATCCCGCCAGCCCTGATGGACGGCCCCGGCGCGGTCGCCCCCGATGACGCCGTGCGCAGCCTGCGCCAACTCATGGCCGATCATGTCGGGGTGGAGCGCAGCGCCGATGGGCTGACAACCGCGCTCAAGGGGATCGCGGCGCTCGAGGCTGCCCATGCCCCCGCCTCCCGCGCGTTTCTCAACATGACCCACGCGGCCACCCTCATCGCGGCAGCAGCCCTCGACCGGCGCGAAAGCCGCGGCGGGCATTACCGCACGGACACGCCCGACACGGATCAGACCGCGGCCCCCACCCGCATCACGCTTGATGAGGCGCTGCGCATCCGTGCCGCTGCCCGCTGAGACTTCGCTTGCGTCAGCCGCCCCGCCCGGCATGATGGTGGCCATGCCACGCTCTCGCATCCTTTTTGTCCTAATGGCCCTCCTCGTGATCTGCGGGGTGATCTATGCCAGCCTGATGGGCGTGTTGCTGCGCCAAGGTCAGGCGGAGACGGAGGACCGCGCCGATATCCAATCCAGCATGATCAGTGCAGCCATCGGGCGGCTCGATCATTTGCCGCATGTGATCGCGCAAGACCCGGTGATCATGGCAACCCTGCGCACCGGAGCGGGCGATGCGCTCAATCCGCGCCTGTTGGAATACGCGCAGCGCGCGGAAGCCGAAGCGATCTACCTGATGGACCCAACCGGGCTGACGATCGCCTCCTCCAACTACAACGAGCCGGGCACCTATGTGGGCGAATACTACACTTTCCGGCCCTATTTCACGGACGCATTGGCGGGCAAGACCGGGCGCTATTTCGCCGTCGGAGCGACCACCGGGCGACCGGGATATTTCGTGGCTGAACCTGTCATCGCCGCAGGGCGCGTCATTGGCGTGGTGGTGGTCAAGATCGGGTTGGCGGAGTTGAGCACCGCCCTGACGGGCGCGGGCGCCTTGATCCTTGTCACCTCGCCCGAAGGGGTGGTCGTGCTATCCTCCCAAGAGGATCTCGCGTTTCGCACCATCGCCCCGCTTGACCCGGCGGCGCGTGCGATCATCGACGCGCAGCGCCAATATGGCAGCTATCCGCTGACCCCGCTGGATTGGGAAAGCACCGGCACCGGGCGGCTGATGTTGGAAGGCAAAAGCTATCTTTGGGCGATCCGCGCGATCCCGCGGGAAGGCTGGACCGTGCACCTTCTGACCGATGTGGCGGGCCTGCGGCGGCAAGCCAGCGTCGGCGTCATCCTTGCGCTTGCCGTGCTGCTCACGGCGGGGATCGGAATGACGGTGTTTCGGTCGGCGCAACTGCGCCGCGCGCTCGAACTATCGGATGCGGACCGCCGCCGCCTGACCGAAGAAATCCGAGAACGCCAGCGGGCGGAGGCCGATCTGCGCGCGGCGGAGGCCGAGCTGGGCCGGTCCTCCCGGCTTGCGGCCCTCGGTCAACTTGCGGCCTCCATCACCCATGAGCTGGGCCAGCCGATCAGCGCGATGCGCAACTACCTCGCAGCGGAGGAAATCGCGCAAGGCACCCTGCCCGGCGCGCTGAACCAGACCATGACGGGGCTGATCGCACGGATGCAGGGCATCGTCGATCAATTGCGGTTTTTCGCAACACCAGGGGCAGGCCCGCGCGCGCCCTTTGCCATGGCCGATGCGGTGGCGGCAGCGATCACATTGGTGGAGCATACCGCACTGTCGCGGGATGTAACGCTAGAGGTGTTGGACAAGGATCAGGCCGCGCTGGCACTTGGCGTGCAGCACCGGGTCGAGCAGGTTTTGGTCAATCTGATCCGCAACGCGCTCGACGCGGTGGAGGATCAGCCGGTCCGGCGCGTGACCATCCGCTTTGCCCAGACGGAGGAGGAGGCGCAAGTGCGCGTGTCCGACACTGGCCCGGGGCTGGGAAAGCACAGCCTGAGCGACCTACAGGAACCGTTCATGACGACGAAATCCTCCGGCGCGGGCATGGGGCTGGGCCTTGCGATCTCGGCCTCCATCGTGGCGGATCTGAGCGGGCGGCTGGAGGCTCAGGATGGCCCGGAGGGTGGTGCGGTGTTCACCTTATCCTTGCCGAAAGGTGTGGGGAATGACGTGAACAAACGCCCCTTAGATACTAATTTTTAACAATTTTATTCATTCTTAACTCTACCCGAAACGGGCAGCATGGCAACCACGCCAAATCCCCCCCTTGGTCCCATTCGCATAAATCGCCGCTTGCATCGGCACGGAAACTCGGCCCATATCCGCCGTCATGGTCCAGCATGTTTCCCCTCCCGCTTCCGGTTATCGCGCGCTTGTCATCGACGATGACAAGGAAATGCGCGCCTCCCTTGGTGTTCTTCTGGAACGGTCGGGCTGGACCGTCAGTGTCGCCGCTTCCGCGCAGGCCGCCCTTGACCGGATGGAAGCCTTTGACCCTGATGTGGTGCTGTCGGATGTGCGGATGCCGGGGATGACTGGACTGGACCTTCTGACCGCGCTCAAGGGCCATGACGTCGCGCCGCCCTTGGTGCTGATTTCAGCGCATGGGGATATCCCCACCGCCGTGAAGGCGATGCAGGACGGGGCCTACTCCTTCCTTGAAAAGCCGTTTGATCCGCGTCGCCTGCTGGCGGCTGTTTTGCACGCGGCCGAGAACCACCGACTCCTATCGGCCACGCGGGCGCTGCGCGATCAGCTTTCCTCCCTCTCCGGGCTGGATCGGGTGATGTTGGGGCAATCAAGCGGCATCGCGGCCTTGCGGGAGGACGTGATCGACATTGCCGCTCAATCGGGCAGCGTTCTGGTGCAAGGTGCGACCGGGACGGGCAAAGAGCTGGTGGCCCGCGCGCTCCATACCCTCAGCCCAAGGCGGGAAGGGCCATTTGTCGCCGTGAACTGCGCGACCATCGCGCCAGACCGGTTTGACGAGCAGATGTTCGGCGTGCTGGACGGGGTCACGGGATGGGTGCGCCGGGCCGATGGCGGCACCCTGTTTCTTGACGAGATTTCCGCCTGCCCGCCCTCTGTACAGGCCAAATTGTTGCGCGTTCTGGAAACCGGGGAGGTGACGCCGCTTGGCTCCGACACCATGATCCAGACAGATGTGCGCATCGTCGCGGCCGCGAATGAAGGACTGGCGGAGCGTGTGACGGCAGGCACCTTCCGCGAGGATTTGCTCTACCGGCTCAATACGTTTGAGGTGCATCTGCCGTCCCTCCGGGATCGGGGGGAGGATGTGATCCTCCTTTTTGGGCATTTTGTCGAACAACTCTCGGAAACCTATGAAATTACGCCCCCGCCCCTCACGGCAGAGGATGCGGCGGCCCTGCTCGCGCATGACTGGCCCGGCAATGTGCGGGAATTGCGTCATGTGGCGGAGCGGCGGGTGCTGTCGGCCCGCCGTGGCGGCGGCTCGGTCGCGGCGGCGTTGCGCATGACGGATACTGCCGATGATGTGCCCGACAATCTGCGTGCCGCCGTCGCCGCATTTGAACGCACGCTGATTGCCAACGCGATCAAGACCCATGGCGGGCGGATGGACGCGGTGGCAGAGGCACTTGGCATCGGGCGGCGCACCCTGAACGAGAAAATCGTCAAACTGGGGCTGAAAAAGGCGGATCTGCTGGAGTGACGTGGGACCATCTGCGGCACGAACGAGCGGTTTGTCCGCTTTTTCGTTCTGATTCTAGACCGTCGTCGCGCCGAGACACCCAAAACCGCCCGCTCTGCGGAAATCCGCAGGCCCCCACGCCCTCTTGCGCGGATTCTTTCGTGGACCCAGCGCAGCACGCGCACTAACTTTTCCCCACAAGGCAGCACGATAGCTGCCTCTAACCAGGGAGAAGTCCATGAAGAACCTGATGAAGGCCGCGCTTGTCGCGGCAACTGCGATCACTTTCGCATCCGCCCCCGCAAAAGCGCAGGAAGAAGCGAATTACATCCTCGCCACCGCCTCCACCGGCGGCACCTACTACCCCGTTGGCGTGGCTCTTTCCACGCTGGTGAAGGTGAAGTTGCAACCGGGCCAGAAGATCGGCATGAGCGCGATTTCCTCCGCAGGCTCCGGTGAAAACGTTCGCCTGATCCGCGAAGGCGAAGCGCAGTTCGGCATTTTGCAAGGTCTGTTTGGCTATTTCGCCGCAACCGGTACTGGCCCTGTCGCAGAGTCCGGCCCGCAGGAGCATCTGCGCTCCGTCTCCATGCTGTGGCAGAACGTCGAGCATTTCATCGTCCAAAGCGACCGGGTGAATTCCGGCACGCTGAGCGATTTTGTGGCGCTCAAGGGTGAAAGCGTGGCACTTGGCCGCCGCAACTCCGGCACGATTGGCTCCAACGAGGCCCTGCTGGGCGGTATGGGGCTCGACATCTATAACGACTTCACGCTCGTCGAGGGTGGCTATGGCCCCTCTGCCGAGGCACTGCAAAACGGTCAGGTTGCGGGCATCTCCACCCCCGCAGGTGTGCCTGTCGGCGCGGTGAGCCAGCTTATGGCCGCAGCGGGTGATAGCGTGACGCTTCTGAGCGTAACCGACGAAGAGCTTGCCATGGCAGATGGTGGGCGTGAGTTGTGGACCCCGTTCCTCATCGAGGCGGGCACCTATCCCGGCCAGACCGCTGACGTGATGACCATCGCGCAGCCGAACTTCCTTGCCACCCATGCTGACCTGCCGGAAGAGAACGTCTATCTGATCACCAAGACGATCTATGAGAACCTGCCCTTCCTGCAGGCGATCCACCCGGCAACCAAAGCAATGGCAATCGAGAAGGCAATCGCGGGCCTGCCCGTGCCGCTGCATCCTGGTGCTGCACGCTTCTATCAGGAGCAGGGCATCGAAATCCCTGCCCGCCTGCTGGCAAACTAATTCAGGATCAGGGCGGCTCTCGGGCCGCCCTTTTTCGTTCCAACGACAAAAAGAAACGACATAGGGTGATCCAATGACCGATGCGACAGACGAGCCACGCGACGAAGAAGGCGCGCCCTTGCGCACATTCGATGGCATCGGTCACTGGCTCATCTCGGGCCTGTGCCTCGTGATTGCGGTGTTCCACCTGTTTGTGGCGATCTTCCCGGTCGTCTCCGAATTTGACCGCAACGTGTTCCATTTCGGTGGCTTCGCGATCCTTGCCGCGGCCATGTACCCAATGTTCCGGCGCAAAGCGTGGAAAGAGGGCCGTCTGGGCATCGCAATCGACGTGACCATCGGCATCGTCGCGCTGTGTTCCGGGGCGTGGTTCATCCTGATGGAAGAGCCGCTTTATGGTGCGAACCAGCCCTTCGGCACGCTGGATTGGATCGCCGCGATCTGCCTCGTCGTGTTTGCCACCGAACTCACGCGCCGGGTCGCAGGCTGGGTCATTCCGATCCTCGTGATCCTGTCGCTCACCTATGTCGCCGTTTGGGGACCATGGATCGGTGGGGTGTTTTCCTTTCCCGGCTTCACATGGGAAAGCACGCTGTGGCGGTCGATCTACAATGATGAGGGAATTTTCGGCAATATCGCCAGAATTTCATCCACTTACGTTTTCCTGTTCATCATTTTCGGCGCGTTTCTGGTACGCTCCGGCGCGGGCGATTTTGTCATCGCGCTGGCCCGCGCGGTCGCCGGGCGTATTCAGGGGGGGCCGGGGATCGTCGCGGTGATCTCCTCCGGTCTGACGGGCACGATCTCCGGCTCTGCGGTGGCGAACACCGCTTCCACCGGCGTGATTACGATCCCGCTGATGAAAAAAGCCGGGTTCCAGCCGAAATTTGCAGGCGGTGTGGAGGCGGCGGCCTCCACCGGGGGGCAGTTGATGCCCCCGATCATGGGCGCGGGCGCGTTCGTGATGGCGAGCTTTACGCAAATCTCCTACGAAACCATCGTGGCGGTCGCGGCCCTGCCTGCGCTTCTTTATTTCCTCACCGTCGCGTTTTTCGTGCGGATCGAGGCGCGGCGCCTTGATATGCCACCGCTGCCTGCCGACGGGGAGACACTCATGGGCGCGCTCAAGAAAGGCGGCGCGCCCTTCATCATCCCCATCGGTCTGTTGATCACCATGCTGGTTATGGGCTTCACCCCCACCTATGCGGGCGTGTTCGGCATCGCCGCCGTGATCGTGTCAAGCTGGGCCAGCGCCAATCCGATGGGACCGAAAGCGATCATGGAGGCGCTCATCATGGGCTCGAAATCCATGGTGATGACGGCGATCCTGCTGTGCGCCGTGGGCCTTGTGGTGAACGTGATCACGACCGCCGGGATCGGCAACGTGTTCTCGTTGCAAATCGCGGGCTGGGCGGGGGGCAATATCCTGATCGCCATCGTGCTGATCGCGCTGGCATCGCTGGTGCTGGGCATGGGGTTGCCGGTGACGGCGGCTTATATCGTGCTCGCGACCCTTTCGGCCCCGGCCCTGTCCGGCATGATCGCAGACCGTGAGGTGATCGCGCTGATCGCGGCTGGCGAATTGCCCGATTTCGCCTCTGCCCTTTTCATGCTGTCCTCGCCAGAGGTCATCCCGCTTCTGTCGCAACCAATGCCACAGGCGGAGGCCGCAGCACTTGTCGCCTCCCTGCCCATTGAAGTGGCGCAGCCCCTGCGGGATCTCGTCGTGGCCCCTGAAGTGATGGTCACGGCGATCCTTTCAGCGCATATGATCATTTTCTGGCTCAGTCAGGACAGCAACGTGACGCCGCCCGTGGCACTTGCCTCCTTCACCGCTGCTGCCATCGCGAAATCGAAACCGATGGAGACGGGCATCGCGAGTTGGAAGCTGGCCAAAGGCCTCTACATCGTGCCGGTCCTCTTTGCCTATACGCCGTTCCTATCTGGCAATTGGGGGGAGATGTTCACCATCTTCGCCTTCGCCTGCGTCGGCGTCTACGGCGTGGCGGGCGCTTTGCAAGGCGGGATGGAGAAAGTGCTGAACCTGCCGATGCGCGTCATCGCCGGGGTGGGTGGTGCGGCCTGCATGTGGCCGGGATCGCTGATGATCAACACGGCGGGCGTGGTTGTCGTCTTGGCGCTTCTGGCGTGGAACCTGAAATACGGCAAACAGGCGGTGGTCGCATAATGCCCAGCAGAAAGGCAGTTGCCCAACACAAAGGCAATTGCCTGCCATGGCGCGGTGAAACTGTCAGGATCGCTTGACCAAGGGGCATCGTCATGCCCCAATCGCGGGCATGTTGGACACTCAGGATATCGTGGTGATGCAGCGGGCCCGTGGGGCAGCCGCCGCGCGCTTTGCCCTCAAATCGGGGCGCACGCGGATCGCGGATTTGAGCCAATCCGGCTCGGCCAAGGCGATGCTGCCCAGTGTCTATGGCACCATGCCGCATCTTGTTTTCGTGAACACCGCAGGCGGGATCACCGGCGGCGACCGGTTCGACTGGACGGTGGAGGCGGGTGACGGCACGGCCATCACCGCAACGACCCAAACGGCAGAGCGGCTCTACCGCGCACGGCAGGCCGACCTGCCGGGAGAGGTGCACACGACCCTGCGGGTCGGCACCGGGGCCAGACTTGATTGGGTGCCGCAAGAGACGATCCTTTTTGAGCACTCAGCCCTGTCGCGCCGGATGACGGCCCATATGGCGGAGGATGCGACCCTTACGGTGCTGGAGCCGATTGTGATCGGGCGACGTGCCATGGGCGAGCATGTGGCCCGCGCCGCATTTCGTGACACATGGCATATCCATCGCGGAGGGCGGCTCGTTTATGCCGACGCGCTGCGCCTGCCGCCCGAGATGCGCGCGCTGGACCTGCCCGGCGCGCTTGACGGCTCCCGCGCCTTTGCAAGCCTCGTGCATATCGCCCCTGATGCGGAGACCCGCGTGGAGGGGATGCGCGGCCTCCTTGATGCGCCCGGCGTGATCGGGGGCGTGTCGGGCTGGAATGGTATGATGGCCTTCCGACTGGTGGGGGAGACGGCGCAGGCGCTGCGCGCCGCGCTGATCCCCCTCTTGACCCACTTGCGGGGCGAAGCCCTGCCCCGCGTCTGGCATATGTGAGACAAAGATGAACCTGACCCCTCGTGAAAAAGACAAACTCCTGATCAGCATGGCCGCCATCGTGGCCCGCAACCGACGGGAGCGCGGCGTGAAGCTAAACCACCCCGAGGCCATCGCGCTGATCACCGATTTCGTCGTCGAAGGCGCGCGCGACGGGCGCAGCGTGTCCGATCTGATGCAGGCCGGGGCGCATGTGGTGCGCGCCGAGGAGTGCATGGACGGCGTGCCAGAGATGATCCACGACGTGCAGGTCGAGGCGACCTTCCCCGACGGGACCAAGCTTGTGACCGTCCACCATCCCATACGGTAGACGCCTCCGGCGGGAGGTATTTTTGGAAAAAAGAATTGGAGAGACGTTATGCGCATAACCATAGGCTTGATCTTGATGACCGGTGCCGCGCAGGCGCATTCCGGCGCACATATGCACCCCCACGGGGCAGAGTTTGGCATCGGCGCGATGGCGCTGGCGCTGCTCGTCGGTGCAGGTGTCGGGGCCGCCATCATGGCGCGGGTCAAGAAATGATCCCCGGCGAGGTGATGACCGCAGCGGGAGAGATCACGCTCAATGCCGGGGCGAAGGCCGTGACCCTCACCATCTCCAATACCGGAGACCGGCCCGTGCAGGTCGGCAGCCACTACCATTTTGCCGAAACCAATGGCGCGCTGTCCTTTGACCGCGACGCGGCGCGGGGCTACCGGCTTGATATCGCGGCAGGCACCGCCGTGCGGTTCGAGCCGGGGCAAACGCGTGAGGTGACGCTCGTGCCCTTGGGCGGTGCACGCGAGGTATATGGTTTTAACAAGGCGGTGATGGGGGCGCTGTGACAAGCATATCCGCAACATCACACGCGTTGGGCGGGCCGATATGTGCTGAGCCGCGCAGCGGGCTCGTCCCGCAACCGAATGTGCAAGCGCCCCGCAAACCACAATTGCCATGGCCCGCGCTGTCGCCCGCTCGGCCCATCTGACTGAACGAAGGGAAATCCGATGCCCATATCCATCCCCCGCGCGGCCTATGCCGACATGTACGGCCCCACCACCGGTGACCGGGTGCGGCTAGCCGATACTGATCTGATCATCGAGGTGGAGCGGGATCTGACCACCTATGGTGAGGAGGTCAAATTCGGAGGCGGCAAGGTGATCCGCGACGGGATGGGTCAGTCGCAAGTCACCCGTGCCGAAGGCTCGATGGACACGGTGATCACCAACGCGCTGATCGTCGATTGGACCGGGATTTATAAGGCCGATGTGGGCCTGCGCTCAGGCCGGATCGCGGCGATCGGCAAAGCGGGCAATCCTGATACGCAAAGCGGTGTCGATATCATTATCGGCCCGGGGACGGAGATCATCGCGGGTGAGGGCCGTATCCTGACCGCAGGTGGATTTGACGCGCATATCCATTTCATCTGCCCGCAACAGATCGAGGATGCCCTGCATTCAGGTGTAACCACGATGCTCGGCGGGGGGACTGGCCCCGCGCATGGCACGCTGGCGACCACCTGCACCCCCGGCCCGTGGCATATCGGGCGGATGTTGCAGGCCGTCGATAGCGTGCCGATGAATATTGGCCTGTCGTGTAAGGGCAACGCCTCCCAACCCGCAGCCCTTGTCGAGATGGTCAAGGCCGGGGCCTGTGCGATGAAACTGCATGAGGATTGGGGCACGACACCCGCCGCCATCGATTGCTGCCTGAGCGTGGCCGATGACATGGACGTGCAGGTCATGATCCACACGGATACGCTGAACGAAAGCGGCTTTGTCGAGAACACGGTTGCCGCGATTGGCGGGCGCACGATCCACGCGTTCCACACCGAAGGCGCAGGCGGCGGCCATGCGCCCGACATCATCAAGGTGTGCGGGCTGGAGAACGTGATCCCCTCCTCCACAAATCCGACGCGGCCCTATACGGTCAACACGCTCGAAGAGCATCTTGATATGCTGATGGTCTGCCATCACCTCGACAAGTCGATCCCGGAGGACGTGGCCTTCGCCGAAAGCCGCATTCGGAAGGAAACGATTGCGGCAGAAGATATCCTGCATGACATGGGCGCGTTTTCGATCATCGCGTCAGACAGTCAGGCCATGGGGCGCGTGGGCGAAGTCCTGATCCGCACATGGCAAACCGCGGACAAGATGAAGAAACAGCGCGGTCGCCTGCCCGAGGAGACCGGCGAGAATGACAATATGCGCGTGCGCCGCTACATCGCGAAATACACGATCAACCCGGCGATTGCGCATGGGATATCGGCGCATATCGGCTCGATCGAGGTCGGCAAGCGCGCTGATCTGTGCCTGTGGAACCCGGCGTTTTTCGGGGTGAAGCCGGAAATGGTGCTGATGGCAGGCTCCATCGTATGTGCGCAGATGGGTGATCCGAATGCGTCGATCCCGACGCCGCAACCGGTCTATTCCCGCCCGATGTTCGGCGCAATGGGCCGCGCGGTGGAGCATTCGGCGGTAGTGTTTGTGTCTGGCGCGGCCCATGCGGACGGGATCGGCGCGTCGCTTGGACTGGCGAAACAGACCCTGCCGGTGGAGAATGTGCGGGACGGGATCGGCAAATCCGCAATGAAGCTCAACGACGCCACGCCGGAGATTGAGGTGCATCCAGAGACATACGAGGTGCGGGCAAACGGCGAGTTGCTGACTTGCGAGCCGGCTGAAGTTTTGCCGATGGCCCAGCGGTATTTTATGTTTTAACTCAGAGACATGCGCCCGACCCGAGGGTGGGCGTATGCGCCCGCCCTGTGGGGCGGGTCGGGCGCATGTCGGGCCGCTACGCGCCCCAACAGACAAGATGGAACGACGATGACCAGAGCCACCACCCTCACCCATTCCCATGAGCCGCCCGCGGATACGGTGACGCTCACCTATGATGACAGGTTCCGGCGGCGGATTGCGCTGACGGGGGATCAGGGCACTGCGTTTCTGCTTGATCTGGCGGAGGCGACGGAGTTGCGCGCGGGCGATCGGCTTTTGCTGGACGATGGGCGCACAATTGAGGTGCGCGCCGCACCCGAGGATCTGATGCGCGCGACCTCCCCTGATCCGCATCACCTTATTCGCACCGCGTGGCATGTCGGCAATCGCCATCTGCCCTGTGCGATCCATCCCGATCATCTGATCCTGCGCTGGGACCATGTGATCGCGGACATGCTCGAACAACTCGGCTGTACGGTGGAGCGGATCGAGGCACCGTTTACGCCCGAGGGCGGCGCCTATGGCCATGGCCGCACCCATTCCCATGCCCACTGATCCGGCGCTGACGCTGCACAGTTGGCTCTCCCCCGCGTTTCCCACGGGCGCGTTTTCGTGGTCGCACGGGCTGGAGACGCTGATTGCCGAGGGCACCATCACCAATGCCGACGGGCTGGAGCAATGGCTCGCGGGCCTGCTTCGCTATGGCTCCGCGCGCAGTGATGCGATCCTGCTTGCCCGCACGATGGAGGGGGAGGATGTGGCCGACCTTGCCGCCGCCCTCGCCCCCAGCCGGGAACGTTATACCGAGACGATGGAACAGGGTGCCGCCTTTGCCCGCACGATCAACGCGACCCAACCGTTCACGATCAGCGAAGCCGCCTATCCCGTTGCCGTCGGGCGGGCAGCAATGGCCGCTGGAATGGCTCCCGCGATGGTTCTACCGCTCTATCTGCAAGCGGTGATCGCAAATCTGATCCATGCGGGCATCCGGCTGATCCCCTTGGGCCAGACGGACGGGCAGCGTATCCTGACAGCCCTGCAACCGCTTTGCTCCGACATCGCTGCGGAGGCAGAGACCGCGCCGCTCGACGAGATTGGCACCGCGATGGTGCTGACCGATATCGCCTCCGCGCGGCATGAAGCCCTATATTCACGGATATTCAGATCATGACCGATGAGACTTTGGCCAAGGGACGCATGGTATCAGAAACCCTCAATCCCGGTATGGAGGATGCGCTGCGCAAACGGTACGACGCGCTGGTGCCGGGCCTGTCGGAAAGCATCACCGATTTCGCCTATGGCCAGATTTACGCGCGGGAGGGGTTGCCCCTGCGCGACCGCTATATCGCGACGATTGCAGCCCTTACCGCACTTGGTGGGCAAACCCGGCCACAGTTGAAGGTCAATATCGCGGGCGGGCGCAAGGCGGGCCTGACACGCGCCGAAATCGCGGAAACGATCTGGCAAATGAGCCTTTACGGCGGCTTTCCCGCCGCAATCAACGGGCTGAACGCGGCCCTCGAAGTGTTTGAAGAGGAGGACGCCTGATGTCCCAGAATGGACCCTTGCGCGTGGGCCTTGGCGGGCCGGTAGGTGCTGGTAAGACGACGCTGACCATCGCGCTGTGCAAGGCGATGCGGGATCAGTATTCCATCGCCGCCATCACCAATGACATCTACACCAAGGAGGACGCAGAGGCGCTAATGCGGGCGCAAGCCCTGCCGCTGGACCGCATCCGCGGGGTGGAGACGGGCGGCTGCCCGCACACCGCGATCCGGGAGGACGCGTCGATTAACCTCGCCGCGATTGCGGAGCTGAACCAGACCTTTCCCGATCTTGATATGATCCTGATCGAGAGTGGCGGCGATAACCTTGCCGCGACCTTCTCCCCCGAATTGGCGGATATCACACTCTATCTGATTGATGTGGCGGCAGGAGAGGAAATTCCCCGCAAAGGGGGGCCTGGGATCACGCGATCCGATCTTCTTATCATCAACAAGACCGATCTGGCCCCCCATGTGGGCGCGTCGCTGGATGTGATGGATCGGGACGCAAACATCCAGCGCGGCGCGCGGCCTTTCGTGTTCACCAATCTCAAAACCGGGGAAGGCGTGGCGGAGATTGTCGCGTTTTTGGAGCGTGCAGGCGGCCTTATCAGGGCCGCCTGACCGGGATCAGTCGATCCGCTGGCTCAGCATGTTCATCATGGCAGACAGGTCATAGCCCCCTGCCCGGCCTGCCGCGCTGATCTCCTCCGCGCTCATCTCACCGCCTGCGATGGCCAGCGCCCAGACATTGCAGGAGCGTGTGCCGGAGCGGCAATAGGCGATGACGGGGCCATCGGCTTCCTCAATCGCGCGGCGCACGGCGCGGACATGCTCGATCCCGAAGCCGCTGCCCGGCACGGGGATGTAGTGATAGGCCATGCCCTGCGCTGCGGCCTCTGCCGCCATCACCTCTGACCCCGGCCCGCCGGTCAGGGCAAGCTCCTCATCGGGGCGATTGTTGATCAGCGTCGTGTAGCCCTCCGCCGCGAGGGAGGCGATATCCTCCTCCGACAATTGCGGGGCGACGGACATGGTTTCAGTGAGTTTGCGAATATCCATGGGCAGCACCTTTAGAACGGCATCTTCATGCCGGGGGGGAGCTCCATCCCTTCGGTCACTTTCGCCATTTCGGCCTGCGCGGCCTCACCCGCGCGGATCTGCGCATCGCGCACGGCGGCAACGATCAGATCCTCAACGACTTCGCGCTGTTCAGGATCGAACAGGCTCGGATCAATGCTGAGACCACGCAACTGGCCCTTTGCCGTGGCGCGCGCGGTGACCATACCGGCCCCGGCCTGTCCTTCCACTTCGATCTGATCAAGCCGCGCCTGTGCCTCGGCCACTTTGCCTTGCATCTCCTGCGCCTGCTTCATCAGCTTGGCCATATCGCCAAGTCCGCCGAGCCCTTTGAGCATCGCGATCCCTTTCCGTGAGGTTTACCTGACACAGTGATAGGGCCTGCCACAGCGCAGAACAAGGGCAGGCAATGCCTTGATACCGGATCAATTTGTGGCAGCGACGCGCGTGTCAGCCTCATACAGTCCCACAGCGCGGTTCATCTCCTGAAGCAGGAAATCCGTAGCCGGGGCCATCTGTTCCAACATGGCACTGTCCACAACACCCTGTTCAATCGCCATGCGGTATTGCGCTTGGATTGGCATCCACAGATCACGAACCAGCGTCAATTGACGGGCAATTTCGGAATTTGGGGGTGCCAGAACGCCGACATCGGCAAACCCTTGCTGAAGTGCTGTCAACGACAGATCGAACATCTCAATCGTGCCTTGCAGGGTGGCCAGATGCACAGCCGGGTCTGCCGCCTGATGGGCAAGGCAAAGCTCCTTCATCGCCTTTTGGCTGAGCATGCGTTGCCGTCCCGCCACGTCAATGGTGATCGTCAGCGCAAGCGGCACATCGGGCAGCACATTGCCATAGGACCGCGCGGTCTGGTTCACGGCCGCATTCATATGGCGCAAGACCTCAAGGCTCACCAGCGACAACCGTTCGATATCCACCTGATCGGTGGTTCGGTTTGACATGACCTGTCGGATCAATCGGTCATAGCGATACCACGGGCCATCCACTTCTTCCAAAGCGCGCATCACCGCGCGCCGCTGTTCCGGGCCAAGGCCGATCTCCTGATCGCCAAGGCGCAGCGCAGTATCCGAACGGCCGAATAACTCATGGGCTTGGGTCAGTTGCTCAAAATGCCGCTCAGCCGCAATATCGGACGTCATAAGGCAACTTGCTTTTGCCATCCGTTGCGACAGCATGCGCTGGCGTCCGGCAACGTTGACTTTTCGGGTCACTTCCTGGGCTGTTATTGCGAGGGGATCCGCGCCTTCGGTCGTTCCTAGGGCGTTCGCAGGGGGCAGTGTCAGTGCGACACAAGCCAGTGCAGCACAAACAAGAGGTTTGGGAAGACGCATGGGGAGGCTCTCTAAGTTGTCGAAATACAACTATAGAGTGTATTGTCGGCGCCGATTCCCTACAACCTTAGAATTAGTTGCAGCGCAGCATTTATGCCGCGCCCTATTCAAACGGATCAACCGGTTCCCAATCGTCATCAACCTCATCCGGGTCGATTGGCACGATATCCTCGTTCGTATCCTCCTCGACGTGATCGGTGATCACATCCCGCACTTGCGCTTTGGGAAAAGCCGTGAGGGCCGCTTGCACCAAAGGGTGCGCCTGCACCTGCGAAACCAGATCGCCAAACGCCGCCTCTTTTTCCTCAGCGAGCGTCGCAGCCCCGCCCTTTGACACGACGGAAACGGCCCAGCGCGCGCCCGTCCAATCCTGAAGCCGTTGGCCAAGGGTTGAGGCGAGGTTTTGCGGCGCGTCGGGCGTCGGTTCAAACTCGATGAAGCCGGGGCGGTATTCGACCAGCCGCAAATGCTGTTCGACATCCATCAGAAAAACGATGTCGCGGTCGCGGATCAGGGCGACCACATCCTCAAACCGCGCAAATCGGGCCAGTGGGTCCGGGGCGGGCGTCGCGGGTTGGGCAAGGGCTGCCGCCGCCGCCCCGCCGGGTATTGCACTCAATTGCGCCCGTGGCCCGCCGTCACCGCCACCGCCCTGAGGCGCGGAGCCGTGGGGCGCTGCGGCAGGTGGCGCCATCGTATCGAGTTTCGCGGCCAGATCGCCCGGCGGCGGCAATTCCGCCACATGGGTCAGCCGGATCAGCGCCATTTCAGCGGCCATCATCGCATTCGGCGCGGCGGACACTTCCTCCATCGCCTTCAAGAGCATCTGCCAGGCGCGGGTCAAAACCGGCATCCGCAATCCTTGCGCCATCTCCGCCCCGCGTTGGCGCGCATCAGGCGATACGGTGGGATCCTCTGCCGCTTCGGGCGTGATTTTCACCATCGAAATCCAATGGGTGATCTCCGCCAGATCGCGGATCACCGCCGCAGGATCGGCCCCGGCGGCATATTGCGCGGACAATTCGCCCAAAGCGCCCGCCGCGTCGCCCCTCATCACCAACTCAAACAGGTCGAGCCCGCGCGCCCGGTCCGCGACGCCCAGCATCGCGCGCACTTCCTCCACCGTGGTTTTGCCCGCACCATGAGCAATCGCCTGATCCAAAAGCGACAACGCATCGCGGACCGAGCCTTCGGCCGCGCGGGTCACGAGTGCCAGCGCGTCATCATCGATATCCGCCTTTTCGGCCTGAGCGATTTTCGACAGATGGGCGATCATCACATCCGGCTCGATCCGGCGCAGATCGAACCGCTGACAGCGGCTGAGCACCGTCACGGGCACTTTGCGAATCTCGGTGGTGGCAAAGATGAATTTCACATGCTCCGGCGGCTCCTCCAGCGTCTTCAAAAGCGCGTTGAACGCGCTGGTGGACAGCATGTGGACCTCATCGAAGATGTAGATTTTATAGCGCGCCTCGGTCGGGCGATACGGCACCCCGGCAAGGATTTCGCGCATCTTGTCGACTTGGGTGTTCGACGCGGCATCCAGTTCCAGCACGTCCACATGCCGCCCTTCCGCGATTGCGGTGCAGGGGCCGCATGTGCCGCAGGGCTGGATCGTCGGGCCGCCGGTCCCGTCCTCCCCGATACAGTTCAGCCCCTTGGCGATGATCCGGGCGGTGGTGGTTTTGCCCACACCCCGCACGCCCGTCATGACGAAGGCATGGGCGATCCGGTCGGCCTCGAACGCGTTGCGCAGGGTGCGGACCATCGCCTCCTGCCCGATCAGATCGGCGAAGGTCGCGGGCCGGTATTTGCGCGCAAGCACCTGATAGACGGGCTGGTCAGTCTCGGACATGGAATGCTTTCCTGAATGTGATGCGAGCAGACTAAGGCCCGCATCTGAGCGGGGCAAGCGGATGGCTATTGTTCCGCGAAATAGTCCCAGGCCCGGCGGCTGATCGACGGGCCAATCGTGTAGTACCAATGATTATGCCCGGTGATCGTGACGAGGCCCGTCGGATGACCCGCACGGGCCAGTGCATCAGCGACGGTTTCTACTTCTTCATAGGGAAAGATCGTGTCCTCCGTCCCGATATAGATGCGCAATGGCGTAGGCTCGGCGGCAGGGCGCACGCGGTTGAGCGGGAGCACACCGCCATGCACCGCCGCCGCCCGCCAGCTTCCTTCAAAATGATTGGCCATTTCCAGCACATGCCGAGCACCTGCCGAATGGCCAAAGAGAAAGATACGCTCCCGGTCCACCGGGTATTCGACGGCGACATCCTCGATCAGCGCCTCGATCCGTTGGTTGTCCTCCACCATGGCGGTCCAGCCGCCGCCAATGCCGTCGGGTGCCACCAGCAACAACCCTTCCCGCTCCCCGGTTGCTTTCCACATATCGAGCATCGACAAGCCATTGCGCCCCTGCCCGTGAAACAGCATGACCATGGGGCGCGGCTGCCCGCCGGTGCCGAAATCAAGGATATGGACAAGCCGGCCATCCGATTCGTAGGTCGTCTGCCCCTGATCTTCGGCCTCGTATTGGGTGGAATACATCGACAGAGGGCGCGGCAATGGCATCCGCAGCCGCTCGGCCTCCTGCGCGACAATCACCTCGTCCGGTTGCGCCAGTTGGATGGCGAGCCGGTCGCGTGCCTCATTTCCTGCCGTTGGGAGAAAAACAATCAATGCCGCGATGAACAGGGCGCACAGGACAGTGCCCAGCAGAAAGCCTTTCAGGACTTCCAGGAATGCGCGCATCAAGACCCCAATTCGTCAAACGATGGGTGAGAGGCTGGACAACGACCCGAACGGGACTCGTTACGGCTGCTTCCTTCCGGATCTGACCGGGTTGGCGAGGCGCTCGCCCGCGCCAACCTCTCAACAGTCCAGATACACATCGGTTTGCGCGGGATCAAGGGGAGGGCGCGTTAACCTTGATTGTATAAGCAACCCTTGACTCTCCCTAGGGTTGTATTACCTTTGAATGCGTAGTCGGGGGGTCCCGACGTTTCTTTGGAAATCCAGTTTGGGGGAATTGGAAATGACGGTGGTTCGTGAACTTGGGTTCTCGGTTCTGTTCGCTCTCGCGCTGTGCGCGGCACTGGTCACGGTCGGCACGGCTGCCGAGCGGATGGACCCGGACAGGACGTTCACCTCGGTCTACGAAGCGGCCCATGCCGTAGCCGTCTCGGAAGGAGTCTTCGTTCTGCAGGCGACAGGCTTCTGCGAACCATCGGTTGACCGGTTCGTGACCGTGGATCTGGTGACAGGCCACTCACGATCCAGCGGATGCTAGCGCGCAAGAGGGGGCTCGACCGCGCCGCACCCAAGGCCCACCGATGGGGCGCTTTGCCCGGTGATGATGAGGTTTGACCTTCCGCATCGTCACCGGGCCTCCATCCACAGCATGACAAAAGCGTGAAACCGCATGGAAATCCGCGCCCTGCGCGATACTCTTGATCCCGAATCGAGGATATACCCATGCGCACATTGTTCCTGTCGGCCCTGTCAGCAGCCGTTCTCATCGCCCTGCCTTCGGCGGCGACCTCTGTCCCGCTGGAAACGGGGGATCGGCCCTATACGAATGAGGAATGGCTGGACCTCGCGGATGGGCAGACCGTCTATTATTTTCTTAACGGGCAATTCTACGGGCGGGAATATTACTTTCCCGACAGCCGTTTTGCGCGGTTCCAGCATGTGAGCGGCGTTTGTCTTGACGGGACATGGGAATACCGGGAGACCGATCAGGCATTCTGCTTTTTTTGGCCAACCAACACCTCCTGTTTTCTGCATGTCCTGCGCGGGGAGGAGATTATCGTTTTGCCGACCGAGCCTGATGACAATGGCGACTACACGATGCAAACCGTGGGCACGATCGTGCCGGGCGGGTTTGATTGCCAATCGGGAGCCACGAGTTGATCCGGCCAGTCCTTCTGTCCTGCCTCCTTGCCGGGGCAGCCATGGCGCAGACCCTCTCCCCGAGCGAAGAAATCGTGCCACTCGAATGGTTTGAAACCCATGTGGAAGGCTTCACCCTGCATTTCGAACAGGATGGCGCGCTTGCCGGATCGGAGATGTTCCTGCCGGACCGCCGGGTGAAATGGCAATTTCCGAACGGCATGTGCATCAATGGCATCTGGTATGAAGAGGCCGGCGCGATGTGTTTCGCCTATGAAACCGGCGGGCCGCCGCAATGCTGGCACATGATCCGCGATGGCGAGGATATCCTCGCCCGCCCCGCCGACGCGACCGACACGAGCGGCGATATTCGCATGACGCGGCGCACGGTGGTGCCGCTCAGTTGCGGTGGTCCCGCCCTTGGGGCCTAGAACAGGCTGCCCTGCCCGTCCGGCCCGGACTTGGGCGCTGATTTGCGCGGTTTCGCTTTGGCCGGTTGCGCCGTATCCCCAACGGTGACGCCGACGCGCGTCTCCTGCCGGAATTCCAGCTCCAGCCCCTGCCCTGTGTTGAGCGCACCGCCATCGGTGACCACGCCGCCCTCCGCATCGCGCACCACAACATAGCCACGCGCAAGTGTCTGCTGATAGCCCGCCGCGCGCATCACGCGGTCAAGAGCCGTGAGCGCGGTGCGGCGCGTGTGGGTGATGTCCCGCGCCTCCTCCAGCCGCCGGGCAAGACGCGCCAGCGCCTCCCGTTCAGGGGTAAGGGCGGCCATGGCCCGCTCTGGCCGGATCCATTGCGCAAGGCCCGTCACCTGCTGACGCCGATGACGGATCAACCCGGTCAGAAGCGCAGGCGACAGGCGCGATCCGCCCCGTTCCTGCAACAGCCCCCGCTTTGCGCGCGCATGGTCGCGCAGCGCCAGCGGCAAGCGTGCTGCCGCAATATCAAGCCGCTGCGCCCGCTCCGCCAGCAGAACCTCGGGCCGGGGCAAAACTCGTGCGGTAGTGCGCAGCCGCTCCCCCTGTCGCTGCAACAGGCGGGCAAGGGCGGCCTGCCGCCGCTCGTCAAAGGAGGCAAGCGTTGCCAGCAAATCCGCCCGCACCGGCACCGCGAACTCCGCTGCCGCCGTGGGCGTGGGCGCGCGCCGATCAGCGGCGAAATCAACGAGCGTGGTATCCGTTTCATGCCCCACGGCAGAAATCACGGGAATGTCGCTTTCGGCCACCGCACGGACGACGATTTCTTCGTTGAACCCCCACAAATCCTCAAGACTGCCACCGCCACGCGCCACGATCAGCACATCGGGCCGGGGCACCGCTCCCCCTGCTGGCAGCGCGTTAAAGCCGCGTAGGGCCGCGGCAACTTCGGGCGCGCACCGCTCCCCCTGCACCGCGACGGGCCAGACGATCACCTCTCGCGGGAACCGGTCGCGCAGACGATGCAGGATGTCCCGGATCACCGCACCAGAGGGCGATGTGACAACCCCGATCACGCGCGGCAGACGCGGCAGAGGGCGTTTGCGCTCCGCATCAAACAGCCCTTCGGCGGCAAGCGCCATGCGCCGTTTCTCCAGCATCGCCATAAGCGCACCGACACCCGCCGGGGCAAGGCTCTCGATCACGATCTGGTATTTCGATTGACCGGGAAAGGTCGTCAGCCGCCCTGTAACCACGACCTCCATCCCTTCCTCGGGCGGGGTGCGCAAGCGGCTTGCCACGCCTTTCCAGATCACCCCCGCGATGACGGAGCGGTCATCCTTGAGATCAAGATAAACATGGCCCGAGCGAGGGCGCGACACGCGGCCAACTTCCCCCCTGACCCGCACATGGGAAAAGTTGCCCTCAACCAGTCGTTTGACCGCACCAGACAGGTCCGACACGGAGAATTCCGGCGCGTTGCGGCCCGGAATATCGTCATCAATCAGGTCAGACATCGCGGCCTCCCCACCAGTTGCGCAATTGCATGATGCTTTGCCCTAGCAAAAGCACGAACGCGGTCACGAACAAGCCCGATTTGAGCAAAACCTTCTCCCCCGGTAGCAGGATCGCGATCAGCAGCACCACCAGCCCACCCGCGAACATCGACCGGGATGGACCGCGCGCCTGCGTCTCCATCGTGACGGGGGGCCAGATCGGCTCTGGCGGGTCTTCTCCGAAATATTTGGCGTAGGCGCGGCGCGTCATCAGATAGCGGGCGGCGAAACTGCTCATATCCCCCCGGCCCGCATGGGCGTCATATTCCGGCACCTTCATCGCGCGCCAACCGGCGGTCCCGGTATGGGCTTGCCAGACCTGTTGCAGCACAGGCGGGGGCGTGACCTGATCGGGAAACATCTCCGCCAGCCGCAGAAACCGGCGGTATTCGTGAAACAGCGCATCGCTTGGCAGATCGACCCGTTCCGCCAGCGGTGTGTCACCGGGGCCATCAAGCGGGGCCGCCACGATGCGCTGCCAATGGGCGTCCCTGTCGGACCATGGGGTATCGGTGGTGTCACTCATGCCCTCTGTCATAGCCCGATGGCTTGTCAGGGGCCAGCGTGCTGGCTACACGGGGGCGCAAGAATGATGGACAGCAAAAGGAAGCGCACCCGATGAATATTCTGATCCTCGGTGGCGGTGGGCGCGAACATGCGCTGGCATGGGCAATCTCGCAAAATCCGGTCTGTGACGAGTTGTTCGCGGCCCCCGGAAATGCGGGCATGGCGGAGGTCGCGCAATGCATCGCGCTTGATCCCTGCGACGCGGCGGATGTGGTTGCCTTTTGCGATGCGGAGTCGATTGATCTGGTGGTGATCGGCCCGGAGGCCCCCTTGGCCGCGGGCGTGTCGGATCGGCTGCGGGAAGCAGGCATCCTCACCTTTGGTCCCAGTCAGGCGGCCGCCCAACTCGAAGTGTCCAAAACCTTCACCAAGGAGGTGTGCGACGCCGCCAACGTCCCGACCGCCGCATGGGCGCATTTCGATGCGTTGGAGCCTGCGAAAGCCTATGTGACCGAGAAGGGCGCGCCCATCGTGGTAAAAGCCGACGGGCTTGCCGCCGGAAAGGGTGTGACGGTCGCCATGAATGTGGACGAGGCCCACGCGGCCCTTGAGGACATGTTCGGTGGTGCCTACGGCGCCGCTGGGGCCGAAGTCGTCATCGAAGAGTTCATGACCGGGGAGGAGGCCTCCCTCTTTGTTCTCACCGATGGGGAGGCGATTTTGCCACTTGCCTCCGCTCAGGATCACAAGCGCGCCTATGATGGCGATCAGGGGCCGAACACGGGCGGTATGGGCGCCTATTCACCTGCCCCCGTGATGACCGATGCGGTGATGAGCCGTGCGATCGAGGAGATCATCGCCCCGACCCTTGCCGAATTGCGCCGCCGCGGGACCCCCTATCAGGGTGTGCTCTATGCGGGCCTGATGATCGAGAATGGCCGGGGGCGTCTGGTCGAATACAATGCCCGCTTTGGCGATCCGGAAGCGCAAGTGCTGGCCATGCGGCTCGGCGCGCAATTTCTGGATGCGATCATAGCGGTGGCGCGGGGCGAAGTGGCCGATATGCGCCTCAACTGGGCGCCGGATCACGCGATCACGGTGGTCATGGCCGCAAAGGGCTACCCGGGCAGCTACGCGAAAGGTGCGCCCATCGGCGGATTGGCAGCACTTGAAGGGGACCCGATGGTCAAGGTGTTTCACGCCGGAACCGCCACGCACGATGGCCAAATCGTCAGCAATGGCGGGCGGGTGCTGAACGTGACGGCACGGGGGAACACCCTGGCGGAGGCGCGAACGCGCGCCTACGCGGCGGTCGGTCAGATCAACTGGGATGGTGCGATGTTCCGCACCGATATCGGCTGGCGCGCTTTGTGAGAACCGTGCGCCTCCGGCGGGGTATATTTGAAGAAAGTGAATTGGACTTGGGGTTGTCAGAGCAGCCCCCGCGATTCGGCCGTGGGTCAAGGTCCGAGGAACGAGCGGCCTTGACGCGCGGGCGAATCGTGACACCCATAATTGAGAGGGTGATTTGAGGAACAGTCCTGTTCCTCAAACACCTCAGCGCAATCTTGAACCGGCGCGCAGCGCCGGCCCGGCCAAACGGGAGGACGGAGCGCAAGCGACGGAACGACGGGCGGGAGCGCTGCCCCGAAGCGTTTGTTTCTCGCCGTCACCCCACGACGGCATGTGAAGGCACTACGCGCGAGCCTCCAACGCCTCGCTCAGGACAGCCTTGACCGTCTCCAGATCGGCGTTCCGGCTCACAAACGCCTCCCCGATACCATGGGCGAGGATGAAGGTGATCCGGCCATCCTGCACTTTCTTGTCCTGCGCCATCAGCCGCATCAGCCCTTCTGCGTCCGGCAGATCGCCCGGAATATCGGCGAGCCGTGTTTTCAGGCCCATCTGCGCGAAATGGGCCGCGATGCGGCTCGGCTCTTCCTGCGCGCAAAGCCCCGACCGGGCTGAGACGTCAAAAGCCAGCAGGCACCCGATTGCGACCCCCTCCCCGTGGAGCAGACGATCCGAATACCCGGTTGCTGCCTCCAGCGCATGACAAAACGTGTGACCCAGATTGAGAAGGGCGCGGTCCCCGCGTTCTTCTTCGTCGCGCGCCACGATTTCTGCTTTCATCTCGCAGGATCGGCGCACCGCATAGGCCAGCGCCGCAGGCTCGCGCGCCAGCAAGGCCGGACCGTTCTGCTCCAACCACGCAAAAAACCCCGCATCCCCCAACAGCCCGTATTTCACGACCTCCCCATAGCCCGCGCGAAAGTCGCGATCCGTCAGGCTGTCAAGGAGCGCCGTATCGGCCAAGACCAATCGCGGCTGATGAAACGCGCCAATCAGGTTCTTGCCGAAATGTGAGTTGATCCCGGTTTTGCCGCCGACCGAACTGTCCACCTGAGACAAGAGCGTCGTGGGGATTTGCACCACGCCCACACCACGGCGCAATATGGCCGCTGCGAACCCAGCGAGATCGCCGATCACGCCGCCTCCGAGCGCGATCACCAGATCATCCCGCTCGATCTTCTGGGAAAGCAGCCAATCCACCGTACGGGTCAGGTTTTTCCAGTCTTTCGTGCCCTCTCCCGGCTCCAGCACCAGTGCCGAGACGGTAAAGCCCGCCTCCTCCAGCACCCGCAAAAGCCCGCCAAGGCGCAGATCAGCCACTCGGCGTTCCGTCACGATGGCAACGCGAGCGCGCGCGCCCATGTCCTTGAGGATGCGCCCCGTGTCCCGGATCACATCGCGCCCGATCAGGATGTCATAGCTGCGCGAGCCGAGCGAAACGGTCAGCCGTTCGGGTGGGATGGGGGTCATGGGTCGTCCTTCAGGTCTGACTGTCTGGCACGGGGCGAAAGGTCCGCGCCTCTTGGGGCAGTGTTTCATCACGGGTCCGCAGGGCCGCGAGGATCGCGTGCACGACCGCCTCATGGGGTTGGCCGGGTTCCGACATCACCGTGACATCGGCAAGCGCATAGGTGGGATAGCGCGTATCCGCAAGCGCCTGCAACGTCCCGCGCGGATCAGGCGTGCGCAACAAAGGGCGCGTGTCCTTTTGCCGGACCCGGTCCCAAAGTGTGTCGACCTCCGCATTGATCCAGACGGTCACACCTGCCTGCCCCATGAGCGCGCGGCTTTCCTCCGCCATGAAGGCACCGCCGCCAGTGGCAAGCACGCAGGGGCCTTCAGCCATCAGGCGCGCGATCACGCGGCGTTCGCCCGCGCGAAACTCCTCTTCGCCATATTTCTCGAAAAACTCGGGGATGCTGAGGCCCGCGGCCTCTTCGATCTCCTGATCGGAATCCATGAATGGGACATCCAGCGTCATTGCCAGCCGCCGCCCGACGCTGGATTTGCCCGCTCCCATCAAGCCGACAAGCACGAGGGGGCGGCATAATTCCGCCTGATCCGGTGCGTCGCTCTTGTGTCTGGGATGCACGAGGTTACCTCTCATATCGAAGGGACCGGATCGCTGGACCGGATGGCAGGTGCAGTGTTACCATGCTGCCAATGAAAGGCAACGTGGCACAACACGCGGCAGATATGAGGCAACAGGGTGCGCAATGCACCCATTGGGTACAGGTAAGGCGGGGCAGAAATGGCGCGGGCGCTATTCTATTTGGCAATTTTGGTGGTTCTGGCAGGGCTTGGTATCATCGGCTATGCGCTGATGTCGGATCTGAGTGTCGAGGCAGAGCCTGTCAGCGTCCCGGTGGAGCTTGATGTTGGCGCCTAGGCTTACTGCGATTCTCGGGCTGGTGGCGGTCATCGCCGGGCCCGCATCAGGGCAGGAAGTGCCCCGCTCCGCGATCAGCTGGATCCCGCTTGAACGGGATGCGAATGCGGCGGAGGCCCCGACCGGCCCGACCGTGCAGCGCAGCACCATCACATCCGAACCCTTGATCGGCACCCGCCGGGATGCGGTGGGGCTGGTGCCTGCCCGTGCGCTTGGCCTGCCGCCCGATATCTGGGGCATCTCCAGCGCCTTGCGCATCTCCCGCATGCTCGACGAATTGAACGAGAACGGCGTGCCGGCGACGCGCGGCCTTTTGCACCGGCTCCTTCTAGTTGAAGCGATCCCGCCGCGCGGATCGGGCCGCCGCGCCATCGTGCTCAACGCCCGGATCGACGCGCTGATGCGCATGGGCGCCGTCGATGAGGCCGAAGCGCTCGGCCAGCGGGCCGGGCCGCCCGATGACAGGTTGTTCGAGCGGCTTTTTGACATTGCGCTCCTGACAGGGCGCGCGGATGCGGCCTGCAAGATGCTGGCAGCCGACGCCACCCTTTCCGATGATCTTTCGACCCGCGTATTCTGTGCCGCGCGCAGCGGGCAATGGGACACGGCGGCGATGACCCTCGGCCTTGGTGAGGCGTTGGGTGCCATCGCGCCATTGCGGGCCGATCATTTGCGCATGTTCCTTGACCCTGACCTGTTTGAGGACGACACGGACCTCGATTTGCCCGAGCCGATGACCGCACTTGATTTCGCCCTGCGAGAGGCCGCCGGGCAGTCGCGCCCGCGTGCCGATCTGCCGCCCGCGTTCCTCTATCGCGACATCCATGGCCGCGCTCCCGTGCGCGACCGCGCCCTTGCCGCAGAGCGGCTGAGCCGCGAGGGGGACTTCCCCTATCCGATCCTGTTTGCGGCCTATCGCGCGCGCACGCCTGCTGCTTCCGGCAGTGTGTGGGACCGGATGGCGCATGTGCAGACCCTCGATGCGGTCCTTGGCCAAGGCGAGGCGACGGAGGATATCCTGCCCGCGCTCCGCTATGCCTATGACGCCCTGGCGGAAGTGGATCTGACCATGCCGCTTGCGCTGGAATATGGGGCGGCCCTGTCCCGCCTCATCCCACCGGCGGAGGGCGACCTGACCGTTGCGAAAGTGTTGATGCTTGCCGCGCAACCCGCGCCCGCGCGCGATTGGCTGCCCGATGAGGCACCCTATCCACATCATGTGGCCTTGCTGATCGCGGAAGGGTCGGACGCATATGACACGCTGCCGCCCGCGCCGGCCCTGCCGGGGGATGCCGACAGGCTGGCCACCGCTGCCCTTGAAGCCTTCGCCCTCCCCATGGAGGGGCAATCGCTCGACCCGCAGGAGGCGCGGCTGGAGGACTTGTTGCGGATCAACCGAAATGGCGAGGCGGTGCTGAGCGCGCTTGATCTGCTTGGCGCGGGGGTGGAGGTCGATCCGGGCGATCTGCGCGCAGCACTGCGCACCCTGCGCGGGCTGGGGCTGGAGGAGGACGCGCGCCGCATCGCGGTGCAGACCATCCTTCTGCGCCTGCCATGAGCGGCGATCTGATCAAGGCCTTTCTGACGGCACTTCACGCGGAACGGGACGCGGCACCCAACACACTTGCCGCCTATCGCCGGGATCTGGATGATTTCACCGGCTATCTGGCCGCGCGCAAGGTCGCCCCGCTCAAGGCCGCGCGCACCGATCTTGAGGGATATATCGCGGGGCTGGAGGCCGAAGGGCTGGCCACCGCGACCCGCGCGCGCAGGTTGAGCGCGGTGCGGCAGTTCTTTCGGTTTCTTCATTCGGAAGGCTGGCGCGATGATGACCCGGCCCAGCGCCTGCAAGGCCCGCGCAAGAGCCGCCCCCTGCCCCGCACACTGGATATGGAGGAGGTCGACCGGCTGATGGATGCCGCGCGCAACACGGGCCGCAGCCCGGCGGACCGCGCGCGCAACACCTGCCTGATGGAGGTGCTCTATGCCACTGGCCTGCGGGTGACGGAGCTGGTGTCGCTGCCGCTTGGCGCCACCAGCGCCCGGCCTGAAATGATCCTCGTGCGCGGCAAGGGTGGGAAAGACCGGCTGGTGCCGCTCTCAGACCCGGCGCGCGCTGCGATCAACGCATGGCTGCCCCATCGCAAGACCCTGAAACACGCGAAAACACCCCCGGGCGCGCGGTTTCTGTTTCCCGGTGGCGGCAGCGCGGGGCATATCACGCGCGTGCGGTTTTTCGGGGTGTTGAAGGATATCGCGGTCACCGCCGGAATATCGCCTGAGAAAGTGTCCCCGCATGTGCTACGCCACGCGTTTGCCACGCACCTGTTGGCCCATGGCGCGGATTTGCGCACCATTCAGGTGCTGCTTGGCCATGCGGACATCTCCACGACCGAGATTTACACCCATATCGTCGATGAGCGCCTCAAATCCCTCGTTTTGGAGCATCATCCGCTGGCAAAACCCTGACGCAGCCCTTGCCCCGATGGCCCCCCGCCCCCATAACTCTGTCATCACGCACCCTGTTCTTTGTTGGAGAGCCCAATGGACGGCGAAGCCGCCCCGTTTTTGAACATCGCCCTTGGCGAATGGATAACCATCCTCACGATTTTGGTTCTGTTGTGCCTGTCGGCCTTCTTTTCCGGCTCTGAGACGGCACTGACCGCCGCAAATAAGGCCAAGCTGCACGGCCGCGCGGAAAAAGGCGGCGTTGGGGCGGGCCGTGCGCTGCGTCTCAAGGAGGATGACGAGCGGCTGATCGGCGGCATCTTGTTGGGCAACAATCTCGCCAATATCTCCGCCACGGCCCTCGCGACCGCGCTTTTCACGACCCTTTTGGGCGAGAATGGCGTGGCCACCGCGACGCTTGTGATGACGGCACTTGTGCTCGTGTTCGCGGAAGTGCTGCCCAAAACCTACGCCATCGCCAATTCGGAGCGGACGGCGGAAATGGTCTCCCTGCCCATTTCGCTGGTTGTGCGGCTGCTGGCGCCGGTGGTGAACATCGTGCGCGCGATCGTGCGGCTGACTTTGCGTATCTTTGGCGTGCGTACCGATGCCGACGCGCGGATTATGGCGCATGAGGAGATCGCGGATGCAATCGCACTCCATCATTCCGAAGGCGGCGTGGAAAAGGATGATCGCGACCGCCTGCTTGCTGCCCTCGATCTGCGCCAGCGCACGGTGGAGGAGGTGATGATGCACCGCTCCAATATCGAGATGATCGACGTGGATGCCCCGCCAGAGGAGATTTTGACCTTCTGCCTGCGCTCCCGCTACACCCGCATCCCCCTCTTTAAGGGAGAGACCGAAAACATCATCGGCGTGATCCACGCAAAGGATCTGCTGCGCGCGGTCGACACCCTGATCCGGGGCACCGAAGGTGGGCTTGCGAAACTTTCCACTTTGGACGTGACCGATATCGCGATGGAGCCGTGGTTTGTGCCGGACACTACGACCCTCGACGATCAGATGCGCGCATTTCTCAAGCGCAATACCCATTTCGCGCTGGTGGTGGATGAATATGGCGCGCTTCAGGGCCTTGTTACCCTTGAGGACATCCTTGAAGAGATCGTGGGCGACATTGCGGACGAACATGATGATGAAGTTGAGGGTGTCGAGGAGCAACCCGACGGCTCTGTTCTCGTGGATGGCGCGATGACCATCCGCGACATCAACCGCGCCTGCGACTGGTCGCTCCCCGATGAGGAGGCAAACACCATCGCGGGCCTCGTGATCCATGAGGCGCAGACCATCCCGACCCGGGGACAGGTGTTCAGCTTCCATGGCTTCCGGTTTGAAATCGTGACCAAGGATCGCAACCGTCTCACCCGGATCAAACTGCGCAAACTCTGATGCCAAAACCCATCGCCCCCGCCCCCCTATCGGGCGGGCGCATGACATGGCAGCATACCCAAAGACCGGGTCCGTTCTCACAGTCCCAAACCCAATTCACTTTCTTCAAATATGCCCCGCCGGAGGCATCGCACCGTCAGGTGCGCCCCCTTCCCTGTCAGCCATGACGCCCAAGGGTCGGCGCGGGCCATCAATCGGGGGTACAGAACAGCCCCTTAACCGCAAACTATCAGGCCCGCATCCGCACGTGGGTCGGATCGTAAAGCGGGGTTAGGCTTGGCGTGGCCGGCACCCGCTCCCCTGCGATCTCTATCTCATAGCGTGACGCCAGCACCTGCACGGCTGTCTCTCCCGCGCAGGGCACATATCCCATCGCGATGCCAGCGCCGAGCGTGTGGCCATAATTGCCGGAGGTGACGATGCCCACGCGCGCGCCGTCCCGCAAAATCCCCTCATTATGAAACACCATCGCCGCAGGATCGGAGAGTTGGAATTGCACGAGGCGGCGGGCCAGTCCCCCCTCCTTTTTGCGCAGCACCGCGTCACGCCCAATAAATGACCCCTTATCTGGCTTCACGGCAAAGCCCAGCCCCGCTTCCAGCACATGATCCTCATCGGTGATGTCATGGCCGAAATGCCGAAATCACTTCTCGATCCGGCAACTGTCGAGCGCATGAAGACCACAGAGTTTCAGGCCGAATTCCGCCCCCGCCTGCAACAGGGTCTCAAACACATGCACGGATTGATCGGCGCTGACATAAAGCTCCCACCCCAATTCGCCCACATAAGACACACGATGCGCACGGGCGAGGCCCATACCGACCTCAATTTCCCGAGCGGTGCCAAAGGGATGCGCGCTGTTGCCGAAATCATCTGGGCTGACCGCCTGCATCAAATCGCGCGCGCGTGGCCCCATCACCGCAAAGGTGGCTTCTGCCGCCGTCATGTCCGTCACGACGACGAACCGCTCGCCAATATGCCGCCGCAACCATGCCAGATCCCGCTGAACCGTGGCTGCGGGCACCACCAGCAAAAACGCCGTCTCTGTCAGGCGGGTCACCGTCAGGTCGCACTCTATGCCGCCGCGCGCGTTGAGCATCTGCGTGTAGACGAGCCGCCCGGCAGGCACATCCACATCATTGCCGCACATCATCTGCAAGAACGCGCTGGCATCCCGCCCCTCGACCCGGATCTTGCCAAAGGAGGACAGATCGAAGAGGCCCACCTGTTCGCGCACGGCCAGATGTTCGGCGCGCTGATTCTCAAACCAGTTTTGCCCTTTCCAGTCATAGCGGTATTCCCGGTCCTGACCGTCCTTGGCAAACCAGTTCGCACGCTCCCATCCTGCGGTCTCACCAAACACCGCGCCGCGCGCGCTGAGCAGCGCATGGACCGGGGAGCGGCGTACACCGCGCGCCGTTTCGGGCTGACGGTAGGGGTAATGATCGGCGTAGAGCAGGCCAAGCGTCTCGCTCACCCGCTCTTTCAGATAGCGGCGGTTGCGCTGGAAGGGCTGGGCGCGGCGAATATCCACGTCCCAGAGATCAAAGGGCGGCTCCCCGTCATGGATCCATTGCGCGAGCGCCATACCGGCCCCGCCGGAGGACACGATCCCGATCGAATTATACCCAGCCGCAACCCAATAGCCGCGCAGATCAGGCGCTTCGCCCAGATAATAGCGGTCATCGGGCGTGAAACTTTCCGGCCCGTTGAAAAAGGTATGAATACCTGCCGACTCAAACAGCGGCATCCGGCGCATCGCGCGTTCCAGGATGGGTTCGAAATGCGCGAAATCTTCCGGCAGGCTGTCAAATTCGAAATCCTCGGGAATGCCGCCCATGCCCCATGGTTTTGCCTTAGGTTCAAACGCGCCAAGGAGCATCTTGCCCGCGTCTTCCTTGAAATAGGCGTGTTCATCCGGCACGCGCAGCACCGGGAGCTGGCTCAGGCCCGCGACGGGTTCAGTCACCAGATAGAAATGCTCACACGCATGGAGCGGCAGCGTCACGCCCGATTGTGCGGCCAGATCGCGGCCCCACATGCCGCCGCAATTGATCACCACATCGGTGGCGATATGGCCCGATCCCTCAGAGCTTTCCCAATGAACGCCCGTGACCGCCTGCCCATTATCGTCAACAGCCGTGACCTTGATCCCTTCCAGGATGCGCGCACCCCGCATCCGCGCACCTTTGGCGAGGGCCATCGCGATATTGGCCGGATCGCATTGGCCGTCATGGGGCAGATAAACGCCGCCGATCACGTCGCGCGTCATCACATGGGGATGGAGCGATTTGACCTCCGAAGGGCCGATCACCTCTGCCTCCACCCCGAAGCTATGGGCGAGCGTGGCCTGACGGCGGACCTCCTCCCAGCGATGTGCCGTCAATGCCACGGTCATCGACCCGTTTTGCCGCATCCCCGTGGCGATGCCGGTCTCATCCTCCAGCTTGGTGTAGAGGTCGGCGGAGTATTTCGCGAGCCGGGTCATATTCTGATTGGCGCGCAGCTGCCCGATCAGGCCCGCCGCGTGCCATGTGGTGCCGGAGGTCAGCCGCTTGCGCTCCAGCAGGACAATATCGGTCCAACCGAGTTTCGACAAGTGATACGCAACCGAACAGCCCGAAACCCCACCCCCGATGATCACAGCGCGCGCATGGGAGGGAGGGGTCATGGTCAGGCTCCAAATCGGGATTTCAGTTCCGCGATATGGGCCGGACCCACCTCGCAACAGCCACCAATGATCGACGCGCCAAGGGCGATCCAATCCGCAGCATGATCGGCATAGGCGGCTGGCGTCAGATCGGTCCGTGCGGACAGCGCATCCACCGTCGCTTGGGTATCGAGGAACGCCTCGTCAATCCGGGTGAACCCGTTGGCATAAGCGCCAAGCGGCACGCTCGCCCCCGACAATCGGGCCACGCCCTGCGTCACGGCCTCTGGACGGGTGCAGTTGATCAGGAGGGCCGCTGGCCCCATGGCCTCAACCAATGGCAAGATCGCCTCCACCGGCTCACCGGAGCGCAGGCGCGTGCCATCCGCATCCCCGACCGACACGGACAGCCACACGGGCTTTCCGGCGGGCAGCAGCCCCGTCAGCGCCCCCTCTGCCTCCAACACCGACGACGCCGTCTCGATGAGGAATACATCGACATAGTCAGCCTGAATCGCCGCGACCTCCCCGAAAAGATACGCCGCCTCAGCCACCGGCAGCGCCAGATCAGGGCGGTAGGAGCCTTTCAGCGGGCCAACCCCGCCCGCAATCAGGCCCGAGCCATGCGCATCACGCACGCGCACCGCGATTTCGCAGGCGGCACGCTGCAAATCCTCAAACCGCCCTTCGATCCCAGCAGGGGCGAGCCGGTCGCGGTGGACGGCATAGGTGTTGGTCGTGGCGATCTGCGCACCAGCGGCAAAGAAATCGGCGTGCACCTCCGCCACCAGATCGGGCGCGTGCAACAGCGCCTCCGTTGCCCAAAGCGGCGTGGGAGCTGCGCTGCTGCGGCGGACAAGCTCCTGCCCCATCCCACCATCAAGGAGAGTAATGCTCACGCGCGTATCCTTTCATCGTCATCTGCATCGTCTCGTGGTGCGCGATGCGACGTCTAGCCGGGCGGCCTAATTCCACCGCTCCCTCAGAACGTCACAGGCATAAAACTGTTGGTGCTTTAACCTTGGCCAGTGCATTTGCCCATAAAAAACGGCGCCCCCGAATGTGAGGACGCCGCTTTGTTTCAACTGACAGGGATCAGTGCAGGTCGAACCGGTCGAGTTCCATCACCTTGCCCCAGGCGGCGGCGAAGTCGCGGGCGAATTTCGCCGCACCATCGGCCTGCGCATAAACTTCGCAAATCGCGCGAAGCTGGGAGTTGGAGCCGAACACGAGGTCGGCGGACGTGCCCGTCCATTTCTGTGCACCGGTCGCCCGATCCCGCCCGACATAGACGCCGTCACCTGCCTCCGCCGGGGCCCAGACCGTGCCCATATCGAGGATATTGGTGAAGAAATCTGTGCTGAGCGCGCCAACACGGTCGGTGAACACGCCATGGGACGCGCCGCCGGTGTTGAGGCCCATCACCCGCATGCCACCGACAAGCACCGTCATTTCCGGCGCGGTCAGGCCCATCATCTGCGCCTTATCGACCAGCATCTCCTCCGGGGAGCGGGTGACAACCGCCGCGTGATAATTGCGGAAGCCATCGGATTTCGGCTCCAGCACGGCAAAGCTGTCCACATCCGTCATCTCGTCGGTCGCATCAGTGCGGCCCGGTGTGAACGGCACGTCGACCGGGTTGCCCGCATCGGCTGCGGCCTTCTCCACGGCGGCGACACCGCCCAGCACGATCAGATCGGCGAGGGAGACGCGCTTGCCCCCCTGCTCGAACGCGGCCTTGACGCCTTCGATAGCGGCGAGGGTCGCTGCCAGACGCTCCGGCTCGTTCACGGCCCAGCCGTTTTGCGGGGCAAGCCGGATACGCGCGCCGTTGGCCCCGCCCCGCTTGTCCGTGCCGCGATAGCTGGCGGCTGCCGACCACGCGACAAAGGCCAGATCGGTGCCGCTGGCGGCCTCCAGAAGCTGGCCTTTCAGGGCTGCGATGTCATCCGCACCAATCAGCGCGTGATCTACCGCAGGCACCGGATCCTGCCAGATTTGCGGCTCGGACGGCACATATTTGCCCAAACCCCGCTCATATGGCCCCATATCGCGGTGGGTCAGCTTGAACCATGCGCGGGCGAACGCGTCCGCGAACTCCGCCGGGTTCTCATGGAACCGCTTGGAGATTTTGGCGTAGGCCGGATCTTCGCGCAATGCGAGGTCAGAGGTGAACATCACGGGCGCGTGCCGCTTGGACGGGTCATGTGCATCGGGGACAAGCCCGTCTGCATCCGCACCTTTCGGCTTCCACTGCTGCGCGCCCGCCGGGGAGTGGGTCAATTCCCATTCATAGCCGAACAGGTTGTCGAAATAGTTGTTGTCCCACGCGATCGGATTGGTCGTCCATGCGCCCTCAAGCCCGCTGGTGATGGTGTCCGCACCCCGGCCCGTGCCGAAGCTGTTGGCCCAGCCCATGCCCATCTGCTCCATCGGGGCGCCTTCCGGCTCTGGCCCGACATATTGCGCCGGGTCCGCCGCGCCATGGCCCTTGCCGAAGGTGTGCCCCCCCGCGATCAGCGCCACGGTTTCCTCGTCATTCATCGCCATACGGCCAAAGGTTTCGCGAATATCGCGCGCGGATGCGAGCGGATCGGGCGTGCCGTTCGGCCCCTCGGGATTGACGTAGATGAGGCCCATCTGCACCGCACCGAGATTGCCCTCAAGCTCGCGATCGCCGGAATAGCGCTCATCGGCGAGCCACTCGCTCTCCGGCCCCCAATAGATATCTTCCTCCGGCTCGAACACGTCCTCGCGGCCCCCGGCAAAGCCGAAGGTTTCAAAACCCATGGATTCCAGCGCCACATTCCCGGTCAGGATCATCAGATCGGCCCAAGAGATTGCGTTGCCGTATTTCTGCTTGATCGGCCAGAGCAGCATCCGCGCCTTGTCGAGGTTGCCATTGTCGGGCCACGAGTTCAGCGGCGCAAAGCGCAGCGTGCCTGCGCCTGCACCCCCGCGACCATCGCCAATCCGGTAGGTGCCAGCGGAGTGCCACGCCATACGGATGAAAAACGGGCCATAGTGGCCGTAGTCAGCCGGCCACCAGTCTTTCGAGTCTGTCATCAGCGCGTGCAGATCAGCCTTAACCGCATCAAGATCAAGCGCCTTGAACGCCTCTGCGTAGTTGAAATCCGGGTCCATCGGGTTGCCGCTGGTCGGGTTCTGGTTGAGCACCTTGAGGTTCAGCGCATTCGGCCACCAATGCTGGTTCGCGGTCGTGCCGCGCGCGCCATGCCGATGCGCGCCGCCCAGAACCGGGCATTTGCCCACGCTTTCGTTCATGTCTTCGATCTTGGCTCCGTCCATCACGGGTCTCCTTCATTTTGCGGTCCAGACAGAGCCGTAGCCCCGTCGTGAATTGGCGTTAGTCTGGGGTTGGCCTAACAGTGTTTCTCCATCAGTTGAATTCGCATTTACTGATCCCTGTGATAAGATAGGATTATGAATCAACTAACCCTAAGACAACTCAGGTATTTCGAGGCTTTGGCCCATCACGGTCATTTCGGACGTGCGGCGGAGGCCAGTTTCGTTTCGCAACCGGCTTTGTCGATGCAGATCCGCGAACTGGAAGAAACGCTTGGCGTCACGCTGGTGGAGCGCGGCAGCCGCACGGTGCGACTCACCCCCGTAGGGGAGGAAACCGCCGCCCGCGCGCGCGATATCCTGCGCGCAGTGGATGAGTTGGGGGACATGGCGCGCAACGCGGCAGGGGGGCTTGCCGGGCGGCTCCGGATCGGGGTGATCCCGACGGTGGCGCCCTATCTTTTGCCGTCGGTCATCACCACGCTCAGCCGGATGTATCCCGCGCTCGATATCAAAATCCGCGAAACCATCACACCGACCCTGATCAGCGCACTGAAAGAGGGGCGGATCGACATGGCGATTGTCGCCCTTCCCACCTCAGAGCCGACCTTGACGGAGATGGAGCTGTTTTCCGAAGCCTTCATGCTCGTCCGGCCCAAGGCGCAGGCAAACGCGCCGGTGCCCCGCGCCGAAGACCTGCCCGCGATGCGCCTTTTGCTGCTGGAGGAAGGGCATTGTTTTCGGGATCAGGCGCTGTCTTTCTGCGCCCTTGGTGGCACCACGACGCGGGACATGCTGGATGCAAGCTCCCTATCCACCCTCGTGCAGATGGTCAGCTCGGGCATCGGGGTGACCCTGATCCCGGAGATGGCCGTGTCGGTGGAAACCCGCTCCGCCGATGTGGCGATCTCTCGCCTTGCCGATCCGCAACCGGGGCGCAGCATCGGCATGGTCTGGCGCAAGGCAAACCCGCTTGGCCCAACGCTGAAGGATATCGCGACCGCGCTCAAACGCCCCTGACCAACCGCCCCGGTGCAATAAGGTCCGTCCCCGCCAGCCGCGCCATATCCCATGCCAGTGCAAGATTGCTGCTGATCACGGGGATGCCCAAAGCGGCCTCAAGCGGTGCGATGATATCAAGCGTGCGCAGATTGGTGCAGGACAGGAACACCGCGTCAACCTCCCCCCCGGCGCAGGCCGCATGCGCGGCCTCCATGATCGACGCGGGATCAATGCGGGCGACATGCGCCTCCACCTCCTCGCCAAAGCTGACGGTGTGCCGCACCTCAAACCCGGCGCTGGTAAAGGCATCCCGGATCGGCTCTGCCACACTGGCAATATAGGGGGAGACGATGGCGATGCGCCGGGCCGTCACGGCACGCAGCGCATTGATGCTGGCGGTCAGTGGATTGGCCACATGGCGGGTCTGCGCGGTAGCTGTCACAAGCGACGCGACCCGCTCCACCCCGATCAGCGTCGTGCCGGAGGTGCAGGCATAGCCAATCGCGTCGAACCTCACCGCCGGGGGCAAAAGGCGCGCGGCGGCGGGCAAATCCACGGCCATCTGCGCAATCGTATCGGGTGTCAGTTCCGCGCCGGACGGGATGCGGGTGACATAGAGCGCAACCTCATCCGGCACCATCCGCCGGAAATCCTGCTCGATGGTCTCATCTACCTGCAACACGATCAGGCCAAGCGTGGCGCTGTGCCGCTCTGTCAGTTTGTAGGGGTGATGGCTCATCCAGACAGCTCCGGCAGATCGGGCGGCGCGGGGGTGGAGAGAAACTCCGCCCCACCCTCGCGCAGCACGATGTTTTCCTCATGGACCATGATCCGCCCTCGCCCAAGGTCAACGCCCGGCTCCAGCGTCAGCACCATGCCCGCGCGCAGGGTCGTGTCATCCTTCGGCGTGAAGGACGGCCATTCGGTGAGCGTGATCCCCAGCCCATGCCCGAGCCGCCCACCACAGGGCATCTGCTCTCGCGCTGTCAGCCCCGCGCAGAGCAGCCGATGCACATCCCGGGCCCGCATTCCGGGCCGCAGATCGCGCGCGGTATCGGCCACAGCGCTAACCAGCGCCTCATGCGCGCGTCGCACTCTGTCATTGGCTGGCCCAACAGAAAAATTGCGGTCGAAATCGCAGAAATACCCGTCTCGCACCGCGCCCGTGTCGAGCATCAGCACATCCCCACGCAACAGCGGCTCTGGCCCCGCGGGGGAGATCACATCGCCATAGCCGCCCTGCCCGGCACCAGCCGCGACATAGCTGACCCAATCCGCACCCTCCTCCAAGAGCGTGATCTGGAACGCGCGAAAGACATGGGCGAGCGTCGCGCCAGCAGCGGCAAATTCCGCCACACGGGCAAAGGCGCGATCCGCAATGCCGCAGGTCGCGCGGATTTTTGCGATCTCCGCCTCTGATTTCACCTCCCGCACGCGCTGAACAACATCAGTGCCATCGACAAACGTGCGGGGCGACAGCGCGGCCCTGACTCGCTCAAAATCCCGCACTGGCATGCGCAAATGCGTCTCCAGCCCCATGGGCAGCGCGATCCTGCCCCTGTCCGGCACAAGTGCCGAGAGCGTCTCTGCGAGCAGCGACACCCCATCATCCACCGGATCGGGTGCGTCCCATGTGCGGATATCCTCCAGCCATGTGCGCCCCATCAGATCGGCCCCGATGGACGGGATCACGGCCACCGGCGCGCCTTCTACCGGGATCACGATAAACCATGGTCGCGCCGGGCTTTCCCAAAACCGGGTGAGGAACCCAGTGGTATAGAACACATCCGCCGGGCTGGTGAGAAGCAGCGCATCCGCCCCTGCCCGCGCCATCCGCGCCTGAAAGGCAGCGATCCGCGCGGCGTATTCGGCGCGCGGAAAGATGAGGGAGCGGTCAGTCACCCTCGGTCATCCCTTCGCTCATGATGCACAGCACGCGCGCGTCCGGCGCGATGCCCGTCCCCCCGCTCAACAGCGCGCACAACCCCGCCCCGCCCGAGGGGGAGGTCGGCATTCCATGCGCGGCGAGGGTCACGCAGCCTTCTGCCGCCTCTGCTTCGCTGATGGTCACGAAGGCATCCGCATCCCGCGCCAATCCGGCCAGCGCGATCATCGACGGCACCTTGCAATCAAGCCGCCCCATGGAGGAGACGGGCCCTTCGGTTTCCACGATCCGGCCCGCGCGGATGCTTTCGATCAGGGCGGGAGCGGCCTCTGGCTCCACCACGATGATGGTCGGGCCATCCCCCCATGCCCGCCGCGCATGTGCCGCGACCGCAGCGGCCAGCCCTCCGACGCCCGCTTGAAGCAGGATATGGGTCGGCGGGGCGTCCATCTGTGCCACGGCCTCTGCCGCGAGGTTCAGATATCCCTCCATCACATGATAGGGCGGATCGGTATAACCGGGCCATGATCCGTCGGACAAAAGGCGCATCCCCTCATCACGCGCGGCTTTTTCCGCGGCCTCCATGCTGTCCTCGTAAGTCGGCCCCTCACGGACCACGCGCGCGCCCATGGCGCGCAGCCGCTCCGCGAAACTGTCTGGTACGGTTTGCGCGATATAGACGACCGCCTGCGCGCCAAACAGTCGCGCGCCTGCCGCGACGGACATGCCGTGGTTTCCGGCACTCGCGGTGACGTAAGTCGCACCGGTCAGCGCCGTCTCCCACGGGCCACCGGCGGCAGCGGCGTCGCGCGCGATGACATAAGCCGCCCCCAGCGCCTTAAAACTGCCCAGACCCATCCGGCCCCGCTCATCCTTGATCCAAAGCTGGGCGATACCGGCCTCGTGGGCGAGCGTATCGGCCCGCACCAGCGGGGTCTGCGCATGGGCCGGACACTGGTCTAGCAATGCCAAAACAGGGGCAGGGTCATCAGCAGGCATCGGGCCAAGACCCGGAATACCCTTGCCCCGCCACGGATTCTGCAAAATATCAACAACCATTTCTAACCCTCTATAATCGCGCGGATTTTATCCAGCGTCGCCGTGTTCACCGCAACGCCGCTGACCTCGGCCCGCGCGCGCGCCGCCGCCCGCCCGTCACCCGGCAGGTGTGCGCCCTCCTGATCGCGGATCGCCGCGACAAGCTGGGAAATCCGCACTGCCGTCGCCGCGCCATCCCCGGCACTTGGATCAATCGCAAGGAAAAACTGCCCGGTGCGCGGCGGCCCGCCTGCCGTGCCGGAAAAGGGGGAGGCCTGAATGCCCAGATGCGCCCCGGACAGGGCGGCTGCGAGCACCTCAACCATCAGCGCCACACCCACGCCCTTATACCCGCCTGAGGGGGCCATGGAGCCTTTCAGCCCCACCGCCGGATCGGTCGTCGGGTTGCCATCGGCATCCAGCGCCCAGCCTTCAGGGATCGGGCGGCCTTCGCGGGCGTGTTTCATCACTTCGCTCTTGGCGATGGTGCTGGCGCTCTGGTCGATCAACAGCGCCGGTTTGCCATCCTCCCCCGGCACCGCGATGGAAAAGGGGTTGGTCCCCACAACGGGCTTTGCCCCGCCCGAGGGCGCGATGGAGGCCGGCGCATTCGTGAAGCCCAGCCCGATCAAGCCCGCCTCCGCCATGCGCCGTGTGTGACAGCCCAGAACCCCACAATTATAGCTGTTGCGGATCGACAGGCCCGCCACGCCCATCTCCCGCGCCAAAGGGAACAGCTGTGCAAAACCCGCATCAATCGCCGCATGGGCAAAACCTGTCGCGGCATCCGCCGTCAGGAAGGCCGGGCGCGGCTTGGCGATCACGGGTGTGGCCTGCCCATCCACTTTACCGCAGCGCACATGCTCACAATAGATCGGGATATAGGCGAGGCCATGGCTGGCGACGCCATCGGCCTCCGTCTCTGCCGTGGCTTTGGCCAAGGGGTGCGCGTTTTCCGGCGAGGTGCCAGCGGCTGTCAGCGCGGCGAAGGCGATCTCTTCGATCTCCGCCAGAGTGAGCGTTTCTGTCTGCATTATGTCCTCATCCTAATCATTGTCCGAAAGTCCCGCGCCCGCCCCTTTCAACCGGGAGGCGGCTGTTGCCGGGGCGTATGTGCGATGGGCAAAGGTCGTGAGCATGGCCCAATCCTCTGGTTTGGGAACGACGCGGAGGACCGCGCGCGACGGGATTGCGGCGGCAGTGAGGGACAGCGTGAGGCGGCATGGATCGGGCAGGTCACCCATCATTTCCGCGCCTTGCGCCACCGTAACCGTGCCACTGTTCCAATTGGCCTCAACCGACGTTTCCATAATTTCCGCAATCACCGCCAAAAACGGCAGCAGCAGGCGCGGTGCGCGCACAGGCGGGACATGCACCGGCCCGGCCTTAAGATCGGAGGCAAAATCGGCAAGGGCCGCGCCCATCTGGATCGGGCACACGGGGCCGTCACCGACCCATCCGGTTCCGCTGCGCGCCGGGGCAAACGCATCCACCTGGCTATCCGTGATGCATAAAAGGCCTGCCAACGCGCCGCACCCGTCCTGCCCCTGCGCACAGAGCCAACGGGTCGCGCGCGCCGCCTCCTCCGCCAGCCCCCATGGATAGCCCGCGCCGCGCGCCGCCTTTTTCGCGGTTGCGTCCACTTCGTTGAGGGACAGGATCACGCGGAGGCTCAAGGATAGACCCAGAAATCCGCCGTCTCCGGAGACAGAGCCTCGGGATAAGGCGCGCCAGAAAACATCGAAATGCGGACCCAGCGGTCGGAGCGGGGATCAAACCGTGTCGCGCCAAAGAAAGACAGTTTCGCACGCAGCATGTCGATGGGCAGCATATCGGCCGCGATGGTGTTGTCGCGGATTTCGCCATAGGGCGCGCGGGCGGCTATCTGCGCGCGGCGGATGGTGTGGCGATGCTCGGGATGGGCCAACAGAAATGGCGCGATGGGCGCTTCTGCTTCCCATTCCGTCAAGGCGCGATAGGCCATCGCCGCGTCGCGCGCGGGGGCAAGGGGCTGTTCATATTCCGCGACCGGCTCTTCAAACCGCTCCCCAAGGCGGGGTTCGAGCTTTTCCTCGGACACATACCATGCCCGTGCACACGCCTCTTGCTCCGACCAATCGAGCGGTAGCGCCCAGCCGAATGCGTCCTCCAGGAGGGTTCGGACCGCCGCGACCGTCATCGCCCCATCAATCGGTTGGCGGCTGCCATGGGGATCGGCCATGCAGCAGGCCAATCCGTCCACGAGCGTGCCGTAGGGTTCAAGGATCAGGGAGCAGAGCAATTCCTGCCCCTCCTCGCTCATCGCAGCCTCCCCCCAAGTGACCAAACGGTGCCACGGATGATCACGCGTCAGGTCCATCGCGGCCACACAGGCCTGCAGGGCCGCCAGATCATCGCCCAGCGCGTGGAGCTTTTCCTGCTGGAGAGGATGCGCGGAGGTCCAATTGCCGATACTCACGGCGCTTGCCTCCAGCACGGTGCGAAATTGCCGGATTTCCTCCGCTGTTGGAGTGGCGACGGCGCGCACCCGCGCGATGGCCTCCTCCCGCGCCATGATCCAGTTGTTGAACAAAACCGGATGGTTGACGATGAAGGGCGCCATGCCAAGCCCGGTGGAATTCCCGATGCCGAGCCGCCGGGCAAGGGCCGGATCAAGCTGCACCGCGCCGTCACCGCCCTGCATACGAGCCATATGCTCGACCAGATCGCGCACGAAGGTACGGATGAGATAGACCGTCAGCATCTCTGCCTGAAACGGGGTTTCCATTTCGGGCCGAGTGGCGATCATCTCCCGATCCGCTGCGCCGAATTTGCCCGATCCGTAAACGGCGGTGGTGCGCATCAGATAGCCCACCTTGTCGATCTCCGCCGCGTCGGGCTGATCGCCCTGCGCCAGCGCATCGACCACATGGGACCAAAGCCGGACCGACCGGTTTGCGCGCGACAGGGTCAACTCCCGCGCCGTGACGCGGCCCGCCTCCTGCACTGGGACGTTATCGCGGAGCCGCGCGATATCCTCCGCCCCCGGCACCCCGTCGAAAAGGGCGAATGTCGCGTCCCACGCCTCGGCAATGACCCGGTCGGATCGTTGATCGGCGGGCAGGTCATGGGCAAAGGCAACCAGCGAATAGCTCCGCTCCGGCCCCTGGGCGGTATAGACGGCATGGCCGACGCCTTCGGCATCCACCTCCCACGCGGCGCGCGTGAAGTGCCAGCCCTCCCCCGCCATGCGCCGGGTCAGAATGCGCATGAAACTCAGCCGCGATTGGTGAAACGATCCCAACCGTTTGAGCCGCATCACCTGCGCGGGCGCGCGGCGGGTGATCTGATCGAGTGCGGGGATCATGGCTGCCCCCCGAAATTCTCGGCAAAGAAGCGATACCAGTTGCCGCCCATGATGCCCGCGACCTCATGGTCGGTCATGCCAACATCGCGCAGGCCCTGCTCTATCGTTCCGAAATCGCGATTGTCCTGAAACCAGCTTGGCATGGGGGGAAAGCCGGGCATGGCGGCGGAGCCTTCGCCATAGTCGATCTGCTTGCTCCAGCGGCCCACGCGCATCCACTCGACCACGCTGTCGGGCTGATCCTGACACAGGTCCGTGCCGATGCCGAGCCGATCCGCGCCATAGGCGGCTGCCGCATCCGCGATCATCTGGCAGAAACTTTCCAGCGTGCAGGCCGTGCCGCCCTTCAGGTGATGGGGATAGAGCGAGAAGCCGAGCATCCCGCCGCGCGATGTGACCGCGCGGATCACCTCATCGCGCTTGTTGCGCAACGCTGGGTGCCACGCATGGGGGTTTGCATGGGTGATCGTGATGGGGCGGGTCGACATCTCCGCCGCCTCGATGGTGGAGCGGTCGCCCGAATGGCTCATGTCGATCACGAGCCCCACGCGGTTCATCTCCGCGATGACCTGCCGCCCCATCCGGGTGATGCCCGCGTCATACTCCTCATAACATCCGGTCGCGAGCAGGGATTGGTTGTTATAGGTAAGCTGCATGAACCGCGCGCCGAGCGTGTGCAAAATCTCGATCAGCCCAATGTCATCCTCCATCGGGCTGGGGTTCTGAAAGCCAAAGAACACCGCCGTGCGCCCCGTTGTCCGCGCGCGGTCGATATCGCTGGCCCACAGCCCTTTCATGATTAGATCGGGATATTGCTCGAACCAGCGGTTCCACCGCTCAAAATTCAGCACGGTTTCGCGAAAGCTCTCATGATAGGCGATGGTGACGTGGATCGCGTCCACGCCGCCTGCGCGCAACTGGCCAAAGATCTTTTCTGACCAATTGGCGTATTGCAGCCCGTCAATGCGCAAAGGTGGAATATGGTCCATCACTGCTCCCTGAAACGTCCCTTGGGGATCGTGCAAGCGGGCGCTTGATGGGTCAAACCTTTAATCCGGCTGGCCGTCGATTTTTGCAAGCGGCTGTCGGCGGAGGGGTCTCCGCCGATCCGAGGGCAAAGGGCGTGTCAGGTCCGTGCAGGCCACAGAAGCGTCACGATGAAACACCCGGCGAAAAACGTGTTCATCACTGCGTTGAATGGCGCCCCCGTCACGGCAGAGGCAAAGCTGTCCGTCAGATACCACGCAAACAAGCCCGTCAGCAGGATGCGACGGCCCAGCGGCTCGTCCTTAGCATACACCTTGGACCCCACCTCATGGATCAGGACACCAAACCCGATCAAGACACCACCGAGAATCGCATTGAACAGCGTCGCCACATCCCCGGCGACGACCTGCGCCCCGTCATAGGGCCAATAGGCCAGATCAAGAAAGGCCGACACCGCCCCCATGACCGGCAGCAGTTCGGCCAGCACCATCAAAAGGCCCGGACCAATCAGGTAAAGGATGCTGAACGTCTTGAGCAGTCGCACACGAAGGTGAAGGGTCATGATCTGGTCTCCTTGATTTGAATTCAGGGACCGATCTGCCGGTCTGACAGACGCAAAACAATTACCTGTGAGGTAAGTGCTTTCCCGTGTTTGTGCCGGTATCGTGGGGACATGAGCACCTTTGGCGAAACACTCAAAAGCTGGCGTCACCATCGCCATTTGTCACAACTCGACCTTGCCGGCGTGGCGGAAGTGTCGGCGCGCCATATCTCCTTTCTGGAATCGGGGCGTGCGCGGCCCAGCCGGGGCATGATCCTGCGGCTTGCCCAGCGCATGAACCTGCCCCACCGCGCCCGCAACGATATGCTTCTATCCGCCGGATACGCCCCCGCTGCCGCGCCATTGCGCGCAGAGGACGCGCTTGCCCCGGTGCGGGACGCAATCCGCTGGACGATGGAGCGGCACATGCCCTATCCCGCCTATGCCATTGACCGGCATTGGCAGATCATCGAGATGAACCCGGCGGCAGCGCATCTATTGGGCGCGGTCGGAATTGGATTGGGGGACGGGCTGGTCACGCATCTGATCGAGAATGCCGCGCTGCGCGATGCGCTCGACAACCTTGACGAAGTGTTGCGCCACAGCCTTGCCCGGCTGCGCACGGAAGCCGCGCATTTCGGGGCCGATCCCCGATTTGACGCATGGATCGCCCGGATCGCAGAGGAGGTCACCCCGTCGGATGATCCGCTGCCCCCGATCGTGCCAAGCATCTACCGGCTGGGCGATATGCGCCTGTCCCTCTTTGCCACAATCGGCCAATTCGGCACGGCGGAGGATGTGGCCCTGTCTGAGGTCAAGCTGGAGTTGATGTATCCAAGCGATGAGGCCACGGCGCGGCAGCTTCATGCCCTGTTCGGCACGGCGGCAGAGGGCTGAGGCCCGCGCAGCCCGTCACTCGGCCAACAGGTCGCGCAATTCCTTGATGCGAACAGGTTTCGGCAGGCAGCTGGTGAAGGGTTCGACGGCCCCCTCCTCTGGCAGCCCGGCCTCCGCCACGAGGCCGACGATCATCGTGCCCGTGTTCGGCCCATCGCCGGAGCGGATGAAGCGGCCCGCTGTCCTCCCGTCCATCACGGGCATCGTGCTGTCCATCAGGATCAGATCAAACGGTTGCGCGCGCGCTGCGTTCAGCGCCTCCAGCCCGTTGCTGGCCTCTGTCACGTTGTGACCAAGGCCCAGGATCATCTCCCGCAAGATGGCGCGGTTGGACGGATCATTATTGGCCACAAGCACCGACTTGCCTGTCTGGGAGGGCGGCGGCAGCGCCGCGCTTTGAGGCTCCTGCACCCTCTCCAGCATCAGTTTCAGGACAAAGCTGCTGCCCTGCCCAACGACGCTTTGCACCGTGATATCGCCGCCCATGAGGCGCGCGAGTTTGCGGGAAATCGGCAAGCCCAGCCCATCGCCCCGATCCCGGCGGCCTTTGGGGCTGTTGAGGACCACGAAATCCTCAAACACCGCTTCGGTCTGATCGGATGGGATCCCTTCGCCCGTATCGCTGACGATCAGGGTCGCGGCAGTGGCGTCCGGGCCGTGAATGCCCGTCACTTCGACGGAAACCCGGCCAGATTGGGTAAACTTGATCGCGTTGCCCACAAGATTGGTGAGGATTTGCCCGATCCGCCCGCCATCCGCGACAAAAGCACGGGCCATGGACGGATCAAACTCAAGGGTCAATTCCAACCCCTTTTCTTGTGCCAAAGGGCGCAAGACATCGGTGATCCGCTCGGTCAGCGGCAAAAGCTCCACCGGTTGCGGGGTCAGCGTAAGCGCCCCGGTTTCCAGCCGGGTGATATCGAGCGCCTCGTTGACATGCGCAAGCAGGATCTCCCCTGAACCGGCCACAACCTCGACATACCGCTTTTGCTGCGCGTCAAGCGGTGTGGTGCGCAACAGATCAAGCACCCCAAGGATGCCGTTTAGTGGCGTGCGCATTTCATGGCTCATCACGGCCAGAATCTGCGACTTCGCCCGGTCCATACTTTCGGCGCGGTCGCGCGCGTCAATCAGGTTTTGCTCGCTGATCTTGCGGGCGCTGATGTCGCGCAGATAAGCGATGAACAATTCGCGCGTGCCGTCCCGCGCGGTGGTGATGTTGATCTCGACGGGGAATTCTTCCCCCGATTTGCGCAGGGCCGTCATCTCCACCCGGCCACGATCCGCAACCCGGCGCTCTTTCGTCGCGATATAGCGGTTCATGCCTGCCAAATGGGCCGCGCGGTGGCGGTCGGGGATGATGTTATCTTCCATCGGCTGGCCGATGACGTCATCCCGCTTCCAGCCGAAAATCGTCTCGGCGGCATCGTTGAATTCCACGATGCGGCCATCCTCACCCGCGATCACGATCGCATCGAGGGAGGCGGCGACCGTCGCCCCAAGCCGATCGCGCGACGCCTTGAGTGCCGCGTCCCGCAATCTGGCCTGCGCCAGAAGCTGATCAAGGATCAGCAGCAACAGGCCAAGGGCGATGATCGTGCCCATCGCAGCAATCCCCGTCACCCGCAATTGCGAGATAAAGGCCATGCGCCGTGCTTCGGCGCTTTCGACACCCAGTTCCAGACCGCGCAGCGCAAGCGCGCGCACGCTGGGGCGGATGTTCGTCGTCAAAAGCGACAGGCGGTCGATGTCTTGTGGTGTCAGCACCCCTGCACCATCGACAATCGCTGCCGCGTCTGTCGCGTAGGCGTCGATCACCCGCTGCAGACGCTGTGCCTCCCAATCCTGATCAATCAGGACACGGGCCTGCCCGGCTGACAACAATCCCAATCGGCTCAGCGCGATATTGGCGCGCAGTGTGACCATATCCGTATCGGGTATTTCCACCGATTGAGCCTGTGCAAGGGTGGCCGCGAGATTGGCAATCTCAACTTCCGTCTGGGAGATCGTCCACAGCATGTCGTCCTGCGCGGCTGTCGACAGACCCCGCACCTGCGTGAAGGTCGTCGTGCCCAGATAGGCGAACAACCCCAAGAGAAGGGCAATCAGAACAACAACGACAAGACGGATATGGGTCATGTTATTCCGTGCGTTACTCTCAGCAGAAACGGATCAGGACGATCAGTTGCGCACCATGATGCGGTTCAGTTGCCAGATGCTTTGCGCATAAATCCGCTCGCTCTGCAACGTCTCGTCGCTGTCATAGGGATAGACCACCCAATATGGTCCCTTGTCCCGCACGGACATTGGCACGCCATTCATCCGCGTGGCCAGCACGGGCATGTCGGCCTCAAGCTCGGCCATGGGGATATCCACCGCATACTCATTAAGCGCAATCAGCGTCACGGTCATGCCGGTCATTTCCGCCGCCTCCAGAACGGACAGAAGCGACGGGCCGGTGAGCGTGTTGACCCCTTCGGTCCAGATGGTCGAGGTCACGATGTCCTGCTGCGGCAGCGCGTCAATCTCCTCAGCCGTGAATTCAACCACCGCGCCCGACGGTCCTGTAAGGGTCAGGGTCATATAGGATTGCGCCATACCCGCGAGGCTGAGAAGAGGCACCACGAGGCAGGCCACACTTAGCGTCCGTAAATGCTGTTTCATGCGATGCCCCCCGGTTTCGACGTTCAATACCAATTAGAGCACGGTCACGACCCAGCAACCCCAAATCGCGCTGCCCTGCCATGCAGTGCCGTCAGAAGCAGATGGTAACGCTATCATTGGTCAAGCCGGAGGTCACGGACCTTTCTTCACCACGAACAAGATCAGAGCGCGAAACTCTCCAACAGCCGCTCCCGCCCCAGGTCCGATTTGGCGCCATTCAACCGCACCTCGCCGCGGTTCAGCACATAGAATTGCGCGGCAAGATCATAGGCAAAGTCGAAATACTGCTCGACCAGAATGATCGCGATCTCTCCCTCGTCGCGGAGTTGGTGGATCACCCGGCCAATCTGTTTGATGATGTTGGGCTGGATGCCTTCGGTCGGTTCGTCCAACAAAAGGACACGCGGGCGGGACACCAGCGCGCGCGCAATGGCAAGCTGCTGTTGCTGCCCCCCCGACAGATCACCACCGCGCCGGTGGCGCATTTCCGCCAGCACGGGAAACAGATCGAAAATGCGCTCGGGGATGGTGCGGTCCGCCTTGTGGAGACAGGCAAACCCGGTCTCTAAGTTTTCCATCACGGTCATCAGCGGGAACACCTCGCGCCCTTGTGGCACATAAGCGATGCCGCCCCGCGCCGCCTGAAACGCCGTGGGATGGTCCAGCACCGCACCATCCAGCCGCATCTGACCTTCCGCATATGGGTGCCGCCCTGAGATCGCCTTGAGCAGGGAGGTTTTGCCCACACCATTGGTGCCGATGATCGCCGTCACCTCCCCCGGTTTGGCGGTGAGGCTGATCCCATGGAGGATCTGGCTTTGCCCATATTTCAGAGTGATGTTTTCTAGTTCCAGCATCGCCCTACCGCCCCAAATACACGTCGATAACCGTCTGATTGGCGGTCACATGATCAAGGGAGCCTTCGGCCAGCACGGACCCCTCATGCAGCACCGTGACCTTGCAATTCAGCCGCCGGACAAATTCCATGTCATGCTCCACCACCACCACGGCGCGGGTCTGCGCCGCGCGCACGAGGATTTCTGTGGTCTGTTCCCGCTCGGCCTGCGTCATGCCCGCCGCCGGTTCATCGACGAGCAAAAGCCGCGGATCCTGCGCCAGCAACATGCCAATCTCCAGCCACTGCTTTTGCCCGTGGGACAAGATACCGGACGGCGTGTCGAGCGCGTCTTGCAGGCCGATCTCCTCCGCCAGTTCCACAATCTCCCCCTCGATGGAGGGGTTCGAGCGGAAAAACAGCACGTCAAACGGCCCGCGTTTGTTTTTGAGTGCCATGGCGAGGTTTTCGCGCACTGTCTGCGCCTCAAACACCGTTGGTTTCTGAAATTTTCGGCCAATGCCCTGTTGTGCGATCTGGCTTTCGGACATTTTGAGGAGGGAGATGTTCCGCTCCCCCCAGATCACCTTGCCTTCATCGGGGCGTGTCTTGCCCGTGATGATATCCATGAAGGTCGTCTTGCCCGCGCCATTCGGGCCAATGATCGCGCGCAATTCCGGCTCCGCGATCTGGATCGACAGGTTGTTGATGGCGCGAAACCCGTCGAAGGTGACCGACACGCCATCAACCTCAAGAAGCGTGTTGTTCATGGCTGCTTCCTCACCAGTTTGTCGAACAAACCGCCGATGCCTTGCGGGAAGAACAGCGTTACGGCGACAAAACTGACGCCCAACAGCACCAGCCACCAATCCGTCCATTGGATCGTGTAAAACCCAAGCGGAATATCCGGTGCGCCGCCGCCCGTGAACCAGCTTGACAGCAGCGACACAAAGGCCGCGCCGATCACCGCGCCATAAAGCCGGCCCCGCCCGCCAATCGCGACCCAAACCGCGAGGTAGATGGAGGCGATTGGCGCAATCTCCGCCGGGTTGATGATGCCAGCTTGCGGATAATAAAGCGCGCCCGCGATCCCCGACACGACCGCCGTGATGGTAAAGACAAACAGCTTATAGCTTTCCACATGGTAGCCCAGAAACCGCACCCGCGCCTCATTATCGCGGATCGCGCGCAGGACCGATCCCAGCTTACCCGACACGATCCACGCGAAAAACAGATAGCCCGCGCACAGTGCAAAGGCCGACGCCCAGAAAAACACGATGGAAATGGTGGCCTGCGGGGTCGCTTCAAAACCGGGGATGTTCTGCAAGCCCGACAGGCCATTATTGCCGCGCAAACCGCTGTCGTTTTGAAACAGGTAGAGCGCCAGCGCCAGTGTCATCGCCTGCGTGAGGATTGACAGATATACGCCCGTCACCCGGCTGCGAAACGCGAGCCAGCCGAACACCAGCGCCAACAGTCCCGGCACCAGAACCACCATCAGCAGTTGCAGCACAAGGCTATCGGCAAAGGCCCAGATCAGCGGGAATTCAGATGAGCCGACGACGCCGAAAATCTGTGTGCCGATGGCGTCGATCACCTCCTGCTCTGTCGGAGGGATGATGTTGCCAGCGAGGCTTTCGACCACAATCGTTTCGGTCCGCGCATACATCAGCCACATGCCGATGGCGTAACCGCCAAGGCCGAAAAACGCGAAATGCCCAAGGCTGAGGATACCGCAATAGCCCCAGACCACATCCATCGCGATGGCGATAAGGCACAGGCACAGCGTTTTGCCCAACGTCTTGATGAAGGAGGTGGAAACGATGCCAAGCCCGAACCCTTCGGACAGGATCGTCACGATCAGGGTGAACAGGCCAAGGGCTGCGAGGAACCACAGGACGGACGGGTTTTGAGAGATGAAGGTCTTACGCATGGGGGGTCTCGGCATCTGATACAGCGGCGGGGTCTCGCGCGATTGGCTCACGCTCCGGGCTGAAAGAAGAGGATCGCGACCGGCCCGCGGGGTGGCGCATGGCGCCCGCCCCGGGGGGGCGGGTCGGGCGCGATCCGGGGTCTGCGCCCCCGGCGAACGGGAGGAACGGTAGAACACATATCATCCCATCAATCCCCCGCCGCGCGGCCCTTGAGCGCAACAATGCCCTTGGGCCGGAATTGGATGAACAGGATGATGAACAGGATCATGAAGGTCTGCGCGGCCAGAGTATTGGACGGGTTCATCCACTCGATCCCCTTTTGCAGAAAGCCGATCATCGACGCGCCCGCGAGCGTGCCCCAGACATTCCCGACCCCGCCCACAACCACGGTCATGAAGCTTTGCACGATGTAATCCGATCCCATTTCCGACGTGACCTTGGCATAAAGCCCGATGGCCACACCCGCGATCCCCGCGATGCCGGAGCCGAGCCCGAAGGTCAGCATGTTGATCCGGTCGGGGTTGATCCCCATGGACGCGGCCATGCCGGGGTTTTGCGTCACCGCGCGCACTTCCAGCCCCAGCCGGGTGCGCTTGAGGACAAAGAGGATCAGCGCAAGAAACACCAGCGCCAGCACGAAAATCGCGATACGGATATAGCTGATCGCGATCACGTCATTGAACACCAGCGCGCCGTCGAGCCATTCGGGCGATGTGAGGGGCCGCGCCTGCGTGCCAAAGATATTCTTGGCAAGCTGTTGCAACGCAATGGAAATCCCGAACGTGGCCAACAGGGTTTCCAACGGCCGATGATAGAGCCAGCGGATCACCGTCCGCTCCATCGCGACCCCTGCCCCGAAGGTGATGGCAAAGGCCAAGGGAAGCGCGATCAGGATCGAAAGCGTGTAGTCGGGCACGAACAATTGCACGACATAGCCGGTATAAGCGCCCATCATGATGAATTCGCCATGGGCCATGTTGATGACCCCCATCACACCGAACGTGATGGCCAGACCAATGGCCGCAAGGAAATAGATCGACGCGAGAGACAAGGCATCAAGCGTCAGATCGGCGGCTTGGCTCAGCGCAACTTTTTGCTCAATCGTATCAAGGGACGCGCGTGCCGCATCCGTGATCGCGCTGCTGTCCTCATCATAGGCGAGAAAAAAGCTGTGGGCATCGACCATCGCGGTGCGCTCTGCGTCCGTCACGAGCGGGGGGACAAGGCCGTCGGCGGCGAGGGCGGTATAGGCGATCCGACGTGTCTCTAGCGTGTTGAGTTGTGCAGTCGGAATGCCACCAACCATGCCGCCCGCCACATGTTCGGTCAGGGCTGCAAGGATATCCGCGTTGGAAATCCGTGCCGGGGCAAGATTTGCGGCGACCAAACGGTCATACGCGTCGGTATAGGTGATATCGGTGCCGGGCATCTGGACGCGCGCGATATTGGCGTCATCCGGCATTTCGGCGGCGACGCCCTCTGTCGTGGATAGGATCTGGTTCAGGACCGCGCGTACGTCCACGGACAGGTCAGAGCCGAGACCCGCTATCGCCGCGATCCGCGCCTCCTCTGTCTCCGCGAAACTGGCGGCGAGCATACCTGCAAGGCGGCTTTTGCGGGTTTTGAGCGCCGCGTCCGGCTCATTGTCGATGGCACTCAACAGGGCGGGCAATTGATCGGCGGACATGGCGCGCGCAATCGCATCCACCGCCGCGATGCGCCGCTCAATATCGGGATCGGAGAGTTGGAATTGCACAAGGGCGGAGCCGATAACCCGGCGCACACCGCCATTGGGGCGCAGTTCGGTCATCTCGGCCTTAGCGGCGGTGCCAACCACTTCAAGGCTTGTAATGTCGATGAGCGTGATCGCATCTGCCCCCTCCTCCACGAAGAAGAACAAGCCGTCCGCATCCCGCACCCAAACCTCCCGCGCCTGCCAACGCTCCAGAAACCGGGGCAGATCGGGATGCGCGGTCGCGACCAGCGCCTCCAGCACTTCCCCGACGCTGCGGCGGGACGGGCTGGCAATCTCTTCCTGATGGGTTTGCAGGACGTCCTGCAAACTGGCCTCTTGCGCCTGAACAGGGGACAACACAGTCAGCCAAGAGGCCAGCAGCACGAGCAGAATGCGGATCATGGGGGCACTCTCAAATTGAGGTGGGCCGCGCGGTGAACCGCGCGGCCCGGTTGGCGATCAGTAGTTGGATTTGATCTGCACGCAGGTCTCGGTCACGGTGTTATACATCCCGCAGCCAAGCTCCTGCCAATCGGATACCAGCACGGCGCTGTCGGGCAGATAATCCGTCCACGCATCGCCGGGCACTTCGCTGGTTTGCGAGATGATGTCGAATTGACCATCAGCGGTGATTTCACCGATCAACACCGGTTTTGCGAGGTGATGGTTCGGCAGCATAACGGCCGTCCCGCCGGTGAGGTTCGGGAATTCCTGCCCGTACATTGCCGCGCGCACCGCATCCACATCGGTGGTGCCTGCCTCGGTCACGGCGTTCACCCACATGTTGAAGCCGATGAAATGCGCCTCCATCGGGTCGTTCGTCACGCGATCCTCACCCATGCGCGCTTTCCACGCGGCGACCCATTCCTCGTTCAACTCGCTCTCCGCGGATTGGAAGTAGTTCCATGCCGCAAGGTGGCCGACAAGGTTGGAGGTATCGAGGCCAGAGAGTTCTTCTTCACCCACCGAAAAGGCCACGACCGGAATATCATCGGCGGAAATACCTGCCGCAGCGAGTTCCTTATAGAAGCCGATATTCGCGTCACCATTGATGGTGGAGATCACGCCGACCTGCTTGCCATCTTCACCCAAGGCCACAACATCGGCCACGATGGTTGCCCAGTCGGAATGCCCAAACGGGGTGTAGTTGACGAAGATGTCTTCCTCCGCGATCCCCTTGGAGATCAGGTAGCTTTCGAGAATGTTGTTCGTGGTGCGCGGGTACACATAGTCGGTGCCCAGAAGCGCGAATTTCTCGACACCCAATTCCTCAAGGAAATAGTCGGTCGCCGGGATCGCCTGCTGGTTGGGGGCGGCACCCGTGTAGAACACGTTTTTGGACGATTCCTCGCCCTCATACTGCACCGGATAGAACATCAGGCCATTGAGTTCTTCGAGCACGGGAAGCGCCGATTTGCGGCTCACGGAGGTCCAGGAGCCGAAGATCACATCCACCTCCGACACGGTCAGCAATTCGCGGGCTTTCTCGGCAAAGAGCGGCCAATCGGATGCGGGATCAACGACCACGGCCTCAATCTGACAACCCAGAAGGCCGCCTGCCGCGTTTTGCTGATCAATCAGCATTTCCATCGTGTCTTTGAGCGTCGTCTCAGAAATGGCCATGGTGCCGGACAGGGAGTGCAGCACACCGACCTTGATCGGGGCGTCACAGGCCAAGGCCGGGGCGGCGGCCAGCAGGCTGATCGCGGATGCAGCGCCAAAAAGGGTGGAACGTGTCATGGGGGAAATCCTCTCGTATCGCTGCGAAAAGACCGCCCGCCATGCGTTTCCAAGGGTTACACACAATGCTAGACTGCTCTTGCAGCAGGAATGTTGCAGTCGCGCGGGGGGTGGTCTGCCAGGATTGACCCTCGCGCGGCGTTTGATGTCTGTTTCAAGACACCGCAAGGCTGGCCGATGATCTGCCCAGTCTCAAAGCAAATTGCGCAGCGCAGAGCCGTGTTTTTGCTGCGATGCACAATTTATATGCACCACTAGACAGCCTGCCCAGATTAGCAGCATCAAGTCGGGGCGTATCGAGGGAAAAGTGAGCGATGTAGTGATTCCCAGCTGTGACAGCCGCCCATTACCCGCGCGGCAAATCCATGGCATCGCCAGACCTTCGTTGAAGGCAAAGGATGCCGCAAGAAACGCTCAGATTGCTGAGAGGGATTTGGAATTTTAATCGATCGACCTTCCGCTCTTCGTCATCTGGAAAAGACTTGCCCATCTTTGGAAACACTTTTCCCAACCTCCGCATCCGGGCTTAGACCCCATGAATCACAGGCCATCCTAGCCACTTAGCGAAAGCAACAGATGAAGGGCTCAGCACTTAATCTGGAGGGACAGACATGACCAGAGTGTAACAGCTTCACAGGGAGCGTCGCCTCGGCGCGCCACTCGACCGACAACCAGTCCGACGCGAGCGCCTATTACGCATACATCTGCAATCGCGCCGGTATCTCCGTCATCTACTGCGCTGAGCAGTTCGAGAGCGATGGCACCCCGCTCTCCAAGATCGTCAAAGGCGTCAAGCGCGCCATGGCGAAAAAGTACAGCCGCGCGCTCTCGCAAAAGGTCTTTATGGACCAATGTCGCCTAATCGAGCGCGGCGAACACAAAAGTATTAAGACGGATCGCGCCGACTTTGTCTCAAGCCCTGACGAAGAGATCGACGTCGTCCGATGTAGCGTAACCAATGCGGCGTCTCTTCGCTAGAACATCCGCTCTGACATGAGCCTCAAGCCTGACAACATCATCGCTGTGCGCATGGATCAGCCGAACCAGCGTCCACCTAATTACTACCGATTACCAAGCCTAGACCTGACCCTTCCTCGCATCCACCTGACCGATCGAACGGGAGACATCAGATGACGCGATCCAGACGCATTAAATCGATCAGCATGGCGTTTTAAAAAGACTTCATTCGACTGCCACTCGAACAGATCTGCCCGCTCTATGCCGCTCGCAAAGAAACCGAGGAGACAGTGAATTATCGCTAAGTCGTTGCCTCCATCAAAGAAGTCGGGCTGGTCGAGCCTCTGGTCGTCGTCCGGGACCGTTCCGATTTCAAAAAATGCGCGCTGCTCGACGGCCATTGGCGCCTCGCGATCCACAGCGACGTTGGCGAGAAGGATGCGCCTTGTCCGGTTTCGAGGGATGACGAAGCCTACACTTATAGCAAGCGCATCAGCTGCCTCGCTACCATTCAAGAACACCGAGTGATCCTGAAAGCGCTCAAGTGCTGCGTACCATAAGAGCGATGAGCGCGAGCCTTAAGCGTGAACGTCAAATCCTCGCAGGATAATAAGCAACTTCTGTCGGTCAATTTCGGCTCAACTGCATAGGAAACCGGGACCCTTTGAAGCGCGGGGACTGCGGGAGACACCGCACGGTGGGGCGGATCAAGTGCGGCGGTGGGGATGGTATCGATCCCGCGCGGGGCCCTCCAAGTTAAAAATATCCACTTGGCAAAACATGCTAGAATTGCCTCGCACCTGAGCCGGAGCGATTGACCTCACCGAAAAACGCTTTGGTTCTTCAGGCTTAGCGGCCTCATAGGAATTGCCCCGAATTCAATGGTTTGGAGGAATCATCTGAACCTGTAGACTGCTCTTGAGGTGACCGGAATGACGCGCGAGCGAGCAGACAGTTTCATATCAAGGTTTTTGTTGCGTGATCGCAAGGAACACGGGCAAGAGGCTGTTGCCGCCGATGTTGAGCCATCGCCCTCGTCCGGGAGTACCACCGAGCATGAATTTGTTTGGGCGACAAACGGCGAGCTATCGGTCCAAAAGCTCGTTGAGCGCACCCTTAATGGATCGCACGCTCTCGTTGTAACCGGATACCAGGACTTTCTGTCCGCGATGTCCATCATTCTTCGCGTTCGGCCCAGCATTGTAAGCGAGCCCCCTGAAACGATCAGGATCATATTTGGAACGAATACCGATAATCAAAGCCACATGGACGGTGACGGGCGTGAACTATCGGAGGAGGCCCGTGACTATTTTCTCGAAACGCGCGGACTTTCGCTTCGTTCCTCCGATGAGTTGCGCGCTGTCCTCGCTTACGATGCGATCGAATCCGGAGCTATCTCGCTTCGTGTCTTTGATAGTGACTTAGCTCGAAAACGGTTCGGTCGCACACACGCTATGCTTCACGCGAAGCTCTTCATCAGTGACACAGGCGCGCTCGCAGGTAGCTCCAACTTCTCGGTCGGCGGACTTAGACGCAATCTTGAGTACGCCGACGAACTTCAAGCGTTTCCTGACCTTGCCTCAATGCGACGACAGGCCGCTGAAGATTTCTGGACGCTTGGCACCGACTGGACCGAACAGGCTCTTGCGATCCTGAGAGCACTCCTTAGGCCCGTGAGCGCCGAAGAAGCCCTCGCCCGAACGGTTCACGAAATGACATCCTTTTCGCCGTGGTGTGTCGACGGTGATGGCGCCGCGGGGCGTCCGCCGCTGTTATTCCAGCAAGATCTCGTCTACGAGGCCGCCGGAACAGCATACGAACACGGATTTGCATTTGTAGAAGCACCGACAGGCGCAGGTAAGACCGACATCGGCAAGCACTTAGCGACGGTATTGCCGACAATGCACTCGAGCATCGTTCTTCGGCATGGAGATGAGCGTCCGGATCAAACACGCAATGGCGCGCTCGGCATCATTCCGGCGAGCGTCTTTCGCAATTGGGATAAGAGCAAGCCAGCAAACCTCAATCTCATCAAGCACAGCCATCTTTCACGCAGTAAAGGCGAAGAGGCCGAGGAACTTGAGGAGATCAACCGAGGCGTCCGATCTTCCGCCTCCATGATCGTGGACGAGAGTCATCGATTAAACTCCCGCTATCTCGCCCCGTCGAGACGCTCCCTCGTCTTCGAACAAAGCCCTGCAATCTGGACGTCTTGCCTGTCAGCGACCCTGATGGGGAACCAGGGCTTGGACGGATTGCTCGCCTTCCATGAACGACGTGCGTCGATCTATGTACCCCCCGAAATCACCTCCAGAATTAACGACAACCTCAAGCGGGGACGCGAGAGAGCTCTAGAGTTGAACGCACTCCGCGCACTTAAGCAGAACTTCGAGGATCGTCAGTTGTCTGGCATGAAGGACCTGTTCCAGTCTGAGGCAGCCCGCATTCCAAGATCACCTACACCACCTTCGATTTGCCCGGGCTTGTGCTGTCTTCCGACAAGAAAGGCCGTGATCGCATCGAGTCCATCGCTCTACTTTCGGGTGTGGGTGCTTCCGATCTCGCCGACGAGTATCTGGAATTCTCTGCCGGCGATCTGACAGACTTGATCCTGGAGCAGCACAAGAAACCGCGGCCGCTTCGCCGGAACAACCTCTACGATCTGGTTGAAGACATGCGGCGCAAGCTGCCAGAAGCTCGCCTGAGGTCCATTGAGCGCATCAAGCCCGTGAGCCTTTGGGGTGCTGATCTGTGTCTTCTCGCAGGTAGGTCACCGATGACCATCATTGCGCTTGGTGGGCGGTCACCATCGCTCGTCGAAGCATCCTATTTACCACCACGACTGTTGGCCGTCCGCGAGACAGGCGATCGACAAGAAATCATTCGCGATCAGCCGGAAGTGACGCGGCTGCTGCGCGAGGCCTATGGCGAGACCGCTAAGGCCGGAAAACATCAGAAAAGACTTACAGAAGCCGAATTAAGTTCTGCAATCGAGGGCCTCCAGCCGACTTTGGAAGGTTTGGCACACTGGGATATTCGTCCCGAGCGCATTGTTTCACTCTTGGAGTCTTTGGATAGGTTCCTCGAGTCAGGACCTTCAAAGAACCAAGGCTACAACAGGTTCGGGCATTTGACGCTGCCGTCGCTTGAAAAGCTTGCGGAGGCCTGGGCCCAGGAACTCGACCCCTTTTGGATTGAAGCCAAGAAAGACGTCAGTCAACGCAGCGAAAAGGAAAGAGATATCCCAGATTATCTGGGGATCAATTCGATCTATGGTTTCTTTGAGCAGCAGCGACCGAAGATGCTCACAAAAGTGCGTTCCCGAATGGAACATTTGCTGGCGGCGGCAGAAAAGGCATCACAAAATGCAAATACACAAATTCTGGACAGGATTGCTGTGGTATTTCGAATAAAATAACAGAGAGACGTGATTAAAAACGATTTCAAGAAATGGCTCGAAAAGGGCGATTCCCAAATGGAGGCAGGACGCAATTTCCGCGCATACGCTGACAGTCGCAACTCAGGATGTAGCTGCAATACAGCATGACCGTCAGCGTGCCCTTTGGAAGCTAGTCATGGATTGTTTAAGTATGGAGGAAAGAACTAGAGCAGAAGCGAGATCGCAAGGCATTCTTGCCAGCTCAACATGAAAGTCTACAGTCTCCTAGCTCTTCAAACGCTTATCCCTATTTTTGGGGTAGTGGACCGCATAAATTATCTTGGAGGTAAAAAATTGGAATTGGAATGCATCTGCGCTTTTAGAAAATTGTTCTCGATAAATGATAGTGAATTTTGATTTATTGATTGCTTTTTTGAGAACTTTTAAAAAAGTAGACCCTCGTCATTATCATTAATTTACCAGGCATCATGCCTCATTCTACTTGGAAACCACACCGGAAAATAGCTCAATGACGTCGCTTCGGCTTTCAGGGGGCGCCAGCAGATTGTGCGACAGCGTCCGCTTTCTTTGGAGAAGCTGATCCAGTTTTAAATCGAAAGATGTCTCTTGATACGAGGGATGTAGGGCGAGCGGCACGTGAACGGTAACTGGCTTGTCTTGACCAATTCGGTAGACACGGTCGTTGCACTGATCCTCGACGGCCGGGTTCCACCAACGTGAGAGATGAATTACATGGTTCGCAGCCGTGATGGTTAGACCCACGCCCGCGGCACGCGGTGACAAGATCATCACATTGAAGCCCGGTGGAAGTTCTTGGAACTCCGCCACTATGGGCTGACGCCTGTGACCAGGCACATCTCCGTTAATGATCATTGGCTCTGAAGAAAGTTGATACTTGGCAGTTAGACCGGCTGCAATCGTCCGCTGCACTGCTTTGTACTCCACAAAGAGCAGAGCCTTTTCTCGTTTTTCTCGTATGTTATCGAGAATCTCCAAAGCGAGCCTGACACGAGCGGATTGATTGGCCCAATTTTCGAAGGCAGCGGGATCACCAAAGGGAATGTCTGCATCGAGCTTAGGATGCATGGAAATTCCTCGAAATCGGTGGATTGCCTCGAGCATTGTTGCCCGATTGGCCCCAAGAGAGTCCACAGCGCTTACAGTATGGGCGTAGGCATTCGCTTGAATGTCAGGCATTGCAGCTTGGTAGGTTCGGATTTCTTGTGCAGGAAGACCATCAAGAATATCTTCTTTCATCCGGCGTTTCATTACGGGTGGCGCTGCGCTGGAATCTTCCAGCTTAACCTTGAGTTGGGTCAGCTTCTTCTCTTCAGCGTCAGAGTAATCTTTGCTGAAGCGTCTTAAATCGCCCAGAAGGCCTGGCGCGATACGGTCCATAATACACCAAAGGTCCTCCAATCGGTTTTCGACTGGAGTTCCTGTTAGGCCGAGCACAAAATCAGCACTTATGGCCTTGGCGGCGTGTGTATTGAGCGTCGTGGGCGACTTTACCCGCTGCATCTCGTCAAAGACGGCGACGTCATACCCAACACGTGCGAATGCTCGGTGATAAGTGGCCAGCGTCTCATAGGTGGTCAAAATCCAGCCTGCTTGCCGCAGGCTTGCAACGTCCAACGCATTCTCAGGGGACCATCCGGGCCCCTTCGGCGCCTTCAAGCCCTGCAAGCCGCTGCCAAAGGCCTCAACACGCTCTCCAAGAACGTCTGGTGCTAGGTGTAACTCGGCCTCAGCAATCCATGTTTTCAAAAGTGCCGTGGGCGCAACGACAAGGATCGGCGACTTAGACTTGCTCCTTGCTGCGATTTCAGCACGTCGCCACGCCAAAAAGACCAACGTTTGATAAGTCTTACCAAGACCCATGTCGTCGGCCAAGAGAACGCCTGGCCAGCCGGACGTCCAAGCGTCCCAAAGCCACTGAATACCGTCGACCTGATGAGTCTTAGGGGATGACAGAACGCGGGAGTCCAGCCCTAGATCGTAACCGACCTTAGACTTTCGAGGTGACATCGCCACAACGAAAGCCGCCTCTTCAATATTGTCCTCGATATCGAGCACATCTCTTGAAAGCTGGGAAACATCCGGCTTTTCTCCGTCCGCGGTTTTACCTTTTGGAGGGCGTAGCGTGAAAGCCTCAAGAGCCTGTTCTAGAGCGGAAACATTGATCTCTCGACCGTCAACATTGACCGTTTCCTGACCAAAGGATTTTGCCTGAAGTACGCGTTCTGCCAGACTTTCTGGAGGCTCCGTGAGGAGGATTTCCTCACCCTCCAACACTATTGGCACACCCTCGGGTAGCCAGGCGGTCTTGAACTTCGCGAGCCAAGGCAGATCGGCTGGATCCCAGAGCTTCAGACCCGTCACACGATCTGAGTACTGTTTGGTTTCGACAAAGATATTAGCCGCTGACGGATCATCATTCAGGGCCGTTGCAAGATAAACTCGGGGGTTTTTTATAAATCTTCGCCGCTCCGTTTCCGGCGCTCCGCGTTTCTCCTGAACTACCTTGAGCGCTGCTTGAAGAGATGACTCCAATACAATGAACTGGCTTCGGCCGACGACGTAGGCCGACGAGACGCTTCGATCCGCGACGAAGCGTCGACGCGCAAAGTCGTCCTGAAGCTCCTGCGGCAAAAGAGCATCGGTGTTTTCATCGCGCAGATCATCTGTTTCGTCTACGAGTTCCCCGTCTTCTGGCGCATTTGTCTCGTCGAGGTCCTTCTGACGCTTTTCTCGTGCCATCAAAACTGGCAGGAAGTTTGGTCCGTCCACTGTCTGCTCGATATCTAGCGCAAAGCTTCCAGCCTGATAGATTGTGAGCCCAGAGAGGTACTGATCAGCCTCGATCGTCTCACCAGTCACAACCCTGAGTGCCGCCTGAACGGGCCCCCACGCCCTTATCCTGATCAGCGCGTCTTGGCCTTCGCTGGCGTTGAACCCCGCGACAGCGTTCAAGAGATCGTAGACCTGCGGTGTCAGGCGCCAATCCTGACCACCATAACGTACAAAGGCACCTTGCCTCTTTGGCCGAACAATATTGAAGTCGCTGTCGCGCCACTTTTCAGCGATCCTTGTCTCAGGTTGATCGATACGGCCGTGCGCATCGAGGTGACAAGAGGCTGTCGCAACGGGAGGAAACCCTAGCAAGTCCGAAAAACTCGCATCAAGCGAAACCGCCTGATCATTGGGAATTAGAACAGCCAAACCATCATTCGAAACTGAGGCACGGCCTTCGTGCATGAGCCGTAGAATCCGTGCAAGGCCAGGTCGCAGTGAACTCTCGGTGGAGTTCCAGTCGCGAACCTCAATCGCTCGGCTTCCGATCAGCTTTGATCGCCAGAGACTCACTTTAGCACCATACTGAGTGATTTCGGTTTTGAAGCGGTCAGTCATATCGGGATATCTTGTACTCAGATTGGGAAATTGAAATGCCGGTTATTCGTTGAAGTTTGCTCGCAACCTTCCTTTGCCAAGAATAGGTGTCTGGTGAGACGTGGGACTGCGAAAACAATCGTGGGCAGTCAGCGTTACCCGAGGAGGTGGCTCGAAGCTCGGCGGGTTTATATCGTGACTTGTAAGGCGCCGGTCCTTCGGATCCATCGTTCCAGATGTGGCAGCGGCCGTTGTGGCTCCATTCAGCCACCACGCTTGGTCCAATCTGAAGGATCAAGGCGGCTTGCCCCGATTGGACGCCCAGCGAAAACTGCCCGAACTTAGTATTTTTGCCAAAGCGACTTCGGGCTTCGCGCGCGCCGGAGCCGTCGAAGACCACCCAGGCACTATCGATTAGACCCTTTGCGTGAACAGCCTCCCAAAACGCTCGCCTGTAGCGCCACATCCTTCGATCGGCGACCTTGTCAACGATGTCGAGGAACTGCCGCAAAGATTGTTCTGTAAACCATCGCAGGGCCACATCTCGGGCTCTCGGCATAGGAGTCCACCTTGCACTATGCGACCGCGGATCTCCAATAACCTCGAGCAGGAGTTCAAGGTACTGATCGCGTTCAGACTTGCCCGGATCCTGGCTCTCGTATGGGAGTAAAAGGGCATTTGCGAACCCCGATCTGAGACCGCCGAATAAGAGAGACCCGTCCGCATGGAGCGCAAGTCTTTTGACGCTCCTCAAGTGCTCAAAAGCGTCAAGGGGGCGACCACTTTCGAGCCGCTGTAACGCCAATTCAGTAGCATGCGAAGAGTATTCACCGAAGGCCGTTTGTGTGCCGACTCCCTTCTTACGAAAATACTCCGGTATCGAAGTCCCCATCTCGATCGCCTGAGTAGCAATGTTTTCTGGTCCACGTTGCGGAATAAACAGATCAAGCTCTGCGCTAAGTCCCCGATAGGGCTCGCGCGCAATCGGCGCCGTCTTTTGAAGCAAAGCGCTTATCTCAAAAAGGCCGGGCAAATCCTGTCGGAAGTTTTGAAGATATGATGCGGCGAGGCTGCGGAATAATCTAGAACGACCTACATCAGCAAACGTATCAATCAAACGCGTCAGAACCGACGGTGTTTCAGCAAGCGCAGGCTTTGTCGCCCAAAGGCACCAAACCGCGTCCGCTAACATCTTTCGCGAAAGAGGAGCCCCACGCGAGACCTCCGCCCGGATTTCGTGGGCGATCACATCATAGTCGCGATCTTCCCGAAAACCCTCTGAGCCTGCCCCCAAGACAACTCGCTCGGCTGCGCGTGTCACTGCGGGCACCTCCGGCGGCCGTTGCTTCGCAGTTGACGCATCCTCAACGCGCGCGATGGCAGCCTTAAACTCTGGGGCCATGTTACTGGCCTCCCAAGTCACGAAGCTTCTTGATCTCACCTTGCATCGCATCGGTTAGCTCAAGGATTTCGCCAAGTCTCCTCCGCGTGTCTGTTTCCATTACAAAGCGCAAATCAATTCTTCGATTTCGTGCCAAACCATCCGCGGTCCGATCGTTAGTCACAGGACGCGTTGCGGCGTAGCCTGAGACCGACATGATTTGCCGCCCTGCGCGATTGCGCAGGTTCGTCAACAGGGGTTCATCAGTAGCAATCGCACGATAGGTTGTAACGGCGCGTTCTGTTGACAACTGCCAGTTTCGATTGTCCCCTCCGGTGTTGTCTGTATGGCCTTCAATAAAGACCGTCTCAACAGTGGTACTGCCGGTTCGTCCACACCCCTCTGTTGGAGTTGTCTGAGAACATGCGGTGTAGGCAGGAAGTACCGTCGCAAGGGCTGCACCGATCCGCCCAACATTTCGACGATTCGTCCCGCTCAGCGCAGAACTGTTAGTACCAAAACGAACAGCGTCTTCCGTCAGCCGGAGCACACCGTTTCTTTCATCGATTTCTACAACAAGACCTTCATCTTCAAGAGCTTCTCTAATGTCGCGCAGAAGCCGATTGCGTACACCTTGCTGCGTTGCGAGAACATCGATTTCGTCGCGGACCTCTCCACGGAGGTGTTCAAGGCGCTGCGCAACTCTTTCTGTTTCTTGTTCGAGCTCTTCAAGAATTCTTAGCCGTTCTGCCGAAATCCGCTCCTGTTCATCGGTCTGCTCGCGAAAGTTCATAGCAAAAACCATGAGCATGATGATGAAAATGAAAAGCACCCCGACCATCATGTCGGTCATAGAGACGAAGTAGTTCTCCTCTTCTTCGTGCTCAACGGAGTTTGTTGCAAGGTCAAAGGGGGTCATCGAGTCGCTCGTCTGTTAGATTACGGCCGTTCCTCAAAGCTTCCGCAAGTTGTTCAACACTTTCCCCGAACTCACGGGTGTTTTCATCAAGACCTCCAAGGAGACCCCTCAGCTTATCAACGGCTTCCGCCAGCCCCTTATCGACTTTAACAGCGTACTCGTGCATACGTTCGCCTTGCTCTCTCGTAGCCTTCGATAACTGCTCAAGCGCTCCTCCCAGTTCGGCATCAATTCCCTGGAAGCGTTCGGCATATTGGGCCCAGAGAGCCTCTTGCTCCTTCATCTGAGCGGCGAGTTTCTCCGAAAGCGATGCGACAGCCTGCTGCTCCGTTTCAAGGGCATTTGTGGTGGTGCGCAGGGAAGCTTCCATCTTATCAACTGCCTCGGAGATCTTGGTCCCACTCTCAAGAAGCGGCGCGGTTGAGCGCTCAAGCCGTCGGGCGGCCGTGTTGAACGCTTCTGCTGTTTCGGTTGCCTGAGCAAGGGATGCTGTCAAGGTACTCGACACCCTCTCCATGTCGCCTCCGAAGCCACGGCTGGTTTCACCTAGCGCGTCCTGAAGCGTTGAGAGGTTTGTCTGAATGCCCTCAAAGGTCTTCGCAAGTTCACGCATCTCTGTCCCTGCACCCTCATGAAGGGTTTCGGTAAACTTGCCCAGAAGGTCTTCTGCGCCCTGTCGGCTTTGGCTGGAGAGCTCCTCGACGGCCGCTTGAATGCCAGAAATCACCGGCGCCATAGCTCCCGAGACTGCATTCTGGAGACGCGGCTCGAATTCTTGCCCAAACCGCTGGAAGAAATCACCCTGGGTTATGTCTTTCATATAATCTCGCTGCTCTTTCAGATCGGAGGCCATTTCCACCGAGATTGCCTGCGGTGAACGGTAGAGGAGAACAGTTTCGATCTCTTCGCAAAGTCTTGCGAATGCTGTCTCTATCCAGATTCCAATTGATCGGAAGACAATGCCCAGAACGATCGAGCTTCCAAGACCCGCAATCGAGGTCGAGAACTTGAAGGAAGCAACCTCCAGAAGCTTTCTCGTTGCAGCTTGCATCTCAGAGCTATCCTCAGTGGTAACAGCAGTCCCTGCCGTGTCTAGAGCGAGAACTAGCCCGATGAAGGTCAGAAGTAGGCCTGTACCAACGAAGTAGCCGGGGATGCTCGGCATCATCTTCAGGCCAAAGGAATGCCCCCGAACAAGCTCTGCATTGAAGAACACATTTGGGCGAGTGGTATTCTGTATTACAGCTGGTTTGGAACCAAACCCCGGCTTGACCAACGTCTCGTCAAACTCGCGCCAAGCTCTTCCCAACAAAGAATGCTTTGCCAGCTTGATGTGGAGATCATCATAATTCGCCGTAAAGTCTTTGCGGTCTTTGGCGGACTTTAGCATTCGCGTTGCTTGGTCAATTTGAAATGGAACGATTAGTCCGTAGACAGCCAAATAGGCGACTAAGAGACCCGCGCCAACCGCAACGATCCAAGCCGCAAGAGTAAAGACGAAAGTACGATCAGATACGTTTTCAGATTGCCCAGAGAGAAGCTCGTTCACGACCTCCGCTGCCACTTTGAAAGACACAATTTCTAGCGATGCCTCTAGGAAGCTGGTGGCAATCCAAACCCCTGCGACAAGGAAAATCAAAAACCAACTGAAACGGCTGATGCTTCGCATCGCACTTTCTCCACTTTGACTATCTAGTTTGTAATACCTAGATTTTCGGCCCCGGACCCAAGATCAAAATTCGTTTCCGCAACGCTTTGATCCTGATGCAAATATTCCAAAAAACCGACGGAACTGACTATTTTGCGGAACAGCGCAACGCAGGCCGAAGGGCCGCTCATCAATACACGCAAGGCGCCAAATTCTGGATTGCGGTAGCTCTCAACGAAGTTCGTCGAGGATTTGAGAGGACCTTTTCTCTCGAGTTGATAAATTTTTGAAAAAGTCAATTCGCTCGGCCTCTCAATTTTTTAAAAATTTTTCTAATCCGTGAGTTATTCGTTTTCGGTGGCTATCTACAAGTAACGACAGAATGCTTTTGCCAATTACATCTGCTGAGCCGTCCTACATTCCGTTTCAAACACTCTAGGCGACACCACCAGTACAGCAACACATTTCAAACGCGTGATTGCAACATTGAAGCGGTTTGCACTGTTTACGAACTCTGCAAAACAAACCCGGAAGATCGCGGCCAGCATCAGAGAGTTCGGATTTATAAACCCGATCCAGATCTATGAGGCGAACGAGATCATCGCCTGACACGGACGACTAGAAGCAGCCAAGTCAATCGACGTTAACGAAGTGACCTGCATTTGTTTGGTCGATCTGACGAAGGCAGAAAAAAAGCGGTTCTCATTGCCGACAAAAAATCCGCGCTCAACGCCGGATCCCTACTCCAACTGGCGCGGCCTCGTTGGCAACCAGACCGAGCCCAAGACGGTGCGCCGACTGTTCGAGTTCTACATTGAAAATAGCTGTTTGAAAGCAACGGCCTAGGCGGCTCGAATGGCCGAGGCGACGGGTCTTTGCCGATGGCATCCGGCAGGGCGGTGCCATGTTCAGCCGCGGGCAGATATCTCGGCCCCTGACTAATGCGGTTTATCGAGGCCTTATCCGGCACAAGGAAAAGGTCTTGCCAGGCGCTCTTACCGCTATAGTCAGCGATGCCTTTTGGGAGCGGGTACAGGACAAGCCGCAATCCGCCAGCGCGCGCCGGTGTGGAGTGGGCAAGCTCACCGGATCAAAGACCGACGCCACACTCTCCGCCCCGTTGCTTGGCAATTTCAGGGACGAGACTGGCGATCCGCTCACACCGACGCACACAAAACGTCATGGCCGGCGGGTTCGGTATTACCTTCCCAACTGTCTCGTGACCGGAACGACTGACTCCCCAGGATGGCGTCTGCCATCGCCAGCAAAACCATTACAATTCGAGAAGGCTTTTCCGAGAGCGACGTTGCGCCGATCACATCACTGGCCACGCTTTCGCCGCTGATCCATGAAGCAATCATCACCGGAATCCAATTGCTCAAATTAACCCTCGAGACACTGTTCTGGACCCAATTTCCACTCGACTAGCCCTGCCAGGAGAAAAGCTTCGGAATCACGGTCAAAAAAACTCCCCTGTTATAATAAAGAAATCCCTCTAAAATTGAGTCACAAGCGCCGAAAACGGCCTTAGACTAAATATTTCTATGAAAATTGCCTGTTGTCAGCGAAATCACCGAAGACACCACCGCCCAAACTGGGCAATAGAAACTGCGCCCGGAAATAGGCGTGGATCCGCGCTCACCGTGTGTCTCATGAGCGACCACACAGCCGCAAACCAGCGCAAGTCGGGCAATAACCGCACAGACTTGATGTGGGATGTAGATACTGGGGCAAATGGCGGTGGGACAGGGATTCGAACCCTGGAGACGGTTCCCCGCCTACACACTTTCCAGGCGTGCGCCTTCGACCACTCGGCCACCCCACCGCAAGTGAGCGGTGTTTTACCTAACGCGCCGCGGATTGCAAGGGGCCGAATGCGCCAGTTTCGTTAATCCGCAAAATGGATTGAAACGCGGCGGTTCTGCTTGCCCTTTTTCTCGATTTTGCCAAGGCGCAACAGGCCGATTGCTGAGGTGCGCGCCACATGGGTGCCGCCGCAGGGTTGCAAATCAATCTGGGTCTCATCGGACCCGATCCGCACCAGCCGGACCCGCCCTTGCCCCATAGGGGGTTTGACGGACATGGTTTTGACAAGGCCCGGATTGGCCTCCAGTTCCGCATCGGTGATCCAGCTTTCCGTGACCGCGTGATCTGCCGCGACAAGCGCATTGAGCGCGTCCTCGACCGCCTGTTTGTCCTCCGGCGCGTCGGGCATATCGAAATCGAGCCGCCCCTTCACGTCGCTGATCGACCCTCCGGTCACGGGCAACGGGATCACGACGGACAACAGGTGAAGCGCAGTGTGGATGCGCATATGCGCATAACGCCGGTCCCAATCGAGGGTTTGGCGCACGGGAGTGCCAACAGGCGGGCTTTCGCCATCAAGAAGGAGGACGATGCTCTGCCCCTCTCCCTTCACGCTGTTGCTGACGGTGGCGGTGCCACCTTCCCAGTCCAGCCGCCCGGTATCCCCCGGCTGACCGCCGCCCATGGGATAGAACAAGGAGCGATCCACGATTACACCACCCTCAACAACACCCGTGACGGTCGCCTGAGCCTCTTTCAGATAGGCATCGCGGAACAGCGGCTCGGTCATTCGACCGCCTCACGCACGTCGGGGATGCCGTCTCGTTTTGCCTCAAGCCATTCGGGGACGGGCAGGCCCTTTTCGCGCAGGAAAGACGGGTTGTAGAGCTTGGACTGGTAGCGCGTGCCGTAATCGCACAGGATCGTCACGATCGTGTGGCCCGGGCCCATGTCCTTTGCCATGCGGATTGCGCCCGCGACGTTGATGCCCGTGGAGAGGCCCATGCACAGCCCCTCGTGCTGCAACAGATCGAACATGACCGGCAGCCCCTCGGCATCGGGGATGTTATAGGCGAAATCGGGGGTGAACCCTTCGAGGTTGCGGGTGATCCGCCCCTGCCCGATCCCTTCGGCAATCGACGAGCCGTCAGAGCCAAGCTCGCCGGTGGTGTAATAGCGGTAGAGTGCGGCACCGTCCGGGTCCGCCAGCCCGATCTTGATATCCTTGTTGCGCTCTTTCAGCGCCATGGACATGCCCACCAGCGTGCCGCCTGACCCGCAGGCACAGATGAAGCCATCCACCTTACCATCCGTTTGCGCCCAGACCTCCGGCCCGGTGGTGTCGATATGGGCCTGCCGGTTGGCCGTGTTGTCGAATTGGTTGGCCCAGATCGCGCCATTCGGCTCGGTCTTGTCGAGCGCTTTGGCAAGCCGTTCTGAGTAGCGCACGAAATTGTTGGGGTTCTTATAGGGGGCGGCGGGCACCTCGACCAGTTCCGCTCCGGCAAGACGCAGCATGTCCTTCTTTTCCTGCGTCTGGGTCTCCGGGATCACGATCACGGCGCGATAGCCCAAGGCCGCGCCAACAAGGCTGAGGCCAATGCCAGTATTGCCTGCTGTCCCCTCCACGATGGTGCCGCCGGGGCGCAGGCTGCCATCTGCCTCCGCCGCGCGAATGATCGACAGGGCCGCGCGATCCTTGACCGATTGGCCGGGATTGAGGAATTCGGCCTTGCCGTAAATCTCGCACCCGGTTGCCTCCGACGCCGCGCGCAGGCGGATCAGCGGGGTGTTCCCGACGGCGGCGGGCAGGTCTTTATACACGTTCATGATGGGAAACCTTTGCTTGGGCGCGTTTGACTGTGAAACTAAGCCCGTGGTCCGGCGGCATCAACCCCACGCCGCGCGCAACCGCGCATGATGCAGCCGCAGATAGTAGAGCGACACGATCAACGGGCCGACGGCGATCTCTCCACTTGCGACCGCCGCTTCGGCCTCTGCCAATGTCAGAAGGTGGGAGCGGATATCCTCATGCTCGGTCTCCACCCCATGCACCCCGCCCGCGCGGGCCAGATCAGCCCGCCCGATATAGCAGGTGACATATTCCGTGACCGTGCCGGGGCTGGGGTAATGGCTGTTGACCTTTTCCAGCGCTGTGAGGGTGATGCCCGCCTCCTCCCGCGCCTCGCGGCGGGCGCAATCCTCGGGGCTTTCCAGCCCATCCATCCGGCCCGCAACCGGCTCCAGCAGCCATGGCGACTGATCCCCCCGGACGAAAGGCGCGGGGCGGAACTGCTCGATCAGGAGCACGCGGTCGGTCACCGGATCCCATGGCAGGACGGTCACGGCATCGGCACTGGCCAGAACCGCACGCTCCAACGGGGCGCTCCATCCGCCGTTATGCAACCGATGCGACAGGGTGTGATCCTCGATGGAGAAGAAATGCGCATAGGGCTGCGCGTGGCGACTGACCCGCACATCCGCGCGGCCAAAGGGGCTGCGATGCTGCGCGGGACGCTGTTGGTCCGCGGCCCGTGTGGCGGAGAATTGGCGCGCGCGGATGCCGTTCCACAGCACAGGCGCATCCGTGGCAGGCCGGGTGCCGTAATGGCGCATCAATTCGGCGGCGGAGCGGACGAACCCGGCCCGTTGATCCGCCTGCCAGCGCGCGAAATCCCATGGTCCGTCCGTCTCAAACGCGGCTGGGTCCGCGATGAACACCTCGACCTCATGGGTTTGCCCATCTGCCGTGACCTGACGTGGCTCAAGTGTATAGCCGAACTCCCCTTCGAAAAAGGCAAGCCGCGCGCGGGCCTCAGCCGTGATGCCGGTGACAAGAATGCCGTCCGCCTGCGCGCCGTCCTCGGCGATGAGGATCGGGAAGTCCTGCCCCTTTACCCCATGTGCACGGGCATCCGCGATCACTGCCGCACGGATCGACAGCCCCGCCGCCTCTGGTCCGATCACCGCATCGCGGGTCAGGGGATCGCGTAAAGTGCCGAAAAAGAACATCGCATCGGCAGTCATTTGCCTGTCTCCGTCTCATTGGTTTATTGACGCTTATCTCATTCGGTATATTTCTGCATCCAATGATGATCCAAAATTGATTGGTGTCCGTATCAGACGTAAATGATCACATGGAGTGATCGCCAAAGGGCAAAGGGCAACATGGCTAGCGCACATCCAGAACTGGAAACATTGGCAAGTTTTGCCGCCGGCACATTGTCGGACGGGATGAGCTTGTTGGTGTCCTCCCACCTCACCTATTGCCCGACATGCCGCAAGCGCGTGTCGCTGATGGAGGATGTGGGCGGCGCGTTCGTGTGTGCATCTGACGCGGATATGTCGGACGGGGCGCTGTCCGCAGCGCTGGCCGCGATTGATGGGGAGGGGTCCGTCCCTGCCCCTGCGAAAGCGGCGCAGTATGACGATACCTCGCCCCTGCCCCGTGCCATTCAGGATGTCATCGCAGCACCGCTTGACGATTTGCCGTGGCAATTCCGCCTTCCCGGACTGCATGAATACAAACTCTCCGGCTTTGATGGGGAGGACGTGTCGCTGATCCGGGCAAAGCCTGGTGCGCGGATGCTTGCCCATACCCACACTGGCGAAGAGGCCACGCTGATTTTCTCCGGCGCGATGCAGGACGGCGATACCGTCTATCGCAAGGGCGATGTGGCGCAGGCAGATCACTCCCACGATCACCATCCGGAAATTGTAGGAGATGAAGTATGCTACTGCCTGATCGTCATGGCCGGCGGAATGCAGTTTACGGGCCGGTTCTCCCGCGCGCTGAACGTTCTGACACGATGAAACTGTCCCGCCGTGCAGTGATGGCAGGGGCCGCGTCCCTGCCGCTGATGTCGTCTCCTGTGTTTGCGCAAGGCGCTGAGGCGCAGCGCCGGTTCGAGATTTACCGTGGCTCCACCAAAATCGGGGAGCAGGTCGTTGCCATCGCGCAATCCGCCTCCGGGCTGAAGGTCGATATCGACATTGATATCAAAGTGAAGCTGTTTGGCTTTGACGCCTATTCCTACAGCATGATGAACCGCGAAACATGGGTGGATGGCGAAGTGGCCTCGATCCATTCGCGCACTCAGGAAAACGGGGACAGTTTTCGCGTCGATGCGGAACGCGCGCCCGATGGACTGGACGTGGACGCCAGCAAATTCACCGGGCTGGTGACAGGCTCTATCGCGACGACAACCTATTGGCATCCGGTGTTTCTGGAGCGCCCAGTGTGGATTTCCACGCAGGATGGCAGCCAGTTCGACGTCAACGCGCGCCGCGATGCAGTCACCACCTTTGAAACGCCAGTTGGGGCATTTGACGCGACACGCTACGCCGTTGTCGGAGATATTGACCTCAACCTTTACTACGATCCAAGCGGCGAATGGGTCGGCTCCACCTTTGAGGCGCGCGGGCAGACCGCCCGCATCGTCACGCAAGACCCGGATGTCAGCCTGACCCGGTTGTGGGATACGGCATGAGCGTGATGACCCATATCGCCCGCCCCTCCCAAGGGTCTGCATGGATCACCGGGGCCAGTGGCGGGATCGGGCGCGCGGTTGCGCTGAAACTCGCGCGCAAGGGCTGGACGGTGTTTGCCACCGCCCGCTCTGAGGATGACCTCAAAACCCTCGCGGAAGAGGCCCCGGACGGGCGGATCATCCCTGCGCCCGGTGATGTCACGAACCCCGACGAAATGACCGCCATCGTGGACCAGATCAAGGAGCGTGGACCGCTGGCACTCGTGATCCTGAACGCGGGCGTCTACACCCCCATGCGGGCGGTGGATTTCAGCGCGGAGACGGCGCGCAAAATGTTTCGCGTGAACCTTGAAGGGGTGACAAACGCGCTTGATCCGGTGCTCAAGGTGCTGATTGCGCAGGGTGCGGGGCATGTGGCGCTCACCGCCTCCGTCGCGGGGTACCGTGGCCTGCCTGATGCCGCTGTTTATTCCGCAACAAAAGCGGGCCTCATCGCGATGGGAGAAGCGCTCGCGATGGATGGGGAGGATCTGGGCATCCGCTTCTCCGTCATTTGCCCCGGCTTTGTGGAGACGGACGCGACCGCCGTGAACGGCTTTGAAATGCCCTTCATGATGAAACCGGAGGAGGCCGCGACGCGCATTGTCGATGGGCTTGAAAAGCCGGGTTTCGAGATCGCGTTTCCAACCCGGTTTGTGCTGATCCTCAAGGCGATCGGTGCCCTGCCGAACCGCGCCTATATCTGGGCGCAGCGCAAGGCCACGAATTGGGACGGCTCAACCGCCGACCGCTGATCCCTCGATCCGCGCGCGGATATCGGCCTGCCGCGCCTTGGTCAGCGGATAGTGCCACATCATCGCCACCGCGATCCCTTTCAGCACCACCGGTGCCGCCGCATAGAGCACCGCGAGCGTGGTGATCGCAAGCGCGCTGTTGCCGCCCTGCCCCGAAAATCCCACAACCTCCAAGATCAACAGCGCGATCCCGCCTGACAGCGCGACCGACGCTTTCGTCGCCACCGACCAAACGGCAAAAAACGCCCCTGTGCGGTGCTGACCGCTTGTCGCGGTATCCAGATCGACAACATCGGCCTGCATGGAGCTTGGCAGCGCCAGATCCGCGCCAAGCGCGAGCCCCGACAGGCCCGATATGATCGCAAAGCCGATCACGTCGCCCTCCCCCAAGGTGAGCGCACACAGAAACACCGCCCCGGCATAGATCATGGCCCAGCACCAGACCCGGTGCTTTTCAAACCGCGCGCTGGCCCAGATCCAGAAGGGTGCCGCCGACACCGCCGCCCCAAAATAAAGGATCAGGAGCAGCCCCCCCGTCGCACTGTCAGCCCCCAAACGATACTGCACGAAAAACAGAAACAGCCCCGCAGGCAGGCCATTGGCCGCCCCGTTGATGAAATAAGCCAAGAGCAACCGCCGAAAAATCGGCTCACCCTTGAGGGCTGCGATGATGCCCGCGAGCTTTGCCGGTTCGCGCGCGAGGCTTGGCCGTTCGGGCACGCGGGCGCAGGCAATCAGCGTCGCAATCGGCAGCGTGATCGCGACGAACAGAGCCACATGGAACAGCCCCGCCCGCTCATCCGTGATACCATAGAGGACGGCGGCGATAATCGTGCCCACTAGCCCGATGCTTTCGCGCCACACGGTGATGCGGCTGCGTTCCTCATAGACACCCGACAATTCCGCCCCCCAGGCAAAAAACGGGGTGAGGTACATCGTCCAACCAATGGTGAGGGCAAACAGAAAGCCTGCAAACCACCCCACCCCGATGCCATCGGGCGGGGCGAGAAGCCCCAAAACGCTGACCATGATGATGGGCGTGGCGATCACGAGCCATGTGCGGCGGCGACCCAGCCGCAGGGTCGTGCGATCCGACAGCCAGCCCATCACCGGGTCGCTGACCGCATCAAACAGGCGGATGGTGATGAAAATCGCGCCGATCACCCCGACGGACAGGCCAAACGTGCCCGCGTAAAACGGCGCGAGAAACACATAGACAGGAAAGTAAATCCCCGCCATCGGCAGCGCCGGCAGCCCGTAGGACAAAAGCTGCCCGCGCCCAAGACCCATGTTCAGGGCCGCGTCAGAGTGATTTGCGTCACATCGTTGATGCCGGTGTGAAAGGTTGCCGCACAGCTTGTGAGGTAGAAATTCCACATCCGCCGGAACCGATTGTCAAAGCCCAGTGGCTCGATCTGATCCCATTTCGCGTTGAAGGTTTCATACCAGCGGCGCAGCGTGTCGGAATATCCTTCACCAAACTCGATTGAGCCAACTTCGGTCAGGCCCGCACGGGCGGCATGCTGCCGCAGCACGGATGGTGACGGCAGCATCCCACCGGGAAAGATATATTTCTGCACGAAATCCACCGTTTTACGGTACACCGGGAACAATTCATCCGCGATGGTGATGATCTGAAGCGTCGCCCGCGCGCCGGGTTTCAGCCGCGCATGGACCGTATCGAAATAGGTGGGCCAGTATTTCTCCCCCACCGCCTCAAACATCTCGATAGAGGCGATGCCGTCATATTGCCCGGTCTCGTCGCGGTAATCGCGCATCACGATCTCCACCTGATCGGATAGGCCAAGCCGTGCCATCCGCTCCACCGCGAAATCATGCTGTTCCTGACTGATCGTCAGGCCCGTGACCCGCAGACCGCGTTCCTTGGCCGCGAATTCCGCGAACCCGCCCCAGCCGCAGCCGATCTCCAGCACATGATCGCCGGGTTTGAGGTTCAGGCTGTCACAGAGCGCCGCGTATTTGTTGATCTGCGCCTGCTCAAGGCTGTCCTGCCCATCCTTAAACAGCGCTGAGGAATAGGTCATCGTATCGTCAAGCCATAGGCCATAGAACGTATTGCCCAGATCATAGTGATAGGAGATGTTCTTGCGCGCCTGCGTCTTGGAATTGGAGCGCAGCCAATGGCGCAGCCGCTCATAGGCGCGGAAAATCGCAGCACCGGGGATGGAGCGGCTGATCTCGTCATTCGACAGCATCAACAGATCGAGCAGTGCCATGAGATCGGGCGTGTCCCACCAGCCGTCCATGTAGGCCTCGGGAAACGCGTTGTCCCCCTCCCGGATCACGCGAGAGAAGAGTTGATCATTCTGGACCAGAACATGCGCAAATGGTCCGGGCTGCGGCCCCTCATAACGGAACGTGCGCCCATCGGGCAGCGTCACATCCAGCGTTCCGGCCTGCACGCGGCCAAGCAATTGGTGCACGGACGCATAAAGGCGAGGCAGGTCTGTCTGACCTTCAAGGCTGGTGAGCGGTTCTGTCATGGTCGTCATCTGGTTCATATTTTACTCGATCTTACCGCAAATTATCATTTGCTCAATGCGCCGGGGGCGCGTGGCCCGCTCTGTTTCGCAGCCGGGTCTTCCGCGCCCAAAAATGGAACGCCTTTGAGGAAAAGTCGCAGCGCCTCCCAATGGATGCCCGCCACGACCCGCAGTGTCATGAGCGGATGGCGCAGGATGGCCCGCGCGATGGCCGCATCCGTCGCCGGACCACCCGTGGCCGTATGCGTCGCGATCAGCGTCTCCCCCTCTGGCCCGGCCTGCTTGATCCGCAGCGCGATGCGCGCACCGGGCGGCTGCGCCGTAAAACGGTAGGTCTGATCCATCCCGATGAAGGGAGAGACCCAAAACGCCTTTTGCTGGATCTGCCGGGCGGGGCCATCACCTGCAACCGGCAACGCATACACTTCCTGCCCGCCAAAGGTGTTTTTCACCTCATATACCGTGGCATAAAGCACCCCATCCGCGTCATAGCAGTAATAGACAGACAGCGGATTGAACACGAAGCCCCAAAGCCGGGGAAAACAGTGCAGGTCGATCCGCGCAGGGCGGGCCAATCCTTTGCGCGCCAGATGCGCCTCCACCCATGGGCGCAGCGCGCTGCCATCGCGCGCGCCGTGATCCTTGTTGGCAAAGGACAGAACGCCAAAGCGGGCGATGCGGAACAGGCGCAACCGCTGCGCGGCCTCCTCCATCCGGTCAATGTCGAGGAGCAGGCTGAACACACCGTACCTGAACTGATGCCGCTTCGGGATCAGGCGCATATGCATGACATGGCCAGTGTAGAGCCTGATCGCGGCGTCCGTCATTCCGCGGCCCGTGTGAGCGGCGTGACATAGGCCTCTGGCATGTCCTTTGCCCAATCGGGTGCTGCCCCGAGCGATGCCGCAACCCGCAGCCCCGACCGCAGACCATCCTCATGGAACCCATAGCCCAGCCACGCGCCCGCATACCAAACGCCACCCCGGCCCTGAATATGGCCGATATCCTCCTGAGCACGAAACGCGCCCTCGGAAAACAGCGGGTGATCATAGCTGAATTCGGCATGGATCAGCGCCGGGTCCGGCTCCGTTCCGGGGTTCAACGAGACAAAGAGCGGATGCTCCTTTGGAATGGATTGCAGGCGGTTCATCCAATAGGTGACGGGCGCGGGGCGGCCCGCATCGGCCTCCCTCCCGCCCGAGAGGAAATTCCAGCTGGACCAGACCTTTTTGCGCTTGGGCATCAGGCTCGGGTCGGAATGCAGAACGGCACGGTTCGGCGCGGTTTTGAACATGCCAAGGATGCTTTGTTCCTGCGCATCCGCGTCCGCCAATAGCCGCCGCGAGATGGGCGCATGGGTGGCCATGATCACCTGATCGAACACGGCTTCCGAGCCGTCGGCGAAGTGCAGCTTGGGCTGCCCACCGGTGCGGCTGACCTGCACGACCTCTGCATCCGCGCGCACCCGCAGGCCCAGCCGGGCAATCAGACGCTGCACATACTCGCGCGACCCACCATCCACCGTGCGCCATTTCTGCGCCGGCTCAAGGCCCGTCATCAGGTCGTGATTGCGGAAGAAGGACACGAAATTCTCCGCCGGGAAATCCAGCATGTCATCCGTTGGCGTCGACCAGATCGCGCCCCCCATCGGTAACACGAAACAATCGCGGAACCAGTCGGAATAGCCGTCCCGCACGATCCAATCACCAAGGCTCAGACCATCGAGATCGCCCGCGTCAAGCTGGCCGGGGGCCGTGGTCTGAAATTTGCGGATCTCCAGAATGCCCTTGAGGAAGCGCGGTTTAAGAAGATTGCGCCGCTGCGCGAAAATCTGATCAAGGTCGTCACAGGCGTATTCCAGCGCGCCCCCATTGACCGAAAGCCCAAAAGACATGTCCGACCATTTCGTCGGCACGTCGAGATGCTCAAACAGGCCCGTGAGGTTGGGATAATTGCGGTAATTATACACGATGAAGCCGGTATCGACCGCGATATCCTGCCCGTTCACATGCGCCGTGACGGTGTTGGCATGGCCGCCAAAGCGCCCCTCACGCTCAAACAGCGTTACGTCATGGTCCTCCGCCAAGGCGTAAGCTGCACCCATGCCGGAAATCCCGGCGCCAATCACTGCAATCTTCAAGGTCAGTCTCCTGCTCGTGCGCCGTCGTGTTACGCGGCTTTATGTTTTTGGTAGGCGTCGAGCGCCCGCTCGCGCCCGGCTTTCAAATCAACCATCCGTTCGGGATATGGATCAGCCGGGGTCATATTCCAGCTACGGGGCACGGCCTCGAAAAGTTTCAACGCATCCGCCTCTTTCGAGCCGCCATAGCCCGCAATGAAGCGGCGGCGATAGGTGCGTTTGGGATCAAACTTCTCTGCCTGCGTCTCGGGATTGAAGATACGAAAATAGGGGGAGGCATCCGGGCCGCTGCCCGCCGCCCATTGCCAGCCCATCGCATTGGAGGCCGGATCCCAGTCGATCAGGCATTCCTCGAACCACTTTTGCCCCACCCGCCAATGGGTCATCAGATGTTTGGTCAGGTAACTCGCGACCAGCATCCGCACCCGGTTGTGCATGGTGCCGGTGATATACATCTGCCGCATCCCGGCATCGACCATCGGCTCCCCGGTCAGGCCGCGCCGCCAGCGCTCCGCGTCGTCATTATCGTCGCGCCACGGAAAGCTCTGCCATTCCGGGCGCCAGCTTTCGTCGGTGATATGCGGCGTATGATGGATGAGGTGCCACGCGAAATCACGCCAAACAAGCTCCTTGAGGAAGGTCTCCGCCCCCGGTTTGCCCTCCTCCCGGGCGCGCAGGGCGGCGTGCCACACGGCGCGGATGCCAATCTCCCCGTAGGTGAGGTTTTCCGACAGGCCCGATGTGCCCCCCTGATCCGTGCGGTCGCGCGCGCTGGCGTATTCGGTGATCCCGTGCGACAGGAACGCGCCAAGCCGCCCCTGCGCCTCCTGCTCCCCCACAATCGCAAATTCCGCGACGACGGACGCCCCCCGGCGCATGTCCTTGCCCAAACCCAGATCGGAAATCTTAAGGCTGTCAGGCCAGTTCTGCGGGTTTGGGATGGATTTTGGCGCGGGCAGCGGCGCGTCCATATCGAGTTGCGCCATCGCCTTCCAATAGGGTGTGTAGACCTTATAGAACCCGCCGGTTTTCGTCTCCACCGTCCATGGCTCGCGCAAGAGGTGGCCCGGGTGAGACTGCGCCGTGATGCCCATCTCCTTCAGACTGGATTTCACGGCGGTGTCACGCGCCTTTGACACCGGATCATAGAGCCGGGACCAATGCACGGCCCGCGCGCCGGTCTGCTCTACCAGATCACGCAACACCTGTGCCGCCGCCCCCCGGCGAACGATCAGGCGGCTGCCTTTGTCTTTCAGAGTTTTTTCAAACGAAACAAGGGATTGTTCCAATCGCCAGCGCGGCGCGGCACCCAGTGCTTCGGTCTCTGGATCAAGGACGAAAACGGGGATGACTGCGCCTGCCCCCACGGCCGCGGTCAAGGCCGGATGATCGGAAAGCCGCAAATCGCGGCGGAGCCATAGAAGGCTGGGCGTCTCTGAATCTGTCATCTAAACCTGACACTACGTCCTATCTCTGTAAAAAGAAATACGGGATACAGGCCCGATCGGATCACGTCGGGGGTCAGGTTTTGTTAAGAAACTTCAAAAAACCTACAACACGTCCTCAAGGGCGGCGATCAGGCGGGTGACCTCCTCTTGCGTGGTGTAATGGGTGAAGCTGACGCGCAACACGCCATGTTCCGGGTCTATGCCCAAAGCCTCCAGAAGCCGCACGGCATAGAAATCCCCGCCCGCGGCCATCATCCCGCGCGGGGCAAGGTCCTTGGCCAGGTCCACGCCCGGCCGCTCCGCCAGAATGGCGACCGTTGGCGCGCGGCGGGCCGCATCCGCCGGACCAATAAGGCGCGCGCGGGGATGGGCCACAACGAAATCGAGCAAGGGTTGCAAAATCTCGCGCTCATGGGCCTGCATCAGGCGTGTGACGATCCGCGCCCGCTCCGCCGCCGGGGCGTCCTCATTGTGGTGATGGGCGTAGAGCACATCGACATAATCGGCCATGCCTGCCGACGCGGCGACTTGCGCGTGATCCGGCCCCGCGGGCGTGAAACGTTTGCGCGGATCGGCGGCGTTGAAATAATGCCCCTGATTGGGCAGCATCGCGGCCAGTGGCTGACGAATGACCATCAGACCCTGATGCGGCCCGAACGTCTTGTAGCTGGAAAAGAGGTAGATATCCGCCCCCAGCGCGCGCACATCCGGGAACCCGTGCGGCACATAGCTGACCCCATCGACACAGGCGACAGCACCCGCCTCCTGAATGATTTGGCACCATTCGGCCACCGGATTGACCTCTGCCACGATGTTGGAACAATGGGGAAAGGCCACGACGCGCACATTGCTGTCGAGCAGCTTTTTCAACCCGTCCACATGCAGGCTGCCGGTTTCGGGGTCAACATGCCATTCGCGGACCTCGATCCCCTCCTCCGCCAATCGCCGCCATGGGCCGGAATTGGCCTCGTGATCCTGATTGGTCACGATGATCGCATCGCCCGGTTGCATCATCTGCGCAAATGCCCGGGCCAGAACATAGGTGTTTTGGGTCGTGGACGGGCCAAAGGACAATTCGTCCACCTCCACATTCAGGAGCGCTGCAAGGCGTTTGCCCGCCTCGTCCATCTCCAGCCCCGCACGGGTCGATGCGTCATAGGGGGCGTAGGGCTGCACCTTGCGCTGGGTATAGAACCTGTTGAGCCTGTGCACGACCTGTTTGCAGGTAAACGAGCCGCCCGCATTCTCAAAAAACGCTTGCCCCACAAGGCTGGGTTCGGCGAAGGCCGGGAATTGGTCCCGCACGAAATCCACGTCTAATCTGGTCATTTGTCGCTCCCCACAGACAAAGTCACGGCCCGGTCGTTGCCGGGCCGTGATAGTGTTGTCAAAACTGCCCGCAGCTTACAAGCTGCGCCCGTGCCTAAGCTTTGCTTTTCAGGATACGGCTTTCATCCAGCAGCCCGCGATAAATCGCATAGCACATCAACAGCAGCACAATCGTGAATGGCAAGCCCGTCGAAATGACCATGGCTTGCAAGGCAGCCAATCCACCGCCCAACAGAAGCACGATGGCAACCGCACCTTCAAAGGTGCACCAAAATACCCGCTGCGGCATCGGCGCGTCGATCTTGCCACCCGCCGTGATCGTGTCGATGACAAGCGAGCCGGAATCGGAGCTGGTTACGAAGAACACGATCACAAGGATCACACCAATCGTCGACGTGATGGCAGACAGTGGCAGCCCTTCAAGCATCGCAAAGAGCGAAATCGGTGGGTTGTAGCTGTCAATCACTTGCGCCTTGACGGCAGAACCAGCCGGATCGTTGATCACCTGCTCAATCGCGGCACCACCGAAGGTTGCCATCCACAGGATGCAAACGAGCGACGGGATCAACAGAACACAAATGATGAATTCCCGCACAGTCCGGCCACGGCTAACCCGCGCGATGAACATGCCCACAAACGGCGACCATGAAATCCACCAGGCCCAGTAAAAGGCCGTCCAACCTTGCAGATAGCCGGTATCTTCGCGCCCAACCGGGTTCGACAGCGGAAGGATGTTTTGCGCATAAGCACCGATCCCACCGATGAAGTCACCCAGAATTCCTGTGATACCTGCGGCAAACATCACGAACAGCAAGAGCCCCGTCGCGATCAGCATGTTGATCTCCGACAGCACCTTTACCCCGCCATCAAGACCCCGCATCACCGATACAAGCGCAATTGCCGTGATGCCGGAAATCAGCAGAACCTGCACGGTCGTATTGTTGGGAATACCATAGACATACTCCAGACCAGCATTGGCCTGCTGCGCACCGAAGCCGAGCGAAGTGGCAAGGCCAAACAGCGTCGCAAACACCGCAAGCGTATCAATGACATGTCCTGTCCAGCCCCAAACCCGCTCCCCAAAGATCGGGTAGAACGCCGAACGGATCGTGAGTGGCAGCCCTTTGTTGTAGGTGAACAAAGCCAAAGCCAGCGCCACCACTGCGTAGATCGCCCATGGATGCAGACCCCAATGGTAGATTGTCGCGGCAAGCGCCATGCTGCGCGCGGCTTCCACATTTTCAGGGATCAGGGTGCCATCCTCGGCAAAGGGGCGGACAACACCCAACGGCTGATCCCCCCAAGGTGTGCCGAAGTAATAGACCGGCTCAAGCACACCAAAGAACATAAGCCCAATGCCCATGCCGGCAGCAAACAGCATCGCGAACCAACCCGGATAGCTGTAATCCGGCGCCGCGTCCGATCCGCCCAACCGCACACGCCCCAAAGGCGAGACAATCAGAAAGAGGCAAAACAACACAAAGATGTTCGCCGCTCCCAAAAAGAACCAGTCAAAGCTGCTGGTCAGCGTCGGACGCAGCCAGCCAAAAAGATCAGCCGCATGTTGCGGCAATGCCAACGCGTAGAACACAAAGGCCACGATAGAGACGCCCGAGATCAAAAAGACCGGGTTATGAATGTCAAAGCCGAAGGGGCCAACAGAGCTTTCGATATTGTTCTGGCCCACCTCGTATTCTGTTTCGATGGTATGTGAATGACCATCGGGATCTGGAATACCCTGATTTACCGTTTCATCGGTCATGTGGTCTCCTTATTGATGTTGTTTTTTGTCAGTATCAATCCTCGCGTGAAGGTATCTGCTGCGCGACGGATGACCTTTAGGTCCGTCAAGGACAGAGTGATCATGGCTCCCCTTTTCGCCACGCTGTTATGTCGCGCGGTTACGCCAAATTTCCGGGTTCTTCGCAAAACAAAACCCGCAGGAAGGCTAACACGCCTCACCTACTGGTTTAACTCAGTTGCGATGTAGTATGTTCCATTTACGACAAATAAATGTCGCAAATGGAAGCTTTAGCCGTTGACGTCGACCACGACGCGACCCTTGACCTGCCCTTTCAGGATGGCCCGGCCCAGATCAGGCAGGTCGCCAAGGTTGGCGGGTTGGATCATCTCTTCGAGCTTGTTCATCGGCAGGTCAGAGCCAATCCGGCGCCATGCGCGCACCCGGTTGTCATAGGGTTGCATCACGCTGTCGATGCCCAGAAGGTTCACGCCGCGCAACAGGAACGGGATCACGGTCGCAGGCAACCCGGCACCACCAGCAAGGCCCACAGCCGCGACCGAGCCGCCGTATTTCACTTGGCCCAGAACCCGCGCAAGCATCGCGCCGCCGACGGCATCAATGCAGCCAGCCCATGTCTCAGCCTCAAGGGGGCGTTTCACGGTCTCATTGATTTCTTCGCGCGCGACGATCTGGGTGGCCCCGAGGGATTTGAGGTAATCCGCCGTCTCTGGCCGCCCCGTGACCCCGGCAACCTCATATCCCAGATGCGCGAGGATTGCGGTCGCGACCGACCCCACACCGCCCGCAGCGCCCGTGACCAGGACCGGCCCTTGACCCGGCATCAGCCCATGATCTTCCAGCGCCATCACCGCCAGCATCGCGGTAAAACCCGCTGTGCCCACGGCCATCGCCTGTTTCGTGGTGATGCCTTCTGGCAGGGGCACCAGAAAATCGGCAGGCACCCGCGCCTTTTGCGCATAGCCGCCCCAGCGATTTTCACCCATGCGCCAGCCGGTCACGACCACCTTGTCGCCCGGTTTGTAGCGGTCATCCTCGGATGTTTCGACCGTGCCGGAAAAGTCGATGCCCGGCACATGCGGATAATTGCGGACAAGCCCGCCACCCGGCCCGATGCACAGGCCATCCTTATAATTCACGGTCGAATATTCGACCGCGACCACCACGTCGCCCTCCGGCAACTGATCAAGCGTGATCTGCTCTACACCTGCGTGGGTCTTGCCCTCGTCATCCTTGGTGACAACCAATGCGTTAAAGCTCATTTCACTCTCTCCTCAATACCAGAATTTTTCATGCACACTGGCCTGTCGTGCCCCATCCGGGGTTTCGACGACCACGCGGGCGCCTTCGTCCCAATGATCCATCCGCACCATGCCAATGGCGACATTGGTCTTGTGGTCCGGGGACCAAGTGGCGGATGTGATCTGCCCCACCTTACGCCCGTTGACCGTCACTGGCCACGGGGCGGTACAGGGCGGCACCGCGCTGCCTTCGATGGCAATGGCGCGGATCTGCCGGATCGGGCCTTCCTTTGCGACGCGCAACAGCGCATCCCGCCCCACGCAGCCAATCGCCGTCTGAGTGTTGCAGAACTTGCCAAGGCCACATTCGTGGGGCGTGTTGTCCCGCGTCATGTCATTGCCATAGCTGAGTAAGCCGCCCTCGATCCGCTCGATCAGGTTGGGACAGCCCGCGCGCACATCCAGATCGCGGCCCGCCTCCATCAGCGCGTTCCACAGCGGCATCCCGTTCTGATGCCCCTCGACATAGATCTCAAACCCGCCTTGCCGGGAATAGCCGGACCGGGCGACGGCAAATGTGTTGCCCTCAAAATCGAACCAGCCAAAGCGGAAGAAGCGCAGATTTGTGACGTCATGGCCAAACACACGCTCCATCAGCGCATCCGCCTGTGGCCCCTGCACTGCCAGTGGCGACACGTCCGGCTCATCGACCAGCACATCCAGCCGGTAGCCAAACGCGATGCCCTTGACCCAGAACAACAGGTCACTGTCGGCGATGGAAATCCAATACCGGTCCTCGCTGATTTTCAGCGCCACCGGATCGTTCAACATCCCGCCCGTCTCATCGACGATGGGCACATAATAGCACTGCCCCGGCATCATCCCGCGCAGATCGCGCGGCGTGAGCATCTGCATCAGACGCCCCGCATCAGGGCCGCGCAATTCCACCTGCCGTTCGCAGGCCACGTCCCAGACCTGCACCGCGGTTTTCAGGTGGTGATAGTCCTCCTCCACACTGCGAAACACAGTGGGAAGGAGCATGTGGTTGTAGATGGTGTATCCCTTGACCCCAGCCGCCTCGACACCGTCGGAGAACGGCGTGCGCCGCAACCGGCGCGAGACGGACAGAAGCGGGCTCACTTGGAGCCTCCCCAGTCAATCGCGCAGATTTCTGCCGACAGACCACCGAAATCCCACACGCGGCCATAATCCCGCACCTTGGATTTCAGCCCCTTCGCGGCGATGATGTCCGGCCCCATCCAATAGGTGGAGTTCGACACCATAACCGGATGATCGGGGGATTTGCCGTCGATCATTTCGATCTCCCCCCGGATTTTCTTGCCGATGTGAAGGCCACGGCGCTTGCCGTCGCGGATGATTTCGACCTTTTCACGCTCGGCGCCCATGATCTCGGACACGAGCATTGTGAACAGGCCCGTCGTGCCGCCCGCGGCGCCGGAGAAGATCGCCAAAAGGCCGTTATAGGCCGCATCGCTCGCGCGCTCATCGACATAGGCGCCGACGCGCCAGTTGCCCTCTCCCATCCGGCCCGGAATATCGACCAGAAGGCCCACATTGAGGCCCGATAGGCTCTCACCCTCGTAATGCCCCTCATCAATCGCGATGGCCATCCACGCGTGGCAATGCCCCTCGGTCGGCGGGTGCGCGCCAAGGCTGACCACGCAGGGACAGAACACGGTGCAGGAGCAGTTGAGAAACAGCTCCCCCTTGATCGCCCAATCGGCGGGCGTGACCTCCCGCCGGGGCGGGGCCAATGGATTAGACATGTCGTTCCTCCCTTATACGAAGGGCAATGCGACACCACCAAGGATCAGCATGACCCCCATGGGGCGCACCACCCGGTGCCCGATTTCGGGCAGTTTTTCCAAAATCATGAACAGCGTGGCGAGACCCATCCACAAGAGGCTCATCACCCCGCCGACAAAGCCCAGCGCCATAAAACCCCAGCAGCAGCCGACGCAATACACACCCAGCCCAAGTCCCATGCGCAGCCCACCCCGCGCGCCACCGCGCCAGTGGCCCAGAAAATAGGTCATCGGGGCGTGGCACACGCCATGGCACACATCCTTGGCGCGGCTGAACTGGAACAGGCCCACGACGATCAGGAGGGCTGCCGCGAACCAGCGCGACGCTGCGATACCAAGCGCATCAACAATGCCAAACGCCGTCAGCGCGACCTGCACCAGCGCGATCAGGGCCGCAAACCCGACCCAGATGATGAAATAGCCCGCAAGCACGCCAAACCATCCGCCCCGCGACCCTGCCCCGGCGCGGATCGTGTCATCATAGGTGCGCAGGGTCGGCACCATCGTCGGCAGCATCATCGCCGCCATCATGATGGCCCACATCGGGAACAACGCGCCAAAGGTGGTCATCGGCATCATGTTCATGCCCACGGGCCGCCCGATCACGTCCACTCCCGACATCCGCGCCATCATGAACAGCACGGCCCAAGCCGCGAGGATCGCGGCAAAGAAGCTCAGCCAGCCAAGGGCGCGAAGCGCGGGGAATTGTTTGATCGCCGTCATGACACCTATCCGCAAAATCTGGCGCGACCGTCCACCACGCGGAAGGCATTTGTCAAATGATAAATTGTCTGACATATTACTTTTATGGATTACAAATCACTCTCTACCGAGCCTCTGCCCGTTCAGATTGCCCGCACCATTCGGGAGGCCATCCTGACCGGTCAGCTTGGCGCGGATGACCGATTGCCGAGCGAGGCGGAACTGTCCGCACGCTTTGACGTGTCCCGCCCCACGGTGCGCGAGGCGCTCAAACGGCTCGCCGCGCAAAAACTCATTCGGACGGAGCGGGGGGCGGCAGGCGGTGCCTTTGTCCATCGGATCAGTTGGGAGGAGGCAGGCCGCGATATGGCGAGCGACGCGACCCTTCTGATCTCCCTTCATGACATTGATTTTGACACGGCTTGCGAGGCGCGTTTCGCGCTGGAACACTCCGCCCTGCCCTTGGCCTGTGCGCGGCGGCAAGAGGGGCATCTGACCCGGATGGCGGCAGAACTCGACCGGCAGCGGATGAAAGGGCTGTCGGATGAAGCGTTCTGCGCGTCGGACGTAGCGTTTCACCGCGCGCTTGTGGATGCGGCGGGCAATCCTTTGTTGTCATGGCAACTCGCCGGGGCGGTGGAAGGAATGCAACCCTTGATGAACATGGTGACCTACACCGCGCGCGACCGGGCAGAGGTCATCGCCCTGCACCAGCGCATCGCGGATGCGGTCGCTGCACAAAACGCGGATGATGCGGCGGCAGCCCTGTCAGCCCTTGCCGCCTATACCCAAGCACTCGGGCAAAGCGCGCGCGCCAAGCGGCGGGCCTGACGGGAGACCCGAGCGGACTGCGCCGCCCGGGTCGCGCTCGCCGCGCGGGCGAGGTATTTCTGGAAAAAAGAAACGCAAAAGGCGCACCCGGTTTGGATGCGCCTTTCATTTTGGTATGGGGCGTGGATTACATGCCCGAATGCTTTTCGATCAGCATCCGCGCATCGTCCAGCATCGCCTGACCGGGCAGCCCGCGGCCATCCATCTCCGCGACCCAGGCGGTAATGACCGGGCCTGCAACCTCGCGCCAGCGGGCGGTTTCGGCCTCATCAAGTTCGATGATCGTGTTGCCATTGGCCACCGTCGTTTCACGGCCCGGAACATCGCCGATATCCATCGCGCGCCCGGCCCAGCCAGATGTCTCCAGGCCCGCATTCGCGTCGATCACCGCTTTCAGGTCATCAGGCAGCGCGTTGTAGCTGTCCCAATTCATCGCCCAGACAAAGAAGGTGTTATAGAGCGAGCGGTCGCCGCCGATCTCCGTATGGCTATCGGCCAATTCGTGCACCTTGAGCGAGGGCACGATTTCCCACGGGATCACGCCGCCATCAACAACGCCCTTCGACAATTGCTCGGGAAAGGCCGGGACAGGCATCCCGATAGGGCTAACACCCATCGCCGCCAGAAGCGCATTGGCCTGACGGGACGGGCCACGCAGTTTCAGGCCGTCCATATCCTCCAGCCGCTCCACCGTGCGGCCCCGGGTGTGGATCACCCCCTCACCATGCACATGCACGGCGAGGACTTTCACATCCGCGAATTCCTCCTGCATATATTTGAGGTAGAATTCGTAAGCCGCGCGCGACGTGTCCTCGGCACTTTTGGAACTCACGAAAGGCAACTCGAACACTTCGGAGCTGGGGAAGCGGCCCGGCGTGTAGGCGGGCAGGAACCAGCCCCCATCAATCACCCCATCGGCGATCTGCTGGTACAAGGCGGGCGGCGCGCCACCAAGCTGCATCGCGGGATAAAGCTCAAAGTCGATGCGCCCAGAACTTTCTTCTTCGATCTTGGCCCCCCACGGGATCATGAAATTCTTCGGCACCGCGCTGGCATTCGAGATGAAATGCTGGAAGCGCAGGGTCACGTCCTGTGCCGTTGCAGCTCCCATCGTCAGCACGGTGGCGACGGATGCCACAAGTGCCGTTTTCAGAAACGATTTCATATGTGTCCTCCCTGACAACATTAGGCGGTGACGGTGCAACCTTGCCCCGCAGCCGTCAAGGGGGATGCGATCAGATGTATGGCGAGAGCCAGCCCAAACCGGCCTCCACGCTTTCTCCTTGAGGGCGATATTCCGCACCAAGGGGCGCGGCATAACCCAGCGCATCGAGATGGGCGAAGATATGGGGATAGTGCACCTCCCCCCTATCCGGCTCTCCCCGCGCGGGGACAGAGGCAAACTGGATATGCCCGATGATCGGCATCAGCGCCTCCAGCCGCCGGGTCAAATCCCCCTCGACGATTTGCAAATGGTAGCAATCAAACATCAGCTTGAGGTTCGGGGCAGCGATGTCTGCGATGATGTCCGCGGCCTGCGCGCTGGTGCTGAGGAAATAGCCCGGTGCGTCATAAGGATTGAGCGGCTCGATCAGGATGGTCATGCCATGCTCAGCGGCCCTATCCGTGGCATAGCGCAGATTGGAAATGAACGTGTCATGCGCGGCCCGCCCAGCGGCAAACCCGGCCATGACATGCGCAGCCCCTGCCCCAATATCCGCCCCATAGAAGATCGCCTGATCAATCGCCGCGCGCGCCGCGTCCGCCCGCCCCGGCAAGGCGGAGAGGCCATTCTCCCCCGGATTGCCGCGCACTGTGTTCAGCCCCAGCATCGGCAGGCCCGTATCAGAGAGAGCTGCGGCCACATCAGCGGCAGGGGTGTCATAGGGCCAATGGCATTCGACCGCCTGAAACCCCGCCGCATGGGCCGCGCGGATGGCGTCGGGCAAGGGGCGGTCGGTCCACAAAAAACCCAGATTGGCGGAAAAGCGCGGCATGTCAGTCCTCCCATTCCACGCCAAAGGTCTGTACCAATTGGCGGATTTGCGCGTCCCCAAGCGTGCGCGCGCCCATGCCGCGCGTCATCAAAGTAAGTTTCGCCGTTTCTTCCAATTCTTCCATGGCGTAGCACGCGGCCTCCACATCCTTGCCCGCCACGACAGGTCCGTGATGGGCCAGCACCACCGCGCTGCGTTTGCCCGCGAGCCCGCGCACGGCCTCCCCCATCGCGGGATCACCGGGCATGAAATAGGGCAGCATCTTCACCTTCCCCAATTTCATCACACCATAGGCCGTGAGGGGGGGCAGCATGTCGTCAGGATCGGTGTCCGGCAGCAGGGACAGGGCGGTTGCGTGACACGAATGCAGATGCACCACGGCGCCCGTCGCTCGAGTATCATAGAACGCCTGATGGAGCGGCATCTCCTTCGTCGGTTTGTCGCCGCCGATATGCGCGCCACCTGCGTCGAACAGGGACAATCGCGCGGGATCAAGCCGCCCGAAACAGCTTCCCGTTGGGGTGACAAGCAGGCGGCCATCATCGAGCCGGGCAGAGATATTGCCGGAGGAGCCCATGGTCAGGCCCCGGTCGAACATGGATTTGGCAAGCAGGCAAATCTGCTCTCTCAGATCGGCTTCATGGCTCATGGCGCGTCCAGTTTCCGCAAGGCGGTGGCAAAGAAATCCTCGGCCCCGAAATTTCCTGATTTCAAGGCAAGTGCGATGTCCTGCCCATCCGATTGGCAATAGGTCCAGGGCACGCCGGGCGCGATTTCCGCGCCGATCTCAAGCCGGGAGACGCCCAGCGCGCTGGTCACAGCGCCCGATGTCTCACCGCCCGCGACGACAAACCGGCGCACGCCCTGATCGCGCGCGTCAAGCGCCAGTTGCGCGAGTGCGGCCTCCACGACCTCCCCCGCCCGTGCGACGCCAAGCTGCGCCTGCGCGCGGCGCACCTCCTCCGGCTCAGCCGTGGCATAGAGGATTTTGGGGGCCTCCGGGACCTGTTGGGCAAGCCAGTCGCGCGCGGCCCCCGGCCCCTCCCCCGCCAAAACCAACGGATCGAGCCGGTAGGCCGCAGCATCCTTGGCGTAGGCCGCGACTTGCGCGCGCGTCATCGCGGAACAACTGCCCGACAACGCGATCAGGCCCGGCCCGATCACCGGGGGCGCAGTCGCCTCCGCCGTGGCATCAAGAAGGCCCGCCGTGCGGTAGAGCTCGGGCAAAGGCATCGCCACGGCACTGCCGCCGGTGAGAAGCTGCATGTGATAACAGGCGGCGGCAATCGCGTCCAAATCGGTTTGCGCGACTGCATCCACGATCACATGCGCCACCCCCTGCCCGGCAAGATCGGCAAGGCGCGCGGAAAGTGCTCCGCCCGCGACCGCCTGACGATTGGCCAACCCCACGGGCCGCGTCACCTGTGGCGTCAGGAGCCGCATCAGATTGCTGTCCCGCATCGGGGTCAGCGGGTGATCCTTCATCGGGCTTTCATGCAAAGGCTGCTCCCCGACAAACAGATTGCCCATATAAATGCTGCGCCCGTTTTCGGGAAAGGCCGGGCAATAGATCGTCTGATCCGTGCCAAGATCGGCCATCAAAGCCTCTGCCACGGGGCCGATATTGCCCTGCGCCGTGCTGTCGAAGGTCGAGCAATATTTCCAGAAGAACCGCGCCGCCCCACCCTGCCTGAGCCATGCGAGCGCGGCACGACACTCCGCCACCGCCTGCTCCACAGGGGCGGTGCGCGATTTCAGCGCGATCACCTCAAAGGGGGCGCAGGCGTCGGGCTGCGGCGGGGCATCGGGCACCCCGATGCGCAATGAGACCGGGACACCGCTGCGCGTAAGAAGCCCCGCAAGGTCGGTTGCCCCGGTAAAATCATCTGCGATGCAGCCCAACACGATGGTCATGACGCCCCCTTGCTTGTCTTGATCGTCCCTACTTCGTCGGCACTTTAACAACGCCCGCGCGGCAGACACACGCGAAAACCGCAAAATTGGTCCGGGATTCCGACCAGTTTTGTTTGTCGCGTGCTGAACCCGCGCGCAAACCACCGCAAAAATGCACAGATTCAGGGCAGAGGCAGGCCGCCCGCACTGGACAGGCGCGGTTTTCATTGTGGGGCTGGCGGGATTGCTGTTGTTTTGTCTAATCTCCCCCTTGGCCCCACGCCATCCGGGGGAGCGCTTATCACTTCAGGAGACCAGGGAATGTTTCAACGAACCATCACTGCGGCTGCCACGACGCTGGTGCTGACCGGCGCTGCGGCTGCTCAGACAGAATTGCCATTCGCGCTCGATTGGCGCTTTGAGGGGCCGTCCGCGCCCTATTTCCTCGCCATCGACAACGGCATCTTCGCCGCGGCAGGGCTTGAGGTGGAGATTGCGGAAGGCCGCGGCTCCCTCGATGCGATCCCGAAGGTCGCGACCGGGGCGTTCCCAGTGGGATTCGCCGATATCAACTCGCTGATGCGGTTTCTCGATCAGAACCCCGGCGCGCCGGTCACCGCTGTCATGATGATCTATGACAAGCCGCCCTTCGCGGTTGTGGGCCGCAAGAGCCAGGGCGTATCCGTTCCCGCCGATCTGGAAGGCCGCGTGCTCGGTGCCCCGCCGCCTGATGGTGCATGGGCGCAGTTCCCGATCTTTGCTGCCGAAAACAACCTCAACATCGAAAACATCACGGTCGAGCCTGTGGGCTTCCCAACGCGGGAGCCGATGCTGGCCGAAGGTCAGGTGGACGCGGTGACGGGCTTCTCGTTCTCCTCCACGCTGAACCTCAAGCGGCTTGGCGTGCCGGCCGACGACATTTCCGTCATTCTGATGGCGGATGAAGGGGTTGAGCTTTACGGCAACGCGATCATCGCCAATACCGATTTCGTGGACGCCAGCCCGGAGGCATTGACCGCCTTCCTTGGTGCGATTGCCGAAGGATGGAAACAGGCGATTGCCGATCCGGGTGCTGCGGTGGACGCGCTGTTGGAGCGGAACCCGGCTGCCGACAAGGCGCTGGAGGTCGAGCGCCTGCAAATGGCTATCGACGCGAACGTGTTGACCGACTATGTCGCCGCAAATGGCATTGGCGGCATCGACCCGACCCGGATGGCCAACGCGATTGAACAGACCAAATCGGTCTATGAGTTCAACAGCGAACCTGACGCGTCTGTTTTCTTCACCGATGCCTATCTGCCCCCGGCAGAAGCACGGATGTTGAAGTAACCCAAACCCGGCGCGGGCGGTGATCTGCCCGCGCCACCCCTGAACACAAGCGGGCCCCCATGGACAACCTTATCGACATCAAAGGCGTCAGCCACGCCTATCAAACCGCCGCTGGCCCGCTTCCGGTGCTGGATGGGCTTAACATGGCTGTGCCTGAGGGTGAGTTTTGTGCTGTGGTCGGCCCGTCGGGCTGCGGGAAATCCACGCTGACCCGGCTGGTTGCTGGATTGATGAAGCCTGACACGGGGGAGGTTTGGCTGCATGGCGAGTTGGTCAAATCCCCGCGCAAAACAGTCGGCATGGCGTTCCAGAACCCGGTGCTTTTGGAATGGCGCACGATCCTGCAAAACGTGATCCTGCCGCTAGAGATCGTCGCGCCCTCCATGCCCAAGGCACAGAAAGAGGCGCGGGCGCATGAATTGCTCGATCTTGTGGGCCTCAACGGCTTTGCCAACAAGCGCCCGTCGGAATTGTCGGGCGGGATGCGCCAGCGTGCGTCGCTGTGCCGGTCCATCGTGCATAAACCCGATGTGCTGATCATGGATGAACCCTTTGGCGCGCTTGATGCCTTCACGCGGGAGGATCTGTGGCAGACCATGCGCGATCTGCGGGCGCAGGAGCCGTTTACCGCCGTCCTCATCACCCATGATCTGCGCGAAAGCGTCTTTCTGGGTGATCAGGTGATCGTCATGTCGGGCCGCCCCGCCCATGCGCAATACACGCTCAAGGTCGATCTGCCAGCCGACCGCACGATCGAGAGCCTTTATACCCCCGAAGCGACAGAGATGCTGCACATCCTGCGCGAACAGATCCAGATCGCCCAAGGGCGCGCGCCGGAGGTGCACTGACATGCTGCGCAAGATCGCTGTCCCGACGATTGCCATCCTGATCTTCCTCGGTCTGTGGGAATTGCTGGTCTATGTGAATGGCTGGCCGAATTACAAAATGGCCTCCCCCTCGGACCTGCCGCCCGCCTATGGCCGCTATAGCCATCTGTTTATCGAAATGGGCTGGCAGACCCTGTGGCGGACGGTGGCCGGATTGCTGCTCGCGGTGCTGGTGGGCACGTTTATCGGCATGTTGATGGGCTTTTCCCAGATCATGCGCGATGCGCTTTATCCCCTACTTGTCGGATTCAACGCGATCCCGAAGGCAACACTGGTGCCGGTGATTTCGCTGATTTTCATTGGCGCGCATGATTTTAACACGATCCTCATGGCCTTCATGATCTCCTTCTTTCCGATTGCGGTCTCCGTCGGGATTGGCCTTTCGACGTTGGAGCCGGAATATCGCGACATCCTGCGCAGCCTTGGCGCGTCCAAGGTCACGATCTTTCTCAAGATCGCGCTGCCCAAGACCCTGCCGGAGTTTTTCGGTGCGCTGAAGGTATCGGTCACGCTGGCCTTTATCGGTACCAATCTTGTTGAGATCATCTCCCCCCATCAGCGCGGGCTTGGCGCGCTTTTCAAATCGGGGGAGACGAACGGAGATTATCCGCTGATGTTTGCGGTGCTGATCGCGCTCGCCGTGCTGGGCATTCTTCTATATTACGCGGTGGTTCTGTTGGAAAAGATCTTTGCCGGTTGGGCGGAGCGCCCGGCGAGCTAAGCCTAGGCAAGCGTGAATGCGCGCGGCATACTGCGCGCCATGGCACGCGGCGGCATCACCTCTTACCTGCCCAAGGGGCTGGGCGGCATTGTGGCCGCGTCACTGGCGCTTGCCATTGTGCTCAGCGTCATCGTGCATCCGCGGGTGGAGCGGATGGTCATCACCCAATCCGGCGCCCGGGCGGAAGCGACGCTGCGGCTTGCCTTTGAGGGCCTGCAAGGGGCTTTGCGCCAATACGCGCCCCTTCCCGCGCTGGTCGCGGAACGCCCGCTCCTTACGCAGGTGCTAAAAGACCCGGACAATGATGGGCTGTTGCCCTTCGTGAACGAACAGTTGCGCCAGACGGCGCTGCGGCTCGATGCGTCGGATGTGTATCTGATGGACATGACCGGGCTCACAATCGCGGCCAGCAATTACCGCACCGACCGTCCGTTTATCGGCCAGCGGTTCGATTATCGCCCCTATTTCACCCAAGCGCGCGACGGCGGGCTGGGCCGGTTTGCCGCCCTTGGCACCACATCGGGGGAGCGGGGTTATTTCTTTGCCTCCCCGGTTCTGGACAACACCCGGATCATCGGGGTGCTTGCCATCAAAATCTCTCTTGAGCGGTTTGAGGAGGCATGGCGCGGCGGCACCGACACTATCATCGTGAGCGATCTTTATGACATCGTGTTCATGTCGAACCGAGTGGATTGGCATTTTCGCGCCCTCTCTCCGCTGACGTCCGACAGCATGGCGGAGATTGAGGCGACCCGGCAATATCCGCTCGACCGGATCACGCCGCTTGCGCGCGAAGTCGCGCCGTTCAGCGACGATTTCCAGCTTGTGACGCTGGGCGATGCTGGAGAGCATATCGCGTCCTCCACCCGCCTGTTTGACGCGGGCTGGACGGTCACTGTGCTGACACCAACGGGGCCTGCGCGCACGCAAGCGCTCGCCATTGTGGCGATCATGGTGCTGGTGATCCTGTTTCTTGGGACCATCGGGGCGATCTACCAGCAGCGCCGCGCGCGCCTGCGCGAACGGTTCGAGGCCCAGCGCGCCACGCAAGAATTGCTTGAGGCGCGGGTGGCGGAGCGGACAGTGGACCTCAACATTGCAAACCGCCAGTTGCAGCAGGAAGTCGAGGACCGCACCGCCGCCGAAACACGCCTGCGCAAGACGCAAGCCGAACTGGTACAGGCCGGAAAGCTCGCAGCACTCGGTCAGATGTCAGCCGCGTTGTCGCATGAATTCAACCAGCCACTTGCCGCCGTGAAATCCTATGCCGAGAACGCCGCGACCTTTCTGGACCGTGGGCGCGCGGCGGATGCGCGCGAGAATATCAGCCGCATTTCCATGATGGCCGACCGGATGGCGAGCATTTCCAAACATCTGCGCAATTTCGCCCGCCGCCCGCAGGAAAAGATCGGGCCAATCCCGCTTTTGCCAGTGGTGCAGGATGCCATTGATCTGATGCGGCCCCGCCTCGCCACGGCGCGCGCGGTGCTCGATTACGCCGCGCCCCGTGACGATATCTGGGTGATGGGCGGGCGCGTGCGCCTGCAACAGGTGATTGTGAACCTGCTGACCAACGCGCTCGACGCGATGGAGACATCGGATGCGCCCCGGATCGAACTTTCCGTCGTCACAACCGCGCCGGGCTGGCAAGTGCAGGTCCGCGATTTTGGGACCGGTGTGACGGAGGACACGCTGGCGCAGGTGTTCGATCCGTTCTTTACCACCAAAAGCCCGGGAAAAGGGCTGGGGCTTGGCCTGTCGATCTCCTACAACATCATCAAGGATTTCGGCGGCAGCCTGTCGGCCCATAACCACGCCGAACAAGGCGCGGTTTTCGTGATCGACCTGATGGCCGCCAGCCCGCACCAGAAAGAAGAGGTCGCCGCAGAATGAGCCGCGAAACCATCCTGTTCGTCGATGATGAAGAACACCTGCGCCTTGCCGCGATCCAGTCTTTGGAACTGGAGGACATGCATGTCACGGCTTTCTCCGACGCGGAGAAGGCGCTGGCGCGGGTCGCGCGCGATTTTCCCGGTATTCTTGTCACCGATATTCGGATGCCGGGCATGGATGGGCTTGAGTTGATGCGCCGCGCGCTGGAGATCGACCCCGAATTTCCGGTAATCCTCGTGACCGGGCATGGCGATATCGAATTGGCCGTGCAGTCCATGCGCGACGGGGCCTATGACTTTCTGGAAAAGCCCTACGCACCCGCCCGGCTGGTGGAAACGGTGCGCCGTGCGCAGGACAAGCGGCGGCTCACGATTGAAAACCGCGCGTTGCGCTCTCAGGTCGGTGGGCGCGACGCGATAGAGGCGCGCCTGACGGGCCGCAGCCCGGTCATGGTGCGCCTGCGCCAGACCCTGCGCACCATCGCAGAGACGGAGGCCGACGTGCTCATTGTCGGCGAGACCGGCACCGGGAAGGAGGTCGCCGCGCGCGCACTGCACCGGGCCTCCCCCCGCTCTGACGCGCCCTTTGTTCATATCAACTGCGCCGCCCTGCCCGCTGATCTGATCGAAAGCGAGTTGTTTGGCCATGAGGCGGGCGCGTTTGCGGGTGCGACGCGGGCGCGTTATGGCAAATTTGAGCATGCACGGCGCGGCACCGTCTTTCTGGATGAGATCGAGAGTATGCCGCTGCCGCTTCAGGCGAAACTGTTGCACGCTATCCAGAACCGCTCCATCACGCGGCTTGGCTCGAATGATCCGATCGCGCTGGATGTGCGGTTCATCGCGGCGAGCAAGCGCGATCTGGTCGCCGCCGCGGCGGAGGGGCATTTCCGCTCTGACCTCCTTTACCGGCTCAATGTCGTCACCCTGACCCTGCCGACCCTTGCCGAACGGCCCGAGGACGTGCCGCGCCTTTTCGTGCACCTCGTGCAGGAAGCCGCCGCGCGCTACAAACGGCCCGCGCCGGATGTGCCGGGCGCGATCCTTGATGCGGTTGCGGCACGGCCATGGCCCGGCAATGTGCGCGAGTTGCGCAATGCCGCCGACCGTTTCGCGCTTGGCCTTGACCTTGATATCGGGGAGGCGTCGACCAGCAGCAGCCAAACCCTTGCCGAGCAGGTCGCCGCCCATGAGAAGGCGCTAATCGCCGCGAGCCTCCTTGCCCATGGCGGTAGCCTCAAGGAAACCTACGAATCGCTCGGTCTGTCGCGCAAGGCGCTCTATGAGAAAATGCAGAAATACGGTTTGAGCCGGGACGCATTCGCGGAATAGCGCCCCCCGCCCCGCGCATGGGTCGGTTTCGACACATGGCAGAGGGGGGCTTGTGCCGAAAACGGGACAGCACCCCCACCAAAGCCGGGTTTTTTCCATCTGGTGACGTTGCGTCGCTTGATATGGCGGTGATCCAGTGCAGTTTGTCCCCATGCACAGTTAGACGTGCTGTGCCCTGCGAGGTGACTTGCAGGGTCAAAAGGCCGGGCGCCCTTAAAACCGGGGGCAGATAAATCCGGCGCAAACAGGAGGAATGAGAGAATGAAAGCTGTTTTCATGATGACGGCTGCGGCCACCCTCGTGGGCACCACCGCATTTGCGGGTGGCCATGTGGATCGGACCGGCTGGCCGGAGAGCTTCACCGTTGGCACCGCATCCCAAGGCGGCACCTATTTCGCATATGGCTCCGGCTGGGCGAACCTTGTCGCGGATGAGCTGGGTGTGTCCGGCGGCGGCGAAGTCACCGGCGGCCCGATGCAGAACATGGCGCTCGTGCACACTGGCGACGCGGCGTTCGGCATGACCACGATGGGCCCTGCACGCGAAAGCTATGACGGCACCAACCCGATCGCACCCGGCCTTCAGATGACGAATGCCTGCGCGATGTTCCCGATGTACCAGACCCCGTTCTCCGTGACGGCGCTGTCCTCCTCGGGCATCACGTCGATCAGCGAAATCCCGGATGGCGCGCGCATCGGCTTTGGCCCTGCTGGCTCCACCTCTGACACCTACTTCCCGCGTATGATGGAAGAGCTTGGCGTCAATTTCGAGCGTCGCAATGGTGGCTGGTCTGACCTTGGTGGTCAGCTTCAGGATGGTTTGCTGGACGTGATCGCCTTCGCCGCTGGCGTTCCGGTTCCGGCCGTGTCCCAGCTTGAGGTGCAGACCGATGTGAACATCATCGAATTCACCGAAGAAGAGCAGGCCGCGATTATGGCAGCCTTCCCGGTGGCAGCGTTCAACATCGCGGCAGACACCTACACCACGCTGGAAGCGCCGGCACGGTCCGTGTCCATGTGGAACTTCGCGATTGCGAATTGCGACCTGCCCGAAAGCTTCGTCTATGAAGCGACCAAGGTCGTGATGTCCGACAACGAGCGTATGGTGAACATCCACCGTGCCGCCCGCTCCACCCTGCCGGAGAACTGGGACAAGAACACCTTCATGCCGTGGCACCCTGGTGCCGCAAAGTGGTTCAACGAGAATGGTGCCTCCATTCCCGCAGATATGATCCATTCCGGCATGTAATCCAGATCACTTGATCTGAGCCAAGACAGGGGGCCGCGTTTCGTTGTAAAGTGAAACGCGGCCCTTTTTGAAACAGACTTCGCCCGGCACCAAGACCGGGTCCGCCCCGGAGGGACATCCATGACCGAGAAAGCGCAAACAGACGAGGACATCATCCTCGCCGAAGGCGTCGATGAAGAACCCGTAGAGAGCAATCGCCGCCTGTTTGAAGGCAATAGCGCGCTCCTGATCGCCGCCCTGTCCACCTTTTATGCGATGTTCCACATGGCAGCGCTCAATGGCGTCTCCATTGAGAGCATGACCGGGATCGAAATCCCGCTTCTCCCGCAATTCCCGATGGAGACGTGGAATTTCCGCATCGTGCACGTCGCCGGTGCGCTGGCGCTCGGCTTTTTGATGTTCGGCGGTCGCGGCTTTGCCGATACGAGAGAGGCTGAAACACCGCTTCTTGGATATATTGGCCTTGCCCTTCTGGCGCCTGCGCTGATGTCGCTTGGCATGGCGTTCTCCTTCGCGGTGGAGATCCAAAATGGCCTGATGTGGAACGGTATCGACGCCCGCATCAGAACCAATGAGACATGGTATTTCGGCCTTCCGCTGATGATCGCCACGGTGGGCGGGATCGTGCTGTCATGGTTTCATAAGCGCACGCGGGGCGGATTTGCGGCCCCCGATATGGTGCTGATGATCTGCGGATTTGCGGTCGCGACCTATCTCATTACGATCTACGGCACGCTGATGCGCAACTCCACCGGGACGCCCTTTGCCCCGATCGGCATGTCGATTGCCGCGGTGGCAGGCACGCTCTTGATCATGGAGATGACACGCCGCGTCGCCGGTCTGGCGCTCGTGGTGATTGCTACTGTGTTCTTGTGCTATGTGTTCTTGGGCCAATACCTGCCGGGCTTTCTGAATTCGCCCGCGATCACATGGCAGCGGTTCTTCTCCCAAGTCTATACCGATGCGGGCATCCTTGGGCCGACCACGGCGGTGTCCTCGACCTATATCATCCTCTTTATCATCTTTGCCGCCTTCCTTCAGGCGTCCAAGGTGGGGGATTATTTCGTGAACTTCGCCTTTGCGGCGGCAGGCCGTGCGCGCGGTGGCCCGGCCAAGGTCGCCATCTTTGCCTCTGGCCTGATGGGGATGATCAACGGCACTTCGGCGGGCAACGTGGTGGCCACTGGCTCCCTCACCATCCCGTTGATGAAGAAGGTCGGCTATCACAAGAAGACCGCCGGCGCGGTTGAGGCTGCGGCCTCCACCGGGGGTCAGATCATGCCGCCGATCATGGGGGCTGGTGCCTTCATCATGGCGGAGATCACGGGCATTCCATATACGGAGATCGCGATTGCCGCGATCATCCCCGCGATCCTCTATTTCGTGTCGATCTACTTCATGGTGGATTTCGAGGCGGCCAAGCTCGGTATGCGCGGGATGCGTGAGGACGAGTTGCCGAAATTCCGCAAAATGGTGAAGCAGGTCTATCTGTTCATCCCGATCATTATCCTGATCTGGGCGCTGTTTGCCGGATATTCGGTGATCCGTGCGGGCACATATGCGACGGCGGCAGCGGCGGTCGTAAGCTGGCTGACACCCTATAAGATGGGCTGGCGGAGCATCCTTCAGGCTTTCGATATCGCGGGCAAAATGTCGATCCAGATCATCGCGGTCTGTGCCTGTGCTGGCATCATCGTGGGCGTTATCTCCCTCACCGGGGTGGGTGCGCGCTTCTCCAACCTGCTGTTGGGCCTTGCCGGTGTGAGCCAGCTTCTGGCGCTGTTCTTTGCCATGTGCATCGCGATCCTTCTGGGGATGGGGATGCCGACCACGGCGGCTTATGCGGTTGCGGCCTCGGTCGTGGCACCAGGCCTGATCGAGTTGGGCATTCCGGCCCTGACGGCGCATTTCTTCGTGTTCTACTTCGCGGTGGTATCCGCGATCACGCCCCCCGTGGCGCTCGCAAGTTATGCGGCAGCGGGGATTTCCGGCTCCAACCCCATGGAGACCTCTGTCGCGTCGTTCAAGATCGGGATCGCCGCCTTCATCGTGCCGTTCATGTTCTTCTACAACTCGGCATTGTTGATGGATGGGGCGTTCTTTGAAGTTGCGCGGGCGCTGGTCACGGCGGTGATCGGTGTGTTCCTGCTCAGCTCTGGTGTGCAGGGCTGGTTTGTGGGGGCGCGGGCCGCGTGGTTCGTGCGTGTGGGGCTTGTGGTGGCCGCCCTCTTCATGATCGCGGGCGGCTTGATGACTGACCTGATCGGGATTGCGGCGACGGCTGGCATCTTCTTTGTGCAAAAGGTGATCCGCCCGGCCCCCGATGCCACGATCAGCGTCGGCACCGCCGACTGACGGCACCGCCCAACCCCCAAGACAAAGACCGGCGCAGGACCATCCTGCGCCGGTTTTTTTGTGCCCGTATGCACGCTATCGTGAAGGACAGGAGCGGCCACGCCCGATAGGCTGCCCTGGGACGATGAGGGAATAGACATGCGGCTATGGCTTAAGATCTGCGCGCTGGTGGGCCTGTTGAGTGCCTGCGCCAGCGAAACGCCCCTGCCACCGCCCCCCGCGCCTGACACGTTGCGCATTGGCACCTACAATGTGCATTACATCATCCTCGGGCGGGCGGCAGGCGCGTGGTCCGTTGGTGATTGGGAACGGCGCAAAGGGCCGCTTGATCAGGCCTTCAAGGCATTGCAGGCCGATATCATCGCCTTTCAGGAGATGGAAAGTTTCGGCGGCGGCAGCGGGGGCGATGTGAACCTCACCCTTGACTGGCTGTTGGCCCAGAACCCCGGCTATGCCGCCGCTGCCGTGGGTGATCCGCGCAGCTTTCCCTCCACCCAACCGATCCTGTACCGCGCGGACAGGGTCCGCGTGCGGGATCAGGGCTGGTTCTTTTTCTCCGATACGCCTGATGTGATCTATTCCCGCACCTTCAACGGCTCCTTCCCGGCCTTTGCCAGTTGGGTGACGTTTGAACAGGACGGGAAACAGCCCTTCACCGTCTATAACGTGCATTACGAGTTCAAAAGCTGGTCCAACCGCCGATTGTCCGCCGATCTGGTTGTCCGCCGCATGGCCCCGTTGATGGAGGCCGGCGCGCCGGTGTTCCTTGTTGGTGATCTGAACGCGCGCGCGGGTGATGAGGCGGTGGACATCCATGAGGCGGCGGGGATGACCTTCTCCCCCGTGGAGGGGTCCACCTATCATTTCAACAGGGGCTTTAATCTGTTTGGCGCGATTGATCATATCGCCTATGCGGGCGGCATTGTCCCTGTCGGTGCACCCATGGTGATGCGTCGCCAATTCGATGGCGAATGGCCAACGGACCATTACCCGGTGATCGCTGATTTCCGCGTGCCCGACCTTATTCCGGCGTCTCAGGAGTGATGCGGATCAGCATCGGCCGGTCAGCAGCAAACGCATCGCGCAGGACGGCCCCCAGATCGCGCAACCGCGCCAACTCGCACCCCGCCGCCCCGTAAGCCCGCGCAAGGGCGACAAAATCGGGGTTTTGCGCGGCAATCGCGATGGGCGGCATTTGCGCGGTTTGCATCGCCACTTCGATCTCACCCAACTTTGCATTGTCCCACAGGAGGATCGGCAGGCCCAGCCCCAACTCCACCGCCGTGCCAAGCTCCTGAATGGTGTATTGCAGCCCGTAATCGCCCGCGATGCAGATCACTTCCCGCGCCGGATCCGCGACCTTTGCGCCGATCGCTGCGGGCAGGCCATAGCCCAAGGTGCCAAAGCCGAAAGGATGATGCCACCGTGCCCCCTGCGGCAGCGGCACGACCTCTTTGCCGAGATAGGCCAGACCGGTCATGTCGGATACCACGCAGGACCGGGGCGTCAGCGCCTCCGTCAGATGAGGGATCACGCGCGCGGGCTCCGGCCGCTCTTGCATGGCGGATGCCGTGAGATTGTCACGCCATGCGCGCACCTCCTTTTGCGTCCACGCGCTACGGCTCTCGTCCGGCATATCGAGTGCGCCGGCAAACGCCCCCGCATCCGCGCAAATGGCAAGGTCAGCGCGATGCCGCGCGCTCAACTGCGCCGGGTCGATATCCACGCGGATCATTGGGCAGTCATGGCCCGGATGCGCGCGCCACAGGTCGGTCTCCGCCAATTCGGTTCCGATGGCGATCACCAGATCGGCGCGGGCAAAGACCTCCGCCGCGCGCGCCCGCGCGAGCGTCGCGCCAAGCCACATCGGATGATCCGGCGCCGCGATACCCCGCGCCGCATAGGTGGTGAAAAGCGGGATGGAGGCGCGTTCGCTCAACGCCGACAGCCCCTCTGCCCCGCTCCACGCGCCGCCGCCAAGCACCATCAGGGGCCGTTTTGCCGCCGCGATCATCCGGGCTGCGTCAGACAGGGCCACAGCGTCCGCCCCGGGCCTGCGCGGTAGGGGGCGTGGTGCGGGCGCTGGCCCGGCCTCTGCGGCCAACACGTCAAGGGGGATTTGGATATGCACCGGTCCGGGCCGCGCCTGCGCGAAAGACGCGAACGCCGCCTCCAACTGATCCCAAAGCATGGCAGGTGTGGACGCCGTGAAGGATTGCCCAGATGCCGCGCGCGCCGCGCCCTCTTGATCCGGCATGTCATGAAGCCGACCGATGCGCGCACCGCGATCCCGCGCCTCCAACGTGGCAGAGATCACCAGCATTGGCACGCTGTCGGACCATGCCTGCGCCATTGGCGTCATGATATTCGTCAAACCCGGCCCTGAAATAACAAGCGCCACACCGGGCTGCCCGGTCACCCGCGCATAACCGTCGGCCATGAACCCCGCGCCCTGCTCATGCCGCGCCAGCACATGAGAGAGCCCCGCCGCCTCAATCCCACGGTACAGTTCAACATTATGCACGCCCGGAATACCGAACAGGGTGGTCACCCCCCGCGCGGCAAGCGCCTTTGCCAATCGTTGCCCGAGTGTCGGCATCAGCCCCTCCAGAATGCGATGGTGAACAGGACGTAGACGCTCATCAACTCCAGCCGCCCGATCAGCATGGTGATCGCCAGCACCCATTTCGCGCCATCGGGCAAATCCGCGAAATTCCCCGCAGGCCCGATGATCGGCCCCAGCCCCGGCCCGATATTGGCAAGTGCTGTCGCAGCACCCGACACCGATGTCAGCGTATCGAGCCCCATCAGCCCAAGGATCGTTGCCACCGCAAACAGGGTAATGATGAACATCACGAAAAACGCCATGACCGAGGACATGACATCCTGACTGACGGGCCGGTTTTGATAGCGCGGCGTGAACACGCCCGACGGGCTGACGATCTGGCGCACCTGGGTGATCAGCCCGGCCCACAGGAGCTGAAACCGGAACACCTTGATCGAACAGCAGGTGGAGCCCGCGCAGCCCCCGATCAGCCCGATGAGGAACATCAACGTAACCGGAAACGCGCCCCAAAGCCCGTAATCCGCGCTGGCATAGCCGGTGCCGGTCATCAGAGAGACCGCGTTGAACAGCGCCTTGCGAAACGGCTCCTCCCCGACCCAGCCGCGCGACAGCCACAGCCACAGGGTCAGCACCGCAACGACCGTGATGACGATGCCGAAAAAGGCCCGCACCTGACTGTCTCGATAAAGCGGCTGCGCGGTGCCTGCGACCAGTTGCACATAGCGCACGAAAGGCAGGCTCGCGATCAGCATGAAGGCCGCGGCGACATATTCGGCACTCGCGCTGAACGCCGCGAAAGAGGCATCATGGCTCGAAAACCCGCCTGTCGCGATGGTGGTCATCGCATGGATCATCGCATCGAAAAACGGCATCCCGGCCCAGGAATAGGCGAGAAAGCACATCAGCGTCAGCGCGAGGTAGATGCCGGAGATGGTGCCTGCAATTTCCGCCGCGCGCGGCAGGATTTTGCCAAAGGTATCAAAGCCTTCGGAGCGGAAAATCTGCATCCCCCCGACCCGCAGCGACGGCAGGAACGCCATCGCGACCACAATGATCCCGATCCCGCCGAACCATTGCAAGAGGCCGCGCCACAGGTTCGTGCCCATCGGCAATTGATCAAGCCCGGTGAACACGGTGGAGCCGGTGGTGGTCAGCCCCGAGACGGCCTCGAAAAACGCGTCCGTCAGGGTGGCATTCGGCGCGCCAAACAGAAACGGAATGGCCCCGAACAAGGGCAGCACGACCCATGTGGCCACCGTGAGGATAAAGGTCTGCCGGATATCAAGCGCCCCTGTCCGCCCGGACGCACAGGACAGCGTCAAAAGCCCCCCCACCGTCAGCGTCACGGAGGCGGATATCGCAAACCCCCGCCAATCCCCGATCGGATCGACCAAATCCGCCAGCATCGGCAGAACCATGGTCGCCCCCAAGGCTGTCACCAAGAGGCCAATAACATATCCGACAGGGCGCAATGCGATCATGGGCAAGGCTTGGGCGAGCGGCACGCGGCTGTCAAGAATGCAAACACAAGCCGCTCCTGATCAGGCCCCTTGCACCACGTCCAAAAATGATCGAGCGGCGTGGCGGGCCGGCCCGGTTTTTTGTCCAAACCAACCCGACAATTAAAAGGAGGCCGCCATAGAGCTCCCCTCCAAAGAGGGGAACCACCATCGGGCACACTCTCACACCCCCCAAATTCATCTTTCCTCAAATACTCATCGCCGCAGGCGACGGGGGCGGGGCGGGGCTCAATGCCGCGCCGCGCCCCCTGCCCCTTTTAGCTGCCCCATTCCCATGGGGTGGCGAAGCTGCCAAGGACGGTTTGCACCATCTCGTCCGTCGCGTCCTCGTCCGTTTTGACGACCTTCGCGACCAGCCCGCGTTTCTTGTCCTCATAGACCTCCGTCACCGTCGCCCCGACGCCCGCAGCATGGAGCGCGTCGGAGAACACACGCTGGGTCGCTGCCTTGCGCAATTCGTTCTTCAACGTTTTGCCCACGGCGGTTTTCGGTAATTCGTCCATGATCTCGATATACTTCGGGATCGCGGCGTGTTCGGTGATGTGCTCCTTCGCGTGGGCCATCAACTCCTCCGTGCTGACCTCCGCGCCAGAGACAAGCTCGACATAGGCAATCGGGATTTCACCGGAATAGGCATCGGGCTGCCCGATCGCCCCCACGAAACCGACCGCCGGATGGCTCGATAGCGCCTCCTCGATCAGGGCGGGGTCGATATTGTGACCACCCCGAATGATCAGATCCTTTGCTCTGCCCGTGATATAGACATAGCCGTCCGCATCCACCCGACCCAGATCGCCGGTGCGCAGGAACACGTCCTTGGCGAAGAGTTTGTGGTTCTTATCCGCCTCCGTGTAGGTGGAGCCGGGAATGACACCCGGGTTTGACACGCAAATCTCCCCGATTTCATCCACGTCGCATTCATGGGTCACGTTCCCATCGGCGTCGCAATGCAGGATATGAACCTCTGTGTAGGGCATCGGCAGGCCGACAGAGCCGACTTTGCGCTCCCCACCCGGCGGGTTGCAGGACACAAGGCAAGTCGCCTCCGTCATGCCATAGCCTTCGATAATCTTCACATCTGTCGCCGCCTCAAAGCGTTTGATCAGTTCCAACGGCAAGGGGGAGGAGCCACAAAGCGCGTATTTCAGCGTCGAGAGGTCCGCATTCACCGGGCGCTGCATCAGGGCGGCGGCTGCCGTCGGCACGGTGATCATGAAGGTCACGCCATAGCGCTCCACGAGCTTCCAGAAATTGTCGAACACGCCCTCGCCGCGATACCCCTGAGGCGTCGGCAGGACCATATGCGCGCCCGTGCTGAGGCAGGCCATCAGGATCGGATAGGCCGCAAACACATGGAACAGCGGTAGGGGGCAGATCAGCACGTCCTTTTCATCAAACAGCAACTCCTTGGCGCACCATCCGTTATAGATCATGCCGGAATGGCGGTGCTGGGCGATCTTGGGCATGCCCGTCGTGCCGCCCGTGTGGAAATAGGCAGCGATCCCATCGTCGCCCGGCTCATCGAAATCAAGCGCCCCTGCGTTGAATTTCGCCATTTCCGCATTGAAATTCAGCACCTTCGCCGCGTGGCCACCCGTGGGCTTGGGCCGGATCAATTTCGCGATCCAGCTCACTGGCGGGCTGAGATAGCGGGTAAGGTCCACCTCAAGAATGGTTTTGACATTGGGTGCCAGCGCGCAAGCCTTGGCCGCCTTTTCCGCCACATCGGTTTTGGGCATCGGAGCGAGGGTCACCAGCACTTTCGCGCCCGTATCGCGCAGGATGGAGGCGATCTGCTCTGGCTCCAAAAGCGGGTTGATCGGGTTCACGATCCCCGCCGTGGCCCCGGCCAGGAGCGTGATCGCCGTCTCATTCGCGTTGGGCAAGAGATAGGCGACCACGTCGCCCTCTCCCACGCCCAGCGCGCGAAACAGGTTGGCCGCTTGGGTCACACGGCCATGCAGATCGGCCCAAGAAAGGGTTTCGGCCTTATCCTTTTCGCCCGATTTGATCTGAAAGCTGATGGCAGGGCGCGCGGGATGGGCCGCAGCGGTCTGGCTGAGTTGTTCATAGACCGTCTTTGCGCTCCAGCGCTCGCTGACCGGCATGGCATTTTCGATTGCGATTTTGTCCGCAAGGGTCGCCACAGTTTGCATCTGGCCGTCCTCCCAATGGTTACAAGCGCGTTCTCGCGCGTTTTTCGTTGCTACCATTGAGGCGGAAGGGGCTGGCCCAAGCAAGAGGAAACGCAGCGTAAGTGCATTTCCTGTCGTTGCGTCAGCAGGATGGCCCGGTCAGGCCGCGTCTTCGGTCGCGGTGAATTGCAAGCGAGCAAGCCGCGCGTATAGCCCGCCTTCAGCGACAAGGCTGTCATGGGTTCCGGTGGCGACAATCGCACCATCCTCCATCACGATGATGCGGTCCGCCTTTTTCACCGTGGCGAGCCGGTGCGCGATCACCAGTGTCGTTCGGTCCTTGGACAAAAGGTCCACGGCCTGTTGCACCGCGCGCTCACTTTCCGCGTCAAGGGCGGAGGTCGCCTCATCCAGCAACAGCACCGGCGCATCGCGCAGGATCGCCCGCGCAATCGCGATCCGTTGCTTTTGCCCGCCAGAGAGCATCACCCCCCGCTCGCCCACATAGGTGTCATAGCCATCGGGCAGTTTCGTGAGGAAGTCATGGGCAGCCGCCGCGCGCGCCGCCGCTTCGACCTCCGCATCAGAGGCATCGGGGCGACCAAAGCGGATATTCTCCATCGCGGAGGCCGCAAAAATCACCGGCTCTTGCGGCACCAGCGCCAGACGGTTGCGCACATCGACGCGGGCGGCATCCCGGATATCGGTCCCATCGAGTGTCACGCGCCCCGACATCGGATCATAAAACCGCAGCAACATCTGGAAAATCGTCGTTTTGCCCGCCCCGCTGGGGCCGACAATGGCCACGGTCTGCCCCGGCTCAATCACGAAATTCACATGATCAAGCGCCGATTGGCCGGGCCGCGCGGGATAAGCAAAGGTCACGTCCTCAAATGCGATCCGGCCCGCGACCGGGCCCAGTTTTTGCGGCTGGTTCGGATCATCCACATCGTCATGGGCGTTGAGCAATTCGACCAGCCGTTCTGTCGCGCCCGCCGCGCGCATGACCTCCCCCCAAACTTCCGAAAGGGAGGCGACAGAGCCAGCAACAAGGATCGAATAGATCAGGAACTGCACCAGCGTGCCCGGCGTCAGCACATCGGCGCGCACATCCCGCGCGCCAATCCACAGCACGCCCACAACGCCGGAGAACACGAGGAAAATGACGATGGCCGTCATCGCAGCGCGCACCTTGATCCGAGTGCGCGCACTGCCAAAAGCCGCCTCCGTGAGCGCGCCAAATCGCGCGCGGCTCGGTCCTTCATGGGTGTAGGCCTGCACGGTTTGTGCGGCTTGCAAGGTCTCATTCGCCTGCGCGGAACTGTCCGCGATCCGGTCCTGGTTTTCCCGGCTCAACCGACGCAACCGCCGCCCGAGCACAAGGATCGGCACGATCACCAATGGCACGATCAACAGCACCAACCCCGTCATCTTCAACGAGGTCAAGAGCATCATCACCAATCCGCCAAAGAAGGTCAGCACATTGCGCAACGCGATAGAGATTGACGAGGACACGACCGACAGGATCAGCGTGGTATCGGTGGTCAGGCGGCTCAGCACCTCCCCCGTCATCAACCGCTCATAAAACGAGGGGGACATGCCGATCACCCGGTCATAGACCGCGCGCCGGATATCCGCGACGACCCGTTCCCCGATGATGGTGACGAGCGCATATCGCACGGCCGTGCCGATGGCGAGCAAGGCCGCAATCCCGATGGCCGCGCCGAAATAGGCATCCATCTGCGCCACACTCTCGGTCAGGAACCCATCGACCACACGACGCACGGCAACCGGCAGGATCAGGGTCAGCGCGGCGGTCGTGGTCAGCGCCAACAGGGCCGCGACAATCCAGAAGCGATAGGGTTTGAGAAACGGCATAAGCCCACGGATCGGGCCAAGGGATTTCGCCTTTGCGCGTTCTTCACTATGGTTTGGCATGTATTTCCCTATTGCGTCGTTAATTGCTCTTAGCAACGGAACCTTAAGGGAGCAAGGCACGGGTCCGTAAGGTGGCGGAATTGCCGCGCGGCGCACTGACCTTCATGCATTTTGACACGATGTCGCGAATGGGCAGGACAGCAGCCCCTGCCCGCGCTAACAGGGGCGCTTACCGGTTCAAGGCCCCTGTCTGATGCGACTTCTGATTTCGTTTGCTGCACTGTTTCTGTCGGTGATTTTCGTGCAGCTTTCCTCCGGTGCGATGGGGCCTCTTGATGCGCTGTCGGGCGTGATGTTGGGCTTCTCCGCAGGGGAGATCGGGGCGCTTGGGTCATCGCATTTCTTTGGCTTTTTTATCGGCTGCTGGTGGGCACCGCGGCTGATCGGCTCCGTGGGGCCAAGCCGGGCGTTTGCGGCCTTTGCCGCCTGCGGCATCCTTGGGGCCTTGGGTCATACGCTCACGGATGTGGCGGAGGCATGGATGGCGTTGCGTATCCTGTCGGGCATCGCGGTGGCGGGCGCCTATACGGTGGTGGAAAGCTGGCTCCAATCCAAAGTGACGAACGCAAACCGGGGCCGGGTTCTGGGCGTCTACCGCGTGGTCGATATCCTTGCGGGTCTGGGCGCGCAGTTGATGATCGGGTTTCTGGAGCCTGCCGCCTATGTCTCCTACAATATTCTGGCGATTTTCGCCTGTCTGTGCCTTCTGCCCATCACCCTGACCACCAGCGCGCCACCCGCGACCGGCACCGCCCCCCGCCTGCGCCCGAAATTCGCGTTTCGCCTTTCGCCCCTTGGTGCAGCGGGCGTGTTCGTATCGGGCATCACCATGTCCGCCTTCCGTATGGCCGGCCCGCTTTATGGCACCGAACAGGGGCTGCGCAACGATCAGATCGGCGTGTTTCTGGCCGCCGGGCTGCTTGGCGGTGCCTTGGCACAGGTGCCGACGGGCTGGCTTGCGGATAAGATCGACCGCAGGCATGTGCTGATCGGGATGTCGGTCACCGCCCTGATCGTGTCGGGGGCCATTGGTGGCGGCTTGTTCGCATTTGAGGGCGGGTTGTACCTGTCGATGCTGCTGTTTGGGTTCGCGTCTTTCCCGCTCTTTTCCGTCTCTGCCGCCCATGCCAATGATTTTTGTCCCGAAGGCAGCGTGGTTGAATTGAACGCAAGCCTGATGTTCACCTATTCGGTCGGCGCGATCGCGTCGCCCTATATCGCCTCAGTCCTGATCGGGGGCTACGGGCCGCGCGCCTTGTTCATCTATATCGCAGCAGCCCATGTGGCGCTGATCCTGTTCAGCCTGTGGCGCATCCGCGCGCGCCCTGCCCCTGTCGAGAAAACACCCTACACTTACCGCCCGCGCACCAGCTTCATCCTACAGCGGCTGTTCCGCAAATAGCCGTCCCACAATGGCTGGCACATGGCGCGGAATTTCGCTACACCGCCGCCAACATCACCCCTTGGAGCATACCATGGCCCGTATCCTCATCACGTCCGCCCTGCCCTATATCAACGGGATCAAGCATCTTGGGAACCTGATCGGCTCGCAATTGCCGTCAGACGTGTATGCCCGCTACATGCGGGGGCGCGGGCATGAGGTGCTGCATATCTGCGCGACGGATGAGCATGGCTCCCCGGCTGAACTGGCCGCGAAAAAGGCCGGGCAGCCGGTGGCGGAATATTGCGCGGAAATGCACGCGGTGCAGGCCGATCTGGCGCGCGGGTTCCGCATCGGCTTCGATCATTTCGGGCGCACCTCCGATCCGGCGAACCATAAGCTGACCCAAGGATTTGCCGAGGCGCTGGATCGCGCGGGCCTGATTTCCGAAGTGGTCGAGCATCAGATTTACTCGGTCGATGACGCGCGGTTTTTGGCCGACCGTTATGTCGAGGGCACCTGCCCCAATTGCGGCTATGACCGCGCGCGGGGCGATCAGTGCGAAAACTGCACCAAGCAGCTTGATCCCACCGACCTGATCGAGCCGCGCTCCGCCATTTCCGGCTCCACCAATCTGGAGGTGCGCGAAACGCGCCACTTGCACCTGCGGCAAAAGCAGATGCGCGGGCAGCTTTCTGAATGGATCGAGTCGCGCACGGATTGGCCGGTGCTCACCACTTCCATCGCGAAGAAATGGCTGAACGATGGGGACGGTCTGCAGGATCGCGGCATCACCCGTGATCTGGATTGGGGCATCAAGGTCACGCGCAACGGCGCGCCATGGCCGGGGCTGGAGGACAAGGTATTCTATGTCTGGTTCGACGCGCCCATCGGCTATATCGCGGCGACCGTCGAATGGGCAGACAAGACCGGTAATGACTGGAAACGCTGGTGGCGCACCGATGCGGGTGCGCAGGACGTGAAATATGTGCAGTTCATGGGCAAGGACAACGTGCCGTTCCACACCCTGAGCTTTCCTGCGACGATCCTTGGCTCTGGGGAGCCGTGGAAGCTGGTGGATTACATCAAATCCTTCAACTACCTCAATTATGAGGGCGGACAATTCTCGACCTCGCTCGGGCGCGGCGTGTTCATGGATCAGGCACTCGATATTCTGCCGAGCGATTATTGGCGCTGGTGGTTGTTGAGCCATTGCCCCGAAACATCCGACAGCGAATTCACCTGGGAGAGCTTCCAATCCGGGGTGAACAAGGATCTGGCCGACGTGCTGGGCAATTTCGTCAGCCGCGTAACCAAATTCTGCCGCTCGAAATTCAGCGAAGAGGTGCCCTCGGGCGGCCAGTATGGCCCGGAGGAGGACGCGCTGATCGCCGATCTTGAGACCCGCCTCAAGGCGTATGAAACGCATATGGAGGCGATTGATATTCGTAAATCCGCGGCCGAATTGCGCGCGATCTGGGTGGCGGGCAACGAATATCTGCAAGCCGCCGCCCCATGGGCCGTGTTCAAGGAAGACCCGGACCGTGCCGCGGCTCAAATCCGGCTCGCCCTGAACCTGATCCGGCTCTATGCCGTGCTGTCAAAACCCTTCATCCCCGATGCCGCCCATACGATGCTGGAGGCGATGAACGCCACCGATGCGGAGTGGCCCGAAAGCGTCGCTGAGGCGATGAGCGCCCTGCCCGCCGGGCATGCCTTCACCGTGCCCGCCAACCTGTTCGACAAGATCACGGATGAGGCGCGGGAGGAGATGCAGGCCCGCTACGCCGGCAAGGGCTGACCGAGCGCCCAGACCTGAAATCACTCCGGGCGCTTGGCCTGACCCGATCAGAGACCTATATCCCTGCCATGGCATTGAAATACAAAACCCGTCGTCGCCTTTCGCTCCTACTGCTGCTGGTGGGACTGCCGCTTTATATGATCGCGGCGGTCAGCATCGTGGCGATGTTTGATCGCCCGCCGCTTTGGCTGGAACTGGTGATCTATGTGGCGCTCGGCATTGTCTGGGCATTGCCGTTCAAGGCGGTGTTCAAGGGCATTGGCCAGCCCGATCCCGACGCCCCGAAGGAGCCAGAGGCATGATACGCTGGCTCACGCTGTCGCTTGCCCTGCTCGCCACCCCCGTCGCGGCGGAGGAGATTGGCGAGGTCACGACCGCATGGAAACTGTTGGGCGCCAATCACCGCATCGTGGTCGAAGCGTTTGACGACCCAAAAGTCGAAGGGGTCAGTTGCTTTGTCTCCCGCGCGCGGACGGGCGGCATCAGCGGCTCCCTTGGACTTGCGGAGGACACCTCCGACGCGTCCATCGCCTGTCGTCAGACCGGGCCAATCCGCTTTCTGGACACGTTGGAAGAGGGGGAGGACGTGTTCAGCGAACGCGCGTCGATCCTGTTCAAGCGTATTCAGGTCGTGCGTTTCTTTGACGAGGCGCGCAACACGCTGGTTTATCTGACCTATTCCGACCGGCTGATCGACGGCAGCCCGAAGAACGCGATTTCAGCCGTGGTCATCCGCCCTTGGGCCGAATGATCCCTCACCGCCCGTAACGCATTTCGAGCGATTTGCCGAGTGTGAATAGCCCGCGATCCTTGCGGATCAGGCTGCCCCCCTGCTCGACCAATGCGTTGAAGGCGCGCAGTTTCACATCCGGCGGGAAGGGTGCGCCGTCGATGGCGATATCATCGACATCCAGCAGCACGTCGCGCCGGGCGAACACCTGCTCACCGTGGATGAAGCGGCGATAGGCGGCGGCGATCTCCAGCGCCTGTTCCAGCGTCTTGGGCCGCCTAGGAGCCGCGTAATCGGCAAGCGACAGGCTCAGGGACGGCTCGGACATTTGCTTTTCTTCGACGATCTGACCGCTCATCGCGGCTTCGAGCGCATCACTAAGCGCGTCGTGGGGGGCATCGAACGGGGCCGCTGCCTTGGCCTGCCCCGGCGCGGGGATATCCGTTTTCATGACAAAATCGTCATCGGAGTCGGGTGTTTCCGCCACCACATCCGGCGCGGCGAAGGGCGTGATCGTCGGCGTGTCGATCGTGCTCCATTCGAACGCATCGAGTTTTGACAGATCAACCTCCGGCCGCGTGCCCGACACATAGCCAAGCGGGCTGAGCGACATCAGCGGATTGAACAGGCTCAGATCGGGGGAGGGCGGATGCGCGCGGGCGCGCTCCTCGATCAGTTTGCGCGCGGCCTCCATCCGCTTTTCCGCCTCTTCCCGCGGGCGCAGCATGTTGGTTTGGCGCGTGGATTTCTCCATCACGATCCGCTCTGGTGTTCCAGTGACCTTGATCCCGAGGATGCGCCGCTTTGCCAGCACCGCCGCGACCCCTTCGGGCGTCAGGTCCTGCCCTTTCCGCTCCGCCACGCGGGCGACGCGCGCGAACAGGTCGATCATCGGCTTCGGGTTGGAAAATCCGCGTAAAACGCAGACCCTGCCGCTGCAATTGACCGTCACCTGTCGGGGTTGCTTCATCGAACGGGCTCCTCCTTGCGCGCTATATTATGACGCCCTCGCCCGGTTGCAAGGCCAGCGCACCGCTTGACCCTTGCGCCGGAATGACCGATTGCGGAGGCTATGAACCACGAAGTGACATTTGACCACCCCGTCCTGCTTGTGGGTGGCGGGGAGGTGACGGAGGACGCCCTGAGATGGGCAGAAACCCTCGCCCCTGTCTGCATTGCCGCCGATGGGGGGGCGGACAAGGCGCGCGCGCTGGGGCGGCATGTCTCTGTCATCATTGGCGATCTTGATTCCCTAGAGGACAAATCGAACTGGATCACAGACGGGGTCACTGTGCTGCATGACAGCGATCAGAACAGCACCGATTTTGACAAATGCCTCAAGGTGATCCGCGCGCCCCTGATCCTTGGCGTTGGGTTCACGGGCGCGCGGATGGATCACATGCTCGCCGTGCTGGGCCGGCTGGGCCGTGGGGATGCGGGCCATGTCATCATCCTCGGGCAAGAGGATGTCGCCTGCCTCTGCCCGTCTGAGATCAGCCTGCCCGTGCCGCCCGGCACCCGCATCTCCCTCTTTCCGCTGGGGGCATGTAGAGGCGTGCGCAGTCGCGGGCTGCACTGGCCCATCGACGGGTTGGAGATGACCATTTCCGGGCAGCTTGGCACCTCCAACCGGGCAACCGGCCCGGTGGAGATCACGATGGACGGCCCGTGCCTTCTGATCGTGCCGACCGAATGCCTGCCCATGCTCGCCACCGCCCTGATGAAAAAGGATTAAGCCCATGCGTTTTCGCCTCCTCGCCGCAGCTCTCATAGCGCTCACGGCCTGCACCGGGCCACAAGAGCCTGATTACGCAGCAGACTTCCCGCTGGTCGGCGTGGAGACGGCGACGCGCATCATCGGGATGTCCTGTCAGGAACTGGCGCTGACCCGCGTGGGGTTGGACCTTTTGGAGCGGTTCGGCCCGCTGGTCCACGCGGCGCTGGAGACGACGGACCTCTCTGATGAGGACAAGGCGCTTATCCTCTCCCTCGTGGATGAGGCAGAGACCACGCGCGATCAGGTGCGCGGCCTGGTCGGTGTGATGCGCACGGTCCGGTTTTGCGGCTGATCAGCATTCCGGCACGTTGACGGCCAAACCGCCAAGCGATGTTTCCTTGTATTTCGTGTTCATATCGAGCCCGGTCTGACGCATCGTTTCGATACAATTATCGAGTGACACCAGATGCTTGCCATCGCCGCGCAGGGATAGGGATGCCGCTGACACAGCCTTAATCGCGCCCAGACCGTTGCGCTCGATGCAAGGCGCCTGCACCAACCCCTTGATCGGATCGCAGGTCATACCGAGGTGATGCTCCAGCGCGATTTCTGCCGCATTCTCGATCTGTTCGGTGCTGCCGCCCAGCACCGCGCAGAGGCCCGCCGCCGCCATGGCCGCGGCTGATCCGACCTCCCCCTGACAGCCCACTTCCGCGCCGGAAATGGACGCGTTCGTCTTTATCAAGCCGCCGACCGCCGCCGCCGTTAACAAAAACTCTGCCACTCGCGCCTCTGACGCGCCCGGCACATGGTCGAGCCAATAACGGATCGTCGCGGGCACAACGCCCGCCGCACCATTGGTGGGGGCCGTCACGACCTGCCCGCCCGCCGCGTTTTCCTCGTTCACCGCGATGGCATAGACGCTGATCCAGTCATTGATCGTATGCGGCGCGGTGAGGTTGCGCCCGCGCTCCTCCTCCAGATGCGCGCGGATCGCTTCCGCACGGCGGCGCAGCGACAGGCCACCGGGGAGGGTGCCACCCGTGGCCAGCCCGCGATCCATGCAGGCGCGCATCACCTGCCAGATCCGCGCAAGCCCCTGATCCAGTGCCGCCTCATCCATGCGGGTGCACTCGTTCTTGCGCTTCATCTCGGCAATGGTCAGGCCAGACGCGGCGGACATCTCAAGCATCTGTGCAGCCGTCTTGAACGGGTACGGCACCACGGCCCCCGTGTCATTGGTCGGTGGGTTGTTCAACTCATGTTCGGTCAGCACAAAGCCACCCCCGACGGAGTAATAGACCACGCGCAAATGCTCCGCGTCGCGCGCGTCATAGCTGGTGAGGGTCATGGCGTTGGCATGGCCGGGCAGCGGATCGCCATAGTCAAAAATCACGTCCCTGTCCGGGTCAAAACGCAGCTCGGGCAGACCATCGGGCCGCAACACCCCGCTGTCGCGCAGCGCGGTATTGGCAGCCGCGGCTTCCTCTGCGTCAAACGCATCGGGGGTAAAGCCCAACAGGCCATTGACCACGGCCTGATCCGTCGCGTGTCCCTTGCCGGTGAAGGCCAAGGAGCCATGGAGCCTGCACGCCACCCGCACCGGCGCGCCCGCGCCGGGGATCACATCCGCCCCATCGCGCAGCGCTTCCAGAAACCGCGCGGCAGCCACCATCGGCCCCATCGTGTGCGATGAGGACGGGCCGACGCCCACCTTGAAAATATCGAAAACGCTCAGATACATGCAGGGGCCCTCTGGATCGCGACTCTGTTGTCCTGTCTCTAGCATGGGGCGAGCACGGGCGAAGCCAGAAACCGACCCTAATCGCGCCGATTGGGCCGCAATGTGTGCAGGTCCGGCGGCAACCCCATCACGCGCAGCCATAACGCATCGGCGGTATCAAGTTCTGTGATACTCATCACCACATGAAGTGGGCCGGGGGTGGAAGAACGCGCGACGCGCGACAGGCCCATCCGTTCCTCATGCTGCAATGCGGCCTCCGCGATGCGGGGGTGGATCCGGGCCTGTTGGGCGGGCAAAGCCTGACTGCTTTGGCCGATATCCTCCGGGTTGATCCGGGGGATCGGCAAGTTCGAGCGGGGCACCGCGCTCAGCCGATGCACCGAGCATCCGGCCTTCAGGCAATGCCACCAAAGCCGTGCCGCGCGCGCGGGAAGGTTGCGCAATGTCGGCTCCGCGCGCAGCGGATCGGCCTCCCCTCGTCCGTAGAAATGGCTTGGCCCGTCATCGGGATAAAGCATGTCGCAGCCTGCCCAGATCAGCGGATGGCCCGCGAATTCCTCCGCCGCCCAATAGCCCGCCGTCAGCGCCATGGTCGGACCACAGGCAAGGATGCCCCCGGCCCGCTCCAGAGCGCCCGCAACCAGCGCATCCGGGATCAGAAACTGCCGCCCGCGTGGCGCGGGCCGTGGCCCGGCATAGTCGTTCGACATCACGCTATGGGTCCAGTCCGGGCGCACCTGCCACGCGGTGTTAAGGACCACAATCGCGTGAAACGCAGCACGCGGCCAATCGCGGGCGCGCAGGGCATCAGGGGCAGAGCCGAGGATCAGGACCGGGCGGGCGGGTGTTCGTGTCATGACGCTTGATCGCATGGTTCGCGGCACGAGACAAACCGGCTCCGCCTTGCCCTTGAGCCGCATCTCTGGTCTTCTGACGCCAACATTGGGCAACAGGGGCATCCCATGCACACGATCGGGGATATGGCGCGCGCCGCCGGGGTCAAGATCACGACGATCCGCACCTATGAACGCAGCGGCCTGATGCCCGAGCCGGGGCGCACATGGGGCGGGCAGCGGCGCTACGATCAGGAGGCCCTCGACCGGTTGCGATTTATCCGACATGCGCGCGAGCTTGGCTTTGATCTAGATGCGATCCGCGATTTTCTGACCCTTGCCACCCGTCCTGCGGCGCGTAGCACTGCGGGCGGGAGTTTGGCCGCGCGCCAGCTTGCCGATGTGCGCGACCGGATCGCGCGATTGCAACGGCTGGAAACGGCGCTGGCAGAGATGGTCACAGCGCATGACGGGCACCCGGGCGGCAGTGTTTTGCGCAGCCTTGCCGATCCGGCGGATGGTGAGACCGAACACTAGCGCCGTTTCCCCCTCGCCCCCGGCGGCCTGCTTGCCTATAAGGTCGGCTAAATCGACAGTGACCATGGGGCTCTACCAATGACCAACGCGCTTTCACCGCAGGATCGGGCGAAATATCTTGCCTCCCGCGCGGCCCTTGCCGACGTAACCGATGGGATGAAACTGGGGCTTGGCACCGGGTCTACCGCCGCGTGGCTGGTCAAGCTGGTGGCGGAGAAATGCCGCATTCACGGCATTAGCGTGACCTGCGTGCCCACGTCAGAGGCCACGGGCGCGCTGGCGCAAAGCCTCGGCCTGCCGCTCGCCACGCTGGAGGAGACGGGGACGCTCGATTTGACCATCGACGGGACCGACGAATTCGATCCCGCGCTGAACCTCATCAAGGGCGGCGGCGCGGCGCATCTGCGCGAAAAGATCGTCGCCCTGTCCTCCCGGCGGATGGTCGTGATCACTGACGCAACCAAGGAATCGCCGCAGCTTGGCAGCTTTCCCCTGCCGCTTGAGGTGCTGGATTTCGGCATGTCAGCGACGGTCGGCCATATCCGCCGGGCGCTCGCGAGCCAAGGGCTCGGGGACGCGAAAATCGAGCAGCGGATGAAGAATGGCGCGCCCGTGCGCACCGATGAGGGCAATGCGGTGCTGGATGCCCATCTTGGCGCCATTCCCGACCCTGCCGCACTCGCATCTGCCCTTGATGGCGTGACGGGGCTTGTCGAACACGGATTGTTCATCGGGATTGCGGGCAAAATCTGCTTTGCTGACCTTGAGGGCAATGCGCTCACGATTGACAAAGACGGCACGCGTCAACAGGTGGTGTTCAACGATGGTATCGACGAGGACGCGTTTCTCGCCCGCGCTCAGAAAGGATAAGGAATGTTTGACCGGATCGGCCTTGCCGCCGCAGCCTTTCTTCTGCTGACCCCTGCGGCCCACGCGCAGGAGGATACGCAAGCCGCGCGCCTTGCCATGGCGCAAGAATATATCGACATGACCCTCGGAGAGATGAGTGGTGAAAGCATGGCCGAGGCCGCCGCTGGCCCCGTGGTGCGCCAGATCCGGCTCACCGACCCCACCGTGACCGAGGACCAAATCCGCCGGATCGAATTGCTGGTGGGTGCTGAGATGGCCGCGATCAATCAGGAAATTGTGGCCACGACAGCCCCCGACCTTGCCGCGATCATGACGCTGGACGAGTTGACCGCGCTGCGCGATTTCTATGCCTCTGATCTGGGTCGGTCGGTCATGCTCAAGATGCCGCAATACCTGCGCGCCTATCAGCCCCGCGTGATGGAGGCGATGAATGCGCGCTACAACGCAATGAATGCCGGTATCATCGACATTCTCAATGACGACGAATAAGCCGGAAATGAAGGGAGCCGCCAATGGCCTTTGACTATGATCTGTTTGTAATTGGCGGTGGCTCTGGCGGGGTGCGCGCCGCGCGTGTGGCAGCCCAAACCGGCGTTTCCGTCGCGCTGGCGGAGGAATACCGCTATGGCGGGACGTGCGTGATCCGGGGCTGTGTGCCGAAAAAGCTGATGGTCTATGCCTCCCAGTTTTCCGAACATTTCGAGGATGCAGCGGGTTATGGCTGGTCGGTGGGAGAAACCAAGTTTGACTGGGCCACGCTACACGCCAACAAGGACAAAGAGATCGACCGGCTAGAGGGCATCTACCAGCGGATCCTCGACACCAACGAAGTGACCCATTACCGGACCCGCGCCACCGTGAAGGACGCCCATACCGTCACGCTCGACGACGGGACGGAGTTCAGCGCCAAGCATATCCTGATCGCCACCGGCGGGCGCCCGTTCCTGCCGAAAGTGCCGGGGATCGAGCACGCGATCACCTCAAACGAGATTTTCCTCCTTAAGGAGCAGCCAAAGCGCATCCTGATCGTGGGCGGCGGCTATATCGCATGTGAATTCGCGGGCATCATGAACGGCCTTGGCTCTGAGGTGACACTGGCCTATCGCGGCGCGCAGATCCTGCGCGGCTTTGACGACGATATCCGCTCTCATGTCTCTGCCGAGATGGTGAAGAAAGGGATCGACGTTTGTCTCGGGATGGATGTGGCCAGCATCAGCAAGGAAGAGGACGGTCTGGTCGTGGACCTCAATCAGGGCGAAACGCGGACCTTTGACGCGGTGCTCTACGCCACCGGGCGGGTGCCAAACACCGACGGCATGGGGCTGGAGGAGATCGGCGTCGCGCTCGACAAAAACGGGGCTGTTGTGGTGGACGCCTATAGCCAGACAAACATTCCGTCGATCTATGCCATTGGCGACGTGACCGACCGGGTGCAGTTGACCCCTGTTGCGATCCGCGAAGGCATGGCGTTTGTAGAGACGGTGTTTAAGGGCAACCCCACAAAACCCGATCACGACCTGATCCCCACCGCCGTTTTCACCCAGCCTGAAATCGGCACGGTCGGCATGACCCAAAAGCAGGCCGAGGATCTGGGACATGAGTTGGACATCTACCGCACCGCGTTCCGGTCCATGCTGCATGTGCTGGCCGGTCGGGATGAGCGTATGCTGATGAAATTGATCGTGGATTGCGATACCGACAAGGTGCTGGGTTGTCATATCGTCGGCCACGCGGCGGGCGAAATGATCCAGCTTGCCGGCATCGCGGTAAAGATGGGTGCGACGAAAGCCGACTTTGATCGCACGGTTGCGGTGCATCCGACTGCGGCAGAAGAGCTCGTTACCCTCAAGGATCCGATAAAGCGGCTTGAAAATTAGCGGAACATGAACACTTAGCGTAGCAGTACGTGCATCAATGACATCCTGACTGAGCGGAGGACGACAGCTTCATGTCAAGTAACGGAAATTCCGGCGGCCCTTGGGGCGGCGGCGGCGGTGGCAACCGCGGCGGTGGCGACAATCGCAATCCATGGGGCCCGGGCGGCGGCGGCGGCAATCGCGGCGGCGGCAACCGGCCCAATGGCGGTGGTGGCAATAATGGCGGGCAAGGGCCCGGCCAAGTGCCTGATATTGATGAGATTGTCCGCAAGGGCCAAGAGCAGCTGCGCGTCCTCATGGGCGGTCGTGGCGGCTCGGGCGGCCCCGGCAAAACCGGCGGCGGTGGCCTTGGCCGTGGGGGCTTCATCGCCCTTGGCCTTGCAGCAGCGGGCGTTTGGGTTTGGGCCTCGCTTTACACCGTGCAGTCGGACCAGCAATCGGTTGAGCTGACCTTTGGTGAGTTTTCCTCCATCGGGCAGCCGGGTCTGAACTTCGCGCCATGGCCGGTCGTGACCTATGAAACCGTGTCCGTGACGACCGAACGTGTGGTTGATATCGGCTTTGGTGGTCGGTCCGGCGATGGCCTGATGCTGACAGGGGACGAGAACATCGTGGATATCGACTTCCAGGTGGTGTGGAACGTCAACAACCCGGCGGCTTTCATCTTCAACATTGCGGACCCGGAGGAAACCATCGCGGCCACCTCCGAATCCGCGATGCGTGAGGTTATCGCGCGCTCCGAACTCGCACCGATCCTCAACCGGGATCGCGGCGCGATCGCGCAGGAAGTGGAAGAACTGATCCAGTCCACGCTCGACAGCTATCAGTCTGGTGTCAACATCGTCCGTGTGAACCTTGACCGCGCTGACCCGCCGCGGGAAGTGATCGACAGCTTCCGCGACGTTCAGGCCGCTGAACAGGAACGCGATCGTCTGCGCAACGAGGCGGATGCCTTTGCCAACCGGACCCTCGCAGACGCGCGTGGTGAAAGCGCGCAATTGCTGCAAGAGGCCGAAGGGTATCGCGCACAGGTCGTCAACGAAGCCGTCGGTGAGGCGTCCCGCTTTACCGCCGTTCTTGGCGAATATCAGCAGGCCGAAGATGTCACGCGCCGCCGTCTCTATATCGAGACGATGGAGCGGGTGTTCGGCTCTGTGGACAAGATCATCATTGAAGATGGTGTGGGTGGCGACGGGGGTCAGGGCATTGTCCCCTACCTTCCGCTGAACGAACTGCGCCGGGGGAATAACTGATGAAAGCGCTTCCTATTATTGCAATCGCAGGCGTCGTGGCGCTGGTCGTGATCGTGTCGTCCCTGTTTATCGTGGACGAGCGGGAAGAAGTGATCGTGACCCAGTTTGGTCAGGTGCGCGCCGTTAAGACCGAGCCGGGCCTCGCGTTCAAATTGCCCTTCATTCAGGAGGTCAACCGGTATGACGCGCGGATCCAATCGCTTGATACCGCACCGCTTGAAGTCACCCCGCTTGATGACCGTCGTCTGGTCGTCGAAAGTTTTGCGCGCTGGCGGATTTCCGATGTGGAGCGGTTCCGTCTGGCTGTCGGCCAGTCCGGCGACGCCGCCCTGCGCAGTGGCGCACAGCGACTTGAGCGGATCGTGACCGCCGAAACCCGCGGTGTGCTGGGTACGGTCGCGTCCGACGCGATCCTGTCCGTGGACCGGGTGGCGCTGATGGCGCGGATCCGCGACGCGGCCTTTGCCGAAGCGCAAAGCCTCGGCATTGACGTGATCGACGTGCGGATCAAATCCGCCGAGCTGCCAGAGCAGAACCTTGCCGCAACCTTTGGCCGGATGCAGGCCGAACGTCAGCGGGAAGCAGAGGACGAGCGGGCACGGGGCCGGGAGGCCGCCACCCGTATCCGGTCTCAGGCAGAGCGGACTGCAGTTGAGATCGTCTCAAGCGCTGTGCGGGACGCGGAGATCATTCGAGGTGAGGCAGACGCGGAACGAAACCGTGTCTTTGCCGAAGCCTTCGGACAGGATCCCGAGTTCTTCGCCTTCTACCGCTCCCTGACGGCCTATGAGCGGTCGTTGCAGGGGGAAAACTCGACGCTGGTGATCTCACCCGATAGCCAGTTCTTCGAGTATCTGCAAAACGACACGGTTCAGCCGCGTAACTAAGTGGATATCGGCACGATCCTCACCGCCTTGGCGCTGGTCGCCCTGATCGAAGGGGCCATGTTTGCGCTGGCGCCGGGCGGAATGAAACGAGCCATGCTGGAAATCATCGACCTGCCGGAGGAAACCCTTCGGCAGGTCGGTCTCGTTTTGGCGGCCTTGGGAGCGGCGGGGTTTTGCGCATTGGCCCTGCTCCTGTGAGCCGCTCACGCCGAGTTGTGCCGCGCGTGATCGGCCACCCGCCCGGCGATATTGCAATCCTACGATTCGAAAACATGTTTACAGTCATGGCAACCGCACACATCGCGTGTGCCGACTGAAAAAAGTGTCTGAGGAGGACATGACCGTGAGAGCAGAGGCTAAAGTAATGAGCCCCCCCAAACCCGACCAGAGATCGGTGCTGACCACCGCATTTCTGGTGCTGACCTTTATCGCCCTGATCCCGATGCAGGCCTTTGGTCAAGGGCGCCCCGACAGTTTCGCCGATCTGGCGGAGCGTCTCAGCCCGGCGGTGGTCAACATCACCACCAGCCAATTGATCCCCGCGCAGGAACGTGGCCCGAATATGCCGCAGCTTCCGCCCGGCTCCCCTTTTGAGGATTTCTTCCGCGATTTCATGGAGCGTCAGCCAGGTCAGCAGGGCCCGCGCCGCGCGTCGGCACTTGGCTCCGGCTTCATCATTTCGGCGGATGGCTATATCGTCACCAACAACCATGTGATCGAGCAGGCCGATGAGATCCTGATCGAATTGTTCGAGGGCGGCGAATTGCCCGCAACCCTGATCGGCACCGATCCGCGCACCGATATCGCGCTCCTTAAGGTCGAGCCGGAAGCGCCGCTTCCCTTCGTGCAGTTTGGCGACAGCGATCTGGCCCGCGTGGGCGATTGGGTGCTGGCGATCGGCAACCCGCTGGGACAGGGCTTCTCCGTCTCTGCCGGGATCGTGTCGGCCCGGTCGCGGCAGTTGCAAGGCTCCTTCGATGATTTCATCCAGACCGATGCCGCCATCAACCGAGGCAATTCCGGCGGCCCGCTGTTCAACATGGACGGCGAAGTGATCGGCGTGAACACCGCGATCCTGTCGCCCAATGGCGGCTCGATCGGGATCGGCTTTTCGATGTCCTCGGCGGTCGTGTCCAACGTGGTCGATCAGTTGCGCGAATTCGGGGAAACCCGCCGGGGCTGGCTTGGCGTGCGTATCCAACCCGTGGATGACGGCGTGGCAGAGGCGCTTGGCCTTGAGGAAGCGCGCGGCGCGCTGATCGCGGACGTCCCTCCCGGCCCCGCACTTGATGCCGGGATCGAGGCAGGCGACGTGATCCTCACCTTCGACGGGCAGGACGTGATCGAAATGCGCGACCTGCCGCGTATGGTGGCCAATACCGAAGTGGGCAAGGCGGTTCGGGTCGTCGTGTTCCGCGACGGGCGCACCCGCACGATCAACGTGACCCTTGGCCGTCTCGAAGAGGCAGACAGCACCGTCGCTGAGCTTGCCGAGGAAGAGGACGGCGCCGCAGAAGAGGCGGTCGTGCTTGGCATGACCCTGACGGCGATCACCGACGATATCCGCTCCGACCTTGATCTGGCAGAGACCATGCGTGGGCTTTTGGTGCTCGACGTGGATCAGACCAGCGAAGCGTTTGAAAAGGGCATCCGCCCCGGTGACATCGTGCAGGAAGTGGGCCAGCGCCCCGTCGCGACACCTAGCGATGCGGCCTCCCGTGTCGAGGACGCGGCAGAGGCCGGGCGCAACTCGCTCCTGTTCCTGATCCGCAGCAATGGCGCGCCGCGTTTTGTCGCGCTGACACCGGGCGAATAAACCGCCGCCAAACCACATGCGAAGGGCGCCCAAGAGGATCGGGCGCCCTTCTTTCATGGTCAGACCCTTGTGGGGGAAAAGCACCGCACTGGAGGGTCAATGCATGTGCAACACAAGGTCTGACCGGTGCCATTCTGGCACCCGTTCCAATCCGCCCGGCCCTTCTGGCTCAACCGAATTGGAAATCCGTTTCCCTGAGCATTGCCTCCGTAATGCCCGATAGGATCACCTGATCACCGTCCTGCTGCGTGATCCGCAGCCCTTGTGCGGTGTCCTCAAATCGCAGCGCGTCCCGGTCCGCCACATCGGCGCTGTAAGACAACACATCCCGACCGGGCCGGAAATCCGTGATCCGGTCCTGCCCCGTGTCCCCTTGTCCGAAATGGAACACGTCCCGGCCCAGCCCGCCGGTCAGCACGTCATCCCCCGCACCACCTTCGAGCCAATCGCGCCCCCGATTGCCCAGCAGCGTGTCATCCCCTGCACCACCCTGAAGCGTATCGCGCCCCGGCCCGCCACGGATGAAATCCCCGGCCATGCCGCCCGTAAGGTGATCCTGCCCGCCTGCCCCGTCCAATCGCACGCGCCCCGTCCAACCAATCACGAGATCCGACAGATCAAGGTGATCTGACCCGCTTGCCCCGCGAAAGACGAAATCCGACGCGCCCAGTTCCGCCAGCAGCGCGGGGCCAAGGTCAAGCGCCTCTCCGCTCACATCCTCCGGGCCAAACACATCCCGCCGGGCCGATGCCGTCAGCCCACCTTCAAACGCCATATGGCCGATTGCACGGTCTGCATGATCACGAAAGATCAACTCATCCACCTCCGCATCGGCAAATGCGCCCAAGGGCCGCTCCGGCGTCTGCTCCAGAACCGTGGCGGTGAGGCTGGACGTAGCCCCGGCGAGCGTGAACGCCTCCGCGTCCTCCGTCCGCACCAATTCATCCCATGGCAAAACTGTTGGCGCGGCACGCTCCCCTTCGGCTGTGCGCGCGAAGAAACCGAATTGTCCTGCGGTGAGTGTCACCCGACCCATTGCTTGCCCCCCATGCAACCAGCACCCCCCGGCGCTGTCGATGGCAAGTATTTCTCAAAAATTCCTCTAAAATTCAAAGCAATATGAGTCTTTTGGTTAATTCAAAGGGTCTTAAAATTTTACTAAAATTGAGAAGGTATTGACACCACTCAGGCTTTTCGCAGAAGCGGAAAAATCAGACTGGCATGATCGGCACAGTCGGACTAGATACGACACCAACCGAGAATGGATCGAAAGGGCCGCGAAATGGCGAAAATCACCTATATCGAGCATAATGGCACCGAGCATGTCGTGGACGTGCCCAATGGCCTGACCGTGATGGAAGGCGCGCGGGACAATAACATCCCCGGCATCGAAGCCGATTGCGGCGGCGCCTGTGCCTGCTCCACCTGCCATGTGTATGTCGATGGCGCTTGGGTCGAAAAACTGCCCGCGAAGGAAGATATGGAGGTCGATATGCTCGACTTCGCCTATCAACCGGATGAGGAGACATCCCGCCTGACCTGCCAGTTGAAAGTCAGCGACGCGCTCGATGGCCTGATCGTGCGGATGCCCGAAAAGCAAATCTGATATGTCTGGCGCGCCGGGCCATTGCGCGGCGCGCCGGCAGGCGTGATTACAGACCCACCGCAATCGGCGGGTGCGTCAGGATCGGGGCCGGGGCGGCCTGACCGACAGAAAGCGCCGTTTCGGGCTGTGCCATTGCAGCCGAGGCATCAGCCAGACGCGTATCGGTACATGCAGCCAGACCAAGTACCAAACCAACCATCGCAAGAACACGGACCATGGGGAAACTCCTTCTCATTTGGGCGGACGAACGACCTGTTCGCCTGCTCAGGAGATCGGCATTCTCCTGCGTCACTTCTCCGCAAATCCGAAAATGCCGTGCGATTGCAAAAATCGAACACTCTTTTTTGAAATCGCACGGTGATTTCAGCCCTGCCCGTTCCGATATGGTTGGTATAACGGTGTCCGCAGGAGACTGAGCATGACCGAACTTGATCTGTTGTTGCGTGGTGGAACGGCGGCGCTGTGCCTGTTTGTGGCGACGCGCTGGCTGATGGGCAATCACACCCATCTGGTGCCGGTTTTCGGGGCTGCGTTTAAGATCAGCGTAGGCATCTATATCATCGTGTCCTACAACGGGCTGAACCCGGACGGGTTCCATGCGCCGTGTTTCTTCTGCTTTCTTGGAAAGCTGCCCGCGCCGTTATTTTGGCTGTTCACGCTGGCGCTGTTTGATGATCGGTTTGAGATCAGGTGGTATCACGCGCTCCCTATTCTCGCGACGGGGGCCATTCATTATGGGGTCGCGGCCATTGATCCGCAGTTGGCAAACCTGCTGGGTCACCTCCTGATGGTGATGCTCTTTACCCATGTCATTGTGATCGCCATCCAGAGCGGCAAATGCGATCTGGTGGACACGCGCATCCTGTTCCGCAAATGGCTCACTGTGCTGGTGCCCGTGGTGGGCATCGCGATCACCATCACCGATTTGATCCATGGCGGGGTGATGACAGGCCTTGCCTCGGTTTTGCAGACCGCCGTGATTTTCGCCGTCGCCTTCTGGTTCGCGATGTGGAGCACCCAGATCGACGGTGCGCTTGTCGATACCCAAACGAGCGAGCCGGAGCCAAGCCCCGACCTGTCTGCCCCCGACCGGATCGAGTTGCGCCGCCTCAATCAGGCGGTGGAGGACGGCATCTGCTTTGAACCGGGCCTGACGATCAGCCTGCTGGCAGAGCGCGTGGATATCCCCGAACATCGCCTGCGTCGCCTGATCAATCAGGGCCTTGGCTATCGCAACTTCAACGCCTTCCTGAATGACCACCGGATCGCAGAGGCGCAACGCCGCCTGTCCGATCCCGCCCGCGCGCGCGAACAGATCATCCAGCACGCCTATGCGCTTGGCTACGCATCGCTTGCCCCCTTCAACCGGGCGTTCAGGGAGCGGTTGGGCACCTCCCCCAGCGCCTACCGATCCGAAGCGTTGGACAGGGTTTTGGCTGAATAACCCCGCGTCGTGGGGGCACCTGCCCCTTGCACCTTGCGCCCTGTTCTGGTCAGCATGTCCGCGCGCGACCAAGGGGATAGGATAAGGCCATGTATCAACCCGCGATTACAGGGACCGGCGTTTTCACGCCCGAGGAAACCATCACCAATGACGAATTGGTCGTCGCCTATAACGCCCATGCCGACCTCTTTAATGCCGAACACGCGGCAGAGATTGAGGCAGGCACAGTCAAGGCAAAACCTCATTCCAGCGCCGAGTTCATCTTCAATGCCAGCGGGATCGAGCGGCGCAATGTGATGAACAAATCCGGCCTTCTGGACCCCGCGCGCATGTATCCCGAACTCCCCCCGCGCGCGGATGATGAACCGGGCATCATGGCCGAAATCGCGATCAAGGCGGCGAAGATTGCGCTTGATGAAGCGGGGCTTGAGGCAAGCGATATTGACGCGGTGATCTGCGCGGCCTCGAACCATGAGCGCGCGTATCCCGCCATTGCGGTGGAAATTCAACAACTCCTCGGCACGGGCGGGTTCGGGTTTGACATGAATGTCGCCTGCTCCTCCGCCACATTTGGCATTCAGGTCGCGGCAGACATGGTGCGCACCGGCTCTGTGCGGCGGGTGCTGATGGTCAACCCCGAGATTTGCTCTGGCCATCTGGAATGGCGTGACCGCGACTGTCATTTCATCTTTGGCGATGTGGCCACCGCCGTGGTGATCGAACGCGCGGAGGACGCGAAAGGTCCCCGCTTTGACGTGATCTCCACCCGCTGCGTCACCCAGTTTTCCAACAACATCCGCAACAATAACGGCTTCCTGCGCCGCACCCGCGATGGCGGGATGGAGGATCGCCGCGACATGCTCTTCATGCAGGAAGGCCGCCGCGTGTTCAAACAGGTCGTGCCGATCGTCAATGAGTTGATCACCAGCCATCTCGCGGATGAGGGGTTCGAGGCAGACAATCTCAAGCGCCTGTGGCTACATCAGGCGAACAAGACGATGAATGATCTGATCGGCAAAAAAGTGCTGGGCCGCACGCCGGAGCCGCATGAACAGCCCAACATCCTGCAGGACTACGCGAACACATCCTCCGCCGGGTCAATCATCGCGTTCTCCCAGAATTCCGCCGATCTTGTGGATGGGGATCTGGGCCTGATCTGCTCCTTCGGGGCGGGCTATTCCGCTGGCTCCGTGATCCTGCGCCGCGTGGCATGAGCGACGGCGCCGGGAAAGAGATCGAGCAGCTCATCGCCCTGATGGCCAAGCTGCCGGGCCTTGGCCCCCGCTCCGCCCGCCGCGCGGTGCTGACGATGATCAAGAAACGCCGCCTCCTCCTAGACCCATTGGCGCAGGCCATGACGGAGGTCGCTGCAACGGCGCGCGAATGCGTGGAATGCGGCAATATCGGCACCAGCGATCTGTGCGACATCTGCACCAGCCCCAAGCGGGACCAGACGATCCTCTGCATCGTAGAGGACGTCTCTGACCTCTGGGCGATGGAACGCGCGCAGGTCTTCTCAGGCCGCTATCATGTGCTGGGCGGTGTGCTCTCCGCGCTCGACGGGATCGGCCCGGACGAGTTGAAACTCCCGAAGCTCGAAACCCGCGTCGCCCAAGGCCAGATCAAGGAGGCGATCCTTGCCCTTGGCGCCACTGTCGATGGCCAGACGACCGCCCATTACCTTGCCGACCGGTTGGAGCCGCTGGGCATCACCGTGACGACACTGGCGCAGGGTGTGCCCGTCGGGGGGGAGTTGGACTATCTCGACGACGGCACGATCTCCGCCGCACTACGCGCCCGCAAATCCCTCTAAAGGTTTCTTTTTTCCCCAAATACCTCGCCCGCGCGGCGAGCGCTCCCGCGCTATCCGCTCTTGCGCCGCTTCATCGCCTCGCGCCGCGCGATATAGAGGGTCGAGCCGATGATGATCACCGCCCCGATCAGCGTCGGCCCGTCGATCCCCTCTCCAAATAGCACATATCCCGCGATCCCGATAAACACGATCCGCAGATAAGCAATCGGCCCCACGACGCTTGCATCGGCAAAACGGTAGGCCTGAATATCGGCAATATTGCGCGCGGCCCCCGTCACCACCAACACCGCCACGATGGACCAGCTTGCAACGCCCACCGGCAGCGCGAAGGACGGTGCCGCAAACGGGATCGCAAAAATCACTGTGATAAACACCGAGGAAATGAACGCGGGCAGCGGCCCATCCTGCTGCGCGATCCCCCGGCTCATGGTCAACGCACCCGCGAACATCAAGGAGGAGCCAAGCGCCGTCACCATCGCCAGTTCAAACGGCACATATCCCGGGCGCAGGATCACCAGCGCCCCCAAAAATCCCGCAATCACCGCTGACCACCGCCGTGGCCCCACCCGCTCCCCATGCACGAGGGCCGCGAGGATCACGGCAAAGATGGGTGCTGTGAAAAACAGGATCGTTGCCGTCGCCAATGGCATTTCGGCAATGGTGTAGAAACCCATCAGGGTGGAACCCGCGATGAAGAAACCGCGCAGCAAATGCGCCTTTGGTTGGCTGAACCGCAACTGGCGGCGCAGCCGGGTAAACGGGATGACGATGGCAAGGATCAAAAGCGCCGACACCCCAGCCCGCAGCAGCAACACCATCGCCGCCGAAAAATCCGCCGACAACGCGCGCACGCTCACCGTCATCGCAGATGCGGTCAGAACGGAGAAGAGCATCCAGCCAATGCCCCGCAAGTTATCCTGCTGGGGCAAGGGCTTCGGTGTGACCGGAGCATCCGGCGGTGCGACAGGCATGACAGTGTCCTTTTGCGCGGGACACTGCGCCTGCCCGGCAAAAAGGTCAATCCGCGAAGGGATCGGTCACAAGGATCGTGTCATCCCGCTCCGGCGACGTGCTGAGCAAGGCCACCGGACAGCCGATCAATTCCTCGATCCGGCGCACATATTTGATCGCCTCTGCGGGCAGATCAGCCCAGGACCGCGCGCCACCCGTGGTGCCCTCCCATCCCGGCATGGTCTCATAGATCGGCTCGACCCGCGCCTGCAAATCCGCCGCCGTGGGCAGGTAATCAATCACCTCCCCATCAAGCGTATAGCCAGTGCAGATTTTCAGCTCTTTCAAGCCATCAAGCACGTCAAGCTTGGTCAACGCGATCCCATGCACACCGCTGGTCGTGCAGGTCTGGCGCACCAGCACCGCATCAAACCAACCACAGCGGCGATCACGGCCCGTTACGGTGCCCTTCTCATGGCCCACCGTCGCCAGATGCACGCCCACTTCGTCAAACAGTTCCGCCGGGAACGGCCCTTCGCCGACGCGGGTGGTGTAGGCCTTGACGATACCCAGCACGAAATCGACCGCCCCCGGTCCCATCCCGGTGCCGGTTGCAGCCATACCTGCAAGCGTGTTGGAGGAGGTCACATAGGGATATGTCCCGAAATCAATATCCAAAAGCGCACCCTGCGCCCCTTCAAACAGGATACGTTTCCCGGTCTTGCGCTTTTCCGCCATCACCCGCCATACGGGTGCCGCGAAGGGCAGCACTTGCGGAGCGACCTCCATCAACCGGGCCTTGAGCTCCGCCCGGTCCACTGGCTCTGCCCCCAGCCCCTTGCGCAGCGCATCGTGATGCGCCAGCAACCGGTCGATCCGCGCGTCAAGCGTCGCCTCATCCGCCAAATCGGCAAGCCGGATCGCGCGCCGCCCCACCTTATCCTCATAGGCCGGGCCGATGCCGCGCCCGGTGGTGCCGATCTTGGCCTTACCGGCGGCTTCCTCGCGGATTTTATCAAGGTCTTGATGCAAGGGCAGAATGAGCGGCACGTTCTCCGCCACCATCAGGCTCTCGCTCGAAATCTCGACACCCTGGTCGCGCAGCTTCGCAATCTCCGAGATCAGCGCCCAAGGATCCAGCACGACACCATTGCCGATGACCGACAGCTTGCCCTTGCGCACGATGCCCGACGGCAGCAGCGACAGCTTATAGACCTTCCCATCAATAACGAGCGTGTGGCCCGCGTTATGGCCGCCCTGAAAGCGGGCGATTACATCCGCACGCTCACTCAGCCAATCGACAATCTTGCCCTTGCCCTCATCGCCCCATTGGCTGCCGACCACAACAACATTGGCCATTTGCGCGTCTCCTTGATGCGTTCGCTTTTCGCGCCTTCCTAACAGGGGTCGGCGCAGGATTGAAGCAGGGAAACTGCGGCGAAAGGAGCCGTGCCACCCCTTTGCCCCGACCCGGCTTCTTTTTTCCACAAATACCTCGCCCGCGCGGCGAGCGCTCCCGCATCATCCATCCATAAATGACGCTTACAGCAAAGCGATGTTCCTGTTATGGTCCCCTCTCATTCAGAACGGAGCCTTTGATGACCGATCCCGCACAGCTTTGGCAAACGCTGCTTGTCACCCCTTGGGCGCTGTTTGCGGGGGGTCTGGTGTTTGGCTGCGTTCTTTTGATGCTCCTTGTGGTGCGGGGTTTGCGCCGGGAGGTGGCTGTTGCCGCGACCGAGCTTGCGGCCCTGCGCGCCGTGCGTGCGGAGCAGGACGTGGCCCTCGCCCGGTTGGAGGAACGCGCGGCACAGGCCGAAACGCTTGAGGCGCGCAACGCGGACCTGTCCGCCGATCTCATTGACGCGAATGAGGCGCTCGCCGCCACCCGCGCGCAACTCACGACGGAGCGGGAAACACATGCCGCCAAACTCGAAGGTCTGACCACCGCCCAAGCGGAGATTGAGCGCAAATTCGGCGAGCTTGCGACCCGCGCGCTTGATGCCAACAATGACCGCTTCCTTAAGGCCGTGTCGGAACGCTTTACGCAGCATAAGCAGACCGCAGATCATGACCTTAAAGCCCGGCAAGAGCGGATCGAGACGATGCTCAAACCGATCCATGACAGCCTCGGCAAGTTTGAAAACCGCGTGGGCGAAATCGAGAAAGCGCGTGAGGGTGCCTACCACGCCATCAGACAGCAGGTTACAACGTTGGCGGAGGGGCAGATCAGGCTCCAACAGGAAACGAACCGCCTCGTCACCGCCCTGCGCGCGCCCAAAACGCGCGGAAACTGGGGTGAATTCCAGCTTCGGCAAGTGGTGGAAATGGCCGGCATGATCGACCATGTGGATTTCCATATGGAGCAATCCGTGACCACCGAAGAGGGCCGCTTGCGCCCTGACGCCACCGTCAACCTGCCCGGCGGCAAGCGCATCGTGATCGACGCGAAAACACCGCTTGATGCCTATCTCACCGCTGCCGGGATGGAGGACGGGCCGGAACGCGCCGCGCAGATGGACGGCCATGCCCGCCAGTTGCGCACTCAGATGCAGGGCCTTGCGAAAAAGAGCTATTTCGACGTGATCGCAGGCTCCCCCGATTTCGTGGTGATGTTCATCCCCGGTGAGGCGTTTTATTCGCAAGCCCTGTCAAACGACCCGACCTTGTTTGAGGACGCGATCCGCAACAAGGTGATTATTGCGACGCCAACGACGCTGATTGCGCTTCTGAAATCCGTCGCCTATGGCTGGCAACAGGAGCGGATGAGCGCCAGCGCGCAAGAGGCCGTTCTGCTGGCGCAGGAGCTTTACAAACGCTTTGGCATCTTGGGTGAACGGCTTGAAAAATTGGGGAAATCTCTGTCCAACACGGTGCGCGACTACAACAGCACCATCGCCACCGCCGAAAGCCGCATCCTGCCGCAGGCCCGCAAATTCGAGGGCATGGCGATTGCCCATCGCGGCGACAGCATCCCAGATGTCAGCCCGCTCGACGTGGACGTGCGCGAAATCGCAGCCCCCGAATTGCGCGATCACGATCCCGACTGACCCGGTTTACATCCCGGCCCAAGCCTGTCAGGCAGGGCGCGCAAAAAGAAGGGATGAGATATGACCGCATCAAAGTCGGGCGACACGGTCGCCTTTCACTACACTGGCACCCTCACAGACGGGACCGTTTTTGACAGCTCCGAAGGGCGTGATCCGCTGGAATGCACGCTCGGAACCGGGCAGATCATTTCCGGGCTCGATGGCGCGCTGACCGGCCTGTCGGTCGGGGACAAGCACACTGTGACCGTTCCCGCCGCCGAAGCCTATGGCGATCATGATCCGCGACAGGTGCAAACCGTGCCGCGCAGCGATCTGCCAGCAGAAATTCCCGTGGCCGAAGGGCTTCAGCTTCAGGCCACCACGCCGGAAGGGCAGACCGTCCCGCTCATCGTCACCGCCGTGACGGAAAGCGAAGTGACTCTCGACGCGAACCATCCGCTCGCCGGGAAGGATCTGACCTTCGCCGTGGAAATGGTGTCGATCAAACCAGCCGCGTAAAACGCGCACCCCCCAGCCCCGATCATGGGGCGGGGGGTCTAGCGGCGAAAGCGCGCCTCAGGCGGCACAGTGCTTTCGCCCACATGCTCCCCCATCCACGCCATCACCGGTTGCGCCCGGTGCCAGACTGACAGCGCATGCTCCAGCGGCACGCGCCCCTGCGCCTCCGACCGGTCGAGCGTTTGCATCAGCAGCACCTGTTTCATCCGCAGATACTGGATGCGGGGGTGATCTTTGGGAAATCCGCGTGGCGCGGTTTTCAGAGCATTGGCGCGATCCTCCAGCCCGGTCGCAATCGCCGCGGAATGACGCGCCGCGAACGCAGCACCGCTGTCTGGCTCAACCAACGCAATGCGGAACCGTTCCAACTGGTCCTTGGCCATATCATAATAGCCCGTCCCCGCCGTCACACCGCGTGAGGAAATGGACACATAAAGTCCGTCAGAGCCACCGCCGACGCCCGACACAACACCGTAAGTGTTTGTCTTATAGGGTGATTTATCCTTGGAGAAGCGAACGTCCCGGTTCTGACGGAATATCTTGACCGCGCCGCCCAACTCCGCGCCGATCTCATCCAAAAGCCGGGTTAGCGGCCCTTTGACCTCCGCCTCGAAGATGTCGCGATGGGCGTCAAACCATGCCTTTGAGTTGTCGCGCTCCAACCCGTCAAACCAGGCAAAACCCGCAGGCCGAAATTCGAGGAACGGGGCTTCCAACATAACAGCACTCCTGTGGTGGACCTGCCTGAGCCTAACCCATATCCGCCTTGCGGCAAGAGCGCACAGGCGCGGAACAGCGCGGGCGGCGCCGCGTTATCCCCCCAATCGACGTGAAAAAGGAGAAACCAATGACCGACGTGACATTCCTGATCCCCGTGCTCGCACTCTTTACGATGCTCGCACTTTTGATTTGGTCGATGTTTGGAAAATATGAGGCGGAAAAGCGCCTCGGGTCCAAGGACACAAAACCAAGCGCATTGGCCAAGGATGGCGACGCGCATGAGAAGAACGCCGCCTGATCGAATGGCCCGCGCTGACACCAGCGCGGGCCGTTTTCGCTCTTAGAATTTCAACGCTTTTGCCTGACGGACCTGCGGCAGCGCCGCGATCTCCGCGATCGTCTCTTTGGAGAGTTCCGCATCCACACCCAAAAGCGCAATCGCTTCTTCGCCCTTGGCCGCACGGCCCAGCGCGAAGGTCGCGATGTTCACGCCCAGATCGCCCAGCTTCATACCCAGCGCACCGATATAGCCCGGCGTGTCCGAGTTGGTGGTGTAGAGCATGAATTGCTGCGGCTCTGCTTCCAGCCCGATCCCCTTGATCTGGATAAAGCGCGGCTTGCCATCCGAAAATACGGTGCCCGCGACGGAGCGGGTCTGGTTTTCGGTGGTCACGATCAGACGCATGTAGGAGCCATAAGCGCCCTGCGGGTCTTTCTTTGTCTCGGTGATCTTCATGCCCCGCTCGCGCGCCACGAAGGGCGCGGACACCATGTTGACGGCCCCTTCGCCCACGATGGGGCGCAGCATGGCCGCGGTCAGGGACGCGATGAGCGGCTTGAGGTTCAGCTTGCCAACCTCGCCGACAAATTCGATCTCGATCTCTGTCACCGGGCTTTCGGTCACTTGGCCCGCGAAACCGCCAAGCATATCGGCCACCTCGACCCATGGTTTCAGAAGCGGTGCTTCCTCCGCCGTGACGGAAGGCGCATTAAGCGCGTTCGACACCGCACCATCCATCAGATAGTCCGACATCTGCTCAGCGACCTGAAGGGCCACATTCTCCTGCGCCTCCCCGGTGGAGGCCCCCAGATGCGGAGTGCAAACCACGTTCGGCGCGTCGAAAAGTGGGTTTTCGGTCGCAGGCTCCACAGCGAACACGTCAAACGCGGCCCCGGCGAGCGCTCCGGAATGGAGCGCCTCGGCCACAGCGGCCTCATCGACCAGACCACCGCGCGCGCAGTTGATCAGGCGCGCGCCCTTCTTGAACAGTTTGACCCGCTCTGCGTTCAGCAGGTTCGCGGTCTTTTCCGTCTTGGGAAGGTGCAGCGTCACGAAATCGGCCAGCGGCAGCAATTCCTCAACCGTTTCAACCTTGGTCACGCCGATCTGTTGCGCGCGCTCGGCGGACAGGAACGGATCGTAGGCAACGACCTTCATCTTGAGCCCCAGCGCCCGGTTCGCAACGATGGAGCCGATATTCCCGCAGCCAATCACACCAAGCGTTTTGCCGGTGATCTCGACCCCCATGAATTTCGACTTCTCCCATTTGCCCGCGCGGGTCGATGCGTCAGCCGCCGGAATTTCCCGCGCCACCGCAAACATCATCGCGATAGCATGTTCTGCGGTGGTGATCGAGTTGCCGAAGGGCGTGTTCATCACCACGATCCCTTTTTGGGACGCTGCAGGAATGTCCACGTTATCGACACCGATCCCAGCGCGGCCAATCACTTTCAGATTGGTCGCTTTGCTGAGGATTTCAGCGGTCGCTTTGGTCGCGGACCGAATGGCGAGGCCATCGTAGTTGCCGATGATCTCCGCCAGTTTGGCTGGATCCTTGCCCAGTGTCGGCTGGAAATCCACCTCGACCCCACGGTCGCGGAAAATCTGAACGGCGGCTTCGGAAAGTTTGTCGGAAATGAGTACTTTAGGCATGTGTCTTGTCCTTTGGAGCGAGGCGCGGCGCGCCCTTGATCGCTGGTCCGGCACCGGGCCGGACCCTTCATGATGTGTCAGCTATCGGCTTTGGCGGTGTGGAACGCCCAATCAAGCCATGGCGTCAGCGCCTCGATATCGGCAGTGTTCACAGTTGCGCCGCACCAGATGCGCAGGCCCGCAGGCGCGTCCCGGTATCCGCCAATGTCATAGGCGGCCCCTTCGGCATCCAGCATCTTGACCATCTTCTTGGTGAAAGCCTGCTGTGCGGCATCATCCATCGCAGCGATCTCAGGATCAGCGACTTTCAGACACACGGAGGTGTTGGAGCGGGTGGCAGGATCAATGGCGAGGTTTTCCACCCAATCCGTGCGGTCCACCCATGCCTGCAAGGCGGCGAAATTCGCGCCAGCCCGCTTTTGCGTGCCAGCCGCCCCGCCTTGGCCCGCGATCCATGTCAGTGCGTCCTGCGCATCCGCAATCGCGAGCATCGAGGGCGTGTTGATCGTGGCCCCGGTAAAGATGCCGTCGATCAGCTTGCCACCTTTCGTCAGCCGGAAGATTTTGGGCAGCGGGCGGTCGGGGGTGTAGCTTTCCAGCCGCTCCACCGCGCGCGGCGACAGGATCAGAACGCCATGCGCGCCCTCCCCGCCCATCACCTTTTGAAAGCTGAACGTGGTCACGTCGAGCTTTTCCCACGGCATGTCCTGCGCATAAACCGCGCTGGTTGCATCGCAGAAGGTCAGGCCCGCGCGATCATCCGCGATCCAATCTCCGTCCGGCACCCGCACGCCAGAGGTCGTCCCGTTCCAGGTAAAGCAGATATCGGCATCCATCCGCACGGTGCTCAGATCGGGCAACAATCCGTAATCGGCCTCAATCACCCGGCAGTCATCCAGCTTGAGCTGCTTGACGGCATCTGTGGCCCAGCCTTTCCCGAAGCTTTCCCAGACCAGCATATCGACCGGCCGCGCGCCCAGCATGGACCACATGGCCATCTCGTAGGCGCCCGTGTCAGAGGCGGGCACGATCCCCACGCGGTAGCCTTCGGGCACAGCGAGTGTGGAGGCGATCATGTCGATGACATTTTTGATCTGCGCCTTTGGCCCTGCCGCACGATGCGACCGCCCGAGGAAAGCGATCTTGGCAATCTCAGCCAGATCGTAACCGGGGCGTTTGGGGCATGGACCAGAAGAAAATTCAGCACGCGCAGGCACAACCTGCGGCTTTGTAGGGAAGCTCATGGACGGCTCCGTCGTCAGGGCGAAATTCCTGAGCCTGCCCCCGTTCGCCCTTAACCGGGTGACCTGCCCGCAGCCTCTCTATGACTGCGCCCCGAAACCGTCAACGCCAAAAATGTCGCTTATGCCCCCCAAAATGCCGCGGACCTGTTTCCGATCGGAAACACGCATCACCGGTGATGATAGATCGCCTCACAATTCATCGGTTGCGCAACCGGGCGGGTTTGGAAACACTGCCCCAAATTCTTTTTTCCACAAATACCTCGCCCGCGCGGCGAGCGCTCCCGCATTCTCCACCCCACCGGACCTGCGCATATGACACGACACCAGCCCGACTGGCGCGATTTTGCCACGATTGCGGCCCTCGGTTTCATCTGGGGGTCGAGTTTCATGGCGGTGGAACTGGCCATTGACGGATTCGGACCGTTGACCGTGGCGGCAGGCCGCATCGTGCTCGGCGCGGTTGCGCTGATCCTGATTGCCCGTGTTGCGGGACAGCATATGCCCAAGGATCGCCGCGTCTGGCTGGCGGCAGCCGGAATGGGGATCATGGCGAATGCCCTGCCCTTTACCCTGATCTCCTTCGGTCAGCAGAATGTGACCAGCGCGTTTGCGGGCATCGCGATGGCCGTGGTGCCGCTCCTGATCCTGCCGCTGGCGCATATTCTGGTGCCGGGAGAGCGGCTCAACTGGCTCAAGGCGCTTGGCGTGACCGCAGGATTTATCGGCGTCGTTGTGCTGATCGGTCCCGGTCCCGGGCTGGTCGATGCGCCGATCCTGTCGATGCTGGCCTGTGTGGCGGCCGCGTGCTGCTATGCCGTGGCCTCGATCATCACCCGGCTGTCGCCCCCGGCGCCGACGCTTGCGTTCTCCGCTGCGGGTCTGGCCATTGCCTCTGCCGTGATGATCCCGATCACCTTGGCCTTTGAGGGGCTGCCGACGGCGTGGCCGATGGTCGCCTCCCTTGGCGTGCTCTATCTGGGTCTGATCCCCACCGGGCTTGCCACGCTCCTTTTGGTGTTTGTGATCCAGCGCGCGGGGCCCAGCTTTTTCACCCTCGTGCATTACCAAGTGCCGGTCTGGGCCATGGCACTGGGGATCGTGATCCTGGGGGAGGACGTGCCGGGCCGCTTCGCCATCGCCTTGGTGCTGATCCTGTCGGGCCAATTGATCAGCCGCAGAGGGCTCGTAAAATGAAAACCGATTGGATCAGTTGGGCGGGAGTTTTGTCCCTGTCGATCATGTGGGGCTCTGCCTTTGCGCTGACGGATGTGGCGCTGGGTGGCGCGGGGCCGGAGGTCGTTGCCTTCTCCCGCATCTTCCTTGCGGCCATCGTGATCACGAGCGTGGCCCTTTTGACCGGAAAAGGCCTGCCGCGCACGCTGGAGCATTGGGGCTGGTGCACGGCCGTCGGGCTTTTGTCGCTGGCGCTTCCGTTCATGCTGATCTCTTGGGCGCAGCAAACTCTGGCAAGCTCCATCACCGGGGTTCTGATCGGTGCAGCCCCCCTGTTCATCCTCCTGCTTGCGCGCCTGATCCTGAAGGAAGCGATCCGCCCGCGCCAATGGATTGGCTTTGTGGTGGGTGTGATCGGGATCGCGGTGCTCAGCGGGATTGAGGCGATCCTTGACGGCGCGCCGCCCTTGCCGCAACTCGCCGTGATCGCAGCGGCCCTGTGCTATGCGGGCTCCTCTGTCACGACGAAGGTGATGCCGCCGTTGCACCCCTTTAGCGCCACCGCCGCCGGGCTGATCGTCGCCACGCTGATGCTCGCACCCTTTGGCGCAAGCGGCTTCGTGACCGCCCTGCCGGACGCGCCGCACGGGCCGTTGATGGCGATCCTTGCGCTGGGATTGGTGCAAACCGGGGCCGCGCAAATCCTGCGCTACTACACGGTGAAACGCTCCGGCCCGGTGTTCATGTCGATGGTCAGCTATCTGATCCCGATCTGGGCGGCCCTTCTGGGCGTGACCTTCCTGTCGGAACCGATCACCCTTCGGATGCTCGCGGGCTCCGCTCTGATCCTGTCGGGCCTCTTTATTGCGCGCAACCGCCCGAAACGGGATTAGACCGCGCGCTCCAATGCCGGATACCGCGCCGCCAAAGTGACCGCGCGCAGGATGAAGAACAGCATCAGCGCCGCCCACAGCCCGTGATTGCCGAACAGCGGCACAAACGCCATCAGGATCAGCCCATAGCCTGCGGCCGAGATGATCATCATGTTGCGCATGTCCCGCGTCCGCGTCGCCCCGATGAATATCCCGTCTAGCATGAAGGCAGGCAGCCCCAGAATGGGCGCCATCACACACCAGATGAGATAGGATTTCGCGGCCTCCTGAACCTCTATGGCAGTGGTCATCCGCTCCACGATCAGAGTGCCTGCCAGCGCATAGGACAGCGCAAGGGAGATCACCACCACGCCGCCCCAAAGACTGCCCAAAATCGCGGCCCGCCGCAGCGCCGCCCGGTTGCGCGCCCCCAGCGCCTGCCCCACCAGCGCCTCCGTCGCGAATGCAAACCCATCCAGCAGATAGGCGGAGATCGTGAAAAACTGCAAAAGGATCTGGTTGGCAGCGAGCGTCACATCCCCCAGCGCGGCCCCCTGAAACGTCACTGACAAAAAGCAGACCTGCAACAGGACGGAGCGGATCATGATGTCCCCGTTCACCCCCATCATCCGCGCCACGCGCGCGCGGTCAAACACCCGCGCCCGGTTCCGCCACGCACCCGACGTGAACGCCCCGCAACAGAGGTATAGGCCCAACATCAGCCCAACCCATTCCGCGATCAATGTCGCCGCCGCCACCCCCGTTACCCCCCAGCCAAGGCCCAGGACGAACCACAGCGACAGCACGATATTCCCGCCATTCATCACAAGTTGCAGCACAAGAACCGCGCGCGTCTGCTCGCGTGCGATCAGCCATCCGGTGATCGCATAGCCCGCAATCGCGGCGGGCGCGCCCCAGATACGCAGGGCGATATAGTCCCGCGCAAGGCTTTCCACCTCCGCACTTGCGGGGGAGATGGCAAAGGCCGCGCGCATCACTGGGCCTTGCAACAGGATAAACGCTGCCCCCGCCGCAAACGCGATCAACAGCGCGCGTGACAACAGGGCGGAGACTTCCTGCGCATCCCCGCGCCCTTCCGCTTGTGCCACAAGCCCGGTCGTTCCCATCCGCAAAAAGCCGAAAATCCAGTAAATCGCGGACAGGATCACGGCCCCGATGGCCACCGCCCCAATGGGCTCGGCCCGGCCAAGCTGGCCAACGGCAAAGGTATCGACAGCCCCCATCAGGGGGATTGTCGCATTCGACAACACGATGGGGATCGCAATCGCCAAAACCCTACGATGGGTGATCGCTTTCGGCGTTATGGCAGTGGCGTCAGACATGCCAGAGCCTTTTCACGCGCGCCCCTGCCCTGTCCAGCGCGAAACACCCATGGTTTCTTTTTTCCACAAATACCTCGCCCGCGCGGCGAGCGCGCATCTCTCCGGCCCAACCAACGGGTTCGAAGCAGAGCGCCTATTGCCGCATCAGAAAATGCGCCGTCGCCGCAGCAAACGGACGGTCGATCTCGTCCTGCCAGGCGCTGACCTGGACAGAAGCATAGCGCCGCCCCTGCCGCACGATGCGCGCGCGCGCATAGGCGTCCCGTGGCAGGCCCGTGCGCAGATAATCCACGGTTATGTCGATCACTTTGGGCCATGGCGGGAACTGGCCCGCATCAATCGCCTCCGCTGCCGCCCCGCCACCTTCCATCAGCGGCCAGACCTGCGCCCACATCACCTGCATATGGCCCGTAATCTCCAGAAAAGCCCCCGTCGCCCCACCATGCAGCGCCGGAAGCATCGGATTGCCGATCAGATCCTCGCGATAGGGCAACACCGCCGTCAATTCATTGCCACGCCGCTCAAATTGCACGCCCAGATAGCGGATATAGGGCACCGCTTGCGCCAGCGTCTGCATCGCCGCGTCGCGCCGCTGTTTGACGACCTGCACGGGTTCGGGGCGTTTGCGGCTCATGACTTTGGCTCCGACGCGGGAGCCACGGTGAAGGCTCCGGTCGCGGTCGCAATCGGATCGTCGCGATCGGTCTCATAGGCCACCGCGCGAACAAACGCGACAGAGCGCGTCTGCCGATAACACTGCGCAAAGGCCAGAACGGCCTCTCCGGGGCGCGCGGCCCGCATATAGTCGATCCGCAGATCAAGCGTCGCGGTCGGCCCTTTCGTCGCCGGATGGCTGATCACAGCCGTGCCGCAACAACTGTCAAGGAGGGCCGTGATCACGCCACCATGCAGAACGCCGGTCTCGGGATCACCGATAAAGCGTTCATCATACGGAATTTTCATCACCGCTTCACCATCTCCCAAATCCTCGATACTCATTCCCAGAGCAAGCGAATGGGGAATGACGGCGGTGAATTTCCGCGCAATTTCATGACGATGCGTGTCGGATGTGCTGTTCACCTTGGGGCCTTCCACGTCGGAGGATACTTTTGTAAGGCATAGGCTCAAACTGACGTGCACGTCAACAAACACACGCAGCGCTTGCAATTCACGCAGCCTCGCCACCATATTTGACGTAGCGTAACGAAACGCCACATAGTGACGTGTCGAGCGGCAACAAGAGCAAAGCAGAGGGGCCATGAAAGATCGGAAAATGACCTTGCAGGAAATGTGCGAAGCCTTCGAGGTCACGCCACGCACGTTGCGCTATTACGAGTATATCGAGTTGCTCGCCCCCGAACGGCAAGGCCGCAAGCGCCTTTACGGCCCGAAAGAGCGCGCCCGGCTGAAATTGATCCTGCGCGGTCGGAAATTCGGGTTCAGTCTCGAAGAAATCCGGCAATGGCTCGAACTCTACGAAGTCGGCGATGGCGGCAAGACGCAGTATCGCGAATGGATCGCGCTCTCGACCAAGCAGATCGACGAGTTGCGCTCACGTCAGGCCGAACTGGAAGAAGCCATTCAGGAATTGGTGGAATTGCGCAGCGTGGCTGAAGAGGCGCTCGCCAAGGAGGGGTGATCAGCGCCCTTTCGATCTCAGTGATCCTGCAACCATCAGCCCTCCCTTCATCGACCGTATTGCTAGTCGGTCGGACGCCCTGAGTTAAAACCACGCCCGCACATTTTGGCGCGATTGTTCAAGAACGGGCCTTGGACGCGAAATACCTCCCCGTGGGTCACCACATACGGGAGATTTTCATGTCATTCATTCTCAACGGTTACCGGCAGGAGCCTCCTGCCGAATGGGCGGATGAACCGCTGCTGTTCATCCTGCGGGAGCATTTCGGGCTCGTTGGCGCGAAATTCGGGTGCGGCGTCGGCATTTGCGGCGCGTGCACGGTGCTTGTGGATAATGTGCCGACGCGCGCCTGCATCACCACGCTCGACGATGTGGAAGGTCGCCAAGTGCAAACCATCGAAGGGCTGGCGAAGGGCGAAACCCTCCATCCGGTCCAGCAGGCATGGCTCGATCACGCAGTGCCCCAATGCGGGTATTGTCAGGCAGGTCAGATCATGACCGCCGTGGCGCTCCTTAACGACACGCCCGCCCCCACGGATCAGGATATTGATGCGGCGATGGACGGTAATCTGTGCCGGTGCGGGACTTATCCACGCATTCGCGCGGCGATCCTCCATGTAGCGGAGGGGGCGTGATGCGCAGACGCACGTTCCTCAAAGCCGCAGGTGGCGGTTTGGTCGCCCTGATCGGGGCAGGTGCGGCGGTCTGGAGCCAAGCACCGATCTTTCCCAAACGCCCAGCGCCCGACGCAGCCTCCGCCCTTGGCTGGATCAGTCATCGGGACGGGGCGTATGTGCTCACCCTGCCCCGGATCGAGATGGGGCAAAATATCACCACCGCGTTAAAGCAGATCGCCTGCGCCGAACTTGGCACCGATTGGCGCAGGGTGACGGTCGAGATGCATGACACGAACATGGGGCGGGTGCGGGCCACGGTGGGCAGCGAATCCATCATGCATTTTGCCGAACCACTCGCGCAGGCCTGTGCGGCGCTGCGCGATGCGCTCGCCTCCGGCCAAAGTGAGGGAGAGGTCACGGTCGTCACGCGCCCCTTCGCGGATCTGCGTGCCTTTCGCGCCGGGCCAATCGTCGGCGCCAGCCCGGAGATTGCGCATGGGCGGGCGATCGTCACTGGCGCGCCGCTCTATGCCGCCGATGTGACCCGGCCCGGGATGCTCTACGGTCGGGTGCTGCGCGCACCTGCCTCGACCGAGCTTACCTCCCGCCCCCGACGCTGGAACAGCCGCGCCGCGCGGGCCGTGCCGGGCTTTGTCGCCATTGTCGAGGATTGCGGCCCCCCGATTGGCAAGGCGCGCGGGCTTGGTATCGTCACCAGCAGGCCCGGTGCGCTTGACCCCGTGGCCCGCGCTTTGGCGGTCGAATGGGACATGGACGACGCGGCACCCTTGCCTGACATGGCGATGCTCATTGACGTTGATGCCCATGCGCCGGGCGGCTTGCCTCATCTGGTGCTGGACGGTGCGCCGCAGGATGGCCTATGGGACGTGGATATGCGCCTCGACATTCCGCTCGCGGCTCATGGCCCGATTGAGCCGCGCGCCGCTGTCGCGGAGTGGCAGGAGGATGGCTTATCCGTCTGGTCCGGCACGCAGGATGCGTTTTATGTGCGGGATGTGTTGGCGGATGCGTTCTCCGTCACGCAGGACCGCGTTGTCGTGACATCCTGCCGGGTTGGCGGCGCGTTCGGGGGTAAGACCCTGTGTACGGTCGAGGCAGAGGCCGCGGCCCTGTCCCGTGCGACCTCAGCGCCCGTGAAAATCCAGTGGACGCGGGCGCAGGAATACGCGCTTGGCTTTCATCGCCCGCCCTCGTCCCACCGCATCCGCGCGCGGCTGGCGGAGGGGCGGATCACGGATTGGGATCATGCGCAGGTCTCCTCCCATATCCTATTTACTGGCGCGGGGGTGCCCGCATGGTTGCAAACCGGCACCGATATGGTGATTGGCGATCCCGGCGTGGCGCGAGGCATGGCAGCACCCTACAAGCTGGGCCGGGCCCGTGCGGCCTATGACGCGATCCGCCTGTCCGTTCATGCTGGGCCATGGCGTGGCTTGGGGGCCGGGCCAAATGGGCTGGCGATTGAGAGCGCCATCGATGAGGCGGCACGGGTCGCCGGGGTCGATCCCTTGAGCTTTCGGCTGGATCATGTGACCGATCCCCGCCTGTCCGATGTGCTGGTGCGTGTGGCCGCGCTGTCCGATTGGTCCTCCGGTCCGCCGCAGGTGGCGGGCGCACGGACCGGGCGTGGCGTGGCCTGCGGCATCTACAAGGACACGAGCTACGCCGCCGTCGTCGCGGATGTGGCCGTCGATGCGTGCGGCAGCGTGAGGGTGACGCGGCTCTGGTGCGCCCATGATTGCGGTTTCGTGATCAATCCCGATCAAGTGCGCGCCCAATGCGAGGGCAATCTTGCATGGAGCGTTGGCATGATCCTTACCGACGATCTGCCCACCCAACAGGGGCGCGTCGTGGCCGAAACCTTCGCCGACGCACCGATCCCGCGCATGACCGACCTCCCCGAAATCACCGTGGACCTGATCGAGGGCACAGGGCCGCTTTCCGGCGCGGGGGAGACCGCCATCGTTGCCGGACCCGGGGCGATTGCCAACGCCTTGCGCGCCGCAACCGGGCGCCGAGCCACCCGTTTCCCCCTCCAGCCGACGGAGTTTGCACTATGACCATCCACGATCTGACCCAAGCCAAAAGCAAACCGCCCGCCGCTGCGCCCCCAGTGGCGCTTTTTGGGCGCGAATGGCTGCGTGCGCCCTTGGGCGTTGGCGCAATAGCGCCCTCTGGCCCGCATCTGGCGGCGGCGATGACGCGCGGACTCACCCAACACTCCGGCCCCGTGATCGAACTTGGCCCCGGAACGGGGGTGTTTACCAAAGCGTTGCTGAGGCGCGGCATCCCTGCCCCGCAGATCGCCGCGATTGAGGCCAGCAACGGCTTTACCACCGCGTTGCGCGCAACCTTGCCAGAGGTCATGATCATTCAAGGCGATGCTGCCCGCCTGCGCCACATCATGCCCTTTGGCGTGGGTGGCGCTGGCACGGTGATCTGCGGCTTGCCCCTGCTGTCGATGCCGCCGGGCAAGGTTTTTCGCATCGTGTCGGGCAGTTTCATGGCCCTGCGCCCCGGCGGGGCATGTCGCCTGTTCACCTATGGCCCAAGATGCCCGATTTCGCCGCGCATTCTCGACCGGTTAGGGCTGACGGCAAAGCGGATAGCCTTCACCCCTTTGAACATGCCACCCGCTTCGGTTTATCTCTTGCGCAGAACGGAGGAGCCAGATGCCTGACAGCGCGCCGAATGCGGATTTCGCCGCTGCCACGATGATGCGCCTGATCGCGGCGGGTCTGGCACGGCAGGGGCTGTCGGTGACCCTGCGCCCGCTCTCAACCGCGCATGTGCCGCGACGGGAAAAACAGGATTTGTTAGGGCATATCTATGCCAGCCATGGGGCGCGTGCGATCTGCGCCCTTGCCGATGCGGCACCCCATATGCCGCCCGAACCCGTGGTCGAGGCGCTGCGGCGCGCCAAGGGTCTGGAGGATCTGATGCAGCGCTGGCAGCGGATGGAGCGGTTCAGCCATGGCCGACACCGGGTCTTGACAGACCCGCAAGCCAGTGGCGCACTTCGCTTGACCCATCAGGCGCGCGACACTGGCCCTGCCCCGTCCGCGATTGAGAGCCTTCTTGTGGTGTCCCTGATTGCCATCTTGGCGGAGGGGGCCACTTCCGGGCATGTCGCGCTGCACTCGGACGGGGGTGCGGTTTTGCGGCGGGATGGCGCGTGGCAGGTTGGGGATGTGGCGCCCGCGCCCGGACCGGTCCTGTTGCGGGTGGAGAAGGCGCGCGCTGACGGTCCCACCCGTCAGGCGGGCCGCCACGACGCCGCCCTCTCCGATCTGCGGGAGCGGATCGTGGCTGACCCGTTGCGCCGCTGGTCGGTCGCAGAGATTGCGGCGGATGCGGGCTTGTCACCACGCACGCTCCAGCGTCGTTTGGCGACGCAGTCCCTTTCCGTTTCCTCCCTCATCGCTGAGGCGCGGTTGCAGGTGGCCGCGGGTCATCTATGTGATCCGGATGGGCCGGGTTTGGCGGAGATCGGGTTTTTGGCCGGGTATTCCGATCAAGCCCATTTCGCGCGCGCCTTTCACCGCGCCGTGGGCACGACACCGCGCGCCTATCGCGCCGATTTCCGCGCCTGATTGCAACGCGCCCCCGCCGCCACACAGCCAAAAACCGCCCCGTGAACCATCCGGAACGCGGTCGCGGGATATGACGTCGCGTCCACTTGACGTGCACGTCAACTTTCACCCTTGATCGGAATCGCTGGCTACCTCACCTTAACGTCAAGTGAAGGAGAGGACGTGCGATGACTGGCGAAATCATGACGATCGGAGAGATGTGCGAGACCTATCAGGTCACACCGCGCACGCTCCGCTTTTATGAGGCCAAGGAACTCTTGATGCCGATCCGCGACGGATCGCGCCGCCTATTCACGCGCCGGGACCGCGCACGGCTTACGCTGATCCTGCGGGGCAAGCGTTTTGGCTTTAGCCTTGAGGAAATCCGGCAACTTCTCGACCTTTACGATATTGGCGACCAGCAGGTCACCCAATTGCGCAAGACCTATGAAATCGCGCTGGAACGGCGGCAGGAGATGCGCGCCCAGCGCGACGAACTGACCACCGCCATTGCCGACCTTGAAGATCAGCTTGACCTCGTGCGCGACGTGCTCGCCGAGCGGGGCGTTGATCCGGCGGTTCTGCCATGCGCGAAAAACAAACATACCAACACCACAGCCTGACGGGAGACAGGACCATGCCAAGCTATACCCCCCCGACCAAAGACCTTTCCTTCGTCCTGCATGACGTGCTGAAAGTCGATCAATCCGACGTGCCCGGCTATGACGAATTGGACCGTGATTTCACCTCCGCGATCCTCGAAGAAGCGGGCAAGATCAGCCGCGATGTGCTCGCGCCGCTGAACGTTGTGGGCGATACCGAAGGCTGCAAGCTGGAGAACGGCGTCGTGCGGACCCCGACGGGCTTCAAAGAGGCGATCGACACCCTGCGCGAAGGCGGCTGGACCGGGCTGGACTGTGACCCCGAATATGGTGGTCAGGGCATGCCCTATGTGATGGCCACCGCCGTGGGGGAGATGATGTCCGCCGCAAACATGGCGATGATGATGTATCCCGGCCTCACGCATGGTGCCTATTCCGCGATCCATGCCCATGGCACCGTCCAGCAGAAAGCGACCTATCTGCCCAAGATGGTCAATTTCGAATGGGGCGGCACCATGAACCTGACGGAGCCGCATTGCGGCACCGATCTGGGCCTGATGCGCACCAAGGCCGAGCCGCAGGAGGATGGCACCTACAAGATCACCGGGCAGAAGATTTTCATCTCCGCTGGTGAGCATGACATGACCGACAACATCATCCACCTCGTGCTGGCGAAAATCCCCGGCGGGCCGGAAGGTGTGAAGGGCATTTCTCTGTTCATCGTGCCGAAATTCCTCGTCAACGAAGACGGCTCCTTGGGTGCGCGCAACTCCCTTGCCTGTGGCAAGATCGAGGAGAAGATGGGCATCCACGGGAACTCGACCTGTGTGATGAATTACGATGGCGCGACCGGCTACCTCCTGGGGCAGGAAAACAAGGGCATGCGCGCGATGTTCACCATGATGAACGAAGCCCGCCTTGGCGTTGGCCTTCAGGGTCTGACGCAGGCGGTCGTGTCCTACCAAAACGCGGTTGAATACGCGAAGGACCGCATTCAGGGCCGCGCTGTGACCGGCGCGGAAGCCCCCGATCAGGCGGCAGACCCGCTGATCGTGCATCCCGACATCCGCCGCACGCTGATGGACCAGAAAGCGTTTATCGAGGGCGCGCGCGCCTTCGCGCTGTGGGGTGCGTCCCTGATTGATCAGGAACACCGCAAGGGTGACAAGGACGCCGCTGGCCTCATCGCGCTGATGATCCCTGTGATCAAGGGTTTCCTGACCGACAAGGGCTTTGATTATTGCGTGTCCGCGCAGCAGGTCTATGGCGGGCATGGGTATATCGAGGAATGGGGCATGTCCCAATTCGCCCGCGATGCCCGGATCGCGATGATCTATGAGGGGGCCAATGGGGTTCAGGCGCTCGATCTGGTGGGTCGTAAGCTCGCCACCGATGGCGGCAAGCACGTCATGGGCTTTTTCGAGATGATCAAGACATTCATCAAGGAAAACGAAGGCAATGAAGCGCTGAAAGCCGATTTCCTTGATCCGCTCAAGGCCGCGTCGAAAGACCTTCAGGAATCGTCGATGTTCTTCATGCAGGCGGGGATGAAGAACCCGAACGCAGCACTGGCAGGCTCCACCGACTTCCTGCACCTCTTTGGCCATGTCTGCCTTGGCTTCATGTGGGCGCGGATGGGGAAGGTCGCGCTTGAGGCGCTCGACGGGAACGCCGACGACAAAGCGTTCTATGAGACCAAGCTGCACACCGGCAAATACTACATGCAGCGCCTGCTGCCAGAAACCGGCCTGCGCCTTGCCCGGATCAAGACCGGCGCAGACCCGGTGATGGGCCTGCCCGCCGAGGCATTCTGATCAAATGGGGCGCGCCCACACGGTGCGCCCCATCCTCAATTCGCCCGCAAAGAGGCAACACGCATTTAAGGGAGAGACCATGAATTTCGCCGGATTGCAGTCCCCGTGGATGACCGATGAGCACAAGATGCTCCAGGAAATGGCCGCGCAGTTTTTCAACGAGCAGTGGAAGCCCAAGGCCGAGAAATGGCGCAAACAGGGCCTGATGGACCGTGAAGCGTGGAATGAAGCGGGCGAAATGGGCTTTCTTGGATCGTCGATCCCGGAGGAATATGGCGGCTCTGGCGGCGATTTTGGCCATGACGCGGTGATCATCGCGGAATATTGCCGCGCCAATCTGGCAAGCTGGGGGTTCCCGATCCACACGCCTATCGTGGGCCATTATATCCTCGCCTATGGCACCGAAGAGCAGAAACAGCGCTGGTTGCCGAAGATGGTGACCGGGGAGGCCGTGGCCGCCCTTGCTATGACCGAACCGGGCGCAGGCTCTGACCTTCAGGGGATCAAGACGCGCGCGGTAAAGGACGGGAATGCCTATAAAGTCAACGGCTCCAAAATCTTCATCACCAACGGCCAGCACGCCGACCTCATTCTAACCGCGGTCAAGACCGATCCGACCGCCGGGGCCAAGGGTGTGAGCCTGATGATGGTCGAGGCGGACCGCGAAGGGTTCCGCCGGGGCAAGAACCTCGACAAGCTGGGCCATAAGCATAACGGCACGTCCGAACTGTTTTATGATGACGTGCAGGTGCCGCCCGAAAACCTCCTTGGCGGGGTTGAGGGGCAAGGCTTTTACCAGATGATGCAACAATTGCCACAAGAGCGCCTGACCATCGGCGCGGGGGCCATTGGCGCAATGGAAGGGGCCGTGCAGCGCGCCATCGACTACGCGAAAGAGCGTGAGGCGTTCGGCGGGCCGTTGTTCGACAAATTCCAGACCATGCGCCACCTGCTGGCGGAAGCCAAAACAAACACGGTCGTCGCCCGCACCTTCAACGACGCTTGCATCGCGGCCCATATCAAGGGTGAGCTGACCAATGAGGCCGCGTCGATGAACAAATACTGGCTCAGCGATTTGCAGAACAAGGTGCTGGATGATTGCCTGCAAGTGTTCGGTGGCTATGGCTATATGATGGAATACGACATCGCGGAGATGTGGGCCGATGCCCGCGTGCAGCGCATCTATGGCGGCACCAACGAGATCATGAAGGAATTGATCGCGCGTAACCTGTAACCCATTGGGAGAGAAGACAAATGGCTGATTACACATTGCATTGCTTCGCCCAATCCGGGAATGCCTATAAGCCTGCGCTGATGCTGGCGCTCACAGGTTGTAATTGGGAGGCCGAATTCGTCGATTTCTTTGGCGGGGCGGCGCGCGATCCGGCGTTTCTGGCGATCAACGAAATGGGTGAGGTTCCGGTTCTGGACCACGGCGATGTGCGGCTGACGCAATCGGGCGTGATGCTCGACTATATCGCAGAGCAGACCGGGCAGTTTGAGGCCAAGACCGACGCAGAGCGGCGGGAGGTCATGCGCTGGCTCTTGTGGGACAATCACAAAGGCTCGACCCAACAGGGCATGACCCGCTTTCTGATCAACTTCCTGCCGGAAAAGCACCGCAACGCGGATGTGATCGCGTTTGCCCAAGGGCGCGTGGTCACCGCGCTCAAGGTGCTGGAGCGGCATTTGGCCAAGCAGGATTGGCTGGCCGCTGACCGCCCGACCATCGCGGATATCTCCGCCTGCGGATACCTCTACTACCCCGAGCCGTTCGGCTATGACGCCGCCACCTTCCCCGCGATTGCCGCGTGGCTGGAGCGGATCAAGGGGCTGCCGGGCTGGCAGCACCCTTACGATCTGATGCCCGGTCATCCGCTGGAGGCGCGCGGCTGATGTTCTGGATGCTCTGGGCTATAGGGATCGGGCTGGCGAGCGTGGCATTCGCCACCGAAGCTGCGCGCAAAACCTATCCCGACACCACGAGCGTCGATGCGCCGCCTGCCTTGCGTGCGGCATGGGCCTATTTCGTGGCGAACCTGGCGCTTGCCTGTCTTGTGCTGGTCGCGGCGTTTTATGTGGGCGTGATCGTGCCCGCCTTTACCGTTGTGGCCCTTTGGGCCGGAATGCGGCTCGCCGGGAAACGGGGCGCGCTGCAACCACTTTACAAACACCAACTCACGCTGAGCGTGGTCGCGATGCTGATCGCGGCCTTCCTCGGCCTGCAAATACTCTCATAACGAAGGGGATCTGATATGTCCGAAGCCTATATCTATGACGCCGTGCGCACCCCGCGCGGAAAGGGCCGCAAGGACGGCACCTTGCACGAGGTCACGGCATCGCGCCTGTCCGCTGTCGTGCTCAATGAGTTGAAAGAGCGCAACGGCCTTGATGGTCACGCGGTCGAGGATGTGATCTGGGGCAACGCCACGCAGGTCAAGGAACAGGGCGGCTGCCTTGCGCGCACCGCTGTTCTGCAATCCGATCTGGATGAGCGTATTCCGGGCCTGTCGATCAACCGGTTCTGCGCGTCCGGCATGGAAGCGGTGAACCTTGCCGCGAACCAGGTCAAGGGCGGCGCCGGCGAGGCGTATATCGCGGGCGGTGTGGAGATGATGAGCCGCGTTGCGATGGGCAGCGACGGTGCTGCCGTCGCGGTAGACCCTTCCGTTGCGATGAAATCCTACTTCGTGCCGCAGGGTATTTCTGCAGACATTATCGCCACGAAATACGGCTTTAGCCGCGATGATTGCGATACATTCGCCGTGGAAAGCCAGCGCCGCGCGGCGGAAGCCTGGGCCGATAACCGCTTTGCCAAATCCGTGATGACCGTGCGCGATCAGAACGGCCTTACGATGCTCGACCGCGATGAATACATGCGCCCCGGCACCGATATGCAGTCCCTTGGCGGCCTCAAGCCCGCGTTCAAGGATATGGGCGAGGTGATGCCCGGTTTCGACAATGTGGCGCTGCTGAAATACCCTGAGCTTGGCAAGGTGAACCATGTGCACCACGCCGGGAATTCCTCCGGCATCGTGGACGGCTCCTCCGGCCTCTTGATCGGGTCCAAGGAGTTTGGCGAAAAATACGGGCTGAAGCCCCGCGCGCGGATCAAGGCCACGGCCAAGATCGGCACTGATCCCACGATCATGCTCACCGGCCCCGTGCCCGTGACGGAGCGTATCTTCGCCCAGACCGGCATGACCATCGACGATATCGACTTGATCGAAGTGAACGAGGCGTTCGCCTCTGTCGTTCTGCTGTTCATGGACGCGTTCGGCGCGGATCACGCGAAGGTCAACCCCAATGGCGGCTCCATCGCGATGGGCCATCCGTTGGGAGCGACCGGCGCCATGATCATCGGCACGGCCCTTGACGAGTTGGAGCGCACCGGGAAAGGCACCGCCCTTGCCACGCTTTGCGTCGCCTCCGGCATGGGTGCGGCCACGATCATCGAACGGGTTTAAGGACATTTCGCGAGATACGCGGCAGGCGCCGAGCCTCAAATCGGCGCTGACGCGATCCGCACATGGAGACAAGACATGACCATTTTCCACTATGACGTTGACGCAGATGGCGTCGCCACCATCACTTGGGATCTGCCCGGCAAATCCATGAACGTGCTCAATGAGGACGGCATTCGCGAGCTTGACGCCGCGATGGACAAAGCCATCGCAGATGACGCCGTGAAGGGCATCGTGATCACCTCCGCGAAGAAAGACTTCGCGGGTGGGATGGACCTCAACGCGATCAGCCGCATGGCCGAAGCCAATCCGGCAAACCCCGCGCAGGGCATTTTCGACGGCGTGATGGCGCTCCACGGCCTGCTGCGCAAGATCGAGCGCAACTCAATGGACGCCAAGACCAACAAGGGCGGCAAGCCTGTCGCGTGGGCCTCCCCCGGCACGGCTGCTGGCATCGGGCTTGAGATTGCTCTGGCCTGTCACCGCCGCATCGTGGCGGACAACCCAAAGGCCAAGCTGGGCCTGCCCGAAATCCTCGTTGGCATCTTCCCCGGCGCGGGCGGCACCACGCGGCTTGTGCACATGATGGGCGTCATGGCGGCCTCTCCGCTGTTGTTGGAGGGCAAGATGCTCGCACCCGCCAAGGCAAAATCGGCAGGCACGATTGATGAGGTCGTCCCGGCGGATGACCTGATGGCCCGCGCGAAGCAATGGGTGCTGAACGCGACCGACGCGGACATCGTGAAGCCGTGGGACACGAAGGGCTACAAAATGCCCGGCGGTGCGGCCTATCATCCGGCGGGTTTCCAAACCTTCGTCGGGGCAAACGCGATGGTCCATGGCAAGACGAAGGGCGTGTACCCTGCGGCCAAGGCGATGCTGTCCGCGGCCTATGAAATGACCATGGTGCCCTTCGACACTGCCCTGCGGATCGAGGCGCGCTGGTTCACCAATGTGCTGATGAACCCGTCCTCCACCGCGATGATCCGCTCCCTGTTCCTCAACAAGGAAGCGCTGGAAAAGGGTGCCGTGCGGCCCGCCGGCGTGCCGGATCAGTCCGTCAAGAAGGTCGGCATTCTGGGGGCCGGCATGATGGGCGCGGGCATCGCCTATGTTTCCGCCATGGCGGGGATCGAGGTTGTGCTGATCGACCGCGAACAGGCCGCCGCCGACAAGGGCAAAGGCTATTCCGAGGCGCTCTTGGACAAAGGCATGAGCCGCAAGAAGGTCACGCAAGAGAAGAAAGACGCCGTGCTTGGCCAGATCACCGCGACCACCGATCTTGATGCGCTCAAGGGCTGCGACCTGATCGTTGAAGCGGTGTTCGAGGATGTGGGCGTGAAGGCGGAGATGACCAAGAAGGTTGAGGCGATTGTCGGCGCGGAGTGTATCTTTGCCACCAACACCTCCACCCTGCCGATCACGGAATTGGCGAAAGCGTCCGTTCGTGCGGATCAGTTCATCGGCATCCACTTCTTCTCCCCCGTGGACAAGATGCTGCTGGTGGAGATCATCAAGGGCCGCGAAACCGGCGACCGCGCGGTGGCCAAAGCGCTCGATTTCGTGCGCCAGATCCGCAAAACCCCGATTGTGGTCAACGATGCGCGCTTTTTCTACGCCAACCGCTGCATCATTCCTTATATCAACGAAGGGCTGCGGATGCTGCATGAGGGCGTGGAGCCTGCGCTTATCGAAGGTGCAGCGAAGCTCTTTGGTATGCCACTTGGGCCGTTGCAGTTGAATGATGAGACGTCGATCGATCTGGGCGTGAAAATCGCCAAGGCGACGAAGGCGGCGATGGGCGATGACTACGACAACGCAGCCGCCGATGAGGTGCTCTTTACCTTGTTTGAAGAGGGCCGCTTGGGTCGCAAATCCAACGCGGGCTTCTACGAGTATGACGAGAAGGGCAAACGGCAGGATTTCTGGTCTGGGCTTGACCGTTGGGCGAATGACGAAACCAACATATCGCTTGAGGACGTCAAATCCCGCCTGATGCTGATCCAATCGCTTGAGGCCGTCCGCGCGCTGGAAGAAGGCGTGCTGATGGATATCCGCGAAGGCGATGTCGGCGCCATTCTGGGTTGGGGCTTTGCACCATGGTCCGGTGGTCCGTTCTCGTCGCTCGACATGATGGGTATCCCGGCGGCGGTCGCACTTTGTGACCGGTTGACGGAAACCTATGGCGACCGCTTCGCCTGCCCCGCACTGATGCGTGAGATGGCAGAGAAAGGCGAAACCTTCTATGGACGCTTCAGCGACCAAGAAAAAGCCGCATAAGAAAGCCCACCCGCACGGTGCCACCTTATTCCAGATGAGATGGCACCGTGCGGAATCAGGGCAATAGACAAACCCAGCAAGGCAGCGCTCCCGCACGCTGTTCAGTCGCGATGCTCCTTCCAGCCCTTGGGCCGAGCCGGCGCTGCGCGCCGGATTAAGATTGCACTGAGGTGTTTGAGGAACAGGTCTGTTCCTCAAATCACCCGCTCAATTGTGGGTGTAACGATTCGCCCGTGCGTCAAGGCCGCTCGTTCCTCGGACCTTGACCCACGGTCGAATCGCGGAGGCTGCTCTTGCCACACCAAGTCCAATTCACTTTCTTCAAATATACCCCGCCGGAGGCATCGCCGCGCCGATAGGCGCGGCGCCCGGCCCAAAGGGAGCGTCAGCGACGTGCGGGAGCGCCTACGCCGTCAAAAGTCCGTCCAGATCCAACCGCTCGGTCATCATGGCAAGCGAACCGTCCTCATGGCACGGCCAGTCTTCCTTTGCCCGGTCCCGGTACAACTCTACACCATTTCCATCGGGGTCCGAGAGATACACCGCCTCACTGACCCCGTGATCCGACGCACCTTCAAGCTTGATGCCAGCCTCCAGCACGCGCCGTACCGCCGCGCCAAGGGATGCTCGATCCGGATAGAGCAGCGCCACATGAAACAGACCAGTATGCCCCCGCGCAGGCGGAGTGCCCCCTTTGCTCATCCATGTGTTGAGCGCGATATGGTGGTGGTAGCCACCTGCCGACAGGAACACCGCATCCTCCCCATATCGGGCGGTTTCCTCAAACCCGAGCACATCGCGCCAAAAGCCCAAAGCCCGGTCAATATCGGCCACTTTGAGATGGACATGCCCCACTTGCACGCGCGGATCGATTGCCATGATGGTCTCCATATTGTTTCTGCATCTAAGCTATTTCCGGGCACCAAAAAGGATAACCCAGAAATTCAGCAACAGTCTTTCGCCGTTTGCGCGACCGACCCGTGTGATCCGGCTTGCACCGCCCCGGGGGCGCGCTAGGCTCATCCAAAACAAGGACACGACCGGGAGGGGTTCATGCACAATCTCATGCAAGACTGGCAAATGAATGTCAGCGCCATCATTGATCACGCGGCCCGCTATCACCCGGATCGCCCCGTGCGCGGGCGTGCTGCCGAAGGGCATATGGTCTCAAGCACCTATGCCGAAATTCGCACCCGCGCGCTGAAATGTGCTCAGGCGTTGCGCCGGCTTGGCATTCAGCCCGGCGATGTGGTTGGCGTGATGGCTTGGAACACCCCGCGCCACATGGAGGTCTGGTATGGCGTGCCCGGCGCGGGTGCTGCCCTTCACACGCTCAACCCGCGCCTTTTTGCCGAGCAGATGACCTATGTCATCACCCATGCAAAGGATCGGATCGTAATGGTCGATGCCGATCTCGTCCCCGTGATCGAAGCGATCGCGGACAAGCTCGCGGGTGTCGAAACCTATATCGTCCTGACCGACCGCGCCCATATGCCAGACACGACGCTCAACGCGCTTTGCTATGAGGAGTTGATCGCGGCCGAAGACGGGCTTGATGGCTGGACCGAGGTGGATGAGCGCAGCGCCTGCGGTATCTGCTACACCTCCGGCACCACCGGAAACCCGAAGGGCGTCGTCTATACCCACCGGTCCAACGTGATCCATGCGCTGTCCTCGGCCACGCCCGACAGCCTTGGCATTGGATCTGCGGATGTGGTGATGCCGGTTGTGCCGCTCTTTCACGCCAATGGCTGGTCCATCGGCTATACCGCCCCGATGGTGGGCGCGTCGCTGGTGATGCCGGGGCGGGACATGACGCCCGGCGCGCTTTACGAATTGTTGGAAACCGGCGTGACGCTCACCGCCGCGGTCCCAACCGTCTGGCTGATGCTGTTGCAACATATGCAGGCCGACACGTCGCGCCGCTTCTCCACGCTCAAGCGTGTCGTAATCGGCGGCTCCTCCTGCCCTCGCGCGGTGATCGAAGCATTCCAGAATGTTTATGGCGTGCAAGTGCTCCATGCCTGGGGCATGACGGAAATGTCGCCCCTTGGCACCGTATGCAGCTTCAAGCCCGAAGTGCTGGCCAAGGACGCGTCAGGCCGTCTTGACGTGCAGGAAACCGTTGGCCACCCGCCCTTCACCATTGATCTGCGCATCACCGATGATGACGGAGCCGAACTTGCATGGGACGGCACAGCGCAGGGCAAATTATGGGCCAAAGGGCCGGCCGTGGTAGAGCAATACCTCTATGCTGACACGTCCGCGACCGATGCCGATGGATGGTTTGATACTGGCGACGTGGCCACCATCGACCGCAATGGATATGTCCGCATCACGGACCGCTCCAAGGACGTGATCAAATCGGGCGGCGAATGGATCAGCTCGATTGATCTGGAAAACGCCGCCGTCGCCCATCCAGAGGTGCAGGAAGCCGCCGCCATTGGCGTGCCCCATCCGAAATGGGATGAGCGCCCGATCCTCGTCGTCGTACCCGTCCCTGGAAAATCGCCGGAGAAAGACAGCATCCTTGCCCAAGTCGCACAGAAATTCGCGAAATGGCAGGTGCCGGATGATGTTGTGTTCATGGACGAAATTCCGCATACCGCAACCGGCAAGATCTCCAAACTGGAACTGCGGAAAAAGCTTCATGCGCAAGGGTACACATTGCCCGGCTAACCCCCTGAAGGAGGCGTTGACCCCATCGTGACAGCGCTTGATCAGTTCAGCCGCATTGAGGCGATTGCCCAATGGAGCCAAGGGGATGCGCCCGCGCGCGAGGTGGTCGTGAAGTTCGGGGACGCGCGCTTGACCATTTGCGACATGGCCGATGCGCCGCTGACGCAATGGTCCATCGCGGCGATCCTGATGCGGGAGGAGCCGGACGGCAAAATCACCCTCTCTCCCGAGGATGGGTTCGGGGAGACGCTCAGCGTCGAGAATGGCGTGCTGGTTGAGGCGATCCGCAAGGTCCATGCCGGCAGTAACGGCACTGACACTTCGGCGCGGCGCTGGGGCCGCCGGGGTCTGTGGACATTGGGTGCGGCGGCAGTGCTGGCGGCGATGATTTGGCTGAGCCTTCCCGCGCTCACTGCCGCGTTGACCGCGCGCATCCCGCCTCAGACATGGGAGCGCCTGTCAACGCTTGTCCTGGCGCAAGAACGCGGCGGCGCGCGCATCTGCGCCCGCGCGCCCGACCGCGCGCTGCGCCAGATCGCGACGCGGCTGTCGCTTGATCCAGCGCGGCTGATGGTGGCACAGGGCTATGGGGGGCAGGTGTTCGTTGTGCCCGATGGGCGGGTGTTGATCCCCTCATCCCTTTTGATCCAGTCCAATAGCCCAGACGTGCCCGCCGCAGCACTGGCCGAGGCGATCAGCCGAACGGACCTCAAGCTGCCCCGCACGGTGGCGCGCGACATGGGCTGGATGGCGCTGCGGCTTGTGCTCAATGGCACGCCCGGCCCACAGGACGCGGAGATGCTGCGCACAGCGCTGCACACCCTTCCCCAATCGGAGGAAAGCGATGCGCGCTTTGCCACGATGATGGAAACCGCAGGTCTGCCCACAACGCCCTATGCCGATTTCCTGATCGGTCAGGGCCGCGATCTGCGCGCGCAAACCGTCGCGAGCCTTGATCGGATTGGCGCTGCGGCCTATCAGCCCGCCGCGCGGGACAATGACTGGGTTGCGCTTCAGGCGGCTTGCACGGCTCCGTGATCAGCTACGGCTCCACGGCCCGGCGCTGATCGCCAGAAAGAACAGCCCAATCGCCAATAGCAGAAAGGTCAGCGGCGTGGTCAATAGGCTGAGGATCAACGGATCCCACAGCCATTCGGCCAGATACCGCTCCACCGCAGGCTGGAGCAACAGCAGGCTGTCGCGGTGAAATCCAGCCCAGACCCGGCCAAATTCGCGAAAGGCCAGCGTGTCGCCCTTCACCACCGACGACATAAGGTCAAAGGCAAAACTCACCGCTGCCAATGCCATAAAGGCCAGCCCGAACATCCGCCGTTTTGTCATCCGCCCTGCCCCCTTGCTGACCTGATGGTCGCATGAAAGTATCGCGCGAAACAGGGCTATGCTGTCAAGGATTTGTGACGGCATGCAGCACAGGACAAGACCAGCATGTTTCAAACATTCGATATTCAGACCTCCCCCGACACAGCCGCCCCAAGGATCGCCGCCCTGCGCGCGGAGATGGCCCGCGCGGGCGTCGATGCGTTTTTGGTGCCCCGCGCCGATGCGCATCAGGGCGAAACGGTTGCGCCACGGGATGAGCGGCTGAAATGGCTGACGGGTTTTACCGGCTCTGCCGGCCTGGCAATCGCCGGGCGGGAGAGCGCCGCCGTCTTTGTCGATGGCCGCTATACGTTGCAGGTGCGCACGCAATGTGACGCGGGCGTCTTCGAATTTGGCACTTTTCCGGGGGAGGCCCCTGCCCGCTGGCTGCGCGCCCTGCTGCCAGAAGGCGGCATCGTCGCCTATGACCCATGGCTGCACGGCGTGGCAGAGATAGATGCCTTGAGCGACGCGCTGCGCCCCGCTGGCATCACCCTGCAAACCACGCCCAACCTGATCGACGCGGCATGGCCCGATCAGCCCGCCCCCCCGCAAGGAGAGATGACGATCCAGCCACACGCGCTTGCCGGGGCCACGCATGAGCAAAAACGGCTGGAAATCGCGGAAGGATTGAGTGCGCGCGGGGCACAGGCCGCACTCCTCACCCTGCCCGATGCGATCGCATGGCTGCTCAACATTCGCGGCAGCGATATAGCGCGGATGCCGGTGGCGCAGGGCTTTGCCATTCTGCATGCGGATGGGCAGGTGGACCTCTACGGAATGGAGCAGAAACTCACGCCGGAGGTGCGCAGCCATCTGGGCAACAGCATCCGCAGCCATGACGCGGCCCGCTTCTTGCCGGATGTCGAGGAGCTTGGCGGCACGCTTAGTGCGGATCGGGCCAGCACGCCCGTTGCGGTGATCGAGGCGGCGCTTGCAGGCGGGGCCACGCTCGATTGGCATGATCCGATCGCCTTGCCCAAGGCCCGCAAATCGGAGGCAGAGATCGCGGGCGCACATGCCGCCCATCTGCGCGATGGCGCGGCCTTTGCCGAATTCCTTTGCTGGCTGGATCACACCGCGCCCGGTGACCTGACGGAGATTGCCGTGTGTGAAAAGCTGGAGGCTTTCCGACAGCAAACCGGCGCGCTCAAGGATATCAGCTTTGAGACGATCTGCGGCGCGGGGCCAAATGGGGCCATCGTGCATTACCGGGTCAACACCGACACGAACCGCGCGCTGAAATCGGGTGAGTTGCTTCTGGTGGACAGTGGCGGGCAATATCAGGACGGTACTACCGACATCACCCGCACCATCGCCATTGGCCCGGCGGGTGAGGAGGAAAGGCGCGCCTTCACCCTCGTGCTGAAGGGCATGATCGCCATCTCCCGCCTGCGCTTTCCCGCCGGGATTGCGGGCCGGGATATCGACGCGCTCGCCCGCGCGGCCCTCTGGCAGGCGGGGTATGACTATGCCCATGGCACTGGGCATGGGGTCGGCAGCTATCTCGGTGTGCATGAGGGGCCACAGCGCATCGCACGCACCTCCCATATCCCGTTGGAGCCGGGCATGATCCTATCGAACGAGCCGGGCTATTACCGCGAGGGCGCGTTTGGCATCCGCATCGAAAACCTCATCGTCGTGCGTCCGACCGCACCGGTTGAAGGAGGCGATATCAACATGCATCAGTTCGACACGCTGACCCTCGCCCCTATTGACCGCAGGCTGATCAACCCTATGCTCCTGACCAATGACGAGCGCGACTGGCTGGATGCCTATCACGCGCATGTCCTCACGGCGCTCACCCCGGTGGTTTCGCCTGACACGGCCTCTTGGCTCGCTCAGGCCTGCGCCCCCCTGTGACATAGGGCCCCGATACCGGGATCAGTCACGAAACGGTCACACCGCGTGCGAACACTCGCGCGCGACGGTTAAGGAGACGACACATGGTAGAGAAACACATCACGATCAGTGCGGCAGGCGGCACATGGGTGGTGCGCGCGCAGGGTGCCGTCATCGCGGAAAGCAGCAATGCGCTCAAACTCTACGAAGGGTCCGCTGACCCGGTGATCTATTTCCCGCGCGAAGATATCGGGATGATCTTTCTCGAAGACAGCGACCAGACCAGCCATTGCCCGCACAAGGGCGATGCGACCTATTTCCATATCGAGGGCAAAAGCGGCCGGATCGAAAACGCGGGCTGGAGCTATGTCACCCCGAAGGAGGAGGTCTCCCGGATCGCAGGCCATATCGCCTTCTACGAGGATAAAGCAACGGTGGAGCAACTCTGACCGCGCGCGCCCCTTTGCGCATGACTGCGCCCCAAAAACAGCACGCCGAGCCGCTCTTGCGACCTCACCCCAATTCACTTTCTTAAAATATCCCCGCGCGGCGCGCACCGCCGCGTGGCACACGCGGCGGCCCGGCCCAAAGGGAGACGCCTTATGCCCATAAGGCGGCGACGTGCGGGAGCGCCCCTTACGAATGCTCCTCGCGGGCGGTTTCTGCCAGCGCCCGGTTATAGGCTTTGAGCGCATCAACATGGAACAAGGCCCCGATCAGGGTCGGCGCCTCCCCATCCCCATTCTCCTCCACCACGGGAATGGAATTCGCGCCAAATCGGTCAAAGAGCGGCATCGCCGTCTCCAGCGTGGCATTGCGGGTCAGGAACGCGCCTTGCTCCACCATGTCCCAGCATTGTGTATCTGAGGCCCCATTCTCCGCCCCGCGATGGCGCATCAGGTCCATCGCGCGCATCGTACACAAGAGGTATTCCTGCGGGCCTGCGGCCACATGCACGCCGCGCCGCTCGATCTGTGTGAGGAAAAAGCTGCGATCAACCAGCCGGGCCGACAGGGCCGTCGCCAGCGACACGCTCACCATCACCGCGATCCCGGCCTGCCAATCCCCGGTCAATTCGAACACGATCAAGGTGGTGGAGATCGGCGCACCCAGCACCGCCGCTGCCACCGCCCCCATGCCCGCCAGCGCATAAAGCGCCTCCGAGCCGGACACTTCGGGAAAAATATTGGTCGCAACAAGGCCAAACGCCAGCCCCGTCAGCGCCCCCAGCATCAGCGATGGCGAAAATACCCCACCCCCCATGCGCCCGCCAAAGGTGATCGCCACGGCGAATATCTTGATGATGGCAAAAACCACCGCTTCCCACATCAAAAAGCCGCCGGTCAGCGCGCGGTTGGTCGTCTCATAGCCCACGCCGATGATATGCGGAAAGGCAAGCGCGATGGCCCCAAGGATCGCACCGGCAAGGGCCGGGCGCAGCCAATTGGGCATCCTGAGCCGCGTTTGCACCGCGTCGCCCGCATCCTCCGCCCAAAAGATCGCTTTCATCATCACGACCGCCGCCAACCCACAGACAAGACCAAGGATCATGAAGGCCGGGATTTCGATATAGAACGCAAGCGTATGCGCGGGCAGGATAAATTCCGTGGCCTCCCCGCTCCAGAGCCGCGACACCACCGTGCCCATGACGGAGGCCACGACAATCGGCGCAAAGGCATGGATCGCGAAATGACGCAGCACGACCTCCAGCGCGAACAGTGCCCCCGCAATCGGCGCGTTGAAACTGGCAGAGACCGCGGCTGCGACCGCACATCCCATCAGATCGCGCGCCGTGATGGCATTGGCGCGCATCCAGTCCGACACATAAGACGACATCAGCGCTGCAAGATGCACCACCGGCCCCTCGCGCCCGCTGGACCCGCCGGTCGACAGGGTGATCATCGACGCAAGGGCGGAGGCCCATCCGGCCTTGCGCTCCACCCGGCCATTGCCGATGGCCGCCCCCTCGATCACATGCGCGACAGAGCGCGCGCGCCCATCAGGTGTAAAGAAATGCAGGATAAAGCCGACGGTCAGCCCGCCGATGATCGGAATGCCCACCACCCAATACCATGGCAAGGTCGCCAGCAGCGAATGCAGTTCCCGATCCGTCGCACCATAGAAGGTTTCTTGCAACAGGGCGATCCCGTCGCGAAACAGGATCGCGGCAATACCAGCCGCAACCCCGATCAAAAGGGCGATGATCCAGAAAAGGAGCTTGTTCGGGCCGTCCTCGCGCACCTTGCGCACGCCAGCGACGCATAAGCTGCGCAATTCGGCGTAGTTTTGCTTCAAGGTGTCGCGCACCGGTTTCGTCCCGTCGCCCCGTTACCCTTGCGTAACACTCGTGTGACAGCTTGGGAAGGGTCAGCTTTTGCGTCTTATCCCAATCGGCTGACCAATCTGGGCCGCGGGCGTCAAATGCGCGTGATCTGCCTTCATCCGGTCAAGCCGTTTGAGCACGGAGGCGGCATAGGGTGTGGACCGCCGGGCCTCCAGATCGACATTCATCAAAAGCTGTTCACAGGTCGCCGCGACGCCCCCCTGCCCATTGATGAACTCGACAAAGATATGCATCCGCTTTGCATCATGATCCAGCAGGCGCAGGCGGCAATGGAATGTCTGCCCCTCCAGCATCTCCCCGAGGTAATGGATATGAGATTGCAGCGCATATGGTCCTTCGCGCGCGGCAGCAGCATAGGCCTCCCCGATGCCAAGGTGATCTTCCAACAGCCGGTCAATCGCCTGATCAATCGCCATTGTGTAATAGGCCACGTTCATATGCCCGTTATAGTCGATCCAATCGGAGGACACCGTCTGAGGCGCGGTTTCGAGGGGCGCGGCATAGGGGCCATCATGGCCGCCAATCGGCTCTTTGGTCATATCTGCTGTCCTTTTTTCTTTACTCTTAACGAACGCGCCGTACACTCCGACCAAAACGGGGAGGATTGGATGACGATTGAAACCGCCATCGACGCATTGCGCAAGACGCTCGGCGAAAAGGTCAGCACCTCTGACGCCGTGCGCGACCACCATGGGCAGAATGAGAGCTATTTCGCGGTGACCCTGCCCGATGCCGTGGTGTTCCCCGAAAGCACCGCCGATGTGCAGGAGGTCGTGCGGATTTGCGCAGCCCATGCCTGCCCCATCGTGCCATGGGGTGTCGGCACCTCGCTGGAGGGGCACGCGCTGGCCACATCGGGGGGCATCTCCCTTGATATGAGCCGGATGGATAAGGTGCTCGCCGTTCATGCCGCGGATATGGATGCGATCGTACAGCCGGGTGTCACGCGGGAGGCGCTGAACGAGGATCTGCGCGCGACGGGCCTGTTTTTCCCCGTCGATCCGGGGGCCAATGCGACGCTTGGCGGGATGGCGGCGACCCGCGCGTCCGGCACCACAGCCGTACGCTATGGCACGATGCGCGAAAACGTCATGGCGATGGAGGTCGTTCTGGCCGATGGGCGCGCGATCCGCGTGGGCAGCCGTGCGCGCAAATCCTCCGCAGGATACGACCTGTGCAAGCTGATGATCGGGTCTGAGGGGACGCTGGGTATCATCACCGAACTGACCGTGCGCCTGCAGGGCCAGCCTGAGGCGATATCGGCGGCAACCTGCACGTTTGACAGCGTCTCCGCCGCGGTCGAGGCCGTGCAACTGACGATCCAGATGGGCATTCCCATGGCCCGGATCGAATTTGTCGATGCCGACTGCATTCGCGGTTTCAACGCCTATGCCAAGACGGATATGCCCGAAAAACCCCACCTTTTCATGGAGTTTCATGGCACGGAGGCGGGCGTGGCCGAACAGGCGGAACGCGTCGGCGAAGTCATGTCAGATATGGGCGGCAGCGCCTTTGAATGGGCCACGCGGGCCGAAGATCGCAACCGGCTCTGGCATGTGCGGCACAACGGATATTATGCGGTCAAGGGGCTGCGCCCCGGCTGTCAGGCGGTCACAACCGATGTGTGCGTGCCGATCTCCCGCCTTGCTGAAGCGGTGGAGGCGACGCGAGCCGATATCGCGGCCTCCCCCATTGAGGGGCCGATTCTGGGCCATGTGGGAGACGGGAATTACCACGCCGCCCTGCTGATCGCCCCCGGAGATGCGGAGGAGCTGAAAATCGCAAAAGACCTCGCCCACCGCATGAACCAACGTGCGCTGGACATGGGCGGCACAGTCACCGGGGAGCACGGCGTGGGTCTGGGCAAGAAACGCTACATGGCGGAGGAGCATGGCGATGGCTGGGCCGTGATGGGGGCCATCAAACGCGCGCTTGATCCGCAAAACATCCTTAATCCCGGCAAAGTGGTGGACCTGAATTGATCCCCACGCCCGGCGATGCACCCCACCTGTTTGTCGCGGCATGGATGGCGCGCGACGCCGCCGCACTCGCGGCCCTTTTCGCAGAAGATGCAGATTTTGTGAATGTCACCGGTTTGTGGTGGCATGACCGGCAAGCGATTGAAAAGGCGCATCATTACGGGCTGACCACCTTTTTCCGCGACAGCACGCTACGTGTCGGGCGGGTCAATATCCGCGATCTTGGCGATGTGGCGGTGGTGCAATCCCGGATGCATCTGAGCGGGCAAATCGCGCCGGATGGCAGCACGGCAGGGGATCGGCAGAACCTGTTCACCTTCGTCCTGCACCGTCAGCCGGGGGGCTGGCTGATCGTGACCGCGCAAAACACCGATATCGCGCCCGGCAAGGAAACGCATCTCGTCACCAGGGGTGACATGCGGGCGGTGGATTACCGCCCGCCGCGCTGATCAGAAGCGGTATTCGTACCCGATGGCAAACGACGTGGCATCAGCATTCCCGAACCGATCGTCCAGATTAAAGGTCCGGTATTCGCCAACAATCGCAGAGCTTTGATCCCAGTGATACCCAAGGCCAAGGCCGATCACCGTTCCATTGGCCTCCACATCGCCCAAGGTCACATGCTTTGAATTAACAAAGGCCCGCCCAGCAGAGGCGCGCAGGCTTACCTGATCAGCAGCTTGGAGATGCAGACCAACCGCGACCGATTGGCCATTCTTGGTTTCGGTGTTGCCAGTCGGTGATTTCCCATCAAGGAATTGGTAGTCAAGCTGACCGTAAACGCCAATCCGGGCGGAAAGCGGATGGGTGTAGCGCGCCAGCACGCCAAAGCCGGTCGCGTCAAAATCCGTGGTTGTTTGCGGGTCGATCGTAGTGGTGGACGCCGTGCCCCCGATGGTGAATCCCGCTTGAGGGGCCGCACACCCTTCACACGCCATGGCAGCGGATGTGGTGGCGATCACAAGAGCAGAGGAAATAATAAATGGTGCAGCGTTCATTTTAAACTCCAATATGAATCAGCACCTTGCCTATATTTGTATCGCACGAAGCCATCAATACAATCACCGGCTTGAACATAAAATTCACGCAGAATTCACGCATTGACAAAAATACATGCGTATAATTATATATTACCTGTCGATCAATGATCGGGCAGCCGCCCTTGCTTCATCCGTCAAAGTATCGCCGGACAACATACGCGCGATTTCATCGACGCGGGAGAGCGGATCGAGTGGCCGCACGTCCGTGAGCGTCGTCTCCCCATCCGACGATTTCGCGATCTGCCAATGATGCTGGCCAAGGGCTGCGACCTGCGGGCTGTGGGTGACGACGATGACCTGCCCTTGGCCCGCGAGGGCGCGCAGGCGGCGGCCCACCGCATCCGCCGTGGCCCCACCGACACCGCGGTCAATCTCATCAAAGATCATGGTCAGGCCCGCGGCCCGCGTGGTCAGGCACACTTTCAGCGCCAGAAGGAAGCGGGACAATTCCCCGCCCGACGCAATCCGGTTGATCGGGCCAGAGGGCGCGCCGGGATTGGTGGACACGGTGAAAGTGACCGCATCCGTGCCGCTGGGGCCGTGATCGGCGGGGGATATATCCGTGACGAACACCGCGCGTTCCATTTTCAGCGGCCCAAGTTCGGCGGCCATCGCAGCGTCAAGCCGTGTCGCGGCCTCTTGCCGGGCCGCAGACAGCGCCTCTGCGGCAGAGGTATAGCGCGCCTGCACCTGCGCCAGATCAGCCTCCAGCGTAGCGATCTGATCTTCCCCCTGCTCATACCGCGCCAATCGGCCCGACAGATCGCGCGCCAAATCCGGCAGCGCATCCGGTGTGACGGAGTGTTTGCGCGCCAAGGCGCGGAGCGCGAACAGCCGCTCCTCGCACCGTTCCAGTTCAAGCGGATCATACTCCAGCAGGCCAAGTGCGGCCTGCACGCCAGCGTCGGCCTCCGCCAATTCCGCGAAGCTGCGGTTGAGCGCCTCTGCCGCGTCGGTGAGCGGTTTGGCCAGCTCCGGGTCGCTCTGTGCGGCCACATCCTCGATCCAGCGCAGGGCATTGCCAAGGAGCGGTTCTGCCCCGTCCGCCCCGCTGATGGCCTGTGCGGCGCGCTCCACAACCGTGCGCAGCTTTTCCGCGCCCTGCATCCGGCGGCGCGCGGTATCAAGGGCGGCATCCTCCCCCGGTTCCGGGGCGAAGGCGTCAAGCTCCGCCACCGCGTGACGGAGGAAATCCTCGTCCCGCGCGGCTTCTTCGCGGGCGGCGCGCGCCTCCGACAGGGCCGACCGCGCCTTGCTCATCGCAGCCCATGCTGCCTGCACCGATTGTGTGAGGTCCGGATGCCCGGCATAGGCATCCAGTAGGCTACGATGCACTTTCGGATCGAGCAGCCCGCGATCATCCTGCTGGCCGTGAATTTCCACGAGCGTGTCGGCCACCTGCCGCAATGCCTCTGCCGAGGCCCGGCGGTCATTGATGTAACCACTTCTGCGCCCATCGGCGGTCGCCACGCGGCGCAGGATCAACGGCTCCCCCGGCTCATCCGGCAGGTCCAGTTCGGCAAGCACGCTGTGCGCCGGGTGATCGGGCGGCAGATCGAATTCCGCCGTGACACTGCCCTGATCGGCCCCGCTGCGCACGATGTCACCGCGCGTCCGGTTGCCAAGCGCAAAGCCGAGCGCGTCCAGCAGGATGGATTTGCCCGCCCCGGTCTCACCGGTCAGCACATTGAGGCCCGGCTGAAACTCCAGATCGAGCGCATCAATGAGCACAACATTGCGGATGGACAAGACACGCAGCATCGCGGCGCGATCTCCTAATGCGTCACAGCCAGCGGCCGCGGATCACCTGGGACCAGATGGATCGGAAGAACGAGCGGTCCTCTGTCCCGTTGCTCGTGCCCTGTGTCTGCATCAGGGTGTAGGTGTTTTCATACCAGTCCGAGCCGGGGGAGTTATAGCCCAATAGGGCCGCTGCCTTGCCCGCTTCCTCATCAAGGCCAAGCGCGAGATAGGCTTCGACCATGCGGTGCAGCGCCTCCTCCACATGGGTCGTGGTCTGGAAATCGTCGATCACGGTCTGGAACCGGTTGATCGCGGCCATGTATTGCCCCCGCTTGAGGTAGTAACGGCCGATCTCCATCTCCTTCCCGGCGAGGTGGTCCATCGCCAGATCGAATTTCAACTCGGAATCGCGCGCATAGGCCGAACCGGGGAAGCGTTCGATCACCTCGCGCAAGGCCTGTAGCGCGTTGAGCGTCGCCTGCTGATCGCGGCCCACATCGGTGATCTGATCGTAATAGGCCAAGGCGATGAGGTACTGCGCATAGGGCGCGTCCTCGTCATTGGGGTAGAATTCGAGGAACCGGCGCGCGGCGGCCTGGCTGCGCTCAAACTCGGCGGCCTGATAATAGGCGAAGGAGGACATGATGATCGCCCGGCGCGCCCATTCGGAATAGGGATAGAGCCGCTCCACCTCCCCAAACAGCTCGCCCGCGTTGAAATTGCGACCCTCGTTCAGTTCGCCCTCGGCCTGTGCAAAGATATCCTGCGGTGGGGTTGCTTCAAGAATGGCCTGCTCATCCGGCTGCTCACAGGCTGCGAGCAACATGATTGCCAAGACACCAACAAACCCTGTGATCGCGCGCATGGAACCCCCGATAGCCATTGATCTGGGCCGGTTTCCTCCGCACCCTGTTTGGCGAGGTTTAGCATGGAACGCGCATGGATGGGAACACCCCGCGCCGCCTCTCACGCAGGCTTGTTTCAGGCGATCCGGCGCAGCTCATCCCGCTGCGGGACAAGCCCCGGCAGGCCGTAGACATCCATCGGCCCGCATTCTTCCATGCGCCACGCATCGGGGCGATCAAAGAGGGTGCGCAGCAATTGATTGGTCACACCATGACCCGAGCGGACACCGTCATAGCGGCCCAGAATCGGCGCGCCCGCCAAGGCAAGGTCGCCCACCGCATCCAGCATCTTGTGCCGCACGCATTCGTCCGGGTGGCGGAAGCCATCCACGTTCAGCACCCGCGCGCCATCAACCACGATTGCATTGTCGAGAGACCCGCCAAGCGCCAATCCGCGCGCGCGCATGGCATCGACCTCATAGGCCCGGCCAAAGGTCCGGCAATTGGCCAAATGCTCGACAAAGGCACCATTGGCGACCTTCATGCTGCGCGCCTGATAGCCAATCGCGGCATCGGGGAAATCAATCTCGAACGCCACTTCGAACGCGGATGCGGGCGACAACGCCGCCGACGCCCCGCCGACCTGCACTTCGACCCGGTCCAGAATACGGATGATCCGGCGCGGCGCGGTCTGAACGGTCATGCCCGCGTCGATGATCGCATCGACGAATACCTTGCTTGAGCCATCCATGATCGGCACTTCGGGGCCATCGACCTCAATCATCACGTTGCTCAGGCCAAGCCCGGCAAGAGCCGCCATAATATGCTCAACGGTGGAAATCGTCACGCCATCGCGGTTCGACAACAACGTGCAAAGCTGGGTATCGGTCACATGGTCATAGGCGGCGGGGATCAGCGGATCAGCGCCCACCACATCCACCCGCTTGAACCAGATGCCCGTTTCCGCGGCAGCAGGCAGCAACGTCATACGCGCAGTGCGGCCACGATGCAGGCCAATACCTGTCAGCGTGATCGGACGGCGGATCGTCGTTTGAAGATGTGTCTGCACCTGCGGCCTCATTCTTTCCTGTCCTGCCGGTGGGCATTTTGCCTCTCCCGGACCGGATGGACGCATATCGCCCTGTCCGATGTGATCAAGATATGCGGTTTAAACCCTAAGGTTCAAATCAAGGAATGTGTCGGTTTGCAACAATCCCTAAACATTTGATCTTAAATGCAAAAAGCCGCCCCGATAAGGGGGCGGCCCAAGTGACGCCAGGTCAGTTTTCAGGGGGTCAGTTGGCCTGACGCCGCAGGAACGCGGGGATTTCCATCCGGCGGCGCTCTTCTTCGTCGAGGCTGTCTTCCTGAACGCGCGGGGTCAGGGCGGGGTTGGCGCGCGCGGGCTCCTCCCGTTCTGCCGTGCCGGTCATGCGGCTGACGAGCGACCCGATAGCGGAGCGGCGATGACGCTCCTCAGTCACGGCCTGACGCGGCTCCTCGACCGGCTCGGGGCGCTGGACTGCGACCGGGGCTTTCGGCTCCTTGCGCACAGCGGCCTCAAGCCGGGCCAGCGTTTCGGGCGTCGGCTCACCGGGGACGGCGGCCTGCGGCGCGATAAACGTTTCGGGCTGGCGTGGAGCCGGTTCTGGCTGCGGCTGCGGCGCGGGCTGCGCGAACAGGCCCGGCTCTTCGACATGGTGCTGCGGTGGCATGTCCGCGACGCGGCGCTCCACAAACACGTTGGGCTGCTGCGGGGCGGGTGCAGGCTCTGCCTCAACCGGGGCGGGCGCGGACATGCTGGCCCGTGCCGGCGCCTCGGACCGGCGCACTGCCGGAACAGGACGTGCGTTGGCCTCCACGTCGATGCCCGTGGCCACCACCGACACCCGCATCACATCCTGCAAATCAGGATCAAGCGTGGAGCCGACGATGATATTCGCCTCCGGGTCCACTTCGGAGCGGATGCGGTTCGCGGCTTCATCCAGCTCAAACAGCGTCAGGTCATGGCCGCCAGTGACGTTAATCAAAACGCCCTTCGCGCCCTTGAGGCTGATCTCATCAAGGAGCGGGTTGGCGATGGCTTTCTCCGCCGCCTCAACAGCGCGGTTTTCACCGGTTGCCTCACCCGTGCCCATCATCGCCTTGCCCATCTCGTCCATGACAGAGCGGACATCCGCGAAATCAAGGTTGATCACACCCGGACGAACCATCAGATCGGTCACGCCCTTCACACCCTGATAGAGCACATCGTCAGCCATGGAGAACGCCTCGGTGAAGGTCGTTTTCTCATTGGCGAGGCGGAACAGGTTTTGGTTAGGAATGATGATCAGCGTATCGACATGCTTTTGCAGCTCCGCGATGCCCTCTTCGGCAAGGCGCATCCGCTTTGCACCTTCAAACTGGAATGGCTTGGTCACAACACCGACGGTCAGGATGCCCATCTCCCGCGCGGCCTGCGCGACGATTGGTGCAGCACCCGTGCCGGTGCCGCCGCCCATGCCCCCGGTGATGAACACCATGTGGGAGCCTGCGAGATGGTCGATCACCTCTTCGATGCTTTCCTCGGCGGAGGCGCGGCCAATTTCGGGCTTTGCCCCGGCGCCAAGCCCTTCGGTCACCTTTTCGCCAAGCTGGATTTTCCGCCCGGCGGTGGATTGGATCAGCGCCTGCGCGTCGGTATTCGCGACAACGAACTCCGCACCCTGCAGGTCTTTTTCGATCATGTTGTTAACTGCGTTGCCGCCGGCCCCGCCCACACCGAAAACGATGATACGCGGCTTCAGGTCCGACTGCTCCGGCATACGGAGATTCAAGCTCATGGGAGATCCCGCCTGTATATGTGACTGCTCAAATTATGAGGATGATCTGCCGCCATCCTTCTGATTCGTAAGGTAGCGCAACGGGGACTCGCCGTCACGAAAAAACCGCAATGATTCAAAGATTTGCGCGCGGTGGCGTAAGTATTTGGTGGCGATTTTGGCTTCAGTCAGCCTTAATTCGAAGTGGTATTCCGTCTCAACAAACCGCGCCTAGAATCTGATTTTTCGGCAAAAATTGAAATCGAGCACACACAACCATAAGCAGAAAATCGCCCATTTCGGGGGGCTGTCACCAACTTTCCTTAAACCACCGCAAGGCGCGCCTGATCCGTTGTCCTCCGATACGATCGTCGGGCATCTCGAAATCCCAGCATTCGTCCTGCGGTTTCACGAGATGCAGCGCAAGACCGACCGCCGCCGCGAATTGCGGGGCGGTTTTTGCCTGTGGAAGACCCGGGATATAGAGCGGGCGACCGATGCGGACCCGGCGGCCAAGGATATGCTGCGCGATATCCTCCAGCCCAGGGATCTGGCTCGACCCGCCCGTCAGCACGATGCGCCGCCCCGGCAGATCGGAGAAGCTCGCCGCGTCCAGCCGTTCGCGCACGGCCTCAAGGATTTCCTCAACCCGTGGACGCATGATGCCGATAAGCTCCGTCCGGCTGATCCGGTTGCGGCTGGGATCGGTATGCGGATCGCTCGCGACTAGGGATAGCATTTCAAGGTCATCCATGGATGTGGCCACCAGCCCGCCATGCACGGTTTTGAGCCGTTCGGCCAAACCTGCCGACACGCCAAATCCCTGACTAATATCGCGTGTGACATGCGCCCCGCCCATCCGCACGCTGTCAGCATAGATCAACTGCTTGCGGATAAAGACTGAAATCCCGGTCGTCCCGCCGCCAATGTCGATACAGGCAGCGCCTAGGTCCAATTCCTCTTCCGTCAGGCTCGACAGGCCCGCCGCGTAGGCAGAATGGGCCAGCCCTGACAGTTCCAGATCGCAGCGACGCATACATTGCAGAAGGTTTTGCACGGGTGCACGCGCGACCGTCATCATGTGCATGTCCACGGTCAGTTTCGCGCCCGTTAGCCCGCGCGGATCGGATAGGCCGGTGCGGCTATCGAGTGTGAAGTTCACGGGCAAAGCATGGAGCACTTCGCGCCCCTCGCCATAATCGGGCACATCGCAACTGCCGAGGGCCGCGCCAATGTCTGAGGCCGACACTTCGCCATGCTCGACCTCCGCCTCCCCCAACAGGCCATAGGACCGGGGCCGCCCACCGGAAAAACAGGCGATGACATGATCGACACGGGTTTCGGCCATTTTCTGGGCGGCGGACACAACGGTCCGCAGACCGCGCTCGACCTCTTCCATCGACACCACTTCGCCAAGGTCGATGCCGCGCGATTGGGTGGTGGACGCGCCAATAACCCGCAAGGCCGCGTGACCGTCAAGCCGCCCTACCCCGTCGGCACGGGGCGCGCGCAGTTTGGCCGCGTCCACCTCCAGCACGAGACAGGTCATCTTGCTCGATCCAACATCCACGATGGCAACATTGCCGCGCCGCAGGGCGGCTTCGCGGCGTTCACGCATCGCGCGTTGGGATTTGTAGAGGGCAATCCGGGTCATGGGCTCAGGCATCCTCCTCTTGGGTCATGGCCCGCAAGCGGCGCATTTGCGGCACAGCGTCAGGGCCAAGACGCACAATCGCGCGGGCCTCGTCGCGCAGATCGACCAGCGCGATGTCCCGCTGCAAAAGGTCGGTGGAGCGGTTCAGCGCCATCAGACGCAACGCGGCCTGTTCCGGGCGGCTCTCGGGCAAAAGGATGCGGCGATTTCCGGCGAGCACGATGTCCCACCGCCGCTCGCCCATGCGGACGATCCCCCGCACGTCGCCAAGGATTGGGCGGATCGCGTCCAGAATGATTTGTGCTTCGCTCACCTTGGGCGCCGCACCCTGCCCGATCACAAGCGGCAAATCGGGTCGCGCGGCGCGCGCGTCCAGCGGGCCAAGGACCACGCCATGCCGGTCAATCAGGTCCAACCCACCCGCATGGCGCCACACGGCGGCCGGGCGGCGCTGCTGGATATCAATCGTCAGGGTGTTGGTCTCATTGATCGACAGCGCGGCATTACGCACGGCCGGGACTTCTTCGATCCGAAGGCGCAGCGCGGCAAGGTCCAGCGTCAACGCAGAGGCCGGCAGCACCGGCGCGATCTTTTCCCGGATCAGCGCCTCCACATCCGCCGCGGTCCCGGCGACGGTGACGTCGTCCACCATGAAGCGGGGATGGGTGATCACATCCTGCCGCAGCTCGGTATAGGTCTGCGCGATCAACGCGCGATGGGAAGGGTATAGCGCCACGCCTGCCACCGCACAAACCGCGACAGTCGCGGGCAGCCAAACGGTCACGGCCCGCCGCACGCCCCGGCGCATCCACAAGCGGGAGATGCGATAGGCAAGGCGCGAGGGCGCGGGATCGCGGCGCGGCTTTACCGGTTGCATGTGGCATCCTCCACCAGCATTCGGCACAACGCACCATAGCTGATCCCGACATGGGCGGCTTGCTCCGGCGAAAGGCTCGTCGGGGTCATGCCGGGTTGGGTGTTTGTCTCAAGAAGGTTCAAGCCCTCTGTCCCGCGCGCTTCGTCCCAGCGAAAATCGGTGCGGCTCATGCCACGACAGCCCAGCGCCTTATGCGCTGCGACCGCATGGGACAAGCAAAGGCGGGTGATGTCCTCCGGTAGGTCGGCAGGCAGGATATGGGTCGAGCCGCCCGCAACATATTTGGCGTCAAAATCATACCAGCCCGCATTCACCACGATATCGGTCACGCCCAAGGCAACCGGCTGGCCGCTGGTATCCAGCACCGTCACCGTCAATTCGCGACCGGGGATGAAGGCTTCGGCCATCAGCTTATCCGGGGTACTCGGAGCGATCTGCGCAGTGCCATTGGCACCCTCCGGCACGATATACACACCGACCGACGATCCTTCCGTCACGGGCTTCAGGACATAGGGCGGCTCCATCGGATGGCGCGCCATCGCTTCCGCCTTGGTCACGGGCACATCGCGGACCACAGGCAGGCCATTGGCGCGGAAAATCGCCTTGCTGGCCCGTTTGTCCATCGCCTGAGCGGAGGCACGCACGCCCGAATGGGTGTAGGGAATGCCCATCCATTCCAAAAGGCCCTGAACGCAGCCATCCTCGCCCCAGCGCCCATGCAGCGCATTGAACACGGCATCGGGCGTGAGATCCGTCAGAACGGAGCACAGATCGGGGCCAGCATCGACCTCGAATACCTCGAATCCCTCTTCCCGCAGCGCGGCTGCGACATCTCTGCCTGACACAAGAGACACCTCCCGCTCAGCGGAAAGGCCACCCATGATGACCGCGATACGGGGACCAGTCCTGCTCGACATGGGCCCGCCTCAAATCTACGCCCCATTTTCGGGGTCTCGTGCTTCGCCTGTTTTCAGGTCGAATTGGTGGTGAGTGTAGCGCCATCCCGCCCGCCGGAACAGCCCCTTTCTTGCCATACTCCGTCAAGTTCACCTGAGCCTGCGCCGCTCAGCGGATCGGCGCGCTGACATCAACCAATGTACCGTTAGGATCACGCAACAAAACACGTCGTTGACCATAGGATAAATCCGTTGGTGCTTGAACAATCTCAACACCCAATTCGGAGGCCGTTTTGTGGATTGCCTCAACCGCATCCACAACAAATGTAAGCATGGTCCCGCCGGGTAACGCATCGTGCCCTGACGGGATCGTTTCATGAGAATTGTCCAACACGCCTAGCTCGAACGCGGGCATGTCTGGATGGGCAAGAAGCACAAACCACCCAAAGTCACCAGACCGTCTCAGACCAAGAAGGCTTTCATAGAAAGACGCGGTTCCGTCCACATCATCGGTTAGAATGTTGGTAAATGCGCGCTTCATGCAGTCGTCCTCCCAGTCTGAGCTTCATCGCCATACACCTATGTATGCTTGCGAATGCCATACATATGTGTATGTTTTCTAAATGCAAGAAAAACCGTTACACACAGATGATTGGCTCAACCTCGCCTTGGAGGAGCTGAAAGGGCATGGCGCAGGCGCGCTTAAGGCGCTTCCTCTATCGAAAAAGCTGAACGTGACGCGCGGCAGCTTTTACCATCATTTTGAAAGTCTGGAGGTCTTTCACTCGGCTGTCATTGCACATTGGTCCAAGCGCTCAAGCGGACCGGTCATCGCGACGGCTCAAACAACACCCGATCCGCGCGAAGCCTTAGAACACCTTTTGCAAGTGACCTTCCAATCCGGTGAGGCATTGGAACGCGCAGTACGTTCATGGGCAACGCAACACCCAAAGGTGGCTATCGAAGTTGAGAAGGTGGATGCCAACCGGATAAACGTTACCGAAGAGTTGCTCATCAAATGCGGCCTACCAAGCGATTTGGCGACAACGCGGGCGCGGCTCCTCTATTGGGCGGCTATTGGGCGCTTAATGATGCCTTTCCCAGAGCAGAGTCTTTTCACCAAAGCTCAGATTGTTCAAATCACACATCTGATGCTCAAACCTTGAATGCCGATATCCCTTGTCACGGTTTTGGCACGCCGACCCTCAGTATTTCCCATGTCAGGTCAATGCCGGAATGCGCCCGGACCCGCGCGCGGACGTCCTCCCCCAATCCTTCAAGGTCTTCGGGCGTGGCCTCCCCGGTATTGACCAGAAAATTGGGGTGTTTCGGGGACATTTGCGCGCCGCCCCGTGTCAGCCCCCGGCAGCCCGCATCGTCGATCACCTTCCACGCTTTCAGGTCATGGCGATCGTCCGCCTGCCCGGTGGAGCTATACCCCGCCGGATTGCGGAAGGTGGAGCCGCAGGAGCGGTCTTTGATTGGTTGGGTCGCGTCCCGCTTGGCGAGTTGATCGGCCATGCGGGCCTCCAGCGCCTCCGGTGCGCCCATTGGGCCACGCAAACTTGTATGGGTGATGATGAAGCCATCGGGCAACCGGCTCGACCGATAGGCAAAGCCGCATTCCGCCCCCGTCAGGGTCAGCGCCGCGCCGTCCCGTGTGACACCATGCACCGCTTCGACCACATCGGCCATGTAGCTGCCATAACAGCCCGCGTTCATCCTGACCGCCCCGCCGATGGCGCCGGGGATGGTGCGCAGAAAGGTAAGGTCAACGCCTGCCGCAGCGGCCTTGCGCGCCACATAGGCATCGAGTGCTGCCGCGCCCGCAATCACCTGATCGCCCTTGACCTCGATCCCGTTAAATCCACGACCAAGCCGCACCACGACCCCCGCAATCCCGCCGGAACGGATGATCATGTTGGAACAGACCCCGATGGGAAACACAGGGATTTCCGCCGGACAGCCCGCCAGAAACGCCGCGAGGTCATCCGCATCAGCAGGCTGAAACAACACCTCCGCTGGCCCACCGACACGCAGCCACGACAGACGGGACAGGTCAAACCCGGGTGTCAGCGTGCCGCGCACGGGGGGGAGGAGAGAGAGGAGATCGGTCATCCGCTACACCTATTCCTTTCGTTGCCAAAGGCCAAGCTGCCGCCCCAGCCACCTCACCGCAAACCACAGCGGCCAGCGAAAGACGCTCGCAGCGGCGATCAGCGCGATGGCGACGGCGGGCCAGTTGTGGGCCTGATAGAGCAGCCACAGGATCGGGATCAGCGTGGCACTCAGGACATAGAACGCCTGCCAATGATAGCGGCTGTTGGCAATCGCGATCATCTGGCCAATCAGCGCCCAGACGGCGAAAACGAGGATGGCCGTCATATCCTCAGGCGAGGCTGCGCGGCAGCGCGTGCGCCCATTGGGTGATCGTGCCCGCGCCAAGGAATACGACGATATCGCCGGGCGCGGTCACGTCGCGCACCAACGCGGGGATCGCCTCTTGCCCCGGAAGCGCGCGGGCGTCCCGGTGGCCGTGTTTTTTGATCCCGGCGACGAGCGTGTCGCGGTCGATCCCGTCAATCGGAGCCTCCCCGGCGGCATAGATGTCAGAGATGGCGACCACATCCGCCTCATTAAAGCAGGTGCAGTATTCCTCGAACAGGCTCTCGACCCGGGTGTAGCGGTGGGGCTGGTGGATGGCGATCACGCGGCCCGTGGCGGCACGGCGCGCGGCTTTCAGCACGGCGGCAATCTCCACCGGGTGATGGCCATAATCGTCGATGATCGTGACGCCGTTCACTTCCCCCACATGCGTAAAGCGGCGGTTGACGCCGCCAAACCCTGCGAGCGCGCGGATGATCGCCTCATCCTCAATCCGCAGATCAAGCGCCACGGCAATCGCGGCAAGCGCGTTTTGTACGTTGTGATCGCCGGGCATGGGCAGGCGCAGCCCTTCAAGCCGCCGCTCTCCCATGCGGCCCCGCGCGATCACGTCAAAACAGGCGACCGTGCCGTCATAGCGCAGGTTCACCGCGCAGACATCGGCCTGAAGGCTGAACCCATAAGTGATGATCCGCTTATCCGTCACACGACCCACCAGCGCCTGCACTTCGGGATGGTCGATGCACAAAACGGCGGCGCCATAGAACGGGATATTGGAGACGAAACTGTCGAACGCGGCGCGCAGCGTGTCGAAATCGCCGTAATGGTCCATATGCTCGGGGTCGATATTGGTGATGATCCCGATGGTTGCGGGCAGTTTGAGGAAGGTGCCGTCGCTTTCATCGGCCTCGACGACCATCCATTCGCCCTGCCCCATCCGCGCGTTGGAGCCATAGGCATGGATGATCCCGCCATTGATCACAGTCGGATCGACCCCGCCGCCATCGAGCACGGCTGCGACCAGAGAGGTCGTTGTGGTTTTCCCATGGGTGCCCGCGACGGCGACGTTGGATTTCAGGCGCATCAGCTCCGCCAGCATCTCTGCCCGGCGCACGATGGGCAGGCCCGCCTCCCGCGCGGCGTCAAGCTCGGCATTGCCCTTCTTGATCGCGCTGGAGATCACGACGACCTCTGCCTCCGCGATATTCTCCGCCCGTTGTTCAAGGAAGGTGCGCGCGCCAAGGCTGCGCAACCGCTCAAGGATCGGGCTGTCCTTCAGATCAGAACCCTGTACCCGATACCCATGGTTGAGCATCACCTCCGCAATCCCCGACATGCCGATGCCTCCCATTCCGACGAAATGGATGGGTCCGATATCTTGCGGCAGGCGGGTGGGGCGTGGGGTCACGGGGCGCTCCTTTGGCTTATGGTCTCAACCAGATCGGCAAGGCGGGTTGCGGCATCCGGGCGGGCGACGGTCAGGGCGGCTTGCGCCATCTTTGCCGCGCGCGCTGGCGATTGCACAATTGCGGCGATATGGGCCGAAAGCCCCTCTGCCGTCAACGCGGATTGCGGGATCATCTCCGCAGCGCCGGCGGTCACGAGCGGGCGCGCATTGGCCGTTTGATGATCGCCAAGGGCAAGCGCATAGGGAATAAGGATCGACGGTCGCCCGATGGTGGCGATATCGGCCACCGAGGACGCGCCGGAGCGTGAAATCACCAGATGAGCCCCCGCCAACCGCTGAGGAATATCCTCAAAGAAGGGGCGGATATCAGCCGAAACGCCCAAATCGGCATATCGGGCGATGACGGCCTCCTGATCCTCCGCACGCGCCTGTTGGGCAATGCGCAGGCGTTGGCGGAGCGGCTCGGGCAAGGACGCGATGGCCTCGGGCACGACGGCGGACAGGATTTGCGCCCCCTGTGATCCGCCAATCACCAAAAGGTCGAGCGCCCCATCGAGTGAAAGGGTATAAGGGGCCCCTGCCCGCTCAAGGATCACATCCCGCACCGGATTGCCCACATGCACGGCATTGGCCCCCGAGGGCATATCGGTTGGCCAGACGGAGCAGGCAACCTGATCGACGCGCCGGGCGAATAGGCGGTTGACCTTACCCATCACGCCGTTCTGTTCATGAAGCAGGCGCGGCAGGCCCAACAGCACTGCCGCCCCCATGGCCGGAATGGTCGGATATCCGCCAAAGCCTGCAACGCAGGCGGGCGGATCGGCGCGCAATTGCGCGCGCGCGGCCAAGACCCCTTTCGATATGGCAAAGGGCACGCGCAGTTTCGCGCCAACCCCTCCGCGCGCGAAAGTGGCAGAGGCTACGATCCTGCGCTCCACCCCATCGGGGAACCCACCCGCATAGCGCGCGCCGCGATCATCCGTGGAGAGGTGCACCCGCCAGCCGCGCGCGAGCATCTGCTCGGCCAGTGCTTGTGCGGGAAACATATGCCCGCCCGTGCCCCCGGCGGCGATCACCAAAAGAGGCGCGCTCATTCCACATGCCCTGCGTAAAGCGCGTCTTCCAGATCATCCTGACGCCGCGTTCTGGTGAAGGCCAACAGCATGCCCAGCGTGATGCCCGCCGCCAGAAGGGAGGAGCCGCCATAGCTGACAAAGGGCAATGTCATGCCCTTTTCCGGCAATAGCCGCGCGGAGACACCGATATTGATGAAGGATTGCACGGCGATCAGCATGGCAAGCCCGGTGCCCGCAATGCGGATGAAGGGATCTTTTTCGAGCCGCAACCGCCAGATTGCGCGCAGGGTGATGGTCAGGAACAGCGCCAGAAGGACGAGCACCATCACGAGCCCGTATTCCTCTGCCGCGACGGCGACGATGTAATCGGTATGGGCGTCGGGCAGCCGCCATTTGACGGACCCTTCGCCCAGCCCCACGCCGAAAAGGCCGCCTTCGCGGATCGCCGTAGTGGCAAATTCAAGCTGGCTGTTGGCACCCACCTCGCCTTCCAAAAACCGGTCAATGCGCGGGGCGATATGGTTGGGGAACAAAAGATAGGCAGCATAAAGCCCGCCACAAGCGAGCCCGACAATGCCGATCAGCACAGCCCAAGGCGCGCCTGCGACGAACACCATCACGCCCCAGCTGGCAAACAGAAGGCTTGCCTGCCCGATATCGGGCTGCATCGCCAAAAGGGCCACAAGGAACATCAGCACAAGAAAAGACAGACTGCGCCCCGGCGGACCATTTCGGGTGAAACTGGCGGACATCAGCCATGCGGCAAAAATCACGAAAGCCGGTTTCAGGAACTCCGATGGTTGTAGCGACATGAAGCCCAGCGAATACCAGCGCGTGGCCCCTTTGCCATAGTTGGTGCCGAGCACCGGAAGCAGGATCACCGCAATGGTGACAATGATGAAGGCCACAATCGCACAGCGGCGCACCGCCGAGGGCGACATAAGGGAGATGATAAGCATGACCGTCAGGCCAAGCACACCGAAAAACGCCTGTCGCGTAACGTAGTGAAACGGATCAAGGCCATTGCGCTCCGCCAATGGGGGGGAGGCCGCCTGCCCGAGCAACAAGCCAATGAGAAAGAGGATCAGCACCAGCGCCAGGGTCCAGCGATCCACGCTGCGCCACCACCGGGCCAATCCCGGCTCCCCATTTTCATAAGGATCCACATGAACGGACCCATGCACCATATCGGTCATGGAGTGTCCTGCCTCTTGTTATACCTGCTCGCGCCGCCTCTTTGTGCGGTCATCGGGAGGAGTGTAGCTATCTTTCCGGTTTCACGCTAGCCCCGCGATCCCGAAGCAAAGGGGGCCCCTCCCGCCCGTCGTTCCGTCGCTGACGCTCCGTCCTCCCGTTGGGCCGGGCCGCCCGCTAACGCGGGCGGGTGCGCGCCGCGCGGGGTATATTTGAAGAAAGTGAACCACTACCGACTGACGTCGGTAGCATCTGGGCTGTGCGTCGCGAGGTACTGAAGTACCAGGTCATTCGTG
>NZ_JACIJS010000005.1 GCF_014199445.1 Rubricella aquisinus | reverse complement strand
TGGGCCCGCGGGTATTTCTGCACGACCAGCGGGAATGTCACGAATGACCTGGTACTTCAGTACCTCGCGACGCACAGCCCAGATGCTACCGACGTCAGTCGGTAGTGGTTCACTTTCTTCAAATATACCCCGCCGGAGGCACCGCCGCGCCGCAAGGCGCGGCGCCCGGTCCAAAGGGAGGCGGCATATCTTTGATATGGCGGCGACGTGCGGGAGCAGCTTTCCCGTCAAAGCGTCGCGATTGGGATATTTCCTTGGGCTTTTGGCTTTTCCCGGCGCGCTGGGGGCGATACACCACGCTCCAGACGCAGCGACCGAAGAAGGCAGGACATGCGATATATCTCCACCCGTGGGCAGGCGCCCGAACTCAGCTTTGAAGAGGCGATGCTCACCGGTCTTGCCCGGGATGGGGGGCTGTACCTGCCAGAGACATGGCCGACACTCACCCAAGGGGACATCGCCGGGTTTGCGGGCCAGCCCTATGAGGAAGTCGCCTTTCGCGTGATGAAGCCCTTCATCGGGGACACGTTCGACGACGACACCTTCCGCGCCATTCTCGCCCGCGCCTATGCGCCCTTTGGTCATGTGGCCCGCTGCCCTGTCGTGCAATCCGGGCCTAATGAATTCGTGCTCGAATTGCACCACGGCCCGACGCTCGCGTTCAAGGATGTCGCGATGCAGCTTATCGGTCAGATGTTCGAGGTCGCGCTCAAGCGGCGGGGGGAGAGTGTGACCATCGTTGCGGCCACCTCCGGTGACACGGGCTCTGCCGCGATGGAGGCGTTCAAGGGCCTTGATGCCGTCAGCCTTTTCGTCATGTACCCGCATGGCCGCGTGTCCGAGGTGCAGCGGCGGCAGATGACCACTCCGGCAGAGGACAACGTCCATGCGCTCGCCGTTGATGGGGATTTCGACGATTGTCAGGCGCTGGTCAAAGCGATGTTCAATGATTTCGACTTCCGCGATGGAGTGAAACTGGCGGCAGTGAATTCGATCAACTGGGCGCGGGTGCTCGCACAGGTCGTGTATTTCTTCACCTCCGCCGTAGCGCTGGGCGCACCGGGGCGCAAGGTCAGCTTCAGCGTGCCGACCGGCAATTTCGGCGATATTTTCGCGGGATATGTGGCCAAGCGGATGGGCCTGCCGGTGGACCGGCTTTTGATTGCCACCAACCGCAACGACATCCTGCACCGCACTGTCGCCACGGGCGCGCATGTCAAGGAAGGCGTCAGCCCCACGATGTCGCCCTCCATGGACATTCAGGTCAGCTCCAATTTCGAGCGGCTCTTGTTCGACCTTTATGATCGGGAGGGCGCCGCCATTCAGCAGCTTATGGCCGATCTGAACGGCAAGGGCGGCTTCACGCTGTCTCAGGGCGCGCAGGCCCGTCTGCGGGAGGAATTCGACAGCGCGCGCTGTGATGAGGACGAAACGGCCGCGGAAATCAAGCAATCCTTCGCGGAAACCGGCGTGCTGCAATGCCCGCATACCGCCACGGGGATCAAGGCCGCGCGCGACATGCGCGGCAACCCCGCGACGCCGATGGTGATCCTTGCCACTGCGCATCCGGCGAAATTCCCCGCCGCGGTCGAGGCCGCGACCGGCCAGCATCCGCCTTTGCCCCCCCGCATGGCGGACCTATATGAGCGCGAAGAGCGCGTGACCCGCGTGCCAAACGACCTCACCGCCATTCAGACCCTCATCAAGGACCGGATATGACCGTCAACACCACCACGCTCGCCAACGGCTTTCGCATCGTGACCGAGCATATGCCGGGACTGAAATCCGCCTCCCTTGGTATCTGGGTCATGGCCGGCGGGCGGCATGAGCGGATTGAAGAGAACGGCATCGCCCATTTCCTTGAACATATGGCGTTCAAGGGCACAGCGCGGCGATCGTCGCTTGAGATTGCTGAGACGATTGAAAATGTGGGCGGTTATATCAACGCCTATACCAGCCGGGAGATGACCGCCTATTACGCGCGCATCCTGGAGGAAGACGTGGCGCTGGCCTTTGATGTGATCAGCGATATCGTTCTGAACCCCGCCTTTGATCCGCGTGAGATCGAGACGGAGCGGGGCGTGATCCTGTCTGAAATCGGCCAATCGCTCGACACACCGGATGATGTGATTTTCGACTGGTTGCAGGAAGCCTCCTACCCAGAGCAACCCATGGGCCGCACGATCCTAGGCCCGGCGGAGCGGGTGCGCGCCTTTCAAGCGGAGAATTTCCGCGCCTTCACCGCGCGCCATTACCGGCCCGAGCGGTTGATCCTGTCTGCGGCAGGTGCGGTGGATCATGATCAGATCGTGAAACTCGCGGAAGCCGTGTTTGGCGGGCTGACGGCAGGCATTGCCCCGGATGTGACGCCTGCCTCCTTCAAGGGGTCGGAGGCGCGGCATGTCAAATCGCTGGAGCAGGCGCATTTTGCGTTGGCCCTTGAAGGGGCGGGATACCGCGATCCTGCGTTCTATGATGCGCAAGTGCTGGCGATGACGCTTGGCGGGGGCATGTCGTCCCGCCTGTTTCAGGAAGCGCGCGAAAAGCGTGGCCTGTGTTACAGCATCTTCGCGCAAGCGGGGGCTTATGCCGATACGGGCACGATGATGGTTTATTCCGGCACATCGGGGGAGGATGTGGCGGGGCTTGCCGAACTTGTGGTCGATGAGATCCGCCGCGCAGGCGATGGCCTGACCCCGGCAGAGATCGACCGGGCCAAGACGCAGATGAAGGCGGGAATGCTGATGGGGCTGGAAAGCCCGTCGAGCCGGGCAGAACGGCTGGCGCGGATGTTGGGCATCTGGGGGCGAGTGATCCCGCTGGATGAAACCGTGGCCCGGATCGACGCGGTGAATGCCGACACGACACGCGCTTATGCCGAACGGCTGCGGGGCAGCGGACAGGCGGCGATGGCGCTTTATGGCCCGGTAGCGGATGCGCCCGCGCTTGACGCGCTGACCACGCGGCTCGCGGCATAAGGGCGGTTCATGCTCAAAGCAGCGCGCGCCACGGTCGAGATCAGAACAGCGCGGATGCTGCTGCGCCCACCGATCATGGCCGATCATCTGGATTGGGCGCGGGCGCGAAAAGACAACCGCGCCTTTATCGAACCGTGGGAGCCGGTCTGGGCCACGGATCATCTGACGAAGAACGCGTTTCGCAACCGGGTTGCCTGGGCGAAACGGTCGATCCGGGATGGTCGCGCGCTCCCGTTGATGATGCTGCGCCATGACGGGCGGGTGATCGGGGCGATCACGCTCGACAATATCCGCCGCGGGCCTGCCCAGATGGGCACCGTCGGCTATTGGATTACCGAGGAGCACGCGCGGCAGGGCCTGATGACGGAGGCGCTGTCAGCGCTTGTCGATCACGCCTTTCACCGGATGGACCTTAGCCGGATCGAGGCTGCCTGCCTGCCGGAAAACGCGGCCTCCCGCGCGCTGCTGGAACGCTGTGGCTTCAAATATGAGGGGGTTGCGCAAAGCTATCTGCAAATCGCGGGGCGCTGGCGCAACCATGTGCTGTATGCCCAGTTGCGCAATGACCGGCGCGGGCGCACGGACGCTCAATAGCAATGCGCCCGGCGATGAGGCCGGGCGCTTTGTTGGTCAGGCTTCCACAAAATTCAGCGACACGCCGTTGATGCAATGGCGCTTTCCCGTCGGGGCAGGGCCGTCGTCGAAGACATGGCCCAGATGCCCACCGCAGCGGCGGCAATGCACCTCCGTCCGCACCATGAAGAATTTACGGTCCTCGCGGGTGCGCACCGCGTCCTCCTTGGCAGCCCAGAAGCTCGGCCAGCCGGTGCCGCTGTCATATTTCGCCTCCGACGAATAGAGCGGCAATGCGCAGCCCGCGCAATTGAACGAGCCTGCGCGCTTTTCATCGTTGAGCGGGCTGGTAAAGGGCCGCTCCGTCGCCTCTTGCCGCAACACGCGGTAGGCTTCGGGCGAAAGACGCGCCCGCCATTCGGCCTCCGTCAGGGTGAATTCGAAATTACCCTCGGAAGCAGCCCCCTTCATCGTCAGGGCTCCCAAGGCGGCAAGGCTCGCAGAAGCAGTCAGAAAATGGCGGCGGTTCATGTTGTGTCCTTTCAAATCGACAAAAGTGATGTGTGGCCCGCGACCCCCCAGTGCGGGCCACACATCGGCTCTCCCCTCAAGCTAGGGATTAGTTCGCGGGCAGCAACACACGATCGATCACATGAATGACACCATTGGATTGCTTGACGTCCGCGATGGTCACCGTGGCATAGTTGCCCTGCTCATCTTTCAGCCAAACCTGACCGTCCGGCGTGTATTCAGCGGTCAGCGTGCAGCCGCCGACGGTTGGCACAGGATGGGCACCGCCATCATCGTCAATCATGCCCATGATTGCGTCTGACATGGCGTTTGCGGCGACCACATGGCAGGTCAGGATTTTGGTCAGTTGTGGCTTGTTCTCTGGCTTCAGGAGCATCTCCACGGTGCCTGCGGGCAGACGGTCAAATGCTGCGTTGGTTGGGGCGAATACTGTGAAGGGGCCTTCACCCATCAGCGTGTCCACGAGGCCTGCGGCCTGAACGGCGGCGACAAGCGTGGTGTGATCGGCGGAGTTCAAAGCGTTCTCAACGATGTTTTTGGTGGCGAACATCGCTGCACCGCCGACCATCGGGTTGTCTGTCTCGGAATGGCTGGCGGCCAGTGCGCCTCCGGTCATGGCAAGTGCGGTCACGGCTGCGGTGGCAAATTTCGTAAAGGTCATGTCGTTTCTCCTCATTGGTCCTGTTGGTTGGGACATGAGAAGCTACGGGAGGGGTGCTGGATAAGTTTCAGCGAGACCGAAAAAAAATTTCAGACCTCGGATAATGCACCCACGGCAAGCACTTGGCCTGTGGGCGCCCCGGTGGGGGAGCCGCCCGCCGGCTCATCGCTGATCGCGAGGATACCTTCGGTCAGAGCAACAATGGTGAGGGTCAGTGTGCCTTGCGAATCCGTCGGAAGCAGGCCCAGTGACCGTGGCGGCGCATCCCCCACGATCAGCCACAATTCAAGCGCCCGACCATCGGCCGCAGCACCAGACAAACGATTAACGCGTAAGGCCCCTTCCTGCGGATCGTAGAGGGCGGCAACCGTCACGCCCGCCTCGCCGCTGATTTGCGCAACGAGCGTCGGGGCAGGGTTGGTCGGGGCAGGATCGGTGAACGCGATAACGGCCAGAATGGCGGCGGCCGCGACCGCGCCAAAGCTCACCATGCGCCAGAACCCGAGCCGCCCTAATAGGGGTGTCGGCGCGGGAAAGAGGCGCTGTTCAAGCTGGCGGTACACACGCGGCGGCACGGGCTCATCAGGCAGGGTTTCGGCAAGCGGGGTCAGACGCTCTGTCCAGTCCCGCACCTCCGCGCGCAGGGCAGGATCGGTCGCAAGGCGGGCTTCGAACGTGGCGCGCTCCTCCGCGCTCAACACGCCAAGCACATATTCAGCTGCGCCGATTTCCTCATCCTTCTCATCTTGGGTCATCGGGCCATACACTCCTTCAGGCTCAGGAGGGCGCGGCGCAACCATGTGCGCATCGTGTTGAGCGGCACATCATGGCGCGTCGCCAACTCCTGATAGCTGTCGCCATTGAGATAGGCCCCGCGCACGGCTGCGGACTTCTCGGCGTCCAACTCATCAAGGCAAGCAAGCACCCGCTGCTGTTCGGAGCGCGCAATGCTCTGCCGTTCCGGTCCCGGTGTACTGTCGGCAAGGTCATATTGCGTGTCGATATCGTCCGCCGCCGGTTTGCGCTGCCGCAGACGGTCAATGGCGTGATTGCGCGCGATCGCGACCAGCCACGAGATCGGGCTGTATTGCGATGCCGCAAAGCTATCGGCGCGGTGCCAGATTTTGACGTAAACCTCCTGCATACTGTCCTCAGCCTCCCCCCGATCTTTCAAGATACGCAGGATAACGGCAAAGAGTTTCGCGCTGGTCGCCGTATACAGGTCTTCAAACGCGGATCGGTCGCGCAACGCGCAGCGCGCGATCAGGTCAGATATGTCGTCGGGTGTGGTCATGCGACGGCACGTTCCTCAATATGCGTGCCGTACCCTATGTCGCAATCGCGGCCATGTCATTACGAGACTGCGGGCGTATGGAGTAGGGTTCGCTCCGCAATTGGCCACTGCTGTCGATTGGGGCTTTTGCCCTGCGCGCGATCCGCTCATACTCGCCTTGACCGGCGACCAGCCAAAGGATGCGACATGGTGATCACCCAATGCGCGGATCATATCCTGCGCGCTTTTGCCTCTTGGCCGGAGGCGGCCCTCTGCGCGCGGGACACGCGCTTGCTGGCGTTTTGTCGTGAGGTGACGCAAAAACCCGCGCTGGCGAATGAACTCGGCTCCGCATGGCGCAGTTTCGAAGACGATCTGTTCCTTCAGCCGGGATTTCTGGATTTCTTGCTGCCGCTTGAAGATGAAGCGGTGCGCGCGGCTCAGGCCGATCTGGCGCGTTTGCAGATCGCAGGCGTGGCCACACCCGACCGGGCGGAGGCGCAGGCGTTTCTGCGTGGGCTCGCGGCGCAAACGGCTGATCCGGGCCGGTCGCTTCTGGAAAGCAGCCTTGTCAGTTGTTTCCGCCGTCGTGGCCTGCGCCCGCGCTGGCCGTTTTATGCCCGTTTTCTGCTGATCACGGATGCGGTTTATCAGCGGTTTGTCGATGACGTTCACGCGGCGGTGTTTGCGCGGCTGGTGCATCAACAGTTTCTCCAGCGCCGCCATTGGCCGACGAGCTATTGCGGCGGGTATTTCTATCAGGGGTCGGCAGCGTTGGGCATTCGCGGCGTCAAACCGAGCGAGGAGCGGTACGAAGCCTATCAGCTAGACCGTTATCTGACCTCAGACAGCAGGGTGCTGGATATCGGCGGCAATGCCGGTTTCCTTGCCGCGAAAATGGCGCAACGGGCCGCACAGGTCGACATGATCGAGCTGAACCCGTTTCTTGTGCGGGTCGCGGATGAGGTGAAATCTGCGTTGTCCTTAAATAACCTGCGTACGATTGTGGATGATTTCCAGTTCTTCGACAGCCCCGCAGGCCAGTATGACGTGGTCGTGTCCCTCTCGAACCACGCGACCATCGACACCCGGCTTTCGATCGATTTTCACGCCTATATCGACAAGATCGCGCGCCTTTTGGCACCCGGTGGGCTGCTGATCTTTGAAAGCCACAACATCAACGGGCCGGGCCGGGGGCTGCCGGGGGATGACGGGGATATCGAGGATAAGATCGCTTATATGCAAACCCGGTTTGAGGTGCTTGACCGCTATATGGTCGATTGCTGGGTGCCCGCGCTCGATATCGACAAGCTGTTCTTGGTGTTGCGCAAAGCATAGCCCGACCCTGATGGGCCGGGCCGGGATCAGGCCATCCGCTCCTCACGCCGTCCCTTGCGGAACAGCGTGTGATAGAACACTGGTGCGGCGAGCAGGGTCAGGACAGACGCGAAGGCCAAGCCGCCCATGATCGTCACCGCCATGGAGGCAAAGAACGCGTCCGTCAGCAGTGGGATCATGCCAAGGATCGTCGTGCCCGCAGCGAGCACCACAGGCCGGAGACGAGAGACAGACGCGGTCACGATCGCTTCTGTCTGAGGCAGGCCGGTGGCGCGCTGCAAATCAATCTCCTCCACCAGCACGATACCGTTCTTGATCAACATCCCCGACAGGCTCAACAGGCCCAAAAGCGCGGTGAAGCTGAACGGCAGGCCGGTCGCCAGCAGGCCCACCGCCACCCCATTCACCGACATCGGCACCAGAAGCCAGATCACCAATGGCTGACGCAGCGCGCCGAACAAAAGGATGGAGATCAGGACCATCACCAACAGGCTTAGAGGCAATTGCTGACCCAGCGATTCCTGTGCCTGCGTGGAGTTTTCATATTCCCCACCCCATTCGAGCGCATAGCCCACCGGCAGGTCAATCGCTTCGATCAGCGGGCGCACTTCAGCAAAGGCGGTGGCGGGGGTCACGCCATCCACCGTGTTGCCCTGCACCGTGATCGTGGGCAGACGGTTGCGCCGGTGCAAGAGCGTGTCGGAGACCTCAATCTCGAACCCGTCGATTACCTGCGCGAGCGGGACGTAATCCTGCGCGGCATCGGACCAGACGATCTGATCCAAGAGATAGCCGGGATTTGCGCGCTCCGCCTCTGGCGCGCGGACATAGATCGGGATGATCCGGTCGCGCTCCTGAAACTGCCCCGCGCGCAGACCATCCGTGGCGATCAGCAGCGTGCTGGCCACATCGTCCCGGTCCACGCCAAGGGCTTGTGCGCGGTCGGTGGCATAGATCGGCCGGATCACCGGCTCCCGCTCCCGCCAATTGTCGCGGATCGTGTGCAACAACCGGTCGTTTTCGCGGAAGATCGCCTCTGCCTGCTCCGCAAGATGGCGCAGCACATCGGGGTCTTTCCCGCTGAAGCGGGCCTCCACATCCGCGCCACCGCCGGGGCCAAAGATGATCCGCTCCAGCCGGATTTCCGCCGTCGGATCGGAGCGGTCGATGAACGCCTGAAGATCATCCTTCAGGGGCGGAATTTCCTCGATCGTTTGGGTGCGGATCAAAAGCTGCCCATAGGACGGATCAGGCCGGCCCGGCTCATAGGGCAGCATATAGCGGCTGATCCCCTGACCCACGGTGGTGGTGACGCTGACCACATCGTCGCGCTCCAGCAGCCAATCCTCGATCTGGGCCAACCCGTCAGAGGTTTGATGGATCGTGCTGCCCTGCGCGAGCTTATAATTAAGATAGAAAATCGGCGTGTTCGAGTTGGGGAAGAATTGCTGCTTCACCTGACCAAATGCCACGAAACAGGCCGCCGTGATCCCGATCAGGGCGAGGATCACCAGCCAGCGCACCCGAAGCGCACCGCGCAGGGTCGCGGCATAGCCCCGGAAGATGATGCCGCCATAGGCGTCCTCCCCATCGGCCAGCCCGCCCACACGGAACAGGTAATGCGCGAGAAGCGGCGTGACCGTGACGGCCAGCACCCAGCTGAGCATTAGCGAGATGCCGATCACCGCAAAGAGGGAGAACAGGAATTCACCCGTCGCATCTGGCGACAATCCGATCCCGGCAAAGGCCATGATCCCGATGATCGTGGCCCCCAGAAGCGGGATTTGGGTCTTTGACGCGACCTCTTTTGCGGCCTCATGCGCCTTGCGCCCTTTGCGCATTTCGACCTGCATGCCTTCGGCCACCACGATGGCGTTATCCACCAGCATCCCCATCGCGATGATGAGCGCGCCCAGCGAAATCCGCTCCATCTCGATGTTGAAGATCGACATGAAAAAGAAGGTGGAGATCACGGTCAGCAACAGGGTGATCCCCACCACCGCCGCCGCGCGCCAGCCCATCGCAACGGCAAGCACGATGATCACGATGCTGACGGACATCGCGAGGCTGATGAGGAACGAATTGCTCGCCTCATCCACCACGGTGTGCTGTTCATAAATCGAATGGAGCGTCACGCCGAAGGGGATTTCGGTTTGCAATTCGGCCAGTTTCGCGTCCACCGCGCGGCCCACATCCACGATGTTTTCCGAACTCAGGCCCGCAACGCCAAGGGTAAACGCCTCCACCCCGTCAAAGCGGATGATCTGGTCGGGATCGTCAACGCGGGTGCGGTAGACTTCCGCCAGATCGGTGAGGTTGATGATCTCCCCACCGACACCGAGTGTCAGGCTGGAGATGCGGCTCACACTGTCATAGCCCTGCGGCGCATCAAGCTGGATGGAGCGGCCCGCACTTTCCGTCGATCCTGCATCCTGCACCTGATCGCTGGCGTTGATCGCCCCGATGATCGCGCCGGGCGGCACGCCGAAATTCGCGGTCTGCTCGGACGAAGGTTCGACGAAAATCGCCTCCTCGGGCAGGCCCTGCAATTCCACATCCGCGACACCATCCACGGCCAAAAGCTCGCGGCGCAGGAAATTGGCGATCTCGTGGATTTGCGCGTCCGAATAGCCGGGTGTCTCGACCGCATAGAGGATACCGAACACATCGCCAAACGCGTCGTTCACGATGGGCGGGCGCGCGCCAGCGGGCAGGTTTCCGGCCGCGTCGCCGACCTTGTTGCGCAATTCGTCCCAGATTTGCGGAAGTTCGGTGCCGTCATAGGTCGGCTTCATTTCCACTGTGATCTGCGACAGGCCCGCCTGATTTCGGGAGGTGATCCGGTCGATCTGTCCCATCTGTTGAATGGCGGATTCCAACGGCTCGGTCACTTCGGTTGCGACCTCCTCCGCCGTGGCGCCGGGATAGGGCGTGATGACAACAGCGGCCTTGATGGTGAAGGCCGGATCTTCGAGCCGCCCGACGGAGGAAAACCCCCACAGCCCCCCGAACACACAAAAGGCGATCAGGAGCCATGTATAGAGCGGCTTTACGATAGCGGTGCGCGCGATATCCATGTCAGTTGATCTCGTTAAAGCCAAGGAACCGGCGGACGGATTGCCCATCCTGCAAGAGATGCCCACCGGACAGGACGATTTCTTGCCCCGCTTGCAGATCGCCGTCGATCTGGAGCGTCGTTCCATCCACGCTCGACAGGGTCACGGGCACGCGGGCGACTTGCCCCTCATCCGCGCCAGTGGGGGAGAACACCATGACATAGGGCCGCGCATCCGCGTCAAACATCACCGCAGAGGCAGGCACGACGAAACCGGGGCGCAGCGTCTGATCAACCCGCACGACAACGCTGGCGGATTGGCCGGGGATCGGGTTGAGGTCCGCGCGGTCGGGCAGCGCGACAGAGACCGTGTAGGTTTGCCCGACGCCATTGGTTTCAGCCGTGAATTCGCGCAATTCCACCGGAATATCGGCATTCCGGTCGGACAATGTGGCGGTAAAGCCCACGGCGCGCGGATCCTCGATCAGATCGAACAGGCGCTCGGGGATGTCGATCTCGATCCACACCTCGGACATATCATGAAGCCGCAGGATCGGCTGACCGGGGGAGACCGTGTTGAAATTGGCGACCAACCGGTTCGCGACCAACCCGTCAAAGGGTGCGCGCAGGGTTGCGTCCCGCAGCGCGTCGCGGGCTTCGCGCAACTGCACCTCGGCGAGGGCCGCTTGGGTCTCTGCGTCCTCGGCCTGCACGCGGGAGCCGACATTTTGGTCGGCCAGCGTATCAAGCCGCGCGACCGTCCGCTCCGCCTGCTCAAGGGACAATTCGGCGCGGGTGACAGCCCGGCGGAAGGGTTCCAGATCCAGCTCCGCCAGAAGCTGCCCTTCCTCGACATAAACGCCCTTTGGCGCGTCGAGCCGCTGGATTTGCCCGCCCACCTGAAACGCCAGATCGACCGTCTGACGGGCCGCGACCTTACCGAAGAATTGCCGTTCCAACGCGCCGCCTTGTGCCTCAAGCGTCATCAGGCTCACCGGGCGCAGGGCTGGTGCTGTATCAGCCTCTTGGGCTTTGGCCGCCATGCCGCACAGGGCGATGCTGGCGAGGATCATCATGCCCAAAAGTCCCGGTTTCACAACGTCTTGCCAGTATGACAGCTTGGCGCCGGGATTGCGCGCGGCGCGGATGTGACGGGGGATCGGCATTGAATTTCGCATTTGCATCACCACATAAAATCAGGTTACTGACGGGTCAGTCACCTATTTAGGATAGATATCCATGAGTCAAGATATCGACACCCAAAAAAATGAACAAAACGGTTCAGATCGGCGGAATCAGATATTGATGGCCGCGGTTAAGGTGTTCAGCGAGCAGGGGTTTGCGGCAACGCGCGTGGATGATGTCGCGGCTCTTGTCGGCATCTCCAAACCTGCCGTGTACCTCTATTTTCGCAACAAGGAGGAGCTGTTCAAGGCGGCGGCGACCTTTGGCCCTGATCAGGCGATGCCGTTTGTACGCGCGCTGGTCGCGGATGCCGACCTGCCATCGGATGAAAAGCTCAAGCGATTGCTGGAGATGCTCTATGCCGAGTTTTTCGACGGCAGCACGGGCGAATTGATGCCCGTGATCGCGGAGACGACCCGCCGGTTCCCCAATGTCGCGCAGTTTTTCCGCGATACCTGCATGTGTGAAATGGATGAGGCCGTTCTGGGCGTGATCCGCGAAGGTGTGTCGCGCGGCACCTTCGTGGCGACGGAGATGTCGGACAATGTGGCCCTGACCGTGGGACCGATCCTCGCGCTTGCACTGCGGCGGTCGATGTTTGCGGGCCTGCCGGACCGGGAGGTCGTGGATATCGAACAGGCCCGGCTGGATCACGAACGGATGATTTTCCGCGTCCTGATGCCGGGCGATCAGGCGTCCGGCTGATTTGCGATCACTTCGGACAGGATCGCACGGGCATTCTCGGTGTTCCAATGCGCGCCGCCCTGAAGGCGACCGATCTCCATCCCCTCGCGGTCAAGGATTACCGTCACAGGCAGTCCCAAAACGCCAGAGGCGCGCGCCATCTGCCCGCGCGGGTCAAGCAGGATCGGCAATGCCTCAATCCCCACCTCGGCAAAGAAGGCCTTGATCCCCGGCAGGGAATTGCGGCCCGTCGCGATGGTGACGACCTGAAAATCCTCACCTCCCCATTCAAGCTGCAGCGCCTCAAGATCGGGCATTTCCTCCCGGCAGGGCGCGCACCATGTGGCCCAGAAATTCAACAGCACCACCTGACCCTCATACGCGGCAAGGCTCAGGTTCGCCCCGCTTGGATCGGTAAACTCCCGCCCGCCCAGCGGCATGGGCGCGTCATGGATGACGAGCTTGCGCATGTCGCCTTCGCGCATCTCGCGCAGGGCGTCCACATCAAGCGGGTCGGCGTTTGCACTTAGCCCGACTGCGGAGTAGAACAGCGCCAAACCGAGGGTGGCCATCAGGCTGCGTCTGCGGAGCGTCATAATCTCATTCCTTTCGTGCGGATCATCATCATGTCAGACCCAAAATCGTCAAACGCCATGTGGGGCGGTCGTTTCGCTGCCGGACCGGACGCGATCATGGAAGCGATCAATGCCTCCATTGATTTTGACCAGCGCCTTGCCGCGCAGGACATTCAAGGCTCCCTCGCCCATGCTGCCATGCTCGCCGCGCAAGACATCATTACAGATGCCGATGAAAAAGCGATAAGGGAAGGGCTGCTCACGGTCTTGTCAGAGATTGAGGCGGGGGATTTCCCGTTTTCCCGCGCCTTGGAAGACATCCACATGAATGTGGAGGCCCGCTTGCGCGATCTCATTGGGGCGCCTGCGGGGCGGCTTCACACGGCGCGGTCGCGCAACGATCAGGTGGCAGTCGATTTCCGGCTTTGGGTGCGGGACCAATGCGATCAGGCCGAGGCCGCGCTGACGGCCCTCATCAAGGTGCTCGTGGATCAGGCTGAGGCAGGGGCGGATGCCGTCATGCCCGGTTTCACCCATCTGCAAACCGCGCAGCCCGTCACATGGGGCCATCACATGATGGCCTATGTGGAAATGTTGGCCCGGGATCGGTCCCGTTTTGTCGATGCGCGCGCGCGGATGAACGAGTCGCCCTTAGGCGCGGCAGCCCTTGCCGGGACGGGCTTCCCGATTGATCGGGATGCGACGGCAAAGGCGCTCGGGTTTGACCGGCCCATGGCCAATTCGCTTGATGCGGTGGCGGATCGGGATTTCGCGCTGGAATTCCTCTCTGCCTCCTCGATCTGCGCAACCCATCTGAGCCGTCTGGCCGAAGAGATCGTGATCTGGTCCTCCGCCCAGTTCCGGTTCGTGACGCTATCGGATCGGTTCTCCACCGGCTCGTCGATCATGCCGCAAAAGAAAAACCCCGACGCGGCGGAGCTGATCCGGGCAAAGGTCGCACGGATCACTGGCGCGCTGGTGGCGCTTTTGACGGTGATGAAGGGGCTGCCCCTGACCTATTCCAAGGACATGCAGGAAGACAAAGAGCAGGTGTTTGACGCCGCCGATACGCTGATGCTGGCGTTGGCGGCGATGACCGGGATGATCGCGGATATGGAGCCGCGTCGCGACAATCTGCGCGCAGCAGCGGCAAGCGGCTTTTCCACCGCGACCGATCTGGCCGATTGGCTGGTGCGGGAGGCGGGCCTGCCGTTCCGCGATGCGCATCACGTCACGGGCGCGTTGGTCAAGATGGCCGAGGATAAGGGATGCGATCTGCCGGACCTGACGCTCGCGGATATGCAAAGCGTCCATGGCGATATTACCGAGAGCGTGTTTGACGTGCTGACCGTTGAGGCATCGGTCGCGTCGCGGCAATCCTATGGCGGCACAGCACCTGATCAGGTGCGCGCGCAAATCGCCCGCTGGCGGGAGGCGTTGGCATGATCCTGCGGGTGATGCTGATCGCGGCGATCGTGCTGGCCCCAGCGGCCTGCGGGCGGCAAGGGCCGCCCATCACCCCGAGTGAGGCCGCCGCGCGCGCCGCTGAGGAGGCGCGCTAGACCGGTTTCGAGAGATGCGCGAGGCCTTCGTCATGGAGCGTGTCGGAGGCCTGTTCGATCCGCTGTTCCAGCGTCTCCATGAACGCCTTGCGCTCCATCCCTCCGGGGATTGGCTCAAGGAATTCGACCACTGCAAGGCCCGGTTTGCGCAGCACCTTGTTGCGGCCCCAGAACAGCCCGGCATTGGTTGCGACGGGATAAACATCCAGCCCGAATTCCTCATAGAGCACGCCCGTGCCGATCTTATAGGGCACTTTCGCGCCCGGCTGCGTGCGTGTGCCTTGCGGATAGATCACCAGTTGACCGGGATCGCGCCGTTCCTCGCGGACCTTGGCAACCATATCCTGAATGGCCTGTCCCCGCTTGCCCCGATCAATCGGATAGCAGCCCATGCGCCAGGCATAAAATCCAAGGATCGGCGCCCATTTGAGCTGCTTTTTCATAATGAATTTCGGGCGTTTGAGCGCGTTGGCAATGAGGACGATATCCAGAAAAGACTGGTGCTTTGCGGCAACGATCACTTCACCCTCGGGCACCCGGCCGCGCACCTCTACCCGTGTGCCGCACATCACGGGTAACAGCCACATCGTGATCCGGCAGAAAGTATGGATCGCCCATTGCGCGCCATCCCGGTTCACAATTGCATAAGGAAGCGCGATCAGCCCAATGACCGGCATCAGCGCGTAAAAGATCACGTTATAGGCAAGGGACCGGATCAGCATCATGGCGTTACGCCTCTTCAATCGTGTTGAGCGCCCGTTTGGCCGCGCGTGCGGTTGCGATATAGGCGGTGATCGCGGCGATCAAGGGGACACCGGCCAAGGCCAGCCATTCCTGCCCTTGGGGGGCCAATCCCGTGACAAACGCTCCCTCGGCCCCCACATCCGGCACGAACAGAAAAGCCAAGGCAGCGCCCGCCGCGCCAAGGCCCGCGCCAATGAGCGCGCGCAGCGTAAAGCGGCGGGTAAAGGCCCCCGCGATGAACCGATCCTCAGCGCCCACAAGCCGCAACGTGGTGATCACCCGCGCATTCGCGGCCAAGGCCGCGCGGGAGGCAAGCGTCACCATCGCGGCCGTTGCAAACAGAATGAGCGCAAGGGCTGCCCCCGAAATCAGGCGCAACCGATCCGCCGCCGCGATCATCGGGCGGCGCCAGCGGGTGTGGTCGTCATATTGCGCGCCCGGTGCCTCCGCCGTGAGCCGCAGGGCAAGGGCCGCCGCATCGGGGCCCTCAACGGTTTCTTCGATCACGATAAGGCGCGGGACGGGCAGGGCATCCAGCGGCAATCCGGTCCCGATCCATGGCGCAAGCAGGGCTTCCTGCTCTGCCATATCAAGCGCGCGGGCCGACACGATCCCGGGCGTCGTGCGCAGCGCGGCAAGGGCCGCGGTGACCTGACGATCCACCTCTTCCGCCGGGGCCAGCACCTGAACCGTGGAGGACCGCGCGAGTTCCGACGACCAGCGATCCGCCAGACGCCCCGCCGCGAATGTCGCAGCCAGCGCACAAACGGCAAGGGCCGCCATGGCAAAGGCCGTCAGCCCGGTCAACCATGCGGTAAAGCCCGCGCGCGGCACGATCTGCTCTGCCGCCGGGTGACCGCGCAAGAGGCGCAGAAAGCGGCTCACAGGTCGCTCCCGGCAAGCTGAAGCTGCCCTGATTTCAGGCGCAGCACACGCGCATTCACCTGCCCCTTGACGCTGCGAATGATGTTGAGGTCATGGGTGGCGATCAGCACCGCTTTGCCCATCCGGTTCAGCTCCACCAGCAGGGTGAGCACGCGCTGGGCCATATCCCAGTCAAGATTGCCCGTCGGCTCATCCGCGATGATCACATCGGGGGAGATCATCACCGCCCGCGCAAGGGCCGCGCGCTGCCGCTCCCCGCCTGACAATTCGGGGGGCAAGGCTGCGGCACGATGCGACAGCCCCACCCAATCCATTAGATCGGCGAGGTCCGTGGCGCGGCTTTCGGTGAATTTGTCCTGCACGCGCAGGGGCAGGGCGATGTTGTCCTCGACGCTCAGATGGTCAAGAAACTGGCAATTCTGGTGCATCACGCCGATCTTGCGCCGGAAGCGGGCAATGTCGTCGCGCGTCAGCATCGCGGCCTCCTTGCCAAACACCGTCAGCCCGCCGCCCGTGGGCGTCAATGCCATGTAACACAGTTTGAGAAACGTGGTCTTGCCCGCGCCGGACGGGCCGGTCAGGAAATGGAACGAGCCGGGCGTGATGCTGAGGTTCAGATCGGACAGGATCGTGTCCTGCCCATAGCTGAACCGGGTTCCGGAAAATTCGATCACGCGTGACTGCTCCTCTGCCCGTGGCCGCGCTGACTTTTGCAGAAACTGCCTCGCGATACAACGGCACCGGATAGGACAGGGCAGGTCAGATGCAGCCAATGCTAGGCACCAGTGAATTTGCTTGTTACAAAGAGGGATGCGGGGGGGCCCGCACGCGTCTTTTCACTGCCTCGGGGGAAGCTTCATGCGCCTGATCTGTCCAAATTGCGCTGCGCAATACAATGTGCCTGATACCGCGATCCCCGCGAAGGGGCGGACGGTGCAATGCGCGCGGTGCCACACGTCATGGCATCAGGCAGGGGCAGAGCCGGAGGTGGCAGATGTCACGCCGATCACGCCACCAGCGCCCGCACCCGCGCCGGAACCGGCGGTCGAGGACACCTCCACGCCGGCATGGAGCAACCGCGCGCCCGATCCCGCACCTGAGCCTGAGCCACAGCCGGAAGCAGCCAGCCCCCAGGCCGACCCGGCAGAAGCCCTGCGCGCGCTCCTGCGTCAGCGGGTCGATGAAGAAGAGGACCAGTCCACCGGCGACATGGACGCCGGGGAGGTGTTCCCAGAGCATGACCGCGCCACGTTCGATTTTGGCGGGGAGGATGAAGGCGACGCGACCTCCCGCGCGGCAGAGCCGGAAATGGATGCCCCCGACGCCCCCCACGCCGACGCGCAGCCCGATCTGCCAGAGACGACCATGCCACCGCTGCCCGATCAGAACCGCCGCCCGGTGGAGGGCGATCGCGGTCCGGTGATCGCCACGCCTGCGGATGATGCGTTTGAGGAATTGCGGGCCCGCCGTGCGCGCCGCCGCGCAGAGCGTCGTATTCTGGTCGATGACGAGGATGTGCCCTCCGCTGAGGAGGCAGGGGCGATCCCACCGCGCGAGCCAAGTGCGCCGACACCTCCGCCCGCCGAGGAAACACCCTCCCTGCGCCGCCAACCCCCTGCGGAGGAGCCAGAGCCGGAACAGGCCGCACCCGCCGCATCCGACGCGGCAGCCGAGGAGGAAGACATCCTCGAACAACTGCGCAGCATGATTGATGAGGAGCCGTCTGACGCGCCGCAGGAAGAAACGCCCGCCGCCGCGCCTGCCGATCCCGTTGCGGAGGAAACCGCAGAGGAATCCAGCCGCCGCCGCAGAAAGCGGGAGCGCCCGCCGCGCCCCGACGCCATCGCGATGCCCCGCACGGAGCAGGTCGATACCGTCGCCAATCTGCGCGCGTCCGAGGCAGAGCGCCCGGCCGCTGCCGCCGCTGCGGCTGCCCTGGGAACCAGCATTTCCGGCGTCTTGCCGAAAGGGGACGAGGACGAAGCTCCGGCCAAGGCGGATGACCGCCCATCACGCGCGCCGCTTGGCTTTGCCATGGCGGTGATGCTCTTTGCCATCGGGGCCGGGATTTATGTGCTGGCACCTGAGCTAGGCATGGCAGTGCCGGCCGTGGCGCCGCTGCTCGATTCCTATGCGTCCGGCGTGGACGTGCTGCGGATCGGTGTGCAGACCCTGTTTGCGGATTTGACCGGCACCGCCTGATCGCCTTGCGCTCACCCACAAAAAAAGGCCGACCGACATCGCTGTCTGGTCGGCCTTTCGCATGTCTGGGATCAGCCGATGCGCGCCTAGAACCGTTCCAGAAGGCGGCGCAGGTAGTCGCGCTCCTCCACGCTGCGGTTCTGCTCCCCGGCGCGGCGGCGCAATTCGTCGAGCAGCGCGCGGGAGCGGCCAATCGCATCCGCATCGGGCAGATCGGTGCCGCGCCCATCCAGTGCGCCCTGTGCGCCGACGGGGCGGCCCAGCGGATCACGCTGGCCGTTCGGATCGTCCATGGCTTGCCCGGTGCCGTTGCGTTCCTGATCGTTTTGCGCCTGCTGGCGGGCTTCGTTGCTCAATTGACGCATCGCCTCGCGCAGGTTTTCCATGGCCTGCGCCTGCTGATCAAGCGCGCGGCCGCCATCCTCGTTGCGCAGCGCGTCGGTCGCGTCGGCCATATTTTCCTCAGCGTCTTCGAGCGCGCGGCGGCCTGCCTCTCCTTCTTCGCCCTCGGCGTCACCGGGCAGTTGGCTGCGCAAACCTTCGAGCATTTCGCGCAGTGCCTCTTGCCGCTCGGCAAGCGAGCCAAGCCCGTCGCCCAGTGATTGGGGGTTGTCTCCACCCTGACCCTGCTGCGGCTCCCCCGGTTGCGGCTGTTGGCCGGGCTGCTGGCCTTGACCCATCCGCTCCCGGAACTCGCGCTGCATCTCGCGGAAGCTTTCATCGGCGAGGTTCTGCTGTTCGCGCAGCATGTCCTGCAAGCCTTCCTGTGTGCCGCCCTGACCGGGCTGCGGCTGGCCATTTTGCCCCTCGGCCATCTGCATTTGCATGTTTTCCATCATCTGTGCGAGTTGGTCGAGCATGGCCTGCGCCATTTCGCGCTCTCCCGCCTCGGACAGATCTTGTATCTGGTCGAGCAATTCCTGCAGATCCTGCCCGTCCATGGTCGGGCCTTCGGGCATGTTCTGGGCCTGCTGGCGGTCGGGATTTTCCATCATCTCCCGCGCCATCTGCTCCATGTAGTTTTCCATCGCGTCGCGCAATTCGTCCATCAGTTGCGCGATTTCTTCGTCACTGGCATCGCTTTCAAGCGCCTCTGACAGCCGCTCCTGCGCGCGGCGCAGCCGCTCTTGCGCATCAGAGAGCGCGCCATCCTCGATCATCAAGGCGACGTCCCAAAGCTGTGCTGCAATCGCGTCCCGCTCCACCGCGACCCGGTCATCCAGCCGGGCCAGATCCAGTCGCGTGATCGCGGAGCGCAGCGCGAGATACGCGCCGCTTGGCAGGTTCAGATCCTCGGGCATATGGGTCGTGGCGCGCAGCACCTGACTGACCCGTTTTGCATTGGCCTCCGCCCACAACAGATCGCGCCGCATCTCCACAACCGCAGCCGCGACAGGATCAAAGAACAGCCGCTGGGGGAGCACCGCTTGGGTCACCTCAGGCTGGCTTGTCTGCCCCGCGCCATCCGTGGCCTCAAGCGTGATGATGACCGGGTGACTGGCAAGCGGGTGGGTCGAAAAATCCTCGACCAGCGTTTCGGTGAACGCATCGCGATCCCCGCTCAGGGGCAAGGGCAGGTCAATCTGCAACGGCTCCATCGGGTCGGGGTCCGCAGTCAGGCCATAACGCCGCTCAACCGCATCAAGGTCGAGCGTCACGGTCGCCGTCACCTGTTGAACCGCGAAATCGTCGCTGGCGGAAAAGATCACCTCGGTCGATCCACCAGTAGAGCGGCGCACAGCCTCGTCGAACGTCGCCACGGGCGGCGCGTCGGGGGAGATGGTGAATTGCCAGCGCGCGGCGTCCTCCCGCCCCGGCAGGGCAACGATGCCGGATTGCACGGCGGTGAAGGTCGCGTCGCGGATGCCGATGCCCCGCTCAGCGAGTTCGACCGTGTCGGGGGTCACGGATTGCTCCAGCGTCGGATCGGCATCGCCATAGAGCCGCAAGGTTATCTCACTGCCCTGTGGCAACGGGATCGGCGCGCCAGTGGTCAGGTCCGGTAGATAAAGGGTTGGCAGGCCGGTATAGGCTGGCGGCGTTGCCCAGCCTTCAAAATCGGGGCCAGCGCTGATCTGCGGGCCAGAGGCCGTGAGCGCCGGTGCGACCGCCTCGAAAGACGGGCCACGGCTGAACAAAAGCGCGGTCACGATGGCCACAACCGCCAAAAGCCGCAAGGCGAAGGGATCGCGGTCCGAGAGGCGCAGATCGGGTGCGGTGGCTTTTGCACGCTCCGCCGCACGCGCCATCCGCTCCAGATGGGCTATCCAAACCGCCTGCGCGCCTGCGTCATCCGCACCAATGATCGGGCGGTCCTCCAGCGTGGCCAGCGGCCGACCGGGCAAGTCCGCATCAAGCCGCGCGCGGGCCTCTGCCCTGCTTGGATGCCGGTAAGACCGGACGCCCGACACCAGAAAAACCACCAAGGCGAGGATCAGCACCGCATGAAGGCCGATAAAGACCGGCGCGCTCACCCCGGCCAGCAGGCCAAAGGATTCGACGCTGATCGCGAAAAACAGGATCGTCCAGACGGGCCAGAACGCCCGCGTCCCCCGCTCTGCCATCATGGCCAGACGGGTCCGCGTGACAGCCGCGGAAATCCGCGCCTGTGCCGTGCTCGTCAGATGATCCGCTGCACTCATACCTGCTCCCCTTTGGGGGCCGGGGGCGCTATTCCTCCGCCAGCCATTCAGGGATGGTATCGCGGTTGAGCATCTCGTCAAATGTCGGACGGGCCCTGACCACGGCAAATTGATCGCCATGGACCAAAACTTCAGGGATCAGGGGGCGCGAATTGTATTCTGATGCCATAACGGCCCCATATGCTCCCGCAGAGCGGAAGGCGACCAACTCCCCCTCGGCCACCGGGGCCATCATCCGGCCTTTGGCGAAGGTATCCCCCGATTCGCAAACAGGGCCAACAATGTCATAGGTGACTGGCTCCGTCGCGGGGGCGGGCTCCTTCACCGGGATGATGTCATGCCATGCGTCATACATTGCGGGGCGGATCAGATCGTTCATCGCCGCGTCAAGGATGAGGAAGGTGCGGCCCTCCCCCTCTTTCACATAGATCGTGTCGGCGACCAGCAATCCGGCATTTCCGGCAATCAGGCGGCCCGGCTCAATCTCTATCTCGCAGCCCAGATCGCCCACGGTGCGCTGGATCACCTGACCATAGTCAAAGGGCAGGGGAGGTGCCTCATTCGAGTTCACATACGGAATGCCCAGCCCCCCGCCCAGATCAAGGCGGATGATCTCATGCCCATCGGCGCGCAACTCCTCGGTCAGGGTGCGCACCATGCGGAACGCCTGCTCGAACGGCTCAAGTTGGGTGAGTTGCGAGCCGATATGCACATCCACGCCGACAACCTTGATCCCCGGCAGGGCGGCTGCGCGGGCATAGACCTCCCGCGCGCGGCTGATCGGGATGCCGAATTTGTTTTCTTTCTTGCCGGTGGCGATTTTCGCGTGGGTTTTCGCGTCCACATCCGGGTTCACGCGCACGGTGATCGGCGCTTCAAGCCCAAGGCGGCTTGCAACCGCGCTGAGGCGCTCCAGCTCCGGCTCGCTTTCCACGTTGAACTGGCGGATGCCGTGGGTCAGCGCGTATTCCATCTCATCGGCTGTTTTGCCAACCCCGGAAAAGACGATCTTTTCGCCCGGAACACCAGCGGCCCGCGCGCGGCGATACTCCCCGATGCTGACCACATCCATGCCCGCGCCCAGCTTTGCCATCACGCGCAGCACGGCCATGTTGGAATTGGCCTTCATCGCGTAGCAGATCAGATGCGGCATCCCGGCAAGTGCGTCGTCAAACACCTGAAAATGCCGGGTCAGCGTTGCAGTGGAGTAGACATAAAAAGGCGTGCCGACCGCCGCTGCAATCTCGGACAGCGGCACATCTTCGGCGTGAAGCATGCCGTTCTTGTAAAGGAAATGATCCATGAGGCTTAGTCCAGTTGGCGTGACCGCAGAAAGAGGTACAGCGGTAGCCCGGCGCTCACCCCGATGCAATAGGTGGCGGGTATCGCGATGAGGCTCAACCAATCCTTACGCACCACAGCCTCCGCGATGATGAAGATCGTGAGGGTCACGGCTGCGACCGTCAGATCATAAGTCAGCCCGGTGGTCGCGTCATTGACATTCCATGCCTCGGCCATCGCCATGATGGACCAGCCAAATTCGTTGAACCACGAAATGAAGTAATACATAGGCAAAACGGTGCCGATCACGAACAGGGCAAGGTAGGTCAGGCGCAGCGGGGTCAGGGGGCGCATAGTTCAGCTCCTCGTTGAGGCTTAGGTGACGCGACGTAGCCCGCTGCCCCGACTAGATCAAGCGCGCGGCGCCTGCTTGATTGGCAAAAACGAACCGGAGGGCCGCCCCATGATGCTCACACGCCTGATTGCCACCATCGCCACACTGTCCCTTCTTGGGCAGGTTTATATCAACTTGGGCAAGGAGCCGGATCTGGGCACGACGATCTGGAACATGCTGCGCTATTTCACGATTGTCGTGAATTTGCTGATCGCTGTCGTGTTCATCCGCGCCAGCGTGACGCGCCGTTTGCCCGGTGCGGGGCTATCGGCGGCGCTGACGACCTATATCATCGTGGTGGGGAGCGTTTATCATGCGCTTTTGGCGCGGAACCATCCCTTCGGGACGCTCGATTTCTTCACCGATCACGGGTTGCACACGATCGTGCCCATTCTGATGGTGATCTGGTGGGCCAGTATCGCGCACAAGAAGGGGTTGCGCTGGTCAGGACCGGCGAAATGGATCGGCGTTCCGGTCGGGTATCTGATCTATGTGATGATCCGGGGGCTGACGGGGGATATCTATCCCTATTTCTTCATCGACGTGGAAACGCTGGGGATCGTGGCCACGTTGATGAATGTCGCGGGTCTGGCGCTGTTGTTCTATCTGCTTGGGCTGATGTTGGTCGGGGTCGGGCGGGTGATCGGGCGGTAACTGGTCAGATTTGGACCGGAATCAAGCCGAAGGTGCCGGTCCAGCGGCCGTCCGCCCCTCAGGCGGCCGCTTTTCGACAGCAGTCATAGAACACGGGTTTGCAGACTTGGAGACATAAATCGCGCAGCACGTCTGTCCCCGCGGCCACCTCGGACGGCCGCTGGACCGGCTTGCGCAAGGCCGTGCTCAAAGCCCCTTCTTGCCCATATCAATGAATTTCTGACGCCGGTTTTTGCGCAGGGTATCGGCGTCTTTCCCGGCAAGCTCTCCCAGCATCGCAGATATCGCACGGCCCACGCGCTGGATCGCGTCGTCGCGGTTGCGCTGTGCGCCGCCTGTCGGCTCCTCGATGATGCGGTCGATGACGCCGAGCTTGTGCAAATCCTGCGCGGTGAGGCGCAACGCTTCTGCGGCCTCGCGCATTTTCTCCGCGTCTTTCCAAAGGATCGACGCGCAGCCCTCAGGGCTGATGACGGAATAGATTGAATGCTCCAGCATCGCCAGCCGGTCGGCGGTGGCAAACGCGACCGCGCCGCCTGACCCGCCCTCACCGATGATCACGGAGACGAGCGGCACACCGATGGTGAGGCATTTTTCCGTCGAGCGGGCGATGGCCTCCGACTGGCCCCGCTCCTCCGCGCCCTTGCCGGGATAGGCGCCGGGCGTATCAACGAGCGTGATCACGGGCAGGCCGAACCGGTCCGCCAGATCCATCAGGCGGACGGCTTTGCGATACCCTTCGGGCCGGGCCATGCCGAAATTCCGGCTGATCCGCGATGTGGTGTCCGAGCCTTTCTCATGCCCGATCACCACCACCGGCTGATCGTTGAACCGCGCAAGCCCGCCCAGGACCGCCAGATCCTCGGCAAAGTTCCGATCCCCGGCGAGCGGCATGTATTCGGTGAACAATGCCTCGATATAATCCTTGCAATGGGGCCGCATCGGATGGCGGGCCACCTGCGCTTTCTGCCACGGGCTCAGATCATCATAGAGGTCCGACAGGAGCGTCGCCGCCTTGCGGTCCAGCGCGCTGGCCTCATCGCCAATATCCATCTTGGCGTCATCGGCGGACAATGCGCGAAGTTCCGCTGCCTTGCCTTCGATTTCCGCAAGACCTTTTTCGAAGTCCAGATAGTTTTGCATCGGCGCCTGCATCCCCCTTTAGGTTTGTTTCATATAGGGCAACCTATGGGCCTGTTGCAATGCAAGAGGGGCGGCCAGCGATGGAGTTTGTCGAAGGATACAGGCGCGGAATGCTCGCGGGCATGATCCGGCTGCATATGCGGTATTACGGCGAAAAATGGGATTTCGGTGCGGGGTTCGAGGCGCTTTTGGCCAAGGAAATGGGCCTTTTCATGGATCGGTTCGATCCGCGGCGCGATTTGCTGTTGACCGTGTGGGAGGGCGATTGGCTGGCCGGATCGCTCGTGATCGACGGGGCAAAGCCGCTGCGCGCGCATTTGCGCTGGTTCATTGTGGATGATCGGGCGCAGGGGCTTGGGCTGGGGCGGCAGTTGATGGAGCGGGGCGTCGAATTCCTTGATAAACGGGCGGTTCCGGTGACCTATCTGACCAGCTTTGCCGGGCTGGATGCCGCCGCGAAACTCTATATCGAGGCCGGGTTCCAGATCGTGCGCGAGGATGAAAAGGACCGCTGGCAGGGCGGCGTGACCGAGCAGATGTGGGAGCGCCCCAAACCCCGCCGTCACCTGATGGGCTAAAACTCAGCAAGACCTGCAAGGTCGCCCTGTGGCAGATAGGTTGGACCGGACACAAGGACAGCCATCATGCCCCAGACCAGACAAGCTCAGTATGAGACCCGCATCCTGCGGGTGATCGCCCATATCAACGCACACGCGACAGAAACCCTGTCGCTCGATGATCTGGCGGATGTGGCCTGCCTGTCCCGGTTCCACTTTCACCGGGTGTTTCGCGGGATGACGGGCCAGACGGTGGCAGAGGCCGTGCGCAATGCACGCCTCACGCGCGCCAGCGCCCTGTTGCGCGACGGGGCGGGCGTCGCGGACGTGGCTGGTGCGTGCGGCTATGGGGATGCGACCAGCTTTTCGCGCGCCTTCTCCGCTGCGTTCGGGGTGCCGCCTGGCCGGTTTCGGGATGCGCACGCCGCCCTGCGCACCCAGTTACAGGCCCGCGATGATCAAACGACCTTTCCGGTGGAGGTGCGGAACGTGCCCGCTTGCGCCGGGATCGGCATCCAGCACCGGGGCAGTTATATGGAGATCGGCATCGGGTTTGAGCGGCTCGGCGCGATGCTCGCCGCGCGCGGATTGTTTGGCCAGGCGCGCACGATGCTTGGCATCTATTATCATGATCCCAGCGCGGTTGAGGAGCCGTTCCTTGAAAGCCTCGCTGCTGTGGTGATGGATGGCCCAGTGGAAACGCCAGATGGTTTCGTGCCCGTGGAGATACCCGCCGCGCGCCATGCGGTGATGACCTTTCGGGGCATTATTCGGGGCTGACATCGGCCTATGGGTGGCTCTATGGCACATGGTTGCCGCAACAGGATCTGGAGCCAGCGGACCGGCCAGTGATGGAATTCTACCTCAACTCGCCACGCGATGTGGCCCCGGCGGATCTGGTGACGGAAATCCATATCCCGCTGCTCTAGCCCCGCATTTTCGACCCATGGCGATGCCCTGAACCCTGCCGCGTGCGGGCATGGCGGAGCTGTGTCTACCCTCCCCTCCAGACAGAAAGGAAATGAAATGGAGATCACGATTGTAAAACGACCCGCGTTGCGCTTTGCAGCCCTAGCGCATCACGGGGCCTATACGGGGATCGGCCCGCTTTTTGCGCGGCTTGCAGCCCTTTGCCCGCCCGAGGGTCCGATGGAGGCGCTCTATCACGACGACCCGGACACGGTGGCGGAGGAGGCGTTGCGCGCACATGCCTGCACCCGGCTCAGTGCGGGACGGGCGGTGCCCGATGGCTGCGAGGAGGTCAGCCTGCCTGCCGGACGTGACCTCGTCTACCTGCACACGGGGCCGTATCAGGGGTTGCGGGAGGTCTATCAGCGGCTCTTTCAGGATGTGTTGCCGCAACAGGGCCTGACGCCCGCCGCGCTGCCTGCGCGGGAAGTGTATTTGAACACTGCCGGTCAGGTGCCCGAGAGGGATTTGCGCACCGAAATCCATGTGGCCGTGATTTGAGAAAAGGGCCCGGTGGGGGCTGCGCCCGTCACCGGGCCCTCGTCCGAGAGCGGACCGACTTTGGCGCGGGGTGACGGGCGACGGGATCCTTGCGCTGAGGTGTTTGAGGAACAGGTCTGTTCCTCAAATCACCCGCTCAATTGTGGGTGTCACGATTCGCCCGCGCGTCAAGGTCGCTCGTTCCTCGGACCTTGACCCACGGCCGAATCGCAGGGAGCGTCAGCCGATCATCTCAGCCTGTTTCACGATCACATGGGCCTGCCGGATGGAGGCAAGATCGACGAGACGCCCCTTATAGACCGCAGCCCCCGCGCCATCCTTTTCCGCCTGTTCCATCGCGGCAAGGATTTCGCGGGCTTCTGTCACCTGTTCGGCGGAGGGTGTGAACACCTCATTTGCAAGGGCGACCTGTTTGGGGTGGATCGCCCATTTCCCGACCATGCCCAGCGTGGCGGAGCGTTTTGCCTGCGCGGTGTAGCCCGCATCATCCGAGAAGTCCCCAAACGGGCCGTCCACCGGCAACAGACCATGTGTCCGGCAGGCCGCGACGATCGCAACCGTCACGCTGTGCCATGGATCAACGAGGTAAGTGGGGCGGGACGCGTCGCCGTCATGGTCCGCGATCATGTAATAATTGGCCTGCGTGCCGCCGATCCCGGTGGTCTGCATCCCCATGGAGGCCGCGTAATCCGCCGCCCCAAGGCTCATCGCGCGCATCCGGGGCGAGGAGGCCGCGATCTCCTCCACATGGGCAAGGCCCGCTGCCGTCTCGATGATGACCTCAAAACCGACAGGTTTTGTGCGGCCTTTGGCGGCCTCGATGGCCGTCACAAGGGCGTCCACCGCGTAGATGTCTTTTGCGTTTCCAGCCTTGGGGATCATGATCTGATCAATCCGGTCGCCCGCCTGTTCGAGCACTTCCACCACATCGGCATACCAATAGGGGGTGTCGAGCCCGTTGATCCGCACGCTGAGGGTCTTATTGCCCCAATCAATGTCGTTGATCGCCTCAATGATGTTTTTGCGCGCTTGCGGCTTGTCCCCCGGTGCGACCGAATCCTCCAGATCAAGGTTGATCACATCGGCCGCACTGCCTGCCATTTTCTCGAAAATCTGGGGGCGGGAGCCGGGGCCGAAAAGCTGGCAGCGGTTCGGGCGGGCGGGGGCCTGGGGTTGGACGATAAAACTCATGGTGCCTCGCAAGGAAATGTCGTGTTGATTTCCATATCGGATAGAATGTTGCGCGGTCAGCGTCAAGCGGTTTTGCTGCATCTGCGAAGGCGCTTCCCCTTTCCTGCGCGCATCGCTAGATACGAGGACAGGTTTAGGAGAATGCCCATGTCCTTTTTTGGCAAATTGCGCGATCGGCTGACACGGTCCTCATCAAAACTGTCCGAAGGGTTGGATGATATTGTCGAGCAGGCCCCGGCGGAGGACAGCCCGGCGGAAAAGCCCGGCATGATCGCCCGCGCCATGGGCCGCGCCGATGCACCGCGCCGGGTGATGGATGACGCGATGCTGGAGCGGCTGGAGGAGTTGCTGATCACCGCCGATATGGGCGTGTCCACGGCGCTGAAGGTCACAGCGAACATGGCTGAAGGGCGCTATGGCCGAAAGGTCACCTCAGAGGACGTGAAAGGGTTCTTGGCGCAGGAAGTGACCAAAATCCTTGAGCCGGTGGCGCGCCCCATGCCGATCTATCCCAAGAAACCGCAGGTCGTGCTGGTCGTCGGCGTCAACGGGTCGGGCAAAACGACGACCATCGGCAAGCTCGCGAGCCAATTCCGCGCGGCGGGCAAATCGGTGGTGATCGCAGCAGGCGATACGTTCCGCGCGGCCGCTGTCGAGCAGTTGCAGGTCTGGGGGGAGCGGGCCGGGGTGCCGGTGATGACCGCGCCCGAAGGCTCCGACCCGGCGTCGCTCGCCTTTGAGGCCATGACACGAGCAGAGGCCGAGGGTGCCGATTTGTTGATGATCGACACGGCGGGGCGGTTGCAGAACCGGGCCGATCTGATGGAGGAGCTTGCCAAAATCGTGCGCGTGATCCGCAAGAAAGATCCAGATGCGCCGCATAACACCCTCTTGGTGCTGGATGCGACGACCGGGCAAAACGCGCTCGGGCAGGTGGAGATTTTCCAGAAGGTCGCGGATGTATCGGGCCTTGTGATGACCAAGCTTGATGGCACCGCGAAAGGTGGTGTGCTTGTCGCCCTTGCGGATCGGTTTGGCCTGCCCATTCATGCGATCGGGGTGGGTGAGCAGATTGATGATCTGTCCCCCTTCGATCCCGATGAATTTGCCAAGGCGCTGACCGGGGCGGCTGAGGAGTGAGCCTCGAACAGGTTTTGCCGGGGCGGTTGTCCCAGCGCGAGCGATGGCCGGCGGAGCGGGCGCTGGCCTGCCGCAGCGTATCGGTGCCGCTTGTCTGACTTCATCATCTCCATCGACGGGACACCCGCTGGTGCGCAGCTTGCCATGTTTCTGGCGCTGTTTTCTGCCGTGGCGCATGCGCTTTTTGGTGCGCTTCAAAAAGGGCGCTATGACCCGTGGCTGACGCGGGGTGCGATTGATATCTTCTACGGTGCGGCGGCGCTGCCTGTTGCGCTGATCTTTTTCCCGCTGCCTGACCGGCAGCTTTTGCTGATCCTTGTTGGCGTGCTGATCATCCACACGGTCTATAAACTGTTGATGGCGATGGCCTATAGCCGCGCGGCCTATACGGTCGTGTATCCGGTGGTGCGGGGCACATCGCCATTTGTGACGGTCATTTTTGCCTACATGGTGTTCGGTGAGGTGTTCGAGCCGATGCAATGGGCAGGGGTGGCGCTGCTGTCCGGGGCGATCCTGAGCCTTGCGCTGGTCAATCTCGCGCGGGAGAAGATCGGGCGCGCCGCGCTGAAGAATGCCCTGATCATTGCTTTCATCGGTGGGCTGACCACCGCAGGATACACCACCTATGACGCGTGGGGCATCCGGCTGACCGCCGATCCATTGCAATTCCTTGTCTGGTTTTTCGTGGTGGATGGGTTGTTCGTGTTTCCGTGGATTGCGCTCGTGCGCTGGCGGCGGATGGCGGATCGGCCAGCGCCGGGGCCGTTGCTGCGCAAGGGGGCGTTTGGGGCGTTGGTCGCTGTGGGCAGTTTTGGCGCGGTGATGCTGGCCACGCGGCTCGATTCCGTTGGGGAGGCGGCAGTTTTGCGCGAAACATCGACCGTTTTTGCCGCCCTGATTGGCTGGTTTGTGCTGAAAGAGCCGGTCGGGCCATTGCGCGCGGGGCTTATGGCATTAATTGCACTGGGCGCAGTGCTTGTGGAATTTGGAGGCTGACATGGCCGAGAAGCAGATTAACCCCTTGCTGAAACTCCTGTTGGAGATTGGGCCGGTCGCCGTGTATTTCTTCGCCTATCAGCGGTTCTCTGACGGGATCACGCTGGGCGGCGTGGAATATGGCGGGGTCGTTGCGGCGACGATGGTGTTTGTGCCGCTGATGCTCGTTTCCATGGCGGTCAGTTGGTCGCTGACACGGACGCTGCCGCGTATGGCGGTGTTCACGGCGATCATCGTGGTTGTGTTTGGCGGGCTGACCGTCTGGCTCAATGATGACACGTTCACCAAAATGCGGCCAACGGTAGTCTATGGCATGTTTGCCTTTATCCTTGGCGTCGGGTTGTTCGTGCAAGGCCGCTCCTATCTGCAATACCTGATGGGGGAGACGATGGCGCTGGATGACGAAGGCTGGATGAAATTCACCCGCAACTGGGTGTTTTTCTTCGCCTTCATGGCGGTGTTCAACGAAATCATCTGGCGCGGCTTTTCCGAAGAGGTCTGGATCTGGCTTGATACATTCGGGCAGATGATCCTGACTTTCTTGTTCCTTGCCACGCAGTTTCCGCTGTTGCGCAAGCATATGATCGACGAGGACGCGGGCTAGGTGCCGGGCAATCGTGTCCTTCTTCTGGGCAGCGGCCCGAATGTCGTGGCCGCGCGGGATTGGGCGCGGGACGGGTTCAGCCACATCGTTGTGATCAACAACGCGTGGCGCGTGCGGCCCGATTGGGACGTGTTGGTCCATGCGGGCGATTTCCCGCTCGATCGGTTGCCGCCCCTGCTGGGGTCAGAGCAGATCATCATTTCCGACCGGGATTACGTTCCGGCGCAAAACGCGCTGGGTGGGTTTGTGTATGCCGGGGGGACCATGGCCTTCACGGCGGCCTATTGGGCACTTCATGCGCTCAAGCCATCGCTGATCGCGACGGTGGGCTGCGACATGGTCTATGAGCCGGATCAGGACACGCATTTCTATGGCACCGGCACCGCCGATCCGTTGCGAAAGGATATCACCTTACGCTCCTTGGAGGCGAAATCCGCGCGGCTGATGGTGATAGCGGCAATGCAGGGATGCGCGATGGTCAATCTGTCCGAAGCGGATGAGAGCAGGCTTGTCTATCCACGGGCGGGTTTGGCGGAACTGGATGCAGTGACGCCGGGCCGCTTTGATCCGGCGGCCCCTTTGGCACGAGAGGCCGCGCTGGGCTATATGGTCCCGTCAGGACAATACTGGCTGGAGGCGGATCGTTTCGACGTTGCCGCTCTTGATGCGCTGGATGCGATGTGGCTCCGGGTGGCCGGGGTTTAGCGCCGCGCCTCTTCGATCGCGGGGCGGATGCGGCTGTTGAGCACACTTTCCGTCACGGGGCCGGGAAACCGCAGGACCACATTGCCGTCGCCATCAATCACGAAAGTTTCCGGCACGCCATATAGCCCCCATTCGATACCATTGCGCCCATTCGCATCGGCGCCGATCTGCGCATAGGGATCGCCAAGCTCATTGAGGAAGCCAAGCGCGTTTTCGGGCTGATCCTTGTAGTTTACGCCGATGATCGGGATGCCTTCCGCGGCAAGGTCCATCAGGATCGGATGCTCCACCCGGCAGGGCGCGCACCAGCTTGCCCAGAAATTCACGATCTTCACCCCATCCGTGCGCAAATCGGCATCGGTGGGCGTTGGGCTTGTGCCAAGGGGGGTCAGCGTGAGCGGCGGCGCGGTTTGCGCGATAAGGGTTGACGGCAATTCTTCAGACGAATTGTTCAGCCCCCAGACAAACACGCCCACGAGCGCGAAAAACACCGCTGGCACGGCAAAGGCAAGGCGGCTGACCTTTTGCTTTTCCTCAGCCACGCGGGGTGCGCCCCCGCCGCGCCTCAAGCGCCTCCAGCTCGATCCGGACCTTTTCGGACCGGCGGACAGATTGCAGCACGAGGGCTGCGATCAGGGTCAGAGTCACGCCATAGGCGGACAGGACATAAAAGCCATAAGGTCCAAGGTCGATCATGCGGAATGCTCCCCTTCGCGTTGCATCAGCGCCATGGCGCGCCTTGCCCTAATCTCGGTCCGGGTGCGCAGGACGACAAGCGTGACAAACAGAAGCACGAAGCCCGCAAGGCACACCAGAAGCGGGAAGTAGAACACATCCGCCACGTTCTCCTCCTTATCGAGGGACAGGGACGCGCCCTGATGCAGGCCCTGGTTCCAGAACTGCACGGCCCAGCGGGAGAGGGCCGCGAAAACGCTGCCCACCATGCACAAGACGGCCGTCAGATCGGCGGCCTTGTCCGGATCCTCAATCGCCTCCCAAAGCGCGATATAGCCCAGATAGAAGATGAACAGCACCATGAAGGACGTGAGGCGCGGATCCCATTCCCAATAGGTGCCCCACATCGGCTGTCCCCAGATCGCCCCGGTAAAGAGTGCGATCAGCGTCATAACCGCGCCAATCGGGGCCGCCGCCCGCGCGGCGAGCGCGCTGACATGGTGGCGGCGAATGAGCCAGACAAGCGAGGTGGCAAACATCATGAACCACGCATTGATCGCCATCATTGCCGAGGGGACATGAATATAAATGATCTTGACCGTGGAGCCCTGCTGATAATCGTCAGGCGTGAAGAAAAAGCCCCAGATCAGGCCAATCCCAAGGCACAGCGCGGTCGCCCCGGCAAGCCAAGGCAGGGTGCGGGTGGCCAGACGGTTGAATCGGACCGGATTTGCAAATTCCCAAAACGACATAGGCCAGATGTATCCTGCGGCAGCGGGCGCGTCCAGCGGCGGCGTGTCACGGTTTTGATAGCGGGCAAAGGGGGCTCATTGCCGCCCCCTCTGGCGGGCCTGCGCCCGCCATTCACCCCGCTAGGCATATTTGGAGAAAGTGAATTATGTGTGGTCCGCGCCAATGGCTGCACTGACATGCGCAAACCCATCCGCCTGCAGGAGCGCATCCAGATCACGCGCGATGCGGGCCGCAAGGCCAATGCCATGAAACACAAGGGCCGTGTAGAGTTGCACGGCAGAGGCGCCCGCGCGGATCTTGGCATAAGCATCCGCGCCGGAGGCGATGCCGCCCACGCCGATGAGGGGAATGGTGCCATCCGTCTCGGTATAGAGTTGGCGCAGCACTTCTGTTGCACGGTCCATCAAGGGCGCACCCGACAGGCCGCCCTTTTGCACCCGGTGGGGGCTGGTGAGGCCATCGCGGTTCAGCGTTGTGTTGGTCGCGATGATGCCCTGAATGCCCGCATCCCGCGCCACGCGCGCAATGTCCGCGATGTCCTGATCGGTAAGGTCCGGCGCAATCTTGAGGAAGACCGGGGTTGTCCCGCGCACCGCCATCACCCGCTCCAACAGGGCGGAGAGTGCGGCAGGGCCCTGAAGATCGCGCAGCTTTTCGGTATTGGGCGAGGACACGTTCACAGTGGCGAAATCCACCAGATGCGCCATGCGCGAGAGCACGGTCGCGAAATCCACCGCCCGGTCGGCGCTGTCCTTGTTTGCCCCAAGGTTGATGCCGAGAATGCCGGTGCGAGGGGCCTCCAGCCGTTTGGCAATCGCCTCCATCCCGTCATTGTTAAAGCCAAACCGGTTGATCGCGGCGTGATCCTCGCTCAGCCGGAACAGGCGCGGTTTGGGGTTGCCGGGTTGCGGGCGCGGGGTCGCGGCACCCACTTCGATAAAGCCAAATCCCGCGTTGAGGAGCGGCTGGACGGCTTGTGCATTCTTGTCGAACCCGGCGGCAAGGCCCACCGGGTTGGGCAGGTGCAATCCCGCCACCGTGGTTGCAAGCCGCGCGGACGTGACCGGGCCGGGCTGGGGGGCAAGGCCTGCGCGCAGTGCCCGAATGGCCAGCCCATGGGCCGTTTCAGGGTCAAAGGCGCGCAGGAGCGGCAGGCCGATTTGCTCAAGGGTCATGTCAGATCCGGGAAAATGTGACCCTCTGGCCCAAGCGGCAGGTCCGCGACCCACGCCACATCCGCCATGGTCAGGCTGCGATAGAGATGCGGGAACAGCACGCCGCCGCGCGCGGGCTCCCATTTCAGGGCGGCACCGAACGTGTCGGGGTCCGCGGCGAGCAGGACAAGCCCCTCAGCCGCGGCAAAATATTTGGCAGCCGTCTCCGCCACCGTCTCTTTGGTTGAGAAGTGGATATAGCCATCGGCAAGGTCGATGGGCGCGCCCTCGGTTTGCCCGTCACGCTGGAGTGCGGCCCATTCATCGGCCCGGAAAATCTTATAAATCATCATGGGCCGTCATGTGCCGTGAAGTGCTGCGCGGGTCAACCCTGTGGCGTCAGCGCGCGGCGCGATCCACGGCGGATGCCCAATTGCCGCTCCCGCCAGATGATCAACAGGCCCGCTGCCATCACAAGGCTCGCCCCGATCAGCATCGTGCGCGTCGGCACCTCGTCAAACAGCGTGTAGCCAACGGCAAGCGCCATCAGCATGGACACATATTCAAACGGCGCGATCACGGAGGCCGGGGCCATGCGGTAGCTGTTCGTGAGGAAAATCTGCGCCACGCCGCCCAAAAGTCCCGCAAGGATCAAAAGGGCGAATTCACCGCCAGTGGGCATGACCCAGCCGAACGGGATCGTCAGCAGGGCGAGGCTGGAGGCCGAGACCGAAAACCAGAACACAATCGCAGGCGTCTTCTCCGTCAGGGTCAGTTTGCGGACAAAGATTTGCGCCAGCGCCATGAACACCGCTGACATCAGCATCAGGAGCGCGCCAAGCGCTTCGGTGTCCGTGGCGGAACCATCGCGCAAGACCGACAGGCGCGGGGACAGGACGATCACCACGCCCACCAACCCCAATGCCACCGCTGAAAGGCGAAAGAGGCGCACCTCCTCCCCCAGAAACATCGCGGCGAAGATCACCACAAGGAGCGGTGCGGCATAGCCGATCGCGGTCACCTCGGGCAGCGGCAAAAGGCCAAGGGCCGCAAAGGACAGGCCCATCGCGGTGGTGCCCACAAGCCCGCGCCAGAAATGGCCCATCGGGTTCGCGGTTTTCAGCCCGTCGCGCAGATTATGCGCAAGGCCAAGCCAGATCAGGATCACCGGAATGGCAAAGAGCGAGCGGAAAAACACCGTCTGGCCGGGCGGCACATGATCGGCGACCGCCTTGATACAGGTGGCCATCGCCATGAACAGGGCCACGGCGATGACCTTGAACGCGATGCCGCGCAGCGGATTGGCATATGTGATCGGCTCAGACATTCCCCTGCATCGCTGACCGGGCCGCGCCTGTCCAGCGCCGTGGGCGCAATGCCGCTATGCAGATTTGAGGGGATCATGGCCCCAGTTCATCAGGGAATGGCGCCATGCGCTGTCTTTCACGCCGCTCTCTGGCCCGCCCTGTGCCAAGTGACGATTGATGTAGCCAACGACCTTGCCCATATGGGACCATTGCTCTTCGGTCAGGTCGTCTTTGTTGGTGCGCTTGATCTTGACGATCTTACGGCCGGATTTGTGGCCAGTGCTCTCACCTGTGTCACTGTCGCCAACAGCATGGCTTTCATCCGTATCGAGCCAGTCGGACAGTTCCTGCGGGGCCATGTTGACGAGCTTTTGCCATTCGTCCCAGATGTCGTCTCGTGATTTGCTCATTGGTTTCGCAATGCCTCGATCAGTTCGTTTTTGCGCATGTCCCAGCGATTGGTGATGCCCAATTCCTGCGCCCGTTTGCGCAGGTCGTTGAGCGACCAGTCCTCGTAAGGGGGGCGCTTGCCGCCCTTTTCGGACGGGTTCATGTCGTCATTTGCTTGCGCATTCGCAATCGCGGCGGCTTTGGACTTGCCGTATCCCTTGTCGCGCAGGGCCTCATAGGTATCGTCGTTTTTGATCGCTTTGCCATGATCGGCCATATCGTCCTCCTTTCGCTGGATAACGGGTCTGCGCTGGGGCGGGTTCCATCATGGCTGCGGGCGCGGTAGCAAAGGGGATGGTAAACGCTGCGATGCAAGAGAGTGATCTTTACCCGGCGATCAAGGCGCTTTTGGAAGCGCAAGGGTATGAGGTCAAAGGCGAAATTGGGGCTGCCGATGTGGTGGCCCTGCGCGGTGACGCCATGGTCATTGTTGAGATCAAGACCGCCTTTTCCCTTGCCCTGTTTCATCAGGGGATCGCGCGGCTGGCGGTGACGGAACATGTCTATCTTGCCGTGCCTCGGCCCAAAGGCGGGCATCGCGGGAAGGCTTTTCGCGCGAATGCCGCGTTGTGTCGCCGGCTGGGGCTGGGGCTGATCACCGTGCGGCTGCGCGATGGGGTGGCGGAGGTGATGCTGGACCCGGGCCCCTATGCGCCGCGCAAGTCAAAGGCGAAACGCACCCGCCTGTTGCGCGAGTTTCAGCGGCTGGAGGGTGATCCGAACAGGGGCGGTCAAACGCGCGTCGGGCTGATGACGGCCTACAGGCAAGATGCGCTGCGCTGTGCGCAGGTGCTGGCGGATGGGCCACTGAAAGGGGCGGTCGTTGCCAAATCCTCCGGCGTGCCGAACGCGACGCGACTTATGGCGGATAACCATTACGGCTGGTTCGAGCGGGTCGCCATTGGCATCTACGGACTGACCAAGGCGGGGAGGCGGGCTACTGCCCGGCCTCCGGAAACCGGCGCAGGTGATCAGAAATCGTAAACCATTCAAGCGCTTCTTCCGTATGCACATGCGCTTGGGGTGGGATGGCGTTGGGGTCCATGAGCGTGGCGACATACAGGTGAATGTTGTCGCGATCCCGTTCGTCCGCGAAGAACATTGGTGTTCCGCATGTCCCGCAAAAGTCGCGCGTCACACCGGGGGAGGACGCGTATTCTTTTGGTTCCTCCCCTGTCCATTCGAATGCTCCCCATGGGACGCCCACAAAGGTCGTGACGGGCGACGCCGTGGCCCGCCGACAGCTTTCGCAATGGCAATTCACGACCCATGAAGGCGGCGCATCAAAGCTGAACGCGACACGACCGCATAGGCAGCGTCCGCGATCAGACACGCCTACATCATCCCTTCCGCCTTGGCCCAATGGTGGGTGGCGTCGAGGGCGGTCTCGATGGGGGCGAACATTTCCTCCAATTCGTCCTCGGTGATCGTCATGGGCGGGCAAAAGGCCAGCGTGTCGCCGATGGCGCGCAGGATCACGCCATGCTTGACCAGTTCGGCGGCGAGCCTCGCGCCTACTTTGCCGGGTTGGTCGAACATCGCCTTGCCGCCGGGGCTGAGTTCCAGCGCACCCAAAAGCCCGATGCCCCGTGCCTCCCCCACCAGCGGATGATCGGCATAGGAGCGGATGCGGCGCTGGAAGCCCGCTTCGATGCTTTGCACATGGCCCAAAATGTTGCGCCGTTTGTAGATGTCGAGAGCCGCTACACCAACCGCGCAACCCATCGGATGCCCGCCATAGGTGAAGCCATGGCCAAAGATGCCGATCTCTCCCGAATGGGCCTCAATAGCGTCGGCCATGTCCTGATTGATCGCCACGGCAGAGAGCGGCGCATAGCCACCCGTGAGCTGCTTGGCCATGCTCACGCTGGTGGGCTGCATATTCAGTTTCTGGTGACCAAACCATTCGCCCGTGCGGGCAAAGCCGCAGATGACCTCATCCGCGATGCACAGCACGTCATATTTGTGCAGCACCGGCATGATCGCCTCGAAGTATCCTTCGGGCGGGACGATGACGCCGCCTGCGCCCATCACAGGCTCCGCGATGAAGGCTGCAACGGTGTCCGGTCCTTCGGCGAGGATCATCTCCTCCAGTTCGGCAGCCAGCCGGGCGGAGAAATCACGCTCGCTCTCGCCCTCATGGGCCTCGCGCCAGTGGTGCGGGTTTGAGGTGTGGTGGATGCGGTCCACCGGCAGGTCGAAGGATTTATGGTTATAGGGCAGGCCGGTGAGGCTCGCGGATACGATACTCACCCCGTGATAGCCCCGCACGCGGCTGATGATCTTTTTCTTTTCGGGGCGGCCACGCGCGTTGTTGTAATACCAAGCGAGCTTGATCTGGGTCTCATTCGCCTCAGAGCCGGAGGATTGATAAAACACCCGCGCCATGGACGGCATCAAATCCTTGATCCGTTCGGCCAATTCGATCGCCGGCTCATGGGAGCGGCCGCCGAACAGGTGATAGTAGGGCAGCTTATCAAGCTGCTGCTTGGCCGCATCCACCAGTTCCGCATCGCCAAAGCCAAGGCCGCAGCACCACAGCCCGGCCATCCCTTCGATATAACGTTTGCCGTCGGCATCCGTGACATAGACACCCTCGCCGCTCTCGATCACATGGGCCCCGGTTTGGCGCAGGGTGACAGCATTGGTGTAGGGATGCAGCAGGGCCTCGACATCGCGGGTCTGCATATTGGTCAGGACGGTCATCGTGGCTCTCCCCTAGGGTACAAATTGCACCCACGGTGCATCCATATGACCCGGCTTGGCAAGGGGGGCGACAGGCGCTTTTTGCAGGTCAAGCGCCTGCCAGAGAATTCAATAGGTTAGAGTTGGAAACCCCGTCCACCGCGCACGACGCCCCGAGGCTTACCAGCGAATGCGTTGTCCCATCGTGTATCGAGCAGAAAGCAATCGGCAAATTGATCAGAGGGGCGCTCCGGGTCCGCTTGGGAGGTTAGAGGAGAGAAACCGATGTTCTTCGTAATCTCCTGATCATCTATTGTCTGCAGGTCGCTGCGCACCAGCAACTCGCACGAGAACCGACCGACGATGTTACCGGGTGAATGAAACGTCGCGATGCAAAGCTCAGTCATGTTGGCTTCGTCCCTCCGCGTCTTGGTGAAAACGACGGTTCTGACGCCGTCTCCCCATCTGATTGGCGGCACATTATGGGCATCGGTGATGGGCTCGGATCAGGTCGACTCGACCGTGTCACAGGCTGCCATAGGCATTGCCGCGGCAAGTGTTTTCATCCTCATCTCGAACTACTTTTCATTTTTGTTTGGGTGTTGGTTGAGGTCCCGTCCCATTTCGTTGGGTGCATTGTGCGTTTGCGAGAAGGCGGCGCGTGGATTTGATGTCTGCCAAGAGGGTGGTCCGCTGGCCGCATCAGAAACGGACACGGTTGCCACCTATGAGAACGATTTCATGCTCATTGCCGAACTCTGGTTGCCATTCCACCTCTAGATTTGTGCAATGCGCAGCCCGCCCACTGACTGAGTTTGGATTGGACACCGAGCGGATTGAGGCGAAACTCAAGTTCGGTGTGATCACGCCGCCATCTTCTGTTTGCAAACTGGTCTTCGCGAGGAACTCTTTGGTAACACGCCCGTTGTTGGCTCCAGGCGTGTAGCGTGCCGCAGCGCAGAGTAGGGTCATTCCGTCGGCGGTGGGTTGTGCTTTTGTGAATATCGCTGCGCCGTCATCCCCGCCCCAACCAAGCGTGTTAACGGAGAAGGTTTCATCAATCTGTGCGGTCCCGGAAACATCACTTGTTGCACAGGCTGAGAGTATGCCAATCCCAAGAGCTGCTAAAATATACCTAGGTGCGTGTAATTTAAACATCTGAAAGATTACCTATATTAGAAATCTATTTATTTCGTCCGACTTAGTCTGGGAGAACACTTCAACAAGCCAACCCTCTCGGTGCGCCAATGATTTGGAGGCGCTAAACATTTATGCCGTTGCCACGGTTTCATGGTGAAATGATCTGGTCAATACTTTGAGGCGTAAATTATGCGTGAAAGTGATCGATGTGCGGCGTGGCCTTTTTGCGACGGCTACGTCGCGTCCGCGTTGACTTGAATCGCTTTGGGTCTCAGCATCCGGCACAGTCCAACACCTTCAAGGAGACAATCTGATGAGAGCATCCAGCCTTTTGGCGGCAACGACCGCGTTGACGATGATGGGAGGGGCGGCGCTGGCCGACTTTACCCTCGTCATTGCGCATACGAATGACGTTCACAGCCGGATAGAGCCGATCAACCGCTTCGACAGCACCTGTAATGCCGAGGATGACGCGGAAGGCAAATGCTTTGGCGGGGCCGCACGGATCAAGACGATGGTCGATCAACTGCGCGCCGAGCATGACAATATCCTCGTGCTCGATGCGGGTGATCCGTTCCAGGGCTCGCTGTTCTACACCACCTATAAGGGGGCGGCGGCAGCCGAGTTTATGGAAGCGATCGGCTATGACGCGATGGCGGTCGGCAACCACGAATTCGACGATGGCCCCGCAGCACTTGGCCGGTTCATCGACGCGGTGTCTTTCCCGGTTCTGTCCGGTAACCTCAGCGTGTCGCAAGATCCCGAGCTGAACGGGAAGGTCGGGCGCACTGCCGTCCTCAGCGTCGGTGGGGAGCAGGTGGGTATCGTCACAGCGCTGGCCACCGATACGGTGGAAACCTCCAGCCCCGGCCCGCGTGTCGTGTTCTCCGACGAGATCGAGAGCCTTCAGCAGCAGGTTGAAGAACTGACCGCGCAGGGCATCGACAAGATCATCGCCGTCACCCATGTGGGCTTTGCCAAGGATCTGGAAATTGCGCAAAACGTGTCCGGCATTGATGCGATTGTCGGTGGGCATTCGCACACGTGGTTCGGGCGTTCGCCGGATGCGGACGTGGCCTATCCCTATTGGGCGTCTGGCCCGAATGGGGAGCTTGTGCCCATCGTGCAGGCCTATGCGTATTCCAAATTCGTCGGCGAGTTGACACTGGAATTCGACGATGCGGGCGAGGTGAAAGACGCCTATGGCGACACGATCCTGCTTGACGCGTCGGTCGTTCCCGACCCGGCGATCAGCGCGCGCGTCGCGGAAATGGCGGCCCCGATTGAGGAGCTGAAAAACCAGCCTGTTTCAATGACTTCGGCAGCGATCGAAGGGGATCGCAGCGTGTGCCGGGCGATGGAATGCGCCATGGGCAATCTTGTTGCTGATGCCATGCTGGAGCGGGTGAAGGATCAGGGTATTTCCATCGCGATCCAAAACGGTGGCGGCCTGCGTGCCTCCATTGATGAGGGGCAAATCCTGATGGGTGAAGTGCTCACCGTGCTGCCATTCCAGAACACGCTGGCGACCTTCCAACTGCCCGGCTCTGCCGTGATTGCGGCGCTGGAGAACGGGGTGAGTCGCGTCGAGGATGGCGCGGGCCGGTTCCCGCAGGTGTCTGGCCTGCGCTTCGTCTGGGATGCCGCCGCTGCGCCGGGGTCGAGAATCGTCTCGGTCGAAGTGATGGGCGATTCTGGCTGGACCGCGATTGATGAGGACGCAATTTATGGCGTCGTTTCAAACAATTACATGCGAAACGGTGGCGATGGCTACGCCATGTTCCGGGATCAGGCGATCAATGCCTATGACTTTGGCCCGGGCCTTGAGCAGGTGGTCGCAGACTACCTTGAGGCGAGTGGAACCTACACGCCCTACACCGATGGGCGTATTTCCCAAAATTGATGTGAAATTGTTGTAAATTCACAACGCTCGCCCCTGACGCGATCAGGGGCGGGCTTTTTTTTGGTGACGCGGCGGCATTGCAACCTGTGGTTGCTGGAATTCACGTTAGCCGCCCGAATTGCCAGAATTGGACGCTGTTCCGCCCCAATCCCGCCCGAATCTGCTCCTACCAAAACGCTATGAAGTTCAGGCGGGATGCCTTATTTCATTGGCTAACTAGATCGCGTGCAGGTGGGGGCTTCGCATTCGATCGGCTGGTAGGCGCAATGAGTGACGCTCCAGTTTGAAGGGGACAGCCCGTAATGGGCCAAACGAGGAATGTGAGATCATGGGACGCAGCAAGTACAGCTGGAAGAGTTTCTCCGCGATCAATGAAGACGCGATTGCCGCCGACGGCAATTTCGGCGTGGGTGACAGCTTCACCTATTCCGGCGCCACCGCTGAGATTTATGTGTACGACAACGATGCTGGCCTCGCGGGGGATCGCGGCCGCAACGAGCGTGGCACCGATTGGCAGCCGGGCAAGGTTTTCGAGAATGGCGAATGGACCGATGTGGGCAATGCCTACTGGGAAGGGTATTTCGTCATGCGCGGCAGCGACGGCAAAATCTACTACCTGATCGAGGTAGAAGGTTCCGGCTCCTGCGATGACTACTTCACCTTCTATGGTCGGACCCCAGCGACCGGCGTGACCCTCACCGCGCTTTGCTATTACAATGATTGTGGATCGCTGCACTATGGCTGCCTTGGCGCCGGTGCGGTGGACGTGGATCCGACTGCTGTTGCCGATGTCCTCGGGGTGACAGTGGGTGAGATTGATGCCTCCCCGATTGCAAACATCCTTGAGAATGACGACTCCAACAACGGCGAAGCGATCGTCGTGAAGTCCATCGACGGCTCTGCCGAGATGGTTGGCGTCTGGATCGACCTGCCGGAAGGCGGGCGCGTTCTGGTGAGCGCGGACGGCAATGTGAGCTTTGACGATGCGGGCGATTTCGCGGCTCTTGCCGAAGGCGAAACCGCAACCGTGACGCTGACCTACACGATTGAGAACACCCAAGGGAACACCGCAACCTCCACCATCTCCATCACCGTGACCGGTGTGGATGATGCGCCGGTTGCAAATGACCTCGCTGTCGTCACTGACGAAGACACGCCGATCAGCGGCAACGTGCTGGACGCTGCGTTTGACGCGGATGGCGACGATATCGAACTCGCCTTCATCACCTTCAACGGTCAGACCGTTGAGTTTGGTGTGGAAACGGCTGTCGTGACCGAAGGCGGCTACACCGGCACCCTCCTGGTGCAGGCCGATGGTTCCTATACCTTCACCCCCGGCCCGGACGCAAACGACATGGCAGAAGGTGAGCTGGATCAGCTCCAGTTCAGCTATTCCATCGTGGCCGGTGAGCAGGTTGTGTCGAACAAAGTCACCAAGACGATTGATTTTGAGACCTCCGATGCCGTGATCGAAGGCGCAGCCAATGGCAACCCCGGCAATGATAAGGGCGTCGGCAACGCTGGTGAAAACCCGAACGGTAAAGGCGGCGGTAACAGCAATGGTACGCGCGGCAACAGCGACGGCTTTGCCGATGATGGTGCATCCAGCCGCACCGAGCTGAAGGCCGGCGATGTGATCACCAATCAGTTTGATGGCGTGTCCGTCTCGGTGAAAGGGTACGGTAAGGCGCGCAAGCATAACGAGGCGATGATCTTCGACTCCAACAACCCGACGGGTGGGGATCGTGATCTGCGCACGTCCACGCAGGACAATATCCTGATCATCTCTGAGAACGGCAACAGCCGGAACCCGGATGACAACGCAAAGGGTGGCGAGATCCGCTTCACCTTTGACGAGCCGGCGGATGTGTCCTCCCTCACGCTGATCGACAACGAAGAAGGCGTCTGGATCGGCTTTTATGATGAGAACTGGCAGAAAACCGGCTCCCAGTGGGTGCCCGGTGGCCGTGACAATTCCATCAACGAGGTCGCGCTGAACGGCGAAGACGTCACGCACATGATTGTTGTGCTCAAGGGCTCCGGCGCGATTGACGATCTGGTCTACAGCGTTGGTGAAGATGTGGTCGAGCCGATCTTTGAGACTGGCGAAGTGACCGTCACCATCGAAGGCCTGTCCGACAATGAAGCACCGGTCGTCGTGGACACCTCCGTGACCACGCCCGAAGATGTGGCCGTGTCCGGCAACGTGCTGGCGGGTGCAACGGATGAAGATGGTGACACGATCACCGTGTCCTCCACCTCCCTTGGTGCGGTTGGCGCAACGCTTCAGGCGACCACCGCCGCAGGCGTGGCCGTCAGCCTGATCGTGAATGCCGATGGCAGCTACACGGTTGATCCCGAAGGCAACCTGAACGGTCTCGCCGTGGGTGAAACCGACAGCCTGACCTTCACCTTCACCGCAGAAGACGGGAACGGCGCGTCCGATGAGGGCACCGTTGTCATCGTGTTCGAAGGCGAGAACGATGGCCCGACCGCGATTGACGATTTTGTCACCATTGGTGAGGACGACATCCCGTTCACCGGCAACGTGCTGGCAAACGACTCCGATCCGGACACCAGCGATGTGTTGACCCTGACCGATATCGGCCTGATTGCACCCGGCTTGATTGATGTGCCGGTGCTTGGCGTGTCCTCCGCTGGTAAGGCGATCACGGGGACGCTCTCTTTCGATGCGCAGGGCAACTACACCCTGAACATCCCGGCGGCCAACACGCTGTCCGAAGGCGAAACGGTCGAGATTTCCACGGCTTACGGAATTTCCGATGGCAATGGCGGGACCGATCGCGGCGTGCTGACGATCACGATTATCGGCGCGAATGATGGCCCGGTTCTGGCCAACACCAGCTTTGTCACCGACGAAGACACCGCCGTGACCGGCAACGCGCTTGCTGGCGCGTCCGATATCGACGGCGACATGGTGAGCCTGTCCGGCTCTTCCCTTGGCAACATCGGGGAGACCGTAACGGCGACCACCGATGGCGGCCGGACGGTCGAAGTCACCGTGAACGCGGATGGCAGCTTCACCGTTGTTCCGGGTGCACAGATGAATGAGCTGAGCGTCGGTGACACCGACAGCCTCACCTTCACCGTGACCGGCACGGACGGGAATGGCGGCTTTGGTGACGGCACCGTCACGGTCGAAATTCAGGGAACGAATGACGGCCCCGTGGCTGTTGCGGATACCGCAACCACCACCGAAGACGCACCGTCTGTGTCCGGCAACCTGCTCGACAACGACTCTGACCCGGATCAGAACGACACGATCTCTCTTGTGTCCGTAAACGGCGCGGATGTGGCGACTGGCTCTGTGGTTGTCAACGGCCTGTCCGAGCGTGGCGCGGCCATGACGGCCACCGTGACCTTCGCGGCAGATGGCTCCTACACGGCGGTTATCGCGGATGCGGAAGTGCTTGCTGCCGGTGAAACTGGTTCGTTCCTGACGACCTACACCATCACCGACAACAATGGTGCGCAGATCACCTCCACGCTTGAAATCACGATCACGGGCACGAACGATGTGCCGACAGTGGTTGCGATTGCTCAGACCGTGGATGAGGACACCACCGCTGTTGGCAACGTGCTGGCAGGCTCTGCCGACGCGGATGGCGACACGCTGACCGTGACCGCCACATCGCTGGGCGCGGCCATCGGCTCTGCCGTCACTGTGGCGACGGCGAATGGCGCGACGGCACTTGTCACCGTGAATGCGGATGGCTCCTACACGGCAGTGCCGGGTGCGGGCCTCAACGCGATGAGCGATGGCGACACCGACACGGTGACCTTCACCTACACCGCCGATGACGGGAATGGTGGCACCGCGACCGAAACGGTCACGATCACCTTCGTGGGTGCGAATGACGGCCCGACGGCTGTGAATGACGGGTTCACCGTCGGTCAGAAGACCGTTGGCGTCGAAGGCTCTGTGTCCGGCAACGTTCTGCCGAACGACACTGATCCCGAGAATGACGCACTGACTGTGATCGGCTTTGGCAATGGCAAGGTGCCGGGTGAAACCCAGCGCGTGCTGCTGCCCGATCCTGCTGGTGGCTTCTATGTGGCGGATATCACCCTCAATGCGGATGGTTCGTTCACCTTCACGCAGATCAACACGGTTGGTATCGCAGAAGGCGAAACCGAAACCTTCGCGGTGGAATACACCATATCCGATGGCAATGGCGGCACCTCAACGGCTGTACTTGAGATCAACGTCGATGGTGTGAACGAGCCGCCGACCGCGCTGAACGATCCGGATTACCGGACCGATGAGGACTCCGCTGTTTCTGGCAATGTGCTGTTCAACGATGAGGACGAGGATCTTTCCGACGTGCTCACCATTGATGGCTTGGCGGCGAACACCAGCCTTAACATCAACGTCATCTCCGATCTGGGAACGGGCCGTGAGGGTGTCGTGACGCTTCGTGCGGACGGGACATTCACCTTTAAGCCGGGTGAGAACTTCCAGGACTTGAACACGGGAGAAGTCGACCAGGTTTCCTTCACCTACACGGTGTCGGATGGCAATGGCGGCACCGACACGGCGCAGGCAACCATCGTGATTGATGGCATGGATGATAGTGTCTCCCCGCTTGAGGAAGAGATCATCAACATGGTCTTCGTGATTGATAACTCGGTGTCCATGCTGGCGCAGAACAACTTCACCGGTCGGACGGCAGATATCTTCGGTAACCAAGATGGTGTAAACCAGCTTGTTGACTGGGCGATCCGCTTCACCTTCGGCATGTCGCAATCTGTGTCCGAAAACCGCGACGTTGCCTTTGACGAGTTCACGGCGCTCAGCCCGGATCGTGATTTCAGCTTCATCAACCAGGGTGAGGTTGACGCGAACGGTACGCCGATCGACATCACGGGCCTGACGCCCGAGGAGCGTGGCGGCACGATTGTGCGGTCTCAGATCTTCGGTTTCGGTGAGACGGTAAAGGATTTCGGCAACTACGAATCTGACGATGCGTTCATTGATACGGTGCTGGAGGGCATGGATGTGCCGCTCGGCAGCGGGTCCAACTACACGCTCGCACTTGAAGCAGTCGCGGATTACCTCGAAAACTCCCCGGCGGCACGTCAGACGAAGGTTTACTTCATCTCTGACAGTGCATCCACGTCCACCGGCTTCGGTGATGTGGCACGGCGGATCGAGCAGGATTACGGTGCGAAGATCGAAGCGATCAACGTTATCCCGCGCGATCGGACGGATGTTGCCGGGCTCGACCTTGAGATCATCGACACTGCCGGTTCCGGCGAGGCCGTCGATATCTTCACCCGGAACTCGTCCTCTTCGGAACTGATCCGGGATGAGGAAGAGGACTTCGTGTTCGATCCGGCACCGTTCGGTGACCCGACGATCCTTGATCCGTTCGGTGTGCTGATCGGCGGTGGCGAAGGGCCCCAAGAGGCGCAGTAAGCTGGTTAAAACCGCTTAACAAATTGGAAGCTCACCTTTGAGAAATCGAAGGTGAGCTTCCTCCATTCTTGGGCAAGGCGTTGGGTCACATCGGTCCAGATCGGGCCAACGGGAACCATCCCCGGGCTGACCTCAACTTCATAGAGGTATGGCTTCAGATCGCTATCAATCCCGATATCGAGCGCCATCAGTTTTGGCGGCAGCGCATCTGGATGCGGCAAAGCGGCGTATCTGTCATAGAAGCCGTGAGCATCCAATCGCCCTGAAAGATCGCGTACCAGTTGCTCCAACCGCTGTGTCAGGATCCTCCGGTCATCCGGGCCAAATGCGGCATCCATAAACGCGTTGAGGCCGCAGACATGGCTCGGGAGCGTTCCGATGGGTGTGTTGACCTCTGTCTCCGACAGGATCAACGGATTGGCGATATGCCCCGCAAGCGTGTCCCCGTCCATACGGGGATAGGGTGTGGCGCAAATCGTGACGAGACCGTCATGCCATTGATATAGCGCCCGTTCAGCCGCTGAGCGCAGCACGATGTAGAGCCGAAGGTTGACCTTGCGCCCGTGATACAGGAACGGATTTGCGGTGTAGCGTTGGGCCACGCGCCGGGTCAGCCCCTCTTTCACGGTGTGAATATGGTCCCCGCGCACAAGGGCGGTTTCCGCACCCGCCGTCAATTGCACCGATTTGAACATCCAGTAATTTCCCGAATGGCCCCGTGCGGTAAGCCGCGATGCGTCTTCGGGAAGGATGAACGTCTCCGGATACCAGTCGGGGGCCTGCCCGTTTTCGTCCCGCAAGATGCGGGTCAATTCCGCCTTATCGTCCAATTGGCGGGCGATATGTGTGTCTGTGCTCTTCCAAAATCCGGCAATAGGTATGGCATCGGATTGGGACAGAATAAATTTGGCCAACACCTCCCGTTTCGGGCTCTCGGGTGGTTCGGCAAAATACGCAGCGGTCGCCACATAACAGGGCGCCCTTTTTGTCAGGTGCTTTTGTGCGATGGACCGGGCGAGGGGGCGCTGTCCGGCAAGCAGGGCCGTGCTGATGGTTTTCGCGATCAGCCTTTGCCCATCTTCCGACACCATGTCCGGCGTGATTGCCATGGCGCACAAGAACGCGCTGAGCGCCTCGGGGTAGCGCCCCAACCGACGATAGGCCCAGCCCAGCGATTGATGAAGCTGATCAAAGCTGTGATCCCGCTCCAATCTCTGCAATGTCGCCAAGGCGTCCGCTGCTAAACCCGCGAAACGTTGCGCCGTAGCAAGCGCATAAAGGGCCGCGGGATCATCTGGATGGGTCTTGGTGAGGAGGAGTGCCGCGTTAAGCCCGGCGCGGGTGTCGCGCCGGATCAGGCGTTGAATGTCATGCGCGGCGCGCTGCACATCCATCAGACATTTTCCATCAACACGATGCCGTAGCTGATCGCCGCCGCAAGCAAGACTGCGAGCAAAGCCGCGAACGCGATCTTCCAGAGGCTCCACGGGCGGTCCCCCTGCACCCGACCCGTCCGGCCATTGACCACGAATTGATACGGTTTGCCGCGATATCGGTAGGCCGCGATCCAGACGGGCAAAAGCACATGCTTGAAACGCACGTCCCGCACTTCGGTCCTCGTATCGGTGATCCGCTGACGGTCGCCGCCGATATCGCGGCGGATGTCATCGCGGATGATGTGATCCATGATCTGGCGCGCTTCCTGATACCCGTCCGTGATCTCCACCTGATAGACCTCCGACCGGAACCCGGCGAGGTAGGAGGGCTGGTAGGGTTCAAGGGCGCTCAGATCCCATGGGGCCAGCGCATCCGTGTGCCGCTTGGGCAAGGTGCGGGAGCCAAGGATCAGGATGTCGTCAAACATCCGCGCGACCCGCCCCTTCACGGCGTTCCAGCGCACGCGGGTCTCGGTCCGACGGTTCTTGCCCGAACCGGTCGTCACCTGATGCTCGATCCCGCGCATCCCCTGATACGCCGTCCGGGTGGCCGCGTCGAAGGTCCAGAAGGGGACATACACGCCCTGCAATTTCCGCCCCTTCTTGGCGTATTGCTGCAAGCCGTTTGGCGCGAACCACAGGCTGCCGAGCCAGCGGTCCATGGCCTGATGCGCCTCCCGCTCCGCCAGCGCGAAGGGCAACAGCGCGCTGGGTTTGATATGCCGGTTCAACCCCGTACCGATCACGATCGGAGAGGCGCAGAACGGGCATTCATCCGCGTGCTCGCCATCCTGAAAATCCACCTGCGCCCCGCAAGAGGAGCAGGACACGACGCGGGTCTCCTCCATCTCTTCGGTGGCAAGCTGGTCGGCAATCGCGGCGCGGTAGTCCCGTTCGCTCAACGCCTCGACATAATCGGGGCTGTCGGGCAGCGGCTGTTCGGCACCACAATGGGTGCAGCGCATAGCATCGGTGCCCGGCGCATAGTTGAGGTTTGATCCGCAACTGTCGCAGGGGAATTCATGCATCTCCGCTGCATGAGGCGTGTCTTGTGCCTTAGCCATCTACCTCGAACACACAATTGTCTTTCCAGTTTGCAGCGTTTCCGAAACGCCCTTCGCAGAAGTAGCTTCCCGGTTCAACCGTGTAGATGTCGATACACGCGCCGGTCCAGCCCTCATCATTCGGGGCGAGGCAGACTGTGTTGCCCTCAATCGACGCAAGCTGCGTGCCAATCACGAAGTTTCCGGTCGTCCCGGTTGGGCGAAACTCCGCAGCGCCATTCCTATAGAAGGTGAATTTGCCCCGCGATCCGGTCGTGAGTGTCGCCGATGTTGCGCCTGAGCCTATGAAGGCTTCCTGCAACGCGGGCATATCGGCCGGCATCGCCGTGTCAGGTCGGGTCGCGGCACAGGCGGCCAGAGTGACCGCAAGGGCTGCTACGGACAGATACGGTGTTGCTGTCATCGAGCGCCTCTTATTCTGCGAGAGGGGGCGGCGGTGGTGGCGGGGGCATGACGGTGAAGAGCTGTGCAAGCTCCATCACGTCGCCTGCTGGTTTCCATCCGTCCTGTCCCGCTGTCCAGACAAGGGTTTCGCGGCTCAGGCTGCCATCGCTGGCCATCCGGCCAAGGGCGGCTTTGGAAAACGGCCCCTTGGTCGCGCCATTCTCCGCGATATGCCAGACATGCTCCACGGGGGGTGGTGGTGGGGCCGCTGCGGGCGCGGCACCCCATGGCCCGGATTGGCCAAGGTTCTGCGCCATTGCCATGCCCATCCCCATGCCAAGCCCGGCCCCCATCCCGCCGCCACCGGCACCGGGATTGCGCGCGGCCTCCGCCATTGCTTCAGCGGCCTGAAACTGTGTGTAGCGGCCCAGATCGCCGATCACGCCCATGGAAGTGCGCTTGTCCATGGCCTCCTCCACCGCGGCGGGCAGGGAGATATTCTCGATGTAAAGCCGGGGCAGTTCGATCCCGTATTCCGCGATTTCCGGCGCGATCTTGGCCGCGACATATTTCGCCAGATCATCGGTGTTGGCCGCCATGTCGAGCACCGGAATGCCCGACGCCGCGATCGCCGCTGAGAAGCGTGACACGATGGTGTTGCGGATCTGATAGCTGATCTCATCGGTGGTAAACTCGCCATCCGTCCCGACGATCTCCTGCAAGAAGCGCGCCGGGTCATTCACCCGGATCGTATAGGTGCCAAAGGCGCGCAACCGCACCGGCCCGAATTCCGGGTCGCGGCACATGATGGGGTTTTTCGTCCCCCATTTGAGATCCTGAAACCGGGTCGTGTTGACGAAATAGATTTCCGACAGAAAGGGTGATTTGAACCCATGATCCCAATGCTGAAGCGTCGTCATGATCGGCATGTTGTTTGTCTCAAGCATGTAGAGCCCCGGCGGGAACACATCCGCCAATTGCCCCTCATGGATCATCACGGCGGCCTGTCCTTCGCGCACGGTGAGTTTCGCGCCATATTTGATTGCGTTTCCATGCCGCTCGAACCGGTAGACGAGCGTGTCATTGCTGCTGTCGAGCCATTCGATCACGTCGATGAACTCGCCCTTGAGAAAATCGAAAATGGGCATGATGCGCCTCCTTATCGGGTCTTGAGCCAGGTGCGCAGGGCGTCACCGGCACTGTTGGTCATACGATGGCCTGCATCGCGCGCGGCTGCAAGGATCAGGCTCACATCATCGGCGTCTGACAGGCTTGCCAGCAAACGCTCAAGCCTGCCGGTGTTCCCGTTCTTGATCGCGCGGCTGAGGGTGGGCGGCAGCGCGCCTGTCGCCGCACGGGCATGGACCAGAGCCTCCACCGGGGTGATCCGGGGGGTGGAGCCATGGCACCAGAATGTCTCAAACAGCGTGAGGACATAGTCCAGCACCTCCCGCTTCACATGCCGCCGGTCGGGCAGCCAGCGGTTGTCGAACGCGTCCATCACGATTTCATAGGCGGGCCAATAGTGCAGGCGCGGATCGCGCGCGGCATTCATCGCTTCATCGAGCGCGGCGCGCAATGTGGCCTTTGACACCGCATTGGCCGGGATCGTGGGCATGGGGCGGAAGGTGGCGACAAGGGGGATGGGCGAGAGGGTAAAGATCACCCGCGCGTCGGGCCGGTGTTTGCGGATCAGCGCCTGAATGGCGAGGATATTGTCGCGGTTCTCTGCCACGGTGCTGGTGCGAAAGCCGTGCCGTTGCGGATCGAACACCGGCTCTGGCACCGCGCGCCAAAACACGCCACCCGAGGGGATGTCATACCAAATCTCCGACAGGCCAAGCGTCAGTATGAACACATCTGTATCAAGGATCATCGCGCGGGTCTGTTGCCGGATGTCATCGGAATAGGGATGCGCCGTGCCAGCGTCATCATACCAAAGTGCCGTTGGAAAGCGCGCGCCCTCCAGCGCCCATTCAAACTGTTGGCGGAGCACGAAACTGTTGACCAGCCCTTCGCCAAAGCGAACGATATAGGCGTCTTTGCGCGCGTCGTCCGTGTTCAACACCGTATAGCTGCGATTGGCTAGCCAGCGGGTGACATGGATCGCAAAACAACTGCCAAAGGCAAGCACCCGCGTGTCCGGCCCGATCACCGGGGTTGGGGGCAGAAAGCCTGCAAGGATATGCTGAGGCACCGCATCGGCATCGCGCATTTGCGCGGCGGTGGGGTTGAAGCGCGCGATGTGCCCCCGAAACCAGGACTGGCTTGCCGATCCTGTTTCCTGCCCGAACGTATAGGCGAAGGGGGCGTCGTGGTGATCCAGCGCGCTGATCGGCTCGCTTGGATCACCGGGGCGCAGGGCCATGGATCAGGCCGGGTTGCTCGGCGCGGGCGAGGCTTTCGCCGCAGCGAGCGTGTTTTTCAGATCGGCTTCCATCTTCTGCAGGTCCACTTCGGCCGCCGCGCGCATAGCCTTGCCCTCATCCGCGATCTGGAGGCTTTCCTGAATCGTGGCAATGAGGGTCGCGTTCGCTTCCTTGACCGCTTCGATATCGAACACGCCGCGCTCCATCTCCCGCCGGATCTCGGCATTGGCGGTTTTGAGGTTATCGGCGTTCTGGCGCAACAGATCATTGGTCAGGTCATTCGCGTCACGCACGACGCTCGCGGCCTCCCGGCTGCGGTGGATCGTGACGGCCTGCGCAAGCTGGTTTTCCCACAGCGGCACGGTGTTCACGAGGGTCGAGTTGATCTTGGTCACCAGCGATTTGTCATTCTCCTGCACCAATCGGATGGAGGGCAGGGATTGCATCGTCACCTGACGAGTGAGTTTCAGGTCGTAAACCCGGCGTTCCAGATCGTCCCGCGCGGCGCGCAGATCGCGCAATTCCTGCGCCTTGAGCACCGCATCGTTTTCATTCGCGGCAGCGACCTCCGCCTCTTTTGCGGGAATGTCGTTTTCGTCGAGGCGGCGGATTTTCTCCTCACCCGCCGCGATGTATATCGCCAATTCGTCGTAAAAATTCAGCGTCTTTTCATAGAGGATATCTAGGGATTTGATATCCTTCAGCAGCACCGTTTCATGATCGAGAAGTTCGTCCTGAATCTTGTCAATCTGGCCCTGTACCTCTTCGAATTTGGCCATGAAATTGGCCATCGGTGCGGCGCGACCCAACAGGCGCTCCCACCAACTGCGTTTGCGGTTCGGGTCCAGCTCATCCACGGAGAAGCCGCGCAGCGCCGTCACCATATCCCGCAGGGAGTTGCCCGCCGGGCCCACATCCTTGCTTTTCACGCCCGCGAGCATCTGCTGGCTGATCGCCTGCAATTCGGTCTGCGCAGCGGTGCCAAAGCGGATGATGGTCTGCGTATCCTCCATGTCGAGTTCCGCGATGCGCTGCTCAACCGCCGCCTGATCAGTGGCGACGGCGGGCACCGCATCGGTCAGTTCGGGCAGCAGGGTGGAGGTAATGACCTCCGCATCCTTCAGGGTGGCTTCGGCCTTGGCGCGGGTCGCGTCAGACATGGGTGTTACTCCTCTTTCAGGGGCATAAGCCCCTCCTGTTGCAGTCGGTGGCGCAGCACGTCGATTTCGATATCGAGGTCGCTGCGGTCTTCAATCATCAGCTTCTCGCGATGGGCGCGGAAACTGGTTTCAAGGTCATCAAGCAGGCACTCATAGTCTGCGCGCGCCTGCGCATCGCGGCTGCGGGTCCAGATATCTGCAAACTTGATCGTCGCGTCGCGCGCGCCCGTGAGGTAAAGGCCAAGGAATTTGCGCGCGCGCGGCAGATCGCGGGGATCGTCCTCTACCGCGCGGATCACATCACGGGCGGCAGCGGCAAGGCGTTCCACCCGGCCGATCAGCGCGCGGTCCCGGATGCGGTTTGCAGCCTCCAAGAGTTCATCAAGCAGACCTTCGGCCCGGTCCACGGCATTGGCGACACGCTCGCGGTCAAACTCCGAATGCGCCTCCAGCCCCTTGGCCCGCATCGGGTCGAGCTCGAAGGCAAGCACGCTGGTCGAAAGGGCAAGCCCGCCCAAAACAGCCCCCGACAGAATGCCGATACCCCAGCCAAAGGCTGCGGCAAAGCCAACGCCCGCGCCGATCACCACACCGCCAAACAGCTTGCGCGGGAAGCGGGGTGGTTTGGCGACGCTGCGCGCCTCAAACGCCTGTTCGGCCTTCACCCCTTCATTGACGAACCATGCCCCGGCCATAAGGGCTGCAAACCCGCCAAGCTCAGCCAGAATGCCAAGAGGATCGCCCTGCATGACCTCACCAAGACCCGCGAAAAACAGGGGGATCGGGGCGACATAAAGGAGTTTCGCGCCCTTGGAGCCACGCCTTACAGGCCGCGCGTCCCACCGGCTCGCCCCCGGCGCGGACCCCGTGGCCCCGCCCGTGCTGTGCTGTCCGCCGAACCGTTTCCCGACCATCAGGTCACCCCTGTCTGCCCCAGCGCCTGAAAGGCAACAGCGGCGATTAGCACGACCAGCACGATCAGGCCCAAAAGGCGCGGCATGAAGGGCTCCCTTTTCTTAACTCGGGTTTAAGATAGGTGCTCTGCGCCCTGAGCGCTAGTGATTGGGCGCGGCACGACCGGCGGCTTTCGCCCGCATGGTGCGCACGATCTCCAACTTGCGGCGATATCCGGTCTGGACCGCCTGCACGAGGAACAGCACCACGACGGAGAAGTAGAAGGTCGTCTTGCTCATCGCTTCCACATGATAGCCAAACAGCGTCAGATCCGCCTTATGCCCGCCTTCGCCCAGCAGAACGACACCGACGATCAGCAGCACGAACAGGCCCAGCACCTCATACATCCGGTTTTTCTCCAGAAACTCCGCGACACTATCGGCAAGCATCAGCATCGCGGCGGAGCTGACCAGAATGGCAATGGCAAGGATCGGGAACACTTCGGTAATCGCAATGGCCGACAGGATGGAATCGAAGCTGAAAATCAGGTTCATGAACACGATCAATGCGATGACGGAGAGGGTGGATTTCCGCCCCTTATCCTCTGTCCCTTCCTCAAGGTGATCGACCGCCAAAAGGTGCATGATCTCCTTCACCGCTGTGTACATGATGAACACGCCGCCAAACAGGAACACGATCACGGCAAAGGTGAACTCGCCACTGATGATGCCGGGAATGTCAATGCTGAAGAACGGCACCTGTAGCGCCGCGAGCAGTTGGATCATCACGAACAGCAGCACGATCCGCAGGGCCATGGCGACCAGAATCCCGATCCGCCGCACCCGCGCCTGATCCGCAATCGGCGCCCGTTTTGATTCGATTGAGATGTAGAGCAAGTTGTCGAAGCCCAGCACGGCCTGCAAAAAGATCAGCATCATGAGGTTGCCGAGGTTCTCAACGGTCAGGATTTCCATCCGGTTGCTCCCAAATCAAAACTAAGTCTATGGCTGCGCGGCCACAGGGGCAGCATATGCCAGAAAAACAACCGTGCGTAGGTGTGGAAATTTGTGAAAATCGCTTTTTTCTGGTAGTTTCTGTGGCGTCGTCGATCTTCTCGTTCATCCAACGCGCCGGTCGGCGCAATACTCCGCCGGTATGCGGTTGTACCGGCAACGATCTGGAAGGACGACAATATGGCCACCGGTACGGTGAAATGGTTCAACCCTGACAAGGGTTTCGGCTTTATCCAGCCCGATGAGGGCGGCAAGGACGTTTTCGTGCATATCAGCGCGGTCGAGCGGGCGGGGCTGCGGACCCTCGCGGACAATCAGCGCATTCGCTACGAAATGATCGAAGGCCGCGACGGGCGACAGAGTGCGGGTGAACTTGTTCTGGAATAACGGTGACGGGGCCAGAAGCGCCCCCGCCATAGAGTGATCTGTCGTCCTTGCTGGTGTTCCGGCAAGGACGTTTTTATTGGGGTGTCACCACCAGCGTTCCGGCTTTGCGGTGAATCCAACGGCAGTTTCGAGCGCGCCCGCGATGTTGAGAAGATCGCCCTCTTCCCACGGGCGGCCGATCAGCTGCAGGCCAAGCGGCAGGCCCTGACGGTTCAGCCCTGCCGGGACCGACACGCCGGGCAGACCGGCAAGGTTCAGCGGCACCGTGAACACGTCCTCCAGATACATCTGCACCGGATCATCGGTCTGCATCTCTCCCAAACCCCATGCCGCCGATGGGGTCGCGGGTGCGAGGATCGCGTCCACGCCATCCCCGAACGCCAGTTCAAAGTCGCGCTTGATCAACGTGCGGACCTTTTGCGCGCGCACATAATAAGCGTCATAAAACCCGGCACTCAGCACATAGGCCCCAAGCATCACGCGGCGCTGCACTTCCTCCCCGAAACCTTCGGCGCGGGTTTTTTCGTACATATCGGTGATGCCGTCGCCCTGCGCGAGCGTGGCACGGTGGCCGTATTTCACACCGTCATAGCGCGACAGGTTCGAGGACGCCTCGGCAGGTGCGATGATGTAATAGGTCGGCAGCGCGTATTTCGTGTGCGGCAGGGAGATATCGACGATGGTGGCACCCGCGTCGCGCAGCATCTCCGCACCCTCACGCCACAGGGTATCGAGCGTTTCGCTCATCCCTTCGACGCGGTATTCGCGCGGGATGCCGATGGTCTTGCCCCGGATATCGCCGGTGAGTGCGGCCTCGAAATCCGGTACGGGTAGGTTGGCGGAGGTGCTGTCTTTCGGATCATACCCGGCCATCGCACCGAGCATGATCGCCGCGTCGCGCACGGTTTTCGTCACTGGCCCCGCCTGATCCAGGCTGGAGGCGAAGGCAACCATGCCCCAGCGTGAACAGCGGCCATAGGTCGGCTTGATCCCCACCGTACCAGTAAAGGCCGCAGGCTGACGGATGGAGCCGCCAGTGTCGCTTGCCGTTGCACCAAGGCACAGATCCGCCGCGACCGCCGCCGCCGATCCCCCGGAGGAGCCGCCGGGCGTGATCGGGGTCTCGTCGCCCGCGCGCCGCCACGGGCTGATTGCCGGGCCATAGGCGGAGGTGATGTTGGAGGAGCCCATGGCGAACTCGTCCATATTGAGCTTGCCCAGCATCACGGCGCCGGAGGACCACAGATTGCCCGTCACCGTGCTTTCATATTGCGGTTTGAAGCCTGCAAGGATGTTGGACGCGGCCTGTGTTGCGACGCCTTCAACAGCATACAGGTCTTTCACGCCGATCGGGATGCCGCACATCGCGGGTGCATCGCCCGCCTTGATCCGCGCATCCGCGGCGGCGGCCATGTCGCGCGCCTGCTCAGGCGTTTTGGTGGTATAGGCGTTGAGCGCGTCGCTCGCCTCTGCCGCCGTGAGGTAGGCGTCGGTCAGGTCCACACTGGTAAGCTCGCCCTTGCGCAGCGCGTCGCGCGCCTCGGCGATGGTCAGGGTGCTGAGGTCCATATCGCTTACTCCACCACTTTTGGCACAGCGAAGAAGCCTTCGCGCGCATCCGGTGCGTTGGCCAGCACCTTGTCCTGAATGCCGCCATCGGTGACGCCATCCTTGCGGCGGGGCAGCGCCATGGGCGTGACGGAGGTCATCGGCTCGATCCCGTCGACATCCACCTCGTTCAATTGCTCCATGAAATCGAGAACGGAGGACAATTGCTCTGCCAGATGCGGCAGGCGCTCTTCCTCGACGCGGATGCGGGCCAGATGCGCCACCCGGCGCGCGGTATCAATATCAATGGACATGGGGCATGTTCCCGGATTTCTGTCGGTCAGCGTGGGTGTACCCCTGCGCGCGCCCGCGTGCAAGAAGGGGCGGGCCTGTTCTGCTCCGTTCCCATGGCGCGGGGAGGAGAGATGCGCGCCTCGCCGGCGCGGGCGGATATTTGCAGAAAGTGAATTGTCCTCATGTGGTGCGCGGATGCCGGGCCATCACGACAATCATCCAGCCCAGCATGATCCCGTTGAAGATGTGCCAGAAGATATGCGTGCCGATGGGAAAGGCCGCGCAGGTCGCCTCGTCAATCGTGCGCATTGTGAGGGAGACAGCGAGGATCGCCACGCCAATCATCAGCCCCCGCGCCGTTTGCGGAGCAGAGTTGCGGATCAAAAACGCATAGATCGCGATCAGGATCGGCACCGGGATATAGCCGACAGAGCCATTGAGCGGCCCGAACACGGAGCCAACGGCCCAGCCGACCAATCCCGCGTAAGGCACGAACAGAACAAGGGCCGCGACCCCGCCCCACCACGGCAGCGCCAGAAACCGGGTCGTGGCGAGATAGATATAGATCAGGATGTAGAACAGGATCGGCAACACATCCGCCATCGCGGCCCATCGCGTCGCAAAGGTGTGGAACAGAAAGGAGCCGATGCCAATCGCCGTCAGCACCGTGAGGAGCGCCCAGATACCCGGATCAAGTCGCCCCTCCCGTTTTGCCACGCGCCACGCGATGAACGCCGCGATCAGGAAAGCCGCGTTGGTGATCGCATTGAGCGGCTCTCCCCAGAAGGTGAAATCCATCCGCTCGCAGTAATTGTCGACCTGTTGCGTCCAATCCATTCCCGTGCTCTCCTTCGTTTGATCAAAGAGTTAGCGGCTTAGAGCGTGGAGGCAATCATGAAGATCACATGGCTTGGACATTCCGGGTTTCGGATCGAGATCGCGGATCAGGTTTTGCTGGTGGACCCATGGATGACCGGCAATCCGATGTTTGCCGAAGGCGACCGGGCGCGCGCCATCGACGGGGCCACGCTGATCCTCTTGAGCCACGGGCATGGCGATCATTCGGGCGACGTGCTGGGCATCGCGAAGGAACTGAGCATCCCCGTTGCGGGCATCTATGATCTGATGAGCTGGTGGGAGGATCGCGACGGGATCGAAACCATCGGGTTCAACAAGGGCGGCACGATCCGGATCGGGGAGGTGGCCGTCACGATGGTGAACGCGAGCCATTCCTCCTCAATCGGGTCAGAGAATGGGCCGGTCTATGCCGGAGCGGAGGCCGGGTTCATGATCGCAGGCGAAGGACACACGATCTATTTCTCCGGCGATACGGATGTGATGGCGGATATGGAGATTTTTCAGGCCCTGCACAAACCCGATATCGGCATCCTGTCGGCGGGCGGGCATTTCACCATGGACATGACGCGCGCGACATTCGCCGCCAAAAGCTTTTTCGACTTTAAGACCGTGATCCCCTGTCATTACCGAACCTTCCCACTGCTGGAACAATCGGCACAAGTGATGATTGACGGATTGCCGGGCGTAAACGTGATCGAACCTGAGGTGATGCAGGCAATCGAACTCTAGGCGGGTATTATGCGTGGACTGACTATTATCTATGTCGAGGATCAGGACGCGATCCTTGCGGAAATCTCGGCCCTTTTGGGGCGTACGATTGAGGCCGACGAGGTGGAGGAGATCATCCGCACAGCGGCCCTTCAGGCCGAGCAGTATGCGCTCGCAGGCCAACGACTCGTGCGCACTTTGTTGGATGCAAGCGGCGCGCAGCGGCGGCAAATCTGGGAGGGCTCGCCCGGTTTCGCGCGATATATGGGCGAGGATATGCCGGGGCGCATCACGCGCCTTGCCATCGCGCGGCGGTTTCGGCGGCTCGTGCGTGTGCTGAGCAATCGCACAGTGATCATCAGGATGCGGTCCCAATCGACCGACCGGGAAAGCACGCCCGCGCTCAACCGGGGTGGGCCGTTCAGTCACCGGACTTTCCAAATTCTGCCAAAGTATTTTGAACGTAAGCCGGCGCGACAGGCGCGCACGATCTTGCATGAATACTGCCATAACTGGATGTTCGACGCGCGCGAGCGTGACGCGGATGGCAACACGATCCGCAATGCGGATGGAGAGATTGACCGGGTCTATGGCCGGGCGGAATGCGAGGCGCTGGCGCTCAGCGATCCGGCGCGCGCCCGGCGCAACCCTGACAACATCACGTTTTTCAGCATCGATGCGTTCAACGGATAGAAATCTGCCGCTTTTCAACCCATCTTAACGGCGATAGACGGGGCTCAAACAGGGGAGCAGCCGATGGCACTCAGCACACGCGAACAGGTCGGATGGTGGACATTCGGCGGCCTTGCCTTTCTGGCGATCCTTTGGGTCGTGGGCGACAGTCTGTTGCCCTTCATTGTGGGGGCGGCGCTCGCCTATCTGCTTGATCCGGTGGCGGACCGGCTGGAGGCGCGTGGGCTGAGCCGGGTCTGGGCCACGGTTCTGATCACGCTTGGGCTTGTGCTGATCTTCTTGTTCACGCTTTTGTTGCTGATCCCGCTTCTGGTCGATCAGGTGCGGGTGCTGATCGAGACCTCGCCACAGTATTTCGAGAGCCTGCGCCAATGGCTTGGCACGAATTTCCCCGATCTGTTTGAGGAAGGCACGCCGCTGCGCAACGCGCTCGCGCAGGCGACCGACACGATCCAGTCGCGCGCGCTGGGCGTGTTTGAGAATGTGGTGGCGGGCGGAATGGCGCTGGTGGATTTCTTTCTCGTGCTGTTCTTGGCCCCTGTTGTCGCTTTCTACCTGTTGCTCGACTGGGACCGGATGATCGCCAAGATCGACAGTTGGCTGCCGCGCGATCATGCGCCCACCATCCGCGATTTGGCGCGCAAGATTGACAAGACGCTGGCCGGGTTTGTGCGCGGGCAGGGGTCAGTCTGTCTGATCCTTGGGACGTTCTACGCCGTGGCGCTGAGCCTTGTCGGCCTGCAATTCGGTCTGGTGATCGGGATTTTCGCCGGGCTGATTTCCTTCATTCCGTTTGTCGGCGCGTTGCTGGGCGGTGCTTTGTCACTCGGTGTGGCGCTGTTCCAGTTCTGGGGCGAATGGCAGTGGATTGCCGCCGTCGCGGGTGTGTTCATGGTGGGCCAAGCGATGGAGGGGAATGTGCTGACCCCGAAACTTGTCGGCGGATCGGTGGGCCTGCATCCGGTCTGGTTGATCTTTGCCCTGTCGGCCTTTGGCAGCCTGATGGGCTTTACCGGGATGTTGATCGCGGTGCCGGTGGCAGCGGTGATCGGGGTGATGGCCCGGTTCGGGCTGGAGCAGTATATGAACGGGCGGCTCTATCAGGGGCGCCCCAAGGAATGAGCCACCCCCGCCAATTGGTGATGGATCTGGCGACCCGTCCGGCGCTGGGCCGGGCTGCGTTTTTTGTGGCATCAAGCAACGTTGCCGCCCTGTCACTGGTGGATGGATGGCGCGATTGGCCGGGCGGGCGATTGATGATCCTTGGCCCCGAGGGCGCGGGAAAGACGCATCTCGCCCATGTCTGGGCCGAGCAGAGTGACGCGCGCATTCTGGACGCGACCACTCTGGCGGATCAGGACATCCCGCAGCTTGCCGCCCATGGCGCGGTGGTGCTGGAGCGGCTCGATGCTCTGCCCGATCTGGCGGAGGGTGATCGCCGCGCGGCGGAGCAGGCGGTGTTCCACCTCTATAACCTGATGGGGGCAGAGCAGGGGCGGCTGATGTTGACAAGCCGCATCGCGCCAAGCCGGATCCTTTTCCTCACGCCCGATCTGGCCTCCCGCCTGCAATCGGTCACGCTGGTCGAATTGGGCGCGCCTGATGACACGCTGCTGTCGGCGGTGCTGGTCAAGCTGATGGCGGATCGCCAACTCGACGCACCGCCCGCGCTGATCCAATACCTGATGCCCCGCATGGATCGCTCCCTGCGCGCCGCCGAAGACCTTGTCGCGCGCCTTGATGCCGAAGCTCTGGCCAGTCGAAAGCCCGTCACAATCCCGCTGGCCCGCCGGGTGCTTGAACAGGGTGACGACACGCCATTGTCATAGAAAAGTCATGCGTAATCCCCTACATATCAGGGATGAGCAAAGCTGATTTTCTGAACTGCCCGGCCCCCCGTCCTGTCCCTGCGGATTTTGACCGCGAGGGGCCGGGGCGTTTCTTCAATCGGGAGCTTTCATGGCTGGCCTTCAACTGGCGCGTGCTGGAAGAGGCTGCCAATCCTGACGTGCCGCTGTTGGAGCGGGTGCGGTTCCTGTCCATCTCCGGCTCCAACCTTGACGAGTTTTATACGGTGCGTGTCGCGGGCCTGCGTGGTTTGGTGCGCGCGGGCGTGGTCAAGCCAAGTGCCGATGGCCTGACCCCGGCAGAACAGCTTGCCCGCATTGACCGCACCGCGCGCGAATTGATGGCCGAACAGCAGGTCATCTGGACCGCTCTGCAAAAGGAGTTGCGCAAGGAGCGGTTTGAAATCGTCGGGCCGGAGGATTTGACCGGTGCGGATCGCGGGCGGCTTGCGGATGTGTTCATGGAGCAGGTCTTTCCCGTTTTGACGCCGCTTGCGATTGATCCCGCGCATCCGTTTCCGTTCATCCCCAACACCGGCTTTGCCATGGCGATCAAGCTGCGGCGGCGCGAGGATGGGGCACCCCTTGAGGCGCTGTTGCCCGTGCCAAATCAGGTCAGCCGCTTTATCAAACTTGATGGCGGGCGGCCCGGTGTGCAGCGGTATCTGCCGCTTGAAGGGCTGTTGGAAGTCTTTCTCAAACAGCTTTTCCCCGGATATGAGACCATGGGGCTTTTGACCTTCCGGGTGCTGCGAGACAGCGACCTGGAAGTGGAGGAAGAAGCCGAAGACCTCGTGCGGGAATTCGAGATCGCGCTCAAACGCCGCCGCCGAGGGGAAGTTATCCGCATGACCGTCTCTGCCGGTGCGCCGGAGGATTTGCGCGATATGGTGGTGGAGGAGGTCGGCTCCTCCCGCGATGAGATATTCGAGATTGACGGCATGATCGGCATGGCCGCGTTGAGCGAATTGATCGACGACAGCAGGCCGGACCTTTTGTGGCCGGCCTACAAACCGCGCGTGCCCGAGCGGGTGCAGGATTTTGAGGGCGATATCTTTGCCGCGATCCGGCAAAAGGACATGCTGCTGCACCACCCCTATGAGACGTTCGACATCGTCGTGCGCTTCCTGCAACAGGCCGCGCGTGACCCGAATGTGGTGGCCATCAAACAGACGCTTTATCGCACGTCCAAAAACTCGCCCATTGTCGCTGCTCTCTGTGAGGCGGCGGAGGACGGGAAATCCGTCACGGCGCTTGTCGAGTTGAAGGCGCGTTTTGACGAGGCCGCCAATATCCGCCAGTCCCGCGCGCTGGAGCGGGCCGGGGCGCAGGTCGTTTATGGCTTCATCGATTGGAAAACCCACGCCAAGATTTCCACCGTGGTGCGGCGTGAGGGCAGCGAGCTTGTCACCTATTCTCATTTCGGCACCGGCAATTATCACCCGGTCACGGCCAGCTTTTACACCGATCTGAGCCTGTTCACCTGTGACAAGGCGCTGGGCCGGGATGCGACGCGGGTGTTCAACTACGTCTCCGGCTATGCCAAGCCCGAAGGGTTGGAAAACCTCAAGATCAGCCCGCTGACCCTGAAATCCACGATCCTCGAATGCCTTGAAGAAGAGGCCGCCCATGCGCGTGCGGGCCGCCCTGCGGCCGTCTGGGTCAAGGTAAATTCCCTGATCGAGCCGGAGGTGATCGACGCGTTATATGCTGCGTCTCAGGCCGGGGTGAAGATCGACATGATCGTGCGCGGCATCTGTGGCGTTCGGCCGGGCGTGCAGGGATTGTCCGAAAATATCCGGGTGAAATCCATCGTCGGGCGGTTCTTGGAACATTCGCGGATTGCCTGCTTTGGCAATGGCCATGGCCTGCCATCGGCGGGCGCGCGGGTGTTCATGTCCTCCGCTGATTGGATGGGCCGGAACCTGAACCGCCGGATCGAGACGATGGTGGAGATACATAACCCCACCGTCCATGCCCAGATCGTGGAGCAGATCATGGCCGCGAACATGGCTGATGAAGCGCAAAGCTGGGTGCTGCGCCCCGATGGCTCCTTCATCCGCCCTGGTGCGGATCAGGGTGAGGCGTTCAACGCCCACCATTTCTTCATGGAGAACCCGTCGCTATCCGGCCGGGGGCGCGTGGGAACGGGCGATGCCCCGCGTGTGGCCCAAAGACGCGAAGAACCGACCTGATCCCCCGATCAGGCCGGCTCCGCCCCCACCCTCATGGGCTGGTCAGTTCAACTGCCTCAACATGATCTGACCATCTGCTCCGGCGGATCTGATCCAGTCCGCCTTGATTTGTTGGGCTGCATCCCGCAGCGCCTCGACGAGTTGCGGATCAACCCCGCGCATCTGCCCGCCGGACGCATCCGTCATCACCTCACTATCGGTGGTCAGGATTACCATGCCGTTGTCGAACAGCGTCTTGACCGCCTCAACCGCGTCCACCATGGATGAAAGCCAGCCGCGCTCTTCTGCGTTGCGGGCGGCGCGCAGGATGATGTTTTGAGTCTCCCGATCGAGTTTGTTCCACGCGTCGGCATTTACGAACACGATGTTCTTGGGCAGCCACGCCTGAATGTCATAGAACACATCCAGATAATCCCATGCCTGCGTGATGACACCTGTGGTGGCGGAGGTCAGCATCACGTCGATCCGCCCGTCGCGGAAGGCATCGGGGATGTCTTTCACTTCCACTTGCGTTGGCCGCGCGCCGACAGATTGGGCCAATTGGTCCAACATGGCGTTATAGGTCCGGAAGGACGTGCCGCGCAGATTTGCGCCGCTCGTCATCTCGTTGAGGGAATACAGCCCCTGCGGCGGCCATGGCACGGCATAAAGCGGGATCAATCCGCGCTCCCGCATCAGGCGGCTCAGAACGCCGCGCTCTTCTTCCCAAAGCGCGCTCGCCTCGGAATAGGTCGTGGCGACAAAAGGCAGGCTATCTGCGCCAAAGGCAGGATGCATGGAGGACAGGGTGGACAGCAACACCTCCCCGATCTGGGCATCGCCGTCCATCACCGCACGCGGGATATCGCCATGGGGATAGAGTGAGCCCGCCGGGTGCAGCGTGATCGTCACCGCGCCATTCGTCTCACGCGCCACTTCATCGGCAAAGGCCTGCGCGTTTTGGGTCTGGAAATTGCCCGCGCCATAGGGTGTCGGCATGATCCATTCCGCGGCGGATACCGACGATGTGGCCAGCGCGATGACAGCGGCGCACAGGGCTGAGCGGAAGTGAAGTCTCATCACGGCGGTCCTTTCGTTTTTCAAGCAGACATGTACGCCGGGATGGCGGGCGGGGTGGGGCGTGCTTGCGGTCGTTCCCACCCCGCCCCAACCTTCCCCTTTGACAGGGAAGCCGGCAGGGAGTCGGCAAGGAGAAGGATGACGATTCGTTAACAATTTGCAAGTGTAATATTATTAACATGGGAAAATCCTGTCGCGTTGACCCCGCCGCACTCCACTGTCACAACTAGGCAAACACATGATGGGCAGGGCGATCATGGCTGGCAAAAACGGCTTGAAAGACAGCATTCTAAACGGCGGATCGGCGCGCGTCGGCGTGGTCGATGTCGGCTCCAATTCCGTGCGTCTGGTGGTGTTTGACGGCCCGCTGCGCAGCCCCTCTTATTTCTTCAACGAAAAGGTTTTGTGCGGTCTTGGCGCCGGTTTGGGAAAGACCGGGCGCCTTGCCCCCGATGGGCGCGAGCGGGCGCTGGCCGCCATCATGCGCTTTACCCATATCGCGCGGACGATGCAGCTTGATCATCTGATGTGTGTCGCAACCGCCGCCGTGCGGGAGGCAGAAGATGGCGCGGAATTCGCCGCCGAAGTGCTTGCCGAAACCGGGCTGGAACTGCGCGTCGCCAGCGGCGAGGAAGAGGCGCAACTCTCTGCCCAAGGGCTGCTGATGGGCTGGCCAGAGGCCGAAGGGCTGATCGTTGATATTGGGGGCGCGTCGATGGAATTGGCGCGGGTCGCGGGCGGGCGGATCGGCCCGTGTGTGACATCACCGCTGGGGCCGCTTGCACTCAATGACGTGAAGGAAAAGGCCCGCGACAAACATATCGCGGAGGTGCTGACCCGGTTGCGCGCGCAGCTTCCCGGCCCGGTGCCGCGGCTCTACCTTGTTGGCGGATCATGGCGCGCGATCGCGCAGATCGACATGGCAAAGCGCGCCTATCCGCTGCATGTGCTGCATGGCTATCGGATGACGCCCGACGCGCTGAAAGAGACCAGCGCATGGATCGCCAGCCGCACGCCCGAGGAATTGCGCGAGTTCGCCACCAGCAGCATGGCGCGCCTGTCGCTGGTGCCGATGGCCGCGCGGGTGCTTGGCCCGCTCTTGGACGCGTTCACGCCTGATGATGTTGCGATTTCTGCCTATGGTTTGCGGGAAGGGGTGCTGTTTGACTTGATCCCCGACACGATGCGCAATGACGATCCACTCATCCTTGCCGCGCGCGCGACGGAGCAGGGCGCGGCCCGCTTTCCCGGCTTTGGCGACGCGCTCTATGAGTGGTTGCGCCCGATCTTCACGATGGAGGGCAGCGCGTCGCTGCGGCTGATCCATACGGCCTGTCTTCTGCATGACGTGACATGGCGCGCGCACCCGGATGTACGCGCATCTCTCGCATTCGAGACGGCGTGTCGTGCGAATTTTTCCGGTATTGACCATGCTGGGCGCGTGTTTATCGCAATGTCGCTGGCAAAACGGTACAAGAGCAGCGACCTGCCAGAGGCGAATGGCCCCTTGGCCTCCCTGCTAGACGAGCCGCGTATCACGCTTGCCGATCAGGTGGGGCGGGCGATCCGGTTGGGCGCGATGATGACCGGCTCCTGCGCGGAAACGCTGGCTGATACCAAGCTGGAATTCGGGGAGGCTGATACGCTGATGCTCACCCTCGGGCGGGACAGCGCACCCCTGTTTGGGGAGGCCGCGGAGAAGCGGCTCGCACGGCTCGCCAAATCCATGGGGCGCACCCATGTGGTGCAACGTCCAAAAGCGAAAAAGAAGGGGTGAAACGGAAAACGACCTGCCCGAAGGCAGGTCGCTTAGAAGTCTCCCCAGACTTGGGCCGTCTTAGCGGCTGCCTATCTTTTAACCAATGCGCGACCGGTTGTCACCCCCTGCCAACATCATTTTGTTGCGCCGTGAATCGTTGGTCGGGACAGATAGTTGCCCCCGTTTTGAAACTGTACCGTGGTATGCACAGACGCGCCATTGCGCGGACACACCCCTTGGCCTAAACACACAGGCAAAGTTTCCACCCGTTGACCGGAGCGCCGAAAAACATGCGTCTTTCCCGATACTTCCTGCCTGTCCTGAAAGAAAACCCTGCGGAGGCGCAGATCGTCTCTCACCGTTTGATGCTGCGCGCGGGCCTGATCCGGCAGGCGAGCGCCGGGATTTATTCGTGGCTCCCGCTGGGGTTCAAGGTGCTGCGCCGGCTTGAAGAAATCGTGCATGAGGAACAGCAGCGCGCCGGCCATATGCCGATGCTGATGCCGACGATTCAGTCTGCCGAGCTGTGGAAAGAATCAGGTCGTTATGAGGATTACGGGCAGGAGATGCTGCGCATCACCGACCGGCATAAGCGCGACATGCTATATGGCCCGACCAATGAGGAACTGATCACCGATATTTTCCGCAACGCGGTGAACAGCTACAAGGATTTGCCGCTGACGCTCTATCACATCCAGTGGAAATTCCGCGATGAGATCCGCCCCCGCTTCGGCGTGATGCGGGGCCGTGAATTCCTGATGAAGGACGGCTATAATTTTGACCTGACGATGGAGGACGCGCTCCACGCCTATAACCGTCACATGGTCACCTATCTGCGCACCTATGAGCGGATGGGGCTGAAGGCCATTCCGATGCGCGCCGATGGTGGCCCGATTGGCGGGGACTATACGCACGAATTCCTTGTGCTCGCCGAAACCGGCGAAAGCGAGGTGTTCTATGACAGCGCGGTCACGGACCTCACACTCGGGGATCGGGATATCGACTTTGACGATGTCGATCAGTGCCGCGCGATCATGGAGGAGTTCACCACCCCCTATGCCCGCACCGACGAGACCCATGACGAGGCGCTGTTTGGTGCCATCCCGGAGGAGCGCCGCCGCACCGCCCGCGGGATCGAGGTTGGGCAAATCTTCTATTTCGGCACCAAATATTCGGAGCCGATGGGCGCCACCGTCGTGACGGAAAACGCCGAGCGTGTGCCGGTCCATATGGGCAGCCATGGCATCGGCGTCAGCCGCCTTGTCGGCGCGCTTATTGAGGCGAACCATGACGAGAAGGGCATCATCTGGCCCGAGGGCGTTGCCCCCTTTCCGGTCGGGATTGTGAACCTCAAGCAGGGCGATGCCGGGACGGACGACGTGTGCGAAAGCCTTTATGGTCAGTTGATAAAAGCGGGGCTTGATCCGCTATATGACGACCGGAACGAACGGGCCGGATCGAAGTTTGCCACGATGGACCTGATTGGCTGCCCATGGCGCATCACCGTTGGCCCGCGTGGGATCAAGAACGGTGTCGTCGAAGTCACCTCCCGCCGCACCGGCGAGAGCGAGGAAATGAGCGCGGAGGCCGCCATCGCAAAACTCACCACGCTGCTCGCGGACAGGTGACGGATCGTGGCCTGTCGCGTACGGGCCAGCCGGGTTAGGCTGCGGTCATGTTGATCCGCAGCCTTGCCATGGCGATGGGGCTCACCGGGGCGGTGAGCTTCGCGCAATATCCTGAATACGCGCAGCAATATGTGCAGCGTCTGGGCGGTGCGGTGGATGAGCTTGCGGGGATCGCGATCCTGTTTGACGGGGCGGCCTCCGCAGCGGGTGTGACCCGCGCCGAGGCGCTTGCCGAATTGCAGGGCAGCGCGTTTCTTGATCAGCATGGGCGGGATATGGCCCAAACCCTTGCACGCTATGATGCGCTCAAGGCGGATTTGGCGGTTTTGCAGGGTGGCACCGCGCGCCGCCTTGCCCTTTTGCCCACCCGCATGGATACCGATATCGCCGCGCGCACATGGGCGGCGTTCCAACCGGCCGTTCCGGTCACGCCCACGGGCCTTGGATTTGCCGGGGGTGGGTTTGTGGCAGGCTGGGGATTATTTAGCCTGCTGACACTGCCCTTTCGCAGACGGAGACACGCATGACACCGCGCCCTTTCTCAGGTTTTGAATGGCTGATCGCATGGCGCTATCTGCGCGCGCGCCGGTCCGAGGGGGGCGTGAGCGTGATGACGTGGATATCGCTGATCGGCATAGCACTTGCGGTATTCGCGCTGATCGCGACGCTGGCGGTGCGGTCCGGCTTTCGATCCGAATTTACCGGCGTGATCCTTGGCGCGAATGCGCATGTCACGGTTTACGCGCAAACCTATAATGACGAATTTGGCCGCCCCACCCGCGCGATCCGGGATTTCGACGGCGTGGCGGAGCGGCTGCAAGCGGTCGAGGGCGTGACCCGCGCGGCCCCCATGGTGCGCGGTCAGGTCATGCTCGCCGCCAATGGGCGCAACAGCGGGGTGGAAGTGTTCGGCCAGCGCCCGGCGGATGTGCAGACCATCCCCCTCTTGGCAGAGCCAGAGCGCGCGCGTGGGGACATCGCTCGCCTTGCCGACGGCGTCGCCATCGGGCAGGGCGTCGCGCGGGAATTGAATGTCGGCGTGGGGGACAAGGTCACCATGATCTCCCCCAACGGGGTGCAGGGGCCATTTGGCACCACGCCGCGCATTTCGCATTTCGAGGTGGTCTATATCTTTGCCGTGGGGCGCTATGACATTGATCGCACGAGGCTCTATATGCCTCTCTCGGAGGCGCAGACCTTCTTCAACCATCAAGACACGGTGGATGAGATTGAGGTGCTGGTCACACGCCCCGATGACGTGGCCGCAATGATCGCGCCGATCCTAGACGCGACCGGGCCAGACTATTTCACATGGACATGGCGGGACAGTTCGGGCGGCTTTCTGCGCGCGCTGGAGATGGAGGACAATATCATGTTCGTCATCCTGTCCATCCTAGTGCTGATCGCGACGATGAACATCACCTCCGGGCTGATCATGCTGGTCAAGAACAAGGGCCGCGATGTGGGCGTATTGCGCACGATGGGCCTGAGCGAAGGGTCGATCCTGCGCGTGTTCTTCATCTGCGGGGCGAGCATTGGTGTGGCGGGCACGATCATCGGGGTCGTCGCCGGATCGCTGTTCGCCATCTATATCGACCCGGTGTTCGGGTTCGTGAATTGGCTGTTGGGCGGCGGGGTTTGGGACCCGTCTGTCAGGTTCCTGTCGGCACTTCCGGCGGAGTTGCGATGGGAGGATGTGGCAAAGGCCGTAGGTCTGTCGCTGGGCCTGTCGTTCGTCGTTACGATCTTCCCGGCGCGGCGGGCCGCGCGCCTCGATCCGGTGGAGGCGCTGCGCTATGAATGACGCCGTGCTGACCCTCAAGGGGATCGAGAAAACCTACAATATCGGCAAACCCAACGCGGTGCAGGTGCTCCATGGTGTGGACCTGACGTTGCAGCGGGGGGAGATCGTGGGGCTGATCGCGCCCTCCGGGTCCGGCAAATCGACGCTGTTGCATATCGCGGGGCTGCTGGACCGGTTCGATGCGGGGGAGATGATGATTTCCGGGCAGCCCGTTGCGGGGCTGAAGGACCGGGCGCGCACGCAAGTCCGGCGCGATCGCGTCGGGTTCGTCTACCAGTTTCACCACCTGCTGCCGGAGTTTTCCGCGCTGGAGAATATCGTGCTGCCCCAGCGCGCGGCGGGGGTCAGCGACGCGGCGGCAAAGGCGCGCGCGCTGGATCTGCTGTCCTCGGTTGGATTGGCGGCGCGCGCCAGCCACCGCCCTGCCGAATTGTCGGGCGGGGAGGCGCAGCGGGTCGCGGTGTGCCGCGCACTCGCCAACGCGCCGGACCTCCTGCTTGCGGATGAGCCGACCGGGAACCTTGATCCTGGCACATCGGATCAGGTGTTTGACATGCTGATGGCATTGGTGCGCGATACGGGGCTGTCGGCGCTGATCGCGACCCATAACATCGAATTGGCACATCGGATGGACCGGGTGATGCGGCTTGATGCCGGGCGGATCGTGCCGGCTTAACGCAGGATGCCCCGGCAAAGCGCGCGGGTATCGCGCAGCACCTGATCGCTGCCATAGGGCGCGTTGATCAGAACCAGCCCGCTGCCGATCATCCCCTTGCCGCCTTTCAGATCGAACGCGACCTCATCGACCGTTTTGGGCAATTTCAGCCCCTCGACCATCGCGACATGCCGCGCGGCGGGGAGGATCGGATACCAGATCATCACCACCGCCTCGGGCCATTTGGCGACAAGCCGATGGGTAAACTCGGCGACCCCCTCATATTCGCTTTTCACCTCATAGGACGGATCAATCAGCACCAGCCCGCGCCGCGGTTTCGGCGGAGAAAGGGCCAACACTCCCTCATATCCGTCGCGTTTGTGTATCTCGGCGGAGGTGCCGCGCAGGGCGGTGGACAGGGCGCGGTGTTCCTGCGGGTGCAACTCCATCAGGATATGCCGGTCCTGCGGGCGCAGTGCTGCTTGCGTGACCAAAGGGGAGCCGGGATAGGCCGCGTCCCCATGGGCGGTCCTGATCGCCGCGATCGCCTGCCACAGGGGGTGCGATGTGGGGTCAAGCCGGGCGATCCCCTCCGCCGCCTCACCGGTTTTGCGCGCCTCATCGCCCGAAAGATCATAAAGCCCGCGCCCCGAATGCGTCTCCATCACGGTGATCGCGCGCGGCTTGCGCGTCATCAGCGCCAACAGCGCCGCAAGGGTCGCGTGTTTATGAAGGTCAGCCGGGTTTCCGGCGTGATAGGCGTGTTGATAGGATAGCATGCCTCTGCCTTACCGCGACCGGCGCGGAAGGGCCAGCCGGATCAGACCCGCGCCTCGATATGCTGGGAGGCCGGGATCGGCGGGCCGAACAATTCACGCGCCAGCGCCTCCCCCTCAAACTGCCTGAGGGAAAACCGCGCCGCCGGGCCGTAGCATTGCTCGTCATGCTGAAGCTGCGGAAACAGCTCAAGGATTTCGGCGCGCATATATGGCTCCATCGCGTCGAGGCCCACTTGCCCGGGATGGAAACTTTCGGACAGCATCCCATCGGCATAGATCACCTGATGGGTGTCAAAGAGGATGTGGAAATATTCCACCTCCCGCATGCCACGCACCGGCACAATCGTCGTGCCATTGACGAGGAATTTGGCGCAGACCAGCACTTCATCCTGATCGAACAGCATCTGCGCTTCTGGCCCCTGTACGACCACGCGGTGCAGGGGTGACACCATCGTGTCCCGCTGCGGCGTGTTGGGGCCAAGCGCATGGGCGCGGATCAGCACGGGCGCGCGGCGGCTCAGCGCCTTGCCATCGCTTGCGCTGGCAAGCGTGCTGTCGACCCAGCGAATGGGTTGCAGGCCGTTGTCGCGGGTGATCACCAGATCGCCCTTCTTCAACTCTTCAATCGGTTTCGGGCCAGAGGGCGTGCCGATCAGCGTGCCACGGGTAAAGCAGACATCCGTGGTCCCGATCACTTCCACAGTCAGCGTCGTCGTCTTGACGGTGCCGTTCTCGGTGTAAGTGGCAGTGAAGGTTTCGGTGGTTTGCTGATCTCCGGGGGTGATGACGCCCGGATTTCCATCCCCGTCCAAGCTGTCGTAATAGGCTTCTGACCCGGTGAAGAACCAGATGCCGCAATTCAGCATCTCGAACGTATAGCCGCCCCCGCCGCCCACGAATGTGGTGGCAACCCAGACCTGTGCCCCAGGAGAGAGACTGTCAGGATAAACCTGTTCACCATCGAACATCGTGCCGGTGTTTTTGGTCCCGTCCTCGATAACCTGAAGATTTCTTACGCCATCAACACTCATCGTGTGACCTGCCTTTATCCATCACTGGCGGGACGCCCGCCGCCGCGCCGCATTATTACCGCGACTTTAAGGAGGAATTAAGCCCGTATGCGGGCATAAGGTGTTGAAATCTCGCAAATCGTGTCAAAAAGGACGATGTCGCGCCTGTCATTGTAGAGTGAGCGGGGTGTGGATCGCCCTTGGGTTGAGGGGCGGGCGAATTTCTCGCCATGTTCTTGACAGTTGGGGCGATTCCGTGTCTATCGCGCGCACCGCTGCTGTTGGGCAGTGGGTTTTTGGTGTTTGTGGTCCCCGCAAGGGGAGCCCTGTCGCCACTGGGGCACTGGCCCTCGTGGAAAGGAAAACGCCGGTTTTATTTATGAAGACGATCAAGGACGACACACAATGACCAAGCGTACCGCCGCGAAGTATAAACTCGACCGCCGCATGGGCGAAAACATCTGGGGCCGCCCGAAATCCCCGGTGAACCGCCGCGAATACGGCCCCGGCCAGCACGGCCAGCGCCGCAAGCAGAAGCTTTCCGATTTCGGTATCCAGCTGCGCGCCAAGCAGAAGCTCAAGGGCTATTATGGCGACCTGACCGAAAAGCAGTTCCGCCGCATCTATACCGAAGCAGAGCGTCGCCGGGGTGACACGGGTGAAGCGCTGATCGGCCTGTTGGAGCGCCGCCTTGACGCGGTCGTGTACCGCGCGAAATTCGTGCCGACCATTTTTGCCGCGCGTCAGTTCGTGAACCACGGCCATGTGTTGGTGAACGGCAAGCGGGTGAACATCCCCTCTTATCGTGTGTCCGAAGGCGACGTGATCGAAGTGCGTGAGAAGTCCCGCCAGATGGGTCTCGTGCTGGAAGCCGTGCAAAGCTCCGAGCGTGACGTGCCGGAATATCTGGAAGTGGATCACTCCAAGCTGACCGCGAAATTCACGCGCACGCCTGCGCTGTCCGATGTGCCCTATGCTGCACAGATGGAACCGAACCTCGTGGTCGAATTCTACGCGAAGAACTGATCCTTTTTGGGTCACCACAACCTACGGCAGGGCGTCCCATCGGGGCGCCCTGTTTGCATCTGCAAGGGGGCGCTCCCGCACGTCGCCGCCTCATCAAAGATGAGGCGGCACCCCTTGGGCCGTGCAGCGCCTGCGGCGCTGGGGCTTCGCCTGTCATGAGGTGTTTGAGGAACAGGTCTGTTCCTCAAATCACCTGCTCGATTGTGGGTGTCACGATTCGCCCGCGCGTCAAGGCCACTCGTTCCTCGGACCTTGACCCACGGCCGAATCGCGGGACGGTCAGGCGCCCCATGTGGCGCGCAAAACCCTTACCCAGTTGCCATGGCAGAGTTTGGTAATAAGGTCGGCCCCATAGCCCGCGTTTTGCATCGCGTCCCGCAGGGCAGGCAGGCCCGCGACATCCCCGATCCCATCTGGCACCACCGCGCCGTCGAAATCAGAGCCAAGGCCAACGCAATCCTCGCCTGCCTGCGCGATCATATGGTCAAGATGGCGGATCATCGTCTCAATGGGGGTTTGGGCGCGCATTTGCCCATCATCGCGCAGGAAGGCCGTGGCGAAATTCAGGCCGACCAGCCCACCGCTTTCCCCGATCACCCGCAATTGGTCGTCCGTCAAGTTGCGCGCATGGCGGGTGACGCTGACCGCATTGGAGTGGCTGTTGATGATCGGCTTGTCGCTGAGAGCGACCACATCGAAAAACTCCTTCATGTTCATATGCGCGGTATCCACCGCAATGCCGCGCGCAAGGCAGGCGCGGATCAGATCTTTCCCAGCCTCCGTCAGGCCTGGCCCGGTATCGCCGTCCGAGGGAAAGCGGAACGGTGCGCCCGTGCCGAACATGTTGGGCCGGGACCAGACCGGCCCGAGGGAGCGTAGACCAGCGGCATGGAACACGTCAAGCGCATGGAAATCGGGGTCGATCATCTCCGCCCCTTCGATATGCATTACGGCGGCGATCTGCCCATCGGTCATCGCGGCCTCAATCCCCGCAGCGCTGGTACAGATGCGCAGGAGGCCCGCGCGGTCCATGTCGATCAGCAGCGAGGCTTCGGCCAAGGCGCGGGGCAGGGCGCGGGCATGGGGCACTTCGGGCGGGTGCGGGATGTCATAACTCGGCTGAAGCATCGCCTCCATATCGAAGCCAACCTCGGGCGGATTGCTGATATAGATCGCGAACATCCCACCGCCAAAGCCGCCCGCCTTCATCCGGGGCAAATCGAGATGGCCGCTTCCGTTGCCGTTGCGCAACGCCTCCAGCGCCTCCGCGCGGGGGCGATCGACAAGGCGGCTGAGAATGTCGTTATGGCCATCAAAAATGAGCGGCGTCGTGTGCGGCATGGGGATGCTCCTTTATCCTTCGAAAATGGACGGTGCGCCGGAGGATCGGTTCCGTCAAGGAAACGATGCTCACACCACCCGAAGACTCGCCAAGCCCCTGAAACAGGCGTAAGGAACCCGCATGTCCTATTTTACGCCCATATCCGTAGAAGCGGCCAAGCGCCTGCCCGTGTGGCGCCAACCGGTTGCTTTGCTGGTTGTGATGGCCGCCGCGATGCCGCTCGCGTTTTCCACATGGAATGCGCTTTTGAACAATTTCGTCATTGAGGCGGCGCAGTTTGACGGCTCTGATATCGGGTGGTTGCAGACGTTTCGGGAAATTCCGGGGTTTCTCGCGATCGGCGTGATCCTGCTCATCATCCTTATCCGCGAGCAGGTGCTGGCGCTGATCGCGCTGGCTACTTTGGGCATCGGGGTGGCGCTGACCGCGCAATTTCCGACCTTTCAGGGATTGCTGTTCACCACCGTGCTCAGTTCCATCGGGTTTCACTATTACGAGACGGTCAACCAATCGCTACAACTGCAATGGCTTGATAAGGCGCGCGCGCCGCAGATGCTGGGCAATATCGTCGCCGTCGGGTCGGGCGCGTCCCTGCTGGCTTACGGCACGTTGGTGATCGGGTGGCAGGCGTTTGAGTGGTCCTATAACGCGGTCTATATCGCGGGTGGCGGCGCGACGGTGGTGATTGCGGTGGCCGCGTTCCTGCTGTTTCCGCAATTTGAAAGCCCGAACCCCCAGACCAAAAAGATGGTGCTGCGCAAGCGGTACTGGCTCTATTACGCGTTGCAATTCATGTCCGGCGCGCGGCGGCAAATCTTTGTCGTGTTCGCGGCCTTCATGATGGTCGAAAAGTTCGGGATGAAGGTGCATGAGGTCACGGCTCTGTTCCTCATCAACTACCTCGCGAATATGGTGTTTGCGCCGCTCATGGGCCGGTTTGTCGGCAAATTCGGGGAGCGGACGGCGCTGGGCGTGGAATATTCCGGGCTGATCTGCGTGTTTCTGGCCTATGGCGCGCTCTATTTTCTGGATTGGGGATTGGCGGCGTGGGGGCTCGTTATTGCCTGTGCGCTTTATGTGTTGGACCATCTGTTTTTCGCGCTGGCCTTTGCGCTGAAAACCTATTTCCAGAAGATCGCGGATCCAGCGGATATCGCGCCCACGGCGGCGGTGGCCTTCACGATCAATCATATTGCTGCGGTGTTTTTGCCGGCCTCGCTTGGGTATCTGTGGATCGTGTCGCCGGGCATGGTGTTTTGGCTTGCGGCAGGGATGGCGGCGGTGTCTTTTGGGCTGTCGCGCCTGATCCCGCGCCATCCCGAGCCGGGGAATGAGACGATTTTCGCCCGCGCCATTCGTCCGGTCGCGGCGGAATAAGCGTGGCGACCCCGGCGCGGCAGGCGCGTTTCACCACCGGTTCTACCATGCGCCATGTCGTCGTGATGACCCTGACCGGTTCGGTCGGGCTGACCTTCATGTTTCTGGTGGATGCAGCGACGCTGTTTTGGGTGAGCCAGCTTGGCGATCAGACCCTGATGGCGGCGGTTGGCTTTGCCTGGGTGATCCAGTTTTTCACCATCTCCGCCGGGATCGGGTTGGCGATTGCAGGCACGGCGCTGGTTGCGCGCGCCATCGGGCAGAACCGGTGGGAGGATGCGCGGCTTGACGCCACTGGCGCGCTCATCATTGCCTTTACCGTTCAGGCGGCTGTGGCGGCTGTGGTTATCGTGTTTCGCGATCCGATCCTGAGCCTGATCGGGGCAAGTGGTGAGGCGAAGGTCGTCGGCTCCCGCTTCCTCCTTTTGTCCGTGCCGTCGCTGCCGATCATGGCGCTGGGGATGATGGGCGGGGCGATCCTGCGCGCGGCAGGAGATGCGCGGCGGTCGATGCAAGTAACACTCGCGGCAGGCGCGATTGCCATCGTGCTCGACCCGTTTCTGATTTTGGATGTGAACACGCTCTTTGGATTTGACCTTGGCGGGCAGTATGGGCTTGGCCTTGGCGTGGATGGGGCGGCGATTGGCGTGGCGGTGAGCCGGAGCATCACGGGTTTTCTGGGCATCTGGTATGTGGTGCGGGTGCACCAGCTTGCCGCGCGGCCCCGCATTGCTTGCGTCACCCGTGTCGCGCGCCCCTTCGCCAAGATCGCAGGGCCAGCTATTGCCACGCAGATGTCCACGCCCGTGGGCAATTCGATCCTGACTGCGATGATCGCGGGCTATGGCGACAGTGCGGTGGCCGGATGGTCCGTCGTGTCGCGCCTGACGGTGGTGGCCTTTGGCGGCATCTTCGCGCTCTCGGGCGCCATTGGCGGGATCATCGGGCAGAATTACGGGGCCGCCGCGCTGGACCGGGTGCGCTCCACCTATCGCGATGCGCTCTTGTTTTGCACGATCTACACGCTGCTCACTTGGGGATTGATGTTCATCGGCACGGACCTGATCGTCGCCGCCTTCCAGCTTGAGGGGATCGGGGCCGATGTGACCCGCGCCTTTACCCAGATCGCGGCGGGCGTGTTCGTGTTCACGGGCGCGCTGTTCGTCGCGAATGCGGCATTCAACAACCTCAACCGACCCTTATGGTCCACCGGGCTGAACTGGATGCGGGATGCGATCGTGATCTTTCCTTGCGCGTGGCTCTTGGCCCAAGGCTTCGACGCGCCGGGCGTGGTCTACGGTCAGGCGCTGGCCGGGGTGATCGTCGGCACCATCGCGACGGTGATCGGCTGGCGCTATGTCAACTCTTTGTCAGTCCCGGTGGCGCAACCGGCCTGACCCTTGTCCTGACGCGGTAGGCGGCTTACCTCTGATCCAACAGATGCAGGAGGAGCCATCATGCTGTTTGGACTGGGCCGCAACAAATCCGAGATGATCACACCCGAGGCCGCATTGCCGGGCCGGGCAGAGCCGATCCCGACGGCAGACGCGCATTTCCTCAATGGCCGCCCCCTCAAAGGGCCGTATCCCGAGGGGTTGGAGACAGCCATGTTCGGCATGGGCTGTTTCTGGGGCGTGGAGCGGATGTTCTGGAAGCTTGATGGCGTTTATGTCACTGCCGTGGGCTATGCGGGCGGCTATACACCGAACGCGACCTATCATGAGGTCTGCACGGGTCAAACCGGCCATAACGAAGTGGTTTTCGTCGTCTATGATCCGACAAAGATCAGCTATGACGCCTTGTTGCAGGTGTTCTGGGAAGGGCACGACCCGACCCAAGGGATGCGGCAGGGCAATGATCGCGGCACGCAATACCGCTCCGGCATCTATGTCATGAATGCAGAGCAGAAAGCCGCCGCCGAGGCCAGCAAGGCCGCCTTCGCCCCGCGCCTGCGTGAGGCAGGGTATGGCGTGATCACGACGGAGATTGTGGATGCGCCCGAATTCTTCTTTGCGGAGGATTATCACCAGCAATACCTCGCCAAAAATCCGGGCGGCTATTGCGGCATTGGGGGCACCGGCGTGACCTGCCCCATTGGCACAGGTGCCTGATCCGGCTACCCTAAAGCGCGCGAAGGCCGACGCCTTTCGCGCGCTTCATGTGCGGGGTGCTGCGTTCCTGATGCCGAATGCGTGGGACGCGGGCTCTGCCCGGTTGCTGGCCAGTCTGGATTTCCCCGCCATTGCGACCACCAGCGCGGGCTATGCGTTTGCGGTGGGCAAGCGGGATTCGATGGCAGCCCTGAGCCGGGCGGAAATCCTCGACAACGCAGCCGCGATCGTTGCGGCAACGGACCTGCCCGTGTCTGCCGATCTGGAAGGCGGCTTTGGTCCTGCGCCCCAAGATTGCGCGGAGACGATCCGGCAAGCCGCCGGTATCGGGCTTGTCGGCGGCTCCATTGAGGACGCGACCGGTGATCCCGATGATCCGATCTATCCGTTTGAGGAGGCGGTCGCGCGCGTCGCCGCAGCGGCGGAGGCCGCGCGCGACCTTCGCTTTGTACTCACCGCGCGTGCCGAAGGGCATCTTTATACCGATGTCACAGTGGCGGAGACGATCCGCCGCTTGCAAGCCTTTGCCGATGCCGGGGCGGATGTGCTTTATGCACCGGGTTTGCCTGACCTTGACGCGATCCGCATGGTCTGCGCGGAGGTGGACAAGCCCGTGAACATCCTGATGGGCCTGACCGGGCCGCGCTACAGCGTTGCTGCGTTGGCGGAAGCCGGGGCCGCGCGGATCAGTGTTGGCGGGTCGTTCGCGCGCGCGGCATGGGGCGCATTGCGGCGCGCGGCACTCGAGGTGCCCGACGCGGGCACGTTTGACTATGCCGCCGATGCGATGCCGGGGGCAGAGATTGAGGCGCTGATGGCGGACCCCGCAGGCCACACGCGCTGATCCCTTGCGCATGGCCATGGTTTTCCGTATCGGAGCCTGATCCCAACGAAAGGCCCCGCCATGACCACCTGGACCGCCCTCACGACCCTGCGAGACAAAGCCGAAGCGGAGGCGCTGGGCCTTGCCCTCGAAAACATGGAACCAGAGCCGACAGGCGTGGGCGTGTTCGAGGTTGAGGATGGCTCCGGCACATGGGAGGTCGGCGGCTATTTCACCGATAAGCCGGACCTTGCGGGCCTTGCCCTTTTGGAAGCGATGCATGGGGCGCGCCCCTTTGCCGTCTCAAAACTGGATGATGTGGATTGGGTCGCACAGGTGCGCCGCGAATTGACCCCGGTTCCGGCGGGGCGGTTCGTGGTCTATGGCAGTCATGACCGGGACACGATCCCAGCGAACAAGATCGGGTTGGAGATTGAGGCCGCGATGGCCTTTGGCACCGGGCATCACGGCACGACGCAAGGCTGCCTTCTGTCGCTCGATAAGCTGCTGCAAAAAGGGTTTGTCGCGCGCAACGTCGCGGATATTGGCGCGGGCACGGCGGTGCTGGCGATGGCAGCGGTGGCGTCCATGCCGTGCCGGGCGATTGCCTCTGATATTGATCCGGTGGCGACGATGACCGCGCGGGCCAACACGGTGTTCAACGGCTATGGCGCGGATGTGCGCTGCGTGACCGCACCGGGCTTTCGCCATCCCGATCTGATCGCGCGCGCGCCCTATGATCTGGTGTTTGCCAATATCCTCGCCGGGCCGCTGAAACGGCTTGCCCCACAGATCGCCGCGCATACTGCACCCGGGGCCATTGTGATCCTGTCAGGCATCTTGCGCCGTCAGGGACCAGGCGTTGAGGCGATGTTCCGCGCATGGGGATTTGAGGTGGTGGACCGCCGCTATATCGACGCGTGGGTTACGTTTACCCTGCGCCGTCTCTAGCCAAACGCAAAGGGGCCGCCCGAAGGCAGCCCCTGTTCTGGCACTCCCGATGGGGAGATTTGCGCGTGAACGCCTAGCGCGCGGCGCGGCGGGTCATCGCCTTGGCCACCGGCTGAAGATCACCGCGGATCAGGCCAAGATCGGCCAACTCGCGGGTGGACAGGCGGCTCAGGTCATTCACGGTTTCGGTTTCGGCCTGCCATGCGCGCATTGCGCGGATGGGGGTCATGACACCGTCCATGATCCGGGTTGCAATCAGCGCGACAGAGACGCCGGTGGACGGAGAGTGGTGGATCATGGTCATGGCAGGTTTCCTTATATGTGAGCCAGAAAAGTGAACCGCACCTAGACGCGCCAAACCCCACTTACAAATGCTAAAATTGCCGTAGCTAAGTGCATGAAATGCATAGCTCGCCGGTGATGTCGCGGACGTAGGCGTAAGGGGTCGTTTCCAGATCATCCCCATTCGGGACTAGGCTTTGTTCACGCTTCGTGCTAACGATTTCGAAACCATAGAGCAGGAAAAAAATGCGTGTGTTGGGGATTGATCCGGGACTAAGGCGGATGGGCTGGGGCGTGATTGACGTCGCGGGCAACCGGATCACCCATGTCGCCAATGGTGTGTGTCAATCGACTGGCGACGATCTGGCGGAGCGTTTGCTGTCCCTGCACCGCCAATTGCACCGGATTCTGGCCGATCATGGCCCCAGCACCGCCGCCGTTGAGCATACTTTCGTGAACAAAGATGCCGCTGGCACGCTCAAACTGGGACAGGCGCGGGCCATCGCTCTGCTTGTCCCGGCGGAGCGGGGGCTGAGTGTTGCCGAATACGCGCCCAACGCCGTGAAGAAGGTCGTCGTCGGCGTCGGTCACGCGGCAAAACAGCAGGTGGATCACATGGTGCGGATGCAGCTTCCCGGGGTGGAGATCGCGGGGCCAGACGCCGCCGATGCGCTGGCCATCGCGCTGTGTCACGCGCATCACGCGCGATTCTCCGGGCGGCTTGACGCGGCGATTGCGAGGGCGGGCGTATGATCGGCAAAATCTCCGGGCGGCTTGCGTACCGACAGGCGGATCATGTGCTGATCGAAACACCGGGTGGGGTTGGCTACACCGTGCACTGCTCGGACCGCACGCTCGCACAGATGCCGGAGGAGGGCGGTGCCGTGGCACTCTTCACCGAATTGGTGGTGCGAGAGGATCAGTGGCAGCTTTACGGCTTCCTCACCTTGGCAGAGCGGGATTGGCACCGCTTGCTCACCTCCGTTCAGGGTGTGGGGGCAAAGGCCGCGATGGCGATCCTTGGCACATTGGGGCCGGAGGGCGCGGGCCGCGCGATCACGCTCGGGGATGCAGCCGCGATCAAGGCGGCACCGGGCATCGGGCCGAAGATTGCCGCGCGCGTCGTGAATGAACTCAAGGACAAAGCGCCCGCCATTATGGCGCTTGGGGCTGTGGGCGCGAAACCCGCGATGCCGGGCGTTGCGGTTGGCCCATCCTCCGCCCCGGTGGATGAGGTGATCGACACCAGCCCCGCAACAGCGCCCGAGGGCAGCGCCAATACACGGGCGGAGGCGCTGAGCGCGCTGGTCAACCTTGGCTATGGTCAGGGAGAGGCCGCGATGGCGATTGCCGAAGTGGGCGATGAAGCGTCAGACACCGGCACGCTGATCCGGCTTGCCCTGCGCCGTCTCGCGCCGAAGGGGTAAATGATGACCGACCCGATCGACATGACCCCGGCCCCTCGGCCCGAGGATCAGGACCGCGCCCTGCGCCCGCAAACCCTTGCCGATTTCGTGGGTCAGCGGGAGGCGCGCGCCAATCTGCGCGTGTTTATCGAAAGTGCCAAACAGCGCGGGCAGGCGATGGATCACACGCTGTTCTATGGCCCGCCCGGCTTGGGCAAGACGACGCTGGCGCAAATCATGGCTCGGGAGTTGGGCGTGAATTTCCGCATGACCTCTGGCCCGGTGCTGGCCAAGGCGGGCGATCTGGCGGCGATCCTCACAAATCTGGATGAGCGGGACGTGCTGTTCATCGACGAAATTCACCGGCTCAACCCGGTGGTGGAGGAAGTGCTTTATCCCGGTATGGAGGACTTCGCGCTTGACCTTGTGATCGGGGAGGGGCCAGCGGCGCGCACGGTGCGGATTGATTTGCCGCCCTTCACGCTTGTCGGGGCGACCACGCGGCTCGGTCTGTTGACGACACCGCTGCGCGACCGGTTCGGCATTCCGACGCGGTTGGAATTCTACGACGTGGCCGAACTGGTGCAGATCGTCGAACGGGGCGCGCGCCTGATGGGGGCTGCGGCAACGCCTGATGGTGCGCAGGAGATTGCCCGCCGCGCGCGCGGGACGCCGCGTATCGCGGGCCGCCTGCTGCGCCGGGTGGTCGATTTCGCAATCGTCGAGGGCGATGGCCGCGTGACACAGACCCTCGCGGATCGGGCGCTGACCCGGCTTGGCGTGGATCGGCTGGGTCTGGATGGCGCGGATCGGCGCTATCTGCGGCTTTTGGCGGAGCATTACGGCGGTGGGCCAGTGGGGGTGGAGACGATTGCCGCTGCCCTGTCGGAGGCACGCGATGCGATTGAGGAGGTGATCGAGCCGTTCCTCCTTCAGCAAGGTTTGGTCCAGCGCACCCCGCGCGGGCGGATGCTGGGCCAGCGGGCATGGACCCATCTTGGCCTCACGCCACCCAAACCGGCGGGGCAATCTGATCTGTTTGACGAGGGATGATGACACCAGAAGACGTGACAGCATTGTTCACCCGCAGCGATGGCAGCTATGCCTTTGCGCGCTGGGGTCGGCCCATTGTCCCGGTGATCTTCGGGGTTGAGGATGAAACCATCGCGGTGTTTAAGGGCGCGGCGGAGGCGGTCGTGACCCTCGCGGAGCACAAGATGGCCGAGACGGACCCGGAATTGGGCGCCAATCTGATGGTGTTTTTCCTGCGGGATTGGGCCGAGTTGACCGAAACGCCGCATCTGGATCGACTGGTGCCGGAACTTGGGCAATTGGTGCCCCGGCTTGAGGCCGCGGGGGCCAATCAGTACCGCCTGTTCCGCTTTGACGAGAGCGGCGGGATCAAGGCGGCTTTTGTGTTCCTGCGCTATGACGACAACCTCGCGGCAGTGTCGGCGCAGACCCTCGCGCTCAGCCAGATGGTGCAGACGATCCTTTTGTGGTCCGATCGCGCGTTCATGGACCGCTCCCCCCTTGTGGCTGTCGAGGGTGGGGAGCCGATCCTGCGGCGCGAGATCGCGGAGGTGATCCGCGCGGCTTATCAGCCGGTCATGCCGATGGTTGCACAGGATCCAAGCCATGCGCTGCGGCTTGCGGCCCGTGTCGGGCTTGCCGCGTCGAATTAAGCGTCCGCGATACCGCGATCCACGGCATCCATCTGGTTTTGGTTGTCGCGGTAGGCCCGTGCGGCATCGACCACGGCGCGGAACAGGGCGCGCTGACGACGCGCATACAAAAGATGCTCCGGGTGCCACTGGACGCCCATCAGGAACGGATCGCGCCGCCGCTCCACCGCCTGAATCATCCCCTCTTGATCATGTCCGACGGCATGAAGCCCCTCGCCCAGATCCTCGACCGATTGGGAATGAAGCGAGTTGACCTCCATTTCCTGCGGGCCCGCGATGCAGGCAATGCGGCTGTCCTCCACCAGATCGACCTGTTTGAGCGGCAGGATCGTCCATGGCCGCTCCCGGTTGCCATAGGTTTCATAGGCATTCTGGTTTAGATTGCCGCCCAAGGCGACGTTGATCATCTGCGCGCCCCGGCAAATCCCGAACACCGGCTTGCCGATGGCGAAGGCTTCCAGCACCAGCCGTTTTTCCAGCGCGTCGCGGTCTTGATCCAGCCGCGCCTTCGCAACGATGTCGCCGCCATAAAGATCGGGGGAAATGTCATCGCCGCCCCCGACGATCACGCCGTCCACCTTGGTGATGTCCGCATCCCGCCCGGTGACCCATCGCACCGCGCGGCCCCCGGCCAGAAACACGGCAAGCCACATGAGCGGGAAAATCCGCCAGCCGCTGCGTTTCGAGGTGGTGACGCCGATGATCGGGCGTGTCATTGGAATGCTCCCGTGTTGATGTCGTGATCGTCGAGTATGGTCTGAACGTCCTTGGCCCAGTCAGGGCGGATCGTGGTGAGGGCGTCGCGGTGGGCGGTCCATCCCTTGGCGAGGGCATCAAGGGCAGGGCCATTGCCCGCGACCGTCTCGATCACCGCCCATTTCGCGACCTCCCCTGCGATGGTCCATCCCGGCTCTCCGATCCGGCAATCGGGCAGTCGGTAATGATAGGTCGGACGCGCCGCGATCTTTTCCTCTGGCATGGCGGCGCGCACTTGGTCCTCATCGTGGAGCGCCAAAATCGGCAGCATATCAAGTGCGCGGTTCCGCGATGGATCATGGGTCAGATACAGAGCCGTCAAATCGTCAAGGGTCAGAGATGGCGTCTTGGCCAATGCATCGACAAGGCTGCGCGGAAACGGATCCACAAAGGGCAGCGCGCGGCGGCTCGGATCAATCGGATCAATGCCGCGCACCCAATCCTCAATCAGCGCAAATGCGCGAAGGATCGGCGTGATGTCATCGCCGGTCATGCCATGCACTTCCACATTGAGGTGCATGCCGAAGCCTTGAAGAACGCCACCGCCCGTGCCCTCCGCCCCTTTTGCGGCGAGAGCTTCGCAAAGCGTGTCGAGCGCCGTTAATGCCGTGATCGGGATTGGCGGGGCCACAATCTCAACGGGGATCAGCCCGCGCGACAGGTCAAGTGCCGTCTCTGTGAGGTCAGACAAATCATCCTGCTTGGCGAAGGCACTGTCGAGTTCGACCTCAAATGCGCCATGCTCGGCCGTGTCGATTTTGAACAGGTGCGGCCCGGCCTTCTCGACCTGCCCGCCGAACACGCCGGCCACACAATCGGCGGCCGCGCGCTCCGTCATCCCGCCAAATTCGAGCTCGACACCGATTGAGCGCACGTCGCCTTTAGCATTCCGCGGCTGCGGAATGCCCATATGATGATCCGTTGCGGGCATATGTTAGTTGGACAGGTCGCGTGCCGCGTCGGAAATAGCAGCGCCGCCACGGCGAATATCTTCGCCCGCGCCTTCAAGTGTGTTGCATGCGCTCAGCCCGAGTGCAGCAATCAACAAGAGGCCAGTAGCTTTGACAAAGGACATGCGGAACCCTCCGGTGTTAACGTATCTAAATGCTTAACGCAGGAAAGGCCGATCAGTTCCCTTGCGGCGCGTCCTCTTCGCTGAATTCGGCGCGCGCGAAAGTGAGCGCCACACGGTAAAGCCCGCCGGTTTTTTCCACATTCATCTCCGCATCCAATTGCTGGGCAAAGGCTTCGATCAGTTGGGAGCCGAGGCCATCGCTGGTCACGTCCTCCGCATCGTCGGTCCCCGTCGCCACCGGCAGGTTATGCAGGGTGTTGACGATGACGAGCGTGATCTGGTCCTCCGCGTCGAGCGTGAGGGAGATCGACAGGCGCGATGGCGCGTCGATGCTGGTCATGTGTTTGATGGCGTTCGTCGTCGCCTCCGACACCAAGAGTGCGAGCGGCATCGCCTGATCGGGATAGAGCGCGACAGGCTCCAACCGCGTCTCGACATGGATTTGTTGCCGCTTTTCATCGCCCAGCATGGACACCTGATTGACGATCACGTCGATCAGGTGATCCGCGCGGACCTGTGTGAGCGATGCGGCGGTGTAGAGCATCCGGTGCACCGCCGCGAGCGACAGCACACGCTCCTGCACGCGGGACAACGCGGCGCGGGCATCCGCGGTGTGCGCCAGCCGGATCTGCATATTCGTGATCGAGGAGATGAGTTGCAGGTTGTTTTTCACCCGATGGTGCACTTCCTTGAGAAGGACCGATTTTTCGTCCAGCGCACGCTCCCTGTCGGCCTCATCCTGTGCAACCTGCGCGATAAGGGTGCGCAGGCTTTCGCCGAGATTGCGCAATTCGCCGGGCGCGTCGTCCATCTGATTGGCGGGAGGTTCACGATCCCCGTTCGAATAGGCGATCACATAGGCTTCGAGCCGTTTGACATGGCGGATCACCAGACGGTCAACCGCCAGAAACGCCACGACGAGGCTGACGATCCACATGATGAGCGGGAACAGAACCGGCGCGAACCGCGTCGCAAGGATGCGTGCGTCCCCGGCAATGGGCATGCTCGCCAGCCCGGAAATCTGGTCCCCAAAAATCGGGATGATGGCGTAGAGCCGACGCTCCCCTCCCTCATCACGGGCGATGAAGGTTGAAGATCCGGTCCTGTTCCGGTCAAGAACGGAAAGATCGACAGGAAGCGGAAATGGTTCCCCACCAGCGCCACGGGGCGAGGCGAAAAGCCGGTCTTCCCGGTCCAGCAACGCAATTGTGACCATTTCAGAGCGTTCGCTCATTTCATCAAACAGGATTGTCGGAACAGAAATGGACAGATATCCCAAAAACACCCCATTCTCGCGCACCGGGGCGCTGATGATGGTGACAGGACGCCCGGTTTGTGACCCGGCGGCGCGCACGACAGCGCGCACGTCAGCTTCTTCCATGACCGCAGCAAAATTGGGAGAGGCCGAGAAATCCTGTGTCACCCCGTTCGACGAACAGGTCATCATTCCATCGAGCGGGATGAACCCGGCAAAGATATGCTCTGCACTCCCCTCGACAAAGGAGGCAAGGATCTCCCCGCAGCGGGCCGGGTTGTCGCGGTAATTGACGATGACATGACCCAAGGCAGAGGCCTGCCCGTAGGTTTTTGTAAGGAGGTTGCGCTCCTCCCGCGCGGCGCGTTCAGCCGCGCCCAGAAACGCGCTGCGTTCCAGCGCGCGGGTCTCTTCGACGGTTTGGTTCGTTTGATGGACCGCGATCAGCCCCAGCGGCAAAAGGGCAATGGCAAGCATTGCCACCACACGCGCGGTCAACGATAGCCCGGTGATCCAACGCGCCAGCCCGGTCATCGTGCTTACGCGACCGCCGAGCCACCAAGGGAGGCGAGGGCCGTGCCCTCCGTCGTGATGACATCCTCCCCTTCGTCGAGCTGCATCAATTCCGCCAGCTTGGTGCGGGCGCGGTTGACGCGGCTTTTCATCGTTCCGACGGCGCACTCACACATCTCCGCAGCTTCTTCATAGGAATAGCCGGATGCGCCGACGAGCACGAGCGCCTCCCGCTGATCCACGGGCAATTGCATGAAAGCGGTTTTGAAATCGTTAAAGATCATCGCAGAATCTTGCGGCGCTTTTTCGGCAAGTTTGGCCGCGTGGTTGCCGTCCACGTCCTCCACCTCGCGCCGATGTTTGCGCAGGTTGGAATAATGGGTGTTGCGCAGAATGGTGAACATCCAAGCCTGCAGGTTCGTACCGACCTTGTATTTGTCGATATTGGCCCATGCTTTCACGATGGCGTCTTGCACCAGGTCATCAGCGGCAGCGTGGTTTTGGGTGAGCGCACGCGCAAAAGCACGCAATGATGGGATATAATCCACCATTTCTTCGCGGGGATCGCGATGGCTCATTTAGAGGCTCCCTCACCTTGCGACTTCAGCTTTTGCAAGAGTTGGGCCATTTCGTCCGGGATCGCCTCTTTCAGGGTGTCTTCATATGCCCTGCGGAGGTTCTCCTCGATCTGGCGATCCAACTCGGACGCGCTGTTTCCACGCTTGTTTTTCGCCTCTGGCATACCGTGTCCCATGTTCGGTGATCGTGGGCAGCAAACGCGATGCTGCGCATTTAGTTCCATGAAGAAGGAAATAAAGCCTTCCGTTTGGAACTTAACGCCCGCGCCCGCGTTAGGTTCCAAACGAAATGACATTCCGTCGGAGAAAACTTGATGGCCCAGCCTTCCCCCGAAATCGACCTTCACGCGCTTGCGGTTCAGGAACTGCCGTATTTGCGGCGGTATGCACGGGCGCTTACCGGATCGCAGACCTTGGGTGATGGTTTGGCGACGGCAACCCTTGCACGACTGGTTGACGAGCCAAGTCAACTCCGCGCCGATCTCTCTGGCCGGGCCGCGTTGTTCGCGATTTTCCAAAAGGTTTGGGCCGGAGAGGGTGTGCATGGCGATCAGCCCGCACCAACGGAAGATGGAACGCTTGCGGCCCGCGCCTTCGACCGACTTTCCGCCCTCACCCCCAAAACCCGCGAAGCAATGCTCCTGTCCCGCATGGAAGGCTTCCGCATCGAAGACATTGCCGCCATTCTGGGCGTGAGCCGCGATGAGGCCGACCAATTGCTCACCATCGGGCTGAACGATATGGCTGACGGGATGCGCGGGCGGGTGATGATCATCGAGGACGAGCCGATCATCGCGATGGATCTGCGCTCCATCGTCACCACTCTTGGTCACAGCGTCGTTGGCGTTGCACGGACCCGCGATGCGGCCATCGCGCTGCAAAAACGCGAAGCGCCCGATCTGATCCTTGCCGATATCCAGCTTGCGGATGGGTCATCAGGGATTGATGCGATCAATGACATCCTGAGCCGGGAAAGTGAGACGCCAGTGATCTTCATCACCGCTTATCCCGAGCGTCTATTGACCGGGGAGCGGCCCGAGCCTGCGTTCCTGATCACCAAACCCTTCAGCGAAGAGCAGGTGCGCTCGTCGGTCAGTCAGGCGATGTTCTTTGCCAGCACCGAAAGCCTGTTGAACCAAGGTTAAGCATGGCCTTCCCCCGCACTCTCCGCCATGATGGGCGGGGGATTGGTGACGGGGGAGGGGTGCCTTGGCGTTCACATCGACATTTCGCGTCTATTATGAGGACACCGACATGGGCGGTGTCGTCTATTACGCAAACTACCTGAAATTCCTTGAGCGCGGGCGGTCAGATGCCGTGCGCGCGGCCGGCATTTCCCAGTCAGACATGAAAGAGCGGGACGGCATCGTGTTCGTCGTGCGCCGGGTTGAGGCGGATTACCTGCGCCCCGCCCGGTTTGACGATGTGCTGACGATCGAGACGGGCCTGTCGGACATGAAGGGGGCCAGTTTCGTGATGCCCCAGCGTGTGCTGCGGGGCGATACGGTTTTGCTGTCAGCGCGGATCGGGGTCGCCTGCATGACACTCGCTGGGCGGCCTGTCCGGATCCCGGCGGATATTCGCCATAATTTCATCGCTCTTTTAGGGGATGAGACGGCTTCGTGACGCTTTTCACGGTGGGCATCGGCGGAAATCCTTGCCAAACTTGAAACGGGCGTTGAAATACCTCAAAAAGCATGTGGGCGGTCAACAGAACCACAGACATACGGGCGATTTAAGATGGAAGCAGAAGCACTCGGCACCATTTCGGCAGCCGATTTTACCCTTACCGCGCTTTTCCTTCGGGCGACGCTGACGGTTAAGATCGTAATGATCATCCTTGTGATTGCATCCATATGGTCCTGGGCCATCGTGATTGATCGCACCATGCGCTACTCCAAGGTGCGTCGGGCGACCGCGCAGTTTGAAAAAGCGTTCTGGTCGGGGCAGATGCTCGACGAGATTTACGACCGGATCGGGGACAAGCCCCGCAACCCGGCCGAATCCATCTTTGCCGCGGGTATGCGCGAATGGAAAAAATCCGTCAGTGCCACCAGTCAGGGCATGATCGCGGGCGCGCAACAGCGCGTGGACCGGGCGATGAATGTGGTGATCGCGCGCGAGAACGAAAAGCTGACAAACGGGTTGGGCGTGTTGGCCTCTGTCGGCGCGACATCTCCCTTTATCGGTCTGTTCGGCACGGTCTGGGGGATCAAGCATTCGTTTGAGCAGATCGCCGTGATGCAATCGACCAACCTTGCTGTTGTGGCCCCCGGTATCGCTGAGGCGCTGGTGGCGACCGGGCTTGGCCTGTTGGCCGCGATCCCGGCGGTGATTTTCTATAACAAGCTATCCACCGACAGCGACCGCGTGGTGGGCGATTTCGAGAATTTCGCGGATGAGTTTTCCATGATCCTGTCCCGCCAGTTTGAACGGCAGGGCGCCTGATATGGGTGCGACGCTCCCCTCTGGCGGCGGATCGGGTGGCAGTCGTCGGCGGCGGTCGCGCCGGGGCGGTGGCCAAATGTCCGAGATTAACGTCACGCCCTTTGTGGACGTGATGCTGGTGCTGCTGATCATCTTCATGGTTGCGGCCCCGCTCCTGACCACGGGCGTACCGGTGCAATTGCCCGAAACCGCCGCAGGCCCGCTCCCGGCAGAGGAGGAGGCACCACTCGCGCTCACGCTCGGTGCGGATGGGGCGCTGACCTTGCAAGAGACACCGGTTGCCGATGACGAGCTGATCCCCCGCCTGCGCGCCATCGCGGCGCAGCGGACCGATGACAAACTGTTTTTGCGGGCCGATGGCGCGGTGTCCTATGCGCGCGTGGCGCAGGTGATGGGCGCGCTCAACGCCGCCGGTTTTAACGATATTGGCTTGGTAACAAGCACGGGCGGGCCGGATTTCGGCGCGTCCGCGGTGGAGTGAGCAGCGCGCGATGCGCACGGGCCTTGCCATATCGGTCGCACTTCACGGCGGGTTGATCCTGTTCGCCGTGTTTGACGGCATGTTCAACGCGCCGCCCTTGGACGAGGACCTGATCGAGGTGTCCGAGGTCGATATTCTGAGCGAAGCGCAATTCGACGCGCTCACCTCCTCCGCGCCCGAATTCGTACCGACCGAGATGCTCGCGCTCAGCACGCCGGAGGAGAGCATTCAGGACGCCAATACCGATGAGGTCGAAACGGAGGTCGAAGTCACCGACATTTCCGGCCCTGAGGATCCGAGCGAGGCAGATGCGCAGGCGGATTTGAGCGATATCCGCACCCGACCCACGGTGACTGCCAATGTGAATACGGTCGATCTGGCACAGCGACTGCCGCAGCAGAATGACCTCGCGATGGTGCGCCCGATGGCGCAGGCCGCTCCGACCAGCCGCCCGACGCTCAACCGCCCCACCATGTCACCCGCCGCCCCGCCGCGGCAGGCCCCCCGGATCACGACCCGCTCCAACCCGCGCCCGCCCGAGGATGTGCGCCGCGCCGACGAGCGGCAGGAAGAGGTCGCACAGGGGGAGACCCCAACGGAAACCCCGGTTCAAGAGCAGGACGCCACAGCGCCCGAGGAAAGCTCGGATCAGATCGTGCCAGAGATCACCGACACCGACGAAGCCCCGGCCCCGGAGACGACCGAGGAGTTTGCCGATGTGGACAACACCACCACGGCCCCCGTCGCCGCAGCCCCGCCGCCTGCGCGCCCGCAAAGCGTGGTTGAGGCAGCCGAGGCCGATCAGCCCGCTGATCCCGAACCGGCCCCTGCGGCACAGACTGAAACGGCGCAATCCGCCCCTGTTGGTGCGCCGCTCACCATTGGCGAAATCGACGGGTTCAAGGCGGCAATCCGCCAATATTGGAACCTCGCGATCCTTGATGGTCTGCCAAATTCCGATGAATTGATCGTTACCGTCTCTTTCCGGCTCGCGCAGGACGGGACGGTGGTCAATGGTGAAGTCCGCGCGGTCACGCCCGCCAATCCGCAGGGTGCGTTCGCACGCGCGTTTCAGGCCGCGCAGCGCGCCGTGCTTCAGGCCAGCTTCCGAGGCGACATTCGCCTGCCGGTCGAAAAATATGCCCGCTGGCAGGAGGTGGAAATCACCTTCGACCCCAGCACACAGCAGATAGGATTCTGATGATGAAACCGATCGCCGCTCTCGCCTTCGCGCTTTGCGCTGCCCTCGCGGCTCCGTCTTCCATGGCTCAAACGACACCTGCGGACGGGCCGGGGCCATTGCGGATCGTGATTGATCAGGGGGTTCGCGAACCCGTCCCCTTCGCCGCTCCGCAATTCATCGCGCTGGATGACGCAGCTCTTGAGTTTGCAGACCCGATCACGCGGGTGATGGTGTCGAACCTCGTGAGCACTGGGTTGTTTCGCGAAGTCCCGCGGGAGGCCCACATCTCTCAAGTGGGCAGCATCAGTGCGCCGCCTGCCTTTGCCGATTGGCAGGCGATCAACGCACAAGGGCTGATCGTGGGGGAGGCATCGACCACCGCAGATGGCCTGCTGCAGGTCGATTTCCGCCTGTTCGATGTGTTCATGCAGCGCGAAATTGGCGACGGCGTGCGGTTCACCGCCCCGCCTCAGGATTGGCGTCGGATCGCGCATAAGGTCGCGGATGAAGTCTATGGCCGTCTGACCGGCGAAGGGCCGTATTTCGACAGCCGCATCGCGTTTGTTTCTGAGAGCGGGCCGAAAGATGCGCGCGTGAAGCGGATCAGCATCATGGATCAGGACGGCGCGAATGTGCGCAACCTGACCGGGGGGGCTGAGTTGGTGCTGGCACCCCGTTGGTCACCCAATGGCCGCGATATCCTTTATACAAGCTACACCGATGGGGTGCCGCGCATCTATCTTCTGGACGCGGATACTGGCACGCGCGAGCGGCTCGACAGCCTTCCGGGCATGACCTTCGCACCGCGCTGGTCGCCCGATGGCAGCCGGGTGATTTTCTCCGCCGCGCAGAATGGCAACACGGACCTCTACGTCACCGATTTGGCCACCCGTCAGCGCCTGCGCCTGACGCGCAGCCCGGCGATTGATACGGCGGGCAGCTTCTCCCCCGATGGCAGCGAGATCGTGTTTGAGAGCGACCGGGGCGGCAGCCAGCAGATTTACACGATGAACGCCGATGGCACGAATGTGCAGCGCGTCAGCTTTGGTCAGGGGCGGTACGGCACACCGGTCTGGTCCCCGCGTGGTGACAAGTTCGCCTTCACCAAGATGGTCGGTGGGCGGTTCCATATTGGTGTGATGGACCGGGACGGCACGAACGAGCGGCTTTTGACCGCGTCCTTCCTCGATGAGGGGCCGACATGGTCGCCCAATGGCCGCGTTTTGATGTTTTTCCGCGAAACACCCGGCCCATTGGGGGCGGCTTCGGTGGTTTCTGTTGATGTTACAGGCCAGAACCTGAAATATGTGAACACGCCCGGCCCTGCTTCTGATCCAAGCTGGTCCCCGGTGCGACAGGATTGAGCAGGAATAACGGGTGAAGCGGGGCAGCCCGCAGCCAGACATAAAAAGGGAGTCTCCCAATGACCCAACTGATGACACGCCTTGCCGCGGTGGCCCTGCTGGCCGTCATGGCAGCATGTACGACCACCGCCGATACAGCCGGCTCGGGCGCTGCCGCACCCGGCGCAGGCAACACTGGCCCGAACGTGACGGTGGAGGAAAACACCGAAGCCTTCTTCATCGCCAATGTCGGCGACAAGGTCTTTTTTGATACCGACAGTTCGTCTCTCGATATCGCGTCGCAAACCACGCTGACCTTTCAGGCTGACTGGCTGCTGCGGTATCCCGACCGGACGGTCATCATCGAAGGCCACGCGGATGAGCGCGGCACGCGCGAATATAACCTTGCGCTGGGCGCACGCCGGGCACAGGCCACCTTTGATTTCCTCGTCGGACTTGGCGTTGATCCGTCCCGCCTGACTACGGTGACCTACGGCAAGGAACGCCCGGTGAGCCTGTGTTCCAACGAGACGTGCTGGTCCCAGAACCGCCGCACGGTCAGCGTTCTGGCGGGTGGCTTTAACAGCTGATGACCTTGGCGAAAGGGAGCGTGATGCGTCTCAAACTGCCATTTGCTATCGCATGTGTGACGGCCCTGTCTTTCGGGGCCGTCACTGCGCAAAGCCAGACCCCGGCTCCGGCCCCGGCGGCCACACCAGCGGGGACTGATCCCCTGCCGGATGTGTTGCCCGCTGATCCGGTCGTGGAGATGTCGCTTGAAGATATTCGGCGGGAATTGATCAGCCTTGGCGAAGTGCTTGAGGATTTGCGCAATGAATTGCGCCCCTCGGGTCAGTTCGCGCCAAGCACAGGCACGCCCCCCGATCCGTCCCTATTGGCGCGCCTTGATGGGTTGGAGGCCCGCTTGCGGGAGGCTACGGGTCGGATGGAAACGCTCCGCTTCGATCTGGAGCGGATCGCGGATGATGGCGGTCGCCGCCTGTCGGACCTCGATTTCCGGGTGACGATGATGGAGGGGGCGGACCCAAGTTTCGTTCCGCCCGCGACCCCGCTTGGCGGTGGTGTGACCGCCCCGACGGAAACGCCCGGCCTTGCCACCGGCGCGGCGCAAACAGCCGTGAGTGAACAGGCCGATTTCGACCGCGCGCTCGCGGCGTTCAATCAGGGAAATTTCGCGCAAGCGGTGCAAGGGTTCTCCAGCTTTCTGGAGCTTTACGGCGAAGGGCCGCTTTCGGCAGACGCGCGCTATTGGCTCGCGGAATCGCAATTTGGCAACGCACAGTATCAGCCCGCCGCGATGGGTTTTCTGGGCATTTTCAGCGGCGCGCCGAACGGCGAGCGGGCCCCAGAGGCGCTCTTGAAACTTGGTGGCGCATTGGCCCGACTTGGCCAGACCGAGGAAGCCTGCCTTACCTTTGACGAGGCATTGGCGCGGTTTGGCAATGCGCAGGGCGAAAGTTTCATCGTGCGGGCGCAAACGGAAAAGGGCCTGCACGGCTGCCCATGACCGATCCGTGGCGCGCCGGGATCGCCGGGCTTGAGGCGCTAGGGCTCTCTCACCTTGGTGTCGCGGTGTCGGGTGGCGGGGATTCGATGGCGCTCCTTGCCATGGCGCGGGACTGGCGCGATGCGCAGTCTGGGCGCGCGCTAAGTGCCGCCACCGTCGATCACGGATTGCGGGCTGAAGCCCGTGCGGAGGCGGAAACCGTCGCCGCCCTGTGCGCCCAATGGTCCATCCCCCACGACATTCTGACATGGCAGGACCGGCCCAAAGGTAACCTGCAAAACGCGGCACGACAGGCCCGCCGGCGGCTTTTGTCGGACTGGGGCCGGGCGCGGGCGGTGCCGGTGATCTGTCTGGCTCATACGCGCGATGACGTGGCCGAAACTTTCCTTTTGCGGCTCGCGCGCGGCTCTGGCGTCGATGGGTTGGCGCGGATGGCCGCGCGGTTTGAGGTGGCAGGACAGCCCTTCGCGCGGCCGCTTCTGGATCATGCGCGCGCTGATTTGCGCGATGCGCTAACCCGCCGGGGCATCGCGTGGATTGATGACCCAAGCAACGACGATCCGACATTTGACCGGGTGAACATGCGGCGCGCGTTGTCGCTGCTGGACGAGGTGGGGATCAGCGCGGACCAAATCGCGGCGACAGCCACGCGCCTGAGCAGCACGCGCCATTTCCTGTCCACGGAGGCGATGCGGCAGGCCGCGACGCTTCTCAGCATGGACCGATACGGCACCATTTCCATCGACCGTGCGGCCTTCCTTACCTGTCATGCGGAGGTGCAGGCCCGCATCCTTGCGCGGCTCTTTGAGGGGTTGAGCGACGATGCGTACCCGCCCCGCCGTGCCGCGCTTGACCGGGTGATCGGGCTGATCGCAGCGGGGCAGGGGCGCGAAACGCTTGCCGGATATGTGGTGACGGTGGGGGGGGATAGCGTCACGCTGCTGCGTGAACGCGCACGCCTGCCACAGCCGCACCCCTACGCTGACGGTGTGATCTGGGATGGGCGCTGGCGCATTGCCGGGGCGCTGGGGCAGGGAGCAATCCTGCGCCCCACCACCGAATCGGACCTCAAACCCCATGCGCTGCCATCCGCGCAAAAGGCGGCTTTGTTGACCGCTCCGGCGCTTGATATCGGCACAAACCAGCCCATCCTGCCCGCCTTAGAACCAGCGCACGGGGTGGATGCGACACTTGTTCCGCGCCTGCATGATTTGATCAGCCGTTGAAAGGTTTAACTCCGGCCTTATCTATGATCCCATAGACCCCGCATAAAATCAGACCGGCATCGCGGCCCGGTCAGGGAGAACGTTTTGGGCAATACCAAGAATCTGGCCTTTTGGGCTATTGTCATCCTGCTCGTCATGGCGCTGTTCAATGTGTTCAGTTCTGGCGGTAACACATCCAACGCGCAGACAGTCAGCTACACCGAATTTGTGAACCGTGTCGAAGCGGGGCAGGTGAGCCGCGTGACGCTGGATGGTGAGAATGTCACCATGCGCACCGCCGATGGCTCTGAACTGCGCACGATCCGCCCCGGCGACGACAGCCTCATGCCAATCCTGCGGGATGCAGGGGTGGAGGTTGTCGCAGTGCCGCAACAGCAGTCGGGCTTCATGTCCACGCTGATGGTGTGGTTGCCTTTCCTTCTGCTGATTGGCGTCTGGATTTTCTTCATGAACCGGATGCAGGGCGGCAAGGGCGGCGGTGCGATGGGCTTTGGCAAATCGCGCGCGAAGCTTTTGACCGAAAAATCCGGTCGCGTGACCTTTGATCAGGTAGCGGGCATTGACGAAGCGAAGGACGAGTTGGAGGAGATCGTGGAATTCCTGCGCGATCCGCAGAAATTCTCCCGTCTTGGTGGTAAAATCCCCAAAGGCGCGCTTCTGGTTGGTCCTCCGGGAACCGGTAAGACGCTTCTCGCCCGTGCGATCGCGGGGGAGGCGGGCGTGCCCTTCTTCACCATCTCCGGCTCCGACTTTGTGGAAATGTTTGTGGGTGTGGGTGCATCCCGCGTGCGCGATATGTTCGAGCAGGCGAAGAAAAACGCGCCCTGCATCGTGTTCATCGACGAGATTGACGCTGTGGGTCGCCATCGTGGCGCGGGCTATGGCGGCGGCAATGATGAGCGGGAACAGACGCTCAACCAGCTTTTGGTCGAGATGGACGGGTTTGAAGCGAATGAGGGCGTCATCCTGATCGCGGCGACCAACCGCCCCGACGTGCTTGACCCCGCGCTGCTGCGCCCTGGCCGTTTTGACCGTCAGGTGCAGGTGCCAAACCCGGACATCAAAGGCCGGGAGAAAATCCTCGACGTGCATGCCCGCAAAGTGCCGCTTGGCCCCGATGTGGACCTGCGCGTGATCGCGCGGGGCACGCCCGGCTTTTCCGGTGCCGACCTTGCCAACCTTGTGAACGAGGCTGCTTTGATGGCCGCGCGCACGGGCAAGCGGTTTGTCACCATGCATGATTTCGAATCCGCGAAGGATAAGATCATGATGGGCGCCGAACGTCGCTCCATGGTGATGACCGAGGACGAGAAAAAGCTGACCGCCTATCACGAGGCTGGCCATGCTGTCGTTGGCCTCAAAACCCCGCAGCATGATCCGATCCACAAGGCGACGATCATTCCGCGCGGGCGGGCGCTTGGAATGGTGATGAGCCTGCCGGAGCGGGATCAGCTTTCCGTCAGCTACACCAAATATCGTTCCATGCTGGCCATGGCGATGGGCGGTAAAGTGGCGGAAGAGCTGACCTTTGGCGCCGAAAACGTGACTTCTGGCGCGTCCTCCGACATCCAGCAGGTCACGCGGATCGCGCGGGCGATGGTCACGCAATTCGGCATGTCCGAAAAGCTGGGCAACATCAACTACTCGAACGAGCAGCAGACCTATCTTGGCACGCAGGGCAACGGCATGAACGCGTCGCCGGAGATTCAGGCTGTCATTGATGAGGAGGTACGCCGCCTTGTTGATGAGGGCTACGAGACGGCCAAGCGTATCCTGACCGATCACCGCGATGAGTTTGAGCGGCTCGCGCAGGGGCTTTTGGAATATGAGACCCTGACGGGCGAGGAAATCCGTCGCGTCATGGCCGGGGAGCCATTGCGCCGGGGTGAGGATGAGGACGACACGCCTGCGGGCGGAACGCCCTCCATCACCGCAATCCCGAAGCTGGGCAAGGGCAAGGGCGATGGCAGCATCGACCCGGAACCACAACCCACCTGATCCAGTGCATCACACCCCGGAGCCACGCTCCGGGGTGTTTGCGTTCGGGGGCACGACATGACTGGTAAAGAGTGGGACGTCGCAACCTATCAGCGGTTCAGCGACCTGCGCCTGCGCCCCGCGCGGGATCTGGCCGCAGCCATTGGCATCCTACCGCAGGGCGACATTGTCGATCTGGGATGTGGGGCTGGGTCCGCCGCCCCCCTGCTGCGCGCGCGGTGGCCGGACCGTCGCCTGATCGGGATGGATGCCTCCGAGGCGATGCTGACCAAGGCGGAGGGATATGACGATCTCAACCATGCGGATATCGCCAATTGGCGGCCCGATACACCCCCCGCGCTGATTTTTTCCAACGCGGTTTTGCAATGGGTGCCGGATCATTCGAGCCTTTTTCCGCGTCTTGTGCAGATGCTGCGCCCCGGTGGCTGGCTCGGTGTCCAGATGCCGCGCCAGACCGATGGGGCCTCCCACCGGTTGATCCGGGAGGTGGCCGCGCACCTGTTCCCGGATCGGTTCAATTACACCGACTGGCAGCCGCCTGTCGTCCCGCCTGAGGCGATCTGGCCCGTGCTGGCCTCGTTGGGTCAAGTGGACCTGTGGGAGACCGCCTATATCCAACCGCTCGCCGCACAGGCCAATGGCCACCCGGTGCGCCATTTCACGCAAAGCACGGCTTGCCGCCCCGTGCTGGACCAGCTTGACCCGTCGGAAACGGCGCGTTTCTTTGCCGCCTATGACGCGGCACTTGCGGTGGCCTATCCGGTGCAGTCAGATGGCCGCGTGCTGTTTCCGTTCCTGCGGCAGTTTTTCACCATTCAAGTGACCTAAGAGACCCTTCATGCCTGTTCTTGAGAAAACCGACCTTACCGGACGTGCCGCGTGGCTCGGCCTTGTTGCGGATCGTCCGACCAAATTATCCGCCGACCCGGTGGACCGGCTGGAGGCGCGCTTTGCGGGATTGGTGGGGGAGTATCATTCGGGCCTGACGCGCAAAAGCTGCTCGCGCGTGCGCACCCAATACCCCGTCGGGACGGAGATTCGAAACACACGTCAGGTCACGATCCTATCGGCGGAGGAGTTGGCGGCGACCGCGGCGGCAATGGGTTTGGAACACCTCGCCCCCGAATGGGTGGGTGCCAATATCGTGCTCACGGGCATCCCCGATTTCACGCTGATCCCGCCAAGCACCCGGTTGATCTTTCCCTCCGGGGCGAGCCTTGTCGTCGATATGGAAAATGAGCCCTGCCAATGGCCCGCGAAAGAGATTGAGGCGCAGCATCCGGGGCAGGGCAAGGGCTACAAATCCGCCGCGAAAGGGCGGCGGGGTGTCACCGCTTGGGTCGAGCGGGAGGGCGCTATCGTGCTTGGCGACAGTTGCACAGTGCATTTGCCGCCGCAGCGCATTTGGCCCCACGGCTAAGCGCCACGCGTTTCCGATCCGAAACCCCCGTCGCACAAAAAAGCGGCAGAGGTCGAAAACCGGCGCTTGGCGGTCGCAATCGCCATGGTGTGCGGCGGCATGCCGCGCTTTAGTGCCCCACAGAAACGCATACCCCCCTGTGAGGAACCCATGGCCCATAAGACAGATATCGAGATTGCCCGCGAAGCGCAGAAACGCCCGATCCAGGAGATCGGCGCAAAGCTCGGCATCCCGAACGAGCATTTGCTGCCCTATGGCCATGACAAGGCAAAGATCGGGCAAGACTTCATCGAAAGCCTGTCGGGCCAGTCCGATGGCAAACTGATCCTCGTCACCGCGATCAACCCGACGCCAGCGGGCGAGGGCAAGACGACAACGACCGTGGGCCTTGGCGACGGGCTGAACGCGATCGGGAAGAGGGCCGCGATCTGTATCCGCGAAGCCTCCCTCGGGCCGTGTTTCGGGATGAAGGGCGGGGCTGCGGGCGGCGGCTATGCCCAGGTGGTCCCGATGGAGGAGATGAACCTACATTTCACGGGCGATTTTCATGCGATCACTTCGGCGCATAACCTGCTCGCCGCGATGATCGACAACCATATCTATTGGGGCAACGCGCTGGAAATTGACCAGCGGCGCATTGTCTGGCGGCGCGTGCTCGACATGAATGACCGCGCGCTGCGCGACACGGTGACGAGCCTTGGCGGTGTGGCAAATGGCTTTCCGCGTCAGACCGGGTTTGACATCACGGTGGCGTCCGAAGTGATGGCGATCCTGTGCCTTGCCACCGATCTGGCCGATCTGGAAAAGCGGCTCGGCGATATCATCGTCGCGTACCGCCGGGACAAGACCCCGGTTTACGCGCGCGATATCAAGGCTGACGGCGCGATGACCGTGCTGCTGAAAGACGCGATGCAACCCAACCTTGTGCAGACATTGGAGAACAACCCCGCTTTCGTGCATGGCGGCCCGTTCGCCAATATCGCCCATGGCTGCAACTCGGTGATCGCGACCAAGACCGCGTTGAAGCTTGCCGATTATGTGGTGACGGAAGCCGGGTTCGGTGCCGATCTTGGCGCTGAGAAATTCATGAACATCAAGTGCCGCAAGGCGGGCATCGCGCCGTCTGCCGTGGTGCTCGTGGCGACGGTGCGTGCGCTCAAAATGAATGGCGGCGTGGCCAAAGGCGATTTGGGGACGGAGAATGTGGATGCCGTGACCAAAGGCTGCGAAAACCTTGGTCGTCATATCTCCAACGTTAAAAGCTTCGGTGTGCCGGTCGTGGTGGCGATCAATCATTTCGTCACTGACACGGATGCAGAAGTTGCAGCGATCAAGGCGTTTGCCGAGTCCCGCGGCACCGAGGCGTTCTTGTGCAAACACTGGGCCGATGGCTCTGCCGGGGTGACCGATCTGGCGACCCGCGTCGCAGAACTTGCCGATAGCGGTGTCGCGAATTTCGCCCCGCTCTATAACGATGAGAAGCCCCTGTTCGAGAAAATCGAAACCATCGCAAAGCGGATCTACCGTGCCGATGAGGTGCTGGCGGATGCGAAAATCCGCAACCAGCTCAAGGAATGGGAAGCCGCGGGCTATGGTCATCTGCCCGTCTGCATGGCCAAGACGCAATATAGCTTCACCACCGATCCCACCCGTCGCGGCGCGCCCGAGGGGCATTCCGTCCCTGTTCGCGAAGTGCGGCTCAGCGCCGGGGCGGGTTTCGTCGTCGTGATCTGCGGAGAGATCATGACCATGCCGGGCCTGCCGCGCGTGCCATCCGCCGAGGCGATCAAGCTAAATGCCGATGGGGATATTGAGGGCCTGTTCTAAGAGGTTTATGCCTCCGGCGGGGCATATTTGAAGAAAGTGAAACGCGCCTTGGCGCGAGAGGAGGCCACATGTCCGCGAAAATCATCGACGGGAAGGCATTTGCCGCAACAGTCCGCGAAAAAGTGGCAGGGCATGTGGCCCGGCTCAAGGCCGATCATGGCATCACGCCCGGCCTTGCCGTAGTTCTAGTGGGTGAAGATCCGGCAAGCCAGGTCTATGTCCGCAACAAGGGCAAGCAGACCATCGAGGTCGGCATGGCCTCTGTCGAGCATAAGCTGGATGCGGGGACGTCCGAGGCGGATTTGCTGGCCCTGATTGCAGAGCTGAATGCAGACCCCGCAATCCACGGTATCCTCGTGCAATTGCCATTGCCGGGGCATCTCAATTCCGATCTGGTGATCAACAGCATTGATCCGGCAAAGGATGTGGACGGGTTTCATATCTCCAATGTCGGGCTGCTGGGGACCGGGCAGAAAAGCATGGTGCCCTGCACACCGCTGGGCTGTCTGATGATGCTGCGCGACCATCACGGCAGCCTGTCGGGCCTCAATGCGGTTGTCATCGGGCGCTCGAATATCGTGGGCAAGCCGATGGCGCAGTTATTGCTTGGTGAAAGCTGCACGGTCACGATTGCCCATTCGCGCACCCGCGACATCGAAGCGGTGTGTCGTCAGGCGGATATCCTCGTTGCAGCCGTCGGCAGGCCAGAGATGGTCACCGCCGATTGGATCAAGCCGGGGGCCACCGTGATCGACGTGGGTATCAACCGGGTGCCCAATGGCGAGAAGCACAAGCTGGTCGGGGATGTGGACTTCGCCAGCGCCGTCGAGGTCGCCGGTGCCATCACGCCCGTGCCCGGTGGCGTTGGCCCGATGACCATCGCCTGCCTTTTGGCCAATACCGTCACAGCGGCCTGTCGCGCCAATGGGCTGGACGAGCCGGAGGGGCTGACCGCCTAACCCCCGAAAAGCACAAGATTCATGGTGCGGGTCGGCATCAGCGCCAGCCCGCCCGCGATCACCACGCCCCCGATCGTCATCTGGATCATGCCAGAGCGATGCGCGCGCCATTTGCCCGCGCGGGCTTCCCGTAAGGCCCCGGGCAGGCCAAAGATGATGGCAAAGCTCAGCAAGTGGATCGGCCCGAAATGCCAGTCGTAAAAGTCGCTGGAGATAAACAGGCTGCTCACCGCCCCGCCCATCATCATCCCCGCCCATGCCTTTCCAAGCAGTCGGTGATGCCGGTTGCCCTTGGGCAGCAGGAACATCACGGGGGTCAGGATCGTGACACCGGTCATCAGGATGACATGCACGATCACTGCGGGGCTTTGCGACAGTAGTGGTTCAAGGGACATGGGGCGTCTCCGTCTCATGGGGTTGGCAGATGCGCAAACGGATGCCAGAACAGGGGTTTAGGGGCGAGCGCGGCTGCGTGAGCGGCGCGTGTCCTTCGTGAACGGAGGCGATATGTCATTCACGCTTCGTGATTGGTGGGGGGAGGTGACCTCGCCCAAGACGCTGCTGATGGCGGCCGTTCTGACGGCTGGCTGTGTCATCGCTGGTCCCTTTGGCACTATTGACATGCCGTTCGGTGTGCGGGCGGTTTATTGGCCGATGGTGAATGCCGTGGCGCTGATGATGAGCCTTGCCGCGATGGGGATCGTGCATGAGACCCGCCGCTTTGCCCGCTGGCCGGTCACCGCCCGCAATGCCTTGGGTGCGGCGCTGTTTGCGGTGCCGTTCAGCATCGTTCTGCATGGCGTGACGCGGCTCTTTGTCGGGGCGGGGGACATCGCGCGGCTGTTGGTTTTCGTGCCGAGCGTGTTTGCCGTGGCGTTTTTGATCGCGATTGCCGTCACGACCCTCTCAAGAGTCGATCACCGCAAGCCCGCGGAAGGCGAAGGGCCATCGCGCCTCATGGCGCGTTTGCAGCCACGGATGCGCGGGCGGCTCATTCGGCTGGGGGTGCAGGATCACTATGTCGAAGTGCACACGGCGCAGGGCATGTCCCTCATCCTGATGCGGCTTGGCGATGCGGTGGAGGAGGTCGGCGGGGTCACGGGCCACCGGGTGCATCGCTCCCATTGGGTTGCCGAGCAGGCGATCCGTGACATCCAGCGCCGCGATGGCCGTGTTTTCCTCATGATGGAGGACGGTGCAGAGGTGCCGGTCAGCCGCTCCTACCAAAAAGCGTTGCGGGAAGCCGGGCTACTCTAGCCCCTCCATCACCATGATCGTGCCCAGCATGATCGCCACATGGGTCTCAACAGTGCCCGCCCGCGCGGCAATATCAGCGCGCACCACGATCAGGCGGCGGCCCGCGCGTTCAACCTTGCCGCGCGCGATCAGGCGCTCTCCCTTTGCGGGGGCAAGGAGGTTGATCTTCATCTCCGTGGTCAGGACGCCCTGTGTGGCTGTCAGAAGCGTCTGTGCGGCAAAGCCCGCCGCGCTGTCGCCCATGGTCCAGGTAAAGCCCGCATGGGCATAGCCATGCTGCTGGCTCGTCTCAGGCCGGATCGGGGCGGAAAGGGTCACGGCCCCCGGGGCGATTTCATCCACCTGCCCTTGGAGCGTCGCCATGATCCCCTGTTGCGCAAAAAGCCGCCGCCCGCGGGCAACATAATCCGGGTCGCTTGGGGTAAAGGGCTGGCTCATGGGCTGATCCTGTCGAAAGGAATGTGATGCTGCGGGGCGCGGGTGAGGATAATCCGCGTCTCCCCCTCGATCCAAGGGGCGAGCGCGTCATGGGTCACGGACAGACCGCCCGTATAGGCGCCAAAGGCGGGCAGGATCACGCGTGAGGGGGTCACGACAAAGCAGGATGAGCCGACGCGCCCGCGCGGCGTGCTCAGGCGTGCTTTCGGGTGCCAATGGCCAGAGATTTCGCCTGGCTCCGCGTCATGCTCCGCGATATGGCGAAAAGTCAGCGGGCCATGGCGGACCTCATCACGGTGCACACCTCCAAGGTCAACCGGACCGGGATCGTGATTGCCCTCGATCCAGATCCATTGCCGCCCGGCCATCATCACCGTCAGCGCCTGCCGCGCCTCTGCATCAAGCGCCTCTCCCGCGGCCAGATCATCGAAACTGTCGCCAAGGCAGATGACGACCGCCGGATCAAACCGTTGCACCGCATCGCGCAGCCGCGACAGGGTTTCGGCGGTGTCATAGGGCGGCAGCAGCGTGCCACCGCGCCGCGCGATCCGCTCCGACTTGCCAAGATGCAGATCGCTGACACACAAGACCCGCTCCGCCGCCCACCAGAGGGCGGCATCTGCGCAGGCGGTCAGCGTCGCCCCGTTGAACTGAAAATCACCCGTTTGCATGGGCGAAAACAAACCCGGAACATCGGGCCGGCGCAAGCGGAAAGATGAGCTTACTTGGGCTTATACCCAGCATAACAGTTATGCAGGCTCTGCTCTTTGTCGCGTAGCTTGCGTTTCGCTTTTTTCAGGGTATCGCGCGCCTTGTTCAGAACTGCGCCGGCCTCCTGATAGCGTTGCTTATAGTAAGCGATCTCTGCTGGTATCCCGCGACCTACGGCGAATTCCCATTCTTTATAGGCATGGGTACAAGCCGCTTCCGCTTGGCTGACATCGGACTTGGCCGTGCTGAGGTCATCTTTCGCCTCTTGCCATGCCTTTTCCTTCCAATAGCAATCCTTTTGCGCGCGGATCAGCGCATTATCATCCGCCACCAGCGCGGCGAGCCTCTCTTTTTGGGACATGAAAACCTCCTGACGCCTAACATGGGCAGTATTGAAGGGCGGTCATACGGAATCAAGCCCGGCTTCGGCGATCACGGCAGCGATGTCCTCATCCAGCAGGCGGGCTTCGGCCTCTCCCTTGATCGGCACGCGCCCCACTTCGAGCAGGAGTGGGGCAGCCATCGGGGTGACATGGGGCGCGTGCACCGTGTCGATGCGCCCCCCGATCCGGGACAACAACTCCTCCACCCGGTCAAAATCGACGAGACCGCGCATCGCCTCATCCCGCGTGATCCGCAGCATCAGGTGACCAGGATCATATTTGCGCAACGTGTCATAAAGGATATCGGTCGAAAATGTGGCCTGCCGCCCGGTTTTGCGCTGACCGGGCAGGGTCTGCTCGATCAATCCGGCGACGCGGGCGGGGATTTTGAACGTGCGTTTCATCACCGCGTTGCCCGCGAGCCAATGCTCCAGCCCGTCCCGCAGACCGCTGGCATCCAGGAGCGGCGCCGGGTCCGCTACCCGCTCCAGCCCCCAAATCAGAAGCGCGTAATCGTTGGCAACAAAGCCAAGGGGCGCAAGCCCTGCATCCTCCATCCGCTTGGTGACCAACAGGCCAAGTGTTTGATGCGCGTTGCGCCCTGCAAATCCGTAAAGGCACAGATGCGCCCGCTCTCCCCGCCAGAACGTTTCCGCCAATAGCCGGTCGGGGCAAGGCACGCGCGATATCCGCCTTTGGGTCGCGAGCCAGTCCTGCACATCCCCGGGCAGGCGACGCAGGGCCGCGGGATCGTTCAGATCGGCCATGACCCGATGCGCCAGCAGCGTGGACATGGCAAGCCGCGTGCCGCCAAACGCCGCGATACGGGGTGTTTTGCTCGCATCGGGGCTGACCTGCACCGTCATTTCCTTCAGCCCTTCATAGCGCACGACCTGCCCCCCGATCAGGAATGTGTCACCGGGCAAAAGCGTGGCGGCAAAGCTTTCCTCGATCTCCCCGATCGCGCGCCCGCCGCCGCCGCGCCAACGCACCTTCAGCGTTTCGGTGGCGACGATGGTGCCGATATTCATCCGCAGCGCGCGGGCGCGCCGGGGATCGCGCAGCCGCCACATCCCGTCCGTTTCGATCAGTCTTTGGTATCGGTCATAGGCGCGCAGGGCATAGCCACCCGTGGCGCAGTAATTCAGGCAATCGTCAAAATCGGCGCGGCTGAGCTGGGCATAGGGGCCGACCTGCCGGACCTCGCGATAGAGCGTATCGGCGTCGAATGGCCCGGCGCAGGCGGTGAGCAGGATGTGCTGGCACAACACATCGAGTGGCCCATCCGGGCGCGGCTCCCCGTCCAGATCACGCGCGATCACGGCATCAAGGGCGGTCTGACACTCGATAATCTCGAACCGGTTTGCGGGCACGAGCAGTGCCTTGGATGGCGCGTTATAGCGGTGGTTCGCGCGCCCGATCCGCTGGACCAGCCGCTTTACGTTTTTCGGGGCACCGACCTGAATGACAAGATCCACATCGCCCCAGTCGATCCCCAGATCGAGCGAACCGGTACAGACCACGGCGCGCAAGCGGCCCTCCGCCATCGCGGCCTCCACCCGTTCGCGCGCCTCGCGCGACAGGCTGCCGTGATGCAGGCCGATGGGCAATGCCTCCTCATTCAGTGACCAAAGCTCACGAAAGAACAACTCGGCCTGCGCGCGGGTGTTGATAAAGACGAGTGTGATCCGATGGGCCCTGATCTGCGCCATCACATCGGCTGCGGCGTAGCGCCCGCCTTGGCCCGCCCATGGCGCGGATGCGGTGGTGCGCAGCATCGCGATATCAGGCTCCGGCCCCGGATCGGCATGGAGGATCTCCGTCTCCGGCGCCAGAAACCGGGCGAGCGCTTGGGGGTTTTCGACCGTGGCACTCAGGCCCGTCAGGCGCAAATCCGGGCAAAGCGCCTGTAGCCGGGACAGCCCGAGCGCCAGTTGATCGCCGCGCTTGCTTTCGGCCAGCGCGTGGATTTCATCCACCACGACCCGGCGCAGCCCGGCAAAAATGCGCGGCGCATCCTCATAGGACAGCAACAGCGCAAGGCTCTCTGGCGTGGTCAGCAGGATATGCGGCGGATCGCGCCGCTGCCGTGCTCGCGCGGCTTGCCGTGTGTCGCCGGTGCGATCCTCGACTCGGATGGGCAGGCCCATCTCTGTCACCGGGATTTCGAGGTTGCGCCGGATATCTGCTGCCAGCGCCTTCAAGGGAGAGACATAGAGCGTGTGCATCCCCGTGCGCGGATCTGCGGCCAAATCCAACAGCGATGGCAAAAAACCCGCGAGCGTCTTGCCCCCGCCGGTGGGCGCGATCAACAACTGCGCCCGGCTTTGCGCGGTCAGCAAAGCCAGTTGATGCGGATGCGGGGACCATCCGCGCGCCGCGAACCATTCGGAAAAAGGGGAGGGCAATGTCATGCGATCAAACATAGGCCCGCGCCTGCCCCCTGACGAGCCACCCATACTTCGTTTTTCCACAAATACCTCCCGCCGGAGGCTCCCGCCCTATCCGCGCTTGGGTCGCGGGGGCAGGGCGCGGATGCTGGCCTGTATCGCCTTGGCAAGCGTCAGATCGGCCCCGTCGGGCGCACCATCCATCGCGGCCTGCACATCCTTGACGAGGATGCCGATCGTGTTGTCCGGCGCATAGCCATCCCGCGCGAATTCGATATCGTCGTAATGGGTGCCAAACCATGTCTGCCCGGTGCTGTCATGCATCAGCGCCCGCAACCGCCCCTCATCAAGTCCCAGCGCATCCGCCCAAGCAAGCGCCGTGCGCGTGGCCGCCGTGGAGCTTGCCGCGACAAGGTTGTTCAGCACTTTTGCCGTCGCGCCCGCACCAAAACCGCCCATCCGGTGGCTGACCCGCCCCATGGCGTCAAACAGGGGTTGCATCGCATCAAGTTCACCCTCCGCGCCACCCAGCATAAAGGATAGCCGCGCCTCATCCGCCGCAATCTGCGCTCCGCTCATCGGCGCGTCGATCAGCGCGATGTGATCCGGTACGCGCGCCCGGAGCGCTGTCACATAACGTGGCGACAGCGTGGAGGAAAGGATGATGGTGCGCAGACCCGGCGCATCACACAGCCGCTGCGCCCCGAACAGGACGTCCTCGGTCTGCGCCACATCGCGCACAACGCTGATCAACACGGTGATGTCTGCGCGGAAAGTGGCCAGCGGCACCATGAAGGGCGCGTCTTTCTCCACCACATCATAGCCGCGTACGGCAAAGCCAGCCTGATCCAGCGCGCGGGCCATTCCCATGCCCATGCGCCCGCAGCCAGCGACCCCGATGATCATGTGAACTTGGGCGGGCGTTTTGCCATATTGGCCATGACCGCCTCCATCTGATGCGGTTTGCCGATGAGGTCGCGCTGTTCTTGCGACTCCGCCATCAAAAGCGCGTCGCGCGCGCCATCATGCTGCAACAACCGTTTCGCCGCGCGTACAGCACTTGGGCTACGCCCTGCGATCTCTGAGGCGAGCGCCAGCGCGCGCGCCAGCGGATCGGCATCGCATTCGGTCACGAGGCCATAGCCAAGGGCCGCTGCCCCCTCAAACACCTCAGCCGTGTAGAAAAGTCTTGCCAGCACATCCATGGACGCCAGCCGGGGAAACGTGACCAGCCCGCCCATATCGGGCACGAGGCCCCATTTCATCTCCATGATCGACAGTTTCGTGTCGGGTGCGGCGACGCGGATATCCGCACCGCTCGCGATCTGCATCCCCGCCCCGAAACAGGTGCCATGCAGCGCTGCGATGACTGGCACGGGCATGTCATGCCAGACGAGCGTGGCGCGCTGAAACAGGTTCGCGTCGCCATGGGTGCGGGCCATGATGTCAAGCGTCGCCAGTTCTGCGCCGAAGGACATCACGTCCAACCCGGCGCAAAAGGCACGGCCCTCACCGCTCAGCACCACGGCGCGCAGGATGTCATCCTTTGCCAGCGCCTCCCCCGCGCTGACCAATTCTGTCAGAAGTGCTGGGTTGACCGCGTTCATCTTGTCGGGCCGGTTCAGGCGGACATGGGCGACGGGGCCCTCATGCGTGACGGTGATCAGGCTCACAGCGTGTTCTCCTCATCGGCAACAAACAGGTTGGCCCATGCCCGCTCGATCAGGGGGACGGACATTTGCGGCGCGATCCCCTCATAGGCACAGATAGAGGCCATCTGGTCGATCAGAAACGGTGCGTGGAAGGAGGCAAAAGGCGCGCCCACCGACGGGTAGAGTTTGCGGATCAGATGGGCGAGCGTCGTCTCATCGGGCTTCATCTTGTATTGCCGCGCGACCAGCAGAAAGATTTTGATGAAGTCATCGCGGCTTGGCCCGTCGATGCGGATCTTGTAGTAAATCCGGCGCAACGCCGCCCCGTCGAACAGCTTTTTCGGCGCGAAGTTGGTGGAGAAGATGACGAGCGTGTCAAACGGCACGCGGAATTTCTGGCCCGATTGCAGCGACAATAGGTCAAACTGCTCCTCGATCGGCACGATCCAGCGGTTCATCAGCGCCTGTGGCGCTTCGCGCTGACGGCCTAGATCGTCCACGATGAAGATGCCACCGGTCGCCTTCAACTGAAGTGGCGCCTGATAGGTCCGGCTCATCGGGTTGAAGCCAAGATCAAGCATGTCGATGGTCAGTTCGCCCCCGGTGATCACCGTGGGGCGGCGGCATTTGACATAACGCTGATCGAATGTGTCGCTGCGGCGCAATCCGTGCTCGCTCACCGGGTCGGTGATCGGGCGATGGACGGAAGGATCAAATACCGCGATCATCTGCCCGCCCACTTCCAACACGCGCGGGATATAAACGTGATCGGTTAACGCATCGCGAATGGCCGAGGACAGCACGGATTTCCCGTTGCCCGGCGGCCCGTAAAGCAGGATCGACCGACCCGAATTCACCGCCGGGCCAAGGTTTTCCAACAGCCCCTTGGGTAGGATCAGATGGGCGGAGGCTTTTTCCAGCGCATCGCGGGTGATCGTGGAATTGCGCAGCGATTGTGCCGAAGATTGGGCGGTAAATGCGTCAAGCGATACGGGAAACGCGCCCGCATATTCCGATTGCGCCAGCGCATCGAGCGCGCGCGCACGGCCCGTATCGGTCAACTGGTAGCGCAGTTCCGAGCCCGCTTCACCCTTCATCCCGAGGGTTTCGATCAGGCGTCCATCGCGGCACATCTGCACGAGGTCTTCGATCACGGGCGGCGTAACGGCGCAGGCTTTCGACATGTCCGACACGCTGGTGAGGTTGAGCCGGAAAATCGCCTTTAACAAAAGATCGCGCAGCAGGGTCGGCGCGATGCCGGTTTCCGCAACGGTGGTCGGGGCCTTGGGTGCGGGAACAGAGGTCATGTCAGGATCACAACAAGGCCAAGGTAGAACAGGATGCTGGCCGAGATCGACAGACCGAAGGGAAACTTCCCACGCTCGCCCCAACTGCCCCATTCGGGCACGGCATCGCGCACCGGGCTGACCCGTGCAAGCCCACGATGCACGATCACGCCAGCAAGGGACATCATGCCCAGAACCTGCAAATATAGGCTCAGGTGATCGGTGCTCGGATCGACGAACAGGATACCGGCAGACAACAGCTTCACATCGCCGCCGCCGATCAGCTTCAGCGCGTTGAGCACAAAGCCGGTGATCAGCACCGCCGCCCCGATGCCAAGCCGCCAGCCCATCTCAGGCAATCCAACGAGGAACGGGGCAGAGACGACAAACAGGCCCAACAGGGCCAGGGACACCTCATTCGGGATGCGCATGAACCGCAGATCGCTCCATGCCGCATAAAGAAGCGGGAGCGTGACGAGAAGGAGAAACACAAGCGGCGCCATGGCTCAACGCTCCACCACGGCTTCAAGCGCTTCGAGCTTATCCGCCGCTGCGGGGAAGAAGCGCGGATGGCTGTTGACGGCGGCGCGCAAAAGCCCCTTTGCCACGTCCTCCTCCCCCTGCCGCAGAGCCACGAGGGCAAGGTTGTGGTAAAGCTGCGCCCGCTCCTCTTCGGTCATCGGCACGACGGGCAGGGTGTAGATCTGCTCCAGCCCGCGCGTGATCGTCAGGTTGTTCTTTGGCCCGAACTGGCCCGGATCAAGGGCCACGGCCCGTTCAAACAGGTCCATCGCGCCGGGATTGTCGCCCCGTGACAGATGCGACACGCCCCAATTGTTCAAAACCGGTGCGGGGCGCGTGGTCAGGGATTGGGCCTGATCGTAATAGCGGTCTGAATCGGCCCAGCGGCCATAATGATCCGCGACAAGCGCGTTGAGCAGGTTGTAGCGATATTCATCCGTCAGCGTCGGAAGCAGCTCTAGCTGGATCGCGGCCTCCTCGAACCGGTTTTCGCGGATCAGCACCTCGGTATAGACAAGGCGGTCATTGGTTTCGGCCTGCCCGGTCGTGTTCAAATCCTCATAGATGCGCGCGGCCTCGGTATACCGGCCCGCGCGGGCAAGGGCTTGGGCATATCCGCGTTTGTAATCCACGCGCTGCGGCTCCCGCGTGAGGGCCGCCTCGAAATAGGACACGGCATCCGCCGGATCGCTCAAGGACAGCATCAGGTCGGTGAGGTTTGCCTCCTCAATGAGGTCAATTTCGTCAAACCCTTCATCTGCGTCCACCCGTGGGGCGGTTTCACATGCGGCCAGCGCCATCAGCAGGGCAGCAGCGGGTAGAGCCCATTTCATTATCCATCCCCCTCAGGATCACCTGTGGTTAAGAAATACCGACCATGCCCGAGCGGCACCAGACGGAAATCACCCTCAACCGTGGCCGGAGTCTCCCCCGTCTGCTCCAGGCTCGCAAGGGCCATGTTGAAGTTTCGCGTCACATCGGGGCTGGCACCGCTATCAAGCAGGAAGGCAAGGCGAAACGCCGCCTCCGCCCCAACGATATCGCCCTGTTCGTGCAGCACCACACCGAGATTATTCCACCCCACGATGGAGCGCGGATCGGCCTCGACCGCCGCGCGCAGGAACCGCTCTGCCTGTTTGAACCGGCCAAGCGCCTGATTGGCCGAGCCAACACCGACAAGCGCGCGGGGATCTTGCGGATTGTCGATCAGCGCGCGCGCGAAACTGCGCCGCGCCAATTCATGCTCGCCCGCATTCATCAAGGCGTGCCCGGTTTGCAGGGGATCGACCGCCCGGTCCACATCCAGCGTAAGAGGACGCTCCCCCGTCGGGCGCAGGTCGGCAAATCCATCCGGCCCCGCACATCCCGCGAGCAGCAGTATGGCCAGCAGGGCGCGCATGGGCATCAGCCCCCCGAAAGGGTCTGCATCACCTCGTACACCGACGGCCCAACCAGCAAAAGCAGGAGCGGCGGCACGGTGAACATCATGGTGCCAAGTGTCAGTTTGGTGGGCAGCACGTTCGCCTTTTCCTCAGCGCGCATCACGCGCTTGTCCCGCATTTCCGCGGAATAGACCCGCAGGGCGGAGGCGATGCTTGTACCGAAACTGGCAGATTGGATCAGCACCGTCACGAAGGAGGACACATCGGGCACGCCGCACCGCTCCGCCATGTCGCGCAGGACGGTCACACGCTCTTTCCCGGCGCGGACTTCGTTTGCCACGATCTCGAATTCTTCGGCCAGCACGGGATAGCCCGATTTGATCTCCCGCGCGACGCGCATGATCCCCTGATCGAGCGACTGGCCCGCCTCCACACAGACGAGCATCAGATCGAGCGCGTCGGGAAAGGCGGTCGCGATTTCTTCCTTGCGGCTCTCCACCCGGCGCGTCACCCAATAATCCGGGCCGAAATACCCGATCAGACCGGGGATGAGGACGGTCATGATCGTTTTCATCACGTCCTCTTGGGTGTTGAAGATGAACACACCCAACAGCCCCACGCCCAACATGCCAAGGCCAAGTGCCACGCGCAGGAAGTGATAGGTCGACACCGCAGAACGGCTGCGATAGCCCGCCTGGATCAGCTTGAGCCGCACCGCGCCGAATTCTTTCTGGTCCTGCGGTTCCAGATAGTTGGCGAAGGCATCAAGCCCCAGTCCGTTCGGCTCTGCACGCAGTTTAAGCGCCTCGCCCCGGTTCTGGTTCAACTGGGGTCGCGCGGTTTTCGGCGCGGGGGCGGATTCCGTCAGTCGGTCCAGCGGATCAACGGGTTTCTTGAGCGCAAAGGGCGCGGACAGCGCGATGAGAAACAGCCCTGCCGCGCCCAAGGCATAGAGCGGCCCGAACGGGCCGAATGCGGCGACCAGCACGTCCCAAACGGTATCCAGCGTGTTGAGTATCATGTCCATGGCTGCATCATACCTTGATATTCACCATGGCGCGCATGAAAACCATGTTCACCACCAGCATGACCGCCACGAAAATGGCTCCGGGCAAAAAGACCGAGCTTTGCTGGACTTCATCGTAATAATTCGGGTCCACAAGGTTGATCATGATGATCGCCATGAGCGGGAACATGGACAGGAACCAGCCCGACCATTTCGCTTCTGCGGTGATCGCCTTCACGCGGCGGAACAGCTTGAACCGGGCACGGATCACGGCGGCAAGCCCTTCGAGCACTTCGGCAAGGTTACCGCCCGATTGCGCCTGAATGCTGACCGCCACCGCGAGAAAGCGCAAATCCTGCACGTCAATCCGCTCCGCCATCTGGTTGAGCGAGGTGGTGACGTCCATGCCGTAGGTCGCCTCATCCGCGATCATGCCGAATTCGGTGCCAAGCGGATCAGGCATTTCCTGCGCCACGATGGCAACGGAGCTGGAGAAAGGATGCCCGACCTTGAGCGAGCGCACGATCAATTCCACCGCATCCGGCAACTGCTCTTCAAACAGTTGCAGCCGGGCTTTCGCCTTGTTGTTGAGCCACAGATAGACGGCGGCATACCCCATCAGGATGCCGATCATCAGCCGCAAAAACAGACCGGCGGTGGAAAAGATCGTCAATAGGATGAACACCACAGCCGCCATCGCGATGATCACCACGATCAGCGCCTTGGGGCTAAAGGCGATATTCGCTTGGGCAGCGCGTTCATAGAGGGGGGCAAAAATGGGGATGCCGGTGTTCTTTCGGTGGCGATCCCGCTCCGTGCGGAGGGTTTCGAGCACCTCTTCGGGGTCTTCCCCTTTCTCCAGCAATTCCAACCGGCGGTTGACCTTGGATTCCAGCCGCACGGAATGCCCGAAGATGACAAGGTAAATGCCCTCGACCAGTGCAAGCACTGCGACAAACACAATCGCGTAAATCAGTGGCTCGAACGACATGCGCCCGGCTCCCCCTCGACAATGGTCTTACGCCGATCCCCCCCGGGTCGGTGTATAGATGCTGTTTGGCAGATCGTAGCCCCATTGGGCAAAGCGTTCCGCATAATGCGAACGTAGCCCGGTTGCGGTGAAATGCCCAATAATCTTTCCGTTTTCACTAACACCTGTGCGCTGGAAACGGAACACTTCCTGCATAGAGACGATATCCCCCTCCATCCCGGTGATTTCCGTGATCGACAGCATCCGGCGGGAGCCATCCTGAAGGCGGCTGACCTGCACGACAAGGTTCACAGCCGCCGCGATCTGGGCGCGCATCGCGTTGATCGGCATCTCCACCCCGGACATGGCGATCATGTTTTCAAGGCGGCTGACAGCATCGCGGGCGGAGTTGGCGTGGATCGTGGTCATGGACCCGTCATGGCCGGTGTTCATCGCCTGCAACATGTCGATCACTTCGTTGCCGCGCGTTTCCCCAACGATGATCCGGTCCGGCCGCATCCGCAACGCGTTGCGCAGCAGATCACGCTGGGTCACCTCACCGCGCCCTTCCACGTTGGGCGGGCGGCTTTCCATGCGGCCGATATGGATCTGTTGTAACTGAAGTTCGGCGGTGTCCTCAATCGTCACGATCCGCTCGGAATTGTCGATGAAGGAGGACAGCGCGTTGAGCGTCGTGGTCTTACCCGACCCGGTTCCGCCTGACACGATCACGTTGATGCGCGATGCCACGGCAGCCTGAAGATAGGCGGCCATTTCCTCGGTAAACGCGCCGAAATTGATCAATTCGTCGATCGAGAGCTTCTCCTTGGAGAATTTACGGATCGAGACGAGCGCGCCATCCACCGCACAGGGCGGTACGAGCGCGTTAAAGCGCGAGCCGTCTTGCAGGCGGGCGTCCACATAGGGGTTTGATTCGTCGACCCGGCGGCCCACGGCGCTCACGATCTTGTCGATGACACGCAAGAGGTGCTTGTCATTGCGAAACACCGTATCGGTCAATTGCAGTTTGCCGCCGCGTTCCACGAACACCTGATTTGGGCCGTTGACGAGAATATCGTTGACCGTTGGGTCTTTCAGCAGCGGCTCCAGCGGCCCAAGCCCGGTCACTTCGTCATAAAGGTCGCTGTTGAGTTGTTCCGTTTCGGCGGCGGTCAGCACCACGCTCATTTCGCGCAAGCCCTCGCGCGCGATGACGCTGATTTCGCGCCGCAACTCGGCCTCCGGCACCCGGTCAAGAACGGAAAGATTTAGTGTTTCCAGTAGCTTACGATGCAGGTCCATGCGGATATCGAGCAGGCGCTCGCGCCGCTTGCGATCCCGTTCCGCATCGGGGGACTGCTCGACCACCGCCTGTGCGCGCACGATACGCGGCGCGACCTCTTCTTCCTGTTGCCGCGGGGGGGCGACTGGATCAGGGGCAGAGGGCGCGGGGCGGACGGCAGGTTTCGTGATCTTTGGCGGGGCAGGGGCCGACGGCACCGCACCCGGTTTTTGATAACGTGAAAACATGCTCAGAGCCCCCCTTGCTCAGACCGATGAATTGTCCCTCAGATCGTACCGCTTTTTTGCGACTCCACCAGTTTTATCAGGGAGATCGCGGTTTTGTTAATCTCTTTACGCAGCGGATTGCGCGCCGCGGCCTCAGCGAGGGGTTTGCCGTGGTCGCACGCATTCGGAATGGCGCTGCCGCCATCAGGAAGCATGACGTTAAACTCAATACCGAGCGTTTCCGCGAGCCGTTTCATCCGGCTCCGACGCCCCGACATATCTGTCAGGCCGGGTGCGCGGTTCAGCACATACTGGATTTTCTCAAACGGCAAATCCTCGGCCTTCAACGCGCGCAGGAAGCGCAGCATGTTGTCGGCGGAACGCATATCGGTTTCCATTACGGCAAAATAAGTCTCCGCCCGGGTCAGCACGATATCGGACCACCGCGTCAGCGCGCTGGGCACGTTCACCACAATGAAATCATAGCCTTGCACCATGAAATCCAGAATGGTGTTCAGCGTTTCCGGCTCCATGAAATCAAGCGGCAGCGCATCCGGGGGCGCGGTAAACACATCAAGCCGCTTGTTGAAGGTCTGGATCGCCTGTTTGACGCTGTCGCGGTCCATGTTTTCGGGGGAGGAGAGCAATTCGTAGATCGCCTCCCGCCGCTGAAGCTCCAGATAGGTCGACACGGTGCCATATTGCAGATCAAGGTCGATGATCGCGACGCGCTTATCGGTTTTGCGCAATTCCAGCGCAATTTCCCAAGCAAGGTTCACGGCGAAAGTGGTCGCGCCCACGCCACCGGCCACGCCATAGACGGGCATTATCACGCCTTGCCGCATCTCGGTTGCGGCTTTCGCTTCCGCCACCTTTTGGGACACCTTACCCCGCATCGAGCGGATGGTTTCGGACAGCACCCCTTCGGGCAGCGGGTAGGGCGTGAAATCGTCGGCCCCGGCGCGCATCAACGTGTGCATGGCGCGCGGGCTGACCTCATCGACGACCAATAGCACCGCCATGCCCTTCTGCTGGCCCGCTTTGATCAGGTCGGCAAAGGTGCCAAAGGCCGGTTCGTCATCGGGCTCAACCGCGATGACGAGGATTTCGGTTTCCTCCGGGTTAACCTCAGCGATCCGGTCAAAAGCCGCGCCTACGGCAACGGATTGCCATGCTGTCCCGAATTCTTCGTCGAGATCCTCCATCAGGAGGTCAAAATCTTCCAGATGTGTTGCCACGGCGAGCGCTTCTGGCGCGGGCGTGGACTTACCTCTCAACAACGCCATTAGCGCGACTGCCCCTTGATCCCTAGTCCCGCAGGTCCTCGGCAACCAATGAGGAGGACACAGCGGGCAATCTCGTCTCTGTTCCGAACAGGCCCAAAGCAAATGGGAATGCGCGCTGCCGGATGGATACGGTCACCATCGCTACATATGGCTCTCCTGCATACCCAAGATCAAGGTCTTCATAAAAGACAGACACATCTTCGGGCTCAAGATTGTATGTAATGCTGCTCACGGCGTTGAAAACACGCTGGAACCGGTCGGCATTACAGGTCATGCCGAGGTCTTCATTCTCGATCAGGCGTCCACCGCCGGAGCACCATACTGTCTGCACCGGTTCGCAGGCGTTTTGGTAGCAGGGGGTGCCAGCGGAGAACCCCGCCGCCGGGGTGCGGCGCATCACAGCCGCGCCGCCGATTTCCTGCACCGCAATCTCATTGACCACAGGGGCAGATACGACCGCCGCGCGCGCGCCCTGTTCCACAGCCTTTTGTGCTGAAAGCGCCCAGTGATAGGCAATCGCCATTTCGATCGTGAAATAGATGATCGCGACCAACGGGCCGAAGATCAGCACATATTCCACGGACGGGCCGGCGGTGTCGTCCTTGCGAAAACGGTTGAGGATGCCCCGAATGCTCATCAGTTCGTCCTCGGCCATGTTTCGGTGGCTTCCATGGTGAAGGAGCTGAAATCTGTGCCCCCCTCGCCACGATCAATCCACTCCAGCAAGGGGAAGCTGACATCCACCTCAACATCCACCATCGTGACATCCGCCGTCGAGGTGAGGGTGTTGAACCGCACCGCCTCAACAGCGCTGCCAAGGCGGCGATTGATCAGCGTCTGGGCGTTGGCGATAAAGATCGGGTCAATGGTCGCGCCCGTTTCATCAAGGGGTGCGCGCGCCATGTAGCGCGCTGCATCGCGTGTCGCGATATCAAGCGCGTTGCGCACCTGCATGGCCTGACCATATTGCGAGGCAAAGGCAAGAACGGCGATCAGGAACGGAAGCGTGATGACAAACTCCACGGTAACCGTGCCGGACGTATCCCGCTTGAATAGAGTTTTCCTGTCCCGGTTGGTTTGCACCAGCCCTACCCCCGCATTCCCCGATGACGTGAGACCCCCATCCCACAAACACTCAACGAGTCTATTTCGCTGAATGTATAACAATTTCGAGAGGAGAGTCACGCAAATAGCGCGGATTACTCGTCACTGGTTCCGAGATTGCCGACAGAATCCTCCGGCACGGTCAGAACCGGGCCCGTTCCGGCGATATAGTCGCTGTAAATGCGGAGCGCGACTTGACCATCAAATCCGCGCCCGTCCCCGATGATCTGGGTGCCGGACACCTGCGTGACGGCGCGCCGATTGAGGCGCTCCCGCTCTTCGGTCTGGACGACAGGTTGTTCTTCGCCCAGCGATGCAAGCGCGATCAGGCGCTCCCGCGGGACACCCTGTGCCACGAGGTATTCCAGCGCAGCCGTCGCGCGCTCCAGCCCGATTCGCTGGTTCACAGCCTCCCCACCGACCAGATCGGCATGGCCCACGATCTCAAATTGCGTGCCAGTGTTCCGGCGCAGCCAATTTGCTTGCAGATCAAGGGTTTGGCGGGCCTCCGGCCCAAGAGTGGTGCTGTTGAAATCGAACGTGACGGTGTTCGGCACGGCCTCGTTAAACGCGCGGGCAAGGTTAATCGCCCGCTGGCCCTGAGAGAGCGAGGATTTCTGCGCGATGCGGTTTTGCGCGGTCGCGGTGCCAAAGCTTGGATTGTCCGGGTTGCTGCCGATCTCATTCGCGGAGCACGCAGAAAGAGCGACAATCGCGATCAGCGCGGGCAGATGACGCTTACTCAATGACATAGCCATACTCCCCTTCAAACGCCTGATTGGCGATGCGTGCCACTTCGGCGCTGCCTTCAACCTGACCGTTCAGGAACAGCTCAAATTCGTTTGGAATACGCACCCGATCCGTCGGCAGTGACAGCGTGGAGCCATCGGTCGGGGAGACAAGATGCGGCGTGATCACGATCACAAGCTCGGTTTGTTCGCGCTGGAACGCCGCGGACCGGAAAAGGGCGCCAAGGATCGGCACATCGCCCAACCAGGGAATCGCGTTCTTCGTATCCGTGAAATCATCCTGAATGAGGCCCGCAATCGCGAAACTTTCGCCATCGCGCATCTCAACCGTGGTCTGTGCCCGCCGCACGGTGAAGCCATTGACGGTCGCCCCATTCACGGTGATGGAGATGTTGGGGTCCACCGCGCTCACCGCAGTGCGCACCTGAAGGTTAATCAGATCGGAATCGATCACTGTGGGGATGAAGCCCAGTTCAACGCCGAAGGGCTTATACTGCACCTCGACCTGAGCGACCCCGTTCTGGTTGTTCGCGATTGTCGGCAGCGGATATTCCCCCCCGGCGAGGAAGGTCGCTTCCTGCCCGGAAATCGCGACCACATTCGGCTCTGCCAGAGTGCGGACAAGGCCCTTCGTCTCCAGCGCTTCAAGCAGCAGGTTCAGGGTGAAGCTGCCGGACTGAAATCCCAGAAGGGCCGCGCCAAGCTGGTTTTGCGCCAGTGTAACCGGCTGATTTGTCAGGATATTGTTGAGGTTATTGCCCTGAATCAGCGTGCGTGTCCCGATCTGGTTGTTGCCCGGACCAATGCCTGCAAGGCTCGCGCCCAGTTGCTTGGCCACGGTGCGTTGCATTTCAGCGAATTGCACCTCCAGCAGCACCTGCTGGGTGCCGCCAACGGTCAATAGGCTGGTGACCGCATCCGGGGCGTAGCGATTGGCGAGTTCCACCGCGCGGGCGACCTGACGCGCGCCAGACACCGCCCCCGACAGGACCAGCCCGTCATTCGCGGTACGCACTTCAATCGGCTCTCCGGGGAGGATTTCGCGCAAACGCTCCTTGAATTCGCTCACATCGGGGGTCACGGCGATTTCGATATTCGCCAGCAGATCACCCCGCTCATCAATCAGCGTCAGCGTGGTGCGGCCCGTCGCGCGACCCAGCACATAGAGGTTCTGATCGCCCAGCACGGCCACATCGGCAATGCGTGGGTTCGCAATAGAAAGCTCCCCTACGGGGCGGGCGGTCTCGATCACGATGGCGCGGTCGATGGGCACATCAATCGTGTCTGTGGTCGCAGTCGATAAGACGCGCAATGGGCTTACGCTGGTTTGCGCCATGACAGGAGACGCGGCCAATGCCACACCGATTGCCGTGCCGAGCGCCCGAATCACTTGGTTCAAGGTCATGTTGCCTCTGCCTCCTCACGCACAAGGTGTTGTGTGCGGCCGCCATTCTGAGGGCGGTTACTATGTGCAGTGTGACAGAAACGGGAAAAAACGCAAGAATCAGTATCTTACAAGGCGACTCTGAGTCATTTGTGCAGAAACCGCGCCTAGTCCGCAGGAACGATGGACAACTCTCCGGCGCGGCGAATGCGGATCGTGCGCTGCACGGGTTCCGGCTCTGGCTCTGGCTCGGCTTCTGGTTCCGGCTCGGACGGTGGCGGGGCGACGCGGCCCACGATATCGTCCTGACTGACCTCAACCGCACCGCCGACGGTGGTGTCCGAAATCCCCCGCAAAGACAGGGACAGTTTGCCGCTGGATTGAGCCTGCGCGAGGATCGCGGCCTCCTGCGGGGTGGCTTCGACGGTGATGGTGCGCGCGATGATCGGGCGGTTCGTGTCCTGATTGGCGGTCTGGTCCACCGCGATGAGGCGGATGCCATCCAGGATCAGGCGGGTGACGGGGCTGCGCCCATCGCGCCCGGTCCAAAAGACGTCAACCCGGTCGCCCGGCGTCAAGAAACCCGAAACACCGCTGGCCACATCGACACGGATGGTAAAGGCGCGCTTGCCCGCCTCAAGCCGTGCCGCAACCCCGGCATCAAGGCCGAAACCTGTTATTTTCTTGGTCGTGATGGGTTCGTTCACGTCGATCGCACGCAGCACGATGATACGGTCATCGACTGCTTCGAGAATGGCGGCGGCGCTGTCGAACACGCCTTCGGGCTGAAACTCAGCGGGCCAGACGGCCACTTTCAGATCATTGGCGGTCAGAATATCGCCATAGGACAATTCTTTTGCCGCGACGATCACGTCCACGGTTTCGATGGGTGGGGGGGCTTGTTGCTGCATCTGCTGGATGCGGGCCAGCTGCTGATCGCGGGTCTCAAACTGGTTGCTCACCACATAAACGGCAAACCCGGCAAGCCCAATGCCAAGTGCCAGCACAAGCAAGAAAACAATCCGCATGGTGAAGCCCCTTCCTGAACCAAGCCTGTTCTAGCGATCCTTGGCTGGGGGTTCAACGTATCGCGTTTAACGCAAAGGCAAATCCCTAATCTACGGTATCCGTGGTTGTCGATGCCTGATCGGCGGTTATTGCCACATTTTGCTGGACGTCATTCGACATGGCGTTGATGCCACCTTCTAGGACGAACACAATGCCGACCGCGACAGACACGACCGCGCCGCATAGCACAACCCAATCGACGGTCACAGCGCCGCTGGTATCCTTCAGGAAAGCTCGTACAGGTTTCATCGGGGGCTCACTCGTTACGCAAATGGGGAGACTTCAAAAAAAACGGGGGCGTAAAACACCCCCGTCTCTATCGTTTGATACGCTAGGCTTGGCCTATTAGCCGCCGTCGCCTGCGCCCGCTGCTTCGGTGTCACCCGTGGTGCCGAGGCCGAGTGCATCGAGGTTGGTGGTGATGTTGGTGGATGCAGTCGTCAGACCGGTGTCAAGCGCAGCAACAACCCCCACTGCCACTGCAACAACCGCGCCACACAGCACAACCCAGTCTACCGTGACCGCACCGCTCTCGTCGTTCTTGAACTTCTTCAGCATGTTACCCTCCAGTTAGCTGATATTCCGTCGAGCATGTCTTTGCTCTGAGGATTAAATTGACGGTGAAATGTGACGCGAATTGGGCGAGGGTCCGTCAATTTTAAGGTGAGCACCTTTTTTTGTGTGCGGCTGAATTGGCGTAAAAAAGCGGGGGAACAAACGCTGTCCCCCCGCTGTCATTAGTAATTAGTTAACCAAATCAAAGGATTAAAGTTGCCTCGGTCACGGCCTTCACTTCGTCCATCGTGACGCCTTCCGCCAACTCGACAACCTTGAGGCCACCTTCGACCACGTCAAACACGCCAAAGTTGGTGATGATTCTGTGGACGACGGCCTTTCCGGTCAGGGGCAGGGTGCATTCCTTGAGCACCTTTGATTCCCCGCGCTTGTTCGCGTGATCCATCACCACCACAACCCGCTTCACCCCAGCGACAAGGTCCATCGCGCCGCCCATGCCTTTGACCAGTTTGCCCGGGATCATCCAGTTGGCCAAATCGCCCTTTTCGGACACTTCCATCGCCCCAAGGATCGCCATGTCGATATGGCCCCCCCGGATCATGCCGAAACTGTCGGCGGAGGAGAAATAGCTCGTCCGGTCCAATTCGGTGATCGTCTGCTTGCCCGCGTTGATGAGATCGGCGTCCTCGGACCCTTCCACCGGGAACGGGCCCATGCCGAGCATCCCGTTCTCCGATTGCAGTGTCACGTCTACGCCCTCAGGAATGTAGTTCGACACCAGCGTCGGGATCCCGATCCCGAGGTTCACATACATGCCGTCTTCAAGCTCTTGTGCCGCGCGTGCGGCCATTTGATTGCGGTCCCACATGGTCGCTCTCCTTTATGCCGCGCGCGTGGTGCGCTGTTCGATCCGCTTTTCGTGCTCGCCCTGAATGATGCGATCAACGAAAATGCCGGGGGTGTGAATGTTGTCGGGGTCAAGGCTGCCCACGGGCACGATTTCCTCCACCTCAGCGATGCAGATTTTCCCGCAGGTCGCCGCGTTGGGGTTAAAGTTGCGCGCGGTCTTGCGGTAGATGAGGTTGCCCTGCGCGTCACCTTTCCATGCTTTCACGATGGACAGGTCGGCAAAGATGCCTTCCTCCATGATGTAGGTCTCACCGTTGAAATCCTTGTGATCCTTGCCTTCCGCGATCACGGTGCCGACGCCGGTTTTGGTGTAGAAGCCCGGAATGCCCGCGCCGCCGGCGCGCATCCGCTCGGCCAGCGTGCCTTGTGGGTTGAATTCCAGTTCCAACTCACCGCCCAGATATTGGCGCATGAACTCCGCGTTCTCCCCCACATAGGAGGAGATCATTTTCTTCACCTGCCGGGTTTGCAGCAGCACGCCCAGCCCGAAATCATCGACGCCCGCATTGTTTGAAGCGACGGTCAGATCCTTGACGCCCGCGTCCCGAATGGCCGCGATCAGCAATTCTGGAATACCGCAAAGGCCGAATCCCCCGGCCGCGATCAACATTCCGTCGGACAGGACGCCATCCAGCGCCTCCGCCGCGGACCCATAGACTTTATTCATCCTGTCCTCCTCGGGTGCAGTGCATCATTTTTCGGTTGCGGCGCATCATGGCGAAGGCTTGAGGGGGCGTCCAGCGTGATTTTACCCCGCGTCACACCGGGCCAGAAGGTCGTGCAGGGCGTGGGTCACGGTGGCGGCGGTCTCCAGCGTCGGAATGTGCCCCGCACCCGGAACCTCCACGTAAGCCGCATCGGGCAGCGCCTCTGCCATCGCCTGATGCACGACCGGCGGGCAGATCACGTCCTTCTCGCCCACCAGCACGGTCACGGGTCCGGCAAATCCGGCGATCAGCGGCAGCATATCGCGGCGGCTCATCAAGGCCGCCGATTGCCGGTAGAACACATCGACGGGCATTGCCCCCATCATCGCGCGCGCAGCAGGCAAAAGCTGCGCCATCGCGTCGGGTGAATGACCATAAAGGCGCGGGGTGAACTGATCGACGAAGCTCATCAGCCCCTCCGCCCGGACCCGCGCAATCACGCTCTCACGATAGGTGTTCTCCTTGTCCCGCGCCGCATAGGGATCCGTGTCCATCAAAAGCGCGCCTGCGACACGCTCTGGCGCGCGGGTCATCACCTCCATCGCGATCATCCCGCCCATCGACAACCCTGCAAGCACGAAACGCTCCGGCGCTTGAGCCAAAAGCCGCTCCGCCATGGCGCCAAGCGTGTCATCCTGCGTGGTATCCGCCACCAGATAGGGACGCCCGCCAAGGCTCGCGATCTGCGGCGCATAAATCTCTGCCGTGCAGAGATGGCCGGGGATGAAAATCACGGGGGTCATGGTGTGCTCCTTACCAGATACCCGATCCAGAACCATGGATCGTCCGGGTTGTAATCCTAGCGCGCGGGCGAGATGGCATAGACGATTGCGGGGTTCAACGGATGATCTGCGGGCATGGCGGGGTGGATAAAATCGCGTGCGGGGGCGCGGGTCATGCCGATCCGCTCCATCACCCGCATCGAGGGCTGGTTTGCGGGGGAGGTGAAGGCGACGACTTCCGAAAGCCCCATATCCCATGCAACGGCGAGGGACGCGTTCGCCGCCTCAGTGGCGTAGCCGTGCCCCCATGCGGATCGCGCGAACCGCCAGCCGACCTCCGTCACTGGGCCGATGGGCAGGCCCACGGGGCGGTGCAGGCCCGTCATGCCGATCAGCGCCCCATCCGATTTACGCTCAACCGCCGCAAAGCTGAGGTCGCTGCGCCACAGGCTGCGCATCCGGTCAAGAAACGCGTCGCTTTCCGCCCGGGTCAGCGGCGCAGGGAAGTGGCGCATCACCGCCGGGTCCGCGTTGATCGCGGCAAAGGGTGCATCGTCTGCATCGCGCCAGCGCCGAAGGATCAATCGCTCCGTCTCTGCCCATGTATCGTCAGGCAAAGCCATACGCCTGTGCGATCTTGGTGACTTCTCCGTCAAGGAATGCGGCGAAGGCTGCCCGTGGCTGATGTGCGGCGATGCGAGCGGCAAGCGGATCGGATGCGTCGATGCGGCTGCCTGACAGGGTTTGCAGAACGGCATGGCCGCAGAACGGGACATGCGCCTCAGAATATCCGCCCTCATGGGCCAGTACGAGCCGGCCATCGCACAGCTCCGCTGCGGCGGTCATCATCTGAGCGGTCATCGCGCCGAACGTATCCGCACCCGCGAGCATCCGCGCCAAGGGATCGACCCCCGACGCATCAAATCCGCTGGCCACGAGGATCACATCGGGCTTATGCGCATCCAGCGCGGGGCGCACGATCCGGTCCATCGCGTCGAGATAGGTCACATGCCCGGTGCCGGGGGGGAGGGGGATGTTGATATTGGCCACGCCACCCGCGCCAACGGCCCCGCGATCCCACGGATAATTCCCCTCCTGATGGAGGGAGATGGTCAGCACATCGGGGTCATCCGCATAAATCGTTTCCGTCCCGTTGCCGTGATGCACATCCCAATCGACAACCGCAAAGCGCCGGGCCAATCCAGCGGCGCGGGCGGCTTCGATCGCCACGGGAATATTCGCCAAAAGGCAAAAGCCCATCGGCTTTTCCGGCTCGCAATGATGGCCCGGGGGGCGCGACAGCGCGTAGGCATTGCGCATCTCCCCCTTGAGCACCGACAGGAGCGCCTGTTTGACCAACCCTGCCGAGAGGGCCGCGATTTCATAGCCCCCCGCGCCGAAGGGCGTGCGCTCCCCCAACTCGCCGCCGCCCGCGTCGGACGCTGACTTGAACGTATCGAGGTAGCGGGCAGGGTGGATCCGCTCCAGATCGGCGCGGCTGGCCAGATCGGCGGATTGTACCCTCAGGTCACGGATCAGGCCTGTGACCTCCACAAGATTGCGCAAGCGGCGCTTTGTCTCCGGGCTTTCGGGCAGGCCCCCGGCGGCCAGCGGCTGCACCAATCCTCCCACGGGCATGGTCAGCGCATAATTGCCGCCCGAATGCCAAAAGCACCGCTCATCCGTGAAAAATCCAGTGGTCATGCGCGCCCCTTTCGTCTGTTGGGCCACACGCTAAGGCGGCGGGCCGGAAAGCGAAAGGGTCAGCTTGTGATGATCAGGGCGGCGATCTCCCGCGCCAGATCGGCGGCTTCCTCAGCGGCCTTGCTGCGGGGTTGCAACTCTGCCGCGGTCTTGCCCTGCATGAAGGCGGTGGAAAACACCACGCGGTTGCCAAGCCGCGTCTCCAGTAGCGGCGCGTCGATCATGGCGGCGAGTTCTTCCACATTGCCCCCACGCGGCGGCACCCGGTTGAGAAACGCATGAAGCGGCGTTTTCTCCTTTTGCGCCATCTCCATGACAGGGGTCAGCGCCCAGACATCCATCACCGAAGGCTGCACTGGGGCGATCACCAGATCGCTGTCGCGGATCGTGGCGCGCAGCAGGATATCGGCATTGCCGGGGCAATCGACCAGAACGACATCATGATCCCGCTTGAGGCTGCGCATGTCAGAGGACGCTTTCCAATCGGAGGATTGCACCACCGTCATATCCTGCGCCCCGCGCAAATTGCCCCATGCTACGAGCGATCCTTGCGGGTCAAGGTCCAGCAGACCGACGCGTTTGCCCTCGGCCGCCAGCGCTTGCGCGACCTGAACCAGCGCCGTGGTTTTGCCCGCGCCACCCTTTTGCTGGGCAAATGTGAGGATATGGCTCATCGCGCTCTCTTTCGTCAGAAATTCGCCACAGCTTGAGCGAAATCCCGAAATATGGAAAGGGTCAAGACAGGATAAATCGCCGCAACCCCCGTTTGCCGGAAAGGACGCCCGCCCGTGGCCCATACGCCCCTCAGCCTCGACGATTTGGCCGCGATCACCACGCGCGACAGGCAAGGTGGCGCGGAGGACGCGCGGCTCATTCGCCCCTTGCGCCATGAGGTGATGAATGGCGCTGTGCAGGACATTGTCCATCTCGATGCAAAGCTTGAGGCGCTTTATGCGCTGATTGCCAAGCACCGCCCGCGCGACGCGCTGCGCGGGTTTCATGCGCGCTGTTCGGGCCGGTTTGGGCCGGAGCAGTGGGGCCTGCCTTGGGTCCGGGGGCTGACGATCGCCGGAGCGCTGGAGGAGGCCGCAGCGGAAATGTCCGCTTTGCTTGATCAGCCCAGCCCGCCCTTGGCCCTGTTGGCGGAGGCTGAGCGGGTTTTCTACCTGTCGGGCGATGTGGCGCGCGGGCAGGAGATGAGCCAGCGTCTCCTTGCGGATACTAGCGCCCCGATGCCATTGCGTGTGCGCGCCGGGCGCAGGCTCGTGCATCTGGGCCAAGCCGCTTATGTGGCCAAGGCTGCTCAGGATGTGTTCGCCCGCCTCCCAGTCGGGCAGCCGGGGGCCGCGCGGCCCGATCTGTCGCGGCCCATGCGCGGCTTTGTCATCTCGCTTGACCGTGCGGCGCACCGGATGCCGAGTTTTCAGGCGGCGATGGGCGATCAGGTGCGGATCACCCGCATCAACGCGATGGATGGGCAGACCCTGACCGACGTGGAGATCACGGAAGCGAAGGTCAGCCCGCGTGCCAAACTCACAGCCAATGAGGTCGCCTGTTGCCTGTCCCACCGGGCGGCCTGGGATGCGGTCGCCGCGCAATGTGAGGCGGATGAATACGCGCTGGTGTTCGAGGATGACGCCCGGTTCATCCATGGCCCCGGCGCTGGGCTTGCCGCCGCGACAGGGGCCGCGCGGGCGGCGGGGGCAGGGCTGGTGTTTCTCAACATCTCGGCGGTTGCGCAGGTGTTGGGGCGGCCCGCGACCCGCGAGGGATTGCAGATCCGCGACATTCCCACGATCCACCGGGAGGGCGCAGCGGCATGGCTGAAGCTCAAGGCCGGATGGGGCGCGTATGGCTATCTGATATCAGGGGCCAAGGCCGCAGAACTGAGTGCCGCATGGGCGCAGTGGCGCTGCCATACCGCATTGGATTGGCAGATGTTCCTGATGGCCTTCCCCGATCCGGCTGAGGTGCAGCCCTTCTGGTCCTACCGTCGCGGGCTGAACCTGTTGCGCGCGGCCACCGCCCCGCGCCCGAGCGTGCCTGCCCATGTCTGCACCTATCCCCTGATCGAGACGGATGATTACGGGCTAAGCTCGATTGATTATTGACCCGCCTGCGCCGCGCGGCGCTTGGCCATGCGGAAGGCGCGGGTAAAGCCGGGAATGTGGTGCTCCCGCCCCTGCTTTTTCAGATAGCCTTCCATCGTTTTGCGATAGAGGAAAATCGCGCGGCGATCCCGAATGGCCTGATAAAACGCGGACGGGTCAAGCGTGCCGTTCAGCCCCTGTTCCATGACCATCTTCAAGTGACCCATCCGGTTGATCACAAGCGCCGATTTATGGCCCAGCCCGATGGCGCGCAGCGTGGTGATATTGTCCCCCGACAGGCGCTTGGCCTGTTTGCGGTCATTGTCATCGAACGGATCATAGATGAGATAGACGTTTTTCGCCTCGCCGATCCCGTCCGCCGCGTCAGAAAAGGGCAGGGTCCAGTCCGCCGCGCGCCCCTTGGCAAAGCGATGCTCCCACGGCACCTTATCCGTATCGAGCGTGGTTTGCGGGCTGAACGCCACGACCTGCGCACCGGGCGAGAGGCGCGAAAAGGTCAACGCGCCAAAAGCGCCCATTGAGGTGCCCGCAAAGCCGGATGTCTCAAAACGGGCGAAAAAGCCGTCCGCGGCGAGCTTTTCCATGAAGGCGATCAGGTCCATGTCCCGAAACCATGTGGGCGCCTGCGCATAGATGCCCAGATGCGACCAGCCATGATCGGCACAGAGTTTCTGCGCCCATGGCTCGCGCCGCATACGCGTGTCGCCCGCATTGTGCAGATTGTCGAAAGACACCACGAGCTTTTCCGGCCCCCGATCCACGAAGGACGCGGCATAGGCCCCGACCTTGTGATAAAAACCGGGCCGCGTGCCGCCGGGATAAATCTCCTCAAACCATGTGGGTGGCAGCGCGTCGGCGTTAACCACCAGATGGCCCTCGGGCACATCGGCAGTGGTGGTTTCGGCGGCGTCGGTTTGCGCATCGGTATCGGCGGTAGTTTCGCTCGGGGGGGCTGCGGGCGCTGGCGGGGCGGCGGCTTCTTCTGCATGGAGTGCCTCATAGGCTCCGATAAAGGCCTCCACCGCTTTGTTCTTGCGCTCCAACGTCGCGCGCATATCGGCCACTTCGTCAAAGGGCGTGTCAAACTCACCCGGCTCAGGATGGAAAAACGCGCCGTCCCCGTCGACAAACCGGCTGATGAATTTCTCCCGGTCATCGGCCAGCGTCGCCAGAATGTATTCCCGGTCCCGCGCGTTGAACGCATCATAGGAGCCGAACACGCCTTCGGGCTGCTGCTCAAAGAGGATGCGCGCGATGTTGCGCGCCTTGGTCCCGTCCTGTGCGCCCAGAATGCCCAGCAATTCGCTCATCTCGACCGAAAAGGACGGGTTCGCGTCAAGCTGGATATTCTCCATCTTGCTCATGTCGGGCACTTTGATGAGGTCGCAGAAATCCTCGATGATATTGTTGTTTTTCAGAACCTTGCGGTGATAGGGGCGGATGGTGATGCAGTCATCCCCGCCAAAATGCCGGGCATAATGGCTCAGGATCGCGTTATAGCCCGCTTTCGGCGTCTGTTCCTTGACGAATTCGTCCTTTGTGAATTCGAGCCGCCCTTTCTTCATGTGTTGTTTATAGAGCGACTCGACATAGGAATCCTGTCGCCGCAGATAGGCGATCACCCGCGTCTGGCCCTTGAAAATGGGATCAAACACATGGCCGAGCTTGCGCGCCATGGCAAAGCGGAACAGCGTCTCGCTTGAGGCGAAATGGATCATGTCGGGCTGGCTGAGATATTCCTCCGCCAATGCCTTTCGCATCGCATCCGCGTCACCGCGAATGGTCGCCATGGAAATCTGGTTATGCGCGGGGCCCGCGCGGCCGGCCTTCATGTAGTTGATGCCCTGCGCGCGCAACGCATCCTCATTCTTGCTCATGAAGGATTGCAGGGCGGTGGTGCCCGTTTTGGGTGACCCGATATGCAGGATCAGCATGATGCCTCCTCCCCGCCGCCTGTCATGGGGTTAGCGGCGGTCATATTTCAGCGTTCTTTCGGAGGGTAATCGCTGGTTGCGCGCGCGCAGCTCCTTGCCCGCGTTGTTGAGCGCCTTGCGAAACGCGGGGCCGCGATTGTTTGACAGGTAATGCTCGCACAGCATCGCCGTCAGGTAGGGGCGCTCGCGTTTATCAAGCTGGGCCAGCAGTTCCTTAAGGTAGCGCGGGAACCTGCGCCGCGCGCGCATCAGATCGTAGAATTCCGCGGTGTTGAGCGTGCCCTCGATACAGCCTTCGATCACCGGGGCGAGGATGCCCATCTGCTGCATCGCGGACGCGATCCGGTGCCCCATGAAACGGCATTTGAACTTCGTCACATTCTCCCCACCAAACAGCGACATATGCATCGCATCAAGTTGCGCGGTGGGATCATAGAACAGATAGGCGTGTTTGGCGCTCTTGATCATGTCGGGGCCAAAGCCATAGCGGCTGGAGTAATCCCGGATCCATGCGCGCTTATAGCGGGTTTCCCAGCTTGCCACATCGCGGCTCAGCGTTGCCTGCGGGCTGATGGAAATGACGGTCGCACCAGGGCAGGCGGCGGAGAACGCGGTCGCGGCATAGCCGCCCATGGAGGCGCCATAAAACACCACCCGCTCGAATTGATCAAAATAGCCCGTATCGCGCAATTCGTCGAAGAAATCGTGCACGTCCTCGTCCCGATACCATGTCCACGCATGGGCCATCAGGCCAAGGATCGACCAGCCCCGCTCCGTCACAAACCGAAACCCCCATGGCAGGCGGTTCGGGACATTGTCATAGACGTGATCAAGGTTTTCAAACGTGACCAGCAGCGTGCCGGATGTGCCGACAGACAGCGCCGTGTGTTCCTCCCCCAAGCGGCGGTAAAAGCCGTGCTTGGCGCCAAGATCCTTCATCGCGACGGTCCAGTCCGCGCGGGACATTTCCTCGGCATTGGCTGTGAGAAGCGGATGATCAATCATTCGAAGGGGCCTCTTGTGACAGCGCGACCAGCAATTCGCGGCCAATATCGGTCTGTTTTGCCGCCTCGATATCGGCGCGGTGTTTTGCGACAGCCTGCTCATGCAAGTCCATCAAGACCGGATCGCGGCTGAAGAATTTAAGCATCTGGCGCATACTCCGGCGCAGCGCGAGGATGGAGCGGTCCTCCTCCTCGTTGCGGTTCATCTTGTTCCAATAGCTCAGGTCGATGGCCTGCCCGCCATGGACCCGGCCCTTGGCCTGTTTCATCAGGAAACTTTCGGTGGAGCGGACGCCGTAATGATTGATCTGCCCCATATCGTAGCTGATCGTGTGCCGGTCAAAGCGCCATTGATGGGGGCGGTAGCTTTCGGGAATGTCCTCTCCGGCGGCATTGACCCATTTGATCGGTCCCCAATCTTCATTCTTAGGCACGCGGGGGCGATGGGGGCCAAGGCGCTCGAAACTCTCGGGGCGGTGGATGGATTTCATGCCCCATGCCTGCATCGGGGCGGGGCAATAATGGGGGGCCGCACGGGTGAATTTCTGGATCACGAAGCCGGGGTTGTACCCCTCCACGCCACCATTCCCGAACAATCGCCACGGCAGCGAAATGGCATCAACCCGCCCGCCGACGCGGGCTTCGGCCTCTGCCGTGAGGGCCTGCACGGATTTGTCACCCACATGGATATTGATGAATTCATCGGCGTCGATCAGCGCAACCCATTGCGAGGAGGTATAGATCAATTCCTTGGTCGCGGCGCGAAAGGCGCGGATTTGATAACTGTTGCGCTGGCCTTCGCGTTTGGTGTTGTCGCGGTGGATGACCTGACCCAGCCGGGCGAGCCGGTCCAGCATCAAATCCGTCCCATCATCGCAATCGTTGGTATAGACCAGAATATCGGTGAACCCGATCGCACGATGAAATGCGAGCCATTCCAACAGGAATGGTCCTTCGTTTTTCATGCAGGTGACGATCAGGTAACGGTCGGTCACGGTTCACTTTTCCCGGCTATGGTTGGCGTCATGGCCTATATCATTCAGCAGCCGCGCCAGAAATGCCAGCCGGATCGGGCAAAATTGCGGCAGATCGGGGCGTTATGGGTCGAACCGGTTATAGGCCACGCACTCTTCCACTGCCTTGAGCGACAGGATGGTGTCGAAGGCCAGCTCGAAATTGTCATAGACCACGGCGCATTTCGCGCGCAGCACGTCCTCTTCGGTCACCATCGGCAGAATGTCTGAGATCATCTGCTGATATTCCGGCAGGGCCATTTCGTGCATCAGGTCGATCATCCGGTCCACCGCGACCAGCCGGTAGGTGCGGATGCGGTTCTCATCCCCGATCATCTCATTGGCTGCATGGATGTTCATCAGCGCGCCCTGAAGCGCCATCATCGTCTCAAGCGGGTTTTGCGCGTAATAATCGCCCCGGATCGTGCCCAGCAGGATTTCAGAAGGTGCGATCACATCCGTGCCCGCGTTTTCATTGAGCGGGCGCATCATTTCATCGTTGAGAAAGCGGACGATCACCTCTTCGGTCTGGTTGCATTGCGCATCCACCAGATCGTCACCACTGAGGGCTTGCGCGTCCTCCATGGGCAGGAAATCGACCACAGCACCGCAGACCCGTTCCTGCGCGAAAGCGGCCTGTCCCAGCCCCAAAGCAACAAGAAAGATCGCGATCCGCATTCCCCGATCAGCCCCGCGATGTGGGTGTGCCCCACAGATCATATTCGCTCGCCTCATCTACCGTCACCGTGACGATATCACCGGGTGACAGCCCCTCAAAGCCATCATCGATGAAAAGGTTGCCATCAATCTCTGGCGCGTCGGATTGGGTGCGGCAGACGGCACCCTCCTCATCAACCGTATCGACGATCACCGGCAGGATCGTGCCGACCTTTGCCTCCAGCTTCTCGGCGGAGATGCGCTGGGCCACGTCCATGAACCGCTCGAACCGCTCTTGCTTGACGTCTTCGGGCACATGGTCGGGCAGGTCATTGGCGCGTGCGCCCGCGACGTTTTCGTATTGGAACGCGCCAACCCGGTCGAGGCGGGCCTCTTCCATCCAGTCCAGAAGGTATTGAAACTCCGCCTCCGTCTCACCGGGATAACCGACGATGAAGGTGGAGCGCAGGGTGATATCGGGCCGTATCGCGCGCCAGCGGGCAATCCGCTCCAGCGTTTTGGAGGACGCCGCAGGCCGGGCCATACGTTTGAGCGTGTCGGGATGGGCATGTTGGAACGGCACGTCGAGATAGGGCAAAAGACCCGTCTCAGGCTCTGCCATCACTTCGACCAAGCCATCGACATGGGGGTAGGGATAGACATAGTGCAGCCGCACCCACGCCCCCAACCGGCCCATTTCGCGAGCCATATCGGTCATATGGGTGCGCACATCGCGGTCGTGGAACTTATGCGTGTCATGCTTGCGGTCCACGCCATAGGCGGACGTGTCCTGACTGATGACGAGGATTTCGCGCACGCCGCTCTCCACCAGCTTCTCGGCCTCCCGCAGCACCGCATGCACGGGGCGGCTTTGCAGACGGCCGCGCATGTCAGGGATGATGCAGAATTTGCACTTGTGATTACAGCCTTCGGAGATTTTCAGATAGGCGTAATGGCGCGGGGTCAGTTTCAGACCCGCCGCTGGCATCAGGTCAATGAACGGATCGGGATCGGGCGGAACGGCGGCATGGACCGCGTCGAGCACCTGCTCATATTGGTGCGGGCCAGTGACCGCCAGAACGCTGGGATGGGTGCCGCGAATGTACTCCTCTTCCGCGCCCAGACAGCCGGTGACGATCACCTTGCCGTTCTCCGACAGCGCCTCCCCGATTGCATCGAGGCTTTCGGCCTTGGCACTGTCGAGAAAGCCGCAAGTGTTCACGATCACCGCGTGGGCCCCGGCATAGTCGCCCGTGATGGCATAGCCTTCGGAACGAAGGCGCGTCAGGATACGCTCACTGTCCACCAGCGCCTTGGGGCAGCCCAAGGACACCATGCCGATGCGCGGTTGGCCCGCGCGGGCAACCTCGGTGAAGCGGGCCTGCGGGGCAAGATCGGGGCGGAGATTTGGCGGGTTCGTGCTCATGGCGGTGGCTATACATCCGATGTTGTGTTTGGGGAAGCGTTGCATGCCTCCGGCGGGAGGTATTTATGGAAACAAGAATTGGAGAGACGCGCGCAGACCAAAAAATCGCGCAAAAAGGGGAGACGAGGGATGATCGACGATATGCCAGACCGATTTGACGGCCCATCCGCATGGACCGGACCAGAGATGGTGGATCATCCCGAAAGATGGCTCACGGAATGGCGTGCCAGTGAGGTCGCTGAATTGGAGCAGGCTGCGGAAGCCTTCCTCGCCACCGGAGCCGATATCGGGGAGATCACGGCAGACGCGTTCGATTTGCCACGTTTGGGCGCGCGGATCCGGGACATGCGCCAAACTCTGCTGCACGGGGTCGGGGTGCAGGTGCTGCGGGGGCTGCCCATCGCGCGCTATGATCAGGCGACCGCTGCCGCGATTTTTTGCGGGATCGGGGCGCATCTTGGCTCTGCCCGATCGCAGAACGCGGATGGACATATCCTCGGCCATGTGCGCGATCTGGGGGCGAGTTCGACCAATCCCAACACCCGGATTTACCAGACAGCAGAACGGCAAAGCTTTCACACGGACAGCGCCGATGTGGTCGGGCTGTTGTGCCTGCGCGATGCGAAGGAGGGTGGTCGGTCGCTTTTGGTCAGTGTCGAGGCGATCTACAACCAGATGCGGGCAGAGCGGCCCGATCTGCTAGCGCGCCTGTTTGATCCGATTGCGACCGACCGGCGCGGCGAAGTGCCGGAGGGAGCCGATCCCTTCATGACCATCCCGCCGCTGTCATGGTATGAGGGGCATCTGACAGTGTTCTACCAGCGGCAATATATCGACAGCGCGCAGCGGTTCGCCGACGCGCCGCGCCTGACACCGGATCATGTGGCAGCACTCGATATGTTTGACGCGCTGGCGAATGATCCGCAGATGCATTTCGGGATGCACTTGCAGCCGGGCGATATGCAATTCGTGTATAACCACGCGCATCTGCATGACCGCACGGCTTTTACCGATTGGCCTGATCTGGCCCAGCGGCGCCATTTATTGCGGCTCTGGCTGTCCATCCCCGGGGACCGCCCCCTGCCGCCCGTGTTCGCGCAGCGTTACGGATCGCTTGAGGTCGGGCAGCGGGGCGGGATCATCACGGCAAAGACGCGGCTTCACGCCCCGCTCGATCCACCTGCGCCGGTGGTGTAATCCTTCACCTCCACGAGGGCGGAGCCAAGGATCGTGTCGATCCTGCGCTTGGCCCTTGCGCGCTGGGCATTGCCGGCGACGATCCGGCGGGAAAGGGCGGCGATTTGCGCATCGGTGCCCCCTGAATGGGCGCGGCGCATTTCCTCCTCCAGATCCCAAAGCAAGCCGTTTGACTGATGCAGAGCGTCGATGGCTTCGGCGGCGGCGGACAGGTCCGGCAACTGTGCGTCGCGCGCCAAGGCGAGCCGCTGATAGGCGCTGCCCGCAAGCGCGCGATCCTGATCGGAGCGGAGCCGGGTACGTTTCAGATCAAGGATGGACAGCCGATCCAGGAGGTCGCTGGCAGCGCAGGGGGCAGTGACCTCAACCATGCTTGGCACTCCGTTCTGTCAGGGCCGCTTGCACTGCGGCAAACACCGTATCCCAGTCTCCCGCCTTATCCTGCCGGAACAGGCGCATCGACGGATACCAGATCGTGCGGTCCTCCTGATGGCGAGGATAGTAGTAATAGGGCGCGCGGTGCAGCAAGAGCCATGTCTCCGTCCCCAGACTGCCCGCGATATGCGCCACGCAGGTATCGGTCGTGATCACGAGGTCCATGGCGGCAATGGTGCCCGCGGCATCCGCGTAGTCCCGGTCATCGCTGGATGTGTCGATGACGCGGTCCCGCTGGGCATGGCTGAACAGGTCCGTCAGCAATGGCCCCTTATAGAGCGAGAAGAATTGCGTGCCCGCTGTCTGTGCCAGCTTGAGGAAGGGATCAAGTCTGGCGGAGCGGTGCGCGTTATCCGCATATCCGGTGGAGCCGGACCAGCAAAAGCCGACCTTGAGCCGGTCCGCGTAAGGTGCTGCAAAGGCGGCTCCGCGCGCCAGACTGTCCGCAGGAATGGCGAGGGTCATCGGGGCGGGCAAAGTGCCCGGCTTGGTGCCGAGGATATGCGGCAAGGCGATAGGTGGCAGCACATGATCATAACCATCATAGGTTTTCGGCTCCGGCACCAGATCCGCGATGTCGGAGAGGCTCTCCATCATGCGCCGCATCGCGGGGCGGCAGGCTACTGAGAGGCGCGCGCCACTTTCCGCAAAGGGCTGGATGAACCGCCCGAGCGCCACGCCGTCGCCATTGCCCTCCTCGGGGTGAATCAGCACCGTTTTGCCCTGAAACGCAGCCAGATCGAGTGGATAGGTGGCCGTGGCCTCCGCATGGCCAAACAGCGCGAAATAGGCCCGGTCTCGGAACCCGCCCGCATAGTCGCCTTCCGCGATCCGCAAGAGGCCGCGCGCCTTGAGCAGATCGGTGCGCGGTTTGTTGCGCTTTTGATGCGGGGCGCAATGGCGCAGGCCCTCATCCACGACCCTCAGGGCGGTTTGCGTGTCGCCGTCGCGCGACAGGGTCATGGCATGGGTGTAATAGGCTTGCGGATCGTCGGGCGCGCGCTCCAAAAGTGCGGCACTGACCGCGCGGGCCTCCTGCGGCGCATGGCGGTGATGCAGGCACAGACACAGGCCCGACACGGCCACGGGGCTTTCGGGGTAGTACTCCAGCGCCAGCCTGTAGCGCGCCTCTGCCTTGGCATATGCGCCGCGCTCAATCTCGATCCCGGCCGTGTTGCAGAGGATTTGCAGGACAAACGGATCGCGCTCAAGGATTTTGAGGTAATGCGCATAGGCCCAATTCACCTTCCCCCGATCATGCAGACGCAGCGCGGTTTCGATCCGGCGGAGTTGGCGGCGGGCATCTGACACAGCGGAAAACTGAACCTCTTTGCGGATCGGGGCGTTAGCTTCCGGGATACGCAGAAAAAACGGCGTGAACAAGTCAGGCGCGGGCTAGGAACGGCATGCGCGGTGGCGTATGAGAAGAGCGGCTGATGCTGAGGAGAGCACCATGAGCGACACACCTCCCAATTTCGATTCGCAGCCCACCCAGGATCAGGACGCATATGCCCTCGACGCGGCGGTGGTTGAGGCATTGCTCAATGCCGTGGCGGAGGGCGCGCGTGAGCGGCTTATTGAGACGCTGGAGCCAGTCCACCCAGCAGACATCGCGGATTTCATCGAACAGATCGGCCCAGTGGAACGGCGCAACCTGTTGACGCTGTGGGGGCCGCAGATCGACGCGGATTTCCTCTTTGAACTTGAGGAGGGCGTGCGCGACGAGGTGATGGAAATCCTGTCGCCTGAACAGATTGCCGTCGCGGTGCAGGAACGGGATACGGATGATCTCGTCTACCTTGTCGAGGATATGGAGGAAGAGGCGCAGGAGGCCGTTCTCGATGCGCTTGACGAGGCCGACCGCGTCGCGGTGGAACAGTCGCTGCAATATCCTGAGGACAGCGCCGGGCGCCTGATGCAGCGCCATGTGGTGACGGCTCCGCAACATTGGACGGTGGGTGACGCGATTGATTTCATGCGCGCCTCCGACGATCTGCCCGATCAGTTCTACGACATCGTCATCATCGACCCGCGCCACAAACCGGTGGGCGAAGTGCGTCTGGGTAAGATCATGGCAACGCCCCGTTGGGTAAAGCTGGCCGATATGATGGAAGAAGGGTTGCGCACCATCCCCGTCGATCAGACCAGCGCCGATGTGGCCTATGCGTTCAACCAGTATCACATGATCCAAGCGCCCGTTGTGGATGAAAATGGCCGCCTTGTCGGGGTCATCACCATCGACGACGCAATGGATGTGCTGGAGGACGAGGCGGAGGAGGACATGATGCGCCTCGCGGGCCTCGGCGCGGAGGAAGAGATCACCGACAGCGTGTGGGAAACCACGCGCCAGCGGTTTCCGTGGCTTGGGGTGAACCTGATTACCGCCGTGTTCGCCTCTATCGTCATCTCCTTCTTTGAGGACACGATCGCGGCCATTGTCGCACTCGCCGTGCTGATGCCGATCGTGGCGAGCATGGGCGGGAATGCGGGCACCCAATCGCTGACCGTAGCGGTGCGCGCCTTGGCCACCCGCGATTTGACCGGCTCAAACGCATATCGCGTTGTGCGGCGCGAAGTGCTGGCGGGTCTGCTCAATGGTCTCGCGTTTGCGGTGATCATCGGGGTGGTCGGGGTGATCTGGTTCGGCTCTCCGATGCTGGGTGTGGTGCTGGGCATTTCGATGGTCATCAATATGGTGGTCGCGGGTCTGGCCGGGATCCTGATCCCCATCGGGCTGGAAAAAGCTGGGGCCGATCCGGCGCTCGCCTCCGGGGCATTCGTGACGACCGTGACGGATGTGGTTGGTTTCTTCAGTTTCCTTGGGCTCGCTGGATGGCTGCTGTTATAGGCCGCTGCGCGGCATGGATATTTGAAGAAAGTGAAATGGGTTTGAGGCTGCGCCCATGAGGCAGAGCTTGCGCACGGATTTGCAGATGGTGGCGCGGATCGGTGCCGTTCTGACCTATGACCAGCTTGCACAGGCGCAGGGGATTACCGGGCCGGGGCGCATTCGGCGGGTCGCGGCCCTCCTTGAGGCGTTGATGGAGGAAGATCACCGTGCCGGGCGGCCCTTTCTGGCATCCGTCATCGTGAGCAAGGCAACCGGGCAGCCCGCGCGCGGCTTTTTCGAGAAGGCCGCTCACCTGACCGGGCAACCGTTCGGTGCCGCCGAACGCGCACAGCATCTGGAGCGGTTGAAGAACCGCCCTTGACCCTTGCCGCCCGAACGCTTCCATTAGGGCGGATCGAGGAGGCACCCATGACGCGAATTCCCGCAAGCATTGACGAGACCGAAACCCTGCTCACCGGGGCGGGCTATGTGTCCTCCCGCGCGCTGTCCACGGTGGTGTTTTTGTCCCTGAAACTGGGCCGACCGCTGTTTTTGGAAGGGGAGGCTGGTGTCGGCAAGACCGAAATCGCCAAGGCGATTGCAAGCGCGCTGGGCCGCCGGTTGATCCGGTTGCAATGCTATGAGGGGCTTGATGCGGCCTCTGCCGTCTATGAATGGAATTTCGCGGCGCAGATGCTGGCCATTCGGGCTGAGGACGCGAAAAGCGATGACCTCTTTTCCGACAAATACCTGATCGCCCGTCCGCTGTTGGAGGCAATGCGCCCACAGGAGGGCGGCGCGCCGGTCCTTTTGATTGATGAGCTTGATCGCACCGATGAGCCGTTCGAGGCGTTCCTTTTGGAAGCGTTGAGTGATTTTCAGGTGACGATCCCGGAGCTTGGCACCGTAAGGGCACCAGAGCCGCCCATCGTGATCCTCACCTCCAACCGCACGCGCGAAGTGCATGACGCGCTGAAACGCAGGTGCCTCTATCATTGGGTCGATTACCCCGATTTCGAGCGGGAAATGGAGATTGTGACCGCCCGCGCCCCCGAAGCGGCAGAGGCGTTGAGCCGCGAAGTCGTCGCCTTTGTCCAGGCGCTGCGCGGGGAGGATCTGTTCAAGAAACCCGGTGTGGCGGAGACGATCGACTGGGCAAAATGCCTCGTGGCGCTCGACCATCTGGAACTCAGCCCGCAGGTGATTTCCGATACGCTGGGCGCGATCCTGAAATATCAGGACGACATCCAGAAATTGCAGGGATCGGAGGCCAAGCGCCTGCTGGATGAGGCGCGGGCCGGGTTGGCGTAGCGTTGGCCACTTATCCCGAACTTCCAGTGAATGTGGACGGCAAGCTGCCCGACAACATTACCCATTTCGCCCGCGCGTTGCGGCGCGCCGGGCTGCCCATCGGGCCGGGCCAAGTGCTTGATGCGATCCGCGCGGTGGAGGCCGCGGGCTTCAGCGCGCGGGAGGATTTTTTCTGGACGCTGCACGCCTGTTTCGTGCGGCGGCCCGAGCATCGCGCGGTGTTCGGGCAGGTGTTCCGGCTCTATTGGCGCGATCCGCAATTCCTTGAACATATGATGTCCCTGCTGACCCCCGCGATCAAAGGGGTCAATGAGGCCCCCGATCCAAAGGCTGCGGAAAAGCGCGCGGCGGAGGCCCTGTTGCAGGAAGCAGAACAGCCCGAATTGCCGGAGCAGGAGGAGGCCGCCGAGGAGGAGTTGGTTGAGATTGACGCGACACTCACCTTCTCCGCCGCCGAAAAGCTGCAAAAGATGGATTTCGAGCAGATGACGCTCGCTGAATTGACGGAGGCGAAGCGGATCATCGCGGAGATCGAATTGCCAGTGCGTCCGCTGGCGTCACGCCGCACCATGGCGGCTCCACGCGGCCCCATCGCCGATTGGCGCGGCACGATGCGCGGGGCGATGCGGACCGGAGGGGAGATCACGACGATTGCCACCCGGCAAAAACGCATCCGCTGGCCCGCGCTGGTGGCCCTATGTGACATATCCGGCTCCATGTCGGGCTATAGCCGGATGCTGCTGCATTTCCTGCATGCCGCTGCGAATGCCAAGGGGGCCGGATGGGCCAAGGTACACGCGTTTACCTTTGGCACGCGGCTCACGAATGTGAGCCGGCATCTCGACCGGCGGGATGTGGATGCGGCACTTGCGGCCTGCGGTCGGGAGGCGCAGGATTGGGAAGGCGGCACCCGGATCGGGGCGTCATTGGAGGCGTTCAACCGCGATTGGTCGCGCCGGGTGATGGGGCAGGGGGCCGTGGTTTTGCTGATCACCGATGGGCTGGACCGGGAAGATCCCGCAACGTTGGAGCGCGCCGCCGAACGGCTGCGCCTGTCCTCGCGCAAGCTGATCTGGATGAACCCGCTTCTGCGCTGGGACGGCTTTGCGCCCAAGGCGCGCGGTATCCGTGCGCTCCTCCCCCATGTGGACAGTTTCCGCGCGGGCCATAATATCGACAGCCTGACCGATCTGGCAGATGCGCTGACCCGGCCCGACGATCAGGGGGACAAGGCGCGGCTGATGCAAATGCTGCGCGCGGATACCTCTGCCTGAATTTTGGGCATTCCCGAAGCGCAGGAAAGGCTTATAGTTGTTTCAAACCCCTGATGACAGCTTGCGCAAAATGACCAACGATAACATCAACGACATCCCTGAGATCGCTCTTGCCTGGGCACGGGAAGGCCGCGCCGTGGCGCTGGCCACCGTGGTGGAGACATGGGGTTCCGCGCCGCGTCCAGTGGGCGCGCAACTCGTGATCAGCGGGGATGCGCAGATGATGGGCAGCGTGTCGGGCGGCTGTGTTGAGGGGGCGGTGGTCGAAGAAGCCCTCGCCGCCCTTGAGGACGGGACGCCGCGCCTGTTGACCTATGGCGTGAGCGATGATGACGCATTTGCCGTGGGTCTCGCCTGTGGCGGCACGATCCGCGTGCTGGTGGAGCCGCTCGGTGGGGCGCATGGGATCGACCTGCCGCTCTTGGAACAGCTTGTCGAGGCGCGGCGCGCGCGGCGGCCCGTGGCCTATGTCGTGGATCTTGCCGATTGGCATCGCCTGTTGATGGATGCCGCCGCCGGAACCCCGCTGGGGGACGCGGTGCGCGCGCGGATGCTGGCGGATAAGGCAGGCGTGGATGAGGTTGAGGGCGAGCCATGGTTCATCACCCCCCACAATCCGCCCCTGCGGATGGTGATCGTGGGTGCGGTGCATATCGCGCAGGCGCTTGCACCTATGGCGGGGCTGGCAGGATATGACGTCACGGTGGTCGATCCGCGCGGGGCCTTCGGTTCGGAGGCGCGGTTTCCGGGCCAAACCATGCTGGAGGAATGGCCCGATGCAGCCCTTGAGGCCCATGGCCTTGATCCGCGTGTCGCGGTGGTCACGCTGACCCATGACCCGAAACTGGATGATCCCGCGATCATGGCTGCCCTGCGGTCAGAGGTGTTCTACCTTGGCTGTCTTGGCTCCAAGCGCACCCATGCAAAGCGCGTCGCCCGGTTGCAGGAGGCTGGCTTTTCGGAGGCGGAGATTGCCCGCATCCATGCCCCCGTGGGGGCAGATATCGGCGCGAAATCCCCAGCAGAGATTGCCGTGTCCATCCTCGCGCAAGTCACCGAGCGTCTGCGCCGGCCCGACAGCCGCCCATGAAGTTTGGCCCGGTCCCGGTCGAGGATGCGGCGGGCGCGATCCTTGCGCATTCGGTCGCCCTGCCACAGGGACGGCTCCGCAAGGGCCGGGTGCTGACAGCGGCGGATTGCACGTCCCTCATCGCGGCGGGCATCGGGGAGGTCACGGTTGCGCGGCTTGACCCTGAGGATATGGGGGAGGACGCAGCCGCCGCCCGGATCGGGGCCGCCCTTGCTGCCCCGCATCTGACGATCACCGCGCCTTTCACGGGCCGGGTCAACCTTCATGCGGACGTGCCGGGCGTGCTGACGGTAGATGCGAGGGCCGTGAATGCGCTGAATGCCATCTCCCCCGACATCACGCTTGCCACGGTGCCCGATATGGCGCGGGTCAGTCCAAGGCAACTCTTGGCGACGGTCAAGATCATTCCCTATGCCGTTCCTGAGGGGCGGGTCGCGGCGGCGCTCGCGACCCTCGGCACCTCTCCGCTGTGGCTGCATCCCGTGGCGCGGCGCAGTGTGTGCCTGATCCTGACGGTGCTGCCGGGCCTGAAACCGGCGCTGATCGACAAGGGGGAGGATGCCGTGCGCGCCCGGTTGCGCGGGCTGGGCATTCATGACGTGAGCGTGGTCCGTGTGCCGCATGAGGTAGTGGCTTTGGCGCAGGCAATCCATGCGGCGACGGCGGATATGGTGCTGATCCTCACGGCCTCTGCGACCTCGGATGCCCATGACACCGGGCCGGAGGCTCTGCGGCAAGCGGGCGGACGGCTCACGCGGTTTGGTATGCCGGTCGATCCGGGCAATCTTCTGTTTTTAGGCCATGTCGGCGCGCGCCCGGTGATTGGCCTGCCGGGCTGTGCGCGTTCTCCGGCGCTGAATGGGGCCGATTGGGTGCTGGAACGGATCGCCTGCGGGCTGGACGTGACGGATGCCGATATTGCGGCGATGGGCGTTGGGGGACTGCTGAAGGAAATTCCGACCCGGCCTCAGGCCCGTGGCGCGCCTGTGCCGAGCGGTCGCCCACATGTCACCGCGCTGATCCTTGCGGCGGGCGCGTCCTCTCGCATGGGGCCGGGCCGCGACAAACTGCTGGAGGAGGTCGCAGGGGAGCCGCTTTTGGCCCGAATGATCACACAGGCGCGGGCAAGCGGCGCGGATGCGCTGCGCGTGATGCTGCCAGCAGCACCCGGACCCCGTGCCGATATCACCGCCAAAGCGGGCGCGCAGGGTCTGCCCGTGGCTGATGCGGAGGAAGGGATGGCCGCGTCGATCCGCGCGGGCCTTGCCGCGATCCCGCGCGATACCGATGCGATCCTGCTGATCCTCGCCGATATGCCGGAGGTCACGGGCGCTGCGATGGCGCGGCTGATCGCGGCCTTTGATCCGGTCGAAGGACGCGACATCATCCGTGCCACGACGCAGGACGGGCGACCGGGGCACCCGGTTCTGTTCGGGCGCAGGTTCTTTGAAGCTTTGAGTCGCCTCACGGGTGATCGTGGCGCACGCGACGTGCTGCGGGACGCGCAGGACTATATCGTGGATGTGCCCTTGGCCGGGCAAGCGGCGATCACCGACCTTGATACGCCAGAAGACTGGGCTGCGTGGCGCGCGGCCAAATCCTAGCCCGGAATATTGAGCACTTTCGTCTCGCCCCCGCGCAAAAGCCGGATCGAATCGTCGCCAATCGCGATCACGCGCCAGCCATCCACCACGCCGCCTTGCGCCACGCGAACGAAATCGCCGGTGGCGAGTCGCAACAGCGCGCGGCGGTTTTCTTCCAAACCAAACACACCAATCAACGCCATATCGGACATATCGAGCCTCTCTCTGAGGGTGGAACGCGCGCTGTTTACCGGCGCGGCATGGGGGGCTTCGGCCTGTTCGCGGACCCGTGCCGCCGCCGCGGCCGCCACTGTGGCGGCTTGTTGTGCTTCTAACAGGCGCTGCGCCTCGGCTTCAAGGGTGGCGGGCCGGGGCCGTGGCGCGTTGGACGCCGGAGTGGCGGTGACTGGCACGATCGCGGCCGGGCGTGGGCGCGGCTGGGGGGAGGTCAGCGCCCCGGCACCGGGGCCTTCGGCGACCGTCGGCTCCGCGGCACTCTCCACTGGCGCGGGGGCAGGGGCCTCCGTGACAGGGCGGGGGCGGGGGACAGGCGATGTCTCTGCCTGCACTGTAATGAGATCGGCATGAAAGGAGTGCGCATCGGCGGAGGTCAGCGCATGGGCCGCGCCCACACCCAGCCAAATGGCCAGAAGCGCCGCACATCCCCGGAAAAACCCTGCCTGATGCATTCCGCATCCTCCTGTCCGGCTTTATACGCCAAGTATGGCTGCCGGTTGCCTTGCCTCTGTGCTCTGCCCCAAACTGGGGTGAAACCACACGGGCCGCTTGTAGTTGCCTCAAGAGTTAACCGCTTGGGCGGCGGGTGAAAAGGGGCCGCGCCCCGATTTGGACAGAGAAAGGGAAGCCCATATGCGACGCTCCATCATTTCGGCGACAATCATCCTTGCGGTCCTGCTTGGCGGTGCGGTCCGGGCAGACGAGGCACCACAGCGTTCCATGCATGTCAGCGCGACGGGAAGCGTGAGCGTGGCGCCTGATCTTGCGATCCTGTCTCTTGGGGTTGAGGCGCAGAAACGCTCCGCCACCGAAGCGATGCAGGAGTTGCGCGCTCAGATGGTCACGCTGTTTGAGGCACTGGACGCGGCAGGCATCACCGGGGCGGATCGGCAGACCAGCGGGTTGAGCCTGTCTCCCATCTGGAACACACCGGTTGAGGGCCGCACGCGCCAGATCACCGGCTATGCCGCGCGCAACATGCTGACGATCCGGGTGACGGATATCGACGCGACCGGGCGGGTCATTGATGCGCTGGCAGATGCCGGGGCCAATCGGTTTAACGGGTTGCGGTTTGACCTCGCGGATCGCAGTGCGGCGGAGGACGAGGCGCGCCGCCGTGCTGCCGCAGCGGCCATGGCCAAGGCCAACCTCTATGCCGAGGCGACGGGCGTGACCCTTGGCGATCTGATGGACCTGTCCGAGCATTTCACTGGCGGCCCGCGCCCGATGGCGGAAATGGCGATGCTGCGCTCGGATGCGGCCATGCCGGTTGCGGCGGGCGAGTTAGACATCTCCGTCACGGTCAACATGCGGTTCGCGCTGGAGGATTAAGGACTGGGGCGATACCTACCGCGTTGAGCCGAGTATGTGGTCCTGCCGTGAATGCAGTGCGTGGACCCGTGCAACGCCCCGCGTCACGCGCGGATCGTATCCGTCAAACGTGCAGGGACCAAAGCGCCGCTGATACCCAGATACCGAACCCGAAGCTTAAATGCGCCAGCAGGCTCTTTGCGCGCGCGAGACCGGGTTTGGGTGCCTGACTTGCCGCAACTCCCGCCCCAAAAGCGGGTTGAAGGATGAAAAACGGTGCGGCAACTGTGAAAGCGCCGAACACCAGCGCCGGAAAAAGGCTTGGCGACACACGCCAGCCCGTGCCCATCGCCGCGAGAAACAGGAATGCGAATGCGATGCCGATCAGGTAGTGCAGCGCCCATCCGATAAGCATTTCATGCCGGACAGGTGGCGTTGCAAATATCGGATGATGGAAAAATTTTCCTTCAAGCAGGGAATACCCCCATCGGCCAACCAGCCCGTAATCGAGTGACCGAAGGCCGAAAATCCGGTTGAGAAGAACCGCTACGAGGTCCATGACCAGCGTTGCTCCGCAGCCGATCACGATGGCGTCTACAAGGAGGCTGTCCAACGGGCTTTCTCCGTTTTTTGATGTGCGAATATCCCCGCGAATTTGACAAGCGACGTGTAGCCGTCTGCTGCTCATCCCTCCAGCGTCCAAATTCTAATAATTACTATGCGTAGGCACACAGCCTGTGTGTCCGACGGGGCAGCGCAGCTACCCATGTAGGCGCTTTGGCGAAGTGGTGGTCCAAACGAAAGAACGCTCCCGAAGGTGCCTTCGGGAGCGTCCTGTGTGGGGTCAGATCAGCGGTGATTGATCAGCCGACAGCCTTGCTCAGCGCCTGATCGAGATCGCGGATCAGGTCGTCCGCGTCCTCCAGCCCGATGGACACACGCACCACATTCGCGGCGGCACCAGCGGCCTCCTGCTGCTCGGGCGTCAACTGGCGGTGGGTGGTGGAAGCGGAGTGGATGATCAGGCTGCGCGTATCGCCAAGGTTTGCGACATGGCTGAACAATTCCACACTATCCACCAGTTTGACGCAGGCGTCATAGCCGCCCTTGACTGCGAAGGTGAACAACGCGCCCGCACCCTTTTTGTAGAGCTTCTTCACGCGCCGCGCATGGGGGGAGGATTTGAGGCCTGCATAGGTCACATGCTCGATCCGGTCGTCATTTTCCAGCCATTCAGCGATCTTCTTGGCGTTGGCGACGTGCCGCTCCATCCGCAGGGACAGGGTTTCACAGCCCAAAAGGGTCAGGAACGCATTTTGCGGGCTTTGGCACATGCCCAGATCCCGCAGGCCGATGGCGATTCCGTGGAAGGTGAACGCGAGATGCCCGAAAGTCTCATGGAACTTGAGACCGTGATAGGCCGGCTCAGGCTCGGACAGGGACGGGAATTTGTCGCTGGCGGACCAGTCGAACTTGCCGCTGTCGATCACAACGCCGCCCATCGCCGTACCATTGCCGGAGATGTATTTCGTGGTTGAATGCACCACGAGCGTCGCGCCATGAGCAATCGGGTTGCACAGGTAGGGCGTTGCGGTGGTGTTATCCACGATCAGGGGGATGCCCTTGCGATCCGCGATTTTCGCGATGGACTCTAGGTCGGCCACATGGCCGCCGGGGTTTGCGATGCTCTCGCAGAAGATCGCCTTCGTCTTTTTTGTGCAGGCGCGGGACACGGCACCCCGATCGTCGATATCGACGAATTTCGCTTCCCAGCCGAACCGTTTGATCGTCTGGCTGAACTGGGTGACGGTGCCGCCATAGAGCTTGTTGGAGACGACCACATTGTCGCCCGGGCGCATCAGCGGGAACAGTGCCATGATCTGCGCCGCGTGCCCGGAGGACGTCGCCACAGCCCCCACGCCACCCTCAAGTGTTGCGAGCCGCTCTTGCAGCACTGCAACGGTCGGGTTCGTCAGGCGGGAATAGATGAAGCCCACTTCCTGAAGGTTAAAGAGGGCCGCTGCATGATCGGCATCGCGGAACACATAGCCGGTGTTCTGATAGATCGGGGTCTGACGCGCGCCGGTCGCCGGATCGGGCGCGGAGCCCGCATGGATTTGCAGCGTGTCAAAGCCGTAGGTGGGGGTGTCGGACATGGTTTCTCTCACAAATTACAACATATTATTGTAGATCGGCTGCAACCACAGCTTGCGCCGGACAATAGGATGCGAGTTTTCGGAATGCACCCTGTTTTTTGCACTTTTTGTGAGAAAAGCGCCTATTTCAGCTTTGAAGAGATAATCCCGGTGGCAATCCCGCCCCAGCGCAATTCCCCGAACAGACGCTGATATTCGATCTTGGGGCAGCGATTCATGATGACATCGACACCTTTTTCCCGCGCGCGCGCCGCTGCGTCCGGGTCCGTCACGCCGATTTGCATCCATATGGTTTGCAGGCCCCGATCAAGCAGCGCATCAAGCGCCTCATCCACGACCGCGCCAGCTTGTTCTGACCGGCGGAATATATCGACCATATGCACGGGGCCAACCGCTGCGGGTATCTCGCCCAAGCTGGCGACAATCTGATCCCCGAACCCGGTTTGCCCCGCATAGCCCGGGTTCACACCGATCACGCGAAACTGTTTCAGCTTGAGATAGCGTGCCACGAAATAGGAGGGCCGCACCTCATTGAGGCTCACGCCCACGCAGGCGACCGTTTTGGTGCGGCGCAGAATCTTGCGCAAATGATCGTCGGTATAGCTCTCATCCATGGGCGGACCCTAGCGCGACAAAAAGGCGCCAGCCATAAAAAAACGCCCGAAGCGGTGCTTCGGGCGCAAGGTCGGAACGAGGGACAGTTGTGGCAGAGGGTCAGTCGTCCAGCTCACCCTCTCAAGACAAACATAGCACAGCATGTTTGATCTGCGATAGCGTCGCGCAAGATTATGAACAAGTTGTGACCAATCAATTCAAAACGCCCGGCCAATTTTCATTCGCGCGGGCAATAAACCCCGGAATATCGGCTTCCCAACGCTGTTGAACACTGCGATTGGCGTTCAGATACAGGCGGTTATCGACGACCCTCCACGCTTCGGGATCAATCGGTGCGGTATAGCCCTGCGCCACGGCCCATGCGCAATAGCCGCCATATTGCGGGGCGAATGCTTCGGGTTCGGCGATGAAGCGGGCGCGATTCGCCTCACTGCTGAAGGACCAGAGCACGCCATTCCACTCCGCCGTGATCGCATCATCCCCGGCCATTGCGGCCCCGTCGAAATAGGCCACTGGATCATAGCCCCGGATCGCAAAATGATCCCCGACCGGCAGCCGCCCCCGTCGGGCCGTGAAAATGGCATCCTTGGCCAGTGCCACATTTGGCAGGACAGACAGGGCAGCCGCCCCAAGCAGGATTTGGCGGCGAGAGAGGGACACGCTCATCAGACAGGCTCCATTCGTGTTGCGTTGACAAAAGAATGGGCCTGACGAGGGCGGCTGCAAACCCCTCACACGGCGACGTGACGGGACGTGTGCAATTGTTTCAAAATCGGGTCAATCGATCAGGTCGATGACCTCTTCCAGCGCCTTGTACCAAAGGGGCTTGCGTTTCTTTTGTTTCTTTTTCGGCTTGTCGTATTTCGCCCGCTTCTCCGGCTTTGCCTCATATTTCGGCTTAGAGGGCTTCGGCGCGGGCTTGGCAGGGTTGCGATCCACCTTCACCTGTTTGAGGTTATGCAGCGGCGCGGCACAGGACGGGCAGGCCAATTCGTGCCGCTCCCGATCAAGGATCAGGGTCGAACGGGTGCCGCAATAACAGCAAGTGGCGATTTTTGTGATGCGATCCATGGGTCAGATATGGGTCTCGTCCCGCTCAGCGCAAGGTTGCGGCGTATAGCGAGACAGCCGCCGCATTCGAGACGTTGAGCGATCCGAAACTGCCTGCCGCCGGAATACGGGCGAGCATATGGCATGTGTCCTTGGTCAGTTGCCGCAAGCCCGGCCCCTCGGCCCCGAGTGCGAAGGCAACGGGATGGTGCGTGTGCGAGGCCAACACCGGGCCGAGATCCTGATCCGCCTCTCCATCCAGCCCGATGATGAAATACCCCATCTCCTTGAGAGAGAGCATGGCGCGGGCAAGGTTGGGCACGCGCAGATAGGGTTGCCGCTCCAATGCGCCCGATGCCGTTTTCGCCAAGGCGCCGGTCTCCGGAGCACCATTGCGGCGAGGGGCAATGACCGCCCGCGCGCCGAATACCTCGGCAGAGCGCAGGATCGCCCCCACATTATGCGGATCGGTCACGCGATCCAGCAGCAGCACAACCGGAGCCGCCTGTCCCGGCGCGCAGGCTTCCGACACCGATCCCCAATCCAGTGGATCTACTTCCAGCGCAGCCCCCTGATGGACCGATTGCGCATCAATGGGCGGATTGAATTTGCGTGGATCGTGAATCTCGGGCGTGATCCCGGCGCTGTTGATCGCCTCCCCCAACCGATCGGCCCCGTTTTTCGTGACCATGAGGCGATGCTTGACGCGTGCGGGATTAAGCAGCGCATCGCGCACCGCGTGGATGCCAAACAGCCAAACGCGATCCGAGCCTGCCTTGCGCGCACGCTCCGCGTCGATCACATGTTGGGGTTTTTTACGGGCGGGATGATCGGCCATGGCGTTTCCTTGGGGTTCGTCTGAAACCGGGGTCGCACGAAGCCGCAGCATGCGCAAGCCGCAGGAGCGCATTTTGCGGTTGACGGGGCAGGGCACGCGCCGTATCTCCCCTCCGTCACCAAGATGACAGGGCAGCACGCTGCCGCTGGATGGGAGGGTGGCAGAGCGGTCAAATGCAACGGACTGTAACTCCGTCGGGGAAACCCTACACAGGTTCGAATCCTGTCCCTCCCACCACTTGATTTCATTATGAAAAAAATTCGCGAAATTGGGTGGAAAAGCTGTCCATAGCCCGGTTTACAGATTTGGTTCGTCTCGAGCAGCAAAGCACGCTCCCGTCAGCGCGGGGGGCGCAGGTTAGCGTAACGTTAAGCAGTCACTCCAGCGTCGCTACTGCCCTGAAAGCGCCGCCATCAAAATGCAAGCCAGAAAACCATGACCAATAGGATCGTGAGGAGGCATATGCCAATGATGCTCGTCCATTGAGGTAGGATCAGGTAGGATTTTTGCGGCCGAGCAGGGTTGTAGAACACCGTGATGCGGTCATTCCCATGTCTTTGGATCCCGCCCTTTTGCCACTTCGCCAGTCTTTTCCCTGACGCATAAATCAAAACGGGGCTGAGCCGCGTCCCACGATAGGGAATGCCGTCGACGATGTATTCATAGCGTACGCGCGCGGTTTGCATTCTGTCGCTACCGCTACCTATGCTCGAAAACCCATCTTCCGTGAGTGTCCCCGTTGTGCGCGGCCAGCGGCGTATACCGAGGCATCTCACGACGGCGATCACACCCATTAGAAGAACATAGGCGATACATACGGACAATACCGCGTAGCGCTCTCCGTCGAGGAGGTCAGTCCAGAAAATTTCCATGCCGAAATTTAACGCAAATGAAACCAAGACGAAACACGTTGCGAGAAAGCAATTCGGCAAATCTCGCAAAAACTGCAAGCGGATAGAGCGGCATATCAGCGTCGATCACATATTTTTTATCAACCGCCGAAGCAGGATTGTGACACCGGCAGGGAAGCTCCAAACTGGTTCAAATTCTGTGTCTGCCACCAAGTTTAAGGGGCGCTTTTTTGGCCCGTGTGTCGCTCAATCGAAACCTTCCGGGGTGTCGCGCGCACTGAGTGATTTGCGGCTGATTTGGTTGAGTCGGGCGGATACAACTTTAAGGTGTGGAGTGAAAAAGTTGTCGCCTTGTTGATTAGTTGCCGGTAATCCTCTTGACTATAATCAAGATTCTGAATGTGACGTTGAGGTCGGTTTAGAAAATTCGAATTGGATTACACTATTCACACATCTATTGAATTAAGGGGAAAAATTAGAATTAAAAAAGTCCAATCATTTTTTGAAAATTCTTTTAAAAAATTGAAATATATTCAATCTATAGTGATATAAATTGTAATGTTGACATATTTGTGATCAGTAGATGACCATGGGACACCCCCTCTTGTCATTACAAGGTCTGTGTCATGCCTCGCAAAACCCCCGGAAAAGTCAAAATCTCCAACAAGCCAGTGAATGGCAATGACGAGGATAATGTCCTCGATACGTCGTCAAACGAAACTGGAATGCGCATTAACGGCGGTGATGGAAACGATAACATCATCGGAACCGCCGCTGCCGATCGCGTGAATGCGGGCGATGGTGACGATATCGTCTTTGGCGGCGCGGGCGACGACGTTCTGTTTGGCAATGATGGAACGGATACGGCGGTCTTTACCGGCTCCATCCTTGATTACGTCTGGGAGTGGTCGCGCGGTAACACGCTTAACGTGTCCGGTGCAGATGGCAACGACATGCTCAAGCATTTCGAATTCCTGCAGTTTGACGACTTCACCTATTCCACCGATGGCAACAACGCACCGATCGCTGTCTTGCGGTCTGAAGCCGCGACTGAGGAAAACGCAGGGCTGAGCCTGAATGTTGACCTCTATGATTTCGATGGCGACGCGGTGACGGTCGTCGGCGTGTCCTCCACACGCGGCGCGGTCAGTATGGTTGAGGGGCTTTCTGCCACGCAAGCCGCAGCGATGGGATCCAGCGAGGGTATTCGAATTGATTTCGATCCCTTGGGCGATTTTGACTATCTTGCGGTTGGGCAGACCACGATCGAAACCATCACGCTTCAGATCATGGATGCGAACGGCAACCAGACCACCGTGTCCTACGATATCGTCGTGACCGGCACGAATGACGCGCCCACGCTTGCCTCCGCAACGGCGAGCGCGACCGAAGACGGCGCTTCCATCACCGTTGACCTTGCCGCACTGGGTGATGACGTCGACAGCGACGACGATGGCGCCAGCCTGACTTACAGCGTGACAGGCGCACCGGCAGAAGGTTCGGCTGCGATCAGTGGGACGACGCTGACCTTCGATCCGGGTGCTGATTTCCAGAACCTCGCCTTGGGCGAAACCCGCGATGTCGTGGTGGAAGTTACCGCGACGGACGCGCATGGTGCGACCGCGACCAATACCGTCACTGTGACGGTCACTGGCACGAATGACGCGCCGACCCTTTCGGCTGCTGCCACCTCAGCCGTTGAGGACGGTGGGGCGGTGTCGGTCGATCTTTCCGCGCTTGGCGCGGATGTGGACAGCGACGATGATGGCGCCAGCCTGACTTACAGCGTGACAGGCGCACCGGCAGAAGGTTCGGCTGCGATCAGTGGGACGACGCTGACCTTCGATCCGGGTGCTGATTTCCAGAACCTCGCCTTGGGCGAAACCCGCGATGTCGTGGTGGAAGTTACCGCGACGGACGCGCATGGTGCGACCGCGACCAATACCGTCACTGTGACGGTCACTGGCACGAATGACGCGCCGACCCTTTCGGCTGCTGCCACCTCAGCCGTTGAGGACGGTGGGGCGGTGTCAGTTGATCTTTCCGCGCTTGGCGCGGATGTGGACAGCGACGACGATGGCGCCAGCCTGACCTATGCGGTCACTGGCGCTCCTGGCGAGGGGGCGGCGTCGATTTCTGGCACCACGCTCAGCTTTGATCCCGGCGCGGATTTCCAAGATCTCGCCGTTGGGGAAACCCGCGATGTGACAATCGAGGTCACCGCAACGGACGCACATGGCGCGACTGCGACCAATGCTGTCACGATCACGGTCACCGGCACCAATGATGCGCCGATCGCACAGCCGATTTCCGGCGCTGTTTCTGAGAATGGCAGCGGCTATTCCGTGGCTGCCGGTGCTGCGAACATTCCCAATTCCAACTATTTCTATGTGGTCGACTACGACACCGAGTCCATGTCTGTCGTGCCCAATACGCTGGCGACCTTCGATTTTGCCAATATCGTTTCTGCCGCTTGGGTGCCTGCCAATGGCATGATCCTCAACGTCAATCCGAACAATTACGATTTTGAGTTGTCGGTGATTTCGATGACAGACGGTGTGCCGGAATTGGTGCCCTCAAGCGCATTTGAAATCGGCGGCACCTATACCGGGGCCACGAGCGACCGGCAGGTTGTCGGGCTTGATTACTTCATTTTCGAGGACGCGACGAGCGACACTGATATCACGCTCACGGTCCCGGCGTCCGCCACATCGGCGGGCACGGCGGATGTGACCTTCAGCCTGTCCGGCATTGATTTTGTCTGGAGCAGTCTCCAGCTCGACGGTGTCACGGCTGAGGTGACCCCGACGGCAGGGACCGATACTGTGACCCTCACAGCGGTCTATTCCGACGTTGACGCCTCTGACACCCACACGATCAGCATCGACACCACCGGAACGGTGGGCAGTGTCACCGATAATGGCGACGGCACGTTCGAGTATGATGCGAATGGCCAGTTTGAAGGGTTGGCGGAAGGGGAGACCACGACCGACAGCTTTACGTATACCGTTGACGATGGAAATGGCGGTTTGGCGACAGAAACCGCGACAGTGACCATCACTGGCTCCAATGATGGGCCGAGCATGGCGGCGGCTGCGGCCTCGGCTGAGGAGGATGGGGCTGCTATTGCGGTTGATCTCTCCGCCCTTGGGGATGACATCGACAGCGATGACGATGGCACGACGCTGATCTACAGCATCACCAGCGCGCCGGGCGAAGGCTCCGCCGCGATTTCCGGCACGACGCTCAGCTTTGATCCCGGCTCTGATTTCCAAGACCTCGCTGTCGGGGAAACGCGAAACGTGACGGTTCAGGTTACTGCGACAGATGCCCATGGCGCGACCGCAACGAATGACGTGACCATCACCGTCACCGGCACCAATGATGGACCAGTTGCTGCGAATGACAGCAATGCTGGTGATGCCGTGATCGAGCAAGGCTCGACAGAGGCGGGCGATGCCACGGCGACGGGCACTGTGCTTGCCAATGACACGGATGTCGATGCGACGGACGTGTTGTCGGTGGCGCGCGCAGCATCCGACGGAGGTGTTCTGAGCGCGGCGAATGTCGGCGCGGCGATCGTGGGCACCTACGGTGCGCTGACACTCGCGGCGGATGGCACATGGACCTACCTTCTGGATGACAGCGACCCGGATACCGAGGCGCTTGCCCCCGGTGAGGTGGTCACTGATGTGTTCTCCTACGAGGTATCGGATGGCAATGGTGGCACGGATATTGCGACCCTTACCATTTCCATTACCGGGTCCGAGGACAACCGCCCGCCAGTGGCAGAGGATGCCTCTGCAACGCTGAATGAGGATACCACACTGTCAGGCAGTCTGCCGACCACCGATCCTGATCTGGGCAGCGGCGATGTGCTGACCCATGGCGTTTTGACGGGTCCGGCCAATGGCAGCCTGTCGCTGAACGCCGATGGCAGCTACACCTACACGCCGAACGCGGATTTCAACGGCACCGACAGCTTCACCTATGAAGTGGTGGATGCCCTTGGCGAAACGGATACGGGCACAATCACGCTCACGGTTGCGGCGGTGAATGATGGTCCAGAGGTCACGGTTCCGCTTCCCCAGCAGGTTGACGGGGGCGTCATCGGGACCACGGTGCTGCGCACCCATGTCATTGACAACACCAATGGTGGCGCGATGGGCGATGTGGCGGCGCTCGACAATGGCTCAATCGTTGTAACGTCGAACCAGTCGAATTTTGCCAATAATGGCGGGCGCACATTCGTTTCGATCGTCAGTCCCGATGGAACGGAAACGCCCGTTTTCCTTGATGATGCCACTGGGACAGATCACACAGTTGTCGCACTGGAGGGCGGCGGTTTTGCGGTCGCGTATTCGTCCAACCGAGCGATCGCGAATGTTCAGTTCTTTGACAATGACGGCACGCTCTTGAATGAGCAGAACATTAACAGTTCATATGTCGACAACAGCATCAGCCTGACCGCGACACGCGATGGCGGCGTGATGTTGAGCTATCACCAGTGGGAAGGTGGCGCGAATTACGATGAGCGGCTGGTCAAGCTCGATGCCTCTGGCGATATCGAGTTTGGTCCGATCGACCTCAACAGCCCCCTCGTTTATGGCTACAACACAGCAATCACGGATCTGGCGGATGGCGGTTACGCGCTATTGTCCGGGTACGGGACCGCGGTTTATCCGCTTGAGTTGATGCTTTTGGATGATACCGGTGCGATCACGTCAACAGTGACCGTGGCCAATTCCGGTGAGGCCCTTTTCATTGACGGAAGCATCACGCAGCTTGCCAATGGAAATATCGTTGTCTCCTATGAGGCCCGGCCTAATGGAGTTTGGGAGGGTTTCTTTGAAATCTTCGATGCACAAGGCACGCAAGTGTCCGAAACAGCGTCCCTCTCCGATTTTGCGCGCAGCGCGGGGGTACGTTCGATTTCCGACATTCAGCCTCTTGCGGATGGCGGTTTTGCAGCGGCCTTCGTAAACAGCTACCCGACCACCGACCCGGTCACGGGCGAGGCACTGCCTGCGGGTGTCTATGTGCAAAGCTTTAATGCCGATGGCAGCTATAACGGCGATGCCATCTACGTCATGCAAGGCTCTATGCCATCCATTGACCTTGGCCCTGACGGCAATCTTGTTGTGATGGTGCGCAACGCCTCTGGCTTGGCGGAGGTTGCGACGGTTGCACCACCGGCAGACAGCCGGATCGGCACGGACGAAGATACCTCTGTTGTGATTGAGGGCATCTCCGTGGCAGACGTGGATATCGGCGAAACCGCCGGGGCGCTGATGACGGTCACGGTGGATGCAGGCAATGGCACGCTGGGCGTGGATGCAAGCGGGCTTGCTGGCTACGCTGGTGACGGTACTGCCACGATCACCCTGACAGGGTCGGTTTCGGCAGTGAACGCAGCCCTTGCCGGTCTGGAATACACACCCGATCAGGACTTTAACGGTGAAGACACCATTCGTGTCACTGCCAATGACAATGGCAATTCCGGTGCTGGCGGCGCTCAATCCGCGACCTCCGCATTTACGGTTCAAGTTGCTGCGGTGAACGACGCGCCTGAGATCACGGTGCCCACCGGTTATTCTGCCGAGGGTGCTGCGCCTGAATTTACGGTTCCCGTCGGGACGTATTCCCGTGTTGATGACGCTGGCGGGTTTATCTGGGACAGCTACAGCTACCAGTCCGGCGGCTTCATCAACGGCACCAATGATGCCTATGACGGCAGCTATCAGGTGCGGATTGATGGCCAATACATGTCAAATGCCTCTCTCACCCGCAGTGCGGATGGGCGGCATTTGCAAACCAGCGCCTTGACCAGCTCCAATGGCATCGAGTTCGTGCGCGAACAATGGGTGCCAACGGATCAGGAATATGCGCGGGTTTTTGACACCTTTACCAACACCACCGGGACCGCGCAGACCATCACGGTGAACTACTACACCAATCTTGGTTCTGATGGCTGGACTGGTGTTGTTGAAACCGGAAGCGGTGATCTCTCCTTCTCGACGGATGACACCCATCTTCTGACCGATGATGTGGGCATCTACTGGGGTGGCGCGGGTGATCCAATGGTGCTGCACCTCATTCAGGATGGCGAAGGATCGGAATCGATGACCGCGTCCAGCCTGAGCAGGGATGGCGTAAGCTACTCCTTCCAGCTTGATATCGCGGCGGGGGAGAGCGTTTCGCTGCTGCAATTCGCGTCCCAGTCATACAACCGGACGACGATGACGACCACGATCTCCGACTTGTTGGAGTTTGAGGCTGGTGCGTTGAACCATCTCACGTCTGAGCAGCTTGCCCGCATCGTCAATTTTGACGTCGAAGGCGCGCTGATCACGGATGAGGATCGGTCGCTCGAAATCAACGGGCTCGCTATTTCTGACGTCGATCTGGACGAAGCCGGGGCAAACGCGCTGATGACGGTCGAAGTGTCGGCGGCTAACGGCACGCTGAACTCTACAGATGTGGCTGGATTGACCGGGATCACAGGAGAGGGCGGCGCCACCATGACGGTGACAGGCTCGCTTGCGGCGGTGAATGCCGCGCTTGAGGCACTGGTTTACACGCCAGACGCCGATTTCAACGGCGAAGACACGATCACCGTGGTCGCCAATGACAACGGCAACACCGGGCAGGGCGGCGCACAAACGGCGACCTCCGCGTTCAACGTGACAGTGCTGCCGGTCAATGACGCGCCAACGGTCACGGACGGGGCTGGCTCCGTCACCGAGGATGGTGCGTTGACGGTGAGCGGCGCGCTTGCGGCGGCGGATGTGGATGGCGATGCGCTGAGCTACGCTTTGGCCAATGGTTTGGGCACCTATGGTCGACTGGACGTCGATACATCGGGCAACTGGACCTACATTCTGGACAATGCGGCAACGGCGCTCGACACCCTGGATGCTGGCGAGAGCGCGATTGAAAGCTTTGCCATCGACGTGAGCGATGGCAATGGCGGTGTGACAACGGCAACCGTCGATATCACGGTGAATGGTGCGAATGAGGGGCCCGCACCGGGCAGCTTCGACGATATCACCACGCAGAATTTCTCCGGTATTCCGGCAGGATATGCTGGCCTCAACTGGTCCAACGCGTGGATCCTGAATTCCGCGAATTACAGCATTCAGGACAGCGGTTATGTGCGTGGGACCACCTCGGGTGACTATGTCGTCTATGCGTCTTCGACCATGCGGGTCACGGGCATCAACGGCGATGAGTTCGACTTCAACGGTGTCACCCTGACGGCGGCATGGAATGATAACCTCAACATCGACGTGATGGGGTATCGCGATGGGGTGCTGTTGCATTCCGAGACCGTCATCGTAAGCGACGATGCGCCCACCGTGTTTACCTTCGGTTGGGACGATGTGGACGAGGTCACGTTCCGCCCCTATGGCGGTACTGATGCAGGCACGCCGGGTGGCGGCAATCACCTCGCCATGGATGACTTCGACTTCATGTTGTAACCCCCCTCTTACCCCCCCTCTCATGAAGTCAGAGCCTGCGCCGGATCCGTTCGGCGCAGGAATTTTTTTATGTGCAGAGAACGATGTTTCCCCGTTTGTGCCCCGTTGCGACACGGCGTTGGGCCTCCGGCAAATCCGCGAGCGGATAGGTCCGGTCAATGATCGGTGTCAGCTTCTCCTCAGCGATCAGGGTTAAGACCTGTGCCAACATCGGGCGCAGCTCCGCCGCAGGTTTCATGCCTGTTGCCGAGAACAAGGCGCGCCGCCGACCTATCATGCGCGTGACCAACATCGCCCGGAGCAGGCCCAGCGTCAGTACCGGGCTGACATAGCGGCCCTTTGGTGTCAGCGCGGTTCTCATCCGCGCAAAGGGATAACGCCCTGTCGTGTCAAAAATCACGTCAAACGGGCCGGTGATCTGATCGACCGGGTGGCGGGTGTAATCCACCACATGATCCGCGCCCAACCCCATCACCAAGTCGAGGTTGCGGGGCCCACAGACAGCCGTTACCTCAGCGCCCATCGCCTTGGCGATCTGCACCGCCGCCGTCCCAAGCCCGCCAGAGGCACCAATGATCAGGCAGCGTTGCCTTTTCGTAAGCTGCGCCACGTTTTGTAAGAAATTCAGGGAGGTTAGCGCCCCATCGCAGAGGGTTGCGGCCTCTTCAAAGGGCAATCCAGCAGGCTTCGGCAGCATCACGCCATCACTGTCCACAAGGAGGTGCGTCGCATTCGCGCCAAAGCGCAAACCCGCCTCACCAAAGACCGGATCACCGACCCGCAGATGGGTGACCTGCGATCCGAACGCCATCACCTCTCCTGCGTAGCAGGTGCCAATCAAATCCTGTTTTGGTCGTCTCAGTCCCAGAAACAGCCGGGCGAACCGCGGCGTGCCTGCCAACATCATGCTGTCGGCCCGCGTCACGGCGGATGCGCGCACCTTGATTAGAACGTCATTTGCCTTCAACTCAGGGAGCGGTCGCTCAATCTGGGTCAGTTGATCGGCTGTGCCATAGGCGCGGATCTGCCATGCGGTCAGTGTTTCAGTCATGTTGGGGCCTCGTCCGTTTGTGTTGACGAGGGGGATGTAACGGATCATTCTTGAACCAATAAGTGACCAGAACTACCCAGTATGGATCAAAATCGAACCAGATGATGGATTGGAAATCCCTTCCTGCCTTTCTCGCTGTTGCCCGTCAGGGGTCGCTTCGGGCGGCCGCAGAACAGCTTGGTGCGACCCATGCCACGGTGCGGCGACAGGTTGAGGGGTTGGAAGCGCAACTTGGCACCCAGCTTTTCCGTCGCCGGCCCGATGGGCTCGATCTGACAGCGGCAGGGCGGCAGCTTTTGCCCGATGCGCTGGAAGCGGAAGCCGCGCTGCTCAAAGGGTTTAACCGGGTGCAGGGGCTTGACAGGGAGGCGGCAGGTCGCATCCGCCTGTCAGCCGATCCAATGACTGGGCATTACCTGCTTGCCCCGATCGTCGCGGAATTTTGCGCCCTATACCCCGAGATCGAATTTGAGATGCGCCTGTCCTATGACCTCGATTCCATCACCCAATCTGAGACGGATATGTCCATTCGCCATGTGCTCAAGCTGGATGAGAATGTGGTGGGGCGAAAGTTGTTTCCGATGGTGCTGGGGGTCTATGCCGCGCGCAGCTATATCGACGTGCATTTGCCCAATGCCGGGGCGCAAGGGCAGGGGTTGACATGGATTGGTTATGGCCCTGTCCCCGAATTGGAGCGGATGGTGGCCCAATCGGCCTTTCCCAGGGCGCGCATCCGTCATGCGGTGCCGGACCCTGAAATGCATCTCCATCTGGTGCGGGCAGGGGCGGGGATGAGTTTTTTGTCCCATTGGGTCGAAGGACAATTCCCCGAACTGCAACGTGTGCCCGGCACGGCGACGGACACGCGCCGCTCCACTTGGATTGTGTATCACGAGGATTTGCGGCGGGTTCGGCGGGTCCGCCTGTTTGTCGATTTTCTCGCCGCGCGGTTTCTGGAACGGCGAAGCGCCTTTATCGGCGCCTGATCCGCGATTCTTAGTCTACGCGCGGCAGGTTCGATTCTGTCGCATCATCGCGGAAGTGGCGAAATTATCTTGCTGCGGAGTTGTGTCGCAGCCCGGCGCGGATGGCGCAAATAATTTACACTTTGCTTTGTGTTTATCTCCTTGTCCTGTTGGCTCAATCGTTTGAATGAGGAATTGATAGCGAAAGGAAATTTACAAAAATCCATTGTATCCCGTCATATACTTTACAGAAAAACTGTTTAAAAACATACGTTTTAGAGTTGATTTGCATCAAGATGCCTCCTACTGACGTGGCGTAATATCCGGTGAGCAACCCTCAGATGTTGCCATCACGACCACCCCCACCAATCCGGTGTCGGGTCGGAGGAAACAGCGCCGCAAGGAGACCGCCATGCTCGATGCCACCCATCCGCCTTCAGCCGAGATCACCTCGATCGCTCACATTGATGAGGCGAAATATGAGGAGATGTACGCAGCCTCCATCGCGGATCCGGAGGCGTTCTGGGGCGAGGCGGGCAAGCGGCTCGATTGGATCAAGCCCTATACCAAGGTCAAAAACACCTCCTTCGATCACCACAATGTCGATATCAAATGGTTTGAGGATGGCACGCTGAATGTCTGCGCCAATTGCGTGGATCGCCATCTTGAAACACGCGGCACGCAAACGGCGATCATCTGGGAAAGCGATGATCCGAATATCGCGCAGCACATCACCTATAACGAGCTGCACGATCAGGTGTCGAAATTCGCGAATGTCCTGCATGCGCTTGGCGTGAAAAAGGGGGAGCGCGTTGTGCTCTACCTGCCGATGATCCCGGCGGCGGCCTATGCGATGCTTGCCTGCGCGCGGATCGGGGCCATTCATTCCATCGTGTTCGCGGGCTTTTCGGCAGATGCGCTGGCGGACCGGATCAATGGATCGGGGGCCAAGCTTGTGGTGACCGCCGATGAGGCGATCCGGGGTGGGCGTGCGACGCCGCTGAAAAAGAATGTCGATGAGGCGCTCAGCAAATGTGATGCGGATGTGAAATGCCTCATGGTGCACCGGACGGGCGGCGATGTCGCCATGAACCCGGAGCGCGATTACATTTACGCCGAAGAGGTCGAGCGCGTGTCCTCCCATTGCGCGCCCGTGGAGATGAACGCCGAAGATCCGCTGTTCATCCTCTACACCTCCGGCTCAACAGGTAAGCCAAAGGGCGTGGTCCATACGTCCGGCGGCTACCTGACTTATGCTGCGATGACCCATCAATACGTCTTCGATTATCAGGAAGGGGACGTTTATTGGTGCACCGCTGATGTGGGCTGGGTCACGGGCCACAGCTATATCGTTTATGGCCCGCTGGCGAATGGGGCGACCACGGTGATGTTTGAGGGCGTGCCGAATTATCCCGATGCGTCGCGGTTCTGGCAGGTCTGTGAAAAGCACAAGGTCAACCAATTCTACACCGCGCCAACTGCGATCCGTATGCTGATGGGGCTGGGGGCTGATTTCGTGGAAAGCGCCGATCTGTCCTCCCTTCGCGTGCTGGGCTCCGTCGGGGAGCCGATCAACCCGGAGGCGTGGAACTGGTATAATGAGGTCGTGGGCAAGGGGAATTGCCCCATCGTCGATACCTTCTGGCAGACAGAGACGGGCGGCATCCTCATCACCCCCTTGCCCGGTGCCACGGCGACAAAGCCCGGTTCGGCGACGCGCCCCTTCTTTGGCGTGCAGCCCGTGGTGCTTGATCCCCATTCGGGCGACGAGATCGCGCAGACCGAATGTGAAGGCGTGCTTGCCATGGGTGATAGCTGGCCCGGTCAATCGCGCACGATCTGGGGCGATCACGCGCGTTTCGTCGATACCTATTTCACGCAATACAAAGGCTATTTCTTCACCGGGGATGGCTGCCGCCGTGACAGCGACGGCTATTACTGGATCACCGGTCGCGTGGACGATGTGATCAACGTCTCTGGTCACCGCATGGGCACGGCAGAGGTGGAAAGCGCGCTCGTCGCTCATAAGGCCGTGTCGGAGGCCGCCGTGGTCGGCTTTCCGCATGATCTGAAAGGGCAGGGCATCTGGTGCTATGTCACCCTGATGACCGGGGAGGCACCGTCGGAGGAGCTGCGCGCAGCCCTCGTCAAATGGGTCCGCCATGAGATCGGCCCGATTGCCAAGCCCGATGTGATCCAATTCGCCCCCGGCCTGCCCAAGACCCGCTCGGGCAAGATCATGCGCCGTATCCTGCGCAAGATCGCGGAGGATGATTACGGCGCACTCGGGGACACATCGACCCTTGCCGATCCGTCGGTCGTGGATGACCTCATCGCCAATCGCGGCAACACCTGAGGAGCCGGGATCATGGATGGTGCAGATACCCCGCAAACCCTGACGAATGTGATCCTGCTTGGGCCTCCGGGCGCGGGTAAGGGCACGCAGGCCCGCCGGCTGGTTGAGGCCGAAGGGCTGGTGCAGTTGTCCACCGGCGACATGCTGCGCGCCGCCGTCAAGGCGGGCAGCCCCGCCGGATTGGCCGCGAAAGCAGTGATGGAGGCCGGCGATCTTGTCTCTGACGAGATTGTCGTCGCGATCGTGCGGGAGCGTCTTGCGTCCGGTGATCTGGCCAAAGGCGTGATTTTCGACGGCTTCCCCCGGACGGTCGGCCAAGCGCAGGCTTTGGACGTGATCCTTGCCGAGCAGGGCCTCACACTGACTGCCGCGATTGCGATGGATGTGGATGACGCGGCGATGGTCGCGCGCATCTCTGGCCGGTCCACCTGCGCGGGCTGCGGGGAAGGGTATCACGACACCGCAAAGCGGCCCGAAACGGCAGGCATTTGCGACACGTGCGGTGGCACCGAGTTTACCCGCCGCGCAGACGACAACGCCGAGACGGTCGCAGAGCGGCTCAAGGCGTACCACGCCGAAACCGCGCCGCTGATCGCCTATTACGCCGATAAGGGCCTCGTGCGGCCCGTCGATGCGATGGCGGCGATTGATGATGTGACGGGCGCCATGATCGCGGCCCTCAATCCCACAAATACCTGAAATTCAAATGAAAGGGAGTGAACCAATGTCTAAGAACCCCAACGTGACGGACGGAGGCGGCTACTGGAAAGCCAATATCCGACTGGTCGCGATCCTGCTTGTGATCTGGGCCGTGTGCTCGTTCGGATTTGGCATTCTGCTGCGTCCCATGCTCGCGGGCATTTCCGTCGGTGGCACGGATCTTGGCTTCTGGTTCGCCCAGCAAGGCTCGATCCTCGTGTTTCTAGCCATCATCTTTTTCTATGCGTTCCGCATGAACGCGATCGACCGTGAATACGGCGTGGACGAGGAATAATCGCCATGGATCAGTTTACCATCAACCTGCTGTTTGTGGGCGCGTCCTTTGCGCTCTATATCGGCATCGCAATTTGGGCCCGTGCGGGCTCTACCGCTGAATTCTATGCTGCTGGCCGGGGTGTTCACCCTGTGACCAACGGGATGGCGACGGCTGCAGACTGGATGTCTGCTGCGTCCTTTATCTCCATGGCTGGTCTCATCGCCTTTACCGGCTATGACAATTCCACCTTCCTGATGGGCTGGACGGGGGGCTATGTGCTTTTGGCGCTGCTGCTTGCCCCTTACTTGCGCAAATTTGGCGCGTTCACCGTGTCCGAATTCATCGGCAGCCGCTTTTATTCCCCCACGGCGCGTATGGTTGCCGTTATCTGTCTGCTTGTGGCCTCCATCACCTATGTGATCGGTCAAATGCAGGGGGTCGGCATCGCCTTTGGTCGCTTCCTTGAGATTGATGCGTTCTGGGGCCTCCTGATCGGCGCCTGTGTCGTGTTCGCCTATGCCGTGTTTGGCGGGATGAAGGGCGTGACCTACACGCAGGTGGCGCAGTATTGCGTTCTGATCACCGCGTACACGATCCCCGCGATCTTCATCTCTCTCCAACTGACCGGCAACCCGATCCCGGGTCTTGGCCTGTTTAGCGAGTATCAACCCGATGGCGTGGCCTCTGGCGTGTACCTGTTGGAAAAGCTTGATCAGATCGTGACCGATCTTGGCTTTAACCAATACACCACCCATCACGCTGACACGCTCAACATGGTGCTGTTCACCCTGTCCCTGATGATCGGGACCGCGGGTCTGCCGCATGTCATCATGCGCTTCTTCACCGTTCCCAAGGTGTCTGACGCGCGCTGGTCTGCGGGCTGGACGCTGGTGTTCATTGCGCTTTTGTACCTCACCGCGCCTGCGGTTGGTGCCATGGCCCGCCTCAACATCTCTGAGATGATGTGGCCCAATGGTGTGACCGGCGACGCGGTCTCCGTGGAGCAGATCGAGAACGATCCGCGCTATGACTGGATGGCGACGTGGCAGAAAACCGGCCTTCTTGGCTGGGAAGACAAAAACGGTGATGGCCGCATCCAGTACTACAACGATGCCAACCCTGAGATGCAGGATTTGGCAGCGGCGAATGGCTGGGCGGGCAATGAGTTGACCAACTTCAACCGTGACATCCTCGTGCTTGCCAACCCTGAGATCGCGAACCTTCCCGGCTGGGTGATTGGCCTTGTCGCGGCAGGTGGCCTTGCGGCGGCGCTGTCCACGGCGGCGGGTCTTTTGCTGGCGATCAGTTCTGCGGTGAGCCATGACCTTCTCAAAGGGCAACTCACGCCGAACATGTCGGAAAAGTCGGAGCTGATGGCGGCACGCCTGTCCATGGTCGCCGCGATCGTGGTGGCCGTGATCCTTGGCCTCAACCCGCCGGGATTTGCGGCACAGACGGTGGCGCTGGCCTTTGGTCTGGCGGCAGCCTCGATCTTCCCTGCGCTGATGATGGGCATCTTCTCCAAGAAGGTGAACAACACCGGTGCGGTTGCGGGGATGCTGGTGGGCCTTGTCGTGACGCTCCTCTACATCTTCCTCCACAAGGGCTGGTTCTTCATCCCGGACACCAACAGCTTCACGGATGCTGATCCGCTGTTCCTGACGGTGCAATCCACGTCCTTTGGCGCGATTGGGGCTCTCTTGAACTTCGTTACGGCCTATGTCGTCAGCAGCATGACGAAAGCGCCGCCGCAGGAGATCCAAGACCTGATCGAAGGCATCCGTGTCCCCCGTGGCGCAGGTGCGGCTGTCGAAGGCCACTGAACTTCCCTGTCCAGCCGCGTCGCCCCTCGCGCGCGGCTGGCCGACTTGCGCATCCGCCCCTAAGGTGGGTGCGCCTTTTCCTTCTGAACCCGGACCGGAGACCGCGCCCATGATCGACCATGCCGCCATCAGCCGGTTTCTTGGCTCCCATCACCCCTATGACGCGCTGGAGGAGGACACCCGCGCAGGCGTCATTGGCGTGCTGGACCAGCGGATCATCCCGGCAGGGGATGAGATATACCGCTTTGGCGCGCCCTTGGACGGGCTGTATCTGATCCATGAGGGCGGGGTGGAGATCACTGATGCCGATGGCACGGTCCTGTCAGAGCTTGGCCCGGGCAACAGTTTCGGCGAGCGGGGGCTGTTGCGGGACGGGGCGGCGCGCACCGGCGCGCGCGCGACGGAGCGGACCCGGCTGTTCGTGCTGCCCGCCCCGATGTTTCACACGCTCATGGCCGAAGCCGGACCATTCGCGCGCTTCTTTGAGCGGGGCCGCGCCCGTGTCGCCGCCCCGAAAGGACCGGGCAGCCTGCCGCTTTCCGATCTGATGACGCCCGATCCCGTGACCCTGCCGCCCGAGACAACCGTGCGCGCCGCCGCGCGCCACATGGCGGAGGCGCGGATTTCCTGCGTGCTCGTCGGCACGCCCGCAAAGGTGCAAGGCATCCTCACCACCCGCGATCTGACCGCCCGTGTGATCGCCGAGGACCGCGCGGCCAACACCCCGCTTGTCGCGGTGATGACCCCCGATCCGCTGACCCTGCCGGAGACGGATTTTGGCCGCGATGCGCTGACCCTGATGACGGAGCGGCACATCTCCCATGTGCCGATTTCGCGCAAAGGCCGGATTGTGGGGATCGTCACGCAGACCGATCTTATCGCGGCGCAAAGCCTATCGTCGGCTGGGTTGGCGGGTCGGATCGCCCGCGCGGCAGATGCGGCTGGCATGGTTTCGTCCGTTGTGGAGATCCGGCCGCTTCTGGCCAGCCTCACCGGGGCAGAGCGGCACGATATGGTCACGCGCCAGATCACCGATATCGCGGATGCGGCGACCCGGCGGCTGCTCACGCTCGCAGAGGCAAAACTCGGCACCCCGCCAGTGCCATACCTTTGGCTCGCTTGCGGCTCCCAAGGACGGCGGGAGCAGACCGGCGTGTCTGATCAGGACAATTGCCTGATCCTTGATGACGCGGCCAAGCCTGAGCATGACGCTTATTTCAAGGCCCTCGCGCAGTTTGTGTCGGACGGGCTCGACCGGGTTGGCTATTTCTATTGCCCCGGGGACATGATGGCGACGGCGGATCGCTGGCGGCAGCCCCGGCGCGTCTGGCGCGACTACTTCGCCCGCTGGATCGCGGAGCCGGGGCCAGAGGCGCAGATGCTCGCCTCTGTCATGTTCGATCTGCGGCCCATCGGGGGCGCGGTGGAGTTGTTTGACAGCCTTCAGGCGGAGGTGTTGGAGCAGGCCGCGCAAAATTCGATCTTCCTCTCCCATCTCGTGTCAAACGCGCTCAAGCACACAACGCCGCTGGGCCTGTTTCGTGGGTTTGCCACGATCCGCTCTGGGGAGCATCGGCGGGCCATTGACCTTAAACATAACGGCGTTGTGCCGGTGGTGGACCTTGCGCGCGTCTATGCGCTGATGGGCCGGATGCCAGAGGTCAACACCCGCGCGCGACTTGAACGTGCGGTAGAGGACCGTATCATCAGCCCGTCCGGTGGGCGGGACCTTTTGGATGCCTATGACCTGATCGCGGAGGTGCGCCTCGCGCATCAGGCCAAACAGATCAAAGCGGGGGAGGCACCGGGCAATTATCTGGAGCCCGCCACCCTGTCCGACCTTGAACGCTCCCACCTGCGCGATGCGTTCGTGGTAGTCAAAACAATGCAATCGGCCCTGGGTCAGGGCCGCGCCATGCTGGGATAAACCATGTTTTACGAACTTGTTGCTGCTGTTGTCGCTGCTGTTGCCGCCGGAGGCGTGGTGATGATCGTCAACCGGTTCACCGGTCGTCGCTTGCCGAAATGGGCGGTGCCTGTGGCGGCAGGGGCCGCGATGATCGCCTTTACGATCTGGTCGGAATACACATGGGCGGACCGCACCGCGAACGCGCTCCCAAGCGAATTTCAGGTCGTGGCCCAATACGAAACGTCGGTCTGGTGGAAGCCGTGGACCAAGGCCGCGCCCTATCAGGCCCGGATGCTTGCCGTGGACATAAGCAGCATCCAGCGCAACGAGGCGGTGCCTGACATGGCGCTTGTCACCCTCATCCTGATGGAGCGGTTCACCGCGCCCCGCGCGCGCCCGGTGTTCATTGATTGCGCGGCCCCCGCGCGCGCCGATGCCGGACCGGGTGTGACCTTTGGCGCGGATGGCCGCCCGCAAGGGGCCGCTTGGATCCCAATGGCCGCCGATGACCCGATCCTGCCCCCCGTGTGTGAGGGCTAAGGCATGGCCACGCGGCACCCATGGCCCCTGCGGCTGCGGATGGCGCTGTTTTTCGCGCTGATCGTGCTGGGCAGTGCGGCGGTCATTATTGGGGGCGCGTGGTGGGGGATGGTGCGCACGGGCTATGGCGCGCCCTTTGTGATGCCCGCGGTTGTGGGGATCGTGGGTGTGGCAGGGATCACGGCCTGGGTGTGGCTCATGTTTGACGAGAATGTCGCCCGCCCGCTGGAGCGACTGGCCTCTGCCCTCACGTTGCGCGCGCGCGGGGTTGCCGATGGCAGCGTCGATCTGGAGCTTGGCAAATACCTTGGTGACATCACCCCTGCCGTGGGGGAGGTCGCGCGTGTCCTCGCGGAACGGCGGGAGGCGGAGCAGGAGCGCCTGACCCGTGAAACCGCGCGGCTTGCCGGACAGCGTGAAACCCTGGGCCTTGTGCTGCAAAGCCTAGCCGATGCGGTGATCGTCGCCACGACACGCCACCGCATTACCCTGATGAACAGGGAGGCGGAACGGCTCCTTGCGCCGGAGGGGCAAGTTGGGCTCGATCGCGATATCACCACGCTTTTGTATCGGGAGACGCTGGAGGATGCGCTTGCGGTGCTCCACGGGCAGGGCGGGCGGATGCCGCATCTTGATCTGATGCTGGCGACACAGGCGGGCGGGCGGGTGCTTACAGGTCGCATGACCCTGTTGCGTGATGGGCAGGAGGCGCAGGGCTATACGCTTGCGCTGCGCAACATCACCGATCGCGTGGCGGGCAGCACGGAGGACGCCACCGCGCGGGAGGTGTTCACCACCGACACGCTGATCGAGGTCGTGGCCCGTGCGCTGCCATCGGACACCGCGTTTCGCCTGCGTGGATCAGACGGCGCGCGGGCCGTTCTGTGCGCCGATGGCGTGGCGATGATCCGGCTGGTCGCGCGATTGGTGAGCCATGTGGCTGACACCGCGACGGGCGACATCGGCGTGCGTGTGTCACAGGACGCTTTGCACCTGTCTTGGGACGGTCCGGCCTTGGATGATGCGGCGCTTGCGGCATGGCGTGCAGCACAGCTCAAGGCCGCCCATGGTGCCCCGTCCGTCGCGGATGTGCTGAGCGCGCATGGCTTGCGCATCCGCTCCGAGGATGGGCATGTGTCCCTCAACCTACCGCTTTTGCAAACCGGGGCAGGGGCCGCGACAGCGCCCGAGGCCCGCCCGGAATTCTATGATTTCGATCTCATGACACATCCCGATGTGGGGCGGGAGGCGCTGGCCGATTTGACCTATGTGGTGTTTGACACCGAAACCACGGGTCTGTCGCCGTCGGGCGGGGATCGCTTGGTGCAGATTGCCGGGCAGCGCATCGTGAACGGGCGCATCCAACCGGGTGACGTGTTTGACCGGCTGGTCAATCCGGGGCGCCCGATCCCGCCTGCCGCGACCAAGATACACGGCCTGTCTGACGCCGGTGTCGCCCATGCACCCGATGCGGCAGAGGTTGTGGCGGCATTTGAGCATTACGCTGAAGGGGCCGTCTGGATCGCCCATAACGCGCCCTTTGACATGGCGTTTCTGGCGCAAGCCGGGGCGCGGGCGGATGCGGTGGTGCTCGACACGGTTCTTCTATCCGCGCTGGCGTTCCCGCATGAGGCGGATCATACGCTCGACGGGTTGGCGACGCGGCTGGACGTGACCATCCCCGAGGCGCTGCGCCACACTGCGCTGGGCGATGCGGTCGCCACGGCGGAGGTGTTTCTCAAGCTGTTGCCGCTGTTGGACCGACAGGGGATCACCACGCTGAAACAGGCGGTGGATGCCTGCGCGACCCTGCATGGCCTGCGCCGCAAACAAGCGAAGTATTGAGCCGCCTCACGCTTGGGGCTTTCCAACGGGTCGCGGGCGGAGTAAGCGAGCGCCATGACCGATATCACACATCCCCGCCTTCGCCTGCGCCCAAAGGGCGGCTCCCGGTTTCGGACCGGGGCGCCTTGGGTCTATTCCGATGAACTCGTGCTGGATCGGCGCACCCGCGCGCTGCCTGCGGGCACCATCGTCACGCTGGAAGATGCGGAGCGTCAGCCGATGGCCACCGGCGCGTTCCATCCCACCAGCAAGATCGCCTTTCGGGTGCTGGAACGGATGCCGGATCACGCGATTGATCGCGCGTGGCTCCATGCCAAGATCGCCCATGCCCATGCCCTGCGGGACCACCTGTTCGACGCGCCCTTCTACCGGCTGATCCATGCGGAGGCCGATGGTCTTCCCGGTGTGATCATCGACCGGTTCGGGGACGCGGTCGCGATCCAGCCGAATGCTGCATGGGCCGATCTCCTGATCGAGGACATCGCCGCTGCAGTGATGGCCGTGACGGGCGTGTCCACGGTGATCAAGAACGGCACGGGCCGCGCCCGCGCGCTAGATGGCCTGCCGGAGGAAACCACGGTTTTGCAGGGTGCGCTGGATGGTGTTGTCGATGTGCCCATGAATGGCGCGATCTATCAGGCGGACCTTCTGGGCGGGCAAAAAACCGGCCTTTACTATGATCAACGACCAAATCACGCATTCGCGGCCCGTTTGGTGCGAGATGCGCGCGTGTTGGACGTGTTCTCTCATGTCGGTGGCTTTGGCCTTGCAGCCCTTGCAGGTGGTGCGGCCCATGCTACGGCAGTCGATGGGTCCGCCCCTGCGCTGGCGCTGGCAGAAGCCGGCGCGGCCAAGATGGGGATGGCGGACAAATTCGCGACCCGGAAAGGCGACGCTTTCGACACGATGACCGCGATGGCCGGAGAGGGCGCGCGGTTTGAAGTCGTGATCTGCGATCCGCCCGCCTTTGCCCCGAACAAAGCTGCCGCCGAGGCGGGCTTGCGCGCCTATGAGCGAGTGGCCCGACTCGCGGCAAAGCTGGTCGCGCCGGGCGGGTATCTGGTGCTGTGCTCCTGCTCCCACGCCGCCGATCTGGCGCGGTTCCGGCAGGTGTCCACGAAGGGCGTCCATCGTGCCGGGCGCGCGGCGCAGATTATCCATACGGGTGAAGCCGGGCCGGATCATCCGGTGCATCCGGGCCTTGCGGAAAGCGCGTATCTCAAGGCGCTGTTCCTGCGGCTCGACTAGGATGCGCTGCCTGCTCGATGCCTGCGTGCTTTACCCCACCATCGTGCGGGAGGTGCTGACGGGCGTTGCGGCAGAGGGCGCGTTCACCCCGCTATGGTCCCCGCGCATCCTTGAGGAATGGCGGCGCGCGGCGCTGCGCCATGGGGAGGATGATCGGGTGACCATCACGCTTCTGGAAGATCGGTTTCGGGGCGCGTCGGTCGATGTGCCGGAGGAGGCCGTGGCCGACCTTTCCCTCCCCGACAACAATGACCGGCATGTGCTCGCCGCTGCGATCGCGGGGCGGGCCGATGCGATCATCACGTTTAACCTCAAGGATTTTCCGGGCCGGACGCTCGCGCGCTACGGCGTGCAGCCGTTGCATCCCGATGCGTTCTTATGGTCGCTTCATGGGGAGGCACCCGAGCAGGTGGCGCGTGTCATTCATGACACCCATGCCCGGGCCGAGGCCGCCTATGGCCAGCCATATCCGCTTCGGAAGATGCTCAAACGCTCCCATCTGCCCCGGATGGGAAAGCTGCTGGGTTAGCGCGCGCTGCGCCAGCCGTCGGACAACGCGTTGATCGCCGCGATCCGCTCTTCCGTTTTGGGGTGGGACATGAGCCACGCAAGCTGCCCGCCTTGCCCACCCGCGATGCGGTCGAGTTTCTGGAACATCGTGATCTGCGGCCCGGTGCCCAGCCCGATCTTGGTCATCACGGCGGCGGCATAGGCGTCGGCCTCATATTCGTCCTGACGGCTGAGGCGCGCGGCGATCATGCCCGCAACCAGATTGGCGATCCAGACCCCGACAAAGGGGATATACCGGCCCAACACCATGCCCAGCACCACGCGCACCGCGTTCTGCCCGGTAAAATCAAACATCCGCCGTTTGGAATGGCCCAGCGCCACGTGGCCCAACTCATGCGCGATGACAGAGGCGATCTCCTCCCCCCGAACCTCGCCCAGACGGTACTTATCCATGAAACCGCGGGTGATGAAAATACGGCCATCGGGTGCGGCAAGCCCGTTGATCGCCGGGGTTTCATACACAAACACCCGCAAATCCGGCAGGCCCAGCGCATCCGCCATGGAGCGGACATGCGACCGGATCACCGGATCGGTCATCTCGGTCGATTTGTGGTCAAGTTCCCGAGACAGCCGCCGCGAGGACGTCCACCACATCACCAGACCCGCGCCAAGCGCCAGAAGTAGAGGAAGCAGTTTGATCATGCACAGGAAATGGGGCGGGTTGGCCCCGTGATCAAGCGGTCACGCGCGAATATCGCCAATCGGTTCAAGCTCGATTGCCGCAGCCATCTCAAGCAGAACAGCGCGGCGGCGCAGGAACCGTGCGCTCTGTTTCGGGGTGGTGTAGCCGGATGTATAGATATCGAGCATCCGCGCCCACATCGCATAATGGATCGCCCGCTGAAAACCGCCCCCATCCTGCCCATAGCCCGCTAGACAGGCATCATACCAGCCATCTGGCAGGCCATGCTTGTCCCGCGCAATGCCAAGCCCCGCATCAATGCCCGCCTCGATCAACAGATGCGCAAGGTCATAGCAGCGGGGGCGACGGCGGGTGTTGGTCACATCGCGGGCCACGACCTCATCGGCGGTGATATAGAATGAGCGCGGCGCGATATCCTTGTGAAACTTCACGAAATCGACGATTTCACCGTCAAAACTTGGCGCCATCGCCTCAACGCTGTCGGCGATCTGGTCCATGATGCTCGGCTCCGGGTGCCCTCCGCCTAGGCGCAAGCGGCGGTAGGGATAGGCGGTCTCGTCCATCCGCTCCATCGCGTCAAAGCCGCCGGGACGCACCGGGAATGAGGCATGGAGTGCGGCCAGCCACGCCCCGACCCGGCGCAGGTGCAGCGATGTGGCCTTCCCGCGCGCGATAAGGTCTTGCAGGCTCGGCGCCTCGACCCGGCCAAGCACGACAATGCCCAACGGCTCGATCAGGTCGAGCGGGACAAGCACGTCGCAACCCGTATGATCGCGCATTTCCTTCATCAGGTTTTCATAGGCAAAATGGATGTTGCGGGCGACGATGCCCGGATCGTCGCGGGTCACGCGCAGGATCAACAATGGCCCGGCGTCGCTTTCGGCCTCAAATTCCGAGATACCGGCGTGGCGGCGCAACAGTCTTATCCCGCCCAACCCCTCCAGCGCGGAGCCAGCGACCCGGTAGGGGCGCAACATCTGGTAAAGGCGGATGGCCCGCAGCGGCCAGCTTGCCCGGCGGACAGGTTTGGGCAGGCTCGCCACGATGTTATCCGCCCGTATGGCTCATGTGGCGGGGCATCTGACCGGCGACCGATTGGCGGGAATAATCGAAATCGTGCCCTTTCGGCTTGCGCGCGATGGCCCGATGGATCGCCTCATGCAATGGTGCGTCATCAGTCGGATTGTCGCGCAGCACGGCACGCAGATCGGCGTCATCCTCTTGACCCAGACACATGTAAAGCTGGCCCGTGCAGGTCAGCCGCACGCGATTGCAGCTTTCGCAGAAATTATGGCTGAGCGGGGTGATAAAGCCGATGCGCTGGCCGGTTTCTTCCACCCGGACATAGCGGGCAGGGCCACCCGTGTTGAGCGGAATATCCGTCAGGCGATACTGCTTTGCGAGTTCAGCGCGCACATCCTTGAGCGACCAATATTGATCGAGACGGTCGATATCATCGCCCATCGGCATGACTTCGATAAAGGTAAGGTCCATGCCGCGCTCCGCACACCATGTCACCATGTGCTGCAATTCGTCGTCATTCACACCCTTGAGTGCCACGGCGTTGATCTTGACCTTCAGCCCGGCCGCCTGTGCCGCGTCGATCCCGTCAAGGACTTGCGCGAGCCGCCCCCAGCGGGTGACGCGCGCGAATTTCTCCTCATCCAGTGTATCGAGGGAGACATTGACCCGGCGCACGCCTGCATCCGCCAAAGGCTGCGCAAAACGGCGCAACTGGCTGCCATTCGTGGTCAGGGTCAATTCCTCAAGCGCGCCCGTGGCCAGATGCCGGCCCATCCCCTCAAAGAAGGTCATGATGCCCCGCCGCACCAATGGCTCCCCGCCAGTGATGCGCAGCTTTTTCACGCCCAGATCGACAAACCCGCTGCACAGCCGGTCAAGCTCCTCCAGCGTCAGAAGCTCCTTTTTCGGCAGGAAGGTCATGTTTTCGGACATGCAATAGGTGCAGCGGAAATCGCAGCGATCCGTTACCGACACGCGCAGATAGGTGATCGCACGGGCGAACGGGTCAATCAGGGGCGCGGTGATGTCCATTGGGCGGCTCCATCTGGTTCGGGCTGAGACTATGCAGCCCTTCGGGCAGGTGCAAGGCGGCGGCGGGTCAAAAGCGGTTTCCTTCATCCGTCTGGCGACCTAGGTTGCCCGGAACGGATGACAAAAGATGGACGACATGCGCGGTATTGCCCTTTCTCTGACCTGTATGCTTGGCCTGTCGGGCTGCGCGCAGCTTGGCCTGCCGCAATGGAGCTTGCCGCAATTCGATTTCTCTGGCGTGTCCTTTGGGGGCTTTCGGCTGGAAGCGCCCGCGCCGGAGCCAGAGCCGGTGGCGGAAATCCCGATCGAGCAGATTGTGCTGCCTGAATGGCTTGTGCTTGCTCCCGGCACGTCGGAGGAGGATTTGCGCTTCATCTATGAGACGCTGGTTGGCCCCGCCCCGCCGGGCACGGTGGAGGAGCCGCCAAGCCCCGTCAGCGCACGGTTCCTCACGCATACCGTCGCAGAGCTTGGCCCCGCTGACCGTCCTGGTCGCTGGATCGAAACGCTCGCCGTCACCAGCGAGGCGCAAGGCTGGGTCACCGATCTGGAAACCGGGCGCTCCACGCGCATTCTGCTTTTGCCCCGCACCGATGGCACGCGAGACCGCATTTCGGTTGAAGCGCTCACCCGTTTGGGTGTTTCATCCGTGCGGCTGGTGGTGACTTCCATCCATTACGACACCCGTGATTTGCCGGGCTAACCCCTGAACAGGAGCGTTTCGCATGATCCTTTATGGCCGTGACCTATCCCCCTTCGCCCGCCGCGTGGCGATCTGGTGTGACTTGCAGGATCGCCCGGTCGAGCGGCGCAAGATCATGGTGTCCGGCCCCGAATGGGAAGAGTTGAAGGCCGTCAATCCGGTGGGGCGGGTGCCTGCGCTTGTGCTTGATGACGGAACGGTGCTGACCGAAAGTTTCGCGATCATCGACTGGCTTGAGGAAACCGCCCCCGCCCATCAGCGATTGCTGCCCGAAAGCGGCGTGGCGCGGCGCGCGGCGCTCCAGATCGTTGCAATGGCCCATTCCACTTCTGAGAAAGCCGTCGCACTGGTCTATGAGCGCATCCGCAGGCCGGAGGAGCTGCACTGGGGCGACTGGATCGCGCGGGTCGAAGGGCAGATCACGGCGGGCCTTGCGGAGTTGGAGGCCCATTGCCCAGCAGAAGGCTGGTTCTTTGGCGCTGGCGGGCCGAATGGCGCGGATATCTCTGCCGTCATCGCCTATGATCTGGTGAATGCGGTGCATGGGCATCTGTTGAAACCGGGATATCCCAAGCTTGCCGCACTGAGTGCCATGGCCAACGACATCCCCGCCTTTGCCAAGAGCCGCCCTGCCGCATGACCCCGAATACGCGTTTCGTTGAACCGGGCGCGTGGGAGGCGCTTCAGGCGTCGTTCCGCTGGCCGCGGCGCACGCGCTTTAACATCGCGGAGGAGGTTTGCGAGCGGTGGGCGCGGGTCGCGCCGGATCGGGTGGCGATGACCTACCTGCGGCCCGATGGAGAGACGCGGGATTACACCTATCTGCAATTGTCGCGTGCCTCGTCGCGGCTGGCCAATGCATTGGCCGCGCGGGGGCTGAGGGCCGGGGATCGCTGCGCGGTCCTGCTGCCGCAAACGCCCGAGGCGCTGCTGACCCATCTGGCATGCTACAAACTGGGCGCGATTGTCGTGCCGCTGTTCACCCTGTTCGGGGAGGACGGGTTGCGGTTCCGGCTGGAACAGGCAGGGGTGAAGGCGCTGGTGACGGATCGCGATAACCTGCCCAAAGTGCTCGCCATCCGCGACGCGCTGCCTGATCTGCAAATCCTCTATTCCATCGACGAGCGGATCGCAGGCACGTTCGGCTTTTGGCAGGAATTGGGGAAGGCGGCGGATCGCTGTGCGACGGCGAAAACCGGGCCGGACAGCCCGGCCTTTATCTCTTTCACCTCCGGCACGACGGGGCCGCCGAAAGGGGCGCTTCATGGGCATAAGGTTTTGATGGGGCATTTGCCGGGGGTGCAGACCCATCACGATTTCTTGCCGCAGAGTGGCGACCGGATGTGGACGCCCGCCGATTGGGCATGGATGGGTGGCTTGATGAATTGCCTGATGCCGAGCCTGTGGTTCGGCGTGCCGGTGGTCGCGCATCGCATGACCAAATTCGATCCTGATCACGCGTTTTGGTTGATGAAGGCGCAGGGCATCCGCAACGCGTTCCTGCCGCCCACGGCGCTCAAGCTGATGCGCCAGTCGAATGGCCGCGCAGAGTTGCGCAGCGTCGGCGCGGCGGGGGAGGCGCTGGGCGCGGATCTGACGGATTGGAGCAGCAGCGCGCTTGGCACCCAGATCAACGAGTTTTACGGCCAAACGGAATGCAACGCGGTGCTGGGCAATTCGCACACGCTGTTTCCACCCCGCCCCGGCTCCACCGGGAAGCCGGTGCCGGGCCACCGCGTCGCCGTGATCGGGCGGGAGGGCCGCCCCTTGCCACCCGATACTCCGGGGGAGATCGCGATCCACCGCTCCAGCCGCTCCATGTTCCTTGACTATTGGGGCAGGCCGGGTGTGAAGGAGGATAAGTTCGTCGGGGATTGGATGCGCACCGGGGATGAGGGCGTGATGGATGCCGATGGCTATTTCTGGTTCCGCGCCCGTGCCGATGATGTGATCACCTCCAGCGGCTACCGCATTGGCCCGACGGAGATTGAGGATTGCCTGACCGGGCATCCCGATATCGCGATGGCGGCAGTGATCGGCGTGCCAGATGAGGTGCGCACGGAGGTCGTGCGCGCCTTTGTCGTGCCAGTGACGGGGCAGGGCAGTGACGATCTGGCCGCTGCCCTGATCCAACGGGTGCGGGAGCGGATTTCGCCCCATGTCGCCCCGCGCGACATCCGGTTTGTTGATAGCCTGCCGATGACCGCCACGGGCAAGATCATGCGCCGCGTCCTGAAAGCGGACGCGCCGTGATCCGCTGGGCGCTGCGGCTGATCGCGGTGTGGATTGGCGGTATGGCGCTTATTCTGGGCAGCGCGTGGTATTACGCAGGCCAACCCGCCGAGGCCGTTTCGGGCGCGCAGGCCGAGGTCATGGTGGTGCTCAGCGCCGGGTTGCGGCCCGATGGTACAATCGACGCCGAAAGTGGGAGCCGCGCGCGCTATGCCGCGGCACTCTTCCGTCAGGGGGCCGCGCCACAGGTGATCGTGACGGGTGGAACAAGCCGTGGTCATCCTCTCTCCACCGCGCAGCGCATGGCGGATGTGATGGTTGCAGAGGGGGTGCCGGTGGATGCGATCACTGTGGAGGGCGCGTCGCTCTCTACCCTTCAGAACGCGCTTTTCTCCAAACCACTGGCGGGGGGGCGGCGCATCCTTTTGGTGACAGAGGGAACGCATATGGCGCGCAGCGTGTTAACATTTCGCTGGGCGGGCTACGATATCGCGGCCACCGCCGCCAGCCCGCCGCCGCAGGGATGGTCCCTCCTGAAACGGTTGACGCGTGAGGGTGCTGCATGGGGGTTCAATATCGCGCGCATGGCGCTGTGGTATGCTCTGGGCGCTTTGGGCTGGTCCGAAGAGGCGCGCGTGCCGATCACGGCATGATCCGCGCCATCATGTGAGGAGAAGGTAGATGGATCCCGTGGCCGTATTCGGACTTGTCGGTGTGATTGGCGTTGGCGCGCAATGGATCGCATGGCGCCTGCGGATGCCCGCTATCGTTTTGATGCTGCTTGCAGGGTTCGTCGTGGGGCCTGTCACGGGCCTGCTGGATCCGTCCGTCGCCTTTGGCGATCTGTTGCAGCCCATGATCGCGCTGGCTGTCGCGGTGATCCTGTTTGAGGGTGGTTTGACGCTCGATTTCAAAGGGTTGCGCGACGCGCAAAAGGGTGTGCTGCGGCTTGTCCTGATCGGCGCGCCGCTGGGCTGGCTGCTGTCGGCTCTGGCGGTGCATTATGGCGCGGGCCTGTCATGGGAGGTCGCAGCGGTATTTGGTGGCATCCTGATCGTAACGGGCCCCACCGTTATCGCGCCTTTGCTCCGGCAGGCCCGGCTGAAACACCGCCCGGCGGCTCTGCTGCAATGGGAAGCGATTGTGAACGATCCCTTCGGCGCGCTTGCCGCCGTGTTGGCCTATGAGGTGATCTCCGCGCTCAACACAGCCGAGACATTGGGGGAGGCCGCGTGGCATCTGGTGCTGGGCATCATCGTGGCGGTCGTCGTCGGCGGGCTGGCGGGTGTGGGGATCGTGCAGGCGTTCCGCCGCGCGCTGGTGCCGGAATACATGAAGGTGCCGGTGCTGTTCGTCACGGTACTCGCAGCCTTCGCGGCTTCCGATTTCGTGCTGCATGAAAGCGGCCTTCTGGCCGTAACCTTCATGGGGATCATCATCGCCAATGCACGCCTTGCTGCATATGACGAAATCCGCCGGTTCAAGGAACATGCGACGGTGCTTTTGGTGTCGGGCGTGTTCGTGCTGTTGGCCGCAAATATGTCGATGGAGACTTTGGCGCTGCTGGATTGGCGCGCGGTGCTGTTCGTGGTGCTGATCGTGCTGGTCGCGCGCCCGCTGACGGTGATGATCTCCCTCGCCGGGTCTGACGTGCCGTTGAAAGAGCGTGCCTTGATCGCATGGATTGGGCCGCGCGGTGTGGTGCTGGTGGCCGTTGCGGGCCTCTTTGGGGAGCAATTGGTCAAGCTGGGGATTGAGGGGGCCGAACTGATGGCGCCCCTCGCCTTTGTTCTGGTGGCGGTCACGGTGGTGTTGCATGGCTTCTCGCTCGCCCCGCTTGCGCGCTGGATCGGATTGGCCGAGTCCGGCCCCCCGGGATTGCTGATCGCCGGGGCGTCGCGCTGGACTGTCGAATTGGCCAAGGTGCTGCAAGAGGCGAAAGTGCCCGTCCTGCTGGCCGATGCGAATTGGTGGCGCCTGCGCGCCGCGCGCGAAGCTGGGCTGCCGGTGTTTCAGGGGGATATCCTGTCAGAGGCGGCGGAACATCAGGTGGAATTGATGAGTTATGGCCTGATCCTCGCGGCGAGCGATAATGACGCCTACAACACCCTGATTTGCACCGATCTTGGCCCGGAATTTGGCCGCGACGCGGTGTTCCAACTGGCGCGGGTGAAGGAAAGCGGCCGCGCGACCCTTCCTGCGAGCCTTGGCGGGCGGCGGCTCGATTGTGATGCGACATTCGAGGATTTTGCCAAACGTCATGCGCAGGGCTGGACTTTCCGCGCGACCAAGCTGACCGAGGAATACACGCTGGACGATTGGCGCGCTGCGCGCCCGGATGCACTGCTTTTGGGGTATATTTCCGGCAGCGGACGGTTGCGGTTTGAGGCTCCGAAAGAGGATCGTCCGACCACGGGGTTGCGCCTGATCGCGATGGTCGCGCCACAAGAGCCGAAGGACAAGGCACCAACGAAGAAGCAGGATACCGCCTAAGGCAGGCTTCGCAATGCCTCCCGCAGGGCAAAGGGTTTCAGCTTGTCCCCATGGGCGTCGGTAAAGGCGATGACACGCGCCGCATCATGCCGGGACAGGGTGCGCAGCCACCAGCCGATGGCTTTCTGGATGAACCAGTCGTGATCGGTAGCGTAGCCTTCGGCCCAGCCGAGGATGCGCTCGCGTTCTGCCGTTTGCACCGCGTTGGGGTGAGGCAATTTGGCCCATGGGAGCGTGAACACAAGCGCCGCGCGGCGCACCCATTTGTTGGGATCGGTGGTCCAGTCCGCGACCGTCTCAAGCCGGGCTGGCTCCGCCGTCAGCCTGCGCGCGCCCGCACTCGCGACCTGGTCCGCAATGGCCCATGAATCGAGCATCGGCATCCAGCGGCAAATCTCTGCCCAAACGGCGTCATCGGGGCGGATGCGCGCCTGTGTGAACAGCTTGCCCGCCGCGATCCGCGCCTCAAACACGTCGCTGTCCCATAGCCCGGCTGCGAGTGTGACGCGCGCATCAAGTGCCATCTCCGCCCGCCATTCCTTGCAAAGCGCGTCGATGGTGGGATTGGCAAGCCCCAGATAGCGGCGTTTCGCCTTGTGATAGCGCGCCATATCCGCCGCCTTGGCGGGATTGGCGCGCGCCTCCAACTCTGCCAGTGCGGCGCCGGGGGTCATTCCTGCCGCGACAGGATCACCTGAGAGGTGGTGCCGTCCTCATTAAACCGGGTGCCGAAAACCTTGCCATCCTGCAACATATAGCGCCGCGTGCCCTGTCCTCCGCTGATGGTCAGACTGCCATCCTCGTTCAGCAGGGCGACCCGCCGAAACCCGGTGGCCCGTTCGGTGCCGAAGGGCGCGTGCGTGTCCATCACCACGGCAGAGCCATCGGCGAAAATCTGGGTGATGTGGATTTCGTGGCACTGCCCGCCATCCCATGCGCCCTGACCCCAAACGCCCGAATAGGCCGCCCAATCCGCGCGCAGGCTGTCATCGGGCGCGATCACCTGCCGCCGATCATCGCGGCTGGGGAACAGATCAACGGTATAGCAATCGGCCTGTTCCAGCGCAGGGGCTGCGGCCTCTTGCGTCACCGGGGCGCAGGCAAGGGCCAGCAGCGGCAGGAAGAAGGCAGCGCGCCTCATTCCACCGTCACCGATTTGGCGAGGTTGCGGGGCTGGTCCACATCCGTGCCTTTCTGCACCGCAGTGTGATAGGCGATCAACTGGGCGGGCACGGCATAGACGATGGGCGCGATCAGATCGTCCATCGTGGGCATGACGAGCACTTTTTCGACGCCCGCGCCAGCCTCTTTCACCCCTTCGGCATCGGTGACCAAAAGCACCTTACCGTCGCGGGCCATGACCTCCTGCATATTGCTGACCGTCTTGGAGAAAAGCGCGTCGCGGGGGGCGAACACGATCACGGGCACATGCTCATCAATCAGGGCAATCGGCCCGTGCTTCAATTCACCGGAGGCATAGCCTTCCGCATGGATATAGCTGATTTCCTTGAGCTTCAGCGCCCCTTCAAGGGCGATGGGATAAAGCGCACCACGGCCAAGGAACAACACGTCACGTGCATTGCTCAGCCAGTGGGCAATCTCGCCGGCGATCTGCTTTTCCAGCGCGAGCGCTTCATTGATCAGGCGCGGGAGTTCGTACATCTCTGTCGTCAGGCGCGCCTCTTCCTGCGCGTCGATCAACCCGCGCTGGCGGCCCGCCTGAATGGCAAGCGACAGGAGCACAAGCAATTGGCAGGTGAACGCCTTGGTCGAGGCGACGCCGATCTCCGCCCCGGCCATGATCGGCAGGGCCACGTCGCTTTCGCGCGCGATGGTGCTTTCCATGGCGTTGACGACCGACACGATCTTACCCGCATCTTTGGCGCAATAGCGCAGCGCGGCGAGCGTATCCGCGGTTTCCCCCGATTGGGACACGAACAGGGCCACATCACCAGAGGTTACGGGCGGTTCGCGGTAGCGGAATTCGGAGGCCACGTCGATTTCCACGGGCAGCTTCGCGATCTTTTCGAACCAGTATTTCGCGACATTGCAGGCATAGAACGCGGTGCCGCAGGCGACCATGATGAGGCGTGTTGCGTCCTTGAAATCCACGCTTTCGCCGCCACCGGCAATCCGGTCACGCTCCGCTGAGGTGTATTTGGCCAGCGCATAGCCAAGCACCATGGGTTGCTCGTGGATTTCCTTGGACATGAAGTGATTATGCTCACCCTTGTGCACCATCACGGATTCAAGGTTCACGGTGCGAATTTCGCGATTGGCCGGGGTGCCATCCGCGAGGAAAATCTCCGCCCCGTCGCGCCGCACGATCGCGTAATCGCCATCCACCAGATAGCAGATGCGGTTGGTGTTGGAGGCAAGCGCCAGCGCGTCGGAGCCGACAAACATCTCCCCCTCGCCATAGCCGATGGCAATCGGTGGGCCCATCCGGGCAGCGACCAGCATTTCCTCGTCACCCTGAAACAGGAAGCAGAGCGCGAATGCGCCCTCAAGCCGCCCAATCGTCTTGATCGCGGCCTGATCGGCCGGCAGGCCCGCATCCATGTAGTGCTCGCACAATTTGGCGACGGCTTCGGTATCGGTGTCGCTGTCGAATGTCTTACCGGCGGCGATCAGTTCTTCGCGCAGGGGTTTGAAATTCTCGATAATGCCATTGTGCACCACCGCAACCTTGCCCGCGATATGGGGGTGGGCGTTCGGCACGTTCGGCACGCCATGGGTAGCCCAGCGCGTATGGCCGATCCCGACATTGCCCTGAATGGGATTAGTGTTCAATTCGTCGGCGAGGTTGACAAGTTTGCCGACCGCGCGGCGACGATCCAACACGCCGTCATGCACCGTGGCCACCCCGGCGCTGTCATAGCCGCGATATTCGAGCCGCCGCAGGGCGTCCAGAATGATGGGTGCTGCGGAATGATTGCCGATAACCCCGACGATACCACACATGTTACGCGTCCTTCTTTTTTGCTTTGGCCGCACGCAATTTCGCGACCATGCGGGCCCCAAGCCCTTCTTTATTCACTTGCTCGACCCGCGCGATGGCAAGATCGCCTTCGCCAACGGATTTTGTGATCACGGACCCGGAGGCGATATAGCCCCCTTCGGCAATCTCCAATGGTGCGACCAGTGACGAGTTCGAGCCAACAAAGGCATCCTTGCCGATGATTGTTTTATGCTTGTTCACGCCATCGTAATTGCAGGTGATGGTGCCCGCGCCGATATTGGCACCCTCCCCGATTTCCGCATCACCGATATAGGTAAGGTGATTGACCTTCGCGCCGCGGTCGATTGTGGCGTTCTTGATCTCGACAAAATTGCCGACCTTGGTTTCACCGCCAAGCTCGGTGCCAGGGCGCAGACGGGCATAGGGGCCAACGATCGCCGCCTCGCCCACATGGCAGCCCTCAAGATGGCTGAAGGCGCGGATACGCGCGCCCGTCTCGACCGTAACGCCGGGGCCGAACACGACATTCGGCTCAATCACGACGTCGCGCCCGATATGGGTATCGAATGAGAAATAGACCGTCTCCGGCGCGTGCATGGTCACGCCGTTCTCCAGCGCCTCCCGCCGCGCCTTGGCCTGAAAGATGCCCTCTGCCGTGGCGAGGTCCACCCGGCTGTCACAGCCAAGCGTTTCGGCCTCCGAACAGGCGACAGCCGCGGCCTTGAGGTCACGCTTGCGGGCAATCTCCACGATGTCGGTGAGGTAGTATTCGCCCTTGGCATTGTCGTTGCGGACCTCTGCCAAAAGGGAAAACAGCGTTTCACGATCCGCGCACATCACGCCGGAATTGCACAGGGTCACGGTAAGCTCTTCGGGGCTGGCTTCCTTCGCCTCGACGATCCGGTCGAGCGCGCCATTCTCCACGATCAGGCGACCGTAATTGCCCGGATCAGCCGCTTCAAAACCAAGCACGACCACATCGGCACCCCCGGCGCGCGCGGCTTGCATCCGCGACAGCGTGTCAGCAGTGATGAAGGGCGTGTCGCCATAAAGGATAAACACATCGCCCTGAAATTCCGCGAGCGCCGGCTCTGCCGCGCGGACCGCGTGCGCGGTGCCAAGCTGCTCTGTCTGGGTGGCGGTCTGCGCGCGCTCGGTATGGGCGATGGCCGCTTTTTCGACCAGCGCGCCGCCATGCCCGGTCACGATGACAATCTGCTCCGGCTCCAGCGTTTCACCCGACGAAATGGCGTGCACCAACAAGGGTGCTCCCGCCACTTCGTGCAGGACTTTGGGCAAATCAGATTGCATCCGCGTGCCTTTGCCCGCGGCCAGAATCACAAGCGCCGTATTCATTCGACTTTCTCCACTGCTCGGCGCGGCTTATAACAGCGCGAGTTTGGGGCGAACAGGCCCCGTTGGTTCAGAAATCGTTACCGTCCGTTACAGCACAGGAAGCCCCCATGAAAAGCGTCATCTTCGACCTCGACGGCACTCTTGCCGATACCAGTGCTGATCTGATTGCAGCGGCGAACCATTGTTTCGAGGAACGCGGGCTTGGCCGCCCGCTGGATCCCATTGACGATGCGCTCACGGCGTTTCGGGGCGGGCGGGCGATGCTGAAGCTTGGCATTGAACGGCTGGATCTGGATGAGGACGTGGCGGATGAGGATTACCAGCTTCTTCTGGATTATTACGCAGACAATATCGACGTGGAGACGGAGCTTTACCCCGGTGTTATCTCCGCCCTTGAGGATTTGCAGGCCGATGGCTGGCTTTTGGGCGTGTGCACGAACAAACCCGAAAGCCTCGCGCTGAGCCTACTGGAGCGGTTGGGCGTGTTGCATATGTTTGGCGCGGTGCTGGGTGCCGATAGCCTGCCGGTGCGCAAACCCGATCCGACGCACCTGACCGCAACGGTGGAGGCGCTGGGCGGGGATATGGCGCTTACCATGCTGGTCGGTGACACGATCACGGATGCCAAGACGGCGCGCGCGGCGGGCGTGCCATTGATCCTCGTCGCCTTCGGGCCGGAAGGGGTCGGGATCGACCGGTTGGAGCCTGATGTGCTGTTGTCCCATTACGACGACATGCCCCGGATCGCTGCCGAACTCATCGGTGCATAAAACCCGCTTGACCCCGCGCGCGGAAACGGGCAATTAGCGCGGCGTCGGGACGTTAGCTCAGTTGGTAGAGCACAGTGTTCACATCGCTGGGGTCACTGGTTCGAATCCAGTACGTCCCACCATCCCTCCGACAAATCGCACGTCCGATGCCTTGCATGTCAATGGCATTTGAGCCTGCGCGTGACCCGTGCTACGCGGGGTGGGAACGCAAAACTGGATAGCACATGGCCAAGACCCGCAAGAAAGGCCCGCTTTTCACCCCCGTCGACAAGGTGAATATCGGGTGGTTTTTCCGCAAATATCTACGGCCTAAACTGGGCTGGCTGGGGCTGATCTTTGTCCTGATCCTCGCGCAGGGTGTGGTGTATCAGCAATTCCTCGCAATGACGGAGGAGGGGCTGCGCGTCATCTTCGACTCCGGCACGATCCGTGAATTGCTCATTATCTGCGCGATGGTGTTTGGCCTGTTCACGTTCCGCGCTGTGACAAGCTATGTCGTGCCACGCGTGTCCGCGATTGTCGCCAATGACGCGATCTATCAGATGCGGCGTGATCTGATCGCGCGGCTGATGCGCCTTGACCTCGCGTTTTTCGAGCGCACCCCGTCGAGCGAAGTGATCTTGCGCCTTTACCGTCAGGCCGATCAGCTTGGCCTCTTTATCGGGCAAAGCACGGTGAATGCCGCGCGCGACGCATTGACGGTGATCATCGTGTCGGCATGGCTGATCTGGCAGCAGCCCTTCCTGTTTGGCGTGTCGATCCTCGTGATGCCAGTGATCATCGGGATCATGCTGGTGACCTCTCATTTCGTGAAGAAGTTTCAGCAATCGGCCGAGGACAGTTTCGGCGCCTATATCAACGATATCGAAGAGATGACGGGCGGGATGCGCACGGTCAAGATCGCGGGGCAGGAGGAGGTCGAGCAGGCCCGCCTGACCGAAGCCACCGGCCTGATCAAGCGGCTCCTGATCCGTTTGCAAACAGCGCAGGCGGTCGTGATGCCCACGCTCGATATGGCCTCCGCGATTGTCTATATGCTGGTGATCGGGATCGGCGGATATATCGTGCTTGATCCCGCATATGACGTGGATGGCGCGGATATCGTCACCTTCCTTTTGGGACTGGTGATCGTGTTTGATCCCGCCCGGCGCGTTGCGCAGTTTTTCGTGACTTTGCAGGCCAATCTGATCCTGTTGGGGTCGATCCGCGACTATTATACGCTGGAGCCAACGATCAAGGACGCGCCCGACGCGACGGATGATTTCGACCCGCGCGGCGATCTGGTGTTTGAGGATGTGACCTTTGGCTATTCCGACGATCAGCCATTGTTCCATGGTCTGAACCTGACGCTCACAGGCGGGAAGACCACCGCGATTGTCGGCTCCACTGGATCGGGCAAAACCACGATCCTGAGCCTTCTTGCGCGGCTCTATGAGGTGCAGGGCGGGGCGATCACCCTTGATGGCAAGGATATCCGCAGCCTCAAGGTGCGTGCATTGCGCAATTCCTTCAGTGTCGTGGCGCAGGATATCGTGATCTTCAACAAATCGATCTGGGAAAACATCCGCTATATCCGCCCCGATGCGACGGAGGATGAAATCTGGGAGGCGGCGGAGAACGCAGAGATTGCCGACCTTATTCGCCGCAGGGGCGACGCGCCTGTGGGGCCGAAAGGGGCGCAACTCTCAGGCGGGCAAAAGCAGCGCATCGCGATTGCGCGCGCCTTTCTGCGCGATGCCCCGATCGTGATCCTTGATGAAGCAACCAGTGCGCTGGACCAACAGACCGAAGATCGCATCACCCGCGCGCTTGCGCGGCTCGGTGACGGCAAAACCACGATCACGGTCGCGCACCGCATGTCCACCGTGAAGGCCGCCGATCAGATTTATGTGCTGGAGAGCGGCAAATTGGTGGAGCAGGGCACCCATGCCACGCTGATCGCTCAAGGCGGGCTCTACGCCACCATGTTCACCGCGCAGCGTGACGGCTTTGACCGGGAAAAAGCCGATGATTGATAAGCTGGAGATGTTCATCCTTCTGGCGCGGGAGCAGCATTTTGGCCGCGCGGCAGAGGCGGCGGGCGTGACCCAGCCCACTTTGTCCACGGCGATCCGGCAATTGGAGGATCAGCTTGGCGTGATGCTGGTGGAGCGCGGCTCCCGCTTTCGCGGGCTGACGCCCGAGGGGCGGCGGGTGCTGGACTGGGCGCGGCAAATCGTGGGGGACGTGCGCACGATGCGTGCGGAGATGCGGGAGGCCAAGCGCGGCCTCTCTGGCACATTGCGCATCGCGGCCATTCCGACCGCCCTGCCGATGCTGCCCCGCCTGATCGAGCCCTTTCGGGCGCGCCATGGGGATGTTCAGGTGCGGGTCCATTCCGCGTCCTCCGTCGATGTGCTGCGCTGGCTTGACGGGTTCGAGATTGACGTGGGCATCACCTATCTTGATGACGAGCCGTTGGGCCGGGTCAGCACCATCCCGCTATATGACGAACGGTATCAATTCATCACCACGGCGGACGCGCCCTTGGCAGATCGGGACAGCGTGACATGGGCGGAAATCGCGTCGGAGCCATTGTGCCTTCTGACGCCAGAGATGCAGAACCGCCGCCTCATCAACCGCCATTTCGAAGAAGCGGGCGCAAAACCCCATCCGATGCTGGAGGCAAACTCCATGATCGTCCTCTATGCCCATGTGCTGACCGGCAATTGGGCCAGCATTCTGCCGCTTGATCTGGCGGGGGCGATTGGCTTTTCGTCGGATGTGCGCGCGATCCCGATCGTGGAGCCGGACGCGACCCATGCCATCGGGCTCGTGGTGCCGGAGCGGGAGCCGCACACGCCCTTGGTCGAGGCGATGCTGGCCACGGCGCGGAAGGTGGCACCGGGGCTGACCTCCCTTTGATAGAAAACATCTATCGTTAAACGAAACTGCTTTATTGAGTGGTGGCGCGCCATCGGGTTTTCGTCGTTGCACCAGACGAAAGGCAGCCGCTCATGCACGCAACCCAATCCGATCTTGATGCCCGTACGGCAGAAATTGTTAAGCAATACCAGTCCCTTGAAGGGCCACTCCTGCCCATCCTGAACGCGCTTCAGGCGGAGTTCGGCTATGTCCCGAAATCGGTTCTGCCCGATGTGGCCGCGGCGCTGAACATTTCGCGCGCGGAAATCCATGGGGTTGTCAGCTTTTATCACGATTATCGCGACCACCCGGCCGGGGAGCATGTGATCAAAGTGTGCCGGGCAGAGGCGTGCCAGGCTGCGGGTGGGGAGGCGATGTCGGCCCGGCTTCTGAGCCTTCTGGGCATCGACTGGCACGGCACCACGGCGAACGGAAAAGTGACGGTGGAGCCAGCCTATTGCCTTGGCCTGTGTGCCTGTGCGCCCGCATTGTTCGTGGATGGCGCGCCCATCGGGCGGGTGAGCGCGGATCGGGTGGATATACTCGTGGCGGAGGTGGCGTCATGATTTTGGGCCTCCGGCGGGGATATTTTTTGGAAAGTGAAAGGGCTGTGGCATGAGCACGGTATTTGTCTCGCGCGACAGCGCGGCGCTGGCCTGTGGCGCGGATGCCGTTGCGGCGGCTTTTGTTGCAGCGGGGGTCAAGGTGGTGCGAACCTCCTCTCGGGGCATGATGTGGCTGGAGCCGTTGGTGGAAGTCGAGGTTAATGGCGTGCGCCATGGTCACGGGCCGGTCGCGGCAGGGGAGGTCACAGACCTGCTCGCCGCCGGTCTGCTCGCCGGGCAAGGGCCGAAAGCCATCGGACCGGTTGAGGCGCATCCCTTCCTTGCCAAGCAGGAGCGGTTGATCTTTGCCCGTGCGGGCATCACCGATCCCCTGTCGCTTGAGCAGTATGAGGCCCATGGCGGGCTTGCGGGCCTGCGCGCCGCGATTGCGGATCAGGCCGGGATTGTGGGCACGGTAACGGACAGCGGCCTGCGGGGCCGGGGCGGTGCGGGCTTCCCCACCGGCATCAAGTGGAAAACCGTCGCGGATTGCCCGCCCGGTCAAAAATATATCGTGGCCAACGCCGATGAGGGCGATAGCGGCACCTTCGCGGACCGGATGGTGATGGAGGGCGATCCGTTTTGCCTGATCGAAGGCATGGTCATCGCGGGCATCGCGGTGGGGGCGGAGAAGGGTTTTGTCTATCTCCGCTCCGAATATCCCCATGCGATCGAGGTGATGAATGCGGCCTGTGCGATCGCCCGCGACAAGGGGCTTTTGGGCGATGTGCTTGGCTCGGGCCATCGGTTCGACATGGAAATTCGCGTGGGCGCGGGGGCTTATGTCTGCGGAGAGGAAACCGCGCTCTTGGAAAGCCTTGAGGGCAAGCGTGGCGTGGTGCGGGCAAAGCCGCCCTTGCCCGCGCATAAGGGTTTCATGGGCCGACCGACCATCGTGAACAATGTGGTCACGCTCGCCTCCGTCCCGTGGATCATGGCCAATGGGGCGCAGGCCTATGCGGATATCGGCTTTGGCCGGTCGCGTGGGACCATGCCCATTCAGATCGCGGGCAACGTGGCGCGCGGCGGGCTGTTCGAGGCGGGCTTTGGCCTGACGCTTGGAGAGATCGTTGATGAGATTGCGGGCGGGACCGTGACGGGTCGCCCGGTGAAGGCCGTGCAGGTCGGCGGGCCGCTTGGCGCATATCTTGCGCGCAGCCAGTTCGACACGCCGTTCGACTATGAGGCTTTCGGCGCGCAGGACGCGCTGATCGGCCACGCGGGCGTCGTGGTTTTTGACGATACGGCTGACATGGCCCATATGGCGCGCTTCGCCATGGAGTTCTGCGCGATTGAGAGCTGCGGCAAGTGCACGCCCTGCCGCATCGGCTCGACCCGCGGGTTCGAGACGCTCGATAAGATCATGGCGGGCGTCAATGTGGATGCGAATATCGACTTGCTCACGGACCTGTGTGAGACGATGAAATTCGGCTCGCTCTGTGCGCTGGGCGGGTTCACCCCCTATCCGGTGATGAGCGCGCTCACCCATTTCCCTGAAGATTTCCGGCGCGCGGCGCCGATGGCGGCGGAGTAACTGACATGGGCCTGATCAAAGAGATTGACTTTGGCACACCTGCCAGCACGTCGGAAACGATGGTGACGCTCATGGTGGATGGCCGCGAGATCACGGTGCCCGAAGGCACAAGCGTGATGCGCGCCAGCATGGATGCGGGCATCGCGATCCCGAAACTTTGCGCCACGGATATGGTTGATGCGTTCGGCTCCTGCCGGTTGTGCATGGTGGAGATCGAGGGCATGCGCGGCACGCCCGCCTCCTGCACCACGCCGGTGCGCGATGGCATGGTCGTCACCACCCAGAACGGCAAGCTCAAGAAGCTGCGTCGCGGTGTGATGGAGCTTTATATCTCCGACCACCCGCTGGATTGTCTGACCTGTGCGGCGAATGGCGATTGCGAATTGCAGGATATGGCGGGGGCCGTGGGCCTGCGCGATGTGCGCTATGGCTATGATGGTGCCAACCACGTCAAGCCGACGGTGCCAAACCTGCGCGGGGCGGCGACCGCGCAACCGCAATATATCCCAGCCGCCGATGCCGCAACGGAGGCCTGCGGTGAGGCGCATAACCCGCTCTTTATGTCCAAGGACGAAAGCAACCCGTACTTCACCTATGACCCCTCAAAATGCATCGCCTGTTCGCGCTGCGTCCGGGCCTGTGAGGAAGTGCAGGGCACCTTCGCGCTCACCATGGAAGGGCGCGGGTTTGAGAGCCGCATTTCCGCCGGGATGGGCGAGGATTTCCTCAATTCCGAATGCGTGTCCTGCGGCGCCTGTGTGCAGGCCTGCCCAACCGCGACCTTGCAGGAAAAATCGGTGATCGAGATTGGCCAGCCCGAGCATTCGGTGGTCACCACCTGCGCCTATTGCGGCGTTGGCTGCTCGTTCAAGGCAGAGATGCGTGGCGAGGAACTTGTACGCATGGTGCCCTACAAGGACGGCAAGGCCAACCGCGGGCATTCCTGTGTGAAGGGCCGCTTTGCCTATGGCTATGCCAGCCATTCCGACCGCATCCTCAAGCCGATGATCCGCGAAAAGATCACTGATCCCTGGCAGGAAGTGTCATGGGAGGAGGCGCTGACCTACACCGCCCAGAAATTCCGCCAGTTGCAGGCGGATCACGGGCGCGCGTCCATCGGGGGCATCACCTCCAGCCGTTGCACCAATGAGGAAACCTATCTGGTGCAAAAGCTGATCCGCTCCGGCTTTGGCAACAACAATGTCGATACCTGCGCGCGGGTCTGCCATTCGCCCACGGGCTATGGTCTCAAGACGACCTTCGGCACGTCTGCCGGAACGCAGGATTTCGACTCTGTCGAGCATACGGATGTGGTGATCGTGATCGGTGCAAACCCGACCGATGGGCATCCGGTGTTTGGCTCCCGCCTCAAGAAACGGTTGCGGCAGGGTGCGAAACTGATCGTGATAGACCCGCGCCGGATTGATCTGGTCAAAACACCCCATGTCGAGGCCGCGTATCACTTGCCGCTGATGCCCGGCACCAACGTCGCGGTGCTCACCGCGATTGCGCATGTCATCGTGACCGAAGGACTGGCGGACGAGGCCTTCATCCGCGAACGCTGCGATTGGGACGAGTTTGCTGACTGGGCGGAATTCGTGGCCGATCCGAAGCATTCGCCCGAAGCGACCGCGCTTTTGACCAACGTGCCCGCAGACGACCTGCGCGCCGCCGCGCGCCTGTTTGCGACGGGTGGGAATGGCGCGATCTACTACGGCCTTGGTGTGACGGAGCATTCCCAAGGCTCCACCACCGTGATGGCCATTGCGAACCTTGCCATGGCGACCGGCAATATCGGGCGCAAGGGCGTGGGTGTGAACCCATTGCGCGGCCAGAACAACGTGCAGGGGGCCTGCGATATGGGCTCGTTCCCGCATGAATTGCCGGGCTACCGCCATGTGTCCGACGCAGACACCCGCGCGATTTTCGAAGGCATCTGGGGCACCAAGATCGACGACGAACCGGGCCTGCGCATTCCCAACATGCTTGACGCGGCTGTGGAGGGCACGTTCAAGGGCATCTACATTCAGGGTGAGGACATCCTGCAATCGGACCCGGACACCAAGCATGTCGCCGCAGGGCTTGCTGCGATGGAATGCGTTGTGGTGCATGATCTGTTCCTCAATGAGACGGCGAATTACGCGCATGTGTTCCTGCCCGGCTCCACCTTCCTTGAGAAGGACGGCACCTTCACCAACGCCGAGCGCCGGATCAACCGCGTGCGCAAGGTGATGACACCGAAAAACGGCTATGCCGATTGGGAGGTGACGCTGAACCTCGCCAACGCGATGGGCTGTGGCTGGACCTATAGCCATCCGTCTGAGATCATGGACGAAATCGCTGCGACCACGCCCAGCTTTTCCGGGGTCAATTATGCAATGCTGGAGGAGCGCGGCTCCATCCAGTGGCCCTGCAATGAGGCAAAGCCCGACGGCTCCCCGATCATGCATGTGGACGGGTTCGTGCGCGGGAAGGGCAAGTTCATCCGCACCGAATATGTCGCCACCGATGAGCGGACCGGCCCGCGCTTCCCGCTCTTGCTGACCACGGGGCGCATCCTGTCACAATACAATGTGGGCGCACAAACCCGCCGCACGGCGAATGTCGCATGGCACGCGGAGGATCTGTTGGAAATCCACCCGCATGACGCGGAAAACCGTGGCATTCGGGATGGCGATTTCGTGAAACTCGCCTCCCGTTCGGGGGAGACGACTTTGCGCGCGACCGTGACGGATCGCGTGGCACCGGGCGTGATCTACACGACCTTCCACCACCCCGAAACGCAGGCCAACGTGATCACGACTGACTATTCCGATTGGGCAACGAATTGCCCCGAATACAAGGTGACCGCGGTGCAGGTCAGCCTGTCCAACGGGCAAACGGATTGGCAGCGCGATTATCAGGCGCAGGCCGATCTTTCGCGCCGGATCTTGCCGCGTGTGGAGGCAGCGGAGTGATGCTTTTGGCTCGGAATCAAGCCGCAGGCGCCGAGCCAGCGGCCGTCCGCCCCTCAGGCGGCCGCTTTGCGACGGTACCAGTCAGCCACATGCTCGGAGTAGCTTGCGCGATAAACGGAGCAGCACATCCGGCGATGCGGCCCCCTCGGACGGCCGCTGGCTCGGCACGCGGTTCGATTGAGGGTCGAACATGATCTTCCCCACCCATACCGTTTTGCCCACCGATCAGGGCGCGCGCGCGGTGCCGGAGGAGGTGCCGGTGGCGCTTAGCTATGGGGGCACGACCCATGCGGTGATGATGGCGACCCCGGCTGATCTGGAGGATTTCGCGGTTGGCTTTACCCTTTATGAGGGGATCGCAACGCGCGATGAGATTGAGGAAATCACCATCCAGCCGGTCCCGGACGGGATCGACCTGCAAATCCGTCTGACCGAGGGCGCAGGGGACAGCCTGCGCGACCGGCACCGGCGCATGGCCGGGCCTGTGGGCTGTGGCTTGTGCGGCGTGGAAAGCATCGAACAGGCGATGCGCGCCGCCCCCGCCGTCACCGCTGACCTGACCTTATGTGACGCGAATATTCGCCGTGGGCTTGAGGCGCTGTGGCGGCATCAGCGGCTCCATGAGGAGACCCATGCGGTACATGCGGCGGGCCTGTGGCTGCCGGGGCAGGGGATTGTCGCGGTGCGCGAGGATGTGGGCCGGCACAACGCGCTTGATAAGCTTGCAGGCTTCGCCGCGCGGCAGGGGTTTGCGGCGGGGGCCGTGTTCATAACCTCCCGCATCTCGGTGGAGATGGTGCAGAAAGCCGCCGTGATGGGGGCGCCTGTGCTCGTTGCCGTGTCTGCCCCTACCGCGCTTGCCGTGCGTATGGCGGAGGCTGCGGGCGTCACGCTGGTGGCGCGTGCGCGCGGCGACCGATTTGAAACCTACACATATCAGCACCGCATCACGCGGGGGAGCAGCACCGATGTCGCATGACAAGACCGTTCGCATGGCCAACCAGATCGCGACCTTCTTCAAGAGCCAACCCGAGACGGAGCGACTGACCGGCATTGCCGATCATATCAACCAGTTTTGGGAGCCGCGGATGCGCACGGAGCTTTTCGCGATGCTGGACGCGGGCGATGTGGCGCGGTTTGATCCCTTGGTTATTCAAGCGGCGGAGACGCTGATCCGACGCCCGGCGACCGCCTGAGCCGCGACGTGTCAGGCCCACACCACCGCCCTATGGGAGAGGGGCCGATCGCATGACAGGAGTGGCGGCTTATATCGCGGCCCAGCCTTCTGAGACCCGCGCCCGCCTGTCCCAATTGCGCGCGCTGATCCATGAGGTCGCGCAGGGTGATCCACGGATCGGTCCGCTGAGCGAAAGCCTCAAATGGGGGCAGCCATCCTTTGCCGCCGCGACCGGAACGCCACTGCGGCTTGAGGCACGGGACGGGGGAGGGATCGCCCTCTTGACCCATTGTCAGACAAGCGTGATCTCAGAGATGCGGGAGGCGCTAGGCACCAACGTCAGGTTTGAGGGCAACCGGGCCATGCTGCTTGATGCCTCGGCACCCGTGCCTCAAGACGCGCTGCGCCTGATGATCCACCGCGCGCTGACCTATCGGCTGTGATCAACCGGGCGTGTGGGGGGCTGCGGGCACCGGCAGGCCATTCCAGCTTTTGACCGCCTTGAGCGCGAATGTCGTTCGCATTGAGGCGACGCCTGGCAATTCCGCGAGCCGCGTGCGGTGGATTTCCTCAAACTGCGCGATATCCCGCGCGGCCAGTCGCAACAGATAATCGGCATTGCCTGCCGTCAGGTGGCATTCAAGGATTTCATCGGTGTTGTTCACCGCCTTTTCAAAGGCGCTGAGGGACGCGACGCTTTGGGAATGGAGGGAGATTTCGACGAACACCTCCACTGCCAGTCCCAGCGCCTCCCGGCTCAGGGAGGCACCATATCCAGTGATATATCCCGCCTTTTCCAGCATCTTGATCCGGCGGTGACAGGCGGACAAAGACAGCCCGACCTGTTCGGCCAGTTGCGCGATGGTGCCACTGGAATCCGCCTGAAGCGATTTGAGAATGCGCGCGTCGATTTTGTCCATGCTCTTGCCTCGCTCGCACCCATTCTAGATGCAGGCCCTAGCGTAAACACGAACTTTTGTGGTGATGCCAGTCCGCAGGACCGATTTCAGGCTTTATCTGGGTTGCGCGGGGGAGCGGGCGCTGACCTCGGCCAGTTGTGCATCCCATACGAGCACGCCTGCGATCGGCGGCAGATTGACGAAGCGCAGGGTCGCGGTGAACCCGCGCACCTGACCAGGGGGCACGTCGGGATAAACGGCGGTCCGGTCCTCCCCGATCACGACACAGGCAGCACTCACGGTGGCCTCCGGGCAATCAAGCAGCCTTGTGTCGAGGGTGAAACGGGCAAGGATTGCCTCCTCCGACAGGTTGCTGACCCGCCCGGTCACGGTGGTCAGGCGTGGATCCTGTTCAAACACGATATCCGACAGCACGATCTGATCCGCCGACAGGTCCGGCAGATCATAGCGCGGGTTGATCTGAAAGGTGACGACGGCGGCAATCCCGACGGCCCCCAGAAACACGGCCCCCGGCACCCGCAATCGTGGCCGCTGCACCATTGCGGCCAGAACAATCGTGAGGGCCAGAAGGCCAAGTAAGATGTGCATGAACCGCATCCTGCTGAAGTTATCCTGTTGATTGGGACATAGGCATGATTTGGCGTCAGGCAACGGGAATGGGCAGCGCGGTCGTATTCTTGATCTCTTCCATCGAGAGGGTCGAGGTCACGTTGTAGATCGACACTTCCGAGATCAGCGCACGATAGAAATCGTCATAGGCTTTGGCATTGGGCACGCGGACCTTGAGGATATAGTCGATATCACCCGCAAGCCGGTGCGCCTCCATCACTTCAGGGCGGTTGCGCACGGCGTTGAGAAAGCGCGCGAGCCAGCCCGCGTCATGCTCCGCCGTTTTGATCAGCACGAAGAAACACGCCTCCAGCCCCAGACGCTCCGCATCTAGCACTGCAACCGTTTCCCGGATCACGCCCGCGTCGCGCAATTTCTTCAACCGGTTCCAGACGGGCGTCTTGGATGAGCCGACCCGGCGGGCGATTTCATCCAAGGGCAGTGTTGCATCCGTTTGCACGACGGTGAGGATTTTCCGGTCGATCTCACTCAATTGGACGGTCATTCCTGATATGCTCCAGTTTCGAGAAGGACGTTATCGGCACGAAGCCCATGGCGGACGATAATCCTTATTTCCGCCCGTATATACCCTATTATTGAGAAAAATGTTCTAACTCTCCACATGATTTGAAACACGATCACGGATGTGAGGGTCAGATGCGGCATTTTCCGATCTTTGTAGCGCTTGAGGGGCGGCGGGTTGTCGTGTCCGGTGCGGGCGAATGCGCTGTGGCCAAGCTGCGCCTTATTCTCAAGACCGACGCGACCGTGGCCGTCTATGGATCGGACCCGGACCCGCAAGTGATCGCATGGGCAGCCGAAGGCAAATTGCGCCTCACGCCCCGCCCGATTGCGGAGGGTGACGCGACCTGCGCCGTGCTCGTCTATGGCGCGAATGAGGACGCGGCGGAGGACGCGCGCGCCGTGGCCATCGGTCGCCGTGCCGGGGCGCTTACCAACATCGTGGACAACCTTGCCGATAGCCAATTCATCACGCCCGCGATTGTGGACCGTGACCCGGTGACCGTTGCGATCGGGACAGAGGGCGCGGCCCCAGTCGTTGCCCGCGACATCAAGCGCCGGGTTGAGGAGATGCTGCCGACCTCGCTGGGCCTTCTGGCGCGGATCGGGCAGGCGTTTCGCCCCTTAGCGGATGCGCTGCCAAAGGGCCGCGTCCGCCGGGATTTCTGGAGCAAATTCTATTTCGAGCGCGGGCCCCGCGCGCTCGAAGCCGGGGGTGAGGACGCGGCGCGTGAAGCGCTTGACGCCCTCTTGGCCGATACCCTGTCACACGACGCCACCCCCGGCCATGTTTCCCTCATCGGTGCGGGCCCCGGTGATCCTGAGCTTTTGACGCTCAAGGCCCGCCGCCTGGTGCATGAGGCCGATGTGGTGATCCATGACCGGCTCGTGGGGCCGGGTGTGTTGGAGCTTGCGCGGCGCGAGGCAGAGGTGATCTGCGTTGGCAAAACCGGCTTTGGCCCCTCATGGAAACAGGCCGATATTGACGCGCTGATCGTCGAGAAGGCCCTTGCCGGTGCCAAGGTGGCGCGGCTCAAGGGCGGCGATCCGGCGGTGTTCGGACGGCTCGACGAGGAGATCGACGCGCTGGACGCGGCGGGCGTGACTTGGGACATCGTGCCGGGCATCACCACCGCGTCTGCCGCAGCAGCGGCGATGGGCCAATCCCTGACGAAGCGAGGGCGCAATGCCTCCTTTCGGCTCCTCACCGGACATGACGTGAAAGGCTTTGCCGAGCAGGACTGGCGCGCGCTTGCCAAACCCGGCGCGGTGGCCGCGATCTATATGGGGCGCAAGGCTGCGACCTTTATCCGGGGGCGGCTGATGATCCATGGCGGCGCGGACACGACCCCCGTCACCGTGATCGAGAACGCGACCCGCGCCGATCAGCGGATTGTAGAGACCACCCTGCTTGATCTGCCTGAAACACTTGATACGCAGGGCCTGACCGGCCCTGTCCTGATGATGCTGGGCCTTGCCCCGCGCAGTGCGGCGCAGGCGGTCCACTCCCTTTCCCCCCAATTGGCGGAGGCGCTTTAATCATGCCCAAATCCTTCACTCCCCAGATCGTGACCGCGAATGATCTGATGCTTGGCGATGTGATCTACCTCACCGAAGGGGGCTGGTCCCGTCGTCATGGCGATGCGCTGGTAGCCCGGTCGGCAAGCGAGGCGCAGGAGATGCTCGCCACCGCGCAGGCACAAGCGCTCAAGATCGTTGGCCCCTATCTGGCGGATACGGTTCTCGACGATGCAGGCCGCCCTGCCCCTGTCCATTTCCGGGAGGCTTTCCGCACCCGCGGCCCGTCCAACTACGACCACGGCAAGCAAGCCGATTTGCGCAGCGTTTGAGGGAATAATCAGATGTACCAATATACCGATTTCGATGAGCAATTCGTGCGCGCCCGCGTGCAGGAATTCCGTGGTCAGGTGGAGCGCCGTATCTCTGGCGCGCTGACGGAGGACGAGTTCAAGCCGCTGCGCCTGATGAATGGCCTCTATCTGCAACTCCATGCCTATATGCTGCGCGTCGCGGTGCCCTATGGCACGCTCAACGGCGCGCAGATGCGCCAGCTTGCCTATATCGCGGACCGCTGGGACAAGGGCTATGGCCATTTCACTACCCGCCAGAACATCCAGTTCAACTGGCCGAAACTCGCGGATGTGCCAGATATGCTTGACGCGCTGGCGGATGTGTCGATGCACGCGATCCAGACCAGCGGCAATTGCATCCGCAACGTCACGGCGGACCATTTCGCCGGGGCCGCCGCCGATGAGATCGAAGACCCGCGCCCGACTGCAGAGCTGATCCGCCAATGGTCCACCGACCACCCGGAATTCGCCTATCTGCCGCGCAAGTTCAAAGTGGCCGTGACAGGTGCCCCGAATGACCGGGCCGTGACCAAGGCGCATGATATTGGCCTGCGCATGATCCGCCGTGATGGCGTGCCGGGCTATGAGGTGATCGTGGGCGGTGGCCTTGGCCGCACGCCGATGATTGGCAAGGTGCTTAATGACTTCCTGCCGCGTGAGGACTTGCTGCCCTATCTTGAGGCGATCCTCGCCGTCTATAACCAGCACGGTCGCCGCGACAACAAATACAAGGCCCGGATCAAGATCCTGATCCATGAAGAGGGCGTTGAGACGATGCGCAGCCGCGTCGATGCCGAATTTGCCCGGATCAAGGCCGAATTTGACGGCGTGCCGCAGCATGTGGTGGAGCGGATCCGCGCGGGCTTCCTCCCTCCGGTGTGGAAAGAGGCGGATATTGCCCCCGTGCGCGATCCCGGCTTGCGCAGCTTTATCGACACCAACACCCATACGCATAAGCAGGCCGATTACACCATTGTCACGATCAGCCTGAAGGGCATTGGGGAGACGCCCGGCGATGCCACTTCCGATCAGATGCGCGTGATGGCCGATCTGGCGGAGCGCTTCAGTCACGACGAATTGCGCGTCAGCCATGAGCAGAACGTGATCTTGCCGCATGTGCATAAGGCTGATCTGCCCGCCGTCTATGACGCGCTGCGCGCGGCGGGCCTTGCCACCGCGAATATCGGGCTGGTGTCGGATATCATTGCTTGCCCCGGCATGGATTACTGCGCGCTGGCCACCGCACGCTCCATCCCCATCGCGCAAGAGATCAGCGAAGCCTTTTCCGATCTCGACCGGCAGCGCGATGTTGGCCCGCTCAAGATCAAGATATCAGGCTGCATCAACGCCTGCGGCCACCACCATGTCGCCCATATCGGCATTCTGGGGTTGGAGAAGAAGGGCGTGGAAAGCTACCAGATCACCCTTGGCGGTGACGGCACGGAAAATGCAGCGATTGGGGAGCGGCTTGGCCCCGGTTTTGCCGCCGATGAGATCGTTCCCGCGGTCGAGCGGTTGATCGCGGCCTATCTTGATCTGCGCCTGACCCCGCAGGAAACCTTCCTTGAGGCATATGTCCGTGTCGGCCCCGCACCGTTCAAGGCAGCGGCCTATGATGAGGTGCAGGCAAATGCGGCCTGATCCCAAACGGATAGCGGCGCTCAATGCCTTTTATGAAGGGCAGGGGGCGGAGGTGATCCTTGCCCATGCGGTCGGCGGCTTGTTTGGCGGGCGCGTGGCGATGGTGTCCTCCTTTGGCGCGGAATCGGTGGTGCTTTTGCACCTGATGGCAGAGGCCGAGCCGCACACGCCGGTCCTGTTCGCGGACACTCAGATGCTGTTTGCGGAGACGCTGAAATACCAGCAGGAAGTGGCCGAAACCCTTGGCCTCATTGACATTCGGCGTATCGCGCCGGACCCGGCAGAGCTGTTGGCGGAGGATCGCGCGCGCGATCTGCACATCCGCGACAGCGATGCCTGCTGCGATCTGCGCAAGGTGCGCCCGTTGGAGCGTGCGTTGCGGGAGTTCGATGTGATCCTGTCGGGACGCAAGCGGCATCAGGCCAGCACCCGCGCGGCCTTGCCCCTGTTTGAGCAGGACGCCGATGGCCGGATCAAGATCAATCCGCTCGCCAATTGGGGCAGGGAAGAGATCGCGGCCTATTTCGATCAGCACGCGCTGCCCCGGCATCCGCTGGTGGCGCAGGGCTATCCCTCCATCGGCTGCGCCCCCTGCACCACCCCCGTGGCCGCGGGCGAAGATCCCCGCGCCGGGCGCTGGCGCGGGCAGGATAAGGAAGAATGCGGCATCCACTTCATCGACGGGCGCGCCGTGCGCGGCCCCCTCACGGCGGCTTGAAAGGACCAGACCCATGAGCGTGATCGTCACCAAAAACGGCTTCTCCAAGGACACCAGCAACGCGGGTTTCACCCCGCTTGACGACTGGCAGGGTGCCGGCGGGATCGACCTGCCGAATACGGCCGACGCGGCGGAAGTTTTCGACAAGGTCAAAGACGCGCCCGCCCTGCGCATCCCGTTCCCGAGCTTCGCGGATGGGCGCGGGTTCACCCTTGCGCGCCGCCTGCGCCGCCTGGGCTATGCTGGCACGCTGCGCGCCGAGGGCCACATCCTGTCGGACCAGTTCCGCCACGCGCGCCGCTGCGGCTTTGACGAGGTGGAAATATCCGACGCGCAGGCCCTGCGCCAGCCGGAGGATCACTGGCCGCGCGATCTGCCGCCCGCGTATCAGTTCCGCGTTGGCACTGCCGCGTAATTTCACTTTCTTCAAATATACCCCGCCGGAGGCTTCCACCCTTGCCACCGGCGCTGCCCTTTAAGGTTCTCTCATGACCGTGCAAACACCCATTGCCGTCCATCCCGACGCGCAGACCGTGACGGAGGTCCGCCACTGGACCGATACGTTGTTTTCTTTCCGCGTGACCCGGCCCCGCTCCCTGCGGTTCCGGTCTGGTGAATTCGCGATGATTGGCCTGTTGAAAGAGGATGGCAAACCGCTCCTGCGCGCCTATTCCATCGCGTCGCCGTCCTGGGATGACAGCCTTGAGTTTTACTCGATCAAGGTGCCTGACGGCCCGCTGACCTCCCGGCTTCAGCACATCAGTGAGGGCGATCAGGTCATCGTGCGGCCCAAGGTGACGGGCACCCTGATCCTTGACGCGCTCACTCCGGCCAAGCGGCTGTGGCTTTTGGCGACCGGCACTGGCATCGCGCCGTTTGCGTCGATCTTGCGTGATCCGGACACTTATGCGCGCTATGATCAGGTGATCCTGACCCATACCTGCCGCACCGTGGCCGAACTGGCCTACGGGCAGGAACTGATCGAGGGTCTGCCCGACGATCCGCTGATTGGGGAGCATGTGGCGGATAAACTCCTCTATTACCCCTCCACCACGCGCGAGCCGTTCCTCAATCAGGGGCGGATCACGGATTTGATGCGCTCCGGTCAGGTGTTCGAAGATCTGAACGTCCCCAGCCTTGATCCCGCAGCGGATCGGGTGATGATCTGCGGCTCCATGGGCCTGAACCTCGAGATCAAGGACATTCTCGCCGAGCTCGGATTTGAGGAAGGATCGGTCAATCGTCCGGGTGATTTCGTGCTCGAAAAGGCATTCGTCGGCTGATCGTATCCGAATCGTAGACAATTTGTGGGATTTGCGCCGGTTTGTCTCCGGCGTGAATCGTGCCATCTTCTTGTTCAACAGAACATGAGAGGAGGCACATCCAATGTCCAACCATATCCAAGGCCTGCACCACGTCACCGCCATCTCCGGCGGGGCGCAGCGCAATCTCGATTTCTACGCAAAGGCACTTGGCCTGCGCTTTGTCAAAAAGACCGTTAATTTCGACGACCCCGGCACCTATCACCTCTATTATGGCGATGAGACGGGCAGTGCGGGCACCATCATGACCTTCTTCCCGTGGGAAAATGCCCGCGCGGGTCGGATTGGCGCGGGGCAGGTCAGCCTGACGCAATTTGCGGTGCCTGCGGGCGCGTTGCCTTTCTGGGCGGAGCGGTTGCCCGCGATGGGCGCAACCCATACTGGCGATGACACGCTCTTTGGAGAGGCGCGCAGCCTTTGGACCGATCCCGATGGCCTTGCCTTTGCCTTGGTTGAAATGGCAGACGACACCCGCACCCCGTGGCCAGCAGATGGCATCCCGGCTGGACACGCCATTCGCGGGTTTCGCGGTGTGACGCTGGCCCTGCGCGATGGTGAGGCGGAGCGCACGATCCTGACGGAGGTGTTCGACTATGCCGTAACGGGCCAAGAGGGGCGCGTGACGCGGCTGACCACGACCCATGCGGGGGCGGCGGAGATTGTCGATCTGCATATCGACCCTGAAATGCCCATGGGGGTTGAGGGTGGCGGCTCCGTCCATCATGTGGCCTTCTCCGTGAAGGACCGGGCGGCACAGATGGCCGTGCGGGCGCGGATGGAGGCTGCGGGCATGCGCGTGACCCAGCAGATTGACCGGGATTATTTCTGGGCGATCTACAGCCGCACACCCGGTGGCATCCTGTTTGAAGTGGCAACCGAAGAGCCGGGATTTGCCGCCGACGAACCGGTCGAAAGCCTAGGTCAGGCGCTCAAACTGCCGACGCAGCACGAACCGATGCGCGCGCGGATCGAGGCTGTTTTGCCAAAGCTTTCGGTCTGACCGATGCTGACGGCATATGATCACATCTGGCACCGGGGCGCGGACGGCGCGCCGGTGTTGGTCCTGTTCCACGGCACTGGGAGCGGGAAAGAGGATATCGCGGGGCTTGCCCAGCATATCGACGCGGATGCGTCCTATCTGGCCATGGATGGCGACGTGATGGAGGGGCCGATGCGCCGCTTCTTTCGCCGGACGGGGGAGGGCGTCTATGACATGACGGATTTTGCGCGCGCAACGGCGAAGATGGCAGGCTTTCTGGAGGCGGCTTTTGCGGAATACGGCATCACTTACGCCGTGGGGATCGGCTATTCCAACGGCGCCAATATCCTCGCCAATCTGAGCCTGACGGGGCAGGGGCCACTGCGCCGTGCGGTGTTGATGCATCCACTGACCCCGCATGACCCGGATTGGCCGGACCTGTCGGATTGGCAGGTGCTGATCACGGCGGGCAATCAGGATCCGATCTGTCCCCTTCCGCTGACCGAGCGCCTGATTGCGGGGTATCGCGCGGCGGGCGCGGATGTGGAGGCAATGGTGCTGCCCGGCGGGCATGGCTTGCAATGGGCGGAACTGGACGCTGCCCGGCGATTTGTTGCAGGCGACACCTGAGGGAAGGCCCGGTGGGGGCTGCGCCCGTCACCGGGCCTCCGGCAAGAGCGATGCATTTGGCAGAGGCGAACGGTGCCCGTCGAAAGCGTCTAGAGTGTGAAAACGGTTTTGACCCGATCCACCGGGGTGCCATCGCGCAGCGGCACGCCGACCGCGCGGTCATATTCCACAAAGCCCATCTTCGCGTAATATCGCAAGCCCGGCACGTTATCGGCGCGGATCGTCGCGTTGATCTTCAAAAGCCCCGCGTCCTTTGCAAGGGCTGCTGTCTGCGCGAAAAGCTGCGGCCCGATCCCGTGGCCCTGCGCCGATGGGGCAGCGAAGGACGAGATATAGCCCCATTCGGGCCGATCCGCGCCATAGCGCCCCAGATGCTGAAACGCGATTGGTGCGCCGTTCAGCACTGCCACGATGCAGCAGATCGTCTCTGGCCCCGGTCCGAATTCGACCGCGAAACCCTCATCGGTGAAGGGCTCTTCATTCGCGGTCGTCCCGCCGATTGCGATAATGTCGTTGAGCACCGCGCGCAGCGCCGGGATATCCTCGGCCCGCAAGGGGCGTATCGTCAGGTCAGACAAGGCGCGACTGTTCTAGGGCCGCACGCACGAAATCGGCAAAGAGGGGATGCGGCTCAAAGGGTTTCGATTTCAGCTCGGGATGGAATTGCACGCCTACGAACCACGGATGATCCTTGATCTCCACAATCTCAGGCAAGCGCCCATCGGGCGACAGGCCGGAGAAGGTCAGCCCGCTATCCTCCAGCTTTTGCCGATAGGTGATATCGACCTCAAACCGGTGGCGGTGGCGTTCGCTGATCGCGGAAGTGCCATAGATTTCCGCCACTTGAGAGCCATCAACCAGCGTTGCGTCATACGCCCCAAGCCGCATCGTGCCGCCCTTATCGTCATCAATGGAGCGTTGGATCGTGCGGTTGCCCTCGACCCATTCCTTCATGTGGTAGATCACATGCTCATAGCGGGTTTGCCCGGCTTCATTGTCGAATTCTTCTGACCCTGCCTTGTCTATACCCGCAAGATTGCGCGATGCCTCCACCACGGCCATTTGCATCCCCAGACAGATGCCGAAATAGGGTACTTTTTCCTCACGCGCGTATTTCGCGGCGCGGATTTTGCCTTCGGTCCCGCGCTCCCCAAAGCCGCCGGGCACGAGAATGCCGTGGAAGCCTTCGAGCATTGGCGCGGGCTCATCCGCCTCGAAAATTTCCGCATCGACCCATTCGACGCGCACTTTCACCCGGTTGGCCATGCCACCATGCGTCAGCGCCTCGGAGATGGATTTATAGGCGTCCTCAAGCTGGGTGTATTTGCCCACCACCGCGATGCGAACCTCGCCTTCGGGGTTTTTCACGCGGTCCGCAACATCATGCCAGCGGTCGAGTTTCGGGGCGGGTGCGGGCGCAATGCCGAAAGCATCAAGCACCGCCTGATCGAGCCCTTCGGCGTGATAGGCGAGCGGGGCCTCATAGATGGATTTCAAATCAAGCGCCGCGATCACCCGCTCTGGCCGCACGTTACAGAACAGCGCCAGTTTCGCGCGCTCCTTGTCCGGGATCGGCTGATCGGCGCGACAGACAAGGATATCCGGCGCGATCCCGATGGAGCGCAATTCCTTCACGGAATGCTGGGTCGGCTTCGTCTTCAACTCGCCCGATGCGGCGATATAGGGCAGGAGCGTAAGGTGCATGAAAATGCACTGACCCATCGGCTTTTCCTGACCGAATTGGCGGATCGCCTCGAAGAATGGCAGGCCTTCGATATCGCCCACGGTGCCACCGATCTCACAGAGCATGAAATCGACCTCATCGGCGCCGACCTCAAGAAATTCTTTGATCTGGTTGGTGACATGCGGGATCACCTGAATGGTTTTACCCAGATATTCGCCGCGCCGTTCCTTATCCAGAACGGTCTGATAGATGCGCCCGGAGGATACGCTGTCCGTATGCCGCGCGGCCACACCAGTGAACCGCTCATAATGACCAAGGTCGAGATCGGTTTCCGCGCCATCATCGGTCACGAACACTTCGCCATGCTCGAACGGGCTCATCGTGCCGGGGTCAACGTTGAGATAGGGGTCAAGTTTGCGCAGGCGCACCGTGTATCCGCGGGCCTGCAACAGCGCGCCAAGAGCGGCAGAGGCCAAACCCTTGCCCAAGGAGGAGACAACGCCGCCAGTGATGAAAATATAGCGCGCCATGCTCAAATCCCCCGTGTGTTTTGCATCGTTCACTGCGAGTGCGACGACCGAATTGCACCACTACCCACGGGACTCGGGGGATAGGGCAAAAGCGGCGATCCGGCAAGCCCTGACGCAGCATCGTTTTGCGCTCAGATCGGCGGGTTGTCCTCACGCGCCTCGTTGTGGCGGAACCACAGATTGCGGGCATAGACAATGAAACCAAAGGCTTGGCCAAGGATGATCACCACATCCTGCCGCAGAAACCCATAAAGCAGAAGCATGGACGCGCCGATGATCGACAGCCACCAAAACTGGATTGGGATAACGGAGCGGTGCGCCTTTTCGCTGGCCATCCATTGCACCAGAAACCGGCACATGAACACCGCTTGCGCCAACAGGCCAAAGAGAGCGAGCCACACGGCAGGCCATGTGTCCACCAAAAGGACGTTGGTCAGCCACTCAGGAGGCATCGGAATGGCCCCGCTCTGACACCACGGGCAATTTGCGCCGCCGCATCAGCCACCACACACCAAAAAGGTCAGACGCACCCACGATCGCCCGATGCAGGTTGGTGTAGTTGGACGTGCCCGCCACGCGGCTGCGATCCTCCACATCGACCAGGATCACCTCATAGCCTTCGCGCTTCACCAGTGCGGGCAGATAGCGGTGGATGTGATCGAAAAACGGAAGCAAAAGGAACACATCGCGGCGAAACGCCTTGGCCCCACAGCCGGTGTCGCGCGTGTCGTCCTTCAACACCCACGCGCGGAGTGTATTGGCCGCCCGGGAGGCAAGGCGCTTGGAATTGGTGTCCATCCGCTTGATACGCTGGCCCGCGACAAGGCCCACGCGCCCGGTTTGATCCGCCATCAGCGGTTTGACGAGCTTAGGCACTTCAGCGGGCGGGTTTTGCAGATCCCCGTCCAGCGTGGCGCAGATCGGCGCGCGCGCGGCCTTCACCCCGCTCAGCACGGCGGAGGATTGCCCGCAGGCCTTTTTGTGCTGGATGATGCGCAGCCATGGGAATTCCGACTGGAGCGCCTCTGCCCGCGCGACGGTCGCATCGGTGGAGCCATCATCGACGATCAGCATCTCGAACGGCGCAAGCGCTGCGCAGCCTTCGGCGGTCTCGCGCACCATGCCTTCGACATTGTCCGCCTCGTTGTGCATCGGAGTGATGATGCTGATCTGCGGTGCGGTCATGTGGGTATCCATATGCGACTGTTCAGATGCTTCTAACCCGCAGGGCAGGCAGGATCAATCACGGCACGCGGCAAGCGTCGCGTCATCGGCACGGGCCAACAGCAGCACCCGCGTCTCACCGCCGCGATTATAGTTGATCCCGTCATAGGTGCCGAGCACGACCATCGGCACGCCTGCGGCTGTTTCAAGATCCATCAGGCTCCCCGCCCGCGCGGTATCTAGCGCAAAAAGCGTGCCCTCTGGCGCGCTGGCGATCAGATGCGCGTCCGTGAATGCCATAAAGGTCGTCTCGGTGCCTGCGAGGAACACAAGGCTCGGTTCGCGGTAGCCGATGGTGTGCAATGGCTGCGTGGTGCAAGCGGCATAGCGCGCATAGCCGCCTGCGATCTGGCCGCTAAGATCGAGTTTGGGGGAGGCAAGCGTCACCGCCGTGATGCTCGGCAACAGGATCAGGGCGGCGGCCAGCGCCAGCGCGCCAAACCCATAGATCGCGCGCAGGATCAGCGCCATGGCCGCCGCGAGGATCAGGGCCGCACCAACTCCACCAAGCACCAGACCAAGCGGATCAAGCCGCCCGTCCAGCAGAAATCCACCCCCCGCCACAAGGGCCGCGACCGCGCCGCCACCGATCAGGAACAAAAGCGCTGCGACGCCTTGCAACACCGGGCGCCGTTTCGGGGCTTCCGATGTGATCCACAGGCCGATCAACGCGCCGAAGGCGGGCAAAATTGGCAGGATGTAATGGGGCAGCTTTGTCGTCGTCACCGCAAATACCAGCCAGAACGGCACGACCCAGCCAAACAGGAAATGCACCGCGTCACTGTCCCGATTGGCCCATGCAAACGGCAGCGCCAGCAGCGCCAGCACCGCCCATGGCCAGAAGGTGATCCAGACCGTCATCAGGTAATAGCCATATGGCCCGCCATGATTGTTGGAACTGTCGCCCACCTTGCCCAACAGATCATCGCCGACGGACGCAAGGTAGAACGCACCGTCCGACACGATGCCAATCGCGATGAACCATGGTGCGGCAATCACCGCGAACAGCGCGATGCCCGGCCATGGCATCACCTGCCGGACCGGATCGAAATCCCGCTCCACCCAGCAGAGCCATCCAAGCGTTCCAAGGGCAAGAAGCAGAATGATCGGCCCCTTGATCAGCACGCCAAGCGCGAGGGCAATCCAGAACAGCGCGCGGGTCCGGTCAAACTGCCGCTCTTCGCTGCGCCATGCCCGCAGGAGCGCGCCTTGCATCGCGACGCAGGTAGCAAGCAGGGCCGCGTCAGTCTTGGCGATGGACCCTTCGCCGAGGGAGACGACAGCGCTTGCCACCACGATCCCGGCGATCAGCGCGCCGGGCGGGCCGGTCAGCGGGCGCACGGCCCAGATCGTCAGAAGGCTCGCGGCAACGATCCCCAGAAAAGAGGGCAGGCGGTACACCCAGATGGGAGCGGCCTCGGCAAATCCGGTGATCTTGGCCGCGACGACCTGTAGCCAATAAATGCCCACGGGCTTTTTCCAGCGCGGCTCATCCTGATTGCGAATGTCGATATAATCGCCGCTCTCCATCATCTGTTTGGAGGCAAGCACATAGCGGCCCTCGTCCCGGTCGGTGACCGGGAGTTGCGCAAGACCGGGTAAAAGCACGATGGTCGCGATCAGTGCGACCAGCGCATAGGCATAAAGCGGTCGTGCCGACAGGCGGGCGATCAGGCCCGCGACTGTCTCATCGAACCTGTGAAGCCACATCAGCATGGGGATGGGGGCCGGATCAGTCCGCGGCGGGCGGCAGGGCCGGCGCGTCCCCGGTCGTGGGCGGCAGGAGGTTGTCCCCCGACAGGCCCGGCGGCAGAAGCGGCGCATCCCCGCCGCCAACCGGCTGTTCGACGCCCAGACGATCAATCACGCTGTCGCGCGCATTCTCACGGGTAGAGATCACGGTGAGCGTGATGCTGGTCGCGATAAAGGCAATCGCCAGAAGCCATGTCGCCTTAGACAGCGCGGTCGCCGTCCCCCGGCTGCTCATCGCGCCACCGCCGCCACCCCCAATCCCAAGGCCGCCTCCTTCGGAGCGCTGCAACAGCACAACGATGATCAGCGACAGGGCAAGGATCAGATGCACGATCAGGATGACGTTTTCCATGGTGCGTGACCTTTCAGGCAATGCGAATGGGGGCGATTAATCGCCGGTTCGGGCGGCGTTCTACCCCCAGTGACTTGGGTTGTCGATGCGAAAACGCAAGGGGAGGGCGGTTATCGGAATTCTTCGGGCGCGTATTCCAGCACAAGTGGCACGATCACCTCTTCCTCGTCCATCAGATGCCGGTCGAGAAACTGCCCCAGTTCCTGCACGGTTCCGTGAAACCGACCCATCGCCGCCGTCGCATCCCCTTCACCGCCAAGCCCGCGCAGCGCGCCGTTGGCCGCCTGAGTAAAGCTGCTCAGCGTCGCGTCCAACTCGTGATGATCGCTGTCGAGCAGGGTAAATGCCGCCTCCAGCCGTTTGTCGAACTGCGCGAAGATAGGAAAGTAATGCGCGTCCTCGATCTGGTGATGGCCATGAAGCTGCTCAAGCAGAAATTGCCCCATCCGCGCGATTTCGGCTTGCGTGCGGCGTGGATCGGCGTTGCCGTCCAGAAAAGCCTCTGTCGTGGTGGTCAGTTGTGCATGGGCGCGCCGGAACATCAGGTGCCGGTCAAGCCAGAACCGCGTGAGCTGGCTGAAATGCGGATGGCCCTCCCAGATGTCGCGCGGGTATTTATCCGCCAGCACTCTCAGATGCGCGGGCAGTCCGTCCCTGTCTTTCAGCGTCAAGTCCATCGCGTGGCGGCCCTTTTCATGTCCCTCAACAGGGGCTCAGGATGTGTCAACTGGCAGCGGGGTCAAGGCGACGGTACCGCGCTGTTTTGTTTCCTTGCGGAAATAGTCCCTCACACCGGTGCGCTCATCCTCGGGCAATTGGGTCCAATCCGCCCAGTTTGCGGCATAGCCGAGCGTGCCTGCGGCCAATCCCACCCAGCCGCGTGACGGCGTGCCGACCAGCGTTTTGGTCTGACCGGGCAGGCCTGTGGCGTTCAACTCCTTGCTCGTATCCTCCTGCCCGAAATGGATCTTTGGGTTGGCGGAGATGACGAACATCCCGTCGATGATGACCAGCTTTGGCCCAAGCGCGCAGACCTGCGACAGCAATCGGTAATGGTCGGCCACATGATAGAGGATGCCATAGAGTGTCACGACGTCGAACCGCTCCCCATCCCGCCCAAACCGGATCAACACGTCCGAAATATCGTTGCATTCTAAGGTGATCTTCTCAGCGGTTTTTGGGTCGGTCTGGAAGGTGTCAAAGCGATCCAGAAGCGCCTGCCGCCGCTCCACCGCATGGACGGACGCCGCACCTGCCCGCGCCAAGGCATAGGACCAGCGGCCATCATGGTCGGCAAGATCAAGAACCCGCGCATTCTCAAGCAACGCCTGATACGGGCTGATGATGAACCGATGCCGCGTTTCCAACCGCGCAAGGGCTACAAGATTGCTGCGATAGGCGGGGTGGTCTGCCAGAAAGTCGAAATGGGCCATATCCTAGCGAACCAAATGCAGCCGCGAATGTCGAGCGTGCTACTCCTGATCCTCGACATCATCGGTATCGACCTGACCCGACAATTTGCGCCGGATCAGCGACCATGACAGGCCAATCCCGAGAATCAGGGCAACCCCAATCAGCCCGGCCCATGTCAGGGCCGTTTGATCATTGGCCGCCATCCAGCCCATATCCACCATGATCCAGACCAGCACCGCGACAAGGGCCGCCACCAGCGCAATACCGAACCCACCGATGGACCGGATCGTCGCGCGCACATAAATGACATAGCCGATCAGCAGGATCAGACCGGCAAGCGCCACAAAAGGCGCGCTGTCCGCCCACGCGGCCCGCGCCCAAGTGAGGTAGGACAGGCCGCTTGGATTATAGGTCGCGAGCACCAGCACCAGTGCCCCGAGAATGCGCAGCAGATAGCCCATGATCGCTCACTTTTTTGACGTGCACCGTTAGGTGGCCTGATGCTTTCCGCTTGTCAATTGCGCAGCCTGCTCTGTGGTCAGGATGAGGGTGCTGTCCGCATCGGCCACGATCCAGTCTCCCGGTGCAATCGGCGTGGTGCCAAGCGTCGTGGGCTGGTCCGCCTCGGCTAGGGGCCCGGTCCGCTCGATCCGCGGGTTGATCCCGGTGGCCAGCACACCGACACGGCGCGGCGCAATGAGGGCCGTGTCGCGCAGGTTGCCGTCGATCAGCACCCCGGCCCAATTATTGGCCTCTGCCGCGCGGGCCATACCATCGCCAAACACGGCGGGTTTGCGAGCATTATGAACCTGAACGACCGCAACGGCCCCCTCCCCATCGCCGCGCAGAAGATCGGCTAGGGCCACATCCGGCCCGTAAAGCGTGATCAGCTTCGCTGGACCCGCAAAAACCGTGACATCGGTAAAGGATTTCAGGGGCAGGTCGATCACACGCACGGCATGGCCAAGCGCATCGCAAATATCGGCAGTGGGCGGGAATTGGGTCATCATGGCACTCCTTATGCTGACACGGGACATAGCATGATTATCGTGGCGATGCGTCCACCTGATGGAATGGACATCTGCCATATGGCCGCATGTATGAAAAAAGGCGCGCCTCCGTTTCGACGAAGGCGCGCCCCTCTGTAAGCCCCCAAACGGACTTAGTTCTTGGCTTTATCCACCATCTTGCCTGCGGAAATCCACGGCATCATGGCGCGCAGCTGCTCACCGACCTGCTCGATCTGGTGCTCATCGTTCAGGCGGCGCGTGCCCTTGAAGAACGGCTGGCCAGCGGCGTTTTCCTGCATGAAGTCACGCACGAATGCGCCGGTCTGGATGTCGCGCAGAACCGCCTTCATCCGGGCTTTTGTCTCGTCGTAAGGCAGGATGCGCGGGCCAGAGACATACTCGCCATATTCCGCCGTGTTGGAGATGGAGTAGTTCATGTTCGCGATGCCGCCCTCATAGATCAGGTCAACGATCAGCTTCACTTCGTGCAGGCACTCGAAATACGCCATTTCGGGCGCGTAGCCTGCTTCCACGAGGGTCTCAAAGCCCATGCGGATCAACTCGACAAGGCCGCCGCACAGAACCGCCTGCTCACCGAACAGATCGGTTTCACACTCTTCGCGGAAGTTCGTCTCGATAATGCCGGACCGGCCACCACCGATCGCGGAGCAATAGGACAGGCCGATTTCCAGCGCCTTGCCAGAGGCATCCTGATGCACAGCCACGAGGCAGGGCACGCCGCCGCCTTTGGTGTATTCGCCGCGCACGGTGTGGCCGGGGCCTTTCGGCGCCATCATGATCACGTCAACGCCGGGCTTCGGCTCGATCAGGCCGAAATGCACGTTCAGGCCGTGGGCGAACGCGATCGCCGCGCCGTCCTTGAGGTTGTCATGGACGTATTTCTTATAAGTGTCCGCCTGAAGTTCATCGGGCATGGTGAACATGATCACGTCGCACCATGCGGCGGCTTCAGCGATGCCCATAACCTTGAGGCCTTCGCCTTCGGCTTTCGCGGCAGAAGCAGAGCCTTCGCGCAGGGCGACGACGACGTTCTTTGCGCCCGAATCGCGCAGGTTCAGCGCATGGGCATGGCCCTGAGAGCCGTAACCGAGGATGGCGACCTTGAGGTCTTTGATCAGGTTCACATCGCAATCGCGATCATAATAAACGCGCATTTGGGCGTCCTTTCCGTCAGAGGTTGATGGGGGCAATCTATCTGGATTGCGGGGTTATGGATTTCTTTGTTTGCTGAATTTCGAGAGATATGCGAAAAATCATGCAATAATATTCAGACTGAGAAAACATCATGCTTGATGACACGGACCGGCGCATCCTGCGCCAGATGCAAGCCGAACCAGGGGCAAGCGTCGCGACGATAGCAGAGCGCGCGGGCCTCAGCCATGCGCCCTGCTGGCGGCGCATCCGCAAGATGGAGGAGGCAGGCGTGATCCGGGGCCGGCGCATCACGCTGGATCGGCGCAAAATGGGGCAGGAAGTGCAGGTGTTCTTACGCATCACACTTGATAAGACCGCGCGCAACGCGTTTGACGCCTTCATCACCGAGGCGCGCAAAATCCCGGAGGTCGAGGCGATCCAGACCCTGCTGGGCCGGGTTGATATCCGTATGGACGTGGCGGCCCGCGACCTTGCCCATTATCAGCAGATATACCGCGACCGGATCATGGCCCTGCCGCATATTCTGGATGTGGAGGCGCTGATGCTGGTGTCGGAACTGAAAAACACCGAAAGCCTGCCGATATGACGGAGTTGGACGCAACAGACCGCGCGATCCTCGCAGCGTTGCGCCGGGATGGGGGCCTCAATGCGAAGGAGGTCGGGGATGCCATCGGCCTCAGCCAGCCTGCCGCCTATCGCCGGATCAAACGGCTGGAGGAAGAGGGCGTTATCACCGGGCGCAGCCTGATCGTGGACCGCGCCGCGCTTGGGTTTGAGGTGGTGGTGTTCTTGGGGGTGAAACTCGCGGTGCGTGGCCGCGCCTCCATGGCCGATTTCGAGCGGGCCGTTGTGGCCATCCCGGAGGTGCAACTCGTGCAACACGTCCTTGGCGTCTATGATTACCGGCTCAAGGTCGTGGCGCGCGATCTGGCGGATTTCGAACGGATCCTGCGCCGCCGGATCATGACCCTGCCCGGGGTGGGCGATATCGAGAGCAACGTGTTGCTGAGCGACGAGCTTTAGCCGCGATCAGTCATCGGCCCAGCCGTCACAGCCGCGGGGGGTCACATCCGCCCGCGCGATGCCAGCGGGCAGCAGCGTTTCCTCGTTGGTGCAGGCCATGCGCAATTGTGCGGCCGTCAGCCCGGTGGCCCCGGTCAGAATGGCCGCGCGCAAATCCGTATGGTCAAGGTCCGCCCCCTCAAGGGACGCGCCCGTGAGGTCGGCATGGCGCAGATCGGCATTCTTGAAATCGGCACGATTCAGCCGCGTCCGCTCGAAATCGGCACCGCGCAGGTCGCTTCCTTCAAGATCGGCATCCCGCAAATCGCTCCCCTCAAAATCAAAACCGGGGAGGGAGGCATGTTTCAATTCGGTCCCCCGCAGGTCCAGTTCTTCTGCGATCACACCGAACCGGGTCACGACCCCGAGGTCTTCAAGAAACTGGATGATCCTCCCGGCCCGTTCGCCATCCACAAGCCGCAAGACGGCAGTTGTGTGCGCGCGCCCGATAGGATTGATCACGTCCTCGGGGGCATCAAGCAGCATCAAATCCGTGATTTGAGAGATGAAAGACTGCACCGCCGTTTCCTGCGCGCGTTGCAATTCCCGTTCGGACTGCATCTGGTTGAACCCGATGGACAACACCCCAATGAGCACCGGAACGGACAAAAGCCCGAGCCAGTCCCAGAGCGTCTTTTCGGCAAACCCGGTCCATTTCGGGCGCCAGATCAGGGACACAAGGATCACGAGGGCAAGAAGGCTCAGCACCCCCGTCACCATCATGGCCCCAGTGATCATCATCCCGTCAGATGCCCCGCGCCATCGCGGCCACGCCAGTGCGCGCGACCTCTTGCAGGCCAAGGGGCACCATCAGGTCGACGAAAGCGTCGATCTTTTCGGGGGTGCCGGTCAATTCAAAGACGAAGCTTTCGAGCGTGGTGTCCACGACACTGGCGCGGAACACTTCGGCCATGCGCATTGCCTCAACGCGGTTGTTGCCGGTGCCTTCCACCTTGATGAGGGCGAGTTCGCGCTCCACGCTTGCGCCCTCAACCGTGAGGTCATGGACCTCATGCACCACGACCATCCGCTCCAACTGCGCCTTGATCTGGTAGATCACTTGCGGGGTGCCGGTGGTCACGATGGTGATGCGGGACCGGTGGCCAGTATGATCCACTTCCGCAACGGTCAGACTTTCGATATTATATCCCCGGCCCGAGAACAGGCCGATCACGCGCGCCAGCACTCCGTCCACGTTATCGACCAGAACGGCCAGCGTGTGACGTTCCTGCTCATCCCCGAGGGGGTTTTTCAGGTCATAGGCGGACTTGCGCGAAGTGCCCTTCTTGATGGACAAAGCATTCATGGTCGGATCCTTATCAATACAGCAAAACAAGGCGGGCATACGCATGCCGCTTGTATATGTGGTTTACGGAATGGCCAAGAGCGGAAGCGCGCTCGCGTTCCGGCTGACCCAAGAGATATTGATGCAAAGCGGGCACGATCAGGCGCTGCTGCCGCGCATGCTGGTCGGGGACCGGCGTGAGAATTTCCTGCGCGACACCAAGGTGGAGACGATGCGCGCCGCACTGGCGGTCGCCGGATCGGAGCGGCGCGCGACCCTCGCGGTCAAGACCCATACCGGATTGCGCCCGAAAGTGGCCGAGATGGTCGCGGATGATGAAATCGGCGCGGTCGCGGTGGCGCGTGATCCGCGCGACATTGCCTGTGCCATTCTCGAATCGGCCCGTCACGGTGGCGCGTGGTCCCTGCCGGGCGGTGAGCCGGTGCATGACATCGAAGGTGCGATGTCCATCGTGCGCAACCATGTGGCCAAATTCCTTAGCTGGGCGGAGCAGGACCATGTGATCACCCTCAGCCATACGGATCTGACCCAGCACACCGTGCGCGCCGCGCGGCATATCGCGGTTGACCTTGGCCTGAGATGCGACGCGGTCGCCGCGGCGGAGGCCGTTTTGGGTGGGGAGACGTCGCTGCCCGCGCAGGAGCCGCGGCATCTGCGGGACATGTCGGAAGAAGCGGTGCGCCATTACGGTCGGGAATTCGAGCATTTCATCCAAACCTATTGCCGCGCCACATTGGGCTGAGCCGCCAGCGCCACCAATTCGGGGAATAGCGTCGCAATCCGCTCTGCATCCGCTGCGGCCATCTCGCTGCGGTGGCGATCCGGGATGCCCTTGTTGAACTGGGTGAAGTGCCCGTCTTTCGCGCGGCGGGCCGCGCCGGGTGCGACGGGCAGGCCCATCTGCGCGGCGATCAGGATCGGGGCTGCGTCCTCACCAAACGCGATCTGGTCATAGCTGAGCGTCAGGATGCCGGGCAGGGCGCGCCATTGGCGCAAGGTTTCGGCCTGATCCCTAAGGCTCGGCAGCGTGTCATCAATTTGGGCAAATTCGGCAAAGGGCAGGTGCCCTTTGGCGCGCGCCCGCGCCCCGTGATCGAGCATCGACAGGGCCATATCGCGCGGATCGCGCAGGCAGGCATGGCCCATGGCGGTCCCTTCGGCCAACATATCCGCGACGGTGGGAGTGGGGCGCTGGTGTGTCTTGATCACGATGGGGCCGGGGGCCTCATTCAGAATGGCTGCCACCAGACCCTCGGTCAGGTCATCCACATAGTTGATCCGCCGCACCGCCCCCAGCGCCCGCTCTGACAATTGCGGCTGCGCGAACCCCGCCTCCTCCAACACGGTGCGCGCGATATGATAAGCGAGCGTCGATCCCGTTTTGGTCATCCCGTAGGAGATATAGAGGCGGGGTGTCACGACGCACCCAGATCAAGAGCGCAGCGGATCAGCGCTGCGTTGTCCTGCGCCATGTCACCCCCCGGCAGGGTGAGCATATCCTCTAGCCCCACGCGGGTCGCAAGGCCGCGCGTAACTGCCTCCATCACCATCGGCCACGCGCTGTGCCCTGCGCCATGAAGCAGAATGGGCACGTTTGGACCGTGGTCTTCGAGATAGGCGATGATCCGGGCCGCATCAGCTTTTGCGACCGGGCCGGGGCAATCCGGTATCTCAACAAGAATGCGCAACGCCGCGTCCGCCGATCGCAGAGTGCAAAAGCGCTGCGCGTCTGCATGGGTCCAGATGCCTGCCTCGATTCCAATGCCTTTGTCGAGAAGCGCATCCATCACGGTGGGCGCGTCAGCCTCGCCGAGATTGACGGAGGCGAAATCGGGCAGCGCCTGCCATCCCGCGATGGCGTCAAGGCGCCTGTCGCCAGTGGGGGCAATCCATGCGCCCGTGCTCACCCCGATGGGTAGGTCCGGGCAGGCATCGCGCACGGCCTCAAGGGCTGCGCCGATCACGTCTGGCAACAGGCTTTCTAAACCGTTCGCGTCACGCGGGTGGATATGCAGGCTTGTGGCCCCGGCCTCGCGCGCGGCGATTGCATCGCGCACGAGTTCCGCCGGGCTGAGGGGCAGGGCCAGATGTTCGGCCCTGCTGCGCGCACCATTAAGGCAAGCCTGTACCATGATGCGACCCCGCTTCCGGTATCAGACGAGCACGGCGCCGCCAGCCTCGATCGCGCCCTCGGTGGACGCGTCGCCAAGCAGCATTTCGTTATGCGCCTTGCCCGAGGGGATCATCGGGAAGCAGTTTTCGTGCTTCTCAACGAGGCAATCGAAAATCACCGGACCGTCATAGTCCAGCATCTCCATGATCGCATCATCCAGATCCGCCGGGTCCGTGCACCGAATGCCTTTGCCGCCGAATGCCTCTGCCAGTTTCACAAAATCGGGCAGGGCTTCGGACCAGCTATGGGAATACCGCTCACCATGCAGCAATTCCTGCCATTGGCGCACCATACCGAGGCGTTCATTGTTGAGGATGAACTGCTTGATCGGCAGGCGGTATTGGATCGCGGTGCCCATCTCCTGCATGTTCATCAACCAGGACGCTTCGCCCGCCACGTTGATGACCAGCGCATCGGGATGGGCAACCTGAATGCCCACAGTCGCAGGCAGGCCGTAGCCCATGGTGCCCAGCCCGCCGGAGGTCATCCACCGGTTCGGCTCGTCAAAGCCCAGATATTGCGCGGCCCACATCTGGTGCTGGCCCACTTCAGTCGCGATGTAGCGGTCCTTGCGGTGTTTGGTCAGCGCCTCCAAGCGCTCAAGCGCGTATTGCGGTTTAATGACCGTCTCGGAGTTTTTGTAGCTGAGGCATTTGATCGCTTTCCACTCGTCGATCTTGGCCCACCACTTTTCGATACCATCTTTGTTGACCTTGCGCCCGTTGGATTTCCAGACCGCGAGCAGGTCCTCAAGCACATGCGCCACGTCCCCGATGATCGGGATATCCACATGGATATTCTTATTGATCGACGACGGGTCGATGTCGATATGGGCCTTCTTGGAATGGGGAGAGAACGCATCGACGCGGCCAGTGATACGGTCGTCGAAGCGCGCACCGATATTGATCATCAGATCGCAATCATGCATCGCCATATTCGCCTCATAAAGGCCATGCATCCCGAGCATCCCGATCCAGTTCTTGCCCGATGCCGGATAGCAGCCCAGCCCCATCAGGGTGGAAGTGATCGGAATGCCCGTCGCATCCACCAATTCGCGCAGCAATTGCGTCGCGGCAGGGCCGGAATTGATGACGCCGCCGCCGGTGTAGAAGAGCGGCTTCTTGGCCTTCTCCATCAGCGCGACAAGCTCCTTGATCGCCTCGATATCGCCCTTCACGCGCGGGCGGTAATGATCGGTCTTGGCTTTCGCGGGTGGCGTGTAGGTGCCTTCGGCGAATTGCACGTCTTTGGGAATATCGACCAGAACCGGGCCGGGGCGGCCATGTGTGGCGACGTGGAACGCCTGATGGATCGTCTCCGACAGTTTGTCGGTCTCCTTCACCAGCCAGTTATGCTTGGTGCAGGGTCGGGTGATGCCAACGGTGTCGGCCTCCTGAAAGGCGTCATTGCCGATCATGAACGTGGGAACCTGCCCGGTCAGAACGATCATCGGGATGCTGTCCATCAGCGCGTCGGTCATGCCGGTGACGGCATTGGTGGCACCAGGGCCAGAGGTCACCAGAACAACACCGGGCTTTCCGGTGGAGCGGGCGTAGCCTTCGGCGGCGTGGGTCGCCCCCTGTTCATGGCGCACAAGGATATGCTTGATCCCCTGCTCCTTGAAAATCTCGTCATAGATCGGGAGCACCGCCCCACCGGGATAGCCGAATACCGTATCGACGCCCTGATCCATCAGCGCTTTTACAACCATCTGAGCACCGGTCATCTTCTTGCCCATCGTCGTCTCCCGTGTGGTGGGGGCCTGCCCCATTTCGTCAATCCGTTTCAGACACAAAAAAACCCCCGAGGTGGGGGTCATGCGCGCATCAGTCCGTGAGGGGTATCCTCCGGGGTCAGCGCGCTCGTCCAATAAGTACTACAGTGTTGGTCATCATGTGTCCTTTGTCGTGAGGCTGTTTTAACGGCTGATTCCCGGGGGTCAAGGGCATTTGTAGGAAAGAACGCGGATTGAGGGCATTTTGAAATTTAATTTCGTTGGTCGTGGGGCAGCTCACGCCAGCCCCACCCCGATATAAGCGGCATAACTCACCAGCAGCCCCAGGCCAAACAGGCGCCCGATCCGCCAGCCCAGCAGGGCCGGCACGGCAATCAGGGCCGTGGCCGCCAGCATCACTGGCAGATCAACGGTCAAAAAGCGCGGCGCGACCGGGATCGGAGAGATCAGCGCCGTGGCACCAAGGATACCGAACACGTTGAAAATGTTGGAGCCGATCACATTGCCAAAGGCGATTCCCGCCTGCCGTTTGATCGCGGCAGTGATGCTGGTGGCAAGCTCGGGCAGGGAGGTGCCAATGGCGATCACCGTCAGGCCGATCACGGCTTCTGACAGGCCAACCTCACGGGCCAGCACAGTGGCCCCGGTGATCAGCCAATCCGCGCCAAGCACCAATGCCACGATCCCGGCCAAGAGCCCGCCCGCGATGCGCCATGGTCCCTGCGTGGGAACCGCAGGCACCTGATCCGGTGCGCGGCGTATTGCCATCAGGACAAAACCCGCCGCCGCAGCCAACCCGATCATCCCTGCGATCCGGTCCACGGTGCCAAGCCAGAACACCGGCAGCAACGCCAACGCCGCCGCGCCCATCCACATCAGATCAGCGCGCGCATCCGCTTGCACCCGGAATGCGCCACCGATGACCAGCGATACGCCAAGGATCAGGAGGATGTTCGCGGTGTTTGAGCCGACGACATTGCCAAGGGCGATATCGGGTGATCCGGCAAGGGCCGCCTGCACCGATACCAGCAATTCGGGCAGGGAAGTGCCAATGCCCACGACCGTCGCCCCGATCACCGCCGGAGGCAGCCCCCACCGCGCGGCCAGCGACACGGCACTAGACACTAACAAAGCACCGCCCGCGATCAGCGCCGCAAGGCCCACCGCAATCAGAACAAAGGTCATTCCCGAAAATCCAAAACCCGGTATCTGCTACCGCTCCAGCCCCAAAAGGCCGCTTTCGAGCACATATCTGGTGAGGCCCGCCGTGGTTGCAATACCGAGCTTACGCTTGATGTTTTTACGGTGCGTCTCGACCGTGCGGACGGAGATGTTGAGCTCCCCCGCGACCTGTTTGTTGCTGTCGCCCTTGGCGAGGCGCAGCAGCACCATCTGCTCGCGCGATGTCAGCGGCTCCCGCCCGTCCTCGCCATCATCGCTGGAGCCGGTGATCATCTTTTCCGTGCCAGTGCAGAGGTAGACCTCCCCCGCGTGGACCTTTTCAATGGCCTCCACGATCTCATCGGTGGGAATGTCCTTGAGCAGATATCCCCGCGCGCCGTGACGCAGCGCGGTGGTGATGTATTCGGGGTTGTCATGCATCGACAGGATGACGATGCGGGCCTGTGGGCTTGTTTCCAGCGCGCGCTCGGTGGCGGTGAGGCCGTTCATGCCGGGCATGTTGAGGTCCATCAGCGTGACATCCGGTTTCAGGCGTTCAATCGCGGCAAGCGCATCCGGCCCGTTGGTCACGGTGGCCACAACGTCGATCTGATCGAAGGTTTCAAGATAGGCGCGCACGCCTTCGGTCACCAGCGGATGATCGTCAGCGAGGATGACACGGATCGGGGTCATGCGGATAGGCTCTCTGATGGTTGGTCGGAGTGATCTTCGCCCGTCACGATGTGACGCTCGGGCAGATCGGCTTCGATGATGGTTCCCTTACGGCTCGACTGGATCGTAAATGTCCCGCCCAGATGTTCAATCCGTTCCTGCATGTTGCGCAGGCCGATGCCCGGCCCGCTGTTGCGCCCCGGTTTGAAGCCATGGCCGTTGTCCTGAATGGTCAGTGTGACGCCCTTGCGGTGGGGGCGCACGGTGATGCGGGCGATGCGGGCCTCCGAATGGCGCTCGATGTTGGTGAGCGCCTCTTGCGCCACGCGGTAGAGCGCGGTTTTGCCCTCTCCCGACAGGCTGTTGCGCAGGGCCACGGTGGTGAGCGTCGTCTTGATCCCGGTGCGGGCCGAGAACTCCTCCGCCAGCGTCTTGAGCGCGGGTGACAGGCCCAGATCATCGAGCGCGCCGGGGCGCAGGTCACGGCTGATCCGGCGGACCTCATGGATCGCCGTGGTGATCCCATCGGTCGATTTCTTGATGATCGTGCCGGTATCTTCGGCCCCTTGGCTGATCTTGCGTTGCGCAAGCTCCAGCCCATAGCGCACCCCGACAAGAAGTTGGCTGATCCCGTCATGCAGTTCGCGCGCGACGCGGGCGCGCTCTTCTTCTTGGGTGTCCACGATCCGTTGGGTCAGCACAGCGAGCTTCTGATCGGCAAGCCGTCTTTCGCGCAGGTTGATAAGAAGGCCCGACCCGAACACCCCGATCAGCACAGCCACGGTGATCGACGCGATCCAGATGAAGGTGGAGCGGATGCGCGCTTCCATCTCTGCGCGCGCGGCATCGACCTCCGCGATCACGTCGTCAATGAAAATGCCGGTCCCCATCGCCCATTGCCAATCCTGCAAGCCGATGACGTAGGAATACATCTCTGCCTCTTCGCCAGTGCTGGGTTTGGGCCAGACATAGCGATGATACCCGCCGCCCGAGCGCGCCAGCGCGATCAGGGGTTGCACCACGGGCGTGCCCTGACTGTCCGTCAGGTCAAACCAGTTGCGCTCGATCAGATAGGTCTGGCGGGAGGAGACAAGGTTCGTCCCGTCATAATCATAGACGAAGAAGAAGCCCTCCTTGCCATAGGTCATCGCGGCAAGGATCTGTGCCGCGCGCGTCTTGGCCTCCTGATCGTCAGGGCCTGCGGGGCCGTAGATATGGTAGATCGCGTTCCGCGCGAGGCTCATGTAATTGCCAAGCTCGGATTGTTTGGCCTCCAGCAGCGTTTCTTCAAGAAACGCGATCTCCCGCTCGGACAATTGCCGGTACTGATAGCCCACAAGCACCGTGATCGCGGCAACGGCCAGCATTAGGGGAAGGGTCGCCAGAAGAAAGATCTTCTGCCCGTAATTCGGTCGCCAGCCACGCAGCCCGGTTCGGCCGTGCATCTGTTTCCTCCCCAAATTGCGCCCTTCTGTCCCGGCGCTGCCCTATTTGAGCCTGTGTGGCGCTTAATGAAAAGGGCAAAAACCAAACGGCAGATTGCGGGCCCACGGGGCGCCGGGTAGCGTGAGGGGCAAAATCACGAGAGGGCGCGTCAGATGGACCACGCAGGCGATGGGATGGACCTTTTCTTCACGCCGGATACCTGTGCGCTGGCCTCACTGATCGTGTGTTATGACGCGGGGCTGGATATCACGCTCACCCCGATTTCCTTCGCCAAGGGCGCGCAGAAGGATGAGGCATATCTTGCCGTTAATCCCAAGGCGCGGGTGCCCGCCCTGCGCTTCGGGCCTGATATCCTGACAGAGACGCCCGCGATCCTCGCCTATCTCGCGCAAATTGCGCCGGAGGCAGCATTGGCCCCGTCTGACCCGATGGAATTTGCGCAGGCACAGTCGTTTAACGCCTATCTGTGCTCCACCGTTCATGTTGCCCATGCGCACCGGATGCGCGGCAGCCGCTGGGTGGACGGGGAGGCGCATCTGGAGGCATTGCGGCGCAAGGTGCCGCAATCCGTCGCCCATGCCTTCACCTATATCGAGGAGCACGCCCTGCGCGGGCCATTTGTGCTGGGGGAGCGGTATTCGATCTGTGATCCCTATCTGTTTACGCTTGCCAATTGGATGGAAGGCGATGGCGTCGATCCCGCGCAATTCCCGCGCATCACGGCCCATCGCAACCAAATGGCGCAGCGGGCGACTGTGCGCCGGGCGCTGGCGGTCGAAGCAGAGGTCAGGGCAGCACTGGCCTGACGGTCCATTCGTTTCTGTTTGCGACCAATCCATCCTAGTGCCCTGTTTTTGCAAGAAAGCGTTCAGCACTACGGGGCATTGGGTATTTGCAGGACACATTCGCACGGCTAACGTCACGATGCTTTGTAACGCCGGGTGGTGAGTCTCTTGCAGGACGAGCCCTGAGACACCGGCACAATGGGAGGATGACATGGACCGTCGTTCATTTCTTAAGAATTCCGCACTTGGTGGCGCAGCAACCGCTGCCGGTGCAACCCTTGCAGCACCTGCCTACGCGCAGGGCCGCCGCACGCTGACGCTCGTCACCACCTGGGGCCGTGGCCTCGCGGGTGTGCACGACAGCGCGCAGTATTGCGCAGACATGATCACCGCAGCGACCGATGGTCAGCTGACCGTTGATCTGAAGGCCGCGGGCGAGCTTGTTGGCGCGTTCGAGAGCTTTGACGCTGTGGCCTCCGGTCAGGCGGACATGTATCACGGTGCGGACTACTACTGGGTCAACCAGCACCCGGCATGGGCGTTCTTCACCGCTGTGCCCTTCGGCATGACCGCTCAGGAAATCCAGAACTGGTACTACTGGATGGACGGCAAGCAGAAGCACCACGAGCTTGGCGAGATTTTCAACATCAAGCCGTTCCTCGCGGGCAACACCGGCGCGCAGGCGGGTGGCTGGTATCGTCAGGAAATCACTGGTCCTGAGGATTTCAACGGCCTCAAGTTCCGTATGCCGGGCCTTGGCGGTCAGGCGCTGGGTCGCCTTGGCGCATCCGTGCAGAACCTTCCCGGCGCGGAAGTGTATCAGGCACTGGCCTCTGGTGCCATTGACGGCACCGAGTGGATCGGCCCGTGGGCGGACGAGAAGGCAGGCTTCCAGGAAATCACCAAGATTTACTACACCGCAGGCTTCCACGAGCCGGGCGCGGCGCTGTCTCTCGGCACCAACCTCGACGTTTGGAACTCCCTGTCGCCGAGCCATCAGGCAGTGATCGAGAACGTGTCCGCAGCGGCACACTCCATCAACCTCGCTCAGTTCATGGCGGAAAACGGTGCGGCTCTTGAGCGTCTGCAGTCCGCTGGTGTGCGTGTTCTGGAGTTCCCGGACAGCGTTTGGGATGCATTCGGTGCAGCCAGCCAGGAAATCATCGACGAGAACATGGGCGACGAGCTGTTTGCAGATATCGCCAATTCCGCGATGGACAGCATGCGCAAGTCTTCCGGCTGGATCGCGAAATCCTCCGGTGTCTACACCGCGCAGCGCGATCGCGTGATGGGCGGCTAAAAGACGGGGTCCCAACCAGACATGTCCCGCTCCGGTATATCCGGGGCGGGACATTCCCGTATCCGGCCCTGATCTGTGTCAACGCGGACACGGATTTGGTGCGGATACATAATGCACACCCACCCAATCTAACAGGCGTATGTGATGGACCTTATCCTTCTGTTTTTCAGCGAGTTTTGGGCCGGATTTTCCGGCATCTTCAAAGCATTGGCCAATCCATCGGCATGGCTCGACTGGTCAGACAGCACCGCGAAGATGCGGTTCATCTATTACGGTGGCTCGACGGAGTTCTTCTTCGCCGTGTTCAGCGTTCTGACCATCATCACCCTTGTCGGCGTCTATTTCCGCGGCTTCCTGTGGAAAATGGTGGTCGGGGTGGAGTTCATGCAGAACGCGCTGGGTCGTTTCTTCGCTTGGGCGGGCCTTTTGATGGTGCTGCAACAGGTGATGATCGTGTTCTTGCAGCGCGTGTTCCGCGTGTCTGAGATTTCGGTCGGGCCGTTTGGCTCTGTCTTTACCCGTGATCTGAGCTGGTATGCCGAAGAATTGAAGCTCTATAACGCCATGATCGTGGCGCTGTGTTGCGCCTATACCTTCGTGCAGGGCGGCCATGTGCGGGTTGACCTGTTTTATGCCGGGATGCGCCATCGCGCCAAGAAGATGGTGGATATGCTTGGCTCCGCGCTGTTGTTGATGCCGACCATGACCCTTGTGTGGTTCTTTGGCTGGTTCTTCATGTGGCGCCATCTGGTGACGCCAAAGATCAACACGACCGATAGCCTTGAATCGCTGGAGCGCAAGGCGCGGCTCTTGAAATGGAATGTGGAAACCATCGGGTTCAGCCCGAACGGTTTTGACGCCTATTTCCTGTTCAAGATGCTGATCGTGGCCTTTGCCGGGCTGATGTTCATTCAGGCGTGGTGCTTCTTCTGGCGCTCGCTGCTGGAGTTCATCGAAGGGCCGGAAAGTGCGGGCAAGCATCTCGACCTTGATGAGCTTGAAGACGAAATCGCGGCCAAAGTCGCGGACATTCACTAAGAATAAGGGCAGGAAAACCCCATGCTTTTTGGTCTCGACGGCATTGAAATTGGCCTCATCATCACCTTCGCCTGTCTGTTCGGGGCGATCATGTCCGGCTATCCGGTGGCGTTTGCCATCGGCGGGGCGGGGCTTGTCGCCTTTGTCATCATCGCCTCGCTCGACGCGTCGGGCATCCTGATTACGGAAAAGATCGACACGCGGTCCGCGGAATACCTCGCCCTGTTGGATGAGGGGGTCAGGCGGGATGCGATCAGTCATTTCAGATACCCCGAATTGCCGGTCTATGAGAGCGCGCTGTTCGCGAATGGCTGGCAGGATGCGGTGACGCGGAACCTGGGCTTTTTCGTCAACCGGATGAACGAGCGGGTCTTTGCCGGCCCGTCGATTGAGACGTTGCTGGCCGTTGCCATGTTCGTCCTGATGGGCATCACGCTTGAGCGCTCCCGCATCGCGCAGGATCTGCTGACGACGATGGCGCGGGTGTTTGGCCCGTTGCCGGGTGGTCTGGCGGTGTCCATCGTTGTGGTGGGTGCGTTCCTTGCGGCCTCCACCGGGATTGTGGGCGCGACCGTGGTGACCATGGGCTTGCTTGCGCTGCCGACAATGCTGCGCAATGGCTATTCGCCGGAATTGTCCACGGGTGTGATTGCCGCGTCAGGGACGCTTGGGCAGATCATTCCACCCTCCATCGTGATCGTTCTGTTGGGAACACTCGCGGGTGACATCTATTCCACCGCGCAGGAAGCACGGGCGCAAAACCTGCAATGCCCGGACGCGCTGACCTATCTGGGCGAAGCGGCGGTTCTGTCTGTCGGCACGCTGTTTCAGGCGGCGATCCTGCCGGGTATTTTCCTTGCGGTCCTTTATGGTGCCTATGCGTTTGGTTTCGCGATCCTAAACCCGGAGAAGGCCCCGCCTGTCGACCTTGGCGGCGGATCCACTTATTCCGCCGCGCGCGGCCCGAACCATGGCCTGATCTGGTATCTCGCCGTGCCGGTGTCCATCGTGCTTTTTGCCATCGGCTCCAACATGGTTGGCCTGTCCGGTTCGCAGGATGTGCGCGTGTCGTCGGTGTCCGAGCAGGGCGATCAGGCGGTCTTGCGCACGAATGTGCCGCCCACCTGTCAGGAGGCGATGATCAATCGCCACGGGCAGGAGATGTGGGATCTCGCCGTTGCCCAGCAGGCCGCGATTGACGCGGCAGGCGGCACGGAATTGCAGCGTGACCTTACTGACGAGGAAATCGCGGCCAACCGTGCGGCGGCAGTTGCCAATGCGGCACCGCTTTCCTCCTCCCTGATGGCGCTGTGGGTGATTGCGGGCCTGATGTTCGCTACCTCCTTCGGCGTGGCACCGCAGCAGGACCGTACGCCGCTTCTGATCGGGGCGGGGGGTATTCTGCTCGGCATGGTGTTTGATGCGGCCTTTATCGGGCCGCTGACCTCACCCGGTACGGCGCTGCTGATCCTCGTCGTGCCGCTTGTCATGATGGGGTATGGCGCGAAAGCGGCTGTCAAATGGCTGGGCGAGAATGAGCTGTTGCGCGTGGTCTTCCCACCCCTGGTCCTGATCGTGGCCGTGCTTGGCTCGATCCTTGGCGGGATCACGAACCCGACGCCCGCCGCGGCGCTTGGGGCTGCCGGTGCGATCCTGTTGGCGGGCTATCGCCGCATGGCGGAGGATGGTCCGGGGCGCGGTAAGCCGGTGATCATCACCGCCTTCGCCATTGTCATCATGCTGCTTGCGGGCGTGAATTTCGATCTGCGCGTGAACATTGAGGAAGTCAGCTTCGAAAACTGGATCGCCTTCATCGTCGCGATGATCTGCTATCACATCGCGATCGGTGGCATCCTCTATTCCTGCTGGATCCTGTTCCGCAAGCGGGTGCTGACCCCGGTGGTGCGCGAAACCGCCAAGGTGACGTCGATGGTGTTCGCGATCCTGATCGGGTCGCAATTGTTGAACCTCGTCGTCATCTCCTATGGCGGGGAGCATTACATTCAGGAATTCCTCAAATCCTTTGATGAGGAATGGCTGGTGTTCCTTGTGGTGATGCTGGTTCTGTTCATCCTCGGCTTCGTGCTCGATTTTCTTGAGATCATCTACATCGTGGTGCCGATTGTGGGGCCGGTGATCTATGGCGGGACGCTCGATCCGAAATGGGTCACGATAATGATCGCGGTCAACTTGCAGACCTCGTTCCTGACACCGCCTTTCGGGTTTGCGTTGTTCTACCTGCGTGGGGTCGCCCCGCCGGAGGTCACCACGGGCCATATCTATCGTGGTGTGATCCCGTTCGTGTTGATCCAGGTGCTTGGCCTTGGCCTGCTGTGGGCCTTCCCGGATATCGTGACGATTGTGCCTGATCTGCTGAAATAATCGGGACAGACTGAGCAGCGACAAAGGCCCGCATCCTGAAAAGGGTGCGGGCCTTCTTCGTTTCGTGTGGCGTGAGGCCGTCAGATATCGGTGACGCGCGGCAATTGGATCGCTGCCACCTGATCCTGAATCGGATCAGCGGTCAGCGGATGCTTTTCTGTATCGACCCGCGCGATCTGGCTCAGATCGGTCCATTCGCCCTGATAGAAAATCTCCAACGGGCGGAACCGCGATTTATATTGCATCTTGGGGCTGCCGGGCACCCAATAGCCCAAATAGACGTATGGTAGGCCCATCTCTGCGGCCAAAGCGACATGATCAACGATCAGATGCGTGCCGACACTGCGCGGCGCGAGGCTCGGCTCGAAAAAGCTGTAGACCATCGACACCCCGTCCTGCAGCACATCCGTGAGGCAAACGGCCTTGAGCGGGTGGCCCGGTTCCGTGGGGTCATTGTATTCGATCACCCGGCTCACGACCGGGCTTTCCTCCACCATGGCGGCGTATTCAAACATGTCCATATCCGCCATGCCACCATCGGCGTGGCGCGCATCGAGGTAGCGGCGGAACAGGTCATATTGCTCCTCCGTCGCCCATGCGTTCATCACGTTGCGCTCAAGCATCTCGTTGCGCTTCACGACCCGGCGCTGATTGCGGCTCGGTTTGAAATCGGCCACCCGAATGCGCGCGGACAGGCAAGCAGAGCAATCGGCACAGGACGGGCGATAGAGCACATTCTGCGAGCGGCGAAATCCCTGCTGTGACAGCGTATCATTGAGCGCCTGCGCCGACCGGTTGGCCAGCGAGGTGAACAGCTTACGCTCCACCCGCCCCTCAAGATACGGGCAGGGCTGCGGGGCCGTCACATAGAATTGCGGCATATGTGTTTGCAAATGGCGCATAGCGCAAACCTTGCCTTGGGGAGCGTGCCCTTATCCTGAGCGCAAGCGCTGGTGGCTGTCAATGCGCCAATGTGGACGCGAAATAGCAAAAAAAGAGCCCGCACCGGGGTGCGGGCTCGTCAAGTCAGGGGGAGAGTTGGGTCAGGCTGTTCGGTTGATCGCGACCGTCCCGAGCAGAAGGTCATGCAGGCCCTGACCGCGCGGCGTGGCCAGCATCAGCACGATGGATATCGCCTGTACGATCATGAACAAAAGGCTCAGCGTATAGGCCAGCGTGTGCATGACTGCGTCCGACCCGTTGAACCGATCCCCATGGGCGGTGCGCAATTCGATGCCCATCACCCGCATCCCCCATGTGGCCGACTGGCCGGACAGGGTCAGCACCCGGTAGACAAAACCGATCACGGCGAAGGCGAGCGGCCAGAGCCACCATGCCAGCGTGAGCGTCAGAATACCGGCAAGGAAGGTAAGGACACCGATAAACACGCCATCAATCAGCCAGGCGATCAGGCGCTTGAACGGGACACCGGCATAAAACCACGGATGCTGATCCGGGTCGGGCAGGGCGTCAAACGGGGCGGAAGGGTCGGAATACATCGGCGACAGGTCCATCAAACTATAAGAAACGACAGGGTGGGGGAGGATGCCCGCCCGCCATTCGGATGGCGGAGGGGCAGGGAGTAGGGGTTAGCCAGCCTGCGGCTCCGGCCCGTTATCGGCAGGGCGGGACCGGCGCTGATCCATGAACTGGTCAAACTCGGTCTTGTCCTTGGCCTGACGCAGACGGTCAAGAAAGCCTTGGAACGCTTCCTGCTCTTCTTCCAGCCGCTTCAGCGTCTCTTCGCGATAGGCGTCGAACGCGTGATTGCCGGTGGGTGCGAAACGATCACGGCCCCAGCCGCGATGGGAACGGGATTTGTTGCAGGACATGCGGTTGCTCCAGATCATGTAGAAAAGAATGGCAAGGCCAATCGGCCAGATGAAGATGAATGCAAGGATCATGGTCGCGATCCACGCGCCTTTCCCCTTGCTGTCGAGCCAGCTTTCGGCGGATTTCAGGTAATGCGCGGGGCTTTGCATCGAGGGGTCCTTTCAATGTTAATGTTAATCACATTTACAAAGATGGGGGACAGGTCCGCGCAGATCAAGAGGGCGTGATCAAAAAAGTTAAGCCTATTTACATTGGGTCGGCGGCAGGGGTGTGAAACAGCCGCCCACGCTCGGTCAGCAGGATCAGGATGAGCGTTCCTAACCCCGATCCGACATAGCCAATGGCAAGCGGCATGACCGATCCGTCAAAGGCTTGCCCGATGACAAAACCGATCCCCGCACCGATCAGCACCCCCATCGCCCCCACGAAAGAGGAGGCCAGCCCCGCGACATGCCCCTGCGGCTCCATCGCCATGGCATTGAAATTCGAGAACACCATACCGACAAGCAGCATCATCACCACAAAGAGCGGCAGAAAGATCATCAGCGACAATGCCTGATGCCATTCCAGCAGCAGCATGAGTGTGGACAGTATGAGGAACAGGATCACCGCCCCGTGGCTCAACAGCCGCATCCCCAGCCGCTCCACCAGTCGCGAATTGGCGTAAGAGGACGCGGCAATCGCAAGGGCCACAGCCGCGAATACCACCGGAAAGAATGTGCCAAGCCCAAACACATCCCCCAACACCTGTTGCGCGGAATTGATAAAGCCAAAAAGCGCCCCGAAAAACACACCAGCCGCGAGCGTATAGCCCACCGTCTGCCGCGACCGCAGGATCGAACGCAAGGCAGACAGGATCACGGTCCGCTCAATCGGGCGGCGCATCGCTGGATCAAGGGTTTCGGGCATCCGGCGGGCACAGATCACCAGCACCGTGCCGCTATAGATCGTGAGGAACGCAAAAACCGCCTGCCATGGGGCCACAAACAGGATCACCTGACCCAAGAGCGGGGCCACCACTGGCACGGCCATGAACACCATAAGCGTCAGGGACATGACCCGCGCCATCTGCCGCCCGTCATAGCAGTCTCTGACCGTGGCGGTCGCGACCACGCGAGGTGCGGCAGACGCCAATCCTTGCGCCAGACGCGCGGCCAGCAACAACTCGAAGCTCGGCGCGACGATGCAGATCACGGTGCAGATCATATAGACCGCCACACCAGACAGCAGCACCGGGCGCCGCCCGAACCGGTCCGCCAACAACCCCATGAAAAACTGACCCACTCCAAAGCCGATCAGATAGGCCGTGATCACCACCTGTGCCCGGTTTGGATCATCAAGCATGAACCACGCGCCAAGTTGCGGCAGCCCCGGCAGCATGATGTCAATCGCCAGCGCATTCAGCCCCATGAGAGACGCAATAACGGCAACAAAGGCAGTAAAGCTCAACGGAGCGTGTTTCGGTGAAGTCGTGTGTTCGGCCATGCCCTAGCGGTATCAGGCAAAAACGACGCCGACCATAATCTTGCTGTGAGAGGAGCGTGAATAATGCGCTGTCGCGACCCGGGGCGCTGTTAATCCGGCGAGATCAGGCCAAGCCCGCGCAGATAGACCAACGTTCCCGTCTCCAGCAATTCCTCGGGGGAGAAGGGCGCGCGCTGGCCCGGCTCCCCACGCGCGAACAGCTCCACAATCCCGTGAGACAGCGCCCAGATATGATGGGAAATCATCGAGCTTGGCGGGCGGCGGTCGAGGGGCAGATGCGCGCTCAGAGCCTCTGCCGCGCCGGTCAGAACGCTCATTGCGCGATCTGCCGCCATTGACAGGTCCGCATTGCGGGAGATCGCGACGCCACTCTCAAACATGGCGATGTAATGTCCTGGATGCTGACGGGCAAAGGCGAGATAGGCGCGGCCCACCGCCTCGAATGCCGACAGGGGGGAGGGGTTGCCCGCGTCATGCGCGGCCTCCATCACGTCCGCGAACATGTCAAAGCCCTGCCGGGCAACCTCCTCGATCAAGTCCTCGCGGCCTTTGAAATGGCGATAGGGTGCGGCGGGGCTGACACCGGCAATCCGGGCGGCTTCCGCAAGGGTGAAACCCTGCGGACCCTTCTCCTCGATCAGGCTGAGGGTTGCATCCACCAGCGCCTGTCGAAGATTTCCGTGATGATACCCCTTGCGAGGTTTCTTGGTGTCCTGTCCCATAGGGGTGATATAAGCGGTCTAGAGCGAAATGCCCATGATCTCCGGCCCGCCGGTGATCTTGGGGTCAATCTGGCCAAGCGCTTTTTCGTCTTTCCCGTCATAGGGCAGCCCCAATAGGATCGTGCGGATCGCATCGAGCCGCGCACGGCGTTTGTCGTCAGAGCGGATCACGGTCCATGGGGCCGTGTCACGATGCGACGCGGCGAAGGTTTCGCTGATCGCGCGGGTGTAGTCGTCCCATTTGCCAAGGCCCTTCGCGTCAATCCAACTCAGTTTCCACTGTTTGAGCGGATCGGCCTCCCGCGCGAGGAACCGGCGCAATTGCTCCGCCCGCCCGACATTGAGCCAAATCTTGAAGAAATGGATGCCTTCATCCGCGATCATGTCCTCAAATTCCGGCACTTGGCGAAAGAAATGCGCGCGCTGTGTGGGGGTGCAAAAGCCGAACACATCCTCCACCACGCCGCGATTATACCACGAGCGGTCAAAAAGCGTGATCTGACCGGCGGTCGGCAGATGCTCGATATAGCGCTGGAAATACCATTGGCCCTGCTCGGTCTCGGTCGGTTTGGCAAGCGCCACGGTTTTGACAACACGCGGGTTCAGGTTTTCGCGGAAGCGTTTGATGGTGCCGCCCTTACCCGCCGCGTCCCGGCCCTCAAACACCACGACAACGCGCGATCCGCTGTCGCGCACCCAAGCCTGCATCTTGACCAACTCACGTTGCAGCGCGTCATAGGCCGCGTCGTAATCATCCCCATCCATCCGCTTGTCATAGGGATAGCCGGGGTCGAGCACGTCTTTCTTGCCGCCCTCGTCGATCTGGTCGCGGATATCCTTGGGGGCGTCATTGGTGAAATAGGCGCTGATGGCCCCGTCAAGCGGTTTGGTCACGGGTTCCTCCCAAGCTTTTGTCATAGAGTGGCGCGGCAGCCGGACAGGCGCAAGCGTTCAAGCGGCGCGCAATCGGGCAAAAGCGTCGAGCACGGTTTCAGGATGGGTGTGATGCGGCATGTGTCCCACCCCGTCCAGCCGCGTGAGAGTGCCGTGTGGCACCGCGCGGATCAGATGGTCGGCGTGGATGTCACAGGGCACGATGGTGTCCGCGGTGCCATGGATCATCTCGATCGGCATCGGCAGCTCGGCATAGCGCGGGATCATGCGGCGGATCACGTCTTTCAGGCGGGAGATATCGGCGGCGGTCGCGCGCACGGTCTCCCGACGCAGGGCCAGCGGTGCGCCAAGGTGGGCTGGGTATCCGTCGGGCATCGCTTGCGGGGTGAAGATGCAAGGCAGGCGCGTGCGCACGATGCGCGGGCCGATCAGCGGCGGCAGGGTCGCGGCCAGCGCGGCGCCGATGATCGGTGTGTCGAGGATTTCGTAAAGGCGGCCCGCCGATCCCTCCCATTCGTGGCTGGGGGCCGCGATCAGGCAAAGCCCCGCCACATCCTTGGGCGCATCGACCGCCCATGCCAGCGCAACCGCGCCGCCATAGCTGTGCCCCGCGATCAGGGGGCGCGACACACCGAGTGCCGCCAGTGCCGCCCGCAGCAGCGCAGCCTGCCCATGGGGATCGCCCCGCTTCGCGATGCCATCGGTATAGCCATGGGAGGGGCGGTCAAAGGCGATGACGTCATGATGCTGCGCCAAAGCGCCGGCAAGGTGAAAGGTCCAGTCCCGCAGGTTCCCATTCGCCCCGTGGATCAACACCACGGGTTGCCCGGCCCCTTGCCGCCAGTAATGCACACGCCGCCCGCCAATGGTCACAAATTGCCCTTGCGGCGGCCAGATGGCCTCCGCTCGTGTCATGTGTCGAGCCAATGGAAATCTGTGGTCTGGTAAATCTGGTTGATCCAGTTGCCATAAAGAAGATGCGCATGGCTCCGCCAGCGGTTTTCCGGCGTCTGTGCTGGATCGTCGCCGGGGTAGTAATTGCGCGGCAGGGCGATGGCAGTGCCATCGCGCACGTCACGGTCATATTCGCCCTTCAGGGTGTCGCTGTCATATTCCAGATGGTTGAACATATAGAGCGCCCGGTGCGCCTGATCCTCGACAAGGCAGGGGCCTGCGTCCTCACTCGAGACCAGAATGTCGAGGGGTCGTGTGGCGAGGTCTTCGGCACGGGTTTCCGTCCAGCGGCTGACGGGCACCACGAAATTGTCCGAAAAGCCGCGCAGATAGGGGCTTGCGGGGACGTTCACCTCATGGCGGAAGCAACCGAATTTCTTTTCCGGCAATTCGTGTTTCGGAACACCGTGGAAGTGATGCAGCATCGCCTGCGCGCCCCAACATACCGCGAATGTCGAATGCACATGGGTCTGGGTCCAGTCAAAGATCTGGCGCAACTCGTCCCAATAGCTGACCTCGGTGAAGGGCAGCAATTCGATGGGTGCACCGGTGATGATCAGCCCGTCAAATTTCTGCTCCCGCACGTCGCGCCACGGCTTATAGAACGCCTCCATATGCTCGGGGGGGGTGTGGCGGCTTTCATGTTCGCTCATGCGGATCAGTTGGAATTCGATCTGCAAGGGCGTTGCCCCGATCAGGCGGGCAAACTGTGTCTCCGTCTGGATCTTCATCGGCATCAGGTTCAAAAGCCCGATGCGCAAGGGCCGGATATCCTGCACCTGAGCACGGCTCTGCCCCATCACCATCACGCCTTCCGTTTGCAAAACGGAATAAGCGGGAAGCTGTTCGGGGATGGTGATGGGCATACGTCTGATCCTTATTTGCGGGACGCAAGAAATAGGGCGAACGGGGCAAGCGTGCAAGTCACGCGCGCGCGATGGCCTCCCCGATCAGGGCGACGAAATCCTGCTCGGTGCGCACGCTGCGCACTTCATCGGCCTCAAGCGTGATGCCATGGCGGGCCATGGCGGCATAGCGCGCCTGACGGGAGGTCAACAGCCGCCTGTACGACCAGCGGATGAACTCATCCGGGTCCACCTCAAGCTCGGTCGCGCCTGTCTCATCCTGATAGGCCTGCCAATTGGCCAGCAACTCTTGCGGTTGGTAATACATCGGCTTGGGCGCGCGATCGAAACGGCGGGCAAGTTCGTCGGCATGCGCCGCGCTTCCCTTGATCCACACTGGCAAAAGGTGTGTGGACAGCGCGCTGAGCACCGGATCATCAGGATTGTCCGGGTCCACCACCTCACAGATCGAGCCGCCCGTGTCACAGACGAAATGCTGATAGCCATAGATCGTTTGCGCCTTGTCGATGAATCTGACGGTATCGAGAAGGGCCGCGATCTCAGCCTCGCGGTGCTGATCCTGACGGTGGCAATATTCTTCAAACGGAATGCCGCCTCGCGCCGGATCACCGGGCTTGCCCAGATAGGTCGACAGCGGTGCAAGATTGTCGAACGTGATGTTGGACGCGATATAGATCGAGTCCGTCATCAGAAGTTCCCGCAGGAACGGGCTTTTCATCGCCTCCCGCTTGAAATTATCGACGATATGTTCGCCCATATAACGGGTGCCGATGCGGTAATCGACGGAGTAATGGAACCAGCCGCCCGTGTCGCGCAGCATCTGCGACAGGAACGTCTTGCCCAAGCCGGACATGCCAAACAGCGCCACGCGCCGGTGGGGCGCGGCGTGCCACGCGTCTGCGGTTGGATAGAGCATGTGTCACCTCGGACCAGATCAGCGCCCCAAGGGTTAGCGCGCGTGGCCGCGTTTGAAAAGGGACAGCACGCGCCCGTTCAACACCAAAAGCCCCAGCGCGATCACGCCAAAGCCGAGAAACGCGTTGGCTGTCAGCGCCTCACCCAGCACCAGCGCCCCAAGGGTGATCGCAATCGGCGGCATTATCAGCGTGACAAGCATCAGATTGCCCGATCCGACCCGCGCGATGATCCGGTAATAGAGCAGATACGCCCCCGCCGTGGCCGCAAGCGCATAATAGAGGATCGCGCCCCATGTCTGCGGCATCAGATCAAAGGAGGGCGTCCCGTCGAGGATGAAGGCCGCAGGCAGGGCAATCAGGCTTGAGCCGGTCAGCATCCCAGCGGCCGCCACGATGGGGGGCAGGCCGCCCAGCCGTTTGCGCGCCCAAACCCCGGCAAAAGCATAGGACAATGTCCCAAGCAGCACGGCAATCTGCCCCAGCGACGTAAGATCGAAGCCAGACAGGGCTTCCGGCCCGATCACGATGACAACCCCGCCAAAACCGATCACGACGCCCGCACCTCGGCGCAGGGTCAGGCGCTCGTCGGGCAACAGCATCGCAGCCACGGTCACGCCGAACAGGGCGGTGGTCGCATTCAGGATCGAGGTCAGGCCGCTTTCGATATGAAGCTGACCCCAGGCCATGAGGGAGAAGGGAATCACATTGTTCAATAAACCCATGACCAGCAACGCAGCCCAGATACGCCAGCCGCGCGGCACGGCCTCGCCCCGAATGAGGACGATGATCCACAAAGCAAGGGTCGCCCAGCCGACCCGGTGCGCCACCGAGGTGACGAATGGCACCTCGTCGAGCGCGACCCGGACGGCCAGAAACACTGCCCCCCAGATCAGCGCCAGAAGGCTGAGTTCAAGCCATGCGATGGTGGGGATGCGGGATGAAGCGTTCATTGGCGGACCCTAGCGGCGATTGCTGTCCGCTCACCACCCGAATCCTGCGCCGCAATGAAAAAAGCCCGCCGGGATGGGCGGGCTTTCTCCAGTTCAAATGAGACGCGGATCAGAGTTTGATCCCAACCCGGACGCCCACGGACAGCGCGCTGTTGCCGCTGAAGTTCCCGAGGCCCGCACGGTTCGCGTCGCCCAGATCGGTGTATTGAATGCCAGTGCCGATCTCGAGGTTGTCCTTGGAGTATTCCACACCGATTGCATACCCGGTCCGCCCGTTCGCCGGTGCAAAGACGCTGCCGCCGGTTGCCCCGTTTTCTTCCGGCTGCCAACTCACGCGGAAAGAGCCTGCCCAGTTATCATTGAACCGGCGGCCAACGCCGATTGCATAATCCAGACCGTCATTGGCATAGCTGACGATCGGGTTGCGGGTCGCTTGGTTATAGATCGTCGGGCGCAGTTCGTATTCCGACCAGTTGGCCCAGCGAACGGAACCGAACAGGAGCGTGTCAGCCATGATCCCGGTCTGGAACTCAAGGTTCACGGCCTCGGGATATTTGGCCTTGGCTTTGTTGGTCCCGGCAAGGTTGACGACCGCACCACCAGCACCGGCGGGCAGGACAGTCACGGCTTCGGTTGCGTCGACCTCGTGGTCAACGGAGCTGTGATAGGTAAGAGACACGCGCAGGGCGATTTCCGGCTTCTCGAACGCCGCACCCAGAACATAGCCGGCGCCTTGGCTGGTATCCGTGTCAATCGTGTAGTTGCTCGCATAGCGTGTCGCCACACCCGCACCAACAGCCGCCGCGTTCAGCGCGTTGCGGGAGATCGTGGCATCCGCACTGATTTGCTGAAGCGAAACGCCGCCATGAACGGAGAAGCCGCCGTCCATCTTATAGCGCAGAAGGCCGGTCAGGGCGAAGCTGTCGATATTGGCCTGCGTGCCGGAATAGATGGAGCCGGACGGACCATAAAGCGGGTTCGCGCCATAAGGCTCGTCAAGGATCACGGCATAGGACAGGTTCTCGTTGAAATCTGCCTTATAGCCCGCGCCGATTGCGATATAGCTGTCAGCCGCACTTCCGGTTGCCTGATTGGTCGGGTCGATCCCCGTCACATCCGGGTTGGTAAAGCTGCCGCTGAACTGCAGATACCGACCTTCTTCAAAGATGATGCTGATCGGCTGCCCGGAGCGATCCTGCCCGCCTGCGATTGCTGCTGTTGTCGTGACCGCAAGGGCCGCAACCATTGCGGTTGTCCGCTTCATCAAGTTGGGTCCCATGACCTCCCCCTATGTAAGATGCGCGCATTATTATTGCGCCTGTTTCCGTTTCTCACGCTATTTCGGGGGAGGGTCACCGGTCAACGATTGACGTAGCGTTATTGGCACTTGAACTGCGCCGTTACGTTGCGTGCAACCGCGAAAATGCGATTTGCACTTGCTAATCAATGTCTTTGAACAACTTCAGGTAGAAAAAAGCGCGCCCCGCCGATATGGGCGGGGCGCGCGAAAATCAGTCGGATCAGATCGCTAATTTTATTTCGCGACAGCGTCGATGGAGGTTTGCAGAATGCTTTCCGCTTCGGCCTTATCACCCCATCCGATGACCTTGACCCATTTGCCGTCTTCCAGATCCTTGTAGTGCTCGAAGAAATGCTTGATCCGGTCACGGGTTTTCTGCGGGATGTCCGTCAGATCCTGGATATGGGCCTGGAACGGATCAACCTTCACCACCGGCACGGCGATGAGCTTGTCATCCATGCCGCCGTCATCTTCCATCTTGAGCACACCAACGGGGCGGCAGCGGATCACGACACCGGGCTGAAGCGGGAAATCGACGATCACCAGCACATCGGTCGGATCGCCATCCGCGTGCAGCGTGTTCGGCACAAAGCCGTAGTTGCAGGGATAGAACATGGGCGTGTTGACCACCCGGTCCACGAAAACCGCGCCGCTGTCCTTGTCGATCTCGTATTTCACCGGCGCGCCGCCAGAGGCACCGCCGGTGATTTCGATCACCACATTAATGTCATGGGGCGGATTTTTGCCAGCCGGGATTGCGTCGATATTCATGGGTCTCTCCAATCATTGAGCGTTGGAGGGGCAATAGCATGCAGGTTTCAGCGGGGGAAGGTATTACGCGCGGACATTCTGTCGCCGTTGCTCGGCGCGCAGGTTCACCAGATTGGCGCTCAGGATCAGAACAGCACCAATCACCATCACCAGATTGATCGTCTCATTGTAAAAGAGATAGCCAACCAACCCGATCAGCGGCAGGCGGATAAAATCAAGCGGGGCCACGAACGTCGCGGGGGCCAGCGACAGCGCGGTCGTGATACAGAAATGCGCCGAAAGCCCCGCAACCGACACGATAACGACAAAGGGCAATCCATTGAGCGAGGGCAGCGCGATATCCCCATCATAGCCCGCGCAGACCAACGCAAAGATGGACTGCGTGACCGTCAGCCAAAACAGGATATTGAGCACAGAATGGCCGCGCTGTGTCAGCCGCTTGGTCACCATCAGGCTGACCGCGAACCCAATCGCGGAACCTGCCGCTGCGATCACGCCGCCACTGATCTCGATCTGGCCGGGTTGCGCCACCAAAAGGATGCCCAGAAAACCAATGGCCACGGCGAGGAGTCGCGCGCGAGTATACTTTTCGCCCAGAAAGATCGGGGCCAGCAGGGCGATCCAGAGCGGCGTCGTGAACTCAAGCGCAAACAATTGCGCCAAGGGGATCACGGCGACGGCGAAAAACCATAGGTTCTGTCCGGTAAAATGCCCGATATTGCGGAACAGATGCAGCGGCATGTCCCGGCGTTCAATCTCCGCCGTGCGTTTCATAGCGACCGCAATCGTCGTGATGATGACCACCCCGATAAGGGAACGGAACAGCATCAATTCAAACGTATCAAGCTCGACGGCAATCGCCCGCCCGGCCAACGCCATGGAACTGAAAGACAGCGTGGCCCCGATCATCCACAGGGCAGCACGCAAGGGGGCGGTTTTGGGCATCGGGCACTTCCCTTTCGGGCTGTGCCCGGATCACGACTTAGCTGCGCGCGCCGAGGATGCGCGCCGTCTCGATCGTCAGGATGCTCGAATCCAGACCATTTTCAAGCTGATACGCCCGGATCGCGGCACGGGTGCCGGGGCCGTTGATCCCGTCGATTTCGCCCGTATAGAGCCCACGCTCCCGCAGCGACCGCTGCACATTCGCGATGAGCGTGCCGGTTTGGTCGGTGTCGCAGACGACATTGCTCCAGACCACACGCTCGGGCCGCACTTCGACGCGCCGCTCAACCGTGCGGAAGCGGGCGGGCAGGGTGGTGGCCTCGATCCGCTCGGGCGTGTCGATCACCTCGCGCTCCACGGTTTCGATCCGTGCGGGCACGACGACTTCTTCGGTCCGGGCGGGCTGTACGACCACGCGGCGCGGCACCTGCTTGGTCACGGCGGGAATGGTCTCAACACGGGTGGTTTCTGGCGCGACCAGCTCCTCGCGGGTGATCGTTTCGAATTCCGCTGGGAATTCGATCAAGCATTGAAGCCCGCCATCCGCCGTCACCCGATTGCCAAGGAATGTCCCGCCAAGTGCCTCTGACCCGACCGGGAACACCCGGTTACAATCGCGCCAACTGCGGAACGCAGGGCGGACAGGGCGGCGCTCAACCACTGTGCGGAACTCCGCCGGGACGGTCACGGTCCGCTCGCGCGCGGGCTCCACAATCACCGTTTCCATGATGGTTTCATAGACCGGCGGGATGACGCGGAATTCGGTATAGGCTTCTTCGACGACGACCGGGATTTCCTCGGTCCGGGTGGTGGCCGGGATCACCTCAAAGGTCTGGGTGGGCGGCACGTCCACGACGCGCTCCTGCACGGTCTCGAATTGCGGTGGTTCGGTGACTTGCGCATAGCATTGGCCGGGCACCGGATCGGGCGGGCCGATCGTGTCATCGGTCACGGCCACCCGCACATCCAATTCTGGTGTTTGTGGCGTCACGCCAACGGCAAAGCCGGTGCCAGTCGGGGCTGCTGCTGCCGCGCGCGTATTGGCGAGGGCGCTGGCGGCCGCTGCTGCTGCTGCCGCGATGGACGCATCCCCACCGCCAACATTGATCGGTGCCGCCGGAGCACTGGCGGGGGTGGACGCGGCTGCTGCCGCTGCCGCTGCGGTCGCCGCTTCATTCTGGGGCGTGCCGGTTACGGCAGCAAGCGCCGCATTCGGGCCGGTTGCCACAGCGGCCGTGGGACGGGTGATCGTGCCATCCGCGTTCAGCGTGCCCTGCGCTGCTGCAAGTGCTGCGGCCGCTGCCGCGATATCCTGCTGGTTAACGGCACCGACGGTCTGATCCGCCTGCACATTCGCCAAAAGCGTAGAGAAGAAGCCGGGCCGCTCCGCCGCACGGCTGGAGGTGCGCTGGGCGCTCACAATCACGGAGACCGCCTGATCGGTCGTCAGCGGATCAAGCCCGCGTTCCTGACGCGCGGCATTCTGCTGCTCGATCAGGGCATTGAGATCGTCGATGGGGCGGGACGCATCCGGGTGCGGCTGGGCGCGCACCAATTCCGATTGGTTGAGGTTGTCCCGCTCCGGCAACACATAGTCACCGCATCCCACAAGGACACCGGCACAAACACTCGCCATCAGAATCGTTTTTATCTGCATCAGTTCTGCCCGTTACCCGCGCCGCCCGTCGACTGACATGCGCATACCTGCCCAAGCCCTGATAAGGCTTTTTCACGTCTATACGTCAACGCGGGGCGCGTATCAACAAAATGCGTCCCGAATCCAATGGGTTTCGTGTCGTTATGCTGGATTTGGCGCAACGTTCCCGCATGACGTGTATTCGGGATGGGTTACTCCCACTCGATGGTGCCGGGCGGTTTGGACGTGATGTCATAGGTCACGCGATTGATCCCGCGCACCTCATTGATGATCCGGCTCGCCGTTTCGCCAAGGAATTCATGGGAGAACGGATAGTAATCCGCTGTCATCCCATCCACGGACGTTACGGCCCGCAGCGCACAGACGAAATCATAGGTCCGCCCATCGCCCATTACACCCACGGTGCGCACCGGCAACAGAACGGCAAAGGCCTGCCAAATCTCGTCATAAAGCCCATGCTTGCGGATCTGATCGAGGTAGACCGCATCCGCCTTGCGCAGGATATCGAGCTTTTCACGGGTGATCCCACCGGGGCAACGGATGGCAAGGCCCGGTCCGGGGAAGGGGTGCCGCCCGACAAACGCCTCAGGCAGGCCCAATTCGCGGCCAAGCGCGCGGACCTCATCCTTGAACAATTCGCGCAGCGGCTCCACGAGTTTCATGTCCATCCGCTCGGGCAGGCCGCCGACATTATGGTGGCTCTTGATCGTGACGGATGGCCCGCCGGAAAAGCTGACGCTTTCGATCACATCAGGATAGAGGGTGCCTTGTGCGAGGAACTTGGCCCCGCCGATGGATTTGGCATGTTTCTCAAACACTTCGATAAAAAGACGCCCAATAATTTTGCGCTTTTTCTCTGGATCGTCCTGCCCCTCAAGCGCGTCTATGAACAGATCGGCCTCATCCGCGTGAATGAGCGGGATGTTGTAGTGATCGCGGAACAGCGTCACGACCTCATCCGCCTCATTCGCGCGCATCAGGCCGTGGTCCACAAACACGCAAGTAAGCTGATCGCCAATGGCCTCATGAATCAGAACGGCAGCAACAGAACTGTCCACGCCGCCCGACAAGCCACAGATCACCTGCTCATCGCCAACCTGTTCGCGGATCAGGCGGATCGCCTCTTCCTTATAGGCGGCCATGGTCCAGTCGCCAGTGAACCCGGCAAGCTGGGTGAATTTGCGGAACAGGCCCGCGCCGTTTGGGGTGTGATGCACTTCAGGGTGGAACTGCACCGCATAAAAATGCCGCGACGGATCCGCCACAATGGCAAAGGGCGCGTTGGGCGAGGTGCCATAGACCTCAAAACCGGGGGCAAGGGCTGTCACGCGGTCGCCGTGGGACATCCAGACCTGCTCCGGCCCGGTGGCAAACCAGCCATCCAGAAGGTCGAGATCATTTGACTGGGTGACAAAGGCGCGGCCAAATTCGGCGTGGTGGCCTGCCTCAACCTTACCGCCCAACTGCTCCATCATCACCTGCTGGCCATAGCAGATGCCAAGCACCGGCACGCCGAGCGTAAACACCTCTTGCGGGGCGCGCGGGCTGTCCGGGTCGGTCACGCTGGCAGGGCCGCCCGACAGGATCACGGCCTTGGGGCCGAATTCGGTCAGGAAAGCCGCGGTGACGTTCTGAAACGGGTGGATTTCGCAGTAGATATTGGCCTCCCGCAAACGGCGCGCGATCAACTGCGTCACCTGGGAGCCGAAATCAACGATGAGGAGGCGGTCATGGTCATGTATCTGCATGGCCGGGCTTTACCCCCACTGGTGGATTCGTGCAATGGCCGAGGCAGCGTTGTCCCCCGCATGTCGTATTTCGCTGGCAATAGTCGCAATCCTCTCCGGTTTCGCGCCGCCCGGCGCTATTGTCGGCGCCAACAAGAATACTGCACGGAGTGGCGGCAATGGATGCGATGGAACCAAGGGCAGAACGGCGCGGTCGGCGCAGCGGGGGTGGGGCTGCGCGGCGCGCGGAGCGCACGACGCACCGCATTGATTGTGCACCGGTGATCCAACGGAACATTCCCAATTACGACATGCTCTCCGACGCAGCGCTGGAGATCATCGAGGCCAACGCCGAAACGGTGTTGGAGGAGGTGGGCGTTGCCTTTGTCGACAATCCCGAGGCGCTGGATCGCTGGCGCGCGGCGGGTGCCACCGTGCTGGGGGAGCGGGTGCATATCCCGCGCGGTCTGGCGCGCAAACTATGTGAAACCGCGCCCGCGTCCTTTACCCAATATGCGCGCAACCCGGACCGGAACGTGGAGATTGGCGGCAAGTCGCTCGTGCTCGCCCCGGTCTATGGCCCGCCTTTCGTGCGCGACCTTGATGGGGGCCGCCGCTATGCCACGATGGAAGATTTCCGCAAATTCGTGAAGCTCGGCTATATGTCGAAATGGCTGCACCATTCAGGCGGCACCGTCTGCGAGCCGACGGATGTGGCGGTGAACAAACGGCACCTCGACATGCTTGAGGCGCATATGACCCTGTCGGACAAGCCGTTCATGGGCTCTGTCACCGATCCGGTGCGCGCGCGGGATTCGGTCGAGATGTGCAAGATCCTCTTTCAGGAAGAGGAGTTGAGCCGCCCCTATATGATCTCGCTGATCAACGTGAACTCTCCGTTGACGTTCGATTCCGTGATGATGGGTGCGCTTGAGGTCTATGCAGAGGCCGGGCAGGCCTGCATCGTGTCGCCCTTTATCGTGGGCGGCGCGATGGCGCCGGTGTCCGTCACCGGCACGCTGACACAAGTGCTGGCAGAGGCGATGGCGGGTATCGCCTATTCTCAATTGGTCAAGCCGGGCGCGCCGGTTGTGTTCGGGGCTTTCGTGACCTCCATCGACATGAACTCTGGCGCGCCGACATTCGGTACGCCCGAAGCGTCCAAAATCCTTTATGGCGCGGGGCAGCTTGCGCGGCGGATGAACCTGCCGTTCCGGTCCGGTGGCGGGTTGTGCGGCTCCAAATTGCTGGATGCGCAGGCGGCCTATGAAACCTCCAACACGCTGAACGCGGCATTGCTGGGGGGCGTGAATTTCATGCTCCATGCCTGCGGCTGGCTGGAAGGGGGGCTTGTCGCCTCCTTCGAGAAATTCGTGATGGATGCCGATCAGTTGGGCGTGCTGCATTCGATTGCAGCTGGCGTCGATATCTCTGAAAACGGTCAGGCGATGGACGCGATCCGCGAGGTTGGCCCGGGGGGCCATTACCTTGGCTGCGCCCATACCCAAGCGAATTTCAAGGATGCGTTCTGGCGCACCGAAGTGCTTGATTACAAACCGTTCGAGACATGGGCCGATGAGGGATCACGGTCCTCCGCCGATCTGGCGGCGGCGCGGGTCCAGCATCTGCTGGAGCAATATATCGAACCAACCCTCGACCCGGCCATTGCCGGGGCGCTCGCTGAATATGTGGCGCGGCGCAAGGGCGAGGAACCCGACGCGTTCGGTTGATCAACCGGGGGCATTGGCCCCTTTGATCGCGAGGATCAGGGCGGCAAGGGCGCGGATATGCGTCTCTGCGCGATACCCTGCATTCTTGCGCTGGCGGGCCTGTTCCAAATCAGCCTCATTTGCCACGATCCGCGCAAGCGAGTGTTTTTGCGCGGCGGGCCGTTGCGCCTGAACAAGGCTGCGGGCCGCCATCACCAACAGACGGGGGCGGCGCAGGGCGGCGGGGGACTGCTCGGTTTGGGGAAGGGCGGGGATGTAGTGCTTCATGAACAATGGCTCCTCGGGTCAGGGTGAACGGGTCCGAGTGTGCCCCGCGCGCTGGGGGTGTTGCGTGATTTCGGTCTGCTGCGCGCGGTGTCAATTCGATTTGACAGGTGTCAACTTTGCTTAAGTTATTCGTAACGATTGGCTACTAAAACAATTTTACTAAATTTGTTTTTGTGAAAGCCTGACGTGTGACGACCCCTGCTTCCCCCCACCTTCCGTCCTCCCTTGCGCAAGCAACCGAGTGCTATATCGCCCATGTTTTATTGGGCATTCCGATCCGGGGGCTGGCGCGCGCGATTGGCGTGCATGCCTCCACGATCTCCCGCCGAATCCAGCGGATCGAAGCAGAGCGTGATGATCATCTCATTGATGGCGGCCTCAGCCGCTATGGCGCGCAAACCCCTCTCAACAAGACCGACCTTTCCCATCAGGAGATCTGTGACATGGTGACCAAGACCCGGACGAAATCGACCCCCGACGAAACGCTGGTCCGTAAGGAAGCCAAGCGGATCCTGCGGCGTCTGTCGGAAACAGGCGCCTTTCTAGCGGTCTCACCGGGTATGGAAAATGCCGTGGTGCTGAAGGCCGCGGGGCAGGCGCGCCCGTTGCGGATCGGGGTGCTGGAGACCCGCATCGCGGAGGCTTTCGCGCTCAATGAATGGATTTCCTGCACCAGCAAGGGTCGCGTTCTGCAATACAAGATCACCTCGGTCGGGCGCGCGGCGCTCAAGCGGATGTTGGCAGAGGATGACCGCGCCCGTGTGGCGCGCAAGGATGATGCCTTCACCGCGCAACACAGCACCCTGTCGGATGTGGTGATGAAGGACGCGGCGGGCCATGATCAGAAACACCGCATCAATCTGACCGAAAGCCCCCTTGGCGCGCTTGCTCGCCGGGTGGGTAAAGCAGGTGATCCGTTCCTCAGCATGGAGGAGGTCGCCGCCGGGGAGATGCTGCGTGATGACTTCGAGCGGGCGCAGATGGGTCCGCGTGTGGCGCAGAATTGGGAACGGTTCCTAACCGTCGCCACGCCGGGCAGTGCGGCGCAGGGCGGCAACACGCTCTCTGGCCCCGTCGCCGCGCGGGAGGCTGTGGGCAACGCCCTGTCCGCGCTTGGGCCGGGGCTGTCGGATATTGCGCTGCGCTGCTGCTGCTTTCTGGAAGGGATGGAGACAGCTGAAAAGCGCCTCGGTTGGTCCGCCCGGTCCGGCAAAGTGGTGCTGAAATCGCGCTCGGCCGTTTGGCCACCCATTACGGCAACCGTATGCCGGGCTAGGCCTGCGACAAAGGGAAATGTTGCGGCGCACAACTTTGCGCGTTATATTGGTGCATCGCAACATTTCCGATTGGACGGACCCATGATGCACATGATGACTTTCGACGCGGCCGCCCTGTTGCCGCAAAAGGACGAAACCCTGCTGGAATACTGGCTGAGCTTTGCGCCAGTGGCCCCGCTGATGGGTGTGGCCTATCGCCCGGCGAAACTCTGGTCGCTCCAGTCCGACGCGCCCGCCGTGAGCGCCCCGATGCCAGCAGCCACCACGCGGGTGAAAGACCCGGTGGAAGAAGCCGAAGTCGTGGCGAAGGAGACGGCTGAAGCCGTCGCGGAAACCGTCGCCGCACCCGCACCCGCCCCCGACGCTGCGCCAGAAGCAGCGCCCGCACCAACCGCCGCTGACAGCGACCTGACCCGGATCAAGGGGATCGGGGCGAAGCTTCAGGCGGAATTGAACACGCTTGGCCTGTTCACCGTCGCCCAGCTTGCCGAATATACGGACGCACAGATCGCGGCGCTGAGCGAAGGGATGACCTCCTTCAAGGATCGCCCCCTTCGTGACGCATGGGTTGCGCAGGCAAAAGAGCTGATTGGCTGATCTAAAGGCCCGAAGCAGTGCTCCGCTTCGGGCGACACGCGATCACGCTGCGGCGATGATCGCCCCGAAATCGGCGGCCTTCAGTGATGCGCCGCCGACCAAACCGCCATTTACGGTCTCAATGGCGAGAATCTCCGCCGCATTGCCCGGCTTCATCGACCCGCCATACAGCAGGCGCATCGCGTCCGACCCGGTCAGTTCTGCCGTTTTGGCGCGTAGGGCGTCGTGCATCTCCGCAATATCGTCGAGCGTTGGGGTGCGGCCGGTGCCGATGGCCCAAACAGGCTCATAGGCGATAACGGTGTTCTCCGCCGTGGCCCCGTCGGGCATGGACGCTGCGGTCTGGCCCAACACGACGTCAAGTGCGCGGCCCGCGTCACGCTCCGCCTCTGTCTCTCCCACGCAGACGATTGCGATGAGGCCCGCGCGGTGGGCGGCTTCCGCCTTTGCCTTGACCTGAGCGTCGGTTTCAGCGTGATCGGTGCGCCGCTCGGAATGGCCGACGATGACAGCAGCACCCCCGGCATCCGCGATCATTTCAGCAGCGATATCACCAGTATGCGCGCCCGAGGCAGCAGCATGGCAATCCTGCCCACCGACCATAATGGGCCCCGCGACCTCCGCCATGGCGGCGATCAGGGTTGCGGGCGGGCACAAAAGGATGTCGCAATTTGGTGCGGACAAACCGTCACGCAGGGCCGTCACCTCGGCAAGGGCCGCGTTCAGCCCGTTCATTTTCCAGTTTCCAGCGATCAGCGTGCGGGGCGCGGCCATGATGCGTCCTTTCGGTAGGGTGGGTTTGCCCTGTTAAACCGAGTGCCGCGGATAAGCGCAAGCCCGTCAGGGTCGCAGCTTGACCGCTGTGCCGGAGGCCACGAGGAAGAGCATCCCGCCACCGCCCTGAAACTCCGAATAATCAAGATCAACACCGACCACCGCATCCGCGCCCATCGCGGCGGCCCGTTGGCGCAATTCGCGCAGGCAATCCTGCCGCGCCTCGATCAACACATTCTCGGTCGTGGTCGACCGCCCGCCAAAAATATCGGTGATGGAGGCAAAGGTGTCGCGGATGATGTTCATCCCCTGCACGCTTTCGGCAGTGACGATGTCAATCACCCGCTCAATCTCACGCCCGGGGATGGTGGGCGTGGTGGTCAGAATGATGTCATGCATCCTGATCGGCAAACTTGATCGATTCGCCGCAGCCGCAGGCATCGACGACATTGGGATTGCGGAACTCGAACCCGCTTTCCAGAAGCGTGGTTTTATAGTCGATCTCTGTTCCGAACAGGAACATCTGCGCCATGGGGGCGATCATGACGCGCGCGCCATCCTGCTCCACCACCTCATCCAGCGGGTCGATGCTGTCCACATAATCCATGGTGTATTCCATGCCCGCGCAGCCGCCCTTTTTCACGCCGATGCGCAGGCCGGATTTGCCGCCATGCTCCATGAGCTTGCGAATCTGCGTCGCCGCCTTGTCCGTCATGGTGACGGCCTGTTTGCCGGGGATGGAGAACATGTCTCGCCTCATTCCTATTTCCTGACAAAAAGATAAGGCTTTTACCCCGAAAGGACAAGAGAAGCTCCGTTGCGCGGAACGAAACACTGCGGCATCATTGGGCGCAGAATGACATTGGCCAATCAAATCGCTGACCTGATCGACGCGCTTGCTCCGATCCCGCCCACGCCAGATGGCTGGGCGCAGGCGATGGAGGTTCTCGCGCGCTATGGCGTGACGGCGGTCAATCTGGGGGATGCGGTCACACAAACCGGTGAAATCCTTTGGATGCGCAGTTCAATGCAGGACCAGTGGCTTTCCGATTATGTGGGAGAGGGCTTTTACGAGGTGGACCCGGTCGTGGCCGGCCTGCGGGAGGGTGCATCCTCGATGGAGATGGCGCTCGGTCAGATGGCGCGGGACACGGCGGAGGATCGGCGCGCTTGGGAATTGGATCACGGGATGCGGGCCGCTGGATATGCCACGATCTTTTGCCAACCATTTGCCGGCCCGAAAGAGGGCGTCGGGCGGCTGGTGAACCTGACCTCGGACCTGTCGCGCGATGACTTCCTTGCGGGCGATCAGGACGTGATTTTGCGCACGGCAATGGCGCTTCTTGCCGGAAAGTTTGGCCCTGGGCATCTGGGGGACGCGGGTGCGGCCGATACGCTGCTTTACGCCACGCAGGACGGTTTGGCGAAAGTGGAGCGGTTGTCGGATCGGGAGCGTGATGTGCTGCGCCTGCTGGCGCTGGGTCACATGAATGCGCGGATTGCTGACCTTTTGCAGATTGCGGAGGTGACCGTCCGGGCGCATCTGAAATCCGCGCGGCGCAAACTGGGTGCTGCCACACGGGAGCAGGCTTTGGCCATCGCGATGGCGCGGGGGCTGATCACGCTTTAGCGATCACCCGCGCGGGATTGCCCACCGCCGTGGCCCCTGCGGGCACGTCGCGCGTGACCACGGCCCCGGCACCGATCACCGCATCATCGCCAATGGTCACACCGGGCAGGAGGATCGCGCCGCCCCCGATCCAGACATTGCAGCCAATGGTGACCGGTTTGCCATTCTCCAACCCCTTGTCGCGGCTGTCCGCATCGCGCGGGTGGTCGGCGGCATAGATCTGCACCTGCGGCCCGATCTGTGTTTTGTCGCCAATCGTGATCGGACACACATCCAAAAGCACACAGCCATAGTTGAAAAACACCTCAGTCCCGAGGTGTATATTATAGCCATAATCCACAAAGAACGGCGCGCGGATCGCGCAATCTGGCCCGCGACTGCCCAAAAGCGCGTCGAGGATGGGTGCGCGCAGAGCGCCGTCGCTGACAATCGTAGCGTTATAGTCCCGCATCAAAGATTGCGCACGCGCCCGATCCGCGACGAGTTCAGGATCGCCGGGGCGATACAGCGCGCCCGCGATCATCTTCTCTTTTTCGGTCATGGCGGGTTGGCTCACATGAAGCCGAGTTCGAGACGGGCCTCATCGCTGAGCATTTCCATGCCCCAGGGCGGCTCCCAAACGAGTTCTACGTTCACGGTTTTGACGCCGGGAAGCGGCTCGATCGCGTCAGCGACCCAGCCGGGCATTTCCCCTGCCACAGGGCAGCCGGGTGCAGTCAGTGTCATGATCACGCCGACATTGCTTTCGGCATCAATATCAATGGTATAGACCAGCCCAAGGTCATAGATGTTTACAGGAATTTCGGGGTCATGCACCGTCCGACAGGCCGCAACCACATCCTCATAAAGCGGATGATCGGTGCTGGATGGTTGGATGAGGGGCGCGCCCTCCATCGGGCTGTCTGCGGTCATGGCTTTGCTCCGGCTCGTATTCCTGAGTGAACATATAGGTTTTATGTCGCCAGCCGTAAAGAGAGGCTGGGCAATCCTCTCATCCGTGTTGAGAGATGCGTGCTGCCGCACGGGCGAGGTATTTATAGAAAGAAGACTGCACGGGGCTGCACCTTGTGACAGATCGGACGAGCGGATATGCCCCGGTTGAGATCAGCGAGGGCATGGAATGATAAAACGGTTTTCATTCAGCATTCACGGCAAAGATGGCGCGGCGCGCACCGGCGTGGTGCACACAGCGCGGGGCGATATCCGCACACCCGCTTTCATGCCCGTGGGCACGGCGGCAACCGTCAAGGCGATGATGCCCGAAAGCGTGCGCGCGACCGGGGCCGATATCCTCTTGGGCAACACCTATCATCTGATGTTGCGCCCCGGGGCGGAGCGGATGGCGCGGTTGGGCGGATTGCACGCCTTCATGAACTGGGACCGCCCGATCCTCACCGATTCCGGCGGCTTTCAGGTGATGAGCCTGACATCCTTGCGCAAGCTCACCGAAAAAGGGGTCGAGTTTCGCTCCCATGTGGATGGCTCGAAACATATGCTTAGCCCGGAACGGTCGATGGAGATACAGCGGCTTTTGGGCTCTGACATCGTGATGTGTTTTGACGAATGTCCGGCCCTGCCCGCGGATCGCACCCGGATCGAGGAGAGCATGCAGCTTTCCATGCGCTGGGCCGAACGGTCGAAAGAGGCGTTCGGAGATCGGCCCGGGCATGCGCTTTTTGGGATCCAGCAGGGCGGGCTGGAGCAGGATTTGCGCGGTGAAAGTGCAGCGACCCTGCAAAAGATCGGCTTTGACGGTTACGCGATTGGCGGGCTTGCTGTGGGGGAGGGGCAAGAGGCGATGTTCGGCGTGCTGGATTATGCGCCCGGCCAACTGCCCCAAGACAAGCCGCGCTATCTGATGGGTGTGGGCAAACCGGATGACATCGTGGGCGCGGTGCAACGCGGGGTCGATATGTTTGACTGCGTTCTGCCCAGCCGGTCCGGCCGGACCGGGCAGGCGCTGACCCGGCGGGGTGCGATCAACATCAAGAACGCGCGCCACGCGGAGGATCCGCGCCCGCTTGATCCCGATTGCACCTGCCCGGCCTGCACGAATTATTCCCGCGCCTATCTGCACCATGTGTTCAAAGCGCAGGAGATCATCTCCTCCATGCTGCTGACATGGCACAATCTGCACTATTATCAGGAATTGATGGCTGGTCTGCGGGGCGCGATTGCGGCGGGCGCGCTGGATGCCTTCGTCGCGGAGTTCCACGCGCAGCGGGCGGCGGGGGATTTCGAGCCGGTTTAGGGCCTATCTGCTTGCAGGCCTCTTGATCCTTCGCCACCATGCGAGGTGACGTCGCTTGACACCCCGGACGGGCGACCCCACCTGATACCTCCATGATGAGGGGATGCGGGGCTGCCGATTGCGGGGCCGGGCATCCTGCTAGGATAAGGACCAAATACATGAGTGAGAGCAGTCAAACCTTCCCCGTGCTGCCATTGCGCGACATTGTCGTGTTTCCCCAGATGGTCGTGCCGCTGTTTGTCGGGCGCGAGAAATCTGTGAAGGCGCTGGAGGAAGTGATGCGCGCGGACAAGCAGATCCTGCTTGCCTCCCAACGCGATCCGGGCGCGGATGATCCCAAGGTTGATGAGATTTACCATTTCGGCGTGCTGGCCAATGTGCTGCAACTGCTGAAATTGCCCGATGGCACCGTGAAAGTGCTGGTGGAGGGCAAACAGCGCGCGCAGATCACCGATTTTGTCGAGAATGACGCCTATTTCGAGGCCCACGCGACCCTGATCGAAGAAGCGCCCGTCGATCCCGCGACGGTGGAGGCTTTGGCGCGCGCCGTGCGCACCGATTTTGAACCCTATGCAAAGCTGAACAGCAGCATCCCCGATGAAGTCATCTCTGCGGTGGCGGAGATTGAGGACGCGGCCAAGCTCGCCGATACGATCGCAGGCCACCTCAATGCCAAGATCGCGGAAAAGCAGCAGATCCTTGAAGAAGCCGACCTCGCGGAGCGGCTGGAGAAAATCTATGGCCTGATGCAGGGCGAAATCTCCGTCCTGCGGGTGGAGAAAAAGATCAAATCCCGCGTCAAGAACCAGATGGAGCGCACCCAGCGCGAATATTACCTGAATGAGCAGATGAAGGCCATTCAGAAGGAGCTTGGCGATGGGGAAGGCGGGGAGGATGTCGCCGCCGAATACGAGGCCAAGATTGCGGAGACGAAATTCTCCAAGGAAGCCCGCGAAAAGGCCGAGGCCGAGCTGAAAAAGCTCAAAAACATGTCGCCCATGTCGGCTGAGGCCACCGTGGTGCGCAACTATCTCGATTGGATGCTGGCGATCCCGTGGGGCACGAAATCGCGCGTGAAGAAAGACCTCAACAAGGCGCAGGCGGTGCTCGATGCCGATCACTATGGCCTTGAAAAGGTGAAGGAACGCATCGTCGAATACCTTGCCGTGCAGCAGCGTTCCACCAAGCTGAAAGGCCCGATCATGTGCCTTGTCGGTCCGCCGGGTGTGGGTAAGACCAGCCTTGGCAAATCCGTGGCGAAAGCGACGGGGCGCGAATTTATCCGCATCTCCCTTGGCGGTGTGCGCGATGAAGCCGAAATTCGGGGTCACCGGCGCACCTATATCGGCTCCATGCCGGGTAAGATCATTCAGGCGCTGAAAAAGGCGAAAACGACCAATCCGCTGATCCTGCTCGATGAGATTGACAAGATGGGGCAGGATTTTCGGGGTGATCCGGCATCCGCGATGTTGGAAGTGCTCGACCCGGAACAGAACGCCACGTTCTCTGACCACTATTTGGAGGTCGAATATGACCTGTCGAACGTGATGTTCCTGACCACGGCGAATTCCTACAACATGCCCGGCCCGCTTCTGGACCGGATGGAGATCATTTCGCTCGCGGGCTACACCGAGGATGAAAAGGCGGAGATCGCCAAACAGCATCTGATCGGCAAACAGCGCAAAAACCACGGCCTGAAGGAAAAGGAATTTTCCATCACCGATGAGGCGCTGACCGCGGTGGTCCGTTTCTATACCCGTGAGGCGGGCGTGCGGAACCTTGAGCGCGAAATCGCAAAACTCGCGCGCAAGGCGGTCACCAAGATCGTCAAGAAAGAGGCGACAGCCGTGACGGTGACCGAGGACAGCCTGCCCGATATGCTCGGCGTCAAGCGGTTCAAATACGGTCTCGCGGAGGACGAGGATCAGGTCGGCGTGACGACCGGCTTGGCATGGACGGAAGTGGGCGGCGATCTGTTGTCCATCGAAGCGCTGCGCCTGCCGGGCAAGGGCCGGATGAAAACCACAGGAAAGCTCGGCGATGTGATGAAGGAATCCATCGACGCGGCAAGCTCCTATGTCCGCTCCAAGGCCCCGGAATTGGGCGTGACACCGCCCACATTCGAGAAGGTGGATATCCACGTCCACGTCCCCGAAGGGGCGACGCCAAAGGATGGCCCGAGTGCCGGGATCGCGATGGTCACCTCTATCGTGTCGGTGCTGACCCAAATTCCGGTGCGCCGCGATGTGGCTATGACCGGTGAGGTCACGCTGCGCGGCAACGTGCTGCCCATAGGCGGGTTGAAGGAAAAGCTGCTTGCGGCCTTGCGCGGCGGGATCAAGACGGTGTTGATCCCTAAGGATAACGTCAAGGATCTGGCGGATATCCCCGACAATGTGAAGGACGGGCTGGACCTGATCCCGGTCGCGTCGGTCACGGAGGTGCTGAAGGTCGCGCTGACCCGCGCACCGGAACCCGTAGACTGGACCGAGGAAATGGCGCTGGCTGCCGCCCAATCCGAGCCGGGCGCCCCGTCAGGGCAAATTGCACACTAACGTGACCGTCACGAAGACTCGCATCTCACGCGCCCCCGGTGTAAAACCCACTGGGGGCGTGATTTCATTTGCAAGAGGCAGAGTGTGACCGAAGCAGAACAGGACATCGTTGCAGATATCGAAGCCGACGCGGGGGAGGAGTCTTCTGTCCGTCGCAAGAAGGATATCGTCGATCATGTGTCGCAGGCCACGGGCCTGAAAAAGCGCGACGTGCGTGAGGCGCTTGATGCCGCGTTTGGGTATCTCCACAGCAGCCTGTTGGATGGGAAAGAGATTGCCTATCCCACCTTGGGCAAGATCAAGGTGCAGGTTCAGCGCGCCGATAGCGAGAACCCCAAAATGGTTTACCGCGTGGCTCTGAACAAAAACACCGTTCATGAGGATGATGGCGAAACGGCGCTTGATCCCGCTGAAAAGGACGCGTAAACGTCCCGCTCAGGGGCGGTTAGCTCAGCTGGTAGAGCAATTCGTTTACACCGAATGGGTCGGGGGTTCGAGCCCCTCACCGCCCACCATTTAACGCACTGAAAAATAGGCGTTTTATTTTGAAGCCAAACGCATGTACGAATTGGTTTCTGGTTCACTGAACCTATCGAAGTTCAAGATGTCTGCCGCGCCCTGTAAATGGCTCGGCATGAACCTGGCATAGGTCTTGTACGTGATGGCCGTGTTGGAGTGTCCGAGGAACTGCGACACCATCTCAATCGGGTGTCCTGCAGAGAGTAGGCGAACAGCAACCGTGTGCCTGATCTGGTGGATGTTTACTGCGTCCAGTTTCGCTCGCTTCAGGGCGCTGCGATATCCGGTTTTGATCGAATGGACCCGCTTGCCGGACCATTCCACGACGTGGCTGGTGAGGCGCGCGGGATAGGCCGTCTGCAGGGCTGCGCGGGCCATTTGGTTCATGGGAACCACGGCTCGGCCTTTTCGGGTGACGCCGTCTGGGAGCCGCAGATCAATCACGCCGCGCTCCATATCAACCCTGTCCCAAGTCAGATCTAGAATCGCGCTGACCCGTGCGCCGGTCGCCAAAAGCAGAATCACGGCCAGTTTGATGTGAGGCGAATTACATCCCTCGATCAGAGCACGCATCTGCGCATCGGTCATGGGCCTAACATCGCTGTCCGGTTTCGGGGGCATTTCTATGTGAGGTGCGAATGGGATCAGCCGTGTTTTCACAGCCCACCGCAGGGCACTCCGAAGATGCCCGAGTTCGGTATGGACGGTCCCGAGCTTTCGGCCCGATGAAACCCTTTCATGCCGATATCCTCGGCAGTCGTCGGTTGTGATTTGTTCTGGGTGGAATAGTCCAAATGTCGCCAGAACCGGCTTACCCGTTTGGCGCATTGTTCGGGCGGTGGGCTTGTCGCCCAAGTGCTCGACATAGGCCCACCAAATTGCCGCAACAGTGAGACCTTTCGGCCCGCCTGTTTCTTTCAGGTAGCGCGCACGGGCTTCTGGTTCTGCTTCCGCTCTGGTGCGTGCCTCAAGCTGATAACGCCGTCGTCTTCCTGATGGATCTGTCCAATAGACGCAGAATCCACCGCGCAGTCGTCCAATGTTGATTTGCATCGTTCATGCTCCATGACTTCGATGTACGGGATCCGAAACATGCGCCCGACTCGGAAGCCCCGTAAATCCCCGCGCTTCACCATTTGCCGGATCGTCTCAGAGGAGCAATGCCAGCGGCGCGCCAGGGTATCTGGTGTAAATGGCAGGTTTTCAGACATCACGAGAGCGCTCCTTCTCCTGTTGTGGCAGCAATTTCCATGCAGTTCTCCCGCACCAGCGCCTCGGCCAATTGTGGGCATACACTGTTGCCGCACATGCGGATTTGTTCGGTTTTAGTCAGGCACCGACCATCCGCGCCGCGTTCGATGATGTAGCTGTCGGGGAAGCCTTGGGCGCGGAACAGTTCGCGCGGTGTCAACATGCGCATTCCGATATTTACGATGGCAAAGGTCTGACCGTTGATCGTGACCGTCACCAGCCCAAACCGATCCCGCGACGTAACCTTGTGCATCGGTGCGTCCGCGCCACACGCAGGCAGGCCAGCATTACCCATCATCTGGCAGTGAGCCGTGGTTAACACCGTTATGCTCCACACCGTCGAGTAGGCGAAGCCTTTGGTTGGGTGGGTGTCATACATGGGCAAGCTTCACCTTCCACTCCAAGAGGTCGCGGTGGACAGCGACAAAAGGCCAGTCTGAGCCGCTTAGGTTTGCGCGAATGCGAAGCGTCTCAGCCTGATGTAGAAAGCCGATCCACGCCCAATTGACATCCGTGGTCGTGCCCCGCCCGGACATATGTAGCAACTCGCCCGTCTGCATATTGCGGAGGCGCACCTTGTCTCGTGCCAAAAGGTTCTGGATTGCACGGAGCTTAGGGTCAGCAAACTGCGTGGGCATAGCTAGCAACCTCGCTTGCGCCATTTGGCGCAAATCACGGACATCCCGCCGTCGTCGTCTTCGATCACGACGGCAATTCCGATGCAGTCTGGGCAATTGCCTTCATCGACAAGTTGAGGCGCACGCGCGAGGAGCTCGTGACCGCAATCATCAGAAGTTTTGGGTTCGCGCCAGCTGATCATTAGTTCATCCCCAGCGCTTCTTTATAAAGTTGCAGAACGGCTTCTTCTTCGGCGACCTCCTGCGGGTCTTTCTTGCGAAGGGCGATCAGCTTGCGCAGCACCTTGGTGTCGTAGCCACGCCCTTTGGCCTCGGCGAAGACTTCTTTCTGCTGATCGGCGATGTCCTTCTTTTCTGCGTCCAGGCGCTCGATCCGCTCGACAAAGGCGCGCAACTCCCCCGCTGTGACGCGGTATGAGCTGTCGGCGGCAGCATCAAAGTCGGGGTCCGGCTTAAGCGGCGGCTTGCCCTGCTTTCGGCGCAGCTCGTCCGTTGCGGCTTTCATCGCTTCGACCGTCGTATTGATGGAGGTTTCGCCCGCCTGAAGGGTCACAGTGTTGCTGCTCATTCGGACATCGCCTGTCGGGCTGTCCGTGCGATGGTGTCGCGCAGAGTATCGAGTTCGATGAACGCATCCGCCTGACGGCGCAATTCGTCGGATACCATCGGCGTGGCCGTCCGCAGGCTGGATATCAGCGTGATGCCGATCCCAAGATCCTGCAGGTAGTGAAGGAGGGGCAGAAAGTCGCGATTTCCGGTGCACAAAACAGCGTGACGGATCGCCGGGGCCAGTTTCATGGCGCTCACGGCAAGCTGAATGTCGGCACTCCCTCGGAGACGCCGGTTGCCGTCGTCATCCTCAAAAACGCGCGCGGGCGTCGTCGCAACGTGCCAGCCATTGTACTGCATCCAGTCCAGCAGCGGACGGATCGCGATATGGTCGTCGCCCTCGGCCATCTGTGTGAAATAGGAGGCGCGTAGCAGGCGGCCCTTCGCGCGCAAGGTTTCCAGCAGCCGTTTATAGTCGACGTCGAAATGAAGCGCGCGGGCGGTGTGGTGAAAGTTCGGGCCGTCGACAAACACCGCGAAAGGATCGTTCGGAAGAAGCATTGGTGGGGTCCAGTTCTATCGAGGTTGCGCTATGCGCCCGGCCCAAGCGTCGAAATCGGTGCGCATGGCCTGGAACGTCGCGACGGCGGTTGGATTGGAGTTGAGCGAGCGTCGGCTTTCGACGCCGCAGGTCCGGCGGATGTATTCGGCTGCTGCTGTGGCAGAGACCTCGACGTCGCGGCTGCGGGTCAACCCGAGCCGCACGGCGACAAACCGACGAAACTGGCGGTCATTGGGGAGCATCCCGGCCTGCTGAGACGCTGGAAGGCTATCAAAGCTGCGCACGGTGGCAGTGTTCACTTTCACGGTGGAGATGCCCATCAACCGCACTCCGCTTCAAACTGGCGGCGCAGGCCGTAGTCGCGCTTGATCCGATCCAATCGCTCGATGTCTGCACCGATGGGGCGAAGATCCAACTGGATACGCAGAACAGTCACGTTGTGCAGATCATGCTGAGAGGCCAGCGCACAGCGTGCGAGCGTCTGGATATCCGCTTGCAGATTACCGCCGTTTAAGAGGACGACTTTCGTCTCCGTGACGCCGTGCAATGTTGTGAAGGTGATCAACCACGATTGGTCGGGAAAGAGGTTTCGCGGGGCACAGGGTTTCCGGATCATGCTGCACCTGCCTGCGCTGCGTGTCCCAGCACCCGTTTGGCGAGACGCTTCCAATTTCCGATGGCCTCTTCCTCCGTGCCGCCAACCGCTGACACGTCATGGAGGTGCAATTCCCACAAATGGCTGTGTTCGCCGTTTGGCTGTGTGAAGGTGCCACAGCTTTCGATGACCTCGTTGCAGATCGCATCGAACTGGCCGGGTGCGCTGAGGTGATCCAGATTTGCCAGAAAGACGGGCAAGCGTTCGTGCATTCCGTTCATGCCGCGACCTCCCGCATCGAAATCAGGATTTCGGTTGCAGCGGTGCGATCACCGGGGTTCTTGGAATGGCGCAGGATATCACTGCATGCGGAAATGAGCGTGTCGTCGCGGACCGGTTGGCGCGACCGGATGATCTGATTGGCGCGGCGCAGGACGTCTTCGACATGCTTTGCGCGTGAGCGACGGCTTTGCTCCTCCCGCGCGGCGTCCCGCATACGATACTTCAGAAGCTCGGCGCTGATTTCCGGCAGAGCGGTGCCCAAAAGCGAGAGCGTCTCTGGGTCAAAGTTTCCACATTGGGCGGCGAAGTCAGGGGACGCCCACTTGGCCAGCATTTCGTCGCTGATCAGGGGTTTGGGGGTAATCGCGGTCAAGGCAGCCTCCATCGGTTTGATGGAGGTAAATGTGATGGGGGTAAATCCCCATGTCAACATAAAAGGGGGATTTTTCCCCATTTATTGGGGGTGGTGTGATTTATGCTGTATTCAATCTAAGCCAAAACCCCCACACTCGGTGGGGATTAACACGGACCTTGATCAGATATAATTTCTCCAGTGATGCTCCGAGACGATAGATATCGGTATTCCCTGACTTCGCCATTCCGCAGCCTGGATGATCTTGTTTCCGAACGAAGACTGTTTCCATGACGCAGTGGCATATTCTCCAATTACGAGGACGTTGGTCTTCTGTGCAAGGCTCCCTGTAGTGGCACCGTACTTCTGCACCGCTCTCTCGCATTCGGATCGCTTTCCAAAGGTGAAAGTACCTGTAAAACAATACCGTTGACCTTCAAAATCCAAGTTTGGCGCTGGGTCACACAGAGGAAGCGTTGTTGACTTGAATATCTCACCAGTCTCGAAATCGTTGGCTGACAGCGTGATGAGCGTATCTGTCAGGTCGCCACGTTCTTCTTCGTCAACAAATCCATCTGCATAGATATCGCGTATGCGTTCGAGCAGTTGGCCAATCATTGGGTTTGCGTGCGCTGCGTCGCTTGCAACGAGCCATTTGTGTAGAAACTCAATCTCCATATCGTTTAGTTCATTGTCGGCGACTAGTCCTCTCGCTAATCCGATAAGCTCAGTCATTTGCCTATCTGAGATCGCTTTTCCCGAAAACCTGCCGTTCCGCGCCATATCCTCTCTATCCATATCAATCATCCTACTGTTACTGCGAATTCACGTCCTAAATGCATCTTTATTGGTGCGGCCCATTTAAGCGCCATGTCGTATATCGGTGGTGTATCTGCGTGAAATGAGATTAGGTCGAAAAGCCCATCGGGCTGACCGCTGCGGCGGCGGATGAGTTTGACCCAGACCATGCCATTGGCGTCTTCAGTGACGCATCGTTTGCCTATCGCTTCTGTTGGAACACCAAGGGTATCACGGCTATAGAATAGTATATCCCCGTCTTCGTACGCGGGTTCCATGGAATTACCCTCAATCTCTACTGCAACGACACCATTTGGTGAGATTTGGGGTGGGCACGCGATACGGTAGAGGCCGCCACCTTTTGGGTAAGCATCGCAAAGCTCGACCTCTGCGCCAGCGCCAACTTTTCCGGCAACAGCGATGCTGGGTAGCGGTTCGTCATTGCGATGATAATGCCCATTCATACCGATGCGAATTATTTCATCTACAGAGCGGCCAATAGCTTGTGCAATTGAGTAGGCGTTCGAAACCTTTGGTGCGGAATTATTTCGAATAAGATCCCGAATTCCAGACTCGCCCATGCCAGCGGCCAAAGAGGTCGGCTTCATCTTTCGCCCCTCAGTTTCCATGATCATTTTGAGACCGCGCACGAATTCATTGAGCTGTTCATTTTCCATATGGGGATTTTGCCCCATCCAAGTAAGCCGTTCTATCGGGAAGTTTCCCTTGCATAAGTGGGGTAGTTTCCCCATATTGCGTCGCATGGAACAGTTCATCTCAGAAATTAGAGCTTTCTCGTCTCGGGCAGAGCGGTCGCCCCAGTCGGTGTTGCGCGCCGCAATTAATGCGAAATGGTCGACATGGGACGCGTGGGTTGATGGCAGTTCAAGCCCAACAATGGCAGTTGCAGATCGTGTGCGTAGCTACATGGCGGAGAATGAGCCGATGCGGGAAGTCGTCTGATGTCTTGCAGTCCGAAATCAATAACATGCGGGTGTTCTGTCACCCAAATAGGGGTTTGCACAGGAAACGAGGTTGCAGATGCCTGATTTCCGCAAAATCGTCCGTGCGAATATGAAGTCCCTCGTCGGTTGGTTTGGCTGCTATGACGCGGTGGCGGAAACCATCAACGCGCGCTGGGGTGACGGGGCCAGCAAGGGCACCGTGAGCAAGAAAGTCACCGGTATTCTGGATTGGACCGTGGCCGATGTGATCGCGCTCGAGGACGCCTCGAACCGCTATCCCGTGACCCGGCTGCTGGCCCGCCGCCTTGAGGATCGGCCCGCCGTTCAAGGCGGAAGCCTGTTAATGGACGGCAGCAGCATCGCCAAGGAAAGCGGAGAAGCCATCGCGGCCATCCTCGCCGCTGAACAAAGCAGCGGCGCGCACGAACGGGCGCAGGCGATCACGGAGATTGACGAAGCCATGCATGCGCTCCGTCAGGCCCGCACCCGGCTTGAATCGACCGGATCTGCGGAGGCGCATTCATGACCGCCGCGTCCACTCGCCGTTTCCCACGCGAACCAAATTGGGGGTGGTTGACGGCTACGTTTGTCGACGAAGGGGTGTTGCATGTTGAGCAGTCTTTGTCCGAGACGGCGATGCAGATCGGCTCGCGATTGGCCTATCTGGCGACGCCTTACACGCGCCTTGTGGTGGATGTTCGCGGCCAATTTGATCGCTACAAATCCTTGGACGTGGAACTGCGCACAGCGCGGTGGTCGCGGGCATTCGCGCTGCAGGGCGTGACGGTTGCGTCTCCGATTCTGACGGCTTGCTCAATCTGTCATGCGGACACCGAAAACGCCATTGATCCGCTGGATGATCCGTTTTGGGCGCGTTGGTGTCAGCCGATGCTGGAAGCCTGTGGCGCGATCGTCGTGCCGCCGATGGAGGGTTGGGCCGCTTCACGCGGTGTTTGGCGTGAGGTCAGTTGGGCGCTCCAGCATGATGTGCCTGTCTATCTGGTTGCCAAGGAAAACCCCGCCGCAGGAGCGGAAGTGCCGACATGAGGATGCACCCTGTGTTTTCAGCTTCAATCGACCGCGCTGTGCCCAGTCTTGAGCAAATTTGGCCGGAATTCGTGACGGGCAAATTTGCCGCTCTGAGCGCGATGAGAGAGGCGGGTGGGGCATGACCCTAGGCCTGACCCAACTCGACAATGCACTGGCAGTGCATTTCCGACCGGAACCATTTAGCAAAATTGCCCATCGCGAGCTAGAAGCATACCCGCTTTCTACGCCGGGGATTTGTTTCAACCCGAGTTGTTCCTGCTCGTTCGATATGTCGCGGAATTGGTCCCTTTATTGCAGTGACGCCTGCCGAAAAGTCGGTGATGCGGAGATGCGCCGGATCGGGCATAAGGCCGCGCCCGCACTGTTGGCATGGCGCATGGGAAAATATGAGAAAGAGGATGAGGCCCTGCGCGCATTGTCGCGAGCTGGACGGAACTATGTCGCGCGGCTCCAGGGCGAATGGTATCGCGACCGAATGGACCGCGTTCAGCGCAGCGGGTGGTCACGGTGACGGTCTTGCGCGCCATAAGCGGGCCGGTCGATTGGGATCATTTGCCGGAGTATCCCATAGATCCGGATCAGCGCTTGGACTCCCATGGCTTCTTGCAATGGGAGTTCCGTCGCTGGATGTCGTCTGACATGCGCTGGAACGGCACCCATGAGTGCAAATCGATGTGGTTTGAGCTGGTCAACATCGCGCATTCCGAAACACCGGTTGGCACGTTGCCATCCGACACCAAACGGCTGGCGAAGATGATCCAGCCCAATGTGGACCGCGACCATTTCGATACGCTTTGTGGTCTGCCTTATGGCCCATTGCATGGTTGGACCCACTGCCGCGTCGGTGATGCTGAAATCCGGCTGCAGCATCCTGTTGTGACGCGGATCGTCATCTCCGCCTTCGCGTCGCGGGCCAACCACGCGGCACGGGTTGAAGCCGCTTCCCTTGCTCGCCGCCTCAAACGGTTGACCGAAGACATCGCCGTCCTTGCGCCGCATTTGGCGAAGGACAGCCGGAAGGTTCGCTACGTGAACGCGGCTATCGATGAGCGTGTTACCGCGCGCGGTGGGGAGCGGCGCACGTCCGAAGACCTGCACCTCGCCATACAAGCTTGCATCGCACATGACCGGGCTGGGGGGTTCCCAAAAACGGACGATGATTAGTGTCCGCTAATGTCCGCTAACGTCTGGTTAGACACTAATGGACATTAGCGGACACTAACGGACATTCGCTGACGGTACGTTAGTGTCCACATCGATAAGGATAATGAAATTAGATAGATAAAGAAAATTACCGCTTCCGCCCAATAGCCACCGCAACGCCATTTGAGACCGGGCAGACACTGAAAAAAGAAGGCGGCATGCCATGGACAGACAGCAACAGGCAGACGGAGAAAAGCGTGTGAAGGCGGTACTGATCGACCCGCTTATGACCGAACGCGCGTTGAAGCGCCCGGCGGGTGTGACGAAGGCGCAGTTCGATGCGATGATCGAGGGGCTGACCAAACGGTTGGCCTATATGACCGAAACCAACCTTGCGGCTTTGTGCGCGCATGTGGCTGCGCGGGCCGAGGGCAAGGCGAAGAACGTTCTCCCCTCGTCGCGGACTATCTTGGAATGGGCGCGGCAAATCCAGCTGCCGCCCGATGATGGATCGCCGCTTGTTCGTGCGGTGTTTGGCCATCGGTTCGGACAGCGGGCGATAGACGAAGGATTTGCGCCGGAATTGCTTGCCTCCATCCTGCGGCGCGAAGGGTTCCCGAATGAGTTCGGCCTCGGCCAGATCGCGAAGGAAGCTGCGGTCTATGTGGATCGGATGGCGCGATTTGAGGATCATCTCGCGGGCGGTGGCAGTTTGGATCACCTCCAGCGCAAATGGTATGAGGAGCGCCGCGCCACAATCGAGCGGTGCAAGACCTATGCTGCCTTGGCCCATGCCGAAAAACAGGCGCGCATCGCGCTGGCCGCCGAACGGGCCGCGCGCGTGGATGCCGAGGTGGAGGCATGAGCATGATGGGCGAGATAACCGCACAGGACATGCAATGGTTTGCCTGCCGGGTGAAGCGCAAGCAGGTTGGCGGCATCAAAACGATACGGATCGGCGGGGAATTCGAGACCTTTCGGGATCGTCAGGGCCGGATGCGAAAGCGGCGCGTGGACGGAACGGGCAAAGCGGTGTTCCTCCCGGAGCACCTGTTGCGACGGGCGGGGTTCGAGGTGTTTTTGCCGGTGAAGAAGGTGCTTCGGCGCAAGAACCGATTTACCCCTGAGAAGGCATTGGTAGCTCAGCCACTGCTTGTCGATTGGCTGTTTGTTGGATGGCCAATTGGGGGGAGCCGCTGGGATCACCTGATGGACTTGGACGTGGTGACTGGTGTGATGGGCACAGGTGGACGCCCGGTGGAAATACCATCAGCCCGCGTGATGCAGCTGATGCGGCAATGGGGTGGCGGGATGCTTTCGCCGGAATGCGAACGCTACTTGAAGTCTGGGGTTGAGTTCAAACCCAACGACCTCGTTCGCGTTATCGCTGGACCGCTTGATGGTGTCCGCCTCCGGGTTGTTGATGTCAGCGGTCCAACGGTGAAGGCCGCGCTGGATATCTTGGGGGGAGAGATTTGTGCACAAATCCGAAGCGACCTCCTGATCGCCGATACGCCAGATGGTGGTAAATGACCCGCCGAATTGTTAAGGGGATTGACGCGTAAATTAAGAACGAGTTAAGGGTGGAATACCACTAATACCAAGTCCCTGACGGAAGCACAGTAAGTGCGATGCAGTTAAACCGAGTAGGTGGGGCACATGCCGATTGGCATGGCGCATTGTGATTTTGGCATATTGAATGCCATTAGATCGCGTACAGGATTACTCCGTCAATTGGCCCGGCTGCAAAGCGCGGGCCTTTTTTATGTTGTCACTGGCTTGATTGGGCAGAGACATCCTCCCTGTTGGACTTGGGCTGGCCATCGCGTGATTGCGAAGGTCAGCCCTTTTTCTTTGCGAGAGAGGGACAAACCCACTTTTGGACACAGGAGAACGATATGAAGACACTGATCTTTACCGGCATTCTGGCGCTCGGTGCGATGATCGCATCCGTCGCGTCTGCCCACCACGCGGACCCGCTGTTTTTTGAAGCTACCCCGGCCTTCGATCTGAGCGTCGATGCCGATCTGATGATCGAATTGGACGCCAAGCACGCGGTGGCAGCAATCCACGCGCCCAAACTCACGACGCCGGACACCAGTCTGCGCTTGATCGATAAAGGCCACACCGTTCCGGCGACCGTCTGGCGCGTCAGTCATCCCGGTGGCGAGCCGGGTTTGCACTGGCAGATCGCGCAGCCCGATGGCATTGCATTCGCTGACGTCGTCCCGCCTGACATCACGCATTGATCCACCACACTCGATTGAAACTTGGCCAGTCCGGGCAACCCGCGACTGGCCTTTTTTGTGAGTGCGGCGGCGTGGAAAGCAGACACGCAAACCTATAGGTTTGGCGTTTACTCATCAGAGACTGTGGGCAAGTGGCCGTACCTTAGCCATGACCATAAAGAAATCGAGACTAAACCGAGTATTCCGGCAAAACTAATGCGCTTAGCCCATTGAAATACTACCAGAGTGAAATTGCTAACCTCCACCCAGGTGCCTCTGTTCTCCCGGATTTGAACAAAACTTCGTCCATCCTCGATCCGCTCTCCAACAATTACGCCACCCAACCATACATGCTCAATGATCGCCGTGATAATTCCCGCCCCAATAGCCAAGAACATAAAAAACACCAAGAGTTTCTGTTGGTTGGTTCTTTTGCTTGAATTTGGCATCAATTCTTTCCGTCAAAACCTTTGAATCTCAGAGCACTGTAAATCCAGTGAGGGGGGCGCGGCAACATTCACCGTACAGTGCGGCGCTGGAGCCCGTTCATCGTGGCTCCACCGAGCGGCCCGCGCTCAACCGAACTCGGGGATGGGTATGCTCAAGATTGGCGACGTTGATGTGAAGAACTTGGCGCGGTTTGAGAACATGCTCGGAGCATTGGGAACGGACGCACCCAAGGCAATGAACAGCGCGATCAATCGCACGGGCAGTATGGCCCGCACGCAGGTCATTCGCAGCCTGTCCAAACAGACTGGCCTGCCACAAAAGACCATCCGCAAGGCGATCAAGGTCAAGCGATCCAGTTGGGACGATCTTCGGTATTCCCTGTCCGCATCGGGCGGGGATGTATCGCTCAAATACTTCAAGCCGCATGAGACGCGGAAAGGCGTGACCGCTTTCGTGCGGGGGCAGCGGCAGCTCTATGAGAACAGCTTCATGAAGGGCGGCAGTTTCAGCCGTGGGCGCGTTGCTCTGAACATGGGTGGGCATGTGTTCCAGCGGATCGGACCGGAACGGCTTGGTATTGAAAAGCTCAAATCCGGTGTCGTGATCCCAGCGGAGATGGTGGACGGCGCGAGTGCTGCGGTGTTCGAAGAAACGGTGACGGAGCATCTGCCACGCCGCTTGGATCACGAGATTGGACGGCTTTTGGGCCTCTAGATCGCCCGCAAATGACTAGGGACCGTACCCCGGATCGGGCGCACGCGGTGCGGATAGCGCCCGAGGGTTCGCCAGTCAGACGGGTTTTTGAAAGCGTGAACTCGGCGGGGCTTTGTGAACTTGTGTGTGAACTCCGGGAAGGGCTGTGAACATGGATGGGGTGCTGGTCACCAAATCGAAGTTTGCCGAGACGCTTGGCGTTGGAAAGTCTGCGGTCAGCAACTGGATTGAGCGGGGGATCATCTCGCCGGACGCTATCGTTGGGGAAGGTCGGAACGCGAAGATCAACCTTGAGGCTGCGCGCGAACAGGTTCGGCGCAACCGGGATATCGGGCAGTCGCTTGGCAATGGGATCGCAACGCGAACCACCGTCAGTCCGGTACACACGACTGCGCCGACGCAGCCAATGGGAAGCGCGGTTTCGACCGAACGCGGCGACGCGGATCCCGATAGGCCGTCGGTAAATCCGGTGCTGCCGCTCGCTGATACTATTGAGGACCAGCTGAAGCGGGCCAAGCTCGAGGAGCAGCTGCGCCGCAACAGGTTGCAAGCGGCAGAAGAAGCGTTGCGCGGTGGCAAGCTGATGTCCGCTGATGACGCCCGCGAACAGATGACGCGCGTGGCAGGCATGATGATGCAGATTTTTGAAGGCGCATTGACGGATTTTGCGGCGGCGCTGGCCTCGCAATTCGATATCCCGCAGCGCGATGCCCTGCATATGCTGAAGAACGAATTTCGCACTGTGCGCAAGACGGCCACGATGAAGCAGCGCGCGCTGGCCAAACAAACACCGACGGAGGTGACCACAGAACTGGAGTTTGATGCCTGATGTTGGATGTCGCGGTGACAAATGCGGAATGGATGCTGCACGACGTGCTGGCGGAGGTGTTCGACCCGCCGCCGCCGGTCGATTATCTGAGCTGGGCGGAGGAGAATATCGAGTTCTCCGAGCGGGAAAGCGAATTCTCCGGGCCGTATAACCGGCAGCGGTTTCGCTATTTTGATGAAATCCTCCGCGCACTCTCCCCCGATGATCAGTGTCGGGTGGTGACCTTGTCGAAGTCGGCGCAGCTCGGCGGGACGGTGCTGGCCAATATCTTCACCGGCGGGTCGATGGACATGGACCCCGGCGATTTCCTCTATGTCCACCCGACAGAGGAGAACGCCCGGCGCTGGTCGAAGATGAAGCTGCAGCCGATGCTGAAAGGCACCTCGGCACTGCGCCGCATCTTCCCGATGAAGGCGCGGGATGGACAGGACTCGGTTTTCTACAAGGAGCGCCGGGACGGGCGCGGGGCCATTCTGATCTCCGGCGCGAATTCGCCAGCCTCGCTCAGTCAGGTGTCGATGTCCCGGCAGGTTCAGGATGACCTTGCCAAATGGGACATGAACAGCGCGGGCGATCCGGAAAACCAAGCGGATAGCCGCAGCCAAGGGCGCGAGTTCGCCAAGATATTTAAGATATCGACGCCCATGGTCATTCCGGGGTGCCGGATCACCAACAACTTTGAGGCAGGATCGCAGGAGTTCCCCTACATCCCCTGTCCGCATTGCGGATACATGCAGGTGCTGGACTGGGAGAATATGCTGCAAAATCTGGATGAGGAGCATCCGGAGCGCGCGCATTTCATATGCCAAGGTCCGGACTGCGGCTGCGCGATTGAGGATCATCACCGGATGGAGATCATTCCGCGTGTGGAATGGCGAGCCTCCAACCCGAAACAGAAGCGGTATCACCGCTCCTTCTATCTGTGGTCTGCCTATTCGCCACTGCAATCCTTTGAGCGGATTGCCCGGTCATGGCTGGCCGCGAAAGGTGATCCGCCGAAAGAGCAGACCTTCTGGAATGACGTGGTCGGCAAAGCCTATCGCGTCTTGGGCGAAGCGCCGCCTTGGGAGGACATCCGGGATCGCGCAGCGGACTCGGATTATGCCCATGGCACGATCCCGGCAGGCTTTCCGATGCTGACCTGCGGCGTTGATTGCCAAGGGGATAGGGTGGAATGGCAGCTGGTCGCATGGGGGCAGAACAAGCGCCGGGCGATTGTCGAATATGGCGTGTTCAACGGACATATCTCCGATGAGCAATGCCAGGCGAAGCTGAATGGCCTGATGAAACAGGGCTTTCGCAACGCCTATGGCCGCAAGATCGAGATCGACATGCTGGCCATCGACGGCAACGCGTATACCGAAGACGTCTGGGATTGGGCGCGCAAGCATCCGTCCTCGCGAGTGATCATGGTGCGCGGGGTGCATCCGGAAGGGGCACCGCTGCTGGCGCAGGTGAAGAAAGAGCGCAACCGGCGCGGCAAGATCGTGCGTTACTCCAAGCGGTTCTTCAACTTCGCCTCATCGGTGTTGAAGATGGGCCTTTATCGGAACCTGAAGAAAACAGATCCCGAAGAGCGCGGCTTTATCGCGCTGCCAAAGGGGCTCGATGATGAGTTCTATCGCCAGCTCACAGCGGAAAGCCGCAAGGCGCAGAAAGCGAAATCCGGCTTCACCCGGTATCTGTGGGTCAAAGACCCCAACCAGAACAACGAAGGCTTGGACACGCATCTTCAGGCGGAAGCCGCGGCCATTCGGCTTGGGGTCAGGAACCTGCCCGATAGTGAGTGGGACCGCCTGATGGCGGAGCGCGAATGTCCGCCCGAAGATGTGCAGGCCGATTTTGAAGACCTGCTGATGGCAACGCGGCCAACCGAAACCAGCGCAGGCGACGCGGAACAAAGCAATGGCGCGTCAGCACCCTCGACCCGGTCACCGTCGCGGTCAAAGTGGAGAAACAGAACACGATGAGCGGGCTGATCAAACCGGACGGAACGCCTTTGCGGGCTGCAAGTCCCACGCGCGGGATGACGGCGCGCTATCTGCGGGACACGCCGAGCGGCGTCGTCGCCTCGCGGATCGCGCCGCTGACCAGCCATCGGGATGACATTCGTTATTCGTGGCGGCGGGCGGCGGGACTGGCGATGGACCTGATCCAGAATTCCGGGCGACTGAAAGGGGCGACGGATCAGGTGGTCGCGGACACGGTCGGGGTCGGATTGACGTTGTCGCCCGATCCCGACCTGACGGGCCTATCCTATGATGAGAAGGAAAAGGCGGACTGGATCAGGATCGTGAAACGGCGCTGGACGGCCTATTCCCGGAACGCTCGCGAATGCGACATGCGAGGCAAGCTCACGATCCCGCAGATGGTCGATATCGGGCTGCGGTGGTACATCGCCTATGGGGAAGTGACGGGGGTTTTTGACTTTTTTGCTGCGGATCGGCGCGCAAAATACGGGCTGGGCACGGGCACGAAACTGCGGCTCTATCCGCCCAGCCGGTTGGTGCAGGATACAAGCCAGCATGAAGGTTTGTTCCAAGGCGTGCGGCATGACGAGAATGGCCGCGCCGTATCTTATCGGTTTGAAACTGCGGTCAGCGGGCTGAAGCAGAAGCGGGATTATGCAGCTTTTGATGCCGATGGGCGGCCCTTGGTGATGCATATCTTCGATCCCATCGACTCGGAGGATGTGCGGGGGATTTCGCAATTGGCCCCTGCGTTTCGCAAACATATTCAGGCAGAGATGCTGGATGATGCGACGCTGCAAATGGCGATCTTGCAAACGGTCTTTGCCATCACCCTGACCAGCGATGCGCCCAGTCAGGATGCCTATGAGGCGCTGGAAGTGTTGCGCGATGTCGGCGGTGAGGACGGCATCGGTTACGGAAAGGAGTATCTCGATTTTCTGGGCGCGAAACTGGATCGCGCGGCGGCGACCCGGATTTCCGTGGGTGGAGATCCGCAAGTGTCCCATCTTGGCCCTGGCGAAAAGCTCACGCTGGAAACCGCCAACGTGCCGGGCAAGGATTTCGTGCCTTTCTCCAACAGTCTGGCGCGGGACACGGCGCGGGCGATTGGATGTTCTTATGGGGGGCTGACGATGGACTACACGGACGCCACCTATGCCAGCGTGCGGATGGAGGGCGCATCGCTTTGGCCCGTGGTCACCCGCCGTCGGGAGCGGATCGCGGCCCCGATGTGCCAGATGATCTATGCCAATTGGCTCGATGAGGAGATCGGCGAGGGCCGCATCCCCTTCAAGGGTGGCTACCGCGCGTTTCGGGCCAATCGGGCGAGCGTGTGCCTTGCCAATTGGCAGGGACCAGCGAAGCCCACGGCGGATGACCAAAAGTCCGCCCGCGCCTCGACGGAGCGGCTGCAGAACGGCACCAGCTCGATTGCCATTGAGACGGGCGATCTGGGCGTGGATGCGGATGCGCTGTTTGAAGAGCGCCACCGCGAACACCAGCGCTATGTGGAGGCTGGGATGCAATCGCCCTACGCGCCACGTTCAGAGCCGCAGGTGATTGAGACGGAGCCAGCGCCATGACCACGATGAAGGTTGGGCAGGACATCGTCCAAATGGATGATCCCTTTGCGATGGCGGCGGCGCTGCAAAAGGTCCGCATTCGTCTGAGCGCGGGTCAGCTTCGGGAAACCGTGCGGATGGACGGCGAAGAAGTGACCTTCCAGCGGGCGCGGCTTGATGACCTGAAGGCCCTGATTGCCGAATACGAAGGGAAGTGCCGCCGCAAAACCGGCGGCGCGTCCCGCACACGATACGCGAAGCGGTTCCGCTTCACCGGATAATTCCAAAAATCAGGAGACACCGATGGCAGTGATTGTCGAGGACGGTCGGCTCACGCTGACCGGGTATGTTGGCGAGTCCACGCTGGAGATTGACGGCTGGGTCATCTTTGACGGGTTCACCCATGCCGAGGTTGTTGCGGCCTTGGGCGAGATCGGACCGGATGCCGATGTGACCGTTCATATCAACAGCGGTGGCGGGATCGCAACCGAGGGCACGGCAATCCGCTCGGCGCTGGCGGATCGGGACGGGCGCACGGATGTGGTCGTGGACGGGATCGCGGCATCGGCAGCGTCCCTGATTGCGATGGCGGGCGACACGGTCAGCATGTCGCTTGGCTCGCTTTTGATGATCCATGACCCATCGGGCTTCACCTGGGGCACGGTCGAGGATCACGAAAAGACGATCAAGGGCCTCAACAGCCTCGGCAACACCTATGCCCGCGTCTATGCGCGCAAGTCCGGCAAGACCGATGAAGACTGCCGCGCAATCATGCGCGCCGAGACGTGGTTCACGCCCGATGAGGCGGTGGCGGCGGGCTTCGCCGATGAAGAGCTGGATGGCGAGGCTGTCGCCGTCTCCGCCTTCCCCTACCAGCAATATGAGCGCGCACCGGGTGAACTGGTGGCACTTGCCAAGAACAGCGGCTGGCGCTCCCCGGTGCCGGTCGCGGCACTGACCAAACCCCCGACACCCCCTCAAGCCATCCAGAAGGAGACACCCAAAATGGCTCAAAACCCAAAAGCGACGGGGGCCACGACATCCCCCGCCGCCCCCGAACAACCCGAGGCCGCGATCACGGCTGCGGACGTGAAAGCGCGGATCAAGGCGATCACAGGCGATGAGGCTGCGAAAGGGTTTGAGACCCTTGCAAATCATTTCGCCTTTGACACCGAGATGCCTGCTGAAGAGGCCATCGCTGCGCTGAAGGCCGCAGCGGCAGACGCGCCCGGCGCAGGCCAGACCGATGTCGCTGATCCCGCTGGGTATCAGGCCAGCCGGTCGGCAGCGGCGGATCTCGCGAACCCCGCGACGGGCGGCACCGCGAAGCCCAAAGCATCCATCAACACGGCAGGCATCTACGCCGCGCGCCGCACATCGCAGGAGGGCTAAGACATGGACCGCACCACCATGCCGACCCGCAACCTCTCGTTTCTTCTGTCCGAAGCCTCCGGTCGGCGCTCGCGCAGCACGGTCACCATCGCGAGTGGCGCGGGCAAGCTTGCCGCCGGAACGGTTCTCGGGCGGATCACCGCGACGGGTGAATTTGTGCCCGCACCCCATGCCGAGGTGATCGACAAGGAAGGGGCCGAAACCGCCACCGCGATCCTTGGCTATTTCGTGGACGCGACCGATCAGGCGGTCGAAGTCACCGTGGTTGACCGCGATGCGGAAGCCAAGCTGCCGATGCTGTCTTTCGATGCCTCGGTTGATGATCAGGCCAAAACCAACGCGAAGCTCGCACAGCTTGACGCTGTCGGCATCCGCGTCCGCTAAGGAGACCGAACCCATGTGGGAAACTGAATTTTCCGTCATCGCGCTGACCGCTGCGCTGAACGATCAGCCTTTCGTCCCCGGCCAGCTGGGCGAGCTTGGCATTTTCGAGGAGGATGGCGTCAACGTCACCACGGTCGATATCGAGGAAGAGAACGGCGTTCTGGACCTCATTGAGCCGACCGAGCGCGGCGCGCCGGGTGTCACCGTCGGCGATGGCAAGCGGACCAAAATCCCGTTCAACCTCGATCACTTTGAGATCAATGACAGCGTCAACGCCGATGAAGTGCAGGGCGTGCGCGCCTTTGGCAGCGAAGATGAATTGGAACCTTTGCAAGCGCGGGTGGATGCAAAGCTTGCCCAACATGCCCGCGCCATCGACAACACGCTGGAGCATGCCCGGATCGGCGCGATCAAGGGGCTTGTGATCTCGAAATCCGGGCGGGTGCTGCACAACCTCTATGACCGGTTCGACATCGCCGTGCCCGCCCCGGTGAACCTCGGGATCGGCGCGGGGGATGTGGCAAATCTGGGGGAGGTGCTCGATGGCGTGACCCATTCCGTCGAAGACGATCTCGACATGGATTATGACCATCTGCATGTCCTGACGGGGCGCAGCTTCCATTCAAAGATGTGGATGCAAAAGGTCGTCCGGGAAACCTTCCTCAATACCAATGCTGCCGAGGTGCTGCGGCGCGGTGTGCCGCGTATCTTTGAATTTGGCGACATGGTGTTTGAACGCTACCGGACGGGTCGCCGGGCAAAGGCTGCGAACGGGGCCTCGGCTTATATCGCGGATGATGAGGCGCGGCTTTTCCCGGTGGGTGTGCCGGGCATGTATCTGACGCGGTTTGGCCCTGCCGATTATGAGGAGACCGTCAACACTATCGGTCTGCCGCGCTATGCAAGGCAATATCCCATGGCCAATGGCAAGGGGCGGCACCTCGACTCGCAATCGAACTGGATCAACCTCGCGACCCGCCCGGCGGCGTTGCGGCGTCTGACCATCGCCAACCCGTAAGGCGGCGCAATGACGTGACGGCCCGGCACAGCCTGCCGGGCCGGTAATGGCATCGCCAAGCGCCCGGATCGGCGTCTTGGAGCTCAATCAAGCATGGAGCCGCATATGGCACAGAAGAAAAAGAAATGGGTCGCCTTTCGCACGAACACGACCGTCCCGGCGGAGGTGATCGGCAAAACATCCAACGAAAAAATGCAAGCCGGACAGCCCGTCCTGTTGCCCGAGACATATGCGGATCATGTGATCCATGAAGGCTTTGCGGTCGCCTGTGATGCGCCAAAGAAAGCCGAGGTGGCGGACAAGGTGGTAGAGCCGCAGATAACGCCGCCCGCACAGGAGGAGCCGTCTGGTCAGACGACAACGCCCGGCACCGATGCAGCGGATAAGGAGCCGACAGCGGCACTTGATCTCGCACCGCCCGCCGCGTCCGCCACCTGATGGACCGTGCGTTGCGAGACGAGCTGGTCGGCGAGGTGGATGAGATTTGGGCTGAGCAGGTCCGCCATTTGCCGATGCGAGGGGCCGCACCAGACCCGGAGCGCGCGCCATTGGAACTGGTGGCACTGATCCGGACCGGCGTGCGGGACATTGAGCAGGTCAGCTTTGGGCGGTCCAATGCCGCCCGCTCCGGCCTCGCGTCCTCGGGCGGGTTTCTGCGCTTGGACCGCACCGCCTATCCCGACCTCGCGCTTCGAAAGGGCGACAAGGTTGTTGCGTTGGATCGCGAGGGCGCGCCGGTTTTTGAAATCATGCAGGTCGATGATCGCTCTCACCTGCGCCTGATCTGCGATCTGGGAGATGCAAACTGATGTCGCTGACAATGATGGCATTGCGGATCGCGGCTGTTCAGGCGCTGAAGGCTGGTGGCACGCTGGTTGGGGAGAATGTGCTCGACAGCCAAATCTCCGCCATCGATCAGACCACGAACGGCCAGCTGCGCAGCGATCAGCAAAAGCCGTTCATCGCGGTCTATACCGATGCGGCGCGGGCACAGGATTTGAGCCAGACCGGGCTGCGCACCAATGGGCGGGTGGAGATCGTGTTCAATTGCGGTGTGGCGCTCACCATGGCGCAGACGAACAAAAACACTGGGGCTGCTGAGATCATCGAAGGCTTCCCGGCCACCGATGCCAATTTTGAAGCGATCTTGGATGTGCTGGAGGTGCAGATCGGGCGCACGCTCACGGACCCGGATAATGCGTGGTCTCAGGTCTTTGCCGGGTTCATCAAGGGCTATGTGTCAAAAGATCATGTGCGCTCCAGCAGTGCTGCGGAGAATGTGCGCCTTGCCGCTGGTCAAACGAAGCTGACCGTGGATGTGTTCGCCGATCCCATTCAGGATCAGGCCTTGAGTGAGACCGGTCCGTGGCGGCGCTTTCTGGCGTTGCTGTCGGATCAGGACGCGGCGAAGGCGGAGCGTTTCAGCGCGCTTCTGGGGCAACCCGGCGCGAGCCTTTATCCCGCGTTCGAGCGTCTCATGGGCATGGCCTCCTCTGACGCACGGGCGCTGAAACTCTATTCCTTTGACGGCCTGCCGCTCGATCTGTCGGTGACAGGCGTCACGCTTGACGGGGCATGAGCATGTCGCTGGAGCAAATCATCGACGCGCTGCAATACCGGATCGCCGAGTTGGAACGGCGCGCTGCTGCAAGCATTCGGATCGGGGTCGTTAGGGAGGTCGATGCCAGCCGGGGTTTGGCGCGGGTGAAACTCTCCGGGGGGGCGGCGGCGTTCCTGACCGGACCGATCCCATGGGTTGAGCAATCGGCAGGGGCCAACCGGACCCATATCCCTTTGTCGGTCGGACAGCAGGTCGTGATCGTCTCAGAGACCGGGGATCTGCATGACGCGGTGATCATCGGCAGCCTCAATTCGGCAGCGAACGCCCGCCCGTCGCAAGCGCCGGATGCCTATGTGATCGCCTCTGTTGGACCTGCCTCGGTGACGGTGAAGGATGGAGGGAATGAGATGGAGTTTCGGGTGGGCACGACCTCCCTCACGCTGCGGGGGGATCACGCGCACCTCGTGGCGGACCGGATCGACCTGAACTGATGCCCGCCGTCACGCGCGCAGGCGATGCCTGCACCGGCCACGGGCCATGGCCGCCACGGGCGAGCACCGGGGGGAGCGGCGATGTGTTCGTCAACGCCATGCCTGCCCACCGGTTGGGCGATGCTTGGGCGGTGCATTGCGATCCGACACCCATTTGCCACGGGGGCGCGCTCGCCAGCGGTTCGGCCACCGTCTTTGTCAACGGGCGCGCGCTTGGGCGTGTCGGTGACCCGGTGAGTTGTGGATCCAGCGTGGCAGGCGGGTCCGGCGATGTGTTCGCCGGGGGATAATCAAAATCGAATGGAGAATGAGATGAGCAAATCGACCGAAACTCAGGACTATGAAGTCATCATCGCGCGTGAAATCGGCGGGGTGTCGCGGCCCGTGGGGGCGTGCCTTGCGATGACCCCGGCCCAGGCGAAATACTACCTGCCACCCTACGGGACGGGCCTAAAGTTGAAACCTTCCGGTGGCCAACGGGCGGCGAAGGTGCCTGCCTCCGACACCACCGCAGAAGACTGATCCGCGATGGACCTCGATCCCGAAACCGGTGCGGCCATCGAGGGCTGGCCGCATGTCGCGCAAAGCCTCCAGACCATTTTGGGCACACGGATCAACACCCGCGTCTTTCGGCGGGAGTTCGGGTCCGATGTGCCAGCCTTGGTCGATGCGCCGATGAATGATGAGAACCTGCTCGCGCTCTATGTTGCAGTGGCTGAGGCGATTGATCGCTGGGAGCCGCGCTTTGATGTGACCAATGTCGGGATCTCGGGCTCGGCATCGGGCGCGATCACTATGACCCTTCAGGGCAGCTATCGCCCCGATGCCCATCTGACCGACACGACCCATGTTTCGGACAGCGTCCAAACCATCCGCGTCACGCGTGACCGGGTCGACAATTGGAGCCTCGCCGCATGACCCGATTTGCAGCTCTTGATTTGGCAGCGCTTCCCGACTTGCCGGTCCTCCGCCCGTTGGATTTCGATGCGGTGCTCGAAGCCCGGCTCGCGGAACTTGAGGCCCACCTGTCGGACGTGTTCAATCCGGAAAAGGCCGCCTCCATCATGGCGCTCGCCCGAAACATCGCATCAAGCCCGACGCGGTATCTCTCTGAAGCGGCTGCCGCCCGCGAGCTATACATGGAGAACCGGATCAACGAAGCGGTCCGGTCTGTTTTCCTGTCGATGGCGCGGGGCGCGGCGCTTGATCACATCGGGGCGGGGCGCGGGGTGGTGCGCAAGGTGCTTGATCACAGCGATCCCGACGCGCCGGTCTATGAGGCGGATGACGCGTTTCGCGCGCGGATCCAGCTGGTGATCGAAGCGTGGTCGCCCCATGGGACCGAAGGCTCCTATGTCTATTGGGCGCTCGATGCGGATGACCTTGTGGTCGATGTGGCGGTCTATGGTCCAAATCACGGGATCGACCCTCCGATCCCGCCTGCCGAGCCGAAGATGGTGATCCTGTCGCGCGAAGGCGACGGGACGGCCAGCGAATACCTGCTCGCGCGGGTCTTTCAGCATTGCGCGGCGGACACGCGCCGCCCGGTGGCCGACAAGCTGTCTGTCGTCTCTGCGGTCCCGGTAGCCTACAGCATCGAAGCGGTTTTGCATGTGACCTCCCCCGAGGCCGCATCGGCAGTGCTGGCGGCGGCAGAAGCCTCCGCTGCGGCCTTCATCAACAGCCGCATCCGGATCGGGCGGAAGCTCTATCGCACGTCAATCGCGGCGGCGCTGAATGTGCAGGGTGTTGTCGATGTCGAGTTGATATCGCCCGCTGCCGATCTCGACATCGGACCTTTTGAAGCGGCCCATTGCACGGACATGACCCTATCCATCCAGACCATCACCGGAGGCTGGCGTGACATTTGATCCGCATAAATCACTGCTCCCGGTGACCGCACCCCCCTTGGCCAAGGCGCTGGATATTCTGGAAGAGCGGCTCTTTGCGCTGCCGGTCGAGATGATCTCGAAAGACCCGGAGACGGCGGATGTTGCACTTCTGGATCATCTGGCGTGGGAGAACTCGGTTGATGTGTGGGATGCCAATTGGCCGGAGGAGATCAAGCGCAACGTGATCGCGGCCTCCGCCGAGTTGCACCGCCATAAGGGCACGCCTTTCGCGATCAAGCGTGCGCTCGCGGCGCTCGATGTGCGGGCAGAGCTTCTTGAATGGTTCGATGATCCGGCGTCGCTGGCCCCCGGCACGTTTCGCGTGACGGCCTACGTGGGCCGGTCGCTGTCGGGGGCGCAGGAGATCTTCATTGATGACCTGATGGTTCGCACCATCCTCGCAGTGATCGAGCGATCCGCACCTGTGTCGCGGGGTTTTGACCTGACGGTGGGGGCCGCGCTGAAATCCACGACGCGCTTGGGCCTGCATGCGAGCACGATCCAATCGCGGACGGCGCGCATGTCGGTCGTGCAAGCGGATGCGACCTTGCCGGTCACAACGGGCCTCGGCCTTGGCGCATCGGCGCTGACGATCACCACAACGCGATTGACCTAGTTCGGAGGGCGCTATGCCAGACATCTTCACCCCAGTCGTCACCGAGGCTGGGTTCAACGCCGCCTTGGCCGCTGAAACCGGAGGGTTTTCCGTCGATGTCACCCATGTGGCGGTTGGCAGTTCAGGCTATGCTGTGGCCACCAATCAGGTGGGCCGCGCCACGCAACTCGGGTTGGTGGCCGAAGAACAGCGGGTCGCCATTCAGGATGCGCGCGACATTGGCAATGGGCAGACCGACATCTCCTTCGTGATCGATGGGCCGGGCAGTTACTACATCCGCGAAATCGGCTTCTTCCTCGCCGATGGTACGCTCTTCGCCGTGGCCTCGGATCCGGTGACGGCGCTGATGTGGAAATCGGACGTCTCGCGCGCGGCCATCGCCTTGGAACTGGTGTTTGAGGCGGTCAATTCGAGTGCCATCCAGATCGTCGCGGCGGGCCCGGACCTCACACTTTTGATGACGCGCGAGATCGCGACCGTCTCAGCAATCGCGATGCGCAACGCATTGGAAAACCTGCGACTTGCCGACCGCATTCGCACAATCACGGGAGAGTATTGATGGCGGAAACAACTCACGACGCGCTCTTGCGGCAAACGGCGGCTGCCGAAGAGCTGCTGGCGTATTTTCAAGGGCAGCGCGCTGACCTGCAGGCCGATATCGCCACCGCGCAGGCGGGCTATGGGGCGCTCACTTCGGACCTGGAAGCGGTTGTCACTGCACGTATGTCCGTGTCGATCACCTTCGATCCCGCAGCACCCGCCGCCGATTTGGTGGATGGCGGAGTGTTTCGGACATGGGCTGAGTTCCTGACGTTTGTGAACGCGCTTCCGGAACTGAGCTATATCGAATGCCGTCTGGCAGATGGCGAAACGCTCGATATCACGTCGCAATATCATGGTCACATCTATGGCCCGCGCCGCTTTTATTTCCGTGCCGTCACGGGTGGCCTTGCTGCGGTGGATCGACCGACGCTTCGTTCCATGTGCTATGACGGGGTGGGCTTCAATCAATGGTACAGCATTGCTTGGGGGCGTGGCGGATCGTTTGCTTTTGATGGGGTGAACCTCTCCTTTGCGCCGGAGTTGAACGGGGCACTCTCCGCGAGCACGTCGAATGTGTTCTTCAACAGCCAATGGGCACCGATTTCCCTGATCAACTCGAAAGTGAGCGGGGCTGCTGACAACATCCTCGTGCGCGCGGTCGGGGGCGCAATGGTGGACCTGAGCCTGCAAAACGTTGAGTTGGACGGCCTGATTGGCGTTGAGCATTACAACGGTTCGGAGGGGCTGGCGCTGATCACCGAACGTATCACGACGCTGTCGAATGGCGCAGTCCTCCATTCCCCATCGTTCACTCTCGGCACCAACCTCCTGAAAGGATAAATCATGCGATTGGACCTCGATCTTGGGGGCGGCACGCGCGTCACCTCAATCACCCGGCAGGAAGCCGAAGCGCGTGGGATCGCCGAGGCAACGATTGCCTCCGCCGAAACTGCCATTCATGCGGCACAAGTGTCCGCTGAGTGCCGTCGGCGCATCTATGCTGTGGCATCTGCCGAGACGCAGATGAACATGGCCGCCGCTGCCGCCGTGATCTCCGCCAAGACTGCATCGCAACGGTCAGCGGCAGAGGCTGACATCCTGACCGGGCTTGAGGTGGCCATCGGATGGGTGGCGGCGATGCGTGCGAATGTTGTCACTCTCGCCGCCGATCCAGCGCTCAACATCACCGATGACGCCAATTGGCCATCCGTTCCGCCCGCCGCTGTGGCGGTCGCGGAACAGTTCTAGCCGACCCCACCACATCATCTGCCTGCCACATCTGGCGCGCAACCGACGGGCGTAAGCCTCACATCTCTCCCGGCAGTGTCTGCCGGGTTTTCTTTTGGCAAAGGAGAAAGCCATGAGTTTTGCAAGTTTCCACCACGGCACGCGTCTGGCGGAGTCCAATGAAACGCCCGTCCTCGTTCAGGTGGCCCAGACCGCCGTTGTGGGGCTTTTGGGCACCGCGCCCGATGCGGACCCGGCCAAGTTTCCGATCAACACGCCGGTGCTGCTGCAAGGCACGCCGACCGATGCGGCGGGCCTCGGCGACACGGGCACGCTGAAAGACGCGGTCGATGATGTGTTCGATCAGATCGGGGCATACACCATCGTCATCCGCGTCGAAGAAGGGGCTAACGCCGCCGCGACCCTGTCCAACCTCGTGGGCGATGCCACCTTGCTGACCGGCGTGCACGCGCTGAAAAAGGCCGAAGCGCAGCTTGGTATCAAGCCCCGGCTGATCGCCATTCCCGGCTTTACGAGCGGTGACGGTGTGACCGCCAACCCGGTGGTGGCGGAACTGATCGGGGTGCTGGACCAGCTGAAGGCCGTGGCCTTTGTTGATGGCCCGGACACGAGCGATGCAGATGCCATTGCCTATCGTGACCTGATTGGCTCGCAGCGTGTCTATGTCGTGGACCCCAAGGTGCTGGTCTGGGATACCGCCACCAGCGCCTATGTCGCGCGTCCGGCCTCGGCGCGCTTTGCGGGCGTGCAGGCCCGTGTCGATACCGAGTTGGGCTTCTGGCATTCGCTGTCGAACAAGGTGATCAACGGCATCGGTGGCGCGTCGCGCACCGTCACCTATGGGCTGCAAGCGAACTACCTCAACGAAAACCATGTGGGCACGATCATCAATATCGGCTCCGGCTTCATCACCTGGGGCAACCGGGCCGCGACCACGGATGACCTTTGGGTGTTTTTGTCGGTGCGCCGGACGGCGGATTTCATCAACGAGGCGATTGAGAAGGCGTATCTTGAGTTTGTCGACAAACCCTTCTCGGCGGGCAATCTGAAGCTGATGCTGGAAAGCGGCAATGCCGCAATGCGGACCTTCAAAGCGTCGGGCGCGATCATTGGTGGGCGGGTCTGGATCGATGAGACCTTGAACGAGCCGACCCAGATGGCGGCGGGCAAGATCACCCTATCCATGGAATTCGAGCCGCCCGCGCCGATGGAGGACATCCGCTTCATCGCGCATCGCAACATCCAGTATTATCTGGAATTGACCAAGGACGCGCTCGCCGCCGCCGCATAGGCCCACCCCCCGGACCCCATTGAGAGGCGAATGCACGGGCAGTGCATTCGGACCCTGATCCTGCGCTGACAAGGAGATACAGCCATGAAATCCACACCCGCCTATATCCTGCGCAATTGCGCCCTGTGGGCTGCCGAAGATCTGAAGGTCGGCCAGTTTTCCGAGGTGACCATCTCGCTGCCGAAAGAGAAGACGGAGAGCTTTCGCAACGGGGGCATGATCAAGGACCGCAAGGCCGCGATGGGCTATGAGCATGATGACCTCGAGTTCACCATGACCGCGCTCGATCCGGCCACGCTGAAACTGATGACCGGTAAGCCCGGTGTTGAGCACGCGTTCATGATCACTGGCGCGTTGGTCGATGAAGACGGGGAGACCCACAGCGCTGTCCATTATGTGCGCGGTCGGCTGATCAGCGCTGATGCCGGAAATTGGAAGCCGGGCGACAAGGCCGAGATGAAATGCACCGTGGTGCAGCACTACGCCAAGTTGGAGATCGACGGCACCGAAGTGTTCGAGATCGACGATTTCGAGTTCTCCGTTGGCGGCGTCAGCCAGACCGGCGACATCCGCTCCGCGCTCTTGCTCTGAGGACAGACCCCATGGATTTGCCGATCACGATTTCCCTCAAACGCCCGATCACCGTCGATGGCAAGACCATCGACAGCCTCACCTTCGATGAGCCGACAATTGGCGCGCAGATCGACTACGCCGAATTGGAGGATGAATTGGGGCTGGCGGAGATGCGCCATGCCCTGGCGAACGCGGGTGCCAGCGATACCGGGCCGGACGGGATCCCCGCCAGTGTCAGCATGCGCGTCACGCAATTCTGGATCGAGGCGCTCGCGGGTCTTCCCAAAGGGGCCGCGCGCGGGATCAAAGCCTCTGATCAGATGGCGGTGAACACCGCGGTGGATGCCGTGCTGTCCGTTCAGGCTGCTGGATCTGATGAGGCCCCAGAGGTGGGAAACGAAAGCCCGGCGCTCTAGCGCAAAACTTGCGCTTTGCGGTCGGGTTCGTCGCGAAGGTGTTGTCGACGCCGGTGCCCGTGGTGCTTGCCATGCGGTGCCGGGAGTTTCAGCGCTGGCATAAGACGGCTTTGGAGATTTGGGAGGCAACGCGCCTCAAATTTGACGAGGGTTAGTCGTCCGCGAGTGGGCGCTGAAACGCGTTCAACGCCTCACGGCGCAACGCTCGGCTTGGCCCGCTCTGATGGGTCGCGGCCCGATAGGCGAGCCACAGCACAGCAGCAAACAGAACCCCGCCCCACATGCCACCCGCGACAAACCCAACAAGGATCGCCGCTGCCACGGCTGCGGTGAGCATCACAATCGCAAAGATCATCGAGAAAATGTCCATGCGCAAAACATAGGCATTTTTGACCCCAAAAACAATGTGAGCGCCCCGCCCATGGCAACCAAACGCATCGAAACGCAACTGATCATCAAGGCGGTCGATCAGTATTCGCGGACCCTCAACAGCATGCGGGCTGTGACCGGGCGATTTGCGGAGACTGTCCGGGGGCAGATGGGCCAGCTTCAGAGCCTGCGCGGGCCGCTTCGTCTGATCGAGGATTTCAACCGACAGCGGCAGGTCGTCACCAGATCGGGTCATGCGCTCGAGGCCAGCCGGGAGCGGGTCCGCCAGCTTATGGCGACCATCCGGGCAACCCGAAACCCGACCGCGCAAATGCGCGCTGAATTGGAGCGCGCCCGCGCCGCGTCCGACCGGTTGGAGCAGCAACACCGGCGCAATCGCAGCGCGCTTCATGGGATGCAGGTCGGCCTGCGCGATGCGGGCGTGAACACTGGTGATCTTGCCGGGGAGCAGCGGCGGCTGGCCGCTGCACTCAACACCGCGACCGCGTCCTTTGATCGCCAGATGGAGCGGATGCGGCGCGTGGAGCAGATGCAGGACCGGATCGCGCAGGGCCGTGCGAGAATGGACCAGACCCTCGCGCGGGCGGCAAACCTCAATTTTGTCGGTCAAGCCTCGATCCAGACCGGGCGGCGTCTGCTGGGGGCGATGGCCGCACCCGTGCGGCAGGCGGTCGAATTTGAAAGCGCGATGTCCGATGTGCGCAAGGTGGTGGATTTCGACACGCCGGAAGGTTTTGCACAAATGTCTGAGGACATTCTCGCAATGTCGACGCGCATTCCCATCGCGGCAAGTGGTCTGGCACAGATCGTAGCAGCTGGCGGGCAGTCTGGGATCGCGCGGGAGGAGCTGGCGCATTTTGCCGAGATGGCCGCGAAAATCGGCGTGGCCTTTGACATCTCCGCCGATCACGCGGGCAATTCGATGGCCCGCATCAAGACGGCCATGGGCCTGACCCTTGAAGAGACCGGCGCGCTTTTTGATGCGATGAACCATTTGTCGAACAACTCGGCGGCGCGGGCGGAGCAGACCTTGGACTTCATCAACCGTGCCGGGGCGTCGGGCGCGCAGTTTGGCTTCTCTGAGACCGAAACGCTTGCGATGGGTGCCGCGATGATCGCAGCGGGTGCCGGGGCGGACACGGCAGCGACGTCGTTCCGGAATATGGGGCGTGCGCTCACGCGCGGCGAAAGTGCCACGGACCGGCAGCGCGATGCGCTGGAGCGGCTCGGTTTGGATGCAGCCGAGGTCGCGCGGTCAATGCAGGTGGACGCTGTTGAGACAACGACGGATGTCTTGGCTCGTCTGCGAGCATTGCCCGATCACCTGCGCGCATCGACCATGACCGATCTTTTTGGCGACGAGGCGCGTGAGCTGACAAAGCTCATCAACAACGCGGAGCTTCTGCCGAAGCTGCTTTCGATGGTCGCGGATGAGCGCGACTACCTTGGCAGTGCCGAAGCCGAATACGCCACGCGGTCGGAAACCACGGCAAACAATATCCAGCTGATGCGCAATCAAATGGAGCGGCTTGGTGTCAGCATCGGCGCAGTGGTTTTGCCGCCGCTCAATGATCTTTTGGAACGGTCGCAGGGCATCATTGACCGAATGGTGACATGGACCAAAGAGCACCCGAAGCTGACCAAAGGGTTGCTGGTGGGTGCGGCGGCGGTTGGGGCCTTGGCTGTGGCGGGCGGTGTGCTCCTGACCGCAGCGGCAGGACTGATCGGCACCATGGCCGTGCTGCGCTTTGGGATGGTGGGGCTGGGCGCGCGGGCAGTGTTTGCGGCAGGCGATCTTGCCATGGTGGCAACACGGTTCCGGGCGCTTGGGGCATTGCGCCGGTTCCGGCTTGCGAGGCTGATCACGCCGCTGGCTTGGACCGCCACCTTGCTTCCGCCCATTCGCTGGCGGGCCATGGCCGGGGGCTTGCGCTGGACGTCGCTGATCCGTCCGCTCGCGTGGATCGGCATGGGGGCCTTGCGCTTTATCCCGGTGATCGGATGGGCCGCACTGGCTGGGGAATTGGCCTGGCATCTGCTGATCAAACCGCTTGGCTGGGACAAGTATCTCAGCCTCGACGCTCTGGGTGGCTATATCGATCAAATCAAGCAGTGGTTCACCTTCGATCTGGGGGAGTTGATCAGCTGGCCGGAGCCGCCGCGATGGTTGTCCAACCTGATCTCCGGTGAGGGGGGTGCTATGCCGTCGAGCGCCGGTCGGCTTGAGCGGCGCGCCGGGGGCGGAACCGTCCGGGCCGGGCAACCCTATCTGGTGAATGAGAACACGCCCCGCTCCGAATGGTTCGTGCCGTCGCAATCGGGCGGCATCCTGAATGTGTCGCAGGCGCAGGCTGCGTTCCGGTCGCATCTCTCGCATGGCATGCGCAAGGGTACGGACGCGGCACGGCTGCGCAATGGCGCGCGGGGCGTGCGCGCGGCAAGCGTTGCGGTCCTCGCCGGGTCACTGGCTGCAACACCGGCTGCCGCGCAGGCGGCTTCTGGCCCCGCGTCGGTGAGCATTCAGATCGAGAACTTCTCCGTCCAGGTGCCGTCGGGCGTGTCGGATCCCGATGCCATTGCCGAATTGGTTGCTGACCGGATCGGCGCGCGGGTGGCCGCGACACTTTCGGCCAGCTTTTCGAAATAGGAGGCGATATGTCCGGACCGGTCACATTGGCGCTTGGCCCCTTCATGTTCCGTGCGCACGGGTTTGGCTTTGCGGGCATGGCGCGCAAGCTCGACACCAGCTGGGCGGAAGTTGAGACGGTCGGCCAACTCAATGATCTGCAATGGACTGGCCCCCGGTCTGAGATCGTCACCATCAACGGCGTCTTGTTCCCCAAGGAATTTGGCGGGGCGACCACGTTGGAGGGTGTTCGGCTGGCCGCGAAAAACGGCGTGCCGCTGATGCTGGTCTCTTTGGGCGGCATGGTGATGGGGCGGCATGCGATCCAGAAACTTGATGAGGATCGCAGCTTTCACGACCGGTTCGGCGCGCCCGGACGGAATGCATACACGCTCGAACTCAAACGGATGCAGTCCAGCGTCCTCGATGCGCTGCGAAACGGGGGAATGTGATGGCGGGCATCTACCGCACGAAGGAAGGCGATGCGCTCGACCTGATTTGCCAGCGGGAATACGGCATCGCGGCGGGCGCGGTTGAGCGGGTCTTGGAGGCCAATCCGCATATCGCGGCGACAGCGCACCGGCTGCAAGCAGGCATCGAGATCACCTTGCCTGACCTCAAGGTCCAAACCATCGCGGGCCAACCGGTGAGGCTTTGGGACTGATGGCGCATCCGAGTGTGACAGTGACGGTGGACGGCACGCCCATCACCGGCCCGATCTTGAGCCGTTTGGTGTCGCTCACGATCACGGATCGGGAGGGCATCCAGTCCGACACGGTCGAGATGACCTTCGCCGATGGGCCGCCATTTGTTGCCGCGCCCCGGCGTGGGGCGGTCATGTCTGTGAGCTTCAGCCTCGATGGTTTGGGGGTTTTTGTGGGCGCCTATGTGATCGACCGGGTCGAGTTTGCCTGCATGCCCTACACGATCACGGTGAAGGGGCATTCTGCGGATCTGCGCTCGGCGATGAAGACGAGCAGATCCCGGCATTGGGACGGCGCGTCGGTCCGGTCGGTGGTGGAGGAGATCGCCCGGCAGCATGATCTGGCCGCGCGGATCTCCGATGCGGCGGCGCGCCATGTTTATGATTGGCTCGGCCAGCAGGACGAAGCGGACCTTGCCTTTCTTGACCGCTTGGCGCGGCGGCATGGGGCTTTGTTCACGATAAAGAACCAGACGCTTTTGTGGCTTGAGCGCGGAGCCGGGCGGGGTGTCGATGCGGACCTTCCCATCGTCACGATCCCGGCCTCGGTGATCATCGAAGGATCGTGCCGCTTGTCGGAAACCGATGTGGATCGGTTCGGGACGGTCAAGGCGTTCTGGCAGAACACGGCGGCGGCAGAGCGCGAAGCGGTCGTCGTCCCGGCGGATCCATCGGCGACAGGCGAGCATGTGTTGCGCGAGCCGTTCAGTTCTCGGGCAGAGGCGGAACGGGCAGCACAAGCCGCCGCCCGCGAAATGCAGCGCGGCCTCATTGAGACGTCCTGCGCGATTGTGGGTCGCCCGTCTTTGATGGCCGGGCAGCCTATCACCTATTCCGGCGTGCGCCCCATGGTCGATGGCCGCGTGTTCATCCTTGAGATGGTCCGGCACACGTTCACGAAATCAAGCGGTCTTCGCACTGCATTCACAGGAAAACTGCAGGCTCCGACGTTGGGCTGAGATGGGGTGGTGATGACCGCAAATCCAAAAACCGATGTGGCGCTTTTGGCGGATAAGCTGGCCCATGCCTTGGCCAAGGTGGAGCAGGAGGAGCCATATATCTTCACCCGCTCCGAGGTCGAGACGTTGCAAAGCGTGATCGCCTTTGTCGAGAAACTGAAGGCGCTGCGATGGCTGGGGCGGGGGATATTCTACCTCGTTGTGGCGACGGGCGTTCTGGTCAGCAATTGGGACCGGATCAAAGAGGCGGTGCTCAAATGGTTCGCCTGACGCGCAAGCGCCGCTTCGACATCGCGCTGTTTCTGTTCGCGATCTTCTATGCGGCTCTGATCATCACGCCGGTCAGTTGGTGGTACGAACTGGGCGAGATTGAAGTGATCGACGCGCGCGAAGGCGAGCCGATCCTCATCGTCTATCATGGTGGTGCGACGCGCGAATTCCTTGGCTCCTATTCGGTCGTGGTGCGGGATTTTGCGACGCGCGGGATTGTCTGCGAAGGGCGGTCGGGGCGTTTTGTCTATGAAGTTGGTGCCCCGCGCCCGGATCCGCTGAGCATGGCGTGGTGGGCACCGTCTGACCCGCGCTGCGCGGCATTGCCCGCTGGCACCTATGTCATGGAAACCTGCTGGACGGTTTACAGCCCATTTTGGGGGCTGGTGCCGTCCAAAACCGAATGCCTGCGAAGCCCGGCTTTCACGATCCATCCGAAAGACTAACCACAAAAGGAGGCCATCATGGCTGTTGATCCTGTTCAGGCATCCCTGAACGGGCGCTTCACCTATCGTCCGGATCGCGGCGAAAGCTGGCGCATCCTAACAGGTGAAGACCCGGTCGAGGGCGATTGCGAAGACTACGCGCTGACGCTCATCTGGCTCTATGAGGCGCGATCCATGCTCCGCTTTTGGTGGGGGCTGATCACGTTGAAATATGTGTTGTGGCACTGCACCGGCCCCGGTGGCGGTGGGCATGTGGTGGTCTGGTGTCGCGGTCGCGGCTGGACCGACAATATCCAGCGCAAGATGGTGCCGAATTTGCCGCCGACCTATCGGCGGCGCTTTCCCTACATCCTGCCCACGCTCCTCCTGAAATTCGGCCTGCGCCCGCTCTTGTCCCGGCGCTGATCGCTCAAGGAACATCACCATGTTGGAACGAAACTGGCGCTTTATCGCGTTGCGGTCCTATACCGCGTGGGCGTTTTACACGCTCGCCTTGGTCACCCTCGCTCCGGACCTGATCTTCATCGCATTTGGGATCGATACCAATCCGGCCTTTTGGTCAGGTCTGTCGCTCTGGATCATCGGTTTGGGAATTCTTGGTCGGCTTGTCCTTCAGCCCAACGATGGCGTTCTGCGGCGGCGTATGATCTTGCTGGCCATCATTTTGGCGACGGTCTTCGTCGGATCAAAAGTAGCCGCGCAACCGTCGGAGCGGGACACGCTACGCGTGCTCATCCCTCTCATCATGAAATGGGAAGGGGAGCATCGCTGCGCGGATGATCCGGCCCTGCATTGCGCTTACCTCGACCTCGTCGGCGTCCCGACGATCTGCTTTGGGGAAACGCAAGGCGTGCGCCTCGGGGATCGGGCGACGGATGCGGCCTGTCGGGACATGCTGGAGCATCGCCTCGCCGCCGACTTTCGGGCCGGGCTGCATGGGTATTTCAACGCCACGACGCGCGCCCATCGGCTGACGCCCTACCGGGACGCGGCGTACGTCTCGCTCGCTTACAATGTGGGCATTCGCGGGGCGGGCCGGTCCACGGCAACCCGCCGCCTGAACGCCGGGAATATCGAAGGTGGTTGCCGCGCAATTGGGTGGTGGAACAAGGCCGGTGGTCGGATCGTCCGGGGATTGGTCAATCGCCGGACCGAAGAGGTGGCGCTGTGTTTGCGGGGCCTCTGATCGGGACGCTGCTGCGCGGGGTCTGGACCTTGCTCACAAGCCGGATCGGCCTTGCCGTGATCCTCTGTGGGCTGCTCTGGGCCTTTCACATCCATGACAAGCGGCAGGCCGTCGATGCGGCGCGGGACGGATTTGTCACCGCGTTCGAGCTTGCCGCGACAGAGGCGGAACTCGACGCCATGCGGCGGCGGCTTCTGACCGCAACCGTCGCGAACCAATCCTTGCAAGAAAAGGTGCAAGCAACCGAAGGCGACGCCCTGCGCTTTGCCGCCGAATTGGAGGCATTCAAACGTGATACGGATATCAATCCTCAGTGCCGTGTCGATGACACTGTTCTGCGTCGCCTGCGCGCCAACTGACCGCGACAGGGTAGAGGCCGCAGGCCGGGCGGTTGGGGAGGCGCGGGCGGAAGCGCTCCTGCCGGAGCTCCCGGATGACTGCCGAAAGACGACCCGGATCGGCGCTGTCGCGGGCGACCGCCTCGACGTTGCCCTGCTGCGCGCCGACAACGCCTTGGATCAACAGAACCGCCGCACTCTGCGCTGTGCGGATTGGTACGACGATCTGCAAAACGCGTGGCGCGAATGACGCGCCCGGCACGCTGGCAAGGGCGCGCGGATTGACTGAATAAGCCATCAATTCGCCCAGCCATCTTCGGACAAAAATCGCATGAAAAGAGCAACTTAGAGATATCGACTGTGCGCCCCACCAGAGCGACAAGTGTGGGGAAGCAAGGAGATGAACATGACCAACGCCGCAAAAAACACCCTGACCAACGAAGAGAAATTCGCCCTTGAGGCCATCGCGGGCCAGCACCTCGGCCTCGACACACTGGAAGCGCAAAACAGCGACGACGCGGATTTCTCAGAACAGGCCGTCTGGTCAATCGAAGCCGCGCTGCGCGCCGCTTTTGAGGCCGGTCGCGCCTCCGCGACCTCCTAACGACATACCCCGCCCGAAAGGGCGGTGGTGAAGGTGTGCAAACACCCTCACCACGCAGCATAAGCTCTCACACCAGCTGCGCCGATACCTCACTCAGATCGCATCGCCCGCGCCCCCCAGGAGGGAGCGGGCGTAGTCTAATCTGGGAATCACAATGGATCGTCAACACAAAGTGCCGCCAGCGGCACCCGTCGCCCCGTGGCTGGGCGGCAAGAAAGCCTTGCACCGTCGGATCATCCAGCGGATCGAGGCGATTGATCACTCTGCCTATATCGAGCCGTTTGTCGGCATGGGTGGGGTTTTCCTGCGTCGGACATGGAAACCGCGCACTGAAGTTGCCAATGATCGGAATGGTGACATCACCAATCTGTTCCGAATCTTGCAGCGCCACTATCCCCAATTCCTTCAGATGATGCAGTTTCAGATCACGTCGCGCCGGGAATTTGATCGGCTGCGCGCCTGTGATCCTTCCACGCTGACCGACCTCGAGCGCGCTGCGCGGTTCTTGTACCTGCAGCGTTTGGTTTTCGGAGGGCAAGTCAACAACGTGTTCGGTGTGTCCCCGCAAACGGCACCACGATTCAGCTTGGCCCGATTGGAGCCGCTCTTGGAGGCGGCCCATGCCCGGCTTGATGGTGTCGTTCTTTAAAACCTTGACTGGCGTGAGATGATCGATCGCTATGATTTCAAGGACGCCCTGTTCTACCTCGATCCGCCTTATTGGGGAGGGGAAAACGATTATGGCAAGGGCATCTTCGAGCGGGATCAGTTTGAAGCGATCGCCAACGCGCTGCGCGACCTTAGCGGCAGCTTCATCCTGTCGATCAACGACCGCCAGGAGATCCGCGAAATCTTCGCCGGTTTCCAGTTTGAGGAGTGTCGCCTGACCTACTCCATCGCCCGAGGCGAGGGCGTGGCCGCGAAGGAGCTGCTGATCAGCAATCGGTCAGATAGCACGATGTTGATCTGAGTACCGGGGTGTAAGCTGGACGTCGTAGCGGCAGATGGGTCGCTAAAAGCTGAATAGCGGCCCACGAAAATGCTCACTAAGTCATCTGTTCCGAGTGTGTTCGTTTGGATCTGTGTCAAAATCCAGCTTTCCGGGTCCAACGTTGGAAAACAAGGCAATCAATCCAAAAATTGTCCAGCCCGTAGTGCGTACCTGGACTTGGCGTACAAGATGTGCTAGGAGTTTTAGGTAGGTGACATTGGCGTGGGGAAAATAAGTGTTTCAAGGGGTTACGGAGAATTTCCATCACGAATCCAGTGACGGCGGGAACAACAGCCAGAAGGCCGCCTCGAGCCTCTACACGATGGTCGACCTCTTCGCCGGGTGCGGAGGCCTGTCGATGGGGTTCGAGAACGCGCAGTTTACGCCCGTGTTCGTGAACGAGCTCGATAAGGATGCCATCCAAACCTACCTCAAAAATCGTTACCACGAGCTGGGCGGTGAGAAGTTCGCGGAAAACGCGGACCTACGTTGCAACGACGCCCACGAGCTCCAGGGCGAGCGTCTGGAGCAGCTCGTGTCCGACCTGTCCTCCCTCAAGGAGGCTGATTTCCGGTTCGACACTGCGACCGCAGACAGCGGCGGCGGCAGTACCCTCGACGTGCTGGCCGGTGGCCCACCTTGTCAGGGCTACTCCGGTATCGGCATCCGCCGATCCTACGCGGTTGATCGCAAGGAGATTCCTGCGAATGTCCTTTATGGCCGAATGGCCCAGATCATTCGTCGCCTACGCCCCCGGATTTTTCTTTTCGAGAATGTAAGGGGCCTGTTGAATGCTAAATGGACCCGTGAAGGCGGTGAACCTATTTGGCCAGACGTGAAAGCCGAGTTTCGGAATATACCAGGCTACGAGGTGCGATGGTCACTTGTCTATGCGAAGGACTACGGCGTTCCGCAGAACCGCCCCCGCGTTCTCCTCGTAGGCATCCGAAAAGATATCCTCGATGCCTGCCCGTCCATTGACGCGAACGCCGACCCCGAGGATGCCGTGAAATGCGGCTTCCTGCCCGAAGGTCAACCGGGCACCTTCCCACACTTGAATGACCTACTTGGGGACCTCGTGGACCCCGGCGTGGCGGATACTCTTCGTTCTGGCAAGTTTGCGCCTGGCACCTTTGAGACCACAAGCTATCCCCGCCCTGCCCGCACGGCGATTCAAAAGCACTTGCGGTCGTCGCCCCCTTGGGACCCGAATGGCCAAGTGAGGCTTACGGAGCAGGAATATTCCAAGCACAAGTGGGCGGTGGTCGATAAGTTTGACCATATGCTGACCAACAACGGCGAAATCCCCCAGCACTACCAGACCCGGAAGTTTTCTCAACGGGTGTTGCCACCTCATTGGGGCAACAAGGAACCGCATATGACGGCGACCTCTTTGCCCGACGATTACGTGCATTACTGCCAGCCCCGCATCCTGACAGTGCGGGAATGGGCTCGGCTCCAGCTCTTCCCGGACTGGTACCGTTTCGCCGGTAAGCGCACGACCGGAGGGATCCGTCGCGCAGGAAACCCGCTTGAAGGCATCTACGACCGGGAGGTGCCGAAATACACGCAAATCGGCAATGCCGTGCCGGTGGGACTGGCTCAGAAAGTGGGTGAACACTTCCGAGGCATCCTAGACCAAGCATTGGGCGAGAGGTAGGCAATGCCTCTTCGCCAACTGACTGAAATCGAGCGGCGCCGGATGAAGCGTCTTACCGCCGAGTCCGTTGATATCACTCTTTTGCAGCCGACATGGACCGCTTTGGATAAAGGCTACATGGACGCCACGGCACCCGTTCGCAACTATCTTAAGGAGAACGGGCTGCACGACTTCGAGCTCCAAGGTCGTGGCGCACGCGAGAACGGGGTGAAAATCGAGGCGTTTCTTGTCAGCGAACAGCAGCAAATCAAAGCGCCAGCATCGCTATACAAGCCGAAGGCCAAGCCCACGAAGGACGGTGACCCGAGGATTTGGTTTTCCAAGCTGCATCACCATGCCAACCCGGACGACATGCTGGCCGTCACGGAGCATGCTGGCCAGCTCGTGGTTATCAACCTCACGCAGGTTGACGTGTCCCACGCGCTGGATGTCCAGCAAAGCGGCCCGTTGTGGGATGTCCTTCGGAATATCAGCGCAGAAGCGACCAGCATCGCGGACGAACTCTTGGGCAAGCTCCGTATCATCGCAGCGGGCGGTTACGTCCCTTCCATCATGGACGAGCGAGCGGATACCGCGATCGGTCGCACCCTTGAGGCCGCGCTTGGCATTGCCATGAACGCGCGGCGGGAGCCCGATTACAAGGGCATTGAGCTCAAGTCGTACCGGCGAAAACCCAAGTCGCAGGAGAACCGGAAACAGCTTTTCACGAAGGTTCCCAACTGGGAAATCAGCAAGTTCAACAGCATGACGGACGTGCTCAATGCCTTCGGGTATTTTCGAGATGGTCGAGACCGTCTGAATTGCACGGTCAGCGCGGCCAAAGTGAATTCACAAGGGCTCACGTTCAAGCTTGATGAGAAGAGCGGCATACTAAACGAGGTCTCGGCTACAACAGATCATGGAGCTTTCGCTGCATGGTATCTGTCTGAATTGCGGGCCGATCTGGAGAAGAAGCACTCTGAAACATTCTGGGTCGGCGCTAATGTCCATCGGATCGGAGGTCGTGAGCATTTCGAGTTCACGGATGTGATACACACGCGTAAACCGATAGGCTCTCAGTTCGATATCCTCATCGAACAGGGTGAAATCACCATGGACCATATGATGAAGCGGCTCGATTCAGGACGTGCGCACGAACGTGGACCCTCGTTTAAGATCGAGGCGGGTTCACTTGATCTATTGTTTCCACCAAGTAAGACTTATGCACTGGTTTGAGGTTGTGACCTGAGACCCGTTTCCTCCTCCAATTTGAGATAGAGTCCGTCCCAACGAAGGAGACGGACGGAAGGAAGAGATCAGGGTTCAGCGAAGAGCAGATCATTGCGATTCTGAAGCAGCAGGAGAGCGGCTTGGTGACGGCGGATGTCTGCCAGGGGCACGGGATCAGCTCGGCGACCATCTACAGATGGACAGCGAAGTTTGGCGGTCTAGAAGTGTCGGATGCCCGACGGCTGAAGGCTCTCGAAGACGAGAACGCAAAGCTGAAGAAGCTCTTGGCTGAACAGATTCTAGACAACGCCATGTTGCAGGATGTCGTGTCGCGAAAGTGGTAACGCCCGCGGCTAGGCGGGAAGCCGTGGCGCACCTCTGCCAAATGCATCAGGTGATCCAACGGCGGGCGTGTTCCGTTCTTGGTGTTGATCGGTCATACGACCGCTTCCTAAAATTTTTTGCGTCTGACAAGCCTTAGGAACTTTCGACATGCGCTGCCAACTTCGCGAGAGTTTGGCCGCCAAGTTCTACTGCACCAAAGCTTCAGGGACGAGCTCTCAAGCGGCGAAAGCTTCTACAGCCTGCGAGAGGCTCAAATCCTGATCAAAGAATGGAAGAATCACCGCAACACAAAACCCCCCTACAGTGCTCTATGCTACTTCCCACCGGCCCCTGAAACCATCATCCAGATGGACCCAAGGCCAGTCATGTACTAACAATCCCAATAGACCACTCAGGTGGGGCTGATCAGGGTCGCAGTTTCAAGCATTGAGTGCTGGAGGAGTTCAGGATTGCACATGAATTTGAAGGGTAGCCGAGAGTGGTAGAAAGAAATTGGTTTTACAAACGTGTTGATCCTGACGGCGGCGCTGGCGGAGAAGTCTTCAAGTCGATTTTCAACGGCAGTGGATTGGACGCCGCCGAACGCTTGGCGCGCGAGGCGCTGCAAAACAGCGTCGATGCGGCGCGAGAAGGTGAAACGCCGCGAGTTTCGTTGCGGATGCACGCCTATTCAGACGCCGATCTGGATCGTTTCTGGCATGGCGCTGGCTTGGATGCGATTGCCGCAAGGGTCGGTGTGCTCGGCTTACACACAGGGAACGCTTTCGAGACGAAACCGGAGACGCTTCGTGTCCTGCATGTCGTTGATTCCGGCACAACCGGCTTGGCAGGGGACCCGACGTCTCCCAGCTCGAAAATGCGCAAGCTGCTAATGGAAATCGGGGGCAGTCAAAAAGTTGTCGAAGAAAAGAATTCTGGTGGTTCTTATGGTTTCGGGAAAGCGGTCTACAGCGCTTCATCCCGGGTTGCTGTGATCTTTGCTTACTCGCGGACACATGATGCCAGTGGGCACCCGCTCTCAGTTTTGATGGGGTGCGCTTATCACCGAGAGCACGAATTCGATGGACAGGCCACGAGCGGACGCGCGTTTTTCGGAAGGCGGATCGAGGAACATAGCATTCCGATTCGACACGATCCCTTCGTTGGAGAAGAAGCTGACGAGTTGGCGGCGGAACTCAACATGTCGCGTGAAGAAGGCGACATCGGCACGACGATCGCCATCGTGGATTGTCCGCTCAAGATGGAGGACATCAAACGAGGCGTCGAGCGATCCTGGTGGCCGAAGATTCGCCGCGAAAACTTCCGCGTAACTATTACCGATGAAGACGGACAGCGGCTGCACTTGCGACCTCTCCAAGATCCTGAGTTGAGGCCATTCATCGATGCACTCGATGTCGCTTTGGGGCGTTCGCCCGAGCAGAGCGGAAAGTCCCGGCGCAAGGCTGACTTCAACAAATTGGACGGAAAGAAAATCGGTCAACTCGGGCTTTTTGCATTGGCGGATGAGCAAGAAGTGGATGAAATGTCCGATCAGGTCGATCGCCGCGACACAATCGCTTTGGTGCGTTCGCCCGGTATGGTCGTTCAATACTACCGGCGTGGTTTCCCAAGTCATCCGCCTGTTGTCGGTGTGTTTCTGGCAGACGACGATATCGACGATATTCTGCGTCGATCAGAGCCACCGGAACATGACCAGTGGGATGCGAATGCCGACAGATTGGATCCTTCGAGTAAGGAAAGGGAGATCGTCCAGTCAGTCCATGCGCGCATTTGGCGAGAGTTGCGCACTTTCCAAAAATTTGCGCGTCCGCCGGAGAAATCCGATGGCAATCGTTTTCTCCAACTGGAGCGTGAGCTTGCGAAGCTGTTTGGCCCGACCGGCAAACGGGAGCCGATCGGTGGGGGAAAGGGTGAGACCCCGGTTTCGCTGAGGCCCGATGTCCTGATCGAACAAGCTGCGGATGGCCTGAAGGTGAAAGGCCAAGTCACGATCCAACTAAAGGAAGATCACGAGGGTGATTTGCCGGTGATCGTGACGATGCGGCTGAGTTCGATCGACGAAGGCCATCGTCACCTTGATCCGATTGCATTGACCGCGTCGTTCTATGGTGCCGACGTCGAGATGGTCGATGTAGCGGAATGGCATCTGACGTTATCGCCTGGCGAGAAGGTCAATGTGGAGGTGGAAAGCGCGGTTTACGAACCCGATTGGACCGTGGATTTCGTGCCACGCGTCAAGCCGCTCGGTGCGGAGGGTAAGGAATGAACGCTTGGGTCAGATCACAACCGAAGACGCTCCGCCCCTATTTCGGGGCGCAAGCGGCAGAAGGTTTACTCGACGAAATGGAGCTGTTCCTGAAGTTCGGGGATGCACCAGTACAGGGAAACCGACTGATCGTCGATGACAGCCAAATGAAGGATATGGCTCCGCGGTTGTACCCGAAGCTGTCGGAAGAGCGGATCAATGCCGTATTCGGAGAGCGACGATCGGCCTTCGACCTGGTCGTCACTCTTCGGACCCCGCAGATGCTGCGCCGTGAGCTGGTGAAAAGGTTTTCGCTTGGCGAAGAGGCGCGGGAATGTATCGAGGTTCCTCAACACATGCTCAAGGATGCCAAATTGACGGGTCTTTTCGAACTTGGCGCTTCAATCTGCCTTTCGAAGGAAGTCGATCTCGGCCCGGGATGGCCAAACCATTTGGGAAGCTGGGTGGCAAAGGAGATCTATACGATCGGCCTGGATCGTAGGCAGTCGGCCTTCCGTATCGAAGTGTTAACCAAAGAAATGAGAGAGCAGCGCGCCTTACCGGATGAAACCCTAATTTGGGTAGATGTGGACGATCTGAACGAGGTCTATGAAGCCGGAACAACTTGTGCAACGGCTTACGTTAGCGAGCGACTTCATGATCGTTACAAATCCGGAAAGACGCATTCCGCGGTCAATGCGTTGTTGTACTCGGAAATCGTTTGTGCCGTTCTCGCATCTCCTGACAATGGTCTCAAAGAGTCGACTTTTGTCGCTCCCGGAAGTCCGCTCGAGAATATTTGTGAGCAACTAAGGCCTGGCGAGGCCCTGAATTTGAAAGAGCTTAAATCGTTCTTGGACGATCCAGTGCGTTTGCGGGCCTTCGTTCATGACAGTCGCGGAATGGCCAAAGAACTGGAGAAAATCTAATGCCCTATCCGCTCGTAAGCGAGGAGTCACTGAAGTCCTGGTATCTTGGTTGGCGGGATGAGTGCGAAAAAGCCTGGGCGAGGGTGCCGCCGACCGAGTGCCCGCAGGTTATAGAAAACACAACCGGTGCTGAATTCGACTGGGCGACGGAAGTCGCCACCATTATCGAACAGCTGCGAAAGATCCTCGAAGAGGAAGGCGACAAGTTATTCGAGGTCCGCGGTGCTGAGATCATTCATCGAGCTCTGCCCGACCACGAAGCTCTCAGAGATCCAGAGTTCTGGTATTGGATGGCGTCGGTTCCCGGACGGGAATTGATCGAAATGCGCTATCCTTACAAAGAGAAAATTCCCACGCGCGAAGACTGGGAGGCATCAGGGAAGACGGAAAAGCCTTCATTTCTGCCGGCCCGGGCGAATTTCGTGAGCCCGGATGCCAAAGAGGTTCTGTTCTTTCGTCTTTGGATTCGGGCTGAAATGAGCAGACTTGTCGACGACTCGGGATACGATCCTTATGAATACACCGGTGGCGGGACCGAATTTTGGCGAAGCCACCTTCTGCGCGTACTCTATGCTCAGCATCGCCCGTTTCTGCAAGCCTTTGTCGATTTTCAGTTTCCGGGGCCGGACCGTGATAAACCTGCGCTCGGTGTAGAAGAGATACGCCAACTGGCGAAGGACTTGTCCAAGGCTTGTGCCAACGTGTCCGTTGAGTTATTTGACAGAGATCAGAGCAAAGCGTTCATTGAGCGCGTCTGGGCGAGAACGTCCAGTGCTCGGGCTTGGGTCAAAGGCTGACCGGCCTGTCGTCATGAAAGTGGTACTATGAATATAGACGTGGCAGCGGATTGCCGCCATTCCGAAGCCGACACGGCGCATTCGGAATGGTGGCGGGGATTCTTGAAGGGAGATCATCTTTGGGATGATCCCACCAAGGAGCCATTGTCTGTTGTCGATTTGTTCTGCGGTTCCGGAGGGTTCGGATTGGGTGCAGCTCTTGCAGCCGGTTGCTTTGATCGCCGCGCGGTTTTCCGTGCAATCGCCGATGCGGATGTTTCCGCGATGGAGGTCTACGGTCGGTCCTTACCGGTAAGAAACAAGATCGCCGACTCTTTGGCGACGATTGTGGACTATTCGGTTGATCAAATGGGCGATACCGCAGAGTTCGACTATCCCCCCGAAATCATTCAACATGACCTCGCGAAGGAGGTCGGCAAAACGGATCTGCTTATCGCGGGGCCGCCATGCCAAGGGCATTCAAACCTGAACAATCACACCCGTCGAAATGATCCTCGGAACGATTTATTTGTCGCGACTGCTGCGATCGCAGTCGCCCTAGGGGCGAAGGCTGTGGTAATTGAGAATGTGCCAGGCGTGGTTCGCTCCCATAGCGACGTCGTCGAACTCGGACGCCGCCTTCTGGCGTCCGAGGGCTATGCTGTGGCCGACCATGTCCTTAGGATGGACGATCTCGGCGGGTGGCAGACCCGCGCGCGGTATTTCATGATCGCGGTCAAAGATTCGCAGCAAGAAATCTTGCAGGAAACGCTGACCCACTTGGCGACTGAGGCTTCTGGAGCATGTTTCGGGAAGCGGGAGCCACGCGACGTCCTTTGGGCGATCGCCGACCTCGAGGGCAGCAAGGGTAATTCCGTTTTCGACACGTCGCCTGTACCGGGACCTGAGAACCTTCGGCGGATAGACTTCCTCTTTGACGAGGGAATCTACGACCTCCCGAACAGCGAACGTCCCGACTGCCACAAAGATGGAACGACCTACACGTCGGTCTATGGTCGAATGCACCCTGATAGGCCCGCGCCAACGATCACGACCGGCATCGGCACACCTGGTCAAGGCAGATTTATCCATCCGACCCAGCGTCGCCTGGTTACGCCGCATGAGGCTGCTCGAATTCAATCCTTCCCAGACGGTTACGGCTTCATGGGTGGAGATAGCCAGACGCCTCGAAAGGCATTGGCGAAATGGATCGGTGACGCGGTGCCTCCCTACCTTGGCATGATAGCCGTATGCGCGGCACTCTCGGTCTTGACGGGCGCTGCTCCCAAGGTTCCCTGGGGAGCTAGATAACCAATGATCTGCGTAAGATCTGGTGCCCTAGAGCTCCGCAAGGACGCAATTCAAAGGGAGATGGGTGAGTAAGTGCAACGGTCTAGAGGTTTCGGACGAACGCCACCTTAACGATCTGAAAAGAGTTCAAGGTTTGTTATCCCCTTCGGGCATTATGACGCCGCGATATGAGTTGATATGCTGCACCGCCAATGAACCCGCACAAGGCTATGCGAAGCGCATTGCCGCGGTCCTTGAAGGAGTGTCCTGAGTTTTGTGTAGCTTGTGTGGGCCATGACCCAAACGCCCAATTAGAGAAGCTGCCGTCCACTGGAGTTGCAAGTGCTACATCCTGCCGAACTTCCGCTTCTTCGACGGAGCCATATAGTTTCACACATGCAGCGAACTTCCGCTCTCCGCCAAAATTTCTCTCAAATACACCGAACGGCCCAAACCGGCCAATCACCCGTAAAACGGCGTACTGCAGTGCGGCCCGTCAAACCGGACGTTCGCTGCAGGAGCAAAAACTCAGTTGCAGAAAGCTCGCATTTCGCGAGGAATAGTTGGTAATCTGGCCTCCCCTCGCATCCTCCGCTCTAGCTCCTGCGGTGCCAGTCAGAAATTGTCAGACTATCTCGACACTTTGTTCATTAGTCTGGATATCCTAAACAAAGGATGTAACATCTGCCTAACATCGATAGAAAGCACTTGGCACAATCTGGTACACAGGACACCACGACTGTTTTCGAGTAAAAACCTACAGGCACTTCAAAATGATAAACTTCCAGAACGCTGAGTTGCTGCTTGATAGTAGGGTCAATTGCGCGTCGTTAATGACATCAATGACGGTGCAAGACTATATCGAATTGGTCAACGAAGCTTACAAAGAACGCGGTGGTATTGCTGGACAGCGTGAGCCGCTGAAAACAACCAGTGCCAAGCGAATTCGGAAGCGAATGGTGGAGGATCTTCTCGCCGGTGCAGTCCTTCCACCTGTGGTCATTGGTAAGGTGGTTGATGACCTAGCTAGCCTTGATACCGCAGGTGCGTTGATGACCGCGATTTCAGATGAGGATAAAGGCAAACTTTCAATCATTGATGGAATGCAACGTACTACGGCTCTTTTAGAAGCATTCGCTGAGTCTGAACAAGTGATCAAACACCGCCTCTTGCGGGTGGAGTTTTGGATCGCAGAGGAGACTGAGAGCTTAATCTATAGAATGTTGGTGCTAAACACAGGCCAAGTTCCTTGGAATCTCAGCAGGCAGCTTCAGGTCGTGTACGCGCCGTTGGTTGCCGAGATGAAGGAAAAAATCACTTTTGATCGCGTCTTGGAAATTCAAGGCTCTAATCCTGAGAGGCGCACCAAAGCAGGTCAGTACAGGCCTGATGATCTCGCAGAGTTGTTTATTGCATTTGGATTACGCAAGACTGATGTTGATACCAAGGAAACATTAGCAGATGAATTCTCGCGCCTGGATATGGCCGAGGCGCTTTCTTCTCATCTCTACAGAGAATTTTTCTACCCGACAGTTCAAATGATGGTCGATCTTGATGGAGCTATTTCTCGTCTTGATGATCAGTTGATTCAGCCCAACGGGGATGACGAAACAGATGGAAAAAAATTGGTTGGAAGAAATGTCTTTGACAGTAAGCCCGCTCGCATTGGGTTCGTCGTCGCCGTCGCCATTGCAGTTATGGGACGAATTGGAATGGAGAAAGACAAGGATCAGCATGCTATGGAGCAGCGTATTAAAGCCATCGAAGATGGGTTGACGCAGCTAACAGACAAACTGGGCAGAATGGATGCTGAGGGCATGAACGATTTCCTCAGGTTGGGTGTTCTTCAACAACAACTTTACGGAACAAAGCGCTCCGCGGTTGGACGATATGAACGCGCCTTTTTTGAGAATGCATTCAAAATTTTGATCGAAGAAAGCTTTGACATACCCACGTTGGAGACATGCTGGCGCGGGTAAATGGCAAATCGGAATAGAATGCAAATGTCTACTGAGCTATTTGCGACGCTAGTGGCTTCCGTGGAAGCCTCGTCGGATCGAGCGCTTTCTAATAATGACGCACCACGTTGGATAAGAAAGCTATCAGAAGAAGACGCTATCCTAATGTCTCAAGCGGACGTTAGAGACGTTTGTATTGTAACACGTCATCTAAGGGCTTTATTATTACAGCATGAAGGGAAAAGGTTCCTAACCGTCTCAGGACTGGATGCAGACGATGATTTGCCTGAAGGGTTTGAAGCACTTGAACTCACGCCTAGTTTTTTGGCGTTAGCTGTTTCTCAATTGAAACTAGCACCAAGAGCAAGTCCGATTGAAATTTTTGATACCATTGAAAGCAGCTTTGCAGGCGAAGACGGCTACGAAGGTCACGAGCTTGAAGATATAGCCAAACTCTTCCCAAGTGTTTCTGTCTTTAAGCTGAACGAAGATGCAGATTCATCTGGATCAATTTGGAGATCCGTGGGCGTACTTCTTTCCAAATTCTACGGACAAGGTCCGATTGAATTGAGTGGCGAAGCACTAAACGGATTAAAAGAGCTCTATGAAGCGGGGTCAAATCACGTCCCATTTAGAAATATTGTGCAGGGTCATCTGGCCATAACTTGGAGTGGCCTGTTTTTGGAATTGTACAGAGCTATTGAACAATTGTACTCAGTGCCAAAATTAGTCAAATTAACCGATATTTGGGCTTCACCAAAATCATTCTATGAGCTTGCTGAACTGTTGGAGAGTCAGCTGGGGTGGCGCCCAAAAGAAGAAGATGCGCTGCGGGAGCTCATCGAGAGCTGCGATGCTTCACTTCTTGAAATGCTGGCCAACGAGCTTTGCCCAGATGCTGAAAACAAGTCTCAAGCCGTGGCTAAGGCGATTTACAAACAAAGAAATTCGTTGGTTCACTTTCGTTCAGCTATGCCAGAACAGTGTTATTCTAACGAACAATGGAACAACAGAATCTGTCTGATGATTAAGCTCGTATCTCAATTATACGAGAGGCATGGAAATAACTACATGTTACCCCGTGCGCAATGATTTCCCGATGCTGGGTCAAATTTGGGTGCGATATGCGATGAGAACATATTAGGAACATTCTGCTGTATCTGGCATGCTGCACACTTGCAGCGATCCAGGGTGTGTGTTCTAACTCAACTAAATAATGGAGTAGTCGTGAGAACTTTTTTCGAATTTTTTGCGGGTGGTGGCATGGTACGGGCTGGTTTAGGTCCGGGCTGGTCTTGCCGTTTTGCAAATGACTTCGATGCCAACAAGGCTGAAGCATACTGCGACAACTGGGGTGATGGTGAGATGGTTGTCGATGACATCCGCAACCTGAGCCCAGATGATATGGACGGCACGCCCGATCTCGCTTGGGGTTCCTTTCCTTGCCAAGATCTCTCTCTGGCAGGCGGTGGCGCTGGCCTAAAAGGTAATCGAAGCGGAACCTTCTATCCGTTCATCTCGATTATGAAAGAGCTGCAAGACCGCGACCGCGCACCATCCATTATCGCGCTGGAGAACGTCGTTGGCACACTGACATCCCACAAGGGAAAAGACTTCCGAGCAATCTGCGATGCGTTGGATGACCTTGGCTACCGATATGGCGCGTTAGTGGCCGACGCATCTCTCTTCGTTCCACAGAGCCGTCCACGGTTATTCGTGATTGCAGTGAAGTCTGACATCACTTTGCCTGATGGTATCACTGGTGATGGGCCTGAGCGGCCCTGGCACACGGCCGCTCTGCGCCGCGCAATGACCAACCTTTCTGATGCTCAACAGTGTCGGTGGATCTGGTGGTCTATGCCTGAGCCAAATGAGCGCGAGACTGACTTCTGCGATCTAATCGAAGACAAGCCGAAGAGCGTTGACTGGCACACCGCATCCGAGACGACAGCACTTTTGTCCATGATGAGTGAAGTAAATCTTGCGAAGGTTGAGACCGCCAAAGCTGCGAAAAAGAAAATGGTGGGCGCTATCTATAAGCGCACGCGTTGGGAGCACGGAATAAAAGTGCAGCGTGCCGAGATCCGCTTCGATGACATCGCTGGATGTCTGCGCACACCTGCCGGTGGCTCTTCGCGTCAGCTGATCATGACTGTTTATGGAAGCAAAATCCGGTCGCGCTTGATCTCAACACGTGAGACAGCGCGCCTGATGGGGCTGCCTGACACCTACAAGCTGCCCGAGAAATACAACCAAGCATATCATTTAACTGGAGACGGGGTCGCGGTGCCTGTGGTGCGGCACATCGCAGAGAATATCTTCGAGCCGATCGTCAGATTGAAAACGGAAGTGGATTTGGGGGATGGCAGGCGCGACACCTTGCGGGGAAAATACAGCACTGAAAGCGCGGGTAGCCGCTCTCGCTGAAGTACTCAAGACTGAAGCGCACACCTTGGGTGATCACGGTCTTGACGATCAGGAATTTTACAACTCAGGTTTGTTTCGCGGTGCCATAGAACAGATCCGCGGCGAATTCGTCGCATCAATGACGCCGAAGCGTGAATATGTATCACATGTTCTCAATCACATGGTCGACGAAGGCTTCATTCAAGATTGGCTGTCAGCAGGTGCCGCAAACCGTCACGACTACTCTGTGACGCTGAATGATGGGAGGACGGCCGCGATCGAATTGAAGGGCTGTCTAGACGGAAACAACACGAACATTTTCACCCGGCCGCCGCACGCTGATGAATTTATCATCTGGTCAGTCTGCACAAATCCATCTGCGGATCCTGCCAAGAACGTCTGGTCGGGAATACACACGCGGCTGAGTGCTGAAATGATTGACCGCGATCAGCGCATAGACGGGCTTGTAGTTTGGGATTATGTCTGTGGGACTGTGGGGCGGCCATGTCCGAAGCTTGTCGCGGCTCCGGATCGGCTGATTGAGCTTGGGCCGTATCGTTTGCCGCCGCCATGCGTCTACATGTTCCCCTCATCCGTCCCAGCGCCACGGAACAACGCAGCGCCACACCCGCAGCGAATTGGCAATGTCGGGATACTTGATGCGATGCATCGGTGCTTTGGTGGGCGAGATGAGGAAGTTCACAGCGTCTTCTTTGAGGCACGGTATGATGGAGCTGACCTGCAACGTAAGACCCGCATCGAACGCAACGGGGCGTTGATGCGAGAATCTGGGTTTACATCAATCAAGAGGGATTAATCAGGCTGCTTCGTCGAAAACTGCAGTCCAACATTGATCTTGCCGTGATTTCTTTAGATCAGCGCTACATTGAACCTGAAGCAAACGTCCGCTTCAGCTCGTGACTGCTCGTGATAGTGCTCTCGCAGCGAACGGCTCCTTCCCGCCACAACGGGGTGAGCGTCCAGAAATCCAATTGCTCTGGTCACAAGCTTGGATTTCCCGTTGTTCAAGAACCATTCAGCCCCCGCAGCATAGCGTGCTTCTCACTTCGTTTTACGAACTGCTCAGTGGTTCAATGAACCTGCTTTCAAAGGAAAAGTTGAAAAAAGGCCAGTTTTGGCCGGAATAAAAAGCGCTCGGATGATGTAATTTCAATAAGTTGGCAGGCGGTGAATTTGTTTACACCGAATGGGTCGGGGGTTCGAGCCCCTCACCGCCCACCATTCTTTTCAATGATCGTCCGTAACTGGGCTGTGTGAGCCTCACAGGCCGCTTGCCCCGCTGTCGTCTCAACGTTGAGCCGCAACAGCGGCTCTGTGCTGGACGCGCGCAAATTGAACCGCCAGTCAACAAAGCTCATGCTCAGCCCGTCAGCGTGATCGGAATGGCTGGCGATGGGGGAAAAATGCGCCGCGACGCGGGCGATAACCTTGGCCACATCATCGACCGTAAAATTCATCTCCCCCGAAGCACAAAATCGGGTCTTTCGACCTGCGACCAGCTGTGAGAGGGGCTGTCCTGTGCTTGACAGCAGGCCCGCGACCTTGAGCCACGGGATCATCCCACTGTCGCAGAACATGAAATCACGGAAATAGTGATGCCCTGACATCTCCCCGCCATAGAGCGCGTCGGTGTCTCGCATGGCCTGTTTGATGAAGATATGGCCCGCGCGGGCCAGAACGGGCTGCCCGCCTGACGCGGTGATCGCATCGGTAATGTTCAACATTACGCGCCGGTCCATCACGATTGAGGCGCCGGGTGCGTCGCCTAGCATGGCTTGAGCCAACAGGCCCACGATGAACTCTCCATCCACGAATGTCCCGGCTTCGTCGAAAAAGAAGCAGCGATCAAAATCCCCATCCCATGCGATGCCGATATCTGCGCCATGGTCCAGAACCGCCTGTGCCGTCTCCGCCCGGTTCTCCGGCAATAGGGGGTTGGGGATGCCGCGCGGAAACCGCCCATCGGCGACGTGATTGATGCGGTGGATGGTCCACGGCGGCGCAAGCCGGGCAACAATAGCGTCAAAAGCCGCACCAGCGACACCATTCCCGGCATTCACCAACAGGCGCAATGGCCGCGTGCCCACGGGCGCGATTTGCGCGATATGGGCTGCGTAATCCGCGCGGGTGTCGACTTGACGATAGGCGCCCTGTGCGGCCCCAGCGCTGAACTGCGCGGTTTCGGCAAGGTCGCAGATGGCACAGAACACCTCCTGCGGCAGAGGGCGGCTTTCTGCGCCAACAAACTTGAAGCCATTATAGTCAATCGGATTGTGGGAGGCGGTCACCTCCACCCCGCCCGCCGCACGCAGATGGCTGACAGCGAAATACACCTCCTCCGTGCCCGACTGGCCCAGATCGAAAACATCGCCCCCCGAGTGGCGCACACCGTTGATGAAGGCATTATGCAGCGCGGGGCTGCTCAAACGGCAGTCATGACCGATCACAAATGGCCCGTTACCCAGCACCTGCGCAAAGGCGCGGCCAAACCGATATGCCAATGCCGGCGTCAGATCGCGGTCGAGCTTGCCACGGATATCATAGGTCTTCACACAAGAGAGCATGGTCGGGGATCACTTCGCTTTCCCGAACAGCGTCGCACAGCACTTGGCACTTGCCCATAGAAAAACCCGAGCGCATGGCTCCATGCGGTCGGGTCTTCAGCTTTGGATAGGTTTGGCCCGCTGGGCCTGACGAGGTATTACTCGGCCTGCTCCCCGAAAATGTGGTGCGTGCTGTTCGCGGCGGTCGGCAAATAGGTCGGCACGATGAACAATTCGGTCTCGCCCGATGCGGCGGCGGTCACATAGACGCCATACTGGTTGCCGTTGAACATGAAGCTGCCGCTGCCTGCGTGAGCAGAGGTGCGGGTCAACACGATGCTTTTGGCCCCGAAGGTGCGGTCAGTGAAGGACACCGACACGGTCGCGTCACCCGGCGCGACGGCCATCAGCACACCGTCAGAGGCGCCCGTGCCCACATGATATGTCTTGGTGATGGTTGCAGAAGCTGCGGTTGCGACAACAGACAGGATGACTGCGGCGGCTGCGGTTTTCAGTACGTTGATCATGTTTTTCCCCCTCACGATCATATGCGTTTTAAGCGATCCGCAATTGTTTAAAACTTTCCCTAAATTGCGTTGACGGGGTGATACGTCGACTGCTCGATTCTTCCTAGCATTTTAAGTAATTTTGGTTAACAGGTGCGGATATGTTCATCCATCGTTAACTATAGGCCGATCTCGCGTGGTTTTTCACTGTGACAGGAACCACGGTTTCTGAGCCACAAAGGAATAGATCGATGCATTCTCCACATTGGGGGAGGCCGCAGGGACGATGATCAGGTCCACCTGTCCTTGCCCGCCTTGTACGAGGTGAACGCCAAACGCCACACCATTGAGGGTGAAGCCGCCATTGGCCTCATGCGTGCTGGTCCGGTTCAACAGGAAAGTGACCGTGCCCTGTTGCGGATCGGTCAGGCCCGCCGTGATCGTTGCCCCGGCCGGGAACAGTTCCAATACCGCCCCTTCCGCCAGCCCAACGCCGGTAAAATGTTTCGCATCCGTGGTGGCGGCAGCGGGGGTCAGCATGACGGCCAGCAAGATAACAGAGAGAAAAGCGCGAAGAGTGGTCATGATTGGCGTCCTTCAATGAGCGTTCAATATCGCCGCTAGGCCCGCCTGGTGTTCAAAATTTGTGCGGATCAGGGCGTGATTGTGGCAATGCCGCCTTGGGGGAGAGCCATTGAATCGCCATGCAAACAAGGGGAGAATCCTTCATCCAGAGGGTGAGCCGGTGCGCTGGCCTGTTCGTCCCTGACGGGTGCGAAAGCCCACCTTTGGTGGCACGTTCCTGACACAACGAATCAACATCCGAAGCCCCGGAAGGTGGCAGGGTGGCGATAGTTTGGCGCTTCGTGTCGATCCTGCATTTTCCTGCCGCGAATCCGCTTGACGCTCCTGCAACCCGCCACTAAACACCCTGCACGCCCGGGCGCTGCCCGGAGGAAAGTGCGGTTGTAGCTCAGTTGGTTAGAGTACCGGCCTGTCACGCCGGGGGTCGCGGGTTCGAGCCCCGTCAACCGCGCCACTTTCCCCCGAAACGCCCCGGACCGTAATGCGGTTGTAGCTCAGTTGGTTAGAGTACCGGCCTGTCACGCCGGGGGTCGCGGGTTCGAGCCCCGTCAACCGCGCCACTTGATTATCCCAGACATTCCGTCTTTTAGTGGCTCGGTATCCGCGTGCCGAGTGCTCATCATGACATTGACTGTTTTCCTTGCTGTTTTGCTCGCTGCGGCCCTGCACGCCAGTTGGAATGCGCTTGTGAAAGGCGGGCAGGACATGTGGGTGAATATGGCCGGTGTCGTGCTGGGTCATACGCCCATGGCGCTGATCGTGCTGTTCTTCGTGCCGATGCCCGCGCCCGAAAGTTATCCTTATATCCTTGCCGGGATCGCGCTGCATTTCGGCTATCAGCTTTTCCTGCTGCAATCCTACCGGATCGGAGACCTGACACAGGTCTATCCGATCGCGCGCGGGATCGCGCCGCTGATCGTGGCAGGCGTGTCTACCATGGCGCTGGGCGTCGTGCTGGAACGGATGGAGCTGTTGGCCATCGGATTGATCGCAGCGGGGATTATGAGCCTCAGCCTTGTGCGCAAAAGCGATGGGACCAGAAACCATGTCGCGGCCCTTCTGGCGGCAATCACCGGCTGCTTTATCGCGTCCTATTCGCTGAATGACGGGATGGGCGCGCGCGTCGCGGGTACGGCGCTTGGCTTTTATGGGTGGGTCGCGCTGGGCAATGCGATTGTATTCGCGCTCTACCTCTCCGTCACGCGGCGGCAGGTGTTTGCGCAGCTTGGGCGCGGGCAGGGGCTGCGGGTGATGGTGATTGGCGGCACGGCGTCCTATCTTGCCTATGCCATTGTCACATGGTCCTTCACTCAGGCACCGATTGCGCTGGTTACCGCGTTGCGGGAGACAAGCATCATTTTCGCGCTGCTGATCGGTGTTGGGTTTCTAAAAGAGCGGCTTGATCTGTTCAAGGTCGCCTCCACCTTCCTCACGATCTGCGGGGCAGCCTTGTTGCGGCTGGCCCGCCCCTGATCATTTGACCCCGATCAGCCGATCCACCGACAGCGGCCCGGCGCCCTTGACCACCAATGTGACGAGGATCACCAGCCAGAACAGGCGCTGATCCGCGATCAGGCCATAAGGGTCACGGTCAAACAGCGCGCCGATTGTGTCGGCATCAAGCCCATGGCCAAAGATATCGACCCAAGACATCACAGCGATAAATCCGATCATGCCAAGTGCGGCGAGCCGGGTCATCAGGCCCAGCACGATCAGCGCAGGCAGCACATATTCAGCATAGGCACCGGCAAGCCCGATGAGTTTGTGCACAAACCCGAATTGCGACAGGTCATAGCCATATGCCTCCAGCGTGCGCGGGAAGATCTGCCCATACGCGCCGAAGGAGAGCGTGAACACACCGTCGAGTTTCGTCCCTGCCGAATGCCAGAAAAACACCAGCAGCGCAGAGGCGAAGGTGAAGCGCGCCAATGTCGGGATCAAAAACCCGGCCCGCGCCTCAATCGCGTCGAATATCAGGTTGGGCAGGCGCAGCAGGGTCAGCATCGGGTGGTCTCCTCACGCATCAATCACTCCGGCGAAGGCACGCGCCGGGATAAGGGTTTGCATTGTTGTTGAAAGGTCGAAATCGCGGTGGACCATCGCCGCGGCCTCTGCGGCCTCGGCCAAGGGTGCGCCGTCTGACAGGGCCATCAGGAAAGTATCCGCGCCAGTGGGCAGGGGCCACATGGTCACCGTCATCTCCGGGCGCAGGATCAGCACCGACTGGGCGGTCTGCGTCAGCGGCAGGTCCGCCCCTTCGTGATTGATCCGCCAGATCGTCAGGATGGGAAAGGAGGAGGTCACAACCCGAAGCGACGGCAACAGCCGCAGCCGCGCGGTATCAAGCGCCTCTGGCGCGATCTCAGCCAACAGGGTGGGCGCGGCAGGAGCGGCATCAGCGGCGTGAAACGCCTCCCGCCGCGCCAGATCAAGCCGCGCCACATCGGGCAGATAAGGCAGGGAGGATGCCGGCCGAAACCCGGCGATCCAGTCGGGAAAGGCCGCGCCATATTTGAACATGAGCGGGTTGCTCGGTGGATGGGCGCGCACGAACACCCCTGCCATGGCCGCGAAAAACTCCGTGCCGACCAGCTTTGCCACGGTGGGAAAGCCCGTCTCCAGCGCGTCGATCAGGCTTGAGACGACATTATTGCGATAGACGGTGAAGCGCCGCCAGGCCGGGTGGCCATCAGGGCGGATCACGCCATCGGGCACTTTGGCATCCGGGTCCAACAGCGCCGCGCCGAACCCTTCAAGCATGGGTCAGCACCTGATCCGCGCGCGTGAGTTCGGCCTCAAGCACTGGCCAATCCGGCACATCATTGTCCCATTCGATCAGCGTGGGCCGGGGGCCACCGCGCGCGATGGTATGGGCATAGAGCTGCCAGACATCGGGCACGACAGGGCGGCTATGGGTGTCGATCAACAGTGGCGCGCCGACCTCGTCCGCGTCCTCCTCATGCCCGCCAAGATGGATTTCGCCCACATGATCCAGCGGAAAGGCATCAATATAGGCCACCGGATCGTAATCCTGATTGGTGGCGGAGACGAACACGTTGTTTACATCCAAAAGTAGCCCACAGCCGGAGCGGGTCGCGATCTCCCGCAGGAACGTGATCTCATCCATCTCGCTTTGTGCGAAGGCGACATAGGTGGAGGGGTTTTCCAGCAGCATTTGCTTCCCAAGCACGTCCTGCACCTGTGTGATATGGCTCACGATCCGGTCTACGGCTGCTTGTGTGTAGGGCAGGGGGAGCAGATCGTTCAAAAACCCGCTGTCATGGGTGGACCATGCCAGATGTTCTGAGAAAAGTGCCGGTTCCAGCCAATCAACCAGTTTGCGCAACCGCGCGAGATGGTCGGTGTCAAGCGGCCGCTCGCCCCCGATTGACAGGCCAACCCCGTGGCAGGACACCGGATAGACCTCGCGCAGGGCGCGCAATTGCGCCAGCGCCGGGCCACCATCGCCCATATAATTTTCAGCATGGATTTCGACCCATCCCAAAGCGGCCGGGCGCGCCATGACCTCAGCGGCATGTTGCGCCTTGAAGCCCACGCCCGGGCGGTTTGGGATTGTGTTGGTGAGAGTATCGAACATCGGCTTGCTCTGATCTGCTGGAGGGAGGGTGGGGTGCCCCGTTGTGAGGGCACCCCGGAGGACGGCCTTATGCCGGCAGATCGCGCTCAAGCGCCTCAAGGGAGCCCATGCGGTCGCCCGGAATTTCCATGGAAAGGCAGGTGCCCGCGGGCACCAGCGTCCATGCGTTGCCCTGATAATCGACCTTGGAGGTGCCTGCACAGGTCGTGCCGGGGCCAGCGGCGCAATCATTCTCGCCCGCGAGGGAAACGCCGTAGCACTTCTCGGTCGCTTGTGCGGATGCCACCGTTGCGGTCATCGCGATGGCGGTGGTGACGGCGGATGCGATGGCAAGGCCTTTAACGACGGTATTGGACATGTGGTAACTCCTTGAGAGGTTGGTTTTGAATGACACCCACCGATGCGGGGGTGAGGCACACTAGGCAGAGGCTTCGATCAACTGCTAATCACGTAAATGAGACCTCTCTGTTTCGTGAAAATCGACAATTTCCGCGTGATGTGTGCTGATTCCGCCAATTTCCCGGGCCCCGGCCACCGCTTCCTGTTCCCGTGTGACAATCGTTCTGTTAGAAAACGAATATTGCGGTGAGGCATGGCGCGTTTGGCTGTCACGGGATGGAAGGGAAATTCGTGTGCAATTGCATACGATGCGACGTCCCGTTCTGTTGACCCACGCGCGCAGCAGGTTTAGACCCGCAACCGAAATAACGCAGCAGTGAGTCCTTTCTGAGGCTTGCCGCAACGCACTGGAGGAGCACCCTTTGGACGACCTTCTCAGAGAGTATCTGCCGATCCTCGTCTTTCTTGGCCTTGCCATTGGCCTTGGTCTTGTTCTGCTTTTGGCCGCCGCGATTGTCGCCGTCCGCAACCCTGATGCCGAAAAAGTCTCTGCCTATGAGTGTGGCTTTAACGCGTTCGACGATGCGCGGATGAAGTTTGATGTGCGGTTCTACCTCGTGTCGATCCTGTTCATCATCTTTGATCTGGAAGTCGCGTTCCTGTTCCCATGGGCGGTGAGCTTCCAATATCAGGGCGACCTCGGGTTCTGGTCGATGATGGTGTTCCTTGCCGTGCTGACCATCGGGTTCATCTATGAATGGAAGAAGGGAGCACTCGAATGGGAGTGACAACTTCGCTCAATACCGCTGGTGCGGATAAGGAAGTCACGACGCAGGCTCTGTCGAATGAACTGGCGGATAAGGGTTTTCTGCTGACTTCGACGGAGGCCGCGATCAACTGGGCACGCACCGGGTCGCTCCATTGGATGACATTCGGGCTTGCCTGCTGCGCGGTGGAGATGATGCACACCTCCATGCCGCGCTATGACCTTGAGCGGTTCGGCACGGCCCCGCGCGCTTCCCCCCGCCAGTCTGACCTGATGATTGTGGCGGGCACGCTGACGAACAAGATGGCCCCGGCATTGCGTAAGGTTTACGACCAGATGCCCGAGCCGCGCTATGTGATCTCCATGGGATCCTGCGCGAATGGCGGCGGGTATTATCACTATTCCTATAGCGTTGTGCGCGGCTGTGACCGGATCGTGCCGGTGGATGTGTATGTGCCGGGCTGCCCGCCAACGGCAGAGGCACTTCTTTACGGTATCCTGCAACTTCAGCGCAAAATGCGCCGGACGGGGACGATTACCCGATGAATGACAGCGTAATGATCGAAGAGTTGAAAGACCTCGGCGCGCATCTTGAGGTGCGGCAGGAGGCAGCGATGCTGTCCCATCAGGTTGTGGGCGGTGAATTGACCGTGACCGTGACGCCGACCAACGTCCCGTCTTTCGTGCAATTCCTGAAGGATGATGCGGCCTGCCAATTCACCACGCTGATCGACATCACCGCGATTGACTGGCCCGAGCGCGAAAAGCGGTTCGAGGTGGTCTATCACTTCCTGTCGATGACCCAGAACCAGCGCATCCGGGTGAAAGTCCCCGTGCGGGAGCGTGAGATCGTCCCCTCGATCATCGACGTGCATCCGTCCGCCGATTGGTATGAGCGCGAAGTATTCGATATGTATGGCGTGATGTTCTCTGGCCACCCGGATTTGCGGCGCATCCTCACGGATTACGGCTTCCGCGGGCATCCGCTGCGCAAGGATTTCCCGACCACCGGTTATGTCGAGGTCCGCTATTCCGAGGAGGAAAAGCGCGTGGTCTATGAACCCGTGAGCCTTGTGCAGGATTACCGGCAGTTTGACTTCATGTCCCCATGGGAAGGTGCGGAATACATCCTTCCCGGCGATGAAAAGAAGGAGGCGTAAGGCTATGGCTGCTGATGGCTCCAAATTCGACGACGCCCTGACGGGTGAGCAGAAAATCCGCAATTTCAACATCAATTTCGGGCCTCAGCACCCGGCAGCGCATGGCGTGTTGCGGATGGTGTTGGAACTCGATGGTGAGATCGTGGAGCGGGTGGACCCGCATATCGGCCTTCTTCATCGCGGTACTGAAAAACTGATGGAAAGCCGCACCTATCTGCAAAACCTGCCCTATTTCGACCGGCTCGATTACGTAGCACCCATGAACCAGGAACATGCGTGGTGCCTTGCCATCGAACGGCTGACAGGGACGGAGATCACCCGCCGCGCGTCGCTGATCCGGGTGCTTTACTCTGAAATGGGCCGGGTGCTGAACCACCTGCTGAACGTCACCGCGCAAGCCATGGATGTGGGCGCGATGACGCCTCTGGCATGGGGCTTTGAAGAGCGTGAAAAGCTCATGATCTTCTACGAGCGGGCCTGTGGCGCGCGGCTTCACGCGGCCTATTTCCGGCCCGGTGGCGTGCATGTCGATCTGCCGCAAAAACTGTGTGACGATATCTGGGCCTGGACCGAAAGTTTCGGTGAAGTGCTCGATGATATCGAAGGGCTGATCACCGAAAACCGCATCTTTAAAGAGCGGAACGTGGATATCGCCGTCGTCAGCCGCGAGGACGCGATGGCTTACGGCTTCTCCGGTGTGATGGTCCGTGGCTCCGGCATGGCATGGGATTTGCGCCGCGCGCAGCCCTATGAATGCTATGACGAATTCGATTTCCAGATCCCTGTCGGGCAGAACGGCGATTGCTATGATCGCTACCTCTGCCGGATGATGGAGATGCGCGAAAGCGTCAAGATTATGCGTCAGGCGCTCGAAAAACTCGACCAGTGCAAGGGCGAGGACGTGCTGGCCCGTGGCAAGCTCACGCCGCCCAAGCGGGGGGATATGAAAACCTCCATGGAGGCGCTGATCCACCATTTCAAACTCTACACAGAAGGCTTCCATGTGCCTGAGGGTGAGATTTATGCCGCCGTTGAGGCGCCCAAGGGCGAGTTCGGCGTGTATCTGGTGAGTGACGGTAGCAACAAACCCTATAAGGCCAAGCTGCGCGCCCCGGGCTATCCGCATTTGGCCGCGATGGATCACCTGTCGCGCGGTCACCAATTGGCCGATGTCGCAGCGATCCTCGGTTCGCTCGATATCGTGTTTGGCGAGGTGGACCGCTGAGATGACCGCCGCTTTCGCCACGTTCAGCCTCTACTATTTCGTCGTCTGCTCCGCCATTGGTGGCGTGGCGTCGATGGTGACGGTGAAGGCAGGGCGCGCGCGGGCTGGCATGATCGGGGCCGGGATCGGCGCTGGTCTCTACATAATTCAACTTCCCATATGGGTGGGGCTGATGTCATGACCCACCAAACTGAGATCAAGAAAGGGGCCGCATAATGCTGCGTCGCCTGCATAAAGACCAACCAGACAGCTTTGCCTTTACCCCGGCCAATGCCGAATGGGCGAAAGGGCAAATCGCGAAATACCCGGAAGGGCGGGAGGCATCTGCCATCATCCCCCTCTTGTGGCGCGCGCAGGAGCAGGAAGGCTGGCTGACCCGCCCCGCGATTGAGCATATCGCGGAGATGTTGGGCCTTGCCTATATCCGCGCTTTGGAAGTGGCGACGTTCTACTTCATGTTCCAATTGACCCCCACGGGCAGCATTGCCCATGTGCAGGTTTGCGGCACCACGTCCTGCATGATCTGCGGGGCCGAAGACCTGATCGCAGTCTGCAAGGAAAAGATCGCGGCAAAGCCGTTTACCCCCGGTTGGGACGATAAATTCACCTGGGAAGAGGTCGAATGCCTTGGAGCCTGCGCGAATGCGCCCATGGCTCAGATCGGCAAGGATTACTATGAGGATCTGACCGCCGCACGGTTTGCCGAAATCCTTGAGGAGCTTGCCGCAGGCAAGGTGCCAACACCGGGGCCGCAAAACGGGCGCTACGCGTCGGAGCCGCTGGGCGGTTTGACCTCGCTCAAGGAATGGGAGGCCGACAAGATGGCACATAACGCCTCGGTCGCGCTGGCTGTCGAAAATGAAGATACGGTTTCCCGAATTACGGGGGAATGAGCTAACCTCTCGGGTGGGAGCGTTTTAGACCCACCAAACAGGGAAGGAATATCGCCATGACGACACAGAATGAAACAGGGCTCAGCGGTACGCTGTTCAGCTTGATTGTTGCCGCTGGGGTGGCTTGCCTCGTATTTGGCATCATCACCCTCCTCGGGGATGTGAGCCTGCTTGGGCGGCTCTTTATCGCGGCGATTGTCGCCTCCGCGCTGGCGATTGTTTTGATCTGGAGTTTTGGCAAGCCGCTTCCGGCGCCGAATGCGGCTGAGGCGGTCGAAGTGCAACCGGTCAGCGTGGCCCCGGTCACGGCACCCGCAGCACCCACCGCGACGGAAACCGCCGATTGGCGTCAGAATGCCGCCGCGCCGGTTGAAGCTGCAAAACCTGCCGCGAAACCGGCCCCGGAAAAGAAAGCCGCCGCACCGGCCACGGCAGCCGAACCCGCTGCTGCCGAAGGCGACGGCCCGGCGCGGCTCACGGCTGCGCGCGACGGTGGCCCGGACGATCTGAAAAAGATCAAAGGCGTCGGACCAAAGCTCGAAGGTGTGTTGCACGGCATGGGCTTTTACCATTTCGACCAGATCGCAAGCTGGTCAGCGGATGATGTGGCATGGGCGGATCAGAACCTTGTCGGGTTCAAGGGCCGCGTGTCGCGCGATGATTGGGTCGGTCAGGCAAAAGCCTTGGCCGCGGGCGAGGAGACCGAGTTCTCCAAGAAAGTGGATAAGGGCGGCGTGTACTAAACCACACGGCGCCACCGAATACGGGAGCATTCGACGGTGAAAGGGCAGGATGACAGCACGCGGCGGCAGGGCCGACAGGCGATGTTTGTCATCATTATCGCTTTCTCCGCTTGGGTTGTTCTCAACTTGATTGGCGGTCAGATCGGCTTGGATGCGCGTTATGCCTTCCTTGCCGATTTCGCCGCACTGGCAGCGCTCGCTTGGGCGCTGATCGTACTGATAAGGATCTGGCTCAAGCGCCAGAGTGAAGGGAACTAACAGATGCTGGCTGATCAGGACCGCATATTCACGAACCTTTACGGGATGCATGACCGCTCCTTGGCTGGTGCGCAAAAGCGCGGCCATTGGGACGGGACGGGCGATCTGGTGAAAAAGGGGCGCGATTGGATCATCGAGGAGATGAAAGCCTCCGGCCTGCGTGGCCGTGGCGGCGCGGGCTTCCCGACGGGTCTGAAATGGTCCTTCATGCCGAAAGAAAGCGATGGTCGCCCGCATTATCTGGTGGTGAACGCGGACGAATCCGAGCCCGGCACCTGTAAAGACCGGGAGATCATGCGCCACGATCCCCACACCCTGATCGAAGGCTGCCTGATCGCCTCTTTCGCGATGGGGGCCCATGCGGGCTACATCTATATTCGCGGCGAATATGTGCGGGAGCGCGAGGCGCTTCAGGCCGCGATTGATGAAGCCTATGACGCGGGGCTCTTGGGCAAGAATGCCGCGGGGTCCGGCTGGGATTATGACCTCTATCTTCATCACGGGGCAGGGGCCTATATCTGCGGTGAGGAAACCGCCCTTCTCGAAAGCCTTGAAGGGCGAAAGGGCATGCCACGGCTCAAGCCGCCCTTCCCCGCGAATACCGGGCTTTATGGCGCGCCGACGACGGTGAACAACGTGGAATCCATCGCCGTGGTGCCAACGATCCTGCGCCGCGGCGCAAGCTGGTTTTCCGGCTTTGGCCGTCCGAACAATGCAGGGACCAAACTTTTTGCCATCTCCGGCCATGTGAACACGCCATGCGTGGTGGAAGAGGCGATGAGCATTTCTTTTGAGGAGTTGATCGAGACCCATTGCGGCGGCATTCGCGGCGGTTGGGACAACCTCAAGGCGGTGATCCCCGGCGGCTCATCCGTCCCCCTGATCCCCGGCAAAACGATGTATGAAGACGCGATCATGGATTTCGATTGGCTGCGGGAGCAGAAATCGGGCCTCGGAACCGCCGCCGTGATCGTAATGGACAACTCGACCGACGTGATCAAGGCGATCTGGCGTCTATCAAAATTCTACAAACACGAAAGCTGTGGCCAGTGCACGCCCTGCCGCGAAGGCACCGGATGGATGATGCGCGTGATGGACCGTCTGGTGACGGGGGACGCGGAGCCTGAAGAGATCGACATGCTTCTGGATGTCACCAAACAGGTCGAAGGCCACACGATCTGCGCCCTAGGCGACGCGGCGGCATGGCCCATTCAGGGTCTCATCCGCCATTTCCGCGACGAGATCGAGGACCGCATCAAGCATAAACGCACGGGCCGCGTCAGCGCCGTCGCGGCGGAGTAATACCATGTCTGACCTACGCAAAATGATCATCGACGGGGCGGAGATCGAAGTTGATCCCGCGCTCACCATCCTTCAGGCCTGTGAAGAGGCGGGCGTGGAAATTCCGCGCTTCTGCTATCACGAGCGGCTGTCCATCGCGGGCAACTGCCGCATGTGTCTGGTGGAGGTCGTTGGTGGCCCGCCGAAGCCCGCGGCCTCTTGCGCGATGCAGGTGCGCGACCTGCGCGGTGGCCCGAACGGGGAGCCGCCGGAGGTGAAGACCAAATCGCCGATGGTCAAAAAGGCCCGCGAAGGCGTGATGGAATTCCTGCTGATCAACCACCCGCTGGATTGCCCGATCTGCGATCAGGGCGGCGAGTGTGACTTGCAGGATCAGGCGATGGCCTATGGCGTTGATTTCTCTCGCTTCCGTGAGGAAAAGCGCGCAGCGGTCGATCCCGATCTCGGGCCGCTGGTCGGCACTAAAATGACCCGCTGCATTTCCTGCACCCGCTGCGTGCGCTTTACCACCGAGGTGGGCGGCGTGAGCGAGATGGGCCAGACCGGCCGGGGCGAGGACAGTGAGATCACGTCCTACCTCGGTCAGATGCTGACCTCAGAATTGCAGGGCAATGTCATTGACCTTTGCCCCGTGGGGGCGCTGACGTCCAAGCCATATGCATTCACCGCGCGGCCCTGGGAATTGAAGAAAACCGAAAGCATCGACGTGATGGACGCGCTTGGCTCCTCCATCCGCATCGACACGCGCGGGCGCGAAGTGATGCGCATCCTGCCGCGTAACCATGACGGCGTGAACGAGGAATGGATCAGCGACAAGACCCGCTTCATATGGGACGGGTTGAAGCGCCAACGGCTTGATAAGCCCTACATCCGCGTGGACGGGAAGCTGAAACCAGCCACTTGGGCGCAGGCTTTTGCCGCTGTGGCAGGCGCCGTGAAGGGCAAGAAAATCGCCGCTGTAGCAGGCGATTTGGCCCCGACCGAGGCGATGTTCGCGCTTAAGGAGCTGGTGACGGGCCTTGGCGGCACGGTCGAGTGCCGCACGGATGGCGCGAAACTGCCCGAAGGCAATCGCGCGGCCTATGTCGGCACGGCCACGATTGAAGAGATCGACAGCGCGCAGATGATCCTGCTCGTCGGCACCAACCCGCGCAAGGAAGCCCCGGTGCTAAACGCGCGCATCCGCAAGGCGTGGCTTGCCGGGGCTGAAATTGGCCTTGTGGGTCAAGCTGTTGATCTGACGTATGAATATGCCCATGCGGGCACCACGCCCGCAGACCTGAAAGCACTCGCTGATAAGGGCGTGTCGGACGAGACAAAGGAAAAGAATACCCTTGTCATCGTCGGGCAGGCAGCACTCGCCCGTGAAGACGGTGCCGCGATCCTTGCTGAAGCGCAGCGGATGGCAGAGGTGTCGGGCTCCAAACTTCTGGTGCTCCACACTGCCGCGTCCCGTGTGGGCGCGATGGATCTGGGCTTCACCACCGAGGGCGGCATCACTGCCGCGCTGGACGGGGCAGAGGTCGTCTGGAACCTTGGCGCTGATGAGGGCGACATTCCGGCGGGTCCCTTCGTGATCTATCAGGGCTCGCACGGGGATCGGGGCGCGCACCGCGCGGATGTGATCCTGCCTGCGGCCACCTATACCGAAGAGACGGGCATTTTCGTCAACACCGAAGGCCGCCCGCAAATGGCGCTTCGGGCGAATTTCCCGCCCGGTGACGCGAAAGAGAACTGGGCGATCATCCGCGCGGCCTCTGCCGAGTTGGGCGCGCAACTGCCCTATGACAACATCAACGCGCTGCGCGCCGCGATGTTTGAGGCTGTGCCGCATCTGGCTGAGATTGACACGGTGCCGGAGAACACGGGCGATATGCTGCCCTCCGGCGCATTGGGCGAGCAGGCGTTTGGGCAGGCGATTGCCGATTTCTACTTCACCAACCCGATCGCACGCGCGTCACAGGTGATGGCGGAGTGTTCCAAACTGGCTCAAGAGCACAACATGCCGGTGGCGGCGGAGTAAGATATGGACTTTTTCGACACAAATTTCGGCATCTTCCTGATCATCCTCGCCCAGTGTTTGCTGGTCACGGTGATGGTGCTCGTGAGCCTTGCCTTCCTGATGTATGCGGACCGCAAAATCTGGGCCGCTGTGCAGATCCGCAAGGGGCCAAACGTGGTGGGCGCCTTTGGCCTGCTGCAATCCTTTGCGGATTTCCTGAAATACATCGTCAAGGAAATCGTGGTACCTGCGGGTGCCGACAAGGCGGTGTTCTTCATCGCGCCGATGATTTCCTTCGTTCTGGCCGTGATCGCCTGGGCGGTGATCCCGTTCAACGATGGCTGGGTCGTGGCCAATCTAAACGTCGGTATCCTCTACATTTTCGCGATTTCGTCGCTGGAAGTGTATGGCGTGATCATGGGCGGTTGGGCGTCGAACTCCAAATATCCGTTCCTTGGCTCGCTCCGCTCTGCCGCGCAGATGATTTCCTATGAGGTCTCCATCGGCTTTATCATCGTGGGCATCCTGATCTCCACCGGGTCGCTGAACCTCACGGCGATCGTGATGGCGCAATCGGGTGATTGGGGGCTGCTGAATTGGTACTGGCTGCCGCATTTGCCGATGGTGGTGCTGTTCTTCATCTCCGCTCTCGCTGAGACGAACCGCCCCCCGTTCGATTTGCCGGAGGCAGAGGCCGAACTCGTCGCGGGCTATCAGGTCGAATATTCCTCCACGCCGTTCCTTTTGTTCATGATTGGGGAATTGATGGCGGTCGTGCTGATGTGCGCGCTGCTGACCCTCCTGTTCTTTGGCGGCTGGCTGTCGCCCATTCCGGGTGCTGCGGACCTGCCGATCCTTGGCGACGGGGTGCACTGGATGGTGATCAAGATGGCCTTCTGGTTCTTCATGTTCGCGATGGTCAAGGCGCTCGTTCCGCGCTTCCGCTATGACCAGTTGATGCGGATCGGCTGGAAAGTGTTCCTGCCGCTGTCGCTGGCATGGGTCGTCCTCGTTTCCTTCTTCGCTCATTTCGAACTGTTCGGCGGGGCCTATGCCCGCTGGGCCATCGGAGGCTGATATGGCACAGATCGATTACAACCGCGCCGCGCGCTATTTCTTCCTGTCGGACTTTTTCGCCGGGATGAAGCTGGGGATGAAGTATTTCTTCAAACCCAAGGCGACGATCAACTATCCCCATGAAAAAGGCCCACTGTCCCCACGGTTCCGGGGGGAGCACGCGCTGCGCCGCTATGCCAACGGCGAAGAGCGCTGCATCGCATGTAAGCTGTGCGAAGCGATCTGCCCCGCGCAGGCCATCACCATCGAGGCGGAGGAGCGGGAGGACGGCTCCCGCCGGACCACCAAATACGATATCGACATGACGAAATGCATCTATTGCGGCTTCTGTCAGGAAGCCTGCCCGGTGGATGCCATCGTCGAGGGGCCGAATTTTGAATTCTCCACCGAGAGCCGGGAGGAGCTTTACTACGACAAGGCAAAGCTTCTGGACAATGGCGACCGGTGGGAGGCTGAGATCGCCCGCAATCTGGAACTTGACGCGCCTTACCGCTAAGGCAACGGCCCCGTAAGAGGGCCATCCGAAAGGACGACCAACGATGACCGTGTTTGCTGTCATATTTTACCTGTTTGCCTGTACGGCGGTGGCCTCTGCGCTGCTTGTCACGCTGGCGCGTAACCCGGTGCATTCGGTGCTGTGGCTGATCTTGTGTTTCTTCAGCGCGGCGGGTCTGTTCGTGCTGATGGGCGCTGAATTCCTCGCGATGCTCTTGGCGATTGTCTATGTGGGCGCGGTCGCGGTGCTGTTCCTGTTTGTGGTGATGATGCTCGACGTGGACTTTGCCGAGTTGAAGGATGGCATGGCCAAGCATATGCCCATCGGGTTGTTGATCGCGGTGATCCTGACGGTCGAGTTGATGCTGATTGTCGGCGTCTGGGCGTTCGCTGATGCCGCCCCCGCCATGCGCCAAGCCGTCGCGCCCACGCCAGAGGATGTGGAGAACACGGTGGCGCTCGGGCAGCTGATCTACACCGACTATATCTACATGTTCCAGGTCGCGGGCCTGATCCTGCTGACCGCGATGATCGGCGCGATTGTGCTGACCCTGCGCCACCGCACGGATATCAAGCGTCAAAACGTAATGGAGCAGATGTCCCGCGATCCGGCTAAGGCCGTAATCCTCACCGATGTGAAACCAGGGCAGGGGATCTGAGCCAATGATCGGACTTGAACATTACCTCACCGTCGCGGCCCTGCTGTTTGTGACCGGGATTTTCGGCATCTTCCTGAACCGCAAGAACATCATTGTAATCTTGATGTCGGTCGAACTCATGCTGTTGTCGGTCAACATCAACCTCGTCGCGTTTTCGACCCATCTGGGCGATATGGTCGGGCAGATCTTTACCCTGTTCATCCTGACCGTCGCCGCCGCAGAGGCCGCCATTGGCCTTGCGATCCTTGTCTGCTTCTTCCGCAACCGTGGCACGATCGCGGTGGAAGATGTGAATGTGATGAAGGGCTAAGGACACCTCATGTATACGTTTATCCTCCTCGCCCCTCTGGTTGCCGCGATTGTTGCCGGGTTCGGCTGGCGCTATATCGGGATCAAGGCAGCACAGTACCTGACCACAGGCACCCTGTTTGCCGCCGCTGCCCTGTCATGGGTCGCCTTCCTCGGTTATGACGGGAATGCTCAATCCATCGTGCTGGCCCGGTTCATCGACAGCGGCACCTTTACCGCCGATTGGGCCATTCGCGTGGACCGGCTCACGGTGATCATGCTGATCGTGGTGACGACCGTCTCCAGCCTCGTGCACCTGTATTCGCTGGGCTACATGGCCCATGACGAGCATTTTAAGGAAGGTGAGGAAAGCTACCGCGCGCGGTTTTTTGCTTACCTCTCGTTCTTCACCTTCGCGATGCTCATGCTGGTCACGGCAGATAACGTCGTGCAGATGTTCTTCGGCTGGGAAGGGGTTGGTGTCGCATCCTACCTGCTGATCGGCTTCTATTACCGTAAGCAGAGCGCGGGGGCAGCGGCGATGAAAGCGTTCATCGTCAACCGGGTTGGCGATTTCGGGTTCCTTCTGGGGATTTTCGCGCTCTACATGCTGACGGACAGCCTGTCCTTCTCCGAGATTTTCGCGCAGGTGCCGGAATTGTCGGAAAAGACCGTGGGTTTCCTGTGGCTGGAAATCAGCGCGGTTGAACTGGTCGCGTTCCTCCTGTTCGTGGGCGCGATGGGCAAATCGGCGCAATTCATCCTGCACACATGGCTGCCCGACGCGATGGAGGGGCCGACGCCTGTGTCGGCGCTTATCCACGCGGCGACCATGGTGACGGCGGGCGTGTTCCTCGTGTGCCGCATGTCGCCGATCTATGAATATGCGGATGGCACGGCGCTGTTCATCACGGTGATCGGTGCGACGACCGCGTTCTTTGCCGCGACCGTGGGTCTGGTTCAGAACGATATCAAGCGGGTGATTGCCTATTCCACCTGTTCGCAGCTTGGCTACATGTTTGTCGCCGCCGGCGTGGGCATGTATTCCGCCGCGATGTTCCACCTGCTGACCCATGCGTTTTTCAAGGCGATGCTGTTTCTTGGCGCGGGTTCCGTCATTCACGGGATGCATCATGAGCAGGACATGCGGAACTATGGCGGCTTGCGTCATAAGATGCCCAAGACATTCTGGGCGATGATGATCGGGACGCTGGCGATCACGGGTGTCGGCATTCCGCTCACCTATATCGGGTTCGCCGGGTTCCTGTCGAAAGACGCCATTATCGAGAGCGCCTATGTCGGACAAAACGCCTTCGCGGGGGAGGCCTTCTGGCTTCTCGTGGCGGCGGCGGCGATGACGTCCTTCTATTCCTGGCGCTTGATGTTCCTGACCTTTTATGGGGAGGCGCGAGGCGACAAGCATACGCATGAGCACGCCCATGAAAGCCCGCTTGTGATGACAGCTCCCCTTGGTGTTCTGGCCATTGGCGCGGTGTTTGCCGGGATGGTCTGGCATGGTCCGTTCTTTGGCGATGTCGAGGAAGTGGCGGAATTCTACTCAATCCCGCTTGCGGAAGAGGGTGAGGTCCATGGCGATGACCATGCCGCAGTGATCGGCCTGTCCTCTGTCATCGGTGTGGCCAATGCCGCGGGTGAGAAAGACGGGCATCATGCGTCCTTTGGCGGTGTGCCGGGGGATGGGGCGCTTTATATCGCGCCGGACAACACCGTGCTTCAGGATGCCCATGCGGTGCCGAAATGGGTGAAAGCCGCGCCGTTTGTTGCAATGGTATTCGGTCTCGCACTTGCATGGTTCATGTATATCGCGCGGCCGCATCTGCCCGGCCAACTCGCCAAGAACCAGAAGATCCTCTACGAGTTCCTTCTCAACAAATGGTATGTGGACGAAATCTATGATGCTGTGTTCGTCCGCCCGGCCAAGGCGCTTGGCGTGTTCCTGTGGAAAAAGGGCGATGGTGCGGTGATTGATGGCGGCATCAACGGGCTGGCGATGGGGATCATCCCCTTCCTGACCCGGCTCGCGGGCCGCGCGCAGTCTGGCTACCTCTTCCACTATGCGTTCGCGATGATCATCGGGCTTGGCGCTCTTATCACGTTCTTTGTTATCTCGGGGGCCAACTGACATGGACCTGCCAATTCTTTCCATCGTCACGTTCCTGCCGCTGATCGGAGCGGCCGTTATGGCCTTCCTCCTGCGGGGCGAGGACGAGATGTCCAACCGCAACGCAAAGACGCTGGCGCTGTTGGTCACGGTTGTGACGTTCCTGTTGTCGCTGTTCGTGCTGTTTGGGTTTGACCCCAACAACACCGATTTCCAGTTCGTCGAAGAGGCGGAGTGGATCGGGGGCCTTCAGTATAAGATGGGCGTCGATGGCATTTCGGTGCTGTTCGTGATGCTCACCACCGCGCTGATGCCGATCGTGATCGGCGCAAGCTGGAACGTGACCCACCGGGTCAAGGAATACATGATCGCGTTCCTGTTGCTGGAAACGCTGATGATCGGCGTATTCTGCGCGCTCGACCTGATCCTGTTCTACCTGTTCTTTGAAGCGGGCCTCATTCCGATGTTCCTGATCGTGGGCATCTGGGGCGGGAAGGACCGCATTTACGCGGCATTCAAATTCTTCCTTTACACGCTTCTTGGCTCCGTCCTGATGCTCATCGCCATGATGTATATGGTTTATGATCAGGGCAGCACGGATATCGTGGCGCTGTTGAACCATGAATTCAGCTACGAGACGATTGACGTCATGGGCTGGCAGATTGTCGGTGGCGCGCAAACGCTGATGTGGCTCGCGTTCTTCGCCTCCTTCGCGGTGAAGATGCCGATGTGGCCAGTGCATACATGGCTGCCGGACGCACACGTTCAGGCGCCCACTGCGGGCTCCATCGTGCTGGCGGCGATCCTGTTGAAAATGGGGGGCTACGGCTTCCTGCGGTTCAGCCTGCCGATGTTCCCGGTGGCGTCGGACCTGATGGCGAATTTCGTCTTTGCGCTGTCGGTGATCGCGATCATCTACACCTCCCTCGTGGCCCTCATGCAGGAGGATATGAAAAAGCTGATCGCCTATTCCTCCGTCGCGCATATGGGTTTTGTGACCATGGGGATTTTCGCGGCGAATGAGCAGGGCGTGGATGGTGCGATTTTCCAGATGATCAGCCATGGCTTCATCTCTGGCGCGCTGTTCCTTGGGGTTGGCGTGATCTATGACCGGATGCATACGCGGGAGATTGCGGCCTATGGCGGGCTGGTGAACCGGATGCCGGTTTATGCGCTGATCTTCATGCTGTTCACGATGGGCAATGTGGGCCTGCCGGGCACGTCTGGTTTCGTGGGCGAATTCCTGACCCTCGCCGGAGCCTATCAGGCCAACACTTGGGTTGCCTTTGGTGCGGCGACGGGTGTGATCCTGTCGGCGGGCTATGCGCTGTGGCTCTACCGCCGGGTCGTGTTTGGCGAATTGGTCAAGGAGAGCCTCAAAGGGATTAAGGATATGGACGCGCGCGAAAAGCTGCTCTTCGCGCCGCTCGTCGCCGCGACCCTGATCTTTGGCATTTTCCCATGGCTCATCACTGACCTGATCAGCCCCTCCGTCGATGCGCTGCTTGGCAGCTATGACCTTGCTGTAGCGGAGGCTGGCCTGCATGGGACGATGCATGCCGCCACCGGTTCCGGCCACTGAGCCCGTTTGGAGAACGAGTTATGATTTCCGCTGATCTCAACATCATCCTGCCCGAGCTTGTGCTGGCGATCTTCGCCATGGCGGCGCTCATGTGGGGCGTGTTCATGGGCAAGGACAGACAGGCCGAGCCGCTTTTGTTCGCCACGTCCGTGGTGTTCGTGCTGACCGCCGCATGGGTCGCGACCCTGCCGGGGGGCGAGCGTGTGGCATTTAACGGCGCGTTCATCGACGACGGGTTCGGGCGCTTTGCAAAGGTGCTATTGCTGCTGGCAGCGGCATCCATGCTTCTGTTGAGCCGTGAATACCTCAAGAAATTCGAGCTGATGAAGTTCGAGTTTCCGGTCCTCATCACCTTGGCCGTGATCGGCATGATGATGATGGTGAGCGCGGGCGATCTGATGGCGCTTTATATGGGGCTCGAATTGCAGTCTCTGGCGCTCTATGTCGTGGCCGCGTTCCGCCGCGACAGCGTGCGCTCCACCGAGGCGGGCCTGAAGTATTTCGTGCTGGGCGCGCTGTCCTCCGGCCTGCTGCTTTATGGTGCGTCGCTGGTCTACGGCTATACCGGCACCACGAATTTCGCGGGCATCTCCGAGGTGATTGCGGCTGAGGGCGTGGGCCTTGGCCTGTTGTTCGGTCTGGTGTTCATGTGCACCGGCATGGCGTTCAAGATCAGCGCCGTTCCGTTCCATATGTGGACCCCGGATGTGTACGAAGGCTCCCCGACCCCGGTCACCGCTTTCTTCGCAACCGCGCCCAAGGTGGCTGCGGCGGGCCTGTTCGCGCGGGTGCTGTTTGAGGGCTTTGCGGGTGCGGTCAGCGATTGGCAACAGATCCTCGCCTTCCTCGCGATTGGGTCCATGTATCTTGGCTCCATCGCGGCGATTGGGCAGACGAACATCAAGCGTCTGATGGCCTATTCTTCGATCGGGCATATGGGTTTTGCGCTGGTCGGGCTGGCTGCCGGGACCGAAGAGGGCGTTCAGGCGCTGCTGATCTACATGGCGATTTATGTGACCATGAATGTCGGCGTCTTCGCCTTTATCCTGAACATGGAGCGGGATGGCCGCCCGGTGACGGATATTCACGCGCTTGGCCTTTATTCGCGGGTCCGGCCCGCGCGGGCACTCGCGCTGGCGATCCTGATGTTTTCGCTGGCAGGTATTCCGCCGCTCGTCGGGTTCTTCGGCAAGTACTATGTGTTCCTTGCTGCTGTGTCCGCCGGGCTGGTGCCGCTGGCGGTGCTGGGTGTGATCGCCTCCGTGATTGGGGCCTATTACTACCTGCGCATCATCTTCCTGATGTATTTCGGGGAAGAGGCCGAAGCGATGACCGGCACCATGCCGGTGATCCATGCGGCCTTCCTGATCGTGGCCACCGTGGCGATGGTGCTGGGCGCGGCCCCCGTCATCAACCTTTTCGGGGTTGAGGCGGTCGCAGCCGATGCCGCCGCAGCGCTTTTGAACTAAACGATGGCGGATTGGCCAGCGGGTGTGGGCCGGATCGTTCTGGCCCAGACCGATAGCACAATGAACGAGGCACCCCGGCAGATCGCCGCGGGTGCCTCTGTGCCATTCTGGGTGCTGGCGTTGGCCCAATCGGGTGGCCGGGGGCGCAGGGGCCGCGCATGGGACATGCCCGCGGGAAACTTCGCGGCAAGTCATGTAATGGCGCCAAAAGGCCCGCAGGCGGATTGGGCGTTGCGGTCCTTTACCGCGTCGCTTGCGCTCTATGAGGCGTTTGATGCGCTGACCGGCCGGGCTGATTTGTTTACGTTGAAATGGCCCAATGACGTGCTGTGTGAGGGGCGCAAATGCGCGGGCATCCTGCTGGAAACGGATGGCGCGCGGCTGACACTCGGCATTGGTGTCAACCTTGTGGCCTATCCTGAGCAAGCGACGCTTGAGGCGGGGGCTCTTCCGGCGACCAGCATTCTGGAGGCGACGGGCCGCCGGATCACGCCCGAGGCTCTGCTGGACGCGCTCGCCCCCGCATTCGCCCGCTGGGAGCAGGTGCTTATCGAGGATGGCTTTGCCCCGGTGCGCGCGGCATGGTTGAGCCGGGCGGCGAATATCGGCAAACCTGTCACGGCGCGGATGCCGGGGCGCAGCGTGTCGGGCCTGTTTGACGGGATCGACACAACCGGCGCCATCGTGATCGACACAGGCGCAGGGCGGCAGGTGCTGCCCGCCGCCGACATATTCTTTGCCCCGAGCTGAGGGAGGCGGCCCATGCTACTGGCCATTGACGTAGGCAACACCAACACCGTTTTCGCGATCCATGACGGATCGGAATTCATCGCGGAATGGCGCTGCTCCACCTATCATCAGCGCACTGCGGATCAGTATTATGTCTGGCTCAGGCAGTTGATGGAATTCACCGGAACAAAGGTCGATGTGACCGAGGTCGTGATCTCCTCCGTCGTGCCGCAGGTCGTGTTCAATCTGCGCCTTTTGTCGGATCGGTATTTCAACTGCCGCCCGCTGGTCGTGGGGAAGGAAGGCTGCAAACTTGGCGTTGAGGTGCGGGTCGATGCCGACACGCAGGTCGGCGCGGACCGGCTTGTGAACACCGTCGCGGCCTTTGACCGCTATGGTGGCGATCTGATCGTCGTGGATTTTGGCACCGCGACCACATTTGACGTTGTGGCACATGATGGGGCTTATGAGGGCGGTGTGATCGCGCCGGGTGTTAATCTCTCCCTCAAAGCATTACATGAAGCAGCAGCCGCGCTCCCGCATGTGGATGTGACGCGGCCTGACCATGTGGTGGGCACCAATACGGTGGACTGCATGCAGTCGGGCGTTTTCTGGGGCTATATCGGCCTCGTTGAAGGAATTAGCAGCCGCATCCGGGCTGAACGACAAACGGATATGAAAGTGGTCGCCACGGGCGGCCTGTCCACCTTGTTCGACAAGGGCACGGACATTTTTGACCATATCGACACCAAGTTGACCATGCATGGTCTGGTGTTGATCAACGCACTGAATCGGAAGACTGAATGACAAAAGACAATAGCCTCGTTTTCGTGGCCCTTGGTGGCGCGGGCGAGATCGGGATGAACATGTACCTCTACGGCTATGGGCCGCAGAGCAATCGGCGCTGGATCATGGTGGATGTGGGCGTCACCTTCCCGGATATGGACGGCTCTCCCGGTGTGGACCTGATCGCGGCGGACCCCGAATTTATCGAAGCGCAGGCTGACAAGCTCGACGGGATTTTCATCACCCATGCGCATGAGGATCATGTGGGCGCCATCGGGCGGCTTTGGCCTTCGCTGAAAGCCCCGATCTATGCCCGCGCTTTCACCGCAGAAATTGCCCGGCTCAAGATGCAGGATGCGGGCGAAGACCCTGACAAGATCATCACCGTCGATGTCTGGCCCGCGCAGGTGGAGGCCGGGCCGTTCAAGGTGGGTTTCATGCCCGTCAGCCACTCCGTTCCCGAAACCTCCGGGCTTGTGATCGACACGCCCAAGGGCCGCGTGATCCATACTGGCGATTGGAAGGCCGATCCGACCCCGCAAGTCGGGGAGCCTTACGACGAGGCGCTGCTGGCGGAGATTTCCAAAGATGGTGTCCTTGCGCTCGTGTGCGATTCCACCAACGTGTTCTCCCCCAATCCGGGCCGGTCAGAGGCCGATCTGGTGGAGCCGATTACACAGTTGATGAAAGATGCGACTGGCATGGTCGTGGCCACCACCTTTGCCTCCAACGTCGCGCGGTTGCGCACGTTGGCCATTGCCGCGAAGGACGCGAACCGCACCATCGTTGTGCTGGGTCGTGCGATGCACCGGATGATCGCCACCGCGCGCAAGGTGGGCCTTTTGACCGATTTTCCCGATACGCTTGATGCGCGGGATGCGGGTGATGTTCCTGCCGAAAACCTCTTTATCCTTGCCTCCGGCTCTCAGGGGGAGCGGCGCGCGGCGTCGGCGCAATTGGCGCGGTCCGGCCATTCCGGACTGAGCCTGCGAGCAGGGGACACATTCCTCTTTTCGTCCAAGACCATTCCCGGCAACGAGGTCGCGGTTGGCTATATCCAGAACCAGCTTGCCCGGCAGGGCGTGACGATCATTGACGATGAGGGCGGTAAATATCACGTCTCTGGTCACGCGAACCGCCCCGACTTGGAGCGGATGCATGAGATTGTGAAGCCAAAGGGCCTGATCCCCATGCATGGTGAATACCGCCATCTGGCGGAGCACGCCCGGCTTGCCGAAGCGCGGCAAATCCCGTCGGTCGTGGCCGATAACGGTGCGGTCGTGGAACTGACCGCCGAGGGGCCGAAGATCGTCGAACATATCGAAACCGGCCGCCGCTATATCGAGGGCAACCAGACCTTCGGCGCGCTGGACGGGATCGTGCGGGACCGTTTGCGCATGGCAATGCGCGGGCTGGTCGTGGCCAACATCGTTTTTGACGAAAATGGCAATCTGTTGGGCGACGCGTGGATCGAGGTAAAGGGGCTGTTCACCGATATTGACGGCGTCGATGACGCGCTTCAGCGCAAGCTGGAAGATGACGTCACCAAAACGCTTGAAAAAGCGAAACGCCGCGTGCGGGAAGATGACGAGCAGGTGGAAAAGACGGTGAAAGCCCGGATCAACACCATGGCACAGCGTCTGATCGGTAAAAAGCCTGAGATCATTGTGATGATCAACCGCGTCGAGGACTGATCAAGCCCTAGAAAACGACCGGCCCCGTCCTTAGCGCGGGGCCGGTCCATCATCTGGCTCGCTCAACAGGTGACGCAGCACGGCAGGCAACGCCTCTGGTAAGTCCTCCGCGATCAGGCCCGGCCCGCACTCCGCGGCGCAAAGAAGGTGCAGCGTCGCGCCAAGGGCACCTGCCTCCATCGCGTCACAGCCGCGCGCCAGCAGCCCCGTGATGATCCCCGCCAACACATCGCCTGATCCCGCAGTGGCAAGCCATGCCGCGTGCGCAAATGCCGTGGACGCGACGGTCAGGCACCGCCCGTCGGGGTGCGCGATGATGGTCTCCACCCCCTTAAACAGGATCACGCATCCCCACCGCTCTGCCGCCATTCGGGCGAGCGTCTCGCGGTTGGTCGTCGTATCGAATCTATGCGGGATCAGGCGGCGCAATTCGCCCGCATGGGGCGTCATGATCGTCTGGGCAGGAAACGGACCCGCGTACGGTGCTTCGCGCTCAGCGATCAGCGTGATCGCGTCGGCATCAAGGCAAACGGGATGGGGCAGGGACAGCGTGGCGTCCAACAGATCACCAGCCCGCGCCGTCAGCCCCAGATTTGGCCCGATGCACAGCGCGGAAGGGTTCAACCCGGCAAGCTGACGGCCAATGTCCTCTCCGCCAGCGAAGGGTTTGACCATGATCGCGTCAAGGCGCGCTGCGTGTTCTGCCACGCTATCCGCCCCACACAACACGCTGACCAGCCCCGCTCCGACACGCAGCGCCCCGCGCGCGGCGAGCCGCGCAGCGCCGCCTTGACCCGGTGGGCCAGACACGATGACAGCATGACCATAATCGTATTTGTGCCGCGCGCCACTTTTCGCCAGCCGCGCGATATCGGTGCTTGATGGGATGTAACGGGCGGCTGTTGTCATTGGACCCTCACTCTGATGCGGGCAAGCATCCCTGATCCCGCGCGATGGAGCAAGACTGGCACCCCAAAGCAAAGGCGCGGCGCATTTTCATGCCGCCGCGCCCGCTTTTCAGTTTCGTCGCTGCCGCCCGTGCGGCATCGCATCAGGCGGCTTGATCGCCGTCATCGGCGTCCGCATCAGCGGGCGTCTCGGTCTTTTTCGCCTTCGGGTTGAGATCGCGCAGCAGGAACGCCGGAACGTGATCGCCCATGCCGACGACGCGGTTGTCACGACCACCGCCGCCATTGCCGCGCCCGGAATTCCCGCCCGAACGGCCACCACCGCCACGACGGCGGGACGGTTGCCTTTCCTCTTTCGGCTGCTCTGCCTGAGGCTCGGCCACCTTTTCGGGTGTTTTGGCCTGCTCTGGCTCTGCCGCCTTTTGCGGCTGGTCGGCGGTGTCCTGCGGTTTGGGATCGGGTTTGCGGCGACGGCTGCGGCTGCGCGGCTTGGGCGCGTCCTCATCCGCTTTCGCGTCCTCCGCCGGGGCGTCGGGTGTGGACGTGGCTTTCAGCGGATTGTCGATCCGGGGGATTTCCATCTTGACCAACTCTTCGATCGCCTTGAGGTGTTTCTCATCGGGAGCGGAGCAGATCATGATCGCGGTGCCGGTTTTGCCCGCGCGCCCGGTGCGCCCGATGCGGTGGACATAATCCTCAGAATGGATCGGCACATCATAGTTGAACACATGCGACACGTTCGGAATATCGAGCCCGCGCGCGGCCACATCCGACGCAACAAGGAACGTCACCTCGCCCGAGCGGAACCCGTCGAGGGTCTTCATCCGCAATGATTGGTCAAGATCGCCATGGATCGGGGCGGCGTTCAGGCCGTATTTCTTCATGGATTTGGCGACAATATCCACATCCCGCTTGCGGTTGCAGAAGACGATGCCGTTGGTCAGGCCGGTCTTGCTCTCATCCTCGATGATCTGGCGCAGGAGTTTGCGTTTTTCGCTGTCCGCGCGGTCCTTGCGGGACGCTTTGAACATGCAGACCTTTTGCGTGATCGTGTCGGAGGTCGTGGCCTGACGGGCCACTTCGACGCGCACGGGGTTATGCAGGAATGTCTCCGTGATCCGGGTGATTTCCGGCGCCATCGTTGCGGAGAAAAACAGGGTCTGGCGGGTGAAGGGCAGCAGGCCGAAAATCCGCTCGATATCAGGGATGAACCCCATATCAAGCATCCGGTCGGCCTCATCCACCACCATGATCTGCACGCCGTTCAGCAAAAGCTTGCCGCGCTCGAAATGATCGAGCAGGCGGCCCGGTGTCGCGATCAGAACGTCCACGCCGCGCGTGATCTTTACATCCTGATCCTTGAACGACACGCCCCCGATCAGCAGTGCCATGGTCAGTTTGTGATATTTGCCATATTGCTCAAAATTCTCAGCAACTTGCGCGGCAAGTTCCCGCGTGGGGCAAAGGATAAGGGAGCGCGGCATCCGGGCGCGCGCCCGCCCTTGGCTCAGGGCCGTAATCATCGGCAGAGTGAAGCTGGCGGTTTTGCCCGTCCCCGTCTGCGCGATACCGAGCACATCCTTGCCCATAATCGCATGGGGGATTGCCTGCTCCTGGATCGGCGTCGGCTTCTCGTAGCCCGCCTCCAATACAGCTTTCAGCGTCTTTTCGTCGAGGTTCAGGTCATTAAAGGTCGTCATTCCGGTCCTTTGGTCAGTAATTGAGCGGCTGGGTTCATGGGGCCGCACTCTCTTACGCGACCAGAGGCACCCGCATTGGCACCTTCATTCAAGTTAGCGCGATATAGGGTGCGGCAGGGGGAAAAGTCAACGAAAACACTCAAAATTGCGGCAATTTGCGCGCTGCGTCACTAGAGAGGGTTTTGACTGGCCAAAGATTGCGGTAGAGCGCCTACAAGACTTCGGAGTATCTGCCATGACCTATTCTTCCGCCACCCCCGCTGACGCGCTGCCCAAGGGCCTGAAGGGCGTGACCTTCCTCAAGGTGCATGACGTGCATCATTGGACGGATCGGACCTTTTCCTTCACTTGTGAACGGCCTTCCAGCCTGCGGTTCCGCTCGGGCGAGTTCGTGATGATCGGTCTTGTGGATGGAGAAAAGGCGCTTGTCCGGGCCTATTCCATCGCGTCGCCAAATTGGGCGGAGGAATTGGAGTTTTATTCGATCAAGGTCGAGGACGGCCCGCTAACCTCCCGCCTGCAACATCTGAAACCGGGGGATGAGATCGTGATGCGGGCCAAGCCTGTCGGCACGCTCGTCCATGATGCGCTGATCCCGGGCAAGCGGTTGGTGCTGTTCTCCACCGGGACGGGGATCGCGCCATTCGCGTCCATCATTCGGGATCCCGAAACCTATGACAAGTTTGAACAGGTGATCCTGACCCAGACCTGCCGCGATCTGCATGAGTTGGATTACGGCCACCACCTGATCGAACAGATCCGCGGCGATGAGATGCTGTCGGAGATCGTGGGGGACAAGCTTTTGTTCGTGCCCACCACCACGCGGCAGGAAAGCCCGCAAATGGGCCGGATGACCGACTGGCTGCGCGATGGTCGGTTTGCCGATGTCACCGGCGCACCTCTGTCGGTTGAGACGGACCGCGTGATGATCTGCGGCTCCATGGCGATGCTTCAGGATCACAAGAAAATCTGCGAAGATATCGGGATGGATGAAGGCTCCAACAGCAGCCCCGGCCACTTCGTGATCGAAAAAGCCTTTGTGGATTGAGGGGTGCGCAACCCTAGGGTGAGCGCGTCATAAACCTGTCACAAAATTGCCCCCTCACGTCATCGTGAACGCCGATTTTGCGCCGCTTTTCTCCCCCAACACTTCATCTTGTAAAGACGATGTTGGAGTGAGAAGGAAAGCGTATGCGTGATCTCATCGAGGGTGGGGCAGAGGCCGCGGCAACCAGTTTTCAGACTTTACGGCATATGGCCGGCTCCGACATCGCCTTTACGCTTTGGGGCTGTTTCGCCCTGTTGGTGACCCTGTTCGTGCTCACGCGCCTGACGCGCCTGATGACAGCACGCCGCAAGGCCCATAACGCGACCGCAGTGCGCACGGGGAAACGCTACGACACGGATGCCGTGCGTAGCTTGCGCAAGGCGCGGGAAACAGACGGCGGTGGCTGGTCGTAGTCAAAGGATGCTCGGCAGGTGGGGAGGGATCACCCGCCGAGCATCTCTTTGGTTGCGGACAGGGTCAGATCGGGCTGATCCCGCTCCACCCGGTCGATGTCCCATTTCAGGCGCGTGAGATAGACAGTGTCACCATCGTGATCCGTCGCCATGTGGCTCTTGTTTACGTTCATGAACGCATTGAGTTTGTCTTGCGGTCCGGTGATCCAGCGCGCTGAGGTAAACTGGCTCGGCTCAAAGCGCACGGGGATGCCGTATTCCAGCTCGATCCGGCTGGCCAGAACCTCAAACTGCAACGCCCCCACGACCCCGACGATAAAGCCCGAGCCGATCATCGGCTTGAACACCTTGGCCGCGCCCTCTTCGGCAAATTGCATCAGCGCCTTTTCCAGATGCTTGCCCTTCATCGGATCGGTGGAGCGCACCGATTGCAGCAATTCCGGCGCGAAGGACGGAATGCCGGAAAACCGCAGCATCTCTCCTTCAGTCAACGCGTCGCCGATGCGCAATTGCCCGTGGTTGGGGATGCCGATGATGTCACCCGCCCAAGCCTCTTCGGTCAATTCCCGGTCGCTGGCCAGAAACATGACGGGATTGCTGATCGCCATCGGCTTCTTCGAGCGGACATGGGTGAGTTTCATGCCCCGCTTGAAATGCCCTGAGCAGAGCCGCACAAACGCAACGCGGTCGCGGTGCTTGGGGTCCATATTGGCCTGCACCTTGAACACAAAGCCCGAGACCTTGGTCTCATCCGCGCTTACGGCGCGCGGTTCTGCCGGGCGCACCTGAGGCTCCGGCCCGAACTCGCCAATCCCCTTCATCAATTCCTGCACGCCGAAACTGTTGATCGCGGAGCCGAACCAGATCGGCGTCAGGCTGCCATCAAGGAAATCCTGACGGCTGAACGGCGGCAGCAATTCGCGCGCCATCTCCACATCCTCGCGCAGCTTTTCCAGCAGGGGGGCGGGGATATGCTCGGCCAGTTTCGGATCATCGAGGCCTTCGATCTTGATGCTTTCTGCGACGGTGTTGCGGTCCGTGCGATCCATCAGCTCCAACCGGTCATGGAGCATATCATAGGCCCCCAAGAAATCCCGCCCGATCCCGATGGGCCAGCTTGCCGGGGTCACGTCGATCGCAAGGTTTTCCTGAATTTCGTCGATAATGTCGAAAACATCGCGGCTTTCCCGGTCCATCTTGTTACAGAAAGTCAGGATCGGCAGATCGCGCAGTCGGCACACTTCAAAGAGCTTTTGGGTTTGGCTTTCCACCCCTTTGGCCCCGTCGATCACCATGACAGCCGCGTCCACGGCGGTGAGCGTGCGGTAGGTATCCTCGGAGAAGTCGGAGTGCCCGGGCGTGTCCACCAGATTGAACCAATAATCGCCAAACTCAAACGACATGGCGGAGGCGGAAACGGAGATGCCCCGGTCCTTCTCCATCTGCATGAAGTCGGACCGCGTGCGCCGCGCCTCCCCCTTGGCCCGGACTTGGCCCGCCATCTGGATCGCACCACCATAAAGGAGGAACTTTTCGGTCAGCGTCGTCTTGCCCGCATCCGGGTGAGAGATAATGGCAAAGGTCCGCCGCCGGGCAATTTCCGGCGGAAGAGCGGGGAGGTTATGGGCGCGATCTAACATGCGCTGGCATATAGCGGAGCACGAGCAGAAGGGAAAGCGCTCCCGCATGCTTGTGCTGCATCAAAGATGCATCAAAAGCCCTTGGGCCTGGCCGGCGCTGCGCGCCGGTTTAAGATTGCGCTGAGGTGATTTGAGGAACAGGTCTGTTACTCAAATCACCCGTTCAATTGTGGGGGTCACGATTCGCCCGCGCGTCAAGGCCGCTCGTGCCTCGGGCCTTGACCCACGGCCGAATCGCGGTGGCTGCTCTGTTAACGCAAACCCCAATTCACTTTCTTCAAATATACCCCGCCGGAGGCACCGCCGCGCCGTAAGGCGCGGCGCCCGGCCCAAAGGGAGCGTCAGCGACGTGCGGGAGGGTTGCGCCCGGGCGGCAATGCGCTAACTCTGACCCAAGCAAACATTAGGGAGAATAAGATGGATCTGGGGATCAAAGGGAAAACGGCGATTGTGTGCGCAAGCTCAAAGGGGCTCGGACGGGGCTGCGCTGAGGCGTTGGCGGAGGCGGGGGTGAACCTTGTCCTCAATGCCCGCACCGAAGGGCCGCTTTTGGAGACCGCGGAGCATATCCGCAGCACATATGGCGTGACCGTCACCTCCGTTGCCTGCGACATCACCACGAAAGAGGGCCGCGAGCAGGTGCTGGCGGAGGCCCCATCGCCGGATATCCTCGTCAACAACGCAGGCGGCCCGCCCCCCGGCATGTGGTCCGACTGGGACGAAAGCGATTTTGAGGCGGCACTACAGGCCAACATGATCACCCCGATCATGCTGATCAAGGCGGTGCTGCCAGGTATGATTGAGCGGAAATGGGGCCGGGTGGTCAACATCACCTCCCAATCCGTGAAAGCCCCGATCCCGGTTCTCGGTTTGTCGAATTCGGCGCGTGCGGGCCTCACGGGCTACGTCGCAGGCACGTCCCGTCAGGTGGCCGAGCATGGGGTGAACATCAATAACCTCCTGCCGGGTATTCACGCCACGGACCGGGCTGTTGCACTGGATGGTGGCGTGTCAAAGGCACAGGGCATCAGTGTGGAGCAGGCGCGCAAAAACCGTGAGGCCACCATTCCCACGCGTCGCTATGGCACTTCTGCCGAGTTTGGCGCGACCTGCGCGTTCCTTTGCTCCCAACATGCCGGGTTCATCGTCGGGCAGAACATCCTGCATGATGGCGGCGGCGTGAACGCGACGCTTTGATCAAGCGACGCCGGAGGGTTGATCCTTCGGCGTCCTTGTCTTTTTTGGTTATCGTCTGTCTTCAGCCGTTGATCAAATTCATCCCTTGTCCCGGTCATGCGCTTGCGATGTCCTATTCTGATTGCTAGTTCACAGTCAGAAAGATAATCGTTTTAGTAAGGAATAACGGAGCCGTCCGGGGATGGGCCTCACACCACCACGATTGGAGCTGGAGCATGTCAGCCGCGTCTATGATGGACAGCGGGTGGTGGATGACGTGTCCCTGTCGCTTGCGCCGGGGCAGGTGACGTGCCTTCTTGGCCCATCGGGATGCGGCAAATCCACAACGCTGCGCATCGCCGCGGGCGTCGAGGGGCCAAGCAGCGGCGTGGTGCGCATTGACGGGCAGGTAGTGGCCGATGGCACCCTGACCTTGCCCCCCGAACAGCGCAATGTCGGGCTGATGTTTCAGGATTTCGCGCTGTTTCCGCATCTGGATGTGGCGGGCAATATCGCATTTGGCCTCAGCGTTCCAAAGGCGGAGAAAGCCGCGCGTGTCCGCGATCTGCTCACCCGTGTTGGGCTGACGGGCTATGAGCGCAAATATCCGCACCAACTTTCTGGCGGGGAGCAGCAGCGCGTTGCCCTTGCGCGCGCGCTTGCCCCGCGTCCGCGCGTTTTGCTGATGGATGAGCCCTTCTCCGGGCTCGATAATCGGCTGCGCGATGATGTGCGCGACGCGACGCTCGATATCCTGAAGGAGGAGGGCACGGCTGTCCTTCTTGTGACCCATGAGCCAGAAGAGGCCATGCGCATGGCCGATCAGATCGCATTGATGCGGGCCGGGCGGATCGTGCAAGTGGGCGCGCCCTATAATATCTACAACACACCGGTGGATAAGGACGCGGCGGGCTTTTTCTCGGACATCAACGTGCTGCACAGCAGCGTGAAGGATCGTCAGGCCAGCACGCCTTTTGGGCGGTTTCTGACACCGGGGCTGGTCGATGACGCGGATGTGGAGATCATCTTTCGCCCCCAGCATCTGCATCTCGATTTTGACCGGAAAGATGGCCCGCCGCGCGAAACGCCGGAACGGGGCAGCCCGGCGCGGGGCCATGTGCTGCGCGCGCGCTTTATCGGCAATCAGTCACTCGTGGAGTTTGAGATGGAGCAGGACCGCTCCGTCATCCGGGCGACCATCCCCGGCGTATTCCTGCCGCCAAAGGGCACGCCCTTGTGGCTTTCCTTGCGCCGGGACCGCTGTTTTGTGTTTCCTTGCGCCCATCAAACCAAGGTTTCCAGCCCGTTTGAACGGGATTACCCGCCACATTCGGCGTGATAGCGTTTGAACCCCGCGCCCTGAGTGCGTATCTATAGGGCGAACAAGGATCGGGGGCACACCCTCGGCTGACTCGTGACATAGCTAAGGGAGCGTTCCATGCTCAACAATATTGGCCCCATGGGCTTTCTCGTTATCGCGGTTGTGGTGCTCGTGCTGTTTGGCCGGGGCAAGATCGCGTCTTTGATGGGTGAAGTCGGCAAAGGCATCACCAGCTTCAAAAAGGGCGTCGCCGAGGGCGCGGAAGAGGACAAGAAAATCGCGGAGTCCACGCAAGACACCGTGGCCTCCACCGAGAAGGACAAGGCCTGATCGCCCGCGATCCGGCTTTAGCCCATGTTTGACATCGGATTCTATGAGCTGGCGGTCGTCGGCGTCGTTGCCCTGATTGTTGTCGGCCCGAAGGACTTGCCGCGCATGTTCCGCACGGTCGGCCAATATGTCGGCAAGGCGCGCGGCATGGCGCGCGAGTTTCAGCGCGCGATGAACGACGCCGCGCGGGAGGCCGATCTTGATGGCGTGGGCGATATTGCCAAAACGATGAAACAGGCGGCGGATCCGCTGAAATCGGCATCCGATGCGGCCCGCGATTACGCGCAGAGCTTCAAATCCGATATGCTCGACGTGGAAAAGCAGGCAGAGCGCGCGGCTGCGCGCAAGGCGCAGGTTGAGGCCGCAAATGCCGCTGCCGAAACATGGACGCCCCCTGCCGCGGCAGAAGCCGCAGCCCCCGAGGCCGAAGCACCGACCGATTTGCCTGAACCCACGCCGACCGAAGCACCCGATCCGGCACCCGCCCGCAAGGACGCCTGAGCAAAGGCCACTCATCCATGAGCCAGCACGACACCGATCCATCCGCCATGTCGCTCGTCGATCATCTGACGGAGTTGCGCACGCGGGTCATCCGCGCGCTGGGCGCATTCGTGGTGGCGATGGTGCTGTGTTTCACGGTGGCCGAACCGATCCTGAATTTCCTCGCAGAGCCGATCTCCGACGTGCTGCGCGCGCGCGGGCAGGACCCGCGCCTGATCTTCACCGCACCGCAGGAAAAGTTCTTCGTCTTGATCCGCATCTCCATGCTGGGCGGATTGGCGCTCGCCTTCCCGATCATCGCGTTCCAGCTATGGCGGTTCATCGCGCCGGGCCTTTATCGGGAGGAGAAAGCGGCCTTCATGCCCTTCGTTCTGGCCTCCCCGATTCTGTTCGTGATGGGGGCCGCGTTCGCGCATTATGTCGTAACGCCCTTGGCGATGAACTTCTTTATCGGCTTTTCCGATGTGATCCCCGCGCTCACGCAATTGATCGCGGGCAATACGGGCGAAGTGGCGACACCCGATGAGGAGCTTTCGACGGTGTTCCTTGGCTCCGTCCGGGAATCCCTTGATCTGACGTTGAAATTCATCATGGCCTTTGGCCTGTGTTTCCAGCTTCCGGTGCTGTTGACGCTCATGGGCAAGGCCGGCTTGGTGAGTGCCGCTGGCCTGCGCGAAGTGCGCAAATATGCCGTCGTGGGCATCCTGATCGTCGCCGCACTTGTGACCCCACCTGATGTGGTCACCCAGTTGATCCTGTTTGTGGTGGTCTATGGCCTTTATGAAGTGTCCATCAACCTTGTCGCGATGGTGGATCGCAAGCGGGAGCGGGAGTTGCGCGCGGCAGGCGTCTGGGACGAAGATATCGACGGCCCGGGTGAGGTGAAGGACGACGCGTCCAAATGAACGACGCGCTGCTGACCCGCATCGCTGAAGCGCTTGAGCGGATGTCGCCGCCTGCGCTGTCTACCCCCGATTTTGACAGCGCCGAGGCGTTTGTCTGGCATACGGAGCCTGACCGGCTTGATCCTGTGTCGCGCGTCGCGCGGGTGGAGATTGATCTCTTGATCGGGGTGGATCGCGCGCGCGACACGCTGGTCGCCAATACCTTGCAATTCGCCAAAGGGTTTGCCGCCAACAACGTGCTGCTGTGGGGCGCGCGCGGCATGGGCAAGTCCTCGCTGGTGAAGGCCGCTCACGCGGTGGCAGTGGCAGAGGCGCCGGGTCTCAAACTGATCGAAATCCTGCGCGAAGATCTGCCCTCCATCGCCCGGCTGATGCGGCATCTGAGGGGGCGAGAGGAACGGTTTTTGCTGTTCTGCGATGACTTGTCCTTCGATCAGGATGACAGCCATTACAAATCGCTCAAGGCGGTGCTTGATGGCGGGATCGAAGGGCGACCGGAGAATGTCCTCTTTTATGCCACGTCAAACCGCCGCCACCTGATGCCGCGCGATATGATTGAGAATGAAAGATCATCCGCGATCAACCCGTCCGAAGCGGTGGAAGAAAAAGTATCCCTGTCGGACCGGTTCGGGCTGTGGCTTGGGTTCCATCCCTGTGGCCAGGACGCGTATTTTGCGATGATCCGCGGGTATTGCGATCATTTCGGGATCGACATCGCTGAAGAGACCCTGCGGGCGGAGGCCACGGAATGGACCCGCACCCGCGGCGCCCGCTCTGGCCGTGTCGCGTGGCAATATGTCTCCGACCTCGCGGGTCGCCGGGGCATCTCCCTGACATAACAAAGCGCTCACGCCCGTCGTTCGGTCGCTGACGCTCCCTCCTTCCGTTGGGGGTGGCGCGGCTGCGCCGCGAGAAGAGAAGATTGCGCTGAGGTGTTTGAGGAACAGGTCTGTTCCTCAAATCACGCATCCGATTGTGCGGCTACGATTCGCCCGAGCGTCAAGGCCGCTCGT
>NZ_JACIJS010000004.1 GCF_014199445.1 Rubricella aquisinus | reverse complement strand
AGTGCCGGATATGCAAACTTCTTCAATCGATCCCTAAAGACCTAACCAAAACCGCCCACATATCCCTTCATCAAAGATATATATGTCAAAGAGCTGCTCTTCCGGCTGAACCGGCCACCTGGCCAATTTCGCTTTGGAGCGTCCCGTCTGCGTCGTTGCTGTGTAGCGCGTCGCCTCCGGTGAAGCGGTGTATATGGAGAATCATTTGGGCCCGCAACCGCTTTTTTCGCAGAAATGTCATTTTTTGCAGTGCGTCATTTTCTTGTTTGTTGACGCGGGGTTGTGCGCAATTTTGATGCGTCAGCCTAAAGACCAAGCTTCGATTGCACCGCAGGCGTCCAGCCCAGATGGATCGCGTCCTCCGCCATGATAACGGGCCGCCTCATCAGCGTCGGATGGGCCATCAGGAGGCGCACCGCGCTCGCATCATCGCCCGCCTGCGCACGCTCAGTCTCGGTCAAGCCACGCCAGGTGGTGGAGCGTGTGTTGATTGCCGCCGCGCGCCCTGCGCCAGCGATGATCGTTTCGATCTGTGCTTCCGTCAGGCCATCGGCGCGGATGTCCACGGCGTCGTAAGACACTCCGGCGGCATCCAGCGCCTTTCGCGCCTTGCGGCAAGTGTCACAGGTTTTGAGGCCAATGAAAATCATGACGTCTCCTTAAGCGAAAAAAAGGGGTTAAAGCCGGATCGCCCCTCGGCGCAGGATCAGCATGCCGATTAAGACGGTCGCAAGCAGTCCGAATTGCCACCACGAAATCCACGGATACCGCCCCACTTCCATATGACCAAGGGCGGCGGCGATCGCGATCATCCACAGGCTGCCCTCGCGCGGCGCCATGGATTGCAAGGGTTTGAGGAAAGACACCAACAAACCAAGCCCAAGCACAAACGCAGCAATACCCATCTCAAACCATAAGGCGAGGCTCAGGTTATGCGGATGCGTGGACGTTTCTGCGGCCCATGCGCCCAATTCCGTCACATAGGGGACTTCGGGGATCAGATGGCTGCTGTGAAAACCATATCCCAGCAGCGGCCGCTCAAACAGCCCTTGTAGAACGGCGGTCCATATGTCGATCCGCGCGGTGATCGCGGCGACAGAGAGGCTCTCTGGCAGTCGCGCAAAGATGCTCTCGAATCCCGGTCCGGCCCAGATCATTCCCAGATAGACCAAAACGCAAAACGCCATCAGTGGTCGGACGATCGACTTACCAGTGATCAAAAACAGTCCATAGACGACCGTTCCCGCGCACATCATCACCTGCGCCGACATGCTGCTGGTGTAAAAGCTCGCAACAAGTCCGAGCGCAATCAGCCCAAGGGCCGCGATCGTCCGCTCGCCCAAAAGTCCGACCATCGGCCAGATCAGGACGGTCAAAACCATCATCGCCGAATTGTGCCGATGATAGCCGTCAAAAGATATGTTCAGAAGATGATGCAGAACGAGCGTGTAGCGATCCAGGATCACGAGCCCAAAGGACAGCACCAACAGCGCCAGCAGACCCGGCCCGACCCAAAACCGGGCCTGCGTTTCCACCGCGATCCGTTCAAACGCGATGAAGAACAGGCCGGCAAACACAATCAGCCCCAACACTTCAATGAGGCCGGCGCGCGTCTCAGCCGCGTTGATCGACCACATGAGGCTCAAAACAGCCCAACCAACCAGCCCCAGCCCAAACAAAACCGATGTGCTGCGCCACTGGCCAAGCCGGTGCCGGGCGTGCAGCCCTGCCCCGACACTCCCGCCAACCAGAAAAACCGCGCACAACACCATGGACAGGACCGTGCTCAAGGGCGACAGGAGGGTTGTAAGGGGAAAGGCAACCAAAAAGCCCAGACCGATATTGATCATGACGCGCCAAAGGCCGCGCGCAGGTGCCATATCTGGTGTCATGAAGCCCTCCGAGCCGCTGGATTGCGGCGAGGTAACGATCCGCCCTCAAATATGTCAAGAAGTGTGCACACGCAGACAAGCCTTGCATTTGTATGGCTTTGCCCCCATGTGTGCAGTGTGAAACAGACTTCTTACGACCGCCTCCTAGACATAACGGCAGCCGGATAGACTTTGAAGCGCCTGCTGCACCACACCGCCGCATTTCGTGGGCGGGGTTTATGAGGAGATACGGGAATGGCCACTGGCACCGTAAAATGGTTCAACACCACTAAAGGCTTCGGCTTTATCGCACCGGATGATGGCGGCAAGGACGTGTTCGTGCACATCTCTGCTGTTGAGCGCGCTGGCCTGTCCGGCCTTGCCGACAACCAGAAGGTCGAGTTCGAGCTTGAGCAGGGCCGCGATGGCCGCTCCGCCGCGACCAACCTGTCCGCCGTCGATTGATCGACGCCTTGCGCGCCTGACGCGCAGGAGATGAGATAAGAAAACCCCCGGTGCCCATGGCATCGGGGGTTTTTGTTTGGGATGGGCAAATGCTGAGCCAGTCCGGTGGCCGTCCGAAGGGGGGCCGCGCTGACCTTGCCGCGAAACACTTTATCGCGCCGCCCAGCCCGACCATGCCGCTTTACCCGACCGCCGAAAAGCGGCCGCCCTGCGGGTCGGACGGCCGCTGGACTGGCGGCTTCGCCTTGATTCCAGTCCTATTGGGAGACCTTGAACCGCCGACGAATTGCGAACCCTGATAGGAGGATCATCCCCGCGGAGAAAACACCCTGAAAGGTTTGAAACGCAGCAACCCACGACGAGTCTGGTACGACCATCCGCCGCGAGGAAAGGGTCGCGAACGGAGATATCACCGGTTCAAGCGCACCAACTGCCGCGATACGCAACCCGCTCCAAGGATCGCACAGCACCAAACTCGTCCGCCACCCTACTAACTGCGCATCTGACAAAGCGACACTAGCGCCAGTAAGCAAAATCAACACAAAAGACAGACCAAACAGTAGCAATAGCCAATAAAGCGGCCGAACTGGTGAGAATCCAAAATCGGAGAAAAACCCCCAAAACCAAAGGATCCTCTTGGTCAATCCCGTCTCTTGTACCTGCTCTATGGCAAGCTCGTTTCGTCGAGCGATGTGAGCTAATGCAGAATCGTTCCTCCTATTGGCCCAATCTGCCAAATAAGCGAAAGAGGCGCGATTAGGGGCTTTAAACCCCTTTAAAAGCACTTCTTCAATTCCCCCCAAAACGACACTTCTGTCAAAAGTGGTACTTCCCTTGATCTCTATTGAATGCGCATTCAGTTCGCGCGGGAATAAAAATGTGCCAATCGAGCAGTTTTCTATGACAACTTTTAGATTATCGACCGGCTTTTGATTTTTAAATTCGATTTGACCAATTTCGCAGTTCTTTAGCTCGACAGTTTTCGCACGACTGTCAAATTCAATAATTCCAATTTTACATTTATAAAAACTGCAACTGCATTCACCGAGACCGACACGCCAAAACACATTTTCCCGAAAAGCAGCATCCACAGAAGTCGAAAGATGTCGAACAACTCTTCCTATTTTCCCAAAAATAAGCTTCCCGATTTCTGGCTGACCGCTTGGTCGAGAGATGCGGATCTCTAACTCCGTTTCATCTTGTAGTGTTGCCGCTTGAATAAGTATTTCATCAGCGCTTACCACTCTATTATATCCTGTACGAGAATCACCGATTACAAACTTCCCAATCGGCGGACTTGCGCGCGGCCTTGGTATGACTTTCTCGAGTGTTGGCGGATAGGAATGCGTCATTTACCGCCCCAACATCCCCTCAAACTCGCGCCATTCGCCCTTGCTCATGCCGCTCGTCTCTTGGGTCACGGCCTCGCCTGCCAGCATCCGTTTGACGCACTCAAGCCCCTTCGCGGACAGGTTCACGCCACCCATCCGGTAATCCTCGAACGCGGCATAGGCGGCGGGCACCCAGTCTTTCGTGACCCCACACATCGCATCCGCATAGGCGCGGATCTCATACTGGGCATGGGCATCGGCGCGCAGGCGCAGGAAGTGGAACAGGTTGTGCAGGTCAATCTTCCAATACCATTGGGTATAGATATTGGCAGGCAGGTTCATCCGGGCCAATTCGCGCGCCAGACCATCCTGCCCATCCTGTGACAGCATCTCCTCGTAATGGTCATAGGACCGGCCCGCGTCGGCCTTGAGCATCTCCAGCACCCGCGCGGCTTCTTCCCCCTGCAACACAGCGCCCCTGCCCTGATTGTTCACCGTGCTTTGCGCGGCGAGCTTGTCCGGCTCAGGGATATAGAATTCGCGGTCAAGGATCGAATAGCGCGCCGAGTATTCATTCACATTCGCCGTGCGATGCCGGATCCACTGGCGGGCGACGAACACGGGCAGTTTAACGTGGAATTTTACTTCGCACATCTCAAACGGGGTCGAATGCCAGTGCCGCATGAGATAACGGATCAGCCCCTCATCGTTTTGCACCGCCTTCGTGCCCTTGCCATAGCTGACGCGCGCGGCCTGCGTGATCGCAGCATCGTCGCCCATATAGTCGATCACCCGGATGAACCCGTGATCCAGCACCGGGATGGCCGTGTAGAGGTGTTTCTCCATGCCCTCACTGACCGCGCGCAGCGTCGGGCGCGGGGTGGCGCGCAGGGCGTCAATCTCGGCTTGTTGGTCTGGGGTGATGGACATGGCTCGGCTCCTCGCGATTCTTTGGGACACTATATGTGGTATGAGCCAAGGCCGGGAGCCCCTAATGGCCCGGAACCAAGGCGAAGCCGCCGGGCCGCGCCCTCCCTCCCCCATGGGAGGGTGCATCGCGACCGATCAAACAGTGGCGCGCGTCGGTCGATACGGCGAAATAAACCGATCCGCACACCTGTATCAGCGCCCACCCGAGGGAGAGCGCGTCCCTCTGTTCCAAACAAAAAGGGGCCACGGTTTCCCGCAGCCCCGGTTTGTTTCACGCAGAAACGTTAGACAGCGATCTTACCGCCACCTTGCTTGGTGACCACCACCACAGACGGGCGCGGCGGCATTGCGGGGTCGAAATCGGGCCAACGGGTTGCCGGATCCTCGAAGGTCGAGTCCCGCTCGAACCCGACCAGATCGCGGGTGCCGTCCGTGCCGGGGTGCTGCACGGCAAGGAACAGCGTCTCGGCATTGTCCGTGAAATAGGGGCCACACAGCTCCCCACCCACCGGGCAGCGGAAGAAGAGCTTGGAATGCCCGCGCTTCTCCCCTTCGGTTTCCAGCGAGTAAAGGCCATCCGATTTGCCGGTCTTGCCCCAGTTGCCGCCCTGATCGGTGGAGATCCAGAGCCGCCCATCGGCGTCAATCGCGCAGTTGTCGGGGGAGCCGAACCAGCCGTTCTCTGACGTTTCGGGATGCCATTGCGCCCCGACTTCGGCCACTGCCGGATCACCGCATTTTACAAGGATGTCCCATGTGCCACGGGTTGCGGAATGGTTGCCGCCCTCTTCCTTGATCTCGATGATATGGCCGAACGCGTTGTCGGCGCGCGGGTTTGCGGCGTTCTCATCCCCCGGTTTGCGGCGGGTGTTGTTGGTGAGCATGATATAGGCCGTGCCGTCGCCGCGCGGCTGCGCGTCCTCCGGGCGGTCCATCGGAGTGGCCCCCAAGAGATCCGCTGCCATCCGCGTGTCGATCATCACATCGCCCTGATCGTTGAACCCGTTGAGCGCATTGAGCGGCCCATTGCCATGCACCAGCGGCAGCCACTCGACTGTGCCATCGGCATCGAAGCGCGCGACATAAAGCGTACCTTCAGACAGAAGGCGCGAGTTCGCGGCCTTGTCATCGGTCACGACGCCATCGGACACATACTTATACTGGTAATCAAACCGGTTATCGTCGCCGGAATAGATGACGAGCTTGCCGTCAGACGCCACGGTCGTCTCTGCGCCCTCATGACGGAAACGGCCAAGTGCTGTGTGCTTGACCGGTTTGGCCGTCGGGTCGGTCGGGTCCACTTCGACGATCCAGCCGTATTTGTTCGGCATGTTCGGCTCTTTGTCGATGTTGAAGCGGTCATAGTGCTGACCCCAGGCATACCAGCGGCCCGGCACGCCGTAACGCTTATAGGACGCGGCTTCCGGGTTGGTCTCGTCGATCACGATCTTGCCTTCGGCATCCACGTTATCGGTCCAGAAATAGCCGTGGAAGTTTTCCTCGGCCATCAGGTAGGTGCCCCAAGGGGTCATGCCGCCTGCGCAATTGTTGATCGTGCCGATCACGGACATGCCGGTCGGATCATCATTGGTTTTCATCCGGTCATGGCCTGCCGCCGGGCCGGAGAAGGTCATCTCCGTGTTCAGCGGCGTGATGCGGCGGTTGTATTGGCCATCGCGCACGACGGACCATTTGCCATCCGCCCCTTGCGCGATCTCGACCACGGTGCCGCCATGGGCCGCCATTTCGATATCGACCAACTCTTTAGTCATGCCCTTGAACCCGTCGCGGTCCTGACGGCCAAGGCCGGGGAACATCACTTCTTCATTGGTGTATTCGTGGTTCACGCACAGAAGGCCACGGGTGCCCTCGGCATTGAGCGGGGCGAAACCAACATAATCATTGTTGTAGCCAAACTGCTTGAGCTGCGCTTCTGCCGTCTGGTTCATCACGTCGAACTCAGGCGCATCCGCAGTGATCGGATCGCCCCAGCGCAGCAGCACGTCAGCGTTATAGCCGTCCGCGATGTGGTGGGTCGCGTCATTGCCCCATGCCAGCTCTTCAAACTTGAACCGGTCGCCATGCCCCATCGCCGATGCCTGCTTGGGTGCCACAAGGGCGGAGGTGCCGAACAGGGCCGTCGCGGCGGAAACGCCAAGCACGCCGCGCAACACATCCCGGCGGCCATAGCGCTGGTTGATCACGTCACCGATGGTGGTTTGCAGGTTAGGGTTGGTGGGAATGTCGTCGAACGCCTCGAACGCTTCGGCCTTGTTGCCATAGCTGGGGTCGTTGATGATTGCCTTGCGATCCATTGAATGCTCCATGCTGAACGGGCCCGGGCGGTTGCCTTGGGGCCAACTGTGCTCAGCCATAGCCGCGCTCTATGACAGTAGCGCAAAGGTTGTATTGCGGAAATGCGACGCTGCCCGGACCTCACGCAATCGGGTTTTGACCTTGGCGGAGGAAGCCTTAGGTTGGACAGGCAACACCGACAAAGAAGGACGCTCAATGCTGACCTATCTGCACACCATGGTTCGTGTGAAAGACATCGACGAAAGCAAACGCTTTTATCGCGATCTTTTGGGCTTGGAGGAGACCAAGCGGATCGACAATGAAAAGGGCAAATTCACCCTCGTGTTCCTTTCTCCGCCCGGTCAGGACAATGCCGCTGTTGAACTGACCTATAACTGGGGCAGTGAGGAGGACTATACGGGCGGGCGCAATTTCGGGCATCTCGCCTATCGCGTCGGCAATATCTACGACATGTGCCAAAAGATGATGGATGCGGGCGTGACCATCAACCGCCCGCCGCGTGACGGGCATATGGCGTTTGTCCGCTCGCCCGATGGGATTTCCATCGAGCTTCTGCAAGAAGGCGATCACCTGCCCCCGCAGGAGCCATGGGCCTCCATGCCCAACACGGGCGAATGGTAAGGGCTTGGGTCAAAGGCGCGTGTGCGCTTGTGCTGGCTGGGGTGGTCACGATCACCCCAGCGCTCGCCCAGTGTCGTCTGGCGTTGGCGCTGGCACTGGATATCTCCAGTTCCGTCGATGAGCGGGAATACTTCCTCCAGCAGGAGGGGCTGGCCCGCGCGCTTGAGGACGAGGGCGTGCGCGGGGCCTTCCTGCCCGGCATGATGGAGCCGGTGGCGCTGTCGATCTATGAATGGTCCGGCTCCCGGCAACAGACGCTGATCCAGCCATGGATTCTGATCGACAGTTTCGACAAGCTCGATCAGGTGGCCGAGCGTATCCGCCGCCATCCCCGATCCGCCGGAACCCAGCCCACCGCCATCGGCAACGCGCTGTTGTTCGGCTATGCGCTGTTGAACGAATCCCCCAATTGCACCGAATGGACCATCGACCTGTCGGGCGATGGCATCAACAATGACGGCATGGCCCCCGCACGCGCCTATCAGGAGCGGGACTGGACGGGCATCACCGTCAACGCATTGGCGATCGGGCGGGAGCGCCAGATGGAGACCTATTACAGCCGCAACGTGATCCGCGGCTTTGGCGCATTTGTCGAACATGCCGAACAGTTCGAGGATTTCGGTGACGTGATGGAGCGCAAACTGATCCGCGAATTGCTGCCCGACATGATGCTCGGCGCGTTGAGCGAGTGAGGCTGGCGCTTGCCTTTCTGATCCTGCTGCTGCCCGCGCAGGCCATCGCGCAATGCCGCGTGGCGCTGGTGTTGGCGCTTGATGTCTCTCAATCCGTGGATGGGCGCGAATACCGGTTGCAGATGGACGGGATCATCTCTGCGTTGACCGACCCGGAGGTGCTGGACCTGCTCACCCTTCCCGGTGCGCCCGCCGCCATCAGCGTGTTTGAATGGTCCGGCCCGCAGGAGCGGTTTCGAATTCTCGACTGGACGATGCTGACGGACCATGCGGCGGTGGCGCGTGTGGTGGCGCGGCTCAGCACCCATGAGCGCGGGTTCAGTTTTGGCCCGACAGCACTCGGCAGTGCGTTGGAAGCGGCCCATGCGCAGGCCATGTTGGCACCAGCCTGTGGGCGGGTGGTGGTCGATATCTCCGGTGACGGCTTGCCCAATGCGGGCCCGCGCGTGGAGGATGTGAACGCGCGGCTTGATTGGGGGGACACGATCATCAACGGGCTGATTGTGGGTGGCGACACCAGCCCGGAAATCACCGCATTCTATATCGCGGACGTGATCCGTGGCCCCGGCGCCTTTACCGAAGTGGCGAGCGATTACACCGATTATGCGCGCGCAATGCGGCGCAAACTCCTGCGGGAATTGGCGATACAGGTGGTCTTGCGATGAAACAGCTTATCCCGCTTTGCCTTGCCGCCCTGCCCCTGACCGCACAGGCGCAGGAGCCGCCCTGCCGGTTGGCGCTCGCGATGGCGCTTGATATCTCAAGCTCGGTCAATGAATGGGAATATGACATCCAGCTTCTGGGACTGGTGGAGGCGCTGCGCGATCCTGAAATTCAGGAGATGATCCTCGCCATTCCCGGCACGCAGGTGCAGGCGATGGTCTATGAATGGTCCGGCTATGTGCAGCAGGATCTGATCGTGGGCTGGACCCGCCTTTCAACGGTGGAGGAGATCGACGCCTTCGCCGACCGGCTCAGCCAGCATTGGCGTATCTATAGCGACTTTCCGACAGCGATTGGCAAGGCGCTGGAAAAGGCGATTGACGAATTTGACCGGCTGCCGGTGTCTTGCGCCTATTCGGTAGTGGATATTTCAGGCGACGGGGTTGGCAATGATGGCCCGCCCGCGCGGGACATGTGGCCCGCACTCGCCGCACGCGGGATCACCGTGAACGCGCTGGTGATCGCGGGGGCCGAGCCTGACCCGGTGGCGCATTATCGTGAGAATGTCATCACCGGACCCGGCGCGTTTCTGATAGAGGCGCGCAACGGGTTTGAGGATTATCCGGCGCTGATCCGGGGCAAGCTGCTGCGCGAGCTTGCCCCGCAAATCATCCTCAGCTCCCCTGCGGACCATCGTTGAACTGCACTTCATCCACCAATTGCCGCGCGGCACGCTGCGCATTGGAAATCTGCTGGATGGAGATGCTGTCCGGCACGAAATTGACCGGCATTCCATAGATTTGCGCCGAGCCTAGATCGCTGTTGATCGGAAATTCATGGAGTTCCCGGTTGTAGATACCCTGCGCGATTTCACCGACCTGAAATTCCATGAACCGCCGCGCCGCATCTACGTTATCCGCCGTTGTCAGCATCGCCATGCCTGACAGGTTCACATGGGTGCCATCGTTGGGGAAGGATGGGAACACAAGCTGTATCTGCTCCGCCCATTCGCGCTGGCGCAGATTGCTGTGCGCCAGACCGTAATAATAGGAGTTGCCAATCGCGATGGAGCAGATGCCATCCGCCACGGCCTTCATCTGTGCCCGGTCATTGCCCTGCGGGACGCGGGCAAGGTTTTCACGCATCCCGATGAGCCAATCCCGCGCGGCCTCCCGTCCGTAATGCACGATATAGGCCGCGATCAAGTCGATATTGTAGGCGTGTTTGCCCGACCGGATGCAGATCTGGCCCGCAAACCGCGGCGTCGCGAGATCGTCATAGGTGATCCGCGAACGATCATTCGAGCGTTGCGTGCGGATATAGAGGTTTCGCGTGCGCAGCGTCACGCCATACCAGTGGTTATCTTCCTGACGAAACCGCGCTGGCACACGCGCATCAAGCGCGGGGCTGGTGATGGGCTGGGTCAGCCCGGCGCGATAGGCCTCATCGAGGTTACCGATCGAGGCAGTGATGTAGATATCGGCCTCCGACTGGTCATCTTCGTCAAGCAGGCGGTCGAGCACGTCCTCCTTGAAGGTGCGCAATTGCACATTGATGCCCGTCTCCTGCTGGAAGGCTTGCAGGATCGGCACCAGTCCCCGCACTGTCCTGTCCGTGTAGACCGTCACGGTCTGCGCAGTTGCCCCGGCGCCCAGCAGCATCGCTGCCATCGCCCATGCCAATACCGTTCTCATGTGAGTCTCCCCGTTGATTTTAGAAAAGACGGTAAAGAACGATTGCAATATGTAAATTCGTTTCAACCGAAAACGTGGCGTCGGATTGCATTTTACAATCTGGGCGTGTGGAAGCGTGGTGTTGAAGTGGCTCGCGCGATCTCCTATATCTCGATTGTTCTCTTTCGGGGGGACTATGGCAATAAACGCGCGCGTAATAAGCGGATCGGACCCGGGGGCGGTACCCGGCGGCTCCACCAACACATCCTGTCATTTGCAGGGGCTTGGGGCCGAAACAGGATAGACGGACGTCTAAAGGTGTTAGCTTTTGCTCGGCAGGATGCCACCGTTATCGGCTCGAATTGTACAGTTGCAAATGACAACAGTGCTCCGGTTGCAGTCGCTGCGTAAGCAGTGCCGAATACCGAAACTTAAGTCCTAGGGCCTAGCAGCCTTAGGCGGGGTTCGCAGGCACCTGGCAACAGAAGCCTGCACTTACACCCTCCGCGCAAAATCTTGGGAATCGGGTTCACCCCCGGCTCGAATCGTTTATGGTCAGGTCAGGCAGACCAAAGGGCCCGACCGCATGAGCAAGATTGACTATGGACGCCTGATGCATGACGCGCTGCGCCAATTGATGGCGTCGGTGCTGGAACGGGTCGCGGCAGACGGGTTGCCGGGAGATCACCATTTCTACATCACATTCGACACTGGACACCCGGATGTCGAAATTGCCGATTGGCTGATGGAACGCTATCCCGAGGAAATGACCATCGTCATTCAAAACTGGTTTGATAACCTCACGGTGAAACCCGATCATTTCACCATCACCCTGAATTTCGGCAATAATCCCGAACCGTTGGTGATCCCCTTCGATGCGGTCAAAACCTTTGTCGATCCGTCGGTGGAATTCGGCCTGCGCTTTGATCCCTCTGATGACGAGCTGGAAGAGGAGTTCTACGACGATGAACTGGACCTGCCGGACGATGACGCCAAACCTGCCAAGCCTGAAGGCAGCGCCGAGGTCGTGAGCCTCGACACGTTCCGCAAATCCTAGCCGGGGCATCGCGCCGCATACATCGGTATACACTTGGAAAACCGGTCGCATCGGCGCTATAGGTTGCGCAACTCAACGCATGAGGAGCGACCCATGGCCCAGACCCGCACCGAAACCGACAGCTTCGGCCCTCTCGAAGTCCCCGCTGACAAGTATTGGGGCGCGCAAACCCAGCGCAGCCTGATGAACTTCCCCATCGGCTGGGAAAAGCAGCCCGTGGCGCTGGTCCGTGGGCTTGGCGTGATCAAAAAGGCCGCGGCCCTCACCAACCGGGATCTTGGCAACCTGGAGCCGGAGCTTGCGGATGCCATCGCGGCTGCCGCGACGGAAGTGATCGAAGGCAAACTTGATGACAACTTCCCCCTGGTCGTGTGGCAAACCGGCTCCGGCACCCAGTCGAATATGAACGCCAATGAGGTGATCGCGAACCGCGCGATTGAAATGCTGGGCGGCACGATCGGCTCCAAGACACCAGTGCATCCGAACGACCACGTCAATCGCTCGCAATCCTCGAATGACACCTTCCCCACGGCCATGCACATCGCCGCCGCGATGACCGCGCGTGACGTGTTGATCCCCGGTCTTGAGACGCTGCACGCTGCCCTCGCGGCGAAGGCGGAGGCGTTCCAGGACATCATCAAGATCGGCCGCACCCACACGCAGGACGCAACACCGCTGACCCTTGGTCAGGAATTTGGCGGCTATGCGTATCAGGTGGAGCAGGGCATCAAACGCGTCAAAGCCGCCCTGCCGAACATCTACGCGCTGGCACAGGGTGGCACCGCCGTCGGCACCGGGCTGAACACCAAGCCGGGCTTTGCCGAAAAGGTCGCCGCCCATATGGCAGAAATCACCGGCCTGCCCTTCGTCACGGCCCCGAACAAATTCGAAGCCCTCGCCGCCCATGACGCGGTCGTGGAAATGTCGGGTGCGCTGAAAACCGTCGCCGCATCCCTCTACAAGATCGCTTGCGACATTCGGATGCTCGGCTCCGGCCCGCGCTGCGGCCTTGGCGAATTGATCCTGCCGGAGAATGAGCCGGGCTCGTCCATCATGCCGGGCAAGGTGAACCCGACACAGGTGGAGGCGCTCACGCAGGTCTGCGCGCATGTCATGGGCAATGACGCGGCCATCGGCTTTGCGGGCTCGCAGGGCCATTTTGAGCTGAATGTCATGAAGCCGATGATGATCTACAACCTCCTGCAATCCATGCAGCTTCTGGGCGATGCCTCCACTTGCTTTACGCAAAACTGCGTCGTTGGCATTCAGGCCGATGAGGACCGGATCAGCAAACTGATGTGGGAAAGCCTGATGCTGGTGACAGCCCTCGCCCCCGAGATTGGCTATGACAACGCGACAAAGGTCGCGAAAACCGCGCATAAAAACAAAACCACCCTGAAGGAAGAGGCGATCAATCTTGGTTTCGTCGATGCCGAAACCTTCGACCGTGTCGTCCAGCCCAAGGATATGCTTGGCCCGAAATAACACTGGCCATCTACTGAACCGGGCGGGGCCATGCGCACCCGCCCGTTTTCTTTTTTCTCTAAATACCTCCCGCCGGAGGCACCCTTCCGCTTCCCCATGCGCGCGGCCCGATCTACACTCGGCGCATGGCCAAGCTCATCAATCTGCGCACTGCCCGAAAACAACGCGCCCGCGCGGCGGCGCGCGACGCGGCGGATGTGTCCTCGGCAAAACACGGGGAGGCGAAGTCCGCGAAAACCCTGCGCCGCGATGAGGCCGCCCGTGTGGCCAAACTCCACGACCAGCACAAGCGTGAGCGCTAGGATGCGACCCGAAAAGCATTCGGTCACGCTCAATGGCCACCGCACGTCAATCTCTCTTGAGCCGGAATTCTGGGTGGCCTTTCGCCAGATCGCCAAGGCGCAAAACATCCCGATCAATGCGCTTGTCTCACAGATCGACACTGCCCGGGATGCTGACACCGGGCTGGCCTCCGCCATTCGTGTGTTCGTGTTGAAAGAGCTTCAGGCGCGCGGCGCTAGCGCGACGTAAATCCCGTCTCTCGCGCGCAGGGTCAGATGCGCCACCGGCTCCGGCGGCTGTTCGTCGAGGGTATCAAGCCGGAACCGCCGCAGGATCAGCACGAGCGTCAGCACTCCCTCCATCATCGCAAAACCCGCCCCCGGGCAGGCGCGTGGCCCCGCGCTGAACGGATAATAGGCCCCGCGCCGCGCGCTGTCCTGTGCGTCATCCTGCCAGCGATCCGGATCAAACCGGTCGGGATGCTGCCAGATGCGCCGATGCCGGTGCGCATGCCATGGCGACAGGATCACCATGGCACCACGCGGCACAGCCCGCCCGCGCCACCGCGTCGCCCGCGCTGTTTGGCGCAGCATCATCGGCACGGGAGGGTAGAGGCGCAACACCTCGCGAAACACATCCCGCAAAAACGGCGCGGCCCGCAAATCACGCATCTCTATCCGCGGGGGCAGGGCCAAGGCTTCCGCCGCCGCGCGCGCCTGCACCTCCGGGTGGGCCGCCAGAAGCCAGATGGCCCATGCCAGCGCCGAGGCGCTCGTTTCATGGCCTGCGAGGAAGAAAATGGCGATCTGATCGACCATCTCCGCCGGGGTGAAACAGCGCCCCTCTACCGGGTCGGGCGTGCTCATCAAACGTGTCGCCAGATCGTCGGGTGCGCGACCCTCCGCAATCTCCGCTGCGCGGGTGGTGACCATCTCATGGATCAGGGCGCGGATTTTTGCGGCCTCCGCGGCCCCCCTTGGGCGCGGTCGGGGCATCCAGCGCGGTGCGCGCACCAGATCCAGCGGAGACAACAGCGGCTGCGCGCGCTGATAGGCGCGAAACGCCTCGAAGACGGCCTGCGCCTGCGCGTCCTCAATCGGGCGGGAGAACAGCGTACGAAACATTGCATCCGCCGTCAGATGCGACATCGGGCGCTCCATCTCCCCGCTGTCGAGCCGCGCCACCGTCGCCTCCGCCGCGCCGCGCATCGGCTCAAACAGCGCGGCAAGCCCTGCCCCCTGAAAAGCCGGATCGATGATCCGCCGCGCCCGCGCCCAATCCGGCCCGTTCGACACAAAAACCGAATTACCCAAAAGCGGCCCAAGGGCGGAGCGCAGCAAATCATGCTTGGGCATCTCATCTGCGGGCGCGTTCAGCACATCGCGCAACAGACCCGGCTCATTGACGAGGAAAGAGCGGAAGAACGGCGTCCGCTGCTCTGCCATCCACGCGTCGTAAAGGCTGTCAGGTTGAGAGGCGAACACATCCCCGCGAAACCGCCGCAGACGCTCCAACACGCCTGCCGATTTAGGGCGGCTCTCGGGCTTTGGCGGGATCACTCCATATCCCGGTGCGGGGACATCACGTCCCACACCGCCCCCGCACTTGACCCCCGCCAGCCGAAACGTTCTCGCAGGGTCATCGGCCCGGCGGTAATGGCAAAATAATCGTAATCCTGCACCCGCTCAAAGGCACGCAGATATTGCACATGCTTGGTGAAAAACCGGCCTTTCAGCTCCTGATGCTGCCGCTCCGACAGCGCACGCGAAAATTTCGCTGACACGACAATCGGCCAGCGTTTGACATCCTTACCAGGGCTGGCACCGCTCACATCCACCGGATCGGCAAGCGCGAAACAGGCGCCATCGGACGGCGCGCTGATGTCGATCCAACACAGATCAGGCCGTAGGCTCGCACGCTGCAAATCACCGCGCAAATCCCGCGCCGTGGGCAGGAAACTGACCATCGGGATCACCTGCCCCAGCGTGAGCAGCGCAAGCTCCGGGCCATTCTGCGGTCGCGTCACCCGCGCGGCCAGATGCACCGCGATCTGCGCCCCGCTTGAATGACCAACGATCAGCACCTCATCGACATCACTGGCCAGCGCCGCCTCGATCCGAGTTTGGAATGACGCGACCCGTTCAGCCACGTCCCGCGGCATCCGCCCCCCTTCGGAGGCGGCATAGGCATAGTCACTCATCAGGTAATAAACATAGAGCTTGCCATCCTTGCGCCGCAAAAACAGCATCAGCGCGCAAAACACCGCGATCCCGAACGGTCCGGCCAGCAGCCATGACAACCCGAACAGCACCAGTCCCTCCGCCAGACCCCAGCCGATCATGCCACAGACGACAAGGTACAGCGTCAGGATCACAGCGGGATAAAGCGCGATCAGCATCGGGATATAGCGCAGCCGGATCAGCGCGATCAGCGCCCCGGACGAGAGATAAAGCCACAGGGTCCGCGCCAATTGCGCATAGGAGCGGGGGATGGAGACATTCATCGCCCCTTTCACGATATCGGCCCATTCCAGAAAGGCGATATCGGCCTCCGTCTCGACCCCATCCATACTGGCCCGTGCCGTCCAGCCATATGGCCCTTTACCGGGACGCCCCTCCACGGTCAGCGCATAGCCTGCCCATTCGGCCTGCTGGCGGCCCTGCTTGCGGTAGAGTTCACGATAGCGCCGCGCGCCCAGCGGATCAAAGCCGGGCACGAAAAACACCTTCCGGCGGCGCACCACCGGGGCAGAGGATAGGGGCGTATCATCGTCCATACGCCTCTTTAATCGGGTGAATTTGGTAAAGAAATGGCGAAGGTGTCAGCCGATCACAGCCAGCGCCGGAAAGGCCTCAAGCAGCCAGAACGAAAAGTCCGAAAACGCGCCCGTCAGCATCATCAGACCAATGGTGTAGAGCATCAGCCCCATCAGCTTTTCCACCATACCCATATGCTGCTTGAACCGGTTCATCATTCGCGAAAACGGCCCGATGAAGAACGCAGCCAATATGAACGGAATACCAAGCCCAGCGGCATAAACGGCGAGCAGCGCTGTCCCCTGCCCCACCGAATCGCCCTGTGCGGCCAGCGACAGGATCATGCCAAGGATCGGCCCGATGCAGGGCGTCCAGCCAAAGGCAAAGGCAAGACCCAGCACATAAGCCCCCACCGCGCTGCCGCCGCTTTTCGCCTCAAACCGTGCTTCGCGGTACAAGAGGCCAATGCGCAGGATGCCCAGAAAATGCAGGCCAAACACCATCACGACGACACCGGCCACTTTCGCAAAAATGTCCTGATATTGCAGGATAGAGCGGCCAAAGGCGCTCGCCGCCGTGCCCATCAGCAGGAACACGGTCGATAGACCCATCACGAAAAACAGAGCCGACAGAGTCGCCTTCCGCCGCATCGCGGCATCATTGCGGGCGGTCATCTCATCCATGGATGCCCCGGCCATATACGCAAGATAGGGTGGCACGATGGGCAACACGCAAGGGCTGAGAAAGGACATGATGCCTGCGGCCAGCGCGATCAACATCGCGAGCCCTAGGGACGCATCCAGAAATGCCTCTGCACCAAACATCACACTCCTCCTCCCCCTGTCCTAATGCCTCCCGCGCGCGGCGTCACCTCCCGCCCGATCACATCCGCGTGGACATATCGGCGCAACGGGGCTACCGATTTCGGATGATCGAGATTGATGCGATAGGCCTGATCTGCCCTCTTCCGGTCCTGAAACTGGAAAAGGCCTTGCGCCGCATGGCACCGGGGGAGGTGTTGCGGATCACGACGACCGATCCCGTCGCGGTGATCGACATCCCCCATGCCGTCGCGGATCAGGGCCACGCGCTCCTCACCACGGAAGAGACGGAAGGCACCCATATCTGGACCATCCGCAAGGGCGCGCGCTAATCCGCTTTCACTTTCCCCAAAATATCCCCGCCGGAGGCAAGAAATCTCTTAGGCCCCGACATCCAGCGCCAGCGCATGGATCGGACCGGCCATTTCCTCCTTGAGCGCGGCATAGATCGCGCGCTGCTGGGCCACGCGGGATTTCCCGGCGAACTCTGCTGCGCGAATCGTCACCCGGAAATGGGATTGCCCCCCTTCAGGCGCACCAGCATGGCCCGCATGCAGATGGCTTTCATCCACCACCTCAAGGGCCGTGGGTGCAAACGCGTCCTTCAACTTCAACTCTATCTGCTCTGCCACGCGCATATCGCACCTTTTCCTTTTTTCGCGGTTAGGGATTTCCCTCCCCGCCATATGGTTTAAGATTATGGCCCCTACCCAACTGCCAGCAGCTAAGGTGTATCTCTCACATGGCCAAACCTGATCCCTTTGGATTTAACATCTCCGCCGCGGCGGACAAGAAGAAGCGCGCGCGCAAGCGCGGCATGAGCGGGGCTGTCCACAGCTCGACCAAGGTTTGCGACCATCCCGAGTGCCAGGAGCCGGGCCAATTCCGCGCGCCCCGTTCCCCCGACAATGTCGAGGATTTCTACTGGTTCTGCAAAACCCATATCCGCGAATACAACACCCGTTGGAATTACTTCCGCGACCATTCACCCGACGAGCTGGAAGAGCAGATGAGCCGGGACAAGCTCTGGGACCGGCCCACATGGTCGATGAAGGGCGCCGATACGGCGAATGGGGCCACCGGCCATCCCGAGGGGCGCGCGTGGCAGCGCTTCGGCTTTGATGATCCGCATGAGGCGTTGGGAGAGAACGCGACGATCAACCGGGGCCGGGCAGCAGGGGACCCGGCCAAACCGCGCCGCCGCCTCCCACCCGAGGACCGCCGCGCGCTCAACGTCATGGGCGCGGAGGATCACCTCACCAAATCGGAACTGCGCAAGGTCTACAAAAGCCTCGTGAAAGACCTTCATCCCGATATGAATGGTGGTCGCCGGGACGATGAGGAAAAGCTCGCGGAGGTCGTTCAGGCTTGGGAACACCTGCGGCAAAGCCGGTTCATCCCGGAATAGGCGCTGTTCCGTAGAGCCGAAACCACTGACGGGTCGCATGTGCGGCCCGTTTTTCATGGTCTTGGCGCTGGCCCGCGCCCAGAAGGTGCACGATCTGCTGATCGCCCTTGAGCAAGCCCAGAAAATCCTCCACCGCCTGTTTTGGATCATCCAGAATGACGGTCCCTTCCTCAACGGCGCGCCCCAGATGGGCGGCGAGCAGGGGCAGGGATTTGCCACGCCCGGTTTCTACAAGGAGCCGCCCAAGGCTCGGGTCGCGGCCCACATCCGCAATGGCCACCCGGTTGAGCGCCAGCGCCCCCTCGCCCAATTGCAGATCAAGCAGTGCCGTGCCGAACCGTGCCATGACCTCGGCAAGTGGTCCCTCGGCTGACAGGGCGGCATCCACCTGCCCGGCATTGCGGCGGATCAGCGCCTCAAACAGCCCCTGCCGATTGCCGAACCATGCATAGAGCGTCTCTTTCGACGCGTTTGCGCGGCGCGCGATGGCAACCATGCTTGCCCCTTTCCAGCCTTCTTCCACGAGGATGGCCATTGCCGCATCGAGGATTTCATCCGCCCGTTTCTCTTTATCGGTCATTCAAAGACTCCTGTTGACAGAAACCGTACCGATGGGTACGGATAAAGGCAAGCCGTACCCATCGGTACGGCACTATTGAAAAGGAATCCTCCGATGCCCCTCACCCGTTCTCTTGTTCCGCCGGCCCTGATCGTGATCACGGCCCTTCATGGGATCATGCTTGCCGCACTTTTGTTCGACATTGATCCGCATCCGCCCCGCGCCATCGCTCTGTTTGCCATGGCGCCCTTTCTTGCGGTGGTGATCGGGATTGCCCTTGCCGCGCTGCGGCAGGTCAGCCATGAGGCTGCGGGCGCCCGGGGCTTGAGCCTTGCGGCCGCATTGCTCACCTTGTTGAGCTTTGGCCCTCAAAAATTCCTCGACCCTGCCTTGCCGGAGATCTGGCCTGCCGTCCTGTCGGGGCAAGCCTGCACGCTGGCGATTGTCGCGACCCTGATCGCGTCGCGGCGGCTGACCGCACAGACGATGGGCTGATAGCAGCCCTGCCCCTCATCCCAATTATGCCCGATCTGACCTCAACGCCCGTGCCACGCTGGTCAGATCGGCAAATCCAACGACCCACACTCGCCCTTGCACGCCACCAGCATATATACCAGAAAGGCGCCCGATACGGGACAGCCCGGAGCGGCAGCGATAGGAGTGATGGCAATGGCGGATGGCGCAATGGAAATGGCGGATAAGCCGACGAAAGATGTATCCGTCCGTGAGGCGTTCGGCATCGACAGCGACATGATCGTCAAAGGGTTCGAGCAGGGCTCGGACCGTGTGCCGGACCTCGACAGCACCTATCAGTTCGACCGCGACACGACGCTCGCGATCCTCGCCGGGTTCATGCACAACCGCCGCGTGATGATCCAAGGCTATCACGGCACCGGGAAATCCACGCATATCGAACAGGTTGCCAGCCGCCTGAACTGGCCCTGCGTGCGCGTCAACCTCGACAGCCATATCTCCCGGATCGACCTGATCGGGAAGGACGCGATCAAGCTGCAAGACGGCGCGCAGGTCACCGAATTTCAGGAAGGCATCCTGCCATGGGCGCTGCGCAACCCGGTTGCGATCGTGTTCGACGAATACGACGCGGGCCGCCCCGATGTGATGTTCGTTATCCAGCGTGTGCTTGAGAAAGACGGGAAGCTGACGCTTCTCGATCAGAATCAGGTGATCCACCCGCACCCCTATTTCCGCCTCTTCGCGACGGCCAACACTGTTGGCCTTGGCGATACGACCGGGCTTTATCACGGGACGCAGCAGATCAACCAGGGCCAGATGGACCGCTGGAGCCTTGTCGCGACGCTGAACTACCTGCCCCATGCGGCAGAGACCGCCATCATCGCGGCCAAAAACCCGACCTATGATGATGCCGCGGGCAAACAGACGCTGAGCCGGATGGTGACGGTCGCGGATCTGACGCGCACGGCGTTCATGCAAGGCGACATCTCCACCGTGATGAGCCCCCGGACGGTGCTTGCGTGGGCAGAGAATGCGCGCATCTTCGGCGATGTGGGCTTCGCGTTCCGCCTGACATTCCTCAACAAATGCGACGAGTTGGAGCGGCAAACGGTCGCCGAATTCTACCAGCGCTGCTTTGACGAAGAACTGCCGGAGAGTGCTGCGAGTGTGAGCTTGGGCTAACTCGGCTCTTCCATGCCCTATGAGAGGTCTCTCCATGCGCGTAATTGCCTTAGCACTGACCCTCGCCCTGCTGCCTCTGGCTGCGGTGTCGCAGGATGATCTAACGCGCGCAGAGCAGATTTCATTGGGGCAGGCCGCCGTCACGCAAGAGGAACGACAGGCATTTGTCAGCGCGTGCCGGGCGTGGCAAGACACGCTTGAAACCGTCCAGATCGGCGATGGAGCGCGATCGGTCATCACGCTCGATCAGCCCCTGTTTGTCCAACTTTTCACCATTCTCGACGCAGGCGGCACGATGGAAGTTGTCCCGGATGGTGACTTACCAAATGGTGGTATTTCTGAACTCGATATGTGCGATCCGGCCGTCTTGGTCTATCCGGAGGGAACACTGCGTGGGGGGGGAAGGTCGCTCGCCGCTGTGTTTGCAACCCGGTTTAGACCGGATCGGGATCTTGCGACGCATTATCCGACTGCTTATCCCGTTATCCAAAGCCGCAATGCGGAAATCCAGTTGCCCAGCGGCCAATACATCCTTGTCCCTCACCAAGCACCGGTGAATGATATTCTCAGGGCGATAAACCAGTTGGGGCCGGGCACGGTACGAAGCCTTTACGAGCTTGATCGCGCTGACCGCAGCGCACCGATCCTATTTTTCCGAAATCATTTCTTTGTCAAATGGCTCGGTGATCCACAATGACCCACTCCGACAACCTAGCTGATCCGTTCAAATAGGCGCTTGCCAACAACCCGGGTTTGTCGGTCAGCTATTCCGAAGGGCATGTCCAATGACGCCGCCCCCCATTCGCAGGTCACCCGCGGCAAGTTTGCGCGACGACACAAGATAGGGCCGCGCAAGTCGTGCGTGGTGGACGCATTCTGTGTCAGGCCAGCACGGGCCAGCCAGCGCGTGATGTAGCCGTCAATCCACTTAAGGTTGCATTTCAAGGAAGCCTTTCCGCCCGCACACAACCTTAAAATGTATTCACATACTACTAGGCGGAATTTGTTGGACATGTATACATGGATAGACAACCCTACAGCACAGTAGCAGAGGCGCCCCCGCCCCTGCCCCTCAAATCCCCCTTTTGAGGAATCGTAGGAGTGCCACCCATGGGTAAGGCCAAAGGACGTAAGGACGATCTCCCCGCAATCGACAACGCTCAGGACAATTTCGCGAATGGAAACGCGCGCAATGCCCCGAACGACAACGCGCAAAAAGGTCTCGACAACGCGTTGGAAAACAACCCCTTCAGCCAAGGGACGGTGATTGATTTCGACAGCGGAACTTGGACGACCAGCTACGAGTACGACTATTACTACTATCAGTATATCTACGGCACCTATACCGAAGATGGATATACCATGGATATGTATACCGGCGTTGATAACTATTATTACTACTATAATAACGGTGACCTTGGCGTACCTATTCACGACAGTAATGGTGATGGCGACAACGAAATGGGTGTGAACTACTCGAGCCCGACGGATGACCCTTATTACTATAACTACACATACGAATACACGAGCGCCACAATCCGTGCTGATGACGGTCAAAATATCGACCTTGAAGAGGTTGAAATTATCTTCAACGACGACGGCGTTGAAACTTACTATTCATATGATCTGGTTCAGATCATCTCGTTTGGTGGCGACAACAACTCAAATACATACGATTATGACTTGTTCTACACATATGGTGACGGCACCTACTATGTGCAGAATTATTCGTATGACTACTCAACAGGCGCCTATGATTACACCAACACGACCACCACCGACGAGGATGAAGCCATCGCGGCTTTGGGCGAAGGTGAGTATTACACGGTCTACCTCTATGGTGATGGTGCGATTGACGATATGGTTTTTGCCTGATCACAACGGGCTCAAAAACAGGATGGTAAAGGGCCGGTTTTCCGGCCCTTTCGCTTTTTCGAGCCGCCAATCGCACTAATCTACTGGCAGAGGCGTTGACCTTGTTGGTATGAGCACGTTGATTACCCGCGCGACCCAAAACGCAACATCCGAGGGCAGTATGGCGAACCAATCCGATAATCCGGCAGATCCGTTCAAGAAAGCACTTGCGGATGCCACGCGGACGCTCGCCAACAACCCGGACCTTTCGGTCAGCTATTCCGTTGATCCGCCGGGCATGTCAAATGACGCGGCGCGCCTTCCGCAGGTGACCCGCCGCATGACCCGCGATGAGGTGTTGCAGGCGCGGGGTGCGGCGGATGCCATCGCACTGCGCGAACGCTTCCACAACCCCGCGACCCATGCCCGCTATACCCCGCAGGGCGACATGGCCCGCACGCTTTACGAAGCGATGGAAACCGCGCGCTGCGAATCCGTTGGTATGCGCGCGATGCCGGGCTGTGCCACCAATATCGACGCCAAGATTGATCAGGAAGCGACCCGCAAGGGCTTTGCCGACATCACAGAGGCCGCGCAGGCCCCACTTGCCGATGCGGCAGGGTATATGGTGCGCCAATTGGCCACCGGGCGGGATTTGCCGAAAGGTGCGCAAAACGTGCTCGACCTGTGGCGCGGGTTCCTTGAGGGACAAGCGGGCGAAAGTTTCGAGAGTATCGACGATGTGTTGGCCGATCAGACGGCCTTCGCCAAATTCGCCCGTCAGGTGATCGACGATCTCGGCTATGGGGAGGAGTTGGGCGACGACCCGGATGAGGCCGAGGAGGCGGACGAGGATGCCGCCGCCGATGAACCCGATGAAAACCCCGACAGCGATGGCGGCGACGAACAGGACGACGACAGCGAACAGGACGAACAATCCGACGATCAGGGAGAGGAGGATCAGGACGCCGCGCAGGCGATGATGTCCTCTGAGGACTCCGAGGACGCGGAGATGGGCGAGGAAGCAGAGGATTTCGACGGGGAGCCGCCTGCCGATCTGCCCCCGCCCCCCATTTCCGACGCCGATCCAGATTACAAGGTGTTCACCACCGAGCATGACGAGGAAATCCTCGCAACCGAATTGGCCAGCCCCGATGAACTGGACCGGTTGCGCGCCTATCTCGACCAGCAACTAGACCCGCTGAAAGGCGCCGTGAGCCGCCTTGCCAACCGCCTGCAACGCAGGCTTCAGGCTCAGCAAAACCGGTCATGGCTGTTTGATCTGGAGGAAGGCACGCTTGATGCAGGGCGGCTCGCCCGTGTGGTGGCCAATCCGACGACGCCGCTGTCGTTCAAGCAGGAGAAAGACACTGAGTTTCGGGACACTGTGGTGACCTTGTTGATCGACAATTCAGGCTCGATGCGCGGGCGTCCGATCTCCATCGCGGCGATCTGTGCGGATGTTCTGGCCCGGACGCTGGAACGCTGTCAGGTGAAGGTTGAGATCCTCGGCTTTACGACCAAAGCATGGAAGGGCGGCCTGTCACGGGAGGAATGGCTGAAAGCTGGGCGCGCACCGGCACCGGGCCGCCTCAACGATCTGCGCCACATCATCTACAAACAGGCGGACGCCCCATGGCGGCGCGCGCGGCCCAATCTCGGGCTGATGATGAAAGAGGGTCTGCTGAAGGAAAATATTGACGGCGAGGCGCTCGAATGGGCGCAACGCCGCCTGATGGCCCGGCCCGAGGCGCGGCGCATCCTCATGGTGATCTCCGATGGCGCGCCGGTGGATGACAGCACGCTGAGCGCAAACCCCGCGAGCTTTCTTGAAAAACATCTGCGGGATGTGATCACGATGATCGAAAAACGCCGCGCTGTGGAATTGTTGGCAATCGGGATCGGCCATGACGTGACGCGCTATTACGATCGGGCAGTGACGATCACGGATGTGGAACAACTCGCCGGGGCGATGACTGAACAATTGGCCGCGCTGTTCGAGTCCGATCCCCGCCTGCGCGCCCGCAACGAACGCCAACGTGCGCTCTCTCGCTAAGGGAGCCCTCCCGCCCGTCGCCGCCATATCAAAGATATGTCGCCTCCCGTTGGGCCGAGCCGGTGCTGGCGCACCGGTAAGAGATTTATGCCTCCGGCGGGGTATATTTGAAGAAAGTGAATTGGACTTGGTTGGGCAAGAGCAGCCCCCGCGATTCGGCCGTGGGTCAAGGTCCGAGGAACGAGCGGCCTTGACGCACGGGCGAATCGTGACACCCACAATCGAACGGGTGATTTGAGGAACAGACCTGTACCTCAAACACCTCAGCGCAATCTTAAACCGGCGCGCAGCGCCGGCCCGGCCCAAACAGAGATGGCTCATCTTTGATGAGGCAGCGACTTGCGGGAGCGCTACCGGTCGGCGTCGATCGCCTCAAGAAAGGCGTGACCAAACCGCTCCACCCGCGCCTTATCCATCCCCTTGATCCGCTCAAGCGCGGCATAGCTGTCGGGCCGTGCCTCTGCGATCCGGGCGAGTGTTGCGGGCGTCAGAGACAGGAGTTTATCCGTCCCCGTCACCCCATATTGCAATTCGCGCGCAAGGGTTTCCAACTGATCATAGAGCGCGCCGCCCCCGGTCGTTGCGAGTCTGGCTCGCGCCGGGTGGGGCGGCTCGACGGGTGCACCATTGAGCACCTCAAGGAAAATCCGCCCGAATTTCTCCAGCTTCTTTGCGCCCACGCCCGACACCTGCGCCATCTCGTCGAGCGATTTTGGCCGGACGCGGATCATCTCCACCAATGTCCGGTCGGGGAAGATCACATAAGCCGGGGCCTTTGCCGCTTCGGCCAATTCGCGGCGCTTGGCTTTGAGCGCGGACATCAGCGGCGCGTCCTCGTCGGCCACCTCCACCGGCACGGCCCGTCGCTCAACCCGCCGCTGCACCGAATCCTTGCGCAGCGTCAGCCGCTCTTCGCCGCGCAGCACCGGCCGCGCGCGCGCCAAAAGCCGCAGTGCGTTGTACCGTTCCGGGTCGTGCCGCACCAGATCAAGCGCCATCATCTGGCGAAAGATCGTCTGCCATTGCCCCTTGTCATATTCCTGTCCGATGCCAAATGTCGTCACCCGATCATGGCCCGCCGCCGTGACCTTGGCGGTTTTCACCCCGCGCAGCACGTCAATCAGATGCCCCACGCCATATCGCTCCTCCGTGCGGTAGATGGTGGAAAGCGCCTTGCGCACCGCCTCTGTCGCATCGAATTGTTCGGGCGTGTCATGGCACAGATCGCAATTGCCGCAAGGCGGCTCAAAGGTTTCACCGAAATAGGCAAGCAGCGTCTTGCGGCGGCATTCGGGGGCTTCGGCCAATGCCAAGAGATCGTTCAGCCGCGCATGATCCGCCTGTTTCCGGTCCGGCGGGGCAAGCCCCTCCTCGATCTGCGCGCGGCGGATGCGGATATCGTCAGGGCCAAACAGGGTCAGCGTTTCTGCTGGATCCCCATCGCGGCCCGCGCGGCCAATCTCCTGATAATAGGCCTCGATGCTTTTCGGCAGATCGGCATGAAGGACATAGCGGATATCGGGTTTGTCCACGCCCATGCCAAAGGCGATCGTGGCGCACACAACCAGACCATCCTCTATCTGGAAGCGCTGCTCGGCCTCCCGCCTTGCATCCGGCTCCATCCCGGCATGATAGTGCAGCGCACTGATCCCTTCGGCCCGCAGCGCCTGCGCCAGCACCTCCGTCTTGTTCCGCGATCCGGCATAGATGATGCCAGACCGGCCCTTGCGCGCGCGGGCAAACGCCAAAAGCTGATCGCGCGGCTTGTTCTTGGGCTGAAAGGCCAGTGTCAGGTTCGGTCGGTCAAAGCCCTGCACGAACACAGTCGGCGTGCGTGTTCCAAACAGCCGCGCGGCAATCTCATCGCGCGTATCCGCATCTGCCGTGGCCGTAAAAGCCGCGATCTGCACGTCGCGCAGCGCGTCGCGCAATTCCCCGATCCGCAGGTAATCAGGGCGGAAATCATGGCCCCATTGGCTGACGCAATGCGCCTCATCCACCGCAATGAGGCTGACACCGGCGCGGCGTAGAAGCCGCTCTGTCCCCGCGGTCGCCAGCCGCTCCGGCGCGAGATAAAGGAGCTTCAGGGTGCCTGCATCCAGCGCGGCAAACACCTCCTCCGTCTCCTCCTCGGTATTGGCGGATGTGAGCGCGCCTGCGGCCACTCCAGCGGTGCGCAGCGCGCGGACCTGATCCCGCATCAACGCAATGAGCGGAGAGATCACGACCGTCAGCCCCTCCCGCGCCAGCGCGGGCAACTGATAGCACAGGGACTTCCCGGCCCCCGTCGGCAGGATCGCAAGCACGTCCTCCCCCCGCGCGACGGCCTCCACCACCTCGCCCTGACCGGGGCGGAACGCGTCAAAGCCAAAGACATCGCGCAGAATGGGGGAAAGCTCACTCATGCGCCCTGCAATAGCGGCCCGCGCCGGGATGTGAAAGCGGCAATCGCGGCCCTCGCCCCTTGTCTCACACGGCACCCATGCTAAACCCATGCCCGACATTTCGGATGAGAGGGGAGCACTCATGCACTGGGCATTGGAACTGGCCGCGAATGTGGCCGTCGCGGGCGCGATCATCATTGGCGCGCTGTTTCTGTCGGGCCTCGTGGCCAAGCAGATCCGCCGCGCCGCCGACCGGTACGAGCAACTCGATGACACGCTGTTTGGCTTTTTCGCGAGCCTCGCGCGCTATGCGATCCTGACGATTGCGGGGATTTTTGTCCTCGGCCAGTTTGGCATTCAGACCACATCGCTTGTCGCCCTGATCGGTGCCGCCGGTCTGGCGATCGGTCTGGCGTTGCAGGGCACATTGTCCAATCTTGCGGCGGGCGTGATGCTGCTGATTTTTCGCCCGTTCAAACTTGGGGACTACATCAATGCGGGCGGGCAGTCGGGGACGGTGAAGTCCATCGACCTTTTCACGACCGAACTGTCCACGCCCGACAACGTGCAAATCATCGTGCCAAATGGCGATATCTGGTCGGGGGCCATCACCAATTATTCCGCCTATGACACGCGCCGCGTCGATCTCGTGTTCGGTGTGTCCTATGGCAGCGATCTGCAAGCGGCAGAGGCGATCTTGCGCGCGCAAATTGATGCCGATGAGCGGATCCACACCACGCCCGCGCCCTTTGTGCAGGTGACCAATCTGGGCGACAGCTCGGTTGATTTCACGCTGCGCCTGTGGTGCGATTCCGGGGATTACTGGGCGATCAAATTCGACCTGACCCGCAATGTGAAAGAGGCGTTCGACGCCGGCGGGATCGAAATCCCCTTCCCCACGCAAACCGTGATCAAGGCCTGATCCATGCCGATCCGCGCCTGCATCTTTGATGTGTTCGGCAGCCTTGTCGATTGGCGCGGGTCGGTGGCACGCCATGTCGCGGGAGTGGCCGCGCGCAAGGGCGTGACGCTCGATGCCATCGCCGTGGCGACCGACTGGCGTGCCGAATATCAGCCCGGCATGGCGCGGGTACGGGACGGCGCGCGCGGCTATGTGCCGCTTGAGGTGCTGCATCTGGAAAACTTCGACCGGGTGCTGGACCAGCATGGGCTCTCCGGCGCGTTCGATGCCACGGATCGGATCACGCTCAATCAGGCATGGGAGCGGCTCGACCCATGGGCGGACGTGCCCGAAGGGCTCGCCATGGTGCGCGCGCAGCGCCTCGTCGCCCCCTGCTCCAACGGCTCCATCGCGATGATGACCCGGCTCGCGCGGCATGGCGGCTTGGTGTGGGATGCGATTGTCGGGGCAGACATCGCCCGCGACTATAAGCCCAAGCCAGAGGTCTATCACGCCTCCGCCCGCGCGCTGGGACTGGCCCCGTCAGAGGTGATGATGATCGCGGCGCATAATGACGATCTGGCGGCCGCACGCGATGCGGGCCTTTCCACCGGTTTCTTCCCTCGCCCGACAGAGCATGGCCCCGATCAGTCAACCGACCTGACGGCAGAGCAGGATTGGGACGTGGTGGCACACGACCTCAAGGATTTGGCGCAGCGTTTGACCGACCGCACCTGACCGGACCGGAGCAGGTCCAGCGGTCGCCCGAGGGGGTCGCCGACACGGCAGTGCCGCGCGGTTTATGGTGCACCACCGCGAAACGGTTCTATGGAAGGCTCACGTCGTAAAGCGGCCGCCTGGGGGCGGGCGACCGCTGGACCGGCGGCTTCGCCTTGAGTCCGGTCCAATTACTCCCGCACAAGCGCGCTCGCGATCTCCACATGCGGGGACCAGCGGAACTGGTCCACCACCTGCACCCAGTCCAGCCGATACCCGGCCCCGCGCAGCATCGCCATATCCCGCGCAAACGTCACCGGATTGCACGAAATCATCGCAAGCCGCGCGGGCCCGGCCTCTGCCAATGGTCCCATCTGCGCCTGCGCTCCTGCGCGCGGCGGGTCGATCACGGCAGCGTCCCAGCCCTTGAACTCCCCTGCCAAGAGCGGTCGCCGAAATAGATCGCGCGCCTCTGTCGTCACACGTTTCAGCCCCGGGGTCGCGCGCCATGCGGTATCGAGCGCGGTCAGCATCGTCGCATCACTTTCCACCGCATGAACCTCCGCCCGCTTGGCCAAGGGCAGCGTGAAGGTGCCCACACCGCTGAACAGGTCCAGCACCCGCCCCGCATCCGCCACGGCCTCCAACGCGGCGGCGGTCAGGGCTTCCTGCCCCTCTGCCGTGGCCTGCAAGAACGCGCCCGGCGGCGGCACCACCGATGCCGCTCCAAGCCGCAAGGCAGGCGGGCGCAGCGTCGCCAACACATCGCCATTCCATGTCAACCGGCTCAGCCCGAACCGGTGCGCCAACGCGACCAATTCCGCGAGCATCTGCCCCTCCACCGGTTTTGCCTCCGTGACAGAGACGTCTGGCCCCTCGTCGGTGTCGGTCACGGTGAATTTCACCTCGCCCTTGCGCGACCCGCCAGTCATCACCAGCGCCTCCAGCGCGGGCAACACCGCGCGCAGGCCCGGCGTGATGACGGCGCAATCCGGCACCTCCACGATCAGCGCATCGCCGCGCGCGTGAAAGCCGATCTGCGCGGCCTTCTTCGTCCGCCGTCCCGAAAACGTGGCCCGCCGCCGCGATCCGGGCGGGGAGATCGCCTGTGGCCGGAACGGAGCCTCGATCCCATGGGCGGCCAGCGCGCGGCGCACCGCGTCCTCTTTCCAATCCGCGACCAAACTGTCGCTCGCATGTTGCAGCGCGCAGCCACCACAGCGCCCGAAATGGGTGCACGGCGCGCTGACGCGCTCGGCCACCGGCTCCAGAATGCGCACCCGGCCCACGGGCTTGCCATTGGTGATGTCGGCAGCAACTCGTTCGCCCGGCAGGGTCAGCGGCAGGTAAATGTCGCCGCCCTCGGTCTGCGCAATCCCGTCGCCGGACAGGCCCAATCGTGTGATCTTGAATTCTTCCATACCGCGCGGGATAGCGCGGGTTGCGGGCTTTGACCATAGGCAGGGTGTTTGGCACGGATACGACGCAAACTTCGCTTGCCGCGACTCATCCGCCGCGCTATGAGGCTTCCACCTGCTGGGAGAACTGGTTTACCCAGTGCCGAAGGAGCAACCGCCCCGGAAACTCTCAGGCCAAAGGACCGGCAGGACCGTTAACGATGCTGGAGAGTGGCGCCCGATACCGCGCCCGCCGAAGGGATAACGATCTCAGGCGAAAGGACAGCAGGGGCATCGCAGGCGTCTATGCGCCTAATTGTGATGCGACGGTCCAAAGGGGTTTTTCATGGCCACCGATCTGAAAACAACACCGCTTCATGCGCTGCATCTGCGCCTTGGGGCCAAGATGGTGCCTTTCGCGGGCTATGACATGCCGGTGCAATACCCGATGGGCGTGATGGGCGAGCATAACCATTGCCGCACTAAGGCGGGGCTTTTTGACGTGAGCCATATGGGTCAGGTGCGCATCACTGGTTCGAATGTGGCAGCAAGGCTTGAGGCGCTGATGCCCGTCGATGTCGCGGGCCTGCCGGAGGGTCGGCAACGCTACGGGCTTTTGACCAATGACGCGGGCGGGATCATGGATGATCTGATGTTCGCCAATCGCGGCGATCACTGGTTCGTCGTGGTGAACGCGGCGTGCAAGGAGGCCGATATCGCCCATCTGCGCGCCAACCTGCCCGATTGTGACGTGACCGAGCTGGACCGCGCCCTCCTCGCCCTGCAAGGCCCCACGGCAGAGGCCGCGATGATCGACGCAGGTATCGACGTGGCCGCGATGCGCTTCATGGATATCGCGGATTTCGACGCGTTCGGCGGGCTGACGATCAGCCGCTCGGGCTATACGGGCGAGGACGGGTTCGAGATTTCCGTGGCCCCCGATCAGGCGGAGGCGTTGGCAGAGGCGCTGCTCGCGCAGGAGGCCGTCGCGCCCATTGGTCTTGGCGCACGGGACAGCCTGCGGCTTGAGGCGGGGCTGTGCCTTTACGGCAATGATATCGACACTGGAACGACACCGGTCGAGGCCGGGTTGACCTGGGCGATGGGCAAGGCGCGGCGCGCGGGTGGCGCGCGCGAAGGGGGCTTTCCCGGTGCCGCAACAATCCTGAACCAGATCGCGCATGGCGCGGATCGCCGCCGCGTGGGCCTTGCCCCCGAAGGGCGCGCGCCGATGCGGGCGGGCACTGCGCTGCACGCCGCTCCCGATGGCCCACAGATCGGCACGATTACCTCTGGCGGCTTTGGCCCGACGGTCGGCGCGCCCGTGTCGATGGGCTATGTGCCGACCTCCCATGCTGCCGAAGGCACCGCGCTTTATGCGGCCTTGCGCGGCAAATTTCTGCCCGTCAAAGTGGCTTCACTTCCCTTCACCAAACCCGGTTTCAAGCGTTAAGGACCGACACCATGATTAAATTCACCGAAGAGCATGAATGGCTCCGTACCGATGGCGACGAAGTGATCGTCGGCATCACTGCCCACGCGGCAGAACAGCTTGGCGATATCGTCTTTGTCGAACTGCCCGAGGCGGATACCGAAGTCGCCAAAGATGATGAGATCGTCGTGATCGAGTCGGTCAAGGCCGCGTCCGACATTCTCGCCCCCCTCGACGGCACCATCACCGAGGTGAACGAGGCCATCGTGGAAAACCCCGCCCTGGTGAACGAAGACCCGATGGAAGCCGGATGGTTCTTCAAGCTCAAGCTGGCCGATCCGTCCGAAATGGACACCCTGATGGATGAAGCCGCCTACAAGGCCTACGTCGCCGACTGATGGGAACCGCTCCGGCCCGCGCCGGAGCAACCCACCCCCTGACCACGATGTTTCGGCGCAGGCCGAAACATCCCCCATTTGATCACAGTCTCATCGCCTTTGCGGAGAACCAAATGCCCTACACGCCCACCGATTACGCCCCCTATGATTTCGCCAATCGCCGTCATATCGGCCCGTCCGAGGCCGAAATGGCAGAGATGCTGGCCACACTCGGCGTGTCCTCCCTTGATGAGTTGATCGCTCAGGCCGTGCCACAGGGCATCCGGCAGGCCGAACCGCTCGATTTCGGCCCGGCGAAATCCGAACAGCGCGCGCTCGCCACGATGCGCGATGTGTCAAAGAAAAATCAGGTGCTCGTGTCGATGTTGGGTCAGGGCTATCACGGCACCGTCACGCCCCCGGTGATCCAGCGCAATATCTTTGAAAACCCCGCGTGGTACACCGCCTACACCCCCTATCAGCCGGAAATCAGTCAGGGCCGCCTTGAGGCGCTGTTGAACTTCCAGACGATGGTTGCCGACCTCACCGCGCTTGATGTGGCGAACGCGTCGCTCTTGGATGAGGCGACCGCCGCGGCGGAGGCGATGGCCCTTGCCCAGCGGTCCTCCAAATCGAAATCCACCACCTTCTTTGTCGATCATCATTGCCATGCACAGGTCATCGACGTGGTGAAAACCCGCGCCGAGCCGCTTGGCTGGACCATTCAGGTTGGCAATCCCTTCACCGACCTCAACGCGCAGGAGGTGTTCGGCGCGCTGTTCCAATATCCCGGCACCTATGGCGATTGCCACGATTTCACCGATGTGATCACAGCGCTGCACGAGGCCAAGGCGCTTGCCGTCATGTCTGCTGATCTGATGGCGCTGACGATGCTCAAAGCACCGGGAGAGATGGGCGCAGACATCGCCATCGGCAACACCCAGCGCTTTGGCGTGCCGCTGGGCGCGGGCGGGCCGCACGCGGCCTATATGGCGTGCACGGATAAGCTCAAACGCTCCCTCCCCGGTCGTCTGGTCGGCGTGTCCATCGACAGCCACGGCCATCGCGCCTACCGCCTGACCCTGCAAACCCGCGAGCAGCACATCCGCCGGGAAAAGGCCACATCGAACGTGTGCACCGCGCAGGCGCTGTTGGCCGTCATGGCCTCCATGTATGCCGTGTTCCACGGGCCGGAGGGGCTGCGCGCGATTGCCCAGAAAATCCACCTCAAGGCGACGGACCTCGCCGCCGGGCTGGAGGACGCGGGCTACACCATCGACCAGGACAGTTTCTTTGACACCTTCACGGTTGAGGTGGGCCATATGCAGGGCCTGATCATCCGCGCGGCCTTGGCCGAGGGGATCAACCTGCGCGCGGTTGGCGCGGACCATATCGGCATCACGCTGGATGAAAAGATCACCCGCGCGAATATCGAGGCTGTTTGGCGCGCCTTCGGCATCGCGCGCACCGCGACCTATGCGGCCCCCTACCGCCTGCCCGAGGCACTGATCCGCACGTCCGATTACCTCACCCACCCGGTGTTCCACATGAACCGGGCGGAGGCGGAGATGACCCGCTATATCCGCCGCTTGGCTGACCGCGATCTGGCGCTCGACCGCGCGATGATCCCGCTTGGCTCCTGCACGATGAAGCTCAATGCAACAGCAGAGATGATGCCGGTGACGTGGCCGGAATTCTCCGACATCCACCCCTTCGCCCCTATGGACCAGCAGCAAGGCTATGCTGAACTGGTGGCTGATCTCTCCGCGAAGCTGTGCGATGTGACGGGCTATGACGCGATCTCCATGCAACCCAATTCGGGCGCGCAGGGCGAATATGCGGGCCTGTTGAGCATCCGCCGCTACCACATCGCCAATGGCGACGCGGGCCGCGACATATGCCTTATCCCCACCAGCGCACATGGCACCAACCCGGCCTCCGCCCAGATGGTCGGCTATAAGGTCGTGCCGGTCGCAGTGGCGGAGAACGGCGATATCGACCTCGAAGATTTCCGCGCGAAGGCGGAGAAATACTCCGATACGCTCGCCGCCTGCATGATCACCTACCCTTCGACCCATGGCGTGTTTGAGGAAACCGTGCGGGAGGTCTGCGACATCACCCATGAGTTTGGCGGGCAGGTCTATATCGACGGGGCGAACATGAACGCCATGGTCGGGATCGCACGCCCCGGCGATGTGGGCGGCGACGTGAGCCATCTCAACCTGCACAAGACCTTCTGCATCCCCCATGGCGGCGGTGGTCCGGGCATGGGACCGATTGGCGTCAAGGCGCATCTTGAGCCGCATCTTCCCGGCCATGTGGCCCAAGGCACCAGCGGGGCGGTGTCCGCCGCACCGTGGGGCTCCCCGAGCCTGTTGCCGATCTCATGGGGCTATATCCTGATGATGGGCGGTGAGGGCCTGACCCAAGCGACCAAGGTCGCGATCCTCAACGCAAACTACATCGCCAAGCGGCTGGAGGGCGCCTATGACATCCTCTATTCCAACAAAAATGGCCGCATCGCGCATGAATGTATCGTGGACACAAGGCCGCTGAAGGACAGCGCGCATGTCTCCGTGGATGACGTGGCCAAGCGGCTGATCGACAGCGGCTTTCATGCCCCGACGATGAGCTGGCCTGTCGCGGGCACCCTGATGGTGGAGCCGACGGAATCGGAACCCAAGGCCGAGCTTGACCGCTTCATCGCCGCGATGCTGTCGATCCGGGCCGAGGCCCGCGATATCGAAGAGGGCCGCCTTGATCCGGAAAACAACCCCCTGCGCAACGCGCCCCACACGATGGAAGACCTCGTGAGCGACTGGGATCGCCCCTATTCCCGCCAGCAGGGCTGCTTCCCGCCGGGGGCGTTCCGGGTGGACAAGTATTGGGCACCGGTCAACCGCGTCGATAACGTCTATGGCGACCGAAATGTCGTCTGCTCCTGCCCGCCGATGGAGGACTATCAGGAAGCCGCCGAATAACCGGCACGCCCCCGACACACCGCAATGGCGGCGCAGAAATCCCCTCTGCGCCGCCATTGTCGTCTTGAAACCTGCGCGGGGATGGATTTTTGTAGCGGTCCCACGATCCGAGAGCCCGCGTGCAAAAACCCAATCCGAAAGAGATGAGCTATTACAGCGCCGCGAAATCGCGGGGCGGGCAAATGGTGATCCGCACGGTCGAAAACCTGACCGGCCGGATCGGCGCGCTGATGCGCCTGCGCGGGCTGGAACAGGATTTGCAGGCCGACGGGGCCAATATCTGGGATTGCCTCTTTCGCCGCTTCGATATGCGGCTGGCGACGCAGGGTGCGCCGCTTGAGGTGCTCAAGACCCAAGGCCCCCTGCTGATCATCGCGAACCATCCTTTCGGCATGGCCGATGGCATGGCGTTGATGCATCTGATGTCCCATCACGGGCGCGATTTTCGCCTGATCGCGAATGACGTGTTGTGGCAGGTCGAGGCGTTGCGCCCCTACCTTTTGCCGTTCAACGTCACCGGGGCGAAGGGCGGGCAGCGCCGCAATCTGGAAACCCGCGCGGCAGCACTGGACAGGCTGCGGGCAGGCGGCGTGGTGATGGTGTTTCCCTCAGGCGCCACCGCCTCTGCCGCGACGCCCTTCGGCCCGGTGCGGGAGGCCCGCTGGACCCCATTCATCGCGCGGCTGGCGCAGGACAGTGGCGCGCAGGTGCTGCCCATCTGGATTGACGGGGCCAATCCACGCCTGTTCCAGATCGCCCCGTTCGTGCACCCGAACCTGCGCCACGGGCTGCAACTTTATGCCTTCCGCAGCCATATCGGCAAAACCCTGCACCTGACACTGGGTACGCCGTTTCAGCCGGACCTCGCCCTGCCCCGCGCGGCCCTGACGATGGAATTGCGCCGCGCGGTCCTGAGCCTCGCGCCCGATCCCCAACCGATTGAGGCGACCGGGCCGATCTGGTGAGCATTGCTAGTGGTTCATGTGGCCCGTATGGCCACCCCCCTGAAACGGCTCCACAGTGAACAGCACGTCAATCTGCCCCGCGCGTTCAAAGATCAGCGTGACCTCCTTCTCCTCCCCCTCGATGAAGGGGCCGGTGAGGCCCATGAACATGACGTGATAGGAGCCGGGTTTGAATTCCAGCGTGCCGCCTGCCGGGATCACGATGCCGTCCTCCTGCTCCATCATCCGGTTCACGCCGTCCTCCGTGACGGTGATATGCAACTCCGCCCGCGCGAAATCGGCGCTGGCCGACAGCAACCGCTCATCCCGGTCGCCGGTATTGGTGATGGTCATGAACCCGCCAGAGGCGCGCGCCATCGGCGTGGTTTCCCGCGCCCATGGATGGTCAATCGTCAGATCACCAATGCGGTAGTCATGGGCCAGCGCAGGCATGGCAGATGCAAGGCCAAGAGCCAGTGCAATAAGGGTCGTTTTCATGTGTTTTGTCCTGTTCATGCGGGCGGCCAGGGGCCGCCGGATTGGTCTTAACAAAGGGTTAAGCCAGAACAGGTGGCCCGCGCGGCAGGGCAGGTGAGCGGGGTGCCGCACCCGTCCCGTTTTGCGCGGTAAGTCCAAAGGGTGCGGCCAGCACGCCCGTGTTGCGCATCACGACACGCGGCAGGGTCGGCAAATCGACCGCCCCGATCAACAGGCACGCATCGCAGGGCTGCCCCACGGCAATGCCCGCAGGCGCGTCACCCGTCAGGCAAAACACCCCCGGCAACCCATCCGGCCCCCGGTAATACAGTTTCGCGTCGAGCGTGGGTGGCTGATGCGCCAGCGACGCGCCCATGGTCCCGACCAGAACGGTCAGGGCCAGAAAGGCGCGCAGCCAGAAGAGTCGCAAATGCCTCATGATGCCGTTTTACGCCCAATGTTTCGCGCGCGAAACATCTGCCATGTCGCAGGTCAGACCGGCTCCAGCAGGTCCATCCGGGGCATTTGCGCGATCAGGCTTTGGCTATAGGCATGGGTCGGCGCGTCAAACAGCGCCTCCGTCTCCGTCAGCTCGACGATCTGGCCCTGCTTCATCACTGCCACTCGGTCACACATCTGACGGATCACCGGCAAATCGTGGCTGATGAACAGCATGGTGAGGTTCAGCTCTGCCTGCAAATCCTTCAAAAGGTTGAGGATTTGCGCCTGAATGGACACGTCCAGCGCACTGGTCGGCTCATCGCAGATCAGCACACGCGGGCGGCTGGCAAGCGCGCGCGCAATCGAAATCCGCTGCCTTTGCCCGCCGGAGAATTCATGCGGATAGCGGATCGCGGCTTGCGCCCCAAGGCCAACATGATCCAGCAGGTCTTGCACGATCTGCTTTGTCTCTGCCTCGCTGCTGGTAAGTTTATGAAACCGGATCGGTTCGGCCACGATGTCCATCACCGTCAGCCGCGCATTGAGGCTGGAGAACGGATCCTGGAAAATCATCTGAAGGCGGCGGCGCACGTCCCGCTCCGCCGGGTCGGACCAGCTGCCTTTCACGTCCCGCCCCAAAAGGCGCACGGTGCCACTGTCCTGTTTGTAGAGCCCCGCCACGATCCGCGCGACGGTGGATTTGCCGGAGCCGGACTCGCCCACAAGCCCAAATGTCTCCCCCTGCCGGATGGAAAAGCTCACGTTATCCACGGCCTTCAGCATCCGGCGTTTGGATTTGAAGAAAGACTTTTCCAGCACGAAGGACAGGTTGAGGTTTTCGACCGTGAGCGTCTCCTCCGGCTCTGTCGCGTCAGCCCGCGCGGCGCCGAGCCAATGGGTGCGGATGTCGATCTTGCGCCCTGCGGCCTCTCCCCCTTCGATGTAGTCCACACTCGCGAAACGCTCCAGCCGCATATCGGCGCGCGGCACGGCGGCGATCAGGGATTTGGTGTATTCATGGTTCGGCGCGCCGAGGACTTGCGCGGTTTGGCCTGTCTCCACCACGCGCCCGCGATACATCACGCAAACCCGATCCGCGATTTCCGCGATCACGCCGATATCATGGGTCACGAGGATCACGCCAAGCTGGCGTTCGCGGCAAAGGCGTTTGATGAGGTCAAGGATTTGCTTCTGGATCGACACATCAAGTGCCGTGGTCGGCTCATCCGCGATGATAAGATCAGGATCACCGGACAGGGCCAGTGCGATCACAACCCGCTGCCGCATCCCGCCTGAGAATTGGTGCGGATAGGATTTGAGCCGGGCTTCGGCTTCCGTGATCCCCACGTCGCCCAGCATCTGAATGGCGCGTTGTTTCGCGTCGGCCTCCGTCATGTCGAGGCTGTTGCGGATCGACTCGATCAACTGCTCCCCGATGGTGAGCAATGGGTTCAGGCTGGTCTGCGGATCCTGAAAGATCATGCCGATCTTGCGGCCCCGCACCCGGCGCATCTGATCCGCGTCGAGCGTGCGCAGGTCGGTGCCCTGAAACACGATCTCCCCCGCGCCGACATAACCCGGAGGCTCCAACAGGTCCATGATCGCGTTGCCGATGGTGGATTTACCCGCCCCGGACTCGCCCACCAACCCCAGCACTTCGCCCGGTGCCACGGTCAGGGAAACGCCCTGTGCAGCGTGCACAGTGCCGCGCCGGGTCGGGAACACAACATCGAGGTTCTTGATATCAAGAAGGTCCATGGCTCTCACCGCAATTTCGGGTTCAGCGCGTCGCGCATCCAGTCACCCAACAGGTTGACCGCAAACACGAGGATAACGAGGGTCAGCGCAGGAAAGAACGCGATCCACCACAGGCCGGAGAACATGAACTCCTGCCCGACGCGGATCAGCGTGCCAAGGCTCGGCGTGGTGGGCGGTACGCCCTGACCAAGAAAGCTCAGCGTTGCCTCCGCGATGATCGCAAGCGCAAGGCCGATCGTGGCCAGCACCAGCACCGGACGCAGCACATTGGGCAGCACATGGCGCCACATGATGAGCCAGCCGGGCAATCCGATCACACGGGCGGCCTGCACATATTCGCGCTCTTTCTCCACCAGTGCGGCACCGCGTGTCACACGCGCGAACTGCGGCCAATCCGACAGGCCAATGGCAAAGATCACGACATAGACGGAAAATTCGGCGCGCAATTCCTGCGGCAGCATGATCTGCCCCACACCGTTGATCAGGATCGCAACGAGGATGCCCGGAATGGTCAGCTGCACATCGGCCACCCGCATGATCAGCGTATCGACCCAACCCCCGAGATAGCCCGCAACCACCCCCAGCACCACGCCCAGCGTCATGCCAAAGAACACGGCAGCAAGGCCAATGATGATCGACAATCGCCCGCCATAGAGGATCGTGGACCACAGATCGCGGCCCTGATTGTCGGTGCCAAGGAAATAGCGTTCATCCCCGCCCGCAAAGGACGGCGGCAGCTTTCCGTCCCAAAGGCTGACTTGCGCGGGATCGAACGGGTTATAGGGCGCGATCCATGGGGCAAGTGCTGCGGCAAGCAAAAACGCCACCGTCACGGCTGCGGCCACCATCGCGAAGGGCGAGCGGAAGAAGGAATAGCCAATGTCGCTTTCGCGGATGCGGGTCCACATCCGGGGGCGGCTGGCGACTTGGTGCGGGGTTGGATCGGTGGTCATGACGAACCTATACGAATACGAGGATCAATCGACACATAGAGGATGTCCACGATCAGGTTTACGATCACGAACATGAGTGCCACGAACATCAGATACGCGGCCATCACGGGCACATCCGCGAACTCCACCGCTTGAATGAACAAAAGTCCGGTGCCGGGCCATTGGAACACCGTCTCCGTGATGATGGAGAAGGCGATGAGGCCACCGATATTCAGGCCGATGATCGTCACCACTGGCACCAGCGTGTTGCGCAGCGCATGGGTGAAATTGATCGCACGATCAGACAGGCCGCGCGCGCGCGCAAATTTGATGTAATCGGTGCGCATCACTTCCAGCATCTCTGAGCGGACGAGCCGCAGGATCATGGTGGTCTGAAACAGGCTCAGCGTCAGCGCGGGCAGGATGATGGCGCGCCAGCCATCCACCGTCAGGAAAGACGTGCGCCAGAAGCCCAGATCGGTCACGCCGGCCCGGCCACTTGATGGCAACAATCGCAGATAGACCGCAAAGAGGTAGATCAGGCCGATCCCGATGATAAAGGTCGGCAAGGACACCCCGACGAGCGACACCGACAGGATCGACCGCGACAGCCAACTGTCCCGCCGGATCCCCGTATAGACGCCCGCGACCACACCGATCACGAGGGCGATCACGGCGGACACGGCCACCAGTTCCAGCGTGGCGGGCAGCCGCTCAAGGATCATGTCCGACACATCCTGTTTGGAGCGGTAGGAAAGGCCGAAATCGCCCTGCACCGCATTCCCGAGGAACCGGACATATTGCACAAGGATCGGATCATCGAGGCCAAGCGCATCGCGGATGTTCTGGCGATCCTCTGGGCTCGCCTCTTGTCCGACCATGTTGTTGACCGGGTCGCCCACAAAGTTGAACAGCGAGAAGGACAGCGCCGACACGGCGGCCATCACCAGCACCGATTGCAATAACCTTCTGAGAATAAATGAAAACATGGCGCGCGTGGCTCCAGCGTCAGATCATGGGAAGGGGGTGTTGAGCAAAAGCTGAGCGGCGCGAGGATGCCCCCGCGCCGCTCATATTGTGGTTACTCGACGACCGCGTAGCGGAAGCGCGGGGTATCATCCGCTGCCATCGGCACGGTCACGCCGTCCCGCAGGCCCCAGGCCAGAACCTGGTGGTGGATGGTGGTGTAGGGCTCAGCCGCCTGCACGATATCCCATGCCTGTTCGATCATCGCGGTCCGGGCCGGGATGTCCGTCTCGGTCAGCATGGCTTCAACCAGCGCATCAAGTTCCGGATCGGAATAGCCGGTCGCGTTCCACGACCCACCGGTCTGCATCAGGAAGGAGAAGATGTAGTGGCTGTCGAGGGTCGGCACGCCCCACCCGAGGAGGTAGAAATCCGTCTCGCGGTTCTGGATCTTCGGGAAGTGCTGGGAGCGCGGCAACGCGTCAAGCGTCACGTCAATCCCGATCCGCGCCAGCATCGACACGGCCGCCTGACAGATGGCCTCATCGTTGTTGTAGCGGTTGTTCGGGCAGTCCAGACGGACGGAGAAGCCGTCACCATACCCAGCCTCAGCCATCAGCGCCTGCGCGGCGGCGATGTCCACGGCGGGCGGGGTGTCATGCTCGGCATTCCAACCCAAAACACCGGGAGAAGCGACCATGCCGCCCGGCACGGACAGCCCATCCATCACGACCCGCTGGATCGCGTTGCGATCAATGGCGAGGCTCACGGCCTTACGCACACGTACATCCGCAAACGGGTTTGCGCCTTCGATGTTGGAGGTGCGCAGCTCTTCCGCGCCCTGATCGTAGCCAAAGAAGATAGAGCGGATTTGCGCCACGGTTTCATAACGCAAGCCATCGGTGTTGCCGATACGCTCAAGATCCTGAAGCGGCGGATCGAGCACGAAATCAACCTCGCCAGACAGAAGCGCCGCAACACGGGTAGCCGCGTTGGTGATCGGGCGGTATTCGATCCGGGTCACGTTGCCGGGGAACTGGCCAGCGCCCCACCAATCGGCGTTTGCTTCGAGGACGGTCATTTCCTCGGGCAGACGCTCGGTGATGATATAGGGGCCGGTGCCGTTTGCGTTGCGGATCGAGAAGGTTTCTTCGCTCGCCGCGTAATCCTGCGGACGGACCACGTTGTTTTCGGTCGCCCAGCCGCTGTCCATGATGAAAATGTTGGTCAGCTGGTTCGGCAGGATCGGGTTCGGCCCATCCGTCACAAGCTCAACGGTATAGTCATCAATGACGCGCACACCTGTCACGGAGGTGATTAGGGTGCGGAAGTCAGAGGTTTCCTGCTTTGCACGGTTGATGGAGAACGCAACATCGCCCGCCGTCAGCGCTTCACCGCCATGGAAGGTCACGCCTTCGCGCAGCTTGAACATCCAGCCATCTTCCGTCGGCTCCCACGAGGTCGCCAATTCGGGAACAAGGTTGAGTTCCGGGTCACGGGTGACGAGGGATTCGTACACCAGACCGTTCATCGCGGTGGTCGGTCCTTCGTTCTGGGAATGCGGATCGAGGGTCAGCGCGTCGCCCTGGCTCGTCCATTTGATCGTCTTGCCACCATGGCCCGCAGCCTGCGCGGCGGTCATCGCCATCACGCTTACGGATACGGCTAATGCCGCTGTCTTGAGATGTCTCATAAAGGCCTCTCCTGTCAGAATCTGTTGGGTTCGATGGGTCTTGTGCCCAGCGATGGGCCTAATGAGGGCGACCATTTGGCAGAAGGTCAAGGGGGGTGATGCTGTTTTTGGTTGCAGTTTTGCACCGTGGTGGCGCGGAAAACGCCACCTGCACAGGAAATAGACGCTCCCAAATTTTCGCAACCCTTTCATATATTTACGAATTCTGCGTGTGAATTTGTCCAAATGGTCCAAATTCCGAAATCCGGCGCGAGACCAGCAGGCTTGATCGGCGGGCCGGGTCATGTCATCTTTCCGCTAAATGAACGTACGTTCACATCAGGGAGGATGCCATGACCGACGCTGTCGTCATCACCGGAGCCGCGCGCACGCCCATGGGCGGCTTTCAGGGGGAATTGTCGGGGGCCACTGCGTCAGAGCTGGGCGGCGTGGCGATTGCCGCAGCCCTTGATAAGGCCGGTCTCGCCCCCGATCAGGTGGACGAGTTGCTGATGGGCTGCGTTCTGCCCGCCGGTCAAGGGCAGGCCCCTGCCCGTCAGGCCGGGTTTCACGCCGGATTGCCGGAACACGTCCCCGCCACCACGCTCAACAAAATGTGCGGCTCGGGCATGAAAACCACGATGATGGCCTATGACCAAGTGGCGCTGCATGGCGGCACGGTCGTCGCAGGTGGGATGGAGAGCATGTCGAACGCGCCCTACCTTTTGCCCGCGATGCGGGGCGGTGCGCGGCTGGGCCATGGCACGGCGCAGGATCACATGTTCCTTGATGGGCTGGAGGACGCCTATGACAAGGGCCGCCTGATGGGCACCTTCGCGGAGGATTGCGCGGGGAAATACCAATTCACCCGCGAGGCGCAGGACGAATACGCGCTCGCATCCCTCGCCGCGGCACAGACCGCCGATTTCAGCGCGGAGGTCGCGCCGGTGACCCTCAAAACCCGCAAGGGTGAGGTCACGATCACCACGGATGAGCAGCCTCGCACGGCACGGCCCGACAAGATCCCGCATCTCAAGCCCGCCTTCCGCAAGGACGGCACGGTAACGCCCGCCAACGCATCGAGCATCTCTGACGGGGCGGCGGCGCTTGTCCTTTGCCGTGAAAGCGATGCGACCGGGCCGGTGCGCGCGCGCATCCTTGGCCACGCGAGCCACGCCCAAGCGCCCGCGTGGTTTTCCACCGCACCCGTGCCCGCGACGCAAAAGCTGCTCAAGCGGCTGGGATGGTCGGTGGAGGACGTCGACCTTTTTGAGGTGAACGAGGCGTTCGCGGTGGTGCCTATGGCCTTCATGCATGAGCTTGGGGTGCCGCGCGACAAGGTGAATGTCCATGGCGGGGCCTGCGCGCTTGGTCATCCCATCGGGGCATCCGGCGCGCGGATCATCGTCACGCTTTTGCACGCCATGGAACAGCGCGACCTCAAGCGCGGCATCGCCGCGATCTGCATTGGCGGCGGCGAAGGCACGGCCATCGCGATCGAGCGCCCCTGATGGAGGCGCGTCGCCTCAATGACTGCCCCGACTGGCGTTATCTGCTGGTCGAGTTTTATGAGATGTACCGCCGGGGCCGCGCGGGCGGCTCGGCCAAAATCCGGGCGCATCAGCGCGTGGTGCGGGAGGCCGTGTCGAAGGTCATGGCCGATAACCCGGTCGTGCAGCCGCAACCGCGTGAGGATAAACCCGTCACAGCGCATCTCAAACGCGCGCTGGATCAGGGCCGGCGGGAGACGACGCAATCCATGATCCGCGCGATCGAAAGCGTGCAGGACGATCTGTCATGGCTCTATGGCTATGAGAAAGTGCCGCGCGGGCTGAGCCAGAAATTCGCCTATGCCGAATTCGTCGGGCCGCAGGGGCCCGTGGTGTCGGACCGGGTGATCCTCGGGCTTGTGCTGTTCGCGCCGAAATGTACCTATCCCGCCCATTCCCATGACGGGCTGACGGAGAGCTATTTTACCCTCTCGGGTGCCGTGTCGGAAAACGATGACGGGGTGTTTGCACCCGGCTCGATGATCTTTAATCCGCCGGGCCGGATGCACCGCCTGACCACGGGCGACAATGAGCCGACCCTGTTGGCCTATGCCTGGCATGGGGCGCATGACAAGCTGGTGGCGCAAAAGATGGTGTTCACCCGCCGCAAGAAGGAGCAGCCATGAAATCCGTGAAAGAGATGGTCGATGAGGCCAATGCCATCGTGGATCACCTGCCGGGGGCCGAGGCCTTGGCGCTTCATGGGCGGGAGGATGTCACCTTTGTCGATCTGCGTGACATCCGCGAATTGAAGCGCGAAGGCCGTGTGCCCGGGGCGTTTCATTGTCCGCGCGGGATGCTGGAATTCTGGCTCGACCCCGCGTCGCCCTATGCCAATGACGTGTTCCAGAAGGGCGGCACCTATGTGTTTTTCTGCGCCGCTGGCTGGCGATCTGCGCTCGCCGCCCGCACGGCGCAGGAAATGGGGCTGGAGGGCGTCACCCATATCGAGGACGGATTTGCAGGCTGGCGCGATGCAGGCGGCGCGGTTGAGACGGACTGATCTTTGGTCGGGCCTTTGGCCCGGCCAGCGCCCGTCCCACCCCCCACGCGGCGGGCGCTTCGCCCCCTCCCCGCCGGGCCGGACGCTGGCCTTTCGTATCAAGGAGTTCACACCATGCTGACCGAAGACCAAACGCTGATCCGGGACATGGCGCGCGCCTTTTCCAACGACGTGCTCGCCCCCGGTGCCGCCGCCCGCGAAACCGCGCGGGAGATCGAGGCACCCGTGCGCGCGCAACTCGCCGAGTTGGGCTTTCTGGGCATGACCATCGACCCGGACTGGGACGGCGCGGGCGCGGATTACGTCTCATATGCCGTGGCACTTGAGGAATTGGCGCGTGGCGACGGGGCCGTGTCCACCATGGTCAGCGTGCATAACGCGCCGTTCCTCGCCATCCTTGATCGCTTTGCCAGCGACGCGCAGAAAGAGGCATGGCTCAAACCCGCCGCACGGGGGGAATTCATCGGCTGTTTTGCGCTGACGGAGGCCCATGCGGGCTCCGACGCTTCCGCTCTCAGAACCCGTGCGGAAAAGCGCAACGACCGCTATATCGTCAACGGCTCCAAACAATTCATCTCCTCTGCCCGGATCGGCGGGGCGACCATCGTGTTTGCCGTGACGGACCCGGCTGCGGGCAAAAAGGGGCTGAGCGCCTTTTATGTGGAGAATGACCGCGCGGGTTTTCACGTCGCGAAGGTGGAGGACAAGCTGGGGCAAAAGGCATCCGATACCTGCGCGCTGTCCTTTGACGATCTGGAGGTGCCCATCGAGAATCGCATCGGGGAGGAGGGGCAAGGCTATGCCATCGCCCTCTCATCGCTGGAAACGGGCCGGATTGGCATTGCCGCGCAATCGGTGGGCATGGCGCAGGCCGCGTTCGACGCAGCCCTTGCCTATGCCCGCGACCGGGACAGTTTCGGCAAACCGATTTTCGAGCATCAGGCCGTGCAGTTCCGGCTCGCGGATATGGAGACGGAGGTAGAGGCCGCGCGCCAGATGGTGCTGAACGCCGCGCGGATGAAAGATGCGGGGGTGCCCTGCCTGAGGGAGGCCGCGATGGCCAAACTTTTCGCGTCCGAGATGGCGGAGCGGGTCTGTTCTGCCGCGATCCAGACGCTGGGCGGCTATGGCTATCTCAGCGATTATCCGGTCGAGCGGATCTACCGCGATGTGCGGGTGTGCCAGATCTATGAGGGCACCAGCGACATTCAGAAAATCATCATCGCCCGGCAGATGGCGTGAGGGAGGGATCATGAAACTAGGGACAGACATCAGCGCGGTCGTGACGGGTGGCGCATCGGGCCTTGGGGAGGCAACGGCGCGGAGCCTCGCGGCGGAGGGCGTGCGCGTCGCGATCCTCGACCGGGACGCGGAGCGGGGTGAGGCAATCGCGGCAGAGATTGGCGGATGTTTTTGCAGCGTCGATGTGGCCGATCCGGCGAGCGTGGCCGCAGCACTCAAAGCCGCCCGCGCGGCCCATGGCCAGGAGCGGCTGACAGTGAATTGCGCAGGCGTCGCCTGGGCAATCAAAACGGTGGATCGGGACGGCAACGCCCACGACCCGGACGCCTTCGCCAAGACGGTGATGATCAACCTTGTGGGCACGTTCAACGTCGCCAGCCAATCGGCAGCGGGCATGGTCGCGGCAGACCCGCTGACACAGGATGGCGAGCGTGGAGTGATCGTGAACACCGCGTCGGTGGCAGCCTTTGACGGGCAGATCGGACAGATCGCCTATGGCGCGTCAAAAGGTGGCGTGGTCGGCATGACCCTGCCCATGGCGCGCGACCTGTCCCGCTCCGGCGTGCGGGTGATGGCGATTGCGCCGGGCCTGTTCCTGACCCCGATGCTGAAATCCCTGCCTGAGGAGGCTCAGGCCAGCCTCGGCGCGCAAGTGCCCTTCCCGTCCCGGCTGGGCGATCCGGCGGAATATGCCGCGCTCGTTGCCCATATCGCGACCAATCCGATGCTGAACGGGGAGGTGATCCGCCTTGACGGGGCGATCAGGATGGCGCCGAGATAGAGCTTTTATGCCTCCGGCGGGGTATATTTGAGGAAAGTGAATTGGGGTTTGCGTTAACAGAGCAACCCACGCGATTCGGCCGTGGGTCAAGGTCCGAGGAACGAGCGGCCTTGACGCGCAGGCGAATCGTGACACCCACAATTGAAAGGGTGATTTGAGGAACACGACTGTTCCTCAGACACCTCAGCGCAATCTTCCCTTCTCGCGGCGCAGCCGCGCCACGCCAAACGGGAGGACGGAGCGCAAGCGACGGAACGACGGGCGGGAGGGCTTTTCATTCGGGTTTGGGTCCACCATTTTGACCGGATGGATGAGCCGCTTATCAGACACCGCGCCGATCTCGACCAGGCATTGGTCGCATTGATCGCCATTGAACCGCGTTTTGCATTTGTCCGGCAGCTTGCCGAGCCAGTGCCGCTCCGGTTGCGGGAGGATGGGTTTCCGGCCCTTCTGAATATCATCCTCGGGCAGCAGATCTCTGTCGCGTCAGCGGCAAGTGTCTGGCGGCGGTTGGACGCCGCAGGTGCCACGACCGAAGCCGGGGTTCAGCGCTATGATGAGCCGGGTTTGCGCGCGCTTGGCCTCACACGGCAAAAGGCGCATTATATCAACCTTCTCGCCCATGCCGAATTCGACTACACAGCGCTCAGGCACCTGCCCAGCGCAGAGGTGATCCACCGCCTCACGCGCCTCAAGGGCATCGGCCCATGGACGGCGGAGATCTACGCCATGTTCTGCCTGGGCCGGGCCGATGTGATCGCGGCGGGCGATCTGGCCATTCAGGAGGCCACGCGGCAGCTTTTCGGTCTATCCGCCCGCCCCGATACCCATGAGATGCGCGCCATCGCGCAAGACTGGTCGCCATGGCGGTCGGTTGCGGCGCGCGCGCTCTGGGCCTATTACCAAGACATGACAACACGCGAAGGGATCGGCTGATCATGGCGACACTCACCTCCACCCCGCTCACCGCGAAATCCGGCACGGCGGACAGTCTTGTCATCTTTTTGCATGGATATGGCGCGGATGGGGCCGATCTGTTGGGGCTGGGGGAGGTGCTGGCCCCGCATATGCCCAACACGGAATTTCACGCCCCAAACGCGCCGGAGCGCTGCGTGAACAATCCCATGGGTTATCAGTGGTTTCCGATCCCGTGGATGGATGGATCGACCGAGGCGCAGATGACGGCAAGTTTCACCGCATCCGTCGCCGCACTCGACGCCTATCTTGACGACATCGCCAGCCGCACCGGGATCGGGCCAGAGCGCACGGTGCTGGTCGGCTTTTCGCAAGGCACGATGATGAGCCTGCATGTCGGACCACGGCGGGCCGATCCGCTGGCGGGGATAGTCGGCTTTTCCGGGCGGCTCTTGGCACCCGAGGATATCGGCTCCGTCATCAGTAAGCCGCCGGTTCTGCTGATCCATGGCGATGTGGACCCGGTTGTCCCCTTCGCGCATATGGCGGAGGCCGCAACCGCGCTGCGCGGCGCAGGCTTCGACGTGGACACCCATACAAGCCACGGCACGCCCCATGGGATCGCGCCAGATGGCCTGTCCAAAGCCCTGCTCTTTCTGCACGAGCATCTGGCGTGAGAGGACGCGTCCTTTCGGTTGCCCGCCACCCCGCGCATGGCAGCGGCAAGGACGTGACGGATGAGATCACCCTCGTGGCCGGGATGGGCGTGGAGGGAGACGTGCATTACGGCGCAACCCTGCGCCACGAAAGCCATAATCCCGACGGGCCCAACCTGCGTCAGGTCCACCTGATGTCACAGGAGATGCTAGACGCGCTGTCGCTCAAGGGGTTCGCGCTGAAACCCGGGCAGATCGGCGAGAATATCCTGACCGAAGGCATCGACCTGCCGCATTTGCCCACGGGCAGCCTGATCCGGTTCGGCTCGGGTGCGCTGGTGGTGCTGACCGGGCGGCGCAATCCTTGCGCGCAACTCGATGGGATAAAGCCGGGCCTGCTGGCCGCCTGCGCCGAGCGGGATGCAAGTGGCGTCATGTGGCGCATCGGCGTGATGGCCATGGTGGTCGAGGGCGGCGTGGTCCGGCCCGGGGCGGAGGCGATCCTGCGTATCCCGCCTGCCCCGCATCACCCCTTGGCGCGGGTCTGAGCGCGCAACGAAACCGTCACATCCCCGCGCTATCCTCCCACTATATGGGATGGCACCCCACGACCTTGGGGCTTGTCAGAAATTGACACCCATATATAGTTTCACCGTGGGACGTTGTCCCGTCCCCGCGCGCGATAGTCGTGAGAGGATGACACGTCACCATGGATACCCAATTCGCTGCGAATTTTGTGCGAAGCCCCTCCAGCCTGCGGGAGCATCCCGCGCTGGTGTTGAATGCGGATTTTCGCCCGCTCTCTTATTTCCCGTTGTCGCTGTGGCCATGGCAGGAAGCGGTCAAGGCCGCGTTTCTGGATCGGGTCACGATCCTTGCAGAATATGACCATGTGGTGCACAGCCCCTCGACGGCGTTTCGTCTGCCTTCGGTTGTGGTGCTGAAGGATTATGTGCGGCCCGCCAAATCCACCGCGTTCACCCGGTTCAACCTGTTCTTGCGCGATGAGTTTACCTGCCAGTATTGCGGCGCGCAGGGGGAGATGACGTTTGACCATGTGATCCCGCGCGCACGCGGCGGGCGCACCACATGGGAAAACGTGGTCGCCGCCTGCTCCCCCTGCAACCTGCGCAAAGGGTCCAAGACAGTGAAAGGGGCGAATATGTCGCTGCGCCGCCCGCCGCGTGCGCCCCACCCGGAACATCTGCGCAATGTGGGCCGGAAATTCCCGCCCAACCACCTGCATGAAAGCTGGATGGATTTCCTCTATTGGGATGCGGAACTGGACGCTTAAGCGCGCACCGCCTGCAGCCAAAGCCCTGCGAGGAAGAAAGAGACAAGCGCGTTCCAGCCAGCCATGGAAATGCCAAAGAGGCTCCATGGCACCTGATCGCACCGCACCAGCGGCGCATCCATGATCTGCGCCATCAGATCGGTGGAGGACAGCGACCCAACGTCGCCCCCGCCCGCGCAGGCCGTGATGCCCTCCCAAAAGCCCCATTCGACACCCGCGTGAAACACGCCGATCCCAGCGGTTGTCAGCGCCGCCAGGAGCCCCAGCACCGCGATCCAGCGCGCCGCACCGGGCAAAAGAAAGGCGAGCACTCCAAACGCAATCGCCGCCGCATGGGGCCAGCGTTGCCAGATGCACATCTGACAGGGCGCGAGCCCGCCGATATATTCAAACCCGAATGCCGCGAGGAGCAGCGCGGCAGACCCACCTGCTGCCACTCCGATCAGCCCAAGGCGTGCGCCCACCGTGCTAGACATAGCTCACCATCACAAAGCCCCCGATCAACAACACCATCGCGATGGTGAACATAAGGCCAAGCCGCTTTTCGATGAAATCACGAATGGGTGGGCCGAACTTCCACAAAAGGGCAGCCACAAGGAAAAACCGCAGCCCCCGCGCCACGACGGAGGAGACCATGAAGGTCATCAGATCAAGGCCCGTGGCCCCGGACGCGATGGTAATGACCTTGTAAGGAAAAGGTGTCACCCCGGCAAACAGCACTGCCCAAGCCCCAAAATCATTATAGCGGGCGGCAAACTCGGCAAAATAATCCCATTTGCCATACATCTCCAGCACCGGGCGGCCGACCGTTTCCAGAAGCGCCGCACCGATCCAATATCCCAGCCCGCCCCCCAGAACGGAGGCAACCGTACACACGCCCGCGATCAACCACGCACGGTGCGGCGCGGCCAGAACCATCGGGATCAACAGCACATCGGGGGGAATCGGAAAGACCGAGCTTTCCATGAAGCTCACAACAGCCAGCACACCCAGCGCATAGCGCGTGGCCGCAAGGCGGAGGGTCATATCGTACATCGCACGGATCATGGCGGTCTGTTATCGCCGGGCGCGGGGTCTGTCCACTCACCATTCGCGCGGCCCGCGATTTCTCGGACGATTGGGCGCGGATCACGTTCAAATCCCGTTGCACCCGGTGAAATTGGATTGTAAGCCTGATGCCCATGCCCGGGTGGCGGAATTGGTAGACGCAGCGGATTCAAAATCCGCCGATCTAACGATCGTGGGGGTTCGAGTCCCCCCCCGGGCACCACATCCCATATGACCAGTGACGGTGCCCCGTGATAAGTGGTCCCGACTGCCATGGATGCAAGGCACCAACCCCAAGCTGCCCCCGCAGACACTCGCCCTGCTTATCAACCTTGAAGTCGGGCGGGAACACAGCCTTTATTGCAGGGGAGCACAGGTGCCGGGGTCGGCGTCACGATCCATGAGGAAAACCCAAATCGAGATGGAAGCCGAACAGTCCCCCGTCACCATCCTTGAGCGGTTGGCCTTTCTTGTGCACACGCAAGAACTGATCAACCATTACGCCCCGGTGTTTGACGCGCTGGCGCGAGCGGGGGCCGCGTTTGATATCCTGACCCATCGCGAGCCGATCACCATCACGCCTGAGCAACGCGCCGCATGGGGCTGCGGCGTGATCAAACAGCGCCGGATCCGCAATCTGGGTCAGAAATACCGCTGCCTTGTGACCAATCACTTCATCGCCCAGCGCAATGGCCGATTGCTCCACAGCCTCGCGGTGGAGAATATCCGCTTTATGTATGCCGCCGGGAAAAGTGCGCATAACCTCGCGCCGTGGAACACGATCTATGACGGGATTTTGTGCTTTGGCCCCTATCATGCGGGGGCGTTCAAAGCCCGCTACGGCCTGCCGACCTATGAAATGGGCTTCCCGCGCTTTGACCGCTATTTCACAGAAACCCCCGATATGCCCGCGCTCTATGATCGGTTTGGCTGCGATCCGGCGAAGCGGACCATCGTGTGGCTGCCGACATGGCTGGAATTGTCCTCCGTCGGGCTGTTCAACGATGAGATTGCAGCACTGTGCGCCGATTACAATGTGGTGGTGAAAGTGCATCCCCTGATGCCACAAAGCGAGCCGGACAGGATAGCCTCATTGCGAGCGCTCCCCCTTACGCGACTGATTGAGACGGCAGAGGACAACATCCCCCTCTACCAACTGGCCGACTTTATGCTGTTTGACTATGGTGGCCCGGCTTTTGGTGCGATCTATGCGGGCAAACGGTTTATCCTGCTTGATGTCCCACAAGCGGCGGCGGATACGCTCACGGGCCCGGACTCCAGCGATATCGGATTGCGGCAGGTCTTTCGCCATGTCGGCGCATCGGATCGGGGCATTCGTGGGGTGTTGGAGGATGACGCGACATGGGCTGCGCATGGCGCGGCGTGCGCGGACCAAAGCGCGCGGTATTTCGCGCCGCATCAGGGCACAGCCGCCCAGCACGCGGCCCGCGCGCTGATAGACAGAAGCTGGCTGACGAAAGGGACCGCGCCATGATCCTCTGGTTCATCGGATTATCCGGCTCAGGCAAGACGACCTTGGGGCGGGAAGTGTATGATCGCCTGAAAACCCGCCACGCCAACACCGTATTCCTTGATGGGGACGAGTTGCGCGCGGTTTTCGCCGCTGATCGCGACAAGGACGCCTACACGGTCGCAGGGCGGCGGCGGAATGCGGAGCGGATCACGGCATTGTGCGAGATGCTGGATCGGCAGGGCATTCATGTGGTGTGCTGCATCCTGTCGCTCTTCCCCGATATGCAAGCCGCCAACCGCACCCGGTTCAGCCGCTATTTCGAAGTGTTCATGGATGCCCCGATAGAGGTGTTACAGGCGCGCGATGTCAAAGGTCTCTATGCGCGCGCGGCACGGGGAGAGGCCGGGGAGGTCGTGGGGATCGACATCCCGTTTCCGCGGCCCGAACACCCGGATATGGTCATCGCATCCAGCGGGGACACGCCCGATCTCGCCAAGCTCGCAGAGCAGATCATCGCGCGGGCGGCACTGTGAGCACGATCTACCCCTATGCCAGCGGCCGCTTGCTGCATGAGCGCAACACCTATTTCTACAGCGCCTTTCATGGGCAGGCGACATTCGACGCGTGGCTATCGGCGCGCGCCGGGGCGCAAGATGCCCCCCCACCACCGCATGACGCGACGCCGACGCGGCAGCGCCTTTCCGGCCCACTGGACACCGCGACGCTCGACAAACTGGTGCAGCGCTTTGAGGTGACCAAGCGGCTCCATGATGACTATCTGCCGTCATGGCGAGCGGTCGATACAACGCGGTTTGAGGATATGAAAAGCTACCGGTTATTTGCCGACCGGCTGGCTGGCGCCTATGAGCGGACGGGCCAGCTTTGGTATCTCAATACGCTCCTTAAGGTGAATGACACGCTGACAGCACTTGGTCATCTGCCCAAGGACGGGCGCGTGGCGGAGCAGCGATTGATCCGGGCACTTGCGGAAAGGGTGGCGCTGCCGCCTCTCCGACCCTTTGCGCCCGTTCCGTGGCAGGCCGCGCCAGCGCCCGCACGGGTGATCCCCGGCTTGTCCGCGATCCTCTGTGCCAGCGCGCGGGCGCGGGCCTATATCCAGCGGCTCGTCATGCTGGGCCTGATCCCCGAGTATGTCCTTTTTCTGGGGGAGGACGGGCCCGCCGCGCTACCCAGCGGCCCGCAAAACTGGGACGGGGTGTTCCTGCCCGACCTGTCCGAGCCTGCCACCGCCACCTGTGCCCGCGCGGGCATTCCCGTCACTCGGATCGCCGCGCCCGATGTGAACGACCCGGCGGTGCGGGACGTGCTGCGCCGACAGGGGGGTGGCGTGACCCTCTATGCCGGGTTGGGCGGGCAAATCGTGTCGAAAGAGACGCTGGAATGCGGTGTGCGCTTCTTGCACCTGCATTCGGGGTCGCTGCCGGAGTATCGCGGCTCCACCACGCTTTACTACGCGTTGCTGAACGGACAGGCGCCCGCTGTCAGCGCGATCTGGCTTGACCCCCAGATTGACACGGGGCCGGTGCTGGCGCGGCAAAGCTATCCCATTCCCGCGTCAGGCATGGATGTGGACCGGCTTTATGACGCGAGCATCCGGGCCGATCTGATGGGGCGGATCGTGGGTGAGATCGCGCGGCATGGCGCGGATCACCTGACACCACAGCCCACGGAGGGGCCAGAGGGCGTTTATTATGTGATCCATCCGATCCTGAAACATATCGCATTGATGGCGCTCAGTGGCACGAGAGCGCAAATCTCAGCGCCTTAGAACAATGGACGCCGCACAGCATTTGTCGCACAAAGGGCCAGAATGAGCCAAGGACTGCCGCCGCGATGACTGACACGCCTCGCTTCACCTTCGGGACCAAAGCCGAAACGCTCGCTCTGCTGGCGCCACTTGTGACGACGGCGATGGTGCCGCCGGTCCATGTCACCCGCCGCGACGCATGGGTGAAGGACCGGGACGGCGTGCTGGCCGCGATTGCCGCGCGCTTTGCCGGGCAGCGGCTGGCCGTCCGGTCAAGCGCGTTGAGCGAGGACGCCGCCGAAAGCTCCATGGCGGGTGCCTTTCTCAGCCTTCTTGATGTGCCTACCGATGATCCTGCACAGCTGGCGCAAGCGATGGATCAGGTCAGCGCCTCCATGACCGCGCGGGACGGGGATCAGATCCTTGTGCAGCCCATGATCGGGGATATCGCCGTGAGCGGGGTCATCATGACCTTCGACATGGCCAGTGGCGCGCCCTATTACCGGCTCGATTTCGATGATGAAACCGGACGCCCGGATGTGGTGACAAGCGGCACGGGCGTGCACAAGAGCCTTTATGTGCATCGCGACACCGCCCCTGCGGCCCTGAAATCGGAGCGCGTGGCGCGGTTCATCGCATTGGCGCGGGAGTTGGAGGCCATCACAGGCTCCGCAGCACTCGACATCGAATTTTGCATGACCCGGGGTGGCGATCTGGTGCTGTTGCAAGTGCGGCGCATCGTTCTGGCGCGGCATTGGCACCCGGTGATCGAGCGGCGCGTGCGGCGCGAATTGGCACATCTGGAGGCGCATCTGACGCGCGCATTCGCGCCGCAACCGGGGCTGCTGGGGCAAGGGACGGCCTATGGCGTGATGCCCGACTGGAACCCGGCGGAGATCATCGGGACCACGCCGCGCCCGCTTGCGACCTCGCTCTATCACGATCTGATCACCGGGCATGTCTGGCATGAGGCCCGCGCGGAGATGGGCTATCGCGCGCTGCCGCGCACGCCACTGATGACGGTGCTGCATACCCATCCCTTTATCGACGTGCGGGCGAGCTTTAATTCGTTCCTGCCAGCCGGGCTGGCGGATACGACGGGTGCGGTGCTGGTGGATGCGTGGATCGCGCGGCTCAAGGCGCAGCCGGAATTTCATGACAAGGTCGAGTTCGAGATCGTGCCGACCTGCATGAGCTTCGATTTCGACGCGCAGTTTCAGGCGCGCTATCCCGGCCTGCTTGCCCCGCAAGAATTTGACGACTACCGCGCTGCGCTGATTGCGCTGACCCGCGATAATCTGGACCCGGCGCGGGCGGGTCTTGAGCGCGCGATTGCAGAGGCGCAAACGCTGCTTCATCACACCGCGCCGCGTGGCGGCGACGGAGACGGGGCCGCGCATCTGGGTCATGCCGTGCGGCTCATCAATGCCTGTCGCAGCCATGGCACCCGCCCCTTTGCCAAGGCCGCGCGCCATGCCTTTATCGCGGAAAGCCTGCTGCGGTCAGCCGTGGCGCGCGGGGCGCTCAGCGCCGACCGACTGGCCCAGTTCCGGCGCGCGATCCAGACCTATTCCAGCACCATGATGGCGGATTTCGAGGCTGTGCATGACGGGCAGATGACGCAGCCCGATTTCTTTGCCCGTTATGGTCACCTGCGGCCCGGCACCTATGACGTCACCTCGCTGCGCTATGACGAGCGGGAGGATCTGTTTGCCGACAAGCCCGCCGCGATGGCAGCGCATGTCGCGACGTTCACCGCCACGGACGCGGAGCACGCGGCGCTGTCCTCCCTCTTGAGCGAGGCGGGGCTTGATGTGCTGACGGCTGAGGCGTTTTTTGACTATGCGGCGCGGGCGATTGCCGCGCGAGAGGACGTGAAATTCATCTTCACCCGCGCCCTGTCGGACGCGCTGTTGCATCTGCGGCACTGGGGGCTGAGCAACGGCTTGTCCGCCGATGATGTATCCTTCCTGCGCTGGCCTGAGATTGCCGATCTGACCCATACCCCCGTGCTAGAAGACCTCGACCGGCATTTCCTGCCCATCGCCAATGCGCGACGGCAAGACATGGTGGATGCCGCGACCATCCGCCTGCCGCATCTGATCACCGCGCCGGGCGATATTTATGTGGCCACGCTCAACCGGTCTGTGCCGAATTTCGTTGGTTCGGGTCGGGTGGTTGGCACAGTGAGCCATATCTCAGCCGACAGCCCGCCGGGCGCGGATATTCGTGGGCGCATCGTGTGCATCAGCAATGCCGATCCCGGATTTGACTGGATTTTCGCGAAAGGACCGGCGGCCCTTGTCACCCGGTTCGGCGGTATGAACTCACATATGGCGGTGCGCTGTGCCGAACTGGGCGTGCCTGCCGCCATCGGCTGTGGCGATCAGGTGTTTGAGCGGATCGCCGCCGCAGCGCAGGTTGAACTGAACTGCGCGGAAAAGATCATTCGGCCCGTCCATGGCAGATAGGGCGCCATATCGTATCGGGCTGACCATGCGTCAGGTCTCCGCCCCCGGCTATGAGGAGCCGCGCGATGCGCTGGCGCAGGATTGGGCCGGGTTCATGGCCGCAGCCCTGCCTGGCACTCCGTGGATGCCCCTGCCCAATTTGGGTGCGGAGCGGATCACCGCCTATTGCACAAACTGGGGGATCAATGGCCTTTTGCTGACCGGCGGGGACGATCCGGGTGCGACCCCCCTGCGCGATGAGACCGAGCGGGCACTCCTTGACTGGGCGGGCGTCGAGGGGCATCCGGTGCTCGGCATTTGTCGGGGGATGCAGATGATGGCGATCTGGGCGGGTGCCAGCCTGACCGGGGTCGCGGGCCATGTCGCGACCCGCCATGCGGTGACCGGGCGGGACGGCACGGTCAATTCCTATCACGCCAGCAGCATCACGGGCCCGATCCCCGGCTTTCGCCCCGCCGCAGTCGCGGAGGACGGCACGGTCGAGGCCATCGCGGCAGAAGGCCGAGCCATGAGCGGCATCATGTGGCACCCGGAGCGAGAGGCACGCCCCGATCCGCAGGACATCGCCCTGTTCAGAAAGGTCTTTTCATGAGAGCGATCATCCTTGCCGCCGGGCGCGGCAGCCGTATGCAGCAGATGACGGATGAAAAGCCGAAATGCATGGTGCCATTGGACGGCAAGCCCTTGCTGTTTCATCAGATCGAAGCGCTGCGCGCGGCAGGCGTGACGGAGCTTGGCATTGTCACGGGCTACCGCGCGGCGCTGATCGAAGGCCATGCCGACCGCGTGTTCCACAATCCCCGCTGGGCAGAGACGAACATGGTCGCCTCGCTAGCGCAAGCGGAGGCATGGTTGGCGGAGGGGCCATGCCTGATCAGTTATTCCGATATCTTCTATGCGCCGGAGGCCGTCAGCGCCCTGTCACACGCGCCAGAGCCGATTGCCATCACATATGATCCGAACTGGCTTGAGATTTGGGCCGCGCGATTTGACGACCCGCTGGAGGACGCGGAGAGTTTCAAGCTGACCCCAGATGGGCAATTGGCCGAGATCGGCAAACAGGCCCACCACACGGATGAGATCGAGGGGCAATATATGGGTCTGTTGCATTTTCGTCCTGAAGGCTGGGCCGAAGTGCATCGCCTGCGCGCGGGCATGAATGCTGCGGCGCGCGACCGGCTTGATATGACCAGCGCGCTTCAGATGGTGCTGGAGGGCGGGCGCGTGGCCATCGGGGCAGTGCCGAACCATCATCCGTGGGGGGAGGTCGATTCCATCTCCGATCTCGCGGCCTATGAGGGGGGACGCCCATGACTGCCCCCGCCCGTCCCGCGCTGGATGCGTGCCATCTGATCGACCTGCCACGGGTGAGCGACGCGCGCGGTGCGCTGAGCTTTGTCGAAGGGCAACGGCATGTCCCGTTCGACATCGCGCGGGTCTATTACCTTTATGACCTTGGGCCAGCGGTGACCCGTGGCGCGCATGGTCATAAGGCGCTGGAACAGCTTATCATCGCGGTGGCCGGACGGTTTGAGATCACCCTCTCCGATGGGCAACAATCGCGGCGGTTTGAGCTGTCCCGCCCGGATCAGGGGCTTTATGTAGGGCCAATGATCTGGCGCGATCTGGGCGGATTTTCCGAAGGCGCGGTGTGCCTCGTTCTGGCCTCCCTGCCCTATGACGAGGCCGATTATTTCCGCGATCATGCGGCGTATCTGGAGGCCGTGTCCGCGTCATGATCGTCCCTTTCCTTGACCTTACCGCTGGAACGGCTGAGTTGCGCGACGCACTTGATGCGGCGATGGCGCGGGTCATGTCCTCGGGCCGGTATATCGGCGGGGCGGAGGTCACCGGGTTTGAACAGGCCTTCGCCGGGTTTTGCGGAACGGCGCAATGCGTGGGTGTCAGCAACGGGCTGGATGCGCTGCGGCTGGCGCTGATGGCGATGGAGGTCAGGCCGGGGGATGAGGTGATCGTGCCCGCGCATACTTTCGTCGCCACATGGCTTGCCGTCAGTCAGACCGGAGCCACCATCGTGCCGGTCGATCCGGCGGAAGGACAGTTCACGATTGACGCCGACGGGATCGCGGCGGCCCTCACCCCGCGCACCCGTGCGGTGATCCCGGTGCATATTTACGGGATGCCCTGTGACATGGATCCCATCATGGCGCTGGCTCAGGAGCACCGGCTTTGGGTGCTGGAGGACGCGGCGCAGGCCCATGGTGCGCTCTATCGCGGGCAGCGTATCGGGGGGCATGGGCATGCCGCCGCGTGGAGCTTTTATCCCGGCAAGAACCTTGGCGCTTTTGGCGATGCGGGGGCCGTGACCACCAATGATCCCGCCCTTGCCGCGCGGATGCGGCGGATCGGCAACTATGGGGCGGAGGAGAAATACAAGCATCTTGAGCAGGGCCTGAATGCGCGACTCGACCCGCTTCAGGCGGCGCTGCTGCGGGTAAAGCTCGACCATCTGGAGGCGTGGAACGCACGGCGCGCGCGGATCGCTGCACGCTATGACGCCGAATTGCCCGGCGATTTGCTGCGGCTTCCGCACATGCCGAATTGGGCGCAATCCTCTTGGCATCTTTATGTGGTGCGCGCTGCCGAGCGGGACGCGCTGGCGCGCCATCTGGCACAGGACGGGATCGAGACGATCCAGCATTACCCGATCCCCTGCCACGCCCAAGCCGCCTATGCAGGCGATCAATGGCCCGCGCTCCCCCGGGCCGACGCGTTGGCGCAGGAGGTGCTGAGCCTGCCCATCGGGCCACATCAGACCGATGCGCAGACCGACAGGGTGATCGCGAGCCTGCACCGCTTTTTCGCCACATGACAGATAAAGGGAGCCAGTGATGGGCACGACATTTCACCCGTTGAGCGATGTTCAGGCCGATGCCATCGGGGAGGGCACGACGATCTGGCAATTCTGCGTCGTCCTGAAGGGCGCCACAATCGGGCGGGATTGCAACATCTGCTCCCATTGCTTTATCGAAAACGATGTTGTGATCGGGGACCGCGTGACGATCAAGAACGGCGTGTCGCTATATGACGGGATGCGCATCGGGGATGATGTGTTCATCGGGCCGAATGTGACGCTGACCAATGATCCCTATCCCAAAAGCGCGCGTGGATCAGCGCGCGCGGCGCAGGCTTTCCCCCAAACCCATATCGGCAAGGGTGCCTCCATCGGTGGCGGCGCGGTCCTGCTGCCGGGGATCACGATCGGTGCGGGTGCTATGATCGGTGCGGGCGCGGTGGTGACGCGGGATGTCGCGCCGGGGCAAACCGTGGTCGGCAATCCCGCGCGGGCGGTCACGCGCCCCTAAGGTCGTCCAGCGCCTCAGGCGGCGTGAGACCGGCCGCGATGTCATCGGCCACCTGTGCCTCAAGCTGTCGGATTTTGTCCTCCAGCCATTTGCGGGTTTTTCGGGGCCGGGGGGAATAGGTATTGCTGTCGATCAGGCTTTGCCGTTTGTCGCGCAAGAGGCTCAGCCGGTTGAGCGCGCGCATCCCCTGATGCGCGCCCTTGATCTGGTGCGGATTGAGGTCACTGATCCCGCCATCGCGGTGAAACACCAGCGGTTCGGGCACATGCTTGATCGTGCCCGCCAGAAACGCCCGAAAGGTAAACACCCGATCCTCCGCGATGCCCGGCACGCTGAGCGGGCCAAAGCGGTGGTATATCTCCGGGTTATAGGCCGCGACCGCCCCGACGATGCCATAATGGGACATGGCCATGCGAAACAGGCCCATGCGCCGCATCTCGACATTGGTGACGATATAGTCGCCCACATGACCGTCATAGGTCATGCCGACCATGTCGGAGAACACGATCATCGGGCGCGCCGTGCCCTCTGCATCGCCCTCCACATAGGCCGCATGAAGTTTGCGCGCGCGGTCGGGAGTGGAGATATCGTCGCCCGCCTGCAACACCACAAGCGCGCCTTCGGCCCTCTCGAACATCAGATTGACATGCGGCGCGATGCCAAGGTTACGGGGCGTGCGGTTCACCTCCACATCATGCGGGCCATCATACCCCGCCACGACCGATCGGATCACATCGAATGTCTCATCGGTGGAGCAATCGTCAGACAGGATGATTTGCAGGTTCTCATAATCCTGATCGAGCGCCGATTGCACGGCCTCCGCCACTACGGGGGCCTGATTATAGGCCATGACTATGAAAGTGACCCGCTCTGCCTGCGCCATCAGTTGCTCCGCAATTTTCCTCAGAGGGTTGTAAGGCTTTTGTAAAACTGGTGAAAGCCATTACCCTTGCGACCAAAGGGCGACAGCACGCAACCCGTCACGCCGGAGGTGATCCGTGACCCGAATGCTCGTAACAGGAGGTGCCGGTTTTATCGGATCAGCGCTGGTGCGCAGGCTGGTGGGCGCAGGGCATGAGGTCTGCACGCTGGATGCGCTGACCTATGCGGGCACGCGCACGTCCCTGCGCGGGGTTGATCCGCACCCGCGCCACCGCTTTGTCGAAGGTGACATTCGCGATGCCGGCACGGTTGCGGACGTGTTTGCCTCCTTCCAGCCGGACCGCGTTTTTCATCTGGCCGCTGAAAGCCATGTTGACCGCTCCATCGACGGGCCGGGGGCGTTTATCTCCACCAATGTGACCGGCACCTATGTGCTGCTGGAGGCCGCCCGCGCCTATTGGGACAAGCTGCCGGGTGCTGCGCAGGCGCGGTTTCGGTTTTTGCATGTGTCTACCGATGAGGTTTATGGCTCTCTCGGGGCGGAGGGCGCATTCAGCGAGCACAGCGCCTATGACCCATCCTCCCCCTATTCAGCGTCCAAGGCCGCGTCGGACCACCTCGTGAAAGCATGGACGCGGACCTATGGCTTTCCGGCGATGATCTCAAACTGCTCGAACAATTACGGCCCCTATCAATTCCCCGAAAAGCTGATCCCGCTCACCATCCTGAACACCGCGGCGGGGCGCGCGCTGCCGGTGTATGGCACGGGGGAGCATATCCGCGACTGGCTGCATGTGGAGGATCACGCAAGCGCGCTTGACCTCATTGCAGCACAAGGCCAGATCGGCGCGACCTACACCGTGGGCAGCCGCAATGAGCGGCGCAATATTGATGTCGTCAGAACCATCTGCGCGGAAATGGACGCGCTCCGGCCAGAGGCCGCGCCGCATGATCGGCTGATCACCTTTGTCGAGGACCGACCCGGCCATGACGCGCGCTATGCCATTGATCCAACCCGGCTGGAGCAGGATTTGGGCTGGCATGCGCACCATGGCTTTGCTGACGGCATCCGTGCGACGATCCGTTGGTATCTGGAGAACGTGGACTGGTGGCAGCCCTTGCAGGCGCGCTATGCGGGCGCGCGATTGGGCGTCACGCGTTAGGGCGGCAGCGCAGGGGGCCGCGCCATTGCCTATGGACAAGCCTGCCCGCGCGACAGCACAGTCAATGTCCCAAGGGGCGGCAGGAGAACGGCGATGAAGGGCATCATTCTGGCAGGCGGCACCGGATCGCGGCTTTGGCCGATGACGCAGGCCATCTCGAAACAGATCATGCCGGTCTATGACAAGCCGATGATCTATTACCCGCTGAGCGTTCTGATGCTCGCGGATATTCGGGAGGTGCTGATCATCACCACACCGCATGACCGGCCCGCGTTTGAAGCGCTCTTGGGGGACGGTGCGGGATGGGGGCTGCGCCTGACCTATGCCGAGCAGCCCGACCCGGGCGGCCTGGCGCAAGCCTATACGATCGGGGCCGCGTTTGTGGGGGAGGAGCCGTCCTGCCTGATCCTTGGCGATAACCTGTTCGTCGGGCAAGGCCTGTCGGAGATGCTCGCCCGTGCGCGCGCGCGGGTCGAGACAGAGGGCGGCGCGACCGTGTTCGGCTATAGCGTCGCGGACCCCGATCGCTACGGCATCGTCACGCTCGACGCCTCAGGCCGGGCCACGACGCTGGAGGAAAAGCCCACAAGCCCCCGCTCAAATATGGCGGTGACAGGGCTCTATTTCTATGACGGCACGGCGGCAGCACGCGCCGCCACGCTCACCCCCTCCCCGCGCGGGGAGTTGGAGATTACCGATCTTAACCGCAGCTACCTTGCCGATGGCGCACTGCATGTGGAGCAGATGGGGCGCGGCTATGCGTGGCTCGACACCGGAACGCCCGACAGCCTGTTGGAAGCGGCCACCTTCATCGGCACATTGGAACGCCGGCAAGGGGTCAAGATCGCCTGCCCGGAGGAGATCGCCTATCGCAAGGGATTGATCGACGCGGCAGGGCTGCGGGCCGCAATCGCGAAGCTCGCGGGCAGCCCTTACGCGGCCTATCTTGAAGGCTTATTGCCGGACTAGGCCGCGCTCACGCCTGCCCGTCAAACCAGATGGGTGGGGCCGTGTCAGACCATAGCGGGTATTTCGACATGATCCGGGCGAAATCTGCGCTTTCCAGAAACCGGTCCAGCCACACGATCAGATGCGGCCAATCCTGTGCCCGGAACCACGCCCGGTCGATATGCGCGAATTGGCGGACAAACGGCAGAATGGCGAGGTCCGCCAGCGTCAGCCGCGCACCAAAAAGCGCGCCATGATGGCCAAGCTGCGCATCCAGTTTGCGCAGGAAAACGGCCGCCTTCTCCCGCTCCTCGTCCGGGTCATGCGCGGGGTAACGGCTGGCGTATTTGGTGCGATCCAGCGCCGCCTTGAACGGGCCATCGCATTCCGCGATCCATGCCCAACCCGCATCGGGCATGTCGCGCAGGCCATCGGGGTCATTCCGCTCAAGCGCCCAGATCATGATATCGAGGCTCTCATCCAACACCCGGTCCGGCAGGCGCAGGCAGGGCACCGTGCCGCTGGGGGATGTCTCAAGAAAAGCCTGCGGCTTGTCGCGCAAGAGGATTTCGCGCAATTCCACACGCTGACCCGCGCGCGCAATGGCGAGCCGGGCGCGCATGGCATAGGGGCAGCGTCGAAACGACCAAAGGACCGGATGGGACGTCATAAGCTCATCCCCGGGCATCACAGCGGCGGAAGCCCGACCGCAGCGCGGCCCTCCGGCGTTTTGATCGAAAAATCGCCGCCCAGATGCGGATCAGCCGCCGCCGTACACAGCCACGCAAGCGCATCTGCTACCCATTCGGGCGGAATATGCACCCCGGGATCAAGCTGGCTTACTGGATTGATCCCGGAGGCCCGGATCTGCGTCTGCATCGGCGTGGCGACCGTGCCGGGGCTGAGCCCGACCACCCGCACGCCCTGATCCGCGTATTCCTTATGGGCCACTCGGGTCAGCGACAAAACGGCGGCTTTCGTCGCACAATAATGGCTCCACCCTTCCAGCGCGGCCGTGGCGGCACCGGAACTGATGTTGATGATCGTGCCGGACCCGTTTGCGACCATCACCGGGATCGCATAGCGCAGACCGTGATAAACGCCCTTGAGGTTCACATCGACGACGCTGCCCCATGCATCCACATCGCTGTCCGCAAGCCGGGCAATCGGGTCGATGAGACCGGCATTGTTGATCAGCACGTCGAGCGTCCCGGTGGTGCGCACAGCCAAGTCGATCAGCGCCTTCACATCCGCCGCGCGGCTCACATCGCAGCGCAGCGCGTCGGCCTTGCCCCCCGCGGTGCGGATCTCATCAGCGATGGCGGCGATGCGGCCCTCATTGCGGGCGGCCAGAATGACATGCGCCCCACGTGCCGCGAAGCCACGCGCCGCCGCCGCGCCGATGCCCTGACTTGCGCCCGTGATGACGACGGTTTTTCCATTGAGTTCGGTCATGCTTCGATCCTTATTGGGGTTGTCAGTCATTTCATGTTCGCCAGCGCCGCCAGCTTATCGGGATCGCGTCCCACCGGGAAGGCGTGGGGCCGGTCCGCTCCCACAGGCGGCTAACGGGCGCGCCGGGAACGGACCCGCAAGGGATCAGAAGGGCGGGATCGCCCGCGTCTGCGCCACGAAATGCGGCTGCTTCAAGCGCCTGGGCGTGGTCAATCTTCATTCCCTCGTCTCCGAATGGTGGTGCGATGGTCAGACCCTATTGATGTAACTCTTTGGGAAAAACAGATTGAATGACATAAGTGTCGTGCGCATTCTACATGAATGGATATCGCAACCCTCAAAACCGTGGTGCTGGTGGCCCGACATGGCAGCTTTGCCGCGGCGGCGCGGGCGCTGGATGTGGACCCGTCCTCCGTGTCGCGCATGGTCGCGGGGGTGGAGGCTGAGTTGGGGGTGCGGCTGTTCCAGCGCTCCACCCGCAGGCTTTCCGTCACCGAATTGGGAGCGCGCTACATCGCTGAGATCACGCCGCTCTTGGAGGAGATGGACCGCGCGCTCGACACCGCGCGCAGCGCCGCGCACGCGCCGTCGGGCACGCTGAAGATGACGGCCTCCGTCGCCTTTGCGCAGGAATGTATCGTGCCGCGTCTGGGGCAATTCATGGCGCGCTATCCGGCCATTGCGATCGAATTGATCCCGACGGATGACATGCTTGATCTGACGGCGAAGGGCATCGACCTTGCCATCCGGCTGACCCCTGCCCCGCGCGGTGATCTGATCAGCACCCGGCTGATGGACACCCGCTATGTCGTTTGCGCCTCGCCCGCGTATATCGCGGGCGCGTCCCCCCTGACGGAGCCGGGGGATTTGCGGCACCATCGCTGCCTGCGCTTTGCCTTGCCGGATTACCGGACGCGCTGGCGGTTCCGCCGGGCGGGGAAAGCGCCCTTCGCGGTGGATATCACGGGGGATCTGGTGATTGCGAATGCGCTGGCCCTGCGCCGGGCCGCGCGCGACGGGCTGGGACCGAGCCTGCTCGCGGACTGGTTGGTTGGCCCAGATATCGCAGCGGGGCGGCTTGTGGATGTGTTTCCGCAGTATGACTGCTCCGCCGCGCAATTCGATACGGCGGCTTGGGCGCTTTATCCGTCGCGGTCCTATCTGCCGCAGAAGGTCCGGGTGATGATCGACTTTCTGCGCCAATCCTGAGCGGTTTGGGCAGTGCCCGGTCAAAGCTGGGGCGCGACGCCCTTTCGCGGCAATCGCGGCGCAGCGGTCGGTCCCATTTGGCCAACCCACACGCTGCCCAGAACAAGGGCCATGCCAAGGCTCTGCGGCAGGGTCATCCCCTCCCCCAAGAGGGCAAGGCCAAGCAGCGTCGCCACCACCGGGCTGAGAAGCCCAAGGGGTGCCACGGTCGATGGTCCCAACCGGGCGATGCCCCGGAACCAGATGAAATAGGTCGCAGCCCCCCCGATCAGACCGAGCCAAACCAGCCCAACCACCGCGCCCGCATCCAGCGGCGGCAAGGGCGGCTCCAGCCAAAGCGCCACTGGCACCAAGATCAGCCCACCCGCCGTCAACTGCCATGCGGTGAAGGTGAGCGCAGGCACGGGCGGCTGCCATTTGCGCGTCAACACCGTGCCACAGGCCATGGAGACCGCACCGCCAAGCGCTGCCAATATCCCCACCATGTCAAACCCGGCCCCCGGCTTGACCACCAAAAGCGCAACGCCAAGCATCCCGCCAAGGCCCGCGAGCACAGCGGCCGGGCGCACCGATTGATCCAGCAAGAGCTTTGCCAGAAACAACACGATCAACGGCTGGATCGCGCCAAGGGTCGCGGCAAGCCCGCCGGGCAGTGCATAGGCCGCCACGAACATCAGCCCCCAAAACAGCGAAAAGTTCAGCACACCCAGCACCAAAGAGCGCAGGATCCACACGCCACGCGGCAGATTTCGTGTCCAGAGCAGGAGCAAAAGCCCGGCGGGCGAGGCGCGCAGCATCGCAATGGTAAGCGGGGAGCCATCCGGCAGGAGTTCGGTTGTCACGATATAGCTGCTGCCCCAGATCGCGGGGGCGAGGGCGGTGAGGGCAAGGTCAAACGGGCGTGTCATGGGATTTCCTTTTATCTTGACGTCAAGATAATGGCACTTCTCTTGATGTCAAGATAACTGTCTGATAGCCTCCCCCCATGGACGCAGTAGACCGAATTTTCGCGCAATGGCGCGCCGAACGCCCCGACCTTGATGTGACGGCAATGGGGCCCATCGGGCGGCTGTCGCGCGTCTATCATCATCACGCGCGCCGGATGGGGGAGACGTTCGCCCGGCATGGGTTGAATGGCGCAGGGTTTGACGTGCTGGCCACTTTGCGCCGGTCCGGCCCGCCCCATGCGCTGTCACCCGGGGCGTTGATGGCTGCGATGATGATCACATCCGGCACGATGACGAACCGTATTGATCAACTGGTCAAGCAGGGGCTTGTGAGCCGCGCGCCCGATCCCGACGACGCCCGGCGCGCGGTGGTTCAACTGACGGATAAAGGCTTCGCGCTGATCGACAAGGCCGTCGCTGACCATGCCCAAACGCAAGCCGCGCTGCTGGCACCCCTTTCAGATACGGAAATCGCGGCCCTTGATGCGGGATTGCGCAAACTGATGGCAGCCGAAGAGGACCGCGCGCCGGAATAGACGGGCGCGCCTAGTCGCCACCATGCGCTTGAAATGCCGCGATCAGCCGCTCTTGCGTGGCATGCGGGTCTGCGGGCGCGGTGGGTGCCTTGACCCGTTTGCGTCGCGGCTTGGGCCGGGGTTTCGGTGCGGTCACCGGGGTGCGGCGCACGACCTGCGCGGGGATACCCGCGACGGTGCATCCGGGCGGCACGTCCTCCAGCACCACACTGCCCGCGCCCACCTTGGCACATGCGCCGATCTCGATATTGCCGATGATGTTCGAGCCTGCCCCGATCATCACGCCCTGCCGCACCTTTGGATGCCGGTCGCCAAGCACCTTACCCGTCCCGCCAAGGGTCACGTTTTGCAGAATCGTCACGTCATCCTCGACCACCGCTGTCTCCCCGATCACGATGCCCGACCCGTGATCAAGCATGATCCCCGCGCCAAGCTGTGCGGCGGGGTGAATATCCGGCCCAAACACCAGCGATGCGCGGTTTGATAGCCATGCGGCAAGCTCCCGCCGCCCCGTCATCCACAGCCGATGCGCGATCCGGTGCACCTGCACCCCATGAAATCCCTTATAATTCAGAAACGCATGAAGGTGCGTGCGGCAGGCCGGGTCATTGGCGTGGACCGCACTCAGATCAAGTGCCGTGTCCGTGATGATATCCGGCGCGTCGCGCATCACGTCAAGAAGGAGGATCTGATACATCCCCTCACTCGTCTTGCTGGCCGTCAGGTCAAACGCAAGCCGCGCGGCGAGCGCCTCCTCAAATGTTCGGGGGATCAGGATCGTGCGGTTGAGCATCGGCGCGAGAAACGGCTCTGCCGCACCCATGGCACGCGCCTCCCGCCGGAGTGTTTGCCACATGCGGGACGGGCGAATTTTGGTGGTTTGCTCACGGCTCATGGCGCTGCTCCCGCGACATGCGCGCCGCCTGCCCCACCGCGCGGGCCTGTGCCGATCCGGTGGCCCCGATGACAAGACCGGCAATCACGACGATCAGCGCCAGCACCTCCACCAGACCCGGCCACTGCCCCAAGACCGGGATCGCCATTAGCGCCGCTGTGCCGGGCACCAGTGCGGACAATGCCGCCGCGCGTGCGCCCAGAAGGTGCAGCGCGCGACCAAAGGCAAAAAGCGACACGAGACCCGACAGAACCCCCTGAAACATCGCCTGAAACGCGATATCGGGCAGGCCCGCCGCGCGGATATTCGACAGATCACCAAGCACCCAAACCGGGACCAGCACCACAGAGGACAACGTGCCCACAACCCCAATCGCGAGATAGGGGGAGATGTCAGAGTTGCGCATCGTCACCGTAAAGGACGCCCAACAGACCGCCCCTGCCAGAAACAGCACATGCCCGGTCAATAGCTGATCCGTGCCCGGCGCGATCCGGGTATGGGCAAGGATCGCCATCGCCCCCGTGAGGATCAGCGCGATCGACAGCATCTGCCGCCGGACCAGCCGCTGCCCAAGAAACACAAGGCCAAGGAGCGCCGCCATCACGGGCATCAACCCCGGCACCAGCGCCCCCGCATGGGCGACGGGCGCGAATTTCAGCCCATAGCCCACGCAAATCGTGAATGGCGCGCCATAGGCGGTCAATGTCAGGCAGCGCAACAGGCCCAATTGCCTGACTTTCGCCCGCTGGTGCCACAAGAGCGGCGCAAGAAGCACCGCAGGGATCAGCGCGCGCAACCCCGCCAGATCAACAACAGACAAGGCGGTCGTGCGCCCGGAGGAGGTCAGCACCAGCCACCCCGCCCAAATGAGCACGGCCAGCGCCATCCACGCATAGCCCGCCAGCACGTCCCTATCATCGGGGCCGGGCGTCATCCGACCCTCCGCAAGGGCGGACCGTCCTGCACGCGGGGAAGGCTGGGCAACAGGACATGGCCAGACCCGCTTGGCTGCGCGAACCAATGCGGGTGCTGCGGCATCGTGACCGCCGTCCCGCCCGGCCGGGCCTGCCCGAGGGCGGCTGACGGTTTCGGGCGCGGTTCGATCCGAATGGGACGAAACATGCGGCGTCTCCCCTCAAATCCGGCGCGCGATCGGCGCGCCGGGGGTCATGGACCCTGTGCGTCCTGTGCCGCGCTGGCTCAGGACTGTTTCGCGCGGATCTGCGTGACCTGTTGGCCCTGCATCCCCCAGTTATCGAGCGGCACCTCGTCGATCACAACGAATGTGGTCGCCGGGTTCTTTCCCAGCACATCCTGCAAGAGCTGCGTCACCCCCGCAATAAGCTGCGCCTTTTCCTCGGATGAGGGGCCGGTGCCGTTGGGGCCGCCCTCTTGGGTCACTTTGATGTTTACATAGGGCATTGTGTCAGTCCTTTCGTTCGACAAATGAGAAAACCTTGGTCAGGACGCGCCATCCTTCATCCGTGTTGATGAGGGTCAGAAGATCCTGATAGTTGCGGCCCAGCATGGTCATGCGCGCCTCGACGATGCCGATCCGGTCCCCTTTGAGCGCGATGCGTTCAACGACTTCCTCGCGGGGGTCATTGCGCGATGCGGGCGGGGTGCGGGCGTCGATCCGCGCCATGTAATCCTCAAGGCCCATGGTCTCATAGGTGCCGTCCGTCCCGTTCACATAGGACAGGTCGGTATGGAAGACGGTGCGCAAAACGCTGCTGTCGGAATGATAGAGACCGTCGAAATAGCGCCCAAGGAGGGCGTCGATTTCAGCGTCATGTTGTGTGCTCATAGTGCGGATCCTTTTGTCACGCCTGAATAAAGCCGGATACGGGCCTGACCCATGGGCCGCAGGCAGATGAGAGGCGGTGCGGGCATGGGTCAAAACGGCTCCGAACGGTGTTTGCCCATCCTGTCTAGCGCCGCAGAGGAACAATTGATAATATCGTGTTTTCAAGATTTCGATCTGTTTTCTCGATCATGTGAGGGTGAATGACGCTGGACCAACTCATCGCGCTCGATGCCATTGTCGCAGCAGGCACGTTCCGCGCGGCAGCGGATCGGCTGAACAAGGCGCAATCGGCGGTCAGCCACCAGATCCGCAAGCTGGAGGACGAACTGGGGTTCGACCTCTTTTCCCGCGAAAGCTACCGCCCCCGTTTGACGCCCGAGGGGGAGATTTTCTATCGCGAGACAACCCGCGTTCTGGAGCAGGTCCATGGGTTGAAAGCGGTGGCCGCTGGGCTGGCGAGCAAGCAAGAGCCGATGATCTCCATCGCGATGTCAGCCACCATGTCGCTTGACCCGATCCTGACGGTTCTGGGGGAGGTGGGCCGCCAATTCCCCGGCACGCATATCCGCGTCGCGACCGAGATGATGGGCGGTCCGCTCGCGCGTCTCATGGGGGGCGAGGCGGACATGATCGTGGCGGGGCTGGATGGCGTGCCGATTGATCTGGTGGAAACACTCCCCGTTGGCAGCATAACGATCCAGCCCGTTGCCAGCCCCACCTTTCCGCCCGCGCAGTTGCCCGGCATACGCTCGCGCCGCGCGATGCAATCCTACACGCAAGTCGTCGTGTCCGGCACCGGCGGGCGCGATTACGAACAGAGCCGCGATCTTTTATCAGGCGGACAACGCTGGACCGTATCGGATTTTCAGGCGAAGAAATCCATCCTGCTCGCCGGGCTGGGCTGGGGCGGCATCCCCGAGCATATGATGGGGGACGAGCTGGCCACCGGGCAGCTTGTGCCGCTCGCGGTCGAAGGCTATCCGCCCCGCCGGACAGAGATTTTCGCGATCCGCCGCCGGGACCAGCCGATGGGTCAGGTCATGTCGAGCATCTGGAGCCGCCTTGCCGCGTGATCACCGACAGGGGCGCAAAAATTGTCTAGGTTTCACATCAAAATCGTTCTCTCAAACAGAACGATTGATCCTATAATGCATATTTTATTTTAGAAAACCCCTCCCCTATGGTGCGGCCTCAAGCCGGATACGGAGGGTTTCATGGTCTCGATGTCGTTTCTTTCACCGCTGGTTCTTGTGGCTATGTCCGCATATGCGTGGCGCATGCCCGGTCGCAGGCCAGAGGCCGTGCCGCGCCTGTCTGAATACGCAGCCCTTGGCGCACTCGCACTTGCGGTGTTGGGCTTGGTCCAGCTTGCCGTCGCCGGGCCAGCGGTGCTGTCCACAAGCGAAGGTGGCGGCGCGCTGACGCTTCAGGCCAATCTGGTCAATATCACGCTGACGCTGCTTGTCGCCTTTATCGGCTGGGTCGTGATCCGGTATAGCCGCACCTATCTGGATGGTGAGGCGGATGAGGGGCGGTTTCATGCGCTGATGCTGGCGACGCTCGCGGCCGTGCTCATTTTCGTGCAATCGGGTAGCCTGATGGTGCTGATCCTGTCCACGCTGGTGGTTGGGCTGGGGCTGCGGCAATTGCTGCTGTTCTATGCCGACCGGCCAGAGGCGCAGCGCGCGGCGGCGAAATTCACGCTTGTCTGGCATGGCGCGGACCTTGTGCTGTTCCTTGCCGCCCTCTTGCTGATCTCCAGCTATGGCACGGGGGTGTTGAGCGGGATTGCCGAGGCTGCGGGCGCACAGGGCCTGACCACCGGCGCGTCCATCGCGGTTTTCCTGATCGTGCTTGCCGCCGCGCTCAAGACCGCAGCCTTCCCCCTGCATGGCTGGCTGACCGAAGTGATGGAAGCGCCGACGCCCGTGTCGGCCCTCCTTCATGCCGGGATCATCAATTCGGGTGGCGTGCTGCTGATCGCCCTGTCCCCATTGGTGCAATATAGCCCCGGCGCGATGGCGGCCCTTGTGATGATCGGTGGCTTTACCGCCCTGTTCGGCGCGGCGGTGATGCTGACCCAGAGTGCCGTGAAAACCTCCCTTGCGTGGTCCACCGTGTCGCAGATGGGATTTTTGCTGTTGCAATGCGGGCTGGGACTTTGGGCGCTGGCGCTGCTGCATATTCTGGCGCATTCGCTTTATAAGGCGCATGCTTTCCTGTCCTCCGGTGGCGCGGTGCAGGCGGTGGCGGGGCTGCGCCGGCCCGGTCCGATCGCGGTGCCGAATGTGGGTGCGGTGCTCAAATCCTTCGCGCTTGCCGTGGCGCTTTATGCGCTGATCGCGACGGTGTTCACCGCTGTGACGGGGCCAAAAACAGCGCAGGCGCTGGCGCTTGGTGGCATCCTGATCTTTGGCGTCGCCTATCTGGTGGCGCAGGGCCTTGCCGATCTTGCGCCGCGCGAATTGACCAAGCGCACGGCGCTCACGGCGCTTGCCGCGGCGGTGGCCTATTTCGGGTTTCAGGCAGTGGCGCAGGCCATTTGGGGTCCGGCCCTGCCGATGGCGCCGGTCCCCGGCCCGCTGGAATGGGCGCTGATCGTGCTGGCTGTCGCGTCCTTTGGGCTTGTGGCCTTCGCACAAGCGCTGTTCCCGCTCTGGGCGCATCACCCTGCCACGGCCGGATTGCGGGTGCATCTCGCAAACGGGTTCTACCTCAACGCCCTTTTGGATCGCGCGATTGGTGGCTTTCGCCGCACATCGTCCAACTGAGATCATGGAGACACCGATGCTCGACACTGACGCACAGATCGCCCCTGCTGACACCTCAATGATCCTGACCGCCGCAGAGGCCGCTGGCCGCCGCATCCCGCCTGCCTTCCCGCTGGAGGCCACCGTGGCCGTGAACCCGTTTCTGGGCCAGACGGGCGAGGACCTTGCGACCGCTTCCGCGCGGTTGCAGCGGGTCGCGGGCGTGCGCGCCACGCAATCCGGCGCGGTCTATCGCCAGATGCTCGCCGATGGGCAAATGACGGAGGAGGACCTGACCGCAGCCCTTGCCGCGTCACCTGCCGTGGATAAACCCGCGAGCGTTGCAGCCCTGCGCGCCCTGCTGGACGAGGACGCAGGCACCACCACCCGCGCCCGCGCCACCGTGGCCGACCTTGCCGCTGCGGCGACCGGCATCGACTGGCCCTCCATCATCGAGAAAACCGTGGGCCTGTGGGCCGCAGGTCAGTTTGATCGCGGTCAGGCACTGTGGTCGCCCGCACCGGGGCAGGACGCGTTCGCCGCATGGCAATCCTGGGCCACCCATGACCTGACGCCAGAAGTGGCGGGGCTTTCGGGCTTTTGCGCCCATGTGGCCGCCGCCCCCGACACGCCGGAGCGTGCCATCCTGCGCGCGTCCGAGGCGCTTGGCCTCAGCGAAGCGTCAGCGGAGACAGTGTTTCACCGGCTCTACATGGACCTTGGCGGCTGGTCGCAGCACGCGCGCTGGCTGTTGTGGCAGGCCGAGCTTGCGGGCACGAGCGACCGTACGCTGGCTGACCTTCTGGCGATCCGCCTGATCTGGGAGGAAGCCCTTTTGGCCCACGCGCCGGAGGTGGCGGAGGCATGGGCCGCAATGGTCGCCTCTCATGCGGAACCGATCACGCCAACGCCGCAGGACATCGCCCTTTCCATCGCGCAAGAGGCCGCCGAACGGGCGCATCAGCGCACGCTCACATCCGCACTGAGCGGACCAACCCAGCCGGGGGAGCGGCCCGCGCTACAGGCGGCGTTCTGCATCGACGTGCGGTCCGAAGTGTTCCGCCGGGCGCTTGAAAGCGTCGATCCGGGGGTGGAGACCATCGGCTTTGCGGGCTTTTTCGGCCTGCCGTTGGCGCATAAATCCCATGGCTCCGATGTGGTCGAGGCGCATCTTCCGGTGCTGCTGAACCCCGGTGTCGAGACCACGAGCCACGCCAAACCGGCGGATGAGGAGGAAACCCGCATCGCGGCGCGCACCGCGCGGGCATGGGGGCGGTTCCGGCAGGCGGCGGTGTCCTCCTTCGCCTTTGTCGAAGCAGCCGGGCCGGTTTATGCCGGAAAGCTCTTGAAGGACGCGCTGGGCATGGGCGACAAACCCGCCCCTGCCGCACCCGCGCCGCAGGTCGTGGGCGGCATGGACGCGACGGCCAAGGCCGACACGGCCGCCGCCGTTCTGGGGGCCATGAGCCTGACCAAAGGCCATGGGGAGGTCATCCTGCTGCTTGGCCATGGCGGGCATGTCACGAACAACCCGCATGAGAGCGCCTATCACTGTGGCGCATGTGGAGGCTATACTGGCGAGGTTTCCGCGCGGCTGCTTGCCGCCCTGCTGAACGATCCTGAAACCCGCGCGGGCCTTGCCGAACGCAAGATCACCGTGCCCGATGACACGCTGTTCGTCGCCGGGCTGCATGACACGACCACCGATGAGATCACGATCTATGAGGATGGCCTGCCGTCATCGCGCGGCGACGATCTGCGCCGGATCAAGGGCTGGCTGAAACAGGCCGGAACCATCGCACGGGCAGAACGCGCGACCACCCTGCCCGGTGCCACGCCGCTGACCGTGGCGGAACGCGCGCTGAACTGGGCCGAAGTGCGCCCCGAGTGGGGGCTGGCGGGCTGCGCCGCCTTCATCGCTGCCCCACGCACCGCCACAGCGGGCAAAGACCTTGGCGGGCGGGCATTCCTGCACAGCTATGACTGGCAGGCGGATGACGGTTTCGGCACGTTGGAGCTGATCATCACCGCACCTGTGGTCGTGGCAAGCTGGATCAGCCTGCAATATTACGGCTCCTCCGTGATGCCGGGCGTGTTCGGCGCGGGCAACAAGCTGATCCACAATGTCGTGGGCGGCATTGGCGTAATCGAGGGCAATTCGGGTCGTCTGCGCCCAGGCCTGCCATGGCAGGCAGTCCATGACGGGGAGCGGCTGATGCATGATCCATTGCGCCTGTCCGTCATGATCGAGGCCCCGCGTGAGGCGATCACAGATGTGCTGGAGCGGCACCCCGGCGTGCGCGATCTGTTCGACAATGGCTGGCTGCATCTGTTCACGCTGAAAGATGGACAGGTCGATGCCCGCTACCGGCCCGGCCTTGCATGGGACAGCACGGCACTGCCGCTGGCGGCGTGACGCCCCTGTTTGAGCAATTTCTTCGGTCGCGCGGATCGGCTGCGCGACCGGTAGAGCATCCCTTTCGTTGCGCCCACCGCGGCACAAGCCGGCGCGCGCTGCGCCATTTACCGCGCAAATCGGCCAAAGCTGCGGCGGTATTCGCTCAAGGTCATGCCGGTCGTCGCCTTGAACATGCGCCGCAGGTTTGGCTCGCTTGAAAAGCCCAACTCCGCGCAGATCGCGCCGGGGCTTTGCGTGCTTTCCGCCAGCCGTTGCGCAACCTGAGACAGTTTGATCCCGCGCGCCCATTGGCCCAACGCCTGCCCGGTGTCCTGCTGAACCCGGCGCGCCAAGGTGCGTTCGGACATGCCCATCGCATCGGCCAAAGCCGCCGCAGACAGATCGGTCGCGGGTAGACCCCGGACAAGCGTGTGCAGGCGGCGAGTCAGGGCCGTCGGTTGGTCAATCAGCGCGGCATGGCGGAACGCGTCATGCGCAACCGGCGGGCGGGGCAGCACCATGAACCGAGACACGTCCCGCATCACGTCCTCCCCCGCAAACCGCTTCACCAGCCACAGTGACAGGGGGACATAACCCATCGCGCCGGACGCCGTGACGATGTTGCGGTCTTGCACGAAATCCAGATCGGTCTGCCAATCCACGTTTGGGTATTTCTGGCGCATATAGCCCTGCACCCACCATGTCACGGTCGCGCCGCGCTCCGCCAACAGGCCCGCCTCCGCCAGCAGGCACACCCCCGCGCAATACCCGCAAATGATCTGATCTGGTGAGATCGGGCCAAAGCGCCGCAAAACGCTGTGGGAGCGCTCGATCCCCTGTGAGATATCGCGCAGGGATTCCGCCCAGAAGCCGGGCACGACCAGCGTGTCATAAGGTGGATCACCCGCCCCCTCCTTGGCCGCGAGGGGATGGTGGAGCGATGGGTTGTCCTCATGGGCAGAGATAAGCGACACGCGGAACCGGGGCGCATCCGCGAGCCTGTTGGCAGCATGGAGGATATCGGCGAAGGCCAGCAATCCGGCCAGCATACTGCCGTCAAAGGCGATCAGCCCAACGTGATGCGGATCGGACATGGCGTAAATTGAACTCTAATTGTCATTTCCTGCCATATTGCCGCAATCCCCGCCGCGCTACAACAGGGACCGCAGCAAGAGGGCCAGATGATGAAAATTCACCAGATTCGCAACGCAACCATCCTTGTCGAATATGATGACGTGCGGCTTTTGGTCGATCCTATGTTGGCCCGGAAGGGCGCGTTCCCGACGATGACGTTTCTCAAGGCAAAGGGGCGCAATCCGACGGTTGATCTGCCCGAGGGCGCGATGGCGCTGATGGAAACCGCCACCCATTGCCTGATCACCCATTGCCGGCGCGGGCATTTCGATCATTTCGACACCGCCGCCAAACGGTGGCTGCGCAAACGACAGATACCGGTGTTCTGCACGCCGCGCGACATGCCCTTCCTCAAGCAAAAGGGCCTGAATGTCGTGCCGCTGAAACGGGACGACGCGCGCGCGCAAGGCTTTCTTACAGGAACGATCCAGACGACGCCCTGTCGCCATGGGCGCGGGATCATCGGTCCGTTCATGGAGCATGGCGCGGGTTACCTCATCAAACAGCCCGGCGAGCCGTCCCTGTATCTGACCGGAGACACCCTCCTGACCGAGCCCATCAAAGAGATCGTTCGCACGCAGACGCCCGATGTCATCGTCGCCCCGGCAGGCGATGCCCGCTTCGACATTGGGGGACCAGTGATCATGGGGGTTGCGGACATGATTGCGCTGGCGCGGCTGACGCCGGGTGTTGTTGTGGCCAACCACCTTGGCGCGATCAATCATTGCCTTGTGACGCGCGACGAGGTTGCGTCCGCCGCCGAGAGGGCCGGATTGGGCAACCGGATCTGCGCGCCCGATGACGGGGCAACCTTGACCTTTGAAAGCCGGATCAAAACAGGTGACAGGCCGCGCGCTGTTTGAGGAGGGCGGCGCGGGGCCGTGCGCGGCCCAATCGTCGCTTTTTGAAACTGTGACAAACCGCCCCGCTTGCACGCGGGCAATTAGCTGATACTTTTTGTCAGGTACACACGGGAATCGTCACATGCTTGCCTTTCAGAAGGTCACCACACTGCCCCACCGCCCCGAATCGGATCCGGTTCTGGAGCGGCTTCGGCGTGTGATGCGCCGCTCCCGCGCGCAACGGCGGCTGGATTTGTTCACCGCCTGCACGTTGTTGTCGTCGGATCGGTCGGTCGCGTTTGACGCTTATGCGCAGGCGCTGTTGCGCACGCTGGGGCGCGAGGTTGGCCAGCCTTTGGTCCTGTTCCACCCTGGTACTGCTGAGCGGTCCTTTGATGAGGACTGGATTTTGCGCTGCCTTGAGCGGATCAGGGCGGGCGATGGCGCGAGCGTGATGTTCCTGATTTCGCGACGCGTTCCCAAATTCAGCCGCAGACAGGTCATGTTCCTCCTTAATGGTTTGGCGGAGCGAGCGGATGTGCTACATGTTGAAGGACATGCAAGCCATCGCCAGCACGTACAAACTATATGAATTTACTAAGGAATATGACATGACCCAAACGGCACAAAGCCTGTCGGCCTCTGCACAGGAAGCCATTTGCGAGGCGCTCAACCAAGCCGTCGCAGAAACCGTTGTGACCACGATGATGGCGCAAAACTTTCACTGGAACGTCACCGGCATGGCGTTTGGCCCCCTGCATGCCCTGTTTCAGGAAATCTATGAGGATCACTTTACAGCGCAGGATGACCTTGCCGAGCGGGTTAAGGCGATTGGCGGCCATGCCAATGGGGTGCTCGCGGATATGGTCGCGGCATCCAAGGTGGACGAATTCACTGGCCATGGCACTGACAAGGAAATGATCGCAGCCCTCGCTGCCGCACAGCGCACCGTGGCAGAAACCCTTGCCGGGACCGCCGCTGTTGCCGAAGAGCATGGCGATCTGCTGACCCAAGACCTCGCCATTGGTCGTGGTCAGGTGCACGAAAAATTCGCGTGGCTCCTCTCCGCCCATCTGGGGTAACGGTCCAAAACGAAGGAAAAGCCGGCCCGAGGGTCGGTTTTTTCCATTTGAGGGTTCAAACGTCATGCGCGCCGCGATTGCATGGGCTGGCATCCGTGGCCTCGGCACCCCGACACCCGTGACCAAAGGGCGGCATGACGTGATGCAGGAACTGTCGCTTCACTAAGGACCGCCCGATGATTCCAGATTGGACAGAACGGTTCCAAGGCACCGCCGCCTTGCCACGATCGGTCAGAGATCGGTTGGTCCGGGTCGCGCGCGTCATAAAAATGACCAAAGGCGCGCAGGTATTCGGCCCCGTGAACGTGCCAGACAGTCTCCTTTTTCTTTACGAAGGTCGCATTCGCGTCTCTCAAAGCTCGGACTCGGGGCGAGAGATCGTGCTCTACCGGGTCGATGCGGGGGAAAGCTGTGTGCTGACGACCGCCTGCATGTTGGCTGAGGAGGCCTATAACGCCGAAGGGATCGCGGAAACAGACATCACCGCAATCGTGCTCCCCAAGCCCGCCTTTGACCAATTAGCCTCCGAAGAAGAGGCCTTTCGCAAGTTTATTTTCGCGGCCTACTCGCGACGCCTTATTGATTTGCTCCGCGTCGTGGATGATGTGGCTTTTGGGCATATGGATGTGCGTCTCGCCGAACGGTTGCTTGATTTGGCGGGTGACATGAAAGAGGTCACCGCGACCCATCAACAACTCGCAAGCGAATTGGGAACGGCCCGGGAGGTCGTAAGCCGCGTGCTGTCTGATTTCCAAAAGCGCGATATGATCGCCCAATCGCGCGGACGTATCGCGCTCATCGACAAACCGACCCTCCGCGCCCTCGCAGAAAGCCGCTGAGCGAAGAATCTTCGACTTAAGTGACAATGTCACTGAAGGCGCGCCGGTGGCGTCATACCTGTTCTCCAGATCATATTGAATGGAGACACTAATGACGATGAATGTTGGAACGATTGACCGTATCCTGCGCGCCGCACTCGGCCTTGGATTGTTCTACCTCGCTTTCTTGAGCGGGCTGCCTTTGTTTGATGGCGGTCTCTTCAAATACGGCGCAGCGATCCTGGGTGGGGTCATGCTGATTGTCGCGGCAGTACGCATCTGCCCAATCTATGCGCTTTTTGGCTTCAATACGTGCCGGGTGTAACGATGGTGACTGAATTTACCCCCTTTGCGTCTTTTGGTGGCGGGCTGGCGATTGGATTGGGGGCCGTCCTCCTGATGCTTGGCCTTGGTCGCATCCTCGGCGCGACCGGCATCCTGTCTGGCCTGCTTTTCGTGGAAGATCGGGAGGAGTTCGGCTGGCGTGCCGCGCTGGTCACGGGCATGGTTTTGGCCCCGGGCCTCGTCTTTTTGGTGACGGGAACCCTGCCGGAGGTCAACGTCCCGGTCAGCCCGGCCATGATCGCCATTGGGGGCGTTATTGTCGGGTTTGGTGCCAGCCTCGGGTCCGGCTGCACCTCGGGTCATGGCGTTTGCGGCCTTTCGCGACTGTCCGCCCGATCCCTCGTTGCCGTGCCGGTCTTTATGACCACCGCTGCACTGACCGTCTTTATCATCCGCCACGTCATAGGAGCCTGAGACATGAAACATATCTATGCTTTGCTCACCGGTCTGGTGTTTGGAACAGGCATTGCGGTGTCTGGCATGATGGATCCGGCTAAGGTCCTGAATTTCTTTGATGTTGCTGGCAGTTGGGATCCGAGCTTGGCTTTCGTGATGGGGGGCGCTTTGGTCGTGACCTTCATCGGCTACCGCCTTGTTTGGCGCCGGAATGCCCCGCTGTTCGCAACTGAATTTCAGGCACCCAACGCGAGCGTTATTGACCGCAATCTCATTGGGGGCGCGGCGCTTTTTGGCATCGGCTGGGGTACTGCGGGCTTTTGTCCCGGTGCGGCGATCCCGGCGCTTGGTACGGGTCGCTGGGAGGTGGTGCTTTTCCTTGTTGCTGTTGGCGTCGGCTCCGGTCTTCGGCGGGGCCTTGGCGCGTTGGCGAAACGGCAAGTGATCCTTTGACCCATAAGGCGATCACCGGGCTGCTGTCTGAAGCAATCCCATTGGCCACCGCGAAAGGAGCGGAGAAAGATGACTTATCCTGTCAACATGACCATCACCCCCAAGGTGCAGGCCTTCTTTGATGATGCCACCAACACGATCAGCTATATCGTGCAAGATCCGACCAGCAATTCGGCTGCCATCATCGACAGCGTGATGGACATTGATTACGCGGCGGGCCGTATCACCTTCGGCCATGCCGACGCGCTGATCCGACAGATTGAGAGCCAAGGTCTGACGCTTGAATGGATCATAGAGACCCATGTCCATGCGGATCACCTGAGCGCCGCACCGTATATCCAAGACAGACTGGGCGGCAAAATCGGCGTCGGGGCCAAAATCACCGTGGTGCAGGAAACCTTCGGCAAGGTCTTTAACGAAGGGACAGAGTTCCAACGGGACGGAAGCCAATTCGACGCGCTGTTCGAGGACGGCGACACCTACATGATCGGCAACATGCAGGCGTTTGCAATCTATACGCCCGGCCACACGCCCGCCTGTATGGTCCATGTGATGGGCAATGCCGCCTTTGTGGGGGACACGCTGTTCATGCCCGATGGCGGCTCCGCGCGCGCCGATTTCCCGGGCGGGTCGGCTGAAGTGCTTTATGACAGTATCCAGAAGGTGCTGAGCCTGCCTGATGAGATGCGATTGTTCATGTGCCACGATTACGGCCCCAATGGGCGGGACATTCAGTGGGAAACAACCGTCAAAGACGAGAAACTGCACAACATCCATGTCGGCGGCAACAAGACGAAAGAGGAATTCGTCAGGTACCGGACCGAGCGGGACGCGCAGCTTGCCATGCCGAAGCTCATCATACCATCGCTTCAAGTGAATATGCGGGCGGGGGAAGTGCCAACGGACAAGGACGGGAACCCGATGCTCAAAGTGCCCGTGAACGCGCTCTGACATCGGAATCCTAAACGTGCAGACCCTCACAAGCGGACCATCCAAAGGCGCGCCCCATGGCGCGCCATCCACCCCTGTCTAAAGCAGTTCCCATGACAAACCCTCGCCGCTTTTTGCCGATCCTTGACTGGGGACGGTCCTATGACCGGTCTTCCTTCTCCAATGACATGATCGCGGCGGTGATCGTGACGATCATGCTGATCCCCCAAAGCCTTGCCTATGCTATGCTCGCGGGCTTGCCACCGGAGGCGGGGATCTATGCCTCGATTGCGCCGATTGTGCTCTACGCGGTTTTTGGCACCTCGCGCGCGCTCGCCGTCGGGCCAGTCGCGGTCGTGTCATTGCTGACGGCCTCAGCCATTGGACACGTCGCGGAGCAAGGTACGGCGGGCTATGCTGTGGCCGCCCTGACGCTGGCATTCCTGTCAGGTGGCATCTTGTTGCTGCTGGGCGTGTTGCGACTTGGGTTTTTGGCTAACTTCCTGAGCCACCCTGTGATCGCGGGCTTTATCACGGCAAGCGGCATCCTGATTGCCCTGAGCCAGTTTAAGCACATCCTTGGCATCAGCGCGTATGGGCATACTTTGCCGGAAATGCTCTGGTCCATGATCGCCCATCTTGATCAGATAAATTGGATCACCATGGCCGTCGGCTTTTCCGCTATCGGGTTTTTGGTCTGGGTCCGGGGCAACCTCAAGCCGCTCCTCAGGCGAATCGGAATTGGCCCAACACTGGCCGATTTTCTGGCCAAAGGCGGGCCGGTGGTGGCCGTGGTTGCATCAACCTTGGCTGTCTGGAGCTTTGATCTGGAGGGCCTTGGGGTTCAGATCGTCGGCGCCGTCCCGCAAAGCCTGCCGCCGCTGACCCTACCCAGCTTTGCGCCTGATCTCGTGGGGGCGTTGCTGGTGCCTGCTCTCCTCATCTCGGTGATCGGGTTTGTCGAAAGTGTTTCCGTGGCCCAGACACTTGCCGCAAAGAAACGCCAGCGCATCGACCCTGATCAGGAGTTGATCGGGCTGGGTGCTGCCAATCTCGGCGCGGCGTTCACGGGGGGATTTCCGGTCACGGGCGGCTTTTCACGATCGGTGGTGAATTTCGACGCTGGTGCTGCGACACCGGCTGCGGGCATTTACACGGCGATGGGGTTGGCGGTTGCTGCTGTCAGTCTTACGCCACTCATCTACTACCTGCCCAACGCCACATTGGCCGCGACGATCATCGTGGCGGTGCTGAGCCTTGTGGACCTGTCGATCCTGAAAAAGACGTGGGGCTATTCACGGGCCGATTTTACCGCCGTCGCCGCGACGATCCTCCTCACGCTCGGGCTGGGTGTGGAGATTGGCGTGGGCGCAGGTGTTGCGATTTCCGTGCTGCTCCATCTTTATAAAACATCGCGCCCCCATGTTGCGGAAGTGGGCCTTGTTCCCGGCACGCAGCATTTCCGCAACATCCACCGTCATGAGGTGGAAATCGACCCGAGCCTTGTGACCCTCCGGGTCGATGAAAGCCTCTATTTTGTGAATGCGCGCTTTCTGGAGGATTTGATCCAAAGCCGCGTTGCCACGGGCTCAGCGGTAAAAAACGTCGTTCTGCTTTTCTCAGCCGTCAATGAGGTCGACTATTCGGCGCTCGAAAGTTTGGAAGCCATCAACGCCCGCCTCGGCGATATGGGAGTGGGTCTGCATTTGTCCGAGGTGAAAGGCCCCGTCATGGACAGGCTGAACCGATCGCATGTGATTGAGCAACTGAATGGGGAGGTTTTTCTTTCCCAATTCGACGCATGGCACGCGTTGAAGGGCCAATCGTGATCTGATCCCCGCGCGTAACGGTGCCGATTGCCTGATGGGAAAGCTATGGTGTTTGGGGCGTCATGCACCCTGTGTCCCGCCCGCCGATGGACACCCCACCATCAAGACCAAACACTTCGGGCGGCAGATAAATGCCGCCCGTGTTGTCCCAAGGCACTACTCAAGCGCGTCTTGGCCAAACCAGTTCTGTCGCTTCGCTTACGCCGCGATCAGGCCAAGGCTTTCGAGCTTCAGGATCACCTGTTGCGCGCAGTAATCCACCTCAAGCCCGGCGGTATCAAGGCGCAGTTCGGGATTTTCGGGCGCCTCGTAAGGGTCAGAGATACCGGTGAATTCCTTGATCTTGCCTTCGCGCGCGAGCTTATAGAGCCCTTTGCGATCCCGCTTTTCGCATTCCTCAAGGGAGGTCGCGACATGGATTTCGACGAACGCGCCAAACGCTTCGATCTCCTCACGCACGGCGCGGCGGGTGGCGGTGTAGGGCGCAATGGGTGCGCAGATCGCAATCCCGCCATTCTTTGTGATCTCGGACGCGACATAACCGATCCGGCGGATGTTCAGATCGCGGTGCTCCTTGGAGAAGCCCAGTTCGGAAGACAGGTTTTTGCGCACGATGTCACCGTCGAGCAGCGTCACCGGGCGGCCGCCCATCTCCATCAGCTTGACCATGACCGCATTCGCAATCGTGGATTTACCGGAGCCGGAGAGGCCCGTGAAAAACAGCGTGAAGCCCTGCTTTGAGCGTGCGGGCTTGGTGCGGCGCAATTCCGCGACCACTTCGGGGAAGGAGAACCATTCAGGGATTTCCAGCCCTTCTTGCAGGCGGCGGCGCAGTTCCGTGCCGGAGATGTTGAGCACCGTGTGCCCCTCCTGCACCTCGTCGATGGGCTGATATTCCGCCCGCTCCGACACCCAGACCATGTGTTTGAAATCGACCATTTCGATGCCGATCTCGTCCTGATGCGCCTTGAACATGTCCTGCGCGTCATAGGGGCCGTAGAAATCCTCGCCCTGACTGTTTTTGCCCGGTCCGGCGTGATCGCGGCCCACGATGAAATGGGTGCAGCCGTGGTTCTTGCGGATGATCCCGTGCCACACGGCCTCCCGCGGGCCTGCCATGCGCATGGCAAGGTTCAACAGGCTGAGGGAGGTGGTCGAGGCCGGATATTTGTCCAGCACCGCCTCATAGCAGCGCACGCGGGTGAAATGGTCGATATCGCCAGGCTTGGTCATGCCGACGACGGGATGGATCAACAGGTTTGCCTGTGCCTCCCGCGCGGCGCGGAAGGTCAGTTCCTGATGCGCGCGGTGCAACGGATTGCGGGTCTGGAAGGCCACAACCCGATGCCAGCCCATCTTGCGGAAAAAGGCGCGCAGCTCGTTCGGCGTGTCGCGCCGGGCGCGGTAGTCGTAATGCACGGGCGGCTGAATGCCGGTGATCGGCCCGCCAAGATACACCTTGCCCGCAACGTTATGCAGATAGTTCACCGCCGGATGCGCCAGATCGTCAGCGCCAAACACCTTCTCCGCCTCGCGCGCCTTGTTCGGCACCCATTTGTCGGAGACCGAGAGGATCGCGAGGATCACCCCTTCCGGGTCACGCAGGGCGATATCCTGACCGGGCGCAACACCTTCGGCGAATTTCTCCGTCACATCGAGCGTGATCGGCATCGGCCACAGCGACCCATCCGTCAGGCGCATCGTTTCGACCACGCTGTCGTAATCCGCCTCACTCAAAAAGCCGCGCAACGGGTTGAACCCGCCATTCATCAACAGCTCCAGATCGCAGACCTGCCGTGCGGTCAAATCCCATGACGGCAGATCAGCCGCTTCCAGCTTGAGCTTGGATGCGCTATCGGGGGAGACGTAGAGTTCTGGGAGAGGGGCGTGGGCGAGGTTCATGACAGCGGGCCTGGGTTTTTCTACAGAGTGGAATTGGTGATGCGGGCCTCATGGCCGATCTCTTGTGAAAAAGCAATGTTGCAGTGCAGCTTAAATGAAGGTTTCTGTCCATGAGCAGCCTTGGCATCGGTGTTCTGACATGGCGCTCCCCGGCCAATCTGGATCGGACCTTGCAGAGCCATGAAGCGGGCGGGCTGTGGCCGCTGGTGGATCAGCGCCTCGTCTTCGTACAGGAGGGCGATGCCGACAGCGTCGCGGTTGCGCGCAATGCGGGCTATGAGGTGGCGACCAGCCGCGAAAATCTGGGCATTTTCGGCGGGTTTCAGGCGCTGGGGCGCGCGATGCGCACAGACTTGATCCTGCCCAATGAAAACGACTTCCAGATCATTACATCGCCTGAGACCACGGCAAGCGAACTTGCCCACGCGCGATCCCTGATCGACACCGGACAGGCCGATATCGTGATGCTGCGCAGCCGGAAAGAGCCGGGTGAGCCGTTTTTTCAGGCAAAATACCATGCCTTTTTCCCGGAAGGTGCCGACACCATGACGGCCCGGCTTCGCCGTATCCTGCGCCCGTTCAAGGCGCGCCGCATGGCCGCCCGCGGCATCCGCTTGTTCGAGGATGCGGCCCAACGCGCGCCCTTCGCCCTTCAAGAAATCGCACCGGGCTGGAATATGACGACATCCCGGTGGCAAACATGGAGCAACAATCCCTGCCTTTTGCGCCGCGATTTCTTCAACGACGTGATCATCGCAAAAGCCGATCAGACCCCGACCCGTCGCCGGATCAACGGGCACAAAAACCTTGAGATGGAACTCAACAGCCGCTGGTGGCGCGCGCAGGCATTCAGGATCGCGCAGGGCCCCGGCATCTTTTCCCATGATCGGGTCGGATATCGCGGCTACGACTGATTTCTTTTTTCGTCAAATACCTCCCGCCGGAGGCTCCAACGGCTGCTGTGGAAGCCTCCGGCGGGAGGTATTTTGGGAAAAAAGAGGCACTTGGCCGCGCTATTCTTTCCAGTGTTCCGCGATCCACGGGGTCGGGCGGACATGTTTGTAGAGTTTCTTCCACGCGGATTTCACCGGAAAATGACCGATCACCGCGTCCTCTGGGTCCGGCTTTCCGGTAAAGACAACAATTTTCGCGTCTTTCGGCAGTTTTGGCGCCTGAAAGAAATTGAGCGGCCAAGGCGGCATCAGCGTGTGTTTGAAGCTGACGCACCATTCAGCGGGCCAGAAATTCACCACGTCCAACTGGCGCGTGATCATGTCCTGCTCGTTGCGGTATTTCTTTTTGTTGGGCCAGAAATCATCCTGAATCTGATGATAGAGTTCCGGCGCTTGCCCCACATGGAACCGGAAACAGGAGGTATTGCCGATCTTTTGCGCTTTCTGTGTCCAGTTCAGGATCACGCAAAAGGTGCCCGGTTTGTAATCCCAGAAATCATCCAGATTGCCGGTGATCAACAGGTCCAAATCAAGGAACAGGCAATCGCCCTCGACCCCTTCAAGGTTCTCCTGCCACAGCGACATTTTTCGCCATGGTTTCCAGCGCCATTCTTCTGGCAACTCAATCTCGGGCAGCGGATAGGGCTCAATCCCCTCAACCAGCCCCGTCGCGTCATCGGTATAGCACACCACCCGCGTCGGTCGCGTCGTGTTGCGCATCACCGCGGCATAGAGCCGGTTGACGTATTCAGGGCCATATCGCGTGCCCCATTTCATGCAGATGACGGTTTGGGGCCGGGTCACGCTGCATCCTCGGACGCGGCGGCCTCTTGCTCTGCGATGAAGCGTTCAGCCTCAAGGGCAGCCATGCAGCCCATGCCCGCACTCGTCACCGCCTGACGATATTTGTCATCCGTCAGGTCGCCCGCTGCAAACACACCGGGAATAGAGGTTGCGGTGCTGTCGGGCGCGGTTTTAACGTAAGACCCCGAATGCATTTCCAGCTTGCCTTGCACCAATTCGGAGGCAGGCGCATGGCCGATGGCGATAAACACGCCATCGCAGGCAATCTCGCTATATTCGCCCGATTTGGTGTTTTTCAGCCGCACACCCGTCACGCCTTTGGGCTGATCGGTGCCGAGGATTTCGTCGATTTGCTCAAACCAGCGGGTTTCGATCTTGGGGTTCTTGAACAGGCGGTCCTGTAGGATTTTCTCTGCCCGCAATTCATCACGGCGGTGCACCAGCGTGACCTTGGACGCGAAGTTGGTGAGGAACAGCGCTTCTTCCACCGCGGTGTTGCCACCACCGACCACCACGACCTCCTTGCCGCGATAAAAGAACCCATCGCAGGTCGCGCAGGCGGACACGCCAAAGCCCTTGAACGCTTCTTCGCTGTCCATGCCGAGCCATTTTGCCTGCGCGCCCGTGGCAAGGATCAGCGCGTCACAGGTATAGGTCGTGCCGCTGTCACCCACGGCCTTGAACGGTCGGCTGTCCAGATCAAGCGCCATGATATGATCGGAGATGATTTCGGTCCCCATGGCGCGGGCGTGCTCCTCCATCCGTACCATCAGGTCGGGGCCCTGCACCTCGGTATCGCCGGGCCAGTTTTCGACCTCCGTCGTTATGGTGAGCTGTCCCCCCGGCTGGATGCCCTGAATGAGCACCGGGTTCAGCATCGCACGCGCGCCATAGACAGCCGCGGTATAGCCCGCAGGGCCGGAACCGATTATGAGGAGTTTGACGTGGCGCGTATCGGACATGGGACTTCCCTCGTGATCTGTATTTGGCCGCTATATAAGGCCCATGGGAGGCAGGATGCTAGGGGATGCGCACATTTGGGTGATCACCGATGGAAAGATCGGCGATCTGGTGCAATGCCGCGGCGTGGCGCGGCGCTTGTCGCACCATGTGGAGGAGCGCGTGGTGGCACCGAGCGCCCCTTGGGATTGGTTCAGCCCGCGCGGCCCGGTGCCGCCACGGGACCACCCCAGCCGGGCGGGCAGCCCCATTGCCCCGCCTTTTCCGGCACTTGTGATCGCGTCGGGCCGCCGGACGGTCCCGTATCTGCGGGCGATCAAACGGGCGCATCCGGCAACCTTCACCGTGTTCTTGAAAAATCCACGGATCATGGACCGGGCGATTGATCTGATCTGGGCGCCTGTGCATGACGATATCGCAGGGGCGAATGTGTTTTGCACCGATACCGGCCCGCATCCCTTTACTCAAGATGTGCTGAACAAAGCGTCCGACAGCGGCAAGGCGCGCTTCGCCGCGCTGCAGGCGCCTCGGATCGGCGTGATCCTCGGCGGCGATTCGGGATCGGTGACGTATGATGGCGCCCATGCTCAGAAATGTGCCGCCGCAATCGCGGCTGGCGTGGGCGGGCAGCAGGCTATGGTCGTCCCGTCGCGCCGCACGCCCGATGCCTTGGCCAAGGCGATCCGCGCGGCACTGCCCAATGCATGGTATTGGAATGGCAGTGGGGCGAACCCGTATCTTGAGGTGCTGACCACCGCCGATCAGCTTATCGTCACGGGCGATAGCCATAACATGGTGTCTGAGGCATGCCTGTCCGGCGCGCCGCTCCATGTGTTTCGCCCGGACCGGTTGCAGGCGAAACTCACCCGGTTTCTCGACCGGATGGAGGCGCGCGGGGCGCTGCGCACCCTCGATGGCCCGGCAACCCCGTTTCAGACAGAGCGTGTCGATGCCTCTGGCGAAATCGCTACCGAAATCGCGCGCCGTTTCAAAGGAGCCTAGTCCCGCGATTCGGCCGTGGGTCAAGGTCCGAGGAACGAGCGGCCTTGACGCGCGGGCGAAGCGTGACACCCACAATTGAGACGGTGATTTGAGGAACAGACCTGTTCCTCAAACACCTCAGCGCAATCTTAAACCGGCGCGCAGCGCCGGCCTTTCCCGGCGCTTCATTTCATTCCGCGCGTTCGGGCGCAAACGCTGCCCCGCAGCGTTTGTCTTTCGCCCTCACCCCAAAGGGAGGCGCAGCCGACGTGCGGGAGCGCGCCCCTTGACCAGTTATGCGGCCGTTTTGACGAATTGCCCCGGGAAGGCGAGCTGTTCGACGGCGCGCCAGTCTTTCGTGACATAGTTCACGATCAGGGATTTGCGGATGCCCTTGATCTCTCGCGGCTCAAACCCGTGCCATGTCTTGTCCGAGGGGACAAAGATCATCGCCGCATTCGGCGCGAATGGCGACCGGCCCACATGGGTATCCGCATCGGCATAAATATCGGTGCCAAGATTTTCATGCCCCTCCCCATCCGACAGATACAGAAGGAAGGTAAATTTCTTCACGCCAATATCCGTGTGCGGCTGAAGCCAGAACCCTTGCGTATCCTGCGCGTATTCAATGCGCAGATAGGTGTCGGTCAGATCGGTGTCATAGATCTCTTCGACCGCTGCGATCATCTCGGGCGATTGCAGCGCCTCGGCCACCTCTGCGGCGACGGGGAATTGTGCGGTGCTCTCCGCGTCAAAATAGCGGCGGGTCTTGTTGTTGGCCTCTCGTGTGCCGCCCTCGACCTCCAGATCGGGTGCCGGGAAGGGCAGATCGCGGACCTCCTCCATCACGTCCTGCGGCAACACATCGGTCAGGTTCCAATGGCGATAGGGCTCCTCGCCCTGTTTGCCTGCCTTGAAAGAGGCAATCACGCTGCGCTTGATCTCATCCACTCGGCTCATATCGCTTTCTCCGCTCTTTCCTTTGATTTTAAACCTTATGTCGCGTGACAAACCGGGCGGGTCAAGATAGATCGCCGTTTTCCCGCCGACGGGAAAAAATATGTCGCTATCTTGAAATATTCTTGCGGGAAATCTATGGATGCGGCTAACTAATGAAAATCGACAGAGGTTAATCTGATCCCCATGCCCGGCATTAAACTTGATCCTATCGACCGCAAGATCCTCGCCGAATTGCAGGCCGATGGGCGAATGACCAATGTGGAACTCTCCCGCCGGGTGGGTATTTCCGCACCGCCCTGCCTGCGCCGGGTGCGCGCGCTGGAGGAAACGGGCTTTATCCATTCCTATCATGCGCGGGTAAATGCCCGCGAATTGGGCTTTGAGGTCACGGTGTTTGCGATGGTGTCGCTGCGCAGTCAGGCCGAAGCCGATCTCAGCGCCTTTGAGGATCGCGTCCGCGCGTGGCCGCTTGTGCGCGAATGCCACATGCTCAACGGAGAGATTGATTTCATCCTCAAATGCGTGGCCCCCGACCTGTCGAGTTTCCAAAGCTTCCTGACGGGCGAATTGACCGCCGCGCCCAATGTCGCGAGCGTCAAGACGAGCCTCGTGATCCGCAACGGCAAGGAAGAGCCGGGCGTGCCTTTCGACGTGCTAGAATCGCGGATCAGCGACGACGACTGATCCTTAGCGCGCGAGTGCGGCCTGCACCTGCGGATGCGCCATGAAATCAAACGCGGACAGCCACGCCAGCCCGCGGATTTCCGCGCGCGTCACACGGCCGTCGCGCACCTCCGGCACAACCGACACGGTGAAGGAAAACGGCAATCCGCCGCGCGGGCGGTCCACGGTCCAGACCATGCTCAGCACCGTCGCCCCATCCGCCCGCTCCGCCCGGTCAAGCGTGCCGACCATCACAAACGCTTCGCGGGCTGAGACGAAAGCCTCGGCGGTCAGGTCCGGCCCCAGCAACCGCACGACCTGATCTTCGATCACCTGTGATAGGGCCGGGGCGAACCCATCATCGACATCAACAATCGCCACGACCCGGTCCCCCAGCCCGACGACGCGGGTCGATGCTGCGGGCGGTGGCGTGCAAGCGGCCAGCAGCACAAGGGCAAGAACAATGATTGCGCGCATCACACCGTCAGGCCGAGCGGCAAACGGGACAAGGGCTCAATCCCGCCCTCCGTCACGATGGAGGAGCGTCCGGGGCACATCGCGGCACCCGTTTCACTGTCCATCAGGATCATATGCAGGAAATAGACTTGCCCTGCCCCGATCACCTGATCGGAGCCCGCGTGAAACATCTGCGGCTCCATCCAGCTTGGCGCGTAGCGCGCGCCGAGCGCATAGCCGCACGCGGCCAACCGGTGCGCGCCCAGCCCCGCCTCATCAAAAATCCGCGCGTGTTCCGCGTAAACATCCCGCATCAGCGCGCCGGGTTTGAGTGCGGCTTCACAGGCGGTCAAGGCATCCGTGGCCACGGTGAACAGCCGCTCATGCACCGCTGTCGGCTCCCCCACGCACAGGGTGCGCATCGCCGCCGCGTGGTAATGGCGATAGACGCCTGCCCATTCGAGCGTGATTTGATCGCGCGCCGCCAAGGTCCGCCGCCCCGTGGCATAGCGGCACAAAAGCGCGTGATCGCCGGAGCCGATGATGAACGGATTGCCCGGATAATCCCCGCCGCCCGCAAAAACGGCGCCTTGCATCGCAGTGAGGATATCGCCCTCCTCCGCGCCCGGTTGGATCAGCGCGGCCCCGGCGGTGAATGCCGCGTCACACAGCCGCCCCGCCTCACGGACATAGGCCAATTCGGCCTCCGATTTCGTCAGGCGAAACGCAGGGATCATCTCTGAGCAATCATGGAGCCGATCCGCGCCCAGCGCGCCCGCGATCCGCAGCCAGTTCTTTGCCGTCAGCCCGTGGGTGTCCACCTCCACCCCAAACCGCCCGGACAAGAGCCCCAGATCGGCCAGCATGTCCAGAAGGGCCTCCGCCGGATCGGTCCCATCCTGCCAGACGCGAATGTCGCTGATATTGGACGTCAACTGCGCCTGCCGCAAATCCGCCGAGCGGGTCAACAGATGCGCGCGCCCTTCGGCAAACACCAGACACTGGAAAAAGCAGTAGCCGAACGTGTCATATCCCGTCAGCCAATACTGGCTTTCGGGTGCAAAGATCAGCAGGGCATCCAGCCCGCGCTCTTCCATGGCGTCGGTCACCTTGGCCCGGCGGGTGGCGAATTCAGCGTCGTCGAAATGCAGCATGGTCAGACCTTGATGACAGAGATCAACCGCCCGTAATCGGCCTCTCCCTTATGGGTGGTGCGGCGATAGGAATAAAAGCGGTCGGGGTCGGTATAGGTGTCCCGCCCGATCCATTCGGCCTCTGCCCCTGCGTCGCGCAATCGGTGCAGGACCAGCCCCGGCAGATCAAATTGCACATGATCAGCGTCGCGCCCCCCGGCGAAGAAGCGGTCATAGTCCGGGTCTTCGTCCAGAAACCGGTCAAGGAAATCGAGCGTGACCTCATAGGAGCCTTGCGCGATGCACGGGCCAACAGCGGCCCGGATGTCGCGTGCGCCAAGGGCGCGCATCGCCTCCACCGTGGCGCTGAGCACTCCGGTCAACGCGCCTTTCCAGCCCGAATGCGCCGCCCCCACAACGCCCGCCTCCCTGTCGGCAAACAGCACCGGCGCGCAATCCGCGGTCAGGATGCCAAGGCCAAGGCCCGGCGTGTTCGTGACCATCGCATCCGCTGCCGGGCGGGTCGCGGGCGGCTCCGTCAGGGTGACGACATCGGGCGAATGCACCTGATTGAGGGAGACAAGCTGATCGGGGCGCAGCCCCATCGCCTCTGCCACGCGGGTGCGGTTGATCCGCACGCAATCTTCCAGATCGCTGGAGCCGGGACCACAATTCAGCCCCTCGAAAATACCTGAGGACGCGCCGCCCTTGCGGGTGAAGAAGCCATGCGACACCCCGCGCAAACTATCGGACTGGAGGATTTCAAGCGTCATATCAGTCAAACCCCGGCAGGCCGGGCCGTGCAGGATCGCACAGCGCCAGAACCTTAAAGAGCGTCCCCATTTCCGCGCCATGCGTCAAGCGGCGGTGCTGGGTTGCGATGCGTTCCGCAGCGTCGGGCGCGCGCGCCAGCGCCTGTGCGCGCGCCGTGATCCCCAGCCGTTCAAGGAACGCGCCCTGCGTCGTGAACCCGCCCCGCATCGGCGCGGCCCACGCGGCAAGGTGGGAGAAATTGACATGGGAGGTCAGGTCCGCCGCCCCGATCCGGGTAAGCGGCGGGATCATCTCGTGCTGGTGCAGCGCCTGTATCGTGTCGCCAGTGCCGTCCCAATCGCCATAGTCGATGATGACCGCCACACCACCCGCGCGGAGCCGTGCCGCGAGCGTCTCCATCATCCCTTGCGCGGGTCGGTATTCGACCAGCGTGTCGGGCGGGGTGGCTGGAAACAGCGCATCAAGCCATGGCAGCGGCTGCGCGGGGGAAAGGCCGAAGGCCAGCGCGTCCCCCTCTAGCCCCACCATCCGCTCTCGCCACGCCGCCCCATCGCGCACGAATTGGCGGATGGGCAGCGCGTCGAAAAACTCGTTGGCAAGCAGGAACAGCGGCCCCTCGGGCAGGGTCGTGACCGTATCATGCCATATCGGCGCGTGACCCGTCAGCGCCTCTGCCTGTTTGGCGCGCAGGGCGGGGGAGGTTTCAACGAGCGCGACCCTTGCGGCGGCATGAAAGCCCGGCACGCCGCGCGTCGCGCGCAGCACATCCGCCATCAACGTGCCCCGCCCCGGTCCCAACTCGGCAAGGTTGAAGGGCGCGGGCATCCCCTGATCCATCCAGACCTGCGCCAGAAACAGGCCCAACATCTCTCCGAACATCTGGCTGATCTCGGGCGCGGTGGTGAAATCGCCCGCCGCGCCCAGAGGATCGCGAGTGGTGTAGTAGCCATGCGTCGGATGCTGGAGCGACACCTCCATAAAGCGGCTCACCGGGATCGGGCCGGTCTGCGCGATCTCCGCCTTCAGGATGCGTTCAAGCGGCGTCATGCTTTGGCCGCATCCGCAGGATGATCACCCCAATCACAATGAGCGGCAGCGACAGAACCTGCCCCATGGTCAGCCCCATCTCCCCCAAGGCGATCACATGGCCCAGCGGATTGCCCGCCGTGACGAATTGCGCATCGGGCTGGCGAAACAGCTCGACAAAGCTGCGTGCTATTCCATAGCCGATGAAAAACACGCCAATCAGCGTACCGGGCCGTTTCAGCGCGCCCCGGCGGAAGGCCAGATAGGCCAGAACGGCAAACAGGACCAACCCCTCAAGCCCCGCTTGATAAAGCTGCGACGGATGGCGCGCGCAGACTGCCGCCAGCACCTCCGGCGGGCAAATCTGAGCCTCTGCCGATGGGAACACGACGCCCCATGGCACGTCTGTCACGCGACCCCACAATTCGCCATTGATGAAGTTCGCGATCCGGCCAAGGCACAGGCCAATCGGTGCGACCAGCGCCACCGCATCGCCAAGTTGCCACGCGGGCACGCCATTGCACCGCGCCCAGATCAGCCCCGCCACGATCACCCCGGCAAAGCCGCCATGGAACGACATACCGCCATTCTGGATCATCACGATCTCAACCGGATTGGCGAAATAATAGGCCGGCTGGTAGAACAGCACAAAGCCGAGCCGCCCCCCGATCACCACGCCAAGGATCATCCATGTCAGCAGATCCTCGGGCTGTTGCGGCGTCATCGGGGCGGTGTTGTTGGGCCACAGCGCGGGCCGTTTCATCATCCGCGCCATGATCTGCCAGCCCGCGATCAGGCCCGCGATATAGGCAAGCGCGTACCAGCGGAGCGCCAGCGTGACGCCAAACAGCTCAACGCTGAAGATCACCGGATCAATATCGGGAAAGGGCATGGGCACTCCATGGGTTGTTGCCGTTTGATCCGGGGATATCGGGGGTGTGTCAACCCTGCGCTTGCCCCGCGCGATGCGATACCCCATATCAAGGGAAAGGAATGTCCCACGAGGAGCAAGACAATGCAGACCCGCAACAAAGTGTTCGACGATCTGTCCCAGTTGATGACCAACGCGATGGGTGTTGCCCAAGGTGCGAAGGATGAGGCAGAGAACGCGATGAAATCCATGATGGATCGCTGGCTCGCCGATCGCAACCTTGTGACCCGCGAAGAGTTCGAAGCGGTGCGCGCGATGGCGCAAAAGGCTCGTGAAGAAAATGACGCGCTCAAGGCCCGGATTGAGGCGCTTGAGGGCAAGGGCGACGCTTAACAACCCCACCTTAGCCGGATCGCGCCCTCCCTCAGGTGGGCGCCAAGACAAATGATCTACATGCTTTATTGCGCAAGCCTGCACGCAAGTTCCGCTGTTCGAGAGCGCGTAATGCGCCCTCCCGTGCGGGAGGGTGGGGGCGATCCGGCGCCTGCGGCTTGATCCCGGATCAAGACAGTTTGACCTCGAAAACCGAAACCGCCGCTCTGATCCAGAGCGGCGGTTTGTCGTTCTACATATTCGGGTAGTTCGGCCCCTCGCCGCCCTGTGGCACGGCCCAGACGATATTTTCGCTCGGGTCTTTGATGTCGCAGGTTTTGCAATGCACGCAGTTCTGCGCGTTGATCTGGAAGCGCGGGTTGCTGCCATCCTCGTCGCGGATCACCTCATAGACCCCTGCCGGGCAATAGCGTTGCGCGGGTTCTGCGTATTTCGGCAGGTTCACGCTGATCGGCAGGCTCGGGTCTTTGAGCTTGAGGTGGCTCGGCTGCTCCTCCGCGTGGTTGGTGGCGGAGAATGACACGTTCGTCAGCCGGTCAAAGCTGAGCTTGCCGTCGGGCTTGGGGTAGTCGATCGGGGCAAAACGGCTCGCCGGGGCGGTCGATTGCGCGTCATTCTTGCCATGCTTGAGCGTGCCGAAAATATTGAACCCGGTGAGCGTATGCGCCCACATATCCGCCGCCCCACCCAGAAGGGACGCGATTATGCCATATTTGGACCAGAGCGGTTTGACGTTGCGCACGGCTTTGAGGTCTTTGCCAACCGGGCCAGTGCGCAATTCCTGCTCGTAGCCGAACAGCTCATCCGACCCGCGCCCGGCCTCAAGCGCTTCATGTGCGGCTTCTGCTGCGGCCTTGCCCGACAGCATCGCGTTATGGTTCCCCTTGATCCGGGGCACGTTCACCAAACCGGCAGAACAGCCCAAGAGCGCGCCGCCGGGGAAGGTGACTTTCGGGATCGACTGATAGCCGCCCTCGGTGATCGCGCGCGCGCCGTAGGCGACACGCTTGCCGCCCTCCAGCACTGCCGCGACTTCGGGATGATGTTTGAACCGCTGAAATTCCATATAGGGAAAGAGATGCGGGTTCTCGTAGTTCAGATGCACGACAAAGCCGATAAACACCTGATTGTTTTCCGCATGATACATGAAGGAGCCGCCGCCCGCATTCCCGCCCAAGGGCCAGCCCATCGTGTGCGTGACCTGACCGAGCTTGTGGTTTTCGGGCTTTACCTCCCAAATCTCTTTCATGCCGAGGCCGTATTTCTGCGGCTCGGAATTGGCATCAAGGCCGTAGCGCGCGATGACCTGCTTGGAGAGGCTGCCGCGCACACCTTCAGACAGGAAGACGTATTTGCCGTGCAGTTCCATGCCCGGCTCGTAATTCGGGCCTTTGGTGCCGTCCTTCTCGATCCCGAATTCACCAGCGATGACGCCTTTGACCTCGCCATTCTCGCCATAGATCAGTTCAGAGCAGGCGAAACCGGGGAAAATCTCGACGCCCAGTTCCTCGGCCTGTTCGGCGAGCCAGCGGCACACATTGCCCATCGACACGATGTAATTGCCGTGGTTGTGCAGCAGCGGCGGCATCGGCCAGTTGGGCAGTTTCAATTGCCCGGCTTCACCCAGAACAAGGAACCGATCCTCGGTCACTTCGGTCGTGACCGGCGCGCCGCGCTCTTTCCAATCGGGGATCAGCGCGTCCAGACCGCAAGGATCAAGCACCGCACCTGACAGGATATGCGCGCCGACCTCGGACCCTTTTTCAAGAACGACAACTTCCCGCTCGGGATGAAGCTGCTTGAGGCGGATCGCCGCTGAGAGGCCCGCAGGGCCAGCCCCCACGATCACCACATCATATTCCATCGACTCGCGTTCTACGTCCGCCATTGCATCCTCCCATTGCCTGCGCGCGCTCATGTTTTGCGAAAGCAGGTCTGCATTACAAGTTGCTATACGAAATATTCGTGCGCAGGCGGTGCGTCAAACACGACACAACGTCACGGGGGCACACATGGGAATTATCGTGGCTTGACCCATGTGTCTTGCGCGGATCGGCGACTAGATGCCCTTGCCCATCTCACCAATATCCCAGAACAGCCCGGCCATCAGCCGCAGCGCGTCGCGGGTGACGGGCTTGAGGATGTGCTCGTTCGGCGCGTGCTGGGAACAGCCGCGATAGGAATGGGGCACCCAGACAGTCGGCAGGCCCAGCACATCCGCGAATACCTCGTTCGGCAATGACCCGGCGAGGTTGGGCAGGATATGGGGCGCTTTGCCGGAGGTCTCTAGCAGCGACCGCGCCACGAACCGGACCCACGGATGATCGGGCGACAGCCGCGTCGCATCAAAGAACGCGCGCTCATGGGGGATGATCTGCACCATCCCGAACCCATGCGCATCCAGATGACGGCGCAACGCGGGCAAGATGTCATCCTGATCGGTCCCAACGACAAAACGCAACTGACAGGCGGCTTTTGCCATGCCGGAGATTGCGTTGACCGGGGCTTCCGGCACGCCGCTTTTCATCGCGAGCACGGCAAAGCTGTTCCAGCCGAACAGGCGTTCGGCGGGGGTCAGGCCCTCTTCGCCCCAGTTGGGGTCAATCTCCGGGCCGCCATCGCCTTCGATAGGCAAATCGCGCAAAGCGTCGCGGATGTCCTGGGTCAGGCTGGTGGGGCGCCATTCGGGAAGTTTGATCTGCCCGCGCGCATCGGTGATCGTGGACAGAGCCTGCGCCACGATCATCGCGGGATCGGCAAGCACACCGCCCCAATTGCCCGAATGATGCGCCCCATCCCGCAGATCGACCACCAGATCGAAGGAAATACCCCCGCGCGCACCCATGAACATCGTCGGCGTGTCCGACTGAAGCCGTGGCCCGTCGGACGCGATCAGAACATCGGCGGCAAGCTCCTGCCGGTGGGCCGCGCAGAACTCCGACAGCCCCGGCGATCCCATCTCCTCCCCCATCTCGATGAGGAAGCGGCAGTTGAAGCCGAGCGATCCGCGCGCCTCGATCACAGCGGCAAGGGCGGCCATATTGATCAGGTGTTGCCCTTTGTTGTCCGCGGTTCCGCGCCCATAGAGCCGCTCCCCCTCCTCGACAAGTTGGAACGGATGCACCCCCTCGCGCCACTGCTCGGTCTGCGCACGGATCACATCGCCATGGCCATAGGACAGGATCGTGGGCAGCGCTCTGTCCTCGATCCGGTCGGCCACAAGGATCGGCCCCGCGTTCTCCATCGGGTTTGGGTAGATGCTGCTGGTAAAGCCCAGCGCCTCAAGACGTGGGATCAGGACCGCCTCAAGATAGTGATGCAGCGTCTCGATAGTGCCGGGTATCTGGCTTTCCGTCGGGCAAGCAACAAATTCGCCAAGCGCGCTGGCAAACGCGCCCGTGTCGAAAAAGCGGGTGGCGGCGTCTATGGCGGTGGCACGGCTCACGCGGTTAACCTTTCAGACCGGAGGGCGGACATCATCAGGGATCGGGCAGCTATAGGGTGTCTGCTCAAGATGGTCATGATGCGTGTCCCGCGCAGCCGTGATCAAGGACGGGTCTTCGATCAGGCGGCAGGCCGTCGCGGCCATCGCCTTTGCCGCATAGATCATGCCCTTATGCGCGGCAGGTGCCTTGCCCTGCGCCACGGTCTGCCATGTGTGAAACGGAGTGCCGATGGCACATGTGGCGACTCGCGCCTGCACGGTTGGCACGGCCCAACTGACATCGCCCACATCGGTGGAGCCTTCGCCCCCCTCACTGTGCCGATCAAGCGGCGCGATGAAATCGCACAGCGCCAGCCCTTTCACCGGTTTGGCCCCGATCCGCTTAAAGGTCGTGTCGATATCGGCTTGGGTCAGCGTGGCCTGTATTTCGCGGGCGAACGCATCGTCGGCTGCATCAAACACCACCGGACCGAGCTTTTCCAACTCGCGCTGCATCGTCTCCTCCAGCGGGCGGTTTCCCAAAAGGTTTGACACGCCTGAGAACACTTGGCTCGTGACGCGTGTGCCGGTCATCAGCGCGGCACCATCCGCGATATTGCGCACGCGGGTCACGAGGTCTTGCAGATCAGGAAGCGAGCTTGCCCGGATCAGTTGGCGCACCGTGGCCTTGGCCTGCACCACATTGGGCGCAACCCCGCCCGCATCAAGATAGGCATAATGCACGCGCGCCGCGTCCGGCATGTGTTCGCGCAGGTAATTGACGCCGATATTCATCAACTCGACCGCATCAAGGGCAGAGCGGCCCAATTCAGGCGCGCCTGCCGCGTGCGCCGCCTTTCCGTGAAAGGTGAAATCAATCCGCGTATTGGCCAGCGAGCGCGCCTCGTTCACGCCGGTGAACGTCGCCGGATGCCATGAAATCGCGGCATCCACATCATCAAACAATCCTTCGCGCACCATGTAAGTCTTGGCCGCGCCGCCTTCCTCCGCCGGGCAGCCGTAATAGCGCACGCGCCCCTTGATGCCGTTCTCGGCCATCCAATCCTTGAGCGCGGTTGCCGCAAGCAGCGCCGCTGCACCCAACAGGTTATGCCCGCAGCCATGCCCGTTTCCGCCTTCTTCAAGCGGCTGATGCTGCGCCTTGCCGGGTTCTTGGCTCAGATAGGGCAGCGCGTCATATTCCCCCAAAATGGCGATGACCGGGCCACCCTCGCCCGCTTCCCCGACCACGGCGGTGGGGATACCGGCGGCATTCTCCGTTAGCGTGAACCCTTGGGATTGCAGCATCCGTTTGTGTTCAGCGACCGATTTGTGTTCGGCATAGAGGGTCTCTGGCGTGTCAAAAACGCGGTCGGACAGGGTGATGAAGTCATCACGGTGGCGGTCGACATGGTCCCAAATCGGGTCAGTATTTTGCAAGGGAAGCTCCAGCGTCACGCATCAAGCGGTTTCGAGATGTTCCAGAAGGCAGGCGGTTTCGCGCCCGTCCTTTCCGGCTTTCAGTTCGGGTATGGTGGTCCGGCACGCGGCGGTCGCGACCGGGCAGCGAGGGTGGAAGGTGCATCCCGGCGGCGGATCAAGCGGCGACGGGATTTCCCCTTCGATCGGTGCAAACACCCGGCGCCGCTGATCAAGGCGCGGCGCCTCGGCAAGCAGTGCCTTGGTATAGGGATGGCGCGGGTTCGAGAAAATCTCCTCCGTCGTGGCGCTTTCCACGATCCGGCCCAGATACATGATCGCCACCCGATCCGCGATATGCTCAACCACGCTCAGGTCATGGCTGATGAACAGATAGGTCAGGCCCAACTCTTCGCGCAGGTCCATGAACAGGTTGATGACCTGCGCCTGAATCGACACGTCAAGCGCCGCGATGGCCTCGTCACAGACGAGGAATTTCGGCTTGACGGCAAGGGCCCGCGCGATGCCAATCCGCTGCCGCTGTCCACCGGAAAACTGGTGCGGGTACCGCTTTTTCAGGGAGGGATCGAGACCGACCTTACGCATCACCTCTTCGACGTAAGCGGGGATGTCGTCCTTGGTGACGATGCCGTGCATTTGGGGCGCTTCACCAATGATATCCTCGACCCGCATCCGGGGATTGAGGCTGGCGAACGGATCCTGAAAGATCATCTGGATGGCCAGCGTCGCCGTCCGCTTATCCGCGTTGTTGAGCGTGGCGACATCCCGGCCTTCAAAGAACATCTGTCCATCGCTTGCCGCATGAATACCCGCGACCACCCGCCCTAGCGTAGACTTGCCGCAGCCAGACTCGCCCACAAGGCCCAGCACCTCCCCCGGTTGGATCGACAGGGTGACATTGTCGACCGCATGGACGGTTTCCTCACGGATATCCGCGCCGAGCTTTTGGGCGATCTTGCCCGCCACGTCCAATCGCTTGGTAAAGCGTTTCGAGACACCCCGGATTTCTACGAGCGGTGCGGTCATTGGCCTGCCTCGACTGCAAGATGTGGATTGAAACAGCGGAACCGGCGGTCGCCCGCATGGTCATTGGGTGGCTGCTGATCGCAGGCAGCGGTCCGGGCATGACAGCGCGGGCCAAAGGCGCAGCCTTCGGGCAGGGCCAGCATGTTGGGCGTCATCCCTTCGATCTGAAAAAGCCGCTTGCCGCGCCGGTTCGCCGTCGGCACCGATCCGAGCAGGCCAACGGTATAGGGGTGCAGCGGCCGGTCGATCACATCGTCAATCCCGCCCTGCTCCACGATGCGCCCGGCATACATGACCGATATCCGATCCGCGAGCCCCGCCACCACGGCAAGGTCATGGGTGATCCAGATCATCGCCGTGCCGGTCTGTTTGGTGAGCTTTTGCGCCTCATGGATGATCTGCGCCTGAATGGTGACATCAAGCGCCGTGGTAGGCTCATCCGCGATGATCAGGTCCGGCTTGTTCAGAAACGCCGTGGCAATCGCCACGCGCTGTCGCATCCCGCCCGACAATTGGTGCGGATAGGCCCGCAGCCGCTCCTCCGGGGAGGGGATACCGACAAGGCCAAGCGCATCGCGCGCCCGCTCCCACGCGGTCTGTTTCGACACGGCCTCATGCGCGAGGATCGCCTCCATCATTTGCGTGTCCACCCGCAGCACCGGGTTGAGGGTCATCATCGGATCCTGAAAGATCATGGAGATACGATTGCCCCGCAGGCTTTGCAGCCGGTTTTCAGGGGCATTGGCGATCTCCTCGCCGTTGAACTTGATCGACCCTTCAACGATGCGACCGGGCGGGTCGATCAGACCAAGGATGGAGAAGCCGGTGATCGACTTGCCCGAACCGGACTCGCCCACCAGCCCCATGATTTCTCCCTTTGAGACGGTGAAATCGACACCATCCACGGCTTTCACCACGCCTGCATGGGTGAAGAAATGGGTCTTGAGCCCGCTGATTTCGAGAACGGCGCTCATTTCTTCAACCTCGGGTTCAGGACGTCGCGCATGTGGTCACCAACAAGGTTGATCGACACCACGGTCAGCAACAGCGCGAGGCCGGGGAAAACGGAAATCCAGTAGCGCCCGGACAGCATGTATTCAAAACCGTTCGCGATCAGCACCCCGATGGACGGCTCGGTCTGGGGCAGCCCGACGCCAAGGAAGGACAGCGTTGCCTCCAAAGAGATCGCACTCGCGGTCTGGACCGTGCCCACAACGATGAGCGGGGCCATGCAATTGGGCAGGATATGGCGGAACACGATGCGCGCGCGAGAAATGCCAAGGCATTGTGCGGCCTCCACATATTCCTTGCTCCGCTCAACCAGAGCCGTCGCGCGCACCGTGCGCGCGTAATAGGCCCATTGCGCGATAACGAGCGCGAGGATGATCTTGTCCACCCCTTTGCCTAATGCCGCGACCATCATCAGCGCCACGAGCGACGCGGGAAAGGACAATTGCAGATCGACGATGCGCATGATGATCGCTTCGATCCGTCCGCCCGCATAGGCCGCGACCAAACCGATCACCATCCCGATCAAGAGCGCGATCACACCTGACGCAAGCCCCACGGTCAGGGAGATGCGCAACCCATAAAGGATCGCGGAATAAAGATCCCGCCCCGACCCGTCAGAACCGAGCCACATCGTATAGCCGTCAATCGATTCCGATCCGGGGGGCAAGCGCCCGTCCATCACCGTGACCTGCGCAAGGTCATACGGGTTTTGCGGCGTGATCCATGGCGCGAACACCGCCAGCAGCACGATGATCACAAAAATGGCGAGCGCCAGCGTGGCGATCTTACTCTCAAAGAATTCTGCGCGAAACCGCTGGAACGGGGTCTCTACCCGTGCGGGGGTCGCGGGGTTGTTTGCGGTCATATCGCTCATGCGCCCTGATCCTGTAGCCGGACCCGTGGGTCGAGAATGGAGTAGAGGATATCGACCACCAGATTGATCAGCACAAAGAACAGCACGATGATCATCAGGTAGGCCACGACGACAGGCCGGTCGAGTTGGAGGATCGCGTCGATCAAGAGCTTGCCCATTCCGGGCCACGCAAAGATCGTTTCGGTCACAACCGAGAAGCCGATCAGGCTCCCGAATTCAAGGCCCATGACCGTGACCACCGGGATCATGATGTTCTTCATCACATGCACAAGGATGATCCGGCGCGTCGCCAGCCCCTTGGCACGGGCATATTTGACGTAGTCCTGTCCCATGGCCTCCCGCACCCCGGCGCGGGTGAGGCGGATGGCGAGGGAAATCTTGAGAAGCGCGAGGTTAAGCGCGGGCAGGAAGATATGGCTTAGCCCATCGAGCGTGAACAGGCTGCTTTGAATGCCAAGGAAACTTCCCAGATCGCCACGCCCGGTCGCGGGCACCCAGCGCAATTCCACCGCGAACAACATGATCAGCATCAGACCGACCCAGAATGTCGGCAGCGAAAAGCCGAAGATCGACACGGCCATGATGCCCTTTGAAATGCGGCTGTCGGGATACAACCCGGCATAAAGCCCAAGCGGAATGCCAATCACGATGGCCAGAATAAGCGCGGAGAAGGCCAATTCCATGGTTGCGGGCATATGGTGGAGGATCAGCTTCAGCGCTGGTTCCCCAAAGATGAAACTGTCGCCAAGGTCGCCCTGTGCGGCCCCTTTCAGAAACAACCAGTATTGCTCAAGGATCGGACGATCCAGACCAAGCCTGCGGATCGCGGCTTCAATATCGGCCTGATCGGCATCGGGGCTGACCAGCATATACACCGGATCCCCCACGATATTGACGCCGAAAAAGACGATCACGGACATCAGGAACACGACAAGCAGCGCCTGTAGCATCCTTCGGATCACGAACACGGTCATGAGACTGCTCCCCGAGCAAGGTGACCGGGCCGCATGTGCTGCGGCCCGGAGGAGGTGTGGTTACTCTTTCACCACGCCCATCGCGAGCGTGTACTCGTCGGTGCGCGCGATATAGCTCAGACCTTTCCGTGCCGCCCAGGTGTTGACCTGGAAATGGGTCGGAATGATCGCCACGTTCTCGATGGCGCGTTCGGTCGCTTGCGCCAGAAGGCTCTCGCGCTCTGCGTCATTGACCGTGCGCAGGGCCTGTTGGATCAGCGCATCCGTCTCAGGATCGGAATGCCGCCCCCGGTTGGAGGAGCCAAAACCCGCATCCTTATCATAGGTCGCGATCAGCGACTTGAGCGGCGAGGACGCCTCACCAGAGCCAGCCCCCCAACCCACGAGGATGAAGCTGAACTCAGGCAGACCTTCGGGGCTGCCGGTCGATGCGCGCCCGAAATACACCGAGCGGGGCATGGTCTCCACCGCCGTCTTGATCCCGACACGGGTCAGCATCTGCGCAATCGCTTCCGCGATTTTGGCATCGTTGATATAGCGGTCATTCGGTCCGTGGATCGTCAACTCAAAGCCATCGGGATACCCGGCTTCGGTCAGCAGCGCCCGTGCGCCCTGCGGATCATAGGCCACGACCTCCAGATTGTCGGACACGCCAAAGAACCCATCCGGCAAAAGCTGCCCGGCGGGCCGCGCGACGCCTTCCATCACACGCTCGACAATCGCGTCGCGGTTGATGGCCATGCTGATCGCCTTGCGCACGCGCACGTCAAGCAGCGGGTTTACGATCTCACCACCGCCATTTGCACGGACATAGGGCGAATTCTCGCGGAATTGGTCCAGATGGAGGTAGATGACCCGGTTGGACACGCCTTGGCTCAACTGGATATCGTCATTGCCACTCAGGGTTTCGATATCGGTCGTCGGCACACCCGAAATCATGTCCACGTCACCTGCCAGAAGCGAGGCAACACGGCTCGGCCCGGAGGTGATTGGCCGGAATTCGACTTCGGACCAGATCGGCGCTTCGCCCCAATAGTCGTCATTGCGCACAAGCACGATGCTTTCGCCCGGCGTGTAGCTCTGGAATTTGAAGGGCCCGGTTCCAATCGCGGCGGTGCCTGCGTTGAAATCTTCCGTGGTAGAATTGCAGCCAAGCTCGGAAATCACCGGGATGGTGGAGATATCGTTGCCCATCAGCGGATAAGGTTCTGCGGTGCGGAAATGCACGGTGTAGTCATCCACCTTGATGACTTCCTTACCCTTGAGATAGGTGCCATAGCCTGAGGGCGAGTTCGGCACTTCGGGCGCGCGCGCCATGGTGCAGATCACGTCATCAGCGGTGAAATCGCTGCCATCATGGAATTTCACGCCCTCGCGCAGTTTGAATTCCCATGTCAGATCGTCAATCGGCTCCCATGAGACGGCAAGACCGGGGGACAGGCGCTGCCGTTCGTCCTGCGCAATAAGCCGGTCGAACATATGGACCGACATCGCGTTGTTCGGGCCAAGGTTGTGGAAATGCGGATCAAGAGATGTCGGCTCTGACGCGAGACCGATGGTCAATTTCTCTGCGGATGCGGCACCTGCGCCTAAGGCCAGAATGCCAAGTGCGACGGCTGTCGCGGTAGTGAGTTTCCTCATCGAATGAACTCCCTGTTCAATTGGCGCTTTGAGGGATCGAATCTCCGTTCGGCCCCTCGCACTGAAAAAAGGCTAGCTACCGCAAAAATCATTGCCAATACTCAATGCTATGCACTTCTGCATAGATCAATCCAGCCGCTTTGCAGCAGCGGCCAGCCTCAGGGGAGCGTCCCATGGTCGAACATCGGCATCGTTTGCGTGAATTCGAGTGTTTGCGGGCGGTGGTTGTGACGGGCACGACGATCGGGGCCGCGCGCCGCCTTGGCATTTCGCAATCCGCCGTCAGCCGGTCCCTGTCCCAGCTGGAGGCGCGGGTGGGGCGCCTCCTTTTTCTGCGCAGATCAGGGCGGATCGAACCAACGGCAGAGGCACTGCGGCTCAATGACAAGCTGGATCCGATTTTCGAGACGCTCGCGGATATCGAAGGTGCCGAATGGGTGACCCCCGATGCCGAACCGCTGCGCCTGATCGTGCCGCCGACGCTGGCGCATCACTTTGTCATTTCGCGGGTCGCGCGGTTTCTGAAGGAAAACCCGGGTAAGCAGTTGCAACTCGATATTCAGGCAACGGATGTGCTGGTGTCGGGTATTCTGGAGCTTCGCTACGACCTTGGCCTGACAAGCGGCATGATCCAGCGGTCGGGTGTCCATCTGGTGCCATGGCGGCGCAGTCAGGTCGTGTGTGCGATGCCGACCGGTCATCCGCTGTCGGAAAAGGAGGTCATCACGCCCCATGATCTGGAAGGCGTGGCCCTCATCGAATTTCTCCGGCGGCTCGGGACGCGGGCGATCACCGAACAGCTATTCGCCCGCGCGGGCGTGCATCCGAAACAGGTGGCCGAAACAGCAACGAACATGGCCGCGCTGGAACTGGTGCGGCAGGGGCTGGGCGTGACCCTGATCAACCCATTTCCGCTATTGACCTCCGGGCTGGACGGGATCGAGGTGCGCCCCTTTGATGCCGCGATTTTCTATAACACCAGTTTCGTGCTGCCCTCCGGCCGCCCGCCATCCCAGCTTGCACGGCAATTCATGCAATTCATCAAGCTGACCACGCCGCTCGACAAATACTCCGAGCCGGTCTAGCCCCTATCCGTCCACATCCGCCTGACAGATCAGCCATCCTTGTAATAATAGCTATAGCCGTTCAACGCTGGTGCACCGCCCAGATGGGCATAGAGCACCTTTGAGCCTTTCGGGAAAAAGCCCTTTCTGGCGAGGTCAATCATCCCTTGCATGGATTTCCCTTCATAGACCGGATCGGTCATCATCGCTTCCGTCTTGGCCGCGAGGCGGATGGCATCATTGGTTTCCTCGGATGGCACGCCATAGGCCGGATAGGCATAGTCTGGATTGATATGGATTTCATCTTCGCGAACCTTGCGGCCCAGTCCGACAAGCTCTGCGGTGTTGTCCACGATGCCGCGGACCTGCGCGCGGGTCTGATCCAAAGTGCCGGAAGCGTCGATGCCAATCACCCGGTCGGCCCGGTCCTGCGCGGCAAAGCCCACGATCATCCCGCCTTGGGTTGAGCCGGTGACCACGCACACGACGATATAGTCGAATGTGACGCTCAACTCGGCCTCCTGCTCGGCCACTTCTTCGGCAAAGCCGACATAGCCCAGCGCGCCATATTTGTGAACGGATGCGCCCGCCGGGATCGGATAGGGCTTGCCCCCCGCATCCTTGACCGACTGGATCGCATCCTCCCAGCTTTTGCGAATGCCGATATCGAACCCGTCCTCCACAAGGCGGCTATCTGCCCCCATCAGGCGGGTCATCAGGATATTGCCCACCCGGTCATAAACCGCATCGTAATGCGGCACCCATTTTTCCTGAATGACCACGCATTTCATGCCGATCTTCGCCGCGGTCGCCGCCACCATGCGGGTATGGTTCGATTGCACCCCACCGATGGAGACGAGCGTGTCCGCACCACTCGCAATCGCGTCGGGCACGATATATTCAAGCTTGCGCAGCTTGTTCCCCCCAAAGGCGAGGCCGGAATTGCAATCCTCCCGTTTGGCATAAAACTCGACATCGGCCCCGATGGCGTCTGTCAATCGTGGCAGATGTTCAATGACGGTCTTGCCGAAGGTGAGGGGGTAACGATCAAACGGGGCGAGCAGCGACATGGGGCATCTCCTGATTTGCTAACGAGAAAAGCGTAGCAAGAGAGAGGCGAAAGGTGCTTTCAAAATAATGCGTGAATGCTTATAACTTGACGGATGATGGGGCCATTATATTCGCAGATTACGAGCCAATACCCGCCTTTCTGAAAGAATCCTTCATCCCTCATGGACCGAATCGACAAAAACATCCTGCGCCACCTTCAGGCCGATGGCCGTCTGACCAATGCGGAATTGGCCAAGGCGGTGAATGTCAGCCCGGCGACCTGTCATCGCCGCACGCAGGCGCTGTTCGACAATGGCCATATCACCGCCGTACATGGGAAGGTGAACCCCGCTTCGGTCAATCGCGGCACGCTGGTGATGGTAGGGGTCGTGCTGGACCGCTCCACCCCCGAAAGCTTCGCCGCGTTTGAGGAGGCGGTGTCGGATACGAAAGAGCTGCTTGATTGTCACCTTGTCGCTGGGGATTTCGATTATCTGCTCAAAATCCGGGTCAAGGACATGACCGACTTCAACACGATGCACAACAAGATGCTCATCGCCTTACCGGGCGTGCGGCAGATCAGAACGTTCTTCGTTCTCAAAGAGATCAAGGAAAACGCGCCGCTCGATTTCTGAACGCGGCAGCCCTAGATCGCGCTGGTCTCTTTTCTGCAAAAAAGCCCGGTGATCCGTGCAACCGACCCTACCCGCTCACAGGCGGCTTCACACCCTTTTTCGCACAACGCTTGAGATAGGCGGGAAGCCACGCCGTGAATTTGCCCATCTGGGCCTGCTGCTTGGCCAGCATCTCCACGAATGCGCGGCGGTGTTTGTCTTTCTTCAATGTCTTGAAGAGGGACTTTTGCGGCTTGGTCATCGAACAGGCGATACAGTGACCCGCACGCCGGTATTTGCACACGCCAATGCAGGGCGATGGGATTTTCGACATGGTGCGTTCCTTGGCTGACTGCAGCTGGCTGAGGGATGTTATTTGGTCAGGATGAGTTTGCCCGCGCGGGTGATCCGCAGGGTGTAGATTTGGTCATCAAGCTTGATCAGGGCGAGGCCACTTTCGCCGGTCAACTGGCGCGCGTCATGCATCGGCAGGGACGGGTGCGCCTCATCGCGGGCGGGCGTGGGTTTGCACAGGGCGTTCATGATGTATATCCCTCCCGCCGTTCAAACCGGTCCATCAGAACCTCAAGCGAGGGTCCGTTCCAAAGCCCCGCATCCTGAAGGATTTGGGCAAGCTCAAGCTGCGCGATCCGCCGCTCCTCAGCGGTCGGTTGGGCGGGATGGGCCGCGCGCGTCGGTGTCTGTATCATCGGTCGCTCCCTTTATCAGGGGGTGGCAGATCTTGGCTTGTCCCCGGTGGGGATGGCTCAGACGAAAGACTTACTCAATTAGTCAGGTACGTCAACCCTGAGTGTTTCGCTTAGGTATTTCCTATCACCATATCGCATCTTTCGGGTGGTCAGGTTGGCCGGATTGGCCCATGGTGGCGGGACAAAGCAAGAACGAGCCTTAAATGACCCCCCTGAAAATCCCGAATAAGACCGCGCGCAACCTCTGGCTCTCCGCCCAGCATCTGAGCGCGGCACCGGTGGGTGTGACCGATCTGTCGGGTCTGATCACCGATCTGGGGATGGTCCAGCTTGACAGCATCCAGAACATCGCGCGGGCGCATCACCATATCCTGTGGAGCCGGATGCAATCCTATCGCGCGCCAATGCTCGACCGCCTGATGCGCCCAAAGCGGGAGGTGTTCGAGCATTTCACCCATGATGCGTCCGTCCTGCCGATGAGCCTGTTGCCGATGTGGCAGCGCCAGTTCCGGCGGCGGCGGGAGCGGATCGAACGCTCAGCGTGGTGGCAAAGCATGGCCGGGCCGGAGGAGCGGCGGCGGATCAAGGACCGGATCGCGCAGGAGGGGCCGCTCTCCACCCACGCCTTTGACAGTGAACATGCCCGCAAAGGGGAGATGTGGGCCCGCCCGCCACATAAGCTCGCCCTCGATTACATGTGGTATTCGGGCGAATTGGCGACCTGCCATCGCGATGGATTTACCAAGGTGTACGACCTTGCTGAACGGGTGTTTCCCGCGCATCTGCGCGCCATGGAGGTGCCAGATGCAGAGCAGCTCAACTGGCTCTGTGACGCGGCATTGTCCCGGATCGGCTTTGGCACCAGCGGCGATATCCAGCGGTTTTGGGACGCGATGGACGCCAGCGAGGCGAAGGGATGGGTGACTGCCCACACCGCACTTGTCCCCGCGCAAATCGAATGGACGGACGGGACATGGCAGGATGTGGTTGCCTATCCCGATATCGAGGCACGGATTGCCAAGCTCAAACCCGCATCAAGCCGATTGCGCATTCTCAACCCGTTCGACCCGGTCATTCGAGATCGCAACCGGCTGGCGCGGCTGTTTGGATTTGACTATCGCAACGAGATTTTCGTGCCTGCCGACAAGCGCAAATACGGCTATTACGTCTATCCCCTGTTGGAGGGGGATCGGTTTGTCGGGCGGCTGGAGGCCAAGGCGGATCGCAAGACGGGGCAGCTTCATGTGCTCAACCTCTGGCCCGAACCAAAGGTAAAATGGAGCACAAACCGGCGGACGAAACTGGATGGTGAACTGGACCGGTTCGCCCGGTTTGCCGGGTTATCCACCATTCGGTGGGAGGTGCCGTGATGAAAACCATCACAAAATTGTATCATTCCGCAGGCACGATCACCATTGCCGAACATTCAGACTGGTGCCATTGATGTGGCCATGACTGATACACTCCCCTCATATATTGACGACCGGCGCGCGCGGCGGAACGTCTGGTTCCTCGTTGCGGCTCAGGGCATCATGGGCGCACAGATGCCCATGGCTTTTGTCATGGGGGGGCTTGCGGGGCAGATGCTCGCCGGGAACCCGATCCTCGCGACCCTGCCGATTTCGATGATCGTGCTTGTCTCGGCCTTCACGGCACCCGTGATTTCGGGTGTGATGGGCAAATATGGGCGCAAGACCGGCTTTATGATCGGGCTTTTGGGCGGGGGTGTGGGCGCGGCCCTGTCGGCCTATGCGATTGTGAGCGGCAGTTTCCTGTTGCTGTGCGTCGGCCACGCGCTGACCGGTGTGTATATGGCCGCGCAAGGCTTCTACCGTTTTGCCGCGACGGACACGGCAAGCGATGATTTCCGACCCAAGGCGATAAGTTGGGTGATGGCCGGGGGCCTTGCCTCCGCGATTGTCGGGCCGCAACTGGTGATCTGGTTTGGGGATGCCATCGTGCCGTTCCAGTTTGCGGGCGGCTATGCGGCGGCGGCGCTTGTGAATGTGGTGGGGGTGTTCATCATCCTCGGGTTGGACCTGCCCCGTCCCCCCAAACGGGAGAAAGGCGCTTCCACCGGGCGGCCCCTGAAGCGGATTCTGCGCACGCCTGCGGTGCTGACGGCCATGATCTGCGCGATGGTGGCCTATGCGCTGATGAACCTGATGATGACCTCGGCCCCGCTTGCCGTGGTCGGCTGCGGGTTCACGACCGACAGTGCAGCGCGGGTCGTGCAATTCCACGTTCTGGCGATGTTTGCGCCAAGCTTTTTCACCGGGCATCTGATCGCGCGGTTCGGGGTCGAGCGGATCATCGCGATTGGTCTCACGATCCTGTTTGGGGCGGGGCTGGTGGCGCTGGCAGGGGTCGATTTGATGAATTTCTACCTTGCGCTGATCCTGCTTGGCTTTGGCTGGAATTTTGGGTTCATCGGGGCGACCGCATTGCTGACAGCCTCCCACGCGCCGGAGGAACGCTCAAAAGTGCAAGGGCTGAATGATTTTCTGGTGTTCGGACTGGTGGCCGTCGCGTCGTTCAGTTCCGGTGGGTTGATGAATGGTGTCGGCGCGGGCGATCCGGTGCTGGGCTGGACGGCGGTGAATTATGCGATGGTGCCGTTCCTGATACTGGCCGGGGGCACGTTGCTGTGGTTCGTCCTGCAAAAGCCGAAATTCGCGCCTGCGGAATAGGTGCGACTTTTTATGCCTCCGGCGGGAGGTATTTAGGGAAAAAAGAAACGCAAAGGTGTCACCAGCGGCCCATCATGCTGCGCCAGAGAAAGCCGAAGCGGCGGGCGAATTCTGATTGCACCGGCGGGTCGGTCAGAAGGCTCGCGGGGTCAGTGACCGCGCGGTTCAGGACAGGCTCGATCCGCCATCCATGGAGCAGAGCCGGTGTCACAGCGCCGGGAAGGCTCGATTTGCGGGCCTGCGCGATGCGCGCGCGGGCATCCGCCGCAATCGGTTTGATGGCACTGGCCAACGGTTCCGGCATCCGGCCTTCGATGAGGGCGTTGCGGTCAAGATCGCCCGCCACCGGTATTGGGTTGCGCCCGGATGCGTACAGCGCTGGCAAGGCCGATAACAGCACCCCAACCCCGCAGCCATAGCCGAACTCTCCTGCCGCCTTGCGAGCCGCCGCATCCCCACCCAAGGACAGCACCGCAAGCTGCATCAGATTGCCCGCCGTCGCGGTGATATAAGCGTCAAAGCCCGCGCGCCCCATATGCGGCGCGTCATAGATGTCAAAACCGCGCGCGTCGATCATCGCGTCAAAGAGGTTGCGCGGCAGGGCGCGGGCGGTGATGACCTCTGCCAATGGTGTGACGACCTCATGCCGCCGGGGCGGGCGGCCCTCATAGATTTCAGCGATTGCGTCGCGCCACCATTGCAGGCGGATCTCGGCCAGTTGCGGCTCTGACGTGACCCAAGGGGCCTTGGCCAGTTCAAGGTTGAAGGCATAGAGCGGAAACAGCATCGCGCGGCCCGCAGGCGGGGCCGCCATCGCGGACATGAAGCGATCCGGGTCGCCCTGCTCCACAAGAGCCGCGCAATCCTGCCAACTCATGATGCCGCCTCCACGATAAAGAAGGCATAGCCGTAGCTGTCGCCATGCCGCTCAAACAACTCGGCCTCCTGCACCGCGCCGTCAAGGACCGCGCGCAGGGTTTCATCGGCACCGGGGCGCAGTTCCGCCGCACGGGTGCCAAGCGGGCCGAGATAGGCGCGCCAGTCGCTTTCGGGCTGCACGAAATCCGAAATCAGGCGGCATCCAGCAGCCTCAATGCGGCGGATCACACCAGCCCGGTCGGTCATATCGGGATATTCCATCCAGAACAGTTCCGCGTCCTTAGGCCTGTCCGGGCCAAGCCAGATCACTTCGGAGAACACGATCCGCCCGCCGGGCCGCAGCAGCGGGCGCCAATGGCGCAAGGCGCGCTCCAATCCGACGAAATAGACCGCCCCCTCGCACCAGATCAGGTCAAGCGAGCCATCCATGAAGCCCGGCCCCACCATATCCTGTTCCAGCGTCCCAATGCGGGAGATCAGCCCCGCCGCCGCCGCGCGCGAGATGATCGTATCGAGATAGGGTTCATGCGTGTCCACAGCCGTGATCCATGCGCCGGGCAGCGCGCGGGCCAGAAGGAGCGTCGCCGCCCCCGGTCCTGCGCCCATATCCGCCACCGTCACCTCCCCGCCAAGGCCCGTCAGCCCAAGCGCCCGAAGGGTCGAGGCATCCGATCCGGGTGCCTCCCGCAACAGGCCGCTATGGAGCGTGAAAATGGCGTCGGAAGGCTGGGTCACTCTGGGCTCACATCCCGCAACAGCTTCCAGTTGATCGCATCGACCAGCGCCTGAAAGGACGCATCGACGATGTTGGCGCTCACGCCCACGGTGGACCAGCGGCGGCCCTGCCCGTCGGCGCTGTCGATCAGCACGCGGGTCACGGCCTCTGTCCCGCCGCCGGTGATGCGCACCTTGAAATCCACCAGCCGCATATCGGCAATCACATCAGCATATTTGCCAAGGTCATGGCGCAGCGCGGCACTCAGCGCATGGACCGGGCCCTGATCGGCCTCGCTATCCCCATAAAAGCTGTCAGCGGCGGAGATTTTGCGCTCCCCGGCCACATCGACCACGACGACCGCTTCGGACACCGTGATCCGCTCATCCCGCGCATTGCGGCGCTTTTCGACCGTCACGCGGTAGCGTTCGACGCTGAAGAATTGCGGCCGCTGGCCCAGCACGTCGCGGGCGATCAGCTCAAAGGACGCGGCCGCACTGTCATAGGCATAGCCGCGATCCTCCCGCGCTTTCACCTCTTCAAGGATGCGGGCAAGGCGCGGGTCGCCCTGCGCCACCTCGATGCCCGCCTCTGCCAGACGGCGACGCAGGTTCGATTGGCCCGCCTGATTGGACATCGGCACGATGCGCGCATTGCCGACCATTTCGGGCGGCACATGCTCATAGGTGGTGGGGTTCTTGAGGATGGCCGACGCGTGAAGCCCCGCCTTATGCGCGAAAGCCGACGCGCCCACATAGGGCGCATGGGCATCCGGAATGCGGTTCAGGATATCGTCAAGCATACGGCTGATCCGGGTCAGATCGGACAGGTCGTCCGCCTTCACCCCAATCTCAAACCGATCCTTATAGGGCGCTTTCAGCAGCAAGGTGGGGATCAGGGTCACAAGGTTGGCGTTGCCGCATCGCTCCCCCAGCCCATTGAGCGTGCCCTGTATCTGGCGCGCGCCTGCGTCCACGGCGGCAAGCGTGCAAGCGACGGCATTGCCAGTGTCGTCATGGGTATGGATGCCAAGCCGGTCGCCGGGGATGCCCGCCGCAATCACCTCAGCCGTGATGCGGCCCACTTCGGCAGGCAGCGTGCCGCCATTGGTGTCACACAGCACGATCCAGCGCGCGCCAGCATCGAGCGCGGCGCGCAGGCAATCCATCGCATAGGTCGGGTTCGCGCGGTAGCCATCAAAGAAATGCTCCGCATCGAACAGCGCCTCCCGGCCCTGGGCGACCAGATGCGCGATGCTGTCGGCGATATTGTCGCGGTTGTCGTCAAGCGGGATGCCGAGGGCCTCGGTCACATGAAAATCATGGGTTTTTCCGACAAGGCAGACGGACGACGTGCCCGCGTTGACCACCGCCGCGAGCACATCGTCATTCGCCGCCGACCGGCCCGCGCGTTTGGTCATGCCAAAGGCCGTGAGGGTCGCGCGTGTCAGGCTGGGCGCTGCGTTGAAAAACTCGCTATCGGTCGGGTTCGCCCCGGGCCAGCCGCCCTCCACATGGTCGATGCCAAGCGCATCAAGGGCTGCCGCGATGCGCTGCTTTTCCGCGGTGGAGAAGGCCACGCCTTGCGTTTGCTGCCCGTCGCGCAGGGTGGTGTCGTAAAGGTAGAGGCGTTCTCGGGTCATTGGCCGACCCTCCTGCCGGTGTGCATGCACACCGGCCAGCGCCCGTGCCGCCCCCCACGGGGCGGGCACTTCACGCCCTCCCCGCCGGGCCGGGCGCTGGCCTCTGTCCCATATAGCCGAACGGTCATAGTAGCCCCTCCAGCTTGCCCGCGTCAAAGCCCGGACCGGGGACCAGATCGACCCCCGCCTTGCTCATCCGCACTTCGAGCCCCGCATCAAGATAGGCCCGTTTAAGACGATCCACCTCGCTGAAATCCTTGCTCTCCATCGCAGCGGCGCGCGCGGCGGCAAGCCGATCCGCATAGGCAGTGAGGTCGATACCGGCATCGAGCCAGCCGCCCATATCCTCCGACAACAGCCCCATCAGGCGCGCGGAGGCCAAAAGCCCCGCGCCATCACCCGCCCCGGCAAGCTTGTGCAATTCGGCAATCGCGCCTGCGGTGTTCAGGTCATCCGACAACGCATCCAGCACGGGCTGGGCCACCTCACCCGGCTTTGCCCCGGCAGTGATCTCCCGCCATTTGCGCAGGCAGTTTGCGGCCTCGTTCGCCTTCTTCTCCGTCCAGTCCATCGGGCTGCGGTAATGGGTGGAGAGCAACACAAACCGGATCACCTCCCCCGGCACGCCCTTATCCAGCAAATCGCGCACGGTGAAGAAATTGCCCAGGCTCTTGGACATCTTCTTGCCCTCGACCTGCAACATCTCGTTATGCATCCAGATCGTGGCGAACCCCTCCCCCGGATGCGCGCAGCAGCTTTGCGCGATTTCGTTCTCGTGGTGCGGGAATTGCAGGTCGATCCCGCCGCCATGAATGTCAAAGCTCGGGCCGAACAGGTCCGCTGCCATGGCCGAGCATTCGATATGCCAGCCGGGGCGGCCCCGGCCCCATGGGCTGTCCCACCCCGGCAGCGCAGGTCCGGACGGTTTCCAGAGCACGAAATCCATCGGGTTGCGCTTATAGGGCGCGACCTCGACCCGCGCCCCTGCGCGCATATCGTCGAGCGACCGACGCGACAGGCGGCCATAGTCCGCGTAGCTGTCCACCGCGAACAGCACATGCCCCTCTGCCGCATAGGCATGACCATCCGCGACCAGCCCTTCGATCATCGCGATCATCTGCGGGATATAGGCGGTCGCGCGCGGCATGTGGTCCGGCTCAAGATTGCCGAGCGTGCCCATATCGTCGAGATACCAGGCGGTCGTCTCCTCCGTGATCTCAGCGATGGTGCGGCCGGATTCTGCGGCGCGCGCGTTGATCTTGTCATCTACATCCGTGATGTTGCGCGCATAGGCGACGTGATCCGCGCCATACACATGGCGCAACAGCCGATAGAGCGTGTCAAACACGGTCACCGGGCGCGCGTTGCCGATATGCGCCCGGTCATAAACGGTCGGTCCACAGACATACATCCGCACATTCGACGGGTCGAGCGGAGCCAGCGGCTCCTTGCGCTTGGACATCTGGTTATAAAGATGGATCGTGGTCATGGTCGGCTCTCCGGCGGGCGGAGGATGCGTATCCATGAAAGACCGTGCAGCAAACCCCCGCGACGCGTGTCAGCGGATAATAATGGTGGGGATGATGCAACAAATCGTCATGCGCAGGGTGTGGCATGCTTTGGCATGCAGGGCAAGAGCGAAGGAAAGCGCGCCTTGCACGCGACATCCCGACGCAAGGCAGGTTGTCTCACTGCGGGCGAGGCAAAGATGGCCTATCTTCCATTCTATGAAAGACACAGTTGCATATCATCAGCCCCATACCGACGAAGAGCGGGACGTGAACCAGTCCCTTCTGCGCGGGTGGAAACGGAAATGCCCGTCCTGCGGCAGCGGGCCGATGATGCGTGGCTATCTGACGGTGCGGCGCACTTGCCCCGTTTGCGCCACGGAGTTGCACCATCACCGCGCCGATGACGGTCCTGCTTGGGCCACCATGCTGATCGCGGGGCATCTGATGGCCCCGGTGATGATGTTCACCTATGAGACATGGCGGCCCGAAGGCTGGATCATGGGGATCGGGCTGTCGATCGTGTTTGTCACGCTGTCGCTGTACCTTTTGCCCCGGATCAAGGGCATGTTCGTGGGCTTTCAATGGGCCAAGCGGATGCATGGCTTTGGCCATGATCAAAGCTGACTAGACGCGCGCGCGACCCCGGTGCACCTTAACCGTCCAGGCGGAGGTGCCATGACAGAGTTCAAAGACGTTCCCATTCGTGACGCGGCCAGCGTCATCCTGTTGCGTGACGGGGCTGAGGGGCCGCGTGTGCTGATGGGGATGCGCGGCGCAAAGGCCGTGTTCATGCCGTCAAAATATGTCTTTCCGGGCGGCGCGCTGGACCCAACGGACCGCGCGATGACCGTCGCCACCCCGCTGCGCCCTGACGTGGCACAGGCTCTGTCGGCCCAAGCCGATGAGGGCGAGGCCGAGGCGCTGGCGCTGGCGGCGATTCGGGAATTGTGGGAAGAAGCGGGCCTTGCCCTCGGCTCCCCCGGTACGCTTGACGGTAGGGTGCCGGAGGGATGGGAAAGTTTCGCGGCGCGGGGTCTTTTGCCCGCACTCGACCGGCTGGATTTCGTGTTTCGCGCGGTGACACCGCCGGGGCGACCACGCCGGTTCGACGCGCGATTCTTCCTCATTCATGCGGATGAGTTGGACGGCGACCCGGATGATTTTTCCGCGGCAAGCGATGAGTTGTCCCATCTCCATTGGATCGGGCTGCGGGAGGCACGCGATCTGGCGCTGCCCTTCATCACCGAGGTCGTGTTGTCCGAAGTGGAGGCGCGCCTGAGCGGGCGAAACAGGGACGGTGTGCCGTTTTTCTATCATGAAGATGGCCGGTCGCATTTCCATATGCTCTAGCCCGGCAGGTCAGGAACCAAACTTCCCGGCAGCATCGCCCCTGAAACACTTGACACCACCCCACGCTCGTGTAGGTAACGGCATCTGAATTTCGGGTGTGCCTGAGCGCGCCCTGTTGTTGTTAGCGGGCAGATGCCCGGTTGGGAGACGGATACCATGGCGAAGCCAGCCACCATCAAAATCCGCCTGAATTCCACCGAAGGAACCGGGCATTTCTATGTGACCACCAAAAACGCCCGCACCATGACCGAGAAAATGGTCGTGCGGAAATATGACCCGGTCGCGCGCAAGCACGTTGAATACAAGGAAGGCAAGATCAAGTGATCTGAGCCACATGCACCCCATCAACGGGGTGATGCCTTAGACGGCGGAGCATCACGCTCCGCCGTTTTTTATTGCGCATGGAGCCGCGTTAGGATCGTGTGGATGCGGTCAATCGTGCGGCGGACCTCCGGCAGGAACCTGTCCTCATGGTGGCTGACAAGCCATTCGTCATGGTCCAGTTCCGGGATCGGGGCGGTCAGGGGGATCAGGGGCGTGTCCCGCCCGATGAAGGTCGGCAGGGTCACGCGCGCCGTACCGGCAAGCGCCAGATCCAGCGCAAGACGCCCTGTCGTCACCTCAATCACCTCCTCCTCCCCGATCTGCGCTCTGGTCCAACGGGCAGAGGGCGTGTCGCCCACGACACTGGCCCAGCGGGTGACCCCCGGATCGGTGGCATAGACTGCAAACCGCACCCGCCCGACCCGCCGCCCGGCAAGGCCCGCTTCCGTCGGGCGGCTGTTGCGGATACCGATCACCGCCTCACGCCGCGCGATATCAAGCCGCTCATTCGCGGTGATGAATCGCAGCGCGATCCGTTCGCGCCCGATCAACTCAGCGGCATGTTGGGCAAGCACATGGCTGATCCATGTCCCAGCAGAGAGTTTCACGAGCGCAGGCGCGGAGGCCCCCGCCGTCATTGCCTCAACCCGCGCTTCCACCTCAAGGCATTGCGCAAGAAACGCCTCGCCCTCCGCCGTCAGCGCATAGCCGCGCGGCAGGCGGCGGAACAGATCGCGGCCCATGCGCCGCTCAATCATGACCATCCGGCGGCCAAGGGTGGGCGCACTTTTGCCCGTGGCCCGCGCCGCCGCACTCAGCCCCCCGGCGCGGGCCACGGCCACGAACAGGCGCAGATCGTCCCAGTCAAAGTTCATTTCATTCATGAAACGCAGTTTACATTCTGTTTCATTTCAGACGCAACCGATCCGTGCTTCCTTTGTCGCCATCCAATTGGACACAGGAGCATGACCATGGATTTTCTAGGTAAGGATATCGCACCCCTTGGCATGGGCTGCTGGCCCATCGGTGGGGAGATGTATGATGGGGACACGCCCATCGGCTATTCCGGCACGGATGACGCAACCTCGATCCGCACGATCCACGCGGCACTTGATGCGGGCATCCGGCTGTTCGACACGGCGGCGGCTTATGGCGCGGGCCATGCCGACAGGTTGCTCGCACAGGCGCTCAGGGGGCGGGATGATGTCGTGATCGTCAGCAAGGTCGGCATCCCGATCAACGAGACGACCAAGCGGCTGGAGATCGGGACACCAGCCACCCCCGACATGATCCTCCCCCAGATCGAGGCCTGCCTGCGGCGGCTGGAGCGGGATCAGATCGACGTGATGCTCTTGCACCTCAACGCCCTGCCCCCGGCGGAGGCGCTGCCCCTGTTCGAGCAGATGGAGATCGCGCGGGAGCGGGGCCTGATCGCCAGCTACGGCTGGAGCACCGACATGGTCAGGAATGTGGAAGCGATGGCCGCCCGGCCCGGCTTTAGCACCGTGGAATTCGCCCGCAACATGCTGATCGACGCGGACGCCATTCAGGCGGTGACAGCGGAGCATGACCTCTACCGTCTTATCCGCTCCCCCTTGGGCATGGGGATGCTGACTGGCCGCTATTCGAGCCGCAATCCGATCACGGCAAATGACATCCGCAAATCCGGGCAGGTGCGCACGGATTATTTCGAGGACGGTCAGCCAAAGCCGGAATTCCTTGCCGCATTGGACGCCGCACGCGATCTGCTGACCACCGCGGGGCGCAGCCTCACGCAGGGGGCCTTGTGCTGGCTCTGGGCCAAGGATGCGCACAACATCCCTGTTCCCGGCGCGCGCACGGTGGAGCAGATCACCGACAGCGCGGGTGCCTTGGCCCATGGCCCACTTCCCGCCGATGTGATGGCGGAGATTGACCGGCATCTGCCCAAAAGCCTGATCCTCAAGGGCGATCAGCCCCGGTGAAACGAAAAAGGCCGGGGTTTCCCCCGGCCTGATCCCGTCTCTCTGGCACAGCGATTACTCGCGGGAGCCGAAGAGTTGCAGCAACATGACGAACATGTTGATGAAGTTAATGTAGAGGCTGAGCGCACCAAGGATGGCGGATTTCTCAAGCCATGCTGCACCGCCCGGCTGGGTCGCGAAGTGCAGATACTCGGACTTCAGCCGCTGCGTGTCATAGGCGGTCAGCGCTGCGAACAGCAGAACACCAATCGCGGAGATCGCCATCATCAGCGGGCCGCTCTGCAAGAACAGGTTGATGATCGACGCCACGACGATACCGATCACACCCATCATCAGGAAGCTGCCCCAGCCGGAGAGGTTCTTCTTCGTGGTGTAGCCATAGATCGACATGGACGCGAACATGATCGACGTCGCAAAGAAGATCTGCGCGATGCTCATGCTGGTGTAGACGAGGAAGATGGAGCTCAAGGAGGCACCCATCACAGCCGCGAAAACATAGAACAGCAATTGTGCCATCGGCGCGGACAGACGGTTGATCGCCGCCGACAGGCCGAACACGAACGCAAGCGGTGCAAGCATCACAACCCAGCGCAGCGGGGAGGCGTACAGCGCCATGCCCAGCGAGTTGAGATACAGACCCTCACGGATCATGCCCTGTGCCTGGCTCGGATCAGACGTGACCGTCAGCCCGGACAAAGCCCAAGCGACAAGACCCGTGATCACCATGCCGATCGACATGGTGGCGTAGATCTTGTTCATATGTGAGCGCAGGCCGGCATCAATCTCGGCGCTGACGCCAGAGCCGGTGCGCGTTGAGGTATAGAGTTCAGCCATTTGACCGTGTTCCCCTGTTAATAAATCCGTGCGGCACGCAGCTGTGCCACTCATCGCCTAATATCGTGTCGCGCCGCCGTCCGTTCAAGGCGCAATACTGTCGTTCCCACATCGTGGATGATAGGAATTTCCTATCCTGATCAGTCCTGCGCCCGCAAGATACCCGCAGGGCGGATGCTCAGGGGGCGCAGCGCGAAACTCAGGCCCGCGATCAGCGTGGCAAGCGCGCCGCCGATGACGATGGCAATCGCGGAGACAGGCTCGAACCGGTAGGTCGCCTCCATCACGAAGGTCATCACACCCCATCCCGCCAGCGCCCCGGCGAAAATCGCGACAATCCCTGCCGCTGCTCCCAGTATCGCGGAGCGCAGCGCGAAGCTCAGAAGGATACGCCCGCGCGCAGCCCCCAGCGTTTTGAGCACCGCCGCCTCAAACACCCGCGCCCGCTCCCCCGCAGCCGCCGCCCCGATCAGCACGACAAATCCGGTCACCAGCGTGGCCGCCGCGCCATAGGACGTGGCCGCCGCAAGCCCCGCCAGCGCATCGGCCACCCGAGCAATCGCATCGCGCACCCGCACGGCGGTGATATTGGGATAAGAGGTTGCCAAATCACGCAAAAGTGGCGCCTCCGCCGCCTCCTCGGCATAGACGGTGGCGATATGGGTATGGGGTGCGCCCGCCAGCGCGGCAGGGTTCAGCGTCATGATGAAGTTGATGCCCGCGTTGGAGAAGTCGATGACCTGAAAATTCACGATCTCCGCCGTGATGTCGCGGCCAAGGATGTTGACCGTAATCTTATCGCCAAGGGTCAGGCCCAGTTCCAGCGCCTCTTCTTCCGCGAAGCTGACGACGGGCGGCCCGGCGTAATCCTCCGCCCACCATTCACCTTGCGTGATGATCGCCCCATCGCGCGGCGCGGTGGAATAAGTGACCCCCCGGTCACCACGCAGGGTCCAATGATCGCCCGCCACCTCGCGCGCCGGCTGGCCATTGATCCGGGTGATGATGCCGCGCAGCATCGGCGCGGTATCCACCTGATTGACCAGCGGATCGCCCTCTGCTCGCTCAAGGAAACCGGGCAACTGGTCATTCTGGATGTCGATGAAAAAGTAGGACGGCGCGACCTCGGGCAATTCATTCGCGATAGAATTGCGCAGGTTCGAATCGATCTGCCCCACTGCCGCCAGCACCGTCAGGCCAAGGCCAAGAGACAGCACAACGCTCGTCGCCTCCCCGCCCGGACCACCAACAGAGCCAAGCGCCAGGCGCAGCGCGGTCTTGCCGCGCACGGCCTTGGCCCGCGACAGGCGGCGGCTGATCCGGCGCACAAGGAACGCGGACAGCATCAACAGCCCAAGCGCCCCCACGATGCCGCCCGCACTGATCAGCGCGAGTGTGGGGATGCCGGAAAGCCACGCCGCCCCACCGATCAGCATCGCAGCGAGCACGCCCAGCGCGATGAGGTAGATGCCGCGCGGCAACCCCTTCGCCCCGCCGGTCACATCCCGGAACAGGGCAGCGGCGCGGACTTCTTCGGTCCTCGCCAGTGGCCAAAGGGTGAAAATGAGTGCCGTCAGAACACCATAAAGCCCCGCTTCTGCCAACGGGCCGGGATGCACGCCAAACGCCGCCGGAATGGGCAGGCGCGCTTCGATCAAGGGGGCAAAAAGCAGAGGCAGGATCGCGCCCAGCATCAGGCCCAGCGTCACCCCGATCACGGTCAGCACCCCGATCTGGAAGAAATACACCAGAAAAATCGTGCGCCCCTCCGCACCCAGCGTCTTGAGCGTCGCGATCACATGCATCTTTCCGTCAAGATAGGCGCGCACGGCTGCCGATACGCCGACGCCACCAACGGCCAATCCGGCAAGCCCCACAAGCACCAGAAACGCGCCGATCCGGTCCACGAACCGGGCGACACCCGGTGCGCCATTGCGGCTATCGCGCCAGCGCATGCCGTTGTCGCGGAACAACGCCTCCGCCTCCGCCTTGACGTCATCAAGCACCGCACCATCCGGCAGGCGCATCCGGTATCCGGTCTCAAACAGGGTTCCGGTGGTGATCAGGCCCGAGCCGTTCAACCCTTCGGTCGTCACGATCGTGCGGGGGCCAAGGCCAAAGCCGCCGCCCGCGCTATCCGGCTCCGTCACCAGTGCCGCGCGCAGCTCAAATTCCTGCGTGCCAAGGCGGAACGTGTCGCCGGGGGACAGGCCCATCCGGTCCATCAACACCTGTTGCATCACCGCACCCGGCAGATCGCGGGTCGCCAGCGCTTCCTCCAACGGGATCGCAGGGTCGAGCGTGACGGTGCCGTAGAGCGGATAGAGGCTATCGACACCCTTGACCTGCGTCAGTCCGCGTTCAACCACATCGCCGCGATCCACCACCGCCATGGACCGAAAATCCACGATCTCCGAGACCTCAAGCGCGGTCGCGGCCATCCATGCGCGCTCCTCTTCGGTCGCGAAACGGTAGGTGAATTGCATCTCCGCATCGCCACCGAGGATCGCGGCCCCTTCGCGGGTCAAGCCTTCGGAAATGGCCACACGGACGGAGCCGACAGCGGCAATCGCAGCCACCCCCAACGCGATACAAGCAAGGAAAATGCGAAAGCCCTTCAGCCCCCCGCGCAATTCACGCCGGGCGATGCGGGCCGCGATGGCCGCACTCATTGGATATTCCACTTCGGAGACATGACCGAGATTATCCGTTGGCGGATGTCATATGCACGGTCTGGCAATGCTTCAGCCTTAAAATACACTTCGATTTTTGCCCGCTCCTGCACCGCTTTTGTGATCATTGCATTTACGCGAACATACGTCTGGTTCCCCCCTTTATAGCAACTCGCTGGGGAAATATTCCCGATGCCACCATTACCTAGGATTGCCCGAAGGGTCCGCTTTGTCCTCCCTACAAAAACCGGGACGTTGTCTTCTGCGATGATGTAAATGCCAGCCCGTTCTTTCGAGGATATCAGTCCAAACCGACAGAATGGGCCATCACCATAAGGCAATAATGGCCTATCTTGTAACTTGGCCTCTAGGTGTGGGTGATAGAGTACGATGTCACCATCTGGCCCGCGTTCGGGCGTGATCTCCTCCACGAGGTCAAAGCCATCTAACAAACTCATTCCGCAGCCCTCCGCGCTTCATCCGCGTCCACCCGACCATCGCGCAGGCGCACCACGCGGTCGCAGCGCGCGGCCAGTTCCGGGGAATGGGTCACAAGGATCAGGGTCGAGCCGTGCTTGTCCCGCAGGCCAAACAGCACATCCATGATCGCCTCCCCCGTGGCCCCGTCAAGGTTGCCAGTCGGCTCATCCGCGAGCAAAATCTCCGGCCGGGGCGCGGCCGCACGGGCGAGGGCGACGCGCTGCTGCTCCCCCCCCGACATCTGACTTGGATAGTGATCCATCCGCGCACCCAACCCCACGGCGCGCAACTCCTCCTCCGCGCGCTCAAATGCATCGGGCTTGCCTGCCAGTTCCAATGGGGTTGCGACATTTTCCAGCGCGGTCATTGTGGGAATAAGGTGGAAGGATTGGAACACGATGCCCATATGCTCCCTGCGGAAGCGCGCCAGCGCGTCCTCGTTCATCGCCGTCAGGTCATGGCCGAGGGCGTGGATACTGCCACCCGTGGCGCGCTCAAGCCCGCCCATGAGCATAAGGAGAGATGACTTGCCCGACCCGCTTGGCCCGATCAGCCCCAGTGTTTCGCCCTTTGGCACCTCAAGGGAGATGCCGTGGAGGATATCCACCCGCCCGGCATTGCCGTCGAGCGTCAGTTTCGTGTCTTGGAGCGTGAGAACGGGCGCGGTCATGGGGAGTGTCCTGTCTGGGGTCGGTCGGTTTGCATATGGGGCGCGGCGCGGTATCCGCAACCTTGCCACCGTGGCGCTGTTACTCAGTGGTACGCAGGCAATCGCGGAACCGATCACTCTTGCTGCCCTTGGCGATAGTTTGACCCAAGGCTACGGACTGCCGCAGGAGGATGGGTTTGTCCCCAATCTGGAAGCATGGCTGCGCGCGCAGGGCGCGGATGTGGCGGTGATGAATGCGGGCGTCTCGGGCGACACGACCGCAGGCGGGCTGGCGCGGGTCGGGTGGACGCTGACGCCAGAGGTCGATGCGATGATCGTGGCGCTTGGCGGGAATGACCTGTTGCGCGGCATTGATCCGGCGGCAAGCCGCGCAAATCTCGACGGCATCCTGAGAGAGGCTTCGGGGCGCGGCCTGCCGGTGCTGTTGATCGGCCTGCCCGCGCCCGGCAATTATGGGCCGGATTTCCAGCGTGATTTCAACGCGATGTACCCTGAACTGGCCGAAACCTATGACGCGCTTTACGTCGAAAATTTCCTTGGCCCATTGACAGAGGGCGATCAGGCGCAGGCCTTGCGCGAGGACATGCAGGAGGACGGCATCCACCCCAACGCCAACGGTGTGGACAAGATTGTCGCCGCCCTTGGCCCCGTGGTGATGCAACTGGTGGAGCGCGCCCGCTGATGCGCGCGTTCATCGCCCTGCCCTTGCCCGACGCGCTGTTAGAGCCGGTCGCGGCCCTTCAGGATGGGTTGGAGGATGGGCGGGTGGTGCCGGAGGAGGATTTGCACATCACCCTCGCCTTTCTGGGGGAGGTACGCGGCGATGTGATCGCCGATATCGCCGACATGCTGGAGCGGATCGACGCGATGCCGGTGCCGATCACGCTCGATGGTGTGGGGGGATTTGGCGATGATCTGCGCAGCCTGCACCTGCATGTGCAGCCCGCGGGGGAATTGGTCGCACTCGCCGGGAAGGTAAAACGCATCGCGGAGATGGCAGGCACCACCGTCCCGCGCCGCCGCTTCACGCCGCATGTCACGCTATTGCGGCGCACGCCCGGCCCGGTGTCGCCCAACCTCAATCGCTGGATCGCGGACCATGCACATACGAAAATCGGCCCGGAATGGGCCGATGAGGTGGTGCTGTATCAATCTGATCTGACCAAATCCGGGCCGATCTACACCCCGCTGGCCGAAGGCTGGCTGGGTGCTGATCTGCCGCCGGAAATCTGGGATCAGTAATCCCAGAGCGGGCGGGACGCTTCGCGATGGGCCTGCTTTGCAGAGATGCCCAGATCGTCAAGCCGCGCGTCGTCGAGGGCGGCGAGGCGCTGACGCTGCTGCCATACGCTGTGCATATGCATCGCCATGGCGATCAGGGAGAAGCTGGCGAGGGAGGAGATGAGCGGGAGGGAGAGGGCGCGATCCATATCTGATATCCACTTTCTTGATGATTTCGGTTCATTGCATCGTTTATGGTGATGGATGTAGGTGAGTCGCACTCATTCTTCAAATGAATGGTTTTGAAGCAATACATCACGAGGAGTGATTAAAATGCCCCGCAATCTGGATATGACCGCGCTCCGGTCCTTTGTCACCGTGGCCGAATGCGGGGGCGTCACGCGCGCAGCCGGACAGCTTCACCTCACGCAAAGCGCCGTGTCGATGCAGATCAAACGCTTGGAAGAGGCGCTTGGCCAGCCACTGTTTGACAGATCAGGCCGGGGTGTGTCGCTGACGGCACAGGGCGAGCAGCTTTTAGGCTATGGCCGCCGGATCCTCACGCTGAATGATGAAGTGTGGTCACGCATGACCGATCAGGCCTATGAGGGGGAAATCGTGCTGGGCGTGCCCCATGACATCGTCTATCCGCATATCCCGGCGGTTTTGCACCGGTTCGCGGCGGCGTATCCTCGGGTCAAGGTGCAACTCATTTCCAGCTACACGAAGGGGTTGAAGGCGCAGATGGCGCGCGGTGAGGTCGATCTTATCATGACCACCGAAAGTGCCGTGGACCGGGGCGGCGAAACGCTCGCCACCAAAAACCTTGTTTGGGTCGGCGCGCCGGGTGGCACCGCGTGGCGGCAGCGCCCGCTGCGGCTCGCGTTCGAATATGCGTGCATTTTCCGCGCCAGCGTTCAAAGCGCGCTCGATACCGTCGAAATCCCGTGGGAAATGGCGGTCGAGAGCGACTCGACCCGTACCGTCGAGGCGTCCGTCTCCGCCGATCTGGCGGTTCATGCGGCGGTTGGCGGCTCCACGCCTGCGTATATGGAGGAAGTACGGCATGGCGGCGCGCTGCCAGCGCTGCCCGATATCCTCATCAATCTCTATGTTGCCAAAGGGGCCAATCAGACGCTGGCGGCACGGCTCGCCAGTTTCGTGCGGGCGGCTTATGCCACCGAAGGTGGCGTCTCCATGGCGGCGGAGTAACCGCACCCATTCTCAACAGGACGCATCGCGGTCAGCGGGGTGCGTCCTGCGCGCCTAGGGCCTGAAGCCGTGTGCCCACATCGACAATCGCCTGAATAGCGGGCAGCAATTCGCGCCCCAAATCCGTGAGCGTATATTCCACCGATGGTGGGGAGGTCGGCATGACGTGCCGATCCACGATCCCTTGCTCTTCCAACTCGCGCAACCGTTTGGTCAGCACCCGTGCGGTGATCGGCGGGATGTCTCCCTTGAGTTCGGTAAACCGGCGCGGCCCGCCGCTGAGATACCAGATGATGCTTGGCGTCCACGCCCCGCCAATGACGGAGGTGCAGGTCAAAAGCGGGCAGTCCTGCGGCGGTTTCGGGGAATGGTTCTTGCGTTTGCGTAGGGACATGGCGGCTCCTTGGGTATCCGATCGGATACCACAGATTGCTGGTATCCACAAGAAACCTACTATCCAAACATAACTTGATACCTATTTTGCCGTCGTCACCAACGGCGGTCCCGGCCAATCGGGCGGACGCCAAACCAAAATGGAGTTCGAAATGGCAAAAATTGCTATCGTGTATCACAGCGGCTACGGCCATACGGCGGTTCAGGCCGAGGCGGTTCGGCAGGGGGCGAGTGCCGTCGCGGGGGCGGATGTCACCCTGATCCCGGTCGAAGACTATGAGAAAAACTGGGATGTTCTCGACGCGGCGGACGCGATCATCTTTGGCACGCCAACCTATTTCGCCAGCGGTTCGGCACAGTTCAAGGCGTTTCTCGACGCGACGGCGGCGCGCTGGATGGAGGGCCGTTGGGCCAACAAGGTCGCATCGGGCTTCACCAATTCGGCAGGGATGAGCGGGGACAAGCTGTCGACGCTGCAACAGATCAACCTCTTTGCGATGCAGCACGGAATGATCTGGGTCGGGCTGGGGCTGCCGCCGGGCAACCATTCCAGCGAAGGCTCCCCAGAAGACCTCAACCGGCTTGCCGGTTTCATCGGCGCGATGTCGCAGGCGAATGCCGATGTGGGACCGGAAGTCGCCCCTGCCGGGTCTGACCTGCGGACCGCCGAATACCTTGGCCGTCGGGTGAGTGAGGCCGCCGCGCGCTGGGTGACTGGCCAAAGCTATGAGACTGTTTCCATCTGATCGGAGCAGGCTTTGTTGGCTCCCCGTGCTGCGACAGGATCGGCAAGGGGGGCCAATGGGCCGCGTGATCTTTACGATACGAAAAAGGGCGGGGGTCAGGCACACTGACCCCCGCCCTTCTCATTCTAGCAGATCAGCGGCAAATCTCGCCGCTGTAGCGGACCAAGCCTTGCAGGTCATTGGGGTCGCGCAGGTCCACCAATCCGTAGCTGTTGAATTGACCGGAAACCCCTTCAAGCGTGCCACGGGTCGTGCCATCCTGAATGTCATAGGTGATCTCGATCATGTAGCGGCCCGGCTTTTCCGGTACGGCGGTCAGTACGGCCAGATCCTTGGTCAGGAACGCGCCGCCATCGGTGCGCCCGAAATAATGCTCAAGGTCCATCTCCAGCCCCGTTGCGGTTTCCCGCTGGGCCAGAATTTTGCCCGCCGCGTTCTGCACCGTGCCCGTCAGCGCGGCGGAGATGATCATCGGCTGCCCCTCCCCTTCAAAAAAGAAGTTGGGAATACCCACACCGCCAAGCGGGAAGCATTCCTCCGCTTGTGCGGTGGACGCGATGGAAAGGCTGCCCGCAAGCGCCAGAGACAGCGACAGGGCAAGAGTTCGGCCATTCAGTTTCATGTGTTTGATCCTTTGTAAGCTGGGGTTCAGGAATAGTAGGGAGAGTTGAGATACCGGCTTGCCGTCTCGGTCGTGCGGGCGTCGAAAATCCGGGTGTAGAACGCCGCGTTCATCCGCGCCGCCGTTTGCGGGAACGCGTCGATGGCAAAGGCTTTTGCGTTCTCCAGCGTGTCGAACGCATCCAGCCCGCCCAGCGTGTTAGTGTTCACGCCGCTCAGCCATGTTTTCGCGATCAGGCCGGGCGTGGCGCGCAAGAGCGGGTTGCGATCACGCCATGGGGCCTGACCAAACGGCACGTTGACCTGCACTTCGGTATAGACGAACGCGCCCGGCTCCTGCGCCGGCGTATCCCCGAAATGAGGGGATGCAAGGTCAAGGCTGGCCTCTGCCACCACGGTCGCATCGAAAATCCGGCTGGTATGGGCCACGCCAAATCCGCGCGCTTCACCGGGGAAGTAGTCTTTCACGAACCGCTGGGCGTTCTCCACGCTGTCAAAGGCATAAAACCCACCGAGCGACCCTGTACCGAGGCCAGACAGCCATGTCTTGTTCAGGAAACCGGGCTGTTGAAGGATCGCGTCGCTGACGGCGGTCCAGGGGGCATCGTCGAACGGGATGGAAATTTGCACTTCGGTATAGACGAACGCGCCGGGTTGCGGGCGTGCCGGGGCCTCTTGCGCGCCAGCAAAGCCCGGCAAAGAGGCAGCGGCTGCGGTGGCCGCAACAGCCGTCATTGCGTCGCGACGGGTCCAATCGCCCTTGGACGATGTGTCTTTTGGATGGGTCATCGGATGGTTCTCCTGATGTGGGTTACGAGTCATTTCATCAACTTGCGTTTTGCAAGTTGATATGGCCTACGAATTCAACTTGCAAAACGCAAGTGGAAAATTTATCGTTCTCTCATGAGTGCTTCAGATGACAAACGCCCCTCGGGCTGCCCCGTGACCTTTGGATTGGACACCTTTGGTGACCGGTGGACCCTGCTCATCATTCGGGAAATGCTGTTTCGCGGGAAATCGACCTATGGCGAATTCCTTGCCGCGGATGAGGGCATCTCGACCAACATCCTCGCCAATCGGATGAAACAGCTGGAAGCGGACGGCATCGTCGTGAAGCGGCGCGACCCGGATAATTTCCGCAGCTTCCTCTATCAGTTGACGCCGAAAGGATACGATCTGGCCCCGATCCTGATCGAGATCATTCGCTGGAGCGGCCAGTATGACGAGCGCCCCACCAGATTGACGGAGATGTTCGACCGCGTCCAATCCGACCGTAAGGGACTGGAGCAGGAAATCATGGCACGGCGCAGCGAGACCCGCTCCTAGCGGTGACGCGGCGCTCCGGTTTCGTCGAATTGATGCGTCGTGCCCCGCTCGATCAGGCGGCAGGGCAGCACGGCGTCCTCTTTCTCCACCTGCCGCTCTTCTAGCTGGCGGAACAGGATGCGGGCGGTTTCGCGGATCATCGCATCGGCGGGTTGTTCCACGGTGGTCAGGTCATACCCTTTCCAGCCCGATTCCGGCACATTGTCGAAGCCAACGACGGACACTTCGCGCGGGACCACAAGATCAAGCTCATGGCGCAGCACATCAAGCACGGCAAACGCCATGTGGTCATTGCCGACAAACACCGCATCGGGCCGCTCTTTCTGGGTGAACAGCGTGCGCGCGGCTTGAGCGGCTTGCGCGAACGTATAGCCCCCCACCGCGCGGGAATGCAGATGTTTGCCCCCTGCCGCCAATCCTTCAAGAAAGCCGAACTCCCGGTCGCGGTTGGTTGAGCTGTCTTCCGCGCCCGCGATATAGGCGATGCGCTCATGCTGGGCGCGCAGGAACAAATCGGCGACCAGCCGCCCGCCCGCGCGGTTATCCGTGGTCACCGAACTTGCCGGGGAGCCGGGCACATAGCGGTTGAACAACACTACGGGTATCCCCGCCCGCTCGCATTCCTGCGCCAATCCGGTGGAGAGCGTCGCGGAGGCCATGACCACAGCCTCCACCTGATATTGCATCATGTCCTCAACCACCGCGTCCTGATTGCCCGGATCGGTCATGAACAACAGCACGCGATAGCCGCGATCCTGCACCGCGCGGGAAAACTGCTCCAGCACGATGGGGTAGAACTGGTTGTCGAGATAGGCGACCAACAGCGCGATGGTCCGCGACCGTCCGCTGATCATCGCGCGCGCGAGGGCATTGGGGCGGTAGCCCAACTCCCGCGCGGCGGCCTCCACCTTTTCGCGGGTCTTGGCCGAAACGCTCGCACCCGGCGTGAAGGTCCGGCTCACCGCTGATTGCGATACCTTGGCGAGCCGCGCCACATCCCCGGATGTCACTGTTGTTCTGTTCATCCGCTCAGCATAGGCGGCGGGCGGCATATCGGCAAAGCGAAAAGCTAACCGTCACCATCATGGACGCTGCGGCTGTCCGCTGGCGCTTGGTCCCGGTCGTGAAGGCCATAGTCCCGCATGACATGGGCGATCCGCAGGCGGTAATCGTCGAACAGCCCACCGCGCCCTTTCGATTGCGCAGACCGGTGCGCGGCGAGCTTGCGCCACCGCTCAATCGCGGCTTCATCCTCGAAAAAGGACAGGGACAGGAGCTTTCCGGGTGTGGTCAGGCTCTCGAACCGCTCGACGGAGAGGAACCCCTCCACCTCCTCCACCATCGGGCGCATCTGTGCGGCAAGGTCAAGATAGGTGCCGCGTTTCCCATCGGCAGGCGTGACTTCAAAGATGACAGCGATCATGTGGTGGCTCCGTGCGGGGCTGAGGCGAGGGTGTAGAATTGCCGATCCTCCCGGCGGAGGAAACGCTCCTTTTGCGAAAAGAGGTAGTTTTCCCGGCCCACAGGATCATCGGCGAGCCGCGCGCGATAGGCTTCATAAGCGGCAAGCGATGGGATCTGATAGATGCCATAGGCGGTGGTCGTCGTGCCCTCATGCGGCGCAAAATAGCCGATCAGGTCAGCCCCGCAACGCGGGATCGCCTGCCCCCAATTCTGTGCATAGGTGGTGAAGGCGTCCCGTTTGTAAGGGTCGATTTCATAGCGGATGATACAGGTCAGCATCTGGTGTCTCCTTTGTCTTGTGCTGTCCCCTTGTGCACGATTGTGCGGGGCAGATGGTTCGGCTACGGTCGAACCATGAAAGACGGACCGGATATTGCACGCATCGCAGCCCTGATCGGTGATCCGGCGCGCGCCGCGATGCTGACCGCGCTGATGGACGGCGCAGCCCTCACCCCGACCGAACTTGCGGCGGAGGCAGGCGTCACCAAACAGACCGCCAGCGCCCATATCGCCAAGCTGGAGGCCGCGGGCCTCACAGCGCGGGAGGTGCAGGGCCGCCACCATTATCTGCGCCTTGCCGATGGGGACGTGGCCACCGTGCTGGAGGCGCTGATGACCGTGGCGGAGCGGCGCGGTGGGCGGCGCACTCGGCCCGGCCCGGCGGACCCGGCGCTGCGGTATGCGCGCGTCTGCTACGACCACCTCGCCGGGGCGCAGGGCGTGGCCCTTTACGATCATATGCAGCGCAAGGGCTGGATCGCGGATGGCCCCGTCCTGACCGATACCGGGGCGCGGGCGTTCGAGGATTTGGGCGTGGATATCGCCGCGCTCCGGGCCAAGCGCCGCCCGGTCTGCCGCGCCTGTCTGGATTGGAGCGTCAGGCGTCATCACCTTGGCGGCGGGTTGGGACAGGCCGTGTTGACCCGGTTTGAGGAAATGGGCTGGGTCCGGCGCGCGGCGGCAAGCCGCGTCATCACCTTCACCCCGACCGGCAAGACCGCGTTCGCGGCCTTTCTGCGCTAAAGCGCGTCAGCAAAGCGGCGCAGGGTGACGAGCGCCTCGGCAAGGGCCGCATCCTCGACCGTCAGTGCGACGCGCACATGCCCGGCTGCCGCCGCGCCAAAGCCCTCCCCCGGCATGACGGCAATCGCGTGGGTGTCGAGCAATCGCTCGGCAAAGGTGACGCCCGACAGCCCCGTCGCCCGCACATCCAGCATCACATACATCGCCCCCTCCGGCGGAGAGAGGCGCACGGCATTGGCCCCCTCAAAGAGCCGCACCGCCATGTCGCGCCGCGCGGCATAGGTCGCGGTGACTTCCGCGGCGATGGCGTCGCCATGGGTCAGCGCGTGCATGGCCATGTCCTGAGTATAGCCCGGCACGCCATAGGTCGTGGCGATCTGGAATTCCCAGAGCGGCGCGATCACGGCACGCGGCGCGATCATCCATCCCAGACGGGAGCCGGTCATCACATGGCTTTTCGACAGGGAGCCGATGACGATCGTTCGCTCCGCCATGCCGGGCAGGCTGCGCGGGCTGAGATGGGTTTTGCCGTCCCATATCTGGCTGTCATACACCTCGTCAGAGATCAGCCAGAGGTCCTCTTTCCGGCAAATCTCCGCGATACCGTGGAGCGTTTCGGCCGAATACACCGCGCCCGTGGGATTGTTCGGGCTGTTGATCAGAAGGGCGCGCGCGCCTTTCGCGGCCTCGGCCAGCGCGGCAAGGTCAGGCTGAAACCCCCGGTCAGGGTCGGCGGGGCAGATCACGGCGGTGCCGGAGGCCGCGCGGATGGTCAGCGGATAGGTCGCATAATAGGGGTCGATCATCACAACCCGATCACCGGGATCGAGCGTGGCGATCAACGCGGCATAGAGCGCAAATTGCCCACCCGGCGTGACGGTCACCTCCTCGGGCGTCGTCGCGGCCCCCGTGATCCGTGCCGCACGCGCGGCAATCGCGGCGCGCAAGGCAGCAGCACCCGGCACCGGCGCATAGCCGGTGTTCCCCGCGCGGGCGCTTTGCGCCATCTGATCGAGCAGGGCCGCCGGGGTCGTCCGGTCGTGATCCCCGATGGAGAGCATGGTGACGGGCCGCCCCGCCTCTTGCATCGCGCGCGCCCGCTCAAAGATCGCCCATGCGTTTCCGGCGGGATCGGGGAGGGACAACACTCTGTCGGATGGCCGCATTCTGACGCTCCTTCTTGCTCAACCCGTAAGCGGTACGCCCGGCCCGCGCCGGGTTCAACCCCGCCTGGGCCTCCCCCCCTGCGGCGGGGCCATGAAATTTTTTTCGCGCAAATGGCGACGGAACCAAACGCGCCTTGCGTGCAACGCTATGACACGGGCGGAATGGCCGCTCTGTCCTGAGATAGAAAACCCTAGGCAGGAGACCCGCTATGAAAACCACATCCAAGATGACACTCGCCCTGATGACCGCCCTGATGCTGGGCACCGCGTTGCCCAGTATCGCGCAGGAGCGCGGCGCCCGCGCTGGCTTCGATTTTGAAGCCGCTGACACGAATGGCGACGGCTTTGTCACCGCAGAAGAGCTGACCGCGCTGTCCAATGCGCGCTTTGCCGATGCCGACACCAATGGCGATGGCGAATTGAGCGTCGAGGAACTCACCGCTCGCGCGACCGAAGCCGCCGCCGAGCGGGCACAACAGCGCGCGGAACGCGCCATTGAGCGGGGCGACACGGATGGCGACGGCACGTTGTCCGTCGATGAAATCCGGCGCGGCGATCCCAATCGCCTGATCGAGCGTGTCGATGCCGATGGCGATGGCGCAATCAGCACGGCCGAAGCCGAAGCCCATCAGGCCGCGCGCGAAGACCGCCGCGAGGAACGGCAAGAGCGCCGCGAAGAGCGCGGCGGCGAGCGTGGCGGCAACCGCGGCTGATTGATCGCGTGACCCGTTGGCGGATCGTCCCTATCCTGACGATCCGCCCAACCGGAATAAAGATGTGATGAGTGGTGATGACCCCGAACGATCCCTACCCGGATGTCGATGATGACACCCTCGTCGCACGATACGCGATGGGGGATCAATCGGCTGCACGGGCGCTGACCACGCGGCATGCAAGCCGTCTGATCGCGCTGGGATACCGGATGCTGGGCGACCGGGCAGAGGCAGAGGACGTGGCACAGGAGGCATTGATGCGATTGTGGAAAACAGCGGCGGACTGGCAGGCGGGTGGGGCGAAACTCTCGACCTGGCTCTACCGTGTGGCGTCGAACCTGTGCATTGACCGGCTGCGCCGCGCCCGCTCCGAACCGCTGGACGCGGCCCCTGAACAGATTGATGAGGCACCCTCGGTGGAGGCGCGGCTGCAAACGCAAAGCCGTGCGGCGGCACTCCACGCGGCCCTCGCCACCCTGCCCGAGCGGCAGCGGCTCGCCGTCAGCCTGCGGTTTCTGGACGACCTCGCCAATCCTGAGATTGCGGATATCATGGAGCTGAGCGTTGATGCGGTCGAAAGCCTGCTGGCGCGCGGCAAACGGGCACTTGCCGCGCAACTGCGCCCGATGGGAGATGCGTTATGACACGGACACCACAGGATCGGTCAGAGGATGCTTTCCTCGCGGACCTCTTTGCCGAGGAGGCCAGCCCGGCGCCATCCACCCAGTTTCTCGAACGGGTCACGGCGGACGCCGCAGAGGTGGCCGCGGCCCGGCGGGTGATCGTCGCCGCCCCCACGCCAAGGCCGCGGTTCAGCTTCGCGGGATGGTTTCAGGGCATGGGCGGCGCGGTGGCCGCGATGGCCACGGCCATGGTGATCGGGATCGGGGTTGGATATGCCGATCCGGGCGCAATCGCGGGCGGGATCAGCCTCTCCTATTCGGATGAGGGCACTGGCTGGAGCGGGGTCGAGGAATTTGACCTCGACCTTGTCGATACATTCGCGACGGAAGGGTAGAGCATGGGCACCGCATCGCAGAAATGGCTCAAGATTGCGCTGGTCGGATCGGTCTGCGTCAATCTGTTGGTGGTGGGCGTGGTGGCGGGCGCGTTCTTGCGCAATCCCGATAGTGGCGGCACGCCGCCCGCGCCGCCAAGCCTGCGCCAATTGACCCAGAGCCTGCCCGACGCGCGGCGCGATGACCTGCGTCAAGTCCTGCGCAGCCGTCTCGACGGGCAACGGCAAAGCCCGCGGGAGCGGGTGCTGGCCGGGCGCGCTCTGCAACAAGCGCTCTTGAGTGATCCGTTTGATCGGGACGCGATGGACCGGGTGCTGTCAGAGCAGCGCGTGCGGATCAACGCGGTGTTCGATCTGTCGCAATCAGCCCTTCTTGATACGTTGGAGAGCATGACCCTGGCGGAGCGTGAAGCCTATGCGCAAAGCCTGCGGGAGCGTCGCCCCGGCGCGGGCCGCGACGGGCGGGATCGTCGGGAGGACGGAGAGCGCCCCCCGCGTGAGCAGCGTTAAGCCGCGCCCGCGAGTGTGACGCGATTGCGCCCGGCATTCTTGGCCGCGTAAAGCGCGCGATCGGCGGCATCCAGCAATTCCTCTGGATCAAGCTCCTTGCCGGTCGATTCCGCCACGCCAATGCTGACGGTCACCTTCAGGTCGGTGCCATCCGGCAGCAAAAACGGCTGATCACAGATCGCGCGGCGCATCCGTTCCGCCGCGCGGATCGCGGTTTTGAGCCCGGTATCGGGCATGACGAGGCAAAACTCCTCCCCCCCGATCCGGGCCACCAGATCAACGCCGCGCACATTGTCGGTGAGCCGGTTGGCAAATTCGCACAGAACCTTATCCCCAGCGCCATGCCCGAAGCGGTCATTCACCATCTTGAACCGGTCCAGATCCATCACCAGCACGATCAGATTGCCACCGTGATGCCGCCCGTCCTGAAACATGGTGTTGAGGTGGTTGCGCAGATAGCGGCGGTTATGCACGCCGGTCAGCGGATCAATCACGGCAAGCCGTAAGCCATCGCGCACGCTGCTGCGCAACCGGTCAGAGAACACCTTGCGCCGGACCTGCAATCGCAATCGCGCCACCATCTCCATCGGGTCAAAGGGCGCCTGGATATAGTCATTCGCACCCACATCAAGGCCCAGCGCCGCGGTCTGCACATCATCCGCCGCGAGCGTGAGCAGGATGGCAGAGCCGCGTGCGTTGCGATCCGCGCGCAGTTTGGCGATCAGCCGCAGGCCATCTTCGGAGCCAAACACCTCCCGATGGACAACAAGCGCATCGGGCGGATTGATGGCAACCGTATTGAGCACCATCGACATGCTTTGCCCCACCTCAATCACCAGACCCAACCGCTCCCGTGCGGCGGGGATCCATTCAAGGGCCTCGGACGGGTCATGGGGCACGACCATCACGCGCCGCCCCGCCACACGCTCCGCCGTCAGGCCGCGCGACGGGCGTTCCTGCTCCATCGAACTGACCTCAAGGGCCGCACCCGATTCGTCGCGCACACGCAATTCGTCGATCACCAGTTTCATGCGCATCAGGCTGCGCACCCGCGCCAAAAGCGTGACCTCGTCCAAAGGTTTGAGCAAAAAATCATCCGCGCCCGCATCGAGCGCCTGAACTCGCGTTTCAGCCGCCCCGCCTGCCGTGATCATCACAACCGGAATATCGGCTGTGACCGGATCGCGTTTCAGTTTTGCGCACATATCAATGCCGGACATGTCGGGCAGGTTCACGTCCAACAGGATCAGATCGGGCTGAGCACCCCGTGCGATGGTCATGCCCTGCACACCGTTCGAGGCGACCATGACCTCATAATAGGCGGCAGTCAGCTTCGCCTTGATCAGGAATCGGTTAGTCGCCACATCATCGACGATCAGAATGCGCCCCGGCATGTTCTCTCCAAACACACTGCCCCACGAAATCCGAGTGCGGATGACTTGCCGCAGCCCGTTCGGGGAGACTAATACGCATGTGTTAATGACCCGTTTGCAAATTCGGGCGAATTCTCTAGGTAGGCAGAATGAACCAATCCTCCGCAGAAACACTCGCGATCACCGCATTGTCCTGGATGGCGGCGGATGAAGACCGGCTCATGCCCTTCATGGCGCAAACCGGCGTCGGCATTGATGATCTGCGCAACGCGATGGAGCAGCCCGAAATCCTTGGCTTCATTCTGGACTTTCTGTTGCAGGATGAGGCCGCTTTGATCGCGTTTTGCGATGATAAGGGGCTCGATTACATGAAACCGGCACAGGCGCGCGCAGCACTTCCGGGTGGCCAAATTCAGCATTGGACGTGACACGAATGCTGAATGACCAAATCCGCCCTCAGTTGGAAACGCTGAGCCTTGAGCCGGGCAAACCGCTTTTGGTGGTCGATGCGGATGAGGTGCTGGTGTATTTTCTGCGGGATTTTAGGCATTATGTGGGCGCGCAAGGCTGGGATTTGCGGCTGACGGAATACAGCCTTGAGGCCGCGCTGCATCACCGCAGCCAAGGCCATGTCGGGGATCGCGCCACCGCACTTGCCCTGATCGACGCCTATTTTCAGGAGCGCACCGCCGGGATGGAGGCGATCACCGGGGCCGCTCGCGCGCTGTCCCACCTTTCCGATCAGGCCCAGATCGTGGTGCTGACGAACCTCCCCCATCACGCCAAATCCATGCGTGAGCAGAACCTGCGCGCCCATGGCATCCCCTACCCCGTCCTGACCAATCACGGGGGCAAAGGGCCAGTGTTGCATCATCTGGCGGAGCGTGTCGGCGCGCCAGTAGCCTTTGTCGATGACAGCCCGTCACAGGTGCGCAGCGCGCGAAAACACGCGCCGACGGTCGCCACCCATCACTTTGTCGGCTGTGATGAGGCGCGCGCCGTGATCCCCGCCCCCGAAGACACCCCCTATCTGGCGGAGACATGGGAGGCGCTGGTGCCCCATCTGGAAGTCGCCTTGTCCTAAAGCAGCCGCGGCTTGGCGTCAGGCGGGCCGCGATCTGGGGTGACCTGCCAGAAATCATCCGGCGCCGCGGCCATCAGGCGCGCGGCCCCGTGCCCTTCCTCCCCCAGCCACAGGCCATACCCGTCAGCAGGGATCACCACGGGCATTCGCGCGTGAATATGCGACAATGGCGCGGGTGCTGCGCAGGTGACGATGGCGACGGTGTCCATCTCGCGGCCCTCTTTGGAGCGGCCCGGCTGCCAGATGCCCGCAAATCCGAACAGAGCCTCGCCTGCGGGTGCCAAATGATGCACCCGTTTGCCATGGGGCACGGATTGCCATTCGTAAAATCCATTGGCCGGGATCAGGCATCGCCGCGCCCGGCACGCCGCACGAAAAGCGGGCTTCTCCGCGATGGTTTCGGAGCGCGCGTTAATCAAAAGCGGCCCATCATCCCAATGCGCGTACCAGTCCGGCATAAACCCCCAGCGCATCGGAGCCAGCACCCGCGCATCCTCCCCGGATCGGACGACCGCGATGGTCTGGGTCGGGCGAATATCGGGGAGGGGATCGCGGCGCGGCGGCAGCTTTTCGACCGCGTCAAAGGCGCGGGCGACCTCCGATTGCATCGTATTGAGCAGGAACCGCCCGCACATCAGCCAATCCTCAACCCTTCAAGCGCATGGCGAAACATATCTGGTATCGGCACCGGACGATGGGTTTGCGCATCGACATAAACATGGGTGAAAGCGGCCGCTGCTGCGGCCTCCTCCGCGTCCCCATCGAACAACCCGACGCCATAGGTCACGGAACTGGAGCCGAGCCGGTCCACCCGCAGCCCTGTATGCACGGGGCGGGGAAAGCGCAGCGCCGCGAAAAACTGGCATTCGGAATGCACCACAAGGCCCACCACTGGCCCATGCGGCACAGCCAACCCGCCATATTCAATGATCCATCCGTTCACTGCCGTGTCGACATATTCGAAAAAAACAGCATTATTAACATGCGCATAGACATCGTTGTCCCGCCAACGCGGTGTGATGGCGGACATATGCCGGTAGTCGGAGCGAAGTGGCCTTGGGGGCTTGGACATAATGATTATCCTGTTTCGGGCTGCCGGTTATGATGGTGCCCGACAATGAAACACTCAAGTGCTCGTCACAATCAGCGGGTTGACGCCATTCTGTTTGATAAAGACGGGACCTTGTTTCGTATCACCTCCCAATGGGAAATGTGGTTCAGCCAATTGATCGGGAAACTTGCGCGGCAGGCGGATCGCTCCATCTCGGACGCGTTGGCCTCCGAATTGCGCTATGATCCGGCGACGGACCGGTTTGCACCAGACAGCCCGGTTGCGATGGCATCGAGTGAAGACATGGCCGCCTTGCTGAGCCGGTACTTGCCGGGCACCGATGTCTGCCTCCTTCAGCGGCAGCTTGATACCGCGGCGGATGACATGCCGCTGACGCCTGCCGCGCCGCTGATCCCGTTGTTGAGCACATTGCGCCAGACGGGACTGAAAATTGGCCTGTCCACCAATGATTCCGAAGCCGCGGCGCGCGCGCATCTTGATCGGTTCAACCTGTTGGGCATGTTTGATTTTGTTGCCGGATATGACAGCGGTTTCGGGGCCAAACCCGGCAGCGGGATGCAGCGCGCCTTTGCCGAGCAGATGGCATTGGCCCCCGACCGGATCGCGATGGTGGGCGACAGCGTTTATGACCTCACGGCGGGCCGCGCCATTGGCATGGTCACAATCGGCGTGCTGTCCGGCCCCTCGACCGAGGATATCCTGTCCCCGATGGCCGATGTCGTGCTGCCCGATATCAGCCATTTGCCGCATTGGCTCTCTGACCATCCGTGACAACGACCTATCTGATCTGAAAAGCGACATCTGGTGTCGCGCAATGCACAGAATCCCCTCCCTCCTGCCCCATGCTAATGACAGCCAAGACCGAGGGGACTTCGACCGTGACCATGCAAGACCGCAAAAACCGCCGCAGCGGGGGGCGTGCCGGAAACGCGCGCCGCACTTCCGCCAGTGCCATTGAGCAACTCACATGGCGGCAGGTCATCAATCCGGATCACCCGACAGAACCCCTGGATGAGGCCGGGGTGCAGGCCGTGCACAATGCCGCGATGCGCGTGCTTGAAGAAATCGGGATCGAATTTCTCAATGACGACGCGGTCGCGCATCTCAAAGCGGCGGGCTGCATTGTTGAAGGGCAGAATGTCCGCATGGGCCGTGATTTCGTGATGGAGATGGTGGCCAAAGCCCCCGCTGAATTCACCATCACCCCCCGCAACCCGGACCGTGCAATCCGGCTCGGCGGCAAGAACATGGCCTTCGTCAATGTCTCCTCCCCGCCGAATGTGATGGATCTGGACCGGGGACGCCGGGTCGGAGATTTCGAGAGCTTCAGCGATTTGCTCAAAATGACCCAGTATTTCAACTGCATCCATGTGGCCGGCGGCTATCCGGTGGAGCCGGTGGATATTCACGCCTCCGTCCGTCACCTTGACTGCCTAGAGGCCAAGCTCACACTGACAGACAAGGTGGTGCATGCCTATTCGCTGGGTCCGGAACGGGTGGATGACGTGATGGAGATGGCCCGCATCGCGTCGGGCATGGATCACGACACGTTCTTCAGCGAACCGCGGCTCTACACCAATATCAACTCCTCCAGCCCGCTGAAACATGACTGGCCAATGCTTGACGGCTCTATGCGGTTTGTGAAGCTGGGCCAGCCGGTGGTGGTGACGCCCTTCACGCTGGCCGGGGCGATGGCGCCGGTCACGATGGTGGGCGCTGTGGTGCAATCGGTGGCCGAATGTCTGGCCGCGATCGCGCTCTTTCAATGGCTCAACCCCGGCACGCCCTGTGTCATGGGCACCTTCACCTCAAACGTGGACATGAAAACCGGCGCGCCCGCTTTTGGCACACCTGAATATGTGCGCGCGACCCAGATGACCGGGCAAATGGCGCGGTTCTACGGCCTTCCGCTGCGCGCCTCCAATGCCTGCGCGTCAAACGCACCGGATGGTCAGGCGGTGTGGGAATCCATGAATTCGCTCTGGGCGGCGGTGAATTCGCGCGTGAACCTTGTTTATCATGCAGCGGGTTGGCTCGAAGGCGGGTTGATCGCGTCTTACGAAAAATTCGTGATGGATTGCGAGATTCTGCAGCAATTCGAGCGCTATTTTGAAAGCGCGATCACCGCGACGACCGAAGCGGACCTCGCCGTTGATGCCATTCGTGAAGTGGGGCCGGATGGCCATTTCTTTGGCGTGCAGCACACGCAGGATCGGTATCAGGAGGCGTTTTATTCCCCGTTCCTCAGCGATTGGCGCAATTATGAAGCGTGGCAGGAGGCCGGGGCCGTCTGGACTGCGGAGCGTGCAAATAAAGTCTGGAAAGACATCCTTGCCGAATTCCAGCCCCCACCGATGGAGGACGCGATCCGTGAGGAATTGGCGAGCTTCGTTGCCCGCCGCAAATCCGAGGGCGGCGCGCCGACCGATTTCTGATCAGCCGCCAAGCCCGGCGGGCCGGGCGCGCGGCACCGGCTCTTGCGGCGTGTTGAGGGAGCGGCGCCACACATCGGTGCGCGCCCCGACCGTGCGGCCAAGCTGGAACAGCGATTGCATCGCCACCGGATCGAACAATTCCTCCGCCTCGGCCACGTAATCCGACGGGATCGAGACGAAAGCGAGATCGGCCTCCCCCCGCAGGGCAAGGTTTTCGATCCGCAGGATATTGGCCTGTGTCTGCGATTTCACGAGCGTTTGGATGGTGCGCTGGGTGATGTCGAACAGTCGGCCACGCGTGGGCGCATATTCCGGCTCGATCTTGGTGTTCATGATGATCCAGATGCGGCGCTTGGCGAACGGACCACCGCGCACGCGCTCTAGCTCTGCGAGCGTCAGATTGCGCGGCAGAACGAACACTTCTTGCGTAACCGCGCCGTCCACATGCAATTCCCCATAAAGGTCGCCATTGGAGCGCACCGCGAACTCCACCGGCGGGAACACACCGGGAATAGCGGAGGAGGCAAGGATCACGTTGCGCACCAAATCCACGGCCCCCGGCGCGCCAGAGGACGCGATCGCGCCAATGTCCCAGATCACCGGGCGCTGCGCATCAAGATTGGTGGACCCGATCAAGAGCCTGCGCCCCTTGGCATGTTCCGCCGCGATGGCTTGCAGCAACTCGGGCGTCACCGATTGCTCCATGATTTCACGCAACGGCGTCGTATCCGTCAGCGACGGGCCACCGCGCAGCGCCTGAAAGAATGTGAAATCCAACAGATCAGAGGTGCGGGTAAAGGTATAGAACCGCTCCAGATCGTCATCATATTCCGGCCCAAGAAACGCAAAAGGCGCGATGATGGCCCCGGTGGAAACCCCCGTGACCACATCGAATTCCGGGCGATTGCCCGCCTCTGTCCAGCCGCGCAGGATGCCCGCGCCAAACGCGCCATTGGCTCCGCCAGACGAAATGGCAAGCACATCAAGCGTGGTATCGCCCCGGTCTCGCCTTGCCGCGCGGGCCGACAGCGTCGTCTCCACAAGCGTATCTATTCCCGGATCAAGATCGCCCCAGAACCGGATCGCGGCCGGAAATCCCTCCAAAACGGCATTTTCATAGTCGAGTTCCGGGTCAATCTGGAGCGTCCGTCCGGGGGCCACACAGCCCGCGAGCGCCAGAACAAGAACGGTCGCGAGAACAGGCCGCCACATATCAGATGCCCTGATCCCGCTGCATCAGCATCGCCTCAATGAGATCGGCCATGCCACGCGCCTGATACCCCGGGACTGTGCCCCCAATCCCGATGCGCCGACCGGTGATCCAGAACAGGCCCGGCATGGTCCGGCGTTTCTGCTTTTCGCGCATCACCAGCACAAATCCACCGGAGGGTTTGAAGGTGAAAATACTGCGATCAATGCTCTCGATCCCGTCAAGCGGGGCGAGCATCTCCCCGGTATCAAGGTAAAGCCCATCCTCATAAAGCTGGATGCGCCGTTGGCCCGCAATGTGCATCCGCCATGCCTGCCAGTAACACACCGCCATCATCCCAACCATCAGCACCGGCCAGCCCAGCCCCGGCGGTGGGGAGGACAGCAAAACATAGAGTAGCAACAACCCCAAAAGGCTGATGGAGCCGACACCGATCCAGCGTCGGGCGGGGGTCGTCCAAATCTCGAAAATCTTTTCAGACACCGGGTGCTCCTCATTCTTCGGTTGCCCCGATGTATCGCCAAATCCGGGGTCGCGCCAGATGCAACCGGTCAGCCGTCACCGCGGCCAAAGCTGGGGCGCGCCGCGTCATAGCGGATCGGCTCTTCGGCCATCATCAGATGTAGCCCGTCGCCAGTATAGGGATGCGCGCGGGCCACGTCCTCATTGACCGACAGGCCCAGACCCGGCTCGATGGAGGGGGTGACATGCCCGTCCTCCACATAGAGGGGACGATCCACGAGATCGGCATGAAACCCCCGGCCATCCCCGATGCTTTCCGCGATCAGCGCATTCGGGATCGCCGTGGCAAGGTGGATATTGGCGGCAAACTCGATCGGCCCGGCGTAGAGGTGCGGCGCCATCTGCGCGCCGTAACTTTCAGCCAGCGCCGCGATCTTGCGCGCCTCCCAGATGCCACCGACGCGGCCCAGCGCCGGTTGCAGGATCGACGCGGCCCCCGCGCGCAGCAGTGCCGCGAACTCCACCTTGGTCGTGAGCCGCTCACCACTTGCCACCGGGATGGACGTGGCGCGCGCCACTTGGGCAAGGTCATCAGGATGCGTATCGGGCGGGCACGGCTCCTCAAACCAGAGGGGGGAGAAGGGCGCGATCCGCTCCGCCATGCGGATGGCCCCCGACGGGGTGAACTGGCCATGGGTGCCGAACAGGATGTCGGCGCGGTCCCCGACGGCCTCCCTGATCTGCGCGCAGAACGCCTCTGAACGGGAGAGATCGGCCAGACCCGGCTGATGCCCGCCATGGATCGTGTAGGGGCCAGCCGGGTCGCATTTGACCGCCGTGAACCCTTGAGATGCGAACTGATCCGCAACCTCCGCCGCGCGACTGGGGGAGGCATAGAACGCGCCCGCGTCCTCCGCCGGATCGGGATAGAGGTAGGTATAGGCCCGCACCCGAACCCGCATCCGGCCACCCAACAGCGCCCAGACCGGCTGGCCCAGCGCCTTGCCCCAGATGTCCCAACAGGCCATCTCCAGACCGGAGAACGCGCCCATGACGGTCGGATCGGGGCGTTGGCTAAACCCGGCGGAATGGACGCGGCGATACATCAACTCCACATCACGCGGGTGGGTGCGCTCCATATGCCGCTCGAACACGTCACGGATCACGGCCTCCATCGCCTTGGGGCCGACCGTGGCGGCATAGACCTCCCCCCAGCCGATGATGCCGCAGGCGGTCGTGACCTTCACGAACAGGAAATACCGCCCCCCGAAACCGGGCGGCGGATTTCCCACGGTGATCACGTCAAGATCGGCCAGCTTCATGGTCGCCCTCCCCTTTTGCGCCACTCAGCCACAGGTGCCGCGATGCGGCAAGGGTTTCCCGCGCCCGAGTGGAAACATGGGGGTCTCGGGCGCGGGGCTTGCTCCCGGCCTTAAGGGGTCAGCGGCGGGAGAAGCTGGGGTCCGCGTCACCCACAAGGCACCGCGGGATGTAGGGATAGGTGTCGGTCAGGAAATAGGCATATGTGCCGCCCGGATAATCGGCGGATGTGGTCATCATCCCATTGCATTGATCGAGCGAGCCAAGCCCGGCCACATATTCCCAATCCTGTACGAAGGTGCCGTCATAAACGCCCGTGGGCTGCGATCCGCCCGGCCGCTCCCCCGATTTCAGGGCATAAGAGGACGTAACCATGCGCACCTCCCCCTCCACCACGCCCGTCAGCGCATAGATCGGGAAGCCGTCAGCGGCATAGCCCAACAGCGGCGAATGGCTTGACTGCGTCCACCCCTCATCCTGCATCAACCCGATGGGCAGGCCGTGGTAGTGATAGGCCCCGGTCGGCTGCACATGGGCATAATTCGCATCAAGCCCCAGCGCGATGGCGCCGCCCAGCGCATCGTAATTCCAGCCAGAGGACCGATCCCCCTGCCAGACTTCTGCCGTGCCCGGCTCGAAGGGCACTCCATTGATCGCGACGCCAAAGAGACCCCGATAGGGCGTGACCCCTGCCGTCACGACAGGTGTGGCATCGACGGTAAAGCTATAGGCTTGCGCGCGAATGCTGTTGGGATTGCCCGCGTTGGGGAACTGCCCCACCTCATGCTCGGGGATGCCGTTTGAGCGGATCGTGATCTCGTCGCCCAGTTGCGTGATGGTGACCTGCGGATCGCCCGCGCCACGTGTGGCGGAGACGAGCGTTACCGCCTGTGCCTCCGTCGCCGTATGCACCCGGCTTGGCGGCCCTGCGGGGCGCTGCCCCGTGCCGCGAGGGCCGATGGGCCGCTCCATCATCGCCAGATCGCTGCCCTGCTGAGCAACGGCACCCGGACCACAGGCGGATAATGCAAGGCCAAGGGCCAGAGAGAGGGATGCATAAATGCCAGAATTCTTCATGTGAACGGCTCCTTGTCAGGTCATGAAAATGGTGACGGGTCCAGCCGCGCCACTGTCAAAAATCACCATCAGGGTGAAGAGACCCACGCCCGCGCGGGTCAGATCGGTCACCACCAGCGCATCCGCGCCGGTCAGGTGCAGCACTTGCCCCGCATCAAGCGTCAGGGAAGGTGTCGCAGCGATCGCACCAATCGGTGCGGCAAATCCCGCGATGGTCATCGGGGCGTCGCCCGTATTGCTTAGGGTGAGGTCCAGCGTGATGGCGCCATTGGCCTCCTCCGCGCGGTGGGTTGTGACCTCAAGCATGGCCCCCGCGTGCCCGTCATGGGCTACGGCCTGCCCTGTACATGCCATCCCCAAAACCCCGATCATGAACATGCGGCGGTTCATCCCTGCTCCCTATTGCGACCTATCTGGGCATGACACGGGCGCGCGGGCTGGTTCCGTCGCGTTGGGATGAAAAATATTCTATAGTGGCAGCGCCGTTTCGTGTTTCACCTCCCGCAGCGCGATCTGGGAGGCGGAATTGGCAACACCGGGATGGGCGAGGATACGCTCCATCAACAGGGTCTCGAATGCTTCCACACTGCGCGCGCGAATGATCAGCGTGTAATCAAAACCGCCCGTCACGGCGTAACAGTTGAGTATCTCCGGGCAGGCGGCGACCATCCGTTCAAACCCTTTGCGGGTTTCAAGGTCATGCGCGCGCAAATTGACCTGCACGAACACACAAACCCCCATGCCAGCCCGCGCGGGATCAAGCAGGGTCACCCGCCGCGCAATCACGCCCCGCGCCTCCAGATCCTGAATGCGCCGCCAAACGGTGGATTGGGACATCGCCACACGCTCCGCGATGTCGCGCAGCGATAGGGTCGCGTCCTTTTGCATGACGGTCAGGATCGCGCGATCTGCGTCGGTCAATTCCATTCACAATTACCTATCCTGTGGAACATATGTCCCATCTTTCTATTTAATTCCGGATCATATGAAAAGCATTCCCCTTGGTTTCCGGCACACTGATCAAAACACAGGGAGAGCATCATGACCATCGAAGGAAAAGCCCGCTTTGACGGGGTTACACATGCCGCTGATTTCACCATTGATCAGGGCTGGGCGTCTTATACCGCTGCCGAACATGACCGCTGGAACCGGCTGGCCGCTGCGGTTTGCGACCTTTTGCCGGGGCGCGCGGCACCGGCTTTTGTGGAGGCGGTGCGCACGCTTGGGCTGGATCGGGGCGGGGTGCCGGACATGGCGCGTCTGTCGGAGCTACTCCACCCGCTGACCGGCTGGACGGTGGTTCCAGTGCTGGAATTGGTGCCTGATGACGTGTTCTTCGATCATCTGGCAAACCGCCGCTTCCCGGCGGGCGCGTTCCTGCGCACCGAGGCGGAAATGGATTACCTGCAAGAGCCCGATATCTTCCATGACGTGTTCGGGCACGTCCCGCTGCTGGCCGATCCGGTTTATGCCGATTTCATGCAAGCCTACGGAAGGGCAGGCGCGCGCGCGATGAAGCTGGGGCAATTGAGCAACCTTGCCCGGCTCTATTGGTACACGGTCGAATTCGGGCTGATGCGCGGGCCAGATGGTTTGCGCATCTTTGGCGCGGGCATCCTGTCCTCCACCGGGGAAATCCGCTTTGCCCTTGAGGATGACAGCCCGAACCGCATCGCGTTTGATGTGGAGCGTGTGATGAAAACCGCCTACCGGATCGACGACTATCAAGAGACCTATTTCGTCATCGACAGTTTCGAGGATCTGATGGCGCGCTGCGCGGTGGATTTCAAGGATCACTACGCCGCTGTCCGTGGGGCGCCCGCCATCGCGCCGGGCGCAGTCCAGCCGGGTGACACGGTGCTGCATACCGGAACCGGGCGCTATTTCGGGGCGAAACGCGCCGGATAAGAACGGTTGATGCAAGACGGGGCGCGGGGGCATAGTGGCACCAATGCCACCCTATCGGAGCCGCACCATGCCCTATCTGCCCCGTCTTGCCCTTATGATCGGAGCGGTGGGCCTGATGGCCTGCGCGGGGCCCGCGCCCACCACATCCGCGCCACCGCCGCCAGAGGATGTGGTGACATGGCGCGATTCGGACGGGTGTTGGCGTGCGCTGCCCCGACCGGGGGAGGCGGTGAACCTGATCCGTGAGGTTGATCAGGCGGGCAATATCATTTGCCCCGATATCGCAGGCCCGGCCCCAGCGGCGGTCGCCAACGTGCCGGAAGCCACCCTGCCCATACCGGTGGCCGCATCCGAACCGGAAGTCATTCGCCCGGCAGAGCCATTGCCCGAACCAATTGCCGCACCGGCCCCCGCGCCGGAACAGGTCGTCGCCACAATGACGGAGGCCACGCCCGGCTCCCCCATGCCTGTCGCGCGCCCTGCGACGACGCCACCTGCGACCACTGCGCCCGCACCGGCCCCAGAACCCGGCCCATCCGGGCGGTTCGTGCAGGTCGGTGCGTTTGGAGAACCGGCCAATGTCACCCGGAACAAGCGGAATTTCGATCTGGCGGGCATTCCGACCGTGACGCGGGAGGCACGCGCGGGATCACGCGCCCTCACACTTTTGCAGCTTGGCCCATTCCCGAGTGCGGAAAGCGCGGAAACAGCGCTTGAGATCGCGCGCTCCGCCGGCTTTGCCGATGCGTTCATCGTGACCATCGACTGAATGCAAAACGGCGCGGGATCCCTCCCGCGCCGCTGTTCTTTAATCCGCGTGTAACGCCCTTACAGGCCGAGGGAGCGATAGCTGGCCGCAACGCGCCCGATGGACACAAGATAGGCCGCCATCCGCAGATCATCGACATCCGCCCGGTCATGCCACACTTCGCGCATCGCCTGAAAAGAGCTGCGCATCGTGTCGTCAAGGCCCGAGCGGACAAGCTCCAATTCCGTCGCCCCATGGAGGTATTCCTTACGGAAGAAATCCGACAAGGGGGCCACGCCCGGCGCGTCCGCCCGGATCCGGTCCAATTCGTCAACGAGCAACTGGTGGCGGGCTTCCTCCCGGCGCCGCTCCATCCGGCCAAAGCGGATATGGGTAAGGTTCTTGACCCACTCGAAATAGGATACGGTCACACCGCCTGCGTTTGCATAAAGGTCGGGAATGATCACGATGCCGCGCTTGCGCAGCACATCATCCGCACCCGCCGTGATCGGTCCGTTTGCGGCCTCGATGACCAAGGGGGCCTTGATCCGGTCCGCGTTGCCCATGTTGATCACGCCTTCCAGCGCGGCGGGCACCAGAATATCGCATTCCAGTTCAAGCGCTGCCGGGCCATTCGGATCATAGGTCGCATCGGGGAAGCCCTTGACCCCACCCGTGGTCATCAGATGGTCGCGCACGGCCTCCACATCGAGGCCCTCTTCGTTGAAGATCGCGCCGTCCCGTTCAGCGATCGCGATGATCTTGCACCCGTCCTGTTCGCTGAGGAATTTGGCCGCGTGATAGCCCACATTGCCAAGCCCCTGCACGACAACCTTCTTGCCATCCAGTTTGCCCGTCAGGTTCGCCTTGGCCACATCCGCGGGCTCCCGGAAAAACTCGCGCAGCGCGTATTGCACGCCGCGGCCCGTCGCCTCGACCCGGCCCGCGATACCGCCTGCGTTTTGCGGCTTACCCGTCACACAGGCGCGGGCGTTGATGTCGGTGGTGTTCATCCGGCGGTAGGTATCCGCGATCCACGCCATTTCCCGCTCCCCTGTGCCCATATCGGGCGCGGGCACGTTCTGAGACGGGTTGATGAGGTCACGCTTGCACAGCTCATAGGCAAAGCGGCGGGTGATCCGCTCCATCTCCTCATCGTTCCAATCGCGCGGGTTGATGCACAGCCCACCCTTGGAGCCTCCAAAGGGCGTCTCGACCAAGGCGCATTTGAAGGTCATGAGGGCCGCGAGCGCCTCGACCTCATCCTGATTGACACCCATCGAGAAACGGATGCCACCCTTCACGGGCTCCATATGTTCAGAATGCACGGAACGGTAGCCGGTGAAGGTGACGATATCGCCGCGCAGCTTCACCCCGAAGCGGACCGTGTAGGTCGAGTTACAGACCCGGATCTTCTCCGCAAGGCCGGGCGACAGGTCCATCAGGCCCATGGCCCGTGTTGACATGATTTCCACGGATTCGCGGAAAGAGGGTTCTTTGAGCGGCTTCATTCTTGGTTCTCCCCAGAGCTGCGTCATTTTGCGCGCACCCTACCCTAACGGAACTATGAGAAAAATGAATGGTCCTGATACGAGGTATCAGGGATGGCGATTGGATCAGCCGCACAAAACTGCGTGAACAACGGCTGCGACCGCCTTTGCAGGGCGATGACATTTCCTCTGGGGAATCTTCACAGATGATATTGACGCTCCCCGCGCCACATGGCACATACCGCGAACCTAAGCGGAGGGGCGACTCTCCGGTGCGGTCACAACGGGCGTATAGCTCAGCGGGAGAGCACTTCGTTGACATCGAAGGGGTCACTGGTTCAATCCCAGTTACGCCCACCATTTACCCCTCGCGGGGCAGACATTGAGAAGAGAGCGGCGGCGCACACCGCAGCGCCGCACAGTAGGAGAAGAACGATGAAAATCCGGAATTCGCTTCGCTCCCTTAAAGGACGCCACCGCGACTGTCGTGTTGTGCGTCGTAAAGGGCGCATCTATGTGATCAACAAGACGCAGCCGCGTTTCAAGGCGCGTCAGGGCTGATCCAGTTCAGTCTGGTTGACAGAAAAGCCGCTCCTTCGGGGGCGGCTTTTTCGTTTGGGGGGTGTGAGCGCTCAGAATATCTCTCGCAGCCACTCGAGAAAGGCAGACATCATCGGATGCTGCGGGCCACGCGGCGACACCGCGTAATACACAAGATAGGCCGCGCGCGGCAGCGGCAGGGCCACCACATCGCCGCGCGCAATGTCAAACCGCGCGATCCGCTCGTTGAACAGGCCAACGCCGATGCCCTGTTTCACCGCCTCCGCCTGCAAGCTGGGGCTGCCGATGCGGGCCTGTTGCAACTCATCCACCGGCAGGCCACATCGGCGCATCAGCGTGAGTTTCAGATCCATATCCTCCTCATGCCAAAGCCATGGCAATCGGGTCAGATCCCGCCCGCGCGTCGCCACAAGCGACGTGGCGGCGATGGCCACGGCCTCTGTCCGGGCGAAAACATGGGAGGTGGTGCCCGGAATATCCGGTGTCTGCCCCTCCGCCAGCGATGGCAGGGCGAGGTCAAAACTGCCCGCCTGCACGCCAGAAAAATCCCGCAGCGGCAGCAGCGATATCTCCACCCCCGGACAGCGCTGCCAGAACTGGGCGAGGTTGGGCACGATCATCCTGTCAACCATATAGGGCCGGGCGATGATCCGCAGCGGGCGGGCGGTGCCGTCCTGCCGTGCCTCCGCGACACCCTGCGCGAGCGTGGTGAACCCCTGTTCCAACGCTGCCGCAAGCCGCATTCCCGCAGGCGTGAGGCTCACCGTCCGACCGGCCCGCACGGCCAGACTGACGCCCAATTCGGCCTCCAGCCCACGAACCTGCTGAGCAACAGCCGCCTGCGTCACGTTCAATGCCCGCGCCGCCCCGGCAAACCCGCCATGCCGCGCCGTGACATCAAAGGCGCGCAACGCGGTCAGGGAGGGGAGCGTTTTCCAGTCCAGTAACACAAGCTCACCTATCGTTTGAGAAATATTGCTGAGTCGCTTGACCGCAACACCAATGCTAAAATCCTACTCGAAAACGCCGTAAAACCCGAAAGGAAAGGCGATGCCAATGCAAGAGCGCCGCGACACCCCGGACAGCCAAACAATAGCTTCCCTCTCGCCTTTGCCGCAATCAGGCCCGCAGCGCACCGATGCCAGCCAGTATGGCGGGCGCGTCGGATATGTCATCGAACGCTATCACCGGCTCGACGATGTCCCGCTTGAGGAGGCACGCGATCTGCTCGTGGAATATGCCATCATGATGCACGCGCGGGTCGTCGATCATGGCGGTCCGGATTTCGACTGGCGCGATCACGTCAACAGCTTCATGCACAATTTCCCCAACATCCTGCCGCCCAATGGCAGCTATCTCATGGCGCGTGACGCGCAGGGCGCCCTAGTCGGGACCGCCACGCTGATGCGCGTTTCCGAGGACACGGGCGAGATGAAGCACCTCTATGTCCGCCCCGAAGGCCGCCGCACCGGATTGGGTGAGGCGCTCGTGCGCGCCCGGATCGACGATGCCCGCAGCCTTGGCCTGCGCTGGCTGGTTGCGGACACGTTCAAGATCAACCGCGAATTGCCCGCCCTCTATGCCAAGCTGGGCTTTGATGAGGTGGTCAATAGTGGCATGAGCAAAAGCGCCGCGATCTCCCCTCAAGTCGTGGATTGGATGTGGTTCTACCGCCTTGATCTGCAGAAATAGGGGTCAAAGCGGTTGGCACTTCGACCCGCGCGGTTCGGGGCTGAACGCGCAGACCCTGCACGGCAGGATCAGGGCATCACTGGCCCGGCAGCCACCCACCATCGGGGTTGGGCCGCGCGCAGAGTGTCCGCGGCGCGCAGGGCCGCGCGTTCGTCACCGAACAGCCCGAACACTGTCGCCCCGCTGCCCGACATCCGGGCAAGGTGGCATCCAGCAGCCTGTTCCAGCGCCGTGATCACATCCCCGATCACGGGGCAAATGGCGCGGGCGGGCGGCTCAAGGTCGTTGCGGTTGTCGCGCAGCCATGCGGCAAAGCTGCGCAGATCGGGCGCATCCGGCATCGGTGTGCAGCGCGGGTTGTGCTTACTGGCAAGGCCCTGAAACACCGGGCCAGTGGGCACTTTCACACCCGCATTGACCAGCACCAGCCAAAAGGGCGGCAGGCCCTGCGCCGCGTGCACATCGCCCCCGATCCCCCGCATCCATTGGGGCCGTGGGGAGAGGCACACGGGCACATCCGCGCCAAGGCTCAGCACATCGGCAGGCATCGCCCGCCCGTATTGCCGCGCCAACAGCCGCAGGGTCGCGGCGGCATCGGACGAGCCGCCTCCGATGCCAGAGGCGACCGGCAGCGCCTTGTCCAACAACAGCGCGGCACCATGCTCCGGCCCGAGGATCAGGCGCGCGGCGCGCAGCACGAGGTTGTCCTCATCCGCCGCCAGATCAATGCCGAATGGTCCCCGCAGGGTCAGCGATAGACTGCGCGCAGGCTCCACCGTCACCAGATCGCCAACGCGCGGGAACACGACCAGACTGTCCAACAGGTGATAGCCGTCGGGCCGTTGGCCAGTGACATGCAGGGTCAGGTTGACCTTAGCGGGCGCAAGCTCCTGATCGGGCGCAAGGCTAGTTTGCAACGGAATGGCCTTCCTCCGCCCGCACCGCATCAAGGCCGATGTCGAGCTTGCGCAGGATACGCGCCCGCTCCTCCGGCTCAGGGTCGAAGGAGAGCGCGCGGCGCCACTGGAATTCGGCCTCCCGCTCGCGCCCGACCATCCAATACACGTCGCCCAGATGATCGTTGATCACGGGATCAATCGGCTCCAGCGCCACGGCCTGCTCCATTGGGTCCACGGCCTCGTCATAGCGGCCAAGCTGGAAATAGACCCAGCCGAGGCTGTCGATGATATAGCCGCTGTCGGGGCGCTGCTCTACCGCGCTTTGGATCATGCCCAGCGCCTCGTCGAGCTTCAGACCCTTCTCCACCAGCGAATATCCAAGGTAATTGAGCACCATGGGCTGATCGGGGCGCAATTCCAAAGCGCGCCGGAAATCGGCCTCCGCCCCCGGCCAGTCATCGGTCAGGTGTTTTGAGACCGCGCGGCCATAATAGAGCTGCCAGAACGCGCGGTCCTGCGCCACGGCCAGATCGACGCTCTGGTCATAGATCGGCAGCGCGTCCTCATACCGCTCCGCCACGCGCAGGGCCTCCGCCTGAAAATACCGCACGCGCAGCGCTTCAGGATAGCTTTGGGCGAGTGCGGAAAGGGTCGCGATCGCCTCATCATCCCGCTCGGCCGATTGGTACACGGCGGCAAGGCCAAGGCGCGCTTCAGCCGATTGCGGCGCGTCGAGGGGCACCGTTTCAAACACCTGCCGCGCCAGATCGAATTGGTCCTGCTGTTCGAGGATTTGCCCGATCAGGAGGGCTGCTTCATGCAGATCGGGTTTCAGGAAATGCGCGACGCGCAGATACAACAGCGCCTCGCTGCGCCGCCCGGTGTTCAACTGCGATCCGATGTCGAACAGAGCGATGGCAAACCCGTCCATCGGCCCGGCCATGGATCGCTGCACCGGATTGCCGTCGGTCAGGGCCGCGCGCAACGTCTCAAGCTCCACATCCCCGATACTGCCCTCAAGGAGCGTATCGACCAGATCGAGAGCCGCCCGGGTCTCCCCCGCTTTGGCCTGTGCTTCGATCCGCACGCGCGTGCCAAACCGGTGCAGCGTCGTCGTCACCGGATCAAGATCGGCAAAAACCTGCGCCGCCGCGTCGTAGTCGCCAAGGGCCACATGGGCGAGCGCGAGGTGGTTCTGCCCGAACAATCCCCATTCGGGATGCAGGGCGAGGTCGCGCAGCGCCTCGAACCCGTCCTCCTCCTCGCCTGTATTGATCAGGAGCCAGCCGCGCCAGATATCAGCCAAAAGCGGCAGGCTTTCCTGTGCTTGCGGGTTGGACAGGGTCTCAAGCGCCGGGGTCAACTGCCCGTCGCGCACATTGCCCGCAAGTTGCAGGATCAGGCCCAACGGATTGGTGTCCGTCTCCTCCAGCCTTTGGGCCAGCACAATCGCGGTGGACACTTCCCCCCGTGCCACCTGTGCGCGGATCGCCGCATCCAAGAGGGCGGGATTGTCCACGTCATAGGACAGCGCGCGCACGAAATAGCGGGCGGCCTCCTCGTAATCGAGCTGTTGTTCGGCCTGAATACCCGCAAGATACGCCCCGGAAAGAGACCGCGCCTGACCCGCGCCGGGCAACACCAGCGCCGCTGCCACCGCCGAGGCCACTATTCCATTCCAGATCAACCGCACAATCCTGCCCCCTCCTACAAAACAGCGGCAGAATAGGCAGCCCCTCCCCGGAACCGCAAGCGGTCAGGACGAAATCCGGCTCCACCCCACAGAAATGTGCGCAGGATTACCCGATATGGGGAAAAACGCCGGTTTTCTTGACGGTGCCATAAACGAAACTGGTGTCGATGGACCGCATCCCCCCGATGGGATGGAGCCGGGTGCGCACGAATTCCTCATAATCGTCGAGGTCCGCCACAACCACGCGCAGCAGGTAATCCGATAATCCAGTCATGACATAGCATTCCAGAACGGCGTCGATCGCGTTCACCTGCGCCTCGAAATGGCGCACCGCGTCCTCGGTATGTTTTTCAAGGCTGATGCGAACGAACACCGTCACAGGCAGGCCATAGGCTTTTGCATTCACATCGGCGGTATAGCCCCGGATCGCGCCGGATTTTTCCAGATTGCGCAGGCGGCGCAGGCAGGGCGAGGGGGAGAGGTTCACCGCCTCCGCCAAATCCTGATTCGTCATCCGCCCATTGCGTTGCAGCGCGCGGATGATCTGGCGGTCTTTCTGGTCCATGTCGCTCTGTATTGGCAGAAAATGCTAATCTTGGCTTAGATAATGGCATATCTCGCAATCTTTGCCAAGACGACCTGCCCTATCCTGCGGTCAACAGGAGGACCGGATATGATCAACCCCAATGCCAGCTTTGCCACCCGCGCCATTCACCACGGCTATGAGCCGATGGACCATGAGGGCGCGTTGACCCCGCCTTTGCACCTCACCTCGACATTCGCGTTCGACAGTGCGGAGGCCGGTGGGGAGATGTTCGCGGGGGAGCGCGCGGGCCATATCTATTCGCGCATTTCCAACCCCACGCTTGATCTGCTGGAACGGCGGATTGCGGCGCTCGAAGGGGCAGAGGCCGGGTTGGCGCTGGCTTCCGGCATGGGGGCGATCACGGCGACGCTTTGGACGCTCCTGTCCCCCGGCGATGAGGTGATCGTGGACAAGACCCTCTATGGCTGCACGTTTTCGTTCATGCAGCATGGGCTGGCGAAATTCGGGATCACCATCACCCATGTGGACCTGACGCAGCCCGGCGCGCTCGATACCGCGATCAGCGGCAAAACCCGGGTGGTCTATTTCGAAACCCCCGCCAATCCGAATATGCGATTGGTGGATATCGCGGCCATCAGCGCCGTGGCCCATGCCCATGGCGCGGTGGTCGTGGTGGATAACACCTATGCCACGCCGTACCTCACGCAACCGATCCAGCTTGGCGCGGATATCGTGGTGCATTCGGCCACGAAATATCTTGGCGGGCACGGGGATGTGGTGGCCGGGCTGATTGCCGGGACGGCAGAGCAGATCGCGGAGATCCGCCTGTTCGGGATGAAAGACATGACCGGCGCCGTGATGGCCCCATTCAACGCGATGCTGATCCTGCGCGGGATCAAGACGCTGGAATTGCGGATGGAGCGGCACTGCGCCTCCGCCCAGACCGTGGCGGAGATGCTGGAGGCCGCGCCCGGTGTCGCAGCGGTGCATTACCCCGGCCTGCCCGGTTTCGCCCAGCACTCCCTTGCCCAGCGCCAGATGGCCCTGCCCGGCGGCATGATCGCGTTTGAGCTGGAGGGAGGGATCAGTGCCGGGCGGGAGATGATGAACCGCCTGCGCCTCATTCGCCGCGCGGTGTCGCTTGGCGATGCGGAAACGCTCATTCAGCACCCGGCCAGCATGACCCATTCGACCTATACGCCGGAGGAACGCGCGGCCCACGGTATTTCCGAAGGATTGGTGCGCCTGTCGGTCGGGTTGGAGGGTGTGGGCGATATTCTTGCCGATCTGGAACAGGCCCTGCCCGCCCCGGCGCGTGCCGCCGCCTAGATCATGCGCGCCAGTTCGGATTTCACCCGGCGCAGCGGAATTGAGCTTTCAATAGATGCGACGCCGGGGATTTTCGTCAGCCGCCCCACGAGGAACGTCTCAAACTCCGGCAGGCCCGTTGTCACGACCCGCAAAAGGTAATCGCGATTGCCCGTCATGAGCCAACAATCCACGACCTCCGGCAGGGTGCGGATCGTCTCCTCAAAAGCGGCCAATGCCCCGTCGATCTGCCGATCCAGCCGGACGGAGACAAAAACGGACACGTCAAAACCAAGGGCGGCCTCATCAATCAGCGCGCGGTATCCGGTGATCACGCCCGCTCCCTCCAGCCGTTTGATCCGGCGGGTGACGGGCGTTGGGCTAAGGCCAACTTCGGCGCTTAGCTCCTGCACGGTGATCCTGCCATCGGTCTGCAACGCGCGAAGGATACGCCTATCAAATTCGTCAAAATGAGTGGATTTCATTACATACTTCCGCCAAGGAACGCAATTTCCCCAACATAGTCGCAAATCACGCCGAAATCGCAAGGATTCGCTCCCGCGTCCCGTGATATCCAGCCCCCAAACACGCACAGGAACTCCACCATGTCCCATCTGAAAACCATCGAACAGCGGCTTTTGTGGCTGTCCCATTGGATGATCCACAACGCCAACCACCTCCGGCCCAAGGAGGACGGGATCAAGGTGGGTGGGCATCAGGCGTCGAGCGCGTCGATGGTGTCGATCATGACGGCGCTCTATTTCCACACATTGCGGCCAGAAGACCGGGTGGCCGTGAAGCCCCATGCCTCCCCCATTTTCCATGCGATCCAGTACCTGATGGGCAACCAGACCCGCGAAAAGATGGAGGCGTTTCGGGGCTATGGCGGGGTGCAAAGCTATCCTAGCCGGACAAAGGATATCGACGATGTGGACTTCTCCACCGGGTCGGTGGGCCTTGGCGTGGGCATCACGTCCTTCGCGTCCATCGTGCAGGATTACATCGCGGCAAAAGACTGGGGCGGCATCCCGCTGGGCCGGATGGTCGCGTTGGTGGGTGACGCGGAATTGGATGAAGGCAACGTTTATGAAGCATTGCAGGAGGGCTGGAAAAACGATCTGCGCAACACATGGTGGATCATCGACTACAATCGCCAATCGCTGGACGGTGTGGTGCATGAGGGGCTGTTTGCGCGGATCGAGAAGATTTTTGACGCGTTCGGCTGGGATGTGGTGCGCGTCAAATACGGTGCCTTGCAACGTGCCGCGTTCAAGGAGCCGGGGGGTGAGCGGCTGCGCGCGTGGATCGACACCTGCCCGAACCAGCTCTACTCCGCGCTCACCTTTCAGGGCGGGGCTGTGTGGCGCAAGCATCTGATGGATGATCTGGGCGATCAGGGGGAGGTGACGGCCCTGATCGACCGCCGCTCAGACACCGAACTCGCGGCCCTGATGGAGAACCTTGGCGGCAATTGTGTGGCGACGATGGCAGAGGCGTTCGATGCGATCGACCATGACCGCCCTGTCTGTTTTCTTGCTTACACGATCAAAGGCTGGGGCACCCCCATCGCAGGCCATAAGGACAACCATGGCGGCCTGATGAACAAGACCCAATTCGCCGCATGGCAGCAGCATATGGGTGTGCCGGAGGGGCAGGAATGGGAGCCATTGGCGACGGTCAAGGATGCCAAGGCGCTGCAAACCTTCCTGGATCAAGCACCCTTCTTTGCCAACGGGCGGCGGCGCTATTCCGATGCGGTGATCCCAGTGCCCGAGATTGCCCTGTCAGCGGACCGGGAGATGTCCACGCAAGCGGGCTTTGGCAAGATCCTCGACGATCTGTCCAAAGGCGACAGCGATCTGGCCGCCCGCATCGTCACGACCTCCCCCGATGTGACGGGCACCACCAACCTTGGCCCGTGGGTGAACCGGCGCAAACTGTTCGCGCGCGCCCCCCGCGCCGACCTGTTCAAAGAGCGGCAAATCCCCTCCACCGCGAAATGGGAATTCACCCCCGATGGCCAGCATATCGAGTTGGGCATCGCGGAGATGAACCTGTTTCTGTTGCTCGGCGCGGCGGGCCTGTCCCATTCGCTGTTTGGAAAGCGCCTGTTGCCCATCGGCACGGTCTATGACCCGTTTGTCGCGCGCGGCTTGGATGCGCTGAATTATGCCTGCTATCAGGATGCGCGGTTCATGATCGTGGGCACGCCCTCCGGTGTGACGCTGGCACCCGAGGGCGGCGCGCACCAGTCCATCTCCTCCCCCCTGATCGGGATGAGCCAGGACGGCTTGGCCGCGTTCGAGCCTGCTTTTGTCGATGAATTGGCGGTGATCATGGAATGGGCGTTCGCCTATATGCAGCGCGACGGCGAGGGTGATCCGGATGAGCGCACATGGCTGCGGGACGAGACGGGCGGATCGGTCTATCTGCGGCTGACCACCAACCCGATTGAGCAACCCGTAAAGCGGCATGACGATGCCTTTGTGCAGGGCGCGATTGACGGGGCCTATTGGCTGCGCAAACCGGGGCCGAATTGCGAGGTCGTCCTTGCCTATCAGGGCGCGGTCGCACCCGAGGTGGTGAAGGCCGCAGGCATGATTGCCGAGGCGCGCCGCGATGTGGGCGTGCTCGCGGTGACATCAGCGGATCGTCTCAATGCCGGATGGACCGCCGCACAACGCGCCCGCGCAGACGGAAACAAGGCCGCACGGTCCCATGTGGAGACCCTGTTTGATCCCCTGCCCCGCGACTGCCGCATCGTGACCGCGATCGACGGGCACCCGGCGACGCTGGCCTGGCTTGGTGCGGTGAAAGGACATCAGACCTTCTCCCACGGGGTTGAGCATTTCGGGCAAACCGGCACAATCATGGACCTTTATCGCCACTTCCGGCTCGACGCCGCGTCGCTCGCAAAAACCGCGCTGGCGTGATGCTGGAAAGACTTGAAAACTGATTTCTTGCCGCGTAAGAGGCAGGCGTTGCCCCTATAGCTCAGCTGGTAGAGCGCCTGATTTGTAATCAGGATGTCGGGAGTTCGAGTCTCTCTGGGGGCACCACTTTTCAGGTGATGCAGGTGAGAAAACGTGGCTTCCGGTGGGTATCGGGGGCCAGCCTGAGCGGCCTTGGCTATTGCTGTCTCCTGCATCTTTGCCAGAATTTCCGGGTCGCATTTTCTTTTGCACCGCGCGCGCTATCTCAAGGGGCTGCGAAACAGAGTGGTGCGGTCATGCTCAGAAGCCTTTTGATCCTAGCGATTCTCGTGACACCTCAGGCGCTGATGGCGCAGGGCCGTGCCGCCGCCGTTGGCGTGCAGACCGTCGAGGAGCGGGTACTGGCAGAGACCGTTCCCATCTTTGCCGAGGTTGTCACCTCCCGCGATGGATCGGTCGCGGGTCGGATCGCGGGCAATGTCGAGGCCGTGCATGTCCTTGCTGGGCAAATGGTGCGTGAGGGCGATCTGCTGGTGGAGTTGACCCGCGATCTCCTCGAAATCCGGCTTACCCAGTCCCAAGCGCGCATTGCCGAAACGCAAGCGGGCTCCGCCACCGCGCGCGCGCGGCTTAACCGCAGTGAGATCACCTTTGAACGGATCGAGGCGCTGCGCGGCACGTCGGCCTTTAGCCAAGGCCGCTTTGACGATGCGGAGGCCGAAGTGCTTGAGGCCCGCTCCCAATTGGCTGAGGCCGTGGCGCGTGAGAAATCCGCCGAGGCGCAACTCGCGGAAACCGAATACCAACTGGAGCGGACGGAAATCCGCGCGCCTTTCTCTGGCGTGGTTCTGTCTGTCTCCACCATTCCGGGGGCCTATATTCAGGCCGGAACGCCAGTGGTGCGAATGATTGATACAGGCGCATTCGAGGTGCGGGCCAATGTCCCGACGCGCTACACCTCCTTTCTGACACCAGGGACGGAGATGATCGCCCGGACCGAGGATGGCAGCGAAGTTACACTCATCCTGCGCGCGCTCTTGCCCGTTGAAGACCCCGCGACCCGTACCCGGGCGGTGCTGCTCACCAGCGCGCCGGATACGGCGGCGACCCTTGTGGCAGTTGGCCAATCGCTGACCGTGAATTTCCCGGTGGGGGAGCCGCGCAGCCTCTTGTCGGTCCCGAAGGACGCACTGGTGCAGGCGCGCGGCGGCTGGACCGTGTTCGTCGCGGCGGACGATCAGGCGCAACCGCGCAATGTGACGCTCGGCGTGCCTTTGGGGGACCGGTATGAGGTGCTCAGCGGCCTTGCGCCGGGCGATCTGGTGGTCGTGCGCGGCAATGAGCGACTGCGCCCCGGTCAGGCGATCAGCCCCTCCGTCGTGGAGACGAATTGATGAACCCGATCCGCTACGCCATTGAGCGGCCCATCGCTGTGGTCGCAGCGGTCCTGATCGCGGTGCTGTTTGGCACGCTGGCGCTCAGCCAAATCCCGATCCAACTGGCCCCCGATGTGCGCAAACCCATTGTGGTGGTGGAAACAAGCTGGCCCGGCGCCGCCCCGTCGGAGATCGAGCGGGAGATCGTCAACCCACAGGAGGAAACCCTGCGCGGGCTGGAAGGGCTGGAGATCATGACCTCCCGCTCCCGCACTGGGCAGGCCTCCGTCACGCTGGAGTTCGCCGTTGGCACCGATATGAGCCAGTCGCTCCTTCTGGTGTCGAACAGGCTCGACCGAGTCGGCGGCTATCCCGATGAGGCGAGCGAGCCGACGCTGAACACATCCGGCTCAGACGACAGCCCGATCGCGTGGGTTCTGCTGACCGCGCAGGAGGGCAATACCCGCCCCATGCCCACCTATGGCGACTTTCTGGAGGATGTCGTCAAGGATCGCGTGGAGCGGATCGAGGGCGTGTCGGCGGTCAATGTGTTTGGCGGCACGCAGCACGAATTGCAGGTGGTGATCGACCCGCAGCGGCTTGCCCGGTTCGGGCTGACGGTGCCGCAGGTCGTACGCACGCTGCGCGCGGAGAATATCTCCATCTCCGCAGGGGATGTGGATGAGGGCAAGCGCCGCTATATCGTGCGCACCGAAAGCAGCCTCAACACCGAAGAGGCGATCCGCAATGTCGTGCTGCGCTCCGGTGTGGCGGCGGGCGGCGTGGGGCGCGTGCGGGTGATGGACGTGGCGGATGTGTCCTTTGCCTATCGCGACGCGACCAGCCGCCTGCGCTTCAAGGGGGAGCCGGGGCTTGCCTTCAACGTGGTGCGCGAGTCGGGTGCCAATGTCATCAACGTGATGGAGGAGTTGCGCGTCGTCCTCGCCGAATTGCAGGACGGGCCGCTCAACGATGCGGGCCTGACTGCGCAGCAGGTCTATGACGAAACGATTTATATTCAGGGCGCGATTGATCTGGTGGTGCAGAATATCTGGATCGGGGCGGTGCTCGCCGCGCTGATCCTGTTGTTGTTCCTGCGCAGCCCCCGCGCGACGCTGGTTGTATCCCTCGCCATTCCGGTCTCCATCGTGGCGACATTCGTGGTGATGGCGCTGACCGGGCGGACGCTCAACGTGATCTCCCTTGCCGGGATCGCCTTTGCCATCGGTATGATCGTGGATGCGTCCATCGTGGTGCTGGAGAATATTTACCGCCTGCGCGAAGCCGGATATAACCGCCGTGAAGCCGCCTATCTGGGGGCAAAGCAGGTTTGGGGCGCGATCCTCGTCTCCGCCCTCACGACCGTGCTGGTGTTTATCCCGATCCTGATCATGGAATTGGAAGCAGGCCAATTGTTCCGCGATATTGCCGTGGCGATCTCCGTCTCGGTGCTGCTGTCGCTGTTGGTGGCGGTGACGGTGATCCCCGCGCTGGCCAGCCGCCTGCTGCGCAAAGGCGATCAAAAACCGATGCCGATCTGGGGCGTCGATCATCTGGCGCGCGGGTTTCATCGGGCGGTTATGTCTTATGTCCGGCTAACCGTCCGGGTGCGCTCTGTGGGCATCACCATGGTGCTGCTGATCGCCGGGGGTGCGGCGGTCGCGAGTTATGTCTTTCTGCCCCGGCTCGAATATCTGCCGGAGGGCAACCGCAATCTGGTGTTCGGCCTGATCATCCCACCGCCGGGCTATAACCTTGAGACCACGGAAACCATCGCCCAGCGGATCGAAGGTGTGGCCCGCCCGCTTTGGGAAGCTGCCCCCGCGCTGGAAACGGAGGACGGCACACCCACGATTGACAGCTTTTTCTTTGTCGCCACGCCCGGAAATTCCTTTGTTGGCGCGGGGGCGATGGACGCGGATCGCGCGGGCGATCTGATCCCGGTCCTGAGCCGCCCCATTTTTGCCGAGCCGGGCACATTCGGCTTCATGACCCAACCGTCCCTGTTTGGCCGGGGCGTCGGTGGGGGGCGCACGATTGAGTTGAATGTGTCGGGTCAGGATCTCGATGATATCCTTGCCGTCGCGGGGCAAGCCGCCGGGATCGTGTCGCGTATCCTGCCCCGGTCCGAAGGGCACCAGTTCCGCCCCATTCCGGGGCTGGAGCTTGGCGCGCCGGAAGTGCGGCTTTTGCCCGACAGGTTGCGGCTTGCGGATGCGGGGCTCGATAGCTCCGAGCTTGCCACGACGGTCGATGCGTTCAACGATGGCCTGCGCGTGGCGCAGATCACCATCGGGGCGGAACGGGTCGATCTGGTGCTGAAGGGCGATCCGTCCGTCTCTACCGCGACGCGGACGCAGGATGTGGGCAACTACCCGGTCGTCACGCCAAGCGGGCAGATCCTGCCCGTCTCCGCCCTTGCCGAAGTGCGCCTGACCGCTGGCCCCACGGAAATCCGCCACCGGGAGCGATTGCGCACCGTCACGCTGGAGGTGCGCCCCTCCAATGACCTGCCGCTGGAACAGGCCGTTGACCTGTTGGAGACGGAGGTCGTCGCCGTGCTGGAGGAACAGGGCCTGCCGCCAGACATTCGCCTCAGCGTATCGGGCACGGCGGATCAGTTGAGCCAGACATGGGGAGCCATTCAGATCAACCTCATCGTGGCGCTGATCATCGTGTTCCTCGTGATGGCGATCCTGTTTGAAAGTTTCATCCTGCCCTTGGTGATCCTGATCGCGGTGCCTGTGGCCGCGGCGGGCGGCGTGGGCGGATTGGCGCTCCTGAACACCTATCAGACGCAGCCCTTGGACATGCTCACGCTGCTTGGCTTCGTGATCCTCATCGGGATCGTGGTGAACAATGCGATCCTGATCGTGCACCAGACCCTCTATCACCTGCGCGAGGAGGGGATGGAGCCGATCGACGCGATTGAGGAAGCGACCCGCAACCGCATCCGCCCGATCTTCATGTCCACGCTGACGAGCGTCATGGGGATGCTGCCCCTGATCCTGTTCCCCGGTGAAGGGTCGGAGCTGTACCGGGGCTTGGGCGCGGTGGTGGTGGGCGGCTTGTCGATGTCCGCCTTCCTGACCCTTTTGACGGTGCCACCGCTGTTGCGGCTCACCTTGCGCAAACCGAAACCGGATGAGGCCGAAGAGGCCGCCCCGCAATCCGCGTGACCGGACAATGCGGGGCGGATGGGGGCTATCCCCGCTCCGCCGCGATGGCGGCACCCCGATCCAGCGCCCTTCGCCAGAGCCATGCGGCCAGACGGTCCAGCCCGATGCCGGTGCGGAACTCGAATTCCTCATAGGCAAAGCGCCGCCGCGACACGCCCCGCCGCGCGAGCGATGGTTTGAGCGCCTCCCGCAGGGACACCGGCCCGCAAAACGCGACATGTGCCTTTGACAAACGAAACCCTGCCTTTTCCGCGATATAGGCCCCGGTCAGGCGCGCGCCCTCCCCCGACACGACAAGGTGCAGCGTGAGATTGGGCAAGGAGCGGGCCAGCGCCTCGACCTCCGCCAGATGCGGGGCCATCGCGCGGTCCTTCACGCAGTAAAACAGATGCACCGGGCCGATATCGGGCTTGAGCGCTGCGGCCCATGTCAGAAACGGCGTGATCCCGATCCCGCCCGCGATCCAGACCTGCGGGCCACTGCCCCGTCGGGTGAAGCGGCCATAGGGCCCTTGCAGCGTGACCCGCTGACCAGGGGCGACGCGCGCCCCGAGCCTGCCGGTGAAATCGCCCAGCGCCTTTACGGTGACCCGCAGACTGCCATCCTCTCCGATTTGGGAGAAGCTGAAGGGATGCGGCTCATCCATCCGCGCGTCGGGAAACCGCAGCACACCGAACTGACCGGGGCGCGGGGACAGCGCCCGGCCATCGGGCCGCATCGTGATCGCGACCGCCCCGCCGGTCTGTTCCACCTGGGTCACGGTATACGTGGCCTTGGGACGCCATGTTTCTGGCAGCAGCGTCCAGCCATAGGCCAGCACACCCGCCACACAAAACGCCCCGGTGAACATGCCCGCCGGATCGGTCATGGCGAAGGGTTTGAGGATGAACACAAAATGCAGCGCCCCAGCGGCAAACAACACCCCCATCGCCTTATGCGTCCAGCGCCACAGATGATACGGCACAAAGGTCAGGACGGAGAGCGCAACAAGGATCAACAATCCATAAAGGCTGACCTCCCCCATCGTTTCGGCAAGGCTGGTCAACAGCGTTTCCCGGCCCAGACCGTCCATTTCCGCATCAATCGTATCGTGAAGCAGCACCGCGCCCATGGCCGCGATCCCAGCCCATTTATGCACAACATAGACCCGGTCCATACCGCCAAAAAGAGGCTCGATCCCCAGCGCACGGGTGGCGAGGATTTGGCTCCATGCCATCAGGATCAGTGCCGCCATACCCAGATATTGACTGAACAACGCAATCTGATCCGCCACATCCGGCAGGGTGAAAAGCTGAAAGGCTGGCACAAGCACCGTGCCAAGGATGAGGAAAAGTCCAAATGGAGTCATTCTGTTGTCCAATCGGTCATTGGCGCGCGGCCCCTTGCACAAGGTCGTCGGCCAAAAGGTCATCAAGAAAAATACTGAGAAGCTGCACCCGCCCGGCGACGCCCGCCTTGCGATAGACGGCGGCGCATTGCGCCTTGATCGTGCCAAGCTTGGTTTCGCGCAGATCCGCGATCTCAGCGATGGAAAAGCCCTTGATCGCGAGCACCGCGACTTCCCGTTCCGCGGCGGTGAGCGACCAATGGGTGAACCGCGCCTCCAGCACATCGGCAAACGCACCGGACGCAACCCGGATCTGGTCATCCAGATGGGTCTGCCGCCGCAGCAATTTGCGCAATTCGCTGCCCGTGAATGCCAGCCCGACAAACAGGGCGATTGTCACCAGAGCCTCAATCGCGTCGCTTTCCGCGAGGCTGTTATAGGTGTCTGGCAGGAACAGATCGAAAATGATGTCCATCAAGAAATACGCGCAGCAGATCGCTTGCAACGCAAAAAGGGACCACAGGACAACGGTACGCGACATTGCATCAGGCTTTCGATTTGGGGGTGCGGCACCCCGGAGGGGGTGAGAGGGGGGAGCGGGATGCCGCATTCACATATGCAACTATTGCATATGTTTTCTCACGCGTCGTCCTCTTCGAGCGCGATGCCCGTGACGATGCCGCGCGCGGTGGACACTTCGATCTCATAGAGCACGCCATCAAGGCGGGCTTCGGCCTCAATCTCGTCACCTTCGATCTCCATCTCGATGATGGTGTAGCCAAGGTCGAGAAGCGTGGCGCGAACCTGCGCTTCGGTGGTTCCGGCAGGATCACCCACGCCGATCTGAGCGACAGCGAGTGCCGGGGCCAATAGCCCGGCGGTGAGGGCGATGGGGTTGAGTTTGATCATCGGATCGTCCTTTCAGAATTTGGGGTGCCGCGTCATGCGGTCCCCATCACCTGAACAGAACCGCCCGCCCGGCCAATTGGACTTTTGGGTCATAGGTGGCGGCCTAGGCCGAAGGTTTATGCGCAGGTTGCCCGCGCGGATCAGTGAAAATCCCGCGATTTGGGGATGACGCGCATATCGCGCGGGTGCCGCCCGCCATGCTCGGGCACTGGGCGGATCACCTCATCTGCGCGGGCAATCGGGGTTGGCATGGCATCCTGAGACAGGCGCGACAGGGCATCGGTGCGGTCCTCCAGATGGTGCGCGACCACATGGATGATATCCGCATCGCGCTGCACCCGCCCGCGCACAAGGATCAGGCGGGCTTGCATGATGACGGGGCGGTAGGCCTCCATCACTTTGGGCCACACGACCAGATTGGCCACGCCCTGCTCATCCTCGATGGTGATGAAACACACCCCCTTGGCCGAGCCGGGGCGCTGGCGCACCAGCACGATCCCCGCAAGGGTCACATGCTCCCCATTATGGGTGCGGCTGAGCGTATCGGTGGAGATAAGGCCCTGTGCCGCCATGCTCCGCCGCAGGAAAGACAAGGGATGCGCCTTCAGCGACAGGCGCAGGGTCTGGTAATCGGCCACCACATGCTCACAAGTGGGCATCTGCGGCAGGGGCACGCGGGCCTCTGCCCCCTCATCGCGGGTGCCCGTTTGGGTGAACAATGGCAGGTCGGGTGCGTCGCGCAGCGCGGTCGACTCCCAAAGGGCCGCGCGCCTGTCCAGCCCGATGGACCGAAACGCATCCGCCGCCGCGAGTTTGCGCAACGATCCCGCATCCAGCCGCGCGCGCGTCTTGAGATCCTTCAGATCCTCATAAGGCGCGTCGCGCCCCGCCAACAGCCGCGCAATCCCGTCCTCCCGCACGCCATCGACCTGCCGCAGGCCAAGCTGCACGGCAAACCGACCCGGCCCAATGGGCTGCAAACTGTTGTCCCAATCGCTGAGATTCACATCCGGTGCGCGCACCTCCACACCGTGTTCGCGCGCATCCCGCACGATCTGCGCAGGGGCATAAAACCCCATCGGTTGGGAATTCAGCAAGGCGGCGCAAAACACATCCGGGTAATGGCATTTGATCCAGCTTGAGACATAGACGAGATGCGCGAAACTCGCCGCGTGGCTTTCGGGAAAGCCATATTCGCCAAACCCCTCGATCTGACTGAAACAGCGCGCGGCGAATTCAGGGTCATAGCCCCGCGCGACCATGCGCTCCACCATCGTTTCTTTATGCGCACTCACCAGCCCCTTGGCGCGGAAGGTCGCCATCGCCTTGCGCAACTGGTTCGCCTCCGCCGGGGAAAAGCGCGCGGCGACCATCGCGAGCTTCATCGCCTGTTCCTGAAAGATCGGCACGCCAAAGGTGCGGCCAAGGATGTTTTTCAGCTCATCATGCGGCCCGTGTTCCGGCGCAGGGGTGGGATAGATCACCGGCTCCACCCCTGAGCGGCGCCGCAGATAGGGATGCACCATATCCCCCTGAATGGGACCGGGCCGCACGATCGCGACCTGAATGACCAGATCATAGAACACGCGCGGTTTGAGGCGCGGCAGCATGTTCATCTGCGCCCGGCTTTCCACCTGAAACACGCCCAGACTGTCCCCTTTACAGAGCATGTCATAGACCGCCGGATCATCCTGCGGCACAGTGGCAAGGCTATACGTCTTGCCGTAATGGGCCGCGATCAGGTCAAAGGATTTGCGGATACAGGTCAGCATACCCAGCGCCAGCACATCCACCTTGAAGATGCCAAGCGCGTCGATATCGTCCTTGTCCCATTCGATGAAGCTGCGCTCGGGCATCGCGCCATTGCCAATGGGCACCACCTCTGTCAGCGGCTCTTCGGTTAGGATGAACCCGCCCACATGCTGGCCCAGATGACGCGGCATCCCGATCAGTTGATCGGCAAGCCGGATGGTGCGCGCCAGATGCGGATCGCGCAGGTCAAGCCCGGCCTCTGCCGCGTGTTCCGCCCCGATCTCCCGCCCCCATGAGCCCCAGATCGTTTTGGCAAGGGCTGCGGTGATATCCTCCGACAGGCCCATCACCTTGCCCACCTCGCGGATCGCCATGCGGGGGCGGTAATGGATCACGGTCGCGCACAGCCCGGCGCGGGCCCGCCCGTATTTGGAGTAGATATACTGGATCACTTCCTCGCGCCGCTCATGTTCGAAATCCACGTCGATATCGGGCGGCTCTTTCCGCTCCTCAGAGATGAAGCGCTCAAACAGCACGTCATGCTGCGCGGGATCGACCGACGTGATGCCAAGGCAATAGCACACTGCCGAATTCGCCGCCGACCCGCGCCCCTGACACAGGATCGGCGGCGTGGCCTCCTCCCGCGCGAACCGGACGATGTCGCGGATCGTGAGGAAGTAGCGGGCGATGTCGAGCTTTTCGATCAGCCTGAATTCCTTTTCGATCGTCGCGCGCACATGCTCCGGCACTCCATCCGGGTAGCGGCCCGCGGCCCCGTCCCATGTCAGCCGGGTCAACTCCGCCATCGGCGTGGTGCCCTTAGGCACGATCTCATGCGGATATTGATAGGCCAGATCGGTCAGCGAAAAGGTGATGTCATCGGCAATCGCGCGCGTGGCGCGGATCGCATGGGGCCAGTCGGCAAACAGGCGCTGCATCTCCTGCGGGGATTTCAGATGCCGTTCCGCATTCGCCTCCAGAAGGAAGCCTGCCTGCGCAATCGTGGTCTTGTGGCGGATACAGGTCAGCACATCCTGCAAGGGCCGCCGCGCGGGGCTGTGATACAGCACATCATTCGTGGCAAGGATCGACAGCCCATGCCGCCGCGCGATCCGGTCAAGCCGGTTGATCCGCGCGCGATCCTCCCCGCGATACCGATGCACCGCCGCGATATGGCACATCTGGGGCAAAGCCGCGATGAGCCGGGGCAAATCGGCCTCAAAACCCCCGATATCCTCCCCCGGCAGCACGATCAGATGCAGCCCCTCGGCATGATCGCTGAGCATCTCCAGCGTCAGATGCGTCTCTCCCTTGTCCTGCCACGCACCGTCAAGCGTGCTCATCTTGCCCTTGGACAACAGGGTGGACAGCCGCCCATAGGCCGCGCGATCCCGTGGATAGGCCAGAAATGCCGCGCCGCAGGTCAACTCCAACCGCGCGCCAATGAGCGGGCGCAGGCAGGCCGTTTGCGCCTCGCTATGTACGCGCACCACCCCGGCCAGCGTGTTCACATCCGCCACCCCGATACTGTCATAGCCCAGCGCATGGGCGGTGGCGCATAAATCCACCGCGTCAGACGCTCCGCGCAGAAAGGAAAAGCAGGTCGCCAGCCCCAATTCGACATAAGGCGCGCGCGGGTTGGGGGTGAAGCCGTCCTCCTCAATCCGGCGGCGCGGCACCTCGTGATCCTTGAGCGGCATCAGGCGAACATCCCGTGCATGAACCAGCGCGGATCGCCACCGCGCCCGTCACCATGCACACCTTCGCGGTAGAGCCAGAAGCGGCGGCCCTGCTGATCCTCGATCTTGTAGTAATCGCGCAACCGGGTGCCGGGCAGATCCTGCCACCATTCGGGCGCGATCCGTTCCGGCCCGGCATAGCGCGCCACATGCAAACGTTGCCGCCGCCAGACGAATTGCGCGGGCGGTCCTTCCGGCACGGCATAGATCACGCGAATTTCCTCCGGGCTGCGCAAGAGACGGATCGGACGCTCCCGCGCGGGCAGTGTGGCGGCATCCGTGGCCGCCTCTAAGGCCGGGACCATCTGTTCGGCCCGCTCGGGCACATGGCTTTCACGCGCGATGGGGCGCAGGATCGCATCCGCCCCGAACCGGGCTGAAAGGCGGTCAATCAGATGCGCCAGCGGCAGGCCATCCTGCGCCGCGCCATCCAACCGGGATTGCCGGGTCGAAAGCGGCTCGACCCCACCCGCATGAAGCGTGATCAGATCAAAGCCAAATCCGGGGTTGAGCCGCTCCAGCTTGCCCTCAAAGAGCCGCGCGAGATGCGCAGGATCGCGGCTGGGTTGGGAGATCGCGGCATGTACCGTGCTGACCTCCCCATCGGTGCGGTAGACCACCACCTCCACCCGGCGGCAGCCCATCCCGGCGTGATCGAGTTGCGCGCACAGATCCGCGCATAGATCGAGCAGATGCGGGGTGGGATCCTGTATCGGCTCTGGCAGGCGGGCGATGGCGCGAATGGGGGGCGGGGCCTCCTTGCTGGAGACCGGCTCCCCCATCAGGCCCATCGCCTGATCAAGCCGCATCAGCGGATTGCCCGTCAGCGCCGCCTTGGCAAAGCGGCGGGTCAGGGACAGGCGCGGGATCGCCGCGATATCCGCAACGGTTTTCAGCCCCAACCGGTGCAACAATTGCACCGTGCCCGCATCCAGCCGCAGGGCGCGGGTCGGCAGGGGGGCAAGCGCGCGGCCCAGCCCCTCCTCTCCGCAGATCGCGCGCACCGGCCCGAACCGCGCCAGCGCCCAGGCCGCGCCCCATGTGGGTGCCATGGCGCTGCGGGTCGTGAGGCCAATCCGCGCGAACTGCTCCTCGATATCATAGAGCAGCGCTGCTTCCCCGCCGAACAGATGCGCCACTCCGGTGGTGTCCAGCACGATCCCCGCCGCCCCATCCGGCGCGGTGAACGGGCTCCACCGTCGGGACCAGATCACCAGCCGCTCCAACACCGCGCGGTCGCCCGCGATATCGGCATATTCGACCTTCAGGTCGGGGCAAAGCGCGCGCATGTCCACCACCCGCTCCCCCGGTTGAATGCCCTTGAGCGTAGCCGCACGGTTTGCGGCATGGATCACGGGGCCATGATGCCCCTCTGTCGCCAGCACAACAGGCACGTCCGGGGGCGGCGGCGTGCCGATCCGCTCGCGATGCTTCTGCCAACGCTCCATCGCCAGATGCGGCAGCGAGATGGAAACGATCCTGCGCGCGGTCATGCTGCATCACCTCGGTGATGTGCCGGGCTGAGTGTCCGGTGGGGATCATGCCCAAGCCCGCGCTGGGCCGCCACGGGACGCGCGCCCTGAAACGGGTCTGGCCTGACACATCTGCGGCCCCAGACATCGGGCGGCATCATAGGGATGGATGGGCAGAGGATCATGAACCATAACCGGGGCCCCTGAGCGGGTGGCACCCCGATCCGCGCGCGCCGTGTCTGCCTGCGCGCGATCATGGCTGCCATAACCCGCCTTTGCCCGCGAAGAACAGCACCCGGCAGGCAAGGGCAGCTATCGTCCTGCACCCCGCGCAATCGCATCACCGACAGACAGACCCGCGCCAAACGACCCCACGATGGCGCGCATCCTGCTCTTTCACGCCCGACATATGCCAGATGGAAAGCGGGCACGCCCAACGCACAGCCCCTACACACTTGGCTAATGGGTGCCTCCCTGCAGCCGCTATGACTGGCCAGACCGCTCTTATGCTTCGGCTCGTCTATCGGCATACATACTGAGAGGGGGAGGCCGCCGTGCCGTGCCCAAGGCTCTGTGCGGGAAAGTGGCGTGTCGCCCCCCCTGCGCCTGTTACGGGACCGCATACCGATCTGCGGGCGTGGCATCCGCCAGCGCATCCCCGTCGGACATGGCCATGAACCGCAACCGATCCTGCGCCCGGTCATAGCGGGCCACCCATGTGCCGGGCGCCTGTGTGCGGGAGCGAAACAACTCCACCCGCCAGCGCGGATCGCCGGGGGCGGCAGGGTCGTCCCTGTTGGGCGCAGAAGGCAGCGACGCCACGCGCCAGCGATTGCGCGCCGCACTGAGGTTCGCCACCGCGCCGTGCCGGATCAGCCAGCAGGGCACGCCATGCGCCTCCGACCGGAGGGCAAGTCGTTTCGTTGCGGTGAAGGTGAGGCCCTTTGGCTCCCCCCACATCTCCCCCACCACGGCCCCCAAGGCGCCGCTGGACAGGCCGTCCTCCATCGCTTGCAGCACATCGACCGCCCGCCCGAGAGAGACATGCAAAACCCGCGCGCCCAGCCGTTGTGGCAGGTACAGCCGCCCGGCCTCCGCCCCGGTCATCCGGTCCCGCACCCAGAGAATCGGCCCGGATCGCCCGGTGAGCGTGGCCAGCAGGAAACCGACGCTCCCCGCATCCTCCGCCGTGGCGGGAAACAGATCGCAAAACCCTGACATCGCTTGCCTTTCCGGGATGGCACCCGCATCGCGATAGCTGGACAAGGGGACGATATTGCGCATGCACGGCAGTCTCTATCTGGTAAATGTTCCTGTTATGTTCTAGCATCTTTTCAGCAGAGTCAAAAGCCGCACATCCGATCTTTTCAGCCCATGGCAGGGCAACCCATGATTGCCAGAGCCACCCCCCTGCCCCATGATCGGGCACCACGCCACAGGAGCCAAGCCCATCGCCACCCCCGCCCAAACCGTCCGGCTGATCCCGTGGTATCGGTTTTGCCTGAGCCTGATGTTCTGGCAGGCAGCATGGTTTCTCTATTTCCAGAATGCGCTATCCGCGGCTGAAGCCATCCTGCTTTATGCCGTGTACGACATTGCCACCACGGTGCTGGAAGTGCCCTCGGGCTATCTGTCGGACAGGCTCGGCCGCAGGCGCACGCTGATCGCCGCCGCGACCGCACAGGCCATTGGCGCGGGCCTCTTGGCGATGGGGGGCGGATTTGCGGTGTTTGCCGCGGGTCAGATCATGCTGGGCACTGGCGCGGCTCTCCTGTCGGGAACAGACAGTTCCCTGCTCTATGAAAGTCTGGCGGAGGATGGACAGGCCGACATGATCGAAGCACAAGAGGTGCGCGCATGGCGGTTCAGCTTTGCCGGATTTGCCCTTTCGGCCATCACGGGCGGGGCCATGGCGCTCTATAGCGATGCGTTGCCATTTCTGGCGGGGGCTGGGGCGGCCGTATGCGCGATATGGATCGCAAGCCGGTTTCACGAGCCCGCCCATGCAAGGCCAAGCAGCGCGATCCCCCTAAAATCGCTCGGCATCGCGTTTCGCACGCCTGTCCTGACATGGTTGTTTGTGCTGAGCCTGCTGATGTATGGCTATAGCCATATCCCATTCGTGTTCGGGCAGCCCTTCATCCTTGAGGCGCTGGACAGCACGGGTTTTGCCGCCACGGCCCCTCTGGTCAGCGGGGCGGTCACCACGGTGATGATGCTCCTGTCGGTCGCGGCATCGGTGATTGCGGTGCGGTTGCGCGATGGCTGGGGGTTGAGCATGTTGCTGCTGATCGCCTTTGGCATGCAGATCGCGCTCGCCGGGGCATTGGCGCTGTCGAACAGTCTGATCGTGGTGGGCCTCTTGTTCCTGCGGATGGTGCCGGATGCGCTGTCGCGCCCCTTCATCCTTGCCCGGATTCAGCCGATGCTGAGCGATGACAGCCGCGCGACCTATCTGTCATTGCAGAGCCTTGCGGGGCGGGTGCTGTTTGCCGGTTCGCTTATCCTTGCCTCGGGCGTGGCATCGGATGCGGGGCAAATGGCCTATGCCGATTTGCAGGTGGTGCTGGGGGGATATGCGCTGTTCGGGCTGCTCTGCCTGATCGGGCTGGCGCTGGCCGCGCGCCATGTGCCGCTGAACGTGAAAACGGCCCCCAGCACGGAGGGCCGTTCCTAAAAGCATCAGGCAAGCGCGATCAGGCGGCAGCAGCCACCGCGCGCTTGGTCATCACGCCGATCAGATGCGCGCGATATTCCGGCGTGCCGTGCAGATCACCGATCATGCCATCGGCATCAACGCTCAGCCCCGCAATCGCATCAGCGGAGAAATTGGCCGAAAGTGCTTCTTCCGCTGCGGTCCAGCGGAACACACCCTCCTCCGACGCTCCGGTCACGGCCACGCGCACGCCATCGGCGTATTTCGCGACCATCACACCGACAAGCGCGAAGCGCGAGGCGGGCTGCACGAACTTCTGGTAGTTGGACTTTTCCGGGATCGGGAATTTCACGTTGATGATGATCTCCCCTTCCTCCAGCGCGGTGGTGAACAGACCCTGAAAATAGTCATCCGCTGCGATCTCGCGCGTATTCGTCACGATGGTCGCGCCGGAGGCCAGTGCCGCGCAGGGATAGCAGGCAGACGGATCGTTATTGGCAAGGCTGCCACCGATCGTGCCACGATTGCGCACCGCAGGATCCCCGATATGCGCGGCCATCGCGGCAAGGCCGGGATAGTCGCCCGCTTCTGCCGCCACGGTCGCGTGGGTGGTCGCACCGCCAATAGCAAGGCTGTCGCCATCGCGGCACACGCCCTTCATCTCCGCAATGCCCGTGAGGCTCACGAGCGTGCCGGGCATAGCCAGCCGCTGCTTCATCGTGGGGATCAGGGTCTGCCCGCCGCCCAGCGCCTGCGCGTCCTCATCGGCCAAAGCCGCGACCGCATCCGCGATGCTCGTCGGTTTGGTGAACTCGAAATTATACATCATTTCCTCCCATCAAGTGCCCTTGGGGCATCGGAGTTGTCATCCTTGTGGCCCCCCGCCGCAACGGGGGGCCGAACCCTCAACCATTCATCGCGGACCAGACGCGGGACGGCGTGACGGGCATGTCGATATGCGCCACGTCATGTCCACCGCGATTGAGCGCGTCAATCACCGCATTCACCAGCGCCGGCGGAGAGCCAATCGCCCCCGCCTCCCCGCAGCCCTTCACCCCAAGTGGGTTATGGGTGCAGGGCGTGGCACAGGAATGATCCACCGTGATCATCGGCACGTCATCGGCACGCGGCATCGCGTAATCCATATAAGAGCCGCTCATCAACTGGCCGTTTTCGTCATAGGTCGTGTTCTCGATCATTGCCTGACCGATCCCTTGCACCACACCGCCATGAACCTGACCCTCAACGATCATCGGGTTCATCACGTTGCCGAAATCATCGGCGCAGGTAAAGGCAACCACCTCAACCACGCCCGTATCGGGATCCACCTCCACTTCACACAGGTATGCGCCTGCCGGATAGGTGAAGTTGTTGGGATCGTAGAACGCGGTCTCCTCCAGCCCCGGTTCGACCTCCTCCAGCGGGTAGTTGTGCGGGACATAGGCGGCAAAGGCGATCTCGCCAAAGGCTTTCGCCTTGTCGGTGCCTTCAACCTTGAAGCTGCCATCCTCAAACACGATATCGCCCTCGGATGCTTCGAGCATATGAGCTGCGATCTTCTTGCCCTTGGCGATGATCTTATCCATCGCGCGATCCATGGCGGAGCCGCAGACAGCGAGCGAGCGGGAGCCATAGGAGCCCATCCCGAACGGAATTTTCGACGTGTCGCCATGGACGATATCCACGGCCCCCTCATCAATGCCGAGCTTATCTGCAACGATCTGGGCGAACACCGTTTCATGCCCCTGCCCGTGGGAATGCGCCCCCACCATGACAGAGATGGAGCCGGTCGCGTTCACCCGCACCGTCGCCGCATCATAAAGCCCGACGCGGGAGCCAAGCTGACCCACCAGATGCGACGGGGCGATGCCGCACGCCTCGATCCATGTGGACAGACCCATGCCGCGCAGCTTGCCACGCGATTTGCTTTCTGCCGCGCGCGCCTCGAACCCGGCGTAATCGGCAAGCTCCAGCGCCTTGTCGAGCGTCGCCTGATAGTTCCCGGTGTCATACACCAGCGCCACTGGCGTCGTGTAGGGGAATTGATCAGGGGTCAGCAGGTTCTTGCGCCGCACCTCCACAGGGTCAAGTTTCAACTCCCGGGCCATCTTATCGACGGCCCGCTCGATGCTGTAGGTCGCCTCGGGCCGACCGGCCCCGCGATAGGCATCCACGGGCGCGGTGTTGGTGAACACGGCCTTCAGGTTCACATAGACATGCGGCACCTTGTAGGGACCAGCCATCAGCGTGCCATGCAGGAAGGTCGGCGTCGCGGTCGAGAAGTTGGACAGATACGCGCCGACATTCGCCAGCGTGTTGGTGCGAATGGCAAGGATTTCCCCGTCCAGCGTCGCGCCGACCTCAATGGTGGTGACGTGATCGCGACCATGGGCGTCGGAGAGGAAGCTCTCGGATCGTTCGGCGGTCCAGCGCACCGGGCGGCGCAGCTTTTTCGCGGCAACGAGCACAAGCGCCTCTTCGCCGTAGTGATAGATCTTGGAGCCGAAACCACCGCCCACATCGGGGGCCACCACGGTCATTTTATGCTCAGGAATGCCCAGCACGAAGGCACAGACCAGGAGTTTCGTCAGGTGCGGGTTCTGGCTGGTCGTCGTCAGTTTATAGCTGTCATCAGAGGAATAGTACTCCCCGATGGACGAACGCGGCTCCATCGCGTTGGGCACGAGCCGGTTGTTCACTAACTCAAGCGTGGTGACATGGGGTGCGTCCTTAAGCGCCTGATCGACCGCATCGCGATTGTCCTCGATCCAACCCCAGTCAAAGCAGAGGTTATCGGGGATCTCATCATGCACGCGGTTGTCCGCGTTGGCGACGGCGGCTGCCATGTTGACGACCGCTGGAAGCTCCTCAATCTCTGTCGCGGCAGCGAGCGCTTCGGCCGCGTCGCGGCCCTGCTGCACCGTCTCTGCGATGATGGCGGCATAGGCGTCACCGACATGGCGGACCTTGCCATGCGCCAGAACGGGGCGCTTTGGCTCCCGCATTGGCTCCCCATCGCGCGAATGGATCAACCAGCCTGCGGGGTTGCCGCCCACCTCGACGAAATCCTCACCGGTGAACACGGCCAGAACGCCGGGCATGTTCTCTACTGCGGAGGTGTCGATGGATAGGATTTTCCCGTGCGCGACGTTGGAGCGGACCATGACGGCATGGGCCTCACCTTGCATGGAATGGTCATCTGTGTAATTGCCGTTGCCGGTCAGAAAGCGCACGTCTTCGCGCCGCTTGCTGCTGGCTCCGATGCCTGAATCTTTTGGCATGTTTCATCTCCCTAGATTGGTCATGGGCGGCGCTCATCTGATGCGAGGCTCTGCCCGGCCGCATGGGGGAGGAATGCCCCCCAGCGACAGATCACGCGCGCCTTATTCGGCAGCGACGGCGGTCAATTGGCCGCTGGCGGCCTGAATGGCCTTGATGATGTTGTGATACCCGGTGCAGCGGCAGATGTTGCCTTCGAGATATTCGCGGATTTCCGCCTCGGTCGGTTTCGGGTTGTCCTTCAAAAGCGCCGCGGCGGACATCACCATGCCCGGTGTGCAGAAACCGCATTGCAGCCCGTGGTGATCCTGAAACGCCTGCTGGATCGTGCCAAGCGAGCCATCGGCATTCGCCATGCCCTCGATCGTGCGCACATCCGCGCCATCCGCGTCGGCGGCAAACATCGTGCAGGCTTTCACCGCTTCGCCGTTCACATGCACCACGCATGCGCCGCATTGGCTGGTGTCGCAGCCCACATGGGTGCCGGTCAGGCGCAAATCCTCACGCAGAAACTGGACCAGAAGGGTGCGGCCCTCCACCTCGCCCGAGGCGGGTTTGCCGTTCACCGTCATGGAAATGGATGTCATTCAATCCTCCCCTAATCTTCAAGAAATGGCTGGGATGCAGGATGCAACGCCAGCACGAATCCGGGCCCTTTCGGACCTCTTGGGGAGGAGTGTCACGGTTAAACCCGGCCCTGCCAAGTGATTTTCACCTGACTAAAACGGTAGGAATTGGCATCGCGTTGCCATGGCCGCGGCCCCGCCCGATGCGCATCGCGCGGGGGATATTTGCGCAAAACTGAATTCGGTCTGGTTTAATGCGCGGCAGCACAGGTGCGGCAAAACGGGGTGAAGGGCAGCACATCAAGCCGTTCGGCGCTGATCACCTCCCCGCATGTGGTGCAATAGCCATATTGGCCCGTCGCGATCCGGTCCAGAGCGGCATCGATCATGCGCAATTCCGCCTGCGCTGAGGTTCCAAGGCGTTCGAGCACCTCATCCCCCTCAATTTCCGTGGCGCGGTCTTCGCTATCCTGGCTATGGGGCGCGTCAAGCTCATGCTCGATCTCGGTCATTTTGGCGATGAGATTGGCACGGAGTTTTTGCAACTCTGCGCGGCGGGCTTCGGATACGGTCATGGCCTTTCCTCCTGATCTGGTCCGACAGAAGGGAACCACGGCAGCGGCCAGCCCGCCTTGATTTGGCTCAAGACCGGGCGGGGGCGAAGGTTTTGAGCGGGGACTGTCCGGCACTGCCCGCGCGCTCGCCCCCAAGCCTTTCCACCTGTTGGAAAAGCCGCGCGGTGGCGTCGCGCGCATCCGCAGGCAAATGGCGACCGTCAATCGCCGACCCGGCGCGCAGGCGGAAAGGCTGCCGCCCTTTGTTGAGCACCTCATGGAACAGGGTGATGTCGCGCAAACTGGGATGGAGCCAGTCGAAAAGGTAGAACAGCACCGAATTGCGCGCCGTGATCCGCAGGGGCACCACAGGCACATCCATCTTGCGCGCCATCATAGCGGCGGAGGTCATCCAGTCCCGCTCATGAAGCCGCAACCCCCGCCGCTTCGCGAGCCGCCCGGAGGGGAAGATGACGCCCGCGCGCCCCGCACCAAAGGCCCGCTTCGCATAAAGGAGCGTTTCACGGTTCGACGCATGGCTGCGCCGGTCCGCGCGCCATTCCACGGGGGCGATGATCCGGTCCATCTGCGGCAGAAGCCTCAGCACGTCCCGGTTGGCAAAGAAAAACAGATCGGGCCGCTTTTGCCGCAGGATCGCCCATAAGATGATCCCATCCGCGATGCCCGTGGGATGATTGGCAAGGATCATCACCGGGCCGTCCTTCGGAAGCCTATCAAGCCCTTCCAAATCGACCCGATGCGCGATCAGCCCCGCCATACGGTCCATGATCTGCTCGGGCGGAAGCGGGGCCAAAGCCTCCGCAATCGCGACCGTGCGGTCATAGGATAACAGCCGGAACAAAAGCGCGCGCAAAGGGCGCATCCACGCGGCGGGATGGAACAGCCACGGCGCGCGCTCCCGGATCAGATCGTCAAGTTCATCACGCATGGCGCAACCTCCCTCGCTTATCCGCTTCTGATACTTACCCGATACGACGCTTTCATGTCAGCCCCCGCGACCTTGACGCGCGTTGAATGGTCCGCCGAAGCGGAGTAGCCCATGGGCAAAGAGATGCCAGCCAAAGGAGATTTCCATGATCGGTCGCCTCAACCATGTAGCCATTGCCGTGCCTGATCTGGAGGCCGCCTCCGCGCAATATCGCGACACACTCGGCGCCAAGGTGGGCGCGCCACAGGATGAGCCGGATCACGGGGTCACGGTCGTGTTCATCGAATTGCCCAACACCAAGATCGAGTTGCTCTACCCGCTGGGAGAGAACAGCCCGATCCAAGGCTTTTTGGACAAGAACCCGTCAGGCGGCATCCATCATATTTGCTACGAGGTGGAGGATATTCTGGCCGCGCGCGACCAGCTTCAGGCGTCGGGCGCGCGGGTGCTGGGGACCGGGGAGCCGAAGATCGGCGCGCATGGCAAGCCCGTGCTGTTCCTCCATCCCAAGGATTTTACCGGCACATTGGTGGAACTTGAGCAGGTTTGACGTATCTCCCTTGAGAGGACGGATTAAAGGAACGAATGAATGACCATCACCGGCGCAATCGTGATGTATGCGGTTATCTGGTTCATGACCCTCTTGGTCATCTTTCCCATCGGCTATCGCAGTCAGGAAGACGCGGGAGAGGTGGAGCCGGGCACGCCCGCATCCGCCCCCGCAGGCCCCATGGTCGGGCGTAAGATCAAGCAGGCCACGATCTGGTCCACCCTCTTTTGGGCGGTGATCTGCGGCATCATCATGTCGGGCTGGATCAGCATCGACGATATCGACTGGACCAAGCAATGGCGCGAGTGATCGCAGCCCTTCTGATCCTGACCCTATCGGGCTGCGCCAGCGTTGGCTCAAGCCTTTTGAACGCGGTGTCAGGCGACGACACCGTGACGGAGCGGGCCGATATCTCCTATGGCCCCGCGCCGCGCATGGCCTATGACCTCTACACCCCCGATGACCCGACCGGGCCGATCCTGATCTATGTGCATGGCGGCTCATGGGATGAGGGGGACAAGGGGATTTACCGCTTCCTCGGCACCGGGTTTGCGGGCGATGGGCTGGAGGTCGCGATCCCCAATTACCGATTGTCGCCGGAGGTGGTGTTTCCCGCCTTTGTCGAGGATATCGCGCTGGCTGTTCGCGAAATCCGGGACGATCTGGGCCCGGATCGACCGCTGTTTCTGATGGGGCATTCGGCAGGCGCGCAGATTGCCAGCCTGATTGCCTATGATCCACGGTATCTGGCCGAAGTCGGGCTTGATCAATGCGTGATCGCGGGCTTCATCGGTGTGTCCGGCCCCTATGATTTCCTGCCGATCATCAATCCGCGATACAAGCGCGTGTTCCCCGAGGACACCCGGCCCGAAAGTCAGGCGATCAACTTTGCCGATGGGCCAAAGCCGCCCTCCCTTTTACTCCACGGGACGGCTGATGTGATCGTGCATGAGGAGGACAGCATCCTCATGGCGCAGGCGCTGAGCGATGCGGGCAATCTGGTCGAGTTGAAACGGTACGAGGGCAACGGCCATATCGACATCATTTCGGCCACGTCGGACCTGTTGCGCGACGATGCCCCGACCCATGGAGATGTGATGGCCTTTATCTCGGCTTACCGGTCCGCCGCGCCGCGCCCGGGCTGTTAGGACGACACGCCGGGTGATGCGTCAGGCACCACGCCCGGCACCGCCCGCGCGGTGCTGCGCCCGATAGAGCGGCAAACAAGGATCACCGGCAACAGGCCAAAGGCCACGATGACGAGGCTTGGCACCGCCGCCTCCGCCAGCCGCTCATCACTGGCAAGCCTGTGCGCCTGTACCGCGAGCGTGTCATAGTTGAAGGGCCGCATGATCAGCGTCGCGGGCAATTCCTTCATCACATCGACGAACACGATCAGCATCGCCGTGAGGACAGAGCCGCGAATGACCGGCAGATGCACGCTGCCCAGCACTTGCCCCGGGCTGCGACCCAAGGTCCGCGCCACCGCGTCGATATTGCGCGGCACGGTCTCCATCCCGCTGTCATAAGCGCTGAGGGCAGCGGCCATGAACCGCGCCATATAGGCCATGATGAGAAGCCAGATGGATCCGGTAAACAACAGGCCCGTGCGGATGCCGAACATCTCCCGCATCCAGGCGTCAAGCGCGTTGTCGAACAGCGCGAAAGGCACCATGAGGCCAATGGCGATCACCCCGCCGGGCACCGCATAGCCAAGGCTTGCCGCCATCACCAATCCGCGTGAGCGTCGACCGGGCATCAGGCGCGCGCGAAATCCGATCAGGATCGCACCCGCGACCGTGACGACGGAAGCAATCGCCGCCAGCGTCAGCGAATTGGTCATGAACGCGATATAGCGGCGGGAGGTCAGGCTTTGCTCCGCATCAAGGGACATGACGCCCAGCGCGATCACAGGGATCACGAAGCCAAACAGAACCGGGGCGGCGCAAAACGCTGCGGCAAGCCAGCCTTTCGCCCCGTCAAGCCGGGTGCGGGCCAGCCCGTCAAACCGCGCGCCGCGCCCAGCGGTGCGCCCGTCCCCCCGCTGATACCGCTCCAGCGCGGCAAGCAGCAGCGCGAAACTCAGGAGGCACAGCGCCAATTGCGCGGCCGCCGCGCGATCTCCCATCGAAAACCACGCCTGATAGATGCCGGTTGAGAAGGTTTGCACGTTGAAATAGGCGACTGTGCCGTAATCCGCGATCGTCTCCATCACCGCGAGCAACACGCCCGCCGCAATCGCCGGCCGCGCCATGGGAAGGGAGACACGCCAGAACGCGCCAAACGGCCCGGTCCCAAGAGTGCGCGCGGCCAGATACGCATTCGAGCTTTGCTGCCGGAACGCCGCGCGCGCCAGCAGATAAACATATGGATAAAGCACAAAGATCAGCATCGCCGCCGCCCCGCCAAGCGACCGGATTTCGGGGAACCAATAATCGCGCGGTCCCCATTCCATCACCTCCCGCAAGGTTGTCTGCACGATGCCCGGATGATCCAGAAGGTCGGTATAGGCATAGGCGAGCACATAGGCCGGAAAGGCGAGCGGAAGGGCGAGCAGCACCTCCAGCACCCGCGCGCCGGGGAAGCGGTAAACGGTCACGAGCCACGCCGCCCCCGTGCCAATCGCCGCCGTACCGATGCTCACCAGCAGCACCAGCGTCAGGGTCGCGGTGATGTAGCGCGGCAGCACCGTATCGGCGAGGCCGCGCCATGTCTCCAGATCGCCAGACACAGCCGCAATCGCGGCGGCGATCATCGGCGCCACACACAGCCCCGCGACGATCCATGCCCCTTTTGTGAGTGCGCTGCTCACCTGCCGTTCCGCCCGAATGAGTGATCCTTTCTGTCGGGCTTAACGGGGGATGGAACGGGTAGCAAGGCCAGCGGTTATCCTCTTGCACGCCGCACCGGGCGTGATACCCATATGCTCAAACCGGTTTGAGCCGGACGCACCTTGAGGGAGGTCACGATGAACATGCTGAACGTAGACACCAAACCGATTGACGGTCAAAAGCCGGGCACCTCGGGCCTGCGCAAACGGACAGCGGAGTTCAGCGTGCCGGGCTATCTGGAAAACTATGTGCAATCCACGTTTGACGCGCTGGGCGGGGTGCTCGGCAATACGCTCGTCGTTGGCGGTGATGGGCGGTTTTTCAACGCCGAAGCCATTGGCACGATCCTGCGCATGGCGGCGGCCAATGGCGTGGCGCGGGTGATCGTCGGGCAAGGTGGCATCCTGTCCACGCCTGCCGCCTCCAACATGATCCGCCAGCGTAAGGCCGATGGCGGGTTGATCCTGTCGGCCAGCCACAACCCGGGCGGCAAGAACGGGGATTTCGGCCTGAAATACAACATCTCGAACGGTGGCCCCGCGCCGGAGGCGATCACCGCGAAAATCCATGAGATGACGACCAAACTCACCCGCTATCTGATTGCGGAGGAGGATGCGCCCTCCATCGACACGCTCGGGGAAACCCGGTTCGGCGATATGGTGGTCGAAATTGTGGATCCGGTCACCGATTACGCGACCCTGATGGAGGATCTGTTCGATTTCGATGCGATCCGCGATCTGTTCGCCAGCGGCTTCACCATGAAATTCGACGCGATGCACGCGGTCACTGGCCCTTACGCGACGGAAATACTGGAACGGCGGCTCGGCGCGCCCGCGGGGACGGTGATGAACGGTGTGCCATCGGTGGATTTTGGCGGCGGGCATCCTGATCCGAACCCGGTCTGGGCCAAGCCGCTGGTCGATCTGGTGATGTCCGACGCGGGCCCCGATTTCGCCGCTGCCTCCGACGGGGATGGGGATCGCAATATGATCCTTGGCCGGGGCCTTTATGTCACGCCATCTGACAGCCTTGCGGTGTTGGCCGCGAACGCCCATCTGGCCCCCGGTTATGCGCGCGGGATCGCAGGGGTCGCCCGCTCCATGCCGACCTCGCGCGCGGCGGACCGTGTCGCGGCAAAGCTGGGCGTGAACGCGTTTGAGACGCCGACGGGCTGGAAATTCTTTGGCACGCTTCTGGATGCGGGTCATGCCACTATTTGTGGTGAGGAAAGCGCCGGCACCGGCTCCGACCATGTGCGCGAAAAAGATGGGCTATGGGCCGTGCTTTTGTGGCTCAACATCCTTGCCAAGCGGCGCGAGAGCGTGGCCGAGGTGATGGCACAGCACTGGGCCGAGTATGGCCGGGACTATTATTCGCGCCATGACTATGAGGAAGTGGACAAGGCCGCCGCTGAGGCGATGATCGACGCGCTGCGCGGGCGGCTGGATGGGCTGGCAGGTACCGCCGCCGGGCCGCTCTCGGTCGAGAGGGCGGATGACTTTGCCTATACCGATCCGGTGGATGGCAGCACCTCCGCGCATCAGGGCATCCGGCTGTTTTTCGAAGGCGGCGCGCGCGCTGTGATGCGCCTGTCCGGCACGGGCACTGTGGGGGCAACGCTGCGCGTCTATCTGGAACGGTTCGAGGCCCCCGATGGCGATCACAGCCTTGACGCGCAAGAGGCGCTCGCCCCGGTCATCGCGGCGGTTGAGGCCGTGGCCGGGATCAAGGATGCAACCGGGCGTGATGCCCCCGATGTGCGGACCTGACCACATGGCGCGATCAAAGGCCGTCACCACGACCGAACCCACCCCGTCGCGCGCGGCGGCCCGCCCCTTGCCCAAGCGCACACCAACCCGGCTCACCCCCGGCGAGCAGCGCATTTTCGAGTTGCGCTTTGACCGCTCCCGCGCCGATCTGTTTGGCCCGCTCGATCACCTTTACGGTCATTTGCCGGGCTATGAGCGCTTCGCCAGCCAGCTTGTGCAGATGCTGCGCCGCAATTGGCGCGAACGCCCGAAAGACCTCAAAGACCTCGATCTGCGCCGCGATCTGGAGCCGGACTGGTTCCTGCGCGAAACCATGGTCGGCTATGTGTTCTATATCGACCGCTTTGCCGGAACGCTGGCCGATCTGCCCGCCAAGCTCGATTATCTGGAGGAGTTGGGCGTCACCTATGTGCACCTGATGCCCTGCCTCAAGCCGCGCGACGGCGACAATGATGGCGGCTATTCGGTGCAGAATTACCGGGAAATTGATCCCCGTCTTGGCACTATGGCGGAGTTTGAGGCGATCTGCGCCGCGTTTCGCGCGCGCGGTATTTCGCCCTGTATCGACATGGTGCTCAATCACACCGCGAAAGAGCATGATTGGGCCATGCGCGCCCGCGCCGGGTCCGAACAGCACCGGGCCTATTACCGCATGTATGAAACGGATGAGACGCCCCGCGAATATGAGAAAACCCTGCTGGAGATTTTCCCCAATCAGGCGCCCGGTAATTTCACCTATTACGCGGATATGGACCGCTGGGTCTGGACCACATTCAATGAGCATCAGTGGGATCTGAATTGGGAGAACCCCCAAATCTTTATCGAGATCCTCGACGTGATGCTCTATCTCGCAAACAAGGGCGCGGAGGTGCTGCGGCTGGATGCCGTGGCCTTCATGTGGAAACGGCTGGGCACCCAGTGTCAGAACCTGCCTGAAGTGCACCATATCCTTCAGGCGCTGCGCGCGGCCTGCCGGATTGCCGCGCCCGCCGTGATCCATAAGGCAGAGGCGATTGTGGCGCCTGATCAGCTTCTCCCCTATCTCGGGGTTGGGGAGCATACGGGCAAGGTTGCCAATCTGGCCTATCACAACTCCCTGATGGTGCAGTTCTGGTCAGCCTTGGCCGCGCGCGACACCGGGCTGATGACCCATGTCCTGCGCACCCATTTCCCGACCGTGCATCGCAACGCGACATGGGGCACGTATCTGCGCTGCCATGACGATATCGGCTGGGCGATCACGGATGAGGATGCGGGCCAGCTTGGCTTTTCGGGCTTTGGCCACCGGCAGTTTCTGGCAGATTTCTATGAGGGCGTGTTTCCGGGCAGTTTCGCACGGGGCGGGCGGTTTCAGTATAACCCGGTCACGCAGGACCGGCGCACCAATGGCACCATGGCATCGCTGTGCGGGCTGGAAACAGCCCTTGAAGCGGGCAATGACGCGTGGGTCGGGGATGCGATTGCGCGCATCCTGATGGGCCATGCCCTGATCGCGAGCTTTGGCGGGGTGCCGTTGCTCTATATGGGGGACGAGCTTGCCCTGCTGAACGACCATGACTGGGCCGCGCATAGCCGGGGCGAGGATGACAGCCGCTGGATGCACCGCCCATTGATGGATTGGGACCGCGCCGCAGAGCGCCATGATCCTGCCACCCCGACAGGGCGGGTTTATGCAGGGGTCAAGGCGCTGCTTGCGGCGAGGAAGGCGACGCCGGAACTGCATGGCGATGTGCCGCGTGACATTCTGGACGTCCCGCACGCATCGGTATTTGCATTCCGGCGCGTGGCGGCTGCCCGAACGCTGGTCGCCGTATTCAACTTCTCCGAACAGCATATCGCGCTCGACCGGGGATGGTTGAGCGCGCATGGCGTCGTGGATTTTGAAGATCGTCTGTCAGGTCGCGCCATTCAGGGCGCCGTCACCTTGGCCCCCTATCAGGCCATGTGGCTGGTTTAATAATTCGGCCCGTAAGGCCCGATTGCCATGGCCCGAACCACGAAATCACTCAGCCCGTGGATGCTCACATCCGGGGCGAAGGTCATTGCGGCATATACAGTATCAGACGCCACTGCCGGGCTGGCCAGCGCCAGAAAAGCAGCGATGTAGAGAAGCGGTTTCATCCGTCTATCCTTTGGAAAAAAAGGGGTGAGGTGCCGATGTGTGGGATGACATCGGCACCTATCCCGGTCGTCATCAGTTGGTCACGCGGGACCATTCGTCGTTCTCAAGGAACGCTTTGTAGCCTGCGATTTCCTGAACGCTCAGGCCCTGTGCTTCAGCGGGCGTCAGGCCAGCGGAGGCTGCAAGCTGCGCGGTGTTGGCGAATGCGCCACCGGCTGCGACGGTCAGGACGGATGCGGCGAGGATGGTTTTCAGTGTCTTGGTCATTTTCATATTCCTTCTAAGGTCGGTTTCAGTCTGGGGAAGGGGATCAGTTGGTCACGCGGGACCATTCGTCGTTCTCGAGGAACGCTTTGTAGCCTGCGATTTCCTGCACGCTCAGGCCCTGTGCTTCGGCGGGCGTCAGGCCAGCGGAGGCTGCAAGCTGCGCGGTGTTGGCGAATGCGCCACCGGCTGCGACGGTCAGGACGGATGCTGCGAGGATGGTTTTCAGTGTCTTGGTCATTTTCATATTCCTTCTAAGGTCGGTTTCAGTCTGGGGAAGGGGATCAGTTGGTCACGCGGGACCATTCGTCGTTCTCGAGGAACGCTTTGTAGCCTGCGATTTCCTGAACGCTCAGGCCCTGTGCTTCGGCGGGCGTCAGGCCAGCGGAGGCTGCAAGCTGCGCGGTGTTGGCGAATGCGCCACCGGCTGCGACGGTCAGGACGGATGCGGCGAGGATGGTTTTCAGTGCGTTGGTCATGTGTAGTCTCCTTTGTTTGGTGAGGCGTTTTGTTCGTCGCCTCGTTGCGATGATGGACAGATGTGGAGGCCATCCGCATTCGTGTACCCCAGTTTTTCAGACGCATTTTTTCGCAAACAGAAACAAACGCTTACGCGCCGCCTTGCGTGAGAAAATCGCGCGTTTTCGTGAAAATGACGTGGCGTCACGAGGGTTGAAATAGGATTTCAATTCATAATGAACCGTTCAGTTCATCACGGCGCTGTGACGAAAAAAATACCGACTTTTGTCTCAACGAAATTTGAGTGATCCAACTCTTGACGGATTTGGGCCGCATCGTGGAATCGCATTGCTCAAAATGGAACCATAGGCCGCAAACCCGCCCCCTGCCCGGCTGCATTTGCGCGATGTCGCTCTGCGCGACAGGCCACCTGGCCAGTCATTTGGACCAAAACGCCCAATTTTGGCTCAAAACCGACCGCAGAATGGGAAAAATCAGTCTTATGCGCCGGGACGCGCGTCCATTCTTGCACTTGTGGAAATTCTACTGTTACGTTTCGGATCAGGACGCCATGCGAAGACACATTTGCAGGCAAAACAGGGAAATCTGGAGAGTGCGTGTGACAGTGACGCCGCAGGACGAGGCATTCGTCAGTTTTGATCGTGTGCAAAAAAGCTATGACGGCGAAACGCTCGTCGTTAAAGATCTCAACCTCCATATCGGCAAAGGCGAGTTTCTCACGATGCTTGGCCCGTCGGGATCGGGCAAGACGACCTGCCTGATGATGCTCGCGGGATTTGAGACCGCGACCCATGGGGAGATTACGCTGGACGGGCGCCCGATCAACAACATCCCCCCGCATAAGCGCGGCATTGGTATGGTGTTCCAGAATTACGCGCTGTTCCCGCATATGAGCGTGGCCGAAAACCTCGCCTTCCCTTTGGAAGTGCGCGGCATGGGAAAGACGGAGCGTGACGCCGCCGTCGCGCGCGCGCTTGATATGGTGCAGATGGGGGAGTTCGGCGGGCGCCGCCCCGCGCAACTGTCCGGTGGTCAGCAGCAGCGGATCGCGCTGGCCCGCGCGCTGGTGTTCGAGCCGGAGCTGGTTTTGATGGACGAGCCGCTGGGCGCGCTCGACAAACAACTGCGCGAGCATATGCAGTATGAGATCAAGCACCTGCATGAGCGGCTCGGGATCACGGTCGTCTATGTGACCCACGACCAGTCCGAGGCGCTGACCATGTCAGACCGGGTCGCGGTGTTCGATGATGGCCGCATCCAGCAGCTTGCGACCCCGCAGGCGCTCTATGAAGAGCCGGAGAACGCTTTTGTTGCCCAGTTCATCGGTGAGAATAACAAACTCATGGCCGAAGTGACCGCGATCGACGGCGACACGGTGCATGTGAAGTTTGACGACGGGGAAACGGGAACGGCACTTGCCGTGGCCAATACCGGCGTCGGAACCCGCACGCTTCTGTCTATCCGGCCAGAGCGTGTGACATTGAACCCAACCAACGGGGCCAACGCGGTCGCCGCGGAGGTTCTGGAGTTGATTTACCACGGCGACCATATTCGGTGCCGGATGCGCGTGCATGGGAATGACGAGTTTATCGTCAAAGTGCCCAATGCAGGCGGCCAAGGCCCGCTTGAAGAAGGTCAAAAGCTGACCATCGGCTGGGCGACACGAGATTGCCGCGCGCTCGACGCGTGAGCAGTGATACCCCGCGCGCATGAGGTCCCGCGTGCGGGGGCACATAAAGACGGACCAAGACCAACCAGGAGAGACCAAATGAAAACCAAGTTTTATCTTGCCACGACCGCGATGGTCACCGGCCTGATGGCTGCAAGCGTCGCTTCCGCTCAGGAAGTGACCGTGATGTCTTGGGGCGGTGCATACACCAAGTCCCAGGTTGAGGCCTATCACAAGCCGTTCACCGCGATGACCGGCATTTCCGTTAATTCCGTGGATGCCAGCAACCCGGCAACCCCGATCAAGGCGCAGGTTGAGGCCGGCAACGTGACCGTTGATGTCGCAGACGTCGAGTTCTCCGATGCGATCCGCCTGTGCGACGAAGGTCTGCTTGTCGAGCTGGATCATTCCATGCTGCCCGCAGCCCCCGACGGCACGCCTGCCGCCGATGACTTCATCGAAGGCGCGCTTCAGGATTGCGCCGTGGCCAACATCGTTTGGTCCACCGTTTTCGCGTATAACACCGAGACCAACGCGAACGCGCCCGACAGCATCGACGATTTCTTCAACCTTGCGGATTTCCCGGGCAACCGTGGTCTGCGCAAGAACGCGAAAGCCAACCTTGAGATGGCTCTGATGGCAGACGGCGTTCCGGCATCCGAAGTCTATGACCTCCTGGAAACGGATGAAGGTGTGGATCGCGCCTTCGCGAAGCTCGACACCATCAAGGACAGCGTTGTGTGGTGGGAGTCCGGTGCACAGCCGCCGCAGCTTCTCGCGGATGGCGAAGTGGTGATGTCCACCGCGTATAACGGCCGTATCTTCAACGCAGCCGTTGGCGAAGGCCAGCCGTTCGAAATCGTCTGGGACGGTCAGGTCATGGATTTCGATCTGTTCGTGATCCCGCAGGGCGCACCGAACATGGAAGAAGCCAAGAAGTTCATCGCCTTTGCGACGGACACGCAGCGCCTTGCCGATCAGGCAAGCTGGATCTCCTACGGTCCGGCGCGGAAATCCTCTGGTGAGCTTGTCGGTCTTTATTCCGACGGCGTGACCCAGATGGGCCCGCACATGCCGACCGCGGCTGCGAACCTTGAGAACGCCCTCGTCAACAACTTCGAGTTCTGGGCCGACCGGGACACCGAGTTGAACGAGCGTTTCAACGCTTGGCTTGCTCAGTAAGCACGGCTTTCGCCGGGCGCGGCCCTGTGCTGCGCCCGGCACCCCCCTTTTGATAGGATCGAGGATTTGGCATGGTGGATATGACCGCTGATACGGATCAGAACGACGCTGGTGAATTGCGCACCGCCGATGGCCAGCCGCTCAAGTCATCCCTTGCCCGCGCCCAGCGCCGCGCCCGCACCCGCGCAGCGATTTTGGTCGCCCCGCTATTGCTGTTTGTGTTGATCACCTTCGTCGTGCCCATTGGGCAGATGCTGTTCCGGTCGATCCACAATGACGGCTTTACGATGCACACCAGCATTTCAGACGGTGTGAAAACGCCGATCATGGTGAACCTGCGCGACTGGTTCGATGACAACCCGCGCGGAACCGAACCCGATGAAGCCGCCTATGAGGCGCTCGTGATGGATTTGCGGCTCTTGCGCGAATTGCGCGCGCCCGGTCAGGTCGGCACCCGGATCAATTATGAGCATTCCGGCTCCCGCTCCCTTTTCACCAAGACCGCGCGCCGCGCGGACCGGCTGGAAGCCCCATTCAAGGAAGCCGTGCTCGATGTGGATGAGGACTGGGCCGAGCCTGAATTATGGAGCGCAATGCGCACCGCCTCCAATCCCTATACGCTGAGTTTTTACCTCGCGGCGGTCGATATGACGACCACGCCGGAGGGGGATATCGTGTCAGTGGATGAAAACCGGCAAATCTACATCAACCTCTTTATCCGCACCCTTTGGCTGTCGGCGCTGATTACGGGCCTGTGTTTCCTCCTTGGCTTTCCGGTGGCGCATCTCTTGGCGATCCTGCCGATGCGAACATCGAACCTGCTGATGATCCTCGTTCTGTTGCCGTTCTGGACATCGCTCTTGGTGCGGACGACCAGTTGGATGGTGCTGTTGCAAAGTCAGGGTGTGGTCAATGACGTGATGGTCGCGATGGGCATCATCGGGGACGATGGGCGCATCCAGATGATGTATAACCAGATCGGCACGATTGTCGCGATGACGCATATCCTTTTGCCCTTCATGATCCTGCCGATGTATTCGGTGATGCGGACCATTCCGCCAAGCTATGCCCGCGCGGCACGGTCCCTTGGCGCGACAAGCTGGACGACCTTCCGCCGGATTTATTTCCCGCAGACCATTCCAGGGATTGCGGCAGGCTCAATGCTCGTGTTCATCCTTGCGGTGGGCTACTACATCACGCCCGCGCTTGTAGGTGGATCGGACGGGCAGTTGATCTCCAACCTGATCGCCTTCCACATGCAGAACTCGCTCAATTGGTCGCTCGCGGCGGCATTGGCGGCCCTCTTGCTGTTCGGGGTTCTCATCCTCTACTGGCTTTATGACCGGCTGGTGGGCATCGACAACATGAAGCTGGGGTAACGGACATGGCACTCGCAACATACGCCTCACCCACAGAGAAAGCGTGGTATTACGCCTATCGCGTGATTTGTGCGCTGATCTTCGTTTTCCTGATTTCTCCGATCCTGATCGTGATGCCGCTGTCGTTCAACGCGGAGCCATACTTCACCTTCACGCGGGAGATGCTGACGCTTGATCCGGCAGGGTATTCGACGCGCTGGTATGATCTGCTTCTGACCTTCGGCATGGAGGCCCCTGACGGCCCGCGCGATGGGTCATGGTGGGCCGATGCCTGGGCGAATGCGGCGTGGATCAACGCCGCCAAAAACTCGGTCATCATCGGATTTTTCTCTACCATTCTGGCAACCGTGCTGGGCACTGTCGCGGCACTTGGCTTGTCACGGCCTGAAATGCCGTTCCGCCGGATCATCATGGCGATCCTGATCTCCCCCATGATCGTGCCGCTGATCATCACGGCGACTGGTCTGTTTTTCTTCTATTCATGGAGCGGGCTGGCGAATTCCTATGTGGGCGTTGTGTTCGCGCACGCGACACTGGGCATTCCCTTCGTGATCATCACGGTGACGGCGACGCTGATCGGGTTTGACCATTCGCTGACACGGGCGGCGGCGAACCTTGGTGCATCGCCGACGACGACATTCTTCAAGATCACGATGCCGCTCATTCTGCCGGGTGTGATTTCAGGCGCGCTGTTCGCGTTTGTCACGTCATTCGATGAAGTCGTCGTGGTTCTGTTCATCGCGGCCCATGACCAGCAGACCATTCCGCGCCAGATGTGGAACGGCATCCGAGAGCAGATCAGCCCCGCGATCCTGTCGGTGGCGACGATCCTCGTGATCATCTCCATCTGCCTGCTGACCACGGTGGAGATTTTGCGCCGCCGGTCGGAAAAGCTGCGCGGCCTGTCGCCCACCTGATCCCCGCCTCAAAGGGCAGAGTTACCTCAACCGCCGCGCAGAATTGTGCGGCGGTTTTGCTTTTTGAGGATGTCCATTGACATAGTACGATTTCGCACAATATATATGATACGAAATCGTACTATATGGAGTTTCCCAATGCCTGTCTCACGTCGATCCTTCCTGTCCGTCCTTGGGGGCGGTGTTATCCTTGCTGCTGGAGGGGGCGCGCTTTTTGCCACGACCCGCACCCCGACAAAGGCGCTCGCCCCGTGGGCGGAGGCCGGGCAATATGCTGATGCGCGCACATTCGCGCTGTCCCATGCGATCCTCGCGCCCAATCCGCATAACCTGCAGCCATGGATGGTGTCGCTGGATGGCGCGGATCAGGTGACGCTTTACCGCGATCCGACCCGTGCCCTGCCCCATACTGATCCCTATGACCGGCAGATCACCATTGGCCTTGGCTGTTTTCTGGAACAGATGCGGATCGCCGCGACCGCGCGGGGTATCCGCACCGAGACGAATTTGGTGCTGGAAGGCGACGTGGTCGCGCGTGTCACCTTCTATGACGAGGGGATTGCCACCGACCCGCTTTTTGCTGCGATCCCACATCGCCGCACCACAAAAGAGCCGTTCGACATGGCCCAGCCCGTCGCGGCGGCGGATATCCCGCGCCTGAACCCCGACATCGCGGGCATCCGTTTCGATGGCACGGCGGACAGCGCGAAAGTGGCCGAATTGCGCGATATCGCGTGGCAAGCATGGCTGATCGAGTATGAAACCCCGCACACCTTGCAGGAGTCCATCGACGTCATGCGCCTTGGCAAGGCTGAGATTGAGGCGAACCCCGATGGCATCGACCTTGGCGGTCCGTTCCTTGAGGGGTTGATGGTGGCGGGGATGCTGACCCGCGACGACCTTGGCACCCCCGGCACCCAATCCTATCAGGCGGGCTATGACATCTATCAGCCCCTGTTCACGGCAACGCCCGCTTTTGTCTGGATCACCAGTCCGGGCAATAGCCGCACAGATCAGATCGCGGCGGGGGCGGCATGGTTGCGCCTGAACCTTGGCACCACGGCGGCTGGCATGGCGCTGCATCCGGTCAGTCAGGCCTTGCAGGAATACCCGGAGATGACCGCGCAATATGACCGCATCCACGGGCTGCTTGCACGGGACGGAGAAACGGTTCAGATGCTGGGGCGGCTCGGTTATGCTGCGCCTGTCCCGCAAACCCCGCGCTGGAGCCTTGATGCCAAACTCCGATCCTCCGTCTGACACGCGCCTGATGTTTGAGCTGTTCAATGAGATTGGCATCATTGAGCAGCTCTCCCGCACGGCGTTTGAGGCCGTGATGACTGACGGCATGACGCTGCCGCAATTCAGCGTCCTTAACCATCTGGTGCGCGTGGGCGATGGGCGCACGCCGCTGGCCATTGCGCGCGCGTTTCAGGTGCCCAAGACGAGCATGTCCCACACGCTGGCCAAACTCGACCAAGCGGACCTGATCGAGATGCGGCCAAACCCCGAGGATGGCCGGGGAAAACTGGTGTTCATCACCGCAAAAGGGCGCGCGGCGCGTGAGTCGGCCATTCACGCCCTCGCCCCAGAGATTGCGCAAATCCTGCCGGTTTTTACGGTGCAGGAGGCCGCAGCCCTCCTTCCCGGCTTGCGTAAGCTGCGGGAGTTTCTGGATAAAGCGCGCGATCCGCTCTAATTTCGCAAAATCAAACTGGTGCGAAAGCGCAACTAAAGCTATGGTCAGAAGATGCGTACACTTTTGTTTACACATGACGACTGTCTAAATCACGTTACACCTGAAGGTCATGCCGAGCAGGTGGCGCGGATGCATGCCGTGCGCGACGCACTCGCCCCGCTGGATGGCCTGATCCGGCAAGAGGCGCCCGATGTGGCGGATGAGGCGATCTTGCGGGTGCATCCCCAGTCCCATCTTGATGCCATCACCGGGGCCGCTCCAGCAAGTGGCATTGTGCAACTCGATCCCGATACATTCATGTCCCCCGGTAGCCTGAGTGCCGCGCGCCGGGCGGCAGGTGCGATGGTCGCTGCCGTTGATCAGGTGCTGACCGATCAGGCGGACCGCGCCTTTATCGCCATGCGCCCGCCCGGTCATCATGCGGAGAAAACCACGCCGATGGGCTTTTGCCTGTTTGGCACGGTCGCGATTGGCGCGGCTCATGCGCTTGCGGCCCATGGGCTCGACCGGGTCGCGATTGTGGATTTCGACGTGCATCACGGCAACGGCACGCAGGATCTGATCTGGGATGAGGAGCGGGTGCTCTTTATCTCATCCCACCAGATGCCGCTTTATCCCGGCACAGGTGCGGCAAATGAGACGGGCGCCCATGGCAACGTGATGAACCTGCCCCTGCCCACTGGTTCTGATGGCGCGCATATGCGCCGCGTCTATGAGCGGGACGTGCTGCCAGCGCTGGATGCGTTTGCGCCACAACTGATCCTGATCTCCGCCGGGTTTGACGCCCATGCCCGCGACCCTCTGGCACAACTGAACTGGGACGAAAGCGACTATGTTTGGGTGACGGAGGCGCTGTGCGCGCTGGCCGACAAACACTGCGCCGGGCGTGTCGTCTCGACGCTGGAGGGCGGATATGATCTGGATGCGCTTTGGGCCTCAACGGCCGCGCATGTGAAGAGTTTGATGGGAACGACCGATGACTGAGATAGCAAAAATGTCCTTTGAGGACGCGATGGCCGAACTGGAGCGGGTGGTCGATCAACTCGACCGGGGCGAAGTGCCGCTGGAGCAATCCATCACGCTCTACGAGCGGGGCCAAAAGCTGAAAGCGCATTGCGAGGCAAAGCTGCGCGATGCCGAAGAGCGCGTCTCCAAAATCACCATGGGCCCCGCCGGAGAGGCCACCGGAACCACCCCTTTCGACGCTGAGTGACCCAGATGCTTGACGCCTCCCCCTTTCGTTCTGCCCTGACCGACGCCCAGTCGCGGGTTGAGGCAGCGTTGGAGGCCGGATTGCCCCGCCCCACCGGGCCGGAGGCACCGATTGCGCACGCCATGCGCTATGCCACGATGGGCGGCGGCAAACGCCTGCGCGCCTTCATGGTGATTGAGACGGCAAAGCTGTTTGACGTTGACCCGGCAGGCGCGGACCGTGTCGCCGCTGCCATCGAATGCCTGCACGCCTATTCGCTGATCCATGATGATCTGCCCTGCATGGATGACGACGATCTGCGGCGCGGCCAGCCCACGGTGCATATCAAATGGGACGAGGCAACCGCCGTTCTGGCAGGCGACGCATTGCAAACCTGCGCCTTTGCCCTCTTGGCGGACCCGGCCACCCATGACAGTGCGGAGGTGCGGGTGCGCCTTGTCGCGTCGCTCGCGCAGGCGGCTGGGCAACACGGTATGGTGGGCGGACAGGCGGCAGATATTGCCGCTGAAACCGCAACCACCCCGGCCACGCTTGCCGATATCGAACATATCCAATCGCTCAAAACCGGTGCGCTGATCCGCTGGTCGGCGGAGGCAGGCGCGATGCTTGGGCAGGCCGATGCTGCCCAAACGCGCGCCCTGACCGCCTATGCCACCGCACTCGGCCTTGCCTTCCAGATCAAGGATGACCTTCTGGATGTCGAAGGCGACGCCGACGCCGCCGGTAAGCGCCTGCGCAAGGACGAAGCCGCCGGAAAAGCCACATTCGTTTCCCTTCTTGGTGTGGAGGAGGCGCGCGCGCGTGCCCTCGCCCTTGCCGAGGAGGCCCGCTCCGCCCTCGCGCCCTTTGGGGCGGCAGCAGACACATTGCGTGACGCTGCCACCTATATCGTGACACGCCAGACCTGACTTGGAGGATCCAGCCATGACCGACGCCCACCGCCCGGTGACACCCCTTCTGGATAAGGTCACCTATCCATCCGACCTCAAGCAATTCAATGATCGTGAGCTGCGACAGGTCGCTGACGAGTTGCGGCTGGAAACCATCTCTGCCGTGTCCGTGACGGGCGGCCACCTTGGCGCGGGCCTTGGCGTGGTGGAGATCGCGACAGCGCTTCACGCGGTGTTCGACACGCCACGGGACAAGATCATCTGGGACGTGGGCCACCAATGCTATCCGCATAAAATCCTGACCGGGCGGCGCGACCGCATCCGCACCCTGCGTATGGGCGGCGGGCTGTCGGGCTTTACCAAGCGCAAAGAGAGTACATACGATCCGTTCGGCGCGGCGCATTCCTCCACCTCCATCAGTGCTGCCACGGGCTTCATGATGGCGCGCGAATTGGGCGGGAACTGCCCCGAAGGGTTGGGCGATGCGATTGCCGTCATTGGCGATGGCTCCATGACCGCTGGCATGGCCTATGAGGCGATGAACCACGCGGGCCACCTCAAAAAGCGGCTGATCGTGATCCTGAACGACAACAAGATGTCGATCGCCCCGCCTGTTGGCGCGCTGTCCGAATATCTCACACGGCTGTATGCGGGCGAGCCGTTCCACGATCTCAAGGCCGCTGCAAAGGGTGCGGTGAGCCTCCTTCCGCCACCCTTCCGCGAAGGGGCCAAGCGCGCCAAGGAGATGGTCAAATCCATGACCGTCGGCGGCACCCTGTTCGAGGAATTGGGCTTTTCCTATATCGGCCCCATCGACGGGCACGATATGGATCAGTTGCTCGCCGTTCTGCGCACCGTCAAGACCCGCGCCGACGGCCCCGTGCTGATCCACGCGATCACGAAAAAGGGCAAAGGCTACGCCCCGGCGGAGCATTCCCCCGACAAGGGCCACGCCCGCGCGAAATTCGACGTCGTGACCGGGGAGCAGAAGAAATCCGCCTCCAACGCGCCAAGCTACACCAAGGTGTTCGCGCAAAGCCTCATCAAAGAGGCAGAGCATGACCCCCAGATTTGCGCGATCACGGCCGCGATGCCCGATGGCACGGGCCTTAACCTTTTTGCCGAGCGGTTCCCGAACCGCTGTTTCGACGTTGGCATCGCAGAGCAGCATGGCGTGACCTTCGCCGCGGGCCTTGCGGCAGGCGGGATGAAGCCCTTTGCCGCGATCTATTCCACCTTCCTGCAACGCGGCTATGATCAGGTCGTGCATGACGTGGCCATTCAGGGCCTGCCGGTGCGCTTCGCGATTGACCGCGCGGGGCTGGTGGGAGCGGATGGCGCGACCCATGCGGGCAGCTTCGACATTGCCTATCTCACGAACCTGCCCGGCTTTACGGTGATGGCCCCGGCGGATGAGGCGGAACTGGTGCATATGGTCGCCACCGCCGCCCAAATCGACGATGGGCCAAGCGCCTTCCGCTTCCCCCGTGGCGAAGGCGTCGGCGTCGATATGCCCGAGCGCGGCACCCCGATTGAGATCGGCAAGGGCCGGATCGTGAAAGAGGGCACGAAACTCGCGATCCTGTCCTATGGCACCCGGCTTGCGGAATCGGTTGCGGCGGCGGAGGTTCTCGACACGCGCGGCATCTCCACCACGGTGGCGGATGCGCGCTTTGCCAAGCCGCTCGATCACGATCTGATCCTGCGCCTTGCCCGCGAACATGAGGCGCTCGTGATCATCGAGGAGGGCGCGGTTGGTGGCTTTTCCTCCCATGTGATGCACCTTCTGGCGACCGAAGGGGCGTTGGACACTGGCCTCAAAATCCGCCCGATGGTGTTCCCCGATATCTTCATTGATCAGGACAGCCCGGCCAATATGATGAAAGTCGCGGGCATGACGACCGATCATATCGTGCAAAAGGCCTTGGATGCCCTTGGCATTGCGAGCCTTGACGCGCAACGCGCCTGACCGATGACGGAGCCGCGTGACCTGATCGGGGCGTCCCTGCCGGATGTCACCCTGCGCGCGACCGATGGCGCGGATATTGCGTTACGCGCGCTGCCCGGGATTACGGTGATCTATGCCTATCCACGGACAAGCCCCCCGGATGCACCCCCTATCGAGGGTTGGGATCTGATCCCCGGCGCACGCGGCTGCACGCCGCAATCCTGCGCGTTCCGCGATCATTTCTCCGATTTGACGGCTGCGGGAGCGGACGCGGTGTTTGGCCTGTCCACTCAAGGGACCGCGTTTCAGCAGGAGGCCGCCGCGCGCCTCCACCTTCCCTTTCCGCTCCTATCGGATGAGCGGCTTCACCTCGCGGGCACTTTGCCCACATTTGAGGCTGGCGGCATGCATCTTTTCAAACGGGTGACCCTGATCCTGCGCGACGGTGTTGTAATCCATGCCATGCACCCGATCCCGGACCCGTCGCAGAACGCGGCGGATGTGATCGCGTGGCTTACCGCCCATCGCAAGCCCTGATCCAATTCACTTTCTCTAAATATCCAGATGGGCCGCAGGCCCGTCGCGGGCCAAGCTGCGCCCCCTTTACGGGGGCAGCGGCGCGGCCCGCCCCCCTGATCAGATGTTCAGCGACCAGTCATACCGATCATCCGCGATGCGCGTGATCGTCTCAGGTATCGCGGCCCCATACTGACGCAGATGCGAGATCACACCCGCATCCGTATTGCCGAAATCCTCCTTGAACCACTCATAGATCGACGACACGACAAGCCGCCCATCCTCGACACTGGCCCCGCGCGGATGCGTGGCAAAGGCGCGCGCGCCCGCGTCAAGGTCGGGGCCAAGCGTTGCGGCCTCCCACGGGCGGCCCATCAGGTTCGGACACCCGATGGAAGCGCAATTGACCGCGTAATGCACGCGGGCGTCCTGCCAGACCGGGCGCAGGATGCCATGCTCGATATCGTCAAGGCTCAGCCGCGCGCCCGCAATGGTCACGACCTTGTCCGCCCATGGCCCGGTATTGAACAACCCGCCATTCACCTTGCGGATCGTATCGACCGGCATGGCACCCGCGACCAGCCAGACGGTGACGGCATTATAGGCGTTCACCCAAAACGCGAAGGCCGCATCGGGCGTCAGCCGCGTCGGGTCGGTGGCCTCCAGCACATCAATATAGTTGCGCAGCACCGGGACGGAGACATTGGCATAGTCAAACCGCGCCACCCCATCGGCCCCCATGCGCCAATGCTGCGCAAGAAGGTCGGCCCAGATACTGTTGTCGATGGCAGCCTGACCGCCGAACTGATCCCACGGGCCGGGAATACGTTTGGACGCGGGCGCGGCCACCACGACGGAGGGCGCTAGGATGGCAGCGCTCGTGAGTGCGAGAAACGTGCGGCGGGTCGTGTCATACATCTGAGCATACCTGTTATGGGTTGGCGTATAGCTGACCTAACAGGCACGGGCTTATTCTCAACCCAGCTAACAGGAGTGTGACCGATCGTTACGAGAGGCTCTGCACCCCGGCCCAGATGGCAATCCCGGCGGAGACGGAGATATTGAGTGACCGCGTACCCGGTGCGGTGGGAATCACCACCCGGGCGTCTGCCGCGTCATGGACGTAATCGGGCACGCCCGCGCTCTCACGTCCCATGAGAATCGTGTCCGTCTGCTGAAATTGAAACGCCCCGAGCGGGCTTGCCCCGCGTGTGGTCATCAACACCAACCGCCCGGATCGGCTTGCCTGAAACGCGTCCCAATCATCATGCCGGGTGATATCGGCCAGATCGGCATAATCCATCGCCGCGCGACGGTAGGATTTGACCGAAAAAGGAAAGCCACAAGGCTCAATCACGTCCACCGGCACCCCCAGACAGGCACAAGTGCGCACGATTGCCCCCAAATTCGGCGCAATATCGGGTTGAAAGACAGCAAGTCGCATGTGCAATCCTGTTCAATGGGCTAAGTCACACCTCACAATGGGCGCCATGCCATAACACAACTGCGTCGCACTGTCCGCTGGACCGGACGGGGCAGGCAGTGTATGGCACGGCGATCCGCACTGCGTTTACGCGGTGTTAGAGGTTTTGGAGCCCTAAGGGGCGGAACGCAATGAGGGAGATGTTCGTGTCCCATGTAGACGAAAACGAGCCAAACCGCCGCGATTTTCTCTATGTCGCAACGGCTGGGGCAGGCGCAGTGGTGACAGGGGCCGCCGTTTGGCCGCTGGTCAACCAGATGAACCCAAGCGCGGACGTGCAGGCACTGTCCACCATTGATCAGGACGTGAGTGCATTGGAGCCCGGCTCCCAGATGACCGTGCTGTTCCTTGGTAAGCCAGTTTTCATTCGCCGCCGGACGGAGCAGGAAATCGCCGAAGCGCGTGATGTTGAGCTGTCCCAACTGCCCGATCCCAACGCCCGGAACCCGAATGCGGGTGACGACGCGGCGGCGACCGACGCGAACCGCGCGTTGGACGAGGCAGGCGAATGGCTGGTCATGACCGGCGTTTGCACCCATCTTGGCTGTGTGCCCTTGGGCGATGCGGGTGACTTTGGCGGCTGGTTCTGCCCCTGCCATGGCTCGCACTACGATACGGCTGGCCGTATCCGCCGGGGCCCGGCACCTGAAAACCTTCACATCCCGGTTGCAGAGTTCGTTTCCGACTCTGTGCTGCGGATCGGCGCATAACGAAAGGGAGAACGAACTATGGGCGGTATCCCACACGACCATTACGAGCCAAAATCAGGCGGAGAGAAGTGGCTTCATCGTCGCCTCCCCATCCTTGGTCTGGCTTACGACACATTGATGATCCCCACGCCAAAGAACCTGAACTGGATGTGGATCTGGGGCATCGTGCTGACCTTCACGCTGGTGCTGCAAATTGTCACCGGCATCGTTCTGGTGATGCATTACACACCGCATGTGGACATGGCGTTCAACTCTGTTGAGCACATCATGCGGAACGTGAATGGCGGGCATATGCTCCGCTATATCCACGCAAACGGCGCATCGCTGTTCTTTATCGCTGTGTATCTGCACATTTTCCGTGGCCTTTACTATGGCTCCTACAAGGCGCCGCGCGAGGTGACATGGATCATCGGTATGCTCATCTTCGTTCTGATGATGGCGACCGTGTTCATGGGCTACGTTCTGCCTTGGGGTCAGATGTCCTTCTGGGGTGCAACCGTGATCACCGGCCTGTTTGGTGCGATCCCGGTCATTGGTGAGCCGCTGCAGACATGGCTGCTGGGCGGACCGTTCGTTGGGAACGCGACGCTCAACCGCTTCTTCTCACTGCATTACCTGCTGCCCTTCGTGATCCTTGGTCTTGTGATCGTGCACATCTGGGCATTCCACACCACGGGCAACAACAACCCGACCGGTGTTGAAGTGCGCCGCACGTCGAAAGAAGACGCCGCGAAAGACACGCTGCCCTTCTGGCCCTATTTCGTGATCAAGGATCTGTTCGCACTGGCGCTGATCCTCGTGGCGTTCTTTGCGGTGGTTGGCTTCATGCCGAACTATCTGGGCCACCCGGATAACTACATCCCGGCGAACCCGCTGGCGACCCCGGCGCATATCGTGCCTGAATGGTATCTGTTGCCGTTCTACGCGATGCTGCGGGCGATCACCTTCCCCATCGGTATTCCGTTCACGGATATTATCATTATCGACGCGAAATTCCTCGGCGTTTTGGTCATGTTCGGCTCCCTTGCCGTGATGGCCATCGCACCCTGGACGGATACGAGCCGCGTGCGCTCGGGCCGCTATCGCCCGATGTTCAAGTGGTGGTTCATCGTGCTGATCATCGACTTCTTCGTCCTGATGTGGGCGGGTGCGATGCCGGCAGAGGGTCTGGTGCCGCTGATCTCCCTGATCGGGACGATCTACTGGTTCGCCTATTTCCTCGTGATCCTGCCGGTCCTTGGCATCATCGAGAAACCGTTGCCGCAACCGGCCACGATCGAGGAGGCGTTTGACGCCGATCACCCGATCGAGTCGAAAAGCGCTGGCACCACTGCCGCGACACCCGCGGAATAAGACCGGAGCATAGGAGACAATTATGACTATCCTCAAAACACTCCGGACCGCTGTTGCAGCCCTCGTCCTCGCCACTGGTGGGGCATGGGCCGCGGGCGGCGCGGGCTATGTCGAAGATTACGACTTCTCCTTCGAGGGGCCGTTCGGCAGCTATGACCAATTGCAGCTTCAGCGCGGTCTGAAGGTGTATCACGAGATTTGCTCTGCCTGTCACGGGCTGGAGCAGGTCTATTTCCGCAACCTGACCGATCCCAACGGCCCCGGCCTGCCGGAAGATCAGGTGCGCGAATTCGCCAAGAACTATTTCGTAGCGGATGATTCCTTCGGCGCACAGCCGGGCGACACGCGTGAAGCGGGCCTGCCGGATCAGTTTCCCGGCTCCGCGCTGGAAAACGCACCGGACCTGAGCCTGATGGCGAAGGCGCGCGCGGGCTTCTCCGGCCCTTACGGCCTCGGCACCAACCAGCTCTTTAAGGGCATGGGCGGGCCAGAGTATATCGCGTCGCTGCTGACCCATTACACCGGGTCTGAGCGGGAAGAGGCGGGCACGATCCTCTACGGGAACGAGACCTTCTCTGGCGGGTATATCGGCATGGCGCCGCCGCTCTGGGGCGAGGATGTGGTGTTCGACGATGGCTCCCCGAACGATCTGGAAAGCCTGTCCAAGGATGTCGCGGCCTTCCTCATGTGGTCGGCAGAGCCGAAGCTGAACCAGCGGAAACATGCGGGCCTCGTGGGCGTGCTGATCCTTGGTCTGCTGACGGTGCTGCTGTACTTCACCAACAAAAAGCTGTGGTACAACGTCAAACACCGCAAGGAATGATCCTTGCCAGTTGCGAATAGTGAAAAGGCCGGGCGCACTGCCCGGCCTTTTTGCTTCTGGACAAAGCGTGGTGTTTTCCCGGCGCCGGGCGCAGCCCCCGCCGGGCCACCCCCAAAGGGAGCCGAAGGCGACGTGCGGGAGCGCCCCGCTCAGATCAGCGCGCGAATATCGGCAACCGTCGCGGCCTCCTCGATCGGTTTGTCCCACCGGATGCGCCGGATGCGGGGAAACCGCATCGCGAGGCCCGATTTGTGGCGGGGCGAGGCCTGCACCGCGTCAAACACGACCTCCAGCACCAGCCCCGGCCTGACGCCCCGCACCGGCCCGAACCGTTCGGTGAAATTGGCGCGCACCCATTTATCGAGCCGCACCAATTCTTCATCCGTGAAGCCGGAATAGGCTTTGCCCACGGGCAACAGCCGCCGCCCCTCCGGCCCGTCCACCCAGGCGCCAAAGGTATAATCGGAATAATAGCTCGACCGTTTGCCATGCCCGCGCTGCGCGTACATCAGCACGCAATCAGCCTCTAAAGGATCGCGTTTCCACTTGAACCACGGCCCCACCGGGCGGCCCGCGACATACGGCGCGTCGCGCCGTTTGAGCATCAGCCCTTCAAGCGCATCGTCGCGCGCCCCGGCCCGCAATGCCGAAAGCTCCGCCCAATCGTCAAACGCGATCGGTGCCGACAGATCAACGCCACCGGGCCGCACCCGCCCCACCCACGCCGCCAGACGCGCCTGTCGTGTCTCAAGCGGCAAGGGGCGCAGATCCTCGCCGTCCTCCTCCAAGATGTCATAGACGCGGATCATCGCGGGACGCTCCGCCATCATCTTAGCCGTCACCCGCTTGCGATTGAGCCGCTTTTGCAGATCGGCAAAGGGTGCGACATCCGCCCCCGCCCGCACCAGCAATTCGCCATCAAGACACGCGTGCCAATCCATCCGGTCAATCACATCGGGAAACGCGGCGGAGATATCTTCGCCCGTCCGGGTATAGAGCCTGCGCCCCTCAGGCGTAGCGACCGCCTGCACCCGGATACCATCCCATTTCCATTCGGCAACAAACTGCGCAGGCACCATATCGGCCAAGCGGGCCTCATCCAGTGGCGTGGCGAGCATCACCGGGCGAAAGGCGAGCGACAGGTCCAGATCAGGCCGCGCGCCACCATCCAGCCACGCGAAAAGCGGCAGATAGGGCGGCTCCAGCCCGAACCACATCTCGGTTATGTCCTCAAGGGGATGGTCAGGACCGGCAAGTGCGGTTTGCACCAGCCGGGTGGAGACGCCCACGCGCATCCCGCCCGTGCAAAGTTTGATCAACGCATAACGCCCCGACCCATCAAGCCGCTCGAGAAGCTGCGCCAACACCGCAGCCCGGTCCGTCCGCCCCGCCATCCGAAGCGAACCGACAACCTCATCAAGGGTCGGTGGGGTGCCATTCCCCTTGCCCGGCCACAGCAGCGCCACCGTCTCCGCCAGATCACCAACATAGTCATAGGACAGCCGAAACAGGACCGGATCAACCCGCTCCTCCACCAGCGCACGAATGACGGAGGAGGTCACATGCGGCAGATCGAGCGTTCCGGCAAGCGCCGCCAGCGCCCATCCCCTGTCCGGGTCAGGTGTTTGCGCGAAAAAGTGCTGCAAATGCGCGAGTTTCGCATTGCGGCCCGGCGTGAATGCCAGCGTTTCAAGAAGATGGGCAAAAGGCGTCATGGATCACAAGCCTAGCGCCCCGCCCCGATTGCTCAAGGGGCGGCAAGCACGCCAAGCCCGGGCGCACCTAGGCTGCTGACATAGAGAAGATCGCCAACGATCCGCCCGCCCGTGACCAGCGGATAGGCCCCGTCCGCGTCATGCAGCACATCCAGCACCTGCCCCTGCCCGTCGATCCGCATGAGGATGCCATGATCAATGGGGGTCGGGCGGACCTGCTCGGGCAGCCGCCAGATGACCTCCCGCAGGGTCGGGAAGGGTGCCAGCACATCCGCGATCTTGCGGCGCGGCGACACAAGGCCGACCCAGAAGGTCCCATCCCCCTGCGCCTGCACATTGTCCGGGAACCCCGGTAGATTGGTCAGGATTTCCGTCCGGGTGCCAGTGGCAAGATCGAGCCGCCATATCCGGTAGCCGCCCGTCTCCGCGATAATCAGCGCGTCCTCCTCCGGTGTCAGCGCCACACCATTGGTATAGGTGAACCCTTCGGCAAGGATCGTGACCTCCCCATCGCGCCAGCGGGCGACATAGCCGGTATCGCGATGCTCCCACAGATCGAGGATAGAGGTCGCCAGCGTGCCGCCCTGCGTCGCGGGATCAAACCGCTGGGTGGACACGCTGAAATACACACTGCCGTCCGATCCGACATCAAGCTGGTTGATATAGCGCAGCGGCGCGCCGTTCACGCGATCCAGCAGCACCTCGCTGCCGCCATCAATCGTCCAGCGCAACAGGCCAATCGTCGGGTCCGCTATGTAGAGCGCGTCATCCGCGCCAAATTCCAGCCCCAGCGGGCGATCCGTCAGCCGCCCCACCTCCAGCGCGCTGCGCCCCTCGACCCGCCAGAGGATACCATCCTGCGTTGTGGTCCAGATCGAACCGTCGGAATGCACCGCGATGTCCTCTGGCCCGACACTGCCGCCAAGCGGGATCGCCTGAAGCGGGGCAAGCCGCTCATTGAGCGCAAAGTCACCGGTAAAGCCCTGATCCCGCTCCGGCGACCATGCCACCGCATCCACCTCAACAGGGGAGAACAGCAGCCATGATGTGCCCAGCGCGAACAGGAAGATGAACAGGAAAAGTCGAATAATGCGGAGTATCATGGCGCCACATTGCGCGAGTTTCGCGCGCCGTGCAATGGCCCGATCAGTCGCCGTCACCGTCCTCCCCGCGCCCTGCAAGCGCCAGCGGGGCCGCGTCAATTCCTTGAGTCGCGCACCAGTGACAGAGCGCCTCTTCCGCGCCATGGGTGACCCAAACCGTGCGCGCACCCGTCTCCGTGATGGTGCGGGTCAGCCCCTCCCAATCGCAATGATCGGAGATGATCAGCGGCAGTTCGACCCGCCGCTGCCGCGCACGGGCGCGCACTTGCATCCAGCCCGATGCCCCCACCGGCAACACATCGCCCAGACGGCGCGACCAGCGATCCTGCAACGCGCCGGGCGGGGCGAGCACGATCTCCCCGGCGAAATCCTTGCGCGCGGTTGTGGCAGGCGCGCGGGGGCCAAGCGGCACGCCAAGCTCCTCATAAAGGTCACAGAGCCGCTCTAAAGCGCCATGGATAAAAACCGTCCGGTCATAGCCCGCAGCACGCAGCCCCGCGAGGATGCGCTGCGCCTTGCCCAAGGCATAGACGCCGACCACATGACACCGCTCGGGAAAGGCCGCGACGGAGGCGAGAAGCTTTGCGATCTCTCCCTCAAGGGACGGATGATCAAAAACTGGCAGGCCGAATGTGGCCTCGGTCACGAAAAGATCACAGGGGACCAATTCAAACGGCGTGCAGGTCGGGTTGACGCCACGGGTGTAATCCCCCGACACGACCGCGCGCACCCCGGCCCGCTCGATCACCACCTGCGCCGAGCCAAGCACATGACCCGCCGGAGCAAAGCGGACCGTGACACCGCCAACTGCCTGCGCCATGCCATAGGGCAGCCCTTCGACCCGGCCAAACGCCTCCGCGCCATAGCGCGCCTGCGCGATCAGCCCGGTTTCCGGCGTGGCAAGGATCGCCCGGTGGCCGGGTCTGCAATGATCGCCATGGGCATGGGTGATGACCGCCCGCTCCACCGGCACCACGGGATCAATGAAAAAGCCACCCTGCGGGCAGTAGAGCCCCTGATCGCGCACCTCCAGAAGGGCGCGGGCGGTATCGCGTGGCCCGGCGATCAGAACCTCGTCAGGCTCAATTGCCGCCGAAACGCCTTTTTGAGCATATCCAATTCGGCCCGCAGCAGATCGAGTTCGGCCGTCAGGTCATAGGGCAGCACGTCGCCTGCCATCATGGGCATCGTGGCGACCGGCTCCACCGCGCCCTCCGCCCGCAGGATCAGGGTCTGTATCCCGTCATTCAGCGCCTCTTTCGGCACGTCGATCTTGACCATATGAACGCCCTGCTCCCCCGGCATGGCCTGCACATCGGCATAGCCAAGCACCCGATTGCCCAGCACCAGTTCCATGATCGGCATCAGCGCGGTTTCGGGCGTCACTTCGACGATCGTGGTCAGCACGCCGTCCTGTAGGGACATGGTGCGGCATGTCAGGGTCGGCTCCATCGGCGGTTTCCTTCAATAATGACTACAGCGACAGGCGCGGGCGGCGCAGGATCGATACGTCGCGAATATGAATTTCGTTCATGGTGGGGGTTTGGAAGATAAGGTCAAGCCACATGTCCTTGCCCCGCTTCGGATCAAACTGTGAATAAAAGATATCGAACTCGACCCAAGGATCGGCGGCGTTGAAATCCAACTCGCGCACGATCTGTTCCACATTGGGACCATGCCGCAGATTGAGCCGGGCAAAAACCTCCAGCGGCACATCAAGCGACATATCGAAGGTAAAGCGCACCAGATCATCGCGGCTGGTGCGCTGCGCCTCGCCCTCAGGGCAGGACAGCGCCAGTGACAGAAACGTCCCGCCAAGCTCATAGGATTCGATTACCAAGCCAAAGCGCGCAGGGCTTTCCGTCTTGTTGCGCACCTGACGGACGGTGAAATCCGGCTCCGGCACATCATGGTGCAGCGTCACCCCTTCCCCCAAAAGGGTGCCACTGGCCGGGCGGGCCAGCCCGGGGCGGGCAAGCGGTTTTTCAAACACCTGCGGGCGAAAGAAAAAGGACGTGTCGCGGGGCAGGATATCGCGCCCCGTGGCGCCTAGGGTCTCTGCCTGGGTGGTGGCCTGATCGACGTCACGCTCCAATTCCGCAAGAAGCGGACGCAGCTCGCGCGCCTGCCGCCGCCAGCGCCGCGCATCCTTATCCGCGCGCTGACCGGCCAACACCGCCGCATGTCGCCTGCGCCAGATGCGCAGCGCCAGTTTGTGCACAAGTGTGGCCATCAGGAAGCTGAAGCGGGATGCCATGGCGTGCTCTCCTGCCCGCGATCAGTTGGTCAATTGCGCGTTCGTGGTCCGCACCGCCTCACGCAGCGCGGCCAGATGACGGAACAGCACGAAATCACCGGGATAGTTCGGCTCGTAATCGCTGATGGTGAGCACGACCATCCGGTCATTCTCCTCCGTGAAAGCGCGCCAGAACCGGGGCGAGGCCCCTGCGGGCGTGGTCGCGCGATCCTCTTCGCCCAGCACATAAAGCGCATTGCCAAGCTGGCGTGTCTGGCGCACCCGCACCGGGCCTGCCTCCACCCCACGGGCGAGAACAGCGCCCGCCTCCGGCTGGTGAACCGCACGCTCCAGCACGTCCAGCCGGTCCCCGTCTGGGATACCTTCCAACAGGCCATTCGGTGCAATGCTGACCGTCAGCAGGGCCGCAACGGGCGCGCGGATCTCTGCCGCATCCCCGTACAGCGGGGCGGGCGAAAAGGACGCCGGGAAATCCGCCAAGGTCACATCCGGGGCGACTTTCGCGCAGTCCCCCAGCACCACCGTGGCCCCGGCTTCGGTTGCCTGGATGGAGGACGGGTCAAGGCAGAACCCGCGTGGCGTGCCCACGGCCACCTCCCGCTCCCCCAGTTCAAACACCACGCGCGTGGGTGTCAGATCGGTGATGTAGGGATTGGACCGGGCAATCTGTTCTGCGGTGGGGGCACAGGCCGCCACCGCCAGAAGAAGGAACACCGCACCAAGACGGCAGGACATCATCACCCGATCAGAGATCGGCATAGATATGCTTTTCCATCTTGGCCCCGGGATGGGTCACCGCACCCTTGCGCGCGCCACCCACCTGCTGCGCGTATTTCCACAGCGCGCCGGAGGCATAGATCGTCTCGCGCGGGCCTTTCCAGTTCGCCTTGCGCGCCGCAAGCTCCTCATCCGTCAACGCGACTGACAATTCACCAGTGATCGCATTGATGGTGATGCTGTCTCCGTCCTGCAACAGCCCAATGGGCCCGCAATGTGCGGCCTCCGGCCCCACATGGCCAACGCAGAAACCGCGTGTCGCGCCAGAGAACCGGCCATCGGTGATTAGCGCCACCTTCTTGCCCATCCCCTGTCCGCTGAGGGCTGCGGTCGTGGCGAGCATTTCTCGCATCCCCGGCCCGCCGGACGGCCCCTCATTGCGGATGACGAACACGTCGCCCTCCTCATAGGCGCGTTGCTGCACGGCCTCGAACGCGTCCTCTTCGCATTCAAACACGCGCGCGGGGCCAGTAAAGACGAGCTGCTCATCTGCCATGCCTGCGATTTTCACGATGGCCCCTTCGGGCGCGAGGTTGCCCTTGAGGCCAACGACGCCACCGGTTTTCGACAATGGCTTGTCCACCGGATAGATCACGCGGCCATCGGCGGCGCGGGTGACCTTGTCGATTTCCTCCCCGATGGAATAGCCCGTGACGGTCATGCAATCGCGGTGGATCAGACCGGCGCGATCTAGCTCTTTCAATACGGCAGGCACGCCGCCTGCTTCATAGAGGTCTTTCGCCACATACTGCCCGCCGGGCTTGAGATCGACGAAATAGGGTGTGTCGCGGAAAATGTCGGTGACGTCCTCAAGGAAAAAGTCGATCCCCGCCTCATGCGCGATCGCGGGCAGGTGCAGCCCTGCATTGGTCGAGCCGCCGGTGCAGGCCACGATGCGCGCGGCGTTCTGCAGGCTTTCAAGGGTGACGATATCGCGGGCGCGGATGTTCTTTTCAATCAGGTTCATGACCGCGCGGCCCGATGCCTCACCATACTGGTCGCGGCTCTCATAGGGCGCGGGCGCACCGGAGGAGTTGGGGAGCGCCAGACCAATCGCCTCGGACACACAGGCCATGGTGTTTGCGGTAAACTGACCGCCACAGGCTCCGGCGGAGGGGCAGGCCACCCGCTCCAGCGCGCGCAGCGCCTCGTCGGACATATTGCCCGCCTGATGCATGCCCACGCCTTCGAACACGTCCTGAACGGTCACGTCGCGGCCCTCATGCCGCCCCGGCAGGATCGACCCGCCATAGACGAACACGGAGGGCGTGTTGAGCCGCACCATCGCCATCATCATGCCCGGCAGCGACTTGTCACAGCCCGCAAGACCGACAATCGCGTCATAGCAGTGGCCGCGCATGGTCAACTCCACCGTATCGGCAATCGCGTCGCGCGACGCGAGGGAGGACCGCATGCCCTCATGCCCCATCGCAATCCCGTCGGTGACGGTGATGGTGGTGAATTCGCGCGGCGTGCCGGAACCTTGCTTCACACCATGCTTCACGGCCTGCGCCTGACGGTTCAGGGCGATGTTACAAGGTGCCGCCTCATTCCAGCAGGTCGCGACCCCAACGAAAGGCTGCGCGATCTCCTCTTCGGAAATCCCCATCGCATAGTAATAAGACCGATGCGGCGCGCGGCTTGGCCCCATGGTGACATGGCGGGAGGGAAGGCTGGACTTGTCGAACTTTTTCATCTGGCACGTTTCCTGAAATGAGTTTGCTCCTGATTAAGCCGCCCATGGGCGGGTGACAAGCATGGAAGCCCATACCACGCGCATTCCGCCCTGTTTCGACGCCTCCGGCGGGAGGTATTTTCAGAAAAAAGAATTGCGGGGCGGCGCGCCAAGTGGCTTCTTTTTTCCCCAAATACCTCCCGCCGGAGGCTTCCCCGGTCTCAGCTGGTCAAAGTGCCTTAGTATATATTGCCAGCGCATCCTCATATGTGACCTCACGCGGGTTGTTGATCAGAAGCCGGGTCTGCTTCATCGCGTCCTCGGCCAGCATCGGCAGGTGATTATGCCCGACGCCGACGTCGCTGAGACGTGTTTTCAGCCCAATGCGCGGGGCCAAGGTGCGAAATCCATCGGCCAGCGTTGCGCCGTCAAAACAGATGCTGGCCAGTTCCGCATAGGCATCTTCCGCTGCGGGCGCGTTGAACTCCAGCACATGCGGCAGGACAAGGCAGTTGGACAGGCCGTGGGGCACCTTGAAATGGCCGCCCAGCGGATAGGCCAGCGCATGCACCGCCGCAACCGGCGCATTGGCAAAGGCCATGCCCGCGAAACAGGAGCCCAGCAGCATCGCGCCCCGCGCGGCCTCATCCTGTGGTGTGTCGCAGACCCGTTCGATATTGGCGGACAAGAGCGTCAAGGCTTCCCGCGCCAGCGCGTCCGACAATGGGTTTTTGCGGTGACGGCTGGTGAAGGCCTCGATCGCGTGGACCATCGCATCCACCCCCGTCGCCGCCGTATGATCGCGCGGCAATCCGAGTGTGAGCCGCGCGTCAAGCAAGGCCACATCCGGTAGCAAAAGCGGGGAGACGATGCCCATCTTCTGCGCCTCCCCCGTTGTGAGAATGGAAATCGGCGTCACTTCCGATCCGGTTCCAGCCGTGGTCGGCACAAGGATCAGCGGCAGGCGCGGGCCAGTTGCGTTGCCCACGCCATACATCGCGCCAAGCGGTTGATCCGACGCGTTCAAAAGCGCCACGACCTTCGCCACATCAAGGGCCGATCCCCCGCCCAAGGCGACGATCCCGTCACACTGGGTAAGCTGGCTGGCCACATCCTCAACCAGTGCCTCGGGCGGGTCGGGGATGATCGTGTCCACGACCGTGCACGCCAGCCCCGCCGCCCGGATCGACCGCTCCGCCTCCTCCGTCAGACCGAGCGCGCGCACGGGGGCATCCGTGACAAAGCCCACATGCCGCACACCGCGCGCCGCCATCAGCGCGCCAATCTGCGCAGAGGCCCCGATTTCGCACACGATCTTGGGTGTCGTTTCAAAGTTGAACGGTTGCATCGTGATCCTCCCTCACAGCACGTCCCGGCCAGAGTGGCGGGTGGGAGAAAGCGCCTCAACCCCCCTGAGCAAAAACCTGCAATTTTCCTCTTGAAGCCCGCCGCACACCCGCATAAAACCCGCGCACCTGTTGGGGTGTAGCCAAGTGGTAAGGCAGCGGTTTTTGGTACCGTGTATCGTAGGTTCGAATCCTACCACCCCAGCCAGGTCTTTCCTGAATGTGCAGACAATCCCTTCGACGCAGCTGGACAGGCGGTGGGCGCGGACACACAGTATCCTCATGCTGAGTGGGAGAGAGCGATGATACCCGATTACACCCTGTTCGCCCGTGACTGGGAAGCCGCGTGGAATGCGCATGATCTGGATCGGATCATGGCCCATTACACCGACGATATCGTTTTCCGGTCCCGCAAGGCGATTGCCCATACCGGCACCGGCGCATTGCGGGGTAAGGCCGATTTGCGGCGGTACTGGGCTGCCGCGCTGAACCAACAGCCCGATCTGCGGTTTCGGGTGCAGTCGGTGCTGGGCGGCCACGACATGGCTGTGATTGTGTATCTCAACCATCGGGACGTTCTGGCGGCAGAGACGCTCTATTTCCGCGAAGACGGCTTGGTCGAGCAGGCCGCGGCCTGTCACGACATGGCCTAGGGACTGGTTTGGATGGCTCCGAGCACAAGCATTCTCCATTTTAGAACAAAAACTTACAAACGTTATATTTTTTAAATCTAATCGGTTGCGATATCTCCCTCCCCAGCAGAACGGAGGGGTTTCCCATGGATATCGCATTGACCATCCTCGGCACATTGGCTGAGCAATTTCAAAAGCCAACCCTCGCGTTTTTGATCGCGGGCATGATGCTCGCGGCGCTCGGCAGCAAGTTCGAAGTGCCGGAACCGGTTTACAAATTCATCGTGATCCTTTTGTTGCTCAAGGTGGGTATGGGCGCGGGGATCGCTATTCGGGACGCCAATTTCCTTGAGCTTTTCGTGCCTGCCATCGGGGCGGCGGCCATCGGGATCGGCGTTGTGCTTTTGGGCAGCCGGACACTGGTAAAGGCCAAGGGCGTGACCGAAGTGGACGCGCTGGCCACCGTTGGCCTGTTCGGCGCGGTGTCCGCCTCCACCCTCGCGGCAGGCATGGCGATGCTTGATGACAGCGGGATCGCTTATGAAGGATTTATCGGTGCGCTCTACCCGTTCATGGATATTGCGGCTCTTGTGACGGCCATCGTGATGGCCAAGGTGGCCGCGGCCCGGCGGGCGAGCACGCATGTCGCCATGGGCGGCGGCACACTCGCCGTGTCCGGCGGGAAAGGCGGGGCCAAGGGCGCGTTGGAAGAGGGTCTGCTCAAAGGCATTCTGGTCGATACGTTCCGCAGCCCCGCCATCTCCGCCCTTGTGGCAGGGTTGGCCATTGGCCTGCTGTCGGAGCCGCAATCGGTTTACAAAAGCTTCTATGAGCCGCTGTTCCGGGGTCTGTTGTCGATCCTCATGCTGATCATGGGGATGGAGGCTTGGGCGCGGTTCTCCGAATTGCGGAAGGTGGCCCATGCCTACATCCTTTATGGTGTGATGGCGCCGATTGTGCATGGGCTGATCGGGTTTGGCGTGGGCATGATCGCGCATGAGTTGACCGGCTTTTCGGCGGGGGGGGTGGTGCTCTTGGCGGTGATGGCCGCGTCCAGTTCTGACATTTCCGGCCCGCCGACGATGCGCGGCGCCCTGCCCGATGCGAACCCGTCCGCCTATGTCGGCACGTCCACCGGGATCGGCACGCCTGTCGCGATCCTCAGCATCCCGCTGTTCATCGCGCTGGCACAGGCATTTATCGGCTGACAGAGCACTGAATTCATCCCAAACCAGAGGCGCGTCGAGAAATCGCCGCGCTTTTTTTATTCAATATCAGGGCATTATGATTTTTCTGGCAATTTTGTGAACAAAGTTCACGATTGCGTATTGCATCCGCGCGCACCCCTCCCAATATAATTTGAACAATGTTCACAAAAGGAGACGCCTCATGTTCAAGCGCATTGCATCCGCCCTCACCGCCCTTACCCTGATGGCGACCCCGGTCCTTGCAGGCCCCAGCACGCAGCATTCCGCGCAGGCCACCTATCACAGCGGGCAGGCGGTCAGCGAAGCAGGTTCTGCCGTGGCCAGCGGCGCAGCGGCGGCGGTTTCCGTCCCGGTCAAGGTCGTTGGTGCCACGGTCGCGATCACGGGCGCGGGGCTGTTGTCCGCAGGCGCGGGCATGATGGAAGCGGGGGATGAGATTTACCCTGCCTATCCCAATTCCGATGAGAAACAGGTCCGCGTGCTGCCCAATGGCCGCCCGTCGCTCGACTGATCCTTCAACCGCATAGGAGACTGCCATGAAACGCCTGTTCGCAGCCTTGACCCTTGCCCTGTCCGCCGCTGTCCCGTCCCTCGCTTGGGCGGGCAGCACGGAGGGCGACAAACCCATCCTCCCCACGGAGGAGATCGCAGCCTTTGCCGATGACGTGCAACACAGCCTTGCCGCGCATGGCGCCCATGTCGCCATTGTGGGCCGGGTCGGGCGCGACCCGGACGTCCTGCCGGATGGCATCGAATACACCCATGTCGCGTTTTGGGTCTATTCCCAGATCAAGGAGGCCGATGGCAGCACCGGCACCGGATACCGGGTCTATAACCTCTATCAGGGTATCGACAACGACACCCGCAGCAGCCTCGTGCAAGAAGATCCGGCGCGGTTCTTTTCCGGTGTCTATGAGTTGAACGCGGGCATCATCATTCCTGACCCACGGATGCAGGAACGCTTGCTCGATGTGATTGCAAGCCCGACCTATGCGGCCTTGCACAATCCGAACTACGCGGTGCTCGCCAATCCGCGCAGCACCACCTATCAGAACTGCACCGAGCACACGCTCGATGTGATCATGGCCGGGGTCTATCAGACTGACGATATTCCGCAGATCAAGGCGAATGTCGCGGCCTATTTCGATCCGCAGCATGTGCAGATCGGCGGGATGAAGCGGCTCTTTGCGCCCGCCATGTCAGCGGCCTTCACCACCTCCGATCATGATGACCGGATCGAGACGGCGACCTTTCGCTCCATCGCCCGGTTCATGGAGGACAACGCACTCAGCAGCGTCGTCTATAGCCTGCATCCCGACGGTCAGTTGGGTGGGTAATCCTTGACTTGCACCATAGGCCGCTTCAACAAGCGGCCTATGACCACGCCGAAACAGCTTTCCAAACGGGAGCGTAACCTCAGCGATATCCGCGACCGCGCCATCCCGGTCGCGGAACGGATCGTTCTGGATGAGGGGGTAGAGGCGCTGAGCGCCCGCCGCTTGGCGCGGGAGATCGGCATCTCCGTCGGATCGCTCTACAATGCGTTTGGCGATCTTGATGCGGTGGTCAGTGCCGTAATCTCGAAATCCGCGCGGCTGATGTCCGACGTGTTGCGCACCGCGGCGGAGGCACCGGGGGGCGACCGGCTGCAAAAGGTCATCGCGATCGGAGAGGCCTATCTCGGCTTTGCGCTGGAGAACCCGATGCGCTGGTGGCTCCTGTTCGAGTTTCGCCCGAACCTGACGCTTGATGAGCGCGCGCGGGCGTATCAGATGGGCCTGTTGGACATGCTGATCACGGTGGGTGAGGGCAATCCGAAATCAGACACGCACCGCCAGTTTTTTCTGATGCTCTGGGCCTCGGTTCATGGGCTGGTATCCCTCGCCTGCCGCCCGACCATCGTCGCGATCGAGCCAGAGGTCGCACGGCGGTTTCTGTCGGAAATGGTGATCTCAGGGTTCGAGCGGTTTCCACCGGAATAGAACAGGCCCATCGGGCGCGCACACGGTACAAATCAGCCTTCACGGCCGAACCGACACCATTGCGCGTTTTTGGCCGAATTGGCCCCAATCTTACGGTCCAGTAACCGCCCTATCGGATGCCTGTGGTGCCGCTGAAGGGACTCGAACCCCCGACCCCATCATTACGAATGACGTGCTCTACCAGCTGAGCTACAGCGGCGACGGGCTGTCTTTAATTTGCTTCTGATCGCGGTGCAAGCGCGATCAGGGCTGTTTTTCCGTTTCCTCTGTCGGTGTGCTGTCTTCGGTCACGTCCGCGTCGTCCACATCCGGGCTGGGGTCGGGCTGTTTCGACGAATCCTCCAGCATTCCGACGATCAGAGGCAGCATCGCCGCCGCGCCAGAGGTGCTGTCCGCCGGGGCGGGCTGGTCGATCCAGTCGAGCGTGTCGAACGCGTCGCAATTCTCGCAGGTCGGCACCCAATCGGAATGGACATGGCCACAATTGGTGCAGGTCCATTGCGGGCCGCGTGGCGCGGTCAGCGCACGGGCAAGCCAGCCCCGCACCACCGAATCGTCGGCCCCCTGCCCCCGCTCGATAGCCGCCATGATCGCGATGGAGCGGATCGACGGGTCCGTCTCTGGCAAGGATCCAATCGCCTTGCGCGCCGCCGGGAAATCCTCAGCCGCGAGCGCCAGTTCAGCGGCGAGCATCTTCGTCTCCGGATGGTCGGGATGCACCGTCAACAGCGCGTCAAACCGCTTGCGCCGCTGATCCGGCGTCTCGTCGGCATGGATCGCGGCGAAGGCCGCGGCGAGAGCAGGATGCGGCGCGGTTTTCCATGCTTTCGTGATCGTCCGATTGGCCGCACGAGGCGAGCCTGCTTGGATATGCAAGCGCGCGGCAAGGGCGGCGGCCGGTATCAGTTCGGGCGCAAGCCTGTTTGCCTCCAAACCAGCGGTTTTGGCGGCTTCGGTCTCTCCCCGTTCCAGCGCGGCTTCGGCATCGGCATAGGACAGGACAGCATCCCGGCGCATGGCCACATCGCGGGTCATGTCGGGCGATTTCGCCTTGGCGCCAAGGGTTATGCGCGCGCCAGCCCAATCTTTTTGCGCGGTTTGCAGGGCGAAAAGACTATCGAGAAGGCCATCATGCTTGGGCTTCAGCGCGAACGCTTTTTCTGCCAATTTCAGGGCGGTTTCCGTGTCCCCCGTGGCCAAACGCTGGCGCATCAGGCCATGCACACCCACGAACCGGGTGCGTGGGTCTTCCAACATGCGTTTATAGTACGTCTCCGCTTCATCCGGTTTTCCGGCCATTTCCGCTGCCTGCGCGTTGATCAGGCGGGTCAATTCTGGGCGGTCCAGCAGTTTTTCGGCCTTGCGCGCCTTGGTCATGGCGTTCTTTCCGTCGCCCGACGCCAGCGCCATCATCCCTTCGGTCAGGGCCGCAAACCCGCGCCGTTCGCGCGAGCGATCGAAAAAGCGGGAAATCGCGGTTTCGTCTCCGGTGAGGAATTTCAAGGTCGCAACCAGCAATCCCGCCGCTTTCAACGCCAGCCAAAACACCAGCAACAGCACCACAAGAAGGATCAGCACCTCCACCGGGGTGAAGGCAAATTCGCGTCCGGCAAAGCTGACGGACAGCCCCCCGCCATTGTCCATGATGAACAAAACGGCATAGGCACCCGCCGTGACAAGCGCGAGGAAGATGACAATTTTCAGTAAAGTCCAAAGCATATTACTGCGTCCTCACACTTAGTTTTCTGAGCCAAGCTCGGCGGCAAGCGCCCCGAACCCGGCAAGCGCATCGCGCCGCGCGGCCACGGCGACAAGCCAATCTTCCATCACGCCGCGTGCGACTTCGGGCAAGGCGTCAGCCTCGGTCAGGACCGCATCAAGGTCGCCTTCGTTCAGGCGTGCTTCCATCCGGGACAGGATCGCGTCGGGCGTGGCACCCTCAATCTCCACCAAGGACCGGCCGACGGTGCGCGCGCGCAATTCAGCCCGCGCCCGGGCGAAGGGCGAATCGCCCGCGGTCGCGATGATCGACTGGCGGATCGCCTCATGGGCCAGATCGCCAAACTGTGCCTGCAACCCGGCAAGCCGTGCAACCCCAGCCCCGGCGGACCGGGCAAGGCCATCTGGCACCTCCGCCTGCGCCGACAGCGCATCAAGCGGCGCGCTGTACGCCTCTCCTGCGGCGAGGGCGGCAGATACTGCGTTGAGTTCGGCCACGACAGCGGCATCGGCGACTTGCGCCTCTGCTGCGGCCTCGGCCTCCGCGATTTGGGCTTCGGCCTCCGCGATCTGGCGGGCAGCGCTTGCGGCAACCTCGTCAATGCGCTGGCTCATGTTGCCCTGCCGCCCGGCAAGCGCTTCCAACTCCGCCCGCAATCCAGCGACCTGTGCGGTCATCGCGGCGTCAAATGCTGCAACCTGCTCCGCCGTTTCCTCCGGCAATTCGGCTGCGGTGCTTTCCAACCCGGTGAGGTCCGTTCGCAGGGAATTCAACTCCCCAAACAGCCCGCTTGCCTGGGTTTCGAGCGTGGCAAGGCGCGCCTCGATCTCCCCGGAATCGGCTGCGGCCACCTGATCCGACATTTGCCCGATCTGCGCGGTCAGATCGGCGCGCAACTGCTCCAGACCATCGGAGAGGGCCGCGGAAATGCGCGCATCCACCGCGTCCGCCGAAAGGCCCGGCTCAATCGATTCCATTTCATTTGTGATACGAATTTCGAGTTGGGCGATGCGCTCCTCCATCTCCGCCGCACCCGGCGTGAGCCACGCGGCAACAGGCGCCATGCCCTGCGGCAAGCGCGGAGCGACCTGTGGCGCGGCCCAGATAAAGAAGGCACCACCGGCGAGGAACACGACGATAAACGTCAGGACTTGCGCCGCGAAGGACCGCCGCTCATGCTCCTCATGATGGTCGTCATATTCGTCGTGATGCGGCTCCTCGCGGACCTCCTCCAGCACTTCTTCGGCGTCCTGCCGATCCGTGATCGCGACCCCGGCCATGGCCCCGGCCGCAACAACCGCAGGGTCAAATCCAGACGCGGCCTCTTCGGCTTTTTCGTCATGTTCCGCGTCGGTTAGCGTGTTTTCCGGCTCGTCCTGTGGCGTCTCATCGCCCGACACATCGTCATAAGCGGTCTCAAGCGGTTGGTCCGGGTCGGTGCCGTCATCCACATCTTCCGCCGCTGTGTCATCCGGCTGAGTGTCGTCCGATGCCACCGCGATATCGCTGCGCGGGGCGAAGGGATCAACGATGTCGTCAGGTGACACGTCCTCGGGCTGTGCGGCAGCATCCTCGCCCGGCGTTTCGTCCTCCAGATTGTGCTGATCCTCCCCCTCGGGCGTCACCTCCTCCTGTGGGGTCAGGTCGGCCTCGTCATCTTCGGGTTTTTTCGGATCGGACATTGAAAACGCTCTTTTGCAAGTTGGGGGACGGTCGCTTTGCTAACGCATAGACTAGGGTAAGGGTTCACCCCTCTCAAGCGCAGACGCAAAAGCGGGGCCGAGTGCCGCACGCATCGCGGCGGCATTTGGTGCATCCGCAAGCCGAATTTCGCCGAAGCCGCGACCGCGCAGCGGATCGGCAGCGGCAGGACTGATCGCAATGGCACATAGCCGCTCTAGCGGCCAATCGGGGCGGATTTCATCGGCAAAAAGGGTCGCCGCACGGGGGGAGAAAAGCATGACATATCCGATCTCACCGCGCGCCAGAGCTGTTACCACCGCGTCCGGCAATGGGTGCGCCACGGCGCGATAGACAACCTCATCCCGCAGGTCGTGCCCCATGTTGCGCAAGGTGCCCGCGACATTCCCCGTGCTGTGCGCCCCCCGCAGATGGACGAGGGTTTGCGCATGATCCGCGCCGATCATCGCGATCAGATCATCGACACTGCCTGCCGCGGATTGGGCCGCATAGCCGCGCGCCTGCGCCGCCGCCGCTGTCCGGTCTCCCACGCAATAGGCTCTGAGGCCCTGCCCCTCGGGCGCAAACCGCACCCCGTTCTGGGAGGTGAAGATCACCGCGTCGATATTATCGGGCAAAGCGGGCAGGCCGGCGCCCTCAATCCGTGTCAGTGGGGCAATGACCGGAACGATCGTGTCAGGCAAGGTCGCCGCGAACAGGTCCGCCGCGGGCTGGGGTCGTGTGATGAGCACCCGCTCAGGCAAAGAACCCCGCGCCGCCGCGCTGTTTCATCTCCCGCCCGGCAGCATGTCCCATCTCGATCGCATCGGCGCGTGAGCCGGACCATTGGTCTTTATGCGCCTCGGCCCCATCGGGCCGCAAAATTTCGCCGTGAAGCACCACCTGATCCCCGTCGATCAGTGCAAGGCCGCCTAACGGCGTGCGGCACGAGCCGTCCAATTCCTGCAAGAACGCCCGCTCCACCCGAACCCGCAATTCCGTCTCAGGATCGTTGAGCGGGGCGAGCATCTGGCTCACACCCTCATCATCGGCGCGCTGCTCAATGGAAATGGCACCCTGCGCCACGGCGGGCAACATCACGTCCACCGGCACTTCGTTCACCAATTCGGGCGTTCCAAGCCGACGCAGCCCCGCGCTCGCCAGAAAGGTTGCCTCCGCCACACCTGCATCGAGCTTTTTCAGCCGGGTCTGCACATTTCCGCGAAACTCGACGAAAGACAGATCGGGCCGCAGCCGCGCCAATTGCGCCCGCCGCCGGATGGAGGACGAGCCGACCACAGCCCCCTCCGGCAAATCCTCGATCCGCGCATATTTGCGGGAGATGAAACTGTCCGTCACGTCCTCGCGCGGCAGATAGGTCGACAGAACCAGCCCGTCAGGCAGCACCGTCGCCACGTCCTTTGTGGAATGTACGGCAAGGTCGATCCGCCCGTCGAGCATCGCGGCCTCGATCTCTTTCGTGAAGAGCCCTTTGCCGCCAATCTCTGACAACGGGCGATCCTGCACCGCGTCCCCGGTCGTCTGGATGACATGGACCTCAAACGCGGCCTCTGGTAGATCATGCGCATCCATCAGGCGCTGGCGCGTTTCATAGGCTTGCGCAAGGGCAAGCGGAGAGCCACGCGTACCAATGCGAAGGGGTCGGTCGGGGTGATAAAAGTGTACAGTCATGTTGACACTTCTAGCCAGTCGCCCATGCGGACGCAATCGCGCATAGAGATCAGGATCAAAATTCAATGATCGTGCTTGGCATCGAATCCAGTTGCGATGAAACCGCTGCCGCTTTGGTGCGGGACGATGGCACGATCCTGAGTTCCGTCATCTATGATCAGATGGACCTGCATGCGGCCTATGGCGGTGTGGTGCCAGAGATCGCGGCCCGCGCCCATGCCGAACGGCTCGATCTGGTGACCGAACAGGCGCTGGCGGAGGCTGGGATGACGCTCGGCGGCATCAGCGCCATTTCCGTTACTGCCGGGCCGGGCCTGATCGGCGGCGTCGTGTCGGGCGTGATGTTTGCCAAAGGGTTGTCGCGCGGAACCGGCATACCGCTCATTGGGGTCAATCACCTTGCGGGCCATGCGCTGACGCCGCGCATGACCGATGGTGTGGCTTTTCCCTATCTGATGCTTTTGGTGTCGGGCGGGCATTGCCAATTCCTGAGCGTTCTGGGGCCGGACCAATTCCAGCGGCTCGGCGGCACCATCGACGACGCACCGGGGGAGGCATTTGACAAAACGGCAAAGCTGCTTGGCCTTGGCTATCCCGGGGGTCCAGAGGTGGAGCGCGCCGCGCTGACCGGCGATCCGCGCCGATTTCCGCTGCCCCGCCCGCTGCTTGACCGCCCCGGCTGCGACATGAGCTTTTCGGGGCTGAAAACGGCGCTGCGGCGTGCGCGGGATACGCTGGTGGCCGAACAGGGCGGGCTGACGCAAGCGGATCGCGCGGACCTATGCGCCGCGTTTCAGGACGCAACCGCCGATGTGCTCACCGAAAAAACCCGCCGCGCGATGGCGGCTTTCGCAGCGGAGCATGGCCCCACCACCATCGCCGTGGCAGGTGGGGTCGCGGCGAACCGGGCCTTGCGCACCGCCCTTCAGGACGCCGCGGCGGAGGCCGGTTTTGCCTTCACCGCGCCGCCCCTGAAACTCTGCACCGACAATGGCGCAATGATCGCATGGGCCGGGATTGAGCGGTTGCGCAGCGGTGAGGCGGTCGATGATCTGACGCTCAGCGCGCGCCCCCGCTGGCCATTGGACCGCGACGCGGCCCCCCTGCTGGGATCAGGAAAGAAAGGGGCCAAGGGATGACGCGCCGCATTGCCATCATCGGCGCGGGTGCCTTTGGCAGCGCGCTGGCGCATGTCTGGGCCAGCGCCGGGCAGGACGTGACCCTGATCGGGCGCAAAGCATCAGGGCAGGCCCCGGAGGCGGCGCACTACGCGACCGAATTGCCACAGGATACAGGCATTGTCGTCATGGCGGTGCCCGCACAGGCCACAGCGGACGCGCTTGCCACTTACGCCCCGGCGCGGGACGTGCCGCTGGTACTGACGGCGAAAGGGGTCGAGCGGGGCAGCTTGCGCCTGCAAACCGACATTGCCACCGGATGGGAGACCAGCGTGCTGACCGGCCCGAGCTTTGCCGCTGATCTGCGGCTTGGCAAACCCACGGCATTGACGCTGGGGTCCGCGACCATTGGCGCGGCTCATGGGCTGGCCGATGCGTTGCAAAGCCCGGTTTTGCGGCTTTATCCGACCGATGATCGCGTGGGCGCGCAAATCGGTGGGGCGCTGAAAAACGTGATCGCGATTGCCTGTGGTGCTGCGATGGGCGCGGGGCTGGGGGAGAGCGCGCGCGCCGCGCTTCTGACCCGTGGTCTGGCTGAGCTTACCCGGCTAACCGTCGCGCTTGGTGGCCGGGCGGAGACGGTGGCGGGCCTCTCTGGCCTTGGCGATCTGACGCTGACCGCTACGTCGGAGCAATCGCGCAATTACCGCTTCGGGCTGGCCTTGGGCCGGGGTGACACGCTGCCCGCGGGCACGGTGGAGGGGCGGGTGACGGCGGGCGCTGCGATGGCGCTTGCTGAACAGCATGGCATCGACATGCCGATCACGCGGATGGTTGCGGCCCTGCTGGATGGACAAGTGACGCTGGCCGACGCGATGGAGCGGCTTCTCTCCCGCCCCACCCGCACCGAATAGGCGCGCTACCGCCCGACACCGACATATTTAAAGCCCAGCGCCTCTAGGCTTTTCCGGTCATAGATGTTGCGCAAATCGGCCATGGCGCGGCTGCGCATCGCGGAGCCGAGCCGGTCCAGATCCAGCGCGCGAAACGCGTTCCATTCGGTCAGGATCACGACGGCATCGGCATCCTCAGCCGCCGCGTAGGCATCCTCGCACCATGTCACGCCGGGCAACAGCGCCTCACCCTCTTTCAGACCCTCGGGATCGGTCACGCGCACCTCTGCCCCATTGCCGACCAGTGCCGGAACGATGGTGAGGGAGGGCGCGTCGCGCATGTCGTCCGTTTCCGGCTTGAACGTGACGCCCAGCACCGCGATCCGCTTTTTGTTCACCGAGCCATCAAGCAGGTCCATGATCTTGTCCGTCATGGCGCGCTTGCGCTCCTCATTGACGGCGATCACCGTCTCGACGATCTGCATCGGCGCGGCGTGTTCCTGCCCAATCCGGGCCAATGCCTTGGTATCTTTCGGAAAACACGACCCGCCATAGCCCGGTCCGGCATGGAGGAACTTGCCCCCGATCCGGTTATCAAGCCCCATGCCCTTTGACACCTGCTTCACATCCGCGCCGACCTTTTCACACAAAGCCGCGATTTCGTTGATGAAGGTGATCTTGGTGGCAAGAAACGCGTTGGCCGCGTATTTGATCATCTCCGCACTTTCCAGATCGGTGGTGATGATGGGGGCTTCGCGCAGGGAAAGCGGGCGGTAGATGCCTGCCATGACCTCCGCCGCGCGGTCCGTCTCCACCCCCACGACCACACGGTCAGGGCGCATGAAATCCTCGATCGCGGCCCCCTCGCGCAGGAATTCGGGGTTGGAGGCCACATCGAATTCCGCGTCCGGGCGCGCCTTGCGGATGATTTCCTCAACCTTGCGGTTGGTGCCGACGGGGACGGTCGATTTGGTCACGACGACGGTATAGCCGTCGAGGGCGGCGGCAATTTCCTCCGCTGCGGCATAGACATAGGTAAGGTCCGCATGGCCATCGCCGCGCCGGGTCGGCGTGCCCACGGCGATGAACACCGCATCCGCGGCTGCCACTGCCGCCTTCAAATCCAGCGTGAAGGACAACCGGCCAGAGGCCACGTTGCGCGCCATCAGATCGTCAAGACCCGGCTCAAAGATCGGCACTTCACCCGCTTCAAGTTTGGCGATCTTGCCCGCGTCCTTGTCCACGCAAACCACGTCATGCCCGAAATCGGAGAAACACACCCCCGACACAAGGCCGACATATCCGGTTCCAATCATTGCAAGGCGCATGGCTCAGTCTCCTGTCGTTCGGCCCGCTCATAGCGCGATCCCATGCGGGGCGGAAGCCCCCCGCGCCTAGTCCATCTCCCCGGCCAATGGGGTGCGGATCAGGGTGGCGGGGTCGTCGGGTGCTTCGCTCAGGGCGATCATCACTTTGGCATAGGCGGCCTCTGCCGTCATGCCGCGGCCATCAATCACTCCGTGATCAGTCATTATGCTGCCCGCAGCATAGGTGCCAAGGCTGACGCCACCCGCCGCACATTGGCTGACCGCAACAACAGGAATGCCCCGCGCCTGCGCTGTGGCAAGGGCGGCGCGCAGGGCGGGCGTGTCGGGCATGGTGCCCGAGCCGAAACAGCGCAGGATGATCCCGTCTGCCTCTTGTGCCGCGCGTGTGAGGGCGCGGGCGTTCATCCCCGGTGCGGTCGTGATCACCTCCACATCCTGCGCGGAGATCACGGGCGCACCCTGCCCGGCGCGGCGGGGCGGATGATCGCTTGGGCTGGCGTCGAAGGCGGTGAACCCCGTCGAATGCACCTTGCGCACCCGCGCCCCGTGAAGCACCCGCCCGGCAAAGGACAGCCAAACCCCCGGTCCTGCGGTTTTGGCCGCGTCAATGGCACCGCGCAGATTTGCCTCCCCATCGCTGCCCGCCACGGTCAAGGGCAGCATGGAGCCGGTGAGGATCACGGGCCGCGCCAACCCTTTCAGCGCAAAGGTGAGGGCTGCCGCCGTGTGGGCCATCGTGTCGGTGCCGTGAACGATGACAATCGCGTCGCTCGGATCGGCTGTTGCGACTGCGTGTGCGATCCGCGCCCAATCGCGCGGCGTTGCAGCAGAACTGTCAATCAGTGGCTCAAAGTTAATGACCCGCGCGTCCGGGTCCACCACCGCCAACGCGGCCTCAAGCACACCTCGTTTTGGCGCGAACCCATCCGGGCCCGCCACCATTCCGATCGTGCCGCCCGTGTTCAGAACCAGAACGCCCACGGCTCAGAAATCGAGGTTTTCAACGTCGAGCGCGTTATCCTGAATGAACTGGCGGCGCGGCTCCACCACATCGCCCATCAGCTTGGTGAAAATCTCATCCGCTTCGTTGACCTGATCAACCTTGACCTGCAACAGCGTCCGCGCCTCCGGGTCCAGCGTGGTTTCCCAAAGCTGGTCGGCGTTCATCTCGCCCAGCCCCTTGTAGCGCTGAAGCGTCAGACCCTTTTCTCCCTCGGTCATCACCAGATCAAGCAGCTCCGTCGGGGCATAGACCGCCGCGTGTTTGTCCTTGCGGTGCAGCTTTGCGGGCTGGGTGTAGATGTCCTGCAGCGCCTTGGTCATGGATGCGAGGCGCCGTCCTTCGGCGGATCGCAGCGCCGTTGCTTCCAACGTGCGGACTTCCTCCACACCCCGCACGACGCGGGCGAAGCGCAAACCGCCATCCTGCGTCGGGCGACCCTGCCAGCCGCGCTCCGTCTCCGGCGCGATGAGGTTGAGTCGGGCTGCGACGCGATCCGCGGCCTCCTGCGGCGCGCCTTGCAGGCTTTCCGCGAGCAACGCGCCCGCAATCGCGGCCTGTTCCAGCACGATCCGGGGATGATGGGTGGGGAAGGATTGCAAGATGCCCCGCACCTGCCGGGCCTCCTCGACCACGCGGGCCAGATCCTGCCCGGCAAGCTGTGATCCGTCGCCAAGCTCCAGCACCGCATCCGCGATGCCCTGCTCAATCAGATAGCCCTCAAGGCTGGGCTGATCCTTGAGATAGACCTCCGACTTGCCGCGCGCGACCTTATACAAGGGGGGCTGCGCGATATAGAGATGCCCGTTCTCGATCAGCGACGGCATCTGCCGATAAAAGAACGTGAGCAGCAGCGTGCGGATATGCGCGCCATCCACGTCCGCATCCGTCATGATGACGATCTTGTGGTATCGCAGCTTGGCCAGATTGAATTCATCGCGGCCAATTCCGGTGCCGAGTGCTGTGATCAGCGTGCCGATTTCCTGACTGCCGAGCATCCGGTCAAACCGCGCGCGCTCCACATTGAGGATTTTGCCGCGCAGGGGCAGCACGGCCTGATTGGCACGGGACCGGCCCTGTTTGGCCGATCCACCGGCGCTGTCGCCCTCCACGATGAACAATTCGGATTTTGCCGGGTCTTTTTCCTGACAATCAGCGAGTTTGCCGGGCAGGCTTGCCACATCCATCGCGGATTTGCGGCGAGTAAGTTCGCGAGCCTTGCGCGCGGCTTCCCGCGCGAGCGCAGCCTCAACGATTTTGCTGACGACCTGTTTTGCCTCGATCGGGTTTTCCTCAAACCATTCCGATAGCTTTTCGTTCATCAGGCTTTCCACCGCCGGGCGCACCTCGGAGGAGACGAGCTTGTCCTTCGTCTGGCTGGAGAATTTCGGATCGGGCACCTTCACGGAAAGAACGCAGGTCAGCCCCTCCCGCGCATCGTCGCCCGACAGCGTGACCTTTTCCTTCTTCGCGATCCCGGAGGAGCCGACATAATTGTTGATCGTCCGGGTCAGCGCACCGCGAAAGCCCGCCAGATGTGTGCCCCCATCGCGCTGCGGGATGTTGTTGGTGAAGGGCAGCACGTTCTCGTGATAGCTGTCATTCCACCACATCGCCACTTCAACGCTGATGCCATCCTTTTCGCCGCTGACAAAGATCGGCTCCGGCACGAGCGGGCTTTTGGAGCGGTCGAGATAGCGGACAAATTCCTTCACCCCGCCTTCATATTCCATCACCGTTTCAATCGGCTCCGCCGGGCGCTCATCGCGCAGCATGATCCGCACGCCACTGTTGAGAAAGGCCAGCTCGCGCAGGCGATGCTCCAGCGTTTTGAAGATGTAGTTGGTGTCAGAGAACGTCTCCGTCGAGGCAAGGAAGCGCACCTCCGTCCCCTTCTCCCCATTTGCGTCACCGACAACGCGCAATGGCTCCACCGTGTCCCCATGGGCGAATTTCGCGTAATGCTCTTTCCCGTCGCGCCAGATGCGCAACTCAAGCCAGACAGACAGCGCGTTCACCACCGACACGCCGACGCCGTGCAGACCGCCCGAAACCTTATAGGAATTCTGGTCGAATTTGCCGCCCGCGTGAAGCTGGGTCATGATGACCTCGGCGGCGGAAACGCCCTCTTCTTCATGGATGCCAACCGGGATACCGCGCCCATTGTCGCGCACGGAGACAGAGCCATCGGGGTGCAAAATCACCGAAACCTGATCGGCATAGCCGCCCAGCGCCTCATCAATTCCGTTATCGACGACCTCATACACCATATGGTGCAGGCCCGAGCCATCATCCGTATCGCCGATATACATGCCCGGCCGCTTGCGCACAGCCTCCAAGCCCTTGAGAACCTTGATGGAATCAGCGCCGTATTCGGCTGGTGTCTGCGCGTCCGAGGCCATTCGGAAAATCCCTTATTTTGTGTCCCTCTTTTTAGACGCTCGCGGGGGGATTGTCACGCGCCAGAAGGCAAAAAGGCGGGGGTCAGGCTTCGGCTTGAGTGCGGGATTCGCCGCCCTCTTCCGTCACATGAAGCCGCATCGCGCGTGGGCCAAGCGCGTCAAACAATTCCGCCCCCGTCCCGGTCATCCACGCCTGTGCGCCCAGCGCGCAAATCTCGTCATAAAGCGCGGCGCGGCGGTCCGTATCAAGATGGGCTGCGACCTCATCCAACAGCAGGATCGGCGGCGCACCGAAACTGTCTGCGAGCGCGCGCGCATTGGCCAGAATGAGGGAGATCAGCAGGGCCTTCTGCTCCCCGGTGGAACAGTGGCGCGCGGGCATGTCCTTGTCGGTGTAGATCGCGGACAGGTCGGCCCGGTGCGGGCCGGTCAGGGTGCGCCCGGCGGCCATGTCGCGGCGCCGCCCTTCGGCAAATGCGCGGCGCAACTGGTCCTCTGACCCATCGGGCGCGTCCTCCCCGTCAGGGCCAGTGATCGACAGGGTCGCGCGGGGAAAGGCCGTGGCGGCATCTTCCTGCGCGCGGGCGACTCGCGACAATGCCTCCATGCGGGTGGCGGTGATCGCGGCACCCGCACGCGCCATCTGATCTTCCAGTGCATCATACCAACCCGCATCGCGCGACTGGTCTTTCAACAGGCGATTGCGGTCGCGCATCGCGCGCTCATAGGTGATACTGGCCTCGGCATGGGAGGGGGTGAAGCTGAGCGCCATCCGGTCCAGAAACCGCCGCCGTTCGCCCGCGCCTTCGAGCCAGAGCCGATCCATCACCGGAACGAGCCAAAGGATGCGGGCGATCCGGCCCAGCGCGACCTGTGCTGCGGCCTTGCCATCAATGGTGACACTGCGCGCGGCATCTCCCTCGACGCCGGTCACGACCTCATGGGATTGTTCAAGCGAATGCAATTCCGCCGTGACGCGCCAACCGATCCCGGTGGCACTGCGCGCCATGTCAGCCGCTGCCGCCCGACGCAGCCCGCGGCCCGGGGACAGCATGGAAATCGCTTCAAGGATGTTTGTCTTGCCCGCGCCATTCGGCCCGTAGATCGCCACGGGTCGTCCATCCGTTTCCACCCGCAAGGACGCGTGGGAGCGGAAAGCCGCCAGTTTCAGCGATGTGAGCGCAAGGCGGGTCACCGCGCCCAGTGTCAGACGCGCATCGGCATGACGACGTAAATCGCGCTTTCGTCATCGCCTTCGCGCACCAGCGTCGGATCACCGGAGGTGTTGAAATGGAACACCGCGTTTTCGCGATCCACCTGCCCCGCGATCTCAATGAGGTATTTCGCGTTAAAGCCGATTTCCAAACGATCCGCATCATAGGCCACGGCGATCTCCTCATCCGCGGCACCCATATCGGGGGCGTTCACGGACAGAATGAGCCGATCCTCATCAAGCGCCATCTTGACCGCGCGGGACCGCTCGGACGACACGGTGGAGACACGGTCAACCGCGCTCGCGAATTCCTTGGCATCCACCTCAAGCCGGTTCGGATTGTCCTTCGGGATCACGCGGGTGTAATCGGGGAAGGTGCCGTCGATCACCTTGGAGGTCAGGGTGATGTCGGGGGTGGCGAAACGCACCTTGGTTTCGCTGACGCTGACGGCGATGATCATATCATCATCGCTCAACAATTTACCCAACTCACCCACGGTTTTGCGCGGGACAATCACGCCGGGCAGCGTGTCCGCCCCGTCGGGCAGGTCCGCGTCAATCCGCGCGAGCCGGTGCCCATCGGTCGCCACACAGCGCAGCGTCGCGCCGTTCGGGCCATCGGCTGCGTGCATGTAGACGCCATTGAGGTAATAGCGCGTTTCCTCGGTCGAGACGGCGAATTTCGCCTTGTCGAACAGGCGGCGCAGCACCGGCGCCTTGATCGAGAAATTGCACGGGTAATCCGCCGTGCCCATCACTGGGAAATCATCGCGCGGCAAGGTCGCGAGGGAGAAATTGGAGCGGCCCGCATGGACCTCCAACCGGCCGGTTTCCGCATTCGCGATCAACGAGACGGTCGCACCATCGGGCAGCTTTTTCACGATCTCATGGAGGGTATGGGCAGCAACGGTCGTGGCCCCAGCCCGCTCCACCATCGCCGGTGCTTTATCCAGCACTTCGATATCGAGGTCGGTCGCGCGCAGGTGGATCGCATCCCCGTCCGCTTCGATCAGCACATTGGCGAGGATCGGGATGGTGTTGCGCCGCTCGACCACGCTTTGGGCACGGCCAAGCGCCTTGAGGAGGTCACCACGCTCGATACTGACTTTCATGTGCTTTCACTCCGTCTCAAAGCCGCCCTAGGGCTGCAAACGTTACGGTCATTCCGGGGGAGAGGCAAACGCATTTCGCAAGCCGCGCGCAGAGATTTCATGCCTCCGGCGGGGTATATTTGAAGAAAGTGAATTGATTACGCTTCCAGCATCCGGCGGAGCATTTCGAGGTCATCCGCGATCTGGCTGTCAGACTGGCGCAGCTCCTCAATCCGCTTGACCGCATGCATCACCGTGGTGTGATCGCGCCCGCCAAACCGGCGGCCGATTTCGGGCAGCGATTTGGTGGTAAGCGTCTTTGACAGGAACATCGCGACCTGCCGTGGCCGGGCCACCACACGCGCTCGGCGCGGGCTGAGGATATCGGTCTGGCGGATGTTATAGTGTTCGCAGACTTTGCGGATAATCTCCTCCACCGTCACCTTGCGCGACGAGGCCCGCAGGATATCGGACAGGCATTCCGTCGTCATATCCATGTCGATGGCGCGCCCGACGAGGGAGCCGAAGGCGAACAGCCGGGTCAAGGCCCCCTCAAGCACCCGCACATTCGAACTGATCCGGTGCGCGAGGAATGGCAGCACTGTCGGGTCAAGCGTGACTTCGGGATGGTCCGTCAAATAGGCCTCCGCCTTGGCCTGAAGGATGCCGAGGCGCAATTCGTAATCCGTTGGATGCAGATCCGCGACGAGACCCCATTGCAGGCGGGAGCGGATGCGCTCTTCCATCCCATCAATCTCCCCCGGGGCGCGGTCGCCGGAGATGATGATCTGCTTCTTTTGCTCGATCAGCGCGTTAAAGGTGTGAAAAAACTCCGCCTGCGTGCTGTCCTTGCCCGCGATGAATTGCACGTCATCAACCATGAGCACATCGACGGAGCGAAACAGCTCCTTGAATTCGATGGTGTTGCGGAAACGCAGGGCCTGCACGAAGCGAAACATGAATTGTTCGGCGGAGAGGTAGAGCACCCGGTAGCCCGGATTCTTCTTTTGGATTTCCCAGGCGATTGCGTGCATCAGGTGGGTTTTTCCCAGACCCACCCCGCCATAGAGGAACAATGGGTTGAACAGCACCGGGCCGCCTTCCGCCACGCGGCGGGCAGCGGCGGCGGCCATCTCATTGGGTTTGCCAACAATGAAATTGTCGAAAGTGAAGCGCGGATCAAGCGGCGCACCGGGCAGCGGTTCCGGCTCTGCCGGGGTGGCGGCAGCGCCCTTTTCTTCGCGCACGGGTGCCACGGGTGCGGCGCGGCGCGAGTCGTCCACATGAAATTCGAGGCACGAGATATGCTCCCGATGTTCGGCAAACAATTCGATGATCTTGTCGCCGGAATTGCGCTTCACATAGCGCCCGATAAACGCAATCGGAACGGAGAAATGCGCGACGCCCTCAATCACGGCCTCAAAGGTGAGCGGCGCGATCCAGTTGCGGTAGGCATCCGTGCCAAGCTCTGCTTCCAAAATTGAGCAAACCGAGTCCCAAGCCGCAGATTGCGCAGGCGTCAAATCCATTATGTAGCCACTTCCCATGCCGGATCACGCGATGCGCCCGGATTATCGTTATCGGCACCCCGTTCGGGCGCGTTTTTTGAGCCTTCCCTCGCAGTGGATCGCCGACCCACCCCGCCGCGTATCCGCCAAAGGGGACGCGCGGGAATCAAGGTATGATGATCTGCTGATCTTTGCCCCCGATTCATCCATCACGATACGATAAACGGGCCACTCAAACAACAACTTCAAGAAATAAATGTGGCGCAAATATTTGATATAAAACAATAAAACCCCTGAATATTACTTCAGAGGGGCCAAGTGTTTCGCAAAATTAGGAGAGCCATAGGCGCTGTCTGGAGAACAGTAGAAAGCGGATGCGATTCGATCAACCGGACCGAATAGCGAACATTCCGGCATTTCCGACCATGGTTAAGCGCATCGACCACACATGCAAAAAGCGCCACCCGAGGGCAGCGCCTTGAAGCGGTGTCAATGCGGGTGCGTTACGCGCCCATTGCCTTTACGCGATGCGCGAGGCGGGACATTTTGCGGGACGCGGTGTTCTTGTGCAGAACGCCCTTCGTCACGCCGCGCATCAGCTCAGGCTGTGCGGCCTTCAATGCGGCTGCGGCTGCGGCCTGATCACCAGAGGTGATGGCATCTTCAACCTTACGCAGGAAGGTGCGGATGCGCGAACGGCGCGCGGTGTTGACGGCGGTGCGGCGCTCGGTCTGGCGCACGCGTTTCTTAGCTGACGGCGAATTTGCCATGTGAGTTTATCCGGTTCTTAACTGCTGCAAGATGAGCCGCGTCTCTACACAGGGGATAGCCCCGAGTCAACGGGCGCAAGCGCAGTTTCGTTACGTTTATGTGTCGCGGAATTGCGGGCTGCGTTTTTCGATGAACGCGGCCATTCCTTCGGACTGGTCATCGGTGGCGAAAAGCGAGTGGAACACCCGCCGTTCGTAAAGCAGCCCTTCGGACAGGGTCATCTCATAGGAGCGGTTCACGGCCTCTTTCGTGGCCATCACGGCGATCATGGATTTCTCCGAAATTTTCTTGGCCGTCTTGATCGCTTCATCCACCAGATCCTTTGCCGGGATCACGCGCGACACAAGGCCGGAGCGTTCGGCCTCCTCAGCATCCATGAAACGGCCTGTCAGGTTCATTTCCATGGACTTGGACTTGCCGACAAAACGGGTCAGGCGCTGGGAGCCGCCAAGCCCCGGCATCACGCCAAGGTTGATCTCCGGCTGGCCGAATTTCGCGGTGTCTGAACACAGGATGAAGTCGCACATCATGGCAAGCTCACATCCACCGCCCAGCGCATAGCCGGACACGGCGGCGATGATCGGCTTGCGCGTGCGGATCACGGATTGGCCCGCAGGGCCAAACATGTCGTCCTTGAACACCTCTGCGAAGGTCTTTTCCGACATTTCCTTGATGTCCGCCCCGGCGGCAAATGCCTTTTCCGAGCCGGTCAGCACGATGCAGCGCACATCATCATCCGCGTCCATCGCAGCAAGCGCTTTGCCCAATTCGCCCAAAAGCTGGGAATTGAGCGCATTCAGGGCATCGGGGCGGTTCAGGCGGATGAGGCCGATATGGTCGGTCGTCTCAACAATCAGGGTCTCGTAAGCCATGACGGCAACGTCTCCGGTTTGGTCAAATCGGCCCTGTGTCTGACCGAGCAACGATCCAAGATCAACCCCCAGCGCTTATCGCTGGCAGGTGCTGCAATAAAAGGAGGAGCGGCCGGATTGCACGATTCGGCCAATCTGCCCGCCACAGTCGGGGGTGCGGCATGGCTCCCCTTCCCGGCCATAGGCGGCGAAAGAGTGTTGAAAATAGCCAAGTTCCCCATCCGCCTGCCGGTAATCCCGGAGCGAAGATCCCCCCGCCGCAATCGCGTCATCGAGCACCGCACGAATGATCGGCGCAAGTTTTTCAACCCTCTTTCTGCTCACATTTTTCGCGAGCCGTTTGGGTGAAATTCCAGCCCGCCAAAGCGCCTCACAAACGTAGATATTGCCCAAACCTGCCACGATTCGCTGATCCAGCAGGGCCGATTTGATGGGCGTGGATTTGGCCGCGAACGCGTCCGCCAGATAGGCCGCGTTAAACCGGTTGTCATACGGCTCCGGCCCCAGAACGGCGATGAGCTTATGCGCGTCGATCTGATCTGTGGCGCAGATATCCATCGCCCCGAACCGGCGCGCATCATTGAACGTGACCCGCGCGCCACCCTCGATATCGAGCACGACATGATCGTGCTTTTCGGGCGCGGGGTGGAGGTGGTGGAATTCCCCCAACATATCCCGCCCGGTGATCAGCATCCGGCCTGACATGCCCAGATGGATAATGAGCGTCTCCCCCGTATCCAGATCGGCGAGGATGTATTTCGACCGGCGGCCAAGGCGCAGCACCCGCGCGCCCGTCAGCCGCTCTGCCATCCGCGGCGGGAACGGCCAGCGCAGATCAGGGCGGCGCACATCCGCGCGCGCGATCACCTTGCCTTCCATCACGGGGACAAGCCCGCGACGGACCGTCTCAACCTCTGGCAATTCAGGCATATTCCCTCCGTTCACGGGGAGTGAGGCGATTTGGCCCTTCCCCCCGGCGCAACTATGACTAGTTTAGCCGTGAATAAAGGAGATACATCCATGGCAATCGAACGCACCACCCATTTCGGGTTCCGCGACGTGGCGGAAGAGGAAAAAGCAGGGCTGGTGCACGGCGTGTTTTCCTCCGTTGCGGGCAATTACGACGTGATGAACGATGTGATGAGCCTTGGCATTCACCGGCTGTGGAAAGACGGGCTGATGGATTGGCTCGCGCCCCGGCCCAATATGCGGCTCTTGGATGTGGCGGGCGGCACGGGCGATATTGCGTTTCGCTTCCAAAAGCGCGGCGGGGGGCACGCAACGGTGTGCGACATGACCGCCTCCATGCTGGAGGAGGGCAAGAAACGGCCAGAGGCGCAAGGCGCGCCGCTTGATTGGGTTGTGGGCGACGCGATGGCCCTGCCGTTTGAGAACAACACATTCGATGCCTACACGATCAGCTTTGGCATTCGGAACGTGACCCGGATCGACGACGCGCTGCGCGAGGCCTTTCGTGTGCTCAAGCCCGGCGGGCGGTTCATGTGCCTTGAGTTCAGCCAGATCCCCAACGATCTGCTGCAATGGGCCTATGACCGGTATTCGTTCAACGTGATCCCGGAAATGGGCGCGGTGATCGCCAAGGATCGCGATAGTTATCAATACCTTGTCGAATCGATCCGCAAGTTTCCCGATCAGGACAGCTTTGCCGCGAAAATCCGTGATGCGGGCTTTGAACAGGTGAAATATCGCAACTTCTCCATGGGGATTGCGGCGATTCATTCGGGTTGGAAGATTTGAGCGTTTTCAGCAATCTTTGGCGGCTTGCGCGCACTGGCACCACGTTTCAGCGCACAGGTGCGCTCGATCAGGCGATGGAGGCGATGCAGGCCCCTCGGTCCCTGCGCATTGCGGGCAAGGTGCTGTTATGGCCGGTTCAATGGCTGGGGCTGAAGGGCGATCCGACCCTCCCCCCCGTTGTCCGCGCGATCACCGCCCTTGGGCCGTCCTACATCAAGTTCGGGCAGATCCTGTCCACCCGTCCCGATGTGACGGGGCAAGAGTTGTCGATGCAGTTGCGCATCCTTCAGGATGATCTGCCGCCCTTCTCCATGGCGGAGGCGCGGGCCGAGATCGCCTATGACCTTGGCCAACCGGTTGAGGAGGTGTTCAGCGAGTTTAGCGAGCCGATCGCGGCTGCCTCCATCGCGCAGGTCCACCGCGCCCGGATGCGCGACACAGGCGAGGAAGTCGCGGTCAAGGTCCGCCGCCCCGGCATCGCCAAGGCGTTTCGCAAGGATATCGACGCGTTTTATTTCGTGGCGTCGGTCATCGAGTTTTTCGCACCCAAGGCCCGCCGCCTGAAACCCCGCGACGTGGTCGCGCATTTCGACCAAACCGTGCAGGGGGAGATTGATTTCCGCCTAGAATGCGCCGCCGCCGCCGAATTTGGCGCCAATACCGCGCAGGATGAGGGCTTTCGCGTGCCTGCGGTCATGTGGGGGGCCAGCGGCTCTCGCGTGATGACGACAGAATGGATCAGCGGCACGAATTTCGGGGATATCGACGAATTGCGCGCGCGCGGCATCGACATGACCGAAATGGCGGAGCGGGTGAACCAGATGTTCCTCAGCCACGCGCTGCGCGACGGGCTATTTCACGGCGACATGCACCATGGCAACCTCAAGGTCGATGAGGCGGGCAACCTTGTTGCCCTCGATTTCGGGATCATGGGCCGGATTGATGCCTATACCCGCCGCGTCTACGCCGAAATCCTGTTTGGCTTCCTGAGCAAGGATTACAAACGTGTGGCGGAGGTCCATTTCGAGGCAGGCTATGTCCCTGCGGATAAGGACGTGGATCAGTTCGCTCAGGCGCTGCGCTCCATCGCGGAGCCGATTTTTGGGCAGGATGCCTCCAAAATCTCCATGGCGCGTCTGCTGGCGCATCTGTTCAACGTGACGGAGCAATTCGGGATGGAAACCCGCACCGAATTGTTGCTGTTGCAGCGCACGATGGTGGTGGCCGAAGGGGTCGGGCGCTCCCTTGATCCGAACATGAATATGTGGCGCTACGCCAAGCCCATCGTGGAGAAATACATCCGCGATAACCTTGGGCCAAAGGCGATTGCCCGCGATCTGGCCGAAACGGTGAAGGTGCTGGCCCGGTTTGGCCCCTTGTTGCCGCGCATGGCAGAGGACGCGCTGATCCGCGCCAATGCGACACCGCCCCCCGCCAAGGACAACCGCATCCCCGGCTGGATGTGGTTTTTGAGCGGCATGGGCTGCGCGGGGGGCGTGTTGGTCGTCATTTGGGCCACGCTGAGCGCGCTGGGATAGCGCGCTACTGCGTCACGATCTTGACCACCTGACCGGGGCGCAGGACCGTGTTGGCGGGCAGCGAATTTAGAACAAGAAACTGGTCCAGCTTCGGCTCCGGCACCTCCATTCGCTGCGCGATGCTGGCTGCACTGTCACCGCGCCGCACGGTATAGGCGCGAATGCGCGGCGGGGTTTCTGAGGCGATCTCACGCGCGCTGAGGGCGCGGAAACTGGTCGCCGCCCGCGCAATCTCCGCCCGGCCCGCGGTCGAATTGACCGGCGTCAGCCCGCGAAAGCGATAAATCTGCTCCCCCTTTTGGATCGCGTAAAGCTGGGCATAACCGACGCCCGATTGCACCCGCAGGCGCGCATCAATCCGTGCGGCCTGCAATCCGTTGACCGTGAGGCGTTCAATTTCGGAGGCTGGCTGAATGCCATTGCTCTCCGCCAGTTCCGGCAGCCATGACTGACGGATATAGTCTGCCGGTGACAGCCGCGACAGGCCGCCATCGAACACAAGCTGCGCACCCCCCGGCCCGCGCATCCCGACCAGGGTCGGCAGGTTGTCCAGGCTCCATCCCGGCGGCGGCGTGAATTCAAAGCCCAAACCGGGATGCACAAACGCTCCGTTCCGCACAAAGCCCTGATCGGCGGCATCCGAATACACCATGCCGTCAATCGCGGCGAGGTGCTCTGCCGTGCCAAGACGGGGCGCGGGGACAGTGCGCAACAGCTCCTCACCATAGCGGCGGGCCTGCGCGATCCGGTCGCCAGTCGCGGGGTGCGTGGCCAGAAAATCGACGCGACCTGCCATCCGCTCCCGCCCCGCGCGGCGATCATTCAGGGCGGACTGCTGTTCAAGGGACTGCAAGAACGTGGCCTGCGCGCGCGGATCATATCCAGCGAGCGCGAGATAGCGGATGCCGATGACATCCGCGTCAAACTCCTGCGACCGGGAATAGCTGGCGGTCCGACCGCCCGCGAGCGTCGTGCCGATCTGCTGGCCGATCTGCGCACCATCCTCCCCACCCAGCACGGCCCCGACAAGGATCGCACCCAGAACGCCCAGATTGCCCTCCTGCGCCCGTTCGTTCCGTTCGCGCGAATGTTTGGCGGTAATATGCCCGATCTCATGGCCGATAACGGCAGCCAATTCGGCCTCATTATCGGCAAGCGCAATCAGCCCGCGCGTGACATACACATACCCCCCCGGCAGGGCGAACGCGTTGATGACCGGGCTGTCGAGGATGGTGAAGGTCCAGCGCTCATTCGGCTCCTCTGAGATGGCGACAAGGTCGCGCCCGATCCGGTCCACATAGGATTTGAGCCGCCGATCCGTGACCTCCCCGCCGAATTCCGCGATGATCTTTGGATGCTCCTCATCCCCGATGCGCTGCTCCTCGGCGGTGCGGGTGGAGCGGGCGATCCGCGCGGGTTGTGAGGTTATGGGGCTGGCGGCAACCGCGCCGCCGCCCGTAATCCGATCGCGAGACACCTCCACCGGCTGCGCCCCGCCCGCCGGGGCCGTCACCACAGGCGGTGCGGGCCGCGTATCCGTCGCCACCGGAATCGGCTCACAGGCCATGACAAGGCTGGCCAGACCAATGGCAAAGACGGACGACAAGCGGAACATGGGCGGACCTCGTGACTGGTTATCTCTCAAGACAATACGCAAGCAGCCTAACGGTTCCAATCCGATTGCTGAATTGACGCTCGCGTGAGCGGTCGCTAGACCGAAAAAGCAGTGTCCGGCCCCGTAGCTCAGCAGGATAGAGCATCAGATTCCTAATCTGAGGGCCACTGGTTCGAATCCAGTCGGGGTCACCACTGATCATATTGAAATTATTGAGAATTTCGGATCGCTGTCTTTGAGCGGCGAGATTCCTTGCCCCTATTTTGACTCTATTTTTGCGCCGGTCGGTCTCTCACCGCTCTTTAACGGAGAGGCCATGTCATCAATAGACGAAGCCCCATGATGCTGGAAAACCGACCCGTCAAAAGGACTGGGAGGAAGGATTACTGCCAGTCCAGATGGACCATAGCTTGCGACAACGTCACCGGTTTGCGTGAACAGCACGCATCATCCCGAAACTCGGAAAGGACGTGTCGAATTGCCCGCCGCTTCTGACCATGCGAGAGTGACGCTCCACATCTCTCGGATACACACAAATATGGATGGCCACGGGCCAAGACGCTTGCATACGAATGCAGATAAGGATTTCTTCTAGATACAAAGCATCCCCAGCGCGCAGGAAAAGGGCCAAATCATGAAACGTTCCGAAATCAACGAAATCCTCCACGCCGGGGACGCGTTCATCCGGTCTTTTGGCTATATTATGCCGCCCTTCGCCTATTGGAGCGCAGCGGAGATGCAGGAAAAGCGCCCCGATGGGATCGTCAAAAGCCGCCTTGGCTGGGACATTACCGATTACGGGCAGGGCAAATTTGATGAACTGGGCCTGTTCCTCTTTACCGTGCGCAATGGGGAGATGGCGGATTTGAGCAAAGGGCGCGGGATGCTCTACGCGGAAAAGATCATGATCTCCCGCGAAAATCAGATCAGCCCGATGCACCGCCACAACATCAAGGCGGAAGACATCATCAATCGCGGCGGCGGTGCGCTGGTGCTGGAACTGTTTGCCTCCGCGCCCGATGGCAGCATCGACCGGGAGGCCGATGTGACGGTGCCGTGCGATGGGCAATTGCGCACCGTGAAGGCGGGCGGAAAGATCGCGCTTGCCCCCGGCGAAAGCGTGACCTTGATGCCCGGCGTCTGGCACGCGTTCTGGGGGGAAGGGGCCGATGTGCTGATCGGGGAAGTGTCCACCGTCAATGACGACCTGACCGACAACGTGTTCGAAGCCCCAATCGGCCGCTTCGCCAAGGTCGAGGAGGACGAGACACCCGCGCATCTTTTGGTATCCGACTACGACACCTGGCTGACGTCCTGAGCGCCCTGCCGGTCCCGGCGCAGCGCAATGGGGGCTGTGCCGTGATATTTGCGAAACGCGCGCGTGAACCCTTCGGCAGAGCCATACGCATAGCGATGCGCCACCGTGCCTATCCGGTCCCCCCGCTCGATATCCTGTCTCGCGAGGGTCAGCCGCCAGCGGCGTAGGTAGGACATCGGGGTCTCCCCCACGCAGGTCAGGAACAGATCGGAAAACCGGCTGAGGGACAGGCCCGCGACGTCGGCAAGGCTCCCGCTGGTCCAGCCATGACCCGGATCATCATGCATCGCGACAATAGCCCGGCTCAATCGCGGATCGGCCAGTCCGGCAAGCACCCCGCCGGAGGACGCGCCCTCCTCAATCTGGCGGCGCAAAAGCCGCACGACCAGCACTTCGGCCAAGCGGCTCAGCACCGATCCGCCGCCGCAGCGCTGCGCTGTCACCTCGGCCCGCATGACCGCCACGAGCGCGCTCAGGTCCGCATCCTGAGCAATCGGAAGGGTGATCCGCTCCGGCAGTGCCGCCAAAAGCGGGTTCTGCGCCCCACCCCAATCAACACGCGCGGCGAAAAACACCGTGTCCTTTGGCCCCGGCGCGATCCCCCGCCCAAACAGCAGCATCTCTGGCGCGGATCCACCCGTGATCAGCAGATCCGCCTTGCCAACAGGGGCTGGGCGCACATCAAGGCTGAACCGTTCCATCAACGTGTTCAGCCGATCAAACCGGCGATTATCGGGAATTTGGTCAGGTATATTGGAATTATCAGACATGAACATCTGATATCACAATCTCAGCACCACACAAACACAAAGGATTGCCCGATGCTGATGCCCCGCCAGAAAACACCCGATTTGTCCCTGCCCACGCTTGACCACGGCGCGTTTGATCTGTCCTCCGACAGCGATGAGCGCGGCACGGTCATCTGCTTTTACCGCGGGTTGCACTGCCCGATCTGCGCGACCTATCTGACCGAGCTTGAAAAACGCGTGGCCGATTTCGCGGAGCGTGGCGTGAAAACCATCGCGATCAGCTCCGATGGGGAGGAGCGCACCCGCGCGATGCAGGAAAAGATCGGCGCGACCGCGCTTCGGTTCGGCTATGACCTGTCCTTGGCCAAGGCGCGGGAATGGGGGCTTTATATCTCCACCTCGCGCGGCAAAACCTCCATCGGGATCGAGGAGCCTGCGCTGTTTTCCGAGCCGGGGCTGTTTTTGGTGACGCCGCAACAAACGCTCTATTACGGGTCGGTGCAGACCATGCCGTTCGTGCGGCCGCATTTCTCCGAATTGGTCGGCGCGCTCGATTTCGCGATCAAGAATGACTACCCGGCGCGCGGCGAATATACCGGCGCCGTCTGATACAGGATGAGGCGGGTCAGACGCGGCCCGCTTCCTCCACCGCTTCCACGATCTGGGCGAGCGTGCTGTCCATAAGCGCCTCGTCCTCGCATTCGCCCATCACGCGGATCAGCGGCTCTGTCCCCGATTTGCGGATCAGAAGGCGGCCAGCATCGCCAAAGGCCTCTTCGCCCTCTTTGATCGCGTCCTGCACCGTGTCAGAGCCGAGCGGATTGGCCCCGTCCTCGTAGCGCACATTGATGAGTTTTTGCGGCACTGGCTCGAACCGATGCAAGAGCGTGCTCGCCCGCTCCCCGGTTTCCTTGAGTGCGGCGAGCACCTGAAGCGCTGCGATCAGCCCGTCGCCGGTGGTCACATGGTCGTGCAGAATGATATGGCCCGACTGCTCCCCGCCGAGGGAATGCCCGCCCTCACGCATCGCTTTCATCACATGGCGATCGCCCACCTTGGTGCGCAAAAGCGACAGGCCCATCGTATCAAGATGCCGCTCCAGCCCCAGATTGGACATCACGGTGGCCACCAGCGTCCCGTTCGACAAACGCCCTAGGCCATGCAGCCGCTCGGCAATCAGCGCCATAAGCTGATCGCCATCCGCGACGCGCCCATGCTCGTCAATCAGGATCAGACGGTCCGCGTCGCCATCAAGGCAAATGCCGATATCGGCATTGTTGTTGATCACCGCGGCCTGCGCCGCCGCGGTCGAGGTGGAGCCGCAATCCTGATTGATGTTGTAGCCATTGGGATTGACGCCAAGCGGAAAAATCTCCGCCCCAAGTTCCCACAGCACCTCCGGCGCGACCTTATAGGCCGCACCATGGGCGCAATCGATCACGACGCGTAGCCCGTCAAATCGCATCCGGCGGCTGATGGTCGTCTTGGCAAACTCGGCATAGCGGCCCGCGCCATCCTCCAGCCTGCGGGAGCGGCCGATTTTCATCGCGTCCACCGGCTCGACCCCATCAACGGCAAGCCGCGCGATCTCCGCTTCCAGATCGTCGTCGAGCTTATAGCCATCAGGGCCAAAGAATTTCAGGCCATTGTCATGGCTGGGATTGTGGGAGGCCGAAATCATCACGCCAAGATCGGCCCGCATGGATTTCGTCAGCATCCCGATGCCCGGCGTCGGCAATGGGCCGGACACGAACGTGTCCATGCCCACAGCGGCAAAACCAGCCGTCAACGCTGTCTCCAGCATATAGCCGGATCGCCGCGTGTCTTTTCCGATCACGACCCGCTTGACGCCGTTCTTCCGGGCAAAGATATGACCCGCCGCCATGCCGACGCGGAGCGCCATATCGGCGGTCATCGGGTAACGGTTCGCACGGCCACGAATGCCGTCGGTTCCAAAAAGCGTGTCGGACATGGGTGTGGACCTTGGACTTTATTCGTCGTTCGTGGCGAGTTCGGGATCGAAGCTCGGGGTGATGGCGTTCGGATAGGAGTCCCGCAACCGGAACAGCTCAAACGGTGGGTTGAGGATCTGCGCGGCATAGGGATTAAAGATGGATCGACCGAACAGCACCTGCGTGAGCGTCTGCGCTTCCTCCCGCACGATGGCGTCATCATCCGCCGTCACGAGCGCGCGGATATTCGCCGTCTGGGATGCGCTTGGCAGCATGGCGAGGAAGATCTGCTCACCCGGGCTGGTGCCGGCATTTGGCTCTTCGGCGGTGCTGGCGGCGCGTACGAAAATCTCTCGCACGGCATCGTCGGAATTGCGATCAATCCGGCTTGGCGCGCCGGCCTGCGGCAGGGGAAGCGTCGCGCTGAGCGAGGGAGGGATGATCAATGGCGCACGCGGGATGACCTGAAACTCATCGGGGCCGCCATCCTGCAACGTCGCCCGCTCAAGGATCGACCGCTCCGCACTCGCACCATCGCGATTGCCGCAAGCCGCAAGGGCCGCGACCAGCGCCACAGCACAGCTCAAACGCATCCAAGGGGTAGGTGCAGTGTTCATTCCCGCGTCTCCAAACTCGTGTTGCCCCATTGTCTAAGGGGAAATGCGCCCGGCGTCACGCCTTGCTTTGCTCAAGATCACGCCCGCCATAGACCAAAAGCAGCCCCGCCCCGGCAAAGATGAAGATATCGGCAACGTTGAACGTATAGGGGTTCTGAAAACCGCAACAGGACATATTGAGAAAATCCGCCACCGCACCATACAACACACGGTCGATCGCATTGCCCAAGGCCCCGCCGATGATCATGCCAAACGCGGCCCACATGCGCCACCGATCCGCCTTACGCCCCCAAAAGGAGAGCAGGATCGACACACCGATGGCGATGGAAATCAGAATGATCCGGCTCCATTCGGGGCTATCGGACAAAAGGCCGAAATTGATCCCGCGATTCCACCCCATGATGAAGGTGAGATAAGGCGGGAACACCTCGACCACGCGCACAAGCGGCAAATCAAGGCCATAAATGACCCAGACCTTGCTGGCCTGATCAATCAAGAAGGTCAAAAGAGCCACGGCCCATATGCGTATGAGAGCAGTCATGCGCGTGTTCTGCGCTGAATGAAGCGCGGATTCAATACGGAAACCCTCCCGCCCGTCGTTCCGTCGCTGACGCTCCGTCCTCCCGTTTGGCCGGGCCGCCCGCTGGCGCGGGCGGGTGCGCGCCGCGCGGGGTATATTTGAAGAAAGTGAATTGGACTTGGCGTGGCGAGAGCAGCCCCCGCGATTCGGCTGTGGGTCAAGGTCCGAGGAACGAGCGGCCTTGACGCGCGGGCGAATCGTGACACCCACAATTGAACAGGTGTTTGAGTAACACTCCTGTTCCTCAAACACCTCAGCGCAATCTTAAACCGGCGCGCAGCGCCGGCCTTTCCCGGCGCTTCATTCCATTCAGCGCGTTCGGGCGCAAACGCTGCCCCGCAGCGTTTGTCTCTCGCCCTCACCCCAAAGGGAGGCGAAGCCGACGTGCGGGAGCGCTCTTTAGTGACGGAAGTGGCGCATGCCCGTGAACACCATCGCAAGACCAGCCTCATCAGCCGCCGCGATCACCTCCTCGTCGCGCATCGAGCCGCCCGGCTGTATCACCGCCGTGGCCCCTGCTGATGCGGCCGCCAGCAATCCATCTGCAAAGGGGAAGAACGCGTCCGATGCAACCACCGCGCCGATGGCGGGGCTTTGGGCAAGTTCGAGCGCCTCGGCCATGTCCTCGCCTTTGCGGGCCGCGATGCGGGAGCTGTCCACCCGGCTCATCTGTCCAGCCCCGACGCCCACGGTCGCTGCGTCCTTCGCATAGACAATCGCGTTGGATTTGACATGTTTCGCCACCGTCCACGCGAACAGCATGTCGCGCAACTCAGCCTCGGACGGGGTGCGTTTGGTCACGACCTTCACGTCCTTTGCCGTGACAAATCCATTGTCACGATCCTGCACCAGATAGCCACCCGCGACCTGCCGCCAGACGCGGCCCGTGCTGCGCGGATCGGGCAGGCCACCCGTCGTCAGAAGGCGCAGGTTCTTCTTTGCGGAAAAGACCTCGCGCGCCTCATCCGTGGCGTCGGGCGCGATGACCACCTCTGTAAAGATACCCGTGATTGCCTGCGCCGTATCCCCATCCAGCGTGCCGTTGAGCGCGATGATCCCGCCAAAGGCGCTGACCCGATCACAGTCGAACGCCCGCTGATACGCCTGCGCAAATGTCGCGCCGCGCGCCACACCGCAGGGGTTCGCGTGTTTGATGATCGCGACTGCCGGGCCATCCTTGGGATCGAATTCCGCCACCAATTCGAATGCCGCATCCGTATCATTGATGTTGTTGTAGCTCAGCGCCTTGCCCTGATGCTGGCGGGCGGTTGCCACGCCCGGGCGCGCGCTGCCATCGGTGTAGAAAGCCGCCGCCTGATGCGGATTCTCGCCATAGCGCATTTCCTGCGCCAGCGTCCCCGCCACAGCCCGGCGGCGCGGGGTGTCCTGCCCAATGGCCCCTGCCATCCAAGTGCTGACCGCCGCGTCATAGGCCGCCGTCCGGGCATAGGCGCGCTGGGCGAGCATCTGGCGAAACGCCATCGTAGTGCCGCCCTGCGCGTCGAGCTCCGCCAGCAGCGCGTCATAATCCTCCACATCCACGACCGTCGCGACAAAAGCGTGGTTCTTGGCCGCCGCGCGGATCATCGCGGGGCCGCCAATGTCGATATTCTCGATGCAATCCGCGTAATCGCCGCCCTTGGCCACGGTTTCCTCGAACGGGTAGAGGTTCACGACCAGAAGGTCGATTGCGCCGATCCCGTGCGCCTCCATCGCGGCAACATGGGCCGCGTCATCGCGAAGCGCCAAAAGCCCGCCATGCACCGCCGGGTGCAGGGTCTTGACCCTGCCATCCATCATCTCGGGAAAGCCGGTGAGCTCCGCCACGTCGCGCACCGGCAGGCCCGCATCGCGGATCGCCTTGGCCGTGCCCCCGGTGGAGACCAGTTCAACCCCCCGCGCATCAAGCGCACGGGCCAGATCAATCAGGCCGGTTTTGTCGGATACGGAAAGCAGCGCGCGGCGCACGGATACGGTGTCGGTCATGGAGAGGGGCTTCCTTCAGGTCGCGTGATCAGGGCCGGGTTGCTCTGGCATCATCAGATCGCGCGTGTGACGCCCGCCATCTTCTGTCCGCCGGAACACCCAATTGACGCGCGCTCCATAGCCCGTCAGATCGCATTTGACCACAATCTGTTTTGTCGCGCGGGGCCGAAGCCGCCGATGATCGAGATAGGTGGACGGCTCCAGCGTGATCTCCCCGCCTGATTGGCGGAACACCCAGACTTCCCCGCTCAGGAGCGTCAGCGACACCGCCTCTCCGGCCATGTCCAGTTTTGCCTCCACATCCGGGTGCAGATGGAACCGGCAGATCACGGGCAGCGTGCCGCCATGGGATTGGATTTGCGCAGCGAGCGTGCCTTTGTCGCGGGTCGATTGCGCGCTCAGCGTGTCCTCGCCGCGCAAATCCCGCCCATCGGGGGAGAGGAACAGCCGCCGCTCATGGGTGAGGCCAAAGGCGGGCACGAACCCATCCTGACTGCACAGCATCCAAAAGCCCGACCGATCAATCGCGCGTTCCGCCGTGACGGTGCGCGGGCCTTCGGTCAACAGGGTGGCGCCGCCCTTGCCGGGCACGAATTTTGCCGGGTTGGCCCCGGCGATGGTGAGGCCGGAATGGGCCTCTGCCTCCCGCGCGGCAAGGGTCCATGCCGCGCCGAACATGCCGCCCGCACCCGTATTGACGACGATCAGGCGGCGGCCCGAGCCCATCTCGAAACTCAGCGGCGCTGCGTGTGCCGTTGGCGATTTGTCCGGCAGGGGGGCCGCGTCGATCAACAGCACCGCACGCCCGGCCTGCATCCGGCAATAGCCCATCGCATATTTCGCGCGGGTCGCATCGGTGTTGCCACTTTCGGCAAGCGCCTGCTCCAGCGCGCCCGGCATGCCACGCGTGCCGCCGTGAAAGTGCGGCAGCATCCCGTCCATCAGCCGCAGATTGCGCAAGACCGGAGCCATCCGGTCAATCGCAGCGCCAAGGGCGGCGGGCGCGGTGTGGCCGGTTTCCTCAAGACTGCGCGCGCACCAGACAAGCCGGGCAAAGACCTGCGCGAGTTCTTCGGGATTGCGGCTTGGCAAGCCGCCCTCGGCGGTGATCGTGCTGGCGCATTCCCGTGCCAACCCGGCAAGCGCCCCTTTGAGATGCGACTCCGCCCCTTCAAGGGACAATCCCGCATAGGCCAGCCCGGCCAGCGCCTCAAACCGGGGCAGGCCCGCGGGCGCGTCTTCCCATGTGTGCGACAGGTAGCTCGCTTGTCGGGCCAGTTGGGCGAAAAAGGTGGCGGATGCGTCGGCTTCCAAAGCGCGCAGCAGAAACGGCGCGTGGGTGATCCAGCGCAGCACCCGGCTGCCCGCAAGATCGGCGCGCCATCCCGGCCCGCGCCCCGCGCCAAACCGAGTGCACCAAGCGTGAACCCACGCTTGCGCCGTGCTGCGCGCGCGCGGATCGCCATTCCCGATCGCGGCCAGATCGTCAAGCCATTCGAAACCGTGCAGCGCATCGGTGAAGGCGGGTGTCGGGGCCTTGACGTCCCAGATCGCCGTGCCGGGCGCGGACACAAGCTCCCCCGCAAAGAGGAAATTGCCCGACAGAAGCTGACGCCCGCGCGCGGCATTGCCGATTACATGTGGCTCAGGCTGGGACACGATGGCGCGCACCCGCGCGTTCAGGCCCGCGCGCCAGATATGGTAGCGGTTGTCGATGTCCCGCAATTTGCTGCTCAGCCCCGTCATGCGGCCCTGCCCCGTTTGCCCCTGTTGCGCCCGAGTCTAGCCAAAGCTGCGACCGCTGCCACCCTGTTTTCTCAGGACGGCGCCTCTGGCCCCGGTGGAAGCCTCCGGCGGGAGGTATTTAGGGAAAAAAGAAACGAAAGGGTCACGCATCCTTGCGCAGATGCGCGATGAAGAAGCCGTCCATGCCGCCACGATCCGCCCAGAAGTCGGGGCGCAGGCGCAGGTGGCCGTCCTTCGTGGTCCAATGGGGTTCCCCGCCCAGCGCTATCGGGTCGATGGCAAGGGATGTAATGCCAGAGCGAGGCGTGATCTGCGCCTCGCCTTCTTCGGGCAGGAGGGAGCAAGTGCAATAGATCAGATCCCCCCCCGGTTTGAGCCAAGCGAGTGCGCGATCCAGAAGGGCCGCCTGCAATTTGGCGAGTTGGGCGACGGCCTTGCTATCCCGGACCAACGGCAATTCTGGATGGCGGCGGATCGTTCCGGTGGCCGAGCAGGGCGCGTCGAGCATGATCGCGTCAAAGGGAGCATCCGGCGTCCATTCGAACGCATCGGCCGCAATGATGCCAGCGCCAAGGCCCGTGCGCTCAAGATTGGCGCGCAGCCGTTTGAGCCGCGCATTGGAGATATCAAGCGCCGTGACCCGCGCGCCTGCCGCCGCAAGCTGCATCGTTTTGCCCCCAGGTGCGGCGCAAAGGTCAAGCACATGCTTGCCCGCCACATCCCCCAAGACCCGCACGGGAAGGGCCGCGGCGGCGTCCTGCACCCACCATGCGCCCTCCTCAAAGCCCGGCAGGGCCGTGACCTGCCCCGCGCGTGGCAACCGGATCGTGCCTGTGGGAAGCGGTATGGCCCCGTCCATATCCGGCATCGGTCCTTTCGGCGTCAGATCGAGCGGCGGTTCGCTGGCGAACACCGCCTCCATCGCGGCCACCGCGTCGCTGCCATAGGCGCTCATCAATCGTCCGCGCAGCCATTTCGGCAAGCGTGGCGGTTTGAGACCCGCCCAGACCTCCCGCCCCGGCCCGTCCACCTTGCGCAGCACGGCATTGGTGAGGCCCGCGAATTTCATCATCCGCTTGTCGGCTTTCAGCCCGCTCACCGCCGCATCCACCGCGCCATGGGCAGGCGTGTCGAGCACGAGCATCTCTGCCGTGGCGATCTGGATCACGGCGCGCACCTGCGGCGGCGGCGGTTTTTTCAAAAACCGGGCCAGCACCGCGTCGATCCGGGGCAATTGGCGCAAGGCCGTCAGCGCCAGCCGTTGCGCGCGCGCGCGGTCCTGCGGCGCGAGGCTTTCAAGGATATCGGTCGCCTCGGTCAGCATCACCCGCTCTTGCGTGATCCGCTCCAGAAGGGCAGCCGCGCCCAGCCGCGCGCGATCCGGTCCGCTCACGGCTCACGCCGGATGGTGGGGATGCGCGATGGGCGCATTTCTGCTTTGGGGTAGTCTGCGGCCATATCAGTCAGCGCCTTGATCCTGTTTTCGACATTGGGATGGGTGGAGAAAAGGTTATCCACGCCGCCCCGCGTCAGGGGGTTGAAGATGAACATATGCGCGGTCGCGGGGGCGCGCTCGGCACTTTCCATCACGCTGCGTTTGACACCGCCAGAGATCTTGCGCAAGGCGGAGGCAAGGGCGAGCGGATCGCGTGCGATCTCTGCCCCCATCCGATCGGCGGCATATTCGCGGGTGCGCGAGATCGTCATCTGCACCAGTGTCGCGGCAAAGGGCGCAAGCAAGGCTGCCGCAATCACCCCCACCAACCCCAGCGGGCCACGGTCATTGCCGCGCCCGAACCACAAACCAAACTGCGCCATCATCGAGATTGCCCCACCCACGGTCGCCGCGATGGTCATGATCAGCGTGTCGCGGTTCTTGATATGCGCAAGCTCATGCGCCATGACGCCCGCCAACTCGTCGCGGGTCAAAAGCCGCATGATGCCGGTCGTCGCGGCCACGGCGGCATTTGAGGGATCACGCCCGGTGGCAAAGGCGTTGGGCTGGTCCTCCTCAATCACATAGATCGCGGGCATGGGAAGGTCGGCATTGCGCGACAATTCCTCGACCATATCGAACAACTCGGGATGGGATTGCCGGGTCGCGGCGCGTGCGTTGTGCATCCGCAGGGCCATCTTGTCCGAATTCCAGAAGGCAAACGCGTTCATCCCCATCGCGATCAGCAGCGCGATGAAGGCCCCCGCAGCGCCCCCCATCAAATATCCCATGCCCATGAACAGCGCCGTCAACACGGCAAGCAAAAGGGCCGTTTTTGCGTAATTCATCTCTCAGCCTCCAAGCCGATTGCTTGCCCCTGTGCCTGTCAAGCGCATATCCATGGGCAAGCGTTTCATGATAAAGGGATATAGGATGTCAGACCCAACAGATAAACAGGCCCGCATCGCGGAAGCCGCGAAACGCGCATTGGCCGAAGCACAAGAGCGCAAGGCGAACGCAAAGCCGCTTGACCTGCCAAAAGAGCTTGGCGGGCGCGACGGGCCAGAGCCGATCCGCTATGGCGATTGGGAGAAGAAGGGCATCGCGACCGATTTCTGATCGCGCCTTGCACATTCCCGGATCCAAGCGCAGTCTGCGCCGCAATTCATCTATAAGACGTAAGGAGGTGTCCCATGGACCTGAAGAACAAAGCGCTCTTTGCCACGCAAAGCCTGATCGGCGGCACATGGTCAGACGCGGATAGCGGCGCGACATTCGCCGTCACCAATCCCGCCAATGGCGATGTGGTGGCAGAGGTCGCGGATTGTGGCCGGGCCGAGGTCGCCCGCGCGGTGGATATCGCCTATGACGCGCAAAAAGGCTGGGCCGCGATGCTGGCTTCTGAGCGGCAAAAGGTGCTGATGCGCTGGCACGATCTGATCATCGCGAATGCCGATGATCTGGCCGCGATCATCACCGCTGAGATGGGTAAACCATTGGCGGAGGCCAAGGGCGAGGTCGTCTATGGAGCGTCCTTCATCGAATGGTTCGCCCATGAGGCCCCGCGCATCTATGGCGACACGATCCCGCAGCATCAGGCGGACAAGCGCATCGTTGTTTTGAAACAGCCCATCGGGGTTGTCGGCTCCATCACGCCGTGGAACTTCCCCGTCGCGATGATCACGCGCAAGGTTGCCCCTGCGCTGGCCGTGGGCTGCTCCGTCGTGGCGCGCCCGGCGGAATTGACGCCGCTCTCTGCAACCGCGCTGGCCGTTCTGGCAAAGGAAGCGGGCTTCCCCGATGGTGTGTTCAACGTGGTCACGGGCGCTGACGCATCCGAGATGGGCAAGGAGCTGTGCGAAAACCAGAAGGTGCGCAAGATCACCTTCACCGGTTCGACCCGCGTGGGCCGTATTCTGATGAAGCAATGCGCGGAGGACATCACCAAAGTATCGCTCGAATTGGGCGGCAACGCGCCCTTCCTCGTGTTTGATGACGCCGATATTGATGCCGCGGTCGAGGGTGCGATCATCTCCAAATATCGCAACGCGGGGCAAACCTGTGTCTGCGCGAACCGGATCTATGTACAGGCGGGTGTCTATGACGCCTTCGCGGAAAAGCTCGCCGCGAAAGTCTCTGAAATGAAGGTCGGGCCCGGCACCGAAGAGGGCGTAAATATCGGGCCGCTGATCTCTGAGCCTGCGCTCAAGAAGGTGCGCGAGCATCTGGAGGATGCGACCGCGAAGGGTGCTGAAATCTTGATCGGCGGCACGCAGCCGAACCTTGGCGGCACGTTCTTCAACCCCACCGTGATGACTGGTGCCACGCAGGATATGCTGATCGCGCGCGAAGAAACCTTCGGCCCGGTCGCGGGGCTGTTCAAGTTTGAGACGGAGGATGAGGCCGTCGCGATGGCCAATGACACCGAATTCGGCCTTGCCGCCTATTTCTACACCCGCGATCTGGGCCGGAGCTGGCGCGTCGGTGAGGCGCTGGAATACGGCATCGTCGGCCTCAACACCGGGCTGATTTCCACGCAGGTCGCGCCGTTTGGCGGGGTCAAGCAATCGGGGATCGGGCGCGAAGGTTCCAAATACGGGACCGACGATTTCCTTGAGATTAAATATCTCTGCATGGGCGGCGTCTGACCCCGCGCTGGCTGACCTGTCACGCGGCGGGTCAGCCCCCCTCACGGGCATAGGTCTGCGTGAGATAGGCCATGATCTGGCCCAACTCACCCTCGCTTGCGGTCAGGCCATTGGCGACCATGCGGGTGACAAGCTGCACCACATCCTGCTCTGTCCGAAATCCGGCGGCCTCCACCAATGCGGGGCTATGACACTGCGCGCATTTGGCCGCGAACACGGCGCGCGCGGCCTGCGGATCATAGTCGTCGGGCGGACCATCGTTCGTTGCGCGTAGGGCCGCGAAACTCTGCGATGAGGCCAATGCCTCCTCCCGGCTGTCCTGCACCCCTTGTTGTAGCGTCGGGGTGATCGCGATGAGGTAGGCCGTGACGCTCCATTGCTCGCTCTCAGAAATCGGGTGCATCGTCGTCGCGCGCTGGGCCATGCGCGTGACGGTGCTGTGCCATGCCTCCGGCGTGCGCGGCTTGACGAGGATCGTGCGCAGGTCATGGCATTGGGTGCATTTGCGGGTCAGAACATCCCGCCCTTCGGCTAACCCAGCAGCAGAGGCGAGCGTCGCCAGCCCCGCCGCATCCGCAAACCCGATCTGCGGCAGATATGTCGTGACCCGGTCAATCCGCTCCTGCGAGAAATTCTGCCCGTCCTGCGCGGTTGCCCTCAAATACGCCTCCCGCGCGGCATAGGGCAGCGCCAGCCCCGCCAGCAGGATGGTGCAAATTAAAAGCGCCGTGCCAAGGATCGGTGCCAGCGTCGATTCCAAATGCTTGAAGAACCGCACCACGAGGATTTTGACCAGCAACAGCGCCCCAACCGCCATGCCCAGCATCAGGTGAAACACCGTCCGGGCGGGCAATTCGATCTGATAGGACCATAGGCGCGGCACCATATCCCACATCAGCACCACATAGATCGCGACAAACACATAGCCGAACGCGCGGTGCAGAAACATCAGCGCGCGCGGCGCACTGCTGCGGTGCCGCGTCTTGTCAAACGGATAGCCCCACAGGTGGAACATCAGGATCGTCAGCCCCAGCGCCAGCAGGACAAACACCCCGCCCAGAATGGCATTTGTTGACGCGCCCATATGTCAGCCCTCCCCGATCCGTGCCACGACCCGGCGCAAATGGCGCGGGCCTTACCGTCGAAAACACGCGGGGCCGGGATTTATTCGGTTTTGGGAACGGAGCGCGGCGCTGCGGCTCCCCTTGCCCTTCGCGGGCTTGCGCGGTATCCGCTGCAAGACATGCTAACGGAGGAACCAGATGTCCGCGCCCAAGAAAGTCGTGCTCGCCTATTCCGGTGGGCTTGATACATCCATCATCCTGAAATGGCTCCAGACGGAATATGGCTGCGAGGTCGTGACCTTCACCGCCGATCTGGGACAGGGCGAGGAATTGGAGCCTGCACGCCAAAAGGCGGAGCTTTTGGGCATCAAACCGGAAAACATCTTCATCGAAGATGTGCGTGAGGAGTTTGTGCGCGATTTCGTGTTCCCGATGTTCCGCGCGAATGCGGTTTATGAAGGCCTGTATCTCTTGGGCACCTCCATCGCGCGGCCGCTGATTTCCAAGCGGCTTGTCGAGATTGCGGAAGCCACCGGCGCCGATGCGGTCGCCCATGGCGCGACTGGCAAGGGCAATGATCAGGTGCGTTTTGAACTCAGCGCCTATGCCCTCAATCCCGATATCAAAGTGATCGCGCCATGGCGTGAGTGGGATTTGACCTCCCGCACGCGGCTCCTGGAATTTGCTGAAGCGCACCAAATCCCCATCGCGAAGGACAAGCGGGGGGAGGCCCCCTTCTCCGTCGATGCGAACCTTTTGCACACCTCCTCCGAGGGGAAAGTGCTTGAAGATCCGGCGGAAATGGCACCCGATTACGTCTATCAGCGCACGGTGCATCCCGAGGACGCGCCGGACGCGCCGGAATATGTCGAAATCACCTTCGCCAAGGGCGACGCGGTCGCCATCAACGGCGACGCGATGAGCCCCGCCACGATCCTGACCCGCCTCAATGAGTTGGGCGGCAAGCATGGCGTGGGCCGGCTTGATCTGGTTGAGGGTCGCTTTGTCGGCATGAAATCCCGTGGGATTTATGAAACACCCGGCGGCACGATCCTGCTGGAAGCGCATCGCGGGATCGAATCGATCACGCTCGACCGGGGTGCCGCACACCTCAAGGACGAATTGATGCCGCGCTATGCGGAACTGATCTATAACGGTTTCTGGTTCAGCCCGGAGCGGGAGATGCTTCAGGCCGCCATCGACAAATCGCAGGAACATGTCGAAGGCACGGTGCGCCTGAAACTCTATAAAGGATCGGTGAACACCGTTGGCCGCTGGTCCGACAAGAGCCTTTACTCGGAGGAGCATGTGACCTTTGAGGATGATCAGGGCGCCTATGACCAGAAAGACGCCGCTGGCTTCATCAAGATCAACGCCCTGCGCCTGCGCCTTTTGGCGATGCGGAACAAGCGCGGTTAAGCGGTGCGCAACTGCAGAATACGGGTTCAGGGGCCATGGTCCCTGAACCGACGTCGCCAGATTGCATCATTGGATGGTCCCAAACTGACATAATCCATCACGCGGCATCACGAGCCTGCAAGACAGCGACACAATCCTTTCCTTACATGCATCCTCCCGCCCATATGTGAGCAGATCACAGGACAGGAGAGACCCGATGCTGACCCGACTGCTTTTCGCGACCACGCTTCTTGCCGCGCCTTTGGCCGCACAGGCCGATGAGGCCACCGCCGTTTTCGCGGGCGGCTGTTTTTGGTGTGTCGAGAGCGATTTCGACAAGGTTGATGGCGTGCTCGCCACCGTTTCCGGCTATACAGGCGGCACCACGACCGAGCCGACCTATCGCGACGTGACGCGCGGCAATACCGGCCATTACGAGGCGGTAGAGATCACCTACGACCCGGAGGTCGTGGATTTCGAGACGCTGGTGCGCCACTTCTTCACCCATGTGGACCCGACCGATGATGGCGGGCAGTTCTGCGACCGGGGGCACAGCTACAAAACCGCGATCTTTGCCCAGACTGACGAGCAGCGCAGCATCGCCGCCGAGGTTAAAGCGGAGTTCGACACCGCCGGCATCCTGCCCGCCCCGATCGTGACGCCAATCCTTGATGGTGCCCCGTTCTGGGACGCCGAGGACTACCATCAGGATTACTACATGAAAAATCCGATCCGCTATAATTTCTACCGCCGCTCATGCGGGCGTGATGCGCGGGTTGATGCGCTTTGGGGTGACTACACCAGCTAAATGACCCCGATCCCGGCAAGGATCAGGCCACACAGCCCCCCCGCCGGGATCATCACCAGAACGGACGGATTGCGCCACGCGGACAGGCCCGCAAAAAGGATCAAGAGCCCGATCTTGGGCCAATCCGGCTCTGCCCATCCGGCAGGAAAGAGTGCGGCTTGCCCGAAAAACACCGCCAAGTTGGCGATCACGCCAATCACGGCAGCGGACACTCCGGCAAGGGCCGCGCGCACCCATCCGATCCGGCCCAAACGATCCGCCTGCGGGGCGGCGGCGAACATCAGGGTAAAGCTGGGCGCGAAGGTGAAAAAGCAGGTGACCGCCGCCGCGGTCACGGCTGTCCCGATCCCGCCCGCGCTTAGGCCCCCGAAAAACCCGGCATAAAGTGTCACAAGGATCAGCGGCCCCGGCGTCGTCTCCCCCAAGGCAAGACCATTGATCATCTGCCCGGCGGTCAGCCAGCCTTCGGCCTCCACCGCGCGCTCTGCGATGAAGGGCAACAGCGCATAGGCCCCGCCGAAACTGACAAAGGCCGCCGTGGTGAACAGGGCCGCGATATCCGCCCAGATCGACCCGGCCAGCACCGCGAGCACAAATCCCCCGCCGATCAGCGCGCCGCCGATGCCCAGCGCGCCAAGAGAGGGGCCAAGGTTGAGCGCCGCCGGGCGGTCCGTCGCCGCCCCGTCCCGCATCAGGATCACGCCTGCCAACCCCGCAAGCCCTATCACCAGCGGAAAACTCAGGCCCCAAAGCAGCGCCGCGAAGGCCGCAAGCGCAATCGCCCATGTCAGCCCCGCGCCTTTCGCCTTCCCCCCGAGCCGCCACAGCGCCCGCGCGACGATCACCAGCACGACCGGCTGAATGCCGTAGAAGAGCGCTTCCAGCCACCATGCCTGCCCCTGCGTGACTGCAAGAATGGCAAGGAGCGTGATCAGCACCGCACCGGGGATGATGAAGGCCAACCCGGCAATCAGCCCGCCCCACACACCGCGCATATGCCAGCCAAGATAGACGGCAAGCTGCTGCGCCTCCGGCCCCGGCAGGATCATCGCGATGTCGAGGCCGCGGCGAAACGCGTCCGCGCTGATGGCCTGCCTGCGGGTGACGATCTCGTCTTGCATCAGCGCGATCTGGCCCGCAGGTCCGCCAAAGGACAAAAGGCCGATCTTGACCCAAAGGGCCGTGAAAGACGCGAGCGTCATTGCACCACCCCCGCATCCATCATCGCGGCAAAGCCACCTTCGACGAACACCGCGTCGCGCCCATGGAGCCGTGCTAGAACGCAGGCAAACTGGCTGACCTCGTGGCCCGCGACACAGAAAAAGGTGATCGGCCCTTTGGCCTGCATCAGCGGGTGGTCATGGCCCAGATCAAAGGGATCAATCCATTCGGCGCGCCCGTCGCGGCGCGGATCGGCCTGCCGCGCGGGGGCCTTGCGCACATCGACAAGACGCCCGCCGCGCGCGGCAATCTCGCGCGCAGGGATGGACGGGATATAGGGATTTTGAACAGCAGTCATGGGCTCACACTCCACGTGTCAGGTCAGAGCGATGCTTGGGTGTGAGCCACCGAAATCCGGGGGATCGCCAAACCCCGTATGTCGATGCTACTCCTGATCGCGACAGCTACACAAGCGGAATGGGATGACAGAGATATGACACAGATTGATCATCTGGTGGTCGGGGCCGCGTCTCTTGAGGAGGGGCGCGCATGGATGGAGGCGCAGCTTGGCCTGCCTGCCACTGGCGCGGGCAAGCATCCGGCGATGAGCACCCATAACGCGCTATGGCGTGTCGGCCCCTGTTATATGGAGGTGATCGCGATTGATCCGGCCGCACCCGATCCGGGCCGCCCGCGCTGGTTCGGGCTGGATGATCCGACCGTGCAGGCGATGCTGTCGAAGGGTCCGCGCCTTTTGACATGGGTGGCGCGGGTGGATGATATGCCCAGCGCGCTTGAGCGTGTGACCTATGACCCCGGCCCGGCCCTGCCATTCACCCGTGATGCGCTGCGGTGGCAACTCACCGTGCCCGAGGACGGGCATCCGGCGCATGAGGGCTGCGCGCCTGCGCTCATCGCATGGGACGAGGGCAGCACACCGCCTTCGGCCAGCCTGCCGGATCAGGGCATCGGGCTGGAGCATTTCAGCCTGCGCGACACGGCCCCAGTGCGGGAGGCGATCACGCGCAGCGGGCTTGCGCATCTGGTCACATTTTCCGAGCAGGACACGCCCTTGCGCGCCGTTTTGACCACACCGATGGGGCGCGTCATCCTCAGCTAAGGGTCGATCCGGTCCGGCCCGGTGCGGAAATAGGACACGTTGTTGGTGAAGATGCTCTCCGGCACCAGCCGGAGAAAGCGGTTCTCGTCGTTCTCGACATCCGCGACCTGCTCCACGAACCATGTGTTCCACTGGGCCTCATCCGGGCCGAGGTATTTGGCCAGCAGGCGGCGAAACCGCGCGGGGTCTTTCGGCAGGACATCTGCGTGCCCCCGCAAGCCCAGATGCAAAAGGATACCCCGGTCCACGTCGAAGTCCACGATATCGACCGCGCAGGCCGGGTGCTGCATGAGCCGTTCCGTACTGCTAGACCCCTCAGCGCCAAGCATCCAGACCGCTCCCTCCTCCCAAAGAAACCAAACGGGGGAGGTGCGCGGGCCGTCCGCCCCCTGCGTCGCAAGATGCGCCATCAGCGGGCGGCGCAGCACAATTTCCGGGTCAAAGGGGACAGGCACGCGGGCCTAGACGAGGTTATTGCGGATGATAATCTCCAGCGCATAAAGGCCAAAGATGAACACCAGCGGTGCCAGATCCAGCCCGCCCGTGCTGGGCAGTGCATTTCGGATCGGGGTATAGATCGGCTCCACCAATCGGTTCAGCCCGGACCAAAGCTGATACACGAATGGCTGCTGGAGGTTGATGACGTTGAACGTAATCAGCCAGCTCATGATGATATGGACGATCACGATAAAAAACACGATGTCGATCGCGAGAAGCAGGATCAAAGCAAGAGACGTCATCAGATACCTTCACACCAGTTTTGCCATGCCCCGGTGAGGGCCGCATGAGGCAAGAGGTAGTCGCCATCCCCCCGTCCTGCAAGGGTTGGGCTGACGCCACGGCATGACTTGCACGCAGGATCGGCTCCCCCATCTTAAGCGCATAGCCGCAACGGAGCCGCCCGATGTACCCATTCCCGCGCCTGATCAAGGAAATGCTGATCGCCCGTAAACAGCCCAAGCTGCCGTTTGAGGGGGTGCATGTGTCCCATCATATCTGCTGGCCATGGGATATCGACATGTTCGGGGAGATGAACAATGGGCGCATCCTTACCGTGTTTGACCTTGGCCGGTTTCCGCTGGCGCTGCGGGTCGGGCTGTTTGACCTCTTGCGGCGGAAGAAATGGGCGCTGACCATGGCGGGCGCGTCGGTGCGGTATCGCAAACGCATCCTGCCCTTTCGCAAATATGAGATGCGGTCGTCCTGTGTCGGGCGGGACGCACGGTTTTTCTACCTGCACCAGTCATTGTGGGCGGGCGACACCTGCTGCGCGTCGGTGCTCTATCGCAGTGCGGTTCTGGAGCGCGGAAAGATCGTGCCGACGGACCGGGTCGCGACCGAACTTGACGCGCCCGAGTGGAACCCGGATTTGCCGCCATGGGTGCAGGCATGGATTGACGCGGACAACACCCGCGCATGGCCGCCTGAGCATTGATCCCGCACCCTTTTCACACACGCCCGCGCCTTTTGCCTTGAACGAAGCGGGAGCGAATGTTTCCATCCCTTAAAGCGCAACCGCGCGACACCACGGGGATAGACGACATGAGCGATCGCGCACAGAAAAAGGGCATCTGGGGCTGGATGCTGTTTGATTGGGCGAGCCAGCCTTTTCACACCCTCCTCATCACTTTCATCTTTTCCCATTATTTCGTGAACCGTGTCGTGGCGGACCCAGTCGCCGGTCAGGCGCAATGGGCGTTTATGCTGTCGATTGCGGGTTTCATCATCGCGATCATGGCCCCGTTTCTGGGTGCATTCGCGGATGCGGCTGGCCCGCGCAAGCCATGGATCGCGTTTTTCTCCATCTTTTATGTGGTCGGCGCGGGGATGCTTTGGCTCGCCGTGCCGGGCATGATGGACCCCACGATTGTGCTGATCGGCTTTGCCATTGGCTTAATTGGGGCGGAATTTGCCACCGTGTTCACCAACGCGATGCTTCCGGACCTAGGCCCGCGTGAAGAGGTTGGCCGCGTGTCAGGATCCGGTTGGGCGATGGGCTATTGGGGCGGATTGGTGAGCCTCATCATTGTGTTGGGGTTCATGGTTGGAGACCCTGAAACCGGCAGCACCCGCTTCGGCACGACGCCCATCCTCGGCCTTGACCCGGCTATGGGCGAGGGCGAGCGTGGCGCGGGCATTCTCACCTCCATCTGGTATATCGTATTCATCATCCCGCTGTTTTTATGGACCCGCGACGCACCCCGACGCGCGACCAAGGGCGCGTTTCAGCGGGGCTTGGGGCTGCTCGTCCAGAACATTAAAACCCTGTCTTCACGCCCCAGTTTTGCCAGCTATCTGATGTCTTCGATGTTCTATCGTGACGCATTGAATGGGCTCTATATGTTTGGCGGGATTTATGCTGGTAGCGTTTTGGGTTGGTCGATCGTTGAAGTCGGCACCTTTGGGCTCCTCGCAAATGTTACAGGGGCGCTGGGGGCATGGGCCGGGGGGCGGATCGACCGCGCGCAGGGGCCGAAACTGGTGATCCGTGGCTCCATCTGGCTTTTGATCGGTGTGTGCCTTGCCGTGGTGATGACGGACCGGAGCATGGTCCTGATGATCCCCGTGGCGGAGACGTCGGCACTGCCCGATATCCTGTTTTATGTCTGCGGTGCAGTGATCGGTGCAGCCGGCGGGTCGCTTCAGGCCGCGTCGCGCACCATGCTCGTGCACCAGTCGGAGGAGGAGGCGATGACCCAGTCCTTCGGCCTTTATGCCCTCACCGGGAAAGCGACCTCGTTCCTTGCGCCGATGCTGATAGGCTGGGCCACGTTGGTGACGGAAAGCCAGCGGCTTGGCATCGCGCCGGTGATCGGGCTGTTCATCATCGGGATCGTAATCCTTTACTGGGTCAAACCACAGGGAGATGTTCGTGTTCAGCCTGCCTAAACTCGCCCTTGCCGCCGCATTCCTGATCGCAGCCCCCGCGCAAGCCGAAAGCTGGGGCGCCGCGAAATTCGCCTTTGGCGCGATGGAGGATGGCAGCGCCCAAGCGCCCGACCCGATTGGCTCCTATGCGCGGGGATGCGTCGCGGGCGCCGTGGCCCTGCCGGAGACCGGGCCGACATGGCAGGCCATGCGGCTGAGCCGCAACCGCAACTGGGGCCATCCCGACACCATCGCCTTCTTGCAACGGCTGAGCCGGGCGGCGGCGGAACAACCGGGCTGGGAAGGCATCTATGTCGGTGATATCAGCCAGCCGCGCGGCGGGCCGATGCTGTCGGGTCATGCATCGCACCAGATGGGGCTCGATGCGGATATCTGGATGCGCCGCGCTGACCGGCTCAACCTCACGCGGCAGGAACGGGAGGATATCTCCTCCATCAGTGTGCGCTCTGCCGATATGCGGGGCTTGAGCGAGTATTGGTCGCAGGCGCACTACGAGATCATGCGCGCCGCCGCGAAAGACCCCGCCGTCGCCCGTATTTTCGTCACCGCCCCGGTAAAGCAATATATGTGCGACGCCGCCGGGGAGGATCGGGACTGGCTGCGCAAGGTCCGCCCATGGTGGGGGCATCACTATCATTTCCATGTGCGGCTGCATTGCCCGCCGGGGGCTGCGGGATGCGTTGATCAGGCACCGCCACCTGCCGGGGATGGCTGCGATGCGACGCTGGCCTGGTGGACGTCTGACGAGGCGCTGGTGCCCGCACCGACCGTGCCGCGCCCTGACAACGCGCCCCGCCCGCGTGCCACGCCCCCCCTGCGCGTGGCCGACCTGCCCAGCGCCTGTGCGGCGGTGCTGACCTCTCCATGATCCGGGCAACCATCGGTGCGGCGATCCTCGCCTGCCTTGCCGGGGCGGGTGTGGCGGATCACACGCGCATGACGCTTGCCTCACAGGTGACATGGGCGCTGCCGGATGAATGGTTCGGCGGCTTCTCCGGCCTGTTGATGGCACCCGATGGGCGGACTTTCCTCGCCGTGACGGATCGGGGCACCTTGGTTGAGGGCGGGCTGGAGCGTGACGCGACCGGGCTGATCACGGATATCCGGCTTGACCGGTTTGGCCCGTTGCGCCCGCCGCGTGGCGACAGCCTGCCCCGATACTACACCGATGCCGAGGATATCGCCCCCGATCCCGATGGCGGCTTCTACATCAGTTTCGAGGCGGAGCATCGCATCCGCTACTACCCTGCCCCGTTCCGGGCCGCGCGGCCCCGGCCCCGGCACCCGGATTTTGCCTCCCTTCAGAACAATTCAGGGCTGGAGGCCATCGCGACGGACGGGCAGGGCCGGGTCATCGCGATCCCCGAACGCTCCGGCGCGTTGGATCGTCCCTTTCCGGTCTATCGCTGGGATGGCGTGGACTGGTCCCTTCCGTACCGGATCCCGCGCCGCAACGGCTATCTGCCCACCAGCGCGGATTTCGACGCGGCGGGGCGGCTTTACCTTCTTGAACGGCAGTTCCAGCTTTTGGGTGGGTTTACCGTGCGCATCCGCCGTTTCACCCTGACGGGCGATGAGATCACGGATGAGGAAACCCTGCTCGTCTCTGCGCCCAATGCGCTTGATAATGCCGAGGGGCTGTCGCTGTGGGTTGACGATCAGGGCCGGCAGCGGGTCACCCTCATCTCTGACGATAACTTCCAGTTTCTGCAACGTACCCTGCTGACTGAGTATATTTTGGAGTGACCCATGCGCCAAATCGCGACGATCCTGACGATCCTTAGTATCCTGAGCGCGTGTGCCGCGACACCCGCCGATCAGGCCAATGGTGCGCCGCGCAACACCGATACCGACACTACCATTCTGGCGCTTGGTGGTATCCTGATCCTCACCCTGATCGCGGCAGACATCGCAACCGATGGGGTCTGCGAAGGCTTGGCGACAAGTTGCTGATCAGAACCCTTGGCGGGCACGCATTGCGCATGACGCCCCACCGCGCTATTTGAGCGTCCAACGCTGAATGCCACTGGCCCTGCGGGCCTCTTGTCAAGGGATCACACCATGTCTAACGCCGCACTGGAATCCGCAATCGAAGCCGCATGGGACGCGCGCGACACGATCAGCTTTGACACCAAAGGCGAGGTGCGCGACGCGGTGGAGACAACGCTTGACGCGCTCGACAAAGGCACCCTGCGCGTGGCGGAGCCGCAGGATGGCAACTGGCATGTGAACCAATGGGCAAAGAAAGCGGTGCTTTTGTCCTTCCGCCTCAACGATATGGGCGTGATCCCCGGCGGCCCCGGCAATTCGGGCTGGTGGGACAAGGTGCCGTCCAAATTCGATGGCTGGGCCGAGGCCGATTGGCGCAGCGCGGGCTTTCGCGCGGTGCCCAACGCGGTCGTGCGCCGCTCTGCCCATATCGGCAAGGGCGTTGTCCTGATGCCGTCTTTCGTCAACCTTGGCGCTTATGTGGACGAGGGCACGATGGTCGATACCTGGGCAACGGTCGGCTCCTGCGCGCAGATCGGCAAGAATGTGCACCTCTCGGGCGGCGTCGGGATCGGCGGCGTGTTGGAGCCGATGCAGGCTGGCCCCACGATCATTGAGGACAACTGCTTCATCGGGGCCCGCTCCGAAGTGGTCGAGGGCTGCATCGTGCGCGAAGGCGCGGTACTCGGCATGGGCGTGTATATCGGCAAATCGACCAAGATCGTGGATCGCGCCACCGGCGAGGTGATGTATGGCGAAGTGCCGCCCTACTCCGTTGTGGTCTCTGGCTCCATGCCCTCCTCCAACAGCGTGAACCTTTACTGCGCTGTCATCGTGAAGCGGGTGGATGAGAAAACCCGCTCCAAAACCTCGATCAACGACCTGCTGCGCGACTGATCCGTGGCCCGCGACAAGCCGAAAGACACCAGACCGCTCCAAGTCTACACACTCGTGGTGGAATTGGGGCGGCTTGACGGGGACGGGTTGCCTGACACGGCGTCGGGCGGCGGCATGATCCTCTATGCACCGGGCCGTGACGAGCCGGAGGCCGTGCGCGACGCGGTGCGTATTCTCAAGGATGCGGGCCTCAACCCGCTCGACGTCGAATCCCACGGCACTGCTGAAGAACAGCGCGCCGATGGCGTGGATCTGGGGCAAGAGGAGCTTGACCTCATGGACCGCGCCCGCGCGGAAAACTCTGTCGTCGTCGCTCAAAAAGAAGCCTATTACGACTAGGCATCCCACCCCGTTTCTTTTTTCCATAAATACCTCATCCGCACCCTCATCCCCTCACTGGCGGTTGAAGCGGCGCGCGCATGACATACCTCAGGGCCATTGACCAAAGGATGACCCGATGAAAATGAACCCGCTGGGCCGCACTGGCCTATCCGTTTCCGAAATCTGCCTCGGCTCGATGACCTGGGGCACCCAGAATGATGAGGCGGAGGGCCATGCGCAGATCGACCGCGCACTGGAGCGCGGCGTCAATTTCATCGACACCGCCGAGATGTATCCAACCACGCCCCCCTCGCGTGAGCGTCAAGGCCGAACGGAGGAGATCATTGGTTCTTGGTTCGCCAAAACCGGACGACGGGAGGATGTGATCCTCGCCACCAAAGTGATCGGCAAGGGCACTCAGATCGTGCGCGACGGCGGCCCGATCACCCCAGCCGTGATCCATACGGCGGTTGAGCAAAGCCTTCACCGCCTGCAAACCGACTATATCGACCTCTACCAACTGCATTGGCCCAATCGCGGCAGCTATCACTTCCGGCAAAGCTGGACATTTGATCCCAGCGGACAGGACACGGCAGCGACGCTCGCCGATCTGCGCGCCACGCTCGAAGGATTGGCGGAGGAGGTTGCCGCTGGCCGCATCCGCCATATCGGCGTGTCCAATGACAGCGCATGGGGCATCATGACCATGCTGCGCCTCGCGGATGAGTTTGGTCTGCCGCGCATTGCGTCGGTGCAGAACGAGTATAGCTTGACCTACCGGCCGTTTGACCTTGATCTCGCGGAAGTCGCACATAACGAGGATGTGGGGCTGTTAGCCTATTCGCCGCTCGCCGCAGGACTACTGACAGGGAAATATGCAGACGGTGTGCCGAAAGCCTCCCGGGCCGATGTAGGCTCCCCCAATCTTGGCGGGCGCATGACGGAGCGTGTCGGCCCGGCGGTCGCGGCCTACAATGAAGTCGCCCGCGCCCACGACACGACGCTCACGAAAATGGCAATCGCGTTCTGCCTTTCGCGACCTTTCATGACCTCGGCCATTATCGGGGCGACCTCTCTCGCGCAGCTTGATGAGGTGCTCGACGGGGCGGATCTGGAGTTCACGGACGCGATGAACGACGATATCACCGCCGTCTATCGCGCCCATCCGTGGCCCTACTAAGCGCTAGAGCGCCGCTGTATCCGCCACGATAAAGGCAAACCGATCCGACAGGGCGGCCAGCGTCGCCCTGTGCACGTCCCTCGCCGGCACGATCCCATGACCCAAAGGATTGGGCAGATCGCGTGTGGCACAGGCCCCCGCGACAATTGTGACAGGCCCGAGCCCAAGATCCAGTGCCGCGCGCGCCGTTGCACTGACGCACATATGGGTCATGAAACCCGCAAGGATGAGGTGCTGCACCCCCGCCCCGCGCAGCGTTTCCTCCAGATCGGTTCCGGCAAAGCTGTTGGGCAGGCGCTTGCGGATCACGGGTTCATCCGCGATGGGGGCAACCTCGGGCATGATCGCGCCGCGTCCTGAGGGGATATCAAATGGCCCGCCATTCGCGCCCTCGTGCTGGATATGGATCACCTGTCCTCCCATGGCACGCAGATGCGCGATCAGCCGCGCGCCCTCATTAAGCGCGGCCTCTACTCCCGGCAGGGTCAGCGCATGGGAGCGATACTCCTCCTGCGCATCGATCATCACCAAAGCGGTGGTTGGCCAATCGGGTGCCGGGCGCGCGGCCCCGGCCATATTTAGCAATGTGGTTGCCATTCCATGTCCTCCGGTTTTTAGTGCTCCCGACCGTAGCCCGGTTTTCCGCGGCACGCCCTGCTCATTTCGCAACCCGGCCTTGCGTCCTTCAAGGAGCCTTCATGCCCACCGATCCCGTCGCCCTGACCCAAGAGTTGATCCGCTGCCCCTCCGTCACGCCAGAGGAAGGGGGCGCGATCACGCTTCTGGCCGCGCGGCTGGAGGATGCGGGCTTCACTTGCACGCGGGTGGACCGGAACGGCATCGCAAACCTTTTCGCCCGCTGGGGCAACAACGGAAACGGGCCTGCATTCGGCTTTAATGGTCACACGGATGTGGTGCCGATCGGCAATCCGGCGGATTGGACCCATGATCCCTTCGGCGCGGTGATCGTGGGCGACACGCTCTATGGCAGGGGGGCGTGCGACATGAAATCGGGGGTCGCGGCCTTTGTCGCGGCGGCGATCGACTTTGTGGCCGAAACGCCCCCCGATGGCTCGATCGTGATCACCATCACCGGGGACGAAGAAGGCGACGGCGTCGACGGCACCGACGCGATCCTCGACTGGATGGAGGCCAATGGCGAGCGGATGGATGCCTGCCTCGTCGGGGAGCCGACCTGCCCCGATGTGATGGGCGACATGATCAAGATCGGGCGCCGTGGCTCCATGACCGCCTATATCACCGCAACAGGCCAGCAGGGCCACGCGGCCTACCCTCACCGGGCGCGCAATCCGCTGCCGGTGCTGGTGAAATTCCTCGACCGGATCGCCTCGCATCAATTGGACGACGGCACCGCGCATTTCGACGCCTCGACCCTCGCCATCGCGTCGATTGATGTTGGCAACCCTGCCAATAACGTGATCCCGGCGCAGGGCACGGCAATGGCCAATATCCGCTTCAACGATGCCCATACCAGCCAGATGCTGATCACTTGGCTGGAACAAACAGCACAGCAGGTGAGTGCTGGCACGGATGTTGAGATCGCGATGACCTACAAGGTGTCGGGGGAGAGTTTCATCACCCCGCCGGGCGCGTTGTCGGATCTGATCTCAATGGCGGTTGAGGCCGAAACCGGCCGCGTGCCGGAGATGTCGACCACGGGCGGCACATCGGACGCGCGCTTCGTCAAACGGCACTGCCCGGTGGTGGAGTGCGGCCTTGTCGGTCAATCCATGCATCAGGTGGATGAGCATGTGTCGGTCAGCGATATCCATACGCTCAAGGCGATCTATACCCGCGTGCTCAGGGGTTATTTCGCCGCCTGAGCCTCCGCCAGCGCCGCGCCGAACACCTCCTCCAGCACATCAAGCTGCGCTGGCCGCCCGGCGGAAATGCGGATGCAACGATCCTGCGGCGCGACAAAGGGCATCCGCACGAACACGCCGCGCTTGCCCAATGCGGCCACCATGGCCCGCGCCAGATCGCCGTCGCCGCCCATATCCACAGTGACAAAATTCGTCGCGGATGGCAGCGCGCGCAGCCCATGGGCGGCCGCAATCGCGCCGATCCGGTCCCGCGCGATGGCGACATCCCGCTTCACATGACCAAGCCATATCTGGTCCTGAAGGGCGGCAAGCGCGCCGATCTGGCTCGCCCGGTTCATCCCGAAATGATTGCGCACCTTGTCAAAGGCCCGCACGAAATCAGGATGCGCCAATCCATAACCGACCCGCGCCCCGGCCATGCCGTAGGCCTTGGAAAAGGTCCGCATACGAATGACGCGAGGATGGGTGAGCTCAAGCGGCAACAGATCATCGACGAAATCACCATAGGCTTCATCAAGGCACAGCACGGCCCCCTCAGGCAGGCCCGCGATCATTTCCGCGATCACATCCGGCCCATGCACCCCGCCCATGGGATTGTCGGGATTGGCGATGTAGATGAGCTTTGCATCCACGTCCCGCGCCTTCGCAACCAGGCTTTCGGGGTCTTCCATGTCATCGACATAGGGCACCGCATGGATCACCCCGCCAAAGCCCACCACATGATAATTGAACGTCGGATAGGCCCCGGCGGAGGTCACGACCGCGTCCCCCGGCCCGATCAGCAATCGCACGAGCAGACCCAACAGCCCGTCGATCCCTTCGCCCACGACAATATGCGCGGGCGTCACGTCCAGATGATCCGCCAACGCGGCCTTGAGGTCATGGCTCTCCGGGTCCGCATACATCCACTGGTCACCTGCAGCGGTGGCCATGGCGCGCACTGCGTCCGGTGATGGCCCGAAGACGCTTTCATTCGCCCCGAGCCGCACGCGAAAGCCCTGCCCCATCGCGCGCTCCTGCGCCTCTGGTCCCACAAATGGCACCGTCGCGGGCAGACTTTGCACAAGGTCGGTATATCTCGGATCGGCCATGTTTTTCACTTTCTTCAAATATACCCCGCCGGAGGCAGGCCCGGCACGGGCCTATTTCAGCGCCTCAACCCGCGCGAGCGCGAGCCGCAGTTTCGCAGCCTCATCCCCGGCGGTGACCAGCCGCTCACGCTGCTCGGCCACCACGTCCTCTGGCGCTTTGGCAAGGAATTTTTCGTTGGCGAGCTTTTTCTCCAACCCGCCGATTTCCTTTTCCACCTTGTCCAACGCTTTCGTCAGTCGTGCAGTTTCCGCGGCCACGTCCACCAACCCGGCAAGCGGCAGGCACGCCTCCGCTCCTTCGATAGGCAGGGTCACCGCCCCTTTTGGCGCGGCCTCCGCGAAGGTCACATCGACCACCCGCGCCAGCCGTTCAATCAGCGTGGCGTTGCGGGCAAAGCGCGCCTGCGCGGTCGCATCGGCCCCTACCATGACGAGCGGGACTTTCGCGCCGGGGTTCACGTTCATCTCCGCCCGGACGGACCGGATGCCTTCGATCAATGCTATGACCCATGCCATTTCCGCGTCGGCCTCCGCATCGGCAAGCTCCGCGCCATAGTCAGGCCAATCCCCATGCACCAGCATCTTCGACCGCTCGCCGAGATCGGCCCAAAGCTGTTCGGTGATAAACGGCATAATTGGGTGCAGCATCAAAAGGCACTGATCGAGCGCCCACGCCATCACGGCCTGCGTTTCCTCCCGCGCGTCGGACCCTTCGGCCAAAAGCGGCTTGGCAAATTCCACATACCAGTCGCAGAACACGCCCCAGACATGGGCGTAAAGCGCGCTTGCCGCGTCATTGAATCGGTAAGCGGCCAGCGCCGCATCAACCTGTTCGCGCAGTCGCGCGGTTTCCCCGATGATCCATTTGTTCACGGTTGCGGTCGCCTGCGGCACCTCCGTCGCGCCACCCGTGCAGCCATTCATCTCCGCAAATCGGGCGGCGTTCCACAGTTTCGTGCCGAAATTGCGATAGCCCTCCACCCGCTTTTCAGAGAGTTTCAGGTCACGCCCCATCGCCGCCATGGACGTGAGCGTGAACCGCACCGCATCCGCGCCATATTGGTCGATCAGGTCCAGCGGGTCGATCACGTTGCCGATGGATTTCGACATCTTCCGCCCCTTCTCATCCCGAACGAGCGCGTGGACATAGACGGTGTGGAACGGGATGTCGTTCACGGTTTCAAGCTGCATCATCATCATTCGGGCCACCCAGAAAAAGATGATGTCAAACCCGGTGATCAGAACGGAGGTCGGGAAATATTTGGCCAACTCATCCGTCTGCTCCGGCCAGCCCAGCGTGCCGATGGGCCAAAGCCCGGAGGAGAACCAAGTGTCGAGGACGTCGGGGTCGCGGGTCAGCTCTGCACCCCCCGCCATTTCGCGCGCCTCGTCCTCGGATGCGGCGCAATACTGGTTACCCTCCGCATCATACCAAACCGGCACCTGATGCCCCCACCACAATTGGCGGGAGATGCACCATGGTTCGATATTCTTCATCCAGTGGAAATAGACCTTCGCGTCCCGCTCCGGCAGGATCTGGGTGCGACCGGACTCCACCGCCTCAATCGCCGGTTTGGCCAGCGTTTCGGCATCCACGAACCATTGATCGGTCAGCATCGGCTCGATCACGACCTTGGAGCGGTCCCCGAAGGGCTGCATGATCTTTTTGTTCTCAACAAGCGGTTCGGAGGTGGTGATCTCCTCCCCCGTTTCCTTGTCGGTGCGTGTGACATCGTGCATCACGGCAAGGCCCTCGTCGGTGATATCCGCGACCACCTTTTTGCGCGCCTCGAACCGGTCGAGCCCGCGATACTCCTCAGGCACAAGGTTCATCGCAGCGATTTTCGCCTCGTCGAACCCTTCCTCACCATTGGCGATGGCCTGCGCCGTCGCGGCTTCCTCTGCGTAGGGCCGCCCATCGGCGCGCATCCGCCCTTTGGTGTCCATTAGGGAATACATCGGGATATTGCCGCGCTTGGCGACTTGGTAGTCGTTGAAATCATGCGCGCCCGTGATCTTCACCGCGCCGGAGCCGAAAGTCATATCCGGGTATTCGTCGGTGATGATCGGGATCAGGCGGCGATGCTCTTTCGGGCCGACGGGAATTTCGCAATACGTTGTACCGTTCTTCCAAAGGGGCCAATATCGTTCATCGTCTGCGTGGACAGCGACTGCGCCGTCGCCCAGCATCGTCTCAGGCCGGGTCGTCGCGATGGAGATATAATCCCGCGTCTCCCGCAGGGTGACATTCCCGTCCTCATCCTTTTCGACATATTCATAGGTGGCCCCCCCCGCGAGCGGGTATTTGAAGTGCCACATATGGCCGTCCACCTCGATATTCTCGACCTCAAGGTCGGAAATCGCGGTTTCGAAATGAGGGTCCCAGTTCACCAACCGCTTGCCGCGATAGATCAGCCCCTTGTTATAGAGATCGACGAAAACCTTGATCACCGCGTCATGGAAATTCGGCCCGCTGCCCTTGTCCGGGTCGCCCGCAGCGCCCCCCATGGTGAAGGCTTCGCGGTCCCAATCGCAGGACGCGCCAAGGCGTTTGAGCTGCCCGATGATCGTGCCGCGCGATGCGACCTTTTGCTGCCAGACGCGATCCAGAAACGCCTCGCGCCCCATCTCGGCACGGGTCGGCTCGCCCTTGGCGGCCATGTCACGCTCCGTCACCATCTGGGTGGCGATGCCCGCGTGATCGGTGCCCGGCTGCCACAGCGTGTCAAAGCCGCGCATCCGGTGCCAGCGCACCAGAATATCCTGCAACGTGTTGTTGAACGCGTGCCCCATATGGAGCGAGCCGGTCACGTTCGGGGGCGGGATCACAATGGAGAACGCATCCGCGCCGGGTTTCGCATTTGCCCCGGCAGCGAACGCCTTGTTCGCCTCCCATGCCGCGATGATCGCGGCCTCACTGGTGGTGGCGTCGAAATTCTTTTCCATGGTCATGGCATCTACCCGCGCGGTCAGGATGAATTGGTCTGACCGGGTGCATAGCCTGTGCCGCGCTCAAGGAAAAGGGGTCAGCCCCGTTTGAACGCGTTGGCCAGTTCCTCGCGGATCATCGCCCCGATATTGTTCGACAGGGTCTGGCCCAGATCGCCCTGCAATTCCTCCCGGATCACGTCGCGGATCATGGCGCGAAGGGTATCCTCGTCAATCTCAGGCGCGGCGGGAGCCGGGGCGGTAGGGACAGGCACCGCGTCGAGCGTGGGCTCGGGAGCGGGGGGCGGTGGCAAATCCTGCTGCGCCATGGCCGGAATGACGGCAGCAGGGGCCGCGTCCTCAACCAGTCGCAGCGCGGGATGCGCTTGTTCGTCAGGGGTGGTTTCCTCGTCCGCTGCGTCCTCAAGGATCAAGGGGTTCTCATCCTCCTCCGCCACGGTCGGCGGCGCGTCGTCCTCCGCGTCCGACAGGATAAGCGGTTCATCATCCTCCACCGGGTCGCCAAGGATCAATGGTTCCTCGTCAGGCGCAGCGTCCTCCTCGGTCAGCGTGAGCGGCGCGTCGTCCTCCACCGGGTCGCCAAGGATAAGCGGTTCTTCATCTTCCACCGGGTCGCCAAGGATCAGGGGCTCCTCCTCCTCCGCCACTGTCGGCGGCGCGTCGTTCTCCGCGTCCGACAGGATGAGCGGCTCCTCCTCCTCCGCATCCTCAAGGATCAGCGGATCGTCCTCCACCATGTCCTCAAGCACCAGGGGGCTGTCCTCCTCGGGCATGTCGAAATCCGCTGGCTCCGCGCTGTCCTCATCGGACAGGATCAGCGGATCATTGTCTTCCTCGGCAACCATGTCGGACAGGATGAGCGGTTCTTCTTCTTCCGCGGTGGTCAGGATCAGCGGCGCGTCGTCGGTTTCCTCGGGCGTATCGAGGTAGTCGGACAGATGCAGCGGCTCCTCCGGCTCGGGGTCGGCGGGCACCGGCGCATCGGCCACCGGGTCGGTGAGCAAAAGTGCTGCCTCATCGTCGGCAGGATCAAGCGTGCTTTCCCCACCCCCAAGGATCAGTGGCGCATCGTCCGGGTCGGAGGATGGCGTGGGCGCGGGGGGCGTGGCCTGCCCGCGCATTTCCCGCTCATGCTGACCCACCCGCGCGCGGATGGATGCCAGCACTTCGGCAAGGCTTTCCTCACCGTCTCTTTGATCGTCGCTCATGTCGTCCCCTCCCCCGTTGGCGGCAATTGGCCCCCGAGGACGGTTCAGTACCGCCCGAGGATCCGATCCAGCGCATCCCCTCGGCTTGAGCTGAAGGGGCCGCTTTGCACACGGTTGAAATTCTCAACCGGGTCATACTGCTCCACTTCAAGGCCAAGATGCTGCACCGTCAAGAGGCCCATGGCCGCAAGAAGCGAATAGACGGCAACATATTCGTCTCTTTCGGCAGAAACGAGGTTGGATTGGGCGTTCAGGAGTTCCTGCTCCCCGTCAAGCACCTCTAGCGTGGTGCGTGCACCAAGCCGTGCTTCCTCCCGCACGCCTTCAAACGCGACGCGGGCGGCGGTGATCTGCTGGCGGCTTGCCTCGATGGAGGATCGCGCGACGGTCAGGTTGGCCCAAGCGGACGCAACGTTCTGGCGAACCTGACGGCCCGCGTCCTGCAATTCCGCGTTGCGCTGATCCAGCGTGGCCTGCGCCTGCCGGATTTGGCTCGACAAAGCGCCCCCGCGATACAGCGGCAAGGAGGCCTGAAGGCCAACCGTGGCCGTATCGGTCTGGGTGTCCTGAGCGGTGCCGCTTGATGCGATCTGCGCCGTGGCGGTCAGCGTCGGGCGGGACGCTGCGCGGGCACGGTCCACATCTGCCTCGGCCACGCGGACAAGCTCTTGCGCGGCGACCACAGACGGATGGGTACGCAGGGCGACCCCTTCCGCATCGGCTAGGGTTGCGGGCAGCGCGGGCAGCGCGGGCGGCGGTGCCAGATCCTCAGGCGCTGATCCGATCGCTGCGATATACGCCTCCCGCGAGCGGGCCAACGCACCCTCATTCGCGACAAGGTTGGATTGTGCGGCAGCAAGGCGCGCGCGTGCCTGCGCCACATCGGTGCGGGTCACTTCGCCCACTTCGAACCGGTCCCGCGCGGCCTGCAATTGGCTGGTGATCACGCGCACGTTGTTTTGCGCCAGTGACACGAATTGCGTGTCGCGCCGCACATCGCCATAAGCGGTGACAGCGGCCAACAGAACGGTCTGTTCCGTGCCGACAAGGGCCGCGCGCGCGCGATCCACATTCGCCAGTGCACCCGCGACGGCAGCCGCGGTGCTGCCCCCGTCGATCAACGGAAGCGAGCCATCAATGGAAAGTGTGCTGGTATCGGTCGCCCGGCCATCGAACCGATCCGCCGAAGTCAGCCCGGCCCGCGCGGATGCGGTCACCGTCGGGCGCTTTCCCGCGCGCGCCTGTGCGACATTCTCATCCGCCGCACGCAGCGCCGAACGCGACACCGACAGGGAAGGGTGGTATTCATAGGCCCCGATCAGCGCCTGCTCCAGCGTTTGCGCCGAGGCCATGGTTGCTGAAAAAGACATACACCCCAGACCAGCCAAAAAGGCTGCCGTGAGCTTGACCGACACGCGCATTGCGAAACTCCTGCTTCTTTTGTTGCAGCCTACATTAAGCCGCGCCCCAGCCGAAACAAGACTGTTTCGTTCAGTTTGGTCAGAAAACGAAGGTTGGAGCCTTTGAAAAGCCCGGCAAAACCGGCGCTGTTGCATCAAAGATACGCCGCCAGCTGACACCGCGCGCACCTTTCACGCCCAGAACGGCATAGCATAGCGCGCCCTCAGCCTTGAGCATCACGATACGCCCATCGGGGCGCAATTGATCCACGATCGCCTGCGGCAATTCCTCGACAGCACCCTGAACGACCATTGCGTCATAAGGACCATGGGCCGCGGCGCCTTCGGCCAGCGGGCCGGTTTCGATGACGGCATTGTCGGCACCTGCCGCACTCAGCGCGGTGGTGGCAGCGGTGGCGAGGCTCTCAACCTCTTCCAGCCCGATCACCGCTTGCGCCATATGCGCGATCACGGCGGTGGAGTAGCCATAGCCCGCCCCGATATCGAGCACGAGTTCATTGCCGCTCAGCGCCAGTGCATCGAGCATCTTTGCAAATGTGCGCGGGGCAAGGATTGACCGGTCCGCCGATAGGGAAATGTCCTCTCCCGCGTAGGCGACGCTGCGCATATCGGAAGGCACGAATTCCTCACGCGGGACACTCAGCATCGCGGAGATGATGGGATAGCGGGTCACATCCGACGGTCTGACCTGACAATCCACCATCGCGGTGCGGGCTGCGGCAAAATCGGACATCATGCTGACTCCATCTCAAGAAAGGATCGTGTGCGGCGCTCTCGAACCGCTCCGCGTTTTTCTGTCACTGCCACAGATGATGGCATCGCGCAACCGATCCCGGTGCCGCAGGCCAACAAGATGCACTTTGCGCTGGACGCGCCCGATTGGCTGTTATACCTCCCCTGTCAGCGGGGCGACGTGGCGGAGTGGTTACGCAGCGGATTGCAAATCCGTGTACACCGGTTCGATTCCGGTCGTCGCCTCCAGCTTCCCCGGACAGGATGAAAGACCCGCACCGCGAAGGGCCACCCCGTGACCGATGATGACGTAACCAACCCCGATTGGCGCCAACGCCAGCTTGACGACATGGACGCAAAATGGCGTCCCATGCTGGCCACACCCGAGGGTCGGCGCGCGGTGGAGCGGGACATGACATGGTCCGATCACGGCTTTATCCGCAACTGGTATCCCAACCGGCACCAGATCGCGCCACAGGCATGGCGCTCCGCGCAACCCAATCCCGAACAGATCAAGTGGTTCGCCGATCAGGGCGGCAAGACAGTGATTTCGCTGCGCGGCGGCATGTCCTTTGGCTCCCTCCCGCTGGAGGTCGAAGCCTGTGACGCGCATGGCCTGACCTTCATCATCTACCGGCTCTATTCGCGGGATCTGCCCCCCCGCGACGAACTTTTGGGCTTTATCGACCTGATCAAGAGTGTCGAGACGCCGGTGCTGTATCACTGCAAGTCCGGCGCGGATCGTGCGGGGCTGGCGGCGGCGCTGCATATGCATTTTGTGGAAGGCCAAGAGGTGGAGGCGGCGCGCGCGCAACTCTCCTTCAAATACCTCCATCTGCGGCACGCAAAAACGGGCGTGCTCGATGCGTTTTTCGACGCCTATCTGACGGCGCGTGGGGACAGTGACCTTGACCTGCGCACATGGATTGAGACCGCCTATGACCCCCAAGCGATCAAGGCGGAGTTCCTGTCATCGCGGAAGCTCGGCCTTGCTTGGCTTGTGGATAAGGTGCTGCGGCGCGAATAATTCCTTTTAGAGGGGGGCCGCGCCTGACGGCGCGGCGGTGCCTCCGGCGGGGTATATTTGAAGAAAGTGAATTGGACTTGGTGTGACAATAGCAGCCCTCGCGATTCGGCCGTGGGTCAAGGTCCGAGGAACGAGCGGCCTTGACGCGCGGGCGAATCGTAGCCCCACAATTGAGGGGGTGATTTGAGGAACACACCTGTTCCTCAAACACCTCAGCGCAATCTTAAACCGGCGCGCAGCGCCGGCCCGGCCCGGCGCTTCATTCCATTCCGCGCGTTCGGGCGCAAACGCTGCCCCGCAGCGTTTGTCTCTCGCCCTCACCCCAAAGGGAGGCGCAGCCGACGTGCGGGAGCGCCTTTTAACCGTCGCTCACGCCCGCTTCGGCAAAAGTCGCCATCCCCGAATGGCACGCAACCGCCGCCTTGAGAATGTGGATCGCGACAGCAGCACCCGATCCTTCGCCCAAGCGCAGGCCAAGGGACAGGAGCGGCGATTTCTCCATCGCGTCGAGCATCGCCCCATGTGCCCCCTCTTCCGACAGATGCCCCGCGACACAATGGTCAAGCGCCGCCGGATCGCATTTATGGAGGACCAGCGCTGCCGCAGAGCAGATGAACCCATCCAGGATCACCGGGATGCCCTCCGCCCGCGCCCGTGCGATCGCGCCCGCCATCGCGGCGATTTCGCGCCCGCCAAAGCTGCACAACACATCCATCGGCGCGCGCCATGGGTTCTTGGCCAGCCCAGCGTCGATCACCTCGGCCTTGCGGCGCAGGCCCGCATCATCGACGCCCGTGCCGCGCCCGGCCCAATCCGCCCCCGTTCCTCCAAGGAGCGCGGCCGCAATCGCGGCGGCGGAGGTGGTGTTGCCAATGCCCATCTCCCCCACCACGAGCAGATCGGCTGACGGATCAACCGCCCCCCAGCCCGTGGCCAGAGCCGCGACACAGGCACCGCCATCCATCGCGGGCCCTTGTGTGAAATCCTGCGTCGGGCTGTCCAGATCAAGCGCATGAACGCTCATCTCCGCCCCAGCGAGACGCGAGAGTTGATTGATCGCCGCACCACCAGCCTCAAAATTCGCGACCATCTGCACCGTGACCTCCGCTGGGAAGGCCGAGACGCCCTGCGCGGTCACGCCATGATTGCCCGCAAACACGATCACCTGTGGCCGCTCGACGCGTGGGCGCGGCGTGCCGCGCCAGCTTGCATACCAGATCGCCAGATCCTCCAAGCGGCCCAAAGCGCCCGGCGGTTTTGTCAGCATGCCGTTGCGTTCCGACGCGGCCTCTGCGGCGCTGTGGTTCGCGGCAGGCAAGGTCGCGAGCATCGCGGCGAATTCTTCGGGGCTGTGGAACGGGGCGTCGGTCATGGCGGGCCTTTCGTCTGGCATGTCTTTCGTGGCACAGGGATACTCTGACCGACACAGGATGCCACCCTGTTTTCGACCCTATGAGGAAGGAAATCACCCCATGCCCCACGCCACGCGATTTGAGCTGCATGATATCTGGGTCGCGTTCTCCCTGCTGACGCGGTTGCCGGTGCCGGTTGACCATGCGCGGGCCGGGCAGCGGGGGGCTTTGAGCAGTTGGGCCTGGCCCTGTGTCGGGGCGATTTTGGGGGCGCTCGCTGGCGCGGTGGCCATGGTGCTGAGCCATGCGGGCCTGCCCGCGGGTGTGGCGGCTGCCGCGGCACTGGCGGTCCTCGCACTTCTGACCGGGGCGCTGCATGAGGACGGGTTGGCCGATTGCGCCGATGGGCTGGGCGGCGGGCGGGACAAGGCGCATAGCCTCGACATCATGAAGGACAGCCGCATCGGGGCCTTTGGCGCGGTGGCACTGATCGTCATGCTCCTTGCCCGGTGGAGCGGGATTGCCGCGATCCCGGCAGAGCAGGTCATCGCCGGGCTGGCCGTCGCCGGGGCCGGGTCGCGCAGCGTGATGGCGCTCGCCATGCGGCTGCCCAATGCGCGGGAGGGGGGCTTGAGCGCCAGCACCGGACGACCGGGCGGCGCGGCCCTGCTGACAAGCGGCGCGTTGTCGCTGGGGCTGGCAGTCCTGTGTTTCGGGGTGACGGGGTTTGGGATCTTGGCCGGGGGATTATTGGCGGTGCCCTTTCTGGCTTATGCGCGGCATAAGCTCGGCGGTCAGACCGGCGATGTGTTGGGGGCCACGCAGATCCTGTCGGAGCTTGGCATGGTGCTGATGCTATTGGCGCTGATGGCAGCTTGAAGCAAAAACACCCCCGGTCCAGCGCGGACCGAGGGTGTTTTTCGTGTTGAATGCGCTTTGGATCAGGCCGCGCGGCTGACGAGAACCTCATCCACACGGGCGGCGGCGGCGCCCTCATCCACGCCATTGACGGCGGCCAGTTCGCGGGTCAACCGCTCAAGGGCTGCTTCATACAACTGACGCTCGGAATAGCTTTGCTCGCGCTGATCGTCGCCACGGTGCAGGTCGCGCACGACCTCCGCAATCGCGATCAGATCGCCAGAGTTGATCTTTTGCTCGTATTCCTGAGCGCGACGGGACCACATGGCCTTTTTCACACGCGCGCGGCCCTTCAGGGTTTCGAGCGCTTTGTCCATGATGTCGGGCGATGCGAGCGACCGCATGCCGACGCTGTTTGCCTTATTGGTCGGGACGCGCAGGGTCATCTTGTCCTTCTCGAAGGAGATGACGAAAAGCTCCAGCGTCATGCCCGCCACTTCCTGCTCCTCAATCCGCAGGATTTGCCCAACGCCATGCGCCGGGTACACGATGTAATCGTTGGGACGGAATTCACTGGATTTCGACTTGGCCATGTTATGCCTTTCCTCTCTCACAAAAAACGCCGGTCAAAAACCCACCCCGGCGATTGCGAAAACCGCCCGACAAGGCTCAAAACCAGCGATAACCAGCATTCGAGGGGCACGCCAAACCAGATGCGGCTGCGCCAGCCTAAGAATGTATGACCGTTATATAACAAATTTTGGGGGCATATTCAAATGAACCCCGCCAGAATCGGATGCAGGGCCTGAAAACAAGGCCCCTTCACAACCTAAGGATGCATTTTCACCAGAAACCTGCGGAAAATGGGATAAGCATTTGGCATCGCAGGAGGTTTGTGCACCGAATCGGTCGCTCAATCACCCTCGCCGGGCTTCTCCGAAAAATGCGTCTCCAGCTTGTTCGGCACGCCGTCGAGTTTTTCCGCGTCGGGCAACTGATCGCGTTTGGTCACGATATTGGGCCACGCTTCGGAATATTTGCGATTGAACTCCACCCATTTTTCCATGTCCGGCTCCGTATCCGGGCGGATCGCGTCGGCGGGGCATTCCGGCTCACAGACGCCACAGTCAATGCACTCATCGGGCTGGATGACGAGCATGTTCTCGCCCTCATAGAAACAATCCACCGGGCAAACTTCGACGCAATCGGTGTATTTGCAGGCGATGCAGTTATCAATCACGACATAGGTCATCTGGGCAGTCCTGTTTCGGCACTATATCTGTCAACTTAGGTTTACGGACGCATGGCCGCAAGCCCTTAGCCGGGGCTTCTATGCCCCTGTGCCTTGAGGATCAAGTGACAGGATTGCGCAGGGCATCCATTTCGCGCCGATCCTTTTTGGTCGGGCGGCCGCCGACACGATCAGCTTCGGGCTCTTGCGCGCGGTCCTTGGGTGTGACGGGTGCCAGATCGGTGTAGAGCGCCTGCGCCTCGGGCGCTGGTCCGCGCCGCTCCCCAAGCGCCTCGACCTGAACCAATCGGACATCCCGATTTTGCGGAAAAGTCACGGTATCCCCGATGCGGACAAGCACGGACGCCTTGGTCACCCGCGTCTCACCAATCCGAATGCCCCCGGCCACGACCTTCGCGGCCAGGCTGCGGGTTTTGAAAAACCGCGCATGCCATAGCCATTTGTCGATCCGCAGGCCGGGGCGCGGGTCTGCCATCAGTCCTTGTTCTTGAGCGCCATCAGCGCTGCGAACGGATTGTCGGGATCAATCGCCTTTTCCTTGCGGGGCGGTTTGGCGGAATGCACCTTTGGCCCCTCCGGTTTGCGTCCGCCGGGTTTGCCGCCCTTGCCGCGCGGCTTGCCCTTGCCTTGCGGGCGACCGCCGCCGGGCTTTTCGCTGCGCTCCGGGCGGCGGCCCTGCGGGTCGGGGCGGCGGCGGGGCGCGCGGGTGAAGGTGTAGAACACTTCCATCTCCGGTGCGGCCTCTTCGCCCGCAGGCGCGGCAGCGGCGACATCAAGCGTGCTGTCGCCCTCCTCCGTCGTCACTTCGGCAGGGGCAGTCGCGTCGGTGGCCTCAATGGGTGTGGTGTCGGCCCCGGCCTCCGCCAAGGGGGCGTCCATCTGGCCCTCTTGCGGTGCGGTGACAGGATCATCCTCCACCGGGGCGGCGGGCGTTTCGGCCACAACCGGGACGGCCTTCACCTTGACCCGCTCCCCCTTTTCGGCGGCATAGCCAAGGCCGGTCATCAGATCAGCGAATTGTTCCAGCGTCAGGCCGGTGATCGACAGCATGTCGGCAGTCGCCTCGAACCCGCCGCGCGCATCGAGATTGCGCAGCATATCCGCGAGCCGCTCGACCATATCGACCCGGATCGCCCGCGTCGCGGCAAGCCGGTAGCCCGCCTTGGGATAATAGCCCTCCGGCACCCCAACCTGCGCCGGGATCGTCACCAGCCCCGGCGGCGGGCTTTCGGGAAATTCCCCAAAGCCTTCAAACAGCGACCACAGCACGAGCCGCATCCGCGTGGGCGCGGGCTTGAGCATCAACGGCATGAACACCGTGAACTGGCCAAAGCGCACACCATGCTTGCGCAGCAATCCGCGCGCGTCCTGATCGAGGGATTTGACGTCCTGCGCGATCTCCGCCCGGGGTACAACGCCGAGGTTTTCGACCAGTCGGAACGCCACACCGCGCGCGAGGCCTGACATGGTTTCATCGTCGCGCATCGCGATCAGCGGCTCATAAAGTGCGGCGATCTTGCGCTCCAGCCAGATGGTGAGCTTGCGCTTGACCCGCTCGGCCACATCCGCGCCCGCCTCGTCATCGACAAAAACCGCCACTTCGGGCGACAGGATATCGGCCCCCTTGACCATCTTGCCCACTGCAAGGTCGCCCCACATCAGGCCCCCCTGCTCGGTGATGTCGAGTTCCTTGTCCGGTGCGTTATAGAGCCGGTCGGCGGCAAGCTGATATTGCGGCGCGAGGGCGGCCAGCGCGGCAGAGCGCAGCGTTTTTGCCTCCTCGCCCGTCGCACTTGGATCCAGCTTGAACCGGAACCCGTCCAGACGCCCGACGAATTGACCTTCGACGCTCACGTCACCATCAGCAGTAATTTCAGCCACGAGGCTCTCCTTCTCTTTCAACCGGCGCATCAGCACGGATGTGCGCCGGTCGACGAATCGTTGTGTCAGCGCGTGGTGTAGCGCGTCTGACAGGCGGTCTTCTACCGCACGGGTTTCAGCCCGCCAATGCTCGGCATCGGCGACCCACTCTTTACGCTGGGCAACATACGTCCAAGTGCGGATAAAAGCGAGACGTCGCGACAGCGCATCTATGTCGCCCAAGGGGCGGTCGATCCGCTTGATATGTTTGGCCAGCCACGCATCGGGCAACGTGCCGCCATTGTGCAGATGGTCATGCATCGCGGACAAAAGGCTGGCGTGCTCTTGCGGGGCGACTTTGCGGAAATCGGGGATCTGGCACACGTCCCATAACAGGCGCACGTCGCGGGCATTGTTGATCTTGTCCTGAATGTCCGGCATCGCCCAAAGCGCGCGCAAGGACAGCACGTCATCGGCCTCCCGTGCGCGCATCAGATCGGCGTCTTGCGGCAATTCCTCAAGAGAGGCGAGCAGCGCCTCGACCGATCCGTAATTGAGCGCGGAATTGCGCCAATGCAGCTTTTTGATCGGGGAGAAGCGGTGGTTTTCGATGGCGTCGACCACCTCCGGCTCGAACGGCTCTGCTTCTGCCGTCACGCCGAACGTGCCGTCATTCGTGTGCCGCCCAGCCCGCCCGGCGATCTGTGCCAACTCGTTGGGCATCAGATGGCGGAATTTGCGCCCGTCGAATTTGCTCGTTCCGGCAAAGGCCACATGGTTCACATCAAGGTTAAGGCCCATGCCGATGGCGTCAGTGGCGACGAGGTAGTCAACCTCTCCGTTCTGATACATCTCCACCTGCGCGTTGCGGGTCCGCGGGCTGAGCGCGCCCATCACCACGGCAGCCCCCCCTTTGACCCGGCGCAGCCATTCGGCAATCGCGTACACATTCTCCACGCTGAAGCCGACGATGGCCGCGCGCGGTGGCAGGCGGGCGATTTTCTTGGAGCCCGCATAGGTGAGGGTCGAGTACCGCTCCCGCCGGATGAAGGACGCCTCCGGCACCAGATGGGCGATCCGCGCGCGCATCGTCTCTGCCCCCAAAAACAGCGTCTCCGTCAGGCCGCGCGCGTTCAGCAGACGGTCGGTGAACACATATCCCCGGTCCGGATCCGCGCAGAGCTGGATTTCATCGACGGCCACGAATTCCGTTCCCAGATCCAGCGGCATCGCCTCCACTGTGCAGATCCAATAGCACGCGCGGGGCGGCACGATCCGCTCCTCCCCCGTGATCAGCGCGACGACGGACGGCCCGCGCAGCTTGACCACCTTGTCATACACCTCCCGCGCCAAGAGCCGCAGCGGAAAGCCGATCACGCCATTCCGGTGACCCAGCATCCGCTCAATCGCGAAATGGGTCTTGCCCGTGTTGGTCGGACCAAGCACGGCCGTCACGGTACGGTTGCGGGCAGAACTGGCCATACGCGGCCCCTTGTCATTGAAGTGTTAGAGGGCCTGCCCGATACCAGACACACGCAGGCGGTCAATCGCGTTATTCACCCGTTCCTGATGCGGATTGAGGCTGCGTGAGGCAAGATAGGCGGAATAGGCCGCCTGATCGTATCCCAATTCCTCATAGATTAGGCCCAGCCCGGCAAGCGCGCCGAAATGCTGCGGATTGAGGGCCAGCGCGCGCTCGATATCTGCAATCGACAGGCCCAGATCGCCATTGAGGTAATAGGCGGTCGCGCGCGCGTTCCAGCCTTCGGCAAAATCGGGGGCATGGTCTGTGAGGGCGGTCAGATGCTCAATGGCAAGGATGTAATCCTCATCCTGAATGGCCTCTGTCCCCCGCTCCAGCAAGAGGTCCATCGCCTCCGACCCGGAATTGGACCATAACCGCCCGATCCTGTTGACCAATCGGATCGGATCGGTCGTCTCTGGATCGGCCAATTGGGCATAGAGCTGCTCCAGCTCGGACGGCTCATGGCCTTCCGCAAGGGCAGGTTGGAATAACGCTACGGCACAGGCCGCAAGGATGATTGTCACCGGTCTCATGATGCCTAAAGTAACGCGCATATCAGGAAATGCGAGGGGCAGCTTCGCATCATAACAGGGGAGTGACCCAAATGAGCGCAGTCATCGACGCAGCCGTCGCCGCACTGAAGGAAAAATTCGGCGCAGACGGGATTGAGGACGGTTCCGTGAAGTTCCAGATCGAAGGCGAAGGCGCTGTTCGCGTCGATGCCTCTGGCGTCTCGGCGGACGATTCGGACGCGGATGTGACCCTCATGGCCGATGCCGACACGTTTCAGGAAATGATGAGCGGCGATCTGAACCCGACTTCCGCGTTCATGACCGGCAAGCTCAAGATCGACGGCGACATGGGTCTTGCCATGAAACTGGCGACTGTTCTGGGGTGAGCACCGCTCCCCTTCATACCGAGATTGCCGCCCTCCCTGCCGGGGGGGAGGCGCAATATGTCACGGCGCGTGACGGCACGCGGCTGCGCATTGCGATATGGCAGGGAACGCGGGGCACCGTTCTGCTCCTGCCCGGTCGCACCGAGTATATCGAGAAATATGATCGCGTGATCACGCGGCTCGTGGCGCTTGGCTATGCGGTTGCCTGTATCGATTGGCGCGGACAGGGGCTGTCTGATCGCAAGGTGGCGGACAATCTGGGCTATGTCAGGCGGTATTCTGAATTTCAGCAGGATATGGCGGCACTGCTTGGGGCCGTGCAGGGCTTTCCACGACCTTTGCATCTGATCGCGCACAGTATGGGCGGGGCGATTGGCCTGCGGGCACTTGCCGATGGGGCGCTGCGGGATGCGGGCGTCTCGCGCGCGGTGTTCTGCGCTCCGATGTGGGGGCTGAACCTGCCGGTAGAGAAACGGATTTTCGGCCCCTTTGTCGCGCGGTTCCTTGAGGCATTCGGGCGCGGGCAGACAATCGCCCCCGGCGGCCGGGCGAGCGATTTTCTGCGCAACACAACGCTTGAGACCAACAAACTGACTACAGATCGGGAGCGGTTCGACTGGATGCGCGGCCATCTTGACAGCCATCCGCAACTGACCCTTGGCGCGCCGACCGTTTCGTGGGTTGCGGCCAGTTTTGACGAGATGAACGCCCTGATGGATGTGGGCATGCCGACCACCGAAACGCTGGTGTTCCTTGGCACGGAGGAGCGGGTTGTCTCCGAAGGGGCGATCATGACCCAAGTGGAACGCCTGCCCAACAGCACCTTGGTCAAGGTGCCGGGCGCACGGCACGAAATCCTGCAAGAACGCAGCCAGTGTTTTGAACCGGTCTGGGACCGGATCACCGCATTCCTGACCGCTGACGCCTAGCTGTTGAGCAGGTCCATCGCGGCCTGATGCAGCGCCTTGTTTCCGGCAGCAAGAATGCGCCCGCCCTGATGCGCCGGGCCACCATCCCATGTGGTGACAATCCCGCCTGCGGCCTCGATCACCGCTTGTGGCCCTTGAATGTCATAAGCATTCAGCCCGGCTTCGATCACCAGATCGACTTGCCCGGTTGCGATCAGCGCATAGGCATAGCAATCCAGCCCATAGCGGGTGAGTTGCACCTGATCACGGACCCGCTCAAACGCCGCGCGCTCCGCCGCCTGACCGACCTCCGGGAAGGTTGTGAGCAGCTTTGCCCCGGACAGGGCGGTCGTTGCCCTATTGGTCTGCAAGGATGTCGTGATACCATGATGGGTGAGGGTCGCGCCATTCGGCCCGCCGAAAAACCGCTCCCCCGTATGGGGCTGATCGACGATGCCGAGGATCGGGCCGCTGCCATCGTCCAAGCCGATCAGGCAGCCCCATGTCGGCGCACCGCAGATGAAGGCGCGGGTGCCATCAATCGGATCAAGCACCCAAGTCAGCCCGCTTGTCCCGTCCTGACGACCGTATTCTTCCCCGTAAATGCCATCTTGCGGGCGGCGGATGGCCAGTACGTCACGCATCGCGGCCTCCGCTGCGCGATCCGCGATGGTGACAGGATCAAAGCCCTGCGCATCCTTGTTTTCAGGCGTCAGTTTGGTGCGGAAATAGGGCTGGATCGCGGCACCCGCGGCATCGGCCAGCGCGTGGGCGACCTCCGTCAACTCCGCCATGTCATGTTGAGCCTGTGCCATGAAAAAACTCCCGAACCGTGTGCAACGGTTCGGGAGTTTCACAGATTGCGGGATCGGTCAACGGAGGGAGTTGCCCGCCCCGCATCCCCGCATCCCTGTCACAAGACGCGGGGTCAGTCCCAAATCAGGCCGCGTCGCTCAGCACGCGCGCCAGATCAAACAGGCGGCGGCGCTGCTCTTCGGGGATGGCGTAGTAGGAGCGCACAAGCTCTTGTGCTTCGCGATCCACCATCAGGTCACCCTGCGGCTTCTCCACCTGGAATTCGCTCATTGCGGCCTCTGCCACATCCCCATCGAGACCTTCGAAGAAAAAGGCGATGGTCACGTCCAGCGCGCTTGCGATATCCCAAAGGCGGGATGCGCTGACGCGGTTCATGCCGGTCTCGTATTTCTGAATCTGTTGAAACTTGATCCCCACGGCATCACCCAGCTGTTGCTGAGTCATCCCAATCATCCAACGGCGATGGCGAATACGCTTGCCCACGTGCACGTCAACTGGATGTTTCATTGTCTGTCCTCCAAAATGTTTCGGATACCCCCGATACCGAGACACATGCAGGCAGCGTGCCAAGTTTAGAAAATTTTAAAATTAATTTTTGATTAAGGCATTGATCCACGGAAAACCTGAGGAAATCGACGGCCGCCTTTCACTCTTTGACAAGTTTAAGGCTGCACCCGTCACAATCCGCCATATTCACAAATTCAACTCATTGGTGTTTTGCATTTTGCAATTGCAAAATGCAAAACAACCCATGGTTTATTCCATTTTGCGAGACTCACGCTTGCGCTCATGCGGATCAAGGAAGCGTTTGCGCAGCCGGATCGCACCCGGAGTGACCTCCACAAGCTCATCATCGTTAATGTAAGCGATTGCTTCTTCCAGCGACATGCGCTGCGGTGTGGTCAAAACAACCGCTTCATCCTTGCCCGACGCGCGGACATTGGACAGCTTTTTCCCCTTAAGCGGGTTAACTTCCAGATCGTTGTCGCGGCTGTGCTCACCGAGGATCATCCCCTGGTAGACGGCCTCACCCGATCCGATGAAGAATTTGCCCCGATCCTCAAGGTTGAAGATCGCATATGCGACGGATTGTCCTGTCTCCATGGAAATCAGCACGCCACGCCGCCGACCGGGGATCGGACCCTTATGCGGGGTCCAGCCGTGGAACACGCGGTTCAGAACGCCAGTGCCGCGCGTATCGGTCAGAAACTCACCGTGATAGCCGATGAGGCCTCGGCTCGGCACATGGGCAACGATGCGGGTTTTGCCACCCTGCCCGGTGCGCATATCCACAAGCTCGCCTTTGCGGGCGTTGAGCTTTTCGACCACCACACCGGAATAGGCTTCATCCACGTCGATGGTTGCCTCTTCCACAGGCTCCATCCGCAGGCCGTCCTCGTCTTTCATCAACACGCGCGGGCGGGAGATCGACAATTCGAACCCTTCGCGGCGCATATTCTCGATGAGGACACCCATCTGCAATTCGCCGCGCCCGGCGACTTCAAAACTGTCGCCCTGCGCGCTGTCGCTCACTTTGATCGCGACGTTCGACTCGGCTTCCTGCATCAGGCGCGCGCGGATGACGCGGCTTTGCACCTTGTCGCCATCGCGCCCGGCAAGCGGGCTGTCATTGATCCCGAAGGTGACGGAGATGGTGGGCGGGTCAATCGGGCGCGCCGGGATCGGCTCCGACACTGCCGTGTCACAAAGCGTATCGGCCACTGTCGATTTGGTCATGCCCGCGATCGCCACAATGTCGCCCGCGGCGGCCTCTTCGATCGGCTGGCGGGATAGGCCGCGGAACGCGAGGATTTTGGTCACGCGGAAGCGTTCGATCTCTTTCCCGTCACGGCTCAGCCCCTTGATCGTGCGGCCTGTGGTCAGGGTTCCCTCTTCGATCCGGCCGGTCAGGATGCGGCCCAGATACGGGTCGGATTCAAGCGTGGTCGCCAGCATCTTGAACGGCTGATCCGCCTGCGCAACCTGCTTTGGCGGCTCCACATGCTTGACGACCTGCGCGAACATGGCCTGCAAATCCTTACGCGGACCGTCCAGCACATCATCGGCCCAGCCATCGCGGCCAGAGGCGTAGAGCACCGGAAAATCGAGCTGCTCTTCATTCGCGTCCAACTGCACGAACAAATCAAACACCTCATCAAGGGCGCGATCCGGCTCCGCATCCGGCTTATCGACCTTGTTGAGCACCACGATGGGTTTCAGGCCCAGCGCCAATGCCTTGGATGTCACGAATTTAGTTTGGGGCATCGGGCCTTCCGCCGCATCGACGAGCAGAACCACGCCATCGACCATGGACAGGATCCGCTCCACTTCGCCGCCGAAATCGGCGTGGCCGGGGGTGTCCACGATGTTGATCCGAATGCCCTGCCATTCAACGGAGGTACATTTGGCAAGGATCGTGATCCCGCGCTCCCGCTCCAGATCGTTGCTGTCCATGGCCCGCTCGGCCACCTGCTGATTGGCCCGATGAGAGCCCGATTGCGCGAGCAATTGATCCACGAGCGTCGTCTTGCCGTGGTCAACATGGGCGATGATAGCGATGTTACGAAGGTCCATCCGAATGCGTCCTTGAAAGAGGTTTGCCGCCCCATAACGCGGATTGTGCGGTTTGACCATGGTGCAATGCGAAACGGGCCGCTGCGTCGCCCGTTTTTGCGTCCGCGACAGCGGAATGCCGTTTTTTGGCACCACGCCCCCAGATCAGGGGATAGGCTGAGCGGGACAACGAGGGAGGACGCGATGCCGCTTACCATGAACAGGGAGGTGTTCATCACCGCAGCCATCACCGGCTCCGGCGCGACGCAGGACAAATCCCCCCATGTCCCGCGCAGCCCGGCGCAGATCGCTGAGGCCGCGATTGATGCGGCGAAAGCAGGGGCGGCCATTGTCCATTGCCATGTGCGCGATCCCGAAACCGGCGCCCCGTCCCGCGATCTGGCACTCTATCGTGAGGTTACGAAGCGTATTCGCGACAGTGACACCGATGTCGTGTTGAACCTCACCGCCGGGATGGGCGGCGATATCGTGTTCGGCCCGACCGAAGCCCCCCTGCCCCTCAACACCGCTGGGACGGACATGATCGGTGCGGCCGCGCGCGTCGCCCATATCGCGGATTGCCAGCCAGAGATTTGCACGCTCGATTGCGGCACGATGAATTTCGCCGAAGCCGATTATGTGATGACCAACACACCCGGCATGTTGCGCGCCATGGGCCAGATGATGACCGACATGGGCGTCCGGCCTGAGATTGAGGCGTTCGACACCGGGCATCTATGGCTCGCCACGCAATTGGTGGCAGAGGGTGTGCTGACCGCGCCCGCGCTGGTGCAGCTTTGCATGGGGGTGCCATGGGGCGCGCCCAATGACCTCAATACCTTTCTGGCGATGGTGGGGAATGTGCCGCCTGACTGGACATGGTCCGCGTTTTCGCTGGGGCGCGATCAGATGCCCTATGTCGCGGCAGCGGTGCTGGCGGGCGGGCATGTGCGGGTCGGGCTGGAAGATAACCTTTTTCTGGAGCGGGGCGTTTTGGCGACGAACGCACAATTGGTGGAGCGTGCCGTGACGGTGATCACTGGGATTGGCGCACGGGTCATCGGACCGCAGGACGTGCGCGCACGCCTGTCGCTCACCAAACGCGCGCCGGTGACACGATGAAGGCCGCGATCATCGGCGGCGGCGTGATCGGCGGCGGCTGGGCCGCGCGATTCCTGCTCAACGGTTGGGACGTGGCCGTGTTTGACCCCGATCTAGAGGCCGCGCGCAAGATCACCGCCGTTCTGGACAATGCGCGTCACGCGCTGCCGCAACTCTATGACAGTGCGCTGCCAAGCGAGGGCACGCTCAGCTATTGCGATGACCTGCCCCGCGCCGTGGCAGGCGCGGATTGGATACAGGAAAGCGTGCCGGAACGGCTTGACCTCAAGCGTCGCATTCACGGCGACATCTCTGCCCATGCCCCGGCGGATGCGGTGATCGGCTCCTCCACATCCGGCTTTACCCCGACCGAATTGCGGGCGACGGGCGCGCGCGTGATCGTGGCGCATCCGTTCAACCCGGTCTATCTGCTGCCATTGGTCGAACTTGTCGGCACCAATGACACGCGCGCCGCCTCCATCCTGCGCAGCATCGGGATGTATCCCCTGACCGTGCGCACGGAGATTGCCGCCCATATCGCAGACCGCCTGCTGGAGGCCGTCTGGCGGGAAAGCCTGTGGTTGGTGAAAGACGGGATCGCCACAACGGCGGAGATTGACGAGGCCATCCGCATGGGGTTTGGCCTGCGATGGGCGCAGATGGGCCTTTTTGAGACCTACCGCATCGCCGGGGGCGAGGCCGGGATGAAACACTTCATGGCGCAGTTTGGCCCTGCGCTTGCCTGGCCATGGACCAAGCTGACCGATGTGCCCGAATTCAATGACGCGCTGGTCGATATGATCGCGGATCAATCGGACGCACAATCGGGGCATATGAGCATCCGCGCGTTGGAACGGCTGCGCGACGACAATCTCATCGGGATTCTGCGCGCCCTGAAATCGACCGGGACAGGCGCGGGCGCGGTCGTGGCGGAGCATGAAGGCAAGCTGAGCGCACACTCCCGGCCCTGATCGCATGACCCGACGCACCGCGCAATTTGCGTGATCAGCGAAAGTATCCCACACTCCAGTCTTTAGCCGCTACCCAAATGGGAGACCGCGTGATGAGTGACCCTGCCTTTCAGCCTCAGACTGTCCTTGACCTCTGGTTCCCGGAAAACGGGTTTTGGGACAGCGGCGAAACCTTCCGCGCCTGGATCGAAGAGCGGATGCATGGCGGGATGGATCACACGATCTGCACCCGGTTTGAGGAGATGACCATCGCCGGGGCGCGCGGCACCCTTGATCATTGGGCCAACACGGCAGAAGGGCGCATCGCGCTTTTGATCGTGCTGGATCAGTTTCCCCGCTCCCTGTGGCGCGACACGCCGGGTGCTTTCGCGCAGGACATCAAATCGAACCTTTTGGTGTTGGAAGGCATCCGAAACGGCCATTTCGCGGCCATCGCACCGTGGAAAAAGCTGTTCTACATCATCGCGCTTGGCCATTGCGAGGGCCCCGATCACCTCGACCGGATCGCGCTGATGGACGACCTGACCGAAACCGTCATCGCGGAAATGCCGCCTCACCTCGCGCAGCTTGGCGATCAGTTGCGTGCACAAAATGCCCGTGTGCGCGCGGTGATCGAGCGGTTTGGCCGCCACCCGCACCGCAATCCGTTTTATGGCCGCGTCTCCACCCCGGAGGAGGAGGCCTATATCGCGACCGGTGATTTCCCGCACGTGAAAAGCCCCGCCGCGCGCGCCTGACGGCAAGCCGATTTTTTTGCGGCCCATCTGTCACAGACGGGGCGCGTGATCCGTCTTTCTTCTATCCGACCCGATTTCGGACCAACTGGAGAGAGACATGACATTCGCTTCCCCCACTGCGCTGCCGCTGGCGGCGCTGACCGCTGTCCTTTTGATCGCAGCACCCGCACCGGTGCGCGCGGACAGCACGTTTGACCATCTGCGCGCCTTTTATGCGCTCGACCCCCACATGCCCCAGACTGTTGAGGTTCAGTCTGACGCGCCTGCAGACGGGGTGCGGCGGGTGGAGTTCACATTCACCGGCTTTGACAACCAGATCGTCCCCGCACGACTTGATGTGCCAAACGGGGCAGAGAACCCGCCGGTGATCCTGCTGCTGCACGGTCTGACCCAATCGCGCGCGCAATGGTGGCGCACCGATGAAGGGCCTTACTCCTTCCCATCAAGCCACCGTGCGGCGCTGGTTGAGGCCGGGTTTGCCGTGCTCGCCTTTGATGCGCGCAAGCATGGAGAGCGGCGCGTGTCGACCGATTTTGAGAACCCATATATTTACCTTGAGAACGGCTATTTCGACGCGACGCGCAAATTCATCGCGGATACGGCGATTGACGTGCGCAGCGCCGTTGATGCGCTCGATCAGATCGACGGGGTGGATGCCTCTCGCGTTGGCGTGACCGGGTTCTCGCTTGGTGCGTTTGTCGGCTATCTTGCCGCAGCGGTTGATCCACGGATCGACGCGGGCCTCTTCATTGCGTTGCCGCTGTTGCCCGTCTCCGCCGGGGAGGCCGCGTCCTTCACCTCGCCGTTTTCCTATACCGAAGGTTTTGGCGCGCGGCCCATGGGGCTGATCGCGGGCACGGAAGATCCGCTTTATACAATCGACGGGATGGAGGCGCTCGCGGCGCAGATGTCCGGCCAAACGCAGCTGACATGGATCGACAGCGGTCATGATTTTCCCCACGACACGGCGGATGTGTCGGTGCGCTTTTTCACCGGCGCCCTGTGATGGGGAGGGGGGCGGGGCTGGCCATCCGTGGCCAGCCCCATTTGCGATCAACGCTGGGCGGTCGCCTCAATCTCGATCAACATGGCCGGATCAATCAGATCACAGATCACCATGGTCGCGGCAGGGCGGATATCGGCAAAAACCTTTCCGACCTCCTCGAACACGGCGGGCACATTGGCGCGGTCCGTGACATAGTAATTGACCCGCACCACCTGTTCGAGCGTGAAGCCCCCGTCATGCAGCGCCTGCGCGATGGTCGCCAGGCAATTGCGCGTCTGCTCCCGAATGTCAGCAGGCATCTGCATGCTGTCATAGTCATATCCGGTCGTGCCCGCGACATGGGCAAAATCCCCCTGAATGACCGCACGGGAATATCCCGCGCTGCGTTCCATTGGGGATCCGGTTGAAATAAGGCGTCGTTCCATGGCTGTTCCTTGGCTGGTAGTTCACATCTTGAATGACGGGGGTGCACGGGGTTTTGTGACACCGGCCATCGCGATTTCTGCGCGCCCCACCTTCACACCTGATCTTAATTGCGGAGATTTCCATGCAACAGGCCTTGGGCCAGGAATTTGAGACCCACAGACCATTGCTGATGGGCATCGCCTATCGGCTTTTGGGAACGGCGAGCGATGCGGAGGACGCGGTGCAGGACGTGTTCCTGAAATGGTATGAGCACGCCTCAAACGACAGGATCGAGAACCCGAAAGCCTGGCTGACGAAGGTATGCACCAATCGCTGCCTTGATGCGCTGCGTTCTGCCCATCACAGGCGGATGAGCTATGTCGGGCCATGGCTGCCCGAACCGCTCCAGACCGAAACGGTCGACTCCGCCGAGGACACCATGGATGCGGGCAACACGCTCGACTATGCGTTCATGGTCATGCTGGAGAGGCTGACGCCGAAGGAACGCGCCGCCTACCTGCTGCGCGAGGTGTTCGACTGCGACTATGGCGAGGTCGCCGATATTCTTGAAATCAGCGAGGTCAATTGTCGGCAGGTCGTGTCCCGCGCGCGGCGGCATGTGAGCAACGGCTCGAAACGGATTGAGAACGCGCCGCGTGTCCAGCGCACGCTTCTGGCCGCGTTCCGGCAGGCGCTGCAAACCGGAGATACCCGGCGCTTTGCCGCCTTGCTGAGCCGGTCGGCGGAACTGCACGCGGATGGCGGCGGCAAGGTGATCGCAGCGCAGGAGGTCATCCACGGCGACGCGACGATCAGCCATTTCGTGATGCATGGCCTCTATCATGCATGGCGCGGATTGACGCTTGAGGAGGTACAGATCAACGGCGGACCGGGGCTTTTGTTGCGTCAGGGCACGCAAGTCATGGGCTGCATCACCTGCGAGATCAACACGGAGGGGCAAGCCGCGCGCCTGTTCATTATCCGCAATCCAGACAAGCTGTCTCGCGTCACGTTTGGGCGCGGCGTGGCCCTTGCCGGGGGTGAAATCTTTTCCTGATCCGGCGCTTTTCCGACGCCGCGCTGTCACAGATGGCGGTGCCATCCCGTCTTTTGCGCAGAGACGTCAGATCAAAGGAAAAGACATGACTGCTACCGCCCCATCCACAGCTCCGGTGAATTATCTCGACTTCGCATCCTCCGCCTTGCCTGCCTTGGAGAATGTGGAGGAATGGATCACGCGCACGCCGCTTAATCAGGCCTTTGTGCACCTTTTGAAGCTGCGCGCCTCCCAGATGAACGGCTGCGCGCATTGCGTAAAGATGCACACCGCCGACGCCCGCAAAGCCGGGGAAAGCAACGAACGGCTCGATCATCTGGTCGTTTGGCGCCATGTCGGCAGCTTCACCGCTGCGGAGAAAGCGGCGCTTGGCTGGATTGAGGCGCTGACATGCGTGGACAGTCAGGCTGATTACGGCCCCCTCCGGCGCGATCTGCGCGCCCATTACAGCGATGACGAGATCACCGCGCTGACCATCGTGGCAGGCATGATCAACCTGTGGAACCGCATCCAGATGTCGAACCACTGATTGGGAAATGCCGGGCAGGACGTGACATGCCGGGCGTTTCTGCCTCCGCTCCATTCGGTGACCGGATGACGGCACGCGGTGTCTTGTGCGCTTCCAATGGTCCGCGACTGAGCCGACACCGCATCTCGACAACGGCGCATTGGTGCGTGTGGGGCTCGGAGCGCACGAGCTTCAGGTCACAGCGCTGGACCTTGATCCGATGCGCCAACATTGGGAGTTGTCCACGCTTGGTCATCCGCTGACCGATCTGGGGTCCGGCGTCATGCGATGGCACATGGCCCCGGAGGAGTATGACGGGCTACCAATACATGAGCTTGCCGCGCTGAACCTGCCGACAGAGCAGGCATTTGTGGTGCGGTGCCAGCGCACAGCCAGGGTTTCCGCCCCGCTGCTGCCCTTCCGCAAGGCCTTTGCACTTTACCGGTTTGCCGTGATTCTCAAGGGCATTGCCGACCGGGCGTTGGATGTCGTGGCGATGATTTGAGCCTCAGACATCCCGTTATGGAAAGACCCGCGCTGTGCGATGTCGACGCCGATTGATCGGCGTCACACCTCGCACGCTTGGCGAGATGTGTCCTAGGTCGAGACGACCTCGCCCATGACCCGCCGGGCGATATCGTCGAGCATGTCGGACATATCCACCGGCATTTCCATCTTTTGCAGTTTCCCGTCGATCAGGAGGAAAGACAGCCCGTGCACGAAACTCCAAAGCTGGAAAGCCCGGCGCTCGTCGATTGATTCGATCACAGTGCTCCCACGATAGGCGGCGACCTCCTCTCGCACCACGGCGAAGGTCTTTTTGCCCTTGTCGATCATCGCATCATCCTCGCTGTGATCGTCTGACAAGCCGAACATCAGGCGAAAGACGGCAGGCTCATTGCGCGCGAAATTGATATAGACGTGGCCAAGGGCGGAGATGCGCTCAAGGCTCCGCTCGGGCAGGCCCTCGAGGGCTGCGAGCATCTGGTCCCGCTGCCGCCCCATCCCCTCAAACGCGACGGCGCGGAGCAATTCATCCTTATCTTTGAAATGCTTATAGGGCGCTGCGGTGGAAACCCCTGCAAGGCGACACGCCTCGGACACCGACAAATGGTCGGGGCCTTTCAGCTCCACAAGATGCCGGGTTGCCTCGATCAATTGCGCGCGCAGGTCACCGTGGTGATAGCTGTCGCGCGCCTGTTTGGATGGTGGTTTTGTCATGATCCAATCCCTTACAGACTTCGTATCCCTTGTCAAAGTAAGAAGCGCTAACATATGTTAGAGGTACTAACTTCGAAAGGGACAGCCATGAATGAGCATTCCAGACCAGTATGGTGGCAGCGAGGCCTGCGGCGCGTGGCCATCGGGGGCGTCACGCTTGGCGTTGTGGCAGGCGCAGGCGGGGCTGTCTTTTTCGGGGCGGATTACCTTGCCGCGCGCGCAACGGCGGCGACCGTCACGACAACCGCCGATCTGACACCGGTTGAGGTCACTGCCCTGACGGTGCAGGACGGCTACACCCTGTCGCGCCAATTCGTCGGGCAGGTGGAGGCGGCGGCGAGCGTCGTGTTGTCCTTTGAACTGGGTGGGCGGCTCAGCGATTTGCAAGGCGATGAAGGGGCCGAAGTGGTCAAAGGGCAGGTTCTGGCCCGGCTCGACACGGCCCTGCTGAACGCGGACAAGGAGCGGCTGGAGGCTTCGCGCGCGGCCACGACCGCGCAGCTTGACCTTGCCGAAACCCGGCTTGCCCGCGCCCAAAGCCTTCTGCGCGACGGTCATGTCAGTCAGGAGGCCGTCGATCAGGCATTGGCCACGCGTGACGAGTTGTCCTCCCGCATTCGCGAGATTGATGCTGCCCTTCATACCGTTGCTATCAACCTTGAAAAATCCGAGTTGCGTGCGCCCTTTGATGGCCGGATCGGCCTGCGCAATGTCGATGGTGGCGAAACCCTGAGTGCCGGCACACCCGTCTTGACGCTGATCGAGACCGCTGCACCGCAAGTGCGCGTGGGCCTGCCGCTGTCGATTGAAACGGCGACCCTGACCAACGCCATGATTGACGTGAACGGCAAAAGCTATCCCGCGACGCTCGCGCAGGTTCGCCCCGATATCGACCCGGTAACACGCACACGCACCGTCCTGTTTGAACTGGGTGCCGAGACTCCGCCAGCCTTTGGCCAGACCGCCACATTGATGATCGAGACGCGGATCGCCACGCCCGGCACATGGATCCCGCTTGATGCGCTGCGCGAGGGGATTGGCGGGGCGTGGACTGTGCTGGTGGTGGAGGACGGGACCGTGCGCACCGCCATGGTCGAAGTGCTCCATGCCGATGAGACGCGCGCCTTTGTCAGCGGCACCTTCCCCCCCGGCGCACGCATGATCCGCAGCGGCGCGCACCGCGTCGTGCCGGGTCAACGGGTCGAGGTCATAGCCACGGCTCCGGTCGCGGAGGGCGCGTGATGTTTACCCTGCCCTACCGACAGCCCCGCCTTGTGGCACTCACGCTTCTTGTGCTGATCTCAGCCGGTCTTTCGGCGTTTCTGTCCATCGGGCGGCAGGAAGATCCGACCATCACCAATCTGTTTGCCACGGTCACGACCCAGTTTCCCGGGGCCGATCCCGCGCGGGTCGAGGCGCTTGTCACCGCCGAGATTGAGGAGGAATTGCGAGAGATCGCAGAGGTGGACACGATCACCTCCGTGTCCCGCACCGGGGTGTCGGTCGTATCGGTCGAATTGCTGGAAACGCTCGATGAGACCACGATTGAGCAGGTCTGGTCCGAGGCGCGCGACGCGGTAGAAGACGCCCGCCGCAGCTTTCCGCAAGGGGTTTTGGCGCCCGAATTCAACGCAGAAGGCATCTCGGCCTATTCCGCCGTGATCGCGGTGACATCCGATCATGACGCGGTGCCGTTGACCCTGACCCACGCCCATGCCGAAGCCTTGGCCGACCGGCTGCGCGCGATCCCCGCCACCCGCGCGGTGGACCTGTTCGGTGAGCCGGAAGAGGAAGTGCTTGTCGAGATTGATCCTGATAAAGCCGCGGCCCTTGGCCTGACGGTTGCGGAGATTTCCCAGCGGATCGCCGCGGCTGACGGCAAGGTGCGCGCGGGCGCGATGGACGGGGACAACACGGGCCTGACGATCAATATCTCAGGGGAGATTGAGGCGCTTGACCGGCTTGGCCGTGTCGTGCTGCGCGAAGGGGCCGCCGGGGCGACCGTGACGCTGGCGGATGTGGCCGTTCTGTCCCGCGGGCCGCGCGATCCGGCGACCGAGTTGAGCTTTGCCAATGGGCGGCCAGCCGTGCTTGTCGGTGTGTTGGCACAGGACGGTGTGCAAATTGACCGCTGGATGGGCTTTGTGCGGGACGAGTTGGCCGCCGGGGCCGCTATGGTCCCGCTGGGCCTGTCGGAGCGTCTGATGTTCGATCAATCGACCTATACCGCCAATCGTCTGGCGGAGGTCGGGACCAATATGGCCATTGGGGTTGGGCTGGTTGTGGCGGTGCTGCTGATCACATTGGGCCTGCGCGCAGCCGCGATAGTGGCGCTTGTGCTGCCTGTCGTGTCCCTCGCCACGATTGCCACGATGAATTTCATCAACCTGCCGATCCACCAGATGTCCGTCACCGGGCTGATCGTGGCGCTGGGGCTTTTGGTGGATGCGGCCATCGTGATGGTTGATGAAGTGCGCCAGCGGCTCAGCCGGGGCATGGCGCGGGAGGAGGCTGTGGGCGATGCGGTCAAGCGCCTTGCCGCGCCGCTGCTCGCCTCCACCGTGACAACGGCCCTGTCCTTTACCCCGATGATCCTTCTGCCCGGACCGGCGGGGGATTTCGTTGGCTCCATCGCGATTGCGGTGGTCATTATGCTGATCTGGTCGCTGGTGGTTGCGCTGATGGTGACGCCTGCGCTGGCCGGATGGTTCATCAAGACCGGTGGGCGCGGCGGAGTGACGATCCCGCCCCTTGGCCGGGCCTTTACCCGCTCGATCCGCTGGTCGCTGCGCAATCCGGTAAAGTCCATCGCGCTCTCCTTGATCCTGCCGGTGATGGGCTTTGCCGCGTTTCCGACGCTGACGGCGCAGTTCTTTCCGGGCGTGGACCGCGATCAATTCTATCTGGAGTTGGAGATGCCGCCGGGCACCGCGCTTGCCGCCACGTCCGATGTCGTGCGCGAGATCGACACGGCGCTGCTAGGCGCGCAAGGCATCGACCAAGTATACTGGTCCGTGGGGCAATCGGGGCCAGCGTTCTACTACAATATCACCGGTGGGCGGTCACAAGAGCCGACCTATGCCATCGCCATGATCAAAACCGATACGGCAGACGAAGCGGCCCGTCTGGTCCCGCAGTTGCAGGCCGATCTGGATCGTCGCTACCCGCAGGCGCGGATCATCGTGCGCGGTTTGGTTCAAGGGCCACCCGTGGCCGCCCCGATTGAAGTGCGCCTGATCGGGCCTGACCTGTCCGTGCTGCGCAGCTATGGCGATCAGGCGCGGGCGCTGATGGCGGGCATCCCGATTGTGACGCAGGTGCGCACGGGCGTCTCCGGTGGTGCACCGCAGGTCCGGTTCGAAATTGACGAAACCGCGGCCCGTCTGCTGGGGCTGAACGTCACCGATATCGCCGCGCAACTGGAAAACGGGCTGGTCGGGACAACCGGCGGCAGCCTTGTGGAAGGGACCGAGCAATTGCCGGTGCGGGTCCGCTTTGACCGTGACGCTTTTCCTGACCTTGCCGCCGTGTCGGACCTGCCGGTTTTGTTACCGGGTGCCGCGACATTGTCTGCAAGCGGCGGCTTTCCGGCGGTGCCGTTGTCCGAACTCGCGACGCCCGTTCTGGAACCAGCAGAAAGCGTCATCACCCGCCGCAACGGGGAGCGGGTGAATGTGGTGCAGGCCTTTATCGTGCCCGATGTCCTGCCCGAAGAGGCCTTGCAAGCCGTGCTGGCCGAATTTGAGGCCGCAGGCTTTGCCCTGCCCGCCGGATACCGGATCGAGTTGGGCGGAGATAGCGATGCAAGGTCGAGCACGGTGGGCAACCTCCTGGCCTCCATCGGGTTGATCGTGACCCTGACGATCGCGACGATCGCGCTTACCTTCAATTCCTTCCGGCTAACGGGGGTGGCGCTGATCGTGTGCGTCCTGTCCGCCGGATTGTCGATGCTGTCGCTTGCGGTCATGCAATACCCGTTTGGGATCAATGCCATCATCGGGGTGATCGGTTCCATCGGCGTATCGATCAACGCGGCCATCATCATCCTGACGGGTCTAAAGGCCGACCCGGACGCTGCCGCTGGCGATACAGAAGCGATGGCCCGCGTTGTCAGCGGATCGAGCCGTCATATCGTCTCCACCACGATCACGACCTTTGGCGGGTTCCTGCCATTGATCCTTGAAGGGGGAGGGTTTTGGCCACCCTTTGCGGTGGCGATTGCGGGCGGCGTTCTGCTGTCGGCGGTGGTGTCGTTCTACTTCACCCCCCCGATGTTCCGGCTGGTCTATCGCCGCAAGAAACCCGCGGAGAAGGGTATGCCGACGCTGAATGCCCCACAGCTTGCGGTCGCGGCGGAGTAAATGCGCTGGCGCCAGCCTGCCTTATTCCCTGTCAGGTAATTTCCCGGATGCTTGGTGACCACCACACTGCTGAAAGGGTTCTTCTGGGCTGCGTTCTGTTCGCGCCCCGCCGAAGCACCTCGTAAGCTGGAATATGTGAAAGGAACCAAGACAATGGCGGACTGCAAACTTGCCGCATCGAAATTAAGCAGCTTCGGGCTGGCCGCTCGTGTAGTGCTCGAAGAAAAAGGCGTGGCCTACGAACGGATTGAAATCAATCCGACTGAGCAGCAATCAGACCAGCACCTCTCAAATGTACATCCCTTCGGAAAGGTTCCCGCGCTCTATCACGGCGATTTCCACTTGTATGAGACCGCAGCCATCGCGCGCTATGTTGATGAGGCCTTCGACGGTCCGGACCTGCAGCCTGAGGACGTAAAGAAACGCGGCAACATGCAGAAATGGATCAACATCACGGGGCAGTACATATACCCGTCGATCATCGGCGATCTGGTCATGCAACGCCTCGCCCCAAAAATTGGGGCCTTTGGCGGCGTCACGGATGAGGATGTGGTGGCCGCGTCGGTTCCCGTCATCTCGCATCAGCTTACTCTGATCGACAGAGCGTTGGGGGAAAGCGGTGATTATCTGACAGGTGATTTCTCGCTGGCTGATATCATGGTTGCAACCATGGTTCAGTATATCGGCCTCACGCCGGAAAGTGACGCGTTGCTGGGCCGTCAGCCGAGGGTTGCAGCTTGGGTGCAACGCGTGACCTCCCGGCCAAGCTTTGAGGCTGCCGCCTACGATCTTGGCCTGTAGTTGACCGGCAGCGGGGCAAGCCGATGCAGAAGCCCCGCTGCCATTTTCTACTGATCTCCTTGGGCAGAGCGCCCCTCCCTAAGGCCCATAAACCACTGCCGCGTCGGTTCATCCGCAGGCAGCAGCGTTTCAATCCTGAGGTCATCCAGAGTTGTATCCATGCTCATTCCCACCGTGGCGATCAGCGAGAACAGTTTTAACTCGACACCGTCGATTACAAACTCAATTGAAAGCACAGGTGCCGGAGGCGTTTTTGGACGGTTCACAATGGCAGAGGCGACGCCGGGAAGATCCCTCAACTCCTCCAAAAGAGCCTTTGCCTCGTCGTCGTGAGGTCTTCGCGCGACCTCTAGGTCAAGCAGACGAAAAAGCGCCCGGGCGACCTCAGGCCAGTTACGAATATTCGCCCGCAAGGGGCCTGGCTGAAAGACCTCGCGTAGGAGGTTTCGTTGCCCCGTGCTGCCCGCGCGCGCAAAGAACGTTCGAGCACTGTCGTTCACCCGTTGCAGGGTCCAGATGCGATCAATTGAGACCGCGGGAAAGGGCTCATGGCCCTTCAGCACATGAGCCAGTGACGTATCCACCGCATCCCTCACGTCTGTTGTCCAGCTTGTATTGGCAGACTGCGGAGCGAAGCCCGCCGACATCAGCATCACGTCCAGTTCTGCTTGCGGCATCTCAAGCGCCTCACAGATTTGCCAGATCGCGTACCTGCTTGGTTTTGAGCGCCCGGTTTCCAGAAAACTGACGTGGCGTTGGGATAGTCCGGCATCAAGCGCGAGATCGAGTTGGCTGATCCGCTTGCGCGTCCGCCATGCTTTCAATAGCGGACCAAATGCATCTTGGGGCCTGTTGATCATAAGTGTCATGCTCCCTTGTCACCACAAAACAGACCGTTCGCTATTACCTGAGGTGTAATTGAGACGGGTGCCGTTCGATGGCTTTGATCCACGGATATATCAAAGCAACAAAGGTGCACCATGTCACATTCCTCCTCCGCTGCTGCCAGAAAATTCCTGAAGTTGAATGGGGCTTTCTCGCTCCTAACAGCGGCTCCCCTTCTTTTTTCCGCCGGGTGGGCCGCATCGTTAATGTTTGCCAATCCTGCTGATTGGATGGCGTGGGCCTTGCGTGGTTTGGGTATTGGGCTGGTCGGGTTTGCAGGGCTCGTCTATGCGCTGTCGACCTACAAGTTCGTCTCCCGTTTTTTGGTCAATGAGATCGTTGTTTTGGACGTCCTCTGGGTCATCGCCAGTATCGTGCTAGTCGCTGAGTTCGGGCATATCCTGACGCCGGAAGGAATGAGGATAATTGTTGGGGTGGCCGCAGTCGTTGCATTCTTTGCGGTGTCCCAATTCATTGCCGCTGCGCAGATCAAGGCGCCGATCCCGACGGCGAAGGTGTATATGCAAAACGGAAAACTCCATGCGACGGTCAAGCGGGCGGTGCAGGCGCCCACCGCCACAGTCTGGGAGGTCATGACCGATCACCCCGGTTATGCGGATGTTGCCGATAACCTCTCCAAGGTCGAAGTGTTATCGGGTGAGGGCCTTGGCATGGTGCGCCGGTGTTATGGGCCGAAAGGCGAAAGCTGGAAGGAAACCTGCGACCTGTTTAAACCGGGGGAGACCTACGGCTTTCGCATTCATACAGAGGCAGACGATTATCCGTATCCCTTCGCTGAACTCTCTGGACGTTGGCGTGTTCAGGAACACCAAGTAGGGTCAGAATTTCACATCGAAATAGTTGCCAAACTGGCAGGAAGCCCGCTGTCCAAATGGCTGTTTGCGACACTGGCGCGACCACAGTTTACAACCGTCCTGATTGACCTCGCGGATGCGTGGGCCGAACGCATGGAACGCGAGGCAGGAACCGGTAAAGCTCTCTCCCAAGATGAAACATAAAGGCACATGATTCATGGCGGAGGCGACCCGCACCCATGTGCCAGCGACGCACTTGGTCCTGTAGGGCGCCTTCGCCGACCAGACTGTGTCAACGGGCCATTCGTGCCAAGCCGCCCGATGTCCAGCTCGACAGACTGCGCCGCAACATCCGCATGCCCTGACATATGGCAGATTGAGGCCGATCTCACGGGAACGAAACAGGGTAGAAGGCGCAGACGGCAGCAGATTTGGCGGACTGCGCTTGCATTTCAGAACCTTACGTTCACTCAGCGCTTCCATCTTGATCTGTGGTAGGATGCGGGATCGCCAAGACTCAAGAGAAATTTGGTTGGCCAATAATATATCTGTAAAAAATTCGAAATTATGATGATTCTCAAAAATATCAAAAATAAACATATATTAAATTGAATTCACAATATTCATCATTATATAAAAACCAGACCATGCAAAAATCGAATATTCCATCATTTCAATTTAAGGGCTGGATACACCCTAAGGTGAGGTGACGCTTGGGATGTTTGCCTAACGCGGTAGCGCATGACCGTGCTGTTCAGACAATCGGATGCACTCCCTTTCGAGAGATAATCCCTGCGTTTTGCGACCCAGCGCGGATCACGCCCGTGATCAAGCGACCCTTCGGCAGCACTGACAAAATGATTTGTCGGCGCCAGAAACAGTGAGGCGGCACTTTCCCCGTCAAAGGATTAAAAATGACTTTTCCAGAATGGACGAAACCCGGCCTTTACGGTGCCTTGATCGGTGCGGTTGCCGCAACAATCCTCGGCTTTACCTGGGGTGGCTGGACCACGGGCAGCAGCGCCCGAACGATGGCCCAAAATCTGGCGGCCGAGGAAGTGACCTTGGCCATGGTGCCGGTCTGTTTGAATAACTCAGCCTCTGATCCGGACCGGGTTGAGAAGCTCGCAGTCCTTCAGGACCTGTCAGGCTTTAGCCGCCGCAACGCGATGATGGAAACGGGTTGGGCAACCCGCCCCGGCACCGACAGACCGGACCGGACCCTCGCGACCGCGTGCCTCGTCGGCCTTGAGCTGGACGGATCCTAAGCCAAAACCACGCTGGCACGGGCTCCGGATGACGCGCGGGCCGAGTGTGTTTGCGACTTTGGCAAGTCTTTAGACGTTTACGAGCCTGTTGCCGCCCGCGGCACGCACGGAAGGGATTGATGCCTTTCCGGCGCGCTGCGACCTGCGCGACAGTCTCGCCATCAAAGGAGATGACCATGACAATCGATATTCAGAAGGCCGATATGACGCGCCGGTCCTTCGGCGGTGCCGGTGTGCCTCCCTCGACCCGCGATATGCCGATCCCTCTGCCCTCTCTCAGTCCGATCATCACGCAGCCCACGGCCATCGTGTATTGCGAAGGCAACTTTGCCAAAATCGACGGCAAAACGGCCAATGGCCTCGTCCGTCATTCGCAGGCCTACAGGGTCGTGTCGGTCATCGACAGCAGCCATGGCGGCCATGACAGCGGCATGGTTCTTGATGGCGTGACCAACGGTATCCCGATCCTCGGAAGCCTTGATGCGGCAATCGCGCATGCGCCCAGCCTCCCCGACACGTTCATCTACGGCATGGCCCCCTCAACCGGGCGGCTTTCCACAGGCGACCGTGGCGTCGTGCTGGATGCGATCGCGCGCGGCATGAACATTGTCAGTGGCCTGCATGAGTATCTGAGCGACGATCCTGAAATCGCGCAGGCCGCATCTGAAAGGCATGTCACGATCCGCGACATCCGCAAACCCAAACCCAGCAAGGACATGCGATTGTTCGATGGCAGTGTCGCGCATGTTGATGCGCTGCGCATCGCCGTTCTGGGGACAGATTGCGCCATCGGAAAGCGGACCACCGCAACGGTCCTTGCCCGTGCCTTGACCGCGAAGGGGATCAAGACGGTTCTTGTTGGAACCGGTCAGACAGGCCTGATGCAGGGCGCAAAATATGGTGTGGCGATGGATGCCGTTCCGCCGCAATTCTGCTGTGGCGAATTGGAGGGCGCGATCGTCGCGGCCTCACAGGGCGAGCAACCCGATGTCATCCTGATCGAAGGACAGGGCGCACTGAGCCATCCTGCGTTCTGCACGTCCGCCTTTATCCTGCGCGGCAGCCAGCCCGACGCGGTCATCCTTCAGCACGCCCCGAAACGCGCCCATCGCTGCGATTTTCGCGACATGCCCATGCCCAGCCCGGCAAGTGAAATCGCTCTGATCGAAGCCTTCTCGGACACCAAGGTGATTGGGGTCACGCTCAATCACGAGGATATGTCCGACGCTGAAATCTCGGGCGCAATCACCGCACAAAGCGAAACGCTGGGCCTGCCAGTGACCGACGCGCTCAGCCGCCCATCGGCACATCTGTTGGCGATGGTTCTGGCCGCTTATCCCCACTTGCAGCGAGGACGGCCGCTGGCCGCGGTTTGAGTTGCCCGCGCATAGAGGTTGATCTGCACAAAATACGCCACAATACGCGCACGATCATTGAGCGTTTGCAGGGCCGTGGCATTCAGGTGACCGGGGTGAGCAAAGCGGTGCGCGGGCATCCCGCCATCGCGCAGGCCATGCTCGATGGTGGTGCAGCGGGCCTCGCTGAGGCGCGGTTGAGCAATGTCCAGCGGCTTCGCACGGCAGGAATGACCTGCCCGATCACCCTGATCCGCACCCCGATGCTGAGCCAGGTCGATCACGTCGTGCAGATGTGTGAGACAAGCTACAATACGGAACCCACCGTGATGGCAGCCTTGGCCGCAGCGGCGATCCGGCATGGCACGGTCCATGGCATCATCCTGATGGTGGAAATGGGCGACAAGCGCGAAGGGATCATACCACACGACCTTGTCATCATCGCGCAGCAAGTCATGGATATGCCGGGTGTGGCGCTCAAGGGCATCGGGGCCAATTTCGGCTGCTTGAGCGGCATCGCCCCAACGGCGGTGCAGATGCGCGCCTTGTCTGATCTCGGGACTGATGTTGAGGGGCAGTGTGGCCCGTATCTGCAAACGGTATCCGGCGGGAATTCGACGAGCCTGCCTTGGGCGTTTGGGCAGGCAACGGTTGGCCGGATCAACGATTTGCGCATCGGGGAGGCGATCCTGCTTGGCGTTGATCCCATCACAGGCGCGCAGATTGATGGCCTGTTTCAGGATGCGTTCACGCTTGTCGCGGAAGTGGTTGAGACGGATCGTAAACCCCTGTCACCATCCGCGAGGCGTGCCATGGCCGGGCTTCGGCTTGTCCCCAAAGGCGACGGCAGTCGGCGGATCATCCTCGCCATCGGTGATCAGGACACCAACGCCGCCGGTCTGACGATGCCCCCTGAAAACACGCTGATCGGTGCAACGAGCGACCATCTTGTTATCCGCACACAGGACGCAACACTCCGCGTCGGGGCGGAAATGCGGTTTGAGATGAATTATGCCGCGTTGATGCGCGCCATGGCCGCCCCCGACATTCAGATAGTTCAGCACCACGACACCCCCGCGCCAAATTCACGCGATGCTCAGGGATCACGCGCGGAATGGGCGCTGGTCTGAAACAGACCGGTTCAACATCCGACAGAAACCACCAATGAGGAGAACATCCATTGGCCAAGCTGAAAAAACCACCCGTCTTCAAACCTCAAGTTCCCGCGTCAGAAACGAGCATGGACAAGACAACCCGGATTGCCCGGCAGATGATCGAAGATCAGGTCAAGCAGGAAAAGGCCAAGACGGACCGCCTGCGCACGGCACGCCTTGAACGGGATGCAAGCACGGCGGCAAAACCTGCATCATGATGTCGATCGCAGGCGCATTATTGTCGGAACGTAGCGACGTCACATCCTGCAGGCGCGTCCCCGTCGTGGTCCATATCCGAAGATATCTCTCGCGGGATTTTCGTGCAGCGGCCGGAGCGGCTGGCAGCAACAGGTCAAGAGCTAACGCGGCCCACTGCCCGCAATGGTCCGATCCTGTCGGTCAATTCCATGCCGTCGGGCCTGATAACCGCGTTGCAGCTAAGGGCAGAGGGGAGCCGATTTTGCTTGATGCCATGACCTGCACAAGTGGCGGTTAAGCCCTCTCGGCCAACGCCAGAACACGGCGCCCGTCAGGTGGCGTCCAAGGTATCCCCTAGCAGTTTCTTGTAGGTGCGCATCTGGTCAACCTCCTGAGCGCCCTCAGCGCGGTGCAATCGGAGGGAGGCGGCGTTTCGGGGGGACACGAAGGAGGTCAGTTTCGTGCCGCCTTCTGCCTTGATGTGGCGTTTCAAGGAACGGACCAATGCCTCGGCAACCCCGCGCCCGCCCCAGCGCCTGCGCACGACGATGGAATGCACCATCGCATCGGGAAGCCACTCGATATAGCCCACCAAATCCTCCGTCTCCCTCTCCAACGCGACGAGGAGCCGGGTGCCGATTTTCGCGGCAGACGTGGCGATATCATCCGCGGAAATCGGGGGAATGCTGCCTCCCCGCGCAAAGTGAACGTTGTAAAGCGTCGCGATCTGCTCGCTCCATCCGGTGTTGGCGGGATCCCAATGCCTGATATCGACCATGCTCCCGGCGATCTCATCCGCTGGGGTCAGCGGTGTCTCCATCTTGAGCAGGGTGTCGGCATGGCGAAACCCAAGATGGGTGAGGAAGGCGGCTGTCGGCTGGTCGTCGGCCATCACACCCGCCGCAATCGCGACCCGCCCGCTTTCACGATCCGCCGCTTCGATGCGCGCGGCAAGCGCAGTGCCGATGCCTTCGCGTCGGCGCTCTTGACGGACAATGACGGTGGGGTGGGAGACTGGCAGGGCGGTTTTCGACCCCTGCTCAATCACAATGGCAACAAGCTCCATCCCGCGCACGAGGCTGAGGACGCGATGCTCTCGTGCGATGGCGCTCCGGTGCCGTTCCATCGCTTCAGGGAGGAACGCGGCGCGGTGCACCTCCTCCAACGTTTCGGCAAAGGCGGCAATTTCCGCGTCATCCTCCGGGCCAAGCCGGGTGATCTCAAACGCGCCCATGCACCCGGTCGGAATCATCGCGCGCCACCGTTACACATTCCGTCACACCCCATGCAACATCTCATTCCAAACATAACGGGTTGGGCACACGCTCAACCGATCCAAGGGACAGGAAAGCATACCCGATGCCGGACACGCCTTTCATAAATCCGGGGGCATAGAACATATCGCCTGAGAACAGGCGGTAGCTCCCCGCGCGCGCCGCATGGCTGAGGCACGCCGCCGCCCGCCGCCGCGCCGTGATCCGCAAATCCTCTTGCCCCATCCTTCGGCCCGCTTGATCGAGGATCATCACCTGACCCATTGCCCCGCAACACAGATCATCAAGCCGCGTTTTCGAGGATTGGGCAAGCTGCGCACAGGCCGCTTCGGGACCATCGGCCATGGGCCAGCGCCCTTCGGAAAAGCTCTGCGCAAGGGCTGCGCCGCCCATCCCGTGGCACCATTGGTCAGGGCAGGTGGCCGTCTCCGGTGTGGCACCTTCGGGCCGCAAGTCAGGTATCCGCCCACCGGACCGCCGGACAATATCCGCCTCATAGCGTGCGGCGCGGGCGATCAGGACATCCAAGAGCGCGCTTGGCCGCGCCGCACGCAATGTATCGAGTGCAAAGCGGATGCCCGTCGTGCCGTGACTGAACCCGACCAAGGGCCGCGCGGCCTGAGCCGTTGACCACAGGCCATGCTCCGCGCTTTCCGCGTGTTCATGGAGCACGCGCGCCGCGATCTCCGCCCGGTCAAGGAAACCTGCGTGACCGGTCCTGCGCCAGAACCGAAGCAGGATAAGGATCAGCCCGGCAGAGCCACCGACGATATCAAGCGCACGGTCAGATCGCAGCGCCTCAGGCGACAGCGCCATGGCGAGCGCGGTTGCGGCGGATGGTGTCGCCTCCCCCCTGAGTTCCGCGGCGAGGTCAAGCCCATACGCCCCGGAAAGCGGCCCCGAAAACCCACCGCTGGGCATCGGCGTATCAAGCCGCCCGTGCAGGCCATCCGTCAGCGTCAAGGCCGCCGCATCTGCCATCGCGCCAAAGCGCGGCTCATGGGTCATCTTCGCCAGCAGCGTCAGGAACAGCACTGGCCCGGCGAGCCCGGAATAAAGGTCCGCCTCCATCGGGCAAACGTCAAACCGCTCTCCCCCCTGCGGTATATCGAGGCCATGCCAATTCGCGCGCCCATCCGCGCAGGTCGCCCGCGAGATCAGGTAATCCCCCAGCCGGGTTGCCTCTGCAATCGCCGCCTCTGCCGTCAGCGGCGTGGGCAAATCCTCTAGCAGGGGCTGCTGTCGCAACACCCAATGTTGATCTAGGGTCAGGCCAAGGCTCGTGGCCTCCGATTGTATATTCCAACCAAAGGACGGCCACGGATCGGCGGGTGTGATGGCATCGCGGGCAACCTCATCCCCGTTTTCCCACACGCGATTATCGTCCCGCTGAAAGGTGAATTTCGGGACATCAAGCCTGCACAGGGCGATCCTCTCCGCCTCTGCCACGGCCTCAACGGGCGCGGTGACTTTGGTCTTCAGCAGCGCATCGCGAGCCTCCACTGATGCGAGGGTTTCCGGCAATCGCACCGCGTCCTGAAGGTCACCATACTCCTGCGTCGCCCGTCGCACCCAACGCAGCGGAACATCGGCATAGCGCGCGTCCCAGCCCGGCTCTAATGCGTGCTCAAGAAAGGATTGGTATGCTTCATATCCATCGACCATGGCGCGCGCATGGGGCTTGGCCGGGATTGTTTCGCCCTCAAAATGCGGCAGGTTGGTGGCCCTCTCCACTGGCACGGCATGTTGGCCCCGCCGCATCCCGGCGGTGCGCGGATTGCTGTAACGCCAAACCTGTTGGGACAGCTCCGCATCGTTTTCCCGACCCGAAGGGTCCGCCATCTCGCCAACGACACCCCCTGCCGCGCGGGAGGTCAGGTAATGGGTGGAGTAGATGCTCAACACCGATCTGCGCACCATCTCCGCCCGGATTGGCGTGGGGCGGGCCGGGTTATCAAGCGGCTGGAAAAGCGTTTCCAGATCAACCGGAACCGGACATTCACCGCAGGCGATCACATTCTCAAAATGAAAATCCGTGGCGCGAAGCCGCTGGAGCAGGGCCAACAGCGCGCCCGCCCGCGCATAGAACCGCCCGGCATCCGCCGGATCGCGCAACGGGGCGGCCTCTATCACTTCGGCCCAACCATACCCGGCCCGGGCCAGAACACGCGGCGCGCGCAACGCTTCGGGCGCGCCTTTGGCTGTCAGGTCAGCGATATGGGCATGGAACCGGGCATCACCCTCCATCGAGCGGGGTTTGTAGACAAGGCGCGTGCCATCCTCAAACCGCAAGATCGCGACCGATTGCCCCCCATCATGCGGATCAGACAGCCCCTGAGTGACCTCAGTGACCGCGCCAGCCCCCTCCGCGAGGAACCCTTCAGCGATAAGGGTGGGTCGGTCCGCTGTAAGCCGCGCGATCAGGGCCTGCGTGTTGCGGCACCATTGCGCGGTGATCTGTTCGCTATACTCTGTCAGAAGCGGCCGTTTTTCGAGCAGTCGGTCAAACCCACCCTGCTGCTGCATACCAACATGCCATACCGCGAACCAATCCGGGCGCGTGGCCGTGCCCTCAGCGGCCTGCCGTTCAGAGAGTATCCGAAAAACCGCGAAATCCTCGTAAAGCGCAAGCTCATGCGCCCAGACCAGCCGTTCGCGCAACGCCTCCGTCAGGTCGCGCCGTGCTTGAGGGGCAAACGCAGGGGGCCACGCGATCAAAGCTGCGGTCTCGGCTATCCGCTCATCGAAAAGATCGCCAAACACATCAAGCGCGGTCGCCGCAGGCTGACCGTCCGTCAAATCTGACTTGACTTGAAGAGAGGCGTTCATCAGCGGCACCGCCACCCCGGTTCTTAGATGAGCGGACAACCCCGTCAGGGTTCCCCGCGAATACGCGCGGTTTTCACGACCATGAGCAAACTGTCCGCAACCTTACACCGGTGAGGTGTTCCCCGCGCGCGGCGGTCTGTACCGCGCGAGGGTCTTTTATCAACGAAACACGCTGGCAGATGCCTTCGCATCCGATGTCACCAATCGTGAACGACCGCATAAAGCGGCCCCTCACCCGCGTGCAATCTGATGCGACCAACACAAGATGATAGCTTCATCCTGTCTAATGGTCACACGGCCCGCGTGCTGTCACTTGGCGCACGGCCGCAAACCGGCCCGAACATCAGCGTAATTGCCGGTCCCGCAAGCGCAGTGTCCCTCGGCGCATGACCGCAAAACGGACCCATCTGTGTGGGAAACGGCACCGCGAGGGCTGTGTCGGTTGCAGATGCGGGATCGGCCAACGCTCCCCCAAGTTCAGCGGCAAGCAACGCCTGCTCGGCGAGTGTCAGGCCCGCCACTGCGTCATGTGCACTTCCTGGTGTCATTGTCATTCGTAACTCTCCTTGTTGTTATGCCGCATGACACCGTTAAATGCCCTTTGACAATTCATTTGGGTCTTAAGGGACCGTTCAGAACAATTATCACGCTATAGCCTTGCGCCAAATCGAACAAGCCGCTTGAGGTCATTGACGATTTGTGCCGCATGCAACCCATTGAAGATATGGGCCATTACACCGATCAGCCCCGTAATCCGGGTCGGTCAGAAATGACAAGCAGGGTGCAGCATCGTGACTGGTATCGCTGCCTGCGCGGTGTCACTTGGCGCATGCCCACAATAAGAGCCATAAACCGTTATCGGCACCACCGCCTGTGCGGCGTCTTTTGACGCGGGACCACAATACATGTGCATCCGTGTGATCGGGGGCACTGCCTGGGCACTGTCTGTTGCGCCTGCAGGATCGGCAAAATCTCCACCCAATTCAGCGGCAAGCACTGCCTGCTCAGCCAGCGTGAGGGTGCCCACCGCATCATAAGCGCTACCTGGTGTCATCGTCATTTCCAGTTCTCCTTGGTGTTGAAACGTCCAGCAGAAGTCCATGCGCCCCGACGACGCTTTTGGATCTGAGCCACCCTGACACACAAGCGATACGTTACAAAGCAGAATTGAATTCGAAACGTCGCAACAGAAAAGGGACTGTTGCATCAATGGGATGAGGACGGTCGAAGGCTGTTCACTACCAAAGGTCATTCATTGGTGCCAAAAAAGTCGTTCGATAAACGCGATCTCACTAGGGACGCCCGATTATTTTTTATGGATATGGCTGTGTTTGATGGTTCGGATTGTTTCTATACCGCTGCGGGTCGCCTTGTCTGATCGGAGTGAGCGGGCGCTTTGGCGATATCCGAGCAGCCGCTTCATCGCCGCTTTCAATGATGTCGTTGCGCCATTTTCGATAGATGTGCCGGACGCTGTCAAAACGCGGATCAGAGCTGTTTTTGGCGCGCCATGCTCAACCTCAACAATCAATATCTGGCCGACTTCAAGAATTAATGCGACGATCCCAAAAACTACATCGGCCGCTTCCTTAACTTTACCGAAAGCCTAGTGATACTTTTTGCGCTCTACACCTAAATGATCAATAAGGGGGCCGTATGACCCACCCAACCGAACCGCTCGCATTGCGTAAAGTGGACTACGGGAAGCTGAATTCCCGCCAGAAAGAAACCTACAACTTTCACCGCGTGGCCGGTCGCCTTGCAGAATATGGGTATAACAGCATCTTACTTTCGGATGATTGGTTGGGCGCTGATTTCATCGCTTACCATAATGACGGGGAGCGGTTCTATCGCGTCCAACTCAAAGGCCGTATGACGATTGATAGCAAGTATGTTGGCAAGGGCTTGTATATCGCATTTGTCGATGGGGGTCAGGTCTACGTTTATCCGCATGATGAGATGGCAGATCGGATCGAGGCCACCGGAAAGGTCAATTCTTCGGTGTCTTGGAGCAAATACAGATCATACTCATGGCCCAGTGTTTCAAAATGGATGCGTGAGCTTTTGAACGAGTTTGAGGTGAAGTGACTGTGGTCCGCCGGTCTTTGCAGGCGCTATGTCGTAGAATTTAAGCGACCATCCTCAGTCACTGCGCGGTTATGGTCCCGCCGTTACCTAGGCAGGGCCGTTCGTGGTCGTCCGACCAGAGCCTGTCAGTGGCAATCTGCTGGGCCTCCTCGTAAGCGGTGCGTCACCCTCGGCCGATCACTGATGATACCTCGCCGAGCAAGGGACGAAAACCACATCAGCGCCACATACGCATGGCGATAAGTCTCCCGCAGCGCCTTCTGCCTGATCATCCAAAATTGGCCTCACCAATCATTCGACATAAAGCAACAAGTCGCCAGACAGGACCATTGGGACAACCAATCGCTGCTGGTAATTTCACCCCAAATGATCATCTCTTCAGCCCTCACCTGCAACGAACGTGCAGACCTATCGAAACATAAAAGTGCGACGCACGGCTCAGCGCAGCTCCAATTCTGGCAAATCCCTGAGGCTCTGCAAATCGAATGTCGCGAGGAACGTTTCGGTCGTCACGAAGCTGTGCGGCGCGCCCGGGCGCGGTGATCTTGGGCCCGAGGCGATCAGGTTCTTGTGGCGGAGCCGGGCCAGCAGGTCGCGGCTCACATCCTTGCCGAAGATATCCTTAAGCCCGGCCCGGTCGATCGGTTGGTGATACGCGATGGCGCAAAGCACACCCATCTCCGCCTCGGTAAACGCCAGTTTCGCCGGGCCCAGATCCGCTGCCGCCTTGATTGCATCGGCGTAGTGCGCGCGCGTGCGCAGCATCCATCCGCCTGCCACCTGCGCCACCTCATAGGGCCGATCCGCCAGCGCCCCTGCAATGTCGGCAATCAGCATCTCCACCGACACGCCCTGCCCCACCACGCGCGCCAGATCGCCCCGCGCGACCGGCGCCGCACTCGCGAACAGCACCGCCTCCACCCGCGCCATCCATGTGCGCCAGCGCAGCTCCGGCGGCAGGTCCGCCAAGTCCCGGTCCAGCCCTTCGCCGCTCATGGTACGATCCCATAAAGCCGGAACGTCGCCCGCCCGGTCAGTTCGCGCGTGCAGCTTTGCCTTGCTCAGATACAGTGTTGTGTCCGCCAGCACCCTTAGCCAATCCATCGCCCGCGCCAGCAAATGCTCATCCAAACCGCCCCGCCTAGCGGCATTCCATTATGGCCAACAATTGAAAATATCGGCAGCATCTCGGCAAAATCTGAATAGTTTGGAGAATATTTTTATGATTTTCTCATCATATACTAAATATCTTTGAGCGATCAGCCAAATACAGAAATAATACACTATCTTGATTTTTGTATTGATCGCGCTAAAATTTCTAGAAACGAATTGAAAATAAATAAGCACCAGCAGAAAAAGAGTACACCTAAGGCTACATCGGATATGCATATCCCAAAAGGATTGGCGGATAGCGGATCAGAACGGGTTCACGATCTTCGCACCCGTGGGCGCGAAATCATCCACATTGCCGGTCACGACCGACGCCCCGCGCGCCAGCGCCTGTGCGGCAATCATCAGATCCGCGCCGGGATGCCCGATCTTGGCGGAGAGCGCGCCCCAAAGGCGGGCATCGGCGGCGTCGAATGGCAGGATCCGATCAGCAAAAACCGTTTCGGTTCGGTCCAGCCATTGCCCCAGATCGCGCGCAAAATCGGGGTTTTTCGGCTCTTGCAGGCGGATGCCACGCGCGATCTCTCCGAGCGTGATGACGCTCAGGAACAGGTCACTATCCGCTTGTTTTCCAAGCCACGCGGCGACCTGCGGGGCGCGATCCGCCCGCCGGACGGCAGAGAGGACATTCGTATCAAGGATGAACATCAGAACGCGACATCGCGCGGCTTGGCTTCGGCGCGGGGCGGCGTTTCGCCGGGAAACGCGAGGAGATGCTCCGTAAAACGCTCCCGCTGCTTTTGATCCACAGCCACAAGCCGCGCGTATTCCGTTGCCGCAAGAACAACGACCGCCGGTTTGCCACGGCGCGTGACCTCTTGCGGGCGGCCAGAAAGGGCGGCATCCACCACGGCGCTGAATTTGTTTTTGGCATCTTGGAGGGTGAGCATGGTTTGCTCCATTAAGCTAGCTATCTGTCTAGCCAGAAAATAATGCTTCTTTGCTGAGATAACAAGCCTCTTGCGCAAATGTGAGCCCCAGCGACAGCCTGCTCCTGATGTGGGCTGCAATTCGGTGTCTGGTGACCTTCAACACGGAGGAGATCAGGAACACGGGCCAAGGCAAACAGGTCAGGGGACACCTGAGACATGATCCCAAGCACCATAATCAGGCCGATTGATCGAAACGCTCCAGTTTGGGCCGATTTGAGTCGGCCCAAACAGGCAGGCGATTTTGCGGTTGTCAAAGATCGAGATCGGCACTCATTTGCGCGCTGGAAGCCCTCTTAGCCTATGAAATGAATAGGTTTTTGATCCTCTCAACTTTTTGCTTGTCATAATTGGAACGTTCCAATAGCAATTATGGAACGTTCCAATTTTCATAAGGGACCGTGTGGGGGAGAGACATGACCAAAGTCGTAGCGGTTTCAGATGCTGTCGCGCGCATTGCGGATCATGCCGTTATTTCGGTCTCGGCATCGTCAACGCTTGGCTGCCCGGACGCAGTGCTGGCCGCAATCGGGCGCAGGTTTGAGAGCGAAGGCCATCCGCGCAACATCACGTCACTGCATCCGATTGCCGCCGGTGACGTTTACGGCGTCAAGGGCATGGACCACCTCGCAAAGGACGGTTTGTTGGCGCGGGTGCTGGCAGGATCGTACCCGTCCGGCCCGTCGAGCGCCCCTATGCCAGAGATTTGGAAGATGATCGTTGAGGATCGGGTCGCCGCCTATAACGTCCCCTCCGGCATCATGTTTGACATGCATCGCGAGGCTGCCGCAAAACGGCCCGGTGTTTTGACCGAGGTGGGGCTCGACACTTTTGTGGACCCGACCCGGCAGGGCTGCGCGATGAACGCCAAGGGGGCCACGGCACCCATCGTCGCGCGTGTCGCGTTTGGCGGCAAAACGTGGCTGCACTTTCCCAATATCGCACCCGATGTCGCGATCATTCGCGCCACCACCGCCGATGAGCGGGGCAATCTGACTTACGAGCATGAGGGAGCTTATCTGGGCGGTCTCGAACAGGCGATTGCGGCGCGCAATAACGGGGGATTGGTGATCGCTCAGGTCAAGCGGGTGACGGCAAACGGGTCGTTGCGCCCGCATGATGTGCGCGTGCCGGGGCATCTGGTTGATCTCATCGTCGTTGATCCTGACCAGAAGCAGACGACCGAAACCCTGTTTGACCCAGCGATTTCTGGTGAAATCATGCGCCCATGGAGCACCTTTACTCTGGCCGAGCATGGCGTTGAGAAAGTGATCGCGCGCCGGGCCGCGATGGAATTACGGCGCGGGATGACCGCCAATCTGGGCTTTGGCATCAGCGCCATGGTGCCGCGTGTGTTGCTGGAGGAAGGCTATCCAGACGCCGTCACTTGGGCGATTGAGCAAGGCGCTGTTGGCGGCGTGCCGCTCACTGGGTTCGCTTTCGGTTGTGCGTCGAATGCCGATGCTTATGTCCCGTCGCCACAGCAGTTTATCTATTTCCAAGGTGCCGGTTTCGACATGTCGTTCCTGTCCTTCATGGAGGTCGATGTCGAAGGCAACGTCAATGTCTCAAAGCTGGGCAAGAAACCCTATCTGACCGCTGGGTGCGGCGGCTTTGTCGACATTACGGCCAAGGCGAAGAACATCGTCTTTTCCGGCTGGTTCGAAGCGGGCGCAAAGATTGGCCTCACCGATCAGGGCATCAGGATCGAGGCCCCCGGCAAGTTCACCAAGATGGTGGATGAGGTCGAACATGTAACCTTCTCCGGCAAGCGTGCGCGGGAGCAGGGCCAGAACGTGATCTATGTGACCGAGCGTTGCGTGATCGCCTTGCAAGGGAACGGGCTCGTCGCGACGGAGATCATGCCGGGCATCGACCCGCAAGAGCACATCGTGGGCCCGTCACACGGGCGGGTTCAGGTGGCCGACAACGCAAAAGTCATGCCCAAGGCATTGTTGGCCGATGTGCCCATGGGGCTAGAGCTGTGAGTGAGATCACCCTGTCATATGACGGCCCTGTCGCAGTGCTGACGGTGTCGAACACGGCCAAGCTGAACGCCCTGACGATGGCGATGCTGGACGCGCTTGACGGGTATCTGTCGAAGATCGACCGCGATCCGGGGACGCGGGCCGTTATTGTGACCGGCGCGGGGGAAAAGGCGTTTTGTTGCGGGGCCGATATCGCGGAATGGGGGGCGCTGTCTCCGGCAGAATTCGCGCGCGGTTGGGTACGGGACGGTCACCGGATTTTTGACCGTCTCGCGCGCCTGTCAAAGCCAACGATTGCCGCCGTGAACGGCCATGCCTTTGGCGGCGGGCTGGAATTGGCAGCAGCCTGTGACGTTCGGGTGATGAGCCCACGCGCGACGCTGGCCTTGCCGGAGGCGAAGGTTGGGATCGTGCCCGGTTGGTCCGGCACGCAGCGCCTGATGCGCCTGATGCCTGAACCTGTGGTAAAGGAAATGGCGTTGTTTGGCCGCCGCATTTCGGCAGAGCGTGCCTTGGGCTTTGGCTTCGTGGCGGAGGTGGCGGACAACGCGTTGGGTGCGGCCATCCAGATCGCGCAGGATCTGGCCGACATCTCCCCTCGCGCCAATGAAATCACAAAGGCGATGATCCATGCCGCTGTCGGTGAGGACCGTGGCGCCGCGATTGAGGCATTGGGCGCCGCCGCGGCTGGCCCAAGCGCGGACCGCGACGAGGGCGTCGATGCCTTTCTCAACAAACGTTCCCCGGATTTTACAGGGCAATAAGATATGAAAGACCTGACCATCAACACGGCAACAGCCTATGACCTGCCCCGGACCTTTGTCGGGCGGCACCTGATCGACGGGGCATGGGTCGCGGGGGCGGAGATATTCGAGCGCCTGTCGCCGTCCCATGGCGTCGTCGTCAGCCGCAGTGCCTTGGGCAGCGCGGCTGAAACAGAGGCGGCCATTGCCGCAGCCCGCCGCAGCTTTGATGCTGGGGTGTGGAGCCGGATTTCCGGCAAGGCGCGCGCAACCGTCCTGCTTAAAGTGGCCGATCTGATCGAAGCGAATGTCGAGCGCATCGCGGTGCAGGAAACCCTCGAAAGCGGCAAGCCGATCAGCCAGTCCCGTGGCGAGGTCGGGGGAGCCGCCGATCTGTGGCGCTATGCGGCAGCCCTCGCGCGGACGTCCCATGGCGACAGTCACAACACTTTGGGCGACGATATGCTGGGCGTGGTGGTCAAGGAGCCCATCGGCGTGGTGTCGATCATTACGCCGTGGAACTTTCCATTCTGGATTCTGAGCCAGAAATTGCCCTTTGCCTTGGCGGCGGGATGCACCGTGGTCGTCAAACCGTCAGAGATGACCCCGTCCTCCACCGTCATGCTGGGCGAGTTGCTGGTTGAGGCGGGCCTGCCTGCGGGGGTGTGCAATATCGTGCTTGGATATGGCGAGCCGGTTGGCAGCCTGATGTCCCGCCACAAAGACGTGGATATGGTGACGTTCACCGGCTCCACCGCAGTGGGCAAGCGGATCACGCAAGCCGCCTCAGACACGTTAAAGAAGGTCGCGCTCGAATTGGGCGGTAAGAACCCGCAGGTCATCATGCCTGACGCCGATCTGGAGAACGCAGCCGACGCGGTGACATTTGGCGTCTATTTCAACGTGGGCCAATGCTGCAACTCATCGAGCCGGATCATCGTGCACGAGGACATAGCCGACGCGTTCGTCGCCCGCGTGGTCGAGCTGTCGCGTCAGGTCCGATTTGGTGATCCGTTGGATGAGAGCACACAGGTCGGTGCGATCGTGACGGCAGACCATAACGCCAAGATCGACGCCTATGTGAAGGCAGCGATTGAGGCGGGTGCCAAGGCTGAACTGGGCGGAGGGCCAATGTCCGTCGAGGGCCTTGGCACGCAATTCTACCAACCGACCGTGATGACAAACGTGACCCCGGATATGGCCATCGCGCGCGAAGAGGTCTTTGGCCCGGTGCTGACCGTGCTGACCTTTAGGACGCTGAAAGAGGCCATCGCGCTCACCAATGACAGCGAGTATGGCCTGTCGGCTGGGATCTGGAGCACGGATATCCACACCTGCCTTGAATTCTCGCGCCGCGCTCAAGCGGGCACGGTTTGGACGAACACATGGATGGATGGCTATCCCGAGCTTGCCTTTGGTGGGGTCAAACAATCCGGTCAGGGCCGCGAAATCGGGAAATACGGATACGACGAATTCCTTGAGGTGAAATCACTGGTGATGCGCGTTGGGCGCGACAGCCGGGCACCTTGGGTGAAAACGAGCGCGTAACATCGCGCCATTATGCAACGCAAACCGGGAGGAAACAAAATGCGTTCTTACTTGAAAACAACAGCCATTGCGCTCGCGCTGACGGCTGCGGCCGTTTCTGCAAAAGCTGAAGGACATGGTGGGGTCGAAGTCCTGCATTGGTGGACATCAGGAGGTGAGGCTGCCGCGTTGAACGTGCTCAAGGATGACCTTGAAGCACAGGGCATCAGCTGGACCGATATGCCCGTCGCGGGCGGCGGCGGGGAGCAGGCGATGACGGTGCTGCGTGCCCGCGTGACCGCAGGCAATGCCCCAACTGCCGTGCAGGGCCTCGGCTTTGACATCATTGATTGGGCCAATCAGGGTGCCTTGGCGAACCTCAACGACGTTGCCGCCGCCGAAGGCTGGGACGGTGTGGTGCCAACCGCATTGCAGCAATTTGCGAAAGTGGACGGCGCGTGGGTGTCTGCGCCCGTGAACGTGCATTCCACCAACTGGGTCTGGGCGAACAAGGCCGTTCTGGATGCCAACGGTATCGCCGTGCCGGAGACATGGGAGGATTTTGCCGCAGCCCTCGAAACACTGGCGGCCGCCGGTGTGACCCCGATCGCCCATGGTGGCCAGCCCTGGCAGGACGCCACGGTGTTTGACGCGGTGGCAATGTCGGCCCTTGGCCCGGACGGATACAAGGCCGCGTTCATTGATCTTGATCCAGAGGCGCTTGGCTCTGACGCGATGAAAGAGGCTTTTGACCGCATGGCGGTGATCCGTGCCAATGTCGATGAGAACTTCTCGGGCCGTGACTGGAACCTTGCCACTGCGATGGTCATCAACGGCGAAGCGGGCTTTCAGATGATGGGGGACTGGGCCAAGGGCGAATTCCTGAACGCGGGCAAAGTGCCTGGCGCGGATTTCCTGTGCTTCCGCTTCCCCGGCACGCAGCAGCAGGTCACGTTCAACGCCGACCAGTTCATGATGTTTGATCAGGGCGGGAACGTGTCGCCTGAGCAGGCCGCATTGGCATCCGCGATCCTGTCGCCGTCCTTCCAGTCCGCGTTCAACGTGGTCAAAGGCTCGGTGCCCGCGCGCACGGACGTGTCCGACGCGGATTTTGACGCCTGTGGCAAGCAGGGCATGGCAGACCTCGCGGCAGCGGCCTCCAGCGGCAACCTGTTCGGCTCAATGGCCCATGGTCACGCCAATGAAGCATCCGTCAAGAACGCGATGTATGACGTCATCACCGCCCATTTCAACGGTGAGTACGACAGCGAAACCGCGGTTGAAGAGCTTGTCACGGCGGTTGAACTCGCCCAGTGACAACCGGGGTTCCTCCCGGTGGTGGGGCGGCGATCATGCCGCCCTGCCACACAAATTCTCTCTCCACTCAGCCTAAAAGGGGCGCGTGATGGCACATACCGCCGACACGGATTTCAAGACGCGACTACAATCTTGGTTGCCCAAGCTGGTCCTGTCCCCATCGCTGGCCATGGTGCTGGTCTTTGTCTATGGCTTCATCCTGTTCTCGGTGTATCTGTCCTTTACCGATAGCCGTTTGCTGCCATCCTATGGATGGGTCGGGTTGGAGAATTATTCCAAGCTCTGGCGGCTGAGCCATTGGGAAATATCGCTCACCAATATGGGCATCTTTGCCGCCCTTTATATCACGATCTGCACCGTTCTGGGCCTCAGCCTTGCGATCTTTCTGGATCAGAAAATCCGCGCTGAAGGGCTGATCCGAACGATCTATCTCTATCCAATGGCGCTGTCCTTCATCGTGACCGGGACCGCATGGAAGTGGTTTCTGGACCCCGGCATTGGCCTTGAAAATGTGCTTCAGACCTGGGGGTGGACCAGCTTTGAATTCGACTGGATCAAGGACCGCGATTTTGCCATCTACACGGTGGTTCTGGCGGCGGTCTGGCAGACCAGCGGATTTGTCATGGCGATGTTTCTGGCGGGGCTGCGCGGGATCGACAACGAGATCCTGAAGGCCGCGCAGATGGACGGCGCGTCGAATTGGAACCTTTACCGCCGCATCATCATCCCGCAATTGCGGCCCGCGTTCCTGTCGGCTTTCGTGATCCTTAGTCACCTCGCGATCAAGACGTTCGACCTTGTGATCGCCTTGACCGGTGGTGGTCCGGGCCGGGCGACCGAATTGCCCGCGACGTTCATGTATTCCTACACGTTCACCCGCAACCAGATGGGCATCGGCGCGGCCTCAGCCACGATCATGCTGATGACCATCGCGGCGATCATGATCCCCTACCTCTACGCCGAATTGCGGGAGAAGAAATGATGGTCGATCCGAAGGAACGCAGAAAATGAGTGTAGCCTCGCAAGATACCGCCATTCGCACCGGTCGTGTGACCCGGACGCTGATCTACCTCGTCCTGCTGTTGTTCGCGCTGTTCTACATGCTGCCGCTTTATGTGATGGTGGTGAATTCCGTCAAACCGCTGAACGAAATCACTGGCGGCGGCATGATGAACCTGCCGCAGGCCTTCACGCTGGAGCCGTGGGCCAAGGCGTGGTCCTCCGCGCAAATCGGCGTCGATCCGACGGGTTTGCAGCCCTATTTCTGGAACTCGATCAAGATGGTCGTGCCCGCTGTCGCCATCTCAACCGTGCTGGGCGCGCTGAATGGCTATGTGCTGACAAAATGGCGGTTCAAAGGGGATACGATCCTGTTTGGCCTGATGCTGTTTGCCTGTTTCATTCCGTTTCAGATCGTGCTGATCCCGATGGCGCGGATGTTGGGGCTGATAGGGCTTGCGGGCACCACCTGGGGGCTGGTGTTGGTGCATGTGGTCTATGGGATCGGGTTCACCACCCTCTATTTCCGCAACTACTACGCCGTTTTTCCGACCGAACTGGTCCGCGCGGCACAGATCGACGGGGCCGGGTTCTTCCAGATTTTCTGGCGTATCCTGTTGCCCTCATCAGGGCCGATCGCGGTGGTGTCGATCATCTGGCAATTCACCAACATCTGGAATGATTTCCTGTTCGGCGCCTCTTTTGCGGGTGCCGACAGCCAGCCGATGACGGTGGCGTTGAACAACCTCGTTCAATCCTCCACCGGGGTGAAAGAATACAACGTCCACTTTGCAGGCGCGATCCTGGCCGCACTGCCCACACTTCTCGTCTACATCGTTGCCGGTCGCTATTTCGTGCGCGGGCTGATGGCCGGTTCAGTGAAAGGATAAGGTACGAGTTGGCCGGGATGCGGCGGCAACCGCTCCCGACCATGTTGAGATCAACAACCATCGGTTTCGTGAGCCGATCCCAACATGAGAGGAAAATCACAAATGAGGACAATTGCCAACATAGCAGCGCTCGCGCTTTGTGCATCAACGGCACAGGCCGTTGCGGACAATAGCGTGGAAGTGATGCATTTCTGGACATCCGGGGGCGAGGCCGCAGCGCTTGGCGTGATCCGCGATAAGGTCGTCGAAGCCGGGGTGGACTGGCAGGACGCGCCGGTCGCGGGCGGCGGTGGCGATCAGGCCAAGACGGCCCTTCAGGCCCGCATCGCGGCAGGTGATCCGCCAGCGGCCATGCTGATGCTGGGCCAGAACATCATTGATTGGGCCAATGAAGGGCTTCTGGGCGACGTTAATGCGGTCGCTGAGGCGGAAGGATGGGACACTGTGCTTCCCCAAGCGGTGCAGGATTTCAACAAGATCAACGGCGCCTATGTGGCCGCCCCGACCAACGTGCATCGCACCGACATGATTTGGGCGTCTCGTGCGGCCTTTGACAAAATTGGTGCGGATTTCCCGACGACATGGGAAGACTTCAACGCCCTTGCGCCACGTTTTGAGGCCGCTGGCATTGTCCCCATCGCGCATGGCGGGCAGGCCTGGCAAGAAGCCTATATGTTTGAGGCCCTCGTCTTGGGCGTTGGGGGTGCGGATTTCTATCGTGCCGCATTGGTTGACCTTGATCTTGACGCCTTGCGGTCGGAAACCATGCAAGCGGTGTTCGCGCAAATGGCTGACATTCGCGGCATGGTCGATGAGGATTTCTCAGGCCGCGACTGGAACCTTGCTACTGCCATGGTCATCAACGGCGACGCCGCGATGCAAATCATGGGTGACTGGGCCAAGGGTGAGTTCACGAATGCAGGCCAAATCGCGGGTGAAGATTTCGCGTGCATTCCGGTGCCGAAAACGGGTGACGGTGGGTTTGTCTATCTTGTGAATTCGCTCAGCTTCTTTGCCCAGCCGGATGCGGAGGGCGCACGGGCGCAAGCAACCTTGGCAAGTGCCATCATGGACCCAGAGGTGCAGGTCGCATTCAATCAGGCAAAAGGTGCCATACCCGCGCGAACAGATGCAGATTTCTCCGCACTTGATGCCTGTGCCCAAGCAACCGCCGCGGATTTCGTGGCAAGCGATACGGCCGGAACCGCCGTGCCGACCTTCGCGGGCACCCATGCGGCCGGGGCGAGTGTCGTTGGCGCTGCAACCGACGTCATCACCGAATTTTTCAATACCGACATGACGCCCGAAGAGGCCGCCGAGCAACTTGCCGAAGCGGTCGAACTGGCCCTGTAACAACACTGAGGCGCGTGCCCTGCGCGCGCCTCATGCAACCAAGTGGAGCGACGGACATGGGATTCCTCGATATCGACAACACAACAAAATCGTACGGAGCGGTCGAGGTTCTGCACAATGTGGACATTTCGGTCGAGGAGGGTGAATTCCTAGTCCTTGTCGGCCCGTCCGGCTGTGGAAAATCCACACTCTTGAACATGATCGCGGGGCTTGAGGATATCACCAGCGGCGAGATCCGCATCAAGGACAAGGTGATGAACGGCGTCCACCCGTCCAAGCGGAACATCGCGATGGTGTTTCAGTCTTACGCCCTCTATCCCAACATGACCGTCGGACAGAACATCACCTTCGGTTTGGAAATGCACGGCACGCCCAAACCCGAACGGGAGAAAGCGATGAAGAACGTGGCCGAGCTTTTGCAGATCGAGCAATTGCTTGATCGCAAGCCCGGCGCCTTGTCAGGCGGGCAGCGTCAGCGCGTCGCCATGGGCCGCGCTTTGGTTCGCAACCCGGATGTATTCCTGTTTGATGAACCGCTCTCTAACCTTGATGCCAAGCTGCGCGTCGATATGCGCACCGAGATCAAGAAGCTGCATCAAAAGCTCGGCACGACGATTGTTTATGTGACCCATGACCAGATCGAGGCGATGACCCTCTCGACCCGTATTGCAGTCATGTATGGCGGCTATGTTCAGCAATTGGGCACGCCGCAGGAAATCTATGACAGCCCTGCCAATATTTTTGTCGCCACGTTCATGGGATCACCTGCGATGAATGTCATACCTGCCCGCGTCGCCATGGAAGGGGAAAGACCCGTGGCAATCGTCGCCCTTCATGACGGATCGACCACATCCTTACCTTTCAGTCAGGACAATATGGCAGACTGGAATGGTCGCGACATCATGCTTGGCATCCGGCCTGAAACGATCACGGACGAGGACGCGGCAGACCGGAATTCCGCGAACATCGCTCAGATGACAAACCGAATTGTGGTGACGGAGCCTGCGGGGTCGGACACCTTTGTGACGATGACGCTTGGGGGCAAGGATGTCATTGCCCGGATGCGGTCGGATGCCGATGTGCGCCCCGGCGCGGATTTTCCATTTGCCGTAAACATGGAGAAGGCCGTGGCGTTTGATCCCAAAACCGAAATGCGGATCGTCCCCTGATGGATGCAGACGTTATCATCATCGGCTCCGGCATGGGCGGGGCCACGCTGGCCGCCGCGCTGGCCCCCACGGGGCGCCGGATCATGATCCTTGAACGGGGCGAGCATCTCAGCGCCTCGCCTGTCGATCGCGATGCGGGGGCGATTTTTGGTAAGGGCGTTTTCCGCCCCGAGGAAACCTGGCTGGATGGGCAAGATCGCCCCTTCAACCCTGGCAACTACTACTATGTCGGTGGAAATTCGAAATTCTACGGCGCGGCCTTGATCCGGTATCGGGCCTCTGATTTCGAGACCGTTTCGCAGACCCCCGGATGGCCAATAAGGTATGCAGACCTTGAGCGGGACTATCAGGCCGCAGAAGAGATGTATCAGGTGCGCGGACGCCCGTTGGATGATCCCACGGAGCCAGCCCATTCCGGCACCTACCCGCATCCTCCTGTCCCTGATGAACCGGATATTGCCGATCTGCGCGCGCGCCTAAAACAGGCGGGTCTGCATCCGTCGCATATCCCGCTTGGCGTCGATTTATCGGCGTGGTTGGCAGCGGGCCAAACCACATGGGACGCTTATCCCAACACCTGCGACGGCAAGATGGATGCCGAGACCTGCGGCCTTGCCGCTGCGCTGTCCCATCAAAACGTCACATTGCGCACTGGCGCCCGTGTGGACCGCCTTGAGAGCGATCAGGGGGGGCGCGTGACGGCTGCCGTTCTTGCCACCGGGGAGCGCCTGACGGCGTCCCTGTTTGTTGTCGCGGCAGGGGCTGTGCAGAGCGCGGCTCTTTTGTTGCGATCAGCGAACGCGCATTGCCCGACCGGATTGGCCAACCGATCTGATCACGTTGGCCGGAACTTCATGAACCACAATTGCTCCGCCGTTCTGGCCCTGCATCCAATGCGCAAGAACCAGAGCGTTTATCAAAAAACGCTGATGATCAATGACTTCTACCAAGGATCGGACACCCGGCCGCCGCTCGGCAATGTGCAAATGTTGGGCAAGATCACGGGGCCCATTCTGGAGGCGACGACGCCGCTGCCGCGATGGATTGCCCATTGGATCGCGGCCCGCAGTTTTGACTTTTATGCGATGTCTGAAGACCTGCCACACCCGGACAGTCGGGTGACGCTCAAAAACGGGCGGATCAGGCTTGATTGGCAACGGTCGAATTTGGATGCGCATGTGCAATTGGTGAAAGAACTCAAGCGTGTCTTGCGGCGGATCGGATTTCCCATCGTCCTGTCTCAGGCATTTGACCGGCGCACCCCGTCGCATCAATGCGGCACGGCCCGTATGGGCCATGATCCGGCGCTGAGCGTCGTGAACAGCCATTGCCGGAGCCATGATCATCCAAACCTTTTCATTGTCGATGCTTCGGTTCTGCCGACATCCGCTGCCGTAAATCCGGCCCTCACCATCGCGGCCCTCGCCCTGCGCGCCGGACGCCACATCACCGAGACGGAGTGTGCCGCATGACCGCCCGTGGCTATGATTTCATCGTGATCGGGGGCGGCTCTGCCGGATCGGTCATTGCGGCCCGCCTGTCAGAGGACTCCAATGCCCGCGTCCTGCTTTTGGAAGCGGGCGGCAGTGACCGCCATCCGTTTTTCCATCTGCCCGCAGGGTTTGCCAAGATGACCAAGGGGATCGGGTCATGGGGCTGGTCAACAACGCCGCAAAAGGCGATGCAGAACAAGGTGTTCACCTATACCCAAGCCAAGGTCATTGGCGGCGGCTCCGCGATCAACGCGCAGATCTACACCCGTGGTGCGGCACAGGACTATGACAACTGGCGGCAGATGGGCTGTGAGGGGTGGAGCTATGAAGATGTGCTCCCCTATTTCAAGAAATCCGAGGACAATGACACCTATACCGGTCGCTATCATGGGACGGGCGGGCCGCTTGGTGTCTCTATGCCCGCCGCTCCGTTGCCGATCTGCGACGCCTTTATCGAGGCCGCAGGGCAAGTGGGTATCCCCAAGACGACCGACGTGAACGGGGAACGGCAGGACGGCGCTGGATATTATCAACTCACCCAAAGGAACGCGCGCCGGTCTTCTGCGGCGATGGCCTTTCTGGGGCAGGCGCGGGGGCGGAAGAACCTCACCATCCAGACGAGGGCGCAGGTCAAGCGCATCCGCGTCGAGCATGGCCGCGCCACCGGGGTTGAGATGGCCGACGGCGCTGTGATCACAGCCGACCGGGAGGTCATTCTGTCCTCCGGTGCAATCGGGTCACCAAGATTGCTGCAACTCTCCGGCATCGGCCCTGCCGACCATCTTGCGGGTTTGGGGATCGAATTGGTCTATGACCAGCCGAATGTCGGCGCGAATTTGCAGGACCATCTGGACCTTTACGCCATATGCGAGGTCACGGGGCCGCATACCTATGATCGTTTTGCCAAGCTGCATCTGAGCGCACTTGCCGGGCTGCAATACCTTCTCACCCGGAAGGGACCAGTGGCCTCCAGCCTATTTGAAACGGGGGGGTTCTGGTACGCGGACGAAACCGCCGAAACGCCCGATATCCAGATGCATCTGGGGCTGGGGACCGGCATTGAAGCGGGTGTTGCGGCAATGCCCAACGGCGGGGTGACGCTCAATGCCTGCCACCTGCGCCCCCGGTCGCGCGGGACCGTCCGGCTGCAATCGGACAATCCCAAAGACATGCCGCTGATTGATCCAAACTATCTGTCAGACCCTTATGATCGCGAAATGTCGATCCGCGGCCTGAAACTGGTGCAAGAGATCCTCTCTCAACCCGCGCTCGGCAAATATATCCTGGCCGAGCGTTTGCCCGGACCGGATGTGAAAACGGATGAGGACTATTTCAACTTCATCTGCATCCATTCAAAGACCTCGCATCATTGTGCGGGCACCTGCCGGATGGGGGCGGACAGCGCGGCGGTGTTGAACCCGCGGCTTCAGTTCAACGGGATTGATGGCCTGCGCGTTGCAGATGCGTCGATCATGCCGAATGTGAATTCATCCAATACCAATGCCCCGAGCATCATGATCGGTGAGAAAGCCGCCGACATGATCAAACAGGACCAAGGAATGACTCTATGATCCGGCACATCGTCCTCACCAAGTTCAGACCAGACATATCCGAGCAGACGATCATGGGCATCTATAACGGCTTGGCTGCCGTGGTTGACACGCTGCCCGGTGCGGCAAACTTTACCGGGGGGCGATCGCAAAGCCCTGAGCAGATCGAACGCGGCTACATGCACGGCTTTGTCATTGATTTTGACAGTTGGGACGCCCTGCAAACCTATTCGGATAACAAAGAGCACAAGGCCTTGGGCAGTCAGCTTGTGGCGAATGCGGTGGGCGGTCTCGATGGTATTCTGGTTCTGGACCTCGATGTGTAGGCTGGTGGCAAAGGAGACCTGACCATGAAAAGCCGCCCCACCATTCTGGACGTCGCCAAACAGGCCGGCGTATCGAAATCCACCGTTAGCCTTGTTTTGCAAGGTGCGACGACGGTCAAGGATGAGACACGCAAGTTGGTCCGTGAGGCCATGGCGGAGATCGGCTATGTCTATAACCGCTCGGCGGCGACATTGCGGTCATCGTCATCCGGTTTGATCGGGCTTGTGATCAATGACCTGCGCAACCCGTTCTTTACGGAATTCGCGGCCCTTTTTCAGATGGAGCTTGCGCAGGCCGGGTTTGCGACCGTGCTCGCCAACACGGATGAGGATCCCAAATTGCAGGGGCAGATGATCTCGTCGCTGGTGGAACACGGGGTTTCAGGCTTTATCATCTCACCGGCTTATGGCGACGAGGCCGCAACGCTCGCGGTTTTGGACGCGGCGAACACGCCGACATTGCAGGTCTTTCGGACGCTGGAACGGGAGGGGGGAACATTTCCGCTCCTCGCACCCGACTACCTGACGGGCGGTCGTCTCGCGGCGGAGCATCTGCTGGAACAGGGGTGCAGAAGGATTGCCTTTCTCGGTGGTCTGGACGGACGCCCTGTGACCCGGGAGCGTATGGCCGGGTATCTGTCGGTCTTGGAAGAACGCGGGCTGGCGCCGCTGATCCTGACCGGACAATCGACACGCGCCTTTGGCAAGACGATGGCCGCGCGATTGCAAGCGGAACATCCCGATGTCGACGGCGTGATCTGCTTTAACGATCTTGTGGCACTTGGCGTGCTTGCCGCCTGTCCTGACCTTGGGATCAAGGCAGGGCCGGACCTGCGTGTCGTGGGATTTGATGACATCGAAGATGGGCAGGACAGCTTTCCGCCATTGACCACCGTGAGCTGCAATATCCCCGATTTCGCCGCCTCAGCCGCACGGCAGATCGTCGCGTGGATCAATGATGGCGTGGCCCCACCACCCGAAGCCCGTAGCCCAGTGCGGTTGGTTATCCGCGCCTCCAGCAGGGATTGACGAAAGGATATCGAGATGACCGAAGAAGTCAGGGTCGCCGTGCTTGGCGCGTCAGGTTGGATGGGCAAGACCCATACGATGGCCTATCAAAGCTTTCCTCATTTCTTTGGGCCAGCGCATGGCACCGCCCGCGTGATCGCCCTCGTCGAAGCGAACCCTGCGGCGGCCAAGGATCTGGGGTTCCGCGCACCTGATGCAAAGATCCTCGCCAATTGGCAGGACGCCGTGAACGACCCGGATGTCGATCTGATCGACATCTGTTTGCCGGACAACATGCATTATGACGTCGCGAAAGCCGCGCTGCTGGCGGGCAAGCATGTCTATTGCGAAAAGCCATTGGCCGACACGGCGGTGCAGGCCCGTGAACTGGCCGATCTTGCCAAGGAAAAGGGCCTGATCACGCGCGTCGGCCATTCCTTTCCACGCAATCCGATCCATGATCGCGCCAAGGAGATCATCGACGCGGGCGAGATCGGAGAGATCAAGCTGTTCAAGGCCTGCCAGCACATCGACATCTATGGCGACCCGCTGGCCCCTTACATGTGGCGGGCGGATGGCGCGCTCGCACCAACGGGCATTATCGGGGACACGGGCAGCCATGTGTTCAGTTTTATGGAATTTCTGGTCGGTAAGGTGTCCTCGCTGATCGCGGACAGCTACATCACCGTGCCGAAACGCCCCAAGGTCGATGGGCTGGGCTATGGCGACGCCCCACCCCCCGTGACCGACGAAACCGAATGGGGTGACGTGACAAATCCCGACGGCACCAACATCCTGTGCACGTTTGAAAATGGGGCAAAGGGGCTGATTGATTTCAGCCGCGTCGCCACGGGCCGCAAATTCATGCAGACCTATGAGATTTACGGCACCAAGGGCAGCCTTGCCTATACTTTTGACGAGGTGAACCGCCTGCGGTTCTACTCCAACGACGATGCCGCCGGGCGGCGGGGGTTCCGCGAGATTGACGTCGGGCCAGAGCATCCGACCTATGCCGCGTTTCTGCCCCTGCCGAATTTCGCGCTTGGCTATAACGAAAGCAAGATCATCGAGATTGCCGAGGTGATCAAATCAATCACCACCCAAACACCGATGTGGCCAACTTTTGAGAACGGTCACCACATTTGTCAGATCGTGGATGCCTGCATGGCCTCATCTGACAAACGTGCTTGGGTCGATATCGCCTAAATCTGAGGAACGACCATGTCCCTATCCGTCCCGCAAGAGATTCTGGATGCCCTGACCGATGTGGTCATGCCGCGCCTGAAACCTGAACCCGAAACCGCCGAGACGCTCCAGATCGGCGATCTTGTTCTGCCGGTCTATCGGTGCGGTGCCTTGGTGATCGGGAGCGGGGCGGCGGGCCTGCGCGCGGCGGTGGAGATGAAGCGGCGCGGCGTTGATGTCACGATCCTCAGCCAAAGTGCGTGGGGCGGGACGTCTGCTTGTTCCGGTTCGGACAAGCAGACGCTGCACACGGCCAACACCAAGGATCAGGGCGACAATTTTCAGGCCATGGCCGAGGCGATCCGCGCGGGGGGCGCCATGGATGAGGACACGGCCTATATCGAGGCCGTGGGCTCTGTGCGCGCGATGGCGTCGCTGCAATATCTGGGCCTGCCATTGCCGCAAGATCACCTTGGCGGCACGCTGCGCTATCAGACCGACCATGACGAAGTTGGACGCGCGACCTCCTGCGGGCCGCGCACGTCCCGCCTGATGGTCAAAGTCCTCGCCCAAGAGGCAATCCGCCTTGATATCCCGTTCTTCAACCAGACCACGGCGATCAGGGTGCTCAAGGATGGGCGCGGCGCGGCAGGGCTCCTCGCGATCCGTCCCAAGGACGGGGCGGAGGGAAATCCCCACGGCCTCGCCCTTTATGCGTGTTCCAAGCTGGTCTTTGCCGCAGGGGGGCCGGGTGAGATGTACCGCGACAGTGTGTTTCCGAACGGATGTTTCGGCACGCTTGGGCTGGCGCTCGAAGCCGGGTTGGAGCTGACGAATATCACCGAAAGCCAATTCGGCATCGGCACCCGGCGTGAGGGTTTTCCGTGGAACCTTTCTGGCACCTATGTGCAGGTGATCCCGCATATCTACTCCGTCGACGAGAACGGGACCGAGCATCATTTTCTGGCCGACTATTACCGCACCACTCAAGAAATGGCGTCGAATATCTTTCGCAAGGGCTATCAATGGCCGTTTCACGCCAGCCGGATGCTCGATTTCCAGTCGAGCCTCGTCGATCTGGCCATCTTCAGGGAAAGCCAGAAGGGCCGTCGGGTTTTCATGGATTTCAACCGCAACCCGCAAGCGATTGATGCGCCTTTCAGCCTTGACCGGCTGGACGATGATGTCAGGACGTATCTGCACAACGCGGGTGCAGATCACGCATTGCCCATTGATCGCCTGCGCCACATGAACCCGCTCGCGATCGAACTCTACAAACGCTACAAGGTTGATATCACTACAGGTCCTCTGGAATTTGCCGTCAACCATCAGCACATGAATGGCGGGATTGCCGTTGATATTTGGGGCCGGACGAATGTCACGGGCATCTACGCGGTGGGCGAAGCGTCGGGAACGCATGGTGTGACCCGCCCCGGAGGCTCTGCCCTGAATGCTGGGCAGGTTTTTGGAACACGCGTGGCAGAGCATATCGGCGCGTCGGGGGAGGCTGCCGCGCCGTCATCCGCCGATATTTCCGTTGCAGGAGGGGAGGCCGTTTCCGAGGTGATGCGCCTTGTCACCCGCGAAAATGGTCTGTCATGGAAGGCCATCCGCACGGAGGTGCAAGCCCGGATGAGCGAGCATGCAGGCATATTATGCACCGCCCATGATGTGACCATGGCCCGTGAGGAGGCGCGGACGCTGAACACCCAGATCCGTGCCCGTGGACTTCAGGTCTCGCGCGCGAGTGAGGTTGCCCGCGCGGTGCAATGGCAACAAATGGCGCTTGCGTCGGAGGCCGTGCTGACCGCACTCGACCACTATATCGCTCAGGGCGGTGGCAGTCGGGGGGCCCGCGCGATCTGCGATCCAACAGGCGAATCGCTGCCGCAATCGGTGCGTGGCCCGCTGCCGGACGTGCGCTTTCGCACGGAACGGGACACCGACAAACATAGCCAATTGCGGGTTCGGCTGGAGGGTGCCGACATGATCGTCTCCGACGTTCGAAATCGCGCCTATGCTGGCGACAAATCATTCTTTGAGCGTGACTGGCCCGCATGGCTCACGGGTGGGATTTATCACCAGGACACGGCACCACGATGATCCAATTTCAGTCAAACAAGACGGTTGCAATGGGCGAGGCCATGATCGAGATGGCCGAAACGGGCAGTGGCACCTACCGAAAGGGCTTTGCCGGCGATACCTTCAATACCGCGTGGCATATGGCGCAGATCCCCGGCCTGAACCTGCCCGTGCGCTTCGTCACGAAGGTCGGCACGGATAGCCTCTCCGCGGAGTTCATCGCGGGGTTGGGTGCTGATGGGCTTGATACGTCATATATCGGCCGTGTCGCGGATCGCGTGATGGGCCTCTATATGATTGAGCTCGACGGGGCGGAGCGCAGTTTCCACTATTGGCGGGAGGCTTCCGCCGCGCGGCTTTTGGCGGAAGATGAGGTGTGGCTCGGGCAGTCGGTACAGGGCGCGGGCTTGATCCACGTCTCCGGCATTACGCTGGCCATATTGCGCCCCGACGCGCGCGCGCGGCTTAGTTCCGTGCTGGCATGTGCGCGACGGCAGGGGGCAATCGTGTCGTTTGATCCCAATGTTCGCCCACGGCTCTGGTCGTCGTCTGTTGAGACACGGGACGCGATGCAGGCCATGCTGGCCGTGACCGACATTGCGCTGCCGAGTTATGACGACGAAGCGGCGCTCTGGGGCGATGGATCGCCCGGTGAGACCATCGAGCGGTATCGGGCGGCGGACGTTTCGGAAATCGTGGTCAAGAATGGCGCGGCGCCCGTGACCGTTTGGGATGGTGCGCAGATCACGGAAGTCCCTTGCGCGCCAGTCACGGGTATTCGCGACACATCTGGCGCAGGGGATGCTTTCAACGCGGGCTATCTCGCGGCGCGTCTCACGGGCCATAGGCCGGACCACGCGATTGTGTCCGGGCAGGTTTTGTCAGCGGCTGTTTTACACCATTTCGGAGCGCGCATCCCTTCGGGGCAGGTGCCGAGCCTCGACATCCCGCCGCCCCATGTGGACGAAAGATGAGCCAACCCGACACCGCAGCGCAATGCGGTGACGTCCCTTGTCATCAAGATCAACAAGGCGGGTGGGGCGCTTGGCCGGGTTACGGCTCTATGATGCGCATCACAGACATGCCCGCGGCCAAGGCGGCTTGGGTACCTTCGGCAGAATCTTCGATAACCAACGCGCGCGCGGCCTGAATGCCCAGCCTTTTGGCGGCCAAGAGAAACAGGTCAGGCGCTGGTTTCGGCGCGGTCCCATCCGAGATCGTCGCGATAGCGGAGATCAGTCCGGCGACGCCGGTTTTCGCCAGTGACAGGTTGACCACCTCCCGTTCCGCATTCGACGCGACCGCAATCGGCATCTCACCATGCAGATCGCGCAAAAGATCGACCGATGTCTTGATCGGCGTGACAAAGCTCACGCAGTCGGAATAGGCGGCGATGCTGTCCTGACAGGCCTTCGCGATGTCAAAGTGACCACCCTTGAACTCTGCAAACCTGACAAAGAGGCTTCGACGGTCAAGACCTGTGAGGGATTTGTACCACTCCTTTGTCATGACCTGCCCTTGAGCGATCGCTGCCGCCCGCATCGAGAGGAAATGCGCCTCAGTGCTGTCCACCAGCGTGCCGTCACAATCGAAAATGATCGCGTCGAAAGCCAGTGAACGAATGATGAGGGCCCAATTGGCGTCAGAGACTTCTGAAACCCGGCCCTCGTGATGAAAGGTGGCGCGCATCTGTTATTGCGAGACAAGTCTCGCCTGATCCTGATCTATTGCGACGGACACGGCATCACCTTGCGCGAAGGGTTGCCCGCTGACCGGCGAAATCACGAAAAGGCTGCCGATATTCGTCTCAACGGTATATTGCATTTCTTTGCCCAGATACGCGGCGTAGGTGACCTCACCCTGAACCCCTGCGGATTGAGGTGACATCAGTTTGAGCGCATGGGGACGCAGGACAATCCGCGCGGCACCGGACAGGGGTCGATGGCTCGGGACGCTGTATGTGTTGCCGTTCAGCACGACCTTTGCCATCCCATCTTCAACCTCCAGCACATCACAATCAGCAAGATTGGCATCTCCGATGAAATCGGCAATGAAAGAGGAGGATGGGGTTTCATAGAGCGCCGCAGGCGTGCCGATCTGCGCAATCTCTGCATTGTTCATGACGATGATATCGTCTGAGACAGCCATCGCTTCTTCCTGGTCATGGGTGACATAGACGGCCGTCAGGCCAAGCCGTTGCTGGATCTGGCGGATTTCCTCGCGGACATGACGGCGGAGTTTGGCGTCGAGGTTCGAAAGAGGCTCATCAAGAAGCAGAACCTCCGGCTCCAGCACGATTGCCCGTGCGACTGCAACCCGCTGCTGCTGCCCGCCCGACAACTCGCTTGGGAGCCGTTCGCCGTAACCAGCCAATCCCACAAGCTCCAGCCCGGCTTCGGCCCTTTGTGCGGCTTCGGCCTTTGGAACGGCCTTAACGGTCAGACCATAGGCGACGTTTTCGCGGACAGTCATATGCGGGAAAAGCGCGTAGGACTGAAACACCATCGAGACCTTTCGATAAGTGGCCGTCAGATGCGTCACGTCCTGCCCCCCGATGTGGATCGTGCCGTCCGTCGCCATCTCAAGACCCGCGATGAGACGCAATGTCGTGGTCTTGCCGCAGCCACTTGGCCCCAAGAGCGTGACCAACTTGCCCGGTTCAATCATCAGATCGAGTTTCTTAAGGGCCGTCACGTCACCGTATTTTTTGACAACGCCCGTGAACTGGACTGACCCTGGTTGTGTCTGTGTCATTGGTTTTCCTTGCTGAATTGCGGCTCAAACCGATTGTTGGACGCGGTCGGCCCGGCGCAGACGGCGGTTTCCGACCAGAAGTTGAAGAAGCAAAATGGCGGCAAGCATCGTGATGATGAGAACAGCCGAATAGGCGATTGCCAGCCCGAACTCGCCATTCTCGACACGCCCGACGATGAAGGATGTCGCCATGTTGTGTTTGGCGCTGACAAGAAAGATCACCGCACTGACCGACGTAATCGCCCGCACGAAACTATAGGTCAGCGCCGCGAGGATCGCTGGTCCCATGAGTGGTAGGATCACCTTCCGAACCGTCTGAAAGCTGTTGGCCCCCAATGTGATCGACGCCTCGTCGAGGCTTTTGTCAAGCTGGCTCATGGCCGCGATGCCCCCCCGCACGCCGACCGGCATGTTTCGGAACACAAAGACAATGATCAGGATGATCGAGGTTCCAGTGAGTTCAATCGGCGGAAAGTTGAACGCCATGATGTAGCTCACTCCGATGACCGTGCCTGGGATGGCAAAGCTGAGCATGGTCGAAAACTCGAACGCATCCTTGCCAAAGAATTTCTGCCGGACCAGCAGATAAGCCGTGGACAACCCAACGAGTGCGGTCAGCGGCGCGGCAATCGAGGAAATGGTGAGCGTGGTAAAATAGCTGTCCCATGCAACGCCGGTCAGACGCCCGCTTGATAAGTCGATCCCGAAGGCGCGGATATAATGGGTGAAGGTAAAGCTGTGATCATAGCCCCACAGCTTCACGAAACTGCCAAAGATGATCATCGAATACACAATCAATGTCAGTGCAGCCCAAGGCAGGGCAATTGCGTAGCACAGTGTTTTGAGCGCCGGATTCAGGCTGGCATTCTGACCGCTATCGGCCTTGCCAGTGATTGTCGCATATGACTTTTTGCCCAACCACATGCGTTGCAGCAGGAAAGCGGACAGTGTCAGCGTCAGCAGGGCAATGGCGAGAATCGCAGCCTTTGCCGGATCAGCCACAGCACCGACAATCGCAAAGAAAATCTCCGTCGAGAGAACCGAATACCCGCTTCCCAACACCAAAGGATTGCCGAAATCCGCAAGGCTTTCGATGAAGCCGAGCAGGAACGCATTTGCAAGACCGGGCCGCATCAGGGGCAAGGATACATAACGGAATGTCTGCCAACGGTCTGCGTCAAGCGTTTGCGAGGCTTCCTCCATCGAGGGGCTGACCCCTTGGACGACGCCGATCAGCACCAGAAAGGCGATCGGTGTGAAGGACAAAAGCTGCGCAAAATAGACACCCCAGAAGCCATAGACCCAGCGGGTTTGCTCCAAACCGAAAAGGTCTGCCACAAACTCGGTCACAGTGCCGGCACGCCCGAACAACAGGATCAGCGCGAGACCAATGACAAAGGGTGGCGTGATGATCGGCAGGACAGTGAGAACGCGCAACAGCCGCTTGGCGCGGAAATTGGTGCGGGTGAATATGAGGGCGAATGCCAGACCGAGGATTGTCGTCCCGGCACCTGTCATCACCGCCAGAAACAAGGAGTTGATCGCCACACCACAGGAGCGGTCCCCAAAAAGGCAGGCCAGCCCCCAGATGTCACTGCTGAAAAACCGCGGAAAGAATTCGGTGAGGGAATAACCGCCGTCCACCTGAAACGCCCGCACCAGAATATGCATCACGGGAAAGAAAACGAATATCCCCACCAGCGCGACAATCAGGCCGATGGTGCTGACCACAAAGGCATCACCCTGGCCTTTACCGGATTGCGAAAGCGAGACAGTCGCCACGAACAGCAGGGCCAATGCACAAAGCCCGGCACCCGCGCCCATGCCAGCCTGTCCTGCCGAAATGACTTCGCCGGTCAGGACGGTTTCAAAAAGACGCGGTCCCGCGCGGACGATGATCAGGCCCTGAAGAGCCATCCAAAAGAGACCCGCAAGAGCGGTGGCCAAAGTGAGCTTGGCGCGCCGGACCGGTGCCTTGACGGCGAATTGCAACACAAAGGCCAGCACCAGCGCGAGCCCGGTCGGCGCCAGCCACCATTGACCCGCGACAGTGGCGAACAGGCCCGTGGAGGCAATGTCATCGGTGGCCCAAGCCAGATCGGTGATCCCGCGATCAGTCATATGCCAAGGCAGAACGCAAAAGCTCACAAGGCCAAGGGCCAGCCAGAGGAGGACGGTGTTTCTCATATCAAATTCCGCGCAGGTTTGGTGATGCCCCGCTTTCGCGGGGCATTCCGGTCGGTTCGACTACCAAAGGGCAGCCAAACGACAGGGAGGATGACTATTGCGGGTTCGGGTCACCGACCTCGGCATCCCAACGGGCAAGCAACCGTTCACGGGTTTCGCTCGAACCGTAGGTGGCAAAGTCGTAGTCGATCAGTTTGATCGACGCGAGGTCAGGCGATTCTGGTGCGACCTGTGCGTTGGCGTTCGATGGCACCTGGAATGCTCCCACCTCTGGTGCGCGAGACTGAACGTCGGCCCGCAGGGCGAATTCGACCCAAGCCTGTGCGGCGTCAAAATTGCGCGCGCCTTCGATGATCGAGACTGCACCGACCTCGTAACCGGTGCCTTCACACGGGGCGACGATGGCCAGCGGGAACCCCTGCGCGGCCAGTGTCACCATGTCGTGCATGAAGCCGATTGAAACGCCGGTCTCGCCCCGCGCGGCAGCCTTTGAGGGTGCCGAACCGGATTTGGTGTAGGAGTTGACGTTCTGACCGATGGCCGCAAGTTTGACCATCGCTTCATCTTCGCCAAAGAGCTGCACAAAGGTGGCAAGTTCTGTGTAGGCCGTGCCGGAGCTGTTGGGGTTGGCAACCTGGATCTCACCGACAAAACGGGGGTCTTCCAGATCGGCCCAGCACTGAGGCGGCGCGATGTTGCGGTCGGCCAGAATTTCCGTGTTGTAGGCAATCCCGAGTGCGCCTGCATAGATGCCGATAGCGCGGCCATCGGAAATGTCGGCCATGTTGCGGGCCCAGCCCAGAAGTTCGCTCGTATCAGCGCCGGATGGCTGCGTCAGGCCCTCTTCGGCGGCAATCAGATGCGGGTCACCTGTTCCGCCCCACCAGACGTCGATTTTCGGGTTGCCTGCCTCTGCGCGGATCTGGGCGAGTGTTTCCCCCGTCGATTTACGGACCATCAGGACATCAATATCGGGCTGTTCAGCCTCGAAGGCCGCAACCATCATGTCGCACCAATCCTGTTCGGCGCTGCACACAAGGCTCAGCTCATCCGCCATTGCGCCAGTCGTGGCGGCTGTGAGTGCCGCAACCGAGATCAATCCAATTTTATTCATTTGTTCCTCCCAATTCGGATCATGCGACGGATATTTCCACTTCCGGCGCTGTCTCAGGCTAGGCGGAGCAAGGGGCGCGGGACACACGGAGTGAATGAACAAAACTGCAACTGCTAACCTGAGCCGTTAACAGTGTTTCTGGCAACTCCGCTATTTGTAATTTTCGTAACAAATAAGATTGCCACGGTGGCGCCCTCCCCGTGTTAATCATTTGACAAAGGGGAGGAAGACAATGACGCGACCGAAGATCGCAGTTGTCGATGACGAAGCGGGGATCAGGGACTCTCTGGTGGCTTTGCTGTCGCGAAACCAGTTTGAGGGCATTCCTGCCGCGAGTATCGCTGAGTTTCGCGATATTCAGAAAAGTGTCGACCTGGACCTCGTTCTGATTGACCTTCAATTGCAGGATGAAAGCGGGCTTGAGCTGGCGATGACCATCCGTCAGACGCAGAACACACCGATTGTCATGCTCACAGGGCGGGGTGATGAGACCGACAAGATTGTCGGCCTTGAACTGGGTGCGGATGATTACCTTCTCAAGCCCTTCAACCCCCGCGAATTGCTTGCACGGATCCGCGCTGTCCTAAGACGCTATGGCGCGGCTTCGTCCCTGCCCGAGCAGGCGCAACAGGTGAAGGGCAGCCAGAAATTCGGTCGCTTTACGGTCAACCACAAGGAACGGGTGCTCTACGATCAGTCCGGTGAGGAACTGGCCTTGACGAATGCCGAATACCGATTGTTGGAATATTTCCTCAGCAGACCAAACGAGGTGATCCCCCGCGTTGATCTGTTGACCGAACTTGGCAGTGATCTAACGCGCTATGTCGATCGCACAGTCGATGTCTTGATCCTGCGGCTGCGCCGCAAGATAGAGGAAAATCCGTCGAAACCGGTGCATCTCCAGACACGGCGCGGGCAAGGATACATCTTTGTCACGGAAACTGGCGGTGGGGGGCCTCAGTGAGAGTGCTGCCACGCTCGGTTCGTGGTCGGCTCTGGACCGCGCTTTCTATCCTGTCTCTGGCGATCGTCGGGATCAGCGGCCTGATGTGGTTTTCATTGCAGAGGGTCGAGGCAAGTCTGGAGGACCTGCACCGGCAAACACTGTCACAGGTGGCCGAAGCGATTGATCTTTCCCAACGTGCGTCGGACCTTGCGACGTCGGCCCCGTTTCTTCTGAGCCAGCGATCAAATTTTCTGATCGAGCAGGAGGGAAACAAGCTGATTTCCATTCTGCGCACGGTCAGGGAGGAATGGCCCGACAAAAGCGTTTCGGACCCCAAAAAGGACGTCCTGTTCCCGATTACCTTTGAGATGGAGCGCGGCATCCACGATCTGGTGTCCGCGTCCCAGGCTCTGGACGTGATCCAATCAGACATCCGTGCCCGGGTCGCCGCGCTCAGCCTGATGCGCGGGGAAGCCGCAGATTACATTGCCGATCCAGCCGTAAGCGATGCGGAACGGCTGGATTGGTGGACACTCCAGAGCATGAACGCTGATGCTTTGAATGCCGCCTATGCCGGCAATCTGATCGGTGTCGGTGAAGAGCAGCGGCAGTTTCAGGTTCAGGGGGCACTCGCGGCGGCGTCCGACCTGACCGAACCGCAGGCGGACTATCTGGGTCGCTTGCAGGCACAGGTTTCCGGTTCCGCAGGTATATTCGAGCTGCGCCGTCAGGAATTGGCAACTGTGCTTGCTGCGCAGAACGCGCTCTTCCGCATCCGTAGGGATGCAAATCAGGTCAACGCGCTGGCGACAGAGTTCGCAAGAGATGCTGAAGACTTTCTCACTGCCGAACGGGATGCCTCGACACGCACCCTTCAATTCACGCGGATTTCGGTAACGGCCATCGGTCTGCTTGGGCTGATCAGCGCGCTGTCTGCAGCAATCTTTGTATCGCGCTATGTCGCCTTCAATATCGGCGCGGTATCGCGGGCAATGGTGCGGCTGGCAAATGGTGATCGGACCACCGAACTGCCGCGCAAGCTTGGCGGTGATGATGAGATCGGCGACTTGTTCCGATCATTCAGAAGTTTCCGGGCCAATGCGCTGCGGCTGGACCGATCCAACAGACAACTGGATCAGAGGAACGCGCTGTTTGAGAAGGTCTTTGCCAATATTCTGGTTGGCATTGCGATCACCGATCCATCTGGCCGCCTGACAGCATCGAACCCGGGCTTGCGTCATATTCTGGGGCGCACGGAGGATGGCCGTCTACAGGGCGGTTTTCTGACGATCCTGCAAGAGCGCGGCTTTGGTCCCGCTTGCGGCGATGTCGGTCTGTCACCGTCCTTTCGCGGTCATATCGAATTGGTTTCTGATGCGGGTCAAATCCTTGAAATCCGCGCAAGCAGGCTGCCTGATGAAGGGCGTGTGTGGCTTGTCTCTGACGTGACCGAAAACCGAAAAATCTCGGGCAGGTTGGAACAGATTGATCGGATTGAAACGCTCGGCAAATTGGCCGGCAACACCGCGCATGATTTCGGAAACATTCTTACGACTATCCGAACACATGCCCATCTTTTGCGGACGGCTGACGTCGATGCTGCCACCCAGCACCTCAATGCGATCGAGAACGCGGTGGATTTCGGCGCCTCATTGACGGACCGGCTTCTTGCCTTTGCACGAAAGCAGCGGCTGAAACCCGAGGCTGTCGATCTCAATGGCCTTGTGGAGGGGGTCATTGATCTAATCGAAATCGGCCTTAATCCGGGTGTGCGGATTATCGCGCGCTATGCGCCGGCACCGCTGACTGTCGAAGTCGATCCGGGGCAATTGGAATCCGCACTGCTCAACCTTGTCCTGAATGCAAACAATGCCATCGAGGGGGCGGGCGAAATTCGGATCACGCTTGGCAAAGATGGGGACAGCACCGCGATTGTTCGTGTCGCGGATACCGGCATCGGCATGACCAAAGAGGAACAGCGGCGGGCGATCGAACCTTTCTTCACCACCCGAGCCGCACAGGGCGGGACCGGGTTGGGCCTGTCGATCGTCTACGGCTTCATCAACCAGACAGGCGGCAAACTCGACATTGATAGTCAGAAAGGATCGGGCACGACGGTGTCGATTGCGTTGCCCTTGGCGAAAGATACCAAGCCGAACGCGCGCTTTGACGGCCGAACGGTGCTGCTGATCGACGATGACTCGGCTGATCGAAGGGCAACGCATGACCTGTTGCAAGACCTCGGGTTCTCCGTCACCACCCAAAGCTCAGCGAATGGCATTCCTGAGATACTTGAGGGCCAAACGTTCGATATTGTGATGAGCGACTTTGACCTTGGGGCAGGATCAAGCGGTATGGAATTGCTCACGAAGCACGCAGAACAGCATCCGGGGCTGAAGGTCCTGATCAGTGGAAAACCCCTTTCAGACAGCGCCTTGCCGCCGGGCATTCTGTTTCTGGAGAAACCCGTGCGGCGGGATTTGTTGGTCAAAATGGTCGAGCCCGCCGCGTATTAGTCGGCCACGTCGTGACGCGGCACTTGGGGTCGCCGTTTGTCCCGTTAGGGCGATAAACAGAGCCTGATCTTATCCAAAACAACAGGTCGGGGACGCGGACAGGGTTGAACATAATCAAAGTTATCAGTGATCAATATTCCCAGTCCTAGAGAGCGCCGAGCCGTCCACATGCCATCGCATCGCACGGCGGCCTCTCGGGGAGTTTTGGCCGCCGGACACCACTTCATCGCTTTGATCTGGCTCTTGACGGTCGCCGTTCCCGGCATTGCCCTATGGAGGGGCGTTCTCCTTTTGCACGATGTTTTGAAGAAGCCCAATAGGTCAATATCAATCAATATCCATTTTCTCTGGCATTTATCATACTTCTCTCCAATGGGGGTATATCCGTTGTTTCGTAATCGACACCAATTGATAGATAGTTATAATATCTATATATCGGCATTTTCCCCTCGAAATTGTATTGGTATGAAAGGAGCCTCTCACTCAACCCAACTGGATCACGGTAAACAGTAACGATATAATACATTATCTCATAAAAATCATTGTATTGGATCAGACCCCCAACAACATACTCCATCCCTTCGACAACACGTCGATCTAATTCAAACCATTCCGTGGGCGATTTACGATAATATTGATTAAATATTTCCCAATTTACGAGTTCAATCTCTGACGGGTTTTTCTTTGAGACACATTCGTTAGGTCTACATCCAGGGAAATCAAACCGCCAATGCTGCGCCGAACTTGTTCGGCCATATATAACTACGGGAGATACACCATCTTCTTCAAACAGGCTTAAAAATTCTGCCAAGTGCTCCGCAGGGGGATCTTGGTTCCAGCTATACAAAGACGACTCGATTGCATATTGTGACGATATTACCAAAGGACGGCCTGGCAAATTTGAAAAAATTTCAATACCCTTATCGATACCATCAATAAAATAATTATCTATATTTGCAATATTGTGCTGATTTTTACATATATTTACAAATAAATTTATGATTACGATTGCAAAACATATAGATATTATTTTAGAAAAATTTATTATCTATAAATCACAAGGGTTTTAAATATAAATATCATAATCATCGCTATTTAGATAAAACTATCGATCTCGAGAAATTCACATATTTTTTGAATTGATTACCGTAATATCTAGACAGAGTCGAATATCATTTTCAATCCTCAATCCGTGGCCGTCCATTGATGCCGCTTTGACGCTATACCGATACGGTCGATAACGCTGCGTGGATCGCTCACTATGAATGAGCATCCTTTATCTGTTTAAGTTGTTTTAGGAAGGCACACGGAATTTTACTTGTTCGTGACAGTTTTGACATTGGGTTGTTTGCGTCCACAGTGCTTCCACACTCGGAAGGGCAACGCAAGCATTCTCGCGTTAGGCGAGGCTTAGGGCATTGTATTGCATGGG
>NZ_JACIJS010000003.1 GCF_014199445.1 Rubricella aquisinus | reverse complement strand
GAATTGGACTTGGTGAAGTAAGAGCGGCCCCCGCGATTCGGCCGTGGGTCAAGGTCCGAGGAACGAGCGGCCTTGACGCGCGGGCGAATCGTGACGCCCACAATTGAGCGGGTGATTTGAGGAACAGGCCTGTTCCTCAAACACCTCATGACAGGCGCAGCCCCAGCGCCGTAGGCGCTGCCCGGCCCAAAGGGAGCCGCCTCATCTCTGATGAGGTGGCGACGTGCGGGAGCGCTCCGGGTCGTTCCCGGCTATTTCGCTGCGAGGATATTCGCCACCAGTGCTTCAAATGCTTCGCCACGCGCCTCAAAGCTCGTGAACTGATCGAAGGACGCACAGGCGGGCGCAAGCAGGATCACATCGCCGGGGATGGCCGCTTTCTGGGCCGCATCGACAGCCGCCACCATCGTTCCGCAGATTTCGTGAGGAGTGTCGCGCAACGTCGCGGCAAACGCCTCCGCAGCCTCACCGATCAGGTAGGTCTTCTTCACCCGGTCCAGCAAGGGCAAGAGCGGCGCGATGCCGCCCTCTTTCGCCACGCCTCCCGCGATCCAATGGATGTTGCTGAACGCCCTGAGCGCCTGTTCGGCGGCATCCGCATTCGTCGCCTTGCTGTCATTCACAAAGCGGACCCCGTTTTTTTCGCCCACGATCTGGCAGCGATGGCGCAGGCCCGGAAAGCGGGAAATGGCAGCCTCAACATCGCGCGGGTTCAGGCCCAGACTGCGGCACACGGCATAGGCCGCGCAGGCATTCTGATGGTTATGCGCGCCCGGCAGCCCCCTGAAATCCCGCATGTCAAAAGACGCGACCTGCCGGCCCCGCCGCCATTCCGCCAGCCACCCCTTGCGTGCAAACACATGCCACCCATCCCCGGTCAGTTTCCCGTTGGAGATGCGGATCACCGGATCACCATCGCTTTCGCGTTCGCGCAATTGTGCGGCGAGGAATCGGCCTTCCGGCTGATCCACACCGATCACCGCGCGCGACGGGCCGCCTTCGGCAAACAGCCGTCGTTTGGCCGCGAAATAGCCGCCCATCCCGCCATGACGGTCCAGATGATCGGGCGATAGATTGGTGAACACTCCGATATCGGGGGTCAGTGCGCGGGCAAGCTCGATCTGGTAGCTCGACAATTCCAGCACAAAAACCTCCCCATCCTCCCCCGGATCAAGGCTCAGCACACCGCGACCGATATTGCCGCCCATCTGCACCATGCGCCCGGTTTCCTTGAGGATATGATGGATAAGTGCGGTCACCGTGGATTTCCCGTTAGAGCCCGTGACGGCCACGACGCGGGGTGGGTTCTCCATCATGTCCCATTCCTCCGTCGCGAAGGACCGGAAGAACAGGCCGACATCATTGTCGACCACCGCGCCATGCGATTGCGCCAGCGTCACCGCCGGGTGGGGTGTGGGATAAAGGTGCGGAATACCGGGGGATACGATCAGCGCAGCGATACCGGACCAGCTTGCATCCTTGGTCAGGTCAGCAATGGCAAAGCCGTCGGCCTCTGCCTCCGCCCGCCGGTCGGGGCTGTCATCCCAGCAGATCGGCTCCGCCCCACCTGCACGCAGCGCGTGCGCCGTGGCCATGCCCGACCGGCCCAAGCCCAAAACGCCAACTTTGCGGTCCTGATATCCACGAACAGGGATCATCCCGTTATCCTTTCATTCCGTCACCAGTCAATCGGCGCACGATCCCGGAAAAAGCCCCCGGTCGGGCCGCTCTCGGGCAGGGTTGCAAGCCAGAGCGCGGTGTCTGCACCCTCCTCCGGGCTGCGCGGGGCGGCTTCACCGCCCATGCGCGTGTGCACCCAGCCGGGACACATCGCGTTGATCTTAACACAGGCGGGCAATTCGCGGCTCAGCGCGAGGGTCAGCGCGTTAAGCGCGGCTTTCGCCACACCATAGGCATGCGGGCCGTCCAGCCCTTCGGCAAAGCTGCCCCATCCCGAGGACAGGTTGACGATGCGACCATAGCCGCGCACCTGCATACCGGGCACCGCGCGCGCGATCAGCGCATAAGGGCCATGCAGCATCACCTGCATATGCTGCGCAAATCCATCAGGATCGGTCAGGAACGGCCCCTGCCCCAGCACGCCCGCGTTGTTCACGAGGATATCGACGCCGTCCGCCGCGCTGAATGTCTCGGCCCTTTCAAGGTCAATCTCGACGGCTTCACCGCCGATCTCATCGGCCACCCTGACGGCATCCGCCAGATTCCGCGCGCCCACCCGAACTTGGATACCCTGCGCTGCCAGCCCCGCGGCAATCGCGCGGCCAATGCCCCGATTTGCCCCGGTCACCAGCGCCGTTTTCATCGCAGCTTCAGCGTGGCAAGCCCGATCAGGGCAAGGATCAGGGAAATGATCCAGAAGCGGATGACGATCGTGCTTTCCGCCCATCCCTTCTTTTCGAAATGATGGTGGATCGGGGCCATGAGGAACACCCGTTTGCCGGTGCGTTTATAGACAGCGACCTGAATGATGACGCTCAGCGCCTCCACCACGAACAGGCCACCAATGATGGCCAAGACGATCTCATGCTTGGTCGCAACCGCAATCGCACCCAGCGCGCCACCAAGCGCGAGCGATCCGGTGTCGCCCATGAACACGGCCGCAGGCGGGGCGTTGTACCACAAAAAGCCAAGCCCAGCGCCAATGATCGCGGCACAGAACACGCTGACCTCCCCGGTGCCTTCGACGTAGTGCACATCAAGATAATCGGTGAAATCCACACGCCCGATCAGATAGGCGATGATCCCGAACGCGCCCGCCGCAATCATCACTGGCATGATCGCAAGCCCATCAAGACCGTCCGTGAGGTTCACCGCATTGGCGGCACCCACGATCACGATCATCGCAAACGGTATGAACAGGAAGCTCAGGTTCAGCAACAAATCCTTGAAAATCGGGAAGGCAAGATGGCCCGACAGCTCCGGCGAATGCATTTGCATCGCCCACCATCCGGCAATCGCGGCAATGCCGAACCCAATGGCGAGCCGCAACCGTCCCGACAGCCCGGCATAGTTGTTTTGACGCTTCACCTTGCCATAATCGTCGGCAAACCCGATCAGCCCGAAACCGAGCGTGACCAAGAGCACCATCCAGACATAGCCATTGTCCCAGCGCGCCCACATCAGCGTTGCGACCGTCAGCGCCACAAGGATCAGCAGGCCACCCATCGTTGGCGTGCCCGCTTTTTCGATCAGATGCCGCTCCGGCCCATCCTCGCGGATTGGTTGGCCCTTACCCTGTTGGCGGCGCAGCACTGCGATCATCGGACGGCCAAAAAAGAGGCCGATGAATAGTGCGGTAAAAAACGCACCGCCCGACCGGAAGGTCAGATACCGAAACAGGTTGAAAAAGTCGCCGCCATCGGACAGGGCCGTCAAATAATAGAGCATTAGCCCTCTCCGTCTTCGAATGCGCGGGGAATGTCCGCGCGGGTCGCTTGCCCCAGTTTGAGCATCGCGTCAACGATGCGCGAGGCCTTAGACCCCTTCGATCCTTTCACAAGCACCACATCGCCCGCATCCAAGAGCCGACCGGCCCGTGATGCGAGTTTTTCCGCCGATGGATGCCATTCGCCCCGCTTGTCATGGGGCAGGCTGTTATGGAGCGCCTGCATCAGGGGGCCCGCGCAATGGATGCGGTCCACGCCCTTGAGCACCGGCAAGTCCGCGATACCCTCATGCGCCGCCTCTGCCTCCGACCCCAGTTCCAGCATATCCGTCAGAAAGGCGATGCGGCGGCCCTTCTGCACCCGGCCCACGCCGTTTTTCGGGGCAATCGCCGCCAGCACGCCCAAAGCCGCCTCCATGGAGGTTGGGTTCGCGTTGAACGCGTCGTCGATCAGCAAAACCGTGCCATCCACGCCCTGCGAGCCGAGCGATAGGGTCCATCGCGCGCCCCGGCCATCGGGTGCATGCCATTGGCCCAGCGCAAGAGCGGCCTGCGCCACATCCCCGCCCACGGCCTCCACCGCCGCAAGGGCGGAGAGCGCGTTGAGCGCGAGATGCAGGCCCGGAGCCGCGATCTTGAACAGAAGCGGCTGGCGGGCAATCATCGCCTCCACCTGCGTGCTGTCCTCTGTCATCTGCGCATCGCGCAAACGGTATGTCGGGCGCCCCGCCGCGCCAAAGCTCACAATCCGGGCGCCAAGCCTGCGCGCCCGCCGGTTCAGGATCGGATAGGTCTCGATATCGCGGTTGAGGATCGCCGCCCCACCCGGCTCCAGACCATCCAGGATCGCAGCTTTTTCGCGGGCAATGCCCTGAATATTCTCGAAATTCTCGATATGGACGGCGGCGACAGTGGTGATGATCGCGGCATGGGGGCGGGCCATTTGCGACAAGGGCGAAATCTCACCCGGCGCGTTCATGCCAATCTCGATCACCGCGAAATCCGCATCTTTCGGCAGGCGGGCCAGCGTGAGGGGCACGCCCCAGTGATTGTTAAAGCTGCGCTCGGCGGCGTGGACATGGCCCTGCACCTCCAGCATCGCGCGCAGCATCTCCTTGGTGCCGGTCTTGCCGACCGATCCGGTGACGCCGATCACTTTGGCGCGGCTGCGGGCACGGGCGGCACGGCCAAGCGCCTCAAGTGCAGGGAGCACGTCCTCCACTATGAGAAGCGGCGCGTCAGAGGCGACGCCCTCCGGCACGCGGGACACAAGCGCCGCGGCTGCCCCCTTCTCTAAGGCTTGTGCGACGAAATCATGGCCATCGCGCTGATCGGTCAGGGCGACGAAGATATCGCCAGCGGCAAGGGAGCGCGTGTCAATCGACACTCCGGTCGCCGCCCAATCCGTGGTCGCGCGCCCACCGGTTGCCGCTGCGGCCTCCGCCGCTGTCCACAAAATGGTCATAGCCCACCCCGGTCAAGGGCTGTGACCGCCGCGCGGGCCTGCTCCGCATCGTCGAAGGGCAGAATTTCGGAGCCCACGATCTGCCCGGTTTCATGCCCTTTGCCCGCGATCAGCAGCGCGTCCTCGGGGCCCAGCATATCGACCCCGCGCAAAATGGCCTCCGCCCGGTCGCCCACTTCCGTGGCACCCGGCGCCCCTGCCATGACAGCCGCACGGATCAGCGCGGGGTCCTCGGTTCTGGGATTGTCATCAGTAATGATGGCGATATCCGCGCCCTCAACAGCGGCTTTGCCCATCATCGGCCGCTTGCCCGGATCACGATCCCCCCCAGCGCCCACGACAACGATGAGCCGTCCTGCCACATGGGGCCGCAGCGCCTTGAGCGCTGTGGCAACGCTATCAGGCGTGTGGGAATAATCGACATAAACGGGCGCACCGTTCTGCCGCGTCGCGGCAAGCTCCATCCGCCCGCGCACGCCGCCGAGGCCCTCAAGCTGCGCGAACACCTCCTCTGCATCCTCCCCCGCACCAATGGCGAGGCCCGCGGCAAGCAGTGCATTCTCTGCCTGAAACCCGCCGATAAGCGCGAGGTCGGCAGAATGGGTCACACCCCGATAGGTGAAATGGATGACCTGCCCCTTGTCATGAAATTCCGTCCCGGTCAGCGCCAGCATCGCCGCAGGATTGCGCCCGGTGCTGATCACCCCAAGGCCCCGATCCTGCGCGACCACGCCAGCCTTCGCCGCAATGGGATCGTCGATATTGACCACTGCTGTCGCATCCTCGGGCAGCACACGCGAGAAAAGGCCCAGCTTGGCCTCCGCATAGGCTTCCATCGTTTCGTGATAATCAAGGTGATCGCGGCTCAGATGCGTGAACCCGCCTGCAGCAAGGCGCACACCATCAAGCCGCCGCTGGTCCAACCCGTGGGAGGACGCCTCCATCGCCGCGTGGGTCACGCCATTGCCCGCCAGATCGGCCAGCAGCGCATGCAGCGTCACTGGCTCCGGCGTAGTATGGCTAAGGGGCCGCGTGATGCTGCCCTCGACACCCGTGGTGCCGAAATTCACGGCGCGCCGCCCCAGCCCCTGCCATATCTGGCGCAGAAAGGTCGCAACGGAGGTTTTGCCATTGGTGCCCGTAACCGCGACGATGGTTTCGGGCTGCGCGCCATACCAGACCGATGCAGCGCGCGCGAGCGACAGGCGCGCGTCCTTCGCCACGATGACGGGGGCGGCGGTGTCCAGCCCCTCGTCCATCAGATAGCGCATGCCTTCGGCGTCCGTCAGGACAGCAACTGCCCCCATGCGCAGCGCATAAGTGGCAAATTCCGCGCCATGAATTTTTGAGCCGGGTAAGGCCGCAAACAGAAACCCTGGTTTCACATCCCGGCTGTCAACGGCGATCCCCGTCAGGGGGCCAACAAGGTCTGGTCCGAAAAACGCCGCATCATCCCTGAGACGCAAGCGGAGAAGATCAGCATTTGTCACTGCAAAGCCTTATTTTTGGTGCCTCGCGGCCTTTTTTCATCGGTGGGTCAGCGCAACCCGGTCAATGTCACATCCACCAGCGGAGCCGGTGGTGCGGACGGCATGGGGCGCATACCCAGAATGGGCACGATTCTGCGGATGACTTTCGCCGATGCAGGCGCTGCCGTCCACCCGGCGGTGCGCCATGTGCGCCCGTAGGCAAAGGTCTTTGCCTCATCAAGCGTGACCACCAGAACATAGCGCGGCGCGCTGGTGGGGAACACTGCAGCAAAGGTGCCGATCACCTTGTCCCGGTCATAACCCCCGCTGGCCGATGGTTTATCAGCAGAACCGGTTTTGCCACCCACCTCATAACCCGGTACTTCTGCGAAATTGGCCGTTCCGGCCTCTTCCGCCACCACGCGGCGCAGCATTGTGCGGATTGCCGCCGACGTGTCGGCGGAGATGACGCGCGCCTCCTCACCCGGGCGCTCGGCCCCGGCCAAAAGCGTCGGCTCCACCCGCAGCCCACCATTGGTCAGCGTCGCATAGGCCGCCGCCATGTGCAGCGGAGAGACGGAAATGCCATGGCCATAGCTGATCGTCATTGTCGACAGGTCTGACCACCGCTCCGGCGTGATGGGGCGGGCGAGCCGTGCTTCGGGCAGTTCCAGCCCAGTGGGCTCCATCAGGCCAAAGGCGCGCAGGAAATCCTGCTGCGCTTCGGTCCCCGTCATCAGCGCCAATCGCGCGGTGCCGACGTTGGAGGATTGCACGATCACGTCGGCGACGCTCATCTGCGGGTCCATCCGGTGCACATCCCCGATGGAGAAGCGCCCCCAGCGCAACGGCCCGCGCGTGTCGATCATCGTCTCGGGCGTGGCGACCCCCATCTCCATCGCGAGAGCAGCGGAAAAGGGTTTGAAGGTGGAGCCAAGCTCATACACCCCCTGACTTGCGCGGTTGAACAACGGGCTGTCGCCCGCATACCCACCAAACCCGGGCCGGTTATTCGGATCGAAATCCGGCAAGGACACCATGGAGATGACCTCGCCCGTGTTTGCGTCCATCAGGATGCCCGCAGCGGCGCGCGCATCAAGCCGCTCCATCTCAGCGGCCAGCACGTCCCGCATGGCGGTCTGCACACGCAGGTCGATGGAGAGGACAAGTGGCTCATCCACCCGCGCGGGATCGCTCAGCCGCTCCTCAAAACCGTTCTCCAGCCCCGCGATGCCGATAATCTCGGCCCCGGTCGTGTCCGCCCGCTCATAGCGCGTCCCGCCAAGGATGGGTCCAAGCCGCTGGCCATTGGGATAGACCCGCATCTGACGGCTGCCAAAAAAGATGCCCGGCTGGCCAAGGTCAAACACGGCCTGTTCCTGCTCCGGGCTGATCTGCGGCTTTATCCAATGCAGATTGCCGGGCGCGTCAAACCGTGCGCGCAGCGTATCGCGGTCCAGATCGGGGAAGATCGCGGCCAGCCCATCGGCCACTGCGTCCTTGTCCACCATGTGCCGCGTCTCGACATAAAGGGAGGATGTGTTGAGATTTGTGGCGAGAACCTCGCCGTTCCGATCCACGATGTCGGCGCGGGCATTGCGCAGGACTTCGCTCGCACGCGCGCTCATCACCCGCCCGTCACCGCTGAAAGACAGATCGCCCATCCGAAACCCGACCCAGCCAAAGGCGAGCGTGACGACACAGGCCACGAGGATCAGGCGCTTTTCCGCGCGGCGGCGTTCGCGGACGCGGCGCACACGGAGGGCAGCGGCCCGGCGCTCTGCCTCCGCCACATCAGGGTTTTCGCCCATTTCGCGGGCGGCGATCACCTTGGCCAAGGGGCGCAGAGGCACTCGGATCATTGGCTTGCCTCCCGCGCGATCCAAGCGCGCGCTTCCTCCAGCGTCATCGGCAGCATCGGCTCTGACCCGACCGAGGCAAGGCGCTGCGCGGGTGCACCGATATAGGGGTCTTCCACCGGGAAGGAGATCATCGCGACCTCTCCATAATGGCCCGGATCCATCGGCATCAGGCCCAGTTGATCGGAATACTGCCCGACCAATTCGGCCAGCCGTTCAGGTCGGTTGAGATAGGCCCATTCGATTTGCAGCACATTGATCGCATCGCGCTCACCTGCGATGGCCATCTCCAGCACCTCCACCCGATCCAGCGCGTCATGGGTGGCGTAATTCACGCGGTAGGCCCATGTCGCGACCGCGACCACAAGACCGACCAGAAGGACATTGAGAAAGATTTTCATCGGACCTCCTCTCGCAAAATAGAAACATCCCGGCGGGGCAGACCAAGGGCCAGCGGATCGGGCCGCAGCGCGGGCGCGTCCGTCCGGGTGCCGGCGCGCAATTTGGCGGAGCGCGCGCGCGGGTTGACGCTCAGTTCCGCGTCATCCGCCACCACCGCGCGGCGTGTCATCAGATCAAAGCGGGCCGGTGCCTCTTCGGTGATCGGGGCATGGCGGTTCGCCGCCCCACCCCGCCCGGAGGCCAACTGGAAAAACCGCTTCACGATCCGGTCCTCCAAGGAATGGAAGCTGACCACGATAAGCTTTCCGCCCGGCGCAAGGATACGCTCGGCGGCGGCAAGCCCATGAAACAACTCGCGTAATTCGCCATTCACCGCGATACGCAGACCCTGAAAGCTGCGGGTCGCGGGATGGGGATCGTGAGGTTTTGGGCGCGGCAGGCAGCTTTCAATCAGGCTGACCAGCGCGCCGGTCGTGGTGATCGGCCCGGCCTTGCGCGCCTCGACAATCTTGCGCGCGATCCGGCGCGAAGCCCGCTCCTCGCCATATTGAAACAGCACATCGGCCAGTTGCGCCTCTGACATGGTGTTCACAAGATCGGCGGCAGATGGCCCGGTCTGGCTCATGCGCATGTCAAGCGGACCGTCTTTCTGAAAGGAAAAGCCGCGCATGGCCTGATCAATTTGCATCGAGGATACGCCGATATCGAGCACGACACCGTCAATCGCCTCATGCCCCGCCGCACGCGCCAGCGCGTCCAACTCACCGAAGCGCCCCTCGGCCAGCGTGAACCGCGCACCGTAAGCATCGGCCCAACCGGGGGTCGCGGCTATGACATCGGGGTCACGGTCCACACCAATGACCGTCTCTGCGCCCGCATCAAGCAGCGCGCGGGTATAGCCCCCCGCGCCGAGCGTCCCATCAAGCCAAACACCCCCCACCGGTGCCGCGGACGCGATCACCCCATCCAACAGCACCGGAATGTGGGGTGCGTCGGTCATTCTGAGACACTCTCTTTACGCTTGCCCAACCGCGGGAAGCGGGGCCCGGTCGTCGCCTGCCTGTCGAAATAAGCGCGCGCGCTGGCCCGTTTCGCCTCGAATGCGTCGGGGTTCCAAATCTGGAACGTGTTGCTGGTGCCGACGAACACGGCCTTGCCGTTGATGTTCGCGTTCTCCCGCAGGGCCTTGGGCAGAATGATGCGACCATTGGGGTCAAGGTCTAGGGGCAAGGCGGGCGTGATGAACACCGCATCATAGGCGTCCCGCTCCTCGGTATATTCCGGGATATCCTCGATTTCGGCGGCAAGCTTGTTCCACTCCCTGACCGTATAACCATGGATACAGTTGGGATCCTGAATGCCGTGGATCATGATAACGGTGGGGTTTGCTTCCGGCTCCAGCCCGGGGTGATTGGCGCGGATGATCGGGCGAAACAGTGCAGGCACGGAGACACGGCCCTTGCCGTCTACCGTATGCACCCATTCTCCGCCGAACCGCTCGATCACACTTATGCCTCGCCTGTGTTGTGGGCCGAACGGAAAACGGCGGGTCCGCCTGCTCCGCGCGACCCGCCGTCCTGTCCCTCGGATGCCCGCACCCGACGCCGCCTGTTTTTCTGCTCGTCCAGGTCGATGCCGGGTGGCCATCGTCGTGTGGTAAATGCGGCGCCTGTATGAAGCCTGCCATGCTTTGTTTTGTGTACGACGGGGCTTTGCGCCCTCTGAATGCCGTTACCGCTTTACCGTGAATTATTGATACGCGAGACAGCGCACCAAATCAAGCCACTTTAGGCCACTTTGGCCCACTTGAGCCTTTTTCTGAGTATTTCTGAAGTAGTGATCCACTATTGGTGCTCAGTCCAGATTTAGCCACAATATGTAGATATCTGGCCGCTCTGAAATGTTCCAGAAAGTTATGTGCGGAGGGCCTGTAAGCCGGGTTCTGTCCAAAGTGGTATGAAGTACCACTCGTGGACGGTCATTCGTCTGGGCGCAGAATCGCTCCTGCGCTCATGCAGCCAACCCGGACCACTGGGAAGGAGCATCCCTGGGGGTCATGCCCCCGCGCGGTCCCTATTCGGCCTTGCTCCTGACGGGGCTTGCCATGCCAGCCTTGTTGCCAAGGCCGCGGTGGGCTCTTACCCCACCGTTTCACCCTTACCCCTGATGTCAGGGGCGGTCTGTTCTCTGTGGCGCTGTCCCTCGGGTTGCCCCGGCCGGGCGTTACCCGGCGTCATCGCTCCGATGGAGCCCGGACTTTCCTCACGATTTGCATCGCGCGACCGTCCAGCCCTCCGCACGAGAGAGGGGTTAGCGGATTGCGTGGCGCGCCGTCAATCCGCCGCAGAGAAAGGGAAGCGGGACGCAAGCTCATGGGCAAGCCCCATATCCATCGCATCAAGCGGCCCTGCCGCCGCGCCCGGACGGTGCCGCAACCGGAACGCCGCGAGAAGGCACGCCATGGACTGCTCCGGGTCATAGCCTGCGCGGGCAAGGGCTGCGCCAAACGCTTCCTCATCCATCGAGCGCGGCTCCGCACGCAGAGCGATGGCATGACCCGCGCGCACCAATCGCCCCCAATCGAACCGCGCGCCCGGATCGGTCTTGCGGTCTGGCGCGATGTCGGAATGGGCCAAAACCCGCTCCGGTGGGATAGAGTGGCGCGCGCGGATATCCCCCACAAGCGCAATCAAGGCCTCCATCTGCCGATGCGCAAACGGATGATCGCCCAGATTGGCCAACTCGATCCCGATGGAGCGGCTGTTGACGTCCCTCACATCGCCCCAACGCGCACGCCCTGCATGCCATGCCCGGCGGTCCTCCGGCACAAGCTGGAATATCTGCCCCTGCGGGCAAATGAGGTAATGGCAGGACACTTCCCATTCCGGGTCACACAGGCGCTCCAGCGCGGGGCCGGTTTCCATCGCGGTATAGTGGAGGATGATCATATCAACGGCCCCCTCCCCTTTTCGGGGGCCGTGATTGGGCGAGGGATGCGCGATACAGTCCAGAGCGTCGGTCATGAGGGTACTGAACGCGGGGTTACCGCGCTTGTCCAGATGCACTTGAGGTTTTGCGGTTTGCGCCGGGCGCGATAGGATCAAGGCATGCGATCCCGCCCCTACCAGAACCGCGTGCATCCCGATGGAACGCTCCATGCCCTGCCGGTGCGCGGCGGCGTGATGGGCAATCGCGGCGGGCGGCTTCACGATGGGGATGGCCGCATCTGTCGGGCACATGCATCAAAGCGGTGGATCTATTGCGTAACCCAGTTCAAGGGGCGACGGCGCCGCGTGATGGGCGATGGATATACCGAGTTGTTCTTTCTGGATGCCTCCACGGCCCTCTCTGCGGGGCATCGCCCCTGCTATGAATGCCAGCGGGCGGAAGCGCGGCGCTTTGCATCCGCATGGGCGATTGCCTTTGGCCTCAGCGCCCCGCCGCGTGCGGACGATATGGACAGAGTGTTGCATCCAGCCCGACGGAAACGGGGCGAGGCGCTGATGGATTGGGCCGATTTGCCCTATGGCGCGATGTGCACCATGGGACAAACGCCGATCCTGAAGGCTGCGTCCGGTGCGTGGGGCTGGACATGGCAGGGGTATGAAAGCACGGAGCCACCATCGATCCGCGTGCGGGCCCTGACCCCTGCCCCGATCCGGGCCGTGCTCGCCGCCGGGTTTCTGCCGCCGGGCCTGCCCGGCTCACAGACCGAACAATGACGGTTTCAACTCTTTAACCACATCCACCGCCCCGAGGAATGGATCATTGGACGTGTTTTCGCCCGGAAACGCGATCACCCGAATGCCGGCAACTTGCGGGGCGACCAGATTGCCTGCCGAATCTTCAACTGCGATCGCCTCTGTCGCCGTCAATTTGAGCGCACGCAGCGCTTCGTGGTAAACGGCGCTGTCGGGTTTCGGGGGCAATCCCGCGCGCGCCTCGGAGATGAAATCGAAGGCCGCTCGGTTCAACTCCCCCGACAGGGCCGTGAAGATAGCGTCGATATTGGCGCGAGAGGTCGTGGTGCAGAACCCCAGCTTCACGCCCTTGTCCATCGCGCGGTCGATCACATCCGCCACACCGGGCCGAAGGTGCAAGCCGCGCTCAATGATCGCTGTATCAAATAGGGCCGTTTTGCGGGCATGGAGCGCCTCGGCATCGACATCAATGCCCGAAAGCTCCGCGAAAGCCTGAATGCGCCCGCGCCCGCCCGGCACGACCAGCATCGCGCGGTAGGTGTCTTGATCCCAAACCCAATCGAGGCCTTGCTCCACAAAGGCGGCGTTGAACGCTGCGCGCTGGAGTTCCGATGTCTCAACCAGCGTGCCGATTGAGCCGAACAGGATTGCCGATGGTGTCATGCTGCCCCCTGAGCGTTCAACCTATGGGGGAATACTGGCGGGATCGGCAGCACTTGGCCAGCGGTTATTTTCGCGGCTTTGCGGGGCCGCGCTGTTGCCGGCTGCGTGCGGGTTTGCGTGCTGATTTGGATGGGTCCGCCGCTGGGTTTTGGCGGGCTGCGGCAAGTGGGGCAGCCGTGGGATCAAGGCCCAACTGGTCCCGCAGCACCTTCGGACGCACCTCCTCCACGGCTCCTTTTTCAAGCTGGCCAAGCTGGAAAGGACCGTAGCTGATGCGGATCAGGCGGTTCACCTCCAGCCCGATGACGGAAAAGGCGCGGCGCACTTCGCGATTCTTGCCCTCGCGCAGGCCAACCGTGAACCACACATTGGCGCCCTGCACCCGGTCGAGCGTGATATCCATCGGCTGAAACCGCTCACCATCCGCCTCAACCCCTTTGCGCAAGCGGTCGAGAAGCGGCTCATCCGCGGTGCCCTTGGCGCGAACCCGATATTTGCGCACCCAGCCCGTGGAGGGCAACTCAAGCCGACGCTTGAGCGCGCCATCATTGGTCAGGAGCAACAACCCCTCGGAGTTGAGATCAAGCCGCCCGATGGAGAGAACCCGTGGCATATCTTCCGGCAGATCATCAAAAACCGTCTTGCGACCCTTCTCGTCGCGCTCCGTGGTCACAAGACCCAGCGGCTTGTGATAGCGCCACAGGCGGATCGGCTCTGCGGCACCCACGGGCTTTCCATCGACGAGGATGCGGTCCTTCGGGGAGACGTTCAGCGCCGGGCTGTCGATCTGCACGCCATTCACGCGCACGCGCCCGTCAAGGATCATACGCTCCGCCTCCCGTCGAGAGGCGACGCCCGCGCGGGACAAGACTTTGGCGATCCGGTCGCCCTGATGTTCTGACTGGGTCATGACGTGGCGATACACAGCTTCACGCGGAACTGCAACGAAACCCTCCCGCACGTCGCTGGCCCTCCGGGCCGCTCCCTTTGGGCCGGGCCGCCCGCTGACGCGGGCGGGTGCCTCCGGCGGGGTATATTTGAAGAAAGTGAATTGGGACGGGCGGCGCTAGAGCAGCCCCAGCGATTCGGCTGTGGGTCAAGGTCCGAGGAACGAGCGGCCTTGACGCGCGGGCGAATCGTGACACCCACAATTAGGAAGGTGATTTGAGGAACAGACCTGTTCCTCAAGCACCTCGGCGCAATCTTGAACCGGCGCGCAGCGCCGGCCCGGCCAAACGGGAGGACGGAGCGCACGCGACGGAACGACGGGCGGGAGCCTGCCCTTGTCATCGGGTTGGAAGTCGAGGCAACTAAGAGGATGGTCGAGTTTCAAACATTTATGGATATCGCACTTGAAGAGGCCCGCGCCGCCGGCGCGCGGGGCGAGGTGCCCGTTGGGGCGGTCATTGCACGACCCAGCGGCCAAGTGATCGCCAAGGCGGGCAATCGCACGCGGGAGATGCGCGACCCCACTGCGCATGCAGAGATCCTTGCCCTGCGCGCCGCCTGTCAAATTGTCGGGTCGGAGCGTCTCACTGGATTGGACCTCTATGTCACGCTTGAGCCCTGCCCCATCTGCGCCGCCGCGATCGGCGCCGCGCGGCTCGCGCGGCTCTATTACGGCGCATCCGATCCAAAATCAGGCGGTGTCGAGCAGGGTCCACGCGTCTTTTCGCACCCGCAATGCCATCATGTGCCCGAGATCTACCCCGGCATCGCCGAGCGGGAGAGCGCCGCGCTGCTGCGGCAGTTCTTTGCCGAACGGCGTTAGCGGCCCTTGCCGGACGGGGTTGCAACGCCGATATTAAACCCATGAGCCTGCCACCCGGATTTCTTGATGAATTGCGCGACCGCGTGAGCCTGTCTGCCATTGCCGGGCGGAAGGTCACTTGGGACATGAAGAAAACCAATCAGGCCAAGGGCGATTGGTGGGCTCCTTGCCCGTTTCATCAAGAGAAAAGCGCGTCTTTCCACGTCGATGACAAGAAGGGGTTTTACTACTGCTTCGGGTGTCAGGCGAAGGGCAATGTTTATGGCTTCGTGCAGGAGACCGAAAACCTGTCCTTCATGGAAGCGGTTGAAATGCTGTGCCGCGAGGCCGGGATGGAGATGCCCGCCCGTGATCCGCGTGCCGCGAAGGAAGCGGAGAAACGCGCGAGCCTGTGGGACGTGATGGAGGCTGCCGTCCGGCATTTCCGCACCAACCTCAATGGCGCGCGTGCGCGGGCCGCGCGGGATTATATCGACGGGCGCGGGCTGAGTGCGGACACAGTGGCGCGGTTTGAGATCGGCTTTGCCCCCGATGGGAGGACCGATCTTCTGGACCATCTGAAAGCAAAGGGTTTCGATCAGGCGCAGATCGTTGAAGCCGGGCTTGCCATTCAGCCCGATGATGGCGGCAGCCCCTATGATCGGTTCCGGGGGCGGATCATGTTCCCGATCCGGGACGCGCGCGGGAAATGCATCTCTTTTGGTGGGCGGGCGATGGATCCGAATGCACGGGCGAAATACCTCAACGGTCCGGCGACGCCACTTTTTGACAAGAGCCGTGCGCTTTACAATATCGGCCCCGCGCGGGAGGCTGCGGGCAAAGCGCAGGCCCTGATCGTGGCCGAAGGCTATATGGACGTGATCGCGCTGGCGCAGGCCGGGTTCAGCCATGCCGTCGCTCCCCTTGGCACTGCCGTCACCGCCGATCAGTTGCGCATGTTGTGGCGCGTTGTGGACGAGCCGGTCATCGCACTCGATGGCGATGCGGCGGGGCTGCGCGCGGCGCGCAAGGTGGTGGACACTGCCCTGCCGCTTCTGGAGCCGGGGCGGTCCTTGCGGTTTCTGATCCTGCCCGAAGGGCAAGACCCCGACGATCTGATCCGCGCGCAAGGCCCGCAAGCCATGGCAGCCCTTCTGGAGGAGACCCGCGCGATGGTCGATATCCTTTGGGAGCGGGAGATCGAGGGCAAAAATTTCGACAGCCCGGAACGGCGCGCCGCCCTTGATGCGTCCTTGCGCAAGGCGATCGGCAGGATCACCGATCCATCCATCCGGCGCCATTACGGAGAGGCGATCAGGGAGCGGCGGCAGCTTCTGTTCGGCGGCAACCGCCCCCAACAGGCGGAAAACCGGTGGCAGCCCGCGCGCGTCAATCGGCGCGCCCAGGAGGTGATGCCAGCGGCCAGCACGCGGGCCTCCCTGCTGGCGCAATCGGCGGATGATCCGGCCTCGCGCGCGCGCATTCGGGAAAGTGCGATCCTGTATGTGTGCCTCAATCATCCCAGCCTCGCCATGGAGCATGAGGATGCCCTTGAGCGGCTTGGTTTTGCCTGTGACGATCTGGGAAAAATGCGCGACGTGCTCTTGTCTTGTTTGGCCGAGCACTTAGGTGACGCTGATCTGGCGGGTGAAGTGAGTGCGCGGTTGGGCTTTGATTGCATTGAAAAACTGACGGCCATCGGCCATGTGCGCAGCCACCCCCATCTTGGCCCCGGTGCCAATCCAGACCATGCAGCGCAAGCCTTGCGCGAAGAGATCGCGCGCCAGACTGCGATCCAGGGCATGACGAGCGAATTGCGCGACGTGGCGGAGGAACCCGCAGATGAAGAAGACGACCGGACGGAATGGCGGCTCAGAGAGGCCGTGGCGGCACGCGATACCGGGCTGCGCGGGATCGGACAGGACGATGCGCGGGTGATCGGGGATGAGACCGACCTTGCCGACCTGTTGTCGAGTTTCGTTAAGGACGAAATCTGGGTAAAGAAACGATAGCAAGTTCACGCGCGGGCCGAATCATTGATTCGGTTTCGCGCGAAAACGCACTAAGTGAGTCGGTTCAGGCGACTCAGACAAGCGGACGGAGTGACCCATGGCGGCAAAAGATCTCGAGCAGGGCAAAGACGACGACGCGCAGGACAGCGCAGGCCCGATGCTCGATATGAGCCAAGCGGCGGTCAAAAAGATGATCGCCACCGCAAAATCCCGCGGTTACATCACCTATGACGAATTGAACGAGGTGATGCCATCAAGCGAGGTGTCCTCCGAACAGATCGAAGATGTCATGTCGATGCTGTCCGAAATGGGCATCAACGTGGTCGAGAACGAAGAAGCCGAGGATGAGGACGACGCCCCCACCGATGACGGCACCACAAGCACATCTTCCTCCCGCGAATTGGCGACCACGACGGCGGCGGGCGAGACGCTCGACCGGACCGATGATCCGGTGCGGATGTATCTGCGCGAAATGGGCTCGGTCGAACTGTTGAGCCGTGAGGGCGAGATCGCCATCGCCAAGCGGATTGAGGCGGGTCGCAACACCATGATCGCGGGCCTGTGCGAAAGCCCGCTGACCTTTCAGGCGATCACCATCTGGCTGAACGAATTGCGCGACGAGGAGATCATGTTGCGCGACGTGATCGACCTTGAAACCACCTTTGGCAATTCGATGGATGAGGATGGCGACGAGGAGGTCGTGATCGACACAGCCACCCCCGCCAACACCACCGAAGCCCCCGCAGCACCTGCCGCCGAGGAGAAATCCTCCGAAGGCGACGGAGACGGCGAAACCGCGTCCACCGATGACGAGGATGACGAGGACGATCAGGCGAACCTGTCGCTCGCCGCGATGGAAGCCGCACTCAAGCCGCGCGTTCTGGAAACGCTGGAGCGGATCGCCACGGACTATCTCCTGCTGTCGGAAATGCAGGAACAGCGGATGGAAGCGACGCTCACCCATGACGCGACCTTCTCCACCCAGCGGGAACTGGAATATCAGCGGCTGCGCTCGGAAATCGTGGAATTGGTCAATTCGCTCCATTTCCACAACAACCGGATCGAAGCGCTGATTGATCAGCTTTACGGCATCAATCGCAAGATCATGTCGCTCGACAGCGATATGGTGAAAATCGCGGACCGCGCGCGCATCAACCGCCGCGATTTCATCGACGAATATCGCGGTGCGGAGCTTGAGCCGGGCTGGCTTGAGCGTGTGTCACAAAAGCAGGGCCGCGGTTGGGACACGATCATCGAAAGCCATGGCGAGGCGATTGAGAACGTCCGCAATGAAATGGCAGAGATCGGCCAATATGTTGGCGTCGATATCTCCGAATTCCGCCGCATCGTCCAACAGGTGCAAAAGGGCGAGAAAGAGGCCCGGATCGCCAAGAAGGAAATGGTCGAGGCAAACCTGCGGCTCGTGATCTCCATCGCGAAGAAATACACCAACCGGGGTCTGCAATTCCTCGATCTTATTCAGGAAGGCAATATCGGCCTGATGAAGGCCGTGGATAAGTTCGAATACCGGCGCGGCTACAAATTCTCCACTTATGCAACATGGTGGATCCGGCAGGCGATCACGCGCTCCATCGCGGATCAGGCCCGCACGATCCGTATTCCGGTCCATATGATCGAGACGATCAACAAGCTGGTGCGCACCAGCCGCCAGATGCTGCATGAAATCGGCCGGGAGCCGACGCCTGAGGAGCTGGCCGAAAAGCTGCAAATGCCCTTGGACAAGGTCCGCAAGGTGATGAAAATCGCCAAGGAGCCGATTTCGCTAGAGACACCCATCGGCGACGAAGAAGACTCGCAGCTTGGTGATTTCATCGAGGATAAGAACGCGGTCCTGCCACTTGATGCGGCCATTCAGGGCAACCTGAAAGAGACCACGACCCGCGTGCTCGCCTCCCTCACCCCGCGTGAGGAGCGTGTCCTGCGGATGCGGTTTGGCATCGGGATGAACACGGATCACACGCTCGAAGAAGTCGGCCAACAGTTCAGCGTTACCCGCGAACGGATCCGCCAGATCGAAGCAAAAGCTCTGCGCAAGCTAAAACATCCGAGCCGGAGCCGGAAGCTGCGGAGTTTCCTGGATCAGTGATCTGCAAAGGAACATTCCATGTCCTTATTCTCCAAACTCTTCGGCGGTGCCGGCGGCTCTGAACCGCCGAAGCAGGAATCGACGATCTATAAAGGCTTCACCATCACGCCCCAACCCATGAAGGACGGGCGCGAATTTCGGCTCTCCGCGCTGATCGAGAAGGATGGCCAATCCCATCACCTGATCCGCGCTGAAACGCTGGGATCGGAGGACGCCGCGAATGACGCGGCCATCGCGAAGGCCAAGCAGGTGATCGACCAGATGGGCGACCGCCTGTTCTGATCACAGAGGCGGGCGCGAAGCGGTCTCATCGCGCCATGGGCAAGCCCCTTCCCCTCTCGAATAACAGTTTTTCCTTGTGAAAACATTCCGGAAAGCGCATGATTTGTCTATACAGACAAGGAGAAACGCCATGCGCATGATTGGTCTAATGACGTCCGCTTTCCTCTTGGCCCCCGGCATTGCGGTGGCCTGCCCTGATATCTCTCTCGATGGGGCGGGAATGAGTTACACCGCCACTGAGCTTTACTCGCCCAAAACGTTCGCGGTGATCGCAGGTGGAAATGAGAACCTTGATAACTGCAAAATCCGCACGCCGACCGGCGATGTGCCAACCGGCTATGTTGCGACGGCCCCGGATTTTGAGCTGTGGTTTGAGAGCAATGGTCAATACGATCTGGAATTCCGTATCGACAGTGAATGCGACAGTGTGCTGCTGATCAATACGGCAGCGGGCAACTTCTATTTCGATGATGACGATAACGGCAATCTTGACGCGAAAATCCGGCTGCGCGCCCCGTCGCAGGGTCTTTATGACATCTGGATCGGCACGCTCGGCTCGGCCACGTGCGATGCGCAATTGACCATCGAGTCCTTCTGATCCGCAGAATGTAGGGGGCAGGCAACTTCCCGCTACCCAAACCTTGTGTCGCCTCCTATAGTCCTTGAAAAGATCACAGGGCGGAGGCGCACAGCATGAGATGTCCGTTTTGCGGGAATACCGATACCCAGGTGAAAGACAGCCGCCCGGCGGAGGATCACGTCGCGATCCGGCGGCGGCGGTTCTGCCCGGCCTGCGGCGGGCGGTTCACCACCTATGAGCGGGTGCAATTGCGTGACCTCACGGTCGTGAAAAAGAACGGCAAGCGGGAAGATTTCGACCGCGATAAGCTGTCTCGCTCCATCCGCATCGCATTGCAAAAGCGCCCGATTGAGCATGAGCGGATTGATCAGATGATCTCCGGCATTGTGCGGCGGCTCGAAAGCATGGGCGACAGCGATATTCCGTCGGACACCATCGGGGCCATCGTGATGGAGGCATTGGCGCGGATTGATACCGTGGCCTATGTCCGCTTCGCATCCGTCTACAAGAATTTCCAGGCAGCCGATGATTTCGAGGAATTCGTCCACGAATTGCGCCCCCCGGCGCCCTCCTCCGAGGATGACTGACCTCACTGATGCCCATCACATGCGTCATGCGCTGACCCTCGCCCGGCGGGGGTTGGGGCAGGTCTGGCCGAACCCGGCGGTTGGCTGCGTGCTGGTCCGGAACGGGCGCGTGATCGGGCGGGGCTGGACCCAACCGGGCGGGCGCCCCCATGCAGAAGCCATGGCCCTGTCGGACACCGACGCGCAGGCGGCCACCGCCTATGTCACGCTGGAGCCATGCGCCCATCACGGCAAAACCCCACCCTGTGCGGAGGCGCTGATTGCCGCCGGTGTGGCCCGCGTTGTCATCCCGCTCATCGACCCGGACCCGCGCGTGGCGGGCAAAGGGGTCGAGATGCTGCGCGCGGGTGGCGTGCAGGTCGATATGCTGCCCGCTTTCACCGCAGAAGCGGAGGAGGTGAACGCCGGTTTTCTGCTGCACCGCCGGATCGGGCGACCGCTCGTGACGCTCAAACTTGCCACCAGCCTCGACGGGCGCATCGCGACGGCCAGCGGGGAAAGCCGCTGGATCACCGGGCCAGAGGCGCGGCGGGCGGTCCATCTGATGCGCGCGACCCATGATGCGGTGATGATCGGTGCGGGCACGGCGCGGGCGGATGATCCGATGCTCGATGTGCGCGATCTGGGCCTTGGCCACCGCGCGCCGGTTCGGATCATCGCGGATGGCGCGCTTTCGCTGCCGCTCACGGGGCGACTGGCGCGGACGGCCAAGGAGATACCGCTTTGGCTGATGCACCGGGCGCGGGTGGATCCGCTGCGACAGGACGCGTGGACGCAGGCCGGAGCGGTGCTCCATAGCGTGGGGGAGACGGCGCATGGGCGGCTCGATCCGCTTGGCCTGCTGGAGACCGCCGCGCAGGCGGGCATCACGCGGGTGTTTTGCGAAGGCGGCGGGCAATTGGCGGCCTCTCTCCTGTCCGCCGGGTTGGTGGACCGACTGGTTGTGATGCAGGCCGGATTGGGACTGGGCGCGCTGGGGCTGGCCGCGATTGCGGATATGGACATTCCGACCCTTGCCGACGCGCCCTGCTTCACGCTCCATGACGTAAGGCGGCTGGGCGGAGATACCCTTTCGGAATGGCGGCCCGCCCGGCCCTAGCGCCGCCAGATCGGGCCAAAGGGCGTCAGCGCTGATTGCCCCTGCGACAATAGCCGCTGGGCAAGGCTCTGCGCGCCACCCTCCCCCGCGGCAAGGCGGGACACGATGACCTCCGGTGCCGTCCGCCGCCCCGTCACGGGATCGCGGTAAACCGGATAGTCAATCAGGGCCGTGTGCAGGAGGGCGGTGCACCGCACAGGATGCCGCCGCCGCTCGGGCAGAGGCGGCCCATGGTCCACCGTCTGCCCCCAGCCTGCATAAAACGGCCAGCCGAGGCACTCGACCGGGATACCCCGCATCAGCGCCTCAAACCCGAGGGTTGAGGTCATCGTCACCACCCGCTCAATATGCGGCCAAAGCGCTGACAGGTCCGTGTCGACAAGGATCATGTCAGCGTGGTCCAGCACCGCCTCATCCGGCACCGCGCCGGGCCGCAGGCCCGCCACCACATCGGGATGCGGGCGATAGGCGATGTGCGCTTTGGGATGCAGATCGCGCGCAGCACTCAGGAGCGCAAGATTGTCCCGGACCAATCCGCCACCAAGCCGTAGCGAGGCATCATCGACCACCTGCCCCGGCACGAGCAGAACCTGCCCTTCAAGCTGGGGGTTACGCCCCGGCAGACTGTATTTGCTCAACCCTGCCGCAATGATGGCCTGCGCCAAAGCATCCGCCCGAAGGTGGGCCGCGCGCGGCAGGGTTTCAGCGGCCCGGACCATGGCCTCAAATTCACTCGGTCGGGTGGCGTCGAAATGGATGCCCTGCCGGTCGAGCACGATGGAGCATGGCGGGACGAGTGCCGCACCCAACCCACGGGAGCGCAGTGGCCCATCCTCGATCAACACCGCACCTTTGGGCGCGCCCGGTTTCGTGGCCCAGTGAAACGGCACCCGCCCCGACGCAGGAGAGAAACGCACATCCCTGCCCAAAAGCGCACGGATCGCCGGGCGTTTCCAGCCGCTTATCCCGGTCGCGGTAATTGGAGCGGCGGTACGTTGCGCCGCCCGCCCTGCCCCGTGGAGCAGAACGACAGCGCGCAGCGCGTCGCAGGGCCGCGCCTCAAACGGATCATACCAGCGCCCATGATCAATCAGGGCAGCTTGCACCAATTGTTCCGGCGTCAATCGCGCGACGCGGCGCGGCATGGGCACCTGATCTTCGCTCAGACCCCAGCCCGCATACCATGCCGCGCCGAACACATGGGGGCGCACGCCGTGCAGGATCGCCTCAAACCCAAGCTGGGAGGACACGGTGAACACCGCTGCGGCCTGTTGCAAGACGTGCGCCGGATGCGCCGCCATGGGGCAAATCCAGTCCCCGTCCCGCGCCGTCAGATAGCCCGCGCCACGCGGATGCGCCCGGATCAGGAGCGGCAGGCCAGCCTTCTCAGCATAGGCGCGCGCGGCAGCGTGCATCCGCGCGAAACTGTCTGCCGTGGCACCTGCCCCCGCGACCGCCGCGTCCCCGCGCATTTGATCGACCAGCAGCACAAATGGTCCCTCTGGCGGTGCCACGCCCTCAGGCCAGTGATTGAATTTGGAAAGGCCATAGGCGGGCCAAAGCGCGCACAGATGCTCTGCGGCCTCCGATGGCACAGGGGCGGCGTTGAGCCTGTCCTCCAGGTCGCTCGGCCCGCTGGCATCGGTCGCCAATCGCTGATGATCGACCCAGACGCCGATGGGCAGAGGATCGTTCGGATACACGGAACGGAGCGGCGCATCCTCAAGCCACAAAAGCGGCTTTCCCTGCCGCATGGCCGCGCGCATCGCCCGCGCGCTCGCCCGGCCATTGGCCCCCCAGACCGCAACCGCCTCTCCCTGCCCCGGCAGGCAAAGCTGCACTCCCGTCGCTGCCAACATCCGGCGGATGCCGCGATTGCGCCACAGCCCCAGCGAGTAGCATTCGGCTGTGACGGTGCTGCGCATCACGTCGTCAGTTGAACGTCTCGGTGAGCAGATCGGAAGTGGAGCTGACCGTGTTGATCGGCGGCGCGATGGAGCCAATGATCTTGAGCCACTGCACATAGGGGGCTTCGGTCACGTACACGATGTCATCATCCCGGACATAGAAATTCGACGCGGTGAAAAACGCAGCCGGCTTGGTCAGGTCCATCACATAGGCAACACGCTGCGGCGTCGTCACCGGCTTTTCGGGGTGGATCTGGTTGAGGATATTCGGCCCTTCGATCCGCAAGACGAACACGCCCGTCGGATCCGCTGTGGCGGAATTCAATCCGCCAAGCGAGGCCAGCGCCGTCATCAACGAAATATCACGCCCGGGAAAATCAATCTCCCCATTTCCGCCAAGTGCGCCCAAGGCCCGGAAGGAGCGGTCATCCCGCTCGACCAGAATGATATCGCCACCCTTGAGGGCGATATCGGCGCGGGGATCGCGGTAGACATCCTCCATCCACACCCGGCCAACCTGCCCGCCGCGGCGGATCGTGACTTGCGCCACTTCCGTCTCGATCCCCGATCCGGCGGCATTGGCCAGAAGGCCCGACAGCGTGCGGGTCCGCGCCTCGATCGGGAACTCCCCGATGGCGCCATTCTCCCCAAACACTTTGACGGTGTTGTTGTCAGCGAGCACGAGGGACACTTCGACCTGCGGCTCTGGTGTCATCTCCGCCAGCCGCGCCGTCAGGCGCTGGCGCAACTGTTCAATCGTGAGGCCCGCCACCTGCAACCGGCCCACCTGCGGAATAAACACATGGCCCGACAGATCGACACGCTTCTCCGCCAGGACCGTCGGCCCGACAAGCCCGCCGAACAGGCCGGTATCGGTGTTTTCCCAGATCGTGATGGTCAGCACATCCAGCGGGCGGATCAATTCGATATTCTCGATTGTGGCGGAGGTGAATTGCGGCGACAGCACAAGCGGCTCATCAATCCGCGACACGAGGGCAACGCGGTCGTCAATCTCGATGATATCGACGGCGGGCGATCCATCCGGGTTGGGCGCGGTGATTTCAGAGATCGTCGGGCCAGAGCGCGGCAGCGTGCAGCCCGCCACCACCAGACATAGCCCAATCAGCAAACCCGACCGCATCCGCGCCAGCATAAAGGTTGGTGTCATCATCTGCCCTGCCCAATCACGATTTTCTTTTGCTTATAACGTGAAAAGCAGCAGCGTGGGAAGTCATTGCGCGTGGCTCCTGCACGCCCGCCCGCTTGCGATCATAGCAATCCTCCGCAGCGAGCATCCGGTCGATTACCTCGCGCAGGATATTGGCCCGTCCCGCGCGCGTATAATAGCTGCCCTTGATCTGGGATGTTTCGAGCAGAAACTGCCGATAGGCCAGATAGGCCGCATGTTCGGGCGGTTTCGGGTTGGCAAAGAACGCGGTCGCGGGCTGGTCAGAGACAAGCTCGGGCTTCACATACACCGCCCGCCCAAATGCGCGCAGCGGCAGCCCGCGCCACAGGGCCTGCTGCCCGGCGGTGCTGTTGATCGTGACCGCCGCCCGCGCGCGGTCAAGAAGCGGGCCAAGCTTGCCCCCCGCGATGAAATGCACCCGCCCATCCAGCCCATAGGCCCGCGCCAGATCACGGGCATGGGCGGAAAGCGCGTCGCGCCCATCCTCGAACGGATGCGCCTTGAACACCAGATGATGATGCCCGGGCGCACCGCTGGCAAAGGCAGCAGCCATCTGATCCATAAAGCCGCGCATCCCGTCAAACGGGCTATGCATCCGCACCGACGCATCATGACCGAGTTGCAGCAAAACGAGCGTGTAGGGCGCCCCAGACCGGCGCAGCCGCGCCTCCGCCCAGCGTCGGCCCAGCCCGGTCACTGGATGCAACAACGCCTTGCGCAGATGCGCGGACAGTTCCTGCCAGACGCTGACCCCGCGATGCGGCACGAAATGCGGATAGGCCCCGTTACGCAGGGCAATCCAGCCGTGATAGACAGCCCCCCAAAACGCATGGTGCCACAGCGTGCCCCACTGATCCGGCACGGCGGCCAGCGGACGCTCTCCCGGCCCCAGGGCGGCGGCCATCTCCGCGATGCTCAACTCCATAAGGCGCGAATGCCCGTTCACCCCGCCTCGCTCATAGGTGATCCAATGCGGCCGCAAATAGCCTTCCTCAAAGCAATGCAGCGTCAGCCCGCGCGCCTGCGCCACCTGCCGCGCGGCCACATGCTGCGGGCGTTGATCGCCGTAGATCACGATCTCTGTCACACCCGCCGTGCTGACATAAGTGTCGAGCCAACCGGCCCATTCCGCCATGCCACCCCGATAGGCGTGATAGGGGCCCGCGCGGCCCCATTCGGCCCGGTCCCCCCGGTTGAACCCGATCCGCGACACGGCACAGCCCGCCTGCACCAGTGCTGCGGCGAGCCGCTGGTAGAACGGCCCATGTGGGCCTTGCAAAAACAGGACATGGCGTGGCGCCGTCATGCAATCTTCTCCCTTCACGCGCCTGAGTGTTCCGCAACCGCATTAAGCTCAGGATAATTCGCCCCCTCCTCTTGCCCTTTCCGGGGCGGGAGCGCTACCTGTTGGACGAAATAGCGCGAGGAGAGGCAAGCATGTTCACCGGCATAATCACCGATCAGGGCGAAATTCTGGCGCTGGAACATCGCGGCGATCTGCATGTCCGGATCGGAACACGGTATGACCCGGCGGGGATCGACCTTGGCGCGTCCATCGCGTGCAATGGCGTGTGCCTCACGGTCACGGATCGCGGCACGTCCCAAGGCCGCAACTGGTTTGACGTGACGATCTCTGCGGAATCGGTAAACAAGACGACGATCGGCGATTGGGCCGTGGGCAGCGTTCTGAACCTTGAGCGTGCCTTGCGCGTCGGGGACGAGTTGGGCGGGCATATCGTGTCGGGCCATGTGGATGGCGTGGCGGATGTGCTGTCCGTAACGGATGAGGGCGAAAGCACGCGCATCCGGTTCCGCGCCCCGGCCCATTTGGCGAAATACATCGCCCCCAAAGGCTCCGTCGCTCTTGATGGCACGTCGCTGACCGTCAACGAAGTGGAGGGCGATGTGTTTGGCATCAACGTCATCCCCCACACCAAAGAGCAGACCACCTGGGGCGCGACCAAAGCTGGCGACCGCGTGAACCTTGAGATCGACACGCTGGCCCGCTACGTCGCCCGATTGGCGGAGGCGTCATGAGCGGGATCGGCCACAACAACCCGCCTGGCAGCACGGGCTGGCAGAAACACTGCTGGACGGTCGCGCGCGCCGAATTGCTGCCGCGCCTGCCGATCGAAACGCTGAAAACCCGGATCGCCCGCGCCAAGGCGCTTGGCCTGCCCTACAAGACCTATGCCTCGATCCGCGCGGGCACTGGGCGCGACGTGATTGGCTTTTTGTTCTCGCAAAACGGATTGCGCGCGGATATGCGCAGCGTGACCCTGCCCCGCGCCCATGCCGACCGGCTCGAATCTCTGCCAGTCAAACGGGTCTTGCTCGGGGCTGAAGGGGCGCGACCGTTCCTCACCCGCGATCCCAAAATCCTCGACGCGCTGGAGCCTGCTCCGCTCCCCTCGGCCAGTTGGGCTGAGACGCGGGCTGCGATCAAATCCACCTTGCGGGCGCAAAACCTGCCCGGACAGGCCGTGATCCTGATTGGCACCCACCCGCAGGAGCCTTGGGCCCATGCAGGCCAGCTTGCCCGCTTCATCAATTCCCATGATTACTTCGCCCCCGGCACGTAACACCCCAGCGTTTCTTTTTTCCCAAAATACCTCCCGCCGGAGGCTTCCACAGGTGTAACGCGCGGTTTCGCTGGAACATGTACGCGCAATCGGTTAGGTCGCGGGTCCAAGAGGAGTGCCCATGACCGATACGCAATATTCCGACGCGATCTCCAGCATTGAGGAGATCATCGACGAAGCCCGCAATGGCCGGATGTTCATTCTGGTTGACCATGAAGACCGCGAAAACGAGGGCGATCTGGTGATCCCCGCGCAGATGGCCACGCCGGATGCGGTGAATTTCATGGCGACCCATGGGCGGGGCCTCATTTGCCTCACCTTGCAGGCCGACCGGCTCGATGCGCTGGGTCTGCCGATGATGTCCGCGCGCAATTCCTCCCGGCATGAAACGGCGTTTACGGTGTCCATTGAGGCGCGGGAGGGTGTCACCACTGGCATCTCCGCCGCGGATCGGGCGCGCACCATTGCGGTGGCCATTGATCCCAATTCGGGCGCGCAGGATATCGCGACGCCGGGCCATGTATTTCCGCTGCGCGCACGCGAGGGCGGCGTTCTGGTCCGCGCCGGGCATACTGAGGCGGCGGTCGATATCTCCCGCCTTGCCGGGTTGAACCCGTCGGGCGTGATCTGCGAGATCATGAAGGAAGACGGCGAAATGGCGCGCCTGCCGGACCTCATCGCCTTCGGCCAGAAACACAATATCAAGATCGGCACGATCAGCGACCTGATCGCCTATCGCCGCCGCTATGACAATCTGGTGCGCGAGCGCGCTTCAAAACCGGTCAAATCCGAGTTTGGCGGCGATTGGCTGCTGCGCGTCTTTAGCGACGTGACCGGCGGGGCGGAGCATCTTGCACTGACCAAAGGCGATGTCGCGGGCAAGGATCCGGTGTTGGTGCGGATGCACGCAATGAACCCTTTGGATGACCTTCTGGGCCTCAACCCCGCGAAATCCGGCCAATTGGCCGACGCGATGCGGGTGATCGGGGAGGAAGGGCGCGGCGTGGTCGTTCTGCTGCGCGACATGTCCGAACAGCTTGATCTGGATGGGGAGCATGGCGCGCCACAGACGTTGCGCCAATACGGGCTGGGCGCGCAGATCCTTGGTGCGCTTGGGGTGCAGGACATGATCCTGCTCACCAACTCCCCTAGTCCGAAGGTCGTGGGCCTTGACGGGTATGGCCTGAGCATCACCGCAACCCGCCGCATCACCCCGAAAGGAGCCTGACATGGCCAGCAGTCAAGAGCACACCACGCTGCCCCTGCCCGCATTCGAGATGCCACCGCGCGTCGCGATCATCTCCTCCCCCTATTATTCCGATATCGCGGCGGGTCTGTTGACCGGGGCAAAAGCCGCGCTTGCGCAGGTGGATGCGGAGGTCACGGTGATTGACGTGCCCGGCGCGCTGGAAATTCCGACCGCCATTGTGCTTGCCGATAAATCCGACCGGTTTGACGCCTATGTCGCACTTGGCTGCGTGATCCGGGGCGAGACGACCCATTATGATATCGTGGCGGGCGAAAGCTCCCGCGCGATCCAGACGCTGGGGCTGGGGGGCTTTTGCATCGGCAATGGCATCCTGACGGTCGAAGATATGGATCAGGCGGAGGCCCGCGCCAACCCGGAGAAAATGAACAAGGGCGGAGGTGCTGCAGAGGCCGCGTTGCACCTATTGGCCCTGTCCCAAAAATACCGGCGCCGCGCGCCCAAAGGGACCGGGTTTCAACTCGCGTCCAATGAGACCAGTAAGGACATCGCGTAATGCCACGCCCCGTGCCGAAACCCACCCATGAAGAAAAGAAACGGATGAAATCCGCAGCGCGGCTTTATGCTGTGCAGGCGCTGTTCCAGATGGAAGCCTCCGGCACCAGCCTGCCGGATGTGCAGTCCGAATTCGAAACCCACCGGTTCGGCGCCGATATCGAAGGCGACACTTATGCCGAAGGCGATGTGACCCTGTTCCGCTCCCTGATCGCGCGGGCGCTGGAGCGGCAGGTGGAGATTGACAAGGCGACCGACACAGCGCTCGTGGATCGTTGGCCGCTGGGCAAGATCGACCCGACGCTGCGTGCCGTGTTCCGGGCTGCGGGGTCAGAGCTACTCGGCAAGGGGACACCACCAAAGGTTGTGATTTCTGAATTTGTGGATGTCGCAAAAGCTTTCTATCCTGAAGGCAAGGAAGCCCGGCTCGTCAATGCCGTGTTAGATCATATGGCCCATGCCATGCGCCCGGAGGCATTTGAATGACCGCAACAGGATTGGTTGGCGACACGTTTCGCCTTTTGAAGCAGAACTTCTTTTTGTTCTTCACGCTGGCTTTGGCCGGGCAAGTCATCGTGACATTCCTTTCGCTCATCATCGCGGGGCCAGTGGCGGTCGGCGTTGTTGATGGCGATCCGTCCGAGGTTATAGCGGATGCCGCCGCGGGCATGGCTTTGGCTGGGTTTATCAGCGCCTTTGCCGGGCAAGTTGTGTCAGCCGTGTTGCACCTTGCTGCGTGGGATGTGATGCATCGCGCCCCGATCCAGCCCGGGGCCTATGTGAAAAAAGCCATCTCCGTGGTCCTGATCCTCGTGTTGCTGTCCTTGGTTGTCAGCATCGCCGTGGCGCTTGGCACAGCTTTGCTGATCATTCCGGGGATTTATATTGGTGCGGCGCTTTCCGTGGTGATCCCGGCTGTTGTGATCGGCAATGCCGGTTGGGGGGCGATTGGCGAAAGCTGGGATTTGACCCGCGAGCATCGCTGGACCATCGCGGGCGGGTTCATCCTGTCAATCCTGTCGATCATGGTGATTGCGTTCGTGATCGGCATCATCGGCAGTGTGACCGGGCTGACCGTGATCACGGACCTCCTAGGTGGTGCGATTGGCCTTGCCGTGATCGCGATCTTTGCAACGCTCGTCTACAGCCACCTGACGGAAGGAAAAGGGATCGACCCCACCGCGCTCAGCCCCGAGGATTGAGCCCGGCTGATCCTGCGGAAGCCTCCGGCGGGAGGTATTTAGGGAAAAAAGAAACGGGTGGTCGCGATCAGGTGACCACCCGTTTTTTATGCGGTGAAGCGGTTGTCGCGAGGGAAGCCTCGCGGCGCCATGCGGCCCGCAGCGGCGCGCTTTGCAAGCCATTCTTCAAGTTCATCGGCCGTGACGGTGCGTGTGTTGCCATTGGTCATCGGCCAGCTCAGGCCGTCTGCAAGCGTGAAGGTGCGCGCATCCGACAGGCCGCCATCCTTGTATTTTTGCAAGCGCACGCCCTTGCCGCGGGTCAGTTCGGGCAATTCGTCAAGCGGGAAGGCAAGGAGCTTTCGGTTATCACCGACGGTGGCGACATGATCGCCCTCCACCGGGACACAGACCTTTGCCACAACGGGCGCTTTGACATTCATCACCTGACGGCCCGTCCGGGTCTGCGCGATCACCTCATCCTCCGGTGTGCGGAACCCATCGCCCGCACTGGAGGCCAGGAGCAGATGGCGGCCGGGGACGTGTTTGAACAGGGAAATCATCTCTGCCTCATTCGGCAGGTCGATCATCAGGCGCAGCGGTTCCCCCATGCCGCGCCCGCCGGGCAACCTGTCCGCGCCAAGGGTGTAGAACCGGCCCGTGGAGGCAAACAGCAGCACCTTATCCGTGGTCTCGGCATGGAAGGCAAAGCGCGGGCCGTCGCCATCCTTGAACTTGAATTCCTGATCCAGCGCCACATGCCCTTTCATCGCGCGGATCCAGCCCATTTGGGAGCAGACGACCGTGATCGGTTCCCGCTCGATCATCGCATCGAGGGAGATGTCGCCCACGCTGGGCGCATCATTGAAGCCCGAACGGCGCGCGCCCAAGGGATAGTCGGCGCCGTGCTGCGCCTTCAGGGCAGTCAGATCATCCGCGAAGGTGATGCCACGGAAGGCGCGCGGGGCACCGAACGTATCGCGGGTCTTGCGCAGTTGATCGGACAGGCGGGACCATTGAGTGTCTTCGGAGGCCAGCAAATCCTCCAGATCGGCGCGTTCGATCAGCAGCGCCTCACGCTCCTCACGCAATTGCATCTCTTCCAACCGCCGCAGGGCGCGCAGGCGCATGTTCAGGATCGCCTCTGCCTGAAGGTCGGTGAGGTCAAACTCCGCCATCATGATCGGTTTCGGCTCATCCTCATTGCGGATGATCTCAATCACGCGGTCGAGATTGAGGAACGCGGTGATATAGCCTTCAAGCACCTCAAGCCGGTGGTCGATCTTATCAAGCCGGTGTTGCGCGCGGCGCAGCATCACATCCCGCTGATGGTCGATCCAGGCGCGCAACACCTCCCGCAGGCTGCACACTTTGGGTGTGCGTCCATCAATCAGCACGTTCATGTTGAGAGAGAAGCGGATCTCAAGGTCCGATTGCCGGAACAGCGCTTCCATCAGCATCTGCGGATCGACGGTTTTGGCGCGCGGCTCCAGCACGATGCGCACGTCCTCCGCGCTCTCGTCCCGGATATCGGCGAGGATCGGGATTTTCTTGGCGTTGATCAGTTCCGCGATCTTTTCGATCAGCTTGGATTTTTGCACCTGATAGGGGATTTCGGTGACGACGATCTGCCATTGCCCCCGGCCAAGATCCTCCGTGTTCCACGTCGCGCGCAGGCGGAACGCGCCGCGCCCGGTGCGGTAGGTTTCGATGATCGTCTCGCGCGGTTCAACGATCACGCCGCCCGTGGGAAAATCAGGGCCGGGGATAAATTCCACCAGCTTTTCGATCCCGGCATTTGGGAATTTGATGAGGTGTAGGGCCGCGTCAATCACTTCGCCCACGTTATGGGGCGGAATATTCGTGGCCATGCCAACCGCAATCCCGGAGGAGCCATTGGCCAACAGGTTGGGGAACGCGCCGGGCATCACCGCAGGCTCGGTCAGGGAGCCGTCGTAATTCTCCCGAAAATCGACCGCGTTCTCCGCAAGTCCCACCATCATCGCCTCAGCCGCAGCGGTCAGGCGCGCCTCGGTGTAGCGGGAGGCCGCGGGGTTATCCCCGTCGATATTGCCGAAATTCCCCTGCCCATCGACCAGCGGATAGCGCACGTTGAAATCCTGCGCGAGCCGCGCCATCGCGTCATAGATCGCCTGATCGCCATGGGGATGATAATTGCCCATCACATCGCCCGAAATCTTCGACGATTTGCGGAATCGTCCCTCGGGGGAAAGCCTGAGTTCGCGCATCGCATAAAGGATACGCCGGTGCACCGGCTTCAGCCCGTCGCGCGCATCCGGGAGCGCCCGGTGCATGATCGTGGACAGCGCATACTGCAAATACCGATCGCCAATCGCCTTGGCGAGCAATTCGCTGGTGACATGCCCGTGTTCGGGCTCCATATCGGGGATGAGGGTATCGTCGGACATAGATGTTGTGTAATGCCCATGATGAAATCGGTCCAGCGGAAAGGATGCCCATGACCCGCACGATCCTGATTACCGGGTGTTCATCTGGCATCGGTCTTGATGCCGCGCGCAGCATGGCGGCCCGTGGGTGGCGCGTGTTTGCGACTTGCCGGAAGGCGGAGGATTGCGCGCGGTTGCAGGCCGAAGGCTTAGAGAGCTTCGTTCTGGATCATGACGACCCTGAAAGCATCACCGCCGCGATTGCGCAAGCGATGGAGCGTGCGGGGCGGATCGACGCGGCCTTCCTCAACGGAGCCTTTGCCCTGCCCGCCATGGCGGAGGACGTGCCGCGCGACGGGATGCGCGCGGTGATGGAGACGAATTTCATCGGCGTGCATGACATTGCCCGCCAGCTTGTCCCGATCATGCGCGATCAGGGGCATGGGCGGCTTTTGTTCTGCTCCTCCGTGCTTGGGCTGGTGGGGATCAAATATCGCGCACCCTATGTGGCGAGCAAATTCGCGATGGAGGGATATGCCGATTGCCTGCGGATGGAGCTTCACGGCTCAGGGATCGACGTCAGCCTGATCGAGCCGGGACCGATCCCGACCCGCATCAGGCAAAACGCGCAAAAGAATTTCGAGCGGTGGATTGCTTGGGAAACCTCCCGCCACCGCCCCTTCTACGAACGCAGCCTGCGCCCGCGCCTTTATGACGAAAGCGGCACGCCAGACCGGTTTGAGCGACCGGTGTCTGCGGTGACGCAAACCGTGATCCATGCCTGCGAAAGCCCCCGCCCCAAGGCGCGCTATTTCATCACGCCGGGCACCTATCTGGGCAATCTTGTCCGCCGGTTTTTGCCCACGCGCGCGGCGGATGCGATATTGCGACGGAATTGACCCTTTCCCTGCCCGCCTGACCACACTAGATGCACGATTATGACACAGGGACCATTATTCTGGATTGTTATCATCGCGTGCCTTGCGGTGCTGGCGATCCTTCTTGTCGGCGTGGGTGGTTTCGCCCGCGGCGGTGAATTCAACAAGAAATACGCGAACAAGATCATGCGGCTGCGGATCGGCGCACAATTTGTGGCTGTGCTGTTGATCCTGCTGTTTGTCTTTCTGGCGCGACAAGGGGGCTGACAAATGGTCGTTCTGAACAAGATCTACACCCGCACCGGCGATGCGGGGGAAACCGCGCTTGGCAATGGCGCGCGGGTGGCCAAACATTCCGCGCGCGTCACGGCTTATGGCACGGTGGATGAAACGAACGCGACGGTTGGCCTTGCCCAACTCCATGCCAGCGGGGAGATGGCGGCAGCCCTGACCCGGATTCAGAATGACTTGTTTGATGTGGGCGCTGACCTTTGCACCCCCGATATGGACAAGGATGACGAGCGCGAATACCCCGCGCTGCGCGTCGTGCCCTCTCAAGTGGACCGGCTGGAGGCGGAGATTGATGCGATGAATGCCGATCTGGCACCGTTGCGCAGCTTCATCCTGCCCGGTGGCAGCCCGCTTGCCACATATCTGCACCTGTGCCGCACCACATCGCGGCGGGCGGAGCGGCTGGTGGTCGAACTGGCCGCGACGGAGCCCGTGAACGAGGCCGCGATTCGCTACCTCAACCGCCTGTCCGACTGGTTTTTCGTGGCGGGCCGGGTTGCGAATAACAACGGTGCCGATGACGTGCTTTGGGTGCCGGGCGCAAATCGCTGACGCGGCGTCTTAGTTGACGCGCACGTCAACTATGGGGCAGATTTCGACGTGAAAAGCGGCTCCTGCGTCGCTTTTCCCCTAGGCGCGTTAGCGAAATAAAATTACCACCTAGGGGATGAAATCTGCCGGACCCACCCGGCGCAACCCTATGGAGTGAACGCGAATGAAGGTGCTCGTCCCCGTCAAACGTGTGATCGATTATAACGTGAAGGTCCGTGTGAAAGCGGATGGTTCCGGTGTCGATCTTGCAAATGTCAAAATGTCGATGAACCCGTTCGATGAGATTGCCGTGGAAGAGGCGATCCGTCTGAAGGAAAAGGGCGTCGCGGACGAAGTGGTCGCGGTGTCCATCGGCGTCAAGCAAAGCCAGGAAACCCTGCGCACGGCGCTCGCCATGGGGGCGGATCGCGCGATCCTCGTGATTGCGGCGGATGATGTGCATCAGGATATCGAGCCGCTCGCCGTGGCCAAAATCCTCAAAGCCGTGATTGATGAGGAGGCCCCGGGTCTCGTGATCGCGGGGAAGCAGGCGATCGACAATGATATGAACGCAACCGGCCAGATGCTGTCCGCCCTTCTGGGCTGGTCTCAGGCGACCTTCGCATCCGAAGTGAACGTCGATGGGGACAGCGCCGTTGTGACCCGTGAGGTCGATGGCGGCCTGCAAACGATCAAGGTGAAAATGCCTGCGATCATCACCGCCGATCTGCGCCTCAATGAGCCGCGCTATGCCTCCTTGCCGAACATCATGAAGGCAAAGAAAAAGCCGCTTGATGAGAAAACGGCTGCGGATTATGGCGTTGACGTGAGCCCGCGCCTGTCCGTCGTGAAAACGACCGAGCCTGCGGAACGTGCCGCCGGGATCAAGGTTGGCTCCGTTGACGAGCTGGTCGCAAAGCTGAAAGCGGAGGTGCTTTAAGATGGCTGTTCTTCTTCTTGCTGAAGTGATGGGCGATGACCTGTCCGTCGATTCCACCGCAAAGGCCCTGACGGCAGCGGCCCAGCTGGGTGACGTGACGGTGCTGGTCGCAGGTGGCAACGCGGCTGCCGCCGCCGCAGAAGCGGCCAAGCTGACCGGCGCATCCGCCGTGATCGCGGTGTCTGACGCGTCACTTGCCAATGGTCTGGCCGAGCCGCTGGCAGCACTTGTCGTGTCGATGGCAGGTGATTTTGAGCATATCGTGGCCCCCTCCACTGCGACGGGCAAAAACGTGATGCCGCGGGTCGCGGCCCTTCTTGATGTGATGGTGATCTCCGACGTGATGACCATCGTTGATGGCGACACGTTCGAGCGCCCGATCTATGCCGGGAACGCGATCCAGACCGTGAAATCCGCCGATGCGAAAAAGGTCATGACGATCCGCACCGCAGGCTTTGACGCGGCGGGCGAAGGCGGCTCTGCCGCTGTGTCCGACGGGGCGGCGGCGGACAATCCGGGCCTGTCTGAATGGGTTGAGGACAAGGTGGAAGAAAGCGACCGCCCCGACCTCACCTCCGCAAAGATCGTCGTATCGGGTGGCCGTGGCGTCGGCTCGGAAGAGAATTTCGCGATCATCGAAAAGCTCGCGGACAAGCTCGGTGCCGCAGTCGGTGCCTCCCGCGCGGCGGTCGATTCCGGTTATGCCCCGAATGACTGGCAGGTGGGCCAGACGGGTAAGGTCGTAGCCCCCGAACTCTACATCGCGGTCGGCATTTCGGGCGCGATCCAGCACCTTGCGGGGATGAAGGATTCCAAGATCATCGTCGCCATCAACAAGGACGAAGAGGCGCCGATTTTCCAGGTCGCCGATTATGGCCTTGTCGCGGATCTGTTCGATGCGGTGCCAGAGCTTGAAGGCAAACTCGGCTAAGCGCCCTCAAATCGACATCAGGAAAGGCCCGCCCCCCCGAGGCGGGCCTTTTTGCATGGGTCAGCGGCGGATGCGCAGCAGCTTGGTCAAGGGGGCTTCCAACAATTCCGCGACCTCCTCATGCATCATTGCGGAGGGAAACCGGCGGGCCACATGCATCCCGCGCGCGCCCGGAATGCGGTCGCCAACCTCCCCGCGCGCAGCCTCCTCGGAGGCCACATACTCGACATAATAATCGGCCATCGGGGCCACCGCCTCCACCATCTCGCGAGAGACGAAGGCAGGAACCCGGCGGCGCACTTCCCGCGCGGGCAGGCTGCCACTCTCCTCCGGCGACAGATCAGAGAACCACAGCAGGATTTTCTGCGTCTCGATATCGGTCATCAATTCCTTCATCCGCGCGATCCACGCATTTTTCATCTCAAGCCGGATCATCGCAAAGCGGGTCTCGTCCACTTCCTCCAATCGCGAAACCATGTTGGCGGCAAAACGGAACTGGCTGAAATCGACCTCTGGGTAGAGGGTTTTCAACTGTTCCGACGCCTCCTTGAATTTCTCGTTCCGGCGCAGATAGGTGGAATAGAGCCGGTTGGGCACGGTATGCGCGCTCATCACCGAAATCACGCAGATCTTGGCCTGTGAACATGCCTCCAGAATCACGGGATCCTTGATGAAAAAGCCCGGCCCCGCCCCCGGCGTGCCCCAGTTGATGCACTGATAGGACAGTTCCTGTTCCAGAACCGAAGGGTAGGTTTCGGGGGAGAATTTGCCATAGGTTTCCGACCCACCGATAAACGCGGCATAGGGTTTCGAGAGGTCCGGCATCGGGCCGCGAAAAATCTGCCGACTGCGCCCGAACCGGTATTCCTGATAATTGAGGGTGGTCGGAATGACCTTTTGCACTGACATCGCGCTCTCCGTCTTGCGTCCTGACCAGCCATACCGTCTGTCAGTAAACAAAGGCTGAACGCCCCATTCCCCTTGCGGCCATTCTGGCAATCGCCCTATTGTCAGGCCCATAGCGGATACAGGAGAGAATGCGATGGCGATCCAGACAGTTGGCGTGATCGGCGCGGGGCAAATGGGCAATGGGATTGCCCATGTTTTTGCGTTGTCCGGCTATAACGTGGCGCTCAACGATATCTCCTCTGACGCGGTCGACCGGGCGATTGGCCTGATCGAAAACAATCTCGATCGGCAGGTGGGCCGGGGTAAGATCAGTCAGGAGGACCGCGACGCCGCAATGGCCCGGATCGCCCCGCAGATGGACCTCGCAGCCCTTGGTCAAAGCGATCTGATCATTGAGGCCGCGACCGAAAATGAGGATGTGAAGAACAAGATCTTCGCCTCCCTCGCGCCGCATCTGGCGGAGCATACGATCCTGACGTCAAACACCTCCTCCATCTCCATCACGCGGCTTGCGTCCCGCACGGATCGGCCAGAGCGGTTCATGGGCTTTCACTTCATGAATCCTGTGCCGGTGATGCAACTGGTGGAACTGATCCGGGGGATCGCGACTGATGAGGCGACGTATAAGACACTCGCCGATGTGGTGGACCGCTTGGGCAAACAGGCGGCCAGTGCGGAGGATTTCCCAGCCTTCATCGTGAACCGCATCCTGATGCCGATGATTAATGAAGCGATCTACACGCTTTATGAAGGGGTCGGATCGGTGCAGAGCATCGACACGTCGCTTAAGCTCGGCGCCAATCATCCGATGGGGCCTCTGGAACTTGCCGATTTCATCGGGCTGGATACCTGCCTTGCGATCATGAACGTGCTGCATGACGGGTTGGCGGACACGAAATACCGCCCCTGCCCGCTTTTGGTGAAATATGTCGAGGCCGGATGGCTGGGCCGAAAGACGGATCGCGGCTTTTATGATTACCGCGGCGAGGTACCAGTGCCCACCCGGTGATCGTTCTGATTTCATCAACAAACCTGTTCTTGCTTTCGCTCTAGGCACCGTCGGGAAACGAACCCATGTTCCGTTCACAGCAACGCAACAGGAGGATTTCCCCATGCTTATCCGCTCTTTGGCTCTGACCACCGCACTTGTTTCCGCCCCGCTCGCCGCGCAGGCGGACTGGACGCTTGATCCGTCGCACACCTCGATCATGTTCAGCGTCAACCATCTTGGCTTTTCCGATACGATCGGCTTTTTCGAGTCCTTTGATGGCGATGTGACGTTCGATGCCAACAACATCCCGGCAACCGAAGTGTCCTTCACCATTGACGCTGCATCCATCAACACGCTTTGGGAGGCACGCGATGCGCATATCCGCAACGCCGATTTCCTCGATGTTGAGAACCACCCGGCGATCACCTTCGTCTCCACGTCTGTTGAGCAGACGAGCGACACGACCGCGATCATTACGGGCGACATGACCCTGCGCGGCGTGACTCAGGAAGTGACCTTTGACGCATCGCTCAACCAGCTTGCCCCCAACCCGTTCAACCCGACGCAGGGGGTTGCGGGCTTCACCATCACGGGCGAAGTGGACCGGACGGCATTCGGCATCGACTTTGGCGCGCCAGTGATTGGGGCGATCATTCCGGTGACGATTAACACGGAATTGAATGCGCCTGCCGCACTGATCAACTAACCTCACCAAAACGGGGCCGCACCACAAACGGTGCGGCCCCATGTCCAACAGGAGGCATCCAATGAAACTGAAGAATGACAAGCAGGGCTGGGGCCTTCCAAGCCGCGCCATTCACTGGATCACTGCCGGTCTCTTTCTGTGGACGATGGGATTGGGCGTTTACATGACACGGTTTGTTTCCGATCCGATCGTGCAATTCGGCCTGACCCAGACCCATAAAAGCTGGGGCTTTCTGGTGTTCGCGCTCGCCGTGCTGCGGGTCGGTTGGCTGTTGATCAATCGCACGCGTCCAGAGCCGGGCGCGGATGCGCCCCGGTATGAAAGCATCGGCGCACGGGTCAGCCACGCGATCCTCTATATCGGGATTTTCCTTTTGCCGCTGTCCGGCTGGATCATGTCTGCCGCGTCACCGCTTCAGGATTTGCTCAACATCGACAATATGGTGTTCGACTGGTTCGCGCTGCCCGATCCATGGGTGCCAGGCGTGAAATGGATCGAAGAAGCCGCGCATCTTGTGCATGATGTCACGGGTAAGGTGATGGCGCTGACGCTGCTTGTTCACATCGGTGCAGCGCTCAAGCATCATTTCGTGAACAAGGACCGCGTGCTTGCCCGGATGGTGAAGGGCTCTTAACGCCCCTCGCCGAACCTGTCCGCCACCAGATCACGCAGCGCGGTGGCAAGCGCTTCTGCTTGAGGACCGCTGGTTTCCACCTCGATCACCGTGCCCTTGGCGGCGGCCAGCATCAACAGGCCCATGATCGAATCGCCCGAGACCGTCTCCCCATTGCGGGTGACTTTCGCGTTGGCATCGAACCCCTCCACCGTTTCGACAAAACGGGCGGAGGCGCGGGCATGAAGGCCCTTTTCATTTACGATCTCAAGTGTCTGGAGCATTCTTAAATCGTGTTACTCAGCGGCTGCGACAGGCGCATCCCATACATCAATATACCTGCGCCCGGTCTTGAGCGCGCTGGCCACGGCCTCGGACCGGGACAGGTTTCGCGATTTTGCCAATTGGATCAGCAATGGTAGGTTCGCGCCATAAATCACATCCATCCGGTCCACGATACAGGCATTCAGCGCCAGATTGGACGGCGTGCTGCCGAACAGGTCCGTCACCAGCACAACGCCCGCCCCAGTATCCACCTCATCAGCGGCAAGGCAGATATCGGCCTGCCTGTCGGCAAGGCTATCGTCTGACGCAATGGCCATCGCGCGCACATTGTCGAGCGGGCCCACCACATGCTCCATCGCGGCCTTATAGGCCGTCGCAAGAGTGTCATGTGCAACAATTACAATCCCAATCACAGCGCGGGTGTCCCTTCCCAAGAGCTGCCTAGACCTGTCGTCTCTCCAACTCCCGGTGCCTGACGGTGACCGGCCAACCCATTTGGGCAAGGCGCTTTGAGACTTCGTTAGCCATATAGACTGATCTATGCTTGCCGCCAGTGCAACCGAAACCGAGGGTAAAATACGCCTTTCCTTCTTCGACATAGGCGGGCAGCAAAAGTTTCAGCAATTCAATCGTTTGGTCCATGAATTGCGCATGTCGGCTGTCCTCTTGCACATAGGCGGCAACAGCCGGATCAAGCCCTGTGAGAGGGCGCAGCCGTTCATCCCAGTGGGGGTTGCGCAAAAACCGGCAATCAAGTGCCATATCCAGCCCTGAGGGCGTGCCCCGCTTATAGGAAAACGATTCGAGGCTGATCGACATGGTCGGCCCGGCACCCCGGCCAAACAGCTTGCCAAGTTCCGCTTTCAGGTCATGGGGTGACAAATCGGACGTGTCGATCAGCATGTCGGCATGTTGGCGCAGCGGCTCCAGCGCCTGAATTTCAAGCGATATCCCTTCCGACGGGGTGTCCTCATGGGCCAGCGGATGCTTGCGCCGCGTCTCTGAAAAGCGGCGCAGCAGCACGTCCTCGTGACAATCGAGATACAGGAGCACCGGGTCCAGACGCGGCTCCTTCCGCATCCAGTAAAGGACATCGAGCATCGCAGAGGAGTTAAAGCCGCGCGTGCGTACATCCACCCCAATCGCAACAGGGGCTGCGGCATCCGGCTGGCTGATCAATAGGGGCCGGATAAGGCCCAAAGGCAGATTGTCGATCGCCTCAAAGCCCAAATCCTCAAGGCTGCGGATCGCCGTGATCCGCCCTGCGCCCGACGGGCCAGTGACCAGAACGATCTTCTGCCCCTCTTTTGAAGTCACCATGCTGATGTCACCCTTGATCCACTGCGTCGGGGTCCAAGAGGTGCGCGCGGTCGGACAAAAGCAGCATGACCACCGCGGCAAGCCCTGTAAGCCCCCGCCCTGCAATATAGGGTATCGAATGGTCCTGAACCACAACCTGTTTCTGGGTGGGCAGCCGGGTGTCAGGCCGCGCATCAAGATCAACCACCCATTTCAGCGGGACGGGGTGCGGAGCGGGTTCGGTTTTCAGCAAGCCGATGCCGCGCGCTTCGATCAAGCCACGAATGGCGGGTGGGGCGGACAGGACCGGGCCGTCCTTACCCTGCCCGATCAAGACCCGGTCATCCGCAATCAGCACGCAGCCGCGCGCGATCAGGTCCAGCGCCAGAAGGCTTTTGCCCGCGCCGGAGGCGCCTTTGATCCAGACAGCAGCGCCGTTCAGGGCAACCGCCGTTCCCGCGACGGTCCGCCCGTCGCTCATACCGGAATTTCGAGGATGAATCGCGCGCCCAGGCGCGGATCGTCGCGCCCATGTCCTTCGGCCCGGATATTCTCCACCCAAAGCCGCCCGTCATGCGCCTCCGCAATCTGGCGGGAAATCGCAAGGCCAAGGCCGGAATGGTTGCCAAACTCCTGCCCCGGACGCTCGCTATAGAACCGCTCGAACACATCTTCGAGGTTGTCATCTGGGATGCCCGGCCCCTCATCCTCCACCTCTACGCGCAGGTGAGAGGTATCCTTGCGGCGCACGATGGCGCGCACGGTCTGCCCCGGTTCCGAGAAAGACAGCGCATTGGTGATGAGATTGATGATGATCTGCGCGATCCGCCCTTCCAATCCGCGCATCAGCAACGGCTCTTCCGGTCGGTCGAGCACGAGGGCTGCGCCCGCATCCTCTGCCACGCCCTGATTATACTCCACGAGGTTTTCGGTCAGGCGGGCGAGGTCAAACTCCTCCATTTCCTCGCGCACCAGTTCACTGTCGAGACGTGACGCATTGGAGATATCCGTGACCAGACGATCAAGGCGCCCCACATCATTCTCAATCACGCCGATCAGGCGTTCGCGCTGCTCGTCCGTCTTGGCATAGCGCATCGTCTCCACCGCTGAACGCAGGGAGGTCAGCGGATTTTTGATCTCATGGGCCACGTCCGCGGCAAAACTTTCATTCGCCTCGATCCGGTCGAACAGTGCGTTGGTCATGCCGCGCATGGCTTGGCTCAGATAGCCAATTTCATCGGGGCGATGGCTCATGTCGGGGATGCGGATGCGTTCGGCGGCGAATTTGCCGCCTGCGCCGTCATTCCCTCCAGCCTCCGCTGCTGCCGCAAGCTGGCGCAAGGGGCGCGCGATGTTGCCCGACAGGATCGTCGTCAGCAAAACCGACACCACAAGCGCAAGCGCGAAAAGGATCAGCACCTCCACCCGCTCGCGCGCGACGATGGCGTCGATATCGCCCGCCGGGGTCGAGAGGGTCACCGCCCCCTTAACAATCGTTCCCGAATAGATCGGCATCGCGATAGAGAGGATCAGATTGCTGTCCTGATCGCGAATGGCCTGCGACACGGTTCGCCCATCAAGCGCCGCGGAAATCATTGGCCCTGCGTTTTGCGGGCTGACGGATGTTCCCGCAGGCGAGGTCGCGTTGGCCGACCGGGTCAATCGGGTGGTGAGCCTGTCCCAGACTGTTTCTTCGGCGGGGGCAACCTCTGCGGTATGGAGGTTGGCACTTTTCGCGGCCTCCAGAAGCTGCATCTCCCGGCCGACAATCGTCTCCGACGACGCGATCTCCATCGCCTCGGGATCATAGACGCGGATCGTGGCACCATCTGGCCGGGCGATGACGCGCATCACTTCCACGACCTGAAGCGTATCAAGGGCGCGCTGTTGAGGATCACCTGCAAACGCGCCAAGGGCGCGCGCTGCCACTTCCGCCTCGATCACGAGGGTGCGGGCCCGCTGTTCGATCAGGCTGTCTTCGGATTGGTTGAGGAACAGCACACCGACGAACAGCACACTCATCGCGACCGCGTTCACCGTCATGATGCGCCGCGCGATGGGTGAGGTCGTGAGCCAGCGCGATTGCGACGGGCCACCCCCGTGACTGCCGGGATCAAGCGAGAGGGTCATCCCTTCCCGCAGGGAATGCTTTTCGCGCAAGCCTCCCCAGCGCCGTTTCGGGCGGTCTGTCATCTGCTCGTCGGACGACCCGGTGGTCACGCTTCGTTATACCTGTACCCTACGCCATAGAGCGTCTCGATAGAGGAGAAGCTGTCATCCACGGCTTTGAATTTCTTGCGCACCCGTTTGATGTGGCTGTCGATGGTGCGATCATCCACATAAATCTGATCGTCATAGGCCGCATCCATCAACTGATCGCGGTTTTTCACGAAACCGGGGCGGGAGGCGAGCGTTTCGAGGATCAGGAACTCCGTCACCGTCAGGGAGACAGACTGCCCGTCCCAAGTCACCAGATGGCGCTGGTTGTCCATCGTCAGCTTTCCACGGGTGATGGTGCTGGCGGCGTTCTCTTCGGCGTCGGGGTTCATCCGTGCTTCGCGGCGGCGCAGAACGGCGCGAATCCGTTCGATCAGCAAACGCTGGGAGAAGGGCTTGCGCACATAATCATCCGCGCCCATCCGCAGGCCGAGCACCTCGTCGATCTCCTCATCCTTGGAGGTGAGGAAAATCACCGGCATGTCCGATTTCTGGCGCAGGCGGCTCAAAAGCTCCATGCCGTCCATGCGCGGCATCTTGATGTCAAACACACCCAAATCCCGCGGATCTTGTGACAAGGCCTGATAGGCCGATGCCCCGTCATTATAAGTCGTGACCTGATAGCCTTCGGATTCCAAGGCAATAGACACGGATGTGAGAATATTCCGGTCGTCATCCACCAACGCAATGCGCGTCATACCCCGCCCCTTAACTAGCAAACTCCGTGATTGCTAAACCTAGCGGCAACAGCCCCCCCGACACAAGCCCGGTGAGGCGATCGCAATAATCTGTCGTCTACCGGGAAGTGGGTGCGCGGAAATGATCCACACCTTGTGGCTGGATTCACGAAAAGTTCATGATATACGGCAGACCTCACCGCCCGGTGACGGGCCTGCGCATGTTTTGCAGGCTACCCGCGGGACTGGCCCTTCCGCCGCCGCCGGGCTTGGTCGAAAAAGTGCGGGGTGGATGCCGCTTGAGAAAACCTACCACCCCAAATCCTGGGAGTTCAGTCCACATGGAGACTGGCAAGGTCAATCCGTCGTTCCGCTTGGAGCAGTCGGGGATCACTGGTGTTAAAACCGTTCATTACAATCTGCTGGAGCATGACCTCATCAACGCCGCCGTGCGCCGGGGCGAAGGCGAGGTTGGTCGCGGGGGGGCATTCCTTGTCACCACCGGCAAACATACCGGGCGGTCGCCGCTGGATAAGTTTGTCGTGCGCGAAGCCTCCGTCGAAGACTCCATCTGGTGGGAAAACAATAAGCCCATGAGCCCGGAGGCATTCGCGGTGCTCAAGGCGGACATGCTGAAGCATGTCAAAGGGTCCGAGATGTTCGTGCAGGACCTTTATGGTGGCGCGGACCCGGAATACCGGCTCAACGTGCGCCTGGTGACCGAGCTTGCCTGGCACAACCTTTTCATCCGTCACCTGCTGCGGCGGCCCGAATTGGAAGAGCTGGAAACCTTCACCTCTGAATTCACCGTTCTGAACTGCCCTAGCTTCAACGCCGATCCCGCGCGCCATGGCTGCCGGTCTGAGACGGTGATCGCGATCAGCTTTGAGGAGAAGCTCGTGCTGATCGGTGGCACCTCCTATGCTGGTGAGAACAAGAAATCCGTGTTCTCCATCCTCAACTACCTGCTGCCCGCAAAGGGCGTGATGCCGATGCACTGCTCGGCCAACCACGCGCCGGGCAATCCCAAGGACACCGCCGTTTTCTTTGGCCTGTCTGGCACCGGCAAAACGACGCTCAGCGCCGATCCGTCCCGCGTGCTGATCGGCGATGATGAGCATGGCTGGACGTCAGAGAGCACCTTCAACTTTGAAGGTGGCTGTTACGCGAAAACCATCGACCTGAACCCGAAGGCCGAGCCTGAAATCTATGCCACCACGTCGAAATTCGGCACGGTCATCGAAAACATGGTCTATGATCCTTACACCAAGGAACTGGATTTTCAGGATGACAGCCTGACGGCGAATATGCGCTGCGCCTATCCGCTGCATTACATCTCCAACGCGTCGGAAACCTCCATCGGGGGCTATCCGCGCAATGTGGTGATGCTGACCTGTGATGCGTTTGGCGTGCTGCCCCCCATCGCGCGGCTGACGCCTGCGCAGGCGATGTATCACTTCCTGTCGGGCTTCACCTCCAAGGTGGCCGGGACCGAGAAGGGCGTGACAGAGCCTCAGCCGACCTTCTCCACCTGTTTTGGCGCGCCCTTCATGCCGCGTCGGCCAGAGGTTTACGGCGCGTTGTTGCGAGACAAGATCGCAGAGCATGGCGCGGATTGCTGGCTGGTGAACACTGGCTGGACCGGCGGTGCCTATGGCACCGGTTCCCGGATGCCGATCCGCGCGACGCGGGCGCTGCTGCACGCGGCCCTCGACGGATCGCTCAAGGATGCCACGTTCCGCACCGACCCGAATTTCGGCTTTGAGGTTCCGATCTCTGTCGATGGGGTATCGGATGTGCTGCTCGACCCGCGCCGCACATGGGATGACAAGGCCGCTTATGACGCGCAGGCTGCGAAACTTGCGTCCATGTTTGCCGAGAATTTTGGCCAGTATGAGCCCTTCGTCGGGGAAGATGTGTTGGCCGCGGCTGTGAAGGCCGCGTGACCATTCCCGTCGGGATAGACGGGTGCAAAGGGGGCTGGCTCGCGGTTGCGCGCCAGCCTTCCGGCATTTTGGAGGCGGCCATTTTGCCTAGCCTCCTCGATGTGGCAGACCGCTGGCCGGACCCGATGATTGTCGTTGACACGCCTGTCGGCCTGCCCATGGACGGAACACGCCCGCGCGCAACGGACGGCATCGCAAGACGTCTGCTGAAAGAGGGAAACACCGATGGGCATCGTTCCGTCGGATCGCGCGTGTTCCCGGCCCCACCCCGCCCCGCGCTGGAGATGTGGCGGGGCGGCATGGCTTACCGCGACATCAACGCCGCGATGCTGGGCAAAAAGCTCACGCTTCAGGCCTTTCATATCCTCAACAAGATTGATGAGGCCGACCGGCAGATCACTCCCGCACTTCAAAACCGTATTCGGGAGGGGCACCCAGAGCTTTCCTTTCTTGAGGCTGCGGGCAAGACCCTTGGCCCGAAGAAACGCAGCCAATGGCGACATACGCGGATTGCGCTGCTGCGGACCCTTGGGCTGTATCACGACGACCTTCCCGTCATGCTTGGACGACGAAAAGGGCGCTGGGGCACGGATGACCTTCTGGATGCCTGTATCCTGATCCGCACCGCTCAACGCTGCATCGCGGGCACGGCGCAGCATATTCCCGAGACGCCGGAAACGGACACGAATGGCCTCAGGGCCGAGATCTGGTTCTAGGCGAAAATCCCGCGCCGCAGCAGGTTGAGCCCCGCGATCACCAGCACGATCTGTGTTGCCCGGCGGAACGTGACCTGATCCATCCGGTCCTGCACCCAAAGCCCCAACGCCATTCCCGCGAAGGCAGGCAGGATCAGCAAAACCGACAGCGGCCCGGTGCTCGCATTCAGCACGCCCGTCTGCCCATGGATCACCACCAACAACGCAAGCCCAAGGAAAAAGATGATACCTTGCAGGCGCACCTGCTCGGCCTTCTTGACGTTGCTCGCCAACAGATAGAGCACGATGGGCGGGCCAGTGACAGCGGCCAATCCGCCAAAGATGCCCGCGAAGATACCCGCCAGCCATTCGGCAACCTGATGGCGCACCATCGCCTCACTCGGGGTCCAGCCGGACAGTTGCAACAGCGTAAAGCCGGTCACGCCGACGCCAAGGATCAGGAACAGCAATTGCTGGGACATGATCGCCACAAAAGGCGCCACGCACCCTATTACCACGACGACGATCACTGTTAGCCGCCACCATTTCATGACCGTCTCAAACGCCGCGCGCGGGCCGTCACGCAACCCTTGCCAGATGTTGGTCAGCAACGCGGGCAACAGCAGCCCCGCCACGGCATATGTCGCGGGCAGGAAGGAGCCTAACCCGCTCACCGCAACCATCGGCAGGGCAAAGCCGACAATGCCCTTCACCAGCCCCGCCGTGAACATCACAAGCGCAGCGAGAACCATCGCGGTCGGGCCAATATCAGACAGGAGCGTGTCGAGCATGGTGTGATGTCCCACGCGGCTTGAGCAAACACAATGCTAATATAATTCCGGTGTGACCCAATATCGCGTCATTTTCTTGCGGATAGAGATTGACCCTCCCTCCCTGCAAAGCTAGTTTGCCCGCAACTGCGAAGAGAATGCTGCGACGCCGCATGATGGAGAGCCCGATGAAAGATACCCTGCCCGAAAGCCCGATCCTGTCGGACCTGCTGTCCCTGTCCCGCGCGGCGGTGGCCCCCGTGCGCCAATATGCGGATGCGGCGGCGGATGCCGTGGCCGCGCGCGTGACGGCAGGAGAGCGGATTTCGGGCAAGGCGCTGGAGGCCGACCAATACGCCGCACACGCGCTTGCCTGGGTTGCGACCTATGCGGAGAGCATCACCCAAATGGCCGCATGGGCCGAGGCGCTGGAGGCTGATGGCGCATTTGGTGAGATGGAGCAGCTTTTGCTACAGATCGGGCTGGGCGAATACCTTGCGCAATTGACGGGCGGCCTGCCCATGAGCCAGGGCGAATTGGCCCGGCCCGCGGATATTGGCGTGGCGGCAGAGGCACGCACAATGGCCACCGATCCCGCCATTTCCCGCCTGATCGCGCAGGGCAACACCGATACCGCCCGCCGCCACCTCGCCCGCCTGATGGTGGAGCGTGAGGGGGCGACCACATTCGGCGCGACGGGGCTGGATGATGAATTCGACATGGTGCGCGACCAGTTCCGCCGCTTCGCCCTCGACCGGGTGCTGCCCCATGCCCATGAGTGGCACCTGAAGGACGAGTTGATCCCCATGGGCATCATCGAAGAGATGGCAGAGCTTGGCGTGTTCTGCCTGACCATCCCGGAGGAGTTCGGCGGCTTCGGCATGGGCAAAACGGCCATGTGTGTCGTCTCAGAGGAATTGTCGCGCGGCTATATCGGCGTGGGCTCGCTCGGCACCCGGTCGGAGATCGCGGCTGAACTGATCCTGTGCGGCGGCACCGACGCGCAAAAGGCCGAATGGCTGCCGAAACTTGCCAGCGGTGAAACCCTGCCCACTGCGGTGTTTACCGAGCCCAACACCGGCTCCGACCTTGGTGCGCTGAAAACCCGCGCGGTTGAGGATGACGAGGGCTGGACGATCACGGGCAACAAGACATGGATCACCCATGGCGCGCGCACCGATGTGATGACCGTGCTCGCCCGCACGATCCCCGGCACCGACAATTACGCGGGCCTCTCGATGTTCCTCGCCCCGAAAACGCGCGGCACGGATGACACGCCCTTCCCCGATGACACCATCCATGGCGGGGAGATTGAAGTGCTTGGTTATCGCGGGATGAAGGAATACACCCTCGCGCTTGACGGGCATAAAGTGCCGAAAGACGCGCTTTTGGGCGGGGTTGAGGGCCAGGGCTTCAAACAGTTGATGCAAACCTTCGAATCGGCCCGCATCCAGACCGCAGCCCGCGCCATTGGCGTGGCGCAAAACGCGCTTGATGTGTCGATGCGCTACGCCCTTGAGCGGGAGACGTTCGGCAAAGCATTGGCGGAATATGGCCGAGTGTATTCAAAACTCGCCATGATGGCGGTGGAGATTATGATCGCGCGGCAGCTCACCTATTTCTCCGCCCGCGAGAAAGACGCCGATCGCCGCTGCGATCTGGAGGCGGGCATGGCCAAACTTTTGGGCGCGCGTGTGGCGTGGGCCGCAGCCGATAATGGCCTGCAAATCCATGGTGGCAACGGCTTTGCGCTGGAATACCCGATTTCGCGCATTCTGTGTGACGCGCGTATTCTCAACATTTTTGAGGGTGCGGCGGAAATTCAGGCACAGGTCATTGCCCGGCGCGTGCTGGAAAATCGCGCCAAGACCCGCTGACAATCACGGGTTGAGCATCGTTGCCACTCTCCAAGCGGCTTGTTACCCATGTGGCAACAAATGTTTGGGGAGTTTCATAATGCAACGATTAGGGATGATTGCGCTTGCCTGCGCGACCCTCGCCGCCTGCGAGCCTGTGCCAACCGACCAGGCCGCCCCATGGACCCCGCCGCCCCCGCCGGAGCGTTTGGGGGATGCGCAATGGCAACTCGCCACCCTCGCCGGGGAGGACGCGACGTCACTGATCCGTTTGCAGCTTTCCGGCAGCTTCATTGACGGTCAGGGACCGTGCAACAGCATTCAGGGCAATTACCTTGGCACCGGGCCGATCTTCCGCGTGGAAACGGTTGTCACCACCCGCGCGACCTGTCCCGAGATCGAATATGAGCAGGATTTCATCCAGACGCTGCTGACTGCCCGGTCGGGGCAGATTGAGGATCGCACCCTGACGCTTCTGGATGAGGGCGGGGCGGCGGTGATGACCTTCGACGCTTTCTATCCGGATGCCCCGGTAGAGGATGCGCCCGATCCGACCTGACGGGTTAAAACTGCGGCCAACCGGTCCCGCTCATCGGCAAGGCCCGCGCGCCCGAAGGCTGGCACCAGCCATTGCCGGATGAAATGACCGGTCAGCGACAAGCCATCGCGCAGTTGATCGGGCGGCGGCTCTAGGTCACGAAGGCCAAGAAAGGCCGGATTGGGCAGCAGCCGATCCGCCCACTCCCCCGCGCCGCCTCGGCTGACCGCCCGCCCCGATTTGGGAGAGACATAAGCAAGCTCTTGCGTCTGTCCGGTCACCGCACAGCGCGACAGATCCAGCCCGAACCCCAACTCGCCCAAGAGGTCCAATTCCCAAAGTACATAGGCCGCGTCCCATCTATGCCCGGCGACCATCGCGTCAAGCAAAACCCCGGTCCGACGATAAAGCGCGCCATGGGCCTCCCGCTCTGGCAGGCATTCGCGCAACAGACCGCAAATCGCGGTCAATCCGGCAAGCCCGGCCCGGTCCGACAAAAGCCCAGCCCGGCTGCGCACCGGCTCAACCCGAAAGCTCCCGATATGATCCTCAAGCCGCGCTTGCCATTCCACGGCCACTTGCGCGCCGGGTTGCAATACGGGGGTCATCTTGCGGGATGCCCCGCCGCGCACCACGCCCGCATGACGGCCCTGCGCTTCGGTGAATACCTGAACAATGGCAGAGCTTTCCCCATGGGGTCGCACGGAAAGAACAATGCCCTCCCCTTCCCATTGGATCACGACCCTGCTCCCAATTCACTTTCTCCAAATATCCACGCGCGTCAGCGCATGCCGCCCGTCAGGGCGGCATCCCCTCTTTACCGCAATCCGTCCTCTTCCAGAAGATGCCGCCCCGCGCGGTCCTCCACCTCGATGATCCACAGGTCAGGGTCATATTGGCGCTGCCGGTCAAGGGCGGCCTCGACCTCCGCGTCCGGGCCTGCGGCAAGTTCCGCCCAGACCCGTTCCCAATCCGCCCCATAGGTCCGGTGAAAGGCCCGCGCTTGCCCATCCAGCGTGTTGAGTTTGACGATAACGGCTCCTGCCGTTTCATCGCCCTTTGCAGTCACGAAACAGGGGATATCCGCCTGTGCCAGCCGTGCGCGATAGGCCGCGACCCAAAATCCGGTGGCAAGGCGCGGGGCGCTCATGTGCCCTTGGTGTCGGAAAAGTTCAGCCCCATTTCCTCATAGCGCTCGCTGTCTTCCATCCAGCCGGAGCGAACCTTGACCTGAAGGAAAAGATGCACGGGCCGATCCAGAAACTCGGCCATCTCGGCGCGTGCCGCCATCGACACCGCCTTGATCGTCTCACCCCGATTGCCAAGAACGATACCTTTGTGCCCGTCCCGCATCACATAGATCAGTTGGTCGATCCTGACCGAGCCGTCCTTGCGCTCCTCCCATTTTTCCGTCTCTACGGTCAGTTGGTAGGGCAATTCCTGATGCAGGCGCAGCGTCAGCTTTTCGCGGGTCATTTCCGCCGCGATCATGCGCAATGGCAGATCGGCAATCTGATCCTCGGGGTAGAGCCACGGGCCCGCGGGCACCTCATCGGCCAGCCATGCCCGCAGATCGCGCACCCCATGCCCGCGCTCAGCAGAGATCATGAAGGTCCGCTCGAACGGATAGGCGGCATTTGCCTCCTCGCTCAGCGCCAGCAGGGTTTCGGCCTTCACCCGGTCGATTTTGTTGATGGCGAGCGCGATGGTCTGGTCTTTCCGCTCTCCCAATCCTTCGATGATCGCGCGCACGCCATCCGTCAGGCCGCGATGCGCCTCGATCATCAGCACGACCACATCCGCATCCGCTGCCCCCGACCACGCAGCAGCGACCATCGCGCGGTCGAGCCCGCGTCGGGGTCGAAACAGGCCCGGTGTGTCCACAAACACAAGCTGGCTGTCGCCCTCAAGGGCGATGCCGCGAATGCGGGTGCGGGTGGTTTGCACCTTATGGGTCACGATCGACACTTTCGCGCCGACCATTTCATTGGTCAGGGTGGATTTGCCGGCATTCGGCTCCCCGATCAGGGCGACAAAGCCCGCGCGTGTTATCTTATCCGTCATCATTCAATCCTTCGATCCGCGCGAGCATCTGGGCGGCAGCCTCCTGCTGGGCCTGTCGTTTAGATTTCGCCGTGCCGCGCGCGGCCATGTCATTTTCCAACCGGACCTCAACGCCAAACACCGGCGCATGGTCCGGGCCGCTGCGATCCACATCCACATACCGGGGCAGCGCCCATCCGCGCGCCTGCGCCCATTCCTGAAGCTGGGTTTTCGGATCCCGCTCCATTTTGTCCGCGGCCTTGATCCTATCATGCCAGAGCCGCCGGATCACGCGGCGGGCCGCGTCAAACCCCGCATCGCGGTACACGGCGGCGATCACTGCCTCCATCCCGTCACCGAGAAGGGCAATCTTGCGCCGCCCGCCCGATTTCGCCTCTGCCCGGCCAAGGATCAGCGCCTCGCCAAGCCCGATGCTTTCGGCCACTTCGGCACAGGTTTCCTTGCGCACCAGCGCGTTGAGGCGCGGGGCGATGTCGCCCTCTTGCGCTGCCTTGTCCTGATCCAGCAGGGCCTCCGCGATAACAAGGTTCAAAACCCGATCACCAAGGAATTCCAGCCGTTCATTGGCGGGCCGCACGTTGGAGGAGATCGACGAATGCGTCAGCGCCGTTTCCAGCAAAGCGGGATTGGCGAACGCATGGCCGAGGTTTCGGGCAAAGGCCGTTTGCGCGGCAGTCAGGCTCACTCCAACCCCTCAAAGAAGCGATCAAACCGCCAGGACCAGATTGCGAACATGGACGACCCACCAGAGGAGAACACGACCATGCTGGTCCGACCGAGAAGGTTCTCAAAGGGCACGAACCCGACGCCACCCGCGCGCTGTGCCACGCGGCTGTCCACGGAATTGTCGCGGTTATCGCCCATGAAGAAATAGTTGCCTTCGGGCACGGTATAGGTCGGCGTGTTGTCGGTGTAGATATTGGCGGTATCGAGCACCGTATAGCTGACCCCATTGGGCAGCGTTTCGCGGTAAGCGCGCTTTTCACACGCCCCGCCAAGGGCAACCGGGCTGTTGGAACAGCGCGGCGTGTTGCCCGCCCCGCCCTGCGGTTCGAAGGTTTCGGTGAATACGCCCAGCGGCTCATGGGGCAGCATGTCGCCATTGAGGACCACACGCCCATCGACCATCTGCACCGTGTCACCCGGCATCGCGATCAGACGCTTGATGTAATCGGTGCCATTTGTGGGATGGCGGAACACGACGATATCGCCCCGCTCCGGCTCACTGGCGAACAACCGGCCCTCAATCGGGCAGATGGAGAACGGGCAGGAATACCGCGAATAGCCATAGGCCATCTTGTTCACGAACAGGAAATCGCCAATCAGCAGCGTTTCTTTCATAGAGCCGGACGGGATGTAGAACGGCTGGAAAAACAGCGTCCGGAACAGACCCGCCAAAAGCAGCGCGTAGACGATCGTTTTGACCGTTTCCAGAAATCCGCCTTCGTCCTTTTTTCCCATGCTCTCAGCCCTTGCTCAATGCTTCGCGCGCTTGTCTCCACTCGGGGGGACCGAGTCAAGGGTGGGCGCGTTGTTGGGGCGGGCTTCGATGGTCACGAAAGCCTGCGCCCATGGGTGATCGTCGGTGAGCGATACATGAATGATCGCGGTGTAGCCATCGGGCGTCATCTGCGCCAAGCGCCGCTTGGCCCAGCCTGTGACCTCCATCACCGGCTGCCCGGTATGCAGATTGCTCACGGCCATGTCTTTCCACGCGATGCCCATGCGCAAGCCAGTGCCGAGCGCCTTGGAGCAGGCTTCTTTCGCGGCCCAACGTTTGGCATAGCTCGCCACCCGCTCCGCCCGATTGTCGGAGCGGCGGCGTTCGGTATCGGTGAACACGCGATTGAGGAACCGCTCACCAAACCGATCAAGCGTGCGCCCGATCCGTTCGATATTGGCAAGATCGGTACCGATGCCAAGTATCACGTCAGCCTCGCCGTCAAAATCTTGAGGGCTGCCGCACCAAACAGGACGGCAAACGCGGCCTCAAACCCGCGCTTCATCCGCGCATAGGCCCGCATCGCACCACCGGTGGAGAACAGGACCGCATAGCCATGAAACACAATCGCACTTTGCAGGCCCACGGCGGCAATCACGATCATCAGGTCAGCGGGTGTGCTGCCCGGTGGCACACCGATGGCATACAATGAGCCGAAAAACAGGATCGCCTTGGGATTGGTCAGGTGCAGCGCCAAGCCCTTCGCATAGGCGCGGCCAAGCCGCCCTTTCGTGTCGATCTCAACCGTTTTGAGCGCGCCCCCTTTCCATGCGGATTTCGCGGATTTGAACGCCAGCCAGCCCAAATACGCGGCCCCGAGATAGCGCATCACCTCCACCGCCCAGACATGGCTGACCATGAGGGCGCTCAGACCGAGCGCCGCCGCGATGGACCAGATGAACGACCCGCTCGTCACGCCCGATGCAAGGGCAAGCCCCGCTGCCCGCCCTTGGGTCATCGCGGTGCCCGTGATGGCGAGCGTCGCGGGGCCGGGGCTGCCGCCTGCGATCAACGCAGCCCCTAGGATCAGCAACAGGTCCGGCCCGGTCATGCGGCACCCGACCCGAACGCATCCTGCCGCGCCTCATCCATCAGCGCGCGCATCCGCCGGATCGCACTGTCGAGCCCAGAGAAAATCGCCTCCCCAATCAGGAAATGCCCGATATTGAGTTCCATCACCTCCGGGAAGGCGGCGATGGGCTTCACCGTGTCATAGGTCAGGCCGTGGCCGGCATGGACCTCAAGCCCCAAGGATGTGGCATAGGCGGACATATCGGCGAGCCGCCTCAATTCGTCATCCCGCTCCGCAAAGCGGCCTTCGGAATGAGCATCGCAATAGGCGCCCGTGTGCAATTCGATCACCGGCGCGCCGATGCGTGCGGCGGCTTCGATCTGTCGTTTGTCGGCGGCGATAAAGATCGACACCCGGCACCCGGCCTCTGCCAATGGGGCGATGAAATGGGCAAGTCGGTTTTCCTCCCGCGCGACCTCAAGCCCGCCTTCGGTTGTGCGCTCCTCCCGCCGTTCAGGGACAATGCAGACAGCGTGCGGTTTGTGGCGCAGGGCGATGGCCTGCATCTCATCCGTGGCGGCCATCTCAAAATTCAGCGGCAGCGTCAGCGCCTCCATCAGGCGCTCGATATCCGGGTCGGTGATGTGGCGACGATCCTCGCGCAGATGCGCGGTGATGCCATCGGCCCCAGCAGCTTCGGCCAGTTTTGCCGCGCGTACCGGGTCAGGATAGGCCCCGCCACGGGCATTCCGCACGGTGGCCACATGGTCAATATTCACGCCAAGCCGCAGCCGGCCCAAGGGTTGATCTGTCATCGCCATGTCCTTCCATAGCCTTCGGTTTCCAAGAGATAGACCGAAATTTCGCGCAGGTCAGCCCTTGGGCGGGGAATGTTTTGCGTTGCCCGCTTTGAGCGCGGCCTTTTCGGCGGCGAGCCGCGCACGGGCTTCCCGTTTTGCGACCCGCGCGCGCAACTTATCCCGCCGGCGCTTCTGATAGGCCGCGACAAGCGGGCGGCTGACAAAGAACGTGATCGCGCCCGCGATCAGACCCGGGATCAGACCGCCGACCATGTATGGCAGGAAAAGTTCCTGAAAGAAGGTGCCGAGCATCCCCCAAGCGGCAGGCACATCCGTCACGAGGCTTTTCATCGTTTGCCAAACGCCAAGAAACGCCTTGGCAAAGGCGAAGGCGACAAGCTCAAAATCATTCATCGTCTCTGAGCTATGCCCGATGCCGAGCACCTTGCGCCCGAACCACAGGCTGATGGTCGCGATCAGAGGAAACGTGGCGGGATTGCCGAAAAACGTACCGATCATCGCGGCCAGCACATTGCCACCAATCAGCCATGCCAGCGCCGCTGCCGCCGCGATGTGAAACCCAAAGAGCGGCGTAAAGCAGACAAACACCCCAACCGCGAGACCCAGCGCCACCTTGCTTGGCCGATCCGGCAGGCGCCGCAGCCGGTGCCCCATATAGCCCAGCGCGCGCATCCATCCGGTGCGCGGCATCACATAGGCGCGCAACCGTTCGGCACGGGAGAGCGGGTTTCGCCTTTTGAACACCGGGGATCAGCCTCGCTTCATCGGACTATGGTTTCGGGGCGACGGCGGTATTGGTCCGCAGACGCCGCACGGATGACACCGCAGAATCGGCCTCAATCGCCGTCTGAATACGCAAAATATGCTTCAAATCTTTGACTTCCAGTTCAAAGCGGAAGGTGTAGAAATCCGGCTTGCGGTCTTCCAACTCGATATTGGCGATATTCGCCCCATGCTCCCCAATAAGAGAGCAGACACGCCCCAGAACACCAGCATCATTGCCCATGATGACATGCAAATCGGCGCGGAAGATACCAAGGCTTTGCCCGTCTCCCCATTTCAGATCGACCCAGCGTTCGGGCTGATCCTCATATTCCTGCAAACGCGGGCAGTCGATGGCATGGACGACCACGCCATGCCCGCGAAAGGTGATGCCGATGATCCGCTCTTCGGGCAAGGGGCGGCAGCAGGTGGCGGGCTGCACCGATTGCCCCGGCTCAAGCCCGATCACGCCCGATGGCGTCGCATCTTTTCCATCGGCGGCGGCCTTGCGCTCAGGATAGAGGAAGCCGACCACCTCATCCGCCGATTGCTCTGCGGCACCGATCTGGCGCAACAATTCCTCGCGGTCCACGCCGATAAACCGTTTCGCGGCGGTGCCCAGCGCCTTGTCTGTCAGCTTTTTGCCGACCTTCTCGAACGCGACGCGGGCAAATTCGCGGCCCAGCCGGATTTGACTTGCGCGCTTTTCTTCGCGCGCGGCACGGCGGATCGCGGCCTTGGCCTTACCGGTGACAACGTGGTCCTCCCAAGTGATCGGCGGGGTCTGACCGGGGGCAGAGATGATGACCACAGATTGCCCATTGCGCAGTTGCGCAAACAGCGGAATGCGCTTTCCATCCGCCTTCGCGCCGACGCAGCTATCACCAAGCTTGGTATGGATCGCATAGGCAAAGTCAATCGGCGTGGCACCACGCGGCAGCTTGACCACCTCGCCCTTGGGCGTGAAGCAGAACACCTGATCGGAGAACATCTCCAGCTTCACATGCTCAAGGAACTCTGCCGGGTTCTCCGCTGCGGTCAGCCGATCCTGCAAACCCTGAAGCCACGCGACGGGATCGGTGGCAAACCGGTTTTCCAGCCGAACGCCGTCCTTGTAGGACCAATGCGCCGCGACGCCGCTTTCGGCCACTTCGTGCATTTCCTGTGTGCGGATCTGGATCTCCACCCGCCGCGCACGACGGCCTGACACCGTGGTGTGGATGGAGCGGTATCCGTTGCTTTTGGGTTGGCTGATATAATCCTTGAACCGACCCGGCACCGCAGCCCAGCGCCTGTGCACCGCGCCAAGCGCCACATAACAATCCCGCTCATCCTGCGTGACAATGCGAAAGCCGTAAATGTCGGACAGGCGGTGAAACTCGATCTGGTCATCGGGCGTATTCGCGGTAGGAGAGCCGCCATCTGTGGCCTTCAATTTCTTCCAGATCGAATAGGGGCGTTTTTCGCGGCCCGTGACGGTGGCCTTGACCCCGGCCTTGCGCAGCTCAAGCTCGATGTCTTGCGCGATTGCGGGGATCACATCATCGGTTTCGCGGCGCAGGATCACGAAATGGCGCAGGATCGCGTCGCGGGCCTCGGGGTTGAGCACCTTGAAGGACAAGTCCTCCAATTCCTCCCGCATCCCCTGCATCCCCATCCGACCAGCGAGGGGGGCATAAATCTCCATCGTCTCGGCGGCTTTCTGGGCCTGCTTGTCGGGCGACATATGCTTGATCGTGCGCATATTGTGCAATCGGTCGGACAGCTTGACCAGAAGCACACGGATGTCAGCGGACATAGCGACAAAGAGTTTTCGGAAATCCTCCGCCTGCCGGGTTTCCTTGGACGCGAGTTGCAGTTTTGTCAGTTTGGTCACGCCGTTGACGAGATTGGCGATCTCCTCCCCGAACAGGTCCACCACCTCGTTATGGGTGGATTGCGTGTCCTCCACCGTGTCGTGCAACAAGGCCGTGACGATGGTCGCGTCATCAAGCCGCTGATGCGCGAGCATCACTGCCACTTCAATGGGATGGGTGAAATACGGCTCGCCAGAGCGCCGCTTCTGCCCGTCATGGGCCGCCGCGCCATAGGCATAGGCGCGGATGATCAGATCGCTGTCAGAGCTTGGGTTATACGACTTGACCAGAGCGGCAAGCTCTTGAGCCGTGGGGGAGAAGGCTGCGTGGCCTTCTCCTGTGGACGAGGCTTTCGCTCCGTCCGGCACGCGGTGTTACTGCCCGGCCTGCGCTTCGAGAAGCGCCTTGAGGAGGGCATCCTCGGACATATCATCTTCGGGCGCGTCGGACGTCTCACCCATCAGGGCGGGCATCCGATCATCTTCCGGCTCGTCCACTTCGATCTGGTCCTGCTCAGCGCCGATCGCGTCCTCGCGCAGGGTATCAACGGCAATGGTCTCTTCCGCGATTTCGCGCAGGGCAACGACCCCGTCCTTGTCATTGTCGCGATCCACGGTCAGCGGCGCACCGGTGGACAGTTCACGCGCACGGTGCGCCGCGAGCATGACAAGCTCGAAACGGTTCGGAACCTTATCTACGCAATCTTCAACGGTGACACGGGCCATGCGGCATCCTCCAAAACTCGGTCCTGCGGGGCGAACCCTGCACATATCGCGCATGATAGCCGGATGCAAGGGCGGCCCGGCGTGTTTCCCCTAGAGTTTGCGTGGAATAGCACGGATTTGTGCCAATTCCGCCGCAGGCCGGGCATCCCGCATCTCCGTGACCGTTTTGCCTGTCACGGGATGGCGCCAATCGGCGGCGATATCGGCCAGCGGGACAAGCACAAATCCCCGCTCATGCAGGCGCGGATGGGGCAGCAACAGCATATCCGGCGTCAGGGTCGCTGCCTCCTCAGCCGTCAGGCCCATCCATTCGGTCAGGACGGCCCTGTCCGGCAGAATGCGCGCGCCCTCGGCCAAAAGATCAAGGTCCAGCACCCGTGGCCCCCAGCGTTTGACGCGCTGCCGCCCCGCATCAGCTTCGATCTGATGCAGGAGCGCCAGAAAATCGGCAGCGGCAAGGCTGCTTTTGACCCGTGCCGCCGCATTGGCGAAGTCCGGGCCGGACCCAGCCGGATAAGCAGGCGTGGCGTAGAAAGCGCTGACGGCCTCCACCTCTACACCCTTTGCGGCAAGGGATGTGAGCGCCCATTCGAGGGTGTCAACCGGCGCGCTGTTGCCTGTCGGAACATTCGCGCCAAGGGCGATCAGATAGTCATGCATTGCCGCCCCCTGCCCTTGCATCCGTCACGCAGCGGCGTAGAGTGAGGGTGCATAGCAAAAATTGCATATTTGACCAATATATGGGTTCCAACATGTTCTATCAAAACGAAAAACTGGCCCTCTTTGTAGATGGCGCAAACCTGTATTCGGCGGCACGCGCGCTCGGCTTTGACATTGATTTCAAGAAGCTCCGTGCAGAATTCATGCGCCGTGGGCGGCTTTCGCGGGCATTCTATTACACCACCTTGCTGGAAAACGAGGATTATTCACCGATCCGCCCGCTGATTGATTGGCTCGATTACAACGGGTTCACGATGGTGACCAAGCAGGCACGGGAATTCACCGATTCGGCAGGGCGGCGTAAGATCAAGGGCTCCATGGATGTGGAACTTGCGGTCGATGCGATGGAAATGGCCAAGCATGTGGATCACATCGTGCTGTTCTCCGGCAATGGGGATTTCAAACCCCTCGTCGCCGGGCTTCAGCGGATGGGCGTGCGGGTGTCGGTCGTGTCCACGATCCGCAGCAATCCACAGATGATTTCCGATGATTTGCGCCGTCAGGTGGACAATTTCATCGAGTTGGACGACCTCAAGGATGTCATCGGCCGCCCCGCGCGGGAGCCGCGCGACGACGACATGATCGAGACATAAGGTCCCCTTTTCCGTTGCCCGGCTTTGCCCCATAGTGTCAGGCGACGTTTACAGGAGATTCGCCCCCATGGCCCAGCCGCTGAAACTCTATCTCGCCGCGCCGCGTGGATTTTGCGCAGGTGTCGACCGCGCCATCAAGATCGTGGAAATGGCCTTGGAAAAATGGGGCGCGCCCGTCTATGTGCGGCACGAAATCGTTCATAACAAATATGTCGTCGATGATCTGAAGGCGAAGGGCGCGGTGTTTGTGGAGGAGTTGGACGACTGCCCGCAGGACCGCCCGGTGATCTTTTCCGCCCATGGCGTGCCAAAGGCCGTCCCGCAGGAAGCGCAGCGGCGCAATATGGTTTTTGTGGACGCGACCTGCCCCCTTGTCAGCAAGGTGCATATCGAGGCGGAGCGCCATCACCAGAACGGCTTGCAGATGGTCATGATCGGCCATGCGGGCCATCCCGAGACAGTGGGCACGATGGGTCAGCTTCCCGTGGGCGAAGTCATCCTTGTCGAAACGGTCGAGGATGTGGCGCAGATCACGCCGCGCGATCCTGAAAAGCTCGCGTTTATCACCCAGACAACCCTGTCGGTCGATGATACGGCAGATATCGTCGCAGCCCTTCAGGCCCGCTTCCCCAAAATTGTCGGCCCCCATAAAGAAGACATCTGTTACGCCACCACCAACCGGCAGGAAGCGGTCAAGGCCGTGGCACCGTTGGTGGATGCGCTGCTCGTCATCGGCGCGCCGAATTCGTCCAATTCGCGCCGTCTGGTCGAGGTTGGCTCAAAGGCGGGCTGCAAATATGCGCAGCTTGTCCAGCGGGCCGCGGATATCGACTGGCGCGCGTTGGAAGGGATCACCTCCGTCGGGATCACCGCTGGTGCCTCCGCGCCTGAAGTGCTGATCGACGAGGTTATCTCTGCCTTTGGCAATCGCTATGAGGTCACCGTCGAAATCGTCGAGACGGCGCAGGAGAACGTGGAATTCAAGGTGCCGCGCGTGCTGCGCGAAAAAGTGGCCTGAGCGCCTGCCAACTCCCCAGAATTGGGGGCAGACAGGCAGCTTTTCTACGATTAGGGTTTGTGGAACTATTCCTTGGAGTGTTCCCATGATCGGACCTGAATTCCTCATCACCGCCCTGATTGTTGTCCTCGCGCCCGGCACTGGCGTGGTCTATACGCTGTCCGTCGCCCTGACCCGGGGCTGGCGGGCGATGGTTGCGGCGGCTGTAGGATGCACATTCGGGATCGTACCGCATCTGGTGGCTGCCATTCTGGGATTGGCGGCGATCCTTCATGCCAGCGCGCTGGCTTTCCAGATCGTAAAATTCGCGGGCGTCGCGTTCCTTTTGTATATGGCATGGATGACCCTGCGGGAGGCGGGCGCGATGAACGTTGGCGCGCAGACCACACCGCGCACCTATCTCAAAACGGGATTGCGCGCCGTGGCGATCAACGTGCTGAACCCCAAACTGTCGCTGTTTTTCCTCGCCTTTCTGCCGCAATTCATCCAGCCCGGCGCGAGCAATGAAACGGTGCAAATGGCGGTGATGGGCGGCGCGTTCATGGCGCTGACATTCGCCGTATTTCTGCTCTATGGCTTTGCGGCGGCAGCAGCGCGGCGTCATGTGCTTGGCAATGTGACGGTGATGAAATGGCTGCGGCGCGTCTTTGCCATGGCATTTGGCGCACTGGCGCTGCGTTTGGCGGCGGAAACCCGCTAAGGCTCCCGCCGCCTGACGCGGAACCACCTCCCCCAAGGTGATCCGCGAAACTGGAACCATGCGCTGCGCCCGATGCGGCCCCTCATCCGCAGGGGGCGCAGCTATGGTGCCCCACCGATGGTCAGACCCCCTCATGCCTGATCCCTCGTCTCAGGGGGGAAACGGCATGAGCGCGCAATTGGTTCACGCGGATGGGCCGATAAAATCGTTACAATTTGAAACCCCCTGAAACCGCTACATTTCTTTTTCAATAAAAAGCGGAACCGGGGCTGCCGTGCGGCCCTGATCCGCGTTAAAACCCAAACCATCAGCACAAAAGGAGCCACGATGTTTGCCAGCATTCCAAGACCAGCCCTGATCCTTGGTGCGGCGGGATTGCTGCCATTCCTGTGGGCGGTGGCGATGATCCTGTTGCCGCAGGGCACATTGCCCGCGCTTTGGTTCCTGCCAAACGGGCCGAATGGCGGTCAGGTCGTTTTGGTGCGCTACGGCACGATCATCCTTGCGTTCATGGGCGGCTGCCTGTGGGGGTTTGCCGCCCAACCGGGCCGCAGCCCCAGCATGAGCGAATTGACCATGACGGTGCTGCCAGCCATCTGGATCTTTTTCGCGCTATCAAGCGGCATGGACGTGTCCATCTGGGCGATTTTTGCAGGATTTCTGGCGCTCTTGTTGGCGGATGTGACGTTTCAGCGGGGCGGGATCGCGCCGGTCTGGTGGCTGGCGCTGCGCATCCCGCTGACAACCGTGGTGTGCATCTGCCTCCTGATCGGGGCGCTGGCATGACCGCCTTTTTCGCCTATACGGATGGGGCGTGTTCCGGCAATCCCGGCCCCGGCGGCTGGGGCGTTGTGCTTCAGGCCAAGGACGGCGATCAAATCCTCAAGGAGCGGGAATTGAGCGGCGGCGCACCCGACACGACCAACAACCGCATGGAACTGATGGCCGCGATCAGCGCATTGGAGGCGCTTGGCCGCCCCACAGCGATCACGCTCGTGACCGATTCCGTTTATGTCAAAGACGGGCTGACCAAGTGGATTCATGGCTGGAAACGCAATGGCTGGAAAACCGCCGCCAAAAAGCCCGTGAAGAACGCGGAACTTTGGCAGCGGCTCGACACCGCGCAGGCCCGGCATGATGTGTCATGGGAATGGGTAAAGGGCCATGCGGGCCACCCGGAAAATGAGCGGGCGGATGCCTTGGCCCGCGCGGGCATGGCCCCGTATAAGCCGCAAAAGACGGGATAGGGCGCGCACCCCACGAAGGCAAACTCTTCACTTTCTGGGATTGCCCCGCGCGGTCTGCTCGCATAAATCCCTGTCATGACCTTACGCAAGATCCTCATTCACCCCGATGCGCGCCTGCGCAAAACCTGCGATCCGGTCGCGGATGTCAGCGATCAGCTGCGCGCGCTCGCTGACGATATGCTGGAGACCATGTATGAGGCGCCGGGCATCGGCCTTGCCGCGCCCCAGATCGGCGTTCTGCACCGCATGTTCGTCATGGATTGCGCCAGCCGCGACGAGGGGCAGGAGCCGACCCCGATGGTGCTTCTGAACCCGGAGATTATCGCGGCCTCGGACGAGACGAATGTCTATGAGGAAGGCTGCCTGTCGATCCCCGAGCAATATGCCGAAGTCACCCGACCCAAGGCTGTCACCATGCGTTGGCTCGGCCTTGATGGCGAGGAACATCAGGCGGATTTCGATGGCATCTGGGCCACCTGCGCGCAGCATGAGTTGGATCATCTCAACGGCAAGCTGTTCATTGACCATCTGGGGGCTGTCAAACGCACGATGATCACCAACAAGATGAAAAAGCTGAAAAAGGCCCGCGCCTGACATGCCGCGCCCTTTCGTGATGTGGCCCGATGCCCGCCTGCGCCGGATCGCGGACCCGGTGGAGGCGGTCACGGACGAGGTGCGCGCGATCTGGGACGAGATGCTGGAGGCAATGTACGCCATGCCGGGCGTCGGACTTGCCGCGCCGCAACTCGGCATCAATCTGCGGCTCGCGGTCGTCGATTGCTCCGCCGCGCAGAACGCGCCGATCCGGCTGGCAAACCCTGAGATCCTCCATGCCTCGGTCAAACTGCGCGCCCATGAGGAAGCCAGCCCGAACCTGCCCGGCGTCTCCGCCACGATTGAGCGGCCACGGGCGGTCACGGTCCGCTACCTCGATGAAACAGGGGCGGCGGTGGAGCGCGATTTCGTGCAGCTAGAGGCGACATCCGTGCAGCATCAGATTGACCATTTGAACGGTCAGTTGTTCATCAGCCATCTTGGCCCGGTGAAGCGCAAGATGCTCGTTGAGAAATCCCGCAAATGGCAGCGGAGGGGTGGTTGATGCGCATTGTGTTCATGGGCACGCCCGACTTTTCCGTCGCCGCACTCGATGCTCTGATCGACGCGGGCCATGAGGTGATTTGCGCCTATACCCAGCCGCCCCGCCCCGCCGGGCGCGGGCAAAAGCTACGGCCCTCCCCCGTCCACACACGGGCAGAGGCGTTGGGGATTGAGGTGCGGCACCCGAAATCCCTGAAATCGGCAGAGGCACAGGCGGAATTCGCGGCTCTTGGTGCGGATATCGGTGTGGTCGTGGCCTATGGCCTGATCCTGCCACAAGCGATCCTTGATGCACCGACGCGCGGATGCCTCAATATCCACGCCTCCCTCCTGCCCCGATGGCGCGGGGCCGCGCCCATTCAGCGTGCGATCATGGCAGGGGATGGGGAGACCGGGGTGTGCATCATGCAGATGGATGCGGGCCTTGATACCGGGGACGTGTTGTTGCGGGAGGCGCTGGCAATCGCACCGGAGGATACGGCGGCGACCCTCCATGACAAGTTGCAAACGCTTGGTGCGCGCCTCATCGTCGACACCCTGTCGCGGATTGAGACAGTGACACCCGCCCCACAGTCCGAGGACGGCGTGACCTATGCCGCCAAGATCGACAAGGCAGAGGCGCAGATCGACTGGACCAAACCGGCTTACGAGGTGGACAGGCTCATTCGCGGCATCTCCCCCTTTCCCGGCGCATGGACGATGATCGGGGATCAGCGGGTGAAAATCCTTGGCTCCCGCCCTATATCAGAGCAAGGCGCGCCGGGTCAGGTGCTGGAGGATGGACTGAGCGTGGCCTGCGGCACGGGCGCGATCACAATCACCGCCGCCCAGCGCGCTGGCAAAAAGGCGCAGGACGCAGACGGATTGCAGATGGGCCGGGTCTTTACCCCCGGCACCATATTGGGAGGCTAGACGATGGGATTTTTCGCATTTTTCGGCACCTTGGTTCTGGCCGGGATCATTGGCTATGTCTCTGAAAAATATGGCTTCACCCGCAATGGGATCATCCCGTCGATGATCATCTGCCTTGGTGGCGCAACGCTGTTTTTCATGATCACCGTGATGTTCGGCATCCGATTTGGCAGCCCGGGCGTGAATGCGATCGTGTCCTCCATCGGTGCGCTGGTGATCGTGCCGACCCATTACCGGGGACGGCGAAAGTAGGGCTTGCGCCCGGCGACCAGCGCAATAGGTTTCTGTCCATCAGGACAGGAGCGACCACATGACCAGCCAATTTGACGAAGTAATCGACCGCCGAGGCACGCATTCGGTGAAATGGGACGCGTGCGAGGCGCTCTATGGTGTCAGCCCCGATGATGGCATCGCCATGTGGGTCGCGGATATGGATTTCAAACCGCCCCAATGCGTGAATGATACACTCGCCGCTGCGGTGGCGCATGGCGTACATGGCTATTTCGGGGATGACCGGGCCTATAAGGACGCGATCAAGGGGTGGATGCTGCGCCGCCATGGCTGGCAGGTTGAGGATGACTGGATCCTGACCACGCATGGGCTGGTCGCGGCAGTTGGCCTTGCCCTTCAAGCCTATTCCAAACCGGGCGACGGGATCATCCTGTTCACACCTGTCTATCACGCCTTTGCCAAGATGATTAACGCCAATGACCGCACCCTGGTGGAAAGCGAAATGCGGCTTGAGGGTGGGCAGTACCACATGGACCTTGGGTCGCTGGAAGCGTCACTGAGCGGATCGGAATCGATGCTGATCCTCTGCTCCCCGCACAATCCCGGTGGTCGGGTCTGGACGGAGGACGAGCTGCGCGCCGTGGGCGATTTCTGCGTCAAGCATGACCTGATCCTTGTCGCGGATGAAATCCACCATGACCTCGTGTTCTCAGGCCAAAAGCATCACGTCTTTCACAAGATCATGCCGGAGATCGCGGATCGTCTGGTGATGCTGACCGCAGGGTCCAAGACGTTCAACCTTGCAGGCGGGATGACGGGAAACGTCATCATCTCCGACCCCGATCTGCGCGCGCGGTTTTCCAAGGTGCACATGGCCGCAGGGGCAAGCCCCAACCGCTTCGGCATCCTGATGTCCACCGCCGCCTATTCCGAAGGGGATGCGTGGCTCGATGAGTTGGTCGCCTATATCGACGGCAACCGCAAAATCTTTGACGAGGGGATCAACACGATCCCGGGTGTCAAAAGCATGGAGATGGGGGCGACCTACCTGGCATGGGTCGATTTCGCGGATACCGGAATGGCACGAGAGGAATTCGTGCGCCGGATCGAGCAGGACGCGAAGATCGCGGCCAATTACGGCCCGACCTTCGGCAAGGGTGGCGATACGTTCATGCGCTTCAACCTCGCCACACCCCGCGCGGTGGTGAAAGAGGCCGTGGCACGGATGCAGAACGCGTTTTCAGACCTGCAATAACCCTGCCATACGCCGTGCGATGGCGGGCACGTTCCCGCCATCCGCAGCCTCGGCAATATCCTCTCCCGACAGCGCCCCGAACTTAAAGCCATGGCCGCTATCTGCCGTGGCAAAAAGCGCAGCGCCCTCCTGATGCATGAGGAAGCGTTCTTCCTCCGCCATGAGGTAGAAATTCACATGCGGCTCCACCACGGTGAACCGCTCGATACCCTTGAACCGCCCCTGATAGGCGCCCATCACCGCGTCGATATCAGCCTGACGCACCGCGCGTTCCGTCGCCGGGTCGCCGGGCTGGGTATAGGCCCCGAACCCGAGTTTCATCGGCAGTCCTGCTATGGGCGGCATACCCCAAAGGTCATCCTCCCCGCCAAGATCAATCCAGCATGGGCCAGCCTCCCAAGCTTCGCGCAGATCGTCGGGCGGCAGCGCATAGATCACGGTCACCCGCCGGGGATGAACCTTGGGCGCGAGCGCCGGGCAGAACGCGCCCGTCTCGATCCCGGCGGTCACGATGATGCGGTCCGCGTGATGCCGCCCTGTCGTGCTGCGCAGACTGCCTGCCGGGTCAACCTCCGTCACCGGGCTGTGCTCATGGATCACGACGCCCGCGCCCCGGAGCCACGCCGCGAGGGCTGCCAGGATACGCCTCGCCATCAGCGCCCCACCATCCCGCGTGAGGAGGCCATAGCGCACACCGTCCGTCTCAAGCATCGGATAGCGGGCGGCGACCTCATCCGGGTCCAAAAGATCGCTGCGCACACCGCGCGCGGCCATGGTCGCGCGGCAGCGATCCGTCCAGTCGCCCTCCTCTCGCGACAGGCCAAGGATGCCGAGCGGCGCGTAAGGCCGCTCCCCCAGATCGTCGAACATCCGGTCCCATGCGCTGAACGCCTCTGAAATCCGGGCGGCATAGCCGGGATCGGTATAATGGCTGCGGATCAGGCGGTGGTGATCGGTGCTCGCGGCCTTGGGGTTGGGCACTGGCCCTGCCTCGAACACTTCCACATCCCAGCCGCGTTTGGTCAGCGCCCATGCGGTGCTTAGCCCGTTGATCCCTGCTCCCACGATCAGCGCCTTGGCCATGCTGTCCTCCCTGCGGTTTTCGACAGTGAGACGTGACCGGACAAAAAGGTCAAGCATCGGTGGAAACCCCGCGCGCTTCGGCCTACAACCGACGTCAATTCTGTTGCTGGAGTGCGCGCCATGGTCGATCCGATTGCCTTTTCCGAAACCAGTCTGGACCGGGCCGCCCATCTGCGTGAGCCGGACGCGCTGGCCCGCGCGGCCGCCGATCCGGCGGCGCGATGTGTGCCGGTGTGGCGCGGCAAACCGTTGATTGAAACCACCGAAGAGGGCCTGCGCGCGGGCTGGCTGCCGATGGACGCAGAGGTGCTGCGCGAAGGCGGTGAGATGCTGTTTCTGGGCCTGTCCCATGGCGCGCCGCGCTTCACCGTCGATATCTCCGCTTGGGTCGATCCGAGCCTTGATGCGGACGCGATGCGCGCCTTCATCGACCAAAGCATCAACCACCATCCCAGCCTGCCCGAGCGGTATGGCTTCACCGCGCTGCGCAGCGCCATGGGCGGCTTGAGCGGCTATGAGGCCGGGGATTTGGCGACCGCCCGTGCGATCCTTGAATGGCAACGCACCCATCCCCATTGCGCGCGGTGTGGTGCCAAAAGCAACGTGAACAAGGGCGGCTGGCAGCGCACCTGCCCTGACTGCGGCGCGCATCATTTCCCGCGCACCGATCCTGTGGTCATCATGCTGATCACCCATGGCAATGACGTGCTGTTGGGCCGCTCTCCCGGCTGGCCGGAGGGGATGTATTCTCTGCTCGCGGGTTTCATGGAACCGGGCGAAACGATCGAGGCGGCAGTGCGCCGCGAGGTGGTCGAAGAAACACAGATCGAGGTCGGCCCGGTGACCTATCTCGCCTCTCAACCGTGGCCCTTTCCCTCCTCCCTGATGATCGGCTGCAAGGGGGAGGCGCTGACCCGCGACATCACCCTTGATCCGGTGGAGGTGGAGGACGCAATGTGGGTGAGCAAGGAGCGGTGCATGATGGCAATGGCCGGGCACGACCCCGATCTGCTGCCTGCGCGCAAGGGGGCAATCGCACGCTCCCTTCTGGAAATGTGGCTCGCGGACGAGGCGTGAATGAAGCTCCACCATGAAGACCTGATCGAATGCGACGACGAGCGCGCCAAAGCGATCCTGACCGATCCATGCCGTCTGTCCCTTGGCGTGGAGGAGGTGGCTGTCAGCCCAAACGGCACTGGCGCATGGCGGCTCACCGGCAGCTATCGTGACAAAGAGCGGGAAGCCGCCCTGATCCGCCTGCCGGAGGAGGAGGATGGCCACATGCGGTGGCTTTTGTCCGGCGGCGGTTATCGGGCCAAGATCACGGTCGCCCTGCACCCCCGCTCCCCCCGCAAGACCGAGTTGCGCGTCACCACTGAACTGAGTGCAGAGACATTGCGCGCGCGCCTTGCCCTGCGCGGCATGGGGCTTGCCGAGGCGCGCATCGCCAAACGCTACAAGAAAGCCGTGAAGCGGCTAGGCAATCATGTGGAGGTGCTGGCGCGGTCCTGACGGGGCCTTGCCGCCAAGGAGGAATGTCATCGCGATGGAAGCCCTCTCCCAATTTGCCTTGCCCGCGCTGTCGGTGCTGGTTCTCTTGGCGGTATCGACGTTGATCGGGCTTGGTCAGGTGCGCAAGACCATCTCGATCTTTGAAGCCAATCACGATCTGAAGAAAGACTCCGCGGGGTGGCTGCGTTCCGTCACGGGGTGGCTTGTGATCGTGATCTGGCTTTCGTTTACATGGCTGATTGCGACGGTGATTGGCGATTGGGCCGTGACCGGCGATCTGGACGCGGCGGTGGATCGGGGGACGGTGCGGCTCTGGGTGCTGCTTGAACTTCTGTCCGCCCTGTCGGATTCGTGATGACCGGGGGCGCGCAGGTTCATCAGATTGATCTTTTGTGCCTCGCATGCGGGGGCCAATGCCTGTTTGATCCGCGCGCGCAGGAACTGACCTGCCACAGCTGCGGCACCTATCGCCCGCTCTCCAGCGACGGGGACGCGCGCGCGGCGGATGAGTTTCCCTACGATCCCGACCGGCCAGAGGCCGAACAGCCCGCGTTTCAGGGTGAACAGATCCACAAATGCCAAACCTGCGGCGGCGAGGTCGTGTTTGCCGGGCCGTCCCTGTCCGACAGATGCGCCTATTGCGATGGCCCTGTGGTGCGCGGCACCGAACAAAGCGCGTTTGAAACCATGGCCGTCATTCCCTTTGCCCGCACACACGAGGACGCGGCGCGCGGCATCGCGGCGTGGATCAAGGGCCGGATCGCAGCACCAGATGACCTCAAGGATATCGCGTCACAGGGCCGGTTGGCCCCAATCTATGTCCCGTTCTGGACATTCGATTCGCAGGAAGCCGTCGAATATTGGGCCACGTATGTGGTGGGCAGCGGTAAACATCGCCGGACCCGCGAGACCACTGGCAAGATGCGGATCACCTTCGATGATCTGTTGGTCCCGGCCTCCCCCCATGTCACGCCGTTGATCCGCGACGGCATCCTCCATGATTTTGACCCGTCGCGCCTGCGTGCCTATCAACCAGGGTTTATCGCTGGGTTCGCGGCGGAACGGCATCATATGACGGTGGACGAAGGCTTACGCGCCAACGCTGATGACAAGGATCTGCTGATCCGCAACCGCATCATCCGCAAGGTCGATAAGCGCGGCACCGAGGTGCAGCGCTACCGGACGGACACAACCGGCATCCATTATCGCCGTATCCTGCTGCCGGTTTGGATTTTGCACTACAGCTATGGCGGGCGGGCCAAGAAAATCGTGGTCTCCGGCATTGATGGCCGGACCTATGGCGAGCGGCCCTTTTCCCGCTCGAAACTGGCGGCCTATGCGTTTGCGGTGACAGTTTTGACGGTCTTGGTTGGCCTTGTTTGGGGCGCTGTTGCCGTGATGTGACGCCGCGCTGCAATCTGTGTTTGCGGGCTGGACGATGCCAGCAGCCCGGAGTACCCGCTCTGCTTGGCTTTGGGATCATCACCTCCCGGCAGCATCCGAAAAGGGTCTCATTTTGCACGACAAAATCACGTTCACACGATTGACGACCATTCCCGCAGAAGAAATCGCGGCGCATATGTCCGACCCACGCGTGGCCGAGCATATGCCGCTGCTGAAATCGCATTGGGACGTGGCAGCGGTGGACCGGTTCGTCGCATTCAAAGAGGCAAGCTGGGCGCGCGACGGGCTGGGGCACTGGGCGTTCCTCAACGATGGCGCCTATGTCGGTTGGGGCGGATTTCAGAAGGAAGGGGACGAATGGGATTTCGGGCTGGTCCTAAGGCCGGACGTTTTCGGCCTTGGCCGCCGGATCACGCAAAAGGCGCTCGCATTTGCCAAGGGTGACGACCGCATTCCCTTCGTGACCTTTTTGCTGCCGCCATCGCGCAAACATCTGGGCGCGCTAAGAAAACTCGGGGCGACGCAGATTGGCACAGTTGACTATGACGGGGAGACATTCCTCAAATTCCGGCTGGAAACGCGCTAACGCCTGCCCCCCAGTGTGGCGCGGTCGCAAAGGGTGGGAGGACTGCGCCCTCCCAACACAAACTCTTTCCTACGGTCGCGTCGGGTCGGCTTTATAGCTGCCCAGCACTTCCAGATAGCTGGTGAAGTACCGTAGCTCCTCCATCGCGCGGCGCACCGCCGGGTCATCGGGGTGGCCGTCGATATCGGCATAGAACTGCGTCGCGGTGAAGGAGCCATCGACCATATAGCTTTCCAGCTTGGTCATGTTCACGCCATTCGTCGCGAAACCACCCATCGCCTTGTAAAGGGCCGCAGGGATGTTGCGGACCCGGAACACGAATGTGGTGATGACGGGGTCGGTGCCCTGTTCGGGCACTTCCGGTTCAGGCGCCATGACAAGGAATCGGGTCGTGTTATGCGCCTGATCCTCGATATGGCGGGCCAACAGATCGAGGTCATAGATTTCCGCCGCGAGTTCAGAGGCAAGCGCCGCGCGGCTTGGATCGCCAAGTTCCGCAATCTCACGCGCGGATCCCGCCGTATCGACGCCCACGATAGGATGAATCCCGTGCTCCTTGAGGAAGCTGCGGCACTGGCCCAGCAGGACAGTATGGCTCTGCGCCTCTTTCACCTGATCGAGTGTGACGCCCTTGAGCGCCATCAGGTTGATATGGACCCGCACGAAATGCTCGCCGACGATATGCAGGCCGCTATGGGGCAAAAGCTGGTGGATGTCCGCGACGCGGCCATAGGTCGAATTCTCGACCGGCAGCATGGCATGATCGGCCCGCCCCTCACGCACCGCGTCAATCGCGGCTTCGAAGGTTTTGCAGGGCAGCGCCTCGGCACCGGGAAACACCTCCACGACCGCCTGATGGGAATAGGCCCCGGCTTCCCCCTGAAACGAGACGCGCTTTACCGCTGCATTCATGCTGTCCTCCGCAATTTTAGCCGCTTTTTCACCAGTTGGGCGATTGGTCGCGGGTTCTACACCTTGTCATCCGCGATGGGTAGCGCGTAAACAAGCGCAAAATCATGCGACGTTAATGTCAGAGAGGTCTTCACCTATGGACGCACTCGAGTTCAACAAGATCGCGGCAGGTGTGCTGGGATCCTTCCTCGCCTTCATGCTGTTTGGCTGGGCTGGCGATATCATTTATGGCACGGGCGAAGCCGGCCATAAGGATCACCATGAGCAGGCGTTCGTGATCGAACTGCCGGACGCGGATACAGCCGTGGCCGAAGTGGCTGAAGAAGCCCCCTCCATTGCAGAGATCCTGCTGGCCGCGAATGCCGCAGATGGGGAGACCCTGTGGCGCCAGTGCGCGGCCTGTCACAAGCTCGAAGACGGTGCAAACGGCGTTGGCCCGCATCTCTATGATGTGATCGGTCGTCCAAAAGGCGCGATTGAGGAATATGCCTATTCCGACGCGATGGCGAATTTCGGTGGCGAATGGACCCCGGAAGCGATGTATCTCTTCCTTGAGAACCCGAAAGGCTACATGCCGGGAACCAAGATGGGCTATAACGGCATGCGCCGGTCCGAGGATCGCGGCAACATGATCGCGTATCTCGCGTCCGTGTCCGGCACTGATCTGGCCCCCTATATCACCGAAGCCGTCGCGGAGGAGGCCCCGCAGGCGGCATCCGATGCGGCTGCACCGGTCAGCGACGCCCCGGCCACGGCCGAAGAGGCCGTTGAGGCGGTCGAAGAAGAGGCCAACGCAATCGTTGAAGAGGCCACCACCGCTGTCGCTGAAGCCGCAGAGGCCGTGACCGAGGAAGCGACCGAAATGGCGGATGCCGCGACCGCAGCAGTTGAGAGTGCAGCCGCAGATGTGACCGCGGCCCTGACGGTCGTTCAGGAAGAAGCGACAGAGCAGGTTGCCTCCGCAACCGAGGCAGCCGAAGAGGCAACCGCCGCCGCGACCGAAACGGCTCAGGATGCAACCGCTGCCGCAACGGAAGCCGTTGCAGAGGCGACCGAAGCCGTCGCCCTGCCGGCCTTCATGGCCTCCGCCGACGCTGCCGCAGGTGAGCAGGTCTACCGCCAGTGCCGTGCCTGCCATGTCGCGGACGCTCCGACCAACCGTGTCGGCCCGCATCTGGTGGACATTGTGGGGCGTGAGAAAGCCTCCGTCGATGGCTTCCGCTATTCTGATGCGCTGACCAGCCTTGAGGGCAACTGGGGCTATGAGGAGCTGAACGGCTTCCTTGAGAACCCGCGCGAATATGCGCCCGGCACCCGGATGACCTATAACGGTCTGCGCAGCGAACAGGACCGGGCGAATGTGATCGCCTATCTTGAGAGCCTGTCGCAGTAATCAGCAGACGTCTCATTCGACAATAGAAAGGCCGCGCCGGTTCATGGCGCGGCCTTTTTCTATTCCTCAAAGCGTCTCCCAAAAACGAGAACGGCGCTCCTGTCATGCAGACAGAAGCGCCGGATCAGCGGGACAACGCCCCGCAGAATGGTCGTCAGATCAGACGTGCGACGGCCGTGCGATAAACGCGACCACGGCGCGTGCGCCATTGCCGATCCATGTGCCAAATGCCTTGAGCGCGTCACGCATCGCTTGCGCGCGCATCTGGCGTGCTTCAGCGTCAACCCGTGTCATGTCGAGATGGGTGAATTGCGAAAAGTCGTTCATTCCTAATGCCCTCTTGGCTGTGCTCCAGCGGCCCAACGCCGCTGATGCACAACACATAGGTCATGGAAATTCCGAGTTCACCGCATAGCTTTGCACAATCGCCATGCGCCCGACGCATAGCTACCGTAGAGCGAGATGGCGCAGATAGCGACGCTCCAACTGGCGGAAGATCATCACCAAAAGGAACGTGATCGCCATATATAGCAGCGCCGCGGTCAAAAAGCCCTCATAGGCCACATAATAGCGCGCGTTCAGCGTACGCCCTGCGCCAAGGATGTCTTGAATGGTGATGATGCTCGCCACCGCAGAGCCATGCAGCATGAACACCACCTCATTGCCGTATTGCGGCAAAGCGCGCCGTAGGGCGGAGGGCAGCAGCACCAGCGCATAGACCTGCCAGCGCGAAAGGCCCAAGGCGCGCGCGCCCTCGATCTCTCCCTTCGGGGTGGTGGCGACGGCACCGCGAATAATCTCCGTCGCGTAGGCACCGGAATTGAGCGCGAAGGCGATCAGCGCGCACCACCATGCGTCGCGCAGAAACACCCATGCCCAGCTTTCCCGGACAAAATCGAACTGTGCGAGGCCGAAATAGATCAGGAACAATTGCACCAATAACGGCGTGCCGCGAAACGCATAGACATACGCGTTTATGAGTTGCGACCAGACCGGGACCTTGTTCGCGCGGATGATGCCGAACGGGATCGCGATGCAAAAGCCAATCAGCAATGCAAGGCCGGTGAGCTGGACCGTCATCCAGACCCCACCCAGAAACAGCTCCCAATTCGCCAGAACGAGGTCAACGCGCATCCGAGAACCCCCGCGAATACCGCCGCTCTGCGCGGTCAAACAGGAATTGGCTGATCGCCGTAATGCAGAGATAGACGCAGAACACCGCAAAATAGAAGGTGAACGGCTCCCGCACCGATTTGCCCGCGTCCCCTGCGAGGCCAACGAGATCACCGAGCCCGATCACCGACACGACCGCCGTGGATTTCACCAGCACCTGCCAGACATTCGCATAGCCCGGCAGCGCAAATCGGATGACTTGCGGGAAATTCACCGCCCAGAAAATGCCAAAGGGGCGCATACCCAGCGCCTTTGCCGCCTCCCCCTGCCCGGGCGGAACAGTCAGGTACGCGCCGCGAAACGTCTCTGTCAGATAAGCCCCATAGATGAAGCCGATCGCCAGCACGCCCGCAAAAAACTGATTTAACTCGATGTAATCCATGCCGAACTGCTTGCCGATGGTGTTCACCAGCCGCTGACCACCAAAATAGATCAACAGAATCAGCACCAGATCGGGCACGCCGCGCACGATGGATGTGTAGAGGAACACAATCGCCTTGGCGATCCGGCCACCGCCCAGCTTTCCTGCCGCAGCAAGGCTGCCCAGCACGGTCGCCAGAATAAGCGACGTCACCGCGAGCATCACCGTGACGAACGTGCCTTTCGCCAACAAGGGCGCGTATTGAATGAGAGTGTCCATAAGGGTGTCTCCGGGCGGGAATAAACCCCGCCCGGAGCGTGATCAATTAGTCGCTATAGATGTCGAAATCGAAATACTTGGCGTTGATCTCGGCATAGGTGCCGTCCGCACGGATCGCTTGGATCGCGGCGGAGAACTTGTCGCGCAGGTCCGTATCGGCCTGACGCACGCCGATCCCGGCACCGTCGCCGTGATATTGCGGGATCGAATAGCCCGGCCCGAAAAAGGCATAACCTTCGCCCGCATCCGTCTTGAGGAAGCCGTCATCCATCGCGATGCTGTCCGCCATGATCGCATCGATCCGGCCAGAGGTCAGGTCGAGATAGGCTTCGTCCTGAGAACCATAGAGGCGCAGCTCGATACCCGGAAACTCGCCTTCCATGAAATCCTGATGGATCGTGCCGCGCTGCACGCCCACGACCTTGCCCTCAAGCATGTCCAGGGTCATGCCTTCAGCACCAAGGAAGATTGCCGGGGTCTGGTAATACTTCTCGGAAAAGTCGATGACCTGCTTACGCTCTTCGGTGATCGACATGGAGGCGATGATCGCGTCGCACTTGCCCTCAAGCAGCGCGGGGATGATGCCGTCCCAATCGGTTTTGACCATTTCGCAGGTCGCGCCCATTTCTTCGCAAAGGGCGTTGGCGATGTCGATGTCAAAGCCCTCAACCGCGCCGGTATCGGTGGTGTAGGAGAACGGCGGGTAGGCGCCCTCCACGCAGATATCCACGTCCATCGCGATGGCCTGACCGGCGAATGCGGTCATGATGGCGGCGGTGACGAGTGTCTTTTTCATGGTTTTGTCCCTGTCATAGCGGTTTGAAACTGCCGTGCAGGGTTGGCCAACTGATCGGCGCTGTCAATGGGTTGCCCTTGCGTCACCTCTGGTATGACGCAAGGAATCGTCGGCTATCCGCGCGGCAGGATGTCGGGCAGCGTGCCTTCGGTCGCAGAGGTCGTCAGCCACGCCTGCATATAGTCCGCGACGGAGGCAAAGCAGATCACCTCCGCCCCCTGCGCGGTGGGCCAGAACGCAGCGGCGACCTGCCCGATCCGGGTGCGGCGGACCTCATCCGTGCCAAAGCTGTGGAAATCCACCGGCGCGCCCTTGGCCAGCACTTCGCGCCATGCAGGCCCATTGACGCTGAATATCGCGCGCGCGTCGGACACATCAGCGACAAGGTGATGGGTGCCCTCCAGCGCGCCCGACAGATCCGTTATGGTCTGTGACACCGCGTCATGCGGCACCATCAAAAGCAGCTCATCAGGGCTCATCCACGCTGCAGCATTGTCACCCTTGCGGGCAATGCTGCGCTGTGCGGGCATCGAGGCGATCACCTCAACGGCCTTGCGCAAAACACTGCTATCGAGATCGCCGCGCAGGGTGATCATGCCCCGGACACGGGCGCGGGTGATGGTGACGGTATCAGACATTCTGCCGCGCTCCTTCCGGGTCATAGAATACCGGGCTGACGATTTTGGCCCGGATGGTTTTGTCGTCAGAGATAGGGAATTCGAGCATATCGCCCGTCCGGCTCAACCCGCCCTCAATCAACGCCATCGCGATGGAGCGGCCCAGCGTGGGAGAGAAATAGGTGGAGGTCACATGGCCGATCATCCGGTCATGCTCCACTGCATGAGCGCCATCGGGCAGCACAACCGACGGCTCCACCGTTTCCAATCCGACAAGCTGCTTGCGGCCTTCGCGGGTCAGATCGGCGCGCTCCAATGCGCGTTTGCCGATGAAATCCTCTTTCTTTTGCGACACGGCCCAGGAAAGGCCAAGGTCGTGAGGCGTGACGGTGCCATCGCTTTCGTCACCCACGATGATAAAGCCCTTCTCGGCCCGCAGTACATGAAGCGCCTCGGTGCCATAGGGGGCCACACCCATCGGCGCGCCAGCCTCCATCGCGGCCTCCCAAAAGGCGAGCCCCTGCCCCGCCGGGATCGCCACTTCATAGCTCAACTCGCCGGAGAAGCTGATCCGGTACACCCGCGCCTTGATCCCGCCGATGGTGCCATCCGCCCAGCCCATGAAGGGCAGCGCGTCATTCGACAGGTCCATATCCGTGCCCATCGCCTGCAACAATTCGCGCGCCTTGGGGCCGACGACCGCGACTTGGGCATATTGCTCTGTCACGTTGGCGGTATAGACCTGCATGTCCCACCATTCGGTCTGTAGCCATTCCTCAAACCACGCATGGACCCGGTCCGAATTGCCGGTGGTGGTGTGCACAAGGAACGTGTCCTCATCCAAGCGCGCGACCACGCCATCATCCCACAGAAACCCGTTTTCATTCAGCATCAGGCCATAGCGGCAGCGGCCCGGTTTCAGGCCCGCCATGGGATTGGTGTACATCAGATTGAGGAACTTGCCCGCATCCGGCCCCTTCACAAGGATTTTGCCAAGGGTCGAGGCATCAAGAAGCGATACCTTCTCCCGCGCCGTCAGCACCTCGCGATTGACAGCGGCGTGCACGCTCTCCCCGTTCTTTGGATAGGCGAAGGGGCGGCGCCAATCAGCGACCGGCTCGAACGTGGCCCCTTGTGCCTCATGCCAGCCATCAATCGCGGTTTTGCGCAAGGGTTTGAACAACGCGCCGCGCGCCTCCCCGGCCAATGTGCCGATGGTGACGGGTGTGTAGGGCGGGCGGAAGGTGGTGGTGCCCACATCCGGGATCGCCGCACCGAGGCTATCGGCAAGGATCGCAAGCCCGTTGATATTGCTCAGCTTGCCCTGATCCGTCGCCATGCCAAGCGTGGTGTAGCGCTTGGTATGCTCAACACTTTCATAGCCCTCTTGGGCGGCAAGCTGCACGTCGGAGACCTTCACATCGTTCTGGAAATCGAGAAACGCCTTGGAGCGCAGCTTATAGCTTGCCCGCTCAGGCATCATCCAGACGGGCATGGCGGGCGCTTCTTCGGTCACGTCCTCCGTCACGGTGGGGGCGGTGCCAGAGGCGGGGCTTCCCCCGGCCTCACGCACCGCGCGCTGACCCATGGCCACCGCGTCCTCCACGATCTGGGTCGCGCTGAAATACCCGTTCGCGGCCCCTGCGGGCAGCACGAAGCCCTGCCCCCGGTCGCCTGTCGGTGCACGCTCAAGGTCAGGGCGGAACGCGATCAAATCCTCATCCCATGTGAGCTTGCCTCCGCAATGGGACCACAGATGCACGATGGGCGACCAGCCACCCGACATCGCGACGCATTCGCACGGGATCACTTCCAGCACCGCGCCTTCGCCCGCATGGGCGCAAATCTCGACCGATTTGAGGGTTTTGCCCCCGACGACCTTCGCGATGCCTTTGCCAAGCTCCACCCGGATACCCAATTCGCGCGCCATGCGCGGCAGCGGGCCGGTGGCGGCGGGGCGCGCGTCAAGGATCGCCGGCACATCCAGCCCGGCGCGTTTCAGCGCAATCGCGGTGCGGTAGGCATCGTCATTATTTGTCACAACAACGGTCCGGTCCCCCGGCGACACACCGTAAAGCGCCACATAGTCGCGCACGGCGGAGGCCAGCATCACGCCCGGCCGGTCATTCCCGGCAAAGGCAAGCGGCCGCTCAATCGCGCCTGTCGCAGTGACGACCTGTTTTGCACGGATCCGCCAGAGCCGCTCTCGCACCGGGCCATCAAGCCGCTCATTGGCGAGGATATAGCCGTGATCGTAGACGCCCGCGCCCATGGTGCGGGTGCGCAGGGTGACGTTGGGCATCGCGGCGAGTGCTGCGGCCTCCGCCCGCGCCCAATCGGCACCGGGCGCGCCCTCGACATCCGCCTCTTCGGTGTTGAGCCGCCCGCCGACATGGGGGGATTGCTCAAGGATGAGCACACGCAGGCCCGCATCCGCTGCCTGCCGCGCCGCCGTAAGGCCCGCAAGCCCCGCGCCGATCACCAGCACATCGGTATAGGCGTAGTAATACTCGTATGTGTCGGGGTCGGCCTTGGTCGGCGCTTTTCCCAGCCCCGCTGCCGCCCGGATCACCGGTTCGAACACATGCTTCCACGCCGCGCGCGGATACATGAAGGTTTTGTAGTAAAAGCCCGCCGGGAAGAATTTGGACAGGCTGTCATTCAGCACGCCCACGTCAAAGGCGAGGCTTGGCCAGTGGTTCTGGCTTTCGGCATATGTGCCGTCTTGCAGCTCCACCACCGTGGCGCGCGCGTTCGGCTCAAACCTGTTGCCGGTGCCAAGCCCCATCAGCGCGTTCGGCTCCTCTGCACCAGAGGCGACGATCCCGCGCGGGCGGTGATATTTGAACGAGCGGCCCACGGTCGTGTGACCATTCGCCAACAGGGCAGAGGCAAGCGTGTCGCCCGCGAACCCTTTATAATATTGGCCGTTGAACTGGAATTTCACCGGGCGGGTGCGGTCAATGAGCCGCCCCCCTTTCGACAGACGGGTGGTCATGCTTGCGGCTCCCATTCGGGGCGGCGCGCCTTGATGGCGGCGATGATGTCAGGGGTGGGGGTGCTGGTCTGGCCGGGATAGGTGCCGAACACCTCGAGCGTTTGCGTACAGCGCGCGGCATGGAACCACTTGCCGCAGCCAAACGCGTGCCGCCAGCGCTCAAAATGCACGCCGCGCGGGTTTTGACGCTGGAACAGGTAGTCGCGAAAATCCTCGTCCGAGGAGCCGGGGCCAAACCGCTTGAGATGCGCTTCACCGCCGGGGGCGAATTCGGTTTCTTCGCCGGATACCCCGCAACAGGGGCAGGTTAGGGTCAGCATGCGCGCCTCCAGACTTGAGCGAGGCGCGCATAATGCGATGCGTCAGCCTTCGACGAGATCGACAGAGATTTCGGGCTCATTGGCGCCGAAACCATCGGTGTAGACATACGCGCCAAGCGCGATAACCGCGACGACAAGACCGCCGAGGATGAACGACATTCCGGATTTTCCTTTGTCAGACATGTGACAGGCTCCTTTCCTGTGTTGGTACCATTTCCAACACTCAAGGGCGCAAAGGGTTCCGAAAGTTTATGATGGGTTAAGGGCATCGCTCAGTCCTTCCCCGACCGGACGCGGATGCGAATAAGTGCGAAAACCCACAGGCCAATGCCAATGGCCGCAAAGGGGGCAGCGGCAGCCATCTCCCCCTTGGCCATCTGCCAAACGGGCTGGATGAGGAGGCCGATGCCGATACCAAAGATGAGGTAATTGAGGGTTTGGGGGGTCATGATAAAGCCTCAAGGAAAAGCGGTTCCATGCCGTATTTCGCGGCCTGAGTCCTAACCGAAGGGCGCGCGCCTGCACCGCGTTGCGGCACACACTCACCCAACCTGTTGCATTTCATTCCCATCAGTGCGCCACCGCCGCCGCGACGCTCTCGTCGATCATCCGTCCTTCGGTGAAGCGGTCCAAACTGAACGGGGCGGCCAGATCACCCGGCGTGCCCTTCGCGACCATTTCCGCCGTGGCCCAGCCGGAGCCGGGGATCGCCTTGAACCCGCCCGTGCCCCAGCCGCAATTGATGAACACACCCGGCACCGGCGTTGTGCCGATGATGGGGGAACGGTCGCCGGTCATGTCCACCACGCCGCCCCATTGGCGCAGCATCTTGAGGCGGGAAATCATCGGGAATGTCTCCACCAGCGCGCGCAGCGTTTCCTCGATATGGTGGAAAGAGCCGCGCTGGGTGTAGTTGTTGAACCCGTCCGCGCCGCCGCCGATGACCATTTCGCCCTTGTCCGACTGGCTCATATAGCCGTGCACGGTGTTGGCCATGACGACGCAATCCATCGCGGGCTTGATCGGCTCGGAGACAAGCGCTTGCAACGCCACACTCTCGACCGGCAGGCGGAAGCCCGCGCGCTCCGCCATCACGCCGGAATTGCCCGCCACCACGATGCAGAGCTTTTTCGTCCTGATCGCACCTTTGGTTGTCTGCACGCCCGTGACACCCTCCGCGTCGCGATCCACGCCCGTGACCTCGCATTGCTGGATGATATCGACGCCCATTTCCGCCGCGCCACGGGCATAGCCCCACGCGACCGCATCGTGCCGCGCCGTGCCGCCGCGCGGCTGCCACAGCCCGCCGAGCACCGGATAGCGTGGCCCGCTGAGATTGATGATCGGCACAATCTCCTTGATTTGGCGGGGGGTGACCATTTCGCTCTCGATACCCGCGATGCGGTTGGCGTGATAGGTCCGTTTCCACGCGCGCAATTCATGCTCCGTCTGGGCGAGCATCAGAACGCCGCGCGGGCTGAACATGATGTTGTAGTTAAATTCTTGGCTTAGATCTTCGTAGAGGCTGCGCGCCTTCTCGAAAATCGCCATGGAGGACGGCTGAAGGTAGTTGGAGCGGATGATCGTCGTGTTCCGGCCCGTATTCCCGCCGCCAAGCCAGCCTTTTTCGATCACCGCGACCTTTCGCACGCCGTGGTTTTTCGCCAGATAATATGCGGTGGCCAATCCGTGCCCGCCCGCACCCACGATCACCACGTCATATTCGGGCTTCGGCTCAGGCGACGGCCATGCCCGGTCCCAGCCTTTGTGATGGCTGAAGGCCTGCTTTGCGATGGCAAATGCGGAATAGCGGCCCATGGCTGGCTCCCTCGAAAATGATCCGTGTGGTGAGTGGTGCCAAGCCCGACAGAAACCTGCAAGCACCCCGGCTTCGTTTTTTCATTTTATCTGCACCGTCCCTGCCTGAAAGGCGGCACTTCCCGGTCTGTTTTCGACAGGGCGGGGCGGCTGCGACATGCCATGTGCTAAATTGTCATCCTCCATTGCCCAAGGCCGGGCCAGCCGTTACCTAGGAGCGACCGTTTTGTGAGAAAGATCGCTATGCTGTTCTGGGCTGTTGCCGCCATCCTGACTCTCGCCGTTGCCGCCTATGTGCTGCGCCCAATGCTGCGCAAAAGCGGGGATGCGGGGCGTGCGGCCGCCTATGACATGCAGATCTACAAGGATCAGTTGCAGGAGATTGAAGCCGATCTCGCGCGCGGTGTCCTGTCCCCGACCGAAGCGGAGGCCAGCCGCACCGAGGTGTCGCGCAGACTGCTCGCCGCGGCCGATGCGGCAGAAAGCGAAGGCACCGGCGGCCCCGCCCCCCGCTCCGCCACCCAGATCGCCGTGGGGGGGACCGTGGCCCTTGTGATTGCTGGCACGTTGGGCGGCTATGTCATCCTTGGCGCGCCCGGCATGTCCGATCAGCCCCTTGTCAACCGGATGGGGGAGATACAGCAAGCTCGGCTCGACCGCCCCTCTCAGGAAGAGGCAGAGGCGATGATCGCCGCTGAAAACCTCCCCCCGCCCACCATCCCCGACACGGCGGAGATCGCGGAATACCGGCGGCTTGTCCCGCAGTTGGAGCAGGTTCTGCTTGAGCGGCCAAATGACGTGACCGGGCATCGGTTGCTGGCGCAGGCCTATCTCCAGCTTGGCCGGGTGACCGAAGCGCGCATGGTGCAGGACCGGGTGATGAACCTCCTTGGCAACACCGCGACCGCCACGGATTACGCCGAAGCTGCTGAAATTCGGATCATCGCGGCCAATGGCTATGTCTCACCAGAGGCGGAACGCGCATTGGCCGAAGGGTTGCAACGCAATCCCGGCGATCCGGTGTTGCGCTATTATTCGGGCCTGACGCTGGCGCAAAACAATTCGCCGGAACTGGCATTGCGGATCTGGGCCGCGCTTTTGGAAGAAGGCCCACCAGAGGCACCATGGGTACAGTCGATCCAGAGCCAGATCGGCGGGCTTGCCGCGGCGGTCGAATTGCAACGCATCCAGAACGGCGGTGCGCCCGCCCTGCGCGGGCCGGATCAGGAGACGATCGACGCCGCGCGCGACCTCTCCCCGCAAGATCAGATCGAGATGATTGAAGGGATGGTCGCCGGTCTGTCCAACCGCCTCGCGACGGAGGGCGGCACACCCGCCGAATGGGCGCAGCTTGTCCGCGCGCTGACCGTGCTGGGGGAGATTGAGCGCCGTGACGCCGTGCTGGCCGAAGCACGCACAGTATTCGCCGCAAATCCTGACGCCGTTGCCGCAATCGAGGCTGCCGCGCAATGACCAACAACGCCACCGTCCACGATGATATCATGGCCTTTAGCGCCATCATCGGCAGCCACGGCGCGCTGGCCGGTATCGACCTTGGCACAAAGACCGTGGGCATCGCCGTGTCAGACGGATTGCGCAGCGTGGCAACTCCGGTGGAGACTCTGAGACGGGGCAAGTTTTCCAAGGACTCCGAGGACCTCCGCACCCTTTTTGGTAACCGGGGGGTGGTGGGTGTCGTCATGGGGCTGCCGATGAACATGGACGGATCGGAAGGGCCGCGCGCCCAATCCGCGCGTGCCTATGCCCGCAACATCGCCCGCGTCCTGTCCCTGCCTGTGGCTCTGTGGGATGAGCGGCTGTCCACCGTCGCGGCCGAGCGCGCGCTGCTGGACGCCGATATGTCGCGCGCCAAACGGGCCGTCCTGATCGACCATGTCGCCGCCTCCTATATCCTGCAAGGGGTGCTGGATCGGCTGGGCCATCTGAAACGGAGCACTGCGCATGGTGGATGAGGTCTGGAAACGGGCGGAAATCGAAAGCCCGTGCGTCAAACTCTGCGTGATCCATCCCGAAAGCCGCCTGTGCATGGGATGCCTGCGCAGCATTGATGAGATCGGCCGCTGGTCCTCTTTCACAGCCGACGAGCGGCGGGACATCATGGACGCCCTCCCCGCCCGCGCGCGCCAAATCCGCGGCAAGCGGCGCACGCCACGGTTGAAAACACGAAATTAAAGTTCGTCTTGCCGCATTTTTGGCGAATTTCTTTTGAATATTACACTGGAATCGGTATCCCAGAATCAGGGAGTTTCGGGAGTGAAAGGCACCGCATGATTTGGCCCATCGCCATAGTCTGTGGAATCGTGTTCGGGTCGCTGGTGTTGTCCGGGGCCTATGGCGCGATGCATCCGGTGATGCAGCTTTCCGTCGCGGCGGTGATTGTCACCGTAGGCGCGATGATGTCCTTCATCCAAATGGCGCGCAAACGGGCCAAGTTCACGATGGTTCCGGTCGTCTGGGCTGTGGCCGTTCTGGTGCTGATGGCGTCTTGGTCGTTCCGGGAGCAGGGACGGCTTCTGGCGCTGACACTGCTGGAACGCCCGGTTGAGGATCTCGCCCCGCCCGTTGGGTCATTGCAGAACGAAGTGATGCTGATGCGCGCTTGGGACGGGCATTTTCGCGCCGTAGCCGAGGTGAACGGAACCCCGGTTGGCCTGCTGATTGATACCGGCGCGTCCCGCGTTTTGCTGCGCTATGATGACGCGCGGCGCATCGGGCTGACCGATGCCGATCTGAACTATACGCTGCCCGTCACCACGGCAAGCGGGCGGGCCTTCGTCGCGCCGGTGACCTTTGACCGGATCGAGATTGGCGGCATCATCGTGCGCGATGTGCAAGGGGCCGTGGCCCAGCCTGATCAGCTCCATTCCAGCCTGCTCGGCATGTCCTATATCGAGCATCTGACCGAAGCCGTGATCCGCAAGGATCGGCTGATCCTCCGCAACTGATCGCCGCAGCCCGGTGCGCGGCCCGGGTCACTGCACGATGAAATCCGCATGAAGTGCGCCTGCCGCCTTGATCGCCTTGAGGATGTCGATCATGTCGCGCGGGGTGACGCCAAGCGCGTTCAACCCTTCGATGACCTCGGGCAGACTGACCGAGCTTTCGACGAGGGCAAGCCCGGTGCCCGGCTCCTCCTCTATCGCGGCATTGGTGCGCGGCACGACGATGGTGTCGCCCCGGGCGAAGGGGTTGGGCTGAACGACCATCGGCTGCTCCTGCACCCGCAGGGTCAGATTGCCCTGACTGACCGCAACCCGCGAGATCCGCACATCCGCCCCCAGCACAATCGTGCCTGAACGCTGATCGACGACAACGCGCGCGCGCTGCTGGGGCGACACTTCGATATTTTCCAATTGGCTGACCAGATGCGCGGGCGAGCGGGCATTGGCGTTGCGCACCGTGATCTCGACTGTGCCGGAATCGAGCATCTGGGCGATCCGGCGACCAAAGCGGCCATTCACCGCCTCCTCAATCCGCACCGCAGTGGTGAAATCCGGGTCGCGCAGGGCAAGGCGCAGACGCTCCATCCGGGTGAAATCGAAGTCCAGCTCCCGCTCGACGCGCGCGCCACCGGGGATCGTGCCGGTTGTGGGCACGCCCTGGGTCGTGGCCCCGGCCTCCCCTTCGGCCACAGCACCACCAGCGATCACCGATCCCTGCCCCACCGCGTAAATCTCCCCATCGGCGGCATTCAGAGGGGTCATGATCAGCGTGCCACCAAGCAGGCTGTCCGCATCCCCGATGGCCGACACGGTAATGTCGATCCGCCCGCCCGCCCGCGCAAAAGGCGGCAGCACGCCCGTGACTAGCACCGCCGCGACGTTCTGCGGGCGGAATTGTTCGCCCGCCACATTGATCCCCAACCGCTCCAGCAAGTTGGCCATGGCCTCTTCGGTAAAGGGGCTGTTGCGCAGGCTGTCACCCGTGCCATTCAGACCCACAACAAGGCCGTAGCCGACGAGGTCATTGCCCCGCACGCCTTCGACCTCCACCAGATCCTTGATCCGGGTCGATTGCGCCGCAGCGGGCAGAGCCAACGCAAGGCATAGCAGGACAAACAGCAAACCGCGCATGGCTACCTCATGAAATTGACGATGGACAGAGACGAAAGCCGCGCCGTCACGACATAAAGCGCCTGCAACTGCGCCTCCAGCCCCTGAAGGCGCGCGGCGGTTTCATGCGGGTCCGCGCTGGTGATGCTGGCCCGCGCGAGCGAGGTGCTGGTTTCCTCCGCCTTGAGCACATCCTTCATGATCTCAAGGCGATATCGGTCAGCCCCCAACCCTTCCCGCAGGGCAATCACTTCGCGCCCCGCATTGGCGAGGGTCGCGCCAGCCTCAATCTGGCGCGCGACCGGATCATCCGCCGTGAGACTGAGCGCCGCGCGCGCCAATCCTTCCAGCGCAAAGCGGATTTCGGGTGCATTTGCAGTTGGCATATTGGCGAGCGGTGCACCCGTGGAAAGGCTCCCCGCCGCGCCCGGTTCTGCCCCGGCATAGATCAGCGTTTCATATCCGCCGCCATCGGCGAAGAAGGTGGCCACCGCGTCCTCCCCCTCGGGCGCGGCGGCGATTGCTGCGCGCAGCACCGTCATTAGGGTGTCAGCAGTGGCAATCGCGGGACCGTCAGTATTGGCCCCGGCAAACAGCGCACGCCCCCCCGTGGTGCTGTTGAGAATGCCGATCACCCCCTCCATCCGAGCCGCGGCATCCGTGGCGAGGGACCGGGCGCGTGCCGCATCCCCGTTGATCGCGGCGGCCTGCATTTCCGTTCCAATCGGATCAAGCATTTCCTGAACACCCGCAAGCGCCGCATCGGCCAATTCTGCGCGCCGGTCAAACAGGTCAATCGCGGACTGGTCCGATGCAATCTGCGCAAGCCGCGTGTCCATCCCGTGCAGCCGCGCGAGGTTTCCTTCTGAGGCCGCGACCAGATCCTGTTTCCGCCCGGTCGATAGTTCCTGTGTGGCGATATCCAACGCATGGGACAACTCGCGGCTTTGCCGTTGAAGGGCAAGCATCTGTGTAAGATCGGATCGGATGCCGGAAATCATGGCTAAATCTCCATCAATCTGGCGAACATCTGATCCACGGTCTGCATCACGCGGGCATTGGCCTGATAGGTCCGCTCAATCAGGAGAAGGGCCTGAAGCTCGGCATCCGTGTCCACGCCGATGGCCGCGGCCTCCTGCTCCGACAGGCCCACCCGCTCGGCCCGCGCGAAATCCGCGTCGCGGGTGGCGCGGGTTGCGTTGCTGTTCAACTCAGCAGACAGGGTGGCAAGATGTGTCGCCAAATCGCGAGACGTGGCCCCGCCGGGCAGCGTTTCACGCGTGCGCAGCGCATCTCGCAGGGCAATCACCTGATCGGCCCGCCCGGTGAGCCCGGGTGCCTCCGCGGCGATCCCGTCGCGCAAGCGCCAAGACGTGTCATCGGTCAGCGCGGGGTTCAGGGTTAACCGACCAGCAAGCCCGCTGATCGCCTCCGGATCAAGGGCCGCGCCGTCATCAAGGAGCGCACCCGGTTGCCCCTCGGCAAGGCTCGCATCGGCCCGCGTCAAGCGGTCAGCGAGGGAAAAGGCAAACGCATCGAGTGAGGCCGTCGCCTGCGGCACCGTCTGGTCACGGATGACAAATGCGGCCTCCAGCGCGCCGCCGCCCAGAATGCCGCGCCCGTCCCCGATGCGCGCGTCCCGGCCCGACAGCGTGAGCCCACTCAATTGCCCGCCCTCCTGCGACATTTCGGGCAGGATCGTCGCAGTGGGTGTGAAGCCAAACGGCTCTGGCCGCCCATCAAGCAGCACCGCCCCCCGGATCGAGAACAGGGCCACATTCCCATCCTCCCGATCCACGACCCGAAGCGGGATCATGCCCGAAATCTCGTCGATCAGCCGATCCCGCTGGTCCTCCAGCGCGGCGGTGTCCGCGCGCGCGACGGATTTTCCGACGATTGCGCCATTGAGTTTGTGCACGTCCTCTATCGCTGCGTTAAGCCGGGTGACCATGGCCCCGATCGCGGTATCGGCATCCTCACGCACCGCCCGCAGATCGGAGGCTGCATCGCGGATCCCGGTCACAGCAAGGTCGAGGGCCGCAAACGCGCCACGTTGAAGGCTGCGGCTTTCCGGGGTGGAGATCAGCGACGTCAGCGCCTGATCCAACGCATCCATCCGGCCCGACAGGGAGGCCGGATCGCTGGGGAGGCCAAGCGCACCCGCGATCCGGTCCGCTGCCTCAGCCGTGACCCGTGCGCCCTCTGCCCCCGATGTGGCCTGACGACGGGCGGCGGTGAGCACCACATCCTCCGCCCGGCGGGTCGTGACTGTGCCATCGGGGCCGCGCACCACTTCGCGCCGCGCGTACCCTTCCGTGAGGGCATTCGCGACGTTTTCCGACGCGACTTGCGCCGATTTGGATGACGCGGCAAGCCCCGCACTCGCGAGGCTCAGGGCATTGGAAAGGCTCATCTTCCCGGCCCCTTATCAGCGCTTGATATTGGTGGTTTCCTGCAACATCTCATCCACCGTCTGGATCACCTTGGCGTTGGAGGAATAGGCGCGCTGGGTCTGGATCATCTGGGTCAATTCGCCCGCGATGTCGGCACTGGATTCCTCCCGAGAGAACCCCGCCAGCCCCCCGGTCGGGCCATCCCCAGCATCCCAAAGATAGAGCGATCCGGAGGTCGGGCTGAGCGCGAAGGCCTGATCATTGACAGCCCGCAATCCGTTCAGATTGGGCACGTCCGCCAACGGGATCTGATAGATCGTGCGCGTGAAACCCGTGTCATAGATCGCGGTCATCAGGCCGCGCTCATCCACCTCCACACTCGACAGGTTGCCAACCGGGGCACCATCCTTCGTGATGGAGATCGGCGCGAATTCTGAGGACAACTGCGTCAGAAACGCGTTGCTGAGCGGTCGCCCGATATTGATCTGGAGCGGGCCGCCCTCGACGGTCAGGTTCAGTTGACCCGTTTCAGGATCGTAACTCTCCCCATTCAGCGGGGTGTCACCGGGAATGCCGACGCTTCGGATCGCGCCGCGCCCCTCGCGCGTATCTTCAAAGCTGATCGTGAAATGGGCGACCGGGTTTGTCGCCGATGCGCTGTCCGACAGTTCCACCGTCCATGTGTTCGAATAGCCCTCATCCGGGATCACCGGCACAAAATTGGCGGTCAGCGTTTCTGAGGTGCCAAGATTGCCGAAATACTCAATCGACAGATCAAGCGCGTCGCCGGGCTGACCCGCCTGTGTCGCGGCGGCGGGCAGATTGGCACCAAGGTTGATGGTGCGCGTCGGTTCTGCCGCGATTTGCGTGGGGTTGACGATGACCGGCTCCAAGCCCGCGACGGAGTCCCTTGGTTGCGCGGGGATCGAGCCATCCGTCGCCGCGGGCCAGCCCAGCAGGGCCAATCCGCTTGCCGTGCGCAAAACACCGTTTGCATCCGGTGTGAACGAGCCCGTTGACGTAAACAGGAGCGGCGTCTCCCCCGGTGCGGAGAGCGTCTCCACAGGTGTCACCGGCAACATACCCCGACCGCTGATCGCAAGGTCCGTCGCGTTGGACGTGCTGACGATGGTCCCCTTCGCCTCCACCTGTCGGAAAGTCGAAACGGTGACGCCCCCAGCCGTGAAAGCGCCCCGCGATGAGCTTCGCACAAGGGAGGAGAAGTCGGATTCCGCGCGCTTATACCCAAATGTCCCCGAATTCGCGATATTGTCAGAGATCGTTGCCAGTTTTGACGCATTCACGTTCAGCCCGCTCACGCCGGCATTCATCGAGGAGGAGATACTCATTCTCGGGCCCTTTCCATTCTGGATCAGTGTTTGACCAATCCTGTAACGGCAGCCCTTAACAAACCGATAACCCCCGTAACCTACTGATTTATTGCATAATATCTGACCTCAGAACAGTGATCACGATGCGGCGGTTTCGCGAATCAAGTGGATCCTCCATCACCGGATCGCGATCAGCCACCCCGGTCACGCGGGCAAAACGATCCTCCCGCACTCCCCCGGCCAAGAGAACGCGGCGCGCGGTATGCGCCCGGTCGGACGATAGCTCCCAATTGGAGTAATTCGGCGCGGCAAAGGGCTGCGCATCGGTATGCCCGGCAATCGTAACCTGATTGGACACCAGCCCCAGCACGCGGGCCACAACACCGAGGATCGCCTCCAGCCGTTCGGTCGGCGCGGCAGAGCCGCTGGCGAAGATCGGCGCGCCGTCCCGCTCGAAAACGTCGATGATCAGCCCCTCATCGGTGACACGGGTGCGCACATGCTTGAGCAACTCGTCGCCTAATGCGGAATCGCCCGCCGCCGCTCGCAAAATATCCTCCATGATGGAGATATCTGGGCCCGCGGCAGCATCAGATTGTTGCGGAGCATGGCCCGTGTCCCCTGTCGCGGCTTCATCTGCGATGGATTGCTCGCGCCCGCCTGCGCCCGTGCGGATCAGCGTTTCCTCGACAAAGATGGAATCCCCGCCAAACGCGCCATCACCTCCGCCGCCCTGCCGGTGGATCGGGATCGCCGGGGCAAAGAAATCGGCAATGCCCTGCCGCTGCTCCTCCGACGTGGCATTCAGGAGCCACATCAGCAGGAAGAACGCCATCATCGCCGTCACGAAATCGGCATAAGCGACCTTCCATGCACCCCCGTGATGCCCCCCACCATTAATGACCTTTTTACGTTTAATGATAACGCTGCCACCCGCAGACGCCATGTCCCCACTCCCATTCTGTTCACCCACATGCGGTTTTGCCGCGAATGTATGAACACTTCCCTAACGACTGGCCCCGTTAACCAGATGGAAAGGGTGATTGTGAAATGAAAGCGTAGCAAACATGAGGTGACCGGATGCAAAGCGACGTTCTGAAAAAGAAAATCAGTGTCCGGCGTGTCGGGCGTTCGCCCATTCCGCATCTGGATGACATCACAAATCACCTGACGGCCAAGCTGGAGGATCGCCTGCGACGCCTGTTAAAGGCGACAACCGGGGCCATCATCATGGCCTGTGAAGTGCGCAAACTCTCCCGCGTTCTGGAGGACATTCCGGTCCCCGCGATGCTGGGGATCGTGGCGGTGGAGGGGGTCGATAACTACGCGCTCATCAACATCAATTCCGACCTTGTTTATCACGTTGTCGATCTGCGGATGGGGGGCGATCCTGCCAGTGCGCCACCGCCGACCGCGCGCAGTTTCACGGCGATTGATTGCGCGCTTTGCGAAGGTTTCACGAGCACCGTGATCGACTGCATGATGGAGGCGATGCGCTCTGGCATGGGCGCGCCGCTGCCAGATGCGATGTCGCTTGCGCGGATTGAGCAAAACATCACGCAGGTGCGGCTCGCCCCCGGCAATGCGGATGTTTTGGTGATCGAGGTAAACCTCGATATCGGAGAGGCCGCGCGCAGTGGCGATTTCCAGATCGTGCTGCCGCTGTCGGTGCTGGACGTGTTACGGGCAGAGGCGGCCCGCGCGCCCGCCTCGAACGAGATGCTGACCAGCCTGACCTTTTGGCGCAAGCATATGACCCGCGCGGCGGCAGAGGCGCGGATCGAAGTGTCCGGCATCGTCCACACCCAGCGCATGACGGTGCAGGAGCTGGAGGCGCTGACACCGGGGGACGTGATCCTGATGCCCGAAACCGCGCTCAAGAACATTGATATCCGGCTTGGCCGCCTGTCGGACCGGATCGACTGCACGACCGCGAAACTGGGGGCATTCGAAGGGCGCAAAATGTTGAAACTGACCGAGGATCCACCACCGGATCTGCGCAGCTATCTCGAAAGCGCGCTGTCGATCCGGCCAGATACAGCGCCAAAACGAATCGACTAGATTTTCGTTTGTATTGAAAAACGAAAACAATCGCCCTAGCATTCCCGAAAAAGGACGGGAATCGCCATGCCGCTCAACGCGCGCCAATCCGAGATACTCAAGCTCTTGCAGCGGCGTGGGCGGGTGCGCGTGGATGAGCTTGTCCTGCAATATGCCACCACGCCGCAAACCATCCGCCGCGACCTGCGCCTGCTGGAACAGGCCGGAAGGGCGCAGCGGTTTCATGGCGGGGCCGTGTTTTCCTCCGGCGGGGAGTATACCGATTTTGAGGCCCGCCGCCTGATCTCCCGCCGGGCCAAGGATGCCATCGCACAAGCCGCCGCCAGCCTGATCCCGGATGACGCGACCGTGTTCATCAATATCGGCACCACGACGGAGGCGGCAGCCCTCGCGCTCAAGGATCACTCGGGCCTCACCGTTATTACGGATAATGTGAATACTGCCAATGCCTTACGCCAATTCTCCGGCTTGGATGTCCTGATCGCAGGCGGGGCGATCCGCGCGCATGACGGCGCGATTGTGGGCGACGCGGCGGTGCAGTTCATCCGCCAGTTTCGCGTGGATTACGCCCTGATCGGAGCCGCCGCGATTGAGCCGGAGGGCGCATTGCTCGACCATGATCTGCGCGAAGCACAGGTCGCCTCCGCCATTATGGATATCGCGCGGCACGTCATTCTGGCCGCTGACGCGACCAAGTTTTCGCGTAGCGCGCCTGTCTGCATCGGGGATCTGCGGGACGTGCACAGTTTCGTCACCGATAAGCCCCTGCCGCAGGATATCGCAGGGATTTGCAGCGGCGCCGGGGTGCAGGTGATCGAAGCTCTGGATGCGAAAGACGGGCGGCGGCGGCGGAAATCCTTGACAGGTGATTTCGTTTCCTGAACGATCCGAACATAATCGCGGGCAAGTCTGGGCAAACCGACATCCGCATTAGGGGAGGAAAAAGGTGGCTGCACTTCTCTTGCCACTCCGCGCGCTGATTGCCGTCAATTCGGCGGTGCTGCGCGTTGGACGCACGATCGCGTGGGTGCTCATCGGCTTGATGACCTGCGTGATCCTGTATCAGGTTTTCATGCGCTATGCCCTGAATGCGGCCCCGAACTGGACCGAAGAATTCGCCCGGTTCATGATGCTCTGGATGACCGGCCTGATCGCGCCAAGCGCCTATCGCTGGGGCGGGTTCGTCGCGATCGACATGATTTCCCGCAGCCTGCCCCGCATCATGGCGCAGGCACTGACGATCCTCTTGTTTCTGCTTGGCACGATTGTTCTGCTCAAGGCGGTGCAATTGGGCGTGAACCATGTCAAGGGTGGGTGCCTCTTCAATTCCTCGACCCTGCGCGTGCCGTTTGACCTCAAGATCTGGCCCTGCACCGATGTGGTGGAGTGGAATGGCTGGGGCAACACCCGGTTGAAGCTGTCGTATATGTATATGTCGCTCTTTGTTGGGGTGGTGCTGCTGCTGTCGGTTAATATCGAGCTGATCCTGCGCACCATCGTGGGCATCGTCGCGCCCGGAACGCAATTGCCACAAGACCCGGAAATGGGCGCGGTTCAGGGGGCCGAATGATATGTTGATCTGGTTCCTTCCCGTCTTTCTGATTTTCCTTCTGGTCGGGCTTCCCGTCTTTTTCGCGCTGCTCGCGGCCCCCGGCCTGTTGCTGTGGTTCAACGGGCAGGAGCGCGATATCGCGCTGCTATATCGCAACGTGTTTCAGGGGATGGACAGTTTCCCGCTGATGGCGATCCCCTTCTTCATGCTCGCGGGGGAGATGATGAACCGCGGCGGGATCACCAACCGGCTTGTCGAGTTTTCCCAAGCGCTTATGGGCCATCTGCGGGGTGGTCTGGCGCATGTGAACATCCTGTCGTCGATGCTGTTTGCGGGCCTGTCCGGCTCTGCCGTGGCGGATACGTCCGCGCTTGGCTCCATGCTGATCCCCGCGATGGAAAAGCAGGGGTATAGCCGCAAATTCGCGGCGGCGATCACGGCGGCAAGCTCGGTGATCGGGCCGATCATCCCACCCTCGGGCATCATGATCATCTATGCCTATGTGATGGGCGAGTCGGTCGCGGCCCTGTTCCTGGCCGGGATCGTGCCGGGCATCCTGATCGGCGGCGGGTTGATGCTGATGACGCATCTGATGGCCGGGCGCTATAACTTCCCCAAGGCCGAGCGGATCGTGAACACCGATCAGACCGTCGGCAAATTCGAGAACGTGCTCGCGCGCGGTCTGGCGCGGCTCAACATGATCGGGCTAATCTACATCCTGTTTTCGCTGGTCAAGCTGATCATCGGGATCGAGTTTGCGCCAAATGTCTGGCTCATGCTGGCCGTATTCGCTGTGATGAGCGAGTTGATCTTCATCCGCGCGCGCCGCCGCATGTCAGAGCCGATGCGCGTGGTGTTCAAGCGGGCCGTTGTGCCGCTGCAAACCCCGATCATCATTCTGGGCGGCATTCTGGGCGGTGTGTTCACGCCGACCGAAGCCTCCGCGATTGCCGTTGCCTATGCGGTGTTCGTCGCCTTCTTCATCCTGCGCTCCATGCGGCTGAGCGATCTGCCCGAAGTGCTGCGCAAATCCGCGCTGACCTCTGCCGTGGTGTTGCTGCTGGTTGGCGCTGCGATGGCGTTCAAGACGGTGGTGAGCCTCAGCCACGCGCCGGAGCAGCTTGCCGGGATCATCCTTGGCCTGTCGGAGAACCCGCTGATCCTGCTGTTCCTGATCAACATCCTATTGTTCATCGTCGGGATGTTTCTGGATGCGGGGCCAGCGATCATCATCCTTGGCCCGATCCTTGGCCCGATTTTCACCGATCTGGGCGTCGATAGCGTGCATTTCGCGATCATCATGAGCGTGAACCTGACCGTTGGCCTTGCCACGCCGCCGATGGGATTGGTGCTGTTCGTCGCCTCATCCGTGTCGGGCGAGCGAGTTGAGACCATCGCCAAGGCGATCCTGCCGTTTTTGGCCGTTGAAATCCTCGTGATCTTCCTGATCACCTATTTCCCGGCGATTTCGATGACCATTCCGCGGCTCACCGGATTTGCGTGAGCCGTCACACACCCGTCACCCTTAACCATAACAACAACAAAACAAACCCAACCCAACTGGAGGAAAAACATGAAGTTTTCGACTGGGATCAAATCGCTGATGATGGCAGCGATGATGTCTGGCGCGGCGATGACCGCAGCGTCGGCACAGGATTACACCATCCGCGCAACCGCGAACTCCAACGAGAATGACGAGGATTACGACGGTCTTGTCGTGTTCAAGAACTTCGTGGAGAGCGCATCGAACGGCGCCATCGCCGTCGAATTGTTCATCGGCACGCAGCTTTGCTCCACCGGGGCAGAGTGCCTTCAGGGCGTCGCGGACGGCACGATTGACGTCTATATCTCCACCTCCGGCGGTGCGTCCGGCATCTTCCCCTATGTGCAGGTGCTCGATCTGCCGTATCTGATGCGTGATGACCGCGTGGCAGAGCATGTGATGCAGGGCGATTTCGTGCGCACCATGCGGGACATGGCGCTTGAGGATTCCGGCGACAAAATCCGCCTGATGACCATCGGCAACACGGGCGGCTGGCGGAACTTTGCCAACACCCAGCGCCGCATCGCGGAGCCGTCCGACATGAACGGTCTCAAGATCCGGACCGTCGTGGCTGACTTGCCGCAAGAACTGGTGCGCGCCCTTGGCGGCTCCCCGACCCCGATCCCGTGGCCTGAGCTGTTCACCTCGATCCAGACCGGCGTTGTTGATGGCTCCAAGAACGGCATCACCGACATCATGGGCATGAAATTCCCCGATGCGGGCCTTCAGTACATGACCCTTGATGGTCACGCCTATATGGGCGCGTTGTGGTGGATGTCGAACGACACGTTCATGGCGATGCCCGAGGATATGCGCCGCGTCGTGGTCGATGGGTTCTATGCCCTTCAGCAGGCGACCTTCGCTTCCCCGAAGCGCAAGTCGATCCCGGCCTATGAAGCCTTTGTCGAAGGTGGCGGTGACCTCTATGTCCCGACGCCAGAGCAGAAGGCCGCGTTCTCCGAAGCAGCCTCCCCGGTCTATGACTGGTTCGCGGCGAATGTCGATGGTGGTGACACGATCCTCGCCGCCCTGCGCACCGCCGTGGCCGAAGCCGAGGCGGATATCGACGCGGCAATGGCGTCGGATCTGAACTAAACATCACCGGGTTGGGCGCGGTGCGCGTGCCCAACCCACTCCGGCCCTACCGAAACGGGTAGAGCCAAGGACGATAATCATCAATCAGTTGTTGAGCATGCGCGATTTCTTCCGCCGTCATTTTCCGCGTGACCTCCTCGATGCTGATCGCAGCATCCGGGTCACCGCCGATCATACTCAGCCCGTACCACATATAGGCGCGGGTCAAATCCTGTGCGACGCCACGCCCGATCTCATAGTACCAGCCAATACCCGACTGCGCGCCCGGATGCCCTTTCATCGCGGAACGCAAATACCATTCGAACGCCCGCACATCATCCTGCGGCACGCCAAGTCCCATGGCGTACATGATCCCTATCAGCTCCTCCGCATCAGCGTTGCCGGAGCGCGCGGCGGGCAAAAGCGCCTCCCGCGCTTCAACGAATTTTCCCGCTTCCATAAGGTCGCGCGCCTCCTCGATCTCCGCCAGTGCGGGGGTGGCAAAAAGCATCAGCGCAAGGGCCAGGTATTTCATGTGACGTCCTCCTTGCACCCAAAGTGGCGCGCTGTTCTGGCGGCTGCAAGCCTTGCCTGCACCCCGGCTATGGCCGAGCCGATCTTGGAGGCGGATTTTCATCCCTTCGATCCCGACAAGGCCGCCATCGGGCAGCTTTTATTCTATGATCCGATCCTGAGCGGCAATCAGAACATCGCCTGCGGCACCTGTCACAACCACGATCACGCGGGCACGGATGGACTTGCCCTCGGGATCGGAGAGGGCGGCGTCGGCATCGGCCCAAAACGCACCGCCGGCACCGGAGAGAGCGAGATCGTCAAGCGGGTGCCACGCAACGCCCCTGCCCTGTTCAACCTTGGCCATACATCCGTCAGCACGATGTTCCATGATGGCCGCGTGTCCGTGTCGGACCTGTTTGGCAACGGGTTCAACACCCCGGCGGAAGAATGGCTGCCCCGCGGCCTTGACGGCCTGTTATCCGCCCAAGCGCTCTTTCCGATGACAAGCCAAACCGAAATGGCCGGTCAACCGCGTGAAAACGAGGTCGCCGGCGCGTCGAACGACCGGGTCGATTACGTCTGGCCGATCATTGCGAAACGGGTGCGCACCATCCCGGAATACGGACAGATGTTTGTGGAGGCATTTGACGATGTGACCACGTCAGAGGACGTGACCATCGTGCATATCGCCAATGCCCTTGGCGCGTTCATGTCCTCCGAATGGCACAGCTATGACAGCGCCTATGACGCCTATCTTGCGGGCACGCCCTTGCCCGACGCGGCGGAGCGCGGGCGCGTTCTGTTTTTTGGTGAGGCGGGCTGCGCGGAGTGTCACAACGGCCCCCTTTTGACGGATGAGCGGTTCCACGCGCTGGCCGTGCCGCATTTCGGCCCCGGGCGTACGCGCGGCTTTGATCCCTATGCCCGCGATGTGGGCCGGATGGGAGAAAGCAACCGGCTGGAGGATGCCTACCGCTTCCGCACGCCCGCGCTGCGCAACGTGGCGCTGACCGGACCATGGGGCCATAACGGCGCGTTTCCCACGCTGGAGGCGGTGGTGCGGCATCATCTTGATCCGCATGGCTCATTTGATGCGTGGACGCCCGAAATGGTCAAACTGCCCAACGCACCAAAGGTTGCCGCGATTGATTTCGTGGCCCTTGAGGACAGCCGGGAGCGCGCGCGCCTGCGCAGCAGGCTCGACATCACCCCGCGCCAGATGAGCGATGGCGATGTGTCCGACCTCATCGCGTTTCTCAACGCACTCACGGGTGGCGACAGCGTCAATGGCCGCTTGGGCAAGCCAGAGCGCGTGCCGTCGGGGAGGCCCGTGGAATGACCGATATCCTCTTGGCCGGGCAAGCGGTGCTCGATTTCATCTTTGACCTAGACGACTTGCCCACCCGGGCAGAGAAATACCGTGCGAAACAGGGGCAAATCATCGGCGGAGGATGCGCCGCTAACGCTGCTGTTGCGGTTGCCCGGCTAGGGGGGACAGCGCATCTCGCGGCGCGTGTGGGTGCGGATCAGATCGGTGGGCTGATCGTGGGCGGATTGCGCGCGGATGGGGTGAACACCGATAACGTGGCGCTCGTGCCGGGTGGCCGCTCGTCCTATTCCGCGATCAATATTGATGCAGCGGGAGAGCGGCAGATCGTCAATCTGCGCGGCGAAGGATTGGGCGAGCCTCTGGATTGGACCCACCCGACCCCGCGCGCGGTGCTGGCGGATACGCGCTGGCACGCGGGCGCGCTTCATGCGCTTACGCTCGCCCGTGCGCTTGGTATTCCTGGCGTGCTTGATGGGGAAGCGCCGATCTCGCAGGATCTGGCCGAAGCCGCCAGCCATGTCGCCTTCTCCGTCCAAGGCATCTGTGATTTTACGGGTGAGACGGACAAGATCGCCGCCCTGAAAGAAGCCGACCGCCGCCTGCCCGGATGGGTCGCGGTGACGGATGGTGCGGATGGCGTCTATTTCCTCGATCACGGCGTCGTCCGGCATATCCCTTCCTTCACGGTTGAGGTGGTCGATACGCTGGGCGCGGGGGATGTGTGGCATGGCGCATTCACCCTCGCGCTGGCCGAAGAGATGAATGTGGAGGACGCGATCCTGTTCGCCTCCGCCACCGCAGCACTGAAATGTACGAAACTGGGCGGGCGCGCCGGAACCCCGGATCGCGCCACCGTCATTGCCTTCCTCAAGGAGAATACCTGATGCACCTGACCCCTGGAAAACTGTGGGGCATGCGCCGCATGGCCGACGCGCATGGACGTTTCAAGATGACCGCGGTGGATCAGCGCCCCCCGATCAAGGGGCCGATTGCCGCGCATCACGGGGTGAAGGACGCACCGTGGGAGCCGGTGGCGAAGTTCAAGACGATGCTCATCGACACGTTGCAGGACCAAAGCACGGCACTCCTGCTTGATCCGCATTTCGCGCTGCCGATGGGGATGGACGTGCTCAAGCCGCAGAAGGGTCTGATCGTGACGCTGGAGGATTCGATCTTCAAGGAAACGCCGGGCGGGCGGCTTTCTTCTGAGATTGATCAATGGTCGGTGGGCAAGATCCGCCGGGTGGGCGGTGACGCGGTCAAGGTGCTGGCATGGTATCGCCCCGACGCCTCACCCGAGGTGAACCGCGCGCAGCAGGATTTCACCAAGCGGATCGGGGAGGCCTGCGCCAAATACGACATCCCCTTCCTGTTTGAACTGTTGGTCTATCCGCTGGCCGCTGACGCCCACCAGACAAAAGACTATGTCGAGATGACCGGAAAGCGCGCCGATGACGTGCTGAAATCGGTGGAGGAATTCGCAAAGCCCGACTACGGCGTCGATGTGTTCAAGCTCGAAAGCCCGGTCAACGCCAATGACGTGCCTGGAACAGATGGTGACGGCGCAGCGGAGGTGCAGGCCCTGTTCGATGAGATGGGCCGGCTTGCCGGGCGTCCATGGGTGATGCTGTCGGCTGGTGCGGGCAAGCCGCAATTCCGCAAGATCATGGAACATGCCTATGCCGCGGGCGCATCCGGCTATCTGGCAGGGCGGGCGATCTGGCTCGATGCCTTTGGCCACTACCCCGATTGGGACGCGATCCGAGCGGGGCTAGAGGGCGACGCGGTGGACTATATGAAAGACCTCAACGCGCTCACCGATGCCAAGGCCACGCCGTGGAACACCCATCCCGTCTATGGCCGCGATGGGGCCGGCGCGCGTTTCAGCCCGCGCGATGACAGTTTCCGCCAACGCTATGCAGGGATCTGACCCATGGCCAAGATCGGGATTCTGCCCCTCGGGCGCCCCACATTCGATGTGCCTTTCGCGGAGGAGATGCTGGCAGGTATGCTCGCCAATCTCGATGCAAGCGGGCATGAGATCATCGGCCCGCGCGGGCTGCTCTTCGACGCGGATGCAACCCTCACGGCCATAGGCACGCTAAAGGCCGCGAGCCCTGATCGGGTGTTGTTTTTGCAAGTCACCTTCACCGATGCGTCGATGGCGGTGGAGGCGGCGAACGCCTTTCCCGACACGCCGCTTGCGATATGGGCGGTGCCGGAACCCCGCCTCGGTGGGCGCTTGCGGCTCAACGCGTTTTGCGGGCTGAATTTGGCAAGCCATGCGCTTGGCCTCAATCATCGCAGCTTTGGCTGGCTCTATGGTCCCCCCGACAGCGCGGAGCTTGCCGCGCTGCTGGATGGTGGGCGGATGGCCGGGCGGCTGGACCCGGTCAAGACCGAAGCCCGCAGCGCGGCGGCGGATGCCGCCATTGCGCGGCTCGACGGGCGCCGGATTGGCCGGATCGGGGAGCATCCGATCGGGTTCGACACCTGCGCCTATGACGGGCCGGACCTGAAATCCCTGACCGGGATCACCGTTGATGCGCTGTCGCTGGAGCAATTGTTCGATACGGCGCGCGCGGCGGATGGCACGGCAGTGGCGCGGGTCCGCGATCAGGCGGCAACGCTCGACGGGATTGAGGACGTCAATCAGGACGAATTGGACAAGTCCCTACGCCTCAAAGTGGCGCTCGACACGATCCGGGCAGATGGCGGCTATGACGCGTTCGCGATCCGCTGCTGGCCCGAGACATTCACCGAATATGGCGGGGCGGTCTGCGGCCCTGTCGCCATGCTGGGGGAGGCGCGCGTGCCTTGCGCCTGTGAGGCGGATGTCTATGGCGCGGTCAGTCAGATGATGTTGCAAAACGCAGCCGAAGCCCCGGTGTTCCTCGTCGATCTGGTGGATATGGATTTGGGCGACGACACGGGCGTCGTTTGGCATTGCGGGCAGGCCCCGATCTCCATGCGCGACCCGGATATCCCGGCAGAAGCGACGATCCACACCAACCGCAAGATGCCGCTGCTCTATGAGTTTCCGCTCAAGCCGGGGCGCGTGACCTTCCTGCGCCTCAGTCAGGCCCATGGTCAGGTGCGGCTCGTGATCTCCGGCGGGGAGATGCTCAAGCGGGACATGGCCTTTACCGGCACGTCCGGCGTGGTGCGGTTCGACCGGGATGCGGGCCGCACTTTGCAAGATGTCATCGACAGCGGGCTGGAGCATCACATGGCCCTTGCCTATGGCGATCACCGCGACACCCTGCGCGCCATGGCCGGCGCGCTCAATATTCCCGTTCTGGAGATTTGAGAATGGTACGATACGGCATTATCGGCGCGGGCATGATGGGGCAGGAGCATATCCGCAACATCGCCCTTTTGGAGGACGCGCGCGTCACGGCCTTCAGCGACCCGGACCCGAATATGAGTGCCGCGTCCGAAGGATTGTCGGGCGGGCAGCGGTTTGTCCATCATCAGGAGCTGATCGACAGCGGCCTCTGCGATGCGCTCGTGATCGCGGCCCCGAACCACCTGCACCTGCCGATCCTGCGCGACGTGCTGAAATCCGACCTTCCGGTCCTGTGCGAAAAGCCGATGGGCATCACCGTCGCAGAATGTCAGGAGATTGAGGCGCTCTGCGCGGGGCGCGCCGCGCCGATGTGGATCGCTATGGAATATCGCTACATGCCGCCTGTCCAGCGCCTGATCGAGGAAGTGCGCAAAGGCACGGCGGGCGAAATCAAGATGATGGCGATCCGCGAACACCGCTTCCCCTTCCTCCACAAGGTGGGCGATTGGAACCGGTTTAACGCGCAGACAGGCGGCACATTGGTGGAGAAATGCTGCCATTTCTTCGACCTCATGCGGCTGGTTTTGCAGGCCGAGCCGGTGCGCGTCTATGCGTCGGGCGCGGCGGATATCAACCACGCGGATGAAAGCTATGATGGCCGCCGCCCGGATATCCTCGACAACGCCTATGTCGTGGTGGATTTCGACGGTGGGCAGCGCGCCATGCTGGACCTGTGCATGTTCGCCGAAGGGTCGGAATGGCAGGAGGTCATCTCCGTCACCGGACCAAAGGCGCGGATTGATGCGAAAGTGCCCGGCCCGGCCCGGTTCTCCCCCAATGGGCAGGAGCGCAAAAGCCGCATCGTCATCTCTGACCGCGCGACCAAACGCCCGGTTTGGGAGGATATCGAGGTGGATGGCCGCATCCTGCACGCAGGCGATCACCACGGCTCCACCTTCTACCAACACCAGCGGTTCCAGCAGGTCGTGCTTGGCAATGCCCAGCCCGAGGTGACGGTGCGAGATGGGTTGATCGCTGTTGCGGTCGGCGCCGCGGCGGAGGAGTCCGTTCGCACCGGGCAGGCCATCACCCTGCCGAATTTCCACATGAAGGGAGCCGCCTGATATGGCCGATATCGTCATCACCGAATTCATGGACGAGGCGGCGGTCGATACGCTGCGCGCGCGGTTCTCCGTCCATTACGACCCTGCACTTGCCGATGATCAGGCGGCCATTCCCGGCCTGATCGGGGAGGCACGCGCGCTGATCGTGCGCAACCGCACGCAGGTGCGCGCGGCAGTGCTCGACGCGGGCGCGACGCTCGAATGCGTCGGGCGGCTTGGCGTGGGGCTCGACAATATCGACGTGGAGGATTGCAAGTCGCGCGGCGTCGCCGTGTTCCCCGCCACCGGGGCAAATGACGCGTCGGTCGCAGAATATGTCGTCACCACCGCGATGATGCTGCTGCGTGGCGCATATCTTTCCACCGCTTCCGTTGCCGAGGGTGCGTGGCCGCGTCAGGCGCTGATCGGGCGGGAGATTGGCGGCACCACGCTGGGCCTGATCGGATTTGGCGCCATCGCGCGAGAGACAGCCGCCCGGTTCCAGGCTCTTGGGGCAAAGGTCATCGCGTATGATCCGTTCATCGCGGATGATGCTGATATATGGGCCAGCACGGGCGCGCAAGCCGCTGATCTTGATACGATTTTGAGCCAAGCAGACGTGATCAGCCTGCATGTGCCGCTCACGGATGACACGCGCAACATGATCGACGCGGACGCGCTGGCCCGGATGAAATCCGACGCGATTTTGGTGAATGCCGCGCGCGGCGGGATCGTTGATGAGGCGGCGCTGGCGGATGCACTGCGAAATGGCGCACTCGGGGGCGCGGCGTTGGATGTGTTTGCGACCGAGCCTCTGGATGCCGATCACGGCGCGGTTTTCGCGGGCCTGACCAATATCCTCCTGACGCCGCATATCGCGGGGGTGACGGAGGAATCGAATGTGCGCGTCTCCAGCCTGATTGCGGAGACGGTGACGCGGCACCTCGCCGGTTAATGCCCTGCTAAGGTTTCGGAAACCGTTTCGAAACTTTTGCCCCTTACTCCTGCCAAGAAGAAACCCTTGGCAGGAGAATCCGCGTGGGGCATTGGGTGAGAGTTTTTCTGTGCATGTTGTTTTGGCCCTCATCCCTGTGGGCCGGGGCAGAGTTGTGTTTGCGCGCCGGGGCGGAGGCGGCGGCCCGCCATGGCATTCCACCGCAGATCATGCAGGCCCTGACCCTGATGGAAACCGGGCGCAGTGCCGATGGCCGCTTCGCGCCCTGGCCCTGGACCATCAATGTGGAGGGGCATGGCGCGTGGTTCGACAGCCGTGAGGAGGCGTTGCGCGCGGCCCGCGCGGCACAGGCTGCGGGCCAAGACAGCTTCGATCTGGGCTGCTTTCAGATCAATCACCGCTGGCATGGGCAGGCGTTCCGCTCCTTTGCCCATATGGTCGACCCGGTGGCCAATGCCGATTACGCCGCGCGATACCTCCTGAGCCATTATCGCGGCGACTGGGTGGAAGCCGCGGGGCGATACCATTCGCGCACCCCGAAATTCCGCGATCGCTACGCCGCGCGGTTTGAACGGATCCTCGCAAATCTGCCACCCGTGGCCCCCCATAGCCCTGCCCCCGCGCCGGCCTTTCGCTCGGCGGGTGCGGTCACAAATGGCGCGCTTTTCACCGTCGCATCCCCGATCCTGTCGCGCGGGCGCGGCGCGATTGTGGAGGTCGCGCGATGAACAGCTTTACCATCCGCGACCTATACCAGCCCACCATCCTGCTTGCCGTTGCCCTGATCGCGGTGATCGTGATGATGGTTCTGCCCATGCCGTCATGGGTGCTGGACCTCGGGCTTGCGGCCTCTTTCGCGATTGCGATCCTAATTTTCACGACGACCCTGTTTATCGAGCGGCCGCTCGATTTCTCCTCCTTTCCTACGATCCTGCTGGCGAGCCTGATGTTGCGCCTGTCGCTCAACGTGTCCTCCACGAAACTGATCATCGGGGAGGGGCATACCGGCACCGCCGCCGCCGGGGGCGTGATCGAAGGCTTTGCGATGTTCGTGATGGGCGGCTCGGTTTTCCTTGGGCTGGTGGTGTTTGGCGTGTTGATGATCGTCAATTTCATCGTGATCACAAAAGGCGCGGGCCGCATGGCAGAGGTCGGCGCACGGTTTGCCCTTGATGCGATGCCGGGCAAGCAGCTCGCCATTGACAGCGACGTCGCGGCAGGCGCCATCACCCATGCGGAGGCCCGCGCCCGGCGCGACACCGAACAGGAGGAAACCACCTTTTTCGGCTCCCTTGATGGAGCGTCGAAATTCGTGAAAGGCGATGCTGTCGCGGGCCTTTTGATCACCTTTCTCAACCTTCTGATGGGGGTTGCGATGGGATTGTTCGTGCATGACCTGCCTGCGGGGCAAGCCTTTGAAACCTATGCCATTCTGACGGTCGGCGATGGGTTGGTGACGCAGATCCCTGCGGTCATCATCTCCATCGCGACGGCCCTTTTGCTGTCCAAAGGGCGGGAGAAAGGCGCGGCGGATCAGGCGCTTCTGCGGCAGTTGGGCGGCTATCCCGTCGCACTTGGCACTGTTGCGGTGTTGCTGGCGCTGTTCGGGCTGGTGCCGGGGTTGCCGCTTGGCCCGTTCCTCGCCGGGGCGGTGGTGCTGGGCATTGCGGCCTATCTGTCACAACGCGTGGTGCTCACCCCCGACCCAGTGACGGAGGATGAGGCCGATGACGCGCCCAGCGCCAATGCCATCGGCGATATCCTCGATCTTGATGACATTCATGTGGAATTCTCCCCCGATCTGGTGCCCGTGGTGATGGATGCAACCTTTGGCCTTGATCGCCGGATCGCCAATATGCGCCGCCATGTGGCGCAGAAATACGGACTGGTGCTGCCCGAAATCCGGCTGACCGACGACGCGACACTGCCCGACAAGACCTACATCATTCGCCTGCATGGAGTGGAGGCTGCGCGCGATCAGGTCCATCCCGGGCGCGCGATGGTCCTTCTCCCTGCAGAGCCGGTGGGCCTGCCCGACGGGATCGACGTGGCTGAGCCGGTTTATGGCGCCCCGGCCCGCTGGATCGACGATACCGCGCAGGAGGATGCGGCCCTCCTTGGCGTGCCGGTCGTCAGCCCGGCGGAGGTGGTCGCAACCCATATGCTGGAGGTGATCAAGGACAATCTGGGTCGCCTCTTGACCCGCCGCGCGATGCGCCGCCTGCTGGACGAGTTCGTCCTGCCCACGGACCCGGCCCGCGCGCGGGCCAATCAGCGCCTTCTCGATGAGTTCATCCCCGACAAGCTGCCGGTGGATCGCCTGCAATCGGTGCTGCGCCTTTTGCTGGAAGAGCGCGTGTCGATCCGCAACCTCCCCCTGATCCTTGAAGCCACGGCGGAGGCCGCGGCCAGCGGTGCCAGTATCGAGCGCATGGCCGAGCATGTCCGCCAGCGGCTTGGCTTCCAACTTATCTCAGACCTGAAAGAGCCGGATGGCGCGATCCCCCTGATCCAGATCAGCCCGGATTGGGAGACCATTTTCGCCACCCATGAGGCGCCATCCGATACCGGCGCGCCCGATGTCGCCTTGCCCCCAGCCGAATTCAACCGCTTCGCCAAATCGGTGAGCGAGCAGATCGGGCAGGCCAGTGCGCGGGGGCGCAATCCCGGTATCCTCACCAGCGCGCATCGGCGGCGGTTTATCTCTGCCGTCTTGTCGGCCAAGGGGGTGCGCAACCCCGTCCTGTCCTTTGAGGAAGTGGGCAGCCACGCGAAACCAGCACTTCTGGGCACGGCCTGATGGACCTGACGCTGGCCATTCCTGCGCTGGAACCGGCGGCATTGGCGGTGGTTCTGGTGTTTGTCCGGGTGGGTGCGGCGGTAGCACTGATGCCCGGATTTGGGGAGCAAACCATCCCCGCGCGGGTGCGCCTTGCCGCAGCGCTTGCCTTCACCGCCATCATCTGGCCGCTTGTCGCGGATCGGATCACCGTGCCACCGACCCAGATCGGATTTCTGGGTGCGATGCTCGGTGAATTTGCAATCGGCGCGGTGTTTGGTCTTTCGCTGCGGCTGTTGGTGATGGCGCTGCAATTTGCAGGCTCCGTCGCGGCGCAGAGCACGTCGCTTGCCCAATTGGTCGGGGCCGGACCGACACCCGATCCGATGCCCGCCCTTGGCAACGTCTTGGTGCTGGCCGGGATCACTTTGGCGCTCACACTGGGCCTGCATGTCTATTTCGCCGAGGCGATGGCGCTGAGCTATGACGCCCTGCCCGTGGGCGCGGTGCCGAGCGGGGCGGAGATTGCCGACTGGGCGATAGCCCATGGCCGGCGGGCCATAGCACTTGCCTTCACGCTCGCGGCACCCTTCGTGCTGGGGGCGTTTGCCTATAACCTCGCGCTTGGTGCGATCAACCGCGCGATGCCGCAACTCATGGTCGCCTTTATCGGTGCCCCCGCGATCACAGCGGGGACACTCATCATGTTGCTTTTGGCAAGCCCGCTGATCGCGTCATTCTGGGCGGGTCTTGTGCTTGAGACGATCAGCAATCCCTTCATGGCCCCGACATGAGCGACGCGGGTGGCCAGGACGGGCAGGAAAAGTCGCATGACCCCACGCCTCAGCGGCTGGACCGCGCACGGCGGGAGGGCGATGTGCCCCGCTCCCTCGATGCGGCGGCGGCGGCGGGATATGTCGGGCTTTTGGTTGCCATTCTCGCGGACGGGCCAGGGATCATCATGCGCACGGGCGATGCGCTGGCCGCGCCCTTCCGCTCTGTCGATCAGCTCTTGATATCAAGCAGCCCGCGCGGGCAATTCATGGCATGGGCGAATGATGTGGCCGCGGCCCTGTCGCCTCTGTTCCTCGTCCCGCTGCTCGCCGTGATCCTGTCACTGGTCGCACAGCGCGCCTTTGCCCCGGCGGGTGAAAAGCTGATACCAAAGTTGAGCCGGATCAGCCTGATCGCGACTGCAAAGCAGAAATTCGGGCGGGCAGGGCTGGTCGAATTTCTCAAATCGGTGGTGAAACTCGTGGCATTGGCGATTGCGCTGACGGTGATCCTGATCGCGCGATTGGATGAGATCGTCGGGGCTGCACGGGCGGGGCCAAACGCGGCGGCATTGCTGATGGGCAGCATTTTCATGACGCTTCTCCTCGCAACAGTCGCGATCACGGGGCTGATCGCGCTGATCGACCTCATTTGGCAGCAGATCGAGCATCGGCATAAATTGCGCATGTCCTTTCAGGAATTGCGCGATGAGATGAAGGAGTCCGAGGGCGACCCTTACCAGAAATCCGCCCGCCGCGCCCGCGCCGAGGAAATCGCGACCAACCGGATGCTCGCGGATGTGCCAAAGGCCGATGTGATCATCGTTAACCCGACGCATTATGCTGTCGCTTTGCATTGGAGCCGCGCGCCCGGCTCCGCGCCCATCGTGTCGGCCAAGGGCACGGATGAGATTGCCGCCCGGATCCGCGAAATTGCCGCCGAACATGGCATCCCGATCCATAGCGACCCGCCCACCGCGCGGGCGATCCATGCCACGGTCAAAATCGGGATGGAGATCCCTGAAAAGCAATATCGCGCCGTGGCCGCCGCCCTGCGGTATGCCGAACAAGTGCGCGCGATGAGCCGCGCTGCGCGCTCATGATCCCCGATACCGTCCTTAATGCCGCGCGAATGGCCGAGGAGCGCGCAGCGCAGGACGCCGCACGGCTTCAGTCGTTGATCCGCACGAGACAGGCCGAAAGCCAGCGCCTGCGCACGCCCCCATCGGCGGATGACGCCGTACCGATGACGGCCCTTGCGCAATACGAGACGGCCGCGCGACGACGTGCAGGCCAGCTTGATCGCGAGACCCGCGCATTGGCCACCGCATTGGAGGCCGCGCGACAGGCGCATCGCGCAGCGCTCGCGCGTCGTTTGATGATTGAAGAGATGTTGAAACGGCAGCACGCCACCCAACTGCTTGAGGCCAAGCGTAAGGCGATCCGGCGTGGGTTATAAATCCTGACGGACGATATCCGTCACCAGCACGCCTTTTGCCTTTGGTCCCAAGAGGTCTTGCGCCCGCGCCCTCAGCGCACCACGCAGATCGCGCATCGGCTGACCCGTGGTAAACGGCCCGCTGAACCCGCCTGATTGCGCGTGGTTGAACAGCACTTGCAGGAACGCGTCGCGAATTTTGGGCTGGATCGCGGTGATATCATTCTCCAGCCCTGCTTCCGCCTCGATCGTGAGGGACAGGACGACCATCGCGCGCACACGGTCCCCTTCCATGATCGGCACGATGAATTGCCCGTCCAGCCGGACATATTCAAAGTCGATCATTATCTCTTGTGATGCGGTTTCTTCCTCCGGCGGGGCGCAATCCGCGTCCTCAGGAGCGCAGGGCTCCACCGGTTCGGGTGCCGGTTTGAGCATGATGCCCGCGCCCACGCCGCCGCCCAGACCGATCAACGCCAAAGCGGCGGGAATAATGAGTTTTTTCATGACAGGCTCCGGGGGTTAAAAGGGCAAAACGCGCTCGAAAAGCTGCTGACCATAGCGCGGTTGAAGCACATCGGTGATCTGGCCCCGCCCGCCATAGGCGATGCGGGCGCCCGCAATCTTGTCATAGGTGATCTCATTGCGGCGGGAGATATCTTCGGGCCGGACGATCCCCGCGATTTGCAGATCGCGGAGTTCGTAATTCACCCGCACTTCCTGATTGCCCTGCACGACCAAATGACCATTGGGGAGCACGTCTGTCACGGTGGCGGCAATGCGCAGGGTCAACCGCTCATTCCGGCGGGTTGTGCCGCTGCCGCCCGTCTCGGTGCTTGAATTGATGCCAACCGCATTCGCCAGATCGACACCGGGGGGCAGAATCCGATCAGCGGACGCCTCAAGGCCAAGAAGGTCAGGCATCGCGACAGCTTCCGCCGCCGTGCGGCTACGGTCAGCGGAATTGGAGAATTCGGCCTGCTCGTCAATCTCGATCACGACGGTCATGATATCCCCCAAACTGCGCGCCCGCCGGTCGCCAAACAGCGATTGCGGCCCGGACCGCCAAAGGGAGCCGCGCGCATAATCGGGGTCAAGCTCCACGTTCCGCGCCTGCGCCAGCGCCATGCGCACCGGATCAACGGGAGGAATAACCGGGGCCACAGAGCCACCAATGCTGGTCATTGGGGGAGGCTGCCCAATCGGGGATGTGGCGCAGCCCGCCAGCGCAAGACATCCAAGCAGCGCAACAAGTCTCATGATCCCACCTCTACAGTTCCGTCGGGATGCACACGGCCACGCACCGTCGCGCGCGATTGCAGGTTCATCACCGAAATGATGTCTCCCGGTCGGGCGCGGGCGAGCGCGCGGCCCTCGGCCATGATGGTCAGCGCCCCTTGCCGAAAGCGCAGGATGACCGGCGCGTTCCGCTCAATCACGGCGGGAACGGCCACATCGGATGGGTGCACAGGCTGACCGGCATAGAGGGTGACCTGCGCCTCCATCCCGATCACATCCTCGAGCCGCAGCGCGGGGCCGTCGCCCTGCCCGCGCTGCACATCGCCGATATCAATCACCTCCGCCGCGCGGATCGTGCGCGTTGCGAACAGCACATCCGCCAGCGCGGCCTGTGGGCCAGTGATCAGAAGGGACAGGATCAGCGCACGGATCATCGCATCTGCACCGTGGCTGACAGCATCTGGTCGGCCGCCGTGATCACCTTGGAATTCAACTCATAGCCGCGCTGCGCCTCGATTAGGTCGGTCATCTCGCGCACCGCATCAACGGCGCTGCTTTCCAGATAGCCCTGCCGGATCGACCCGCGCCCCTCAAGACCGGGGGCACCGATTACTGGACCACCAGAGGCAGGCGTTTCAACATAAAGGTTACCGCCCAGCGCCTCCAAACCTTGCGGATTGGTGAAGGTCGCCAGCGTGATCTGCCCCAGAAGCTGCGGCTGCACCTGATCGCGGAAATAGGCATAAACCTCGCCATCCGCGTTGATCGACACGTCTGCGGCATCCGCTGGGATCACGATATCAGGAGCCAGCGGCAGCCCGTCGGAGGTCACGATCTGCCCTTCGCCCGAGCGTTTAAGCGCACCATCGCGGGTAAATCCCGCGCGCCCATCGGGCAGTGTCACCTCGAAAAATCCGTTGCCTTCTAGTGCGAGGTCATATGTCCCGCCGGTTTGCTGAAGCGATCCCTGCTCCTGATCCATCGTGACGGAGGCGAGCCTGACGCCAAGGCCAAGCTGCACCCCTGTCGGCAATTCCGTTCCATCGGCGGAGGTGATGGTGCCGGGGCGCGCGGCCTGCTGATAGTGCAGATCGGTGAATTCCGCGCGGCGCGGCTGATAGGCCGTGGTGCTCATATTGGCGAGGTTGTTGGAGATCACCTCGACCCGGGATTGTTGCGCGTCCATACCGGTGGCGGCGATGTTGAGTGCTCTCATATCTGGTTCTCCTCAAATCTAGCGGGCTTCACCAAGCGCGCGGATCGCCGCGCGAATGCGCTCATCCTCACTGCTCAGGAAGGACTGGCCCTGTTCATAGGCGCGCTGCACTTCGATCATGCGGGCCATTTCGGTGACGGGGGACACGTTCGATCCTTCGAGCGCCCCTTGCAAAAGCCGGGTGCCGAGCGCGGGCTCGGGTGCGACATCCGTGGTAAAAATCACGCCATCGCGGCGGGTGAGCGCGGCACCATCAGCAACCTGCCAAACCCCGATCTGGGCCAGCGGCGCGCCATCGGCGGACAGGGTGCCATCGGGTGCAATCGCAATCTCTCCAGCATCGGGCGGGATCAGGACCGGCGCGCCGCCCGCATCAAGCAGCGCCGCACCGCTGGGCAAAACCATGCCCCCATCCAGCGTGCGGCTGAAATTGCCCGCGCGGGTCAGAAATTGCTCCCCGTCCAGCGCGACCTGAAAATACCCCGCCCCGTCAATCGCAAGATCAAGCGCGCGGCCCGTCCGCTCCACACTGCCTTGCGCCTCATCCGTATAGCGCGCGCGCAGGGTGCTCATTGCGATTGTCGTGCCCTCTTGCGGCAGATGCGTCGCGGCCTCGGACGAGACCAGATCCTCCCGCCGGAACCCGGCGGTGGACATATTCGCGATGTTGTTGGCAATGACGCTGAGTTCGCGGTCAAGCCCGGTGACCCGCGACAGGGCCACATATCCCGGAAGATCCATCCTCGCCCCCTATCCGCCCGCGATCCGCGGCACGATCTGATCCTGAAAAAACCCCACGATCAGCGTCGCCGAGCTGCCCATGGTGGCCCAGAACACAACGACGATGGCGGCCATCTTGGGCACGAATGTCAGCGTCATTTCCTGCACGGAAGTCAGCGCCTGAATGAGGCCGATCACCAGCCCCACAACCAGCGTCACCCCAAGGATCGGAAGCGACAGCAGAAGCGAAATCCAAAGACCCTCCCGCAGCACGTCAATGACATCGCCTTCGCTCATCAGACCGGCATCCTCAGAATTTCCTGATAGGCTTCGACAACCCGGTCGCGCACGGTGACGGCGGTTTCGACGGCAAGTTCGGTCTGCGCCAGCGCCTCGACCAGGGCCTGACTGTCCGCCCCCCCGGACAGGGAGGCCATCGCCGTCTCCTCGCCCTCTTTCACCGTGGCGAAGAAATCCTTTGCGGTCCGTTCGACCGCGCCGGGTGTTTCGGGCTTTTGCGCGGTGGTGGCGCCATAGGCCCGCGCGGCAAGGCTTGATGTGATATCCATCTCTAGATCCCTCCTTAGCGTCTCAAAATATCCATCAGCGAGGATGACATCTGGCGGGCCTGCTCAAACATGCGCAGGTTCGCCTCGTAGCTGCGTTGCGCCTGACGCGCGTCCGCGATCTCTCCCATCAGGCTGACATTGGACCCGTTGTAATAGCCGTCCGGCCCGGCCATCGGGTGGCTTGGATCATGGATGCGCGTTAGCGTGGACGGGTTCAGGATGGTGCGGCCCAGTTCCACGGCCTGCGTGCGCCCCTGCTCGAAACTGACCGTTTTGGCGCGGTAACCGGGCGTGTCGGCATTGGCGATGTTCTCCGCCGTCAGCCGCAGCCGGGTGGATTGCGCGGCAAGCCCGCTCATGGACGCGGCGAGGGATTTTCCCAACTCACTCATGGTGCATCCTCCCTATCGCCCACGGCCCAGCGCGGTGCGCAGGATGTCCATGGATTTGTCGTAAACGGCGACGGCGCGGCTATGGGCGCGCTGCGCCTCCACGCCGCGAATCATCTGATCCTCAAGGGTGACTGTGTTGCCATCCGGGCTTTCGATACCGGGGGCCACATATTCGGCAAACCGGTGCGCGGCCGCCTGATCCTCCCGCATGCGGTGGCCATCCCGGGTCGTCATCGCGCGATCCAATTCGGCTTTGGAACCCTGATAAACATCTGAGAACGCTTGAATATCCCGTGCACGATAACCCGGTGTATCGGCATGGGCGATGTTTTCAGAAACCACCGCCTGACGGGCCTGTGCATGCGCCATCAGCGCCCCGGCTTTGCGGAAAATATCCAGTTCAAATGGCATAACGGGGCTTCTCCCTCGTTTGGTTTCAACTCCTTCTTAAGAAGTGAGGGTTGATAAAAGGTTTAGAACGAAGGAGGAACGAATGACCGCCGCACAGCTTGGCCGATTGGCGAGCGACATCTCCCATATTTCATGGCGCAAGCGCGTGGGACGGATCATCGAGGTTGGCACCGACAATCTGCGTGTCGCGGGCCTTGGCGCGTTTGCGCGGATCGGTCAGCCGGTGCAATTCGGGCAGGCGGAGGCGCCGGGCGGTGAAGTGATCGCCCTGACCCCGCGCTATGCTTTGATCATGCCCTATCGCTCCACCGCTGACCGGCAATTGGGGGAGGAGGTCATGCTTGCAGAACGCGATGCGCTCTTCCCGGACGCATCTTGGCTCGGCCGGGTGGTCGATGCATTCGGCGCGCCTCTCGATGGAAAGCCGCTGCCGCGCGGCGGGATCGCAGCGCCCCTGTTGCAAGCGGCCCCAAATCCGCTGCTGCGCGCGTCGCTGGGATCGCGGCTGCGCACCGGATTGAATGTGTTTGATACCGCGCTGCCGCTTGTTCGCGGGCAGCGAATTGGTGTATTCGCGGGATCTGGCGTGGGCAAAACGCAGCTTTTGGCACAGCTGGGAAGTGGTCTGCAGGCTGATGTCGTGGTGCTGGCCCTGATTGGGGAGCGGGGGCGCGAATTGCGCGCGACCTTGCGTTCCCTCCCTGCGGAGATGTGTGAAAAAACGGTCTGTGTGGTGGCGACATCCGACCGATCCGCGCTTGAAAAACGGCGCGCGCTCTGGGCTGCCATGGCGATCGCTGAACGGTTTCGCGACGAGGGCAAGCATGTGTTGATGTTGGCCGATTCAATCACCCGATTTGCAGAAGGGCATCGCGATGTAGCGCTGTCCGCAGGGGAGCCGACCGCCCTTGCCGGGTGGCCTCCGTCGACCGCGCATCTGCTCGCTTCCGTGACGGAGCGGGCGGGGCCCGGCATCGGTCCAGGTGCCATCACGGCGGTGTTTACGGTGCTGGTACCCGGCTCGGATATGGAGGATCCCATTGCCGATATGGCGCGCGGCCTTTTGGACGGGCATGTGGTTCTCTCGCGCGAGATTGCGGAGCGTGGGCGGTTTCCGGCCATTGATCTCTTGAAATCCGTGTCCCGCGCCCTGCCGGAGGCCGCGACGGAGCATGAGCTTGAGCTGATCCGCGAATTGCGCAAGAGCCTTGCAGATCACGCGCGGATCGCGCCAATGGCGGATGCAGGGCTTCATCTGCCGGGCGCGGATGTGGCGGCGGACCGGGCCTTGGCCCTGTTTGCGCAATTGGATGGGTTTATCGGCGGAACCAATCCAGGCGATGCCGATTCGGCGTTTGCTAAACTGTCCTCCCTTCTGTCTGGCAGCCCGGCGGGGAGTGCCCCTTCCTAAAGGCGGGCATTGGACAAAAGGATGTTGCCCAAAGACTGTCCCGCCAATCCGTTTGGCTGGGACAAAAGCTGTAGCGCCATGGCTGCGCCGCTGGTCGCAATACCACCTGCGCCTTGCGTATCGGACAGCGCCATGAAGCGCGTTATGATCGCCTCCACAGCCTCCCCATCGGCCAGAGCGGCGGGGGAGCGCTGACCCAAAATTTGCTCGGACCGATCCTCAAGCACCTCTCGCTGTTGGTCGATATCGAGTTGTCCAAAGGATGTGGGCAACCCAAATGCCTGTTCAACCACGGCCCGCAGCGGCGGCGTTCCCATAATCGAGAACCAACCGGTTCTATCCACCGTATCGCTGGTCGCGATGGCGGCAATCTCCCGCCGGAAATTCATGGCGAGGCGCAGGTCATTGTTCACTTCGCCGACAGCGCGTTCAAATCCGCGTTCTAGGTATCGGTTGGCCAGATCCTCTGCAAAGCCCGGGTTTCGATTTTGGGGTCCCAGAATATCACCGAAACCGAAAGCCTTAGAGAATTGGGCGAACCGCGCATCGCCAAGCCTGTTGGCGATGCTCTCTGGGCTAAGTGTTCCCTCCTCCAACACTTTTTGCAGAAGGGCCGTTTTATTGATTTCGTCTTCCAAACCGAACGCGCCCAGCGCGACCGACAAAAGCCGCCGGTCCGCAACCAACTCGTCTGCCGATTGGATGGAGCCGATCTGATCCCGAAAATACGCGGCATCTCTGGCTTGAACGCCAGTCGCCTCGAATGCCGCGAATTGAGTCTCATAGGTCCGGTCCAGAAAGCGTAAACCGGGCAAACCAGAGAGGGGCAAGGCAGGCGTGAAGGACATCAGACGGCCTCGCGGACCTGCTGTTCGGGATGCCCCATGCCGGAATGCTCAAACAAACGCGCCTCTCTGGGCAAGAGTTGGCGCAGGGATTTGAGGGCCGGATAGGTCCGGTCCTTGACGACATGTTCGGTCGCGGCACTGAGCAGACGGACGCTGTCAGCATCCCGAAACACCTGACTGAGTTGTTCAATCCCCTTGAGCAATTGTTGCCTCGCTTGAGCGGGGTCCGCCTCCCCGGCGAGCAACAGTTGGGCGATATAGCAAACACGCTTCACAGGCGTGTTAACCTCATGGGGATGGAGCGCGTCCTTCAGCCGCAAAATCTGCGCATCCGGAGTAATCACGGTAATGCGGCTTCGACGATCTCCGTTTTCCATGACGACACCATTGACCATCACACGTTCACCAGGGGCGAGTTTGAGAACAAGGCCAGGCATCACGCAACATCCCTATCCATGGCGGGTTGCGCGGCCCGCAGGCCCCGCATCACGGCGGTGTTCACATCAATGAGGGCGTCAACGGTGGCCTCCCCTTTCAGAACCTTAGCGCCATGGACGCGGGAGAATTCGGAAAGGTAGAAAAGCTGTGCGCGCAAGGGTTTCGGCAATCCATTCTCAGGTTGCGAGACGTCCCCGGCGATAATGTCCCAAAGACGGCGATTGGCGTGCAGCGCCTCGGCGATGGCCGCAAAGGGCCCGTCCTTTGACGCCTTGAGAGCCGCAGTGATCCGGGCGAACGCGGAATACTCCACATCGCGGGGGTTCTGGTGCGGTGTTGGATCGGAATATGGGTTGGCATACATGACGGAAATCCTTTCCTCCATACCGTTTCAGGTCGGCATGGTCTGTTCCATTTCAGAATGAACGGGAGGTGGACTGGCCCCTGATTGGGCCAGTCCGTAGATCCCTTAACGGAACAGAGACAGGACACTCTGCGGTGCCTGATTGGCGATCGACAGCGCCTGAATGCCAAGCTGCTGCTGCACCTGGAGCGCCTGCAATCGCGCGGACGCTTCCTGCATATCGGCATCGACCAGCGCACCAATGCCCGACTTCAGAGCATTCGAAAGCTGGTTGACGAAGCCTTCCTGAATCTCGATCCGCCGCTCGGACGAGCCGAATTCAGACGCCGCGGTGATGGAGGTCTGGATCAGCGATTCGATGGAGGTCAGCGCAGCTGTCGCCCCTTCAGCAGTGGACACATCGAGTGTGGACAAGGCAGACAGCCCGCCCGCACGTTGACCACCTTCGGCCCCTGCGGCGGTCAGGGTCACGCCTGCGGCACCGTCATTGACGAGGTTGAGAACGATGTTGTCACCGTCGGTGGTGATCGACGTGGTCAATCCATCAATTGCCGCTGCATCAATCTCGGTCTTCAGCCCGGCAAAGACATCTGCCATGGTTTCACCCTGAGCAGCAACATACTCATAGTCCGTGCCACCCACTGCCACGCGGAAGCTATCGCCTTCGGCAACGGTCCGCGTGTTGTCTGCGGTGACAGTCTCACCCTTGCCAGCAACAGTGGTTGCGGAGACAGTTGCCGTCGATGCGCCATCCGCGTCTGCGGTCAGCGTCATATCCCCGAAGTCATTGGTGTTGGTCAGGGTCAGATCGGCGCCCGTCCGTTCCACGGTGACATTGGAAATATCGCCATTGGTGATGGCCGCGTTGATCGCTGTTTCGAGCGCCTCTGCGGTCACCGCATTGTCCGTACCCGCTGGCGTCACCGACACTGTGAACCCGTTAATATCCACTGCAAGCGCGTTGCCGGTATCCGATCCGGTCACCGAGATCGTCGCCGTCCCGTCCGTGTTGCCAATGTTTGCGGCGCTTGCGGTCGTGGTGATTGCCGTACCGGTTCCGAAGATGTCGGCGTTGGTTTCAAGGTTGTTGCGGTTCACGGTGATGTTTTGCGTGGTCACCGTCCCGTCCTGCGCCCGGTCGAGAGAGGACAGAACATTGATCGCTTCCGTCCCCTTCAGCAGGTTCTGACCGTTGAACTGCGCCGTATTCACCACGGAGGTGATCTGATCCCGCAGCGATGTGATGTCGGTCTGAATTTTTGCCCGGTCATCATCGCTCACGTCCTGCGCGTCGACGATCTTGTCCTTAATCTCCGTCAGGAGATCCGTCACGGTTTCAGCGGCCTGACGGCCGACGGAGACGGTGGAGCCCGCGAGAGACAGCGAATCAGAGATGCCCTTAAAGCCCTCCACATCGCTGCGCATCACGGTGCTGATGGCCCAGATGGCAGAGTTGTCTTTGGAAGAACCAACCTCCTTACCGGTGGCAATCTGGTTCTGCACGGTCTGCAGGTTGCTGTTGATGCTGGTCAGAGTCTTGAGCGCAACCATTGCGCTGTTGTTCGTCAGAATGCTTGACATGGATATTACCCCTCTTGCGCGATCACTTTGGATCGCAATTGCGTTTTGCACCGGCTTTGCCGGTTTTTCTCGCCTTCTGACGGGTGGGGTCCGAACAGGCCCCGCTTGCACAGATTCTGGTGCAACACGCTTGTTTTGGCGATCAATCGTTAATTGAAAGTAAACAAACGTGGATACCGAACAATATTAGATCGTTTTGGTTAACAGTCTTAAACCATGCGGTGTGTGCGTGGCGTCGACTGCCGATGCTCAACCACACTGTCCCGCGTATAGGTCGAGAATTGCGCTCCATCGAGGGCAGCGACACGCCGACGGGCTCGCGCAACACCCGCGCGCGCCGCCTCCAAACGATCGCTGATCCCGGCAACAGCCGCCTGAAGCGCCGAGAGGTCATCTTTGCCCGGCGGCGCATCCGCGAGTTGCTCAATCAACGCGACCCGCTCTGACACGACATCGAAAAGCGCATCATACGCCCCAGCATCAAGCAGCGCATGTTCGCGGGCGATTAGGTTCAGGACGGTCGTCAATCGCGGATCACGCCCCATTTTCCCGCGCCTCCAACGCGCGAACGATCGACTCAGCCAAGCCGATCCCCCCCTGCGCGGCAAAGGCCCGCGCCTGCTCCGTCGCAAGTAACGAGGCGTAGACCTCCTCCCCTGCCCCGCCACCCGTCAGGCCACGAGGGGCACCCAAACCCGCCTCCTTCAACATGACCGCTAGGAAGGACGCCTCTAGCGCCTCCGCTGTTTTGCGCAAACTGTCAGGCGCGGTTTGGCCCGTTTTGGGCGTGATTGGAGCCAACTGGTCCATGCGGGTCTCCTTTTGAGTGGTTTGGGGTGAAATATCAGCGAGTCGGTAAAGAAACGGTAAGGAATGCGGAATTATCTGATCGCATGATTGAGCTATTGACGATTCGCACTTCCGCCACGCCGCGTGCCGAGCCGCCTTTGACGGTGGAGGGGACGCCAATGGATTTCGCGGCCCTTCTGTCGGAGCCAGTGACGGACGCTCCTAAAGACGGGGCAATTGCACCGCAGGCAGGCCGCGCGGAACTGGCCGAAATTGCGCCGGAAGCTGAAACGAGAATTGCCATAGCGCCAGACGCGCCCTCCATGGCACCGGTTTTGCCCAGTCAGCCGCAACCCGACGCTGAACCTAGGGTCATCCTGCCAAACACGCCGATCTCCCGCGCAGATGCTCCCGCGCCTGCCGAGCCGGCGGCAGCGTCACCCCGTTTGGCGAACGCGGAAGCGCCACTCGCGGTCACGTCATCGCCGCTTGAGAAACAGAATTCCGAAGTGCGATCTGTGCGGCCGTTAGCGCCGCTTGTCGCGGATGGTGAAGCACTTGCGACGAAGCCGCCGACCACTCATGACACGGAAATCACCCGGTCAGTAGGGGATGATAAGGTGCTGCCACTGGATCAGCCTGCTGCGCCACCGCAACCCGCGACCGCCGCGCCTCCACAGATCGCAAAACAGGTTCAGATCATTGCCAAGCAGCAAGCGCCGGATGCTCCGCCGCGTGGCGACGACGCCGGCCCGCTCGATACACCCGTTTCCACGGCGTCAGAACACCGACCAACAGGCCCGACCCAGAACCTTGTCGCGCCTTCTGCCGTAGCACCGGTGCAGGCCACAAGCGATTCCACTCAGCCCGACGCTCTGGTGAGCAAGGCGGATACGCTCGCGGAATTTGAACAGACCATCCCCCGATCGGAGCGGATGGTAACGGAATCGGTCACGCGCGCGGTCGCGACAATGGGGCCGGAGATGCAGACAGCCGCGGCCATTTCCCGGCAAATCACCGCAGCCGTCACAGCCCATTCGCCGCAGACCACGCAAATCAGGCTTGATCCAGCGGAACTTGGCCATGTGACCATGGATATTCAGGAAACAGATGGGCAATTTCATATCACCATCACCGCAGAAAAAGCGGAAACCGCTGATCTGATGCGCAAAACGGTTGACGTTTTGACGCGGGAATTTCTGAAAGAAGGCTTTTCCGGCGCTACGTTATCTTTCGCCCATCAGCGCCAACAGGACCAATCCCCGCATCCGGCCCCTTCTGAGCTGCACCTACCCCTGATGGACAGTGAGGAGCCTGTGGCGCTCAAGGTTCGCACTGTTGGCCGCCTCGATCTGCGGCTTTGAAGGAGAATGAGCATGGACGTCACTGCCACCCAAGCCCAGCGGAACGCAGCCACACCCTCATCGGAAAGTGCCACGCAAACCGCGCAGGCCGATTTCGAGACGTTTATCAAGTTGCTCACCGCCCAAATGCGCCATCAGGATCCGTTGGAGCCGCTCAATTCCACCGAATTTGTCGCGCAGCTTGCCTCCTTTAGCAGCGTCGAACAGCAAATCGCCACCAATCAGAAACTTGATACATTGGCGGCGGCCTTGTCCGGGTCTGACCAGACGATGGCGGCACAATGGCTCGGCCGGTCCGTTCTGGCAGAGGGAGCGGCGCATTTCTCGGACACGCCGATCACCGCCCATTTTGACACGGCGTCCTCTCGCGGGGCCAAGTTTATCGTGCGCGACACATCCGGGGCGGTCGTCTTTGAATCGGCGTTGACGGACGGTACCAAAAGCTTCGATTGGGACGGGTCCACGCCCCTTGGCCCGACGGCGCCGGATGGGCGCTATGTCTTTGAACGGGAAACCGTCTTGGAGGATGGCACAACCCGCATCGACCAGGCAAAACACTACCAAACGGTGGAGGAGGTGCGGTTTTTGGCAGGTGAGGTCATGCTCCATACCTCCGCCGATGCGGTTATAGCCCTGGAGGATGTGACGGCCATCCGCAATGAGGGGTAACGGCTAAAGGCTGATCTCTCGGCCCAGAGGATCGAGGATGCGCCCGCCGACCGCGCGCGCGTCTTCTGCGTCATGGGTCACAAGAAGTGCTGGCAGGGCGCGCTGCCTCACACGGTCCACCACGAAGGCGCGGATATGCGTGCGCCGATCCGCGTCGAGCTTGGAGAATGGCTCATCGAGCAGCAGCGCGTTTGGCTCCGCGATCAGGGTGCGCATGAGCGAGACACGTGCGCGCTGCCCCCCCGATAGGGTGGCCGGATCGCGCCCTGAAAATCCGTCAAGCCCAGCATCCAAGAGCGCCCGTTCGACCCGCGCCATGCGCGCGCCCTTTCCCCTCACCGTGGGCGGCAGCGCGAAGGCCAGATTGGCCCCCACGCTCAGATGCGGAAACAGCGTATCGTCCTGAAATAAAAGCCCGATCCGGCGCTGACGGGTCGACAGATCGGTGATGTCGATTCCGTTCAGCAGGACATGCCCACGCATCTCAAACTCAGGCGCAAGCGCCCCGATGAGGGCCGACAAGAGCGTCGATTTGCCGGAGCCGGACGGCCCCATGATCGTCACGATCTCCCCCGGCGCGATTTTGAGGTCGAGCGACACCAAAACCCGGCCCCGCTGTGCGATCTCCAATTCAAGGATATGCAATCCGTCCTTCATACGCTCACCGACAGCCCGCGACGATTGCGGTAAATCAGGCTTGGCACCAGAATGGCAACTGTAAATGCCGCAAGCGGCGTCACCATCTGCAACAATGCATACATGCCGATCAGCCGCCGATTCCCACCGGAGGCCAGGGCCACAGCCTCTGTCGTGAGGGTCTCGATCCGGCCAGCACCGATCAGCAGCGTCGGCAGATATTGCCCGACCGACACGGCAAAGCCGACCGCCGCCGCCGTCAGAACCGGGCGCAACAACATCGGCAGGCGCACGCCCCAAAGCACACGTTCAGCCCCCGCACCCAGCGTTTGCGCCGCCAGTCCCAGCCTCTGGTCCCACGCGCGCCACGGATCCGCGAGGGACAGAAACACATAAGGCAGCACAAACACCGCATGAGCCATGATGACCGCCGCGATCCCGCCATCGACGCCCGTCAGGATCGCAAAAATCGACAGGCCCGGCAAAAACGCAACCTGCGGGACGATCAGCGGAATATACAAAAGCAGCAAGGCCCGCCCGCTGGTGCGCAATCCATGGCGATATTCCGCCTCAAGGCAGGCGATCACCAGCAACAGCGCGATGCCCGTCGCCGCGACGCCAATGATCACCGTATCTTTCGTCGCCGCCGCCAGATTGCCCGATTGCGCCATCCATACCCGGAGTGAGAGCTGTTGGGGCAACAGGTCAGGAAATTGCCACAACCCTGCAAAGGACCACACTGTCAGCGCGCCAAGCCCGAACAGCACCGCACCCGCGCAGATCATGGCCAAGCTCAGCGCCACACCGCGCGACGCTGCATCACCACCCGCGCCACGATGCCCCCGCATGGCAATCCCGCAGCCAAGCCTCGCAACCACTCGTTCCGCCGAACGCCACGCAAAAAGCGCCGCCAGAACCAGCCCCAATTGCAGCACCGCACCCGCCGCCGCCTGAAACCGCAACGACAGGTCCGGGTCACTCATCCATGTCAGCACTTGCACCGAAAGGGTCGGCGGCCGTGTCGGCCCAAGGATCAGCGCCACATCCACCACCGACATCGAATAGGCCAAAACGGCATAAATCGGCAGCCGTATCTGCGGATATACCCGCGGAAACACGGCCAGAAGCCAGCCCCAAACGCGGCCATAGCCCAGCACCTGCGCGGACATGCGCATGCGCAGACTGTCCGTCTGACCAAGGGCCGCCATGGTCATCAGCAAGAGGAACGGCACCTCCTTTACAACCAGTGCGGCCATCATCGACAGGCCCATCGGATCTTGAGTGATCAGGATATCGGGCGGGCGCTCCCACCCGGTGATATGGGGCGATAGCGCCCGCGAAATCCAACCCGAGGGCGCGATCAGAAAGGCAAGGCCAAAGGCCGCCGCCGCATGGGGCACTGACAAAAGCGGTGACAGCGCCCGCATCACAAAGGCAAAAACCCGCGTGCCCTGCCACGCCGCCACAATGAGGGTGGAAATAATCAGCGAAATCACCGTGGCGCCGATGCCCGTGCTGATCGACAGCCACGCTGCGGGCCACAGCCCCTGCCACGCCATCAGGTCACGCCACGGATCAAGCGTGACGGATACCCCGCCCAAGGCTGGCAGATAGCCAAAGGCCGGCGCAAGGGTGCCAAGCACCCCCGCCCCGACCGGACCGATCAACAAAAGGATCGTCAGGAGCGGCGCAAAGCGCAGCGGCCGCCCCCGGTTCATTTACTGGCCAACGCCGTAGCGGGTGATCCAGTCCTGCTGGATACGGGTCATCCAGCTTGCATGCGGCTCCAACAGCGCCGAGCCAAGATCGGCGGGCGACAGCGTCGCCACGCCCAGTTCCAGCGCGTCGAACCGCGCGCGGTCCTCAGTGGGCAGCGCGTCCATGTTCAGCACCGTCTGGAACCCGAGCACAGCCGGATCCTGCGCGCGCGCCTGCACTTCAGGATCAATCAGCAGGTTCGCGAGCACCAGCGCCCCCGCCTGATTGGCCGCGTTATAGGGGATCGCGACAAAACTTGCGTTGCCAATTGTGCCCTGATCGAACACGAAAGTGCGCACGGTGTCTGGCAGTTCGAAATTCGCGATCGCGGCAGATGCACGACCCGGATTGAACGCGAAGGAGATGTCGATCTCCCCATCCGCCACAAGCTGACCCAAGCGCGGCTCATTCTGCGGATAAGCCGCACCGCTGCGCCACAGGTTGGGCGTCAGACCATCCAGATAATCCCAAAGCGGCGCGACGGTCACATCATAATCGACCGCCTCAACCGGCATTTGCAACACGGACGGATCCTCGATCACACCATACAGCACCTGTTTGAGGAACGTGGTGCCAAGGTAATCGGGCGGCTGGGGATAGGTGAAGCGACCGGGATTGTTCGCCGCCCATTCGGCGAGTGCCGCAACGCTGCGCGGCGGCTCAGACAGGCGCGCGGTGTCATATTCAAACACCAGTTGCGCCATGGCCCACGGGCTTTCCAGCCCTTCGGTCGGATTGGTGAAATCGTTGATCACGGCGGGTTTGCCCTCCACATCGACATATTGCCAATTCGGCAATTGCTCTGCGAAGGGACCAAACAGAAGCTCATTTTCCTTCATCGCGGCAAAATTCGCGCCGTTGATCCAGATAAGATCAATCGCGCCGCCCTGATCCTGCCCCGCGGCTTTTTCCGACAAAACGCGGGTGACGGCATTCGCGGTATCAGACAGCTTCACATGCTCAAGGGAGACGCCGTATTCCGCCTCCATCTGCGCACCGACGCTGGCGATGAAATCATTGATCCGCTGATCCCCACCCCATGCGTTCCAATAAACGGTCTGGCCTTTGGCTTCCGCCAGCACGGCGTCCCAGTCGCTGGGATCGACGGTCTGGGCGAAGCCCGCGCTGGCAGTCAGCGCAATCGCGGCTGCGGTGGAGATCATGCGATTCATGGAGTGTCCTTCCTGTGGCGTCTTGTTGCCCTTGGGTGTTGCGGCTTTGGAAACGAAACGCAATTCACCGTGTCGTTAGATAGCAAGAATGTGAACGCAGCGCACCACCCATTGCAAGAGCCAGCCAGTTCACGTCAGGTAGAGCCATCACATTTCAGGACGCACCCATGCTCGACAAATCCATGCGCAAAGTCATCGACCCTATCGTGAACCGGATCGGGGCGGGGCTGGCGCGGCTGGGATTTTCGGCAAATGGCATCACGCTGATCGGTTTGGCGCTTGGCTTGGCGTCAGCGGGTGCGGTGGCAATCGGCGCATTTGGCTGGGCGCTGGTGTTGTTATTGTTGGGCCGGTTGGCCGATGGGCTGGACGGAGCGGTTGCACGCGCCACCCAGAAAACCGATTTCGGCGGATATCTCGATATTGTCTGCGATTTTCTGTTCTACGGCGCGTTTCCGGCGGCATTCGTACTTTACGATCCGGGGCTGAACGGCGCGGCAGGGGCGTTTTTGCTGACCAGTTTCTATTTCAACGGCGCGACATTCCTCGGCTTTGCCATCATGGCGGAAAAGCACGAAATGGTGACGGACGCGCGCGGCACCAAATCACTGTATTTCACCGGCGGGTTGCTGGAGGGGACGGAAACGATTGTATTTTTCGTCCTCCTCTGCCTGCTGCCGCACTGGTTCGCGCCACTCGCTTGGTTTTTTGGCACGTTGTGCTTTATCACCGCGACCTCCCGCATCCTGTTGGCGCGCAAGGTGTTTCCGCATTAACGCGCGCGCTGCACCATGCCGAACAGATCCCGCGGATCGTCCGGATCGGCCAGCATGTCAAGCTCGACGAACGCACCTGTCCGCGCCAACTGATCGCGCAGATAGCGCAATGCCGAAAAATCCTCGATCGCGAAACCAACGCTGTCAAACAGGGTGATCGCGGCCTCAGACCGCCGCCCGGTGGCCTGCCCTGTGATCACCTCCCAGAGTTCTGTGACAGGATGATCGGGTGCAAGTGCCTGAATTTCCCCCTCAATCCGGGTTTGCTCAGGATATTCGACGAAGATATCGGAGCGGTGCAGGATATCCGCGTGCAGTTCCGTCTTGCCCGGACAATCGCCGCCGATTGCGTTGATATGCACGCCTGCCCCGACCATGTTGTCGGTCAGGATCGTGGCATATTGCTTATCGGCGGTGCAGGTCGTGATGATCTGTGCGCCAGCGACCGCCTCTTGACCAGACGTGCAGGACGTCACCTTGAGCCCCGATCCCGCGAGGTTGCGCGCGGCCTTTTGCGTGGCGCGCCTGTCGATATCAAAGAGCCGGACTTCCTCGATCCCGCACAGCGCCTTGAACGCCAATGCTTGGAATTCGCATTGAGCCCCATTGCCGATGATCGCCATCACGCGCGCATCCCGTGGGGCCAGATGCTTTGCCGCCATGGCCGATGTCGCCGCCGTGCGCAGCGCGGTCAGGATGGTCATTTCGGTGAACAGCACCGGATAGCCATTGCTGACCTGCGCCAACACACCAAACGCGGTCACAGTCTGATAGCCAGCGGCGGTATTTTTCGGGTGCCCGTTCACATATTTGAAGCCATACACCTCCCCGTCGGAGGTCGGCATCAATTCGATCACCCCTTCCTTGGAATGGGATGGAATGCGCGGTGTTTTGTCAAACAGCGGCCAGCGGCGGAAGTCATCTTCGATATAACCCGCGAGTTCGATCAAAAATCGTTCAACGCCAATGGCATGCACAGTGCGCATCATGTCCGCCACACTGACAAAGGGCACCATGGCGAGGCGGGAGGGGGAGAGATCTTGCATCAGTAGCTCCTTGTCTTTCGGTCAAGGACCGTGCGGCCCATCAGGCTCGCAGTAAGGTCCACCATCAGTTTGGCCGTACGGCCCCGCAGATCGAGAAACGGATTTAACTCCACCAGATCGAGGGAGGTCACAAGCCCGCTGTCATGCAGCATTTCCATGATCAGATGCGCCTCCCGAAAGGTCGCCCCTCCCGGCACGGTGGTGCCGACAGCGGGCGCGATGTCGGGGTCCAGAAAATCCACATCAAGGCTCAGATGTAGCCGACCATTCACCGCCGCGACATGGCTGAGAAACGCGCGCAAGGGGGCCGCGATGCCCTGCTCGTCAATCGCGCGCATGTCGTGGACAGTCACCCCCGCGGCCGCGAGCCGCAGGTTTTCGGCCCGATCCACCGACCGGATGCCCATCATGCAGACATTCTCTGCCGGGACGGGGGCCGTGGGTGTGTCGAGTGCCGGGGCAAACCCGTCCTGCCCGGTGAAATAGGCGACGGGCGTGCCGTGCAGGTGCCCGCTTTCCGTGCTGTCGAGCGCATGAAAATCAGGGTGCGCGTCCAGCCAAAGCACAAATTGCGGCTGACCAAGGGCGGCGGCGTGCTGTGCTACCCCCGCAACCGTCCCCGCCGCGAGGCTGTGATCCCCACCGAGGAAAATCGGCAAGCCATCTTTCGACGCATCTGCCGCAGCAACCGTCAGCGCGTGCGTCCAGCTTACGAATTCCGCGAGGTTCTCGACGGCATCATTGGCGTGCGGCATCGGCGCCGGGACGGCAATCGCCACATCCCCCCGATCCTCAACCCGATGGCCGAGCGAGGTCAGCGCCCCCCCAAGCCCCGCCGTGCGGTAGGCCGCAGGGCCCATCACACAACCCGGCTGGCCCGCGCCAGATTGCACCGGCGCCCCTACCAGAATGCAGGTTTTTTGTGACATCGCGAGTATCCCTCATCATCTTCTGCGGTCCATGATGATGAAGGCGGCAGTCATATTTGAGTGGTAAGTTGCCCATTTCGCAGCTAACTTTGGGCAAAATGTATAATGAGTATCAGCAAAATGCCAATTCGTGATGAGACTGACCTGAAACTGATCTCCGAATTGCGGCGCGACGGGCGGGCGGCGATCTCCACCCTTGCGGGGCGGCTCGGTGTGGCGCGGGGGACGGTTCAGGCGCGGCTGGATCGGTTGGTTTCAGATGGCACGATCCGCCGCTTCACCATCGACACGCGTGGATCGGAGGATGTGAACGCGATCCGCGCCATCATGTCGATTGAGATACAGGGGAGTGCGGCCCGCGCCGCCACCCGCACCCTGCGCGGTATGCCGGAGGTGACGGCCCTTCACACCACGAATGGGGCGTGGGATCTGATTGCGGAACTGCGCACGGACAACCTGCCCGCGTTCGACCGGGTGCTGCGGGATATCCGCAGCATTCCCGGTGTCCTGAACAGTGAAACAAGCATTCTGCTGGACACGATCTGACGCCCGCATCCAGCAGCGTGATTTAGCCGCCGCGATTGGCGATCAGGTCATCCACCACGGCGGGTTCTGCCAAGGTTGACGTGTCGCCAAGGCTGCTCACGTCATTTTCTGCGATCTTGCGCAGGATACGGCGCATGATCTTGCCCGAGCGGGTTTTTGGCAGGCCCGGTGCCCATTGGATCACATCGGGCTTCGCAATCGGGCCGATTTCGGTGCGAACCCAATTGCTCAATTCCGTGCGCAAGGCATCCGTTGGCTCCACCCCGTCCATGAGCGTGACATAGCAGTAAATGCCCTGCCCCTTGATCTCATGCGGGTAGCCGACCACGGCCGCCTCCGCCACTTTCGCATGGGCGACGAGGGCGCTTTCGACCTCTGCCGTGCCCATCCGGTGACCGGACACGTTGATCACGTCATCCACCCGGCCCGTGATCCAATAGTAGCCATCGGCATCCCGCCGGCAGCCATCGCCGGTGAAATAATAGCCCGGATATTGGCTGAAATACGCGTCATAGAACCGCTCCGGGTCACCCCAGACGGTGCGCATCTGCCCGGGCCAGCTTTGCTTCATGCACAGCACGCCCTCGGCTTCGGTCGTGGTGATCTCCTCCGCCGTTTGCGGATCAAGCACGATCGGCTCCACGCCGAAAAACGGTGTCGTGGCAGAGCCGGGTTTGGTCGCGGTCGCGCCGGGCAGCGGGGTCAGCAGGTGACCGCCGGTTTCCGTCTGCCACCATGTGTCCACGATGGGGCATTTGCCCTTGCCCACCACGTCATTATACCAATTCCACGCTTCCGGATTGATCGGCTCCCCAACGGTGCCGAGGATGCGGATCGACGACAGGTCATGTTTTTCGACAAATTCCGTTCCCTTGCCCATTAACGCGCGGATCGCGGTGGGCGCAGTGTAGAACTGGTTCACCTTGTGCTTGGCGCAGACTTCCCAGAACCGGCCCGCATCGGGATAGGTCGGCACGCCCTCAAACATCAGCGTGGTCGCCCCATTCGCAAGCGGGCCGTAGACGATATAGCTGTGGCCGGTGACCCAGCCCACATCGGCGGTGCACCAGAACACGTCCCCGTCATGATAGTCGAACGTGATCTCATGGGTCATGGAGGCATAGACGATATAGCCGCCAGAACTGTGCACGACGCCCTTCGGCTTACCTGTTGAGCCGGAGGTATAGAGGATGAACAGCGGATCTTCGGCGTTCATCGGCTCTGGCGGGCAGTCTGTCGCCGCTGCCTCCATCATCGCGCCAAGGTCATAGTCGCGCCCCTCAACCCAAGTGGTCTGACCCCCCGTATGCTTTGCGACAAGGCATTTGACATGATCCTCACAGCGCAGGAGTGCCGCATCGGCATTGGATTTGAGCGGCGTCACGCGCCCGCCGCGCGGGGCATGATCGGCGGTGATCACCACCTTCGCCTCACTATCATTGATCCGGTCCGCCAGCGCATCGGGGGAGAAGCCCGCAAACACGATGGAATGGATCGCACCGATCCGCGCGCAGGCCAGCATCGCATAGGACGCCTCGGGGATCATCGGCAGGTAGATCACCACCCGGTCCCCTTTCCCGACGCCCAACTCCTTGAGCACATTGGCAAAACGCTGCACCTTATCATGCAGTTGCGCATAGGTGATGTGTTGCGCGGGTGTGTCGGGGCTGTCCGGCTCCCAGATGATCGCGGTCTGATCAGCGCGGGCGGGCAAATGCCGATCAACGCAATTCGCACAGACATTCAACTCGCCGTCATCAAACCAGCGGATATGCAAATCCTCCTTGGCGAAGGACACATCGCGCACATTGGTATAGGGTTTGATCCAGTCGATCCGCTTGCCCTGTTCAGCCCAAAAGGCGATGGGATCAGCGACAGAGGATGCATACATCTCCTCATATTTGGCCGCGTTGATATGGGCGTTCGCCGCCATTTCGGGCGACGGTGGATAGGTTTTATCGGTCATAAGACTCTCCGCGTATTGGCATGGGGCGCCCGGTCATGAAACCGAACCGCCCCTGTTGCTGAGTGCGCACTCCCCGGTCAGATGGCCAGATATTCCTTACGCAACTCTTCATTGTCCAGCACGTCTTTGGCCAGTCCGTCATAGACGACCTGACCCATATCGAGGATCACGGCACGATCCGCGAGCTTGAGTGCGGCAACCGCGTTCTGCTCCACGATGATGGTGGTGATGCCGAGGCTTCTGATCTCCATCAGGGTCTTTTCAATCTCGTGCACGATCACGGGGGCAAGCCCCTCATAGGGCTCATCGAGCAACAACAGCTTGATGTCACGGGCCAGCGCCCGCCCGATGGCGAGCATTTGCTGCTCCCCGCCCGACAGGGTGGTGCCTTCCTGTTTTGCGCGCTCCCCGAGGCGGGGGAAAAGCTCGTAAATGCGCTCGATGGACCAGCCACGGGGCGGCGCGATCTGCGCCAGCTTGAGGTTCTCCTCCACCGTCAGGCCCTGAATGATCCGCCGATCCTCGGGCACCAGCGCCACACCGGCGCGCGCGGCCTGATGGCTGTTCATCTCATGGAGCGGCTGATGATCAAGCCACATTTCCCCATGGGTCACCATCGGCTCCCCGATCCGGGCGATGGAGCGCAGGGTTGACGTTTTGCCTGCCCCGTTCCGCCCCAGAAGGGCAAGGATTTCCCCCTCATGCACATTCATGCTGACGCCCTGCACGATATAGCTTTCCCCGTAATAGGAATGGATATCCCATGCCGAGAAATAGGCGGGCGCGTGCGAGGCGTGGTTCGCGTTCATGTTGACTGCTTGGTTCATGGTCTTTGTCCTCGCTTAATGCGCCGTCGTGCCGAGATAGGCTTCCTGCACTTTTGGATGGCCTTTGATGTTGCCCGGCTCGTCCTCCACGATCACATGACCCTGCGCCAGAACGCTGATCCGATCCGCGAGGGAGAACACGACATGCATGTCATGCTCAATCACGACGAAGGTGATGTCCATCTCGCTCGCCAGCCGCTTGAGAAGGTCGATCATGTTGTTGGTGTCGGCGCGCGCCATGCCCGCCGTCGGCTCATCCAGCAGCAGCAGCTTGGGCTGCTGGACAAGGCACATCGCCATTTCCAGCCGCCGCTTGTCGCCCCGCGACATGGCAGACGCGACCGTATCAAGCTTTTCGCCAAGCCCGACATTGACCAGCATTTCCTCCGCGCGGGCCCGGATGTCCTTTTCATCGGAAATCCGCTCGAACGGATGGAGTTTGAATGCCCCGTCCCGGCGGGCAAAGGCGGGGATCATCGTGTTCTCGATCACGGAGAGATCGGTGAAAATCTCCGGCGTCTGGAACACGCGGCTGACACCCGCCTGATTGATCTGGTGCGGTTTGAGCCCCAAGAGGCTTTTCCCGTCGAACATCACCGTGCCGGTATCGGGGATCAGTTTCCCGATGAAACAGTTGAGCAAGGTGGACTTGCCCGCCCCGTTCGGCCCGATAATGGCATGAACGGTGTTTTCCTGCACGTTGAGGTTCACGTCGTCCAACGCCTGAAGGCCACCGAAGCGTTTGTTGACGTTTTGGACTTCAAGAATTCCCATGGATCCCGTTCCTTATTCTGCCGGTGCCGGGGCTTCGCCCGACTTGTCCGTTTTCTTGGAGCCAAAGCGCCGCCCGATCCAACCTATGATGCGGTTCGCGCCCTCGATCAGCCCGCCGGGGAGGAAGATCACCACCGCCATGAAGATCAGGCCGAGCGACAGGTGCCAGCCCTTGCCCACGAACGGATGCACGATCGCAACCATGAATTCCGTCAGCCCTTCGGGCATCCACAGGAACCAGCTCTCCACGACCTGATCGTTCATCCGGGAGAAGATGTTTTCAAAATACTTGATCACACCCGCGCCCAGCACCGGACCAAGCAGCGTCCCTGCCCCGCCAAGGATCACCATCAGAACCACCTCACCCGAAGCCGTCCACTGCATCCGCTCCGCACCGGCCAGCGGGTCCATCGACGCCATCAGACCACCCGCAAGCCCAGCATACATGCCAGAGATCACGAAAGCTGCAAGCGTGTAGGGCCGCGTGTTTACACCAGTGTAGTTCAGGCGCGTCTGGTTCGTCTTGATCGCGCGCAGCATCATCCCGAACGGGGAGCGGAAAATCCGCAGCGCGACATAAAACAGCGCGATCAGCAGCAGACCACAGACGTAATAGCCCACGTTGAATTGCAGCTCCATGCCGATGAAATTCACCGTCCAGGTGTCATTCATGTAAAGCCCGAACAGACCCGGCGTCGGCAATTGACCGGCCTCGTAAGGCGCGTCCAGGATGCGCGGATCGTCGAGCGCAAGCTGAAGCCCGGTCTCCCCCGCCGTGATCGGCGTCAGCACCGAATAGGCAAGGTTGAACGACATCTGTGCAAAGGCCAGCGTCAGGATAGAGAAATAGATGCCAGAGCGGCGCAGGCTGACATAGCCGATGATAAGCGCGAACAGGCCGGAGATAATCACCGCCAGGATGATCGCAGGGATGATGTTCATGCTTAGCAGCTTGAACATCCAGACTGCGGAATACGACCCAACCCCAAGGAAGGCCGCGTGCCCGAAGGACAGATACCCGGTCAGACCAAACAGGATGTTAAAGCCCACAGCGAAGATGCCAAAGATGGCAAAGCGCTGCATCAGGTCCGGGTATCCCGCGCCCAAGGGGGCCAGAAGCAAGGGTGCCGCCAGCACCATCACCACGATCAGGGACATCAGAACGGTGTCGTTGTTGCGGATATTGTTCAGCATGGGGCTTACTCCTCCATCATGCCCTTGCGACCCATGAGGCCACGCGGACGGGTAAGCAGGATGACAACTGCGACGAGGTAGATGATCACCTGGTCAATCGAGAAGCCGAGGAGGAAGTCCTTGACCTCACTCATCGCGGCAAAACTTTGCATGATACCGAGCAGGAAGCCCGCAGCGACCGCTCCGGCGAGCGATCCCATGCCGCCCACAACCACCACCACAAAGCAGAGCACGAGGAAATCCATGCCCATGTGATAGTTCGGCGACAGGATCGGCGTATACATCACACCCGCAACCCCAGTGATCACTGCCGCAAGGCCGAACATCGCCGTGAACCGCTTATCGATGTCGATACCGAGCAGGCCCACGGTCTCCCGATCCGCCATGCCCGCCCGCACCACCATGCCGAAGGTCGTGTAGCGCAAGAAGGCGAACACACCGCCAACTACGATCAGCGCAAAGACGAAATAGACGAGCCGCCACATCGGATAAACAACCGTAAACTCCGCCATGCCAAGCCACACGCCCACATCGACAGACCCGACAAAAGAGCTGGGTGCCGGGTTCGGGATCGGGTTCGCACCGAAAATCTGCTTGATGATTTCCTGCAACACGATGGCAAGGCCGAAGGTCACGAGAATCTGATCGGCATGGGGGCGCTTATAGAAATACTTGATCAGCCCGCGCTCCATCGCGATGCCGACCGCGATCATCACCGGAATGGCAAAGATGATCGACCACAGGACCGAATATTCGATCAGCGATGTCCCGAATGTGCCGAACCACTTTTCGACATAGGGGGTGCTGACCTTCATCGGGTTGCCCAGAAAATCGGTCCGGGTGGGATCGATCGTCTCAAAGGAGAAGGAAAAGATGCGGTTGAGCACGATCGCGCAGAACGCGCCGATCATGAAAAGCGCGCCATGGGCGAAATTCACCACCCCCAGCGTGCCGAAAATCAGGGTCAGGCCAAGGGCGATCAGCGCATAGGCGCTGCCCTTGTCGAGGCCATTCATGAATTGGAGCAATACGGCTTCCATCGCGCGCATCCTTTCGAAAACTGTCAGCAAAATGGGGCCGCACGCCCCGTTATGTGCCTGAGGATCGGCCCCGCTTGGAGGCCGATCCGGTCATACCTTGCGGTAAGGTGTGATTATGCGCCCGGGTTGCAGGTGCCCAATGCGCCGCCCGCGAATTGCGGGTGATCCGGTGCATAGGTGACCTGGCTGACCGGGGTGATCTCGACGATTTCGAGAAGGTCGAACTCGGAGGTCGGGTTCTCTTTACCCTTCACGACAAGCACGTCCTTGAAGCACTGGTGATCTTCGGCGCGATAGAGCGTTGGACCATTGCCCAGCCCGTCGAACTCGAACCCTTCGAGCGCCTCGACAACCGCGCAGGGGTTGAACGAGCCAGCCCGCTGAACCGCATCCGCATAGAGGAGCGTCTGCACATAGCAGGTATGCGCCGCCTGAGACGGCGGGAAGCCGTATTTGGTGCCGAAGGACCGGACGAACGCCTTGGAGCCTTCATCCTGCAAGGACCAGTGCCAGTTGGTGGAGCCGAAGATGCCCTTCACGTTGGCGCCTGCGCCCTTCGCCATCAGGCGGGAGTAGAGCGGAACAACGATCTCGAAGTTCTTGCCGTTCACGATCCGGTCACGCAGACCGAACTGCACCGCGTTGGTGAGCGAGTTCACCATGTTCCCGCCGTAGTGGTTCAGAACCAGAACATCGGCGTCGGAGTTCAGAACCGGCGCGATATAGGCGGAGAAGTCGGTCTCTGCCAGCGGGGTGAGAACCGTGTTCACGGTGTTCCAGCCCATCGCTTCGGTCGAAGTCCGCACGGCTTCTTCCGTGGTGTAACCCCAGTTGTAATCCGCGGTCAGGTGATACGCGTTCCGGTCCTTGCCGTAGTTTGCCTCAAGCACGGGCGCGAGCGCCGCACCGGACATGTAGGAGTTGAAGAAGTGGCGGAAGCCATTGGCCCGCTTATCCTTACCGGTGGTGTCGTTGGAGTGGGTCAGACCCGCCATGAAGATGACGCCCGCATCCTGACACAGCGCCTGCACGGCCACAGCCACACCAGAGGACGAGCCGCCGGTGATCATGATCGCGCCATCTTTTTCGATCATCGCGCGTGCAGATGCCCGTGCGGCGTCGGATTTGGTCTGGGTGTCGCCGGTCACATACTCGACCTTACGGCCCAGAATGCCGGTGCCGTCCAGCGCCTGCGAGGAGAAGGTCGGCAGCATGCCGCCATCACCGCCGCCGTTCAGATGCTCGACCGCCAGCTCGTAAGCGCGCAATTCGTCAGCACCCTCATCCGCATAGGGGCCGGATTGCGGCACGTTAAAGCCAAGCGTCACGCTCTCCGGTCCGGGGGCGTTGGTGAAGCCGGAATGGCCGCCAGCATGAGCACCGCTGAAGAAAGTGGGTGTCGCCAGAGCCGTCGCACCGAGTGCGGCACCGCCCTTAAGTACACCACGACGTGTTGTTTGATCCGACATGCGTTTCCTCCCGTCAATGTCGTTATCCGTGCGTCTATTTTTGGATTTGCACGGGGCCTCTGCGATAGAGTGACCTAACGGCATCGTGAGGTGTCGGTGTGAAAAACGCAATAAACCATTGCTTATATTGGTTTATTTTGTCATAACTTGTGAAGGTTGCGGTGCAACATAGTCATAGATTTTACATTGCACTGCGCAAAGCCATTGGGAAGTAAGGAGAAATCATGCGCGGATCATTTGCTGGCCTTCGCATCCGCGAACGCAGGCGCGCCTTGGGCCTCTCCCAAACCGCCCTTGCCGAGCGGGCCGGGATTTCACCAAGCTACTTAAACCTGATCGAGCACAACAAGCGCGGAATCGCGGGTAAGGTGCTTTTGTCCCTCGCCCGGGAGCTTGATCTGCCGCCATCCGCCCTCTCCAAGGAGGCGGAGCTTTCGCTTATCGGGGATCTGCGGCAGGCCGCCGCTGACATGCCCGTCGATCAGGCCGAAGCGGACGTGACAGAGGAATTCGTCAGCCGCTATCCCGGTTGGGCGCGGCTCGTGAACACCCTGCACGGTCAGGTCCGCGCCCAGCGCACCGCGATTGACGCGCTGTCCGACCGGCTGACCCATGATCCGTTTTTGCAGACCACATTGCATGAGGTTTTGACGCGCATCACGGCGGTGCATTCCACCGTCGAAATCCTCGCCACCGTGCCGGATATCCCGGACGACCAGCGCGCCCGGTTCCTGCGCAACGTGAATGACGAAAGTGCGCGGCTCGCCAATGTCGCCCGCGAGTTGACCCAGTATTTCGACGATGCGGTGGAGCAGGATCAGCCCACGACCCTTCCCGATGAGGAGGTCGAGCGGTTCTTTGCCCAGCGGCAAAACCGGGTGCCGGAACTGGAGGCCGAGGCCGCCGACACCAGCACCATCACCGAATTGCTGCAAGCCTCCGAACTCAGAGGAGAGGAGGCGCGGCGGCGCGCGCAGACCCGCCTGTCCGCCTATCTGGAGGAAGCCCGCGCCCTCCCCCTTGAGCCATTTCAGGCCGCCGCGCGCAAAACGGGTTACGATGTTGCGGCCCTTGCCCGGCAATTTGGCCAGCCGATCCCGATGATCTTGCGCCGTCTGAGCCGGTTGCAGCGGCGCGGCGGGGCGGGGCCGTTGTTCGGTCTGGTGTCGATCAATGCGGCAGGCCATCTGGCCGAACGGATCGCCCTGCCCGGCTTTCCCATCCCCCGGCATGGAGCGGCCTGCGCGCTTTGGCCAGTCTACCAATCGCTCGCCCAGCCCGGGCGGACGGAGCGCCATATCGTCGATCTGGCGACGGGGGGGCGATTTATCACGCTGACCCATGCCAATTATGCCGATAGCGGCACGGTCGGCCTGCCCGGCCCACTGACCTCCACCATGCTGATCGTGGACGCAGGCGACGCGGCTGGCACCGCGCTCACCACCGGTCTGGCCGAAAACACCCCCGCCGTGGCTGCCGGCACAGGCTGCCGGATTTGTCCGCGTCCCGCCTGCGCATCGCGCGCAGAACCCGCAATCATGACCGCGCAAATCTAGGCCCGCCCGCGCCGCTACGGGAAAAGAGATTGAAACACCGCCCCGCCCGCCGTTAACCTGCAACAAAACAAGGGGCGGGCCGGCCCCCCATCCCGGGGAGGGAAACGCATTGAAGCGTGTGCTGATCGTCGAAGACGAAGCGAACATTGTTGAATCGCTGATCTTCCTGCTGGAGCGGGACGGGTTTGAGGTGGCAACGGTCGCCGATGGTGCCGCCGCACTTGACCGGATAGCGGCCTTTAACCCGGATGTGGTGCTGCTTGACGTGATGCTGCCAAGCCTATCGGGCTTTGACATTCTCAACCAATTGCGCGGCTCGGATGCTCATGCAGACATGCCCGTGATGATGCTGACCGCAAAGGGCCAAAGCAAGGACCGCGACCGCGCGATGGAACTGGGCGCCACAGTCTTTGTGACCAAGCCGTTCTCTAACGCGGAGATCGTGGCGCATGTGCGTCAGATGGTCGGGCAGGAGAAGGCCGATGGCGGCTGAGCCTTCCTCCCCTCCTGTGGACAGCGCGACCGATCCGCGATCCCTCGCGCCACGCGGGCGCAGGCGACGTTATGATGCAGCGCTTTTGCTGCCGCTCATTGGCGCGGTGGCGATGATGCCACCCTTTGCCAATCTGTTTACCGGGGGGCAGGGGCTGTTCGGCATTCCCTCTTCCGTGCTCTATCTATTTGGCGCGTGGGCTTTGTTGATCCTGTTTGCACGGCTGCTGTCGCGAAAGCTCATGGCCACGCCCCCGCCGCCGTCCTCCCGCTGATGCTGACCCTAGACCTCATCATTGCTGTTTGCGTCGGCTATGTGATCGTGCTGTTCGGCGTTGCCTATTGGGCGGAGGAACGGGCGCGGCGGGGGCAGTTCGGCTGGTTACGCTCCCCGCTGGTCTATACGTTGTCGATCTCCGTCTATTGTACGGCATGGACGTATTACGGCGCGGTCGGGTCAGCAGCGCGCAATGGGCTCGAGTTTGCCGCGATCTATGTCGGACCGACGCTCGTGTTCATTGGCTGGTGGTTCATCCTGCGCAAGCTGGTGCGTATCGCGCGTGAGCAGCGCACGACCTCCATCGCGGATCTTTTGTCCTCCCGCTATGGCAAAAGCACCCGGATCGGGGTGATCGTGACCGTGATGCTCGTGATCGCAACGACGCCCTATATCGCGCTGCAACTGCAATCCCTGACCGTCAGCTTCAAGGTGTTCCTGCCACCTGAAGAAGCCGCACTTGAATTCGGTGATGTGACCGCATTCTGGATCGCAGCGGGACTTGCGGTGTTTGCGATCCTGTTTGGCACCCGCAATGTGGATGTGAACGAGCGGCATTACGGGGTCGTCACCGCTATCGCGCTTGAAGCCGTGATCAAGCTGGTGGCACTGACCAGCGTTGGGCTTTACGTCGTGTTCTGGCTATCGGACGGGCCGGGGGATGTGTTCTCCAATCTCGCGCAACCCGCCCTCCTGAGCGAAGATATCTTCGGCGCACGCTGGGCGACGCTGGTGTTTTTGTCCGCCACTGCTGTGATCTGCCTGCCGCGGATGTTTCAGGTCACCGTGGTGGAGAATGTGGATGAGAGCCATCTGGCCACCGCCGGATGGGCATTTCCGCTCTATGTTTTTGTCATCTCCCTTTTTGTGCTGCCCATCGCGATTGCGGGCATGACCCTGCTGCCCGAAGGCTCCAACCCCGATCTCTTCGTACTGACCGTCCCTCTGACGCAAGGGCAGAACGGATTGACGCTGCTCGCGTTTCTGGGCGGGTTTTCGGCGGCAACGTCGATGGTGGTTGTGTCAACCATCGCGCTGTCGACGATGGTGTCGAACCATATCGTCATTCCGATTTGGCTGGCCATTGCGCGGCATGACACACGCTCCAGCGGGGACATTCGCCGGGTTCTGCTGCTCGCGCGCCGGATGAGCATCGCGGTCATTCTGGCGCTTGGCTATATTTACTACCGGCTCACCGGCGGCACCGGCTCATTGGCCAGTATCGGCCTGATCGCCTTTTGCGGCGCGGCGCAGCTTTTGCCATCCGTAATCGCGGGGATTTACTGGCAGGGGGCGACGCGGACAGGGGCGATCCTTGCCGTCTCATCGGGGTTTGCGGTCTGGGCCTATACGCTGTTTTTGCCCAGCTTCGAGGGTGCGTTCCTGCTCAATGCCGCACTGATCGAGGCCGGGCCCTTCGGGATCGAAGCCTTGCGACCGCAGGCGCTGTTTGGCGAGGATTTCTCCGATCCGCTGGTCCATGCGCTGTTCTGGAGCATGACCGTGAATATCGGCGCGCTCATCGCCGGATCGTTGTTTTCCCGCCCCCGTGCGCTGGAGACCCTACAGGCTGGCGTGTTCACCGATGTGTTCAAGCGCACCGCAGATCGGCCCGGCATGGCGCTGCAACGCACCGCGAAATCCGAGGATCTGTTTGAATTGGCGCAGCGCATTCTGGGACGGGAGGAAGCGCATGAGATGTTTACCGAGGCGGCGCGCGCGCAGGGCAAACCCTACGGCCTGCCCGATGCCGACCCCACCCTGACACAGCGGCTGGAGCGGGAACTCGCCGGGGTGATCGGGGCGGCAGCGGCCCACGCGATGGTCACGCAAATCTCAGGTTATGGCGCTGTGACCGTCGGCACGCTGATGCGGATGGCCGATGAGACCGCGCAGATCATGGAATACACCCACCGGCTGGAGGAAAAGTCCAACGAGCTTGAGGAAACCGCAGAACAGTTGCGCCGCGCCAATGTGCAGCTCAAGGCGATTGGCGTGCAAAAGGATGCGTTCCTCAGTCAGGTCAGCCATGAGTTGCGCACGCCGATGACCTCCATCCGTTCCTTTGCGGAAATCCTGCGCGAAGGCGCGGATATACCGCCTGAAAAGTCGAAACGCTTTATCTCCATCATCCATGATGAGAGCCAGCGGCTGACCCGGCTGTTGGATGAAATCCTTGATATCAGCGTGCTGGAGGGCGGGCAGATCACCCTGCGGCGGGAGGATGTAACCCTTGATGCGGTCCTGACCCATGCCATCGCCGCGACAGAGCCTCTTTTGACCGCGCATAACGTGACCCTGACCCGGCCCAAACAAGCCCCCGATGTGGTGGAGGCTGATTTTGACCGGCTGGCGCAGGTGTTCATCAACGTCATCTCGAACGCGGTCAAATATGGCCGGGGCGATCCTGCGCGGATTGATATCAGCACTGGCGGCAGCCGTCATGTGCTGGAGATTGATATCTCCGACAACGGCCCCGGTATTTCCCCGGTGGATCGGGAGCGGGTGTTTGAGAAATTCGCGCGTCTGGGGGAGACGACCCTTGCGGGGGGCGCGGGGCTAGGCCTGCCGATCAGCCGGGAGATCATGCGCAATCTGGGCGGAGAATTGAGCGTGACCGGCAAAGGGCCGGGTGCCACCTTCCGGATCAGCCTGCCGCGTCGAGGATCACCCGCGCTGTCATCAGATCAAGATGCGCACCCCCTCCATTCTTGAACACGGTGATGTCGCCGTCTGACTGCCGCCCGACTTTTCCCGCTGCCAGATCGCGAAAGTCACCCAACACATCGGAGCGTGAGATGACGCCCGCGGCAATCGGGATTTTCAACTCCCCGATATGGTCAAGCGTGGTGTCAAAGCTGTCCACAAAGATACGGCCCCGTTGCAGGGCCGCGTCATCCGCCTCTCGCATGTCGGCAGTGAACGCGCCGATCAGGTCAAGGTGCTGACCGGGGCGCAAATCGGCCCCTGCGATGATGGGCGTTTTTGTCAACGTGCAGGTGGAGATGATATCAGCCTCTGCCATCGCCTCCGAGAGGTCATCCGCGATCTCGATATGCGGATGCAGCGTGCGCAGCGCCTCCGCACGGGATCGCGTCCGGTTCCAGACGGTGATCTTTTGAATACCGGGCAGAACCGCCGGATAGGCTTCGATCAGCGATTGCGCGACCCGGCCCGCGCCAACGATCAATAGATGCTGCGCATTCTTCCGCGCCAGAAACCGCGCGCCCAGAACACTGTCAGCGGCAGTTTTCCAATAGGTGATGAGCGCATTGTCGATCAGGGCGACCGGCGCGCCGGTCGTGTCGTCAAAGACCAGCATCCCGCCTTGCACGCTCGGCAGGCTCGCCGCGACATTCTGCGGAAACACCGTGACCGATTTCACGCCAACGCCAAGCCCGTCGATCCATGCCGCGCGGGACAACAGTATGTCGTCGCCGCGGGTCAGGAACTGATCCCCGATCTGAGCTTTCGTGCCCTTGTGCCCAGCCTCCATCGCATCGCAAAGCCGCACCCAATCCATGCGGCCCGCAACGTCATCCGGCCCGATGACGGGGATGCTGGTCATGGGCGGATCGTCTTTGCCACCGCTTTGGCAAAGCGGTCGATATCGTCAGGATGGAAGCCCGCGATGTTCATCCGGCTGTCGCCCACCATGTAGATCCCATGCTCCGCGCGCAGGGTTTCCACCTCCGCCGGGGTCAGCCCAAGGCGAGAGAACATGCCGCGATGTTCTGCGATGAAATTGAACCGGTCCGAGTTTGTTTCCCGCTTCAACGCTTCCGCAAGGGCAACGCGCAGGCCAGTGACACGCTCGCGCATGTCCTTAAGCTCTGCCTGCCAATCCGCCGTCAGATCCGCGTCACCCAGCACGGTCGCCACGATCGCGGCGGAATGGTGCGGGGCAAAGGAATAGTTCAGCCGGTTGATCGCGGCCAAGGCACCTTCGGCCATTCCCGCGTCCTCCGGCGTTTCTGCCACGACAATCGCGGCCCCGGCCCGATCCCGGTAGAGCCCGAAATTCTTGGAAAAGCTCAGACCAATCATCGATTCAGGCAGGCGCGACACCATGGAGCGGTAGCCCGCAGCGTCCTCCTCCAACCCATCGCCCAGGCCCAGATAGGCCAGATCAATCAGCGGCACCCAGCCGCGCAGGGCCGCATGGGTCGTCAACGCCGCCCATTGGGTAAGGTCCAGATTGGCTCCCGTGGGGTTGTGACAACAGCCGTGCAGGATCACGATATCGCCTTCCTGCACATCATCGAGCGCGGCCATCATCGCGTCGAAATCCACAGCACCCGTGGCCTCGTCATAATAGGGGTATTTCGCAATCGGCAGGCCCATATGGCGCAAGATCGCCTCATGGTTCGGCCAGCTTGGATCGGAAATCCAGTATCGCGCGCCGGGCCGCGCCAGTTTGCACAACTCAAACAGGCAATGCAGCGCGCCTGTCCCACCGGGCGCCTGAGAGGCCGTGACGCGCGCAAGGTCAACCGTGTCTCCCACCGCCAGCGGCTTGACCGCCGCGAGATACGCCGCGTCGCCAATCAGGCGATTGTAGGTCTTGGTCGTTTCGGCCTGAAGATTGGCCGTCTCCGCGGCGCGCACCGCACGCATGATCGGCGTCGTGCCACTGTCATCGCGATAGACACCGACACCAAGGTCGATCTTTCCTTCCCGCGGATCGGCGGCATAGGCGGCGATCAGGGCGATAATCTTGTCAGCGGGTTGGGGCTTCAGCGCCTCAAACATGGGCGGTCTCCTTTTCAGGCAATCATGCGTCGGCGGGTGTCGGTGCCGACCGGGACAAATCCCATCTTCTGGTAAAGCGGCAGCGCGCTGGGATGATCAAGCGTGCAGGTGTTCACGGTCACAAGCGGGGCGGTCGCTCGATCCCACAGTTGATGGATCGCCCAGTTGAGGAACGGCTTGCCAAGCCCCTGCCCCACCGCGTCCGGCATCATCCCGAAATAGGCAAGGTCCGCGCCATCATCATAAACAAAATCGAGCACGCAAAAGCCCAATTCCCGCCCGTCGCGCATCAAAACGTAAATCGGGCGGTCGGGATGGGCATAATGCGCCTCAGCCTCCGCCGCCGGGCGGGCAAGCCAATCGGTCCATTCATAGGGGCCCCCGACGGTGCGGTAGAGGCGCAGAAACTGATCCGCGCCCACTTCCCCGATGCGTGTGTCATCGGGCAAGGCAAGACGCTCCGCCGGGCGGGTGCGCATCTCCAGATCGGTGACGACGTATTCGACCTCTCGCGTCATCCCGTCTCGACCTTGAGGTCGGGATACATGCCCCATTCCGACCAAGAACCATCATAAACGGCGGTCTGCTTGTGGCCCAACACATCCAGCGCCAGCGCAAGGATAGAAGCGGTCACGCCTGAGCCACAGGTCGTGGTGATCGGGCGCGCCAGATCGACGCCCGCCCGCTCGAACACGTCGCGCAACTGATCGCGCGATTTCAGCGTGCCCTGTTCGGTCAGAAGGTCACGGTAATAGACATTGAGAGAGCCAGGAATATGGCCCGCGCGCAGGCCCGGGCGCGGCTCTGGCTCCTCCCCGCGATACCGGGCGGGGGAGCGCGCATCGACGATCTGCTCGTCCTTGAGTTTCACGGAGCGCGCCACTTGCGTCACATCCCGCACCAGCGACGCGTTGCGCCGGGCAGTGAAGTGACGGTCCCGCATCAGGGGCGGCAAATCTTCGGTCTGCCGTCCTTCCGCGATCCATTTGGGCAGGCCACCATCCAGCACCGCGACATCCTCTTTCCCGAAATGTCGGAACAGCCACCACACCCGCGGGGCAGAAAACATGCCCGCCCCATCATAGACGATCACCCGGTGCCCATCGCCAATGCCCATCGCCCGCATCCGGGAGATGAACTTTTCCACCGGCGGGGCCATATGGGGCAGGTCGGAACTGCTGTCCGAAATCTCGTCAATGTCAAAGTAGCGTGCGCCGGGGATGTGCCGCTGGCCATATTCCGCGCGCCCATCCCGCCCTTCGGCAGGCAAATACCAGCTTGCGTCCAGCACACGCACATCCGGCGCGCCAAGGTGCCGTTCCAGCCAATCGGTGCTCACAAGGGGGGAAGCGGACGTTGCAGCCATTGGGGTCTCTCCTGCCTATCGGTCTCAATTGGCATAGCGTCGCCCGCCCGTCCGATCAAGGCGCAGGCGCGGCCCATCGGCCATTCGGTCACAAAAACAGGGTCATCCCCGCGCCATAGCGCCCTTCGGGCCGGGCGGCAAAGCCATGTCGCGCATAAAATGGCTCAAGCCCCGCGACCGCCATCAGGCCGACGGTCAGGCCAGCGGGGGCCTCCGCACGGATCGTGCGCATCAGGCGCTCCATCAACGCCTCGGCAATCCCCTGTCCGCGATGGGCGGGATCGACGATCAAGTCTTGCACATAAAGATACATCACCCCGTCCCCGACCGTGCGAACCATCCCGATCAGCCGCGCGCCGTCCCATGCGGACAGGCAATGGGGTGACGCCGCGAGGGAGCGGGCAAGGGCCGCCTCATCGACAGCGCCCCAACCGGTCACGGAGCGCAAGGACGCGGCCTCAGCGGCACTTGGCCGCCTGTCACTCAGGATCATTGACCTGCCATCGCGCGGGCCTCTTCCCGCTTACGCTTCGCATCGCCACGGCGCATGATCCACGCGGCAAGGAAGAGGCCAAGCGCCACGGCCGCGATGACGATGGTTCCCAGCGCGTTCACATCGGGGCTGACACCCAATCGCACCTTGGAATAGATCACCATCGGCAGCGTGCTCGACCCCTGCCCGCTGACAAAGCTCGCGATCACCAGATCGTCGAGCGACAGCGTGAACGCCAACAGCCAACCGGAAATGAGTGCAGGCGCGATCACCGGCAGCGTGATCCCAAGGAAAATCTGCGGCTGGCGGGCACCCAGATCCCGCGCGGCCTCCTCAATCGAGCGGTCAAACCCGGCAAGACGCGTCTGGATCACCACCGCGACAAAGGCCATGCCAAAGGTCGCATGCGCGATCACGATGGTCGTGACGGACCGCCCGGCAGGCCAGCCGATCAGTTGCTCCATCGAGATGAACAGCAGCAGGAGCGACAGACCTGTCACCACCTCTGGCATCACGATGGGGGCCGTTGCCATGGCCGTGAATACGGTGCGCAAGCGAAAGCCGCCGAACCGGCTCAGGACATATCCGATCAATGTGCCGAAGGCCGTGCCGATCGTGGCCGACAGCACCGCCACCTGAAGTGATACGAAGGCCGCATCTAGAATTGCTTCATTCGACCAAAGCTCGACATACCAGCGGGTTGACCAGCCGCCCCAGACGCTGACCAACTGGCTGGCGTTGAACGAATAGATCACGAGGATCAACAGCGGCACATAAAGGAGCGCAAACCCCGCCAGCGCCAATATAAGCATCACCCAGCGCATCAGTCCCTCAACGCGGAGGTGTTCCGCAACAGCATGAACGGGATCACCAGCAGGGCCAGCATCGCAATCGCCACGGCAGAGGCCACGGGCCAATCGCGGTTGCGGGTGAACTCGCCCCACAGGACGTTGCCGATCATCGGGCTGTCCTGTGCACCCATCAGATCAGGGATCACGAATTCCCCCACCGCCGGGATAAACACCAAAAGACACCCTGCAAGGATACCGGGCAAAGACAATGGCAGCGTGACGGTCCAGAAGGTCTGGAACGAATTGGCGCCAAGGTCCGCGGCGGCCTCCAAGAGGCTGCCATCGAGTTTCTCCAGCGTGGAATAAAGCGGCAGCACCATCAGCGGCAGATAGGTGAACACGATGGTCAGATAGACCGCGAAGTCGGTCTGCATCATCTGGATCGGCGCATCGGTGATGCCTAGTCCCATCAGGGCCGAGTTGATGAACCCACCCTGCCGCAACATGCCCATCAACGCATAGATGCGCAGGAGCGAGGAGGTCCAGAACGGCAGGATGACCAGCATCAGGAGGATATTGCGCATCCCTGGCTCGGCCCGCGCGATCATATAGGCCATGGGATAGGCGACAAGAAGGCACAGGAGTGTGGCCCCCAGCGCGATCTTAACCGAGCCGAGATAGGCGATCCAATAAAGGTCATCTTCGGTCAGGAAGATGTAGTTGTCGAAAGAGCCAACAAAGCGCGGCACCCCCCCATCCCACTCAAAGGCAGGCGAATAGGGTGGAACGCCAAACTCTGGCGCACCAAGGGAGACAAGGAACACGATCCCGAACGGCACCAGAAAGAAAATAAGGAGCCACAGGAAAGGGGTTCCTATGACAAGCCTTCGGCCCAGCGCGCCACTGATCCGGTCGCGCATGGTCATCGAGGGGTGCTCCCGCACGTCGCTGACGCTCCCTTTGGGCCGGGCCGCCGCGTGTGCCACGCGGCGGGTGCCTCCGGCGGGAGGTATTTAGGGAAAAAAGAAACGGGGCGTGCGCGATTCGGCTGCGGGTCAAGGGCGGCGGAGCCGGCGCCGACAGGCGCTTCACCCTTGAGGCGCGGGCGAATCGTGTCCCATCCTTGACGAGGTGACCTGAGGAACAGCCTGTTCCTCAGGCACCTCAGTGCAGGAAAACGGCGCGCAGCGCCGCCCGACCCAAAGGGAGCGGCCCGTAAGGGCCAGCGACGTGCGGGAGCGCCACCCGTCATTGGCGCAACACCAGTGCAGCCTCGGGCGCGAAGGCGATCCGCACCGGCGTGTCCCAGTCCACGGGCCGTTGGCCCTGCCGTTCGGTATTGGGTTTCGTGACCTTCAACGCCGCGCCACTTGCCGTGCGCAAGCGATATTGCGTATCGCCGCCCCTGTAGCCCAGATCATCCACGACCGCGTCATAGCCGGGGGCGGCGGTGTCCGTGGACAGCGCGATCTTTTCCGGGCGCACGGCGAGCCAGACATGCGCCCCAGCAGGCGGCACCTCCCCATCGCAGGCAGCCTCCACCGCGCCCAAAGCCTCGCAATGCAAGGCAGCAAGCCCCTCCGACCGGCCCGGGCCTGTCACCGTTGCCTCCAAAAGGTTAATGTTGCCAATAAAATCCGCGACAAAGCGGGTTTTAGGAAACTCGTAGAGTTGCCGCGGTGTGTCCACCTGCACGAATTTCCCCGCATCCATCACCGCGATCCGGGTGGCGAGCACCATCGCCTCTTCCTGATCATGGGTCACCACGATGAAGGTCGTGCCGGTCGCGTCAAAGATGTTCATCAATTCGAACTGCGTGTCCTCCCGCAGTTTCTTGTCCAGCGCCGAAAGCGGCTCATCGAGCAAGAGCACCTTTGGCTTGCGCGCCAATGCGCGCGCCAGCGCCACGCGTTGCCGCTGGCCGCCGGACAATTGGTGCGGTTTGCGTTGCGCCAGCGCCTCCAGCTTCACCAGCCTCAGCATCTCCGCCACTTGGGTGGCGACCTCTGCCTTTGCCAGCCCCATCCGGCGCAAGCCATAGCCCACATTCTCTGCCACGGTCATATGGGGAAACAGCGCGTAGGACTGAAACATCATGTTGACCGGGCGGTCTGCGGGATCGACGCCGCGCATGTCCTTGCCGTCGATCTCAATCGTGCCGCTGTCGGGGCTTTCAAACCCCGCCAGCATGCGCAGCAATGTGGATTTGCCAGACCCAGAACCGCCGAGGAGGCAAAACAGCTCCCCGGCGTCGATATCGAGGCTCAGGTCATCGACTGCGGTAAAGTCGCCAAACGTTTTGACGACATTCCGCAGGCGAATGATCGGCGCGGTCACGCCTTATTGACCTGTCTTAACTTGGGTCCAGAGCCGGTTCACGATCCGGTCCGTCCGCGAGTCGTAGACCTCAGCCCCCCAAAGGCGGGCCTTGGCTTCCTCAGTCGGGAAAATGCCCGGATCGCTCGTGATTTCTGGATCGACCAACGGCATGGAGGCCGCGTTTGCGTTCGCGTACCAAACATAATTGGTGATATCGGCGGTGATCTGCGCGTCCATCACGAAGTTGATGAATTCATGGGCAAGGTCAGGGTTCGGCGCATCGACCGGGATCGCCATCATGTCAAACCACTGCAAAGCGCCCTCTTTCGGGATCACATAGGCGATCTCGACCCCATTCTCTGCCTCTGCCGCGCGGGCCTGTGCCTGAAACACGTCGCCGGACCATCCCACCGCGACACAGGTGTCGCCATTCGCCAGATCGGTGATGTATTGGGAGGAATGGAAATAGCGGATATGGGGCCGCACGCTTTCCAACAACTCGGCACCCGCCTCGAAATCGGCCCGGTCGGTGGAGCGCGGGTCAAGCCCGAGATAGTTCATCGCCGCGGGCAACATCTCTGTCGGGGCATCCAGTAGGGAGACGCCACATTCGGCAAGCTGGGATACAATCTCAGGATCAAACACCAGAGACCAGCTATCCGTCGGCGCATCCTGACCAAGGATTTCCGCAATTTTCCCAGCGTTATAGCCGATGCCCGTCGTGCCCCACATATAGACCACGGCATGGGTGTTGTCCGCGTCATAGGCAGCGGCATTGGCCATCAGGCCCGCATCCATATTGGCAAGGTTGGGCAGCTTGGATTTATCGAGCGGCTGGTAGATCCCGGCCCCGATCTGACGGCGTAGGAAGTCGGAGGTCGGCACCACCACGTCAAAGCCGGTATTGCCCGCGAATAGACGCGCCTCAAGCACTTCGTTGCTGTCATAAACGTCATAGTTGACCTTGACGCCGAACTGCTCCTCGAATTTCGCGATCGTGTCCTCCGCGATATAGTCGGACCAGTTATAGACGTTAAGCACACGCTCCTGCGCGGACGCGACACCGGTCGCGGCAACGAGGATGGCTGCGGTCATTGTGACTGTGGTTTTCATGTTTGTGACACTCCCTGCTGGCGTCGATTCATCACACTTCCTATGATGGTAGCGAAAGGCCGCGAAACTTCAAACGATATGCGCGGAAGGCAACAAAATGTCAGCCCAAACCCGAGTAAGCCTCGACACCTCCCCCAACTTTGCCGATGTGGCGCCCGATGACCAATTGGATCATCTGCGGGACTGGATGCGCGCCCATGGGATTGAAGAGGTCGAATGCGCCATTGCCGATCTGGCCGGGATCGCACGGGGCAAGGTGATGCCAGCGGGCAAATTCCTCAAGGAAGCAGGGGTGAACCTGCCGACCTCCACGTTTTTCACCACCATCAACGGCGATTGGGCAGAGGATGTGGGGCAAGCGCTCTATACCGATCCTGATCTGGTGCTGGTTCCCGATCTGGAGACGACCCGCGCCGTGCCATGGGCGAACGATCCGTCCTTGCAAGTGATCCATGATGCGTTCACCGCAGACGGAAAAGTGCACAGTGTTGCCCCCCGCAATGTGTTGCGTCGCGTGGTGGAGCTATATGAGGCTGAGGGATGGTATCCCGTGGTCGCGCCGGAGATCGAATTCTACCTCTGCAAGCCCAATACCGACCCCGATTACCCGCTGGAGCCACCCATTGGCCGGTCTGGCCGCCAGTCGCGTGGGTCGCAAGGCTATTCGCTCAGTTCCGTCGATGAATACGACACTATTATCGAGCTGATCTATGATTATGCCGATGCGCAGGGGTTCCAGATCGACACGATCATTCAGGAGGCGGGCCCTGCCCAGCTTGAGATCAATCTTGAGCATGGCGCGCCGATTGCGCTGGCCGATGAGGTGTTTTTCTTCAAGCGGCTGATACGGGAGGCCGCGCTGCGCTCCGGCACCCATGCGACCTTCATGGCCAAGCCTTATGGCGATCACGCGGGCTCTGCGATGCATATCCATATGAGCGTGACGGATGCGGAGGGGCAAAACATCTTCTCCGATCCCACCACGGGGGAGGCGACGCCGGAGCATGGCTATTTCATCGGCGGGCAACAGACACATTTCTATGCGGCAACCGCGCTGGTGGCACCCTATGTGAACAGCTACCGGCGCTTAGCCGGGGAATTGTCGGCCCCCAACAACCTCGATTGGGGGATGGACAACCGCACCACGGGCCTGCGCATTCCGCGTTCAGAGCCTGCCGGGCGGCGGGTGGAGAACCGGGTCGCGGGCGCGGATGCAAACCCCTATCTCGCGCTGGCCGCGACGCTGGCCTGCGGGTATCTCGGCCTCAAGCAGCAGATCGCCCCGCGCCCTGCTGTGACCGGGAACAGCTATAACCGCGCGCCCGATCTGCCGGGCTCCCTGCTTGACGCTGTGACGGCCCTGTCGGAAAGCACAGACCTGCGCGGGGTGCTGACGGACACATTCGTGGATACGTTCTGCGCGGTGAAACAGGCCGAGCATCAGGAATTCATGCGCGTGATCAGCCCGTGGGAGCGGGAGCATCTGTTGCTGAACGTGTGAAGAAAAGAAAATGAACCGGAATCAAGCCGAAGGCGCCGGTTCAGCGGCCGCCCGCCCCTCAGGCGGCCGCTTTGCAACGCTTGCAGTCATCACCACGTTTTTCCAACCTGGCACGATAAAGCGCACTGCTTCAGTGTTCCAGCGGCCACCCCGGGCGGCCGCTGATCCGGCTTAGGGTGTATTTATAGCAACCCGTTCGGCAACGGTGCCTCATTCGCCGTATTCATCCGCCGGAACCACAGTGTCACCATCGCGGATGTCATCACGATGAACAGCGAATAGAGGGCAGGCACCGCCATGATCGCCTGCTGCTCATCCATCGGGAAGGTGAACGCGATCACCGCGATCGCCAATGGGCCGTTCTGAATGCCTGTCTCTAGCGCAATGGTGCGCGCATTGCGCGGATGAAGCCGCAGCAACACCGAAAATCCATAGCCCAGCGCAAAGCCGAACAGGCCCAGCGTGATCGCCCCGAAATATGTGGCCCAGCTTGTGTCCATCAGGAACTGCCAGTTGCGCGGCACCCATGAGATCATCAGGAACGCGATGAAGAACAGCGCGAGCATGGAGCCGAAAAACTCGGTCACCGCCCCGATATTCGCGTTGATCTTGCGCAGCACCATGCCAATCGCCACAGGCACCAGCAGCAGCACCAGCGTCGCAATGATGTTTTCGCGCGGGATATCAAGGTCCAGCGCCCCGGCATAAATCACCAGCACCAGCGGGATCATCACCACGCCAAACACCGTCGATGTCACCGTCATCAAGACCGACAGCGCCAGATTGCCCTTGGAGAAATAGGCAAAGATGTTCGACGTGGTTCCGCCCGGCATACAGGACATGATGAGAATGCCGACCTTGATGGGGTCCGACACCGGCAATGTGATCGCCAGCAAGAAGCCGATTAGCGGCATGAAGCCAAATTGTGACGCGACCCCGATGGCAAGCCCATAGGGCCGCTTCAGAGCAAGGAAGAAATCGCGCGGCGTCAGCGACGCCCCCATTCCCAGCATGATGACGAAAATCATCAGGGCGAGGATCAACTGTTCAAACTGTCCAACCATGTCCTCAGCTCCTTATTTCGCGAGTTCTTCGGCGCGCAGATCCTTGCGCAAGATCTTACCGACATTCGATTTCGGCAGCTCCTCACGGAACTCCACCTGCTTGGGCACCTTGTAATTCGTCAGATGTTTCTTGCAGTAGGCGCGCACGTCATCGACGCTCAAGCCATCATCCTGCTTGACGATAAAGGCTTTCACGGCCTCTCCCGCTGCCCCATCCGGCACGCCGATCACGGCGACCTCATTCACGCCCGGATGGGCTGCGATGATGTCCTCAATCTCGTTGGGATAGACGTTGAAGCCGGAGACGAGGATCATGTCCTTCTTGCGGTCCACGATGCGGAAATAGCCATCCGCATCCATCGTGCCGATATCGCCGGTCAACAGCCAGCCATCGCGCATCGTCTTGGCCGTTTCCTCCGGCTTGTTCCAATACCCAAGCATGATCTGAGGGCCATAGGCCGCGACCTCACCCGGTTCGCCCTGCGGCACTTCATTGCCCGCTTCATCGACGCATTTCACATATGTCGACGGGACCGGCACCCCGATGGAGCCTTCGCGGGATTTGCCTAGCGGGTTGAAGGTCAGCACGGGGGAGCTTTCCGTCAGGCCGTAACCTTCGATCACCGGCTTGCCCGTAATCTCCTCCCACCGCTGCGCGACGGAGGTCTGCAATGCCATCCCGCCCGAGGATGCGAATTTCAGATGCTTGGGCGGCGTGTCAAGGAACCATTGCTCGTTGCTCAACCCGTTAAAGAGCGTGTTCACGCCGCTCATCCAGGTGATTTTATAATTCTCCATCGCGCGCTTTACATTCGTGAGCGGGCGCGGATTGGGGATCAGGATGTTGCGCGCCCCGATGGAATAAAACCCAAGGAAATTCACCGTAAACGCAAAGATATGATAGAGCGGCAGCGCGGTCAGCGCGATCTCTTTGCCCTTCTCAATGGTGGGGAGCAGTTCCATCGTCTGCTCCATATTCATCAGGATGTTCCGGTGCGACAGCATCGCCCCCTTGGACACACCTGTTGTCCCACCCGTGTATTGCAGGCAGGCGACGTCATCCGGCTCTACCGTGCTGCGATACCGCTCGATCGTGTTATGGGCGCTGTCATGCTTGGCCCGGCCCGCTTTCAACGCATCGGGCAGGCGGATATGGGGCAGATCAATGGGCTTGACCGATTTGTCCCAGTATTTCTGGACCAACCCGACAATCCATTGCGGCGCGCGCGGGAAAAACTCCGCGACACGGGTCACGATCACATTCGGGATCGGATGCCCATGCATCGCGTCCGTCAGCTTATCGGCAAAAAGGTCCACGACGATGACGGCGGATGGCGTTGCATCCTCGAACTGCTTGGCCATCTCCTCGGACGTGTAGAGCGGATTGACATTGACCAGAACGCATCCTGCCTTGAACACGCCAAGAGCGGCGATGGGATAAGACAAGCAATTGGGCATCTGCACCGCGACACGATCCCCGGTATCGAGCCCCGCGACCTCCCGCAGATACACGGCCAGCGCGTCGGACATCTCATCGACCTGCTCAAAGGTGAGCGTGCCGTTCATGCCGTTTGCAAGGCAGGTCGTGAAGGCCGGTTGCTTTTCATATTGCGATGCAATCGCGGTGACGAAATCGCCGATATTGCGGAACGGCAGCACGTCGATATCCTTGCGGACAGACGCACTATAAAACGCCGTCCACGGACGGGGGCTCTCAAGCATCGTTTCCTCCCAGTTGTCATTTTTTTTCCGACATTAAACAGGGTGGAAATTTTTGTAAGTCCTGTGCCGCAAGGTAAATTGCGGCTTTCGTGCAAAAAAGCCCCGCAAATCAGCAGATTTACAGGGCTTTAATGTTGAATATGGCAGGCCTGGGTCAGCCGCGCTCTTCCGCCTCGACCATCGCGCGGGGTTTCGGCCCGCCGGTGGCCCAGTCCAGAAGCTCCGCCGTGTGCACCACCGGCACCCCGATGGCAGAGCCGATCTGCATCATGCAGCCAATATTGCCCGCCGCGATAATGTCCGGGTTTGTGGCCTCAAGCGTGTTGACCTTCCGCTCCTTCAACTGGCCCGAAATTTCCGGCTGCATCAGGTTGTAGGTGCCCGCAGAGCCGCAGCACAGATGGCTGTCTTTCGGCTCGACCACCTTGAAGCCCGCGTTGCGCAAAAGCTGTTTCGGGAAATCCTTGATCTGCTGGCCGTGCTGAAGCGAGCAGGCCGCGTGATACGCGACCCGCAACGGCTGGGGCGGCTCGGGGTTCGTGAGGCCCAGTTCGATCATCACTTCGGAGATATCGCGCGCCTTTTCCGACACGCGCGCGGCGTCCTCCGCAAGCGCATCCTCACGGAACATATGGCCATAATCCTTGACCGTGGTGCCGCACCCGGACGTGTTGATGACGATGTAATCCAGCCCCTCGCCATCCATTTCCCGCGCCCAAGCACGGATGTTTTTCGCGGCGGTGCCGTGGCTTTCCTTCACCTTGCCCATGTGATGCGTCAGCGCCCCGCAGCAGCCCATGCCTTCAGCGATCACGACCTCACAGCCATGGCGGCGCAACAGGCGGATAGTCGCATCGTTGATGTCGGTGTTCAGCGCCTTTTGCGCACAGCCGGTCATCAGGGCCACCCGCTTTTTCCGCTCGCCATAGGCCGGGAACACCTGTGGATCATCATTGAGTGACGGGGGCGGCACGTCCTTCGGGGCCATTTCCAACATCGCGCGCAATCGTGCATCGGGCACCAGCGATTTGAACGGGCGGCCCATCTTTGCAAACAGGAGCGCCACGCGGAACCGCATCGGATAAGGCAGGATCAGTGCAAGGATCCAGCGCAGCGCCCGCTCGTCCCAAGGCCGTTTGTAGTTTTCCTCGATATACGCGCGCGCATGGTCCACCAGATGCATGTAATGCACACCCGATGGGCAGGTGGACATACAGGCAAGGCAGCTCAGGCAGCGGTCGATATGCTTGACTGTTTTCGCATCCGGCACCCGCTCATTCTCAAGCATATCCTTGATCAGGTAGATGCGGCCACGCGGGCTGTCCAATTCGTCCCCAAGCACCTGATAGGTCGGGCAGGTCGCCGTGCAAAAGCCGCAATGCACGCAGGTGCGCAGCACCTCATTGGAGCGTTTGAAATCCGGGTCGGTCAATTGGTCGGGGGTGAACATGGTTTGCATTGTCTTACTCCTCAGCCCATCCGGCCCGGGTTCAAAATCCCCGCAGGGTCAAATTGCGCGCGCAGCCCGGCGGTCACTTTCGCCAATGGTGCCGCTTCAGGGTGAAAGGCCGGGATCGCCGCGCGGGTGCTGGCAGACGCGCGAATGAGCGTCGCATGCCCCGCTATCCCGGCAAGAGCTGGGCGAATATCCGTCCCCTCCCCCACCAGCAGCCAGACCAGCCCGCCGGACCAGTCATAAACCACGCCCTGCGCGCCGACAGCCGCAGCCACCTTTGGCCCATCCGTCGGTTTGACGGAGACGCGCCACACATCGCCCGGCTGCCCGGCAAACGCCTCGACATCCCGGATATAGCGCCAGCCCGCGGCGGTTTTGTCCGGGTCACTCTCCACCTTCGGGGTGCCGAAATGCGCCAGCGCCTTGGCCAGTTCGCCCGCGCGGTAGGCCACCGATTTCTCGAACCCTTCAAGGCGCAGCATCGTCACCGGCGCGCCGTCCATGCCCACGGGCAAATGGGCCGCCCCACTCACCTCATAGGGTGTGGCCATCGCGGCGCACATGCAGGCAACCGCATCCACATCAGACAGACCCTCAAACAGCAGGACGGACGAATGGGCCGTATCGGGAAGCACCTTGAACGACACTTCGCTGAGCACACCGAGTGTGCCGTAACTGCCCGCCATCAGTTTCACGATGTCATAGCCGGTGACGTTCTTCATCACGCGGCCACCGTTTTTGATCGCGGTCCCCTGCCCGTCCACATAGCGCACGCCGATCAGGCTGTCGCGGCAGGCGCCCACCTGAAACCGGCGCGGACCGGAGACATTCGCGGCCACAACACCGCCAATCGTCGGCTCCCCTTCGGTGCCAAGTAGCGCGCGGTGATCCATCGGCTCAAAGGGCAGGCGCTGGTTTTCCGCCTTGAGCGCGGCCTCAACCTCCGCCAGCGGTGTGCCGGCCTGCGCCACGATGGTCAGCGCCCCCGGCTCATAGAGCGTGATGCCCGACAGGCCCGCCGTGCTGAGCGTGTCAGCCGCCTGCACTGGCCCGCCAAGGGTGCGGCGCGTGCCACCGCCCACAATCTCAAGCGGGGTTTTCGCGGCATAAGCAGAGGCCACGGCCTCCGACAAATCAGATTCAGAGCGCGGTTGCAGCGTCATCATTCACACTTTCAAACAGGAGGGCTTACTCAGCCGCGATCGGCGTACGGCGGGTTTCGGTGACGGAAAGCGGGAACACCTTAGCCGGGTTCAACAGCCATTGCGGATCGAACACATCCTTGATCTTTAGCTGTGCTTCCATGTCCTCGGGGTTGAACTGATCGAACATCAGATCACGCTTTTCGATCCCCACGCCATGCTCCCCGGTCAGGCAGCCTCCGACCTCAACGCAGAGCTTGAGGATGTCCGCGCCGAACGCTTCGCACAGTTCCAGATCGCCGGGTTTGTTCGCGTCAAACAGGATCAAGGGATGCATGTTCCCGTCGCCTGCGTGGAACACATTGCCGACCTTCAAGCCATACTCCTTCGACATCTCCCCGATGCGGCGCAGGACAAAGGGAAGCTGGCTCACCGGGATCGTGCCATCAAGGCACATATAATCGTTGATCTGACCCATCGCACCAAAGGCGGATTTGCGCCCTTTCCAGATCGCAGCGGATTCCATGGGCGATTTGGATTCGCGCAGTTCCACCGGGTTGTGGCTGCGCGCAATGTCCATGATGACGGATAGCTGCTCGTCGATCTCTGCGTCGGAGCCTTCGACCTCCACGATCAACAGGGCCTCGCAATCGGGATAACCCGCTTTCGCGAATTTCTCCGTCGCCTCGATGCAGGGCCGATCCATGAATTCGATGGCGACGGGCAGAACGCCCGCTTTGATGATGTCTGCGACGCAAGCGCCCGCAACCTCGTTATCATCAAACCCCATCAGGACCGGGCGCGCGCCCTCGGGCTTATGAAGGATGCGCAGCGTCGCTTCGGTCACGACGCCAAGCTGCCCTTCGGAGCCGCAGATGATGCCCAAAAGATCAAGCCCCGGCGCATCCAGATGCGCGCCGCCCACTTCCACAACCGTACCGTCCATCATCACCATGGTGACACCCAGAAGGTTATTGGTGGTCACGCCATATTTCAGGCAATGCGCGCCGCCCGAATTCATCGCGATATTGCCCGCGATGGCACAGGCAAGCTGGCTGGATGGATCGGGGGCATAAAAGAAATCCTCCTCCTCCACGGCACCCGTAACGCTGAGGTTCGTGCGGCCCGACTGCACCTTGATGATGCGGTTGTCGTAATCCGTTTCCAGCACGTCATTGAGCCGCGCGACGCCAAGGATCACACAGTCCGCCGTCGGCAGTGCCCCGCCCGCGAGCGACGTGCCAGAGCCGCGCGGCACGACCGGCACACCCTCCTGATGGCATATGCGCAGCACGTCCGATACTTCCTGCGTGTTTGAAGGCAAAACGGCCACCATGGGCGGGCATCGATAGGCCGTCAGCGCGTCGCATTCATAGGCGCGGGTTTCCGCCTCCTCATGAATAACCGCATCTTTCGGCAAAACCGTCAGCAAGCGCTGGACGACCTGCGCCTTGCGCGACAGGATGCGGGCATCGGGGGCGGGCATTTCCATGGTCTGGGCCTCCTACTGGCTGAATTGGTTTGTTTATATGACCAATTTCGCGGTTTGTCGATAGGATTCGGGAGCGCCCCACCATGAATGAACTCACAGGCATGTCCCTGACCGTCTTTTCGATGCTGGATATCCTCGCAATCTGCATATTTTGCATCGGCTGGGCGGCAATTGGCCTGCGTGTGGAGCATCCGTCCAGCGCCCGCAAATCCACCCATCAATTGATGGATGAATACCGCGAACACTGGATGATGGAGATGGCGCGGCGCGATGTGCGCATCTTTGACGCGCAGATCATCAACGGATTGCGGCAAGCGACGGCATTTTTCGGCTCGACCACCATGCTGGCAATCGGCGGTGGTGCGGCGCTGCTGGCGCAGGCGGAGACGCTCAATATGCTGGCGGGCGATATCTCCCCTGAACTGGCGCAGCCTAGGGTGTTGGTGGAAGCGAAGCTGCTGGTTTTGGTGCTTGCGCTGACGGTCGCCTTCATGCGGTTTGTCTGGGCCAACCGGTTGTTTGGCTATGCCGCGACGGTGATGGCAGCGGTGCCCGCGCATGACGAGCCAGACGCCGCACAAAAGATGGCCAAACGCGCGGCCAAGGTCGCAAATTATGCCGCACGCAGCTTTAACCGGGGCCTGCGCGCGATCTATTTCGCGCTGGCCTCACTGGCATGGCTGCTTGGCCCGGTGCCGCTGATCGTGAGCACTTTTGTCACGGTTGCCGTGATCTGGCGGCGGGAGTTTCATTCCATGTCCCGCAATGCGCTTTTGGAAGACTGACAGAAACCGCCGCTGGCGCGTCGGTGCGCTTTGCGCGTGAGGTATTTAGGGAAAAAAGAAACCGGGTGGCTCTCTACGTCTCAGACGTCAGTGTGAGCGGCGCAGGTGTGGCGTCCGCTTTCAGATCGTCGGTGCCAAGCGGGGTCGTGGGGCGGGCAAGCCGGTACTGCGTGACCCACAACAGCCGCTCCTCCGCCCGCGTGATGGCAACATAGGCAAGCCGTTTCCACAGGGGCAGCCCTGCCTCCATCCGGCCCATGCGCGCGGCGGTGTAGAGGTCAGGCGCGAACACCTGCACATCGCGCCATTGCGAGCCTTGCGCCTTGTGGATCGTGCAGGCCGCGCCATGGATGAAAGCGGCCCCCATGCGTGCGGCAGAGGGGATAAACGGCTCCTCCTCCCCCGGTTTTTCGATTTTGATGATGGTGGCCGCGTTCACCTGCGGCTCCTCCGCACCGGCGACATGGAGGCGGGAGAAGCCGGGCTTGCGCCCTTCGCCAAGATAGATGGTTTGCGCGCCTTTAATGAGGCCGCGCGCCTCAAGGTCGATCCGTTTCTTGCGGTGTTTGAGCGGCAGTTCGATCCCGTCGCAAATCAGCGGCTCACCTGGCAAAAGCGCGGTTTCAGGCGCACCATAAGCCGCGCGGAACGCATGGATCAGGCGAATGCGCGTCGCGTTGCGCCACACCAGCATCGGAGAGCGGGCCATCAGGGCCGCATCGGCACGGGGGGAGACGACGACGCGCGCGTCGCGGGACGCGGCCTCCTCCACCATCCGCTCGAAGCGCTGGAAATCGACCTCCGGGTCCGCGAGCGCATGGGCAAGGTCAAGGATCGGGTTATCCGCCGCCTGCCGGTGGATACGGCCCAATTCCCGCTTGCGCGGCTCTGGCATCGCGTCAAACACCATGCTGCCCGATTGCCCCACGGGGGCAAGCTGTGCGGGATCCCCGAACAGGACAAGTGTGCTGAAAATCTCGCTCAGATCCTCGAACTGCTTTTCATCGAGCATCGACCCTTCGTCCACGAAACCGATATCAAGCGGGTCATCGCGGCGTTTCCAGCCAGTGATAAAATCTGAGCCGCGCAGACCTGCGGTCGCGAGCGCACCGGGAATAGACGGCACGGTCTGATAGAACGCATGGGCGCGGTCGAGCGCCTCATCCGTCAGCCCTTCGACCGTGGGGCGATCCCGCTCCCCCGCGAGCCACTCGGCGATTTTCTCATATTCCGGGTCATAGATGGGGGTGTAGAGGATGCGGTGGATCGTCGTTGCGGCCACGCCGCGATTGCGCAGCACCGAGGCCGCCTTGTTGGTCGGGGCAAGGATCGCAAGGGTGCGCTTATCCTTGCGTTTACGTCCCTCCCAATCGCCGCTGATCGTGTCCACCCCGGCATCGTTGAGCGCGCGCACCAGCTCCGCCAGAAGGGCCGTCTTGCCCGATCCCGCCTTGCCCAGAATGGCGAACACTTGACCAGCGCCCCCGTCCTTGGGCGGTTGCAGCAGTCCGTTCACCAGATCGACGCCCGATTTCGCCAAAAGGTCGGAAATCGCGTCAAACGCATCGGCCTGATCGGAGGATAAAGTGAGTGCAGTCGTCATGGCGCGGACCCTAAGACGCTTCGCCGCCCGGCGCCAGTGCGGTTAGCGCAAGGTGAGGTCACTGACCATGGCGCGCACCTGAGTATCGGTGTCATCGCTGTCCGTGGAGAGGGCCACGCCGATCAGATTGCCCCGCGGCCCGGAAAACGCCTGCGCGAAATCGGCGGCTAAGTCGACATCCTCCGAAAACGTGCCCGCCTCTGCCGGCGCTTTGATGATCACGCGGCCTTTCCCATCCATATAGGGGCTGTCGAACTGCGCACCCCGCGCCGCCGTCCCGCCAAAGACGTAAAGCAGCACCCGCACATCATCCTGCCGCAGAACCCGTGCCAAGGACGCGCCGCGCTGCGCACGCGCAGCCGTATCGTCGCCCGCGAACACGAAATAGAGCGACAGGTTGCGATCATCGCCGCCTTTGAGCGACAGGTCCGTCGCGGGGACCGATTGCAGGATATCGACCGTCCAGGATGCGCGATCCGCCTGCCAGAACACCGGATCAAGCTGCCGCCATGCGATCGAGACGCTGCCATCGCCTTCGATCATCATGTCTTCGCCCTGCTCCGTAAAGCGGGTCGCTGTCTGAAACGGAAAGGTGATCCGCTCCCATGTGCCGTCAAATGGGACGGCGCCGCGCGCCATGGCGCTGGCGGGCAACAGGATCAGCAGGGTGGCGAGAACCTTCATCATGATTTAACGATATGGGCCGCCGCATCCGTTCGGCAATCCGCTATCGCGCCAGCGCCTTGACCGCCTCATGCCGGGGACAGGTCGTCAGATGGTCATTGGCCATGCCCACGGCCTCCATAAATGCATAAACGATGGTCGGGCCGCAAAACCGGAACCCGGTTTTCTTGAGGTCTTTCGAGAGCTGCTTGGACACTGGCGTTTCTGGCGGCACTTCCGCCATGGTGGCGAAGCTGTTTTGTAGGGGCGCGCCATCGACATAGGACCACAGGAAGGCCGAGAAGCCCTCGCGCCCCTCGATCTGCTGCCACGCGCGGGCATTGCCAATGGTCGCCTCAATCTTTCCCCGGTGGCGGACGATGCCGGGATCGGCAAGGCAGCGCGCGACCTCCTCCTCCCCCCATTCAGCGATTATGTGGGGATCGAACCCGTCAAAGGCCGTACGGAAATTGTCTCGCTTCTTCAAGATGGTGATCCAGCTTAGCCCGGCCTGAAATCCATCGAGAACGAGTTTTTCAAACAGCGCGCGGCTGTCATATTCCGGCACGCCCCATTCGGTGTCGTGATACTCGACATAGATCGGATCGGTCCCGCACCACGGGCAGCGCTCACACATTTTCAAACTCCGTTAACCCATCGTTAGAACAATAAGGGAACATTTAATCAAAGTCACGACCGATTCCCCCATCTGGAGAGTGCGCTATGCAAGAGACCCAATTCATGAACACTGCATTGAGTACGCAGGACATGCGATCCGTGAATGCCCTGTTGGATGGGCGGGGCGAGTTGCATTACCAGCCTGTGCTGCGCACCCAAGGCGGCCCGACCATTGCGTTTCACGAGGCACTTTTGCGGCTGCGCGATGAGACGGGCGCGATCCTGCCGCCGGATGTGTTTATCCCGGTGGCCCGCCGCGCTGGCATCATTGCGGAGGTGGATGCGCTGGCGCTGGACCTTGCCGTGCGCATCCTTGACCGGTCGGAAACGCTGCGCCTGTCGGTGAATATGGATCCCGAAAATCTGACCAACCCGATCATTCAGGCACGGATCGCCGCGCTGCCGTCCCGCATCGCGGATCGCATGATCCTTGAAGTGACCGAAGCCAGTCAGATCACCGACGCGATGCTGATCGCGCTGCGCAGTTTCCGCGCCACAGGATTGACCGTGCTGATCGACGATTTCGGGGCGGGGTATTCCTCTGTCCGGCATTTCCTGACTGGCGCGTTTGACGGCGTGAAACTGGATTGGCAACTGATCCACGGGGTCGCGGATGACCATGACAGGCAAGCGATCTGCCGCGCGCTGATCTCTATCGCGCAGCATTTTGACCTGATGGTCGTGGCCGAAGGGGTGGAGACGAAAGCGGACGCCGATTGGCTGATTGATGCGGGCGCGGATGCGTTGCAGGGCTTCCTGTTTGGCCGCCCGACGGACCGACCCGGCAAGTTGTTGCTTGCGGAGCCGTTCCTGCGGCGGATCGCGTGATCAGCCCTTTTTCACGAGGTCGGAAAGTTGCTCCTGCATCGCGGCAAGCTGGTTTTTCAACTCGTCCAACTCGACTTCTTTGGTCTTGGATTTTTCCTCAGCCGCTTTGGGCGCTTCGGTAGCCTTATCCGCGCTTGCGCCCACAAAGGGGGAGAACATGCGCACCGTATTCTCGAACCATTCCATGTTCGAGCGCGCCATCACCTCAAAATTCGCAATGGCGGGATTGGCATCAAAAGCGGTGCGTACCTGCTCGCGCATCTTTTCCTGGTTCTTGGTGAACGTGTCCATCGACGCGTCAAGATACCCCGGCACGAACCCCTGTAGCGTATCCCCGTAAAGCCGGATCAACTGGCGCAGGAAATTCGTGGGCAGCATGTTGCGCCCCTTGGCCTCTTCTTCAAAGATGATCTGGGCAAGGACAGAGCGGGTGATATCCTCCCCTGTCTTTGCATCATTGACCACGAAATCATCGCCCTCGCGCACCATCTCGGCAAGGTTTTCCAGCGTCACATAGGTGGACTTCTTGGTGTTGTAGAGCCGCCGGTTCGCGTATTTCTTGATGACGATGGGGGCCTTCTGATCGGTCTCTTTCGCGCTCATCTGGCGTCCTCCATTATGATTTTTGTTGCGCAGCATCCTAACCGCTTGACGCAGTGCCGCAATGCAAAAAATGCGCGTGACGCTGAGGTCATTCCCGTTACACTGCGCCCATGACGAAAAAGGACGCCACCGCCACGCCCGATGCCATGCCGCAGCGCGACAAACCCGCCCCGGCGGAGGCGTATCTCGATCTGTGGGAAAAGAGCGTTTCGCTGATGCAGCGTGACGGGCCAAAGCAGCCGCCCCGCGATGACTGATCCCGTCGCCCCGCACCGCCACGGCAAACCGACGCCGTTGATGCTGCATCTGGGTCAGGCGGCGGGGAGCCTGCAAAACGCGGTGCATCTGGCACCCTTGGCGCATGACCCGCGCTTTCCGTGGCATGACAGTGTTGCGGCCTTGGGTGCCGCGCTCGATCTGCCGCACCCGTCAGAGATCGCGGTGGCAGGCGCGCATCGCCTGAGCCAGATGCTCGACGGGATCGAGACATGGCAACGTCACCCTTGGCGCAGGCCCGATGCCGAGCCGCCCGTGATCTGGTCGGATGGGGCGTCGCGGCTTTTGGATTATGGCCAATGCGCGGAGGCCACCAGCCCCGCTGGCCCACCCGTTCTGGTGATCCCGTCGCTGATCAACCGGGCCTATATCCTCGATCTGCATGCCGATTGCTCCCTCCTGCGCAGCCTTGCCGCGCAAGGCTATCGGCCCCTGCTGATGGATTGGGGCGTGCCCGGGGAGGCGGAGGCGGGCTTCACGCTTGAGGACTATGTGAGCGGGCGGCTACGCCCCGCGCTCGCCATTGCGCGCGTTTTGGCCGGGCGACCTGTTCCCGTGGTGGGCTATTGTATGGGCGGCACGATCGGGGCGGCGCTGGCCGCGAACACGCCCGGCGACATCCGCGCCTTGGTCACTATCGGCGCGCCATGGGATTTCTCCCAAATGATCTGGACGGCAAACACCATGGCAACCCCCCTGCGCGCGGATCGCGGTATGACGGCGCGCCACCTCTTGACGGTGATGGCGCAGACATATGGCGCGATCCCCGATCTGTTGTTTCAATACCTGTTCACCCTGCTTGACACCGGGCTGGCCCAGCGCAAATTCCGCCGCTTTGCCGCGCTGGAGCCTGATAGCGCGGAGGCAAGGCATTTCGTCGCCGTCGAGGATTGGCTCAACGATCCGGTGCATGTGCCGCTTGGCGTTGCGCAAACCGTGCTGGTCGATTGGCACCTGTTGAACCAGACAATGACCGGGGATTGGAGCCTGTTGGGCCGCGCGGTTGATCTGGCGCGGGTTGATATGCCGGTGCTGAGTTTTTGCGCGCCGAGCGATAGGATCGCCCCTCCGGCCTCTGCGGAGGCCCTGCCACGCGGCATAAGGGGCGCGGACATCCTGCGCCCCTCCTCCGGTCATGTGGGAATGGTGACTGGCCGCCGGGCCGCAACGGAACTCTACGCGCCCCTATTCAGTTTCCTTGAGGGACTAACCTAAACCTGCCAAGATGCGACCATTCGCGCATAGGTATGCGGTGTTGTCTTATTTATGCTGCGCCGCAACATGAACGCCGCCCATGTCGATTCTGGCGGCCAATGAATAGAGGAAATGCTTATGACCAATGTTGTCATCGCCTCCGCCGCACGGACTGCCGTGGGCAGCTTCAACGGCGCATTCGCCAATACCCCGGCCCATGATCTGGGCGCTGCCGTGATCGAAGCGGTGATCGAGCGGGCGGGCGTCGAAAAGGGTGAGATTTCTGAAACCATCCTCGGTCAGGTGTTGACCGCCGGTCAGGGCCAGAACCCGGCCCGTCAGGCGCATATCAATGCGGGCCTCCCGAAAGAAGCCTCCGCATGGGGCATCAATCAGGTCTGCGGGTCGGGCCTGCGGGCTGTGGCGCTTGGTGCGCAGCATATCCAGCTTGGCGATGCGGATATCGTGATCGCAGGCGGTCAGGAAAGCATGTCCCTCTCCCCCCATGTCGCGAACCTGCGCAAGGGCCAGAAGATGGGCGACATGAAGTTCATCGACTCAATGATCAAGGACGGGTTGTGGGACGCGTTCAACGGCTATCACATGGGCACCACGGCGGAAAACGTCGCCGCCCAGTGGCAGATCACCCGCGACATGCAGGACGAATTCGCCGTTGGCTCCCAGAACAAAGCCGAAGCCGCGCAAAAGGCTGGCAAATTCGCGGATGAAATCGCGGCCTTCACGGTCAAAACCCGCAAGGGCGATATCATCGTGGATCAGGACGAATACATCCGCCACGGCGCCACGATGGAAGCGATGCAGAAACTGCGCCCGGCTTTCTCCAAGGATGGGTCGGTCACGGCGGCAAACGCATCCGGCCTCAATGATGGTGCGGCGGCAACCCTTCTGATGTCTGCCGAGAATGCGGAGAAGCGCGGCATCCAGCCGCTCGCCCGGATCGCGTCCTACGCGACCGCTGGCCTTGATCCGTCGATCATGGGTGTTGGCCCAATCTACGCGTCCCGCAAGGCGCTGGAAAAGGCGGGCTGGTCCGTCGATGACCTTGATCTGGTGGAGGCCAATGAAGCCTTCGCGGCCCAAGCCTGCGCCGTGAACAAGGACATGGGCTGGGATCCGGCTATTGTGAACGTGAACGGCGGCGCGATCGCAATCGGCCACCCGATCGGGGCCTCTGGCTGCCGCGTTCTGAATACGCTCCTGTTCGAGATGCAGCGCCGCGACGCGAAGAAGGGCCTCGCCACGCTCTGCATCGGCGGTGGCATGGGCGTGGCGCTCTGCGTTGAGCGCGACTGATGACCCCGCGCCGCATTCCGCTGGCTTTGGCTGGTGTGATGCTGATGGCGATGGCAACACCGGGGCACGCCCGGCAAGCCATTTCCGTCAGCCTCGTGGAATGCGGCGCGATTTTTGATGAGCTGGCACAAGTGGCCCACAGGCGCGGGCGCGATCTGGCGGACGTGTGGCTGGCGGAGGACACCGCAGAGCGGTTCCGCGCCTTCGCCGTCACCGAAGCCCGCCGCGAAGGGATCCGCGACGTGCAGGCTCATATCGACGACACGATTCCAGTCATGGCCCAAAAATGGACGGGGCGGTTCGCATCCGTCCTGCTTTTGACCGAGAACAAAGACTGGATTGATTATTGCGGTGCACTTGGCAAGGACCGAGGTGTACTGCCTCTGACAAACTGAGAGAAACGGAAGGAAACAACATGGCACGCGTTGCACTCGTCACGGGCGGCTCCCGTGGGATCGGTGAAGCGATCTCGAAAAAGCTGAAATCCGAAGGCTATGAGGTCGCCGCGACCTATGCCGGCAATGATGAGGCCGCAGCGGCCTTCACCGAAGCGACCGGTATCAAGACCTACAAGTGGAACGTGGCAGATTATGACGCATCCGCCGCAGGCATCGCACAGGTCGAAGCCGATCTTGGCCCCATCGACGTGGTTGTCGCAAACGCGGGCATCACCCGCGACGCACCGTTCCACAAGATGACCCCGCAGCAGTGGAAAGAGGTGATCGACACCAACCTCACCGGCGTGTTCAACACCGTGCACCCCTGCTGGCCCGGTATGCGCGAGCGCAAGTTTGGTCGCGTGATCGTGATCTCCTCCATCAACGGTCAAAAGGGGCAGTTCGCGCAAGTGAACTACGCCGCGACCAAGGCGGGCGATCTGGGCATCGTGAAATCCCTCGCTCAGGAAGGCGCGCGCGCTGGCATCACCGCAAACGCGATCTGCCCGGGCTACATCGCGACCGAGATGGTCATGGCGATCCCTGAGAAGGTGCGCGACAGCATCGTCGCGGGCATCCCGGCGGGCCGTCTGGGCGAGCCGGAAGAAATCGCACGCTGCGTGGCCTTCCTCGCGTCCGATGACGCGGGCTTCATCAACGGCTCCACCATCTCCGCGAATGGTGCGCAATTCTTCGTCTGATCCGCTCAGACAGCACGACACAAAAAAGCCCGGCGCGGTTGCGTCGGGCTTTTCCGTTCAGGGGCGTTGTGACCGTCGGGCCGTCTAGGCCTGCGGCTCCCCCTGGGTATTCAGGCGTGGCGCAGCGGGGCCGCTGTGACCTCAGCCAGCCAAGTGCGAAGCACGGACCGGATCACCGCGAGCCCACCAAATGCGGCCTCTGAGCGCGCGGCGCGGCCGCGGGCGAGTGCGTCGGTCATTGTGGTTGGTGTTGCGTAATCCATGGTCATGTTCCTTTGTCTTTCAGGGTCTGAGGCTCAGGCGTGGCGGCCAAAGGCCGTGTCGCGGCCAGAAACCAACTCACGAATAAAATCGCGGATCGCAGCGATGCCGTCATAGGCCGCTTCGGACCGTGCGGCGCGGCCGCGGGCAATGGCTTCGTGCAGGGTGGTTGGGGTTGCGTTTTCCATCTCATGTCTCCTTGGTGTGGCGCGTGGCCCGGTGTGTTTCGTTGAGTTGAAGATGGAGATTTAGGGGCTGTCTTACAAACGAGTCTTTCTATCGGTTCACTTAAGGTATATTTAAGCGACCATGTCTGATCGCCTCCCTCCCCTGACCGCTCTGCGCGCCTTTGAGGCCGCCGCGCGACACCTTTCGTTTCAAAACGCTGCTGATGAGTTGGCGGTGACACCCGCCGCCCTCAGCTATCAGATCAAAAACCTTGAGGCGCATTTGGGTGCGCCCCTGTTCACGCGGCTCAACCGCGCCGTCGCGTTGACCGAGGCGGGCAAGACGCTGCTGCCCGGCACATCAGACGGGTTTGAGCAGTTGCGTGCCGCATGGCGTGCGACCCAGCGGCTGACCGATGACACGAAACTGACCATCACCGCCGGGCCTGCCTTTACCGCGAAATGGCTCGCACCGCGCATGTTCCGGTTTGCGCAGGCGAACCCGGATATCGAGATGCGCTTTGCCGCGACGCTCAAGGTGATGGATTTCACGCGCGACGATGTGGACGTGGCAATCCGGTTCGGGCTGGGCGGGGATGAGGGATATTATTCCGAGCCGCTGTTGCGCGGCTGGCTCACCCCGATGATGACGCCGACGCTCGCCGAAGGGGTCAAAACGGCGGAGGATCTGGCCAAGCTGCCCTTGATCCATGATGACAGCATGACCTTTCTCAAACGGGTGCCGAACTGGGGCGAATGGTTCGCAGCCGCTGGATTGCCGGATGTGGACACCTCCCACGGGTTGCGGTTCAGTCAGGCCGATCACGCGGTTGATGCAGCGCTAGAGGGCGCGGGCGTGGTGCTTGGCCGGTTGTCGGTGACGGAGCGGTATCTGGGCAATGGGCGGCTGGTCGCCCCATTTGCCCTGTCGCTGACGACGCCAGCCCATTACCGGTTTGTCTGTCCCGCGGGCACCGAAACACGGCCCGCCGTCAAACGCTTTCATGACTGGATCTATGGCGAGATGGCAGAGATCGACCATTTCGCGGAAGGCCGCGATATCCGCATGATTGAGTGATTGCGCGCCCCGCGCGGTTTCGCTTATCTGAGCCAACGCAATTTCGGAGGCTCCCATGCGCATCGGTATCTTGGAAACAGGTGAGGTCAACGCGGCCCTGCTCGATCAATTCGGCCCCTATTCCCCGATGTTCGAAGCCCTGCTCGTGGGCGAGGATACCACCTTCTTCACCGTCAGTGTCGTGCGTGGGGAGATGCCCGATAGCGTGACCGATGCCGATGGCTGGGTCATCACTGGCTCTCGCCATGGGGTTTATGAGGATCACCCATGGATCGAGCCGCTCAAGCAGTTTCTGCGCGGCGCGGTGGAGGCGCGGGTGCCGGTGATCGGCGTGTGCTTCGGCCATCAAATCCTTGCGGAGGCATTGGGTGGCAAAGTCATCAAATCGGAAAAAGGCTGGGGCGTGGGCGTGCACACCTACACACCCGAAACCGTGCCAAGCTGGATGGATGGGATGGAGCACGGTTTTGCCGCGCGCGCGGTGCATCAGGATCAGGTGATCGACCTGCCAAGCGACGCGCATGTCATCGCCTCCTCCGCCTTCTGCCCTTATGCCGCGCTTGCCTATGGTGACCCGGAGGCGCCCTATGCGATTTCCGTCCAGCCCCACCCGGAATTCAGCGCCGATTTTGTGCGCGGCATTGTTGAGGTCCGGGCGGGCGATGGCATCCCGATGGATGTGGCGCAATCCGCGCTCGCCTCACTGGATCAGCCGGTAAACAATACTGATTGGGGCCGCTGGATGCGCAAATTCCTCGACATCGCGCGCGCCAACGCGGCATGAACCCGACGGCCATCGGATTTGGCGCGATCCTCTTGTGGGCGACGCTGGCGCTGATGACGGTGGGCGCTGTTGCTGTGCCGCCCTTTCAACTGACCGCGATGTGCTTTGCCATTGGTGGCGTGTTGGGGCTGATCTGGTCTGCGGTCACCGGGCGCGGCTTTGGCGGGCGGATCGGGTGGCAGCCATGGCTGCTGGGTGTTGGTGGGCTGTTTGGCTATCACTTTTTCTATTTCGTGGCCCTTGGCAACGCGCCCCCGGCAGAGGCTGGGTTGATCGCCTATCTTTGGCCGTTGCTGATCGTGCTTTTTTCAGGGCTATTGCCCGGTGAACGGCTTTTGCAGCGGCATATTATCGGCGCGGTCGTGGCCTTTGGCGGGGCGTTTGCGATCCTGTCACAAGCCGATCTCAGTTTTTCAGGCGAATATGCTTTCGGTTATGGCGCCGCAATTCTGTGCGCGTTTTTATGGTCCAGCTATTCGGTTCTCAGCCGTCGGGTCGGACAAATCCCGACGGAGGCCGTGGCGCTGTTTTGCCTCGCCACAGCAGGTCTGTCGGCGGGCGCGCATCTCCTGCTGGAGACGACCGTGTGGCCCACCACGACGCTGGCATGGGCCAGCGTGATCGGGCTTGGCCTTGGGCCAGTCGGGATCGCGTTTTACTGGTGGGATATCGGAATGAAACGCGGCAACATTCAGCTTTTGGGTGTGGCAAGCTATGCAGCACCGCTCCTGTCCACGCTCCTTTTGATCGGGACAGGAGCAGCGCCTTTCACACTGAATGTTGCTGTTGCTGCGGTTCTGATAACCGGCGGCGCAGGGATCGCCGCCGGCGCGTTTTCACGCGGTTAGGCGTCTGCCGCGACGGACAGGCGCGAAATCTCTTCCTTGAGGCGAAGCTTCTGCCGCTTCAATTCGCGGACATGAAGATCGTCGGAACCGGGGCTCCGTTGTTCGACTTCAATGGTGCGGGACAGGTTTTCGTGCTTGCGACGAAGTTCGTTCAAGTGCGCTGAAACGCTCATTCATTCCCTCCAATACTTTTTATCACTCAACCCCAACAGCCAAGCATGAGATTGGCAAAAAGTCATGTCTGGAAAATTTCGAATTTTAGACATATATTCCGCTTCACGCTGGAACGGGGTGAACCGCCGCCAGCGCCGCCCCCTTCGACAGCACAGACACAGCCGCTTGCGTGAAATCCGGCGCGTCCTCTTCATGCCGTGCGCCATCATGCAGGATGAACGGTGCCAGCAGTTGCAACGGCGCGCGGGAGCCTTTTTTTGCGATAACAATCACACGTTTGGCAGCGCGCCCCTGACGCGCGGCAAGAGGCAAAATGCGGATCGCGCCGCAGCGGGGGGCAAGGGCGCCAAGAATTTCGGTCAGCCGCTCCGCCCGGTGAATGAGCGTAATCTCGCCACCGGGGCGCAGCCGGCGCAGGCCCGCGTCAATCCAATGCTCCAGCGTCATTGATTCGCGAAAGGCGCGGTCGCGCCCCGGATCATCGGCCCTCAGCCCCGCCGCTGCCTCGAAAAACGGGGGGTTGGTGAGCACGTGATCAAAGCTGCGGGCGCGCAATGGCTCGGGCATCCGCGCGGCATCCCCGACAACCACCTCCAGTGCGATGTCGTTACGCCCGGCATTGCGGGTCGCAAGCTCGGCATAGGCGGGCTGGACCTCCAGCCCCGTGAGGCGCAGCCCCGGCACCCGCCGCCCAAGACAGAGCGCCGCGGCCCCCACTCCGCAGCCAAGGTCCAGCACCTCCTGCTCGGCGCGCGCGGCACAGGCCGCCGCCAGAAACACCGGGTCGGTCGCAGCACGATAGCCCTGCGCAGGTTGCCAGAGCCGCACAGCGCCAGACAGGAACGCATCATCCGTCAGGTCTGTCATCGGCCCGATGGCTCGATCCCGTTGTCGCGCAGGATTGCCGCCGCGCGGAACCGATCCTGACGGGCCACCAGCACGCGGCGCGGCAATATGCCGATGGAGCCTTCCAGCGCACTCATATGGACGTCCATGACGAAGCAGTCTATCTCTTCGCCACGAAGAAGCGCTTGTGCAAAGGCGATCTCGGTCGGGTCGTTGGTGCGCAGGAGTTCTTCCATAGGGATCAATACTCTTATGTGGCGTCGCCAGACGCGGGAAGGTGGAGTGAGCGTGGCACATCCGGTTGAGCAAATGCAGTCCCATCTTGCCGAAAAGATGGACGCCGTAAACACCCTGATCCGCACCCGCATGGCAAGCGAGCATGCCCCGCGCATTCCCGAGGTCACGGCCCATCTGGTGGAGGCTGGCGGAAAGCGCATCCGGCCGCTGCTGACCCTCGCCGCTGCCGATATCTGCGGCTATCAGGGGGACCATGACGTCCGGCTCGCCGCGACGGTCGAGTTTATCCACACCGCGACGCTGCTGCATGACGATGTGGTCGATGAAAGCGACCAGCGGCGCGGGCGGCCCACGGCCAATCTGCTGTGGGACAATCAATCGAGCGTGCTCGTCGGCGATTACCTGTTCGCGCGCTCCTTTCAGTTGATGGTGGAGACGGGCAGCCTGCGCGTGCTCGATATCCTCGCCAATGCCGCCGCCGTGATCGCGGAAGGCGAAGTGCTGCAACTGTCGGTCGCGCGCAATCTGGGCGTGACGGAGGAGACCTATATCAAGGTCGTGCGGGGCAAAACCGCCGCATTGTTTGCCGCCGCCACGCAAGTGGGCGGCGTGATCGCAGAGGCGACCGAGGATGAGATCGAAGCACTATGGGCCTACGGCGACGCGCTTGGCATTTCGTTTCAGATGGTCGACGACCTGATCGACTATGGCGACGCGGCAGATACCGGCAAAAACACCGGCGACGATCTGCGCGAAGGCAAGATGACCATGCCCGTGATCCTCGCCATTGCGCGGGCCGAAGGCGACGATATGGCATTTTGGGAACGGGTCATCGGCAAAGGCAAGGTGGAGGAAGGTGACGTCGCCCGCGCCACGGAAATCCTGCACCGCACAGGCGCGCTCGACACCACCCGCGACCGCGCGCTGGAATGGTCCGCTGCCGCCAAGGAAGCGCTCGATCTGCTGCCGCAAGGGCCATTGACCGACACCCTGTCCGACCTCGCCGATTACGTCGTCGCCCGGATTTCCTGACCCGAAGCGCTCCCGCACGTCGCTGGCCCTGACGGGCCGCTCCCTTTGGGCCGGGCCACCGCGCGTGCCGCGCGGCGGGTGCGCTCCGCGCGGGAGGTATTTTTGGAAAGATGAATGCGTGGGGGGATCAAGCAGCCCAATGCGTGTCATGGCTGCCACCTCGGATTCCCTGTTTCCGCCGATATGAAACAATGACATAGCTGGGGTCATGACGACTCTGACACCTCCCCTTCCCGAGCGGCCCGCCGCGCAATCCCTGAGCGAACATATCAGTCGCACGCTGAAACTTGCGTGGCCGGTGATGTTATCTCGGGTCGGTGTGGTGGGGTTCGGGACCGTGGATGTGATCGTTCTGGGCCGTGCCGGACCAGAGCCTCTCGCGGATTATGTGCTGGGCCTGTCGCTCAATGACAGCCTGCTGGCGATGCTTGGCGGGCTTTTGATGGGGGTTGGGGTGCTGACCGCCCGCGAAACCGGGGCGGGGCGGGACGCAGCGGCGGGGCTGATCCTGCGGCGCGGGCTGATCTATGGATGTCTGATCGGGCTGTTGGCAGCCTTGCTCCTGCAATTGGCGGAGCCTGCGTTTCTGCTCTCTGGTCAGACGGAGGCCCGGGCGGCCTCTGCCGGGATCGTGACGGCAACGGTGGGCTGGGCGCTGCCGTTTATCGCGCTTTACTGGGCGGCGGCCAGTTTTCTGGAGGCATTGCACCGGCCATGGGTTGCGATGATCGCGGTGGCGCTGGCGAATCTGTCGAACCTCGCGCTCAATATCGTGCTGGTGTTCGGCCTTGGCCCGTTTGAGCCGATGGGCGCGATGGGCTGTGCGCTGGCTACGGTCATCAACTCTGCGCTGCTCGCAGCGGGGTTGCTGGCCTATACTTGGTTCGTGCTGCCAAGCCGCGCGCGCTATGGCATCCGCCCGAGCCAAAGCCCGGATCACGCCCCGAAACTGCCTGAACAGCTCAAGATCGGGGCGTTTGCTGGCATGTCTTATCTGCTGGAGGCGGGTGCGTTCGTCACCATGTCGCTGTTTGTCGGCTGGCTTGGCACATTGGCGCTCGCCGCCCATGGGCTGGCGTTTCAGACCCTTGCCACGCTGTTCATGGTGGCCTTTGGGCTTGCGGCGGCGACACAGGTGCGCGTGGGCAACGCATGGGGGCGGCAGGATGCGCATGGGATGGCCATGGCAGGCTGGACCGGGCTGGGCATCGCCGCCGTGTTTTGCAGCATTGGCGCGCTCATATGCTTCCTGATCCCGGAGGTCGTTTTGAGCCTGTTCACAAATGACCCGGCCATCATCGCGGCGGCCGCGCCTGTGATGCTCTGGGTCGGATTGGCGATCGTGTTTGACGGCAGCCAGACGGTGATGAGCCATTCCTGCCGGGGGCGTGGGGATACATGGGTGCCGACGCTTCTGCATTTCGGCAGCTATTGGTGCGTGATGGTGCCCGCCGGATACCTGTTCGCGTTCACCTTAGAGCAGGGGGTGAGCGGGATCTATCAGGGGATCTTCGTGGCGAGCATCGTCAGCCTGAGCGTGTTGATGCTGCGGTTCCGCAGCCTCGCACGCACCCTGCCCACAGCCGCCTAAAGCTGCTCCATCACCTCATCGGATACTTCGAAGTTGGCGGTGACGTTCTGCACGTCGTCGTCATCTTCAAGAATACCGATCAGCTTCATCAGCTTTTGGGCGTTCTCAAGGTCAAGTTCGGTGGTGGTTTGGGGCTTCCACACGAGTTTCGTGGTTTCGGCCTCTCCGAGCGTGGCCTCAAGGGCGGTGGACACTTCGTTGAGGTCGGTGTCGGCGGTGTAGATCGTGTGCTCCTCCTCGGAGCTTTCGACGTCCTCAGCGCCAGCCTCGATCGCGGCCATCATCACATCATCCTCGTCGCCGACGCTCGCGGGATAGACGATCATGCCCTTGCGGTCGAACATGAAGCTCACGGCGCCGGTCTCAGCGAGGTTGCCGCCGTTTTTGGAGAAATAGCTGCGCACATTGGAGGCGGTGCGGTTGCGGTTGTCGGTCATCGCCTCGACGATGATGGCGACGCCACTGGGGCCGTAGCCCTCATAGCGGATCTCATCGTAATTCTCGTCATCCCCGCCCACGGCCTTGTTGATCGCGCGCTCGATCACGTCCTTGGGGACGGAATTCGACTTGGCTTCCTTCACAGCAAGGCGCAGGCGCGGGTTCTTTTCCGGGTCCGGGTCGCCCATTTTGGCGGCGACGGTGATTTCCTTGGAGAGTTTGGAGAACAGCTTGGCGCGCACGGCATCCTGCCGTCCCTTGCGGTGCTGAATATTCGCCCATTTTGAGTGGCCGGCCATGGCGGTGCTCCATCGGTCTGGTGTGGTAGGATCGCGCGCTTATAGCCGAGCCGCCGGGCGGGCTTCAAGGGCTGGGAGTGGCCGCGCATGCAGGCATCGAGCCCGCCTGCGCGGCGGCGGTTGCCGGGGGCTCGATGCCCCCGGCAATCGCTCCTCCCTCACAAGGGCCAAAGCAACGGGATAAGGAGCGCCGACAGGATACCGATGCTCAGGTTAAGCGGGATGCCCACGCGCAGAAAATCGGCAAACCGGTAGCCGCCCGGCCCATAAACCAGCGTGTTGGTCTGATACCCGATGGGTGTTGCGAAACTCGCGCTCGCCGCGACCATGACCGCCACCACCAGCGGGCGCGGATCGACACCGATCTCAACGCCCAATGCGATAGCGACCGGCGTCACCACCACCGCAACCGCGTTGTTCGACACCAGTTCCGTCATCAGCGACGTCATCAGATACACCGCCCAAACCAACAAGGGAGGCGGCAGTTGCGACAGGAACGGCCCTGCCCCTTCGGCAATCAGCGCCACCGCGCCAGAGGCCTGCAATCCCGCGCCCACCACCAGCATCGAAAAGATCAGCGCCAAGAGGCGCGCATCAACGAAGCCGAACGCTTCCTCCGCGTCGATGCAGCGGGTCAACAGCACCACCGTCACCCCCAACAGCGCCGCAATATGGATCGGGGCCAGCCCGAATGCGGCGGCGATCACCACACTGGCCAAGACCCCGATCACAATCGGCGCATGGGTCCGGCGATAAGGGCGGCCTTGGGGTTCGGCCAAGTTCACGAGGTCCACATCGCGGGCAAGGCGCTGAATATCCTCCGGGTTGCCCTCCAGCAAAAGGGTATCGCCAACGCGCACGATCACATCATCCAATTGCCGCCCGAGGTTCTGGTTCCGCCGATGCACCGCCAGCGGGTACACGCCATAGCGGCGGCGCAGCCGCAACCCGCCCAAGGTCCGCCCGATCAAACGACAGCCGGGGGAGATCAGCGCCTCCACCGTCACCGTCTTACGCTCCGACAGTTTGTCGACCATGGCGAGCGCGCGGCTTTCCTTCAGCCCCAACAGCTCATCGACGCCCGTGCGCAGCACCACCCTGTCCCCAGCCGCCAATGCCACATCCGGGAAGGCACGGCGCAGCGATTCGTCTCCGCGCAGCACGTCGATCACCCGCATCCCGTCGCGGGAAAACAGATCGACCTCCATCACAGGCTCCCCGATGATGGGGGAGCCTTCGGGCACCGCGACTTCGGTGAAGAATTTCAGGCCCTTCCTCTCCGTCAGGAACCCGGCCATCGACTCGCGCTCGGGCAGGAGCCGCACGCCGATCAGCCGCAGATAGAGCATACCAAACGCCGCAAGGCACAGGCCAAGCGGTGTCACCTCAAACAGCGTGAAGGGCGCAAGCCCCGCCTCCCGCGCCACACCGTCCACCAACAGGTTCGTGGAGGTGCCGATCAGCGTACAGGTGCCCCCCAGAATGGCCGCGTAACTCAATGGGATCAGGAATTTCGACGGGGCCATGTGCATCTGCCGTGCCAGCGCCACCATCACCGGGATCAGCATCACCACCACAGGCGTGTTGTTCATGAAGGCAGACATGGCGATCACGAACAGGGCCAGCGTGGCGATGGTACGTTTCGGGTGGGTGGCCACGCCGCTCGTGATGCGCCCGGTCAGAAAATCGAGCGCACCGGTGCGCACCAGCCCGCCGGTGAGCACGAACATGGCCGCGATGGTCCATGGGGCGGGGTTGGCGAACACCTCCACCACCTCCCCCATAGGCAAAACGCCGCTCAGCACGATCGCCGCAGCGCCCGCCATGGCGGTGACTTCGGTTGGATAGGTTTCGCGCAGGAACAGCGCGAACATGATCGCCACGATCCCAAGCGCCATGAGTGGAGGTAGAAGAGTTGCGTCCATCGCCCACATCCCGATTGGTCTGACCCTATGCGTCACCGCTCAGCATGACGAAGCGATGCGGCAGGCTCAAGCGGATTGCGCGGGGCTGTCCGGCTTCTGCTGATCCGCCGGGCGCGGCTGCACAAGCGCCATCCCCGCCAGCATCAACCCGAACGCGAGCCAAACCCAAAGCGCATACCGCTCCCCAAGCAAGAGCATCGACCAGATCACACCAAAGGCCGTGACGAGATAGGCCACCTGACTGGCAAACACCGACCCAGCCCGCCCAACAAGATAGACATAGCCTGCATAAGCCGCCGCGTGCAAAACCCCGCTGGACAGCACCGCAAGCTCCGCCGCGCCCAGCCCATCCGTGAGGGAGACGAACCTCCCACCGGTCACCGCAAAGGGCGTGACAAGGATCAGGCCAAAGAGCGACGCGCCAAAAAGCACTTCCACCGGATCAAGCCCGCGTGTCCCTTTCCACGCGAGGTAATTGCCCTCCAGCCCGTAGCAGAGCGGCGCGATCAGTGAAATCGCGACCCAGACCGCCGCGACACCGGCGGGCAGCGACGTCTCCGGCCCCACGATCATCGCGACCGCTATGGCGCCCAAGCCCACTCCGACAAAACGCCCCAGCCGGGGCCGCTCCAGCCGCAGGCCAAGCGCGATGGGCATCGCGAACATCGGCACCATCGCGATCACGAGCGCCATGATGCCCGCAGGCAGGTGCACCGCCGCGCGATAAGAAAAGCTGTTGGGGATCAGCGTGCCGATCAGGGCCACGACAATAAACAGGCCCCAATAGGCACGCCCCAAGGGAAGCCGCCTGCCCCGCGCAAAGGTCAAACCGCCCAGCGCGATGGTCCCGATCAGAAGCTGCCAAAAGATCAGCCCAACTGGATCATGCCCGGTGGAGACCGCGATGCGGGTCAACGGAATGGTCATGCCCCAAAGCGCGCCGATCAGGAGCAGAGCGGCAAAGGCGCTCATTCCGCCTGATCCAGCCGCCCGCCGATGCGGATCGCGCGGGTCTGTTTGGCAAGGCCCGTGCGGTCATCCGTCTCGATGTATAAGCCGCAGAGCGTCGCCTCTCCCCCTGCGGGCGTGAAACGATCCTTTGGCATTTGCGTCACGAACCGGCGCATCGGCTCGCCCTTTTCCATGCCGATCACACTGTCATAATCGCCGCACATGCCCGCATCAGTCATATAGGCCGTACCCTTGGGCAGGATCTGCGCATCGCCCGTGGGCACATGGGTATGGGTGCCCACCACGACAGAGGCGCGGCCATCGCACCAATGGCCCATCGCCATCGCCTCTGACGTGGCTTCGGCGTGCATATCGACCAAAACGGCCTGAACCAGCCCGCCCAAAGGCGCGCGTTTCAACTCCGTGTCGATGGCGGAGAAGGGATCATCGAACGGGCGTTTCATGAACACCTGACCAAGCACTTGTGCGACGAGGATTTTGCGCCCGCCCGGCGCGTCAAATACCTTGGCCCCCATGCCCGGCGCGGATTTGGCGTAGTTCAGGGGGCGGATGATCCGGTTGTCCCGCCCGATATGGCTGAGCATTTCGCGCTGATCGAAGGCGTGATCGCCAAGGGTGACGCAATCCGCGCCCGCTTTGAACAACCCATCGGCATGGGCCGCCGACAGGCCCATCCCCGCCGTGGCGTTCTCCCCGTTCACCACGACGAAATCGAGCTTCATCGTTTCACGCAAGCCCGGCAACCGCTCCGCGATTGCGGTGCGGCCCGCGCGGCCCATCACATCACCAAGAAAGAGTATTTTCATGCCTCTGGCCTATCGGTGAATGGCGCGGCACTCAAGGGCGGATGACGCCCCCTTCGGTGACAATCGCATCAAGCGGCTGATCCGTCGGCTCGGTCGGCACGCGCGGCACCTCCTGCGCGCCATAGGCAAGCCCGATGGCGCGCGTCGGTCGCAGCGCGCGCAGCCGCTCCAGCGTGCGGTCATAAAACCCACCGCCATAGCCGAGCCTGTAGCCCGCCCTGTCAAAGGCAAGAAGCGGCACGATCAGCGTATCTGGCTCGAACCACGCGCCCGTTTCTGGCACCTGCGCGCCAAACGGGCCGTCTACCATCGTGCAATCAGGCGTCCATTCCCGAAACAACAGCGGCTGCCCCTCCCCCGCGATCACGGGCACGCAGAGCCGCGCACCCTGCGCATGGAGCGCGATCATCGCAGGGCGGGGGTCAAGCTCGGTTCGGATCGGCATATAGCCCGACACGATCCGCCCCGTAGCCTCAGCGCCCAGCAGGGCGAGCGCCGGGGCCGGATCGACCGTGCCATGGGCCGCTTTGCGCGCCGCGAAGGCCGCCTTGCGCGCGGCGGCCTTCTGATCGGTCATGTCGGTCATGGGCTTGTCCTTCAGGCGGTGTAATGGATCGTGTCGAAGCCCCGACGATAGGCCGCGACCTCCGGCGCGACCTCCTCCGGCGCGTCGCTTTCGAGTGCGCGGGCGACAAATGCGGCCAGTGTCGCGCCCTCATCGACGCCCCAGCGCACCACCTCCGGCGTGCCAAGGCGCAGGCCGTTCATATCCCCCGGCACGCCCGCCACGGGCAGCCCGATGCCAGAGGCGAGTAGACCTGCGCGGCGCAGATGTTTCGCCGCCACCTGACCGCCGCCATAGGCCGCGGCCTCGATAGCGAATTGATGGGAGGCACTCACACCCCGGCGCGGGGCGAACACAGGGATGCCCGCCGCGATCAGCCCTTCGGCCATTTCAGCGGCGACGCGGACCATCGCTTGCGCATATTCCGACCCACAGACCAGCCAATCCTGCATCGCGACACCCAGTGCGGCGACCCGGCCTGCGTCGAAATTCGCGGTCATGCCGGGAAAGGCAATCGCATCCAGCCGCTCGGCCAGGTCAGGCTCATTCGTCACGATCAGCCCGCCCGCCGGACCACCGAGGCTTTTATAGGTGCTCATCGTCATCAGATGTGCGCCCTCCGCCAGCGGATTGGCCCAGACGCGGCCCGCGATCATGCCGCATTGATGGGCAGCATCAAACAGAACCTTCGCGCCGACCTCATCCGCGATGCTGCGGATATCTGCCACCGGATGCGGATGCAGGTTGAGACTGCCGCCGACGGTAATGAGCTTTGGCCTCAAACTCCGCACCATGTCGCGCAATGCGACCACGTCGATGGTGTAGCCATCGGCATCGACCGGGGCCTCATGGATTTTCAGCCCGAATAGCCCCGCGCAGCCCGCGCCATGATGGGTCACATGGCCACCAATGCTGCCCGGCGGCGCGATGATCACGTCCCCCGGTGCGCAAGTCGCCATGAACGCATAAAGGTTCGCGGCGGCACCAGATGCCACCCGCACCTCGGCATAGCGCGCGTCAAACACCCGCGCGGCCAGTTCGGCAGTGATGACCTCGATCTCCTCCACCGCTTCCAGCCCCATCTCGTATTTGTCCCCCGGATAGCCCAGCGACGGGCGGGAGCCGAGTGTGGTGGACAACAGCGCCTCGGCCCGTGGGTTCATCACATTGGCGGCAGGGTTGAGGTTGAAGCACTCCCGCTCATGAATTTCGCGATTGCGACGGCTGAGCGCCTCGATCCGGGCGATGGGATCGCTTGGAATGGTGGCGGCGATCTCTTGCACGCGCGCCTCGCACGCGTCGGGCACCCATGGGCGGGGGGCAAGCTGGGTCATGGCGGGTCTCCCTGTCAAATCATGCCGCCACCGTGCCGCCCCTTCGCGCCGGGTGCAAACCGGAAGTGACGCCCCCGCGCCTCAGGCCGCCTGTTCGTGCCGCAGATGCCTGCTCAGATAGATGATGACCAGCAAGGCGATCACCTCGCAACTGGCAAAGAAGATGTAATGCAGCTTCAACGATCCGCCGCCGACCACGAACAGGATCGTCACCCCTGCCGCCACGATATTCGCGATCCGGTTGCGGCGCGCCGGCAAAACCTGCGTCAGCACGATCATCCCGACGGGGATCTGGATGAAGATCGCGGCCATCAGCATCAACTCCTCAGACAGGGTCACGCCCTCGATCACGCCGGTCATCAGTTGCGGCACCACACCGGGCGTATAAAGCGACAGGACATCCGCAAATACGATGTTGAGGGACACAAACACCCACAGAAGAGAGATTTTCGTGCGCAAAGAGGGCGTATCGGGCATAAGACGGTTCCTTTTCATCCGAAGGGGATCAGTTTTGCAGCCGCGCCCGCGCAGCCATCAGAAAGGCGCGCGCCGGGGCTTCATGGGTGAGCGAAATCGCACTGCGATAGGCTTCTTCGGCAGCGGCAGGTTGCCCGGCCTCGCTCAACAAATGGGCGCGGGTGGCCCAATAGGGTTGGAAGCGGGCAACGTGCGCAGGGCTGAGCGCGTCAAGAGCGGCAAGGCCCGCTTGCGCGCCATGGACCTGCCCCGCGACCATCGCCCGCCCGACCTCTGCCCCCAATGTGGGCGCGAGGTGAACCAAACCGGTATAAAGCGCCAAGAGGGCCTGCCAATCGGTCTGTCCGGTCTGGGCGCGCGCCGCGTGGACCGCTTGTATCGCCGCCTCAATCTGAAACCGGCCCGGCGCGCCAAGCGCGAACGCCTGTTTCAACCGCGCATCGGCGGCATGGATCAAACCATGATCCCAACGTGCAGTGTCCTGTTCCGAGAGTGGTACATAATGGCCCGCAACCTGCCGCGCATCACGCCGGGAATGCAAGAATGCCAACAGCGCCGAAAGGCCCAGAACCTCCGGATCATCGGGCATTTCCGTCGCCAGAAGATCGGCAAGGAACACGGCCTCCCGCTGGATGCTGTCGGCCTCCGGCCCTTGAGTCCAGACCAGCGCGTAACAGCCATAAATCGCCTCGATCACCTCGCCAAGGCGGGCGGGGCGATCCTGCGGCTCAGGCAGGGCAAAGGCGATGTTGTTCGCCTTGATCCGCGCCTTGGCGCGCGTGAGCGTTTTTGAAAGTGCGGCGGGGGAGGCGACATAGGCGCGCGCGATATCTGCTGCCGTGAAGCCCAAAACCGCCTGCAACATCAAGGGCGTGCGCGCGCTGTGCCCGATGGCAGGATGCGCACAGACAAACATCAGCGCTAGCCGGGGATCGGCGGGAAGGGACGGGGAGGACGGCTCCATGGCCAGATCATGCTCCTCAATCGGGATCGGATGGGTTTTGAGCGCGCGGCGGTGCGCGTCGGTCATGCGGTTGCGCGCGACCCGGATCAGCCAAGCCTCCGGCCTATCTGGGATGCCAGCCTCGGGCCATGTGGTGAGCGCCTGATGCAGGGCGTCGGACAGCGCGTCCTCGGCGGTAGCGATGTCGCTGCCGCGCGCGGCTAGAATACCGATCAGCCGCCCATAACTTGCGCGCGCGACCTGCGCCACGCGCGCCTCCGTCGTCAGGGCAGATGTCAGGCCCCCGCCCTGCACGGATCAGGCACCGCCCATTGCGCTGGCGCGGATTTCGACCTTGCCATATTGCGCCGCTGGGCATTTCTCTGCCCAGGCTATCGCCGCATCAAGGTCCGGCACATCAATGATGAAATACCCACCAAGCGTTTCGACCGTTTCGGCAAAGGGGCCACCCTGAATGCGTGCCGTGCCGTTCTCCATGCTGACGGTCGTGGCCGTCGATGTGGGTTGCAACCAATCGGTGCCGACAAAGACGCCCGCTGCCTGCAAGGCCCCGATATAGGCTCCGTAAACCTCTTTCTCGCGGGCCCAATCCTCCGCCGTCATGTCCGCGAATTTGGTGGGGTCGGAATACAATAGGAACGTGTAGTTCATGGGAATGATCCTTTGTGTCAGCTTGCCGCGAGGGCGGTGTCGAGGTTGCGCAATCCGCGCTCGAATGTTGGGCCAACCATGCCATCCATGAAAAGGCCCATCACGCGCGCAATCGGATTAAAGCCAAGATCGGCCTCAAGCGTCCATGTCACGTCCGAATGATCGCCCGCAGGCACGGCCCGAATGGATTGCACGGGCTTGCCCATCGGGCCAAGGTCGATCGCGTAGCGCACCTGATCGGCGGTCACGGCAGACACGACCTGCTGGCCCTTGCCCTCCTTTCCTTCGAACCGAAAGCCAGAGCCGACGCCCGCCTCCGGCCCGAACAGGGCGATTTTCAGCTCCGGGTCGGTGCTGCGATAGGGGTTGAAGCGCTGATAACCAGCATTCGAGGCCGCAAGAGCAACGATCTGATGCGGCGGCGCCGTGACAGAGGCCGTGCGGGTCACGGTCACGTCACGGGGCAAAAGCACCAGCGCGCCGACCGAAAGGGTGGCAAGGCAGCCCGCTGCTGCCAACAGGAATTGGGTTATGGTCATGGTCAGTCTCTCCGTTTCAGGGGCGAAAGCGACACTGCTTTCACCCACATGACGGATGGGCGGGGACGAAACGGACAGGTGCGGTAAATTTTTTTTGGTGTCACGATGTTGGTCCGAGGCAGGTTTATTCGGGGCATGGACGAAGGCGCGCCCGCAAGGCAGTTGCCCCGGCCCGGCCCAAGGCGGAATAGGCATCCTCGCGCCGGGTCAGCAGAACAAACTCAGACCCATCGCCAGTCTGCATCCATGTGCTGACCGGGAAGCCAGCGGGCGGCTCCCCGATCAGACATCCCCCCTCCAACACCACCCGGACGACCCCCGCGCCGCCACGCGCGTCTGCCCGCAGATCGCGAATGGCGGCCTGTGCCGCGGTAAATCGGGCAGCCTCCGTCGCCGGAATACGGGCGATATAGACAATCTCGTCATCCGCCGTCGGGCGCGGGCCACCGATGCTTGCCCGGCGCAAGGAGAGGGGCACGGTTTCCTGCACGAGGGGCGCGGCGTTCCGATCCTTAGAGCCCAGCGCAAGGGTCAAGGTCGCATCGCCATCTGCAAGCCGCACAGTATCCGGCACCCCAATCGCGACGGATATCTGATCCAGCGGCGCGTTGACCGGATCAAGCCCATGCGCGCCCACCCCAACGCAGGACACCAAAGCCAACATCGCACCCACCGCCGAGGCCGAAAAACGAGAAAGACAGCGCGCCATGTTCAAGACTCCTTGCATGATTCGTATCTAAGTTTTAATGTTTAACATGAAATATTGAGAAGGAAACCACCCATGCTCGACCCTCAGCCGATCCTCGCCTCTGCCCGGCGGCTTCAGACCATCATGTCGGCAAGTCTGATGCTGCTGACCGGTTCCGCACTCGCGCTTGCCATTCTGGGGATCAGTGACCCGGACCGGGCCGGACAGACATTGGCAAGGCTCGCGCACTTCCCCGCAGGTGAGATGGCGGCGTGGCAAAACTGGGGCCTGATGGCGGTGATCCTTATCCATCTGCTTGTCTGGGGCGTGTTGCTAACGCTTGCACGGGCCTTATTCGGGCAATTGGCCATGGGAAACCCGGCCGGGGCCAGTGGGATTGCCCGCAAGCTGGCCTATTGGTTGTGGTTCATGCTGGTTTGGGGGCTGATCTCTCAGGTGATTGTATCGGCGGTGGCCACATGGGGCTTTCCGGCGGGACAACGCGCGATTAGCATCGCGCTTGGGACACCGCAGCTTTCCGTCGCGTTCTCCGCGCTGATTGCGAGTTTCATGGCGCGCGCCTTCGCCTTGGGGGCGGACCTTTGGCAGGATCATCAGGAGGTGGTGTAGCATGGCGATCATTGTCCGCCTCGACGTGATGCTGGCGACGCGGAAAATGACCTCGCGCGAGTTGGCCGGGCGGATCGGTATTTCAGAGCAGAACCTGTCCCTCCTAAAATCGGGAAAGGTCCGGGGCGTGCGGTTCAACACGCTCGAAGCCATTTGCCGCGAACTGGAATGCCAGCCCGGAGACCTGTTCGAATTTGCCCCTGACACGGCAGACGGCTAACCACCGCCACGGGTAAGCGCGGGCAGAATGTGATCCTCGATCAACAGGCGCGACAGATCGAAATCGCCCGGCTGGTTGTAATTGGTCGCCTGCACCACGATCACGGCGTCATGGTCCGGCAGGACGGCCACGATGTTTCCACCATTGCCGAGCATGAAGGACACCTGCGTTTGGGCACCTCCCGGCATCCCGAACTCGGCATCCCACCATAGCAGACCATAGCGCAGGTCGCCCATCACCTCCGACCGGGGCGTCAACATCCTCTCGACCCAGCCGGATGGCAGCAGCCGCTCCCCCTGCCAGACGCCATCCTGTAGCACCAGCCGACCCAGCCGCTCCGAGTCGCGCGCGCGCAGTCGGATTTGACCAGCCGATTGCACCTCCCCGCTTGGCGACCGTCGCCACACGACAGGCCCTACCCCGAGCGGCGACAAAAGCCGCGCGGTGACATAGGCGTCAAACGGCTGTCCGGTTGCGCGCTCCACCATTTGCCCGACTAGAAATACACCAGCGGTGCAATAGCTGAACCGCCCGGCACCCGACGCATCCCGCCGAAAACCGGGGTCAAGCGGCAGGTTCAGCGCAAAGGCCGTCCAGTCTCGGGTCCGGTACATCCGTTCCTCATTGCCGGGGCTGTCCCGCCAATCCGAACACGCAAGCGGCGATTGCATGGCCATAAGGTCACGCAAAGTCATGGCGCGCTTGTCCTCTGTCATATGGGCAAGCGGCTGGTGATCGGGAAAGGCAGGAATGACCGGCATGTCGAGGCGCGTGATCGCGCCATCCAGCATCGCGGCCCCGACAGCCATGGCAGTCAGCGATTTCCCGACCGAGCGCATATCGACAAAGGTATCGACCGCCCCACCCCGAAAATAATCCTCAAACACCACATTGCCGTGTTGGGACACGACAACCGCCGCGATCTGACCATAGACGCTCGCGTTGATATCGGCGGACAGGGCAGACAGGCCCAACGCATCGGCAAAAGGTGGCGATGCCGGATAGGGCGTGGAACAGGCGGCCAGCAACAGGATTGCGGCACTGGCTGCGTGTTTGATATCGCGAAAGATAGCCATCAGCCCCCACCGTTGATCGCGAGAGGGTAGCGTGCAGGATCAATTCAAGAAAGCAGAATTTTATTGTTTTACGATAAACTTTGCTGCGCTCACCCGGGATATTCCCGCATGACAAATCCTTCCGCCGCCGTCGGGAATTCGATCATTTTGTTTAGCGCGTGGAACTGCTCCTCCGTCGCGGCGAAGGGATGCTCGCCTTTGGCATTGCGCGCGCGCAACCGCTCAAGACACAAATCATCGGGCAGGTTGAGCACATGCAGCACATGATCGGCATCGACCTGACCGAGAATGCGGCGCGGCCAGTCCCGTGCCTTGACCGTGTTGGCCGAGAAATCCAGCACGACCGACAATCCAGCCTCCAAAAGGGAGACGATATGCGGTGTCATGGCGCTGCGCAGCTTACGGGTGCAGCGCAGGTAATCTTGGACCGTGGACAACTCATCGGCATAGAGCGCCTTGAGCCAGATATCCTCCTCAATCAGCACCGTTTGCGGGGCAGCGGAAAGGGATTTCGCGAGGGTGGATTTGCCTGCGGCCGCCTTTCCGCACAGGAAATGCAGCGTCGGTTTGGTCTGTGTCATGGGCCGTGTCTCAACTGGTGCTAGAGCGGTGGATGAACCGCAAACCGCACCCAAAAGGCAAGTCACAGTTTCGCGCGCGACACCCCAGTGATGAAAGCAAAAGCGGCGGGTCCATCGCGACCGTGGGGCGTTTGATCCTCGAGGCCTGGTATACCAGGTGGGCGCCAGATACGATAGGCCAGGGCCAGTCGCAGAGCCAGCTCCCTTCGAGTTTCGTTAGGGCCTCCGGGATGCTTTCCCACACGAGAAGGACAGCACCCGCCTGATCCGCAACATAGGCATGGAGAGGGCAAAAGAACAGGGGCTGATAACCGGGAATTAACTCCCCCTGCCCTAAAGCGGACGCATCACCACTCAGCGGACCCGCCGATGTCAAAGCCCGAGACCAAATCGCTGCTGCCCAATCACGTCGCCATTATCGGGCGTTGGCCGCCGGATCGGTCGCGCGCAGCCCTCATGGCCGGGCAGGCCGCGGCCGTGTTGTCGGATGCGGGCTGCATGGTCACACGCTGGGGCCTGCCCGGTGATCTGCTTGCCCCCTTACGGCTCGCAGCACAGACGCGCACGCGGGCGGCTCAGACCCGCGCCAAACTGGCTGAAGGACCAGCGCCTGATCACGTCATTTGCTTTCTTGGCCCGATCCTGCGCAATTCCACCCCATGGCCCGAACGGTATCGCCGGCTCGTCCTGCTGCACCATATGGCGCGGGGGCGGCGGGTGGAGATGGTGCTGCCGCCAATCCGCGAAGCGACCCTGCTGAAGGCGGCGGCGATGGTGATCTTCCTGGCTCGGCTCTGGGTCTGTGGCGCGCGTATCGGCATCTGGCGCCCGTCGCGTGGGATCAGGCCGCTTCTGGTGTCACGCTTTGGCCTGACCCGCCCTGTACCCGCGCGAGAGGCACTGCCGCTCCATCCGCTTCTTCCCGCAGACCGTGCCGCGAATGCACCGATGACGCTGGCTGATCTGGGGCTGACAGATGTCCTCCACCGGTTCTTGGGCGCTGTTCTGGACAGCCCTACGCTGCTGGCGCGCAGGGCGCAGGATCAACAGGGCCGCGCCGTCGCGCACCGTGTGACATGGGCAGAGGACGGCACGCCGGTCACGGCTTACATGGATCATCTGGCCCATGTGTTTCATCGCCACCGCGCGACGCCAGACCGACGACGCGGGCGCAAGCTGCTCTCATGGTATCTGGACGGCGCGGTTGGAAGACTGCCGAATGCTGCCGTGCCAATCCCACAGGGGTTGCAGGACGCGTTGGCCGGGGCCTTTCGCCCGAAGGTGACACCGCCCCCGACACGACCCGCCGAACGATTGGCAAACGCGTTCGCCGCACTTCTTGACGGGCAAACGGGTGCAGATGGGGCTGAGGCGCGTTTCCTGCGGGGCAGTTGCGGAAAGGATCATGGGATCACCCGCGCAATGGCGCTCAGCGCCGTTCATTTCGGGTTCTGCGGTGCAAAGGCGGAGATACCGGAATGGTTCGCGCATAGGATCGTGCCGCGCTTTCCTGCCTTGGCGGATTTCATGCCCGCTCTGCCCCCTGCCCCCGCGACGATCACCGTCATCCATGACGATGGGGAAACCGGGCTTGCCCGCAACGGGCGGATGAGCCGCGATGCGATTGCGCGATTGGGGCTGGATGGCCCGATGCCCGCCTGTCGCTTGACGCGGCCCGTCATGCTCTATCACGTCAATGCCGATCAGATCCCACAACGCATCTTCACCGATCCCGGCCCGCCGGGCAGTTACCGGATTGGCTATCTTCTGTGGGAGTTTGACCAGATGCCCAAGGCGCATCGCCTTGCCTTGGACCTGCTGGACGAAATCTGGGTGCCGACACATTTTGTTGCCGATATCTATCGCGCCCATACCGACAAACCGGTGGTCGTGATGGGCAAAGCCATCGAATTGGCCGCCATCACCCCCACCCCTCCATCGTCCCGCTTCACTGCGATCATGGCGTTTGATGCGGCGTCCTCCGTCGCCCGGAAAAACCCGCTGGCGGCGGTCAACGCGTTTCAGGCGGCGTTTCCCGACCGAACGGATGACTGCCGGTTGCTCATCAAAACGACCCCGATCGGGGCGGGACATTGGGGCGACCCTGAAGGGCAGATGTCTGAGATCCACCATCGCGCCGCCGCTGATCCGCGGATCGACGTGATCCATGCCAATTGGCCTTTCGCCAAACTCATGCGGGAGATTGCGGCGGCGGATGTGCTGCTCTCCCCCCATCGCGCGGAAGGGTTCGGCTATTTGCCCGCCTTCGCCATGGCGCTGCAAACCCCCGTGATCGCGTCGGATTATTCGGGTACGCGGGATTTTCTGTCAGCCGATACCGGCTTCCCCATCCCGGTCACGCAAACACCCGTGCCGCGCGAGGCGATGCTTTACCCCTGCGATGGCGCGCTTTGGGCAGAGGTGGACGAGGCTGCATTGGCCCAGACTTTGGCCGCGCTCCGCGCCGATCCTGCCCTTGCACGGCATAAGGTAACGGCCGCCGCCAGCCTTATCGCGCGCGATTACGGGCCAAGCCGCCTGTCGGCGCGTTATCAGGCGCGGCTCATGGAATTGGGGATCATGTCGCCCGCCCAAACCGGCACGGAATGGTCATTGGCTGCCACCCCATATTGACGCTGTGTTCCTGTTATGTTTCCATTTTACTTATGGAAACTCTCGCCCCCGGATTTGCGCTTGCCCGTGGCGTCTGGCGCCAGCTTGACACGCTGGGGATGACGGCCATCCCGGAATTCACGCCCAAACGCGGGCTGCGCGTCGATCTGATCGCGCTCAGCCCAAAGGGGGAAATCTGGATTATCGAGTGCAAATCCGGACTGGCCGATTATCGCACCGATCAGAAATGGTCAGGGTATCTGGAATGGTGTGATCGTTTCTTTTGGGCAGTCGATTCGGATTTTCCCGATCACATCCTGCCCGATGAAACCGGGCTGATCCGCGCGGATCGCCACGATGCGGCAATCATTCGGGACGCCCCGCTCACGCCATTGCCCGCCGCCCGGCGCAAGGCGCAAGGCGCTCACGCTCAAAATCGCGCAGACCGCATCCCGCAGGCTGCACCATTTTGTCGATCCGCCAACGAGAACCCCGCTTTAGCGTTTTTTCTTGCCGGGCTTGTTTTTGCCCTTACCCGACCCCTGCGCGCCAATGCTGCGGGCGCGTTCGGCGGCGGCGCGCAGTTCCTCGGCGATTTCGTCAGCCTCATCGGGATCGAAATCGAACGGCAGGTCAATGCCGTCGCCCTCAATATAGATTCGCACCTGACCCAGCGTCGTTGGCCCGATCTGCAAATTTGCGGCGATGTCACTTTCCGAGTTGATCCCCATCGGAGCCTCCCTGCGTTTCACAAACGTGACCTAGGCCGCAAAACTCCGCGATGCAAGAGCCCGAAAGCCTCTTGCAATCGCGCGAAACGGGCGGTATCCCGCCCTCCAGTGCCGACGTAGCTCAGTAGGTTAGAGCACCAGATTGTGGATCTGGGGGTCCCCCGTTCGAGCCGGGGCGTCGGTACCATTCCTCCCTTACAGGATCAGAATGGCGCGGAAGTCGTTGACATTGGTCAGCGTCGGCCCGGTCACCACCTGACCGCCCACGGCCTCGAAAAACCCATGGCCGTCATAATCCGCCATCGCGGCAGCAAGCGTATCCAGCGGCGTGTCGGGGCGCAGGATCGCCCCCGCCACCTCCGCCGCGCCATCCACGCCATCCGTATCACAGGCAATCGCCCAGACGCCCGGATTGGCGGCGGCAAACCCCATCAGAAACTCGACATTGCGCCCACCACGACCCGCAGCCCCTTTCGGGAGCGTCACAGTCGTCTCTCCGCCAGAAATGAGCACGCAGGGCGGCCTGATGGGCTGACCATGCTGGGTGCAGGATGCCGCGATCCCGGCCATCACTTTGCCAACGACCCGCGCCTCCCCCTCCAGCGCATCGCCCAGAATAAGGAGCGCGATCCCAGCCGCCTCCGCCACCCGCGCTGCCGCCAATAACGACGCCTGCGGTGCCGCAATGATCTGTGTGCTGGCCCGGGACAGGCGCGGATCATCCGGCGCGGGCGATTCGTTGGCCGGGTCATTGAGCGCTGCGATCACGCTTTGAGGCAGCACCATCGCATAACGCGCAACAATCTCCCGCGCCTGCGCCAGCGTCGTTTCATCCCCGACCGTCGGGCCAGAGGCGATATCAGCCGGATCATCCCCCGGCACATCAGAAATCACCAGCGTGTGGCAAGCCGCCGGAAAAGCCGCCGCCGCCAGCCGCCCGCCCTTCACCGCGCTGACATGTTTGCGCACGCAATTCATCTCATCAATCGAGGCACCCGAGGCCAAAAGCGCGCGATTGAGCGCCTGCTTGTCGGCCAAGGAAACGCCCGCGCAGGGCGCCGTCAACAGCGACGATCCCCCGCCGGAAATGAGCGCGACCATCACGTCACCGTCGCCAAGGCTATCCGCGATTTCGAGCATCCGGCGCGCGGCATCCGCGCCCGCCGCGTCCGGGACGGGGTGGGCGGCTTCGACGATCTCGATACTCTCACAAGGCACGGCATGATCGTATCGCGTGACAACCAGCCCGCTCAGCGGGCCATCCCATGCCTGCTCGAATGCGCGCGCCATCGCGGCGGACGCTTTCCCGGCCCCGACCACCACAAGCCGCCCTTCGGGCCGCGCCGGCAGGAAATCAGAAATCACCTTGTCCGGGAGCGCCGCATCGACAGCGGCCTGAAACATGGAGCGGAGGAGCGTTTCCGGATCGGTCATTCCATCTCTTTCTGCGCGGCGACGGATGTCAGCGCGACAGAGATATCATGCGCCATCGTTCCGGCAAAGGAGCGCATGACGCAGACAATCACTCCATCCGTCACGCCATAAACGATCGCCATCATATGCCCGACCTCAGAGCGGAGCGCGCGGCCCGGCACCATCAGCGCAGGATCAACCGGGCAAAGCCGTGCCATCACCTCCTGCCAGCCCGCACCCGTGAGCCGCAGCCAGCCCCATCCATCGGTCTGGTCAGTGACAGCAGCGATCCCGTCAAGATTAAGCGGGAGGGGCGCGTCTGAAATCACGAAACATTCGTCCAGACCGGTCCAGAGCGCGGCGGCATGTGCAGCCTCCACCGCCTCACCCGCATCGGGAAACCGCAGCCCGTGGTGCGAGAGGGCCTTTGACACCGCCGCCTGCTGGCCACGATAGGGTGCCACGGACATAACGGAACCCGGGATCACTTCGACCGCTTTGAACGGGCCTGCCGTCACGGGAAGCCGCCCGGAAAACGGGCTTTGTGCGCGCAAGATATCAGCCACGAAGCTTGCCTCCCTCTTGGTCATAAAACATCGGCGCGGTCACGTCGCACAGCGTTTCCGTCCCCTTGGTGCGGTCCACCACGCGCACCGTTTCGCCATGCCGCGCGCGCCCGTTTTTGAGGAACGCATAGGCAATCCGGTGCCCGAATGTGGGGGAGTAGCAGGCGGAACTGAGCCAGCCCTGATCGGTATCAGGGGTGATCTCCGCCTTCAGGGCAAAAAGATGCGCGCCCGCATGAAGGGCTGCCGCATCGGGATTGAGTGGTCTTAGCCCGACAAGCTGGCAGCGCTCAGGTCCGTGCAGGCCCGGGCGTTCGCTCATCACCTTGCCCACGCAGTCCTTCTTTGCCGACACCATGCGGCCCATGCCGATATCATCGGCCGTCACGCGCCCGTCGATTTCAGCGTGGGTGATGTAGCCCTTCTCGATGCGCAGCACATTGAGCGCCTCCATCCCGTAAAGGCCACCGCCCAGCGCCTCTGCCCGCTCGGTCAGCGCGCGCGCCAATGCATCGCCATAGCGGGCAGGCACGGCAACCTCATAGGCATGTTCACCGCTAAAGGAGATGCGGAACAGCCGCCCCGGCACGCCGAGCACCGTCACCGCACCGCACCCCATATAGGGGAAGCTCTCATCCGACACGTCCTCCGCCACCACATCCCGGATAAGATCGCGCGCCTTTGGCCCAGCGACCGCAAACTGCGCCCATTGATCAGTTACAGAGATGAAACGCACGTCCAATTCGGGCCACAGAACCTGCTGGCAGAATTGCAGATGCACCATCACCTGCCCCGCTGCGGCGGTCGTGGTGGTCATGACATAATGCTGATCACCCAGCCGCGCACAGGTGCCGTCATCCATCACGAAGCCGTCTTCGCGCAGCATCAGGCCATAGCGCACCCGGCCCACTTTCAGCGTTGAGAACATGTTGGTATAGACCCGATCAAGGAACACGGCGGCATCCGGCCCCTGAATGTCGATCTTGCCCAATGTGGTCACATCCGCGACGCCAACGGTTTCGCGCACCATGGTGGTTTCGCGGTTGCAGGCAGCGAGCCAATCCTCCCCCGGCTGCGGGAACCACGCCGCGCGATGCCAAAGGCCCGCCTCGATGAACTCCGCGCCGCGCTCTCGGCTCAACGCATCAGATGGGGTCAGACGGTGCGGGCGAAACGTATCGCGCGCCGCGCGCCCTGCAAAGGCCGCGATCGGCACGGGCGTGTAGGGCGGGCGGAAGGTCGTTGTGCCGACCTCCGGGATGTCGCGGCCCGTCAGGCGCGCCATAATGGCCAAGGCCCCGACATTCGACAGCTTGCCCTGATCGGTCGCCATGCCGAGTGTCGTGTAGCGTTTCATATGCTCGACCGAGCGGAAGTTTTCCTGATGCGCGGCCTTCACATCCTTTACCGACACATCGTTTTGCGGATCAAGGAACGCACGACCCGGCCCCTCCACATGCCAGAACGGGGTGATTTCAAAGGTGGCGTCCTCAGCCTGCGGCACCTTGATCGGTTTGATATCCAGCGCCTCTGCCGCAGCCTGTGCGCCACTGCGCAACGCGCCATGGGTGGAGAACATACCATTGGCCGCCCCGGCCGCAATAAGGCCCGGCACAGCACCAGGGCGCGGGACGAAAGCCGCGATATCCTCGCTCCAATCCGGGCGGCCATTCATGTGGCAGGTCAGATGCACCGACGGGTTCCACCCGCCCGATACGGCAAGGCAATCGGCATCCACCTTGATCTCCGCCCCATCGGGTTTGCGCACGGTGATATTGTCGAGCCCGAGCCGCCCATGGGCGCGAGTGACGACACCGCCATGGATCATCCGGCAGGGCAGATCGTGCTGGGTATGCGCGCGCGGGTCGATCACCGCCGTCACGGTCACACCCGCCGCGATCAGATCCGCCGCCGTGCGCCACCCGTCGTCATTATTGGTGAACACCGCCACTTTGCGGCCCGGTGCCACGCCGTAGCGGTGCAGATAGCTGCGCACGGCACTTGCCTGCATCACGCCGGGGCGGTCATTGTCGCGAAACGCGATCATCCGCTCATGCGCCCCACCAGCAAGCACCGTCCGCCCCGCCGCGATCCGCCAAAAGGTCGCGCGCGGCGCACCCTGCGGCAGGGAGGGCAAGTGTTCGGCCACCTGTTCCAGCGCGCCGAACGTGCCGCCATCATAGGCGCCGGTCACGGTCGTGCGGCGCATCAGGCGCACATTGGGTGCGGCGGCCAGCTCCGCGATCACGCTGGCCACCCAAGCCGGGCCGGGCTGGCCCGCGACCTCCTCCGCCTCTGCATTGAGCCGCCCGCCGAACGCGAAATCTTCCTCCGCGAGGATCACCCGCTTGCCCGCCCGCGCGCCCGTGAGTGCAGCCATCAGCCCCGCCGGGCCAGAGCCGATCACCAACAGATCGCAATGCAAGAACCCGGTGTCATAAGACTGCCCATCATCCTGCCCCGACAGCGCGCCAAGCCCTGCCGCATGGCGGATCACCGGCTCATAGAGCTTTTCCCAGATCGCTTTGGGCCACATGAACGTCTTGTAGTAAAAGCCCGCCCCGAGGAAGGGCGCGAGCAGGTCATTGACCTCCATCACATCAAGGCCGAGCGATGGCCACGCGTTCTGGCTGCGCGCAACCAACCCGTCATAAAGCTCCTGCGTGGTGGCGCGGGTGTTGGGATTGGCGGCGGCCCCCTGCCCGATGGTCATGAGCGCGTTCGGCTCCTCCGACCCGGCGGTGACGATCCCGCGCGGACGGTGGTATTTGAAACTGCGCCCGATCAGTCGGATGTCATTGGCCAAGAGGGCAGAGGCAAGCGTATCCCCCGCGAACCCGCCATAGGACCGCCCGTCAAATTCGAACCGCACGGGGCTGCTGCGGTCGATCTGCCCGAACCCCTGTAGCCTCATGACCGTGCCTCCCGCGCGAGGGCCACGCTCAGAACCTCATGGGTCACGGTATCGCGGCGGACCTTGAGCCAGCCGCCACAGCCCGCGCCGTGGTGCCACAACTCGTCATGGGGGCCAGCGGGGTTTTCGCGGATATGGACATAGTCATGAAAGCCCTCGGGCGTGGTTGGGCGATCCGTCAGCACCGCATCGCCGCGATAGGAGAATTCGCGCACATCGCGCGGGCCGCATAGGGGGCAGGTTAAACGCATTCTCTCTCCCTCAATGCAAATTCGGCTGCGCGCCGGTGGTTTCTTCGTCGATGACATGGCCTGTCTCGAACCGGTTCAGGAGATGCTTGGTCGAGGCTTTGTGGTGGTTGCCCGTCGCGATCAGATGGGCAAATACATGGCCCGATCCCGGCACCGCCTTGAACCCGCCATAGCACCAGCCGCCATTCAGAAAGAGCCCCTCCACCGGCGTGCGGTCGATGATCGGGGAGCCGTCCATCGTCATATCCATGATCCCACCCCATGAGCGCAGTACGCGCGCCTTCCCGATCATCGGGACCATGCTCATGCCCGCCTGCATCACATGCTCCACCGCAGGTAGGTTCCCGCGAGCGGCATAGGAATTGTAGAAATCAAGGTCGCCGCCAAACACTAACCCGCCCTTATCCGACTGGCTGAGATAGAAATGCCCCATGCCGAAGGTCACGACACCGGGGATGATCGGTTTCAGCCCCTCGGTGACGAAGGCTTGCAGGACATGGCTTTCAATCGGCAGGCGCAGTCCGGCCATCTGCCCGACCTGCGTTGTGCGGCCCGCCACAGCCATGCCGACTTTGCCTGCGCCGATGAAACCGCGTGTCGTCTCCACCCCTTTAATGCGGCCCTGTTCGATCCTGAAGCCCGTCACCTCGCAATTCTGGATGATGTCCACCCCGCGCATGTCCGCCCCACGCGCATAGCCCCACGCGACCGCATCGTGCCGCGCGGTGCCACCCCGCCGGTGCAACAAACCGCCCCGGATGGGGAAACGTTCATTGTCGAAATTGAGGAAGGGCGCGTAATCGCGCACCTGACGGCGGCTCAACACCTCCGCATCATCGCCCTGGATCAGCATGGTGTTCGCCCGCCGGGTAAAGGCATCGCGCTGGCCATCGGAATGGCACAGGTTCAGCACATGCCGCTGGGACATCATGGTGTTGTAGTTCAACTCCTGCTCCATCCCCTCCCACAGTTTCAGGGAATGGGAGTAGAATTCGGAATTGCCCGGAAGCCCGTAATTGGCGCGCACGATCGTTGTGTTGCGCCCTACATTGCCGCCGCCGATATAGCCCTTTTCGAGCACAGCGACATTGGTGATCCCGTGCTCCTTAGCCAGATAGAATGCCGTGGCCAGCCCATGACCACCGCCGCCAATGATGATCACGTCATATGCGGATTTCGGCTCAGGATCGCGCCAATGGGGTTTCCATCCCTTGTTGCCAGTCAGGCCCTGTTTGATGATTTCCCAAGCTGAAAACTGCATACCGCATCCCCGTCCGTCCTTGGCACAGGAAAGCCCGTGACCGATCCGGCTGCAAGGATGAAACCGACGATGGGGCGTCGTTTTTCGGCGGTGGGGTCAACGCGCGGCGTGCGGCTCTAGGGTGGGGATGACCTCCTCCAGCCATTTCAGCCCGTGCAGCGTGCCAGCAACCGGTGTGTAATCCAGCCCCACAGTCACATCCGGGGACAAAAGGGCCACATCCCGCAACAGATCGGCAAAGGGCAGCACCCCGCAATCCGGCTCATGCCCCCCCGGCACCCCGGCGATCCGGTAATAGCTGACCTCATGCGCCAAGGCGGCGAGCCACGGCTGCACATCGCCATGGATGCGCGCGCAATCCATGATGGAGAACAAGAGCCCCGCATCACCGCCACGATCCCGCACCGCGTTCAGGGCATGGGCCGCACCAGCGTAGCTGTCGAGGAAATAAGCCGGGCAGTCATCAGGGTTGCGCGGTTGCACGACCACCGTCACCCCGTCCTCCGCGCAGCGCCGCGCGGCATAGGCCACATTGTCGAGATAGAGCGTGCGCAGCGCCCCGCGCTTTGCCCCCTCTGGCACCAGCCCGGCGGGGCAATGGATCACCGGCACTTTCAGCGCCTTGGCATAGCGCAGCGCGGTTTCGACGGTCACGCGAAACGCCTCCTCCTCACCGGGCAGACAGGCCAGCCCTTCCTGCCCCGCGCCATCGGCAACAGGCAGATCAATGAGGGACAGCGACACCTCCGCCGCCGCTAACCTGCGGGAGAGCAGATCAATCGGCCAATCATAGGGCTGGGGAAACTCAACCTGCGCAAACCCAGCGGACCGTGCCGCCTGAAATCGGTCCAAAAGCGGGATATCCGCGAACAGCGTCGCGATGTTGGCAGCGAATCTTGACGGCATACCGTGATGCCTCCCGTTGTTTTGTGGCCCGAGATGCGCATGGCGCACCAATTTCCAGTCAACCATGGGCTCAATCCTGCGCCTTGCACTTGATCCCGATCAAACCGAACCACATTTCACGAAAAGGTGTTCTGCCACGGAGTGACCCCATGACCTTGCGAGATCGCGCAACCGCATTGGTTGAGCGCCCCGGCTTTGCCAATTTCATACTTGTGGTCATTGTCGCCAACGCGATCACGCTTGGCCTCGAAACCTCCCCTGCGGTGATGGCGACGGTAGGCGGGCTGTTGCTGACACTGGACAAGATTTTTCTGACAATCTTTGTGGTGGAGATCGCGCTCAAGCTGTTTTCGCAACGGATCGCGTTTTTCAAACGCGGCTGGAACCTGTTTGATTTCGTTGTGGTGGGGATTGCGCTCTTGCCAGACAGCGGCGCGCTGTCAGTGTTGCGCGCGCTGCGCATCCTGCGGGTGTTGCGCATCATCTCCATCGCGCCGCAATTGCGCCGGGTGGTGGAGGGCTTTGTCTCCGCCCTGCCGGGTATGGGGTCGGTGTTCCTGTTGATGGGCCTGATCTTCTACATCGGCGCGGTGATGGCGACGAAGCTGTTTTCCAGCGCCTTTCCTGAATGGTTCGGCTCCATCGGGGCGTCGGGGTATTCGTTGTTTCAAATCATGACGCTCGAATCCTGGTCCATGGGGATCGTGCGCCCGGTGATGGAGGTCTATCCATGGGCGTGGGCGTTTTTCATTCCGTTCATCATGGTGACGACCTTTGCAGTGGTGAACCTGTTGGTCGGTCTGATCGTGAACTCCATGCAGGACGCCCACGCCGAAGAAAGCAATGCGGCGACCGATCAATACCGGGAGGACGTTCTGCGTCGGCTCGAACAGATCGAAAAGCGGCTGCCGCCCGCGAAAGAGGATTAACGCTGGAAGGCGCGGAACACCGCCGCCGCCCCCCATCCCGCGCCAAGGGCGACCAGAATGGACAGGATGCCATAAATCAGCGGCTGTTCATGGGCGAGGTTGTAAATCCACCGCTCCAACCCCGCTTTACGCACCGCGATTGTCGTCTCAAATGCGTCGAGCACGTTCTTGTCCCGCATCAGGTAGACACGGGCCAGATAATCGCCTTCGACCAAATTGGCGGGCAAGGCGATGCGGGTTGAGAACAACGTGTCGGAGGTGAGCTTCACAGCGTCGGGGAGCTGTTTGTAGAGCCCCTCATCCTCCCGAATGCGGATCACCGCCTCCCGAAAGGATTGCACGTTTTCCACATCGGCGGGCGCGTCGATCAGGCGGACAACATGGTCATAGCCGATTTCATACCGCATCCGGTCGGTGAAGCTGACGATATCATCCAACTCCCCAGTTGAGGCGAGCGCCACGAAATGCGGTGCGCGGTCCACTTCCACCGCGTCATTATTGACCCAGATGCCAAATCTGCGGTCCTTGCGGCGCACCATTACCGGGGCTGAGGGGCCAATCACTTTGACGATCACTTCCAGATCGCCCTGATCGGTCGGCGCGGGGGCATCCCGTGACACCGCGCCGAACACGAAAATATCTGACCCTTCAAAGGAGGTGGTGATCGACACGCGGTTCTGGCTGAGGTCGGCCACGACCTGTTCGGCCATCGCGGGGCTTGCCAGCAGCATCAACGCGGTCAGGAGCCAGCGCATCAGTGGCCCCCCGCCGCGCCGAGGGTGTAAAGCTCAGCCGGGGTAACCACGAGGTCAAACAGCAGTTTCGCACAAACCAGCAGCACCATGCCCGCAAGCAGGATGCGCAATTGCTCTGCCTTGAGCTTGACCCCGATCCGCGCGCCGATCTGTGCGCCGATCACGCCGCCGATCAGCAGCAAAAGCGCCAGAACCGCATCAACGGTGAAGTTCTGTGTGGCGTGCAGCAGGGTGGTAAAGCCCGTGACGAACATGATCTGAAACAGCGAGGTGCCAACCACCACATTGGTCGGCATACCCAACAGATAGATCATCGCCGGAACCATGATAAAGCCGCCGCCCACACCCATGATCGCGGCCAGAACACCAACCAGCAGCCCCACCAGAAAAGGCGGAATGGCGGAGATATAAAGGTTTGACGCGCGAAACCGCATCTTCAGAGGCAGACCATGCACCCAAGTGTGCCGCCGCCGGGTCGCGATTTTCTTGCCTGACCGGGATTTGCGGATGGCGTTGAGGCTCTCGATAAACATCAGGCCGCCCACAACGCCGAGGAAGATCACATAGCAGAGTGACACCAGCAATTCGACCTGCCCCAATTCGCGCAGGAACTGGAACAATTCGACACCAAAGAACGACCCGACAAGTCCTCCGGCCAGCAGCACAAGCCCCATCTTGAAATCGACGGTCTTACGCCGCAGATGCGCCAAAACACCGGAAAAGGAGGAGGCGACGATCTGGTTCGCCTCGGTCGCCACGGCGACAGCAGGTGGGATACCGATAAAGATCAGAAGCGGCGTCATCAGAAACCCGCCGCCCACGCCGAACATGCCAGAGAGCAACCCGACAGCACCCCCCAATCCCAGCAGGAGATACGCGTTAACCGCGACCTCTGCGATGGGAAGGTAAATATTCATGGGCGCACCTGAACCGGGCTGAGTCTTATATATGAGTCCTCTTATGAATGGACCAGTTTGCCGCGCCGCACAAGCCGTCTCAACGGTCCTGTTCCGGAATGTCGCAGATAAGTGGCTGTTTTGCCGCCACCGTTGCCATCTTGTCATAAAGCGCTGGGGTTGCGGGCATTATGCTCTGTAGTGAAAGCGCCTCACGAAAGGGTGCCGCCGCATCCTGCGCCATCGCCTCTTTCAACGCGGCAAGCGCCAATGGTGACGCAATACCCGCGCCATGGATAAACGGGACAGATGGAAATTCCGCCGTGCGTGCCAGAACATGCACGCCTTCCGTTTCACCAAGGCGCACGGCAAGCGTGAAGGAGGCGATGTCGATCGCCGCGATATCCCCGCGCCCCTCCCGCACCGCCGCGATGGAGGCGCGATGCGCCCCGGACACGAGCGCACGTTCAAGCACGCGGCCCTGCCCGCCCAACCAATGCCGAAACACATGGCAGCCCGACCAGCTATCCTCGCTATTGATCACGGCCGCTGAAAGCAACCGGTCCAGCGGTGTATCCCGGTCCTCTGCGCGCACGATGATGACGGACGCATAACTGCCCGGCGTCAGGTCCGCAATGTCCCAAACAGGGCGGGCAAACACCTGCGCCGCACCGATATGGCCGCTGACCACATGCCAGCCACAGCATTGCGACACGCGCAGATCCGGCGCGCTCCAGAGGGAGCGCAACGGATCAGCACCGCGCGTCAGATGCATGGGGGCCGCAATACCATGGGCAGACAGCCGGTCGCGCAGCAGCGACCAGAACTGGTCCGTCACACCCTGCACTTCGGGCCAGTCATACATCGGAAGGGCTGCGATCACTGGTCCGTGCGCCGCCGGAAGGGATGAACAATCGGCTCGCGCCGCCGGAACAGATAGCGCCCGATCAGACTGCGATAGCCGCGCACCAGATAGCCACCATTGCGCATCAGCACCGCGTCCCGCTCCTGACGGTAGAGTCTGGGCAGGTCGTACCACGGCACGCTCGGGCGCTCATGATGCACGGCATGGAGCGAATTGTTGAGAAACAGCAGGCGGAAGGGCCATTCCGCCTCGACAATGGCGGAGCGGTGCTCCGGCGCGGCCTCGGCCCGATGCTCGATATAGGTGCGGATCGCGAGCAGCGCATGGGCGGGCCACACCACAGCAAGCAGATAGATCCAGACCGGAACGCCAACGGCCCAAAGCCACACCAGCAAAACCGCCAAGGCGGGCAAATGCAGCAGCCAATGCGCGCGCACCTGCCCGTCGCCCGCGCGGACGCGCGCAAGATCGGCCCGCACCAGCCCGACAAAACCAAGCCATGGGCCGATCACCAGTCGCCCGGCAAAGGTGCCATTAAACCGCAACAGCGCGCGCATCACCGGGTGCAGCACCTCATAATCGCCCTTGGCGATATACCAGCTTTCCGGGTCGTCATAGGGATCGGTCAGCAACGGGTTGTTGTGGTGCCTCAGGTGCATCGCCTTGAACCGGCGATAAGGATAGAGCACCGAGAGCGGCGGAAACACCAAGGCTTCGTTTACCAGCGCGTTGCGCGTCGGGTGCCCATGCAGCACCTCATGTTGCAAGGAGGCATGAAACGTTGCCGCGACGGCGGCGGGCAGCCACCACCAAAACCCCAGCTCCTGATGAAACGCGGTCGCAAGGCCCCAAACGAGGTAACATCCTGCCAAGGCGGCAAGGGTTGGTCCTTCGATACGTTTCAGGGAGAGGGCATTCTGAAATACAAATGTCCTCATATGCGTAGCACTGACCCAAGTTCACGTTTCCGTCAAGAGTGCTGATCATTCACGATGATAGGGCGATCCGGCGAGGATCGAGGCCGCGCGGTAGAGCTGTTCGGCCAGCATGACCCGCGCGAGCATATGCGGCCACACCATCTTACCGAATGAGATCACCAGATCGGCGCGATCCCGCAGCGCCGGGTCCAGCCCATCTGCCCCCCCGATCAGGCACACGCAATCGCGCCGCCCGGCATCACGCCAGCCGCCGAGGGTCTCTGCGAATTGGGGGGAGGTGAGCAGCTTACCCCGCTCATCAAGCGCCACGACAACCGCACCATCGGGAATTTTTGCGAGGAGAAGCTCTGCCTCTGCCGCCATCCCGCCCTTGCGCGCGTCCATATCCACGACAGAGGCAGGGCCAAGGCCAAGCTGCCGACCGGATTTCGTGAACCGGTCGAGATAATCGTCAATCAGCGCCCGTTCCGGGCCGCGTTTCAGCCGCCCGATGGCTGCGATGGTGACGCGCATGGATTACGCGTCGGTGCGGCGGGCCAGCACATCCTCGGGCGACATCCACATCTTTTCGATCTGGTAATAGTCGCGCACTTCGGGGCGGAAAATGTGGACAATCACGTCGCCCGCATCCAGAAGCACCCAGTCCCCCGTCTCCAGACCTTCGACTTTGGTCTGATGGCGGGAGATGCCCTTGAGCTTGTCAATCAGATGCTCGGCCATGGCAGCAACCTGCCGCGAGGAGCGGCCAGAGGCGACAACCATGTGATCCGCCATTTCGGTCTTGCCCTTCAGAGGCACCGAAACAACATCCTCAGCCTTGTCATCTTCGAGTGAATTGAGAACCAGATCCAGCAGTTCCGCCGGGGTCGGTTCGGTCGTGGACACAGGGCGTTCCGCGCGGTTCGCGGCGGTCATCCCGGTAACCTCAGTTGCGTCGGTCAGAGCGACCTCCAATGTTTGAGCGTTAAGTTGTCTTCCAACTAGGTCAGGCTAGCACAGAGCGCAAGGTGGCTCAACGATTGTGGACGTGGTGTCACGAGGCGGGGCGCAGCTCCCGCAGGCTGCGATGCTGCCGTCCGGTCGCGTCGAAATTCTCCGGCGCGAGCCACGCGGCCAGTGCGGCACGCCGCGCGGGCCATTCCTCCCGCAGGATCGAGAACCACGCCACATCCCGTTGCCACCCATCGACAATCGCTGCACGCCGCCATGTACCCTCATGGGTAAACCCCAGCGTTTCCGCCGCTCGAAACGATTTGGCGTTCTGCGCCTGACAGCGCCAGACGAGCCGCTCATAGCCCAGATCATCCATCGCGTGACACATCAAAAGGAACAGCGCCTCGCGCGCAGCACGGGTGCCCTGCAAGGCAGGCGCAAACCAGATGCTGCCAATCTCAATCGCCGCATCCCGTTGATAAATATCGCAAATGGAGGCCCAGCCGCATGGCCCCTGCCCTTCCGGGATCACAGCCCAGAAAGGCTGATCCGCGCGGGTGGACAGATCGCCTAGCAGCGCCCCGAGCTCCGCGCGCTCCGCGAACGGGCCGTATTTTAGGAAGGTAAAGCTATCATCCGCCCCGCGCACCGCATCCCAAAGCGCATCAAGATGGTCCAGCGACAATGGCTCCAACCGGACATAGCGACCGACGAAGGGCCTGCGCTCCGGCATCGGCCAATCTTTCGCATCGGGCAAGAGCCGCCCCAGATCGGTGTCGTCCATGCCTTACCTTTCTATACAAAATCGCCGCCCGGTCAGGGGCGGCGATGCGCATCAATTCCGTCCCGCGATGTTAAATGCGGACGAGTTTTTCGTATTCCTCGGAAATACCGCGCGCCAATGCGCCGACTTCAAAGGTGAACTCACCGATTTGGCCCACGGGCGTAACCTCGGCTGCGGTGCCGGTCAGCCAGCACTGCTCGAAATCAGCCATTTCCTGTGGCTCGATATGCCGTTCGATCACTTCGATCCCGCGCTGTTCCAACAGGCGCAGCACGGTCTGGCGGGTGATCCCGTTGAGGAAGCAATCGGGCTTCGGGGTGTGCACCTTGCCATCCTTGACGAAGAACACGTTGGCGCCCGTCGCCTCAGCCACATAGCCGCGATGATCCATCATCAGCGCATCAGAGCAGCCTTTTGCCTCTGCTGCGTGCTTGGACATTGTGCAGATCATGTAAAGGCCTGCCGCCTTGGCGAAACAGGGGATGGTTTCGGGCGATGGGCGCTTCCATTTGGAAATGTCGAGCTTCGCGCCCTTCGTCTTTGCGTCGCCATAATAATTGCCCCAGCCCCAGACCGCGATTGCCAGATGCGTCGGGTTGCGGGAGGAGGAGACCCCCATATCTTCGCCCGCACCGCGCCACGCGATCGGGCGCACATAGGCATCACTGAGGCCGGAGGCCGCAAGGGTTTCAACCTTGGCCGCTTCGATCTCATCGACGGTATATTGCAGATCAAGGTCAATCTCCCCGGCGGAGAAGATGAGACGCTCCGAATGCTTGCGGCTTTCGAAAATCTTGCCGTTATAGGCCCGCTCGCCCTCAAATACGCTGGAGGCATAATGCATCGCATGGGTGAGGAGGTGCACATTCGCCTCCCGCCAAGGCACCAGCGTGCCATTCATCCAGATCGTTCCGTCGCGATCGTCATATCCGGCCATGTCGTTTCCTATTCTTGCCGCGGGCCTGTCAGGTCAACCCTGATGACCAATTTGTTTTTGCGATTCTTGCGTTTTCCAGTCATTCTGAGATAGGAAGTTACGCAAAATCACGGATTGGCTAGCATTCAGTGCTTGGATAGTCAACAAGGCTGACATAAAATGTGAGCAATCAGGCGAAGGAAGACCGATGCAGAACCGCAATATCGCAGCCGCCCCCTCCTATCGCGGGGAGCAGCTTCTGTTTTTGACCGATGAACAGCTTCGGCAGGGAATCGAATTGATGTTCTTCGCCTATCGTGGGTTCACCGCGGATCCCGACCGTATTCTGGAGGATTACGGATATGGGCGGGCGCATCACCGATGCTTGCATTTCGTGAACCGTCATCCGGGCCTGACGGTCAATGACCTGTTGGATATTCTGGGCGTGACCAAACAGTCGCTCAACCGCGTGCTGCGCCAACTGGTCAATGACGACATGATCGAAAGCCGCGTCGGGCAGGAAGATCGCCGCCAGCGCAACCTCTATCTGACGGAAGCCGGCGCGACCCTTGAGGCGTCGCTCAGTGAACAGCAGCGCGCCAGGATGCGCAAAGCCTATATGGACGCGGGGCCAGAGGCCGTGCATGGCTTTCGCACCGTGTTGGAAAAGATGATCGACCCGGAATTGCGCCACCGTGTTCTGTCCCTGATGGAGCGTGAAAATGGCCGCTGATCTGGCGGAGGGCGCGGCCCATATCCTTGTCGTGGATGATGACGAACGGCTGCGGTCCCTCTTGCGGAAGTTTCTGAGCAGGCAGGGTTTTTTCGTGTCCGTCGCGCGCGATGCGGCCCATGCGCGGCGGCTGATGGACGGGCTGGAATTCGACCTTCTGGTGATTGACGTGATGATGCCGGGGGAGAACGGGTTTGACCTGACGAAATCGCTGCGGCAGGACATCTCCACACCAATCCTGCTGCTGACGGCCCGGGCCGAGTCGGACGACCGCATCACCGGTTTGGAGGCCGGGGCGGACGACTATCTGGCCAAGCCATTCGATCCGCGAGAGTTGCTGTTGCGGTGCAACGCGATCCTGCGCCGGGTGACGGCCCCTGCCCCGAAATCCGAACCGCCGCCCAAGACGCTGCATCTTGGCCAAATCCGCTATGACATCACGCGGGGGGAGATGTGGCAGGACAAGGATATGATCCGTCTCACCTCGACCGAAGCAGCGTTGATGCGCATTTTTGCTGCCAGCCCGCATGAGCCGGTGACCCGCCTGCGCCTGATCGAAGAGTTGGGCCGCTCCGGGGAGCAATCGCAGGAGCGTGCGATTGACGTGCAGATCACCCGCCTGCGGCGCAAGATCGAAGCCGACCCAAAGGCCCCCCGTTATCTGCAAACGGTGCGCGGCGCGGGTTATATGCTGGCACCTGATTAAGGGGTGCTCTGCGGCGTGGCGATAAGCGCGCCATCGGCAAGCCGCGTAACTTCCGCCCGGTAGGCATCCTGCGTCCAGCCACACCGCTTAACCAGATGCTCCCACATCTCGGCCGAAAGGATCGACCAAAGAAGATCCGTCGCCGTGTCCTCCGTCAGATCGGGGCGCAGCATCCCATCCGCGTTGAGTGCGCGCACTGCCGCCGCACATCCCTGCCGCATTGCGTCCATCCGGTCATCACAGGCCGCGGCCGCTTCCGCATCGGTGTCCCGCATGGCCCGCAGCGCGGACAGGATGCCATGGATTTCGGGGATATAGCCGCCCCATGCGTCGATATAGGCGTGAAGCCGCGCCAGCCCTGACGTGGCCGCACGCGATTCCGCCAGCCGCGCATCCGCATCCTTCACCCGATCCAGATAGCGCGTCGCGGCAATCAGCAGGTCCGCACGATTCGGATAATGCAGGTAAAGCGCCTGTCGACTGATGCCGACAGCCTTCGCGATATCCGACATCCGTACTTTTTTATCACCCGATTCCAGAAGCTTAAGCGTGGTCTCAAGGATCCGGGTTTTTGTATCTCTTTGCACACTTGACATAATGACAAGCTATTTCCTATTTACACAGTGTCAAGTTTACACGGTGTCAAGCACAAGCCAGCACCAAACACACAGGAGAATTCTTATGGAAATCATAGTCTTTGGCGCAACAGGAACTGTCGGAAAACTTGCCGTCGAAGCCCTGCTTGAGGACGGGCATCGCGTTACGGCCTTTGCCCGCAGGCCTGACGCGCTGTCTCTCACCCATACCAGTCTTGAGCGCGTTGCGGGCGACGCGTTGAACCCCACGCAGGTCGCGGATGGCATTCGTGGAAAGGATGCTGTCGTGGTCGCATTGGGATCTGGCATGGCCCGCAAGAGCATCATCCGGTCGCAAGGCACGTTGAACGTGATCAAGGGGATGCAGGCCCACAACGTGCGCCGATTGATCTGCCAATCCACGCTCGGGGCGCATGAAAGCTGGGATAATCTTAATTTCTTCTGGAAGCGGATCATGTTCGGCGCGCTGCTGCGGCCCGTTTTCCTGGACCATGAGCTTCAGGAAAACCTTGTTCAGGCAAGTGGTCTGGATTGGACGATTGTGCGTCCCAGCGGATTTACCGACGCGCCGGCCACGGGCGGCTACAAGGAAAACTTCCCCCCCAGCGAGCGGAACCTGAACTTCAAAATCTCGCGCAAGGATGTGGCTGCGTTCCTCGCTCGGCAGATCAGCGATACCCGCTATTTGCGGCATGCCGTTGCCATCTCGAACTGAGTATCGCGGGTATTGGAGGCCAATTATGTGCATGTTGTCCACTTTCTTGGGGCTTGCGGCGTTTGCCGCGGCCCTTGTCAGCGGGGTTTTTCTGGCCTTCTCGGATTTCGTGATGCGCGGGCTGGGGCAGCCCCCGCTGCGGCCGGGGCCGAGGCGATGCAGCAGATCAACCGCACGGTTTATCGCTCTGTCTTTATGGTGTTGCTGCTTGGCTCCGTACCGGTTGCCCTCGCGTTGCTGGGGACCGCGTTTATCGGCCCGGCGGCGGCGCGTGGCTGGATCATCGCGGGGGCGGCCAGCTATCTGCTTGGCGTGATGCTCGTGACCATGATCGGCAATGTGCCGATGAACAAGCGGCTTGATGCGCTGTCGGCGCACACGCCGTCTGGCCAAGCCTATTGGGCGGAATACCGCATCCGCTGGACCCGGCTCAACCATCTGCGCACCGTCAGCGCCGGGATAACTGCCCTGTGCTACATGATGGCCGCGATGACGTAAGGAAACGGCGAAGGGCTGGCTGTTTGCAGCCTTCGCCCCTTGGACTGCCGGAAAATCCCGCTCTATATTTCTAGGGGGGGAGACGAGACAATGACGCGACTGAGTGTGAACGGCACCCAACACAACGTGGACGTGGAAGCGGACATGCCGCTTTTGTGGGTGCTGCGCGATGAGTTGAACATCACCGGGCCGAAATATGGCTGCGGTATTGGCCAATGCGGCGCTTGTACGGTGCATCTCGATGGCTACGCGGTGCGGTCTTGCCAACTGGCGATTGGTGACCTTGACGGCGCACAGATCACCACAATCGAAGGGCTGAGCGCGGGGGGGACGCTCCATGCCGTGCAAGAGGCGTGGATCTCGCATCAGGTCGCGCAATGCGGATATTGTCAGGCCGGACAGATCATGCAGGCCGTGACCCTCCTGGCCGACATTCCCGATCCGACCGATCAGGATATTGACGATTATATGTCCGGCAATCTGTGCCGCTGTGGCACCTATCCGCGTATCCGGGCCGCGATCCGAACAGCCGCACAAACCCTGCAAGGCACCTGAGCATGGGTCGCGCCCGCACGATTGCCCGCCGCAGCTTCCTCATCGGCTCCGCCGCGATTGTGGGCGGTGTCGCCTTTGGCGTGTTTGTCGCAAAACGTCCCATCCCCAACCCGCTTTTGGAAACGCTGGGTGAGGGAGAGGCCGCGATCACCCCTTACGTCAAGATCGACGCGTCCGGGATCACGCTCATCACGCCGCGCGCGGATATGGGGCAAGGGAGCTATTCGGTCCAAGCCTATCTGATCGCGGAGGAGTTGGATATTGATCCCACCACCGCGACGCTCACCCCCGGTCAGCCCGGCCCGGCCTATTTCAACCGCGCCGTTTTGGGGGAGGTCGTGCCCTTTGCCGCGCATAACCGCAGCGCAATGGCAGAGGGGCTGCGCAATGCCATGGCCGTGCCCGCGAAATTCCTCGCGTTCCAGATGACGGGCGGCTCCTCCACCGTGCCGGACAGCTACACGAGGCTGCGGATGGCTGGTGCAACGGCGCGTGAAACGCTGAAGGACGCCGCGGCACGTCAGACCGGCCATGCCCGCGCCACGCTCAGGACAGAGGACGGCCATGTCATCCTTCCCGATGGCACGCGCATTGCCTATACCGCACTCGCCCGCCACGCAGCCGAGATCGCGCCAGTGACCGACGTGACCCTGCGCGATCCGTCCGAGTGGCGCTATCTCGGGCGTGAAGGACTGATGCGCACTGACATGCGGGCAAAGGTGACCGGTGAGGAAAGGTTCGGCATCGACATCACCTTTCCGGGGATGAAATTTGCCACCGTGCGGGCCAATCCCGGCCTTGGCGGGGAGGTGATCCGCTATGATGCATCGGCTGCCGAAACCATGCGCGGGGTGGAGCGGATCATTCCGATCTCCCACGGGATCGCGGTCGTGGCAGACAACACTTGGCGCGCGTTCCGCGCCGCCGACGCGTTGGAGATCACATGGGGCGCGCCGGATTATCCCGCCACGTCCGAGGCCATGTTCGACACGCTTGAACAAACCCTCTCGGCGCGCCGTGGGCGGGAGCCGCGTTTGCGCAATGATGGCGATGCCGCGCAGGTACTGGAGAACGCGCCGCGCGTGATCGAGGCGCGGTATCGCGTGCCCTACCTCGCCCATGCGCCATTGGAGCCGATGAATGCGGTCGTGCACGCCAGCCCGGCCCGGCTCGACATCTGGACAGGCACGCAAATCCCGCTGTTCATCCGGGATCGCGCGGCACGGATCGCAGGGATCGACAAGGGTGATGTGCATGTCCATGTCTATCCGATGGGCGGCAGTTTCGGGCACCGCTTGGAAATGACCCATGTGGAGCAGGCGGTTGAGATCGCGCGCGCCCTGCCCGACACCCCGATAAAGATGACATGGTCCCGCGAAGAGGACATGACCCATGACTACCCGCGCCCCGCGGCGGTCGCTCATGCGCGCGGCACCGTGACGGAGGGGCGGGTCGAGTGCCTTGACCTTTCGGTGGCACAATCGGGCATGTTGAGCAGTTGGTTTGGCCGCCTGATGGGCCTGCCCGTTCCGGGATATGATCCAACATTGACGGCGGGCGCGTGGGATCAGCCCTTTGCCATTCCGCATTACCGGGTGACGGGCTATCGCGCGCAGGAGATGGTGCCAATTTCATCCTGGCGCGCGGTGGGTGCGACCAGCAACGGATTTTTTCATGACTGCTTTCTGGATGAGTTGATCCATGCCGCAGGGGCCGATCCATTGGCGGAGCGAATCCGGCTCTGCTCTGATCCGACCTCGCGGCGGGTTCTTGAAACCGTCGGGGAATTGGCGGGCTGGACCGGCCCCGACCTTGGCCCACAACGCGGCCGGGGCGTGGGCTTTACCCAGTCTTTCGGCGTGCCTTGCGCGCATGTGGTGGAGGTCACGCAGACAGATCGCGGCATCCGCATCGACAAGGTGTTTACCGCGATCGATTCTGGCCGCGTGCTCGACCCGACCAATTACCGCGCGCAAGGGATGGGTGGCGTGATCTGGGGCCTTGGCCACGCGATGAATTGCGCGTTGACCTACGAAAACCATGCGCCCCAACAAACGAATTTCGACAGCTATGCCGGAATGCGGATGTATCAGGTGCCGCAGATCGAAATCCGTATTCTGGAGGACGGACAGCGCATCCGTGGCGTGGGCGAGCCTCCGGTCCCCCCTGCCGCGCCTGCGCTTGCCAATGCGATTTTCGCGGCGACGGGCCAGCGCATTCGCACGTTACCGCTGCGCAATGAGATCGCCTTCTTGTAGCGGTTTGTCCTCGACCCGGCGCATATGAGTAGGTCGCGATCCTCTATCGAACTTGCGCAAATCGCCCCTAATCGGAGGTGCAGGCGGATGCCAAAACGAACCAAGCGGAGCGTTGAGCGTTTTCCCGTTCGGACAGATGGTTATTTCGAGTGGGATAGCGCGGTGAGGCGATTTGGCGTGCGGATCATGACTTCCGGTACGCGGACCTATGAAGTGCAAGACCGCAAAGGTGACCGGACGCGGCAAGCGCCCATCGGGCAGCATAGCACGATCACAGTCGAACAGGCGCGAACCCGGTGGAGGCGATCGCGCAGCGCCGTTGCGCGCCCACCGGTCGCCGTCTTGTGCGAGCGGTTCTATCAACTGCACGCGTTGGAGCGATGCAAACAAACGACACGTCGGTAGCATCGGGGCTGTACGCCGCAAGGTACTGAAGTACTAGGTCATTCGTGACATTCCCGCTGGTCGTGCCGAAATACCCGCGGGCCCAAAAATGCTTGCCCCTGTAGCGCTTCTTGAGCGCCGGGAACTCTTGCTGCAACCGCCGCGACGACCGCCTCTTGATCCGGCGCATCACATCCCGCGCGCGGACCCGAATGGCACCCTCCAGCACCTTGTAGCGATACTTGGTTGACCACACCACGTGATAGCGATGGTGGTACACGCCGTGAGCCTCGAAATCATAAGCGGTCATTGGTATCTTGAGGAAAAAGAGTCGCGCTGAAGCGCGGCTTTTTCGTCTGAAGACGAAGGCTTTAACCAAATGAGGGACAGTGAATTGGGACGAGCGGAGCAAGAGCAGCCCCCGCGATTCGATCGTGGGTCAAGGTCCGAGGAACGAGCGGCCTTGACGCGCGGGCGAATCGTAACCCCACAATTGAGCGGGTGATTTGAGGAACACATCTGTTCCTCAAACACCTCGGCGCAATCTTAAACCGGCGCGCAACGCGGGCCTTTCCCGGCGCTTCATTCCATTCAGCGCGTTCGGGCGCAAACGCTGCCCCGCAGCGTTTGTCTTTCGCCCTCACCCCAAAGGGAGGCGAAGCCGACGTGCGGGAGCGCTTCGTTACGGTGTGACCACCACCTTGCCCGTAGCCTTGCGGCTGATCAACAAATCGAGCGCGTCGGCGGCCTCGGCAAGTGGCACTTCGTGGCTGACATGCGGGCGCAGTTTTCCCTCTCCATACCAGGCAAACAGCGTCTGGAGCGACCGCACGATCACCTCCGGTGCGAAAGTCATATAAGCGCCCCAGTAAAAGCCCAGCACATCAAGGTTTTTCACCAAGAGGATGTTGGCCGGGATTTGCGGAACCTCGCCGGAGGCAAAGCCCAATGGCAGGAGCCGCGCCTCGGGCTTGCAGGCGCGTAGTGCTGCTTTGAACTGCGCGCCGCCGACCGGATCCCAGACCACATCCGCGCCGCCCAGCGCCTTGACCTCCGTTCGGATATCGCCGCTGTCCGTGTCGATGACGTGATCCGCGCCCGCCTCTTTCGCGATGGCGCATTTCGCGGCACCCCGCGCACAGGCGATCACCTTCGCGCCAAGGAGTTTGCCTACCTCAATCGCCGTTAGGCCCACGCCACCCGCCGCCCCCAGCACCAAGAGCGTCTCACCCGCCTGCAAGCGCGCCCGATGGGTCAGCCCCACATGCGCGGTGCCATAGGCCACCAGAAACGCCGCGGCATGGGCGTCGCTCATGCCGTCCGGCACCGGCACACAGGCTGCGGCGGGAGCCGTGGCGAATTCGGCAAACCCGCCATGCCCGATCATCGCGGCAACTCGCGTTCCAACTGGCAGGCCCGCCCCCTCCTCGACAATGCCGCACACTTCCATACCGGGGGCAAAGGGATAGGGGGGCGTCTCCTGATACGTGCCTTTCACCATCAGCGTATCCGCGAAATTCACGCCGCATGCCTTGATCCGCAACAACACCTCGCCCCGTCCGGGCACGGGGCGGGCTTCCTCCACGGCAACGAGCGGTCCGCCCTGTTCCTGCACCTGCATCGTTTTCATCATCTGCCTCCGGTCTGTTTGAGCGGGATGCTACTGGTCCTTGGGGCGATTGGGAACGGCAGGTTTCGCCGCACGGGGCCGGGTGCGGCTCTGCTACCTGCGCGCAGGGCTGCGCAGCACCACAAAGCGCCCCGTCGCACCGCGCGCAGGCAAAAGGCGCGCCTGATCTGGCGCGGGCCGCCCGGCCCATGCGCGCAGCGGGTCAAGCCACCCGCGCGGCCGTGCGACCAGCGCGGCCCCGCCGCCTGCATCAAGATGCGCCTGAACCATCCCTACCCAGCCATGGGGCAACACAACGCCCACGGGAATCACAAGCCGCGCCACCCCGTTGCCATGGAGGCGCGCGTCGGCAAGCGTGCCTTGCGCGCAGTCCGCACCTGTCTCCTCCGCCACAGCCCGCAGCCAGTCCGGCGGCGCGCCCTGCGACCACAGAAAGGTCACATCCGCGATCATCCCCGACAGCACCGCCTCTGATAGAGCACCAAGGCTGGGGCCAAGCGCCTCCTCCGGGGCGGAGAACGGGCCGGGCAGACCGATAATGATGCTCAATGGGGCGGGCATGGCGGCTCTCTTCTGTCCGGGTGGCCCTGTACCTCCCGTCATCCGCTCTTATATGACAGGACGAACCGTAACGGGAGCCATACATGTACGCCTGGACCGATCCATCCCGCCACATCATCCGCATTTCCGGCGAGGATACCCGCGATTTCCTGCAAGGGTTGATCACGAACGATGTCAAACAGCTCGATCAGGGGGCGGTTTATGCCGCGATCCTGACCCCGCAGGGCAAGTATTTGGCCGATTTCCTGCTCTATCCCGATGGCGCGGATGTGCTGATGGATGTGCGCAGGGATCAGGCGCCCGGCCTGCTTCAGCGGCTGACGATGTATAAACTGCGCTCGAAGGTGGCGCTCACGGCAGAGGATACGCCTGTCACGCTCTGCTGGGGGGGCGATGATCTGCCTGGGTTTGCCGATCCGCGCGATGCGGGTCTCGGCACGCGGCATCTTGGCCCCGCGCCCGCAGGCGCGACGGACGCCACAGCCGCCGATTGGGCCGCGCTGCGCGTCGCCCTTGGTGTGCCGGAGGCCGGGGCGGAATTGCAGCCCAATGACAGTTTTATCCTAGAGATGGATTTCGAGCGGCTCCATGGCGTCGATTTCCGCAAGGGCTGCTATGTCGGGCAGGAAGTCACCGCCCGGATGAAGCACAAGACGGAATTGCGCAAGGGCCTCGCGCGGGTACGGGTCGAGGGCACCGCCGCTCCCGGCACCCCGATTGAGACGGAGGATGGCCGCCCGGCGGGCACGCTTCACACGGTCGCGGGGGGCGAGGGGCTGGCCTATCTGCGCTTTGACCGGGCAGCAGGGCCGATGCGCGCGGGAGAGGCGACGATCACGCGGCTTTGACGCGCGCTTCCCTCCGTCGCGCCCGCGCAGTATCAAGGGGGCGCGCAATCAAAAGGGCTGCCCATGTCAGATAAATACGCCTCCCCGCCCGCCGGGCTTCCCGGTCAGAGCCAGCTTCTGACCGACCGGGCCGTGTTTGCCGAAGCCTATGCCGTGATCCCCAAAGGCACGATGCGCGACATCGTCACGAGCGCCCTGCCGTTTTGGGAGCAGACGCGCGCTTGGGTGCTGGCCCGGCCCTTGAGCGGCTTTGCCGAGACGTTTTCGCAATACATCATGGAGGTCGCCCCCGGCGGTGGCTCCGACCGGCCCGATACGGACCCGCGCGCGCAGGCGGTGCTGTTCGTCACCGATGGCGTGGCAGAGGTCACGATTGCAGGCACCTCACACCGGATGGAGGAAGGCGGCTATGCCTATATCCCGGCAGGCACCGCATGGTCGCTGCGCAATCCGGGAACGGAGGCTTTGCGCTTTCACTGGGTCCGCAAGGCCTATGTCGCGGTAGAGGGCATTGCCGCACCTGAGCCCTTTGTCACCAGCGATCAGGCCGTCACCCCCACGCCCATGCCGGGGACCGAGGGGCGATGGGCCACCACCCGCTTTGTCGATCCTGCCGATCTGCGCCACGACATGCATGTCAATATCGTGACGTTCGAGCCGGGTGCCGTGATCCCCTTTCTGGAAACCCATGTGATGGAACACGGTCTATTCGTGCTGGAGGGCAAGGCGGTTTACCGGCTCAACACCGATTGGGTCGAGGTTGAGGCGGGCGATTTCATGTGGCTGCGCGCGTTCTGCCCGCAGGCCTGTTATGCGGGCGGGCAGGGGCGGTTCCGCTATCTGCTCTACAAGGACGTGAACCGGCATATGCCGCTGGGGTAGGGCCAAGGCTAAGTGCCACCAGCGGATGACCGGCTCTCACAGCTAGACGTCGATCAGATACGGGCGGTCAAACCAGAATTCTTCAAGATTGTCCCCCGCCCCGATCCGGTCGACTACCGCGAACAGGCCCGGCGCATGAAGCGGGGTCAGCACACCGTGCCATGTGCCGCGATGATAATTCACGCCCTGCCCTGCCGTCGTCAGAAAGGCGCGCGGCGGGCCGGGCTGGCCGTTCACGTCTGGTGCCACGACCACGAGAAACGGCTCATGGCTCATCGGCAAAAACGCCTGACTGCCATCGGGGTGCCGCTCCACCATCTCCAGCGTTAGGGGCAATCGGCGCGGTTCTGCGTCAAACAGGCTGATCCCGGCCCGCCCGGTGCCGAAATCAAGCACCGCACGGTCGTGATAACGCCCGCAAAGACCCTGATTGATGATCTTGTCCGGTGCGCCGGACACGTCGAGCACATCGCCAAAGGGCGCGAAAGCATCCGCCGTCAAGGGCGCGATCCGGATCGTCTCGCTCATCGGTCCAGCTTTTCCTTGAGGCGCAATTCCGCGATCCGCTCCACCTGACGGCAGGCTTCCGCGAATTCGGTGTCGCGGTCCTGCTCCACCCGGCGGCGGAACGCGTCCATGATGCTGGCCTTGGTGTTGTCGCGCACGGCGATGATGAAGGGAAACCCGAATGTCGTGGTGTAGCGGTCATTGAGCGCGGTAAAGCCCGCGCGCTCCTCATCCGTCAGCGCATCGAGCCCAGCGGAGGCCTGCTCTGCCGTCGACTCTGCGGTCAGGCGTTTGGCAGCAGCGAGCTTTCCGGCCAAGTCGGGATGCGCGCGCAACACGCCAAGTCGCGCGTCCTCGGATGCGGTGCGAAACACCCGCGCAAGGGCGGAATGCACACCTGTGGCGCTGTCATGGGCCGGGCCAAGCTCCAAATCCCATGCCTGCTCCGCGATCCATGGGCTATGCTCGAATACCCCGCCAAACGCCTCTACAAACTGCTCTTTCGCCATCATGGACGGGCGGAGGCTCTCTGGTGCGGGATGGAGCGCGGCCCAATGATCCGCGATCTGTTCGCGCGTGGCGAACCACACACCCTCATGGGAGGCCATATGGGCCAGCGCCCGCTTGAGCGCCGCCGCCCGCCCCGGACGGCCCGCAATACGGCAATGCAGCCCGATGGACAGCATCTTGGGCGCACCTGCGAGCCCCTCGGCATACAGCATGTCGAAACTGTCGCGCAGATACCCCTCGAACTGCGTGCCATCCGTAAATCCGGCCTGAATGGCAAAGCGCATATCGTTGCAATCCATCGTATAGGGCACGATCAATTGCGACCGGCGGCCAAAGCGCATCCAGTAAGGCAGATCATCGGCATAGCTGTCCGCGACATAGGCAAATTGCCCCGTCTCGGCGGCAAGGCGCACGGTGTTCATCGAACAACGCCCGGTGTACCAGCCGCGCGGCGGCGTGCCGGTCACTTCGGTATGGAGCCGGATCGCTTCGGCCATATGGGCGCGTTCCTCGGCTTCTGTCATGTCCTTGTGTTCGATCCATTTCAGGCCGTGGCTGGCGATCTCCCACTGGGCGGCTTTCATCGCGGCGACCTGTTCGGGTGCGCGCGCCAGCGCGGTGGTCACGCCATAAACCGTGATCGGCAGATCCTTGAGCAAGCCATGCACCCGCCAGAACCCGGCCCGCGCGCCATATTCATAGAGCGTTTCCATGTTCCAGTGCCGCTGGCCGGGCCATGGGGCCGCGCCAGTGATCTCTGACAAAAATGCCTCTGAGGCGGCATCGCCGTGCAGGATGTTATTCTCCCCGCCTTCTTCATAATTCAGGACGATCTGCACCGCGATCTTGGCCCCGCCGGGCCATTGTGGATCTGGCGGCGTGGCTCCATAGCCGGTCATGTCACGGGGGTAGCGATGCACGGGCGGTGTCCTTCATTGGATGGGCTCCTGCGCATCATCCGTAGGTTTTTGCGAGAGCACAAGGCCGGGATCGGCCTGATCGCTTGCAGTTTGCCGCCCCGCGCCGAATACTGCCCCCGCGCCACGGCGCACGGTCCCAGTTTCGGCGGTGAGGAGGCTTTCCCATGTATGATCTGGCTATCCTGTGGGATTGGATTTCCTTTGCCGTGCGTTGGCTGCATGTGATCACTGCCATCGCGTGGATCGGCTCCTCGTTTTATTTCATCGCGCTCGATCTTGGCCTGCGCAAAGGACCACATTTGCCGCCCGGCGCGTCGGGCGAGGAATGGCAGGTGCATGGGGGTGGGTTTTACCATGTGCAGAAATACATGGTCGCCCCCGCCGCGATGCCCGATCACCTGACTTGGTTCAAATGGGAAAGCTATTCGACATGGCTGTCGGGTGCGGCCCTTTTGATGATCGTGTATTGGGTCGGGGGGGAGTTGTTCCTGCTTGATCCCACGAAATCCGATATCAACCTCGCGCAGGGCATCGCCCTGTCTGCCGCGTCGATTGGCATTGGCTGGGTGCTCTATGACCAGTTATGCAAGTCAAAGCTGGGCGATCATCCGACCGCCATGATGCTGGTGCTGTTTGGGATCATCGTCGCGATGAGCTGGGGCCTCAATCAGGTGTTCACCGGGCGCGCGGCGCTGCTGCACCTTGGCGCGTTCACCGCCACGATCATGACCGCGAACGTGTTTTTCATCATCATGCCCAACCAGCGCATCGTGGTTGCCGATCTCAAGGCGGGGCGCACGCCCGATGCAAAATATGGCAAGATCGCCAAGCTGCGCTCGACCCACAACAATTACCTGACCTTGCCAGTGATCTTTCTGATGCTGAGCAATCATTATCCGCTGGCCTTTGGCACGGAATACGCGTGGATCATCGCGAGCCTCGTGTTCCTGATGGGGGTCACGATCCGACATTATTTCAACACGATGCACGCCACGGGAGCCGGGCCGCATTGGACATGGGCTGCCACCGCGATGCTGTTTTTGGCGATTGCGTGGCTGTCCACGGCAGGCGGGCAAGACAGCTATGAGGAGGCCGCAGCACGGGCGCTGACCCCAGCAGAGCGCGCTTTTGTGGAGCAGATCGAGTTTGCCGCCGCCTATGACAGCGTGATCGGCAACTGCTCCATGTGCCACGCGCGAGAGCCGGTTTGGGACGGCATCCACCGCGCGCCCAAGGGGGTCGTGCTCGAAACAGAAAGCGACGTCGCCCGCTATGCCCAGCAGATATACCTGCAAGCGGGCGTCAGCCACGCGATGCCGCCGCCCAATGCGATCCAGATGGACCCCGCCGCCCGCGCCGACATCACCGCATGGTATCGTGCCGCAACGCGGGACTAGAGCCGCCCTCTATCCCTGCCAAAGGGCCGTGTCGGGATAGAATTGCGACCACGCAAACCAAAACGCCTGATGACTGCCAAGGTCGGCCCCATTGGCACCCACGGCCTTGATCCCCCCGGCGGACAGTTCCAATCGGACATCCTCGAACGTCACCTCCCGCCCCGCGCGCAACGCCAGCAGAGCCGCCCCACGGGCAAAGGCCACTGGCGTGCCGGACCCGGCCACGACGCCGATCACGTCCTCCTGCACCGGCAGGCGCGGGTCCACATCACCGATGGGAAAGATCGGCCCATCCGCATCCCGCCCGTTGCGGAAATCGAAATTGCGACCCAGCGCCAGCGCCTCTACCAGAACGGTGGTCTGAGGATAGGTCGCTTTCCATGTGCCCCAATCGGTGGTCACAACCGTGGCCTGCTCCAGCGTGATGCCTTTCTCCAGCAATGGCCCGGTCACCGCGTTGCCCCGGAACGTGTCAAATACCGATCCGCTGGTGATATCATACATCACCTTGTTCGACCGGATCAGCAGGCCAGAGGTGCGCAGCACAGGGCGCTCCACCCCTTCGGGCAATTCATCGGTGAAATAGGCCTGTGCCGCACCGCATAAGGTGCAATAGGGAATGCCCAGATCGCGCCCACCGAGCGTGTCATTCACCATTTCCCGCACTTCCATGATCTGCCTTGGATAGGCGCGGTATTCGCCATTCACCTCGATCCCGAACACGATGGCGTCGTCCGCGGGCCATGTCGCCTCTGCTGCGGGGATCACCTCGGGATTGTCCGCCGCCGGAATGCAGTTGCACGGATCATCGGTGGTGTCATAGGGCCGATCGTCGATCAAAACGCCGCCCCAGGACACATGCCGCCAGTCGATATCCCCCTCGACAAAGATATGATCCCAGCCCGGCACCACGGTGGTGAAAATCGCGCGCTTGGCCCGCAGGTAATCAGGGGGCGCGGGGATGTCCCATGCCATCAGGTGATCGGTGACACCGCCCCAATGGGCCTGCCCCCCGAGGTCTTTTTGCAACAGCGTCTCTGCGGCGGAGGCCAGCACGCCGTTCAACTCCCGGCTTGGGACAAAGCGCATCAGATCGCTGATGATCCACACCAGCCGCGCATCGCCAGAGGCCACCACCTCCTGCAAGGCAAGCGACTGGTCCCGCCCCCATGCCGATTGCCGCAACCCGTCGATAAAGGCGGTCTCGACCGCCTCGCGCACCGTGTCGGGGAGGGGTCCGGTGGTAACAGCGGGCGGCGCGCCATATTCCGCGATCACATAATCGGGCACATCGGGAACGGTCTGCGCGGCCACGGGCAGGCTCAGCATCAGCGCAAGGATCGGCGCAAAGAGGGGTCGGGGCAATCGGCTGGCAAACATCGGGCATCCTTTCACAACGCGGCAGGCTTGGCGGGGTGGATTAGGCCAAACCCGGCAATCAACTGCCAATCACGTTTGTGTTGCCCGCGTTCAGGCGCAGCCTAGCCGCATTTGGAATGCCCGCAGGCGCCGCAGGTCATGCAGCCCTCGACCATCCGCGCGGCGAATTGCCCGCAATTGTCGCAGGCAGCCCCCATCGGGGCCTCCCCCACGCGCACGGCCTCCGCATGGGGATCAGCCTTTAGCCCCATGCCTTCACCTTCGATAAAGCCAATCTCGACCATGTGCTGTTCGATCACCCCGCCGATGGCGGCAAGGATCGAGGGTACATATTTGCCGCCCATCCACGCCCCACCGCGCGGGTCGAACACGGCCTTCAACTCCTCCACCACGAAAGAGACATCGCCCCCGCGCCGGAACACCGCCGACACCATCCGTGTAAGCGCGACGGTCCACGCGAAATGCTCCATGTTCTTGGAGTTGATGAACACCTCAAACGGGCGGCGGCGGGTGCCCTCCATCACATCGTTGATGGTGATATAAATCGCGTGCTCAGAGTTCGGCCATTTGATCTTGTAGGTCTGCCCTTCGAGCTTTGCCGGGCGGTCGAGCGGCTCCGCGATATAGACCACATCGCCGGACTTGGCCTCGGCGGGCTTTTCCTCCGCCACGCTCAACACGCTGCCCGTCACCGCATTGGGGCGGTAGGTCGTGCAGCCCTTACAGCCGCTGTTCCACGCCTCCAGATACACATCCTTGAAGGAGGCAAAATCAATATCTTCGGGCACATTGATGGTTTTGGAGATGCTGCTATCCACCCATGGCTGCACCGCCGCCTGCATCCGCACATGATCAAGCGGGCTGATCGTCTGGGCGCTGACGAAATAGTCGGGCAGCGGCGTGTCCTCCCCGAATTTCGCGCGGAAGGTCTGGACGGCGTAATCCACCACCTCCTCCTCGGTTTTGGAGCCGTCGCGCTGGGTCACTTTGCGGGTATAGGCATAGGCGAACACCGGCTCGATCCCACTCGACACATTCCCGGCCAGAAGGCTGATCGTGCCCGTGGGTGCGATGGAGGTCAGCAGCGCGTTGCGGATGCCATGCTCCGCGACCGCCGCGCGCACATCCTCCCCCAATCGCTGCATGATATCGGCCTGCAAGAACGCGTCGCGGTCGTAGAGCGGAAAGGCGCCCTTCTCCTTCGCCAATTGCGCTGAGGCCAGATACGCGGCGCGCGCGATCCGTTCCAACCAGCGCCCGGCCTGACGCGCCGCCTCTTCAGAGCCATAGCGCAGCCCAAGCATCAACAAGGCATCTGCGAGCCCCGTAACCCCCAGCCCGATCCGGCGTTTCGCCTGCGCTTCCGCTCGTTGCGCATCGAGCGGGAAGCGGGACGCATCCACCACATTGTCCATCATCCGCACGGCGGTCGCGACCAGATCGTCTAGCGCTGCATCGGGAATCTCTGCCCCGTCCTCAAACGCATTCGTCACCAAAGCCGCAAGGTTGATCGAGCCAAGCAGGCACGCGCCATAGGGCGGCAAGGGCTGCTCCCCGCACGGGTTCGTCGCGGCGATGCTCTCCACATAGCTGAGATTGTTCTTTTGGTTGATCCGGTCGATGAAAATCACGCCCGGCTCGGCGTAATCATAGGTTGATTGCATGATCAGATCCCACAGCGCGCGGGCCTTGATGGTGCGATAGGTCGTGCCCTCGAACACCAGATCCCAGTCGCCATCGGCCGCCACCGCGTCCATGAACGGATCGGTGACCAGAACCGACAGGTTGAAATTGCGAAGTCGCACCGCGTCCCGTTTTGCGGTAATGAAATCCTCGATATCGGGGTGATCGCAGCGCAGCGTCGCCATCATCGCACCACGCCGCGCGCCTGCGCTCATGATCGTGCGGCACATCGCGTCCCACACATCCATGAACGACAGCGGACCGGAGGCATCGGCCCCCACACCTTTGACCAGCGCGCCCTTGGGCCGGATGGTGGAGAAATCATAGCCGATGCCGCCACCCTGCTGCATCGTCAGGGCGGCCTCTTTCAGCCCGTCGAAAATGCCGGACATCGAATCCTGCACCGTGCCCATCACAAAGCAGTTAAAAAGCGTCACCGTCCGCTCTGTCCCTGCGCCGGAAATGATCCGGCCTGCGGGCAAATACTTGAAGCCTGCCAGCGCATCATAAAACCGCCCCTGCCATGCGCCCGGGTCGTCCTCCACCGCCGCGAGCGCATGTGCGATGCGACGCCATGTGTCCTCGACCGTGACATCGACCGGTGTGCCATCGGCCTGCTTGAACCGATATTTCATATCCCAGATCTGCTCGGCAATGGGGGCATGGAAGGCGGTCATGGCACGGATCCTGTTCACGGCTTGTTCTGTCGGGAAGGCTTGAGTATGCGCGCCCTACCCCCCCTGTCAACCGCAATGGCCGCCCGCGGGCGGCGCGATTTGGGCCAATAAATACGGGCGTTTCACAAGCATCCGCTGTAGAAACGGCCAATTCCTCACCCATGTCTCTCATCTGACAGAATTTGCCTGGTTCTTGTGCAGACTTAGCGTCGAATCCGCTTGACCCGCACCCCATCCTTCGGCACCCGTTATCTATGGGAGCTGATGATCTGAACCTGTTGAAACTCTGCGTCGGGGCAGAGGGCGTGGCCGATCTTTTGGATTGGCAGGCCCGGCAACGCGCGATGAAACAGGCGCGGGGCGAAGCACCGGAGCATGTCCATGTCACGCGGATGTGGCCCCGGCGCGAAGCAGAACTGCTGAACGGCGGTTCCCTATACTGGGTGTTTAAAGGTTTCATTTTAGCACGACAAAAGATCACAAGATTGGATCAGGTCACAGATGCGGATGGAACCAAACGATGTGCTATTGTCTTAGACAATAGTGTGATAAGAACAAAGCCAGCGCCGCGCCGCCCATTTCAGGGCTGGCGGTATCTGGTTGCCAAAGACGCGCCTGAGGATCTTCCCACAGGCGCGGAAGACGACGACGCGCTACCCACGACACTTGAATTGGCCTTGGCCGATATCGGCCTGAAATAAGGAATACCGGGATGACGCGCACGCAGGGTGTGCTTCTTGATGTTCTGACACCGGTTCGCGACATTTTCCTGTCGCGGCTGCTGGAGGAAATGGCCAGCGCGCTCGACAAGGGGTTCGAGTGTGAGACCGATGTGCTGCGCCGTATCCCGAGCGGCAGTGTCGAACGTGCCGGATCGCTCAATCTGCCGGAACGCTACGATCTGGCCACCGAAGTGCGCGGCGACACCGCGACCTTTGACGTGACCGATAGCCTTGTCGTTCGGTTTGATCCGTTCTCCTTGCAACTGGGGAATGGCGCGAATGTCCGCATCTCTCCCTTCCAGTGGAATGATCTGCATGTCGCGGTGGAATTGCGCCGTGGCGTGACCCCAAATTGGCAGCCGATCCGCCGCTGGTATCTGGAGGCGTTTCAGGTCCGGTTTGATGAGGACACGCCCGAATTTCACGGCGTCATCCACCGCCTGACCGGGCCGGAGAAAGTTGGTGCGACCTGGGTGTTCAACCTCGATCTTGGCACCGCCTCCGTCGATTGCCTGACCGACCTTTTCGACGCGCTTGAGCAATGTCAGGCGGCCAATATCGAATTGTTCGGCGCAGAGGATGACCGCGAACGGGTCGAAAGTCTCTAATCGCGCGGCGCAGGGGCGGTCAGCCCCAATTGCGCGCAAAGCTGCACCAGCGCCGCCCGCTCTGCCGCACCCCATTGCGCGGTTTGGCTCAGGAACAGTGTTGCCTGTGACGCGAGGATAAGGCCGTCCCTCAAAATCTTGAGGTGATTGGCGCGCAATGTCTCCCCGCTGGAGGTAATGTCTGCGATCGCCTCTGCGGTGGCATTTTTGATCGTGCCTTCCGTGGCACCCTGACTGTCCACGATCCGGTAATCGGCCACCCCTTCACGGCGGAAGAACGTGCGCACCAGCGCATGGTATTTGGTGGCCACGCGCAAACGGTGCCCGTGGGTCGCGCGAAAGGCAGCGGCGACCTGATCGAGATCGTCCATCGTCTCCACATCCACCCATGAGGACGGGACCGCCACGATCAGATCGGCATGGCCAAATCCCATCTCCGCCAGCTCCACCAGATCGCGCCGCCAATGCGGCAGCTTTTCATGGACCAGATCCTGCCCTGTCACACCCATATGGATGCGCCCGGCATTTAGTTCGCGCGGGATTTCCCCGGCACTCAGCAGCACCAGTTCCACCCCGTCGATGCCCTCAACCCGGCCTGCATATTCGCGGCCAGACCCGGTGCGCCGGATGGTGATGTTGCCCCGCTCGAACCAGCGGATCGCGTCCTCCTGCAAGCGCCCCTTGGAGGGCAGGCCAAGTTTCAGCATCACGATCCCTCCCGCGCCAGCAGCACTTCGGGCCGGATGATCCCGCCTACCGCTGGAATGCCCGCCCCGCCCGACAGGGCCGCCGTCAGCGCGTCATAGCGCCCGCCGGAGGCGATGGGCGGCAAATCGGGTCGCGCCTCATCGACAAAGCCGAACACGAACCCGTCATAATATTCCAAAGTCGTGCGCCCGAATTGCGCGGCAAAAGGCAACGTCGCCGGGTCCAGCCCGCGCGCGGCCAGCGCCGCCGCCCGCCGGGTCAGCCGGTCGGCCGCGGCGTCCATCCCCGCATGGGCGCGCGCCATCGCGCGCACCGCACCCGCTGCCGAGGCCACGGTCCCGGCAAGCCCGGTCACCTGATCCAAAAGCGCGCGATCCGCTGCTGTCAGGGGTGGCTCCTCGCTCGCCTCTTTCAGCGCCATGGCGCGCGCGATGATCTCTGCCCGCGCCCGGACGCCCTGCACCGGCGCGGCCTGTTTGATGAGGGCTGCGACAGCGCCCTCCCCCTCCCGCGCGGCATCGAGAAGGCGCGCGCGCGCCTCCGTCATGGCCATCGGTGCAGCGAAACGTTCAACCAGTTTGCGAAACCGTGCCGGGCGCCAGATGTGGCGCATCAGCGCCGCGCGCCGCCGCTCGGATATATCAAGGGCAGAGACCGCCGCCCGCAGCACGCCCATATCGCCCGTGGCAACGGTCAGCCCGCGCCCGTGCAAAGCCGCCGCGATCAGCGCGAACACTTCCGCATCCGCCGCCGCCTCATCGCCCCGGTCGAACAATTCGTAGCCCACCTGACGGTATTCCGTCGGGCGGTCCGATCCCGGCTCCTGCCGCCGCCACACGGGGCCAGCATAGCAATAGCGCGCGGGCTCCTGCCCCATCGCGGTGTGCATCTCCACCACGGGTACGGTGAAATCGGGGCGCAGCATCCGCTCCCCCTCCGCCGGGTCATGGGTGGTATAGGCGCGGGTGCGGATATCTTCGCCATAAAGGTCCAGCAGCGTTTCCGCATCCAACAGCGCAGGCGGCTCCACCCGGACGGCGCCTGCCGCCTGAAATCCCGCCAGCAGGTCGTCCGTCAGGGCCGACAGGCGCGTCAGGTCATGGCCCATCAGCGCCTCCGGCAGATAGCCCGCTGCTCTCATCCGTCCCGCCCAAGGATCGCGCGCACCTCCGCCACCAGATCGCTGAGCGGCACCTCGCGCTGTGCAGGTTGCGCCTTCCATTCCTCGTTGGAGGTGATGTCAGCGGCGAGCCGCGCGCCAAGGTCGAGGTCTTTAAGTTGCACCACGCCCCGCTCCCGCTCATCCGAGCCTTGGATGACCGCAACCGGGCTTTTGCGCTGATCGGCGTATTTGAGTTGGTTGCCCATGTTTTTCGGATTGCCAAGATAGACTTCGGCCCGAATGCCCGCATTCCGCAGATCGGCCACCATCGCCTGATACTCGGCCATCCGGTCGCGATCCATCACAGTAACGACCACGGGCCCGCGCGCCTCATCGGTGATCCGTCCCTTGGCCTCTAGGGCGGCAAGCAGGCGGTCCACGCCGATGGAGACACCGGTTGCGGGCACTTCCTGACCCGTGAACCGCTTCACGAGATCGTCATAGCGCCCGCCCCCGGCGACGGAGCCAAACTGGCGCGGGCGGCCCTTTTCATCCATGATTTCAAAGGTAAGCTCAGCCTCATAGACCGGGCCGGTATAGTAGCCAAGCCCGCGCACGACGCTTGGGTCGATCACGGCCCGGTCCGCGCCATATCCCTGCACCTCCAGCAATTCCGCGATGGTTTCCAATTCCCGCACGCCCGCAAGCCCCGTCTCAGACCCTGCGACCAGTTCCGCGAGCCGCGCACAAGTGGCAGACCCCGTGTCCCGCCGCGCGCTGACAAATCCCATGACAATATCGGCCTGCGCATCGCTCAGCCCCGCGCCATCGGTGAAATCGCCCGACGCGTCCTTGCGCCCCGCACCAAGGAGCGCGCGCACGCCGTCCTCTCCCAACCGGTCAAGCTTGTCGATTGCGCGCAGGACGATGCCCCGCTCGGCGCTTTTGGCCTCCGGATCGGACGGATCAAGCAGGCCCGTGACTTCCATCACCCCATTGAGAACCTTGCGGTTGTTGATCCGCACGATGTAGTCGCCGCGCGCGATCCCCACGGCCTCCAGCGTGTCGGCGAGCATCGCGCAAATCTCCGCATCCGCCGCGACAGAAGCCGTGCCGACCGTATCCGCATCGCACTGATAAAACTGACGAAACCGCCCCGGGCCCGGCTTTTCATTGCGCCAGACAGGCCCCACGGCATAACGGCGATAGGGCGATGGCAGCGTGTTGCGGTACTGAGCATACACCCGCGCCAAGGGCGCTGTCAGGTCATAGCGCAGCGCCATCCACGTCTCGTCCTCGTCCTGCCACGCGAACACGCCTTCATTCGGGCGATCCACATCGGGCAGGAATTTGCCCAGCGCCTCCACCGTTTCCACAGCGGAGCTTTCCAGTGGGTCAAAGCCATAGCGCTGATACTGCTCCGTGATCTTGGCGAGCATGGCGCCCCGCGCGCGCACCTCCTCCCCGAAATAGTCGCGAAAACCGCGCGGCGGGAGCGCCTGCGGGCGGCGGGGCTTTTTCACCTTGGTCTTGGCCATGGGGATCGTCCTATCGGTCGGGCAGTCAGGTTGTGCTGCGGTCTAGCGCAAGGGGGATAAGGGGGCAAGCACGGCGCACGCGGGAAAACCGCCGCCCAGGCGCGGCGGTGGCGCTGCGCGCGTGAGTATTTTGGGAAAAAAGAAACGGGCTGGGCTCAGCGCATCGTGGGATAGTCACCGCGATGATACAAAAGCGGTGTGGCGTCAGCGTCATGGACATAGGACTGCACCCGGCCCACCACGATGGCATGATCGCCCCCCGGATGGGTCGCCTCCCGGCTGCATCGGAACATTGCGGCAGCGACCGGGAATTCCGGCCCTGCCGCCCCGGGTGCCCAATCACATTGGGCAAAGGCCTCAAATCCCGTTCGGGCAAAGGCATTCGCGAGCGCCGATTGATCCGCGCGCAGGATATGGATCACGAACTGTTCCGCCTCCACGAAAGCGGAAAAGCGGCGGGACGCCCGCGCCGGTGCCCACATCACCAAGGGCGGATCAAGCGACAGGGAGGCAAAACTGTTGGCCGTGATCCCCACCGGCCCGCCCTCGGTCATCGTGGTCACGACCGTCACGCCCGTGGGGAAGGTGCCCAAGGCGTCACGGTAGTCGCGTGGCTCGAATGCGGTCATATCGGGTGGCTCCTTGGCTCTGGTGTGGCAGCACATAACCCGGTTGTCGGGATATGCAATCGCATATCAGCCCGTTGCAGGCCAGCGACCGCCACGTTAGACCCAACCGAGACCGGATTTGAGGGAGCACACGCCATGTCCTACAACACGTTTGGCCATATGTTCCGGGTGACGACCTGGGGCGAAAGCCACGGCCCCGCGCTTGGCTGCACGGTGGATGGCTGCCCGCCCGGCGTGGCGATTAATGAAGAGATGCTCCAGCACTGGATGGATCAGCGCAAACCGGGCGGATCGAAATACGTGACCCAGCGGCGCGAAGCCGACGCGGTGCGCATCCTCTCCGGCGTGTTTGAGGGACGCACTACCGGCACCTCCATCCAATTGATGATCGAGAATACCGACCAGCGCTCCAAGGACTATGGGGAGATCGCGCAAAGCTTCCGCCCCGGCCATGCCGACATCACCTATCACCAGAAATATGGCTTGCGCGATTATCGCGGCGGTGGGCGGTCCTCCGCGCGGGAAACAGCTGCGCGGGTGGCAGCGGGCGGTGTGGCGCGTGCCGTGCTCGCCGATCTGGTGCCGGGTTTGCGCATTCGCGGGGCGATGGTCCAGATGGGCACGCTGCGGACCGACCGGCGCGACTGGGACACGGTGCGCGACAACCCGCTTTGGTGCCCCGATCCCGATGCTGTGGCAGATTGGGAAGCCGCACTCGATGCGCTGCGCAAGGAGCATGACAGCGTCGGTGCGGTGATTGAGATAAACGCTGCGGGCGTGCCCGCGGGCCTCGGCGCGCCGGTTTATGCGAAACTTGATACCGACCTTGCTGCCGCGATGATGTCGATCAACGCCGTCAAAGGGGTCGAAATCGGGGAAGGCATGGCCGCCGCGACCCTGCGCGGCTCCGAGAATGCCGACGAAATCCGCATGGGGCCAGACGGGCCGGTCTATGGCTCAAACCATGCCGGTGGGATATTGGGGGGCATCTCCACGGGCCAAGAGCTGGTGGTGCGGTTTGCGGTCAAGCCAACGTCCTCCATCCTGACCCCGCGCAAGACGATCCGCGTGGACGGGACGGAGACGGAGATCATCACCAAGGGGCGGCACGATCCCTGCGTGGGGATCCGCGCGGTTCCGGTGGGGGAGGCGATGATGGCTTGTGTGATCCTCGATCACCTCCTGCTGGACCGGGCGCAAACAGCAGGTGTGCGCGGCGCGATTGGCGGATGAGGCGCAGAGCAGGGTGCCGCGCCTGACGGCGCGGCAGTGCCTCCGGCGGGGTATATTTGAAGAAAGTGAATTGGACTTGGCGTTGTTAGAGCAGCCCCTGCGATTCGGCCGTGGGTCAAGGTCCGAGGAACGAGCGGCCTTGACGCGCGGGCGAATTGTAACCGCACAATTGAACGGGTGATTTGAGGAACAGACCTGTTCCTCAAACACCTCAGCGCAATCTTGAACCGGCGCGCAGCGCCGGCCTTTCCCGGCGCTTCATTCCATTCAGCGCGTTCGGGCGCAAACGCTGCCCCGCAGCGTTTGTCTCTCGCCCTCACCCCAAAGGGAGGCGAAGCCGACGTGCGGGAGCGCCTAGCGGCCCTCTTTTCGCCAAGCGCCGACGATCAACAGGGACGTAAGCAGCAGCATCAGCCAGCCCGGTGCGAGGCCCGTGAGGGAGATATCCTCAACACGGTAGCCGCCCCGCTCCACAAGGCCGATCCAGCCGCGACCATCCGCACTGCGACCCTCGCGGATGCGGCGGATATCTGGAATACCGTCACTCAGGCGCTTCACCCCGCCGCGTGTCGCCTCCGCAATCGGGGACAGCAGCGCGCCAGTGGACAAGGGCGTCTCAAACTCGCGCGGCGCGGCAGGTCCAATCGCCACCACCCGGTCAAGATCGCCATCGCTCAGGCGATAAAGCCCATCTTCCGGGGCGGCGGCGCGGCCGATCCAGCGGCCCGGGCTGGCCTCGCTCAGCACCACCTCCTCCGTCGATCCATCGGGTCGGGTGATCGTCACAGCCGACGTTACCTGCGCGAGCGAGCGACGTTCGATCATCAGCCCATCGGCATCCGGCTCCGCCGTCAGCACGTCCTCCTCCAGTTCCGGCTCCTTCATCAGCCAATGCGCCAAGCGGCGCAGCAATTCCTGCTGCGGCCCACCCCCTTCATAGCCACGGGACCACAACCATGCGTGATCAGAGGCAAGCATCGCGATGCGCCCCTCGCCCGGTCGGTCCAGCACAAGAAGCGGTCGCCCCTCCGGGCCCTGCATCAGCGTGTCGCCCGACACATTCTCCAGATCAATCATCCGGAACCAGCGGCCCCAGCCCGGCGTGCCATCCGCACTCACCGGACGCGGTGCCTCCGCCGTCAGGTCGCTGGTGACAGGATGCCGGTCGCCAAGCGCGCTGATCCGGGGCAAGAACCCCTCCTCGATCACGCGGGCTGTCGGTGCTGCGGGCAGGATCGTGCGCAACGGAGTGCGATAAAGGCTCTCAACCCCCGCGAATGCCGGGCCAGAGGCGACCAAAACGGCCCCACCCTCCTCGACATAACGCACGATATTGCTCAGATAGGGTGTCGGCAAAACGCCACGGCGGCGGTAGCGGTCAAAGATGATGAGGTCAAACTCGTCGATCTTTTCCATGAACAATTCGCGTGTTGGAAAGGCGATCAGGCTCATCTCAAACACTGGCACGCCATCCTGTTTCGACGGGGGACGCAGAATGGTGAAATGCACCAGATCGACCGCCGGATCGGATTTCAGGAGGTTGCGCCAAGTCCGCCCGCCCGGATGCGGCTCCCCCGATACAAGCAGCACACGGAGCCTGTCGCGCACGCCATTGATGGTCACAAGGGCCGTGTTGTTGCGCGGGGTCAGCTCTTGCGGTCCTTCGGGCACCGAGAGTTCCAGCACATTCTGCCCGCCCCGTGAAATCGGCACCTCGAAATCAAGCGTTTCGCCTTTCGGCACAGGCGCGCGCAGCACCACATCCCCATCAAGGGCGACGGTCAGTAGCACGCGATCCTCGCCATCGGGCACCAGACCAGTTTCCTCAATGCGCAGGCTGAGCGGCACGCTTTCGCCAACGATCCCAAACGCGGGCGCGGTTTCGACGATCAGGCGGCGATCCCACTCACGCTCCGTCCCGGTCAGCAGCACATGCACGGGCGCGGGAAAGCTGGTGAGCAAATCCGCGTCATGCACCTGCCCATCGGTGAGCAGAATGGCGCCTGCGATCCGGTCGCTCGGCAATTCACGCGCTGCGGCCTCAAGCGCTGTCATGAGGTAGCTTCCCGGTTCCTCATCGCCGCGCCGATCCGCCACGCGGACCTCCCGCCATTCAAGCGGAGCATCAGGATCAAGGGCGGCTGCGTCCAGCGCGGACCGCAATGCGGCCTCCGCTTCGGCCAATTGTGCGGGGCGGGGTGCGATGGATTGGCTCGCCGTCTCATCAATCACCAGAAGCGCGATATCAGGCAGTGGCGTGCGCTCTTCTTCGCGCAGGGACGGGTTGGCGAGGGCCGCAAGGATCACCAGCCCGGCTCCGGCGCGCATCAGCCATCCCACCAGCCCGCGCCGCCCGGCATAGCCCGCCAATGCGAGCAGACACACAGCAGCCACCGCCAGCACCGACCATGGCAGGGCCGGATCGAAAATCACCTCAGCGGTCATTGATCCAACCTTTCCAAAAGCGCCGGCACATGGACTTGATCGGATTTATAGTTGCCCGTCAGCACATACATCACCAGATTCACGCCAAAGCGGCGCGCGATTTCGCGCTGCCGGTCGCCACTCGCCCCCCGTCCCACGGGATAGAGCGGGCGGCCTTGATCATCCACCGCCCAGGCTGCCGCCCAGTCATTGGAGCCGATCACTACGGGGGTCACGCCATCGTTCAGGGTGCGGAACGGTTGGCCTTCTTCCTCCCGCGCATTTGCGGCGGCTTCGATCCAGACCTCCCCGTTGATATGCCGCCCCGGAAAGCCCTGTAGCAGGTAAAAGGTGCGGGTCAGCACATGGTCCTGCGGCACCCGCTCCAGCGGCGGCAGGTCCAGCCCATCGGCCAAGCGGCGCAGCGCGCGGCCCGTGGGCGTATCGGTGCCAAACCCGCCCAGATGCGCATCCGCTGTGTCAAACAGGATCAACCCGCCATTGCGCAGGAAAGTATTGAGCTTCGCATAGGCCGCATCGGACGGCAGCGTCTGGCTCTCCGACACCGGCCAGTAAAGGAGCGGATAGAAAGCCAACTCGTCCGTTTCCAGATTGACGGAGGCGACACGCGGCTCCACCGCCGTGCGCTGGGTCAGCGTCAGGGCAAGGCCATTCATGCCCGCCCGCGCGGCGTCATCCAGCCGGGGGTCGCCCGTCAGGATATGGCCCAGAACCGTCTCGGATGTCGCGAAAATGGCGATATCATCGGGTGTATCCCCCTGCGCCACCGCCGCGTCAGGCGCCATCAGGAGGGACAGTCCCAGCACCGCCAGCGCCATGCCCGCCACCCGGCGCGCAGGCAGTAACCGCCCGCCAAGCGCGAGGGTCGCAAGAATATCCACCAGCAAAAGGAGGAACGCCGCAGACAACAGCGGGGGCATCAGGCTCTGCTCTGGCGCGGGCGCGATGTCGGCCACGGTGACGCCTTCTCCTATCGGTAAGAGCGCAAGGCTCGCTCCCGGGCCGAACACATTCATCGCCACGCTGCGATCACCCGCAACGTAAAGGCCGGGCGGCAGGTCGGGGCCGACCTGCCCCTCCGCCAGACGCGCGCCGTCGATCCCCGGCTGATCCTCTGCCGGCGTGAGGCTGCCATAGCCGTCCAGCACCCGCTCCGCCGTCCAGACCTGACCAGCGACGCTGTCCTCCTGCCCGCCGATGGGCCGGGTGGATTGCGTCAGACGGTCAAGCATCTGCACGAACAGACCCGAAAGCGGCAGGTTTGACCAATCGGCATTCGCGGTCACATGGAACAGAACCACGCGCCCCTCCCCCAAGCGCCGCCCGGTGACGAGCGGCGTGCCGTCCTCCAGCGTCGCATAGGTCACATCCGACAGATCGGGGTCGGGCTGTGCCACAACTTGCGACGAAATCTGCACGTCCCCCGGTGTGGCAAGCCCGGCAAAGGGGCTCTGGTCGTCAAACGGGCGCAGGCGTTTGGGCGCACCCCAGCTCATCGCACCGCCAACGCTGCGCCCGCCCGCACGCAGGCGCACGGGCAAGAGCGTGTCGCGCTCAAACTGGCTCAATCCACTCGCGGCAAGCCGTGGCCCGGCAAACCGGATCAGGAGCCCGCCCTCACTCACCCAAGCCTCCAGCGCGTCTCGCTCGGTCCGCGCGAAAGCCGCGATATCGGCCAGCACGATCACATCAGGCCGCGCCAACAGCAAATCGGCCAATGGCAATTCGTAGAGTTCCGCCGTTGGCTCCATCGCTGTGCGCAAATAATGCAGCGGATCAAGAAGCCGGATGCCTTCTTCCGACGCGTCGCCCGCAACCAACCCGACACTGCGGCGGCGCAGCGCGTCATCGGCCATCGACACGCCCCCAGCACTCGGCGGGCCATCGAGGACAAGGCGGCTCACCCGGTTTTGCAGCTCAAGCGGCAGATCAAAGGTGACGGTCGCGCGCGCCTCTTCCCCGGTGAACACGGCCTCCCCGGTGCCAAGGATCCGCTCAATCCCGCTGGGATCGGGGCCAATGGCGTTGACGATGCGCCGCTCGGCCCCCGGTTCGGTCCGCAGCACCTCAGCCGTGATCTGACCATCGGCAAATTGCGGCGGGGTGAGGGCGCGGGCCGTGCGCACGGGCCGGATCACCGTCACCGGGCCAAGCGAGAGCAGCGCGTCCGTCAGCCCCGCATCCTCCCCCACACCATCCTGAAGCCACAGCGTTTCCACCCCGGCAAGATCACTCTGCCCAAGGCGCTGCGCGAAACCGGCCCGGTCCGGGGCCCATGGCGCGGGGGCAAGAGCCTCCAGCGTGCCGCGCCAATCCTGCGCGGTGCGGGGCGTCAGGCTGCCTTCGGTCAGCGGGGCGGCGAGGCTTGCGAAAATCACGGGCCGCCCGGCGCGCGCGGCTTCCTCAAGGGCTTCGCCAGCGCGGGCCTGCCTTGCGGCCCAATCGGCGGCACTGGCCCAGCCGCCATCCATCAATATGAGGAGAGGCCCGTCCTGCGCACCCACCGTGTTGCGCGGGTTCAACACCGGGCCTGCGAGGGCAAGGATTGCCAGCGCCACGGCAAGAAGGCGCAACAGCAACAGCCACCATGGCGTCCGCTCCGGCATCCGCTCTGGATCATCCAGCCCCATCAGCAGGCTGACGCCCGCGAACCGCTCCACCTTGGGCGCGGGCGGGATCGCGCGCAGCAGCCACCACAGGATCGGCAGCGCGCCCAGCGCCAGCAAGAGCCACGGTGCGGCAAAGGCAAGAGGACCAAGCGTCAGCATCAGCGCGCCCCCCGCAACAGAGTATAGAGCGACAACAGCGCCACGCGCGGGCTGACATCCGTGTGATGTTGGATCACCTGCCAGCCTGCCGCGCGCGCGATCCGTGCCAGCGTATCCCGCCGCTCGGCCAGTCGCAGAACGTAATTGTCTTTCAGGGCGCGTGCGCGCTCCGTCTCGAAATCCAGCACTCCGGCCATGGACCGGAACCGGGTGCGCCCATCAAAGGGAAACTGCTCCTCCGCCGGATCGTTGATCTGCACGAGCACGCCCGCAACGCCCCCGGCAGCAGCGGATCGGACCATGTCCTCCACCGCGTCCAATGGGCCAAGGAAATCGGACAGCAACACCGCGCGCCCGGTGCGGCGACCGGGCCATGCGAGCGGCGCGCCGTAATCCGGGCGCCCGTCCTCCTCTCCTGACAGCGCGAGTGCAAGGCGGCGCAGATGCTGCTCCCCGGTTTTTGGCTCGGTCGCCTCCGTCCCGTGAAAAGCCACACGCTCCCCACCCCGCACCAACAGAACCGCGAGCGCCAGCGCGAGCAGGCGCGCGCGCTCTCCCTTGCTGCGGGGGGCGGTTGGCCCCTGATAGTCCATCGCGCGCGCGGTATCGGCCCAGATCGTCACGGTCTGCGCCGCGTCCCATTCCATTTCGCGGATATACGCATGGTCCGACCGGGCAGAGCGGCGCCAGTCAATCGCGCTCGCCACGTCCCCCGGCAGAGCCTGCCGGTATTGCCAGAATTCCTCTCCCGGACCGGCGCGCCTGCGCCCATGCACCCCGGCGGCAATTGTCGCGGCAAGCCGTTCTGCCTCCGCCAGAAGCGGTGGCAGCGTGCCGCCGATCCGCTCCGCATCGCGGCGCAGCCAGACGGCGCGGCCCGTGGCCGTGTCCATGCCCGCACGGGTCGTCATTAGGCGGCGGCCTCCATCCCGAGCTTTTCCGCGACCAGGGCTGCGATGACCCCTTCGATGGTCTGCCCCTCGGCACGGGCGGCAAAGCCAAGCGCCATGCGATGCTTGAGCACCGCAGGGGCCAGCCGCGCCACATCCTCAACCGACGGGGCAAGCCGCCCGTCTAGCAGCGCGGCAGACCGGACCGCCAGCATCAGCGCCTGCGCCGCACGCGGCCCCGGACCCCAACTGACAGCGGTGTTGACCGCCGCACCCGCATCTTCCGTGCCGGGCCGCGCGGCGCGCACCAGATCAAGGATCGCCTCCAGCACCTGCTCCCCCACGGGCATCCGCCGCACGACCGATTGCGCCGCGATCAGACCAGCGGCATCCAGCACCGGCGCGGCTGCGGCGTCCTCCGATCCGGTGGTGGCCAGCATGATGGCGCGCTCGGCGTCCCGATCGGGGTAATCCACGTCAATCTGCAACAGGAACCGGTCGAGTTGCGCCTCTGGCAGCGGATAGGTGCCTTCCTGCTCAATCGGGTTCTGAGTGGCGAGCACATGGAACGGCGCGGGCAGATCGCGCCGCGCGCCCGCGACATTAACATGCCGCTCCTGCATGGCCTGCAACAGCGCGGATTGGGTGCGTGGCCCGGCGCGGTTTATCTCGTCGGCCATCAGAAGCTGGCAGAAAATCGGCCCCTCGATAAACCGAAACGCGCGGCTGCCGCCCGCATCTCCTTCAAGCACTTCGGCCCCCAGAATATCGGCGGGCATCAGATCGGGCGTGAACTGCACCCGATTGGCATCAAGGCCAAGGACCGTGCCCAATGTCTCCACCAAGCGGGTCTTGGCCAGACCCGGCGCACCGACCAACAGGCCATGCCCGCCCGACAGGATCGCATTGAGCGTCAGGTCAACGACCCGCTCCTGCCCGATGATCCGCCGCGCGACCTCACTCCGCGCCCGCGCCAGAACCTCTCCCGTCGCTTCGATCTGCTGCAAAAGCGCTGTCTCATCGGTCATGGATCATTCCCCTGTTGGCCATTCGTATGGTCAATCTATATCGTTATCGCTCAAGGTACAGAGCGAAGGGAGCCACATTGCCATGGCAGGCGCAAATCACACATCCGCGACACCAAGTGCCGATCAGATTGCGCAGGCCGCCGCCAAGGCGGGCGGCAAAGGACTGCCCCCGGTGGAGAAATGGAACCCACCCTTTTGCGGCGACCTTGATATGCGGATCGCGCGCGATGGGACATGGTATTACCTCGGCTCGCCCATCGGGCGCAAACGACTGGTCAAGCTCTTCTCCTCGATCCTCAAGATGGAGGATGGCAAATACTTCCTCGTCACGCCCGTGGAGAAGGTTGGCATCACGGTGGAGGACGCGCCGTTTGTCGCCATTGACTTCACGGTAACCGACGCGCCCCAAACCCTGACATTCGAGACCCATGTGGGCGATCTGACCACTGCAAATGCCGACAACCCGATCCGCGTCACCTATGATCCCGAGACGGGGGAGCCGTCGCCCTATGTCCATGTCCGGCGCGGGCTTGAGGCCCTCATTGACCGCAAGAGCTTCTACCGCCTCGTCGATCTGGGGGAGGTCGAAGGCGACTGGTTCGGCATCCGCTCGGCTGGCACGTTCTTCCCCATCGCCCCGGCAACAGATGTGCTGTGCGACTGACCGCCCAGTTTCTTTTTTCCCCAAATACCTCGCCCGTGCGGCGAGCACGCATCTCTCCACCCCTCGCGGAAGGGAGGCCGTGGCGCGCTACCCTGCTTGCGACAGCAGCGCCACATTCCCGCCGCTCGACGTGGTGTCGATGCAGACATGCCGCTCATGGGCGAATGCGGTGGGGGCGGTTGGGTCCGTGACCGGCTGAAGGATCGGACCGTCGCGCCGGGCGAGCGCCTGCCGGATCGCGCGGGTCGGCGGGGCTGCCAGCACGTCGAAACCAGACAGGTCCGCCAGCATCTCCGCCGGGACGTGGCCATTAATGACCCGCAGCTTTGCGTCGGCCAGATCGTTGAGGTCGTCCCCCGTCACCGCCACCACGCCGCATCCGGCGGCAAGGGCTGCGATGACATGCGCGCGCACATCAGGGCCAAGGCACAGCACCCGCCCCTTCGGCACGATCCGCAGGCGGTTATCCTCCCCCGTTGGCCCGGGCATCACCTGCTCGGTCGTCACCTTTTGGGGTTTGACGGCGGCAAGTGCGGCCTCCACCGCCTCGACCGTCACGGCTGGCCCTTTATCCGTGCCCTCGACGGCACCCTGCGCCCCTTGCGTGAACCGCGCCATGTAATGCGGCCCGCCTGCCTTTGGTCCAGTACCGGACAGACCCTCCCCACCAAAGGGTTGGGAGCCGACCACGGCGCCGATCTGGTTCCGGTTCACATAAAGATTGCCCGCCGCAACCGCATCGGACAGTTTCGCGATCCGCGCGCCCAACCGGGTGTGCAGCCCAAAGGTCAGCCCATACCCGCGCCCGTTGATCTGCGCGATGACCCGGTCCAATTGCCCAGCCTTGAAAGTAGCGACGTGCAGGACGGGGCCGAACACTTCCCGCTCCAGCGCCTCGATCCCGGTCACAGGAATGATCGTCGGTGGGTGCATCAGCCCGCGTGCGGGATAAGGTTGCCACGCGTCGGCACGGGATGTCACATGCTCCGCGATGGTGTCATAGGCCATCTGGTCGATCACCGGGCCAAGGTCGGTATCGGCCTGCCATGGATCGCCTTGGGTCAGTTCTGCCGTTGCCCCCTTGAGCATCTCCATGAAGGGGGCCGCGATATCTTCCTGCACATACAGGACACGCGCGGCGGAACAGCGCTGCCCGGCGCTGCCAAAGGCTGACATGACCGCATCGCGCACCGCCTGTTCGGGCAGGGCCGTGCTGTCCACGATCATGGCATTGAGCCCGCCCGTCTCCGCAATCAGGGGCGCGTCGGGGGCAAGGTGATCGGCCATGCTGCGGTGGATCGCCTGCGCCGTGGCGGTGGAGCCGGTGAAGCACACGCCATCCGCGCCGCCCTCCGCGATGACCGCCGCGCCGATCTCTCCGCCGCCGGGCAACAGGTGGAGCACATCTGCGGGCACCCCCGCCTCCTTCAGCAGCGCCACCGCGCGCAGCGCGATCAATGGCGTCTGCCCGGCTGGTTTTGCGAGCACCGCATTGCCCGCACTAAGGGCCGCCGCGATCTGCCCGGTAAAAATCGCCAAGGGGAAATTCCAAGGGGAGATACAGGCAAACACCCCGCGCGGCGGGGCCGCGAGCCGCTCTGCCTCCAGAGCGTAATAGCGCAGGAAGTCCACCGCCTCCCGCAATTCGGAGACGCAATCACCGATGGTCTTGCCCGCCTCCCGCGCGAGGATCGCCATCAACTCCCCGCCATGGGCTTCATATAGCTCCGCCGCCCGGGTCAGGATCGCACCCCGGTCCTTGGCAGGGCGCGCGGCCCAATCGGGAGCGGCGTTGCGCGCGGCAGCCGCCGCTGCGCGCACATCCTCCACCCGCGCGGGATCATAATGGCCCACAACATCACCCGCGCGCGCCGGGTTCGCCACCGCCTGCGCTGAGCCGAAATGCCAGACATGATCGGCAAAGGGCGCACGCATCGCCTCCAGCGCGGCAAGGTCCACTGGCTCATTCACGTCCCATCCACGGGAGTTCCGCCGCTCCGGTGCATAAAGGCCAGCGGGCCGCGCGATCTTGGCATTCGGCCCTGCAATATCCGCGAAAGGATCGGTGGCGATCTCCTCCGGTTTCAGGGACAGATCGGCAATCTGGTTGACGAAAGACGAATTCGCCCCGTTCTCCAAAAGCCTGCGCACCAAATAGGCGAGCAAATCCTTATGCGTGCCGACGGGCGCGTAAATCCGGCTCGGGACGCCATGCTTTTGCACCAGAATATCGTGCGCGCCCTCCCCCATGCCATGCAGGCGCTGCACCTCATAGCCGCCCTCCGTGCCGCCCAGATGCATCACGGCAGCGAGCGTATGGGCATTATGGGTCGCGAATTGCGGATAGATGCGGTCGCGCATCTCCATCAGCTTACGCGCACAGGCGATATAGCTGACGTCACTATGGGATTTGCGGGTAAAGACCGGGAAATCCTCAACGCCATTGACCTGCGCGCGCTTGATCTCCGTATCCCAGTAGGCCCCTTTGACGAGGCGCACCATGATCCGCCGGTCCAGCCGGGTCGCCAGCGCATGGAGCCAATCCAGCACAAACGGCGCGCGGCGGCTATAGGCCTGCACCACGACGCCGAACCCGTCCCAGCCAGCCAGATCGGGATCGCTCAACACCGCCTCAATCACATCAAGCGACAGGTCCAGCCGGTCTGCTTCCTCCGCATCAATGTTAAAGCCGATATCAGCGGCAGCGGCCTGTGCGACCAGTCCTTTCAGCCGGGCGACCAGCGTGCCGAACATCTGCGGGCGTTTTGTCGTCTCATAGCGCGGATGCAACGCCGACAGTTTGACGGAGATACCGGGCGCTGCCCGTGGCCCGCCCGTGGCCTCCTTCGCGATGGCGGTGATCGCATCGGCATAGGCGCGGGTATAGCGCTGCGCATCCGCGTCGGTCATCGCCTGCTCTCCCAACATATCGAAGGAAAAGCGGTACCCCTTCGCGGCAAACGGTTTGCCGCGCCGGAATGCATCCGCGATCGTGGTGCCCAGCACGAATTGCCGTCCCATTTCCCGCATCGCGCGGGCGACCGCCGTGCGGATCACCGGCTCCCCCAGCCGCCGGACGAGCCCGTGCATCACCGGGGGCAGGCCGCGCTGTTCCTCCCGCGTCAGAACTTTGCCCGTGAACATCAGCGCCCATGTGGACGCGTTCACCAGCCCGGAACTCGCAGCACCGATATGCGCGCGCCAATTGGCAGGCGCGATCTTATCCTCAATGAGCGCATCAATCGTGTAGGCGTCAGGCACACGCAACAGCGCCTCCGCCAGCGACATGAGCGCGATACCTTCCTGTGTGGTCAGGCCGTATTCGCCCAGAAACTGCTCCATCAAGCTGGGATCCGAATGGGCGCGAATATCCGCGATCAGCTTGGCCGCTTCCGCGCAGATCGCGGCGCGCTCCTGAGGGGAAAGGGCGGCCTGTGTGACAAGGGCCTGCAACGCGGCATCCTCGCCAAGGAACCGATTGTCATCAATTGTCGCGCGCATGGCATCCACTCGCATGGCTGAATTCCCTCTCTTGTCTTTGGGGAAAGAGTATCGCGACCCACAGATAATGTTGGACCGAAGATGCCGATTATGCCAACTCTTGAACTGAGTTTTCGGCCATTTTCCCTATTTCGGACCAAACCCATGAGCCAGATCGACAATATAGACCGCAAGATCATCCGCCATATGCTCGGTCATGGGCGCACAACGATGGAGGCGCTCGCACAGGCCGTTGGGTTGACGAAATCCCCGGTGATCGCGCGCCTCAAACGGCTTGAAGCGGAGGGGGTGATCCGGGGTTATGCCGCGATCATTGACCATGTGCGGCTTGGTGCGGGGCATGTGTCCTTCGTTCAGGTCAAATTGCATGACACCCGCGCCGAAGCGCTTGATGCCTTTAACGCTGCCGTGATGGAGGTGCCCGAGATCACGGAATGCCACATGATCGCGAGCCATTTCGACTATCTGCTCAAGATACGGACACGCGACATGGCGCATTACCGCAAGATCCTTGGCGAGACGCTTTCCGCCCTGCCGCATGTCGCGCATACCTCCACCTTCCCGGTGATGGAGGCGGTGAAAGACCGTTAATCGCCCGGAAGATTTGCTGACCAATTTGGCGAGTTGCACAGAGAATCACCCCGACTCACCTCAATTTCGAGTTTCACATGAGGCTTTTTTGACCTCTCTTGAAATTTTATGAGGTTAAAGGTCTTGTTTGCGCATTAATTTTCCTACCCACTACCCGGTATTTTGCCCGTTTTGGTAAAGGAAACTGACCACACTGCTTGACCTGTGACGTCACGTCGTTACCCATGAGGGCGGCACACACAAAAAGCTTAGTGCTTCATTTGCAATCCTTAGGGAGGATACACCATGACACATATGCGAGCCCTTCTCGGCTCTGCGGCGATCATCGTCGCTGCGGCCACCAGCGCACAGGCGCAAGAAACGCTGGAGATGACCTCGTCCTTCTCCGAGAACCTGCCGATCCTAGGCACCGCGGCGGTGAACTTCGTTGAGAAGATCAACGGCATCTCCGAAAGCGTCGAGTTTGAGCATTTCAACCCCGGCGAGCTGGTTCCGACCCTCGAAGCACTTGATGCGGTTTCCAACGGTTCGGTCGATGCGTCCTACGCAACCGCAGGCTACTGGCAGGGCAAGATCACCGCGGCATCGCTGTTCGCGGCTGTCCCGTTCGGCCCGGAAGCTGGCGAATTCCTCGGCTGGCTTTTGTATGATGACGGCATGGAGCTGTATCAGCGCATGTATGACATGAACGGCTATAACGTTCACGTCGTGCCCTGCGGCATCATCGCGCCGGAAACCTCCGGCTGGTTCAAGAACGAGATCAACTCCGTGGAAGACCTTGAAGGCTTGAACATGCGTTTCTTCGGCCTTGGCGCGGAAGTGATGCAGCGTCTGGGCGTGTCCACCTCCCTGCTTGCAGGTGGTGACATCTTCCCAGCGCTGGAGCGTGGCGCGATCGACGCGACCGAATTCTCCATGCCGCGGATCGACGCGCGCCTTGGCTTCCACAACATCGCGAAGTTCAACTACTTCCCGGGCTGGCACCAGCCCGCGACCATGTTTGAGCTTCTGGTGAACAAGGACCGGTGGGAAGACCTTGATGAGCGCTCCCAGCGTCAGATCGAAGTCGCGTGCATGGCCAACATCACCGACAACTACGCCGAAGGGGAAGCAACCAACTTCGCCGCGATGGTCGATAACGTCGAAAACAACGGCGTGACGATCAAGACCTGGCCCCAGGAAATGCTCGACACGTTTGAGAGCACTTGGAACGAGGTCGCGTTGGAACTGGCCGCTGAGGACGAGTATTTCGCCGAAGTCTGGGCCGACCTTCAGGAGTACCGTGAAGGCTACGCAACCTGGGGCAACACCATCTACCTGCCACGTCCGCGCTAATCGCGCGCCGACAGAGCGACAATGACCCGTCCGGGGCGGCTTTCATGCCGCCCCGGACCCGCGACAGGCATAAAGCCGCCGCGTCAATCCCCGAGGAAACACCATGGATCAGATCGAGAAATTCGTCGCCCTCTCCGACCCCGGCGAAGTGAACCGCAAGGCACATAACAAAGGGGATCGCATCGTTGTGCAAATCTCCAACGTGTTTGCGTGGCTCTTCCCGATCCTGATGATCGCGATCGTGTCGCAGGTCATCATCCGCCAGCTTGGCCACAATCAGGCATGGCTCGATGATCTTCAGTGGTGGCTCTATGGCTCTGCCGTGATGGTTGGCATCGCCTATGCCGTGACCACCGACAGCCATGTGCGGGTCGATATTTTCTATGACGGGTTCAGCGAGGAAAAGAAGGCAAAGATCAGCATCTTTGGCCTCACATGGCTGTTCCTGCCCTTCATCATCATGTGCTGGGATCTGACGTTCCACTACGCTGTGGCGTCGGTCGAGGCGGGCGAAGGATCGAGCAGCCCGAATGGCCTGCACGGGCTCTACCTGCTCAAGATATTCATGAACCTGACCTTCATCCTGATCGCGTTTGCCGCATGGTCGGCCTACCGTCGGGAACTGGCCAAGCTGACCGAGCCGAAGCTGTGGAAAACCCTGCTGATCGCGTTTCCGTCCACGATGTTCATCGTCAATCTGGTGGTGTTCTACGTCATCTTCTGGGCCATCCGCCTGACCGCAGGCAGCGAGACGACCAACCGGGACATCATGCGGATGGATATTTTCGACACGGTCGAATTCCTGGCCTATGAGATCAAATTCACCATCCTGATCACCCTCGTTGTGACCTTTGCATTGTTGCTGATCACGCGACTGCTAGACCGGGGCGCGTCCTCGACCGGGGAGCGTTAATCCATGTTTATCCTTGAACTCATCGGTCAGATCATGACCCTGAACGAGATTGCCGTTTTGGGCATGTTCCTCGTGTTCATCTATCTTTTGTTCCGGGGCATTCCCGTGGCTTTCGCGCTGGTTGGCGTTTCGCTGATCTTTGCGCTGGTGGCCGAGGTGTTCCTTGATCCGTTCCGGTCGTCGTTCCGCGATATCATCGAATTTGACCGCACCGGCATTGATTATCGGCGTCTGGCCGCCCTGCCCTCCCGATTGTTCGGGAATATCGTGCAAAACCCGGTGCTGGTGGCGCTGCCGATGTTCATCTTCATGGGTCTGATGCTGGATCAGTCCGGCGTGGCCCAGCGGATGATGCATTCCATGCAAAAGCTGTTTGGCGCGCTGCGCGGCGGCTTGGCCCTCACCGTGCTGTTGATCGGGATCATCCTTGCGGCCTCCACTGGGGTGATTGGTGCCTCCGTCACGCTGCTTGGCGTGATGGCGCTGCCTGCGATGATGAAGCAGAACTATTCCAAACCGATCGCGACGGGCACGATCGCCTCTGCCGGGACGCTCGGCATCCTGATCCCGCCCTCGATCATGCTGGTGATCATGTCGGATCAGTTGGCGATCTCGCTCGGCGATCTGTTCATGGGCGCGCTGTTCCCGGGATTGCTCCTTGGTGTGCTCTACATCACGTTCATCGTGATCTTCGGATTGCTCAGCCCCAAATCCATGCCCGCCCCGGAAAAGACCGATGAAGTCGGGATGGACGTGGTGCTGGAAGTGGTCAAATCCGTTGTCCCGCCGATGTTCCTGATCCTCTTGGTGCTTGGCTCTATCTTTGCGGGCATCGCAACCCCGACCGAGGCGTCCGGCCTTGGCGCATTCGGGGCGACGGCGCTGGCGGCTTTCTACGGCAAATTGAACTTCAAGGTGCTCAAGGAAGTGTCCCGATCCACCCTGAACACGGCGGGGTATATCGTGGGGATTTTCCTTGCCGCGAACTTCTTTGCCTTCGTGCTGCGCCGCTATGGCGGGGATGAGATCGTGCAGGCGATGGTTCTGGCGGTGTTTGAGGATCCGTACCTGATCATCCTGTTCATCCTGTTCATCGTGTTCCTGCTGGGCTTCCTTCTGGATTGGATCGAGATCACCATCATCATCATGCCACTGATGCTGCCGATCATCCTTGGCCTCGGATTGGAGATTAACGGCTTCGATCAGGTGCAGGATCCGGAGGTCGTATGGTTCGCCATCCTTGTGGCGGTGACATTGCAAACCTCGTTCCTGACACCACCCGTGGGATTTGCGCTCTTCTACCTTAAGGGCGTATGCCCGCCGGGTGTGACGCTGGGCCATATCTATAAGGGCGTGATTCCCTTCGTTCTGTTGCAGCTCACCGGGCTTGGGATCGTGTTCATGTTCCCTGAACTGGTGACATGGCTGCCGAGCATCGCCTATGGCGGCTAGCCCGGCGGCGTGCGGTCAAACTGGCGACGGATTGGGCACCCTCGGGTGCCCTTTCCATTTTGGACCTATCGTTTCCGATATGTAGTTGGACAACACGACAATCAGGTTTGACTCACTTTCTGTCGGTCTCCTAAACTTTCCCGAGTTTTGAAGGAGATTGCCCCATGTTCACCCGCACAAAAGGTTTGCTCGCTGCCCTGATGGTTTCCGTCGCGGCCTGCGGTTACCCGGTCGCTGATCTAGGTCAGATCAACAACACCGTCTCGCTCCGCTATGGCGGGAACTACTCTGCCTATACCGCGGCAAACTGGGATTATGTGCGCGATCTCGTGTTCAACGAAGATATCGCCGCCATTCAGCATTTGCATGCCAATGGCGCTGACCTTGATCCGCCCGATAAGCGCGGCGATCAGAACCTGTTGCGCTATGCGACCTATATCGCGCCGCCCATTGTGCCGCAGATGATGCAGCTCAACCTCGATCCCCGTCCGGGTCGGGTTCTGTATGGGGCGGTGAAGGGCGATGCTTGGAATGGTCCGCTGAGTGATGAGTTGAAAGGGGCCTTGGCGCGATATTCCCTACAGCGTGGCGATTATTTCTTTACCTGTGATGAGGCGCTTCCCTGTCATCCTAGCCTTTGGGGCCCGCGCGGCGCATTGATCGCCGCACAGGAGCGGCATGGCGACTCTGCGATGATCACCCGGGTCTTGAGCCAATTCCTGTCCGATCCCGCCAATGCGGAGCGCGTGGCGCAATGGGAGCAGCAGAACCCCAAATTCGAAACCCTCATGGCGCTTGGCCTTGAAGGACCGGCCTATTACGGCACCGGACAGGCCGCCCCTGCCCCGCAACGCACGGCAAGCGCCAGCAGCAGCTCCTCCAGCGGCGGTGGCGGCGGTGGCGCACTCATGGGGCTGTTCGGGTCCGTCATGGGCTCTGCCGTGGGGGACGTGATCGGTGGCTCGGACGGTGCACTGTTCGAGCAGGCGTTTAGCGGGGTGATGAACAACGCGCTGACGGCTGACAGTGGGGCCGAAGTCATGACCGGGACGATGACAGCACTTGGCCAATCCTCCGGCTTGATGGACAGCGGTACGGCCAGCATGCTCGGCATGGCAGGCAGCCTGTTCGGTGGCGGCGGCAGCAGTGCGCCGCAAACCACGTCCTCCGGCGCGATCCAGCGCCCGCAGGCGACGCAGCAACAGATCGCCGTCCCCCAGCAAAGCGCGCCCTTGGGGCAGCCGTCGAACTATACGTTCTCCTGCCCTATGGGGTCCGGCCCGCACACCATCCCAGTGCCTGCATCAAACAACCCGCAATGCATCACCGCGATGCGGACCTTCGCCTATACGGCCACCTGTAACCTCATTGACGAAATGGGCCCCGCGCAGGACGCGTATTACAGCCAATGCGCTGCGGAGATTTATAACTAAGGGATCGCAACTATGCCGGTTTTCCAGAACGTGATGCGTGCCACGGCAGTCACAGCTGCTGTACTCATTGGTGGATGTACCTCTTCTTATATCGATACCCCGCCTTCATCCGCTCAAGAATTGGGCGCAATAATTGACCAGCAATTCGGTGGCGATGTTTGGGCGTTTGAGAACAGCGATTCTTTGTCATTTCCGTCGTCGGTTTATGTCAGACTAGGGCGCGCCGATCTAATTGCGGAAATGCTGCGGCGCGGATGGGATCCGGAAGCACAGCCGGAACAATATGACGACTGGGAGCCGCATACCCTTGAGGCGCTGGCTCGAAATTATACAGATGTCGCGGACATTCTTATTGCGTCTGGCTATACTGTGCAGGATGCGGTCCAAGACTGCGCGGTTCGGTACTGTAGTTCCACGCCGCTCAGCCGTGGAGCTTTGCATGACATACCGGAGCTTGTGGATGTTGCGTTCCGCTATAATGCTCTCGTAATCGAAGACAATCGTGGACGTATGCGCAGTGGGCAAGATGCCCTCGAAATGGCGGCAAGTTGGGCGGTCCAAAGGGAAAGCACAAGGTTCCTCACCGCACTCGGTCAGGCGGGATATGATACCAGTGCCGCTCTGGCTGAAGTTCAAGCCGAGCGCCGTTCGGGCAGCGGTGGTGGCGCAGGGGGTGCTATGATGGGTCTGTTCGGGTCCGCCATGGGATCGGCTGTCGGGGACGTGATCGGCGGGTCTGATGGTGCACTGTTCGAGCAGGCGTTTAGCGGGGTGATGAACAACGCGCTGACGGCTGACAGTGGGGCCGAAGTCATGACCGGGACGATGACAGCACTTGGCCAATCCTCCGGTCTGATGGACAGCGGTACGGCCAGCATGCTCGGCATGGCAGGCAGCCTGTTCGGTGGCGGCGGCAGCAGTGCTGCGCAAACCACGTCCTCCGGCGCGATCCAGCGCCCGCAGGCGACGCAGCAACAGATCGCCGTCCCCCAGCAAAGCGCGCCGTTGGGTCAGCCGTCGAACTATACGTTCTCCTGCCCTATGGGGTCCGGCCCGCACACCATCCCAGTGCCTGCGTCAAACAACCCGCAATGCATCACCGCGATGCGGACCTTCGCCTATACGGCCACCTGTAACCTCATTGACGAAATGGGCCCCGCGCAGGACGCGTATTACAGCCAATGCGCTGCGGAGATTTATAACTGAAGGCCAACACATGAGACTCTTGCAAAACCTCCTGCGGGTCACCGCCATCACGCTCCCGCTCGCTCTTGCCGGATGCGCGCCCTCTTATGTGCTAAACCCACCGTCGAGCGCACAAGAGCTGGGCGCAATCATTGATACCGAATTTGGTGGTGACGTCATGGCCTTTGAGGGGGCGAGTTTGGCGCGACCGTCGTTTGACTATATCGTGGCGGGACGCGTGGACCTTATTGAGGAGATGTTGCGGCGCGGCTGGAACCCCGACGATGACGACCTTTATGACTGGCTGACGCCCTCCGTCCTTCAGGCGTTGCACGAAAACCAACCCGCAATTGCGGATGCCCTGATCCGGTCCGGCTACACGGTCAAACGCGCGATGCAAATGTGTGCCACAGGGGCGCGAACCCATTGCGAAGGGCCGCTGGAGACTGCTGTTCTCCGTGACAGTCCCGAGATGGTCGACCTTGCCCTGCGGTACAATGCGATTTTCTACACCGATGACAGTGGCCGCTATTACAGCGGGCAGGATGCTCTTGCGCGCACCGCGCGCATCGCGGTGCAGTTCGATCACCCTGCCTTTCTCACCGCGCTTGCCCGTGCGGGCTATGACACTGGCCCTGTTTTGGCGCAGGAGCAAAACAGCGGCGGCGGCGGTGGTGGCAGCGCCGTGATGGGCATTTTTGGCTCCCTCGCGGGCTCAGCGCTTGGCTCTGCCATTGGCGGATCGGAGGGCGATATTTTCGCCTCGACCCTCACTGGCATTGTGGACGGAGCCAATAGTGGCAATGCCTTGACCGGCACGATGAGTGCCATCGGTCAAGGGTCCGGCCTGATGGACAGCAGCACCGCAGGGATGATCGGCGTGGCTGGGAGCCTTTTTGGCGGCGGCGCTGCCGCCACGCAATCGGGAGCAATCCAGCGGCCGGGTGCTGTTCAGCGGGAAGTTGCAACGCCCATACAAACGGCAGGCACACCATCCAACTATTCCTTCACCTGTCCGATGGGGTCCGGGCCGCATAACATCCCCATTCCCGCCTCGAGCAACCCCCAATGCATCAGCGCCATGCGGACATTCGCCTTTGCCGCGACCTGCAACCTCGTCGATGAGATGGGGCCTGCTCAGGATGCCTATTACAGCCAATGCGCAGCGGAGATTTACCAATGACCCGGATCAGAACCCTGTTCACCGCCACGGCCCTTGTTGCCCTGACCGCCTGTATGGGAACACCGATCCCGAACGCGATGGACGCCTCGTCGCTTCAGCAGCATGTCGCCACGAATTACGGCGGGGATTATCAGGCCTTTGCCGATACCGAATGGGGACAGATCAAAGCCCTCGTCTGGGAGGGCGACTTGCAAACCCTGCGGATGTTGCACGCGCAGGGCGTTGACCTTGATCCGCCAGTGTCGACCGGACAAGACACGCTCCTCTATACGGCCGCCGCGGTTGAACAATATGACATCGCACGTTGGCTGGTGAACACCGCGCAGGTCGATCCGAACAATTCCTTCACCCTGCAATGGGGTGCGACACAGGGCTATCCGCAATTCGTGCGCACGGCCCTGATGACCGGCGATCTGACCTTTTATATGCCCAATTGCGGAAGCGGCCCGTGTATCGGACCGCGCGGCGCGTTGCAGTACCAACAGCGAAGCAGCCTTGCGCGCGACAGCGAAGTGATCGGTCTTTTGGAGAACTACGTCGCCAATCCAGCCAATTCCGAACGGATCGCCCTGGCAGAACAATCCATGCGGTCCGGGCTTGCCGCTGCCGATCCCCAACCGCAGCGCCAGCCAACGACCACCGCGATGGCCGGCGGGCCTGGGGTGGTCCAGAGCCAGCAATCAAGCGGCCCCGATGCTGGCGATCGGGCGATGATCGGCCTGATGGGGCAGCTAGGCGGCTCCCTTCTGGGTGGGATCGTCGGCGGGTCCGATGGTGATCTGATGGGGTCCACCTTCTCCAACATCATGGGCAACGTGGCGACTGCCGATAGTGGGGCGGATGTGATGACCGGGACGATGCTCGGGATGGGGCAATCCTCGGGCCTGATGGATGCGGGCACGGCTTCTGCCGTTGGCCTGTTCGGGGAGTTGTTCAGCGGCACCGGGCAATCGGCGCAGATGGGTCAGACCACGGCGGCGGCGATCGGCGGCGGCAGTGTCGGTAATTTTGCCAACATACTTGGCGGCGGCGGGGCCAGCGCACCCAGCGTCACCGATTTCGGCACCATGCTGGCCACGGGGGCAGCGAATGCCACGCTGGGGAGCAGCGGGTCCAGCGCACCGCAAAGTGGCAATAATACATGTGTGGCGGCAGGCGGGATGATTGATCCATCCACCGGCCAGTGCATCCAGCGTATCGACGGGCGCAACATGAACACCGACCCCAATATCGACTATTCTCGCCGGGTCGGGGACAGCCCGGTCTATGGGGCGGGTCCGGGATTTGACACGCCTGTTCGCCCTGGATCAGGCGGGGCCGGTGCCGCAGAGCAGGCCGCGGCACAAGCGGGCATGACAAATTACACCTTCTCCTGCCCGATGGGGTCCGGCCCGCACACGATCCCGATCCCGGCGACGGCCTCCGCTCAATGCCAAACGGCGATGCGCACCTTTGCCTATACGGCAAGCTGCAACCTGATCGACGAAATGATGCAAGCGCAGGACGCATACTACAGCACCTGCGCGAGCGAGATTTTCCAGTGATCCGCGCGCTGGCCATCGCAGGGCTGCTGCTGATCCCGCTGCCTGCCATCGCACAAGACGGGGATGAGGCGTTCTGCAAGGCACGCTTTATCCCTTGTGTGCAGGCCACAGGCCGCCCGATGGAATGTCAGAGCGTCTATGCCACCTGCATGGACAATGTGCCGATCACCGACATTCCACCGGGCGTGTCCGGGCGGATCGAGATCACGATGCGCAATGGCCTGCCCACCGCGCAACTTTCCCTCACCAATGACAGCGGCGCGGATTTCGTGACCGGCTATCACCGGGGGGAGGTGATCTGCGGGGATGGCAGTCGTGAGACTGTGACATTCCACGGCTTCGGCGCGCTTGGGCTGGGGGAGCAGCGGACCTCCGGCACCTCGGTGGTATGTCACGGCAAGCCGGGCGTTCCCACGCCAGTTCAGTTTGGTCCGACCCCGATTGAAAGCGGCCCGCAAGATTCGGGCGTTTATGTGAATTGTACGGCTGACGGATCACGAAAGGTAACGCTGGAACGCGTGGAGAGTGACAAGGGACTAGTGGGATTCCGATATCAGGCAGACGGGTACAGCGGGTTTGCGCGCATCGACAACGGGATCGATACTGTGATCGACATGATGTGTACGCCTCCCGAGGATCCGGGGTTTAACATCATCAATTCAATCTATGGCGAATTGATTGATTATTTCCCCGAAACATTCCGCTGCCATCCCAGTGAGCGGCTGAGACGCGCGGAAGAACGCCGTGCGCAGGGCATGGCCCCTGATCCGAATGATTGCCCCGGCGGGGTGTTCTCCACCGGCACCGGCTTTGGCGGTGGGCGCGGCTAGCGCGGGCCGCGATCCAATCGCCAGATATGGGGCGCTTCGGCGATCGCGAAGCGCTCCGTCACGAGGGGGTCATGGCCGGGGATGACCAACCCGTCATGGCTCGCGAGCCGCCGGATCGTGCGAAACCCGGCCAGCATATCCTCAACGTCCACCACGATGGGAAACGGCTTTTCAGCTTCGAAATTTTCGTAGAAATGTGATGCATCCGACGCAAGGCACAGCCAGCCTGACACCGTTTTGACCCGCACCGCCTGTAGCCCGCGCGAATGCCCGCCGATGCAATGCACCTCCACCCCCGGGGCGACCTGACCCGCCCCTTGGTGAAACACCACCCGCCCGGAATAAACCTTGCGCACCATCTCGCAGACATGATCGGCGGTGAAGGGCATTTGCAGGGTTGGGTGACACATGCACGGGCCAGTGGCAAAGGCCATCTCGGCCTCTTGCAGATGGAATGTCGCATTGGGAAACCGGTGGAGCGACCCGGCATGGTCATAATGCAGATGCGTGAGGATCACCTCCTCCACCGCATCCGCCCGCAGGCCCATATCCTCCAACGCTTTCGCCGGATCGCGCAGGATCGGGCGGTCCCGCCGCGCGGCCTCATCCGCGTCATAGCCGGTGTCCACGACGATTTGCCGCGCGCCGTTGGTCAGCACCCAGATAAAGTAGTCCATCGGATGCGGCGCGTCGTGATTGTCATCAAAGACAAAGCTATCGGCGCGTGTGCGGCTGTTCCGGTCGGCATATTTCAGCGCCCGGACCTCCCAGATGTCATCCATGCGCCGCCTCCTTCAGCCCCGAATATTGGTGCACATCCTTGGTCAGGATCATCGGTCCCGCAGCCCGGTCAAAGGCGATGAAATGCGCAGTCTCAAGATGCGCGGCAAAGGCTGCCGCATCCGCATAGACTTCATAGAGGAACACTTCGCACAGCCCCTCATCCACGCTGATCTCAAACACATGGCAGCCCGGCTCATTGGCGAGGGACGCGTCCGCATTCTCCCGCATGAGCGGCAAAAACGCGTCCCATTGCGCGGGGTCCACTCGCAGAGTGACGCAAACGATATGCATGGGTGCGCTCCTTGCTTGCTATTCAGCCTCCATCAATGCATACATTAATGCATACATCAAGCAGGAGCTGCGCCCATGTCCCCACATCTCAAGATTGCCGTTTTCGATGGGGATGGCATCGGGCCAGAGATCATGACCCCCACCCTTGCCCTGCTGGAGCAGGTGACACAGGGGATCGCGACGCTCGATTTCACGCATCTGCCCGCGGGGGCGGGCCACTATCGCGATCATGGTGACGCGCTGCCGCAAAGCTCCCTTGATGCGGCCCGCGCCAGCGATGCGATCCTGCTCTCTGCCATGGGCCTTCCGAGCGTGCGCTATGAGGACGGGACGGAGATCACGCCCCAGATCGACCTGCGCATCGCACTCGACCTCTATGCGGGCGTGCGCCCCGTTCGGATCGTGCCGGGGCAGCCCAGCCCGCTCAAGATCACGGAACCGGTCGATTTCGTGCTGATCCGGGAAAGCACGGAAGGGCTGTTTCACACGCTGGGCAAGGGGCTGGTGACCGAGGACTACGCCGAGGAAACGCTGCGCATCACCCGCGCCACATCCCATAAGCTGTTTGCCTTTGCCTTCCGCATGGCCGCACGGCGTAAAGCGCTGGGCAAGGGGCCGGGCCGGGTCACGCTGGTGGACAAGGCAAACGTGTTCCGCGCCTTCGCTTATATGCGGCGGCTGTTTGATGAGGCGGCACTGGGCCACCCCGATATCGCCACCGACCATGCCTATGTCGATGCGATGGCCCTCTTTATGGTCACGCGCCCGCAGGCATGGGACGTGATGGTGACGGAGAATATGTTTGGCGACATCCTGTCCGATCTGGGGGCTGGGATCATGGGTGGTCTTGGCCTTGCCCCGTCTGCCGATATCGGAGACGACAACGCGGTGTTTCAGCCCTGCCATGGCAGCGCCCCCGATATCGCGGGCCAAGGGATCGCCAACCCGCTCGCGATGATCCTGTCGGGCGCGATGATGCTGGATTGGCTGGCGGAGCGCCACGAGATGCCCGCCTTGGCGGCGGCGGGTGCGCGGCTTGACGCCGCCGTCTGGCAGGTCGTGTCAACGGGCACCGCCCTCACGCGCGACATCGGTGGGACCGCAACGACGCAGGATGCGGCAAACGCCGTGAAATCGGCCCTGTGACCCTGCGGGTCGCCCAGATCGGCGCGGGCTATTTCGCGCGGTTTCAGGCGGAGGCATGGGCGCGCCTGCCCGGTGCCGCGCTCATCGGCGTTGCCGATCTTGACGCCCATAAGGCCGCATCTCTTGGGCCGTCTTTCGCGGATGCAGCAGAGATGCTTGCCACCCTGAGGCCGGACATCATCGACATCGCGACCCCGCCCACAACCCATGAGGCGCTGATAGAACTGGCCCTGACCCACCGCCCCCGCGCGATCATCTGTCAAAAACCGTTCTGTGAGACACTGGCGCAGGCTTCCCGCGTCACCCGATTGGCGATGGATGCGGGCATCCCCCTCCTCATCCACGAAAATTTCCGGTTCCAGCCGTGGTATCGCGCGTTAAAGCCGCGCCTGACCGACGGCAGTATTGGTGATCTGCACCAGATCACCTTCACCTTTCGGCCCGGCGATGGCCAAGGGCCACAGGCGTATCTGGCCCGCCAACCCTATTTCCAAACGATGCCGCGCTTTTTGATCCGGGAGACGGGCATCCATTGGGTCGATACGTTCCGCTATCTTCTGGGGGAGCCGGAGGCGGTGGATGCCGATCTGCGCCGCATGAACCCCGCCATCGCGGGGGAGGATGCGGGCCGCTTCACCTTTCGCTATGCGAACGGTCTGCGCGCCGTGTTTGACGGCAATCGCTGCCTTGATTTCCCGAGCGACGATCCGCGCCTGACCTTCGGCACCCTTCTGGCAGAGGGCACTGGGGGCGCGATCCGGCTGGCGGCGGATGGGGCGCTGTTGTTGCGACGGGTGGGAGAGGCGGCAGAAGAAACCCTCCTGCCCCCCACTCCGCCGCGCGGATTTGCCGGGGATTGCGTGGCAGCGTTTCAGGCCCATGTCATCGCTGGGCTGACCGAGGGCGCGACCATAGAGACTCACGCGTCGGCCTATCTGCGCAATCTGGAGATTGAAGAGGCGCTCTACCGCGCCGACGCAACCGAACAGGTGGTGAGGCTCTAGATGGCGGGACAAACCGATCAGGCGCTGGCCACCTTGCGACAGGGCATTCTTACCGGCACATTCCCACCCGGCGCGCGCTATACCGAGACGGAGCTTGCGACCCTTCTGGGCATGTCGCGCACGCCGGTGCGCGAAGCGATGCAGGCGGTCGCGGCGGCGGGGCTTGCCTCTGTCACGCCACGGCGCGGGATGACCGTCAGCGCCCTTTCAGCAGAGGATATGGCGGAGATTTATGAGGTGCTGACAGCCCTCGAGTCAGCCGCCGCCGCGCGCCTTGCCGCCCTAGACCCGCGCGACCTTGCCCCGCTTGAAGCAGCACTTGCCGCGATGGAGCACGCCTTGTCCATGGGCGATCGCGACGCATGGGCCGAAGCCGACGCCGCCTTTCACCGCAGCCTGATGGAGCAGGCAGGCAATACCCGCATGGCCGAGGCCGCCGCCCGCTATACCGATCAGGTGCACCGCGCGCGGATGCTGACCCTTCATCTGCGCCCGGAGCCGGTGCATTCGGTGCGCGACCATGCCGAACTTTTGACCGCGATCCGCAGCAATGATCCTGAGCGCGCCCATGCCGTGCACAGCGCACATCGCCAGCGCGCCTCTGAGATGTTGCAGGATGTGATCCGCCGCCACCACCTGCCACGGCTTTAGCCACCAGCGCGCACGGATGGGGGAGAAGCAGGCATCTGGGCGTGACAGTCGGTGCCCACCCCTCCCCCGGATACGGGTGTAGGAGATCGCCAACCACCCGATGGGACAGACACTGCCGAACAGGGCCGCGCATCGCTTCACCCTTGGGGGTGAAAACGCCTACCAGTCACGCATTTCAATGAGATGTCGGATCACCGTTTCCCAATCGGTGTGCAGCAGCAGTGATCCCGCGCCCTCAACCTGAGTCACCGGATAATTGGCAAAGGATTTGCCCCATTCCTCCTGCGCCATCTGGCTGATCTCTGGCGTTTCGCTGCCATAGAGGATGGAGATGCGGCACGGGATGCCTTGCAGGATCGCGCGCCAATCCCCGATGACCTGCGCCGCATCACGGATCATCTCGCGCGGCTCGCCGGAAAAGACATGATCGCCGCTCCGCAAAAACACATCGAGGATATCCGGATCATCCAGCGCCGCCAGATCGCGGGGCTGGTCGGCAAAGAATTTGCGCCAATAGGCGGCAATTCCACCCTCCCGCCGATAGGTGGAGAGATGCACCCGCAACAACATCTCCCCAATCGCCGGGGCGCGGGCCACGGCGGCGCGGAACAATTGCGACTGACGATGGGAAAACCTGCGCACCTGCGAGGTGGGCAGCATCCCATTGACCAGCAACAGCCCGCGCGCGCGCGCCTCAAACCGGTTCGCCAGATGGCAGGCCGCGAGCGTGCCGCCATGCTGGGTCATCAGCAACAGCCGCGTGACGGCGTGATGGTTCGCGACGGCCTCCGCATCGCGGCTTTGCGCCTCTTCTGGCGAGGTGCCTGCGGGCGCGGGATCGGTCTGGCCATAACCGGGGCGTGACACGGCGAAAAAGGTAAATCCCGCCGCCGCCAGCCCCTCCGCCATGGCGCGGGTGATATATGGGCCTTGCAACTGCGCATGGGTGAAGAACACCGGAAATCCCTGCGGCACCCCGCAAGTCAGATACCCGATCTGGCGCCCATCCGGCCCGGTCAGGCGGTGTTCCTCAAAGAACGCGGGCGGGGTCGGCGCAATGGTCTGAGCGATCCGCGCAGGCTGTTCCTCCGCGCGCGCGAGATAGGCGATGGAGGTCGCCAAGAGCACCACTTCTGACACCTGCGCGCAGCCGCTTTTGCGCAGAATGGCCTTTGCCTGCGCCTTGATCGTTTCGGCGGATCGGTTTTGCGCGGCGGCAATCTCTGCCTGCGATTGGCCCTGCAACAGGGCCGAGAGCACCTCTCCCTCCCGTGGCGAAAGGTCGAGCGCGTCTGCCACGGCGGACAATTGCGCCTGCCCCCAGACGATATGCGACAGCGCCACCTCCAACACTGCGGCCCCTTGTGCGGTGGCAAGCGTGACAGGGCGGATCATGGCAAGGCACCGCTTTTCCTCCGGTCCCACGCCCAGCGCGATCACCTTTGTGGCCCCGTCGGACGCTGCGCGCAGCGCCTCCTCCAGCGCGCGCTGGCCCGCGTGATCAAGCTGCGCCTCAGCCAAGGTCGCGGGAAACGCCTCTAGGCACAGGGCCGCTGCCGCCGCGTTGTTCCCCGCAAGGATCACCCCGCCCCGCGCCAACACAAAGCGGCCAAACGCACTTTCGCGCATCGCTGAGATCAAAGGCGTCATCGGGTCCGGCGCCGGGTCCGCGACCTGCGCAAACCGCGCGTCGATGATCCGCTGGACCCGATCCGAATGCCGCAAGAGTGCTGCGTCAAACACGGGCGGCGCGTCCACCGGGGAAGGCGCGTCCTCGCCAAGGAACAGCGCCTCCGCCGCCTCCAACAGCGCATCGAAAGCGCGCGGATCCTCCGCCGCCTCATAGATATGATCGAGCAGGCCAATGAATTGGCTTTGGTCTGCTTGCATCGTGGTCACGCCCAGAATGAAACTCTACCCAACAAGAAGCGTAGTACGATCCACCCCATGGGGCGAGCGTTTACCCCCTCAAATCAGGGGATTTTTTCAGATATCGACCCAAGTGCCGCCCTTTTGGGCAGACCGGGCGCAGGCCTCGACAAACCGAAGCCCCCATGTGCCATCGGACACGCCCGGTGCCAGAGTTGGCCCAAGGCCCAGCATCTCATCCGCCGCATCCCGGTAAATCGTCGCAAATGCCGCAAAGAAGCCTTCGGGATGGCCCCGGCCCAGCATCGTGGCGCTGGTCGCCGCATCGCAGAGGTCCGGGCTGCCGCGGGTGAGTTCGCGCCGTGGCCCGGACAGATCGCTCCAGAGCAGCCTGTCGGGGTCTTCCTGCCGCCAATCAAGCGCGCCGTCACTGCCAAAGATGCGGATGCGCAGGCCGTTTTCCGCGCCCGCCGCCGTCTGACTGCACCAAAGAGCACCCATCGCCCTATTATCAAGGCGCAGCGTGACCTGCGCGCTGTCATCAAGGCCGCCTTGGGCCACATCCCGCGCCGTGATCGCCAAAAGCTGCGTAATCTCCAGCCCGGTGATAAAGCGCATCAGATGATGGCCATGGGTGCCAATATCGCTGAGCGCCCCGCCGGGACCGGATCGCGCAGGATCAAGCCGCCATGCCGCCTGCCGCGCGCGCGGGCCCGCCGCATCGCGCGCAAGCCAGTCCTGCGGATATTCCACCTGCACCTGCTGCACCGTGCCGATCTGGCCAGATCGCACCATGTGCCGCGCCTGCCGCACCATCGGATAGCCCGTATAGTTATGGGTCAGAACGAATACCCGGCCAGAGGCCGCGACGTCGGCTTCGAGCGCGCGGCATTCGGCCACCGAAATGCCCATCGGTTTGTCACAGATCACATGGATACCCGCACGCAGCGCCGCACGCGCCGATGGCACATGCAGATGGTTCGGTGTGACGATGGCCACCGCGTCGATCTGCCCGGAATGGAGCATCTCCGCTTCGGACGCGAACGCGGTGCTGCCGATCTCCTGCGCGAAGGTAGCACCTTTGTCAGGGTCCGATGAGAACACGCCGCCCACCAGATCAAAACGCCCGTCCATACGCGCGGCCAAGCGGTGCACCTGCCCGATCATCGCGCCCGGCCCACCGCCGATCATGCCCAGTCTGATCCGTTTCATCGCGTCCTCCCCGGCCTCTTTGCGGTCAGGCTGCACCGCCCCGCGACCCTATGGCAAGCGTCGATCCCTTTTCCCGGCCGCTCAGGATGCTAGGTAACGGGGGAATGCGACCGGAAAGGCCCCGCCGATATGCTCTTGGCACTGAAAGACATCCGAAAATCCTTTCAAAGCGCGGGCGCGGAGGTGCCCGTTCTGGGTGGCGTGAGCCTGACGCTCGATACGGGGGAGACGCTGGCCCTCACCGGGGAGAGCGGCAGTGGCAAATCCACGCTCCTGCATCTGATCGCGGGACTGGATGCGCCGGATGCCGGGGCCATTGTGATCGACGGGACGGACATCACGACCCTGCCCGATGCCGCGCGTGCTGAGCTGCGACGCGGCAGCGTCGGGCTGGTCTTTCAACAATTCAACCTGATCCCGTCGCTGAGCATCGGCGCGAACCTGTCCTTTCAGGCGCGGCTTGCGGGGCGGGAGGATCCGGGCTGGACCGAGGAATTGGTCGCGCGTCTGGGCCTGTCCGGGCTGCTGCACCGCTATCCTGAGCATCTCTCGGGCGGGCAACAGCAGCGGGTCGCCATCGGGCGCACGCTCGCGGCACGGCCGAAACTGGTGCTCGCGGATGAGCCGACCGGCAATCTTGATGAGGCAACGGGCGATGCGGTGATCGCGTTGATGCGCGATCTGGTGACGCAGACCGGCGCGGGGTTCCTGATGGTGACCCATTCCAACCGGCTTGCGGACCGGATGGCGCGCCGGGTGCATCTGTCAGCGGGCCGGATCGCGGAATGATGTGGCGCACGGCCCTTTCTGCGCTTTTGTCACATTGGCGCTACCGTCCGGTGCAACTTGCGACGCTCCTGATTGGGCTGGCAGTGGCCACGGCGCTGTGGTCCGGCGTGCAGGCGATCAATGCGGAGGCACGGGCGAGCTATGATCGCGCCGCCGCGGTGCTGGGACAGGATCGGCTCGACAGTCTTGTGCCCCGCGCGGGCAACGATCTGTCGCAAGACAGCTATATCGCGCTGCGGCGCGCGGGTTGGCAGGTGTCCCCGGTGGTGGAGGGCAGCATCCGCGTGGGCGATCTGCGCCTGCGGATCCTCGGGATTGATCCGGTGACGACGCCGCCGCAAGCGGCCCTTGGGGCATTTGAGGGCGGCGACGGGCTCTATCCCTTTATCACGCCGCCGGGCCTTGCCTTCACCTCGGCGGAGACGGCGCGCCAGATTGCCGACGCCACGACCGCCCTGCCGCCTTTGCGCGTGCAGGACGACCTTGCCCCCGGTGTTGTCGTGATGGATATCGGCATTGCCCAGCGCCTGCTGGGGATGGATGGGCGGGTGAGCCGATTGCTGCTGCACCCCGACCAGCCGCTTGGCCGCGCATCCCTGACAGACATCGCCCCCGATCTGCAACAGCGCAGCCCGCAGGCCGAGAATGACCTTGCGCGGCTCACCGACAGCTTTCACCTCAACCTGACCGCGTTCGGGCTGTTGTCCTTCGCGGTGGGCCTCTTCATCGTTCATGCCGCGATTGGCCTTGCCTTTGAGCAGCGCCGCGCGATGTTTCGGACCTTGCGCGCGCTTGGCGTACCGGTGGGCACGCTGATCGCGCTTCTAGCGGCGGAATTGCTGATCCTCGCGGGCCTTGCTGGCGTTATCGGCGTCGCACTTGGCTATCTGGTGGCGAGCGTTTTGCTGCCGGATGTGGCGGCCTCCCTCCGTGGGCTTTATGGGGCGCAAGTGTCGGGCGTGCTGACATTGAACCCGGCATGGTGGCTCAGCGGGCTTGCGATCGCGATTGTCGGGGCGGGCGTGGCGGCAGCAAGCAGCCTGTGGCGCGCAGCCCGGATGCCGCTCTTGGCCCCCGCGCAGCCACGCGCATGGGCGCGCGTGTCGGAACGGCGGATGACCATGCAGGCGGTCGCGGCTCTGCTCCTATGGGCGGGCGGCGGCTTGGCCGCATGGCTTGGCTCTGGCCTGATCGCCGGATTTGCGCTGATGGGCGGTTTGCTCCTAGGTGCGGCACTGATGCTGCCGCCGATCCTGTCGCTTCTGCTGATCGCGGGGGAGCGGCTGGCGCGCGCGGCACTCTGGCAATGGTTTTGGGCCGACACGCGCCAACAGTTGCCGGGCCTGTCGCTGGCGCTGATGGCGCTGTTGCTGGCGCTTGCCGCCAATATCGGGGTGGGCACTATGGTGTCGAGCTTCCGCACCACCTTCACCGGATGGCTGGATCAGCGCCTTGCCGCTGAACTTTATATCACCGCAGAGAGTGAGGCGCAGTGGCAGGACATCAGCCCCCTGATCGCGAACCGGTCTGACAGAATCCTCCCCATCTGGAACACGGAGATCACCGTGAGAGGCGCGCCCGTGACCCTTTATGGTATCGCGGATGACGCGACCTATCGCGACAACTGGCCGCTTTTGTCCCAAGCCGCCGATCCATGGGATCAAGTGGCCCTTGGCACCGGCGCGATGATCAACGAACAGCTTGCCCGGCGGCAGGGCTTCACGGTGGGAGAGGAGATTACCCTCCTGCCCGGCTGGACGTTTCAGATCGTCGGTGTCTATTCCGATTATGGCAATCCGACCGGGCAGATCCTGATCAACCTGCCGCAACTCACGGCCCGCTTCCCGGATGTGGAGCGGCTGCGCTATGCCGTGCGCATGGCACCCGAAGGCGTCGCACCCTTGATGGCAGAGCTTCAATCGCGCGGCCTGACGGAGCGCAACATGATTGATCAAGCCGCGCTCAAGGCGTTCTCCGTGTCGGTGTTCGAGCGGACCTTTGCCGTCACGGCGGCACTAAATGTGCTGACACTGGGCGTGGCGGCGATTGCCATGCTCACGAGCCTTCTGACCCTGTCCTCCATGCGATTGCCGCAACTGGCACCGCTCTGGGCGATGGGGCTGACCCGGCGGCGGCTTGCGGTTCTGGACCTTGCCCGGACGCTTCTTCTGGCGCTCATGACGATGATCGCGGCGCTGCCGGTGGGATTGGCGCTGGCGTGGGTGCTGCTGGCGGTGGTGAATGTCGAGGCGTTCGGCTGGCGCCTGCCGATGGACCTGTTCCCGGCGGATTGGCTGCGGCTCGGTGGGCTGGCCCTGCTGGCGGCGGGCATTGCCGCGGCCCTCCCCGTGCGCAGGCTCGCGACGATCAATCCAGCGGATTTGGTGAGGGTGTTTGCACATGAACGTTAAGGCACTGATCATCTGCCTGTTTCTGGCCGGGCCGGCTTGGGCGCAGGGCTTCGCCGGATTGGGGACGGAGGCTGATGGCTTTGCCGTGCCAGCGCGCGGCTTGGCGTTCGACTTTCCCGCCGATCACGGCCCCCACCCCACCTACCGCATCGAATGGTGGTATCTGACGGCCACGCTCACCGGCGCAGATGGCCGCGATTATGGCGTGCAATGGACGCTGTTCCGATCTGCCCTCGCCCCCGAAGAACGCGCAGGCTGGTCCTCCCCGCAAATCTGGCTCGGCCATGCCGGACTGACCACCCCGGAGCAGCATTTCGTGGCAGAGCGTCTGGCGCGCGGCGGTGTCGGACAAGCGGGCGTGACCGCGAGCCCCTTCCATGCCTGGATCGACGATTGGGCGATGCAGGGCCCGGATTTGGCGCGTAGGGTGCAGGTCAGCGCAACCGGGGCCGATTTCGCCTATGACCTGTCGCTGACCGCTGACCATCCCATCGTGCCGCACGGCGATGAGGGCTATTCGGTGAAATCCGCCGCCGGGCAGGCGTCCTATTACTATTCGCAACCCTTCTATGAGGTGACAGGCACACTGAGCCTGCCCGATGGCCCGATGGTGGTCACCGGGCAGGCATGGCTCGACCGCGAATGGTCTTCGCAGCCTTTGGCGGATGATCAGCTTGGCTGGGATTGGTTTTCCCTCTCGCTGGAGGATGGCAGCCGCGTCATGGCGTTTCAGCTGCGCCAGACGGACGGACGCAGCTACACCTCCGGCACCTGGATCACGGAGGATGGCAGCCCGACACCCCTGCCCGATGGTGCGATTGCCTTCACGCCCTTGGCACTCTCGGACGTGGCGGGCCGGGAGATCCCGACCGCGTGGCGGGTGAGCATCCCGTCCAAAGGGCTGGAAGTCGACACCACGCCCCTCAACACACAAAGCTGGATGGACACGCTCTTTCCCTATTGGGAAGGGCCGATCCGGTTCAGCGGCACGCATCAGGGGCGCGGTTATCTGGAGATGACGGGCTATGAGTGATTGGTACACCACGCCAGATGGCACGCTTGATCAGGTCTGGACCCTGCTGGCGCGCGGCACGAAAGACCGGCACGCCGCCACCCGCCACCCGACCTTGGCCACCTGCGGGCCGGACGGGCCGGAGCAACGCACGCTTGTGCTGCGTGGCGTGGACCGTGCCCTTGGCACAGTTGATCTGCATACCGATCTCCGAACGCCAAAGGTCAGCCAGATCACTGATGATCCCCGCGTCTCGCTCCACATCTGGGACGCGCGCGCGCATCTGCAAATCCGGCTCAAGGGCATGGCCTCCGTCCTGACTGGCGCGGATGTCGCGCAGTTTTGGGACCGTGTCCCCGATCCGTCCCGCGGTGCTTATGGTGCGACCCCGGCCCCCGGCACGCCGTTGGCAGCGGACACGCAGCCCGAAGGGCAGGATCAGGCGGCCTTTGCCGTGCTGCGGGTCACGCTTACATCGCTCGACAGTTTGCACCTTGGCCGCGACCATCACCGCCGCTTTGCGTTTTCGGCCCCCGACTGGTCCGGGACGGCCATCGCCCCATGACCGCACCCCGTGCCTCTTTTTTCCCCAAATACCTCCCGCCGGAGGCTTTGGAACGCTAGACCCCTCGCCCGGTCAGAATTCCTCTAGATGCACGACCCCACCAATGGCCTTGATCGCCCCTTGCACCACTGGGGTCAGGGCGTAGCGGTCTGGCAGGTCGATCACCACATCCCCCGGCAGGTCGGGGCTCATCAGGACAAGGTTCACTGGCCCGCCCGCACGGCGTGCGCCGCTGACCTCCCCCAATCGTTTCGCAACCGATGGCAGCGCGCCTGCGTCGTTGAGGAAGATCCGCAGCCCCGTCGCACCCGCATCCTTGGTCACGTCCTCCACGGCCAGAACACTCCGGCACAAAAGCTTGATCCCCTCCCCGTCCGGTTCCGCCTCTACGGTCATGACGATGTTGCGGCCCGTCTCCAGCAGATCGCCCGCCGCCTCCAGCGTGTCGGAAAACACCGTAACTTCGTAGAGCCCCGTGGGATCGGAGCAGGCCACGAAGGCAAACCGATTGCCGCGCGCGGATTTGCGCACCTGTTTGGCGCTGACGGTCCCGGCAAGACGGCCCGCGATTGTGCCGCGCCGTGCCTTTTTCGTGAGTTCTTCAAGCGTCTCAACCCGTTTGCGCCGAAGCGCTGGCATGAAATCATCCAGCGGATGCCCAGAGAGGTAGAAGCCGATCGCCAGATGCTCCGCCGCCAGCCGCTCTGTTGGGAGCCAGTCATCGGGATTTTGCAGGCGCGGGGCGGGCAGCGCTTCGCCCGCGTCCCCAAACAGGCCCGCCTGCGCGCTGGCCTTATCGTCATGGGTCGCGGCGGAATAGGCCACCAGCGCATCCAAGGACTGAAACACCTGATGCCGGTTGCTTGAAAGCTGATCAAACGCGCCCGCGCGCGCCAGCATCTCCAGCGGGCGTTTGCCCACTTTGCGCAGATCGACCCGCCGTGCGAAATCAAAAAGATCCTTGAACTGGCCGTCCTCGCGCGCCGCGACAATCAGTTTCATCGCCTCCACGCCCACATTCTTGAGCGCGCCCAGCGCATAGACCAGCGCCCCGTCCTTTACCGTGAACAGCGCGTCAGAGCGGTTGACGCAAGGCGGCACGACCTCAATCTCCAGCCGGTCCACTTCCTGCTTATAGACGTTCAGCTTGTCGGTGAGGTGGATATCGCAATTCATCACCGCGGCCATGAACTCGACCGGGTAATTCGCCTTCAGCCAGCCGGTTTGATAACTGACCAGCGCATAGGCCGCCGCGTGGGATTTGTTGAAACCGTAATTGGCGAATTTATCGAGGAGGTTCCACACCTCCAGCGCCTTTTTCTCGTCGACGCCATTCTCCCCCGCGCCTTTGAGGAATTTCGGGCGTTCGGCGTCCATCGCCTCCTGAATCTTCTTGCCCATCGCGCGGCGCAACAGGTCCGCCCCGCCGAGTGAATAGCCCGCCATTTCCTGCGCGATCTGCATCACCTGTTCTTGGTAGACGATGATGCCCTGCGTTTCATCGAGCAGATGGTCGATGGATGGATGCAGGCCGTCGCGCTCCTCTTTCCCGTTCTTCACGTTGCAGAATTTCGGGATATTCTCCATCGGGCCGGGCCGGTAGAGCGCCACAAGCGCGATAATGTCCTCCAGACAGGTCGGCTTCATCTGGCGCAGCGCGTCGCGCATGCCAGAGCTTTCCACCTGAAACACCGCGACCGTCTGCGCGGAGGCGTAAAGCTGATAGGTCGCCTCATCATCCAACGGGATCGCGTCGATATCGACCTCGACACCGCGCAACCGCAACAGATCAATCGCGTTCTGGATCACCGTCAGGGTTTTCAGGCCCAGAAAGTCGAATTTTACGAGCCCCGCCTGCTCCACCCATTTCATGTTGAACTGGGTTGCGGGCATGTCGGAGCGCGGGTCTTTATAAAGCGGCACAAGCTGATCAAGCGGGCGGTCTCCGATCACCACACCAGCAGCATGGGTGGAGGCATTGCGCAACAGCCCCTCTAGCTTCGCCCCGATATCAAGGAGCCGCTGCACGACCTCCTCCCGCTTTGCTTCCTCGCGCAGGCGTGGCTCATCCGCGAGCGCCTTTTCGATGCTGACGGGTTTGACGCCCTCCACCGGGATCAGCTTCGACAGGCGGTCCACCTGACCATAGGGCATCTGCAAAACCCGGCCCACGTCGCGCACGGCCGCCTTCGACAACAAGGCACCAAAGGTGATGATCTGGCCCACTTTGTCCCGCCCGTATTTCTCCTGCACATAGCGGATGACCTCCTCCCGGCGGTCCATGCAGAAATCAATGTCGAAATCGGGCATGGACACACGTTCAGGATTGAGGAACCGCTCGAACAGCAGGCTGAACCGCAACGGATCAAGGTTGGTGATCGTCAGCGCATAGGCCACGAGGCTGCCCGCGCCCGATCCCCGCCCCGGCCCGACCGGAATGTCGTGATCCTTGGCCCATTTGATGAAATCGGCAACGATCAGGAAATAGCCCGGAAAGCCCATGCCCTCGATCACGCCAAGCTCGAAATCGAGCCGTTTCCAGTATTCCTCCTCCGGGGCCGCGTGGGGGATGACGGCAAGGCGCTCTTTCAGGCCCGCTTTCGCTTGACGGCGCAATTCCTCCACTTCGTCATCGGCGAATTTCGGCAAAATCTCCTTGCGGGTTTCCACCTTGAACGCGCAGCGGCGGGCGATCTCCACCGTGTTTTCCAGCGCTTCGGGCAGGTCCGCGAACAGCGCTGCCATCTCATCGGCGGATTTGAAGTAATGCTCCTCCGTCAGGCGGCGACGCGGGGCGGATTGGTCCACATAGGTGCCATCCGCGATGCAGATCAGCGCGTCATGCGCCTCATACATATCGCGGGTCGGGAAATGCACGTTGTTGGTAGCGACAAGCGGCAGATCACGCGCATAGGCCATGTCGATAAAGGCAGGCTCGGTCGCGGCTTCTTCTGCCGTGCGCCGGGTGGTGCCAGTGGGGTGGCGCTGCACTTCGATATAGAGCCTGTCGCCGAAAATCGCGGCCAGCCGGTCCAAGAGCGCATCCGCCTTCGCCCGTTGCCCGTCCTGAATGAGCTTGCCAAGCGGCCCCTCCGCCCCGCCGGTGAGGCAGATCAGGCCCTCGGCATGGGCTGCGATCTCCTCCACCGTCAGATGCGGCACCTGATCGCCACTCTCCAGATAAAAGCGCGTGTTGAGCCGCATGAGGTTCTGATAGCCCTGCTCCGTCTGCGCCAGAAACACGAGCGGCAATGGCAGCGGCGCGCGATCCCCGGGGCGCTCCGGCGGGGCATAGGCCAGATCGAACTCCGCCCCGATAATGGGCTGCAACCCCGCGCCAGAGGCGGTCACGGAAAATTCCAGCGCACAGAAATTGTTGTTGGAATCGGTCACGGCGACAGCGGGCATACCCGCCTTTTTCGCGAAATCGGGCAGCTTTTTCACGGCCATCGCCCCTTCCAGAAGGGAGTAGGCGGTGTGCACGCGCAAATGGATGAATCGGGGATCAGTCATGGGCAAACCGTAGCCTCCGCGCGCGGGAAACAAAATGAGGATTGTTGGCTTTATCCCGATCATCGCCGATTGACCGACCGGTTTGCAGATTACTCCACCACCATGGGCCAGCGCGGCTCAAATCACCAAGTGATCGGTTGCGGCTTTGCCCCATGCCCAATACATTCCGCGAGCGGGGGCCGAGGGAAGCGATCTATGACGGTCATGTATACAAAGATATTTGGCGAGCGGAATTGCGGTGCCACTTATCTTGCCAAGCTCATAGAGAAGAATTTTGCAACGGACCTTCTGCGCGGGGGGTTCGACCTTGATCGGCGTGTGCTGCGCCGGGTGCTGCAAACTGCCCGGCCACGGGATCGGCAGGCGCTCAACATCCAGCTTCAGGATCAGAACCACGAGCGGCTGCTTTATTCCGATTTCGGCTGGACCCACGCCGCGCCGCCGCTCGATATCGTGCGCTCCGCTCCGCATTCGGCGCATACGCTGTTTGTCGTTATCACCAAACATCCCGTGCATTTCCTGCGCTCCCTGCACGAGCGGCCAGACAACCCGCTGGCCAAGGTGGAAAGCCAGACATTCGAGCAATTCCTGCAAAGCCCATGGCCGCTGATGCAACGCGACGGGCTGGACATGGACGAACTGGAAACACCAATGGAACTTTGGAACCAGAAAATGCGCGGCTGTCTCGCCTTGCGCGATCTGTCTGAAAACGTGGTCCATATCCGGTATGAAGACCTCCTGAGCGATTTTCAGGAAACCCTCGGTTTTTTGGGAGAGCATATCCCAGCCGTCACCGACGCGTTCGCCCATGTGCGGCGCGCAACGCGGGGCGGGGATCAGCGGTATGAGGATTTCGCCCGCAAATACCGCTATGCGCGGATCAAGCAGGATTTTCGCAAACGCGATCTGGAATATATCTACCGCAAAGTCGATGCCGACACGCTGCGCACGCTGGGCTATCGCGAAGTGATGTAGGCGCGCGGCCCCCCGGTCACGCTTTCCCCAGATACCCCCCTTGCATTGCAGCGCAATATAGGGCGTCATTGTCCGCCGTGGGACGGGCACATGTCCTGCGCCAAGCAGACAGGGCAAAGCATGAGTGACAATCGCGGATTTCTGACAACCCATGTGCTGGACACCGCACGCGGCTGCCCGGCGGCGGGGATGGTCATTGACCTCTACCGGCTTGATGGCTCCGCGCGCACGCATCTGTGCCAAAAGGTGACAAATGCGGATGGGCGCACCGACGGGCCGATCCTGCCGCAAGACGCGTTTGAGACCGGCAACTATGAGTTGGTGTTTCAGGCCGGGGCCTATTTGCGCACGCAGGATGCGAGCCTGCCCGCGACCCTGTTTCTTGATGAAGTGCCGATCCGTTTTGGCATGGCCGAGGATGATCACTACCATGTGCCTTTGCTGATCTCCCCCTATTCCTTTTCGACATATCGGGGAAGCTGATGGCGATTTCCTTTATCCTCAACGGTCAGCGCGTGGATGTGGACGGGGTGCCGCCCACCACGACCCTGCTTGATTGGCTGCGGGAACGCGCGCGCCTCACCGGCACCAAGGAAGGCTGCAATGAGGGCGATTGCGGGGCCTGCACCGTGATGGTGACCGAGTTGGAGGGCGAACAGCTTTTGCACCGCGCGGTCAATGCCTGCATCCTGTTCCTGCCCCAACTGGCCGGGAAAGCAGTGCGCACGGTGGAGGGGATCGCGGCCCCTGATGGGCGGCTCCATCCGGTGCAAACCGCCATGGTGGCGCATCACGGCTCCCAATGCGGGTTCTGCACGCCCGGTATCGTGATGTCGCTCTATGCCGCGCACCGGACGGGGCGTGAGGATCATGACGATGTGTTGGCCGGGAACCTGTGCCGGTGCACCGGCTATGCGCCGATCTTGCGCGCGGCCGCGGCCGCCGCACAGGAGGCCCAGCCCGATTGGGAATGGGACGAAACCGCAGCCCTGACCCAATTGGCGGGCGAGGATATGGACCTCTCGGGCGCGATGCTGCCCGCAAGCCTTGATGCGTTGGCGCGCGCCTATGCCTATGAGCCGGAAGCGACGATTGTGGCCGGGGCCACCGATGTGGGTCTTTGGGTCACAAAACAGTTCCGCGCGGTCGAGCCGATGATCTTTCTGCACCGCGTCGCAGCGCTCAAACAGATTGAGCAGACGGAGGATGGGCTAAATGTCGGCGCGGGCGTCACGCTTGAAGCGCTTTTGCCGCACATGGCCGCGCGCCACCCCGATTTTGCGGAATTGATCCGGCGCTATGGCTCGGTTCAGGTGCGCAATGCCGCGACCATTGGCGGGAATATCGCCAATGGCTCTCCCATTGGGGACGGCTCACCCGCGCTGATCGCCCTTGGCGCCACGGTCACGCTGCGCAAGGATCGCGAACGGCGCACGCTGCCGCTGGAAGAATTCTTTATCGACTATGGCAAGCAGGATCGCGCGCCCGGCGAATTTGTCGAAAGCCTCTTTATCCCTGATCAGGAGGACGCGCTGCGCTGCTACAAAATCTCCAAACGGTTCGATCAGGACATCTCCGCCCTGTGCGGCTGTTTCGTGATCCGGCAGGCGGAGGGCGTGGTGAGCGAGGCGCGCATCGCCTTTGGCGGCATGGCCGGCACACCGAAACGCGCCACTAAAGTGGAGAACGCGCTGATCGGCCAACCCTTCACGCCTGAGACCATCGCAAAGGCCGCGGCCCGGATGGGGGATGACTTCACGCCCCTTTCCGATATGCGCGCCTCAGCGGAGTACCGGCTGCGCACCGCGCAAAACCTGCTAATCCGCTATTACGCGGAAGCAAGCGGCGATATGGGGGCAACGCGGCTTGTCGGGCGGGGGGCGGCATGAGCGTGCATCAGTCAAACAAGCATGACAGCGCGCCCCTGCATGTCACCGGGCAGGCCCATTATGTGGATGATATTCCGACACCCGAGGGCACGTTGCATCTGGCTTTCGGCACGTCCACTTGCCCGCATGGCCATATCACGCAGATGGACCTTGACCCGGTGCGCGCCGCACCCGGTGTCGTGGCGGTGCTGACGGATCGGGATATTCCGGGGCGCAATGACGTGTCGCCCTCCCCCACGCCGGAGCCGCTCTTGACCTCCGATCTGGTGGAGTATCATGGCCAGCCGATTTTCATCGTTGTGGCCACCAGCCATCTTGCCGCCCGTCGCGCAGCGCGGGCCGCGCGGATCGAATATGCCCCGCTGCCCGCGATCCTGTCGCTGGATGATGCCATCGCAAACCCGACCCGGTTCGACGCGGGCGGGAAAGAGCGGGTCTATACCAAGGGCAAACCGGAGATCGCGTTCGACAAAGCCCGCCATGTGATCAAGGGCAGCTTCGATCTGGGGGGGCAAGAACACTTCTACCTCGAAGGACAGGCAGCGCTGTGCATCCCCGGCGAGGGGGCGGAGGTCACGATCCTTTCCTCCACCCAGCACCCGACCGAAATTCAGCACAAAGTGGCCGAAGCGCTCGATATCCCGTTTCATGCCGTGACCACCATCACCCGCCGCATGGGCGGCGGGTTTGGCGGCAAGGAAAGTCAGGGCAATCATCTGGCCATCGCCTGCGCGTTAGCGAGCCGCGTCACGGGCCAAGCGTGCAAGATGCGCTATGACCGCGACGACGACATGGCGATCACCGGCAAACGGCATCCGTTCCGGCTGCAATACAAGGCCGGGTTTGACGAGGATGGGCGGCTTTTGGCGCTTGATATGACCCATTACGTCGATTGCGGCTGGTCGCAGGATCTGTCGCTGCCCGTGGCGGACCGCGCGATGCTGCACACCGACAATGCCTATCACCTTTCGGATGTGCGCATCACCTCGCACCGGCTAAAAACCAACACCTGTTCGCATACCGCGTTTCGCGGGTTTGGCGGGCCGCAGGGCATGGTGGGGATTGAGCGGGTGATGGAGCATATCGCCCAAACGCTTGGCCGTGATCCGCTCGAAATACGGCAGGTGAACTACTACAAGCCCGGCGCAGGCGGGCAGACCACACCCTATCATCAGCCCGTCACCGACAATATCATCCACGAGATCACTGAAGCACTGCTGGCCTCCTCCGACTATGCCGCACGGCGGGCAGAGATTGAGGCGTGGAACCGCACCTCCCCCGTCATCAAGCGGGGCATCGGCCTGACGCCGGTGAAATTCGGCATCAGCTTCACGCTCACCCACCTCAATCAGGCAGGCGCGTTGGTGCATATCTACACCGATGGCTCCATCCGGCTGAACCATGGCGGGACGGAAATGGGTCAGGGCCTGTTCACCAAGGTGGCCGCCGTCGCCGCGAGCGTGTTTGGCCAGCCGATTGATGCGGTCAGGATCACGGCGACCGATACGGCGAAGGTCCCGAACACCTCCGCCACTGCCGCGTCCAGCGGATCGGACCTTAACGGGATGGCGACCTATAATGCGTGCATGACGATCCGCGACCGGCTCGTGCATTTCGCCTCCGACTTTTTCGTGTGCGACCCCAAGGAAGTGGTGTTCCGCGATGGAATCGTGGATATCGCGGGCGCGGAGTTTCCCTTCGCCGATCTGGTGAAAGAGGCCTATATGGCCCGGATCAGCCTGTCGGCCACCGGCTTCTATGCCACGCCTGAGATTGCGTGGAACCGCGACGCGGGACGGGGCACGCCGTTCTACTATTTCGCCTATGGCGCGGCGGTATCAGAGGTGGCGCTGGACACCCTGACCGGGGAGAACCGCATCCTGCGCGCTGACATCCTGCATGATGTGGGCAATTCGCTGAACCCCGCGATTGATATCGGGCAGATTGAGGGCGGGTATGTGCAGGGCGCGGGCTGGCTGACGACGGAGGAGCTGGTCTGGCATCCTTCCGGCGCGCTCTGGACCCATGCGCCGAGCACCTACAAGATCCCGGCCTGTTCGGATCGGCCCAAAGTGTTCAACGTTGACCTTTTCGATGGGGAGAACCCAGCGCAGACCGTTTACCGCTCAAAAGCCGTGGGGGAGCCGCCCCTGATGCTGCCCATCTCCGTCGTGTCGGCGCTGCAACATGCGGTGGCGCAGGCGGGGGGCGATCCGCTGTTTGATCTGCCCGCGACGCCGGAGCGTCTGTTGAATGCCGTAGAGCGCGGCCATGGGCGCGGCTGGTGAGCGGGTTTGACCAGAGCGCCCTTGCCGCCGCCATCGCGGCGCATGGGCCTGTGGTGCGCGTGGTGATCACCGATTTCGCGGGGTCCAGTCCGCGAGAAACAGGTGCCGCGATGCTTGTATGGTCTGACGGTCAATCGGGCACGATCGGCGGTGGCGCGCTGGAATGGCAGGCGGCAGAGGCCGCGCGCAGATTGCTGGGCGCGGCTGAGCAGAGCCGGCGGATGCAGACCTACCCGCTTGGCCCCGCGCTTGGCCAATGCTGCGGCGGATCGGTGACGCTGCTGTCTGAACTCTATCACGACGCGGCGATGGGCGAGCCGCAGCAGGGCGCACCGGGCAGCGCCCCCGCCGGCTTTGTCGCGCGCCCGGTCACATCCGGCGATGCGCCCACCCGCGAGCTTGCCCCCCTGCCCCTTGGTGCGCGCCGCGCGGCACAGGCCATTCGGGACGGGCGCGGTCAGCCCCTGACGTGCGCCGATGGCTGGATCGTCGAGGCGCTGCGCCCGGCCAATATCCCGGTGTTCATCTATGGCGCCGGGCATGTGGGCCGCGCGATTGCCCACGCACTCCATGGTCTGCCGTTTGACGTGACGCTGGTGGATGACGCGCCCGCGCGCTTCCCCGATCCGGTTCCGGCCTATGTCAGCCCGCTGATGGCCGCCAACCCGGCAGAGGCTGTGCCATTGGCCCCGGCGCGGGCGGTGCATTTGGTGCTGACCTATTCCCATGCGCTTGATCTGGAGATTTGCCACCGCGTGCTGCAACAGCCCTTTGCCCATCTCGGCCTGATCGGTTCTGCCACGAAATCCGCGCGGTTTCGCAAACGGTTGGCGGAATTGGGTCACACGCCCGCGCAGATCGCGCGCCTTGCCTGCCCCATTGGCGACCGCAGCCTTGGCAAGGAACCAGCGGCCATCGCACTTGGGGTTGCTGCCGAATTACTGCGCCTTGCGCGCGCCCAAACCGCATCACTGGAGGCCACCGCATGAGCACGCTTCTTGACCTCACTGGCCTGCGCAAAGCCTATCCCGGCGTGATCGCCAATGATGATGTGAGTTTCGACATCGCACCGGGGGAGGTTCATGCGCTCTTGGGGGAGAACGGTGCTGGCAAATCCACGCTCGTGAAGATGATCTATGGCCTAGTGAAACCCGATGAGGGGCGCATGGTCCTCAATGGGGCGCCCTATGCGCCGACCCGCCCCGGCGACGCGCGCGCGCTTGGCGTGTCGATGGTGTTCCAGCATTTCTCGCTTTTTGAGGCGCTGACGGTGGCGGAGAATATCGCGCTGGGGCTGGATGAGAAAATCTCACCCAGCGTGCTCAGTCCGCGCATCACTGAAGTCAGCCGCACCTATGGCCTGCCGCTCGATCCCTCGCGGCTGATCGGTGATCTGAGCGTCGGGGAGCGGCAACGGGTGGAGATCGTGCGCTGCCTGTTGCAGAACCCGAAACTCCTGATCATGGACGAGCCGACCTCTGTTCTGACCCCGCAGGAGGTGGAAATCCTCTTTGCCACCTTGCGCAAACTCAGCGCCGAAGGGGTCGCGATCCTCTATATCTCGCACAAGCTGGAAGAAATCCGCGCGCTGTGTGATCGGGCGACCATCCTGCGCGGCGGAAAGGTCGTGGCGACCTGCACCCCACGGGACGAAACCGCGCGATCCTTGGCGGAGATGATGATCGGCACCACGTTGCGCAGCCCGGGCGCGCGGGATTTTCGGCCCGGCGCGGATATTCTTGAACTCAGGGAATTGTCGCTGTCCTCGGCAAGCCCCTTCGGCACGTCCTTGCGCGAGATTACCCTCGCCCTGCGGGAGGGGGAGGTGCTGGGCATCGCGGGCGTCGCGGGCAACGGGCAGGAGGAACTGCTCGCCGCCCTGTCGGGGGAGGCGCGCGTGCAGCCTGAGATGATCACGCTTGACGGTGTGGCATTGGGCCATATGGGGCCGAATAGGCGCCGCGCGGCGGGCCTTCTCGCCGCCCCGGAGGAGCGTTTGGGCCATGCCGCGGCCCCGGATATGAGCCTGACGGAAAACACCATGCTGTCCGCGCGCATCCGCCAGAAACTCGACACAAGCGGCGTGCTGAAATGGACCGCCACGCGCGCCTTTGCCGATGCGGTGATCAAGGCGTTCGATGTGCGCACACCGGGCAACGGATCGGCGGCGAAATCCCTCTCGGGCGGCAATTTGCAGAAATTCGTGATCGGGCGGGAGGTGATGCAAAATCCCCGCGTTCTGGTGGTGAACCAGCCCACATGGGGCGTGGACGCGGCTGCCGCCGCGTCGATCCGGGAGGCGCTGCGCCAGCTTGCCGCCGAAGGGGCGGCGGTGATCGTCATCAGCCAAGACCTTGATGAATTGATGGAAATGTCTGACACCCTGTCGATCCTCGCGGGCGGTCGCCTATCCGCCCCGCGCCCCACTGGCAGCCTCACGATCGAAGAGATCGGGCAGCGCATGGGTGGTCAAACCGCAGAGGAGCCCGCCCATGTTCCGGCTTGAAGCCCGCCCCCAGCAAAGCCGCGCGATGATGCTGGCCACACCGGTGCTTGCGGTGATCGCCACGATGATCGGCGGCGCGATCTTGTTCGTCCTCTTGGGCAAAGACCCGGTGGAGGCGATCCGCATCATCTTTATCGACCCGTTTTTCGATCCGTTCAGCCGCTCGGAATTGCTGGTGAAAGGCGCGCCTTTGGTGCTGATCGCGATAGGCCTGTCCTTTGGCTTTCGCGCGGGCATCTGGAATATCGGGGCGGAGGGGCAGTTCATCATGGGGGCCATTGCGGGCTCTGCCGTGGGGCTTGCGTTCTACGGCACGGCGGGGCTGTGGCTGCTGCCATTGATGGCGCTTGCCGGGATGTTGGGCGGGGCGGCCTATGCCATGGTGCCCGCAATCCTCAAGGTCCGGTTCAACGCCAATGAAATCCTTGTGTCGTTGATGCTGGTCTATGTCGCGGATCAATTTCTGCGCGCGATCGTGTCCGGCCCATTGCGCAATCCGCAGGGGTTCAACTTCCCCGAAAGCCGCCTGTTTCATGACAGCGCGGTGCTGCCGATCCTGTTTGACGGGACGCGGGTGCATGTTGGCGTGTTGGCCGCTCTCGTGGCGGTGATTGTCGCGTGGTTCGTGATGGAGCGGCATGTGATCGGCTATAACGTCAAGCTGCTGGGCGCGGCCCCGCGTGCGGCGGGCTTTGCGGGCGTCAAGCAAAAGCGGCTGACGGTGCTGTGCCTTGCGATATCGGGCGGGCTTGCAGGTCTTGCGGGCATGATCGAGGCGGCAGGCCCGTTTGGCCAGCTTGTCCCGACACTGCCGCAGGGCTACGGCTTTACCGCGATCATCGTTGCCTTCCTTGGTCGGTTGAACCCGTTTGGCATCCTTCTGGCAGGGCTTGTGATGGCGCTCACCTATATCGGGGGGGAGACGGCGCAGTTCCGGCTGCAATTGCCGGCGGCTGCAATCTCGACTTTTCAGGGAATGCTTTTGTTCTTCCTCCTTGGGTTCGATCTGTTCGTGAAATATCGCGTGCGCTGGGCGCGAAAGGGGGTCGCATGACACATGCTCATTCTTGGATGCCGCTTGCGATGGGGCCCGGGATGGGGCTGATGCTGCCCTTCATGATCCATGATGGCGGCGGAGCGATGTTTGTGCTGGCGCATGTGGCAGCAGCCCTGATCATCGCGAGCCTCGCGCTGGTCAGCCCGCGCCTGCGCCGGATGGCCCGCGCGCATCTCAACCGGGCGCATCTTATCCGCATGGGCGGTGGGATGGCCGTGGGCGTTGCCGCGATTTGCGCCTATTGCCTGATGATTGGAGGCTCCCATTGGATCTAAGCTCGCTTGACCCGATTGCATTGATCGTCTCGCTGGTGATTGCGGCCACGCCATTGGTGCTGGCGGCAACGGGCGAATTGCTTGTGGAGAAATCCGGCGTCCTGAACCTTGGCGTTGAGGGGATGATGGTGATGGGGGCCATCGCGGGCTTCATCGCGGCGGTGGAGACCGGGACGCCGTTCCTTGGGTTTCTGTTCGCTGCCATCGCGGGCGCGCTTTTGGCCTGTGTTTTTGGGGTGTTGACGCAGGTGTTTTTGTCCAATCAGGTCGCGACCGGGCTGGCGCTTACCCTGTTTGGCCTCGGCCTGTCGGCCCTTTTGGGACAAAGCTATACCGGGATGCGCCCGCCCCAGACGGAGCGCGCGGATATTCCCGTGCTGAGCGACCTGCCGGTGATTGGGCCGGTGGTGTTTTCCTATGACTGGATCGTTTATTTTTCCCTTTTTCTGGTGCTGGCGGTGTGGTTCTTCCTCAACAAAACGCGCGGCGGGTTGGTCCTGCGCGCGGTGGGCGAAAGCCATGATGCGGCCCATGCGCTTGGTTATAAGGTGATCCTGATCAGGCTTGGCGCCATCGCGTTCGGCGGCGCCTGTGCGGGGCTGGGCGGTGCGTATCTCAGCCTTGTGCGCGTGCCACAATGGAGCGAAGGCATGACCGCGGGCATCGGTTGGATCGCGCTGGCCATCGTCGTTTTCGCCAGTTGGAAGCCGGGGCGTGTGATCCTTGGTGCGTGGCTGTTTGGGGGCGTTACAATCCTTCAGTTGAACATGCAGGCGCTCAATGTTCCGATCCGCGCCGAATATTTGTCGATGACACCCTATCTGATGACGATTATCGTGCTCGTCATCATGTCATCCGACCGCAGACGCGCCGCGCTGAATGCGCCGGCAAGTCTTGGCCGGGTGTTCCATGCCTCATCCTGAGGCCAACAACAAAAGCCCGGGGATGCCCCTAACCCTTTTTGCAACACGGAGAGTGACAATTATGACGATCCTCAAAACCCTCGCCACGGCGGCGCTGGCCCTTGGGCTTGCCACCGGCATGGCATCGGCTGAAAGCCATGGCGAACCGACCAAGGTTGGCTTCATCTATGTTGGCCCGGTGGGCGATTATGGCTGGTCCTACCAGCACGATCAGGGCCGCATCGCGGTTGAAGAGCATTTCGGTGACAAGGTCGAAACGACCTTTATCGAGAGCGTGCCCGAAGGCGACAGTGAGCGCGCGATCCGCCAGCTTGCCCAATCCGGGCATGACATCATCTTCACCACCTCCTTTGGCTATATGACGCCGACGAACCGTGTGGCGGCGCAGTTCCCGGATGTGAAGTTCGAGCATGCAACGGGCTATCAGCGCAACACGCCGAACGTGTCCACCTATTCGGGCCGTTTCTACGAGGGCCGCACGGTGCAGGGCATCATCGCGGGCCACATGACCGAGACGAACACCATCGGCTATATCGCGTCCTTCCCGATCCCCGAAGTGATCCGGGGCATCAACGCATCCTACCTCGCGGCGAAATCCGTGAACCCGGATGTGGAATTCAAGATCATCTGGGTCTCCACATGGTTTGATCCGGGCAAGGAAGCGGATGCGGCCAACGCACTGATCGAACAGGGCGCGGACGTGATCCTGCAGCACACCGATTCCACCGCCCCGCTGACCATCGCGGAAGAGCGTGGCATCTATGGCTTTGGTCAGGCGTCCGACATGCTGGAGTTCGGCCCGAATTCGCGCCTCTCCTCCATCATCGACGATTGGGCACCCTACTACATTTCCCGCGTGCAGGCGGTGATGGACGGTACTTGGGAGAGCCAGGATACCTGGCACGGCATTGATGAGGGCATGACCTCCATCGGGTCGTTCAACCCGGTGATCCCGGCCGCGGTGCGTAAACAGGCAATGGACGCGGCGATCCAGATCGCGGCAGGCAACCTGCACCCGTTCACCGGCCCGATCAACAAGCAGGACGGCACACCGTGGCTCGCCGAAGGCGAGACGGCGGATGACGGCACGCTGTTGGGCATGAACTTCTATGTCGAAGGCATCGAAGGCTCGATCCCGAACTGATATGGTTCATGACATACGGAAAGGCCCGCCCCAGTTTGGCGGGCCTTTTTGTTTGTGGCTCCTGTGGGGAGCCTCCGGCGGGAGGTATTTATGGAAAAAAGAAATATGAAGGCACGCATGAAATTCCCACGGTTGAGCGTGCGGGCGTTGATCGTCCGGGAGGGGCGGCTGTTGATCGTGAACGCCTATCCCGGTCAGCAATCCGATCTGTGGTGTGCGCCGGGCGGCGGGGTGGAGGCCCATGCCTCCCTGCCCGATAACCTCAGGCGGGAGGTGCGGGAGGAAACCGGGATGGAGATCACCGTGGGCGGGCTTGCCGGTGTGAACGAGTTTCACGCCCCCGATGGCAGTTTTCATCAGGTCGATCTGTTTTTCCATGCAACGGCGGAGGGTGACGTGCGGCCCGGCTGGGAGGATCCCGAAGGCGTCGTCAATCGTTGGTCCTGGGTGACGGAGGCTGAACTCTTACAGCGTCGGCACAAGCCCGATAGCCTGTCGCGCATGGCCTTTGGCGGTGGCGCAGTGCCCTATGATCCCTTGGAAGTGATCGTATCCTGAACCCGCGCGCCCCGTGCCCGCACCAACAGGCCAAGGCAGATCGCGGTCAACACCCCCGCCGCCAGAAACGGGGCTGCGGGCAGATAGATCGGCGCATCCTCGCCCGAGAACGCGGAAAAGAGGTTCGTCATCAACAATGGCGACAGGATCGCGGCAATGCCCTGAAGGCTCGCCAACACGCCTTGCAGCGCGCCCTGCCGGTCATCAGGCGTTGCATTTGCCATGATCCCGTTGAGGGCCGGGCCCACGACCACGCCAAGTGCCATCACCGGCATCAGCATAAAAATCTGCCATGTCTGCGTGACAAACATGATGATCCCAAAGACCAGCATATCAATGGTCAGGCCGAACACCGCCGTGCCGTAATCTCCGATCTTTGCCAGAATGATCCGCATCAGCCCGCCCTGCACAATCGCCATGCAGATACCGAACGCGGCGAGCGAAATGCCGACCATGTTCACGTCCCAAGCGAAGCGTTCAATGGTGAAGAACGCCCAGATCGCGGGATAGATATTATGCGCGATCGTATAGAGGAACAGGATGAGCAAAAGCGGCCCAAGCCCCGGCAGGCTGCGCACCTTCATCACTGCGCGGATCGGATCGGCCTCCTTCCAGACAATCGGGCGCGGTGATTTCAGCGTCTCCGGCATCACGAAAAAGCCGAAGATCGCGTTGGCGAAACTCAAGGCGGCGGCCGCAATCACCGGTGCCTGATAGCCGAACTGCCCCAGATAGCCGCCCATCGCAGGCCCAAGGATGAAGCCAATGCCAAATCCAAGACCGACCAGCCCGAAATTCGCCGCCCGTTTATCGCGGGGGGAGATATCGGCGACATAGGCATTCGCGGTGGAATAGGTCGCCCCCGTGATCCCGCTGACGACGCGGGCGACGAACAGCAGCCACAGATAAGGCGCGAAGGCCGTGATCACATAAGCCAGCCCCATCCCCACCAGAGAGATCAGCAGGATAGGCCGTCGCCCGAACCGGTCCGACAGCGCCCCCACCAAAGGGCCGAACAGGAACTGCATCCCAGCATAGGTAAAGGCAAGCAGCCCACCCCACCGGGCCGCATCCGCCAAGCTGCCACCATCAAGCGCGCTGATCAGGTCCGGCAGCACAGGCATCAACAGGCCAATACCCATCGCATCCAGCATCACGGTGAAGATAATAAAGACGAAGGGCAGGCGGGACTTCATTCAGGGGATGCCTTAGACTTGGGAGAGACCACAGATAGGCGCGGCCACGATGATTTCACATATCCTGCTTGGACAAACTCTGCAATTCACCGGTTCCCCCTTTGCCGAACCAGTGGAGGCCGTCACACGTCACCTGCGGCATGGGGCGGTCGGCATACATGACGGGCGGATCGTGGAGGTCGGGGATGCCAGCCAGATGCGCGCGGCACACCCAAAGGCAGAGGTGACGGATATGGGCACCGCACTCCTCCTGCCCGGCTTTGTCGATGCCCATGCGCATTTCCCGCAAACCCGGATCATCGCAAGCTGGGGCAAGCAGCTATTGGATTGGCTGCAAACCTATACCTTCCCCGAGGAGGCCCGGTTTCATGATCCCGCTTATGCACGGGAGGTGGCGCGCGCATATCTTGATGCTTGCCTTGCGCATGGGATCACCTCTGCCGCCAGTTTCTGCACGATCCATCCCGAAAGCGTCGATGCCCTGTTCACGGAGGCAGAGGCGCGCGGGATGCGCATCGCCGCCGGGCGGGTGATGATGGACCGCAATGACCTCTACCCCGCGCTACAGGACAGCGTGCAATCGGCCCATGATGAGAGTGCAGCACTGATCGCGAAATGGCATGGGCGGGGGCGGCTGACCTATGCCGTGACGCCACGGTTTTCGCTGACCTCAACGCGGGAGCAGTTGGAGATGGCAGGCGCGCTTTGGGCCGCCCATCCCGGCACGCTGATGCAAACCCACCTGTCCGAGCAGGTGCCGGAGATCGCGCGAATGCACGAACTGTTCCCCGAGGCGCAGGATTACCTCAGCACCTATGAGACACGCGGGCTTATTGGCCCCGGCGCGATGATGGGTCATGCGATCCATCTGGAACCCCGCGAAATCGCGGTGATGCGGGACACGGGCACGGGGGTGGTGCATTGCCCGACCTCCAATATGTTCATCGGATCGGGCCTGTGTGATGTGGCAGGCCTGATTGCCGAAGGCATCCCGGTAGGGCTTGCGACGGATGTGGGCGGCGGATCGAGCTTCTCGATGCTGCACAGCATGGCCGCCGCCTATGAGGTGGGCCAATTGCGCGGCACGGCCCTGCACCCGGCACAGCTTTTGTGGCTGGCGACGGCGGGCAGCGCAGGCGTGATGCGGATGGGGGACAAAATCGGGACCCTCGCCCCCGGTTATGAGGCCGATATCATCGCACTCAACCTATCCTCCACCCCCATCATCGCGGGTCGTGCGGCACGAGCGGACGACATCTGGGAAGCTCTCTTTCCCACCATCATGATGGGCGACGATCGGGCTGTTGCGGGGGTATGGGTTGGCGGCAAATCGGTGTCCCGAAGAGTTTGATTATAAACCCTTGAAGAGTATCGCGGACAGACTTTCGGAAGTGGCCATACAAAAATGTGTTATATCGATTTATTTGAAAAATGATGAGCAATACGTGCAGCTAGAACTGTTTGGGAAACACCATGCCGATATCTCTAAAAAAGATTATGCTTCTGACAATCGCCTATCTCGCATTTATTTGGCTGCCTGGCTGTACAGAAAGTCAATCCGCTGCTAAACGCGATCAGCTCTTTCTGGTAAGATAAAATTAGTTCGATTAATATTTTTTTATGGTAGGCGTAAAGAGATATCCCTTCTCCGAGACGAGATAAATGCATACAGTATTTCGCGAAGGCGAAATTTCAATTCGACCGTCAAAATCAACACATGGAATATTTAATTACCGTTTTTAGGGATCCCACTTCATGGGCAGAGCGCCGGTTTGCGGCAAGGCATGGCTCTGCCTATCCGCTTCCCATCCATACTATTAAGTATTACCACAACGTCGTCCTTGGAGTTGAATATCAGACGAATAATGCTGATCCGTTTTGGTCCGGGATGTTAAGGCAAATTGAGGCGGAACGATGAGTTTCGAGTGAGGTCGCTTTTCACTGGCGCGATAGGGAACCAAATTGTTCAGTGATCTCTAAGACACAGGCGCCTTAGTCCACCAACCCCAACGCCAGTTCCCGCGCCCGCTCCGCGACAGCCTCCTGATCGACCGTCACCATCCGCCCGTCGCGCACGATCTGTCGACCTTCAACCAGCAGGTGCCGCACGCGAGAAGGGCCGCACAGGATCAGCGCTGCCACCGGATCCCATGCGCCCGCGGCTTCCACACCTGACATATCCCAAATGGCGATATCTGCGCGCATCCCCGGCGCAATCGCCCCCACATCGCGCCGCCCCAGCACCTGCGCGCCGCCGAGGGTGGCGATCTCCAGTGCCTCCCGCGCGGCCATTGAGTCCGCGCCATTGGCGACGCGCTGCAACAGCATCGCTTGCCGCGCCTCCCCAATGACGGAGGCTGCATCGTTCGACGCTGATCCATCCACGCCAAGGCCAACCGACACACCCGCATCCCGCATCGCCCGCACTGGCGCAATCCCGCTGCCCAACCGGCAATTGGAACAAGGGCAATGCGCGACACTCGTCCGAGTGCGGGCAAAGAGGTCAATCTCCGCCCCGTTCAGCTTCACGCAATGCGCGTGCCACACGTCCTCCCCGGTCCAACCCAGACTTTCCGCATATTGCCCTGGTCGGCAGCCGAATTGCGCTTGCGAATAGGCCACGTCCTCGTCGTTTTCCGCCAGATGTGTATGGAGCATCACGCCCTTGTCCCGCGCCAGGACCGCCGCATCCCGCATCAGGTCGCGACTGACGCTGAAGGGTGAGCAGGGCGCGATCCCGACGCGCACCATCGCCCCCTCGCGCGCATCGTGATGGGCATCCACCACCCGGATGCAATCCTCCAGAATGGCGCGTTCATCCTCGACCAGCGCATCGGGCGGCAGCCCGCCTGCACTCTCCCCGATGCTCATGGCACCCCGCGTCGGATGAAAGCGCAAGCCCACCTCCGCCGCCGCCGCGATTGTGTCATCCAGCCGCGACCCGTTGGGGTAGAGATAGAGGTGATCCGAGGTTAACGTGCATCCGGTCAACGCCAATTCACTCAGGCCCAACTGGGTGGAGACGAACATCTCCTCCGGCCCGAACCGCGCCCAGATCGGATAGAGCGTCTTGAGCCAGCCAAACAGCAATGCATCCTGCCCACCCGGCACGGCCCGGGTCAGCGATTGATAGAGGTGGTGATGCGTATTGACCAAACCCGGCGTGACGACACAGCCTGTAGCGTCGATCACCTCGGCACCCGGCGCGTCGACTTCGCCAATGGCTTTGATGACCCCATCCGCAATCAGCACGGAGCCGCCAAAAATCTCCCGCCGCGTTCCATCCATCGTCACGATGACATCGGCATTGCGGATCAGGATCATTTCACTTTCTCCAAATATGCCCCGCCGGAGGTATAAGACCTCTTTCCGGTGCGCCAGCACCGGCCCAAAGGGAGCGCAGCGACGTGCGGGAGCGCTATTTCGTGCCGAACATCCGGTCGCCCGCATCGCCGAGACCGGGGATGATATAGCCAACGTCGTTGAGCCGCTCATCCACCGCTGCCGTCACGATGGGCACATCAGGATGGGCCTCTTTCATCCGCGCGATCCCTTCCGGGGCGGCCAGAAGGCACATGAAACGGATGTCTTTGGCCCCCGATTTCTTCAACAGATCAATCGCCGCGGCAGAGGAATTGCCCGTGGCCAGCATCGGGTCCACCGCGATCACGCGCCGGTCCCCCATCTCTCCCGGCACCTTGTAGTAGTATTGCACTGGCTGGAGCGTTTCCTCATCCCGGTAAAGCCCGACAAACCCGACCCGTGCCGATGGGATCAGTTCCATCACCCCATCAAGCAGCCCGTTGCCCGCCCGCAGGATCGAGATCAGCGCGAGCTTCTTGCCCTTCAGCGTCGGGGCTTCCATCTCCTGCAGAGGCGTGTCGATCACCTTGGTCGTCAGCGGCAGATCGCGCGTCACCTCATAGGCCAAGAGGTGCGATATCTCCCGCAACAGCTGGCGAAACACTGCCGTGGGCGTGTCGCGCTCCCGCATCAGGGTGAGTTTGTGCTGCACCAGCGGGTGATCGACAACGGTCAGATGTGGGGTGGTCATGGGGCGGTCTCCGTAAATTGGGTCATCAGGCGGGTGCGTGTCGCATCGTCGCAAAAGGCGGCCTCCATGGCCAGCCTGTTGGCGGCATCGAAATCCGCGCGGGTCCAGCCGAACACCCGGTTCATCATCTCGTATTCATGGGTCATCGTGGTGTGGAAATAGGGCGGATCATCGGTCGAGAGGGTCACTTTCACCCCTGCATCGCGCAATCGCGCGACCGAATGATCGGCCCAATCATCATAGACGGACAGAGCGATATTGGAGCCGGGGTTCACCTCCAGCGTGATCCCTTCGGCCACCAGCCGCGACACCAGATCCGTGTCCTCGATGCTGCGCACGCCGTGGCCGATCCGGGTCACGCCCAGATGATCCAGCGTGTCGCGCACGCTCTCCGGCCCCACGACCTCCCCCGCATGGGAGGTCAGGCCAAGCCCTGCCTCACCCGCAATCGCGAAGGCTGGTGCGAAATCGGCGGCTGTAAGGTATCGCTCCTCCCCGCCCATGCCGAACCCGGTCAGGCGACCGCCCACACTGTCAGCCGTGATCCGCGCGTCGCGGATCGCTTTCGCTGGCCCCAGATGACGAATAGCGGTCGCAATCCAGCGGCACTCCACCTCGGGGACCGCATCGGCCCCCTCATCCAGTGCCGCAAGGTACTCTTGCCATGCCACCGGATCGCCGCCACCGCAAAAGTCAGGCGAAATGAAAATCTCCGTGTAGATGACACCGTGTTCAGCACTCTGCCGCAACACCGCCTCCGCCAATCGGCGGAACGCATCGGGGGAGTTCAAGACCGTGCAGGCGCGGGTGTAGCAGTCCAGAAACTCGGCGAAATCCGTCCATTGGTATTTGCCAAACGCATCGAACACGCCGTTCAACTCCACCCCCTGCTCTACCGCCAGTTCCTGAATGAAAGCGGGCGGGGCCGCGCCCTCCAGATGCAGGTGCAGCTCGGTTTTGGGCAGGGTTTGCCAGTTCATAGGATGCTCTTTCCATGGGCACCGGGGGCAAGGCCCAGATGCGCGGCCAGTGTTTCCCCCACATCGGCAAACCCGCAAAGTGGCAGCCCACCCGCGCCCTGCCCCGCGATCAGCACCGGCACCCGTTCCCGCGTGTGATCGGTGCCGCGCCATGTGGGGTCATTGCCGTGATCGGCCGTGATGATGAGCATATCGCCCTCACGCATCCGGCCCGTGATCTCCGGCAGGCGCGCGTCAAATGTCTCCAGCGCGCGGGCATAGCCCGACACGTCGCGCTGATGCCCATATAGGCTGTCAAACTCGACATAATTGGCGAACACGAAATCACCATCGCGCGCCTCCTCCATCAGGCGCACGGCCTGATCGACAAGGCCCATGTCATCCTTGGCCTTGAACACCTCCGTGATGCCCTGATGCGCGAAAATATCCCCGATCTTGCCCACGGCGAGCGTGCGCCCGCCAGCCGCGACCACCCGGTCGCACAGGGTCGGCTCAGGCGGGTTGATCGCGAAATCGCGGCGGTTCGGGGTGCGTCTGAAATCCCCCGGCGTACCCACGAACGGGCGTGCGATCACCCGGCCCACGCGCATCGGATGCACCAGTTCGGCCACCGTTCGGCACACATCGTAGAGCCGCTCCAGCCCGAATGCCTCCTCATGAGCCGCAATCTGGAACACGCTGTCCACGGAGGTATAGCAGATCGGCATCCCGGTCCGCAGATGCTCCTCCCCATACTCATTCATCACTGGCACGCCCGAGGAATGCTTGTTCGCGAGGATCCCCGGCAGGCCCGTGCGTTCCAAGATTTGTGCGGTCAAATCCTCCGGGAATGCCGGGATCGTGGTTGGGAAATAGTGCCAGTCCCATGGCACAGGCACGCCCGCGAGTTCCCAATGGCCTGACGGCGTGTCCTTGCCTTGGCTGACCTCCGTCGCGGCGGTCCAGCGGCCCTGCGTTGGGGCGCTGGGGCATACCCCGTCAATGGCCAAGGCCATCGCGTGCCGCAAGCCCAGCGCATCAAGATTTGGGGTCATCAAGGGGCCGGATCGGCCCTCCTCCGCCTGCCCAGCCGAACACGCAGCAGCAATGTGGCCAAGCGTATTAGCCCCCTCATCACCGAATTGCGCGGCATCCGGTGCACCACCGCAGCCAACCGAATCCATCACGAGCAGGAAGGCGCGCGCCATCAGCCGATCCTCCCCTTGAGGGTCGGATAATCGGGCTTCGGCTGATCCTCGATTCGGTAGGCTTGGCGCAGGCGCGCCTCCGCGCGGTCAGCGTCGGCTTCGGATTTGGCATGGATGCGCGCGATGGGGGCTTCCTCATCGACGAGCGCCCCGCGCCCGGCCAGCATGTCGAGACCCACCGAATAATCAATCGGATCAGCGGCGCGCACGCGCCCACCGCCAAGCTCCACCACCGTGAGCCCCACGCCGCGCGTGTCAATCCGGGTGACGTAACCGGGCCTTTCGGCATGAATATCCCGCTTGACCGGGGCAACAGCGAGGTGCCGCTCGAAATCATCAAGGAACCCGACCGGGCCGCCAAGGGCCGCCACCATCTTGTCGAACCGTTCCGCCGCCGCGCCGGAGCGGAAGGCGGCTTCCATCTTCGCGCGGCCCTCCTGCGCCGAGGCTTCGATGCCGGAGAGGTAGAGCGCCTCCCCGCCCAGCGCGACCGTCACGTCCCATAGGCGCGGGTCTATGTCCTCCATCAGCAGGAAGGACGCGGCATTCGCCACCTCAAGCGCATTGCCTGCTGCCGTTGCCAATGGCTCGTTCATATCGGTGATCAGCGCGGAGGTGTTGCAGCCCGCGCCATTCGCGACCTCCACCAAGGAGCGCGCAAGCCCGTCCGCATCCTCGGGCGTTGCCATGAACGCCCCCGTGCCGACCTTCACATCCAGCACCAGCGCATCCAGCCCCGCCGCCAGCTTTTTGGACAGAATAGACGCGGTGATCAGGTCGATGCTTTCCACCGTCCCGGTCACATCGCGGATGCCGTAGAACCGTTTGTCGGCGGGCGCGATATCGGGGGTTTGACCAATGATCGCGCAACCGACCTCTTTCGTGACTTTATAGAGCAGGTCCAGATCGGGCTGGGTGCGGTATCCCGGAATGCTGTCGAATTTATCGAGCGTCCCGCCCGTATGCCCCAACCCCCGGCCAGAGATCATCGGCACATAGGCCCCACAGGCCGCAAGCGCTGGCGCCAGCATCAGGGACACGTTATCGCCCACGCCGCCTGTCGAATGCTTGTCGATCACCGGGCCGTCGAGATCCCATTTCAGCACGGTGCCGCTGTCGCGCATCGCCTCTGTCATCGCGACGCGTTCATCCATCAGCATCCCGTTGAGAAGGATCGCCATGGCCATGGCACCGACCTGCCCCTCCGTGATGCTCTCATCCGTCAGGCCCTGAATGAAGAAGCGCACCTCATCGGGTGTCAGCCGCTCCCCATCGCGTTTCTTGACGATGACCTCCTGCGGCAGCATCAGTAGCCGCTCCCGACGGTCGGGGCCGCGTTGCCGTCAAGCGTGGCCAGAAACGCGCTCAAAACCCCGCTTGCCCCGATGCGGAAGGTCGTCGGGCTGACCCAATCCTCTCCCATGATCTCCGCACATAGGTCGAGATAGGCCGCCGCGTCCTCCGTCGTGCGGATGCCACCTGCGGGTTTCAGACCCACCGGATCACCGCTGTCGCGGATCGCCTCCAACAGAATGCGCGCGGCCTGCAAGGTCGCGTTGACCGACACTTTCCCGGTTGAGGTCTTGAGGAAATCGGCCCCGCCCTCCAGGGCTTCTTCTGCCGCCGCGCGGATCAACTCCGCTTCACCCAGAACGCCCGTCTCTAAGATCGTTTTGACGCGCGCTTGCCCTGCGGCCTCTTTCACGCGGGCGGTCGCGGCGGTGATCTGGTGGGTCTGTCCCTCCATCAACAAAGGGTACGGCACGACAAGGTCGATTTCATCCGCGCCATCGGCGACCGCCTGCCGCGTCATGTCGATCACGCCCTCGATCGCTTCCATCCCGCTAGGGAAATTCACGACCGTGGCAACCCGCACGCCTGTCGTGCGCAACTTGGAGCGTGCGGCCTTCACGAACCGCGGCCAGATACACACCGCCGCCGTGTTGCCATGTGGGGTCAGCGCGCGTTCACACAGCGCGAACACGTCCTCCTCCGTGCAGTCATCATTGAGGTTCGTCAGGTCCAGACAGGCAAGGCCCATCGCCGCCGCGTCACGCAATTCCATTCATTCGCCTTTCACATAGGCCCGGATCAGGGCGCTAAAGGTCTCTTTCGCTTTCGCGGATTCGGTTTTCGTCTCGTCATGGCTGAGCGCCTCGCCGGACAGGCCCGCGCCCAGATTGGTGATGAGGCTGACCGCCGCGACCTTGAGCCCGATACGGCGGGCAAGGATCGTCTCGGGCACGGTGGACATGCCAACCGCATCGGCCCCGAGCATCCCAATCATCTTCACCTCCGCCGGGGTCTCGAATGACGGGCCGGAGAACCACGCATAAACGCCCTCTTTCAGGTCCACACCCGACGCCCCCGCCGCGCGGCGCAACCGCGCGCGCAGGTCAGGGTCATAGGCATCGACCATATTGACGAAACGCGCATCCTCCGGGTCACCGATCAAAGGGTTCATGCCCGAATAGTTGATGTGATCGGTGATCAGCATCAGCGATTGCGGCGGCAGGTCCATCCGGGTGGAGCCAGCGGCGTTGGTGAGCAAGAGGCTCTCTGCCCCCATACCTTTCAGCAACTGGATGGCAGGTTGCATCACCTTCGCGTTGCCTTGCTCATAGTAATGTACCCGGCCCGACAGGATCGCGATGCGCCGCCCTTCCATGGTGCCAACGACAACCGCGCCTGCGTGGCCCGACACGCCGGACACCGGCATTCCGTCCAACGCGCCAAAGGGGATGCTCACCGCGTCCTCCAGCGTGTCGGCAAGGCTGCCAAGGCCGGAGCCAAGGATCATACCCATCTCAATCGGGGCGTCGCCCGCGCGATTGCGGATCTCTTCTAGCGCACTCATTCCATGTGCTCCTGACTGAACGCACCGGGCAGCAATTCGGCGACGGTGGTCTGTTGGGATTTTCCCGTACTGCCCATCATCGTGACACGCGCGCCCGGCCCTGCGAATTCCGCAATCTTTTGACGGCAGCCGCCACAGGGGGTCACGGGCATCTCGGAGGAGGCGATCACGACGACTTCGGTGATCTGGCGCCCGCCCGCTGCGGCCATCGCAGCAATCGCACCTGCCTCGGCACAGGTGCCCTCCGGGTAGGCCACGTTTTCCACGTTACAGCCAGCGAATACGCCCGCATCCGTGCGGATCGCGGCCCCGACCTGAAAATCGGAATACTTGGCATAGGCATTGGCCTGCGCCGCCTTTGCCGCTTGGATCAGATCATCCATTATCGTTCCTTTACGTAAGCCACACCGCCCGCCTTGGGCGCGCGGGCCTTGCCGATGAAGCCCGCGAGCAGCACGACCACAAGCACATAGGGCAGCGCCTGAATGAACTGCACTGGCACCTCACCCACCAGCCACAATTCGCGGCCCTGAAGCCGCGCCTCGGACGCGTCAAGAAAGCCGAACAGCAGGCACGCAAACATTGCCTGCACGGGCCGCCATTTCGCGAAAATGAGGGCTGCGAGCGCGATAAACCCGCGCCCGGCGCTCATATTGTTTACAAAGCCCGCATTGAGCGCCATCGACAGCGTCGCCCCGGCAAGCCCGCACAGGATGCCGCAACAGATCACCGCCTGATAGCGCAGCCGGATCACGGAAATGCCCGCCGTATCCACCGCTGCCGGATTTTCACCCACCGCGCGCAGGCGCAGGCCAAACCGGGTGCGAAACAACACATACCATGTGAACGGCACCGCCAGAAACGCCATATAGACAAAGCTCGGCTGGTTCAGCAGCACATCCGCGAGCGGCCCGATCACTGGCACGCCCTCCAGCCTATCGGCAAAGAACAGCGGGAATTCACGGAACCGCCCGTCCTCCGGGATTTGCGGCGTGCGCCCGCCCATGCTGAACAGCGCGTTGCCGATTACGGCGGTCAGGCCTGCGGCAAGGAAATTGATCGCCACGCCAGACACGATCTGATTGCCCCGGAAGGTGATGCAGGCGACCCCGTGGATCAGCGCGAAAAACACCGACACCATCACCGCGATAAAGAGCGCGATATACGCATCCCCAATCAGCACGCCCGCCGCCGCCCCGGCAAAAGCAGACGCGAGGATTTTGCCCTCAAGCCCGATATCGAACACGCCCGACCGCTCAGAATAAAGGCCCGCAAGACAGGCCAAGAGCAAGGGCGTGGCACTGCGCAGGGTGGAGTCGAAAAAGGATATCCAGAACCCGAAATCCATCACGCGGCCTCCCCTGCAAAGAATTTGGCGACCATGGGTCGGAACATGAACTCCATCGCCCCCGCAAACAGGATCACGAGGCCCTGAATGACCACGATCATGTCGCGGTTGATGCTTGGCATCTCAAACGCAAGCTCGGCCCCACCCTGATAGAGCATCCCGAACAGAAGGGCTGCAAAGATGATCCACAAGGGGTGCGAGCGGCCCATCAGCGCCACCGCGATGCCGACAAACCCGGCCTGTTGCGGAATGTCGAGGAACACGCGGTTCTGCTCCCCCATCACGGGATTGAGCGCCATCAGGCCCGCGAGCGCCCCGGAGATTGCCATCACGATCACCACGACGCGGGTGGTGGATATCCCGGCATAGCGCGCGGCCTCCGGGTTCGCGCCAAAGGTCCGCACCTCATACCCGAACTTGGTGCGCCAGATGAGGATATAGACGAACACACAGGCCGCCAGCGCCACCAGCACCGACACATTCGCCGGGCTGCCCGCGATCCCCGGCACCAGACCATCGAGCCAAGTGAGCTTGGGCAGCCATGCCGATTGCTCGAACGTGCGCGATTGCACGGCCATGTTCGACGGTGTCTTGAGGAAATTCACGATCACATACACCATCAGCGAAAAGCTGATGAAGTTGAACATGATCGTGGTGATCACGACATGCGCGCCGCGTTTGGCATAGAGGTATCCCGGGATCGCCCCCCAAATGCCGCCAAACAGCGCCCCGCCCAGCATGGCAAAGGGCAAAATCCCCCACCATGGCAGTGTGCTATCAAGCGCCAGACAGGCCAGCCCGACGCCAAGCCCGCCGATATAGGCCTGCCCCTCGCCACCAATATTGAACTGGGAGGCATGGAACGCCACGGCCACGGCCAGCCCCGTAAAGACGAAATTCGTGGTGTAGAAGATCGTGTAGCCGATCCCCTCCCCATAGCCGAAGGCGCCAAAGAGGATATGCCCCACGGCCTCCAGCGGGTTTTCCCCGATGGCCACGACCACAAGCCCCGCGATCAGAAACGCGGTGAGCAGGTTGAGGATCGGCAACAGGCCGAAATCGACCCAACCGGGAAGTTGCTTGTTCATTCCGCTGCCTCCTCTGCGCGTACGCCGCTCATCAACAGGCCCACTTCACGCTCTGTCGCGGTGGGGGGCAGTTCGCCCATGATCTCGCCCGCGAACATCACGAGGATACGGTCGCTCAGGGCGCGGATCTCATCCAGTTCGACCGACACAAGCAGGATCGCCTTGCCGCTATCGCGCAACTCGATCAGCCGCCGATGGATCGCCTCGATCGCGCCCACATCCACGCCGCGCGTGGGCTGGCCGACGATCAGCACATCGGGGTCTTGCTCAATCTCGCGCGCGATGACGATTTTCTGCTGGTTCCCGCCGGAGAAATTGGCGGCTTTGAGGTACGGGTCAGGCGGGCGCACGTCATAGCGTTCCATCTCTGCCTTGGTTGTCTCAAGGATCGCGGCGCGGTCAAGGAACATGCCCTGCCCGAATTTCGCCTCCCGCTGATACCCGAGGATGGTGTTTTCGCGGGCCTGAAATTTGGTCACGAGGCCCATCTTGTGCCGATCTTCCGGCACATGGCCAAGGCCGGGGCGCGGGCGCCACGGAGTGTCCTCCGCATCGCAATCCAGATGCACCTCACCGCTGGCAATCGGGCCGATCCCGGCGATGGCCTCCAGCAATTCGGACTGGCCGTTGCCGGACACGCCCGCGATGCCCACAATCTCCCCCTGCCGCACATCGAAACTGACGTTCTTGAGCCGGGTCACACCCAATTCATCCACCACCGTCAGGCCCGATACGCTGAGTTTCACCGCGCCGGGATTGGCTGGCCCCTTATCGACGCGCAACAGGACATGACGGCCCACCATCAATTCGGCCAATTCATCCACGCTGGTATGCGCCGTCTGGCGGGTGGCGACCATTTCGCCCTGTCGCATGACGGACACGTCATCGGTGATCGCCATGATCTCCCGCAATTTGTGGGTGATCATCATCACCGTCTTTCCCTGCGCCTTTAGCTGTCCAAGGATGCGGAACAGGTGGTCGGCCTCGTCAGGGGTCAGCACGCCCGTGGGTTCGTCAAGGATCAGGATTTCGGCCCCCCGATAGAGCGCCTTGAGGATTTCCACCCGCTGTTGCAGGCCCACGGGCAGGTCATCCACGACGGCATCCAGATCGACATGCAGCTCGAATTCCCGCTCCAGCCGTTCAAGCTCCTTGCGGGCTGCCGCGCGCCCTTTGTTGAGGAACGCACCGCCCTCAGCGCCGAGCATGATATTCTCCAGCACCGTGAACGGCTCCACGAGCATGAAATGCTGGTGCACCATCCCGATACCGAGCGCGATGGCCTGATCGGAGTTCTTGATTTTGACCACGGTGCCATCGACGGCAATCGTGCCCGCATCCGCCTCATAGAAGCCATAGAGGATCGACATCAGCGTGGATTTGCCCGCGCCATTCTCCCCGATGATCCCGTGGATCGTCCCCTTCTCGACCCTAAGGTCAATGTCCTTGTTCGCATGAACCGGGCCGAAGCTCTTGGAGATGCCTTTCAGCTCAATGGCGGGTGCGGTCATGGATGGTGTGCTCCTGTCGCTGCAACAAGTTCGACCGTATTGCCCTCCGGGTCTGAGGTGAAGACCCCGCGCCAGCCTGTCCAGTCAAAATGTTCAATCCGGTAAGCCTGCCCGATCTCATTATACCACGCAATCGCGGCCTCCTGTTCGGCATAAGGCAGGCTAAGCGCCAGATGATGCAGCGACGATCCCTTTCCGGTGGCGGGCAGATCATCGGCAAACAGGGCAAGCACGGTCGTATGCCCGGCAACTCCCCCCTGCGCGACCCGGAAGAACTGGATCTTTCCGTTATTCCGGGTGGCATAGGGGGTCAGCCCGATCACATCGCGGTAAAACGCGGTCATCGCAGCCATGTCATGGCACCGAATGGCAACCTCACCAAGGCCGCCAATGGTGAAAGGGGGGCGTTTCTCAGTCATGATGCACATTTTACCAAGCGGTCAAAAAATGCAACAAGGAGTTAACGCCTCCTACCCGCCCAGATAGGGGCAGGTGCCATCGGTGGTGAAATCATGCACGGCGCGCTGCCCGTTGATGATCTCGAACCCGGCATTTTCGATCTGTGCGACCATGCCGCCGCTCATCAGGCCGCTATTGTGCTGATCGACGGCAAAGCCGACGCCGCGATCTTCCAACCCCAGCGACTGGATACCACCGGTAAACGCGCCGTCCAGCGCATCCTGAAACGCGAAGAACACGGCGTAATCCACCTGCTTGAGCATGGAGGTCAGCACCCGGCCCGGCTGCATGTGGTTCTGGTTCATATCGACCCCGATGCCAAGGACGCCTGCATCGGCCACGGCCTGCAACACGCCCACTCCGGTGCCGCCCGACGCGTGATAGATGACATCCGCTCCATCCGCGATCTGCGCCTTGGCCAGCGCCTCACCCTTTTCAGGATCGTTGAACGCAGCGGGCGTGGTGCCCGTCATGTCCACAAGGATGCGCGTGTCGGGATCAACCGCCCGCACACCCCCGGCAAACCCGCAGGCAAAGCGGCGGATGATCGGGATATCCATGCCGCCGACAAACCCGACCGTGCCGCTCTCGCTCGACAGGGCTGCGGCCATGCCCACCAGATAGCTGCCCTCATGTTCCCGAAACACGACGGAGCGGACATTGGGGCGGTCCACGACCATGTCGATGATGGCAAAGGAGGTGTTGGGAAACTCACCCGCGACGATGTTGACCGCCTCGCCATAGTTGAAGCCGACCGCAACGATGGGGCCATGGCCCGCGCGCGCAAGCTCACGGATCACCGCGACCCGGTCGGCGCCTTCAGGCAGGGTCGCCTCCGCATAGGATTGACCAGTGATGTCCCGGAACAGTTCCGCGCCGTTAAAGGCGCTTTCGTTGAAGGAGGCATCGAATTTGCTTTCCCCGTCATAGACAACAGCAGGCCCATTGGCATGCACTGCGGCGGGGAACAGGATCGCGACGGCGATCAAAAGGCGGAGGATCATGGGATTTTCCAAAGTATTGCGACTGACAAGTGCGGGCAGATGCCGCAAGCGATATCGCAATGCAATGACAGTTCCATGATCCCGGGCAGCGACGTCGCGTCAGGCGTCAGCGTTCCTGCATATTGGCGGTCTGTTTGAGCATCATGCGGCGCGGCAGGAAGGGCATGATCCAGTTCAGGAGGAAGCGCAGCTTGGGATCGTTGATCACCACGAGCTTGCCCGCCATCATCGCGTCATAGCCGAACCGCGCGACATCCTTCGCCGTGGCCCCGGATTTGGTGAGCGGCGTGCCTTCCAGATCGGCGACCTTCGCGAATTCCGTCTCGACATAGCCGGGGGCGAGGGCCGTGCAGGTCACGCCCTTGCCGCGCAATTCCTGATCGACCGCTTGGCTGAACGAATTCACGAAAGCCTTGGTCGCGAAATAGACCGCCTGATTAGGCCCCGGCATGAAGCCCGCGGTAGAGCCGACATTGAGGATTTTGCCGCCACCTTGTGCGACCATATCGCGGCCGACGCGATGGGTAAGCGTCACCAGTGCCTTGACGTTGAGGTCGATCATCGCCTGCTCGTCCGCCAATGCACGCTCCGTATGCAGGCCGCGCCCGCCGAAACCTGCGTTGTTGATCAGGATGTTCACCTCCACGCCCAGCGCCTTGACCGCGTCGTAAAGCGCGTCGGCACCGCCCTCGGCCCCAAGGTCGAGCGCGATGACATGCGCCGTGATGCCATGGGCCGCCTCAAGCTCTGATTTGAGCGCGTTGAGCGCCTCCTCCCGCCGGGCGGTGAGGATCAGATCCCCCCCTTTGGACGCGTGATAGCGCGCGAATTCCGCGCCGATGCCAACGGACGCCCCGGTGATCAATGCTGTATTTGCCATGCTGTTTCCTTTTCCATTTCGCCAAGTCAACACTTGTTGACAGCATAGATAGGCGTGCTCTGATGCAAAGTCAACAGCCGTTGACATCACACCCGCGATCCGTAAATTCACCGCATGAAAGACGCCGAACACACCAAACAATCCCTGTTGGAGCATGGCCGCCGCCTGTTCTGGTCGCAGGGCTTTTCCAATGTCTCCGTCCGACAGGTGGCGCAGGCCGCGCAGGTCGATGTGGCGCTGATCTCCCGCTATTTCGGGTCAAAGCAAAAGCTGTTTGAGGCCACGATGGACGACCTGATCGGGTTCGATCTGGCGCAGGTTTCAAGCACGGAGGCGTTGATTGACCTTCTGGTGGATGTGTTTGCCACCACGCCCCGCGATGATGCCTGCCCGTCCAGCATCCAGATGATCCTCCTGAATGCCGGGGATGCGACGGTGGGGGCCACGGTGCGGCAGTGTTTTCAGGCGGAATGGCAGGCAGAGCTGGAACGGATCACCGGGGACGCGCAATCCGCCGCCCTGTTGAGTGCCGCCGTGTTTGGGATCAGCATCACCGAAAAGACGCTTCTGGTGCAGGGCTATCCGCGTCACGACACGCCGGAATATCGCGCTCTGTTGCGGCATCTGCTCAGCGCGGCGGCCGCCCCGCGTCGCTAGAGACGCAAAAGGCCCGCCCGATGGGCGGGCCTTCGCATTCAGTTGGGATCGTTCAAATCAGAACGGGCACGGGCCGTCGCTCATCACGTCATGCACGACGATCGCGCCGGTGGAGATGTCGTAGGCCGCCTGATAGACAGCCGCGAGCATCGCATCGTCCAGAAGCTCCGCGTTGTTCTCATCCACGGCGAAGCCGACGCCCCGCTGGGCAAGGCCATTGACGTTGAAGCCCGGCTCAAACTCGCCGTTCATCGCGTCCATGAAGGTATTGTAGACCGCGTTGTCCACACGCTTGAGCATGGAGGTCAGGACGGAGCCGGGGTGCATACCGTTCTGGTTCGAATCCACACCAATGCCGAGCTTGCCTGCATCCGCTGCCGCCTGAAGCACGCCTACACCGGTGCCGCCTGCGGCGTGATACACCACGTCAGCGCCTGCATCGATCTGCGCGCGGGTCAGTTCGGAGCCACGGGTCGGGTTGTTCCATGCGGACCCGTCGGTGCCGGTCATGTTCGCCAGAACCGTCGCATCCGGGTTTGCCGCTTTCACACCCTGTGCATAGCCGCACTGGAACCGCTGGATCAGCGGAATGTCCATGCCGCCCACGAAACCAACGGTGCCGGTCTCGGATGCCATGGCTGCCATCATCCCCACAAGGAAGGAGCCTTCATGCTCCTTGAACACGATGGAGCGGACATTCGGCTGGTCAACGACCATGTCCACAATCGCGAAATTGGTGTCCGGGAATTCTGCGGCGACCTTATCCACGGCGGAGCCATGCGAGAAGCCGATCGCGATGATCGGGTTATGGCCGTTGCGAGCAAAGCGGCGGAGCGCCTGCTCACGCTGCGCGTCATTCTGGATCTCGAAATCGCGATATTCGATTCCCGTCTCATCCTTGAACCGCTCTGCGCCCGTGAACGCGGCCTGGTTGAAGGATTGGTCATTGCGTCCGCCAAGGTCATAGACGACCGCCGGGTTGATATCCTGCGCATACGCTGCGAGTGCAACCATAGACGCGGCCGCCGCGGCAACCAGGGTCTTGAACATAGTGTATCCTCTCTGTTGTCGGTTGGCGCATCACGAAGATTCGGACGCGCCAAGGGTCTGACTGCCGCATGTTAGCGGCATGCGCGATACTGCACCCGATTCATTCGGGCCTTTCAAGGGCAAATCTGCCCGGTTTTGGGCAGACCCTTACGGCAATTACCAATTGTGACCGCCAATTGTGCAGTTTTGCGCGTTTATTCGGGGGAGGAGCCCCAAGCCTCTCGCTTGCGGTAAATCGTGGAGGGCGACACGCCCAGCATCGCCGCCGCGCGGGGGATCGAGCCGTCACAGGCGGTGATCGTGGCCTCGACAAATTTGCGCTCCACATCCGCGAGCGATTGGCCAACCAGCGCCTCTACCGGGTCGGTCGTGACCGAAGCCGCCGGGGCAGCATCGACCTGCGCTGTGACCCGGCCCGGCAGGGTTTGCCGGATTTCGAGCGGCAGCATGTCGAAGGTGACCTCCCCTCCTTCATGCAGCACCACCACGTTGCGCATCACGTTCAAAAGCTGGCGCACATTGCCCGGCCACGGATGGGTGCGGAACAGGGTGCGCACATCAGGCGACAGCCGGGTGAAGCTTTTGCCCTCCTCCGCCGCGAACCGGTGCAGCATTTCCGTCGCGATCAGGTTGGCATCATCACCGCGCATCCGCAAAGGCGGCATATGCACGGGCACGACATAAAGCCGGTAGTAGAGATCCTCGCGGAACCGCCCAGCCCGCACCTCTGCCGCCGGGTCGCGATTCGTTGCACAGACGATGCGCACATCCACCTTGCGCGGGCGCACGGCACCGACGGGCTGCACGGTGGAGGTCTGCAAGAACCGCAGGAGTTTTGTCTGGAGCGACAAATCCATCTCGCAAATCTCGTCAAGGAACAGTGTCCCGCCATCTGCGGCCATGGCCGCACCAACCTTGTCGGACACAGCACCGGTGAACGAGCCTTTCAGGTGTCCGAACACCTCCGATTCCAGCAGATCGCTCGGGATCGCACCGCAATTGAGCGGCACGAACGGCCCGCTCGCGCGGGGGGAGACATCATGGATCGCTTGTGCCGCGACCTCCTTACCCGTGCCGCTTTCGCCCGTGATGAACACGCTCGCGGTGGACCGCCCGATCAGCGTCAGCCGCTCGAACACGTCCTTCATCTCTTTCGACGCGCCGATAAAGCCGGTGAGCGCACCGCTTTGCGGGGCCTCAGCAGCCAAAGGCGGTGTCGCCCCCGCCTCCAACGCGGCCTGCGCGGTCGTCACCGCCGACAGGAGTCGATCCGCCTCAAATGGTTTGACGAGGAAATCCATCGCGCCTGCCTGCATCGCGGCCACGGCCCGATCAACGGAGGTGTTGCCCGTGACAACGATCACCCGCGTCGTGGGGGAGGCCGCGTGGATGTCGCGCAATATCTCCAGCCCGTCCCCATCGGGTAACATCATGTCGAGCACCACAATCGGATGATGCCCTTCGGCAAAGCGGATGCGCGCCCCCTCTGCCGTGGCGACCGCATCGACGCCAAACCCGGCCCGTGTGAGCAATGTCTCATAGAGCATCGACATGGAGGCCGTATCCTCCACCAGCAGGACAGGCAGGGTCATGCGCTGCCTCCGGCCTGCAACCGGGCAAGCATCGCAAGCTCCCGCTCCACGAATTCGAGAAGGGCTGCGATCTCCACCATCATCTCTGCGGTTTGGAGCGCGCAATCGGCGGCATCCTCGCCATGGGCGGCCTTGTTCAAAAGGCTCGCGCGCTCCTGAATGCCCGTGGCACCGACCGCGCCTGAAACACTCATCAGGATATGGGTTTGCGCGCGGATCGTGGTCTGGCTCAGCTCTGACGCGGGCACATCGAGTTTCGCGCGCACACCCAGAATGTCATCACGCACCTTGCTCAGCAGGATCGCCATGGAGGTGCGCCCGATGGCACCGACCAGCCCGGCATAGACCTCCGGGTTCAACGCCGTGCGGGCCTCCCGCATCCGGCGCTGCTCCATCAAGGTGAGAATACGGTCGCCAAAGGCGTCGCGCGCGCCGATGGGTTTGGGGATAAAGCCATCCGCACCCGCGTCGATGATCGGGGCGCGGTATTCTGCGGCACTGAACGCGGACACCGCGATCAGCGGAAGGTGACGCGCCCCATCCCCGCGCGACCGGATCGCGCGCACCATCTCCAGCCCTGACATGCGCGGCATCTCGATATCCAAGAGGACAAGGTCGAACGCGTCCTGCGCCGATTGCATCGCGTCGATACAATGCAATCCCTCCTCCCCGTCATTGGCGACCATGACGCGCGCGCCCAAAGACACGAGCATCTCCCGCGCGACCATCTGGTTCACGGTATTGTCCTCGACCAGAAGCACATGCAATCCGTGCAGCGCGGGCTGGGTCATTGGGGCCTCGTTCCTGTCATGGCAAGCGTGCTGGGTAATGTCGGTGGTTTGCGGCTGTGTTGCAAGATGCGAATCCTCGCGCCGCCTTCAGGCCACCGGCGACAGGTCATCCTCCGTCAGGGAGGGCGCGAAATGGTCTTTCGGCAGAACCTGAAACTGTGTTCCTTCCCGCGTGGCCCGCAGAACCCGATCACACCGGAACGTGCGTGGTCCTGCCCGCAGTCGATCCATCGCGACGATGTACCAGATGGGATATTTCAGCAGCAGATAATGTGGCTCGATCACCCGTGTCGAGACCGCGCCATCTTCCCTTCGATACCGTATGTCCAACCGCTCCCGCTCAACAAATGCCTGATGCAGGGTTTGTACCACTCGTTTCGGCAGTGTCTCAGCACTTGCTTGCACAAAGGGAGAGGCAGTTACCCCGATCAGGATGCGCGATTTCAGGCGGTTCACCCGCGCGCGTTTCTCAGGCGAGAAGGACGCCACCAATTGCCGCTGCACCGCCCCCAGATTGGCAAGAAACATCGGGGAGTTCATCCGCTCCGCCACCGCGATACTGATTAACAGGTCCACGGCCTCGGCATAGGACAGGTTCAAGCGCCCCACGCCCCAATTGCGATCAAGCCGCACGCCCCCGCCGCGGCCGCGATCCGCGTCAATCTGCATCCCCTGCTCCCGCATCAACGCCAAATCGCGCGTGATGGTGCGCAAACTGACCCCATGCAGCGCCGCAAGGTCTTTGGCCGTGCAATGAGTGTCCTGCTTGAGTTGCACGGCGAGGCTCTCAAGCCGTTTGAGCCGATCATATGCATTCGCGCGCGCCATCAGACAAATAAGCCATAAAATGACCTATTCGGCAATATCACACGAGCAGCGGCCAGCGCCCCTGGGGTCAGGCGGGCCGCAAATCACTGATTTACCGACTGGAGAAAACAGCATGAAAATGAATTATTGCGTCGTGGGCACCAACGACATGGAGGCCGCAACCTCCTTTTATTCCGCGCTTTTTGCGCAGGCCGAGCTTGCCACGATGTTCCCGACTGACCGGATGACCTATTGGATCGGGGTCGATTTTGCCTTCGCAGTGGCAAAACCCTTCGACGGGCAGCCCTCAACGCGTGGCAATGGGACGATGGTCGGGTTCAATGTCGGCATACCCGAGGAGGTGAACCGACTGCACGCCTTGGCGCTCACACTGGGTGGCACGAACGAGGGCGATCCGGGCCAGCGAGGGCCGAAATATTCGGCCTATCTGCGGGACCTTGATGGCAACAAGATCTGCCTGTCAGACTGACCCTTGGTCGAATGCCCTCCCCTGCGCAATTAACAGGGGAGGGCCGCGTTTTTGTCAGGTGCCTACTTGGCGTAGCCCAAGCCCTGCACCGCCGCGCGGATTTCGTCCAGAATAGCCGGATCATCAATCGTGGCGGGCATCTTGTAGGGTTCACCATCTGCGATCTTGGCCATGATCCCACGCAGGATCTTGCCCGAGCGGGTTTTGGGCAGGCGGTCCACCACCACGGCGAGTTTGAACGCCGCGACCGGGCCGATCTGGTCGCGCACAAGTTTGACGCATTCCTTGACCACGTCCTCCGCGCCACGCTCGGATGAGGACGAATTGAGACACAGAAAGCCCATGGGCAATTGCCCCTTCAGCTCATCCGCCACACCAATCACGGCGCATTCCGCAACATCGGGATGGGCTGCGAGCACCTCCTCCATCGCGCCCGTGCTCAGACGGTGGCCCGCCACGTTGATGACGTCATCGGTGCGCGCCATGATGTAGAGGTAGCCGTCATCGTCCATCATCCCCGCATCACCCGTCTCATAATAGCCGGGGAAGGTGGTGAGGTAGGATTTGCGGAACCGCTCTTCAGCATTCCACAGCGTTGGCAGCGTGCCCGGTGGCAGCGGCAGCTTTACGCAGACCGCGCCCAATTCGCCCGGCTTCATCGGATGCCCGCCCTCATCAAGGATTTGCACATCATAGCCCGGCATCGGAACAGAGGGCGATCCGGCCTTGACCGGCAGCGGCTCCAGCCCCATCGGGTTGGCGGCAATGGCAAAGCCCGTCTCGGTCTGCCACCAATGGTCAATCACCGGGACGCCAAGCTGATCCTCGGTCCAGTGCAAGGTGTCGGGATCGCAGCGTTCGCCTGCGAAATACATCGTCTTGAGGCAGGAGAGGTCGTATTTCTTGACGAACTCGCCCGCACTATCGACCCGCTTGATCGCGCGGAATGCGGTCGGCGCGGTGAAGAAGCTCTTGACCTTGTGCTCCGAGATAACCCGCCAGAAAGTGCCCGCATCGGGCGTGCCCACCGGCTTGCCCTCAAACACCACCGTGGTGCAGCCCGCCAGAAGCGGCGCGTAGCAGATATAGCTGTGCCCCACGACCCAGCCGACATCGGACGCGGCCCAGAACACATCGCCCGCCTCGACATCGTAGATGTTCTTCATAGTCCAATGCAGCGCCACCATGTGCCCGCCGCTTGGCCGCACGACGCCTTTCGGCGCGCCGGTCGTGCCGGAGGTATAGAGGATATAGACAGGATCGGCGCCGCCCACCGGCACGCAGGGCGCGGGTGTGGCCGCGGCGACCTCATCGGCCCAATCGAAATCCCGGCCCGGCGTCAGCGCCGCTGGCTCCTGTTCGCGCTGATGGATGATGCAGAATTCAGGTTTGTGCGCAGATTGCGCGATCGCATCGTCAAGGAGCGGTTTGTAATGCACGACCCGCCCCGGCTCGATCCCGCAAGAGCCCGCGATGATCGCCTTGGGGGCCGCGTCATCAATCCGCACGGCCAGTTCATGCGCCGCAAAGCCGCCAAACACGACCGAGTGGATGGCCCCGATCCGTGCGCAAGCGAGCATTGCCATCACGGCCTGCGGAACCATTGGCATATAGATGATGACCCGGTCGCCCTTGACCACGCCGCGCGCGGTGAGCGCACCTGCGAGCCGCGCGACCTCGTCCTGCAACTCAGCATAGGAGATGTGGCGGATCGTGTCCGTCACCGGGCTGTCATAGATGATCGCGGTCCGGTCGCCATGCCCGGCCTCCACATGCCGGTCTACAGCGTTATAGCAGGTGTTGCCGACCGCATCGCCAAACCACTCATAAAGCGGGGCATTCGCGTCATTCAGAGCCTTGGTCGGGGGGGTGTCCCAGTCGATGGCCTTTGCAGCATCAAGCCAGAACGCCTCAGGATCGGCGCGCCACGCGCCATAGACCTCTTTATATCCCATGATCGTTTCCTCACGATATTTGTTAAGGATGCATCGCGGGAACCGGCCCTAATCCACGCGCGCTGCCTGTTATTCTACTGGGAAACTCTGCCCGCAAACCGTGGTGAATGGAAGCACCCCTTTGGCATCGTCAGAACGCATACCAGCGCGCCCGGAATCAAGCCGCAGGCGCCGGGCGCTCGTCGGACCGGCCCCTCGGTCCGACGATTTTGCGCTCAGAGCACTCCGCTGATCCGTTTGCAGACAGGGCATCCATAAATGTCTCTGCTCATGGGTTGGATCGTCGCCCCCCGGCCCGCCGACCGCCCTGCTCCTGTTTCGCTGTCGAAGAAAGGCAGCGCCAGTCGGCTTGGTTATCCGTACTGATGCACCGGCGTTCCCGCCAGCGCGGCGATGTTCAGCAGCCCCCGTGCGGTAATCGAGGGGGTCACGATATGGGCGCGGTTGCCCATGCCCATCAGGATAGGTCCCACTTCCAGCCCGCCCGCTTTCATCTTGAGCACGTTGCGCACCCCGGATGCCGCATCCGCATTGGCAAAGATCAGCACATTCGCCGCCCCTTCCAGCCGGGAACAGGGCAGATAGCGCGCGCGCAATTCGGGGTCGAGCGCGCTGTCGGAATGCATCTCTCCCTCATAGACGAAATCGCAGCCCTTGGCGTCCAGAATGGCAAGCGCCTCCCGCATCCGTTGGCCGCTTTCGGTGTTGAGGTTGCCGAACTGGCTGTGCGAGCAAAGCGCGATTTTCGGCTCCAACCCGAAACGCCGGACATGGCGCGCAGCCCCCACCGTGATATCCGCGATCTCCTGCGCGGTCGGCTCCGGGTTCACATGGGTGTCCGCGATGAACAGCGAACCGGTCTCAAGGATCATCAAGGACAGCGCCCCCACCGGGTGCAGCCCGCCCGTGCCGAGGATCTGCTCGATATAGTTGAGGTGCCATAGATACTGCCCGAACGTGCCGCAGATCAGGCTGTCCGCATCGCCCTGCTGCACCGCGACCGCGCCAATCGCGGTGGTGTTGGTGCGCATGATCGCGCGGGCAAGGTCGGGGGCCACGCCACGCCGCGCCATGATGGTGTGATAGGTGTTCCAATAGTCACGATAGCGCGGGTCATTCTCGGGGTTGATCACCTGAATTTCCGAGGCGCTGACGGATGGGATACCCGCCCGCTCGCAGCGCATTTCGATCACGTCGGGACGACCGATCAGGATCGGCTTGTCCACCGTTTCCTCCGTCATGGCGAAGGCGGCGCGCAGCACCCGCTCATCCTCCCCTTCGGCGAAGATGATGCGGCGGCTATCGTTGCGCGCGGCCTCAAACACCGGTTTCATGATCAGCGCGGATTTATAGACTGAACCGTCGAGTTTCGCCTTATAGGCCTCAAGATCGTCCAAGGGGCGCGTCGCCACGCCAGATTCCATCGCAGCTTTCGCCACCGCACCTGCGACCACGGCCAACAGGCGCGGATCGAACGGTTTTGGGATGAGGTATTCGGGGCCAAAAGTCAGCTTTTCGCCCTGATAGGCCGCTGCGGCCTCCGCCGAGGAGGACGCGCGCGCCAATTCCGCAATCCCTTCGACACAGCCGATTTTCATCGCGTCATTGATGTCCGTCGCACCGACGTCGAGCGCCCCGCGAAAGATGAACGGGAAACACAGCACGTTGTTCACTTGGTTCGGGTAATCCGAGCGGCCGGTGGCGATGATCGCATCGGGCTTCACCGCGCGCGCGGCGGCGGGGTCAATCTCAGGGTTGGGGTTGGCCAGCGCGAGGATAATGGGCGCATCCGCCATCTTGGCGACCATATCGGGCTTCAACACATTGGGGCCTGACAGGCCAAGGAACAGGTCCGCCCCGTCGATCACGTCGTCCAGTGTGCGCGGTCCACCCGGCTGCGCATAGGCGGCCTTCTGCTCCGTCATGTCCTCCGTCCGGCCCTCATGCACAAGGCCGTGCAGATCGCACAGGAACACATTTTCGCGCCGCACGCCCAGCGTCAGCAGCATGTTGAGGCAGGCAATCCCCGCCGCCCCGCCGCCCGTTGAGACGACCTTAATGTCCTCCCATTTCCGGTTTGTCAGGCGCAGCGCGTTGGTTGCCGCAGCCCCCACGACAATCGCGGTGCCGTGCTGATCGTCGTGAAATACGGGGATATTCATCCGCTCCCGACACAGTTTTTCGACGATAAAGCAATCGGGCGCCTTGATATCCTCAAGGTTGATCGCGCCAAAGGTCGGCTCCATCGCGGTGACGATATCTGCGAGTTTATGCGGGTCCGGCTCGTTCAATTCGATATCGAAACAGTCGATATTGGCAAATTTCTTGAACAGGACGGCCTTGCCCTCCATCACCGGTTTCGACGCCAGCGCCCCGATATTGCCCAAGCCCAACACGGCGGAGCCATTGGTGACCACCGCCACCAGATTGCCACGAGAGGTATAGCGGGGGGCCGTCGCCGGGTCGGCCTTGATCTCAAGGCAGGCCTCCGCCACGCCCGGTGAATAGGCGCGCGCCAGATCGCGCTGATTGGCGAGCGGTTTGGTCGCGCGGATCTCAAGCTTACCGGGGCGGGGGAATTCGTGATAATCGAGGGCTGCTTGACGGTTCGCATCATCTGCTGGGCTGCGATCATTGCTCATACTGGCGTCTCCCCACGCGTGGATTTTGGTTTGATGTGATTGGTCATGTCAGGGCGATCCGCGCAAGTCCACATTTTCATTTTTGGAAACGTATTTTGCAGGATGGAAGGGTGATGGGTCGGGTTCGACACAACCGCGCCCATTTGTTGCGCCCCTTCCCACATAGGGCCGCGCCCTCCCTCAGGGCGCGGCAACCTCATCGCCTCATCGCAGATGATCTATCAAACTGGCCAGACGGCCCCGCCCCTTGATCGGGCGCGGCCCGGTGCAAGATGTGCGCGCATCCGGGCCATCAAGGGCGCCTAACCGCGCGCCTCTCGGATCAGGTCGAGGATGTTGCGCGCGGCATCGGGGATGTTCGTGCCGGGGCCGAAGATCGCCTTGACCCCCGCGCCATAGAGGAACTCATAGTCCTGATGTGGGATGACCCCGCCACAGACCACGAGGATATCCCCCGCGCCCTTGGCCTTCAAAGCCTCCACCAGTTTCGGGGCCAGCGTTTTGTGCCCTGCTGCCTGTGAACTGATCCCGATGACATGCACGTCATTGTCCACCGCGTCCTGCGCAGCCTCATCGGGCGTCTGGAACAAGGGACCAACATCCACATCAAAGCCGATATCGGCAAAGGCGGTCGCGATGACCTTGGCCCCCCGGTCGTGACCGTCCTGTCCCATCTTGACCACGAGCATCCGGGGGCGGCGGCCCTCCTCTTCGGCAAAGGTATCGACGTCTTTCTGGATCTGGGCAAAGCCCTCATCGCCCTCATAGGCCGCGCCATAGACGCCGGCGAGGGTTTTGACCTCCGCCCGGTGGCGACCGAATGCTTTTTCCATGGCCATGCTGATCTCTCCTACGGTTGCGCGGGCGCGGGCGGCCTCCACGGCCAGTTCGAGCAGATTGCCCTCTCCGGTGCTGGCGGCCTGCTCAAGTGCGGCAAGCGCACCATCGCAGGCCGCCTGATCGCGGGATGCACGCGTGCGCGTGATCCGGGCGATCTGGGCGTCACGCACGGCGGCATTGTCGATATCGAGGATGTCGATCTCATCCTCTTTCTCCAGCCGATATTTATTGACCCCCACGATCACTTCCGTCCCGAGGTCGATATCGGCCTGACGGCGGGCCGCTGTCTCCTCGATCCGCAATTTGGGCATGCCAGAGGCGACAGCCTTGGTCATGCCGCCCATCTCCTCGACCTCTTCGATCAGCTTCCACGCGGCATCGGCCAGATCGGCGGTGAGTTTTTCGACGTAATACGAGCCTGCCAGCGGATCGACCACATTCGTGACCCCGGTTTCCTCTTGAAGGATCAACTGGGTGTTGCGCGCAATCCGGGCTGAAAAGTCCGTTGGCAGCGCAATCGCCTCATCGAGCGCATTGGTGTGCAGGGATTGTGTGCCGCCCAACACCGCCGCCATCGCCTCATAGGCAGTGCGCACGACGTTGTTATAGGGATCCTGCTCTTGCAGGCTCACGCCGCTGGTCTGGCAATGGGTGCGCAGCATCGAAGATTTCGGGTCTTTCGGCTCAAACTCCGACATGATCCGATGCCACAAAAGGCGGGCGGCGCGCAGCTTGGCCGCTTCCATGAAGAAATTCATGCCAATGGCAAAAAAGAACGAGAGCCGCCCGGCGAAGCGGTCCACATCCATGCCCCTGTCAATCGCGGCGCGCACATATTCGCGCCCATCGGCAAGCGTGAACGCAAGCTCCTGCACGAGGTTCGCACCTGCCTCCTGCATGTGATAGCCGCTGATCGAGATGGAGTTGAATTTCGGCATCTCATTGGAGGTGTATTCGATGATGTCCGCGATGATCCGCATCGAAGGCTCCGGCGGATAGATATAGGTGTTGCGGACCATGAACTCCTTGAGGATGTCGTTCTGGATCGTGCCTGACAGCTTGGCGCGGTCCACGCCCTGTTCCTCTCCGGTCACGATGAAATTGGCGAGGATCGGGATCACCGCGCCGTTCATCGTCATGGAGACAGAGACTTTTTCGAGCGGAATGCCGTCAAAGAGGATTTTCATGTCCTCGACACTGTCGATGGCAACGCCCGCCTTGCCCACATCGCCCTCAACCCGGGGATGGTCACTGTCATAGCCGCGATGGGTCGCCAGATCGAAGGCGACGGACACGCCCTGCTGCCCGGCGGCCAATGCCTTGCGGTAGAACGCATTGGATTCCTCTGCCGTCGAAAACCCCGCATATTGCCGGATCGTCCAGGGGCGGCCTGCATACATCGTGGCCTTTGGCCCACGGGTGAAGGGGGCAAAGCCGGGCAGACTGCCCAGATGATCCACACCCTCCAGATCCTCGACCGTATAGACCGGCTGCACGTCGATCCCTTCGAGCGTTTTCCATGTCAGATCATCGAGGGGACGGCCGCGCAATTCCTTCTCGGCCAGTTTCTTCCAGTCGTCACGGGATTGGGTCATATCAGGGCCTCCGTCATGGCAAACCGGTTGGCTTGCGCAAAAGTGATGCACACCCCTCGCCGGACGGGCATTTTATGCCTATGTCCTAGCCCAAGGGAGATGCCTGTAATGAATAGACTTGTTTTCGTTTTGATCGCGGCTTTGATGCCGCTGGGCGCATGGGCACAAGTGGCCCCGCTGGATGAATACCGGTGGGTCGCGCGGCCCATCGTGGTGTTTGCCGACAGCCCGCTTGATCCGCGCGTCGCGCAACAGGTGCAGGCGCTTGAGGCACGGCAGGCGGAGTTGGACGAGCGTGACGTGATCGTCATCGTCGACACCGAAGCGGACAGCGCATTGCGCCGCGCGCTGCGACCCCGCGATTTCCAGTTCGTGCTGATTGGCAAAGATGGCGAGGTGAAATACCGCAAACCCGATCCTGTCAGCGTGCGCGAGATCATCCGGCTCATCGACCGGATGCCGCTACGCCAGCAGGAGATTGGGCGCGACTGACTCACGGCATCCGCTCCCCAAGGCTGGCCTCAAGGATAGCGTACCATTCCGCACGGCTCAGATTGAGGGACCAGACATCGGCGCTGGCCGTGATGCGCGCAGGGTTTTGGCTGCCGATGAGCGCGATGGGCAGGCTTGGATGCATCAGCACCCACGCAAGGGCGACCAGGTCCGGGCGGCTCTCATGCGCCTGTGCCACCTCCGCAAGCTTAGCGGTGAGCGCTGGATCGCCCTGCCCTGTTGCAAGCGCCCCACCCGCCAAGGGGGACCATGCCATGACGGCCATCCCCGCCTCCATCGCGTGATCGAGTGTTCCGTCATAAAGCGGCACGGTGTGGGCTGCTGAAAATTCCGGTTGGGTCGCAGCAAGCGGAAAGTCGAGATGCGCCTGAAGCGCGCGGGCTTGCGCGGGTGTGTAGTTTGACACGCCCACCTCCCGCACCTTGCCCGCAGCGCGCAACCGCGTCAGCCCGTCCGCCACCTGAGCCGGATGGGTGAGAAAATCGGGGCGGTGGATCAGAAAGAGGTCAATCACATCGGTGCGCAGCCGCCGCAGGGACGCTTCACAACTGTCCAACAGATGTGCGGCCCGGCTATCATAGGGCATCGGCGGCGTGATCCCGGCCTTCGTCACCAGCGTCACCTGCCCCCGCAACGCGGGATCGGCGGCGAACACATCACCAAGCCGCGCCTCCGCATCGCCGAAGCCTTCGGCCCCGAAGCCATAGATCGGCGCGGTGTCAAAGAGGGTCATCCCCGCATCAAGCGCCGCCCCGACCTTCGCCGCTGCGTCCCGCAACGACGATCCGGCAAAGCGCCAGCAGCCATAGCCAAGGCGGTTCACCTCCAGAGCGCCAATATGGCAGGTGGGGGTCAGCATGTGTCCGCCCCCCGAGCCCTATGGCGCGCAAGGATCATCTTATTCGAACTCCATGATCACATCGTCCACGGCAAGCGATGTGCCCGCTTCGGCGTTGATCTTGCTCACCACGCCCTTCTTTTCGGCGCGCAGGACGTTTTCCATCTTCATCGCCTCGACGGTACAGAGCGCCTGACCCTCCTGCACCTCTTCGCCTTCCGCGACGGCGATATTCACCACCAGACCGGGCATCGGGCAAAGCAGCATTTTGGAGGTGTCGGCTGGCACCTTCTCTGGCATCAGTTCGGCCAATTCGGCATGGCGTGGGGTGCGCACGAACACGCGCCGCGACGCACCGCGATAGCGCATGGTGTAGCCGTCGGTCGCGGGAGCCACCTTGATCGGCATCGGGGTGCCATCGACGCCCGCATGGATCAGAAGATCCCCGGGGCACCAGCTTTCCAGATCAATGGTAAAGGTCTCCTCCCCGATGGTCACGGCGAACAGCCAATCGCCGCGATCCGCGACCACAGCCTCAAACCGGCTGTCACCCATCGTGACGACCCAATCGCCCCCCACGACATTGCCGCGCCCTGCCATGGCACCGCTGATCTGTGCGGCGCGGCGCGCCTCCACGAGATTGGCGGCGGCGGCCACGGCGGCGAGCCGGGTTTCCTGCGCGACGGAGAGCGGCGCCCCCTCGAAGCCGTCGGGATATTCCTCCGCGATGAACGCGGTCGTGATCTCCCCTGATACAAAGCGCGGATGATCCATCACCGCACTGAGGAAGGGCAGGTTGTGGCCGATCCCCTCCACCTCGAACATATCGAGCGCGAGGCGCATTTCCTCAATCGCTTGGCCCCGATCCGGACCCCATGTGCAAAGCTTGGCGATCATCGGGTCGTAATACATGCTGATCTCGCCGCCCTCAAAGACGCCGGTGTCGTTGCGCACCTTCTGATCCACTTCCGCCGGGGGGCGGTAGCGGGTCAGCCGCCCGATGGAGGGCAGGAAATTGCGGAACGGATCCTCGGCATAAAGGCGGCTTTCAATCGCCCAGCCATTGATGCCGATATCCTCCTGCTTGAGGGACAATTCCTCCCCTGCCGCGACGCGGATCATCTGCTCCACCAGATCGACACCGGTGATGAGTTCGGTCACTGGATGCTCCACCTGCAAACGGGTGTTCATCTCAAGGAAATAGAAGTTTCGGTCGCCATCCACGATGAATTCCACGGTCCCGGCGGAGCAGTAATCGACCGCCTTGGCAAGCGCCACGGATTGCTCCCCCATTGCCTTGCGTGTCGCTTCGTCAAGGAAGGGCGATGGCGCCTCTTCGATAACCTTCTGGTTGCGCCGCTGGATGGAGCATTCCCGCTCGTTGAGGTAGATGCAGTTGCCGTGTTGATCGCCCAGAACCTGAATTTCGATATGGCGCGGCTGGGTCACGAATTTCTCGATGAAAATCCGGTCATCGCCAAAGCTGTTGGCGGCTTCCGATTTCGACAGGGCGAAGCCTTCGCGCGCCTCGTCGTCAGTCCATGCGATCCGCATCCCCTTGCCACCACCGCCGGCGCTGGCCTTGATCATCACGGGATAGCCGATTTCATTCGCAATCTTGACCGCGTGTTCCGCGTCATCAATCAGCCCCATATAGCCGGGCACGGTGCTGACGCCTGCTTCTGCGGCGAGCTTTTTGGAGGTGATCTTGTCTCCCATCGCCTCAATCGCGCCTGTGGGCGGACCGATGAAGGCGACACCCTCTTTCGCGAGCGCTTGGGCAAATTCGGCCCGCTCCGACAGGAAGCCATAGCCGGGATGCACCGCGTCCGCGCCCGATTGGCGCACGGCCTCCATGATCTTGTCGATCACGATATAGGACTGGTTGGCGGGTGCGGGGCCGATATGAATGGCCTCATCCGCCATCCGCACATGCAGCGCATGTGCATCCGCATCGGAATACACGGCGACCGTCTTGATCCCCATCTTGCGCGCGGATTTGATGACGCGGCAGGCGATCTCGCCCCGGTTTGCGATAAGGATTTTCTGGATCATGTGGCACCGTCCGTGATGAAGGCATGACAAGGGGCGCGGCCAGACGGGCCACGCCGATTGAGCGGGATCAGGGCGGTCACGGGCCGGGAATTATTCCCAGATCGGCCGCCCAAGGTTGAGTTCGTCTGAATCGGTAAGCGCACCAACGCCCGCGCCAATCGCGACCGCCGGGAACAGCGCCCCGCCCACCGCAACCGCGCCCGCGGTCCCGATAAGCCCGCCTGACGCGGCCCGGTCACCCGTGGATGTACCACAGGCCGCAAGGCCAATGAGCAAAAGTGCAGCAAGTGTCGTTCGCATGACATACCCCCAAAGCTTGTCTCACGCCCCATGATGGAGCGGGACAGCGCCGGGATTGGCAAGGGGATATGGGCGACACCGCGGCGCATCCGATCACTCAAAGAACTCAAGGTCGGGAAATGAGCGGTTCATCGCCTCAACGTCGATCCGCAACAGCGCGTCATAGGACGCGGGATCGAATGGCTCCTCCGCGGGGATGACTTCGCGCCCGAACAGCCAACTCAAGCGGCCCGCATCAAGGTTGCCGCGCTCGAACGGCTCCTCCCCGAAATGGTCCCACAACGCTTTCATGAAGCCCTGATCGGCATCCCGATCCGGGCCGCGCCGGTCCGCGTGACGCTCTCGCGCCTTGAGCGGCGTGGCACCCGCCTTGTTCGCGCGACGAATGACGAATTGAAAATCGGTGCCGCGTAGGCGGCCCGGAAATCCACGGTGTTTCAGCATGACAGCCCCTCTTGCGGGGCTGCGGTCACTCCTCGCCCAGCCCCATCACGGCGATGCCCATATTCACGGCCCCCGTGGTCAATGCTGTCTGAAAGAACAGGATCGCGGTGGCAAGACCCGTCTGATCCGTGGCCAGCAGATCGCCCAGGCCAAGCAGGTTGAACCAGATCGCCGCAAGCAGCAGCGCGCACCCGATCGCCATGCCATTGGCCGCGTGATAAATCATGAATTTCACCAGTTTCGGCATGGCGCGCCCTCCCATATTGCACAAGGATAGGCGTGAAATAGGGCGCTCGGCACCCCGGACCAGTGCCGATTTTGAAACCGTCACGCATTTTCCACCTCACGGACCCGCGCACAGGCGCGCCATCGGCGAAGATGCGCCGGATCGGTCAGAAGGGACGCGATGCGCGCTTCGATCTGGGCATGCGGAAACGGCTTTCGGGAAATCTCCCCTCCCGCCGTGAGGGTGAGCATGGGGCCGTCACGCTCGATCCTCACGACGGGAGAGAAGCCCGTGATGTGGCGCAGGCTGCGCCACATATCTTGTCTGATCTGATGGGCGAGCCGCGCGCGGCTGACCGGGCCAAAGGGCAGCCGTGTGCTGGCGGAGACATCAAACCCCGCCCGCCCCGCGCGGGACAGGGTCAACGTCCGCGTGTCCCGCTCAATATGCCAGCCCCGCCGCACCATCAGATCACAGCGGAATATTGTCGTGCTTTTTCCACGGCCGCTCTTCCCGCTTGTTCTTGAGCGCGGCAAAGGCGCGCGCGACGCGGCGGCGGGTGGAATGGGGCATGATCACTTCGTCGATGAATCCTTTTTCGGCGGCAACGAACGGGTTTGCAAAACGCTCCTCATAGGCCGCAGTGCGCGCCGCGATCTTGTCCGGGTCGCCCAGTTCGGAGCGATAAAGGATCTCCGTCGCGCCCTTGGCCCCCATCACGGCAATTTCCGCCGTGGGCCATGCGTAATTCACATCCGCTTTCATATGCTTGGATTGCATCACGTCATAGGCACCGCCATAGGCTTTGCGCGTGATCACGGTGACTTTCGGCACCGTCGCCTCACCAACTGCGTAAAGCAGTTTCGCGCCGTGCTTGATGATGCCGTTATATTCCTGCGCCGTGCCGGGCAGGAAGCCGGGCACATCGACAAGACAAAGGATCGGAATCTCAAAGCAGTCGCAAAAGCGGACAAACCGCGCGGCCTTCCGGCTCGAGTCGATATCCAGACACCCGGCCAGCACCATCGGCTGATTGGCATAGACGCCCACGGTCTGCCCTTCGATCCGAATGAATCCGGTCAGCATGTTTTTGGCGTAATCCGCCTGAATCTCATAAAAATCATGCTCATCCGCGATTTTCAGGATCAACTCCTTCATATCGTAGGGCGTGTTCGCATTCGCGGGCACGAGCGTATCAAGGCTGTCGTCAATCCGGTTCGCATCGTCAAAGCTGGGGCGGATCGGCGCTTTCTCGCGGTTGTTGAGCGGCAGGAAATCAATCAGGCGGCGCACTTCCGCAAGCGCTTCCATATCGTTTTCAAACGCCCCATCCGCGACGGAGGATTTGGAGGTGTGGGTTTTGGCCCCGCCAAGCTCCTCTGCCGTCACGGTCTCGTTCGTCACGGTTTTTACCACATCGGGGCCGGTGACGAACATGTAGGAGGTGTCCTTCACCATGAAGATGAAATCGGTCATCGCGGGGGAGTAGACCGCGCCGCCCGCACAGGGCCCCATGATCACGCTGATCTGCGGGATCACGCCAGAGGCTTCGATATTGCGCTGGAACACATCCGCGTATCCGGCAAGTGATGCGACCCCTTCCTGAATCCGCGCGCCACCAGAATCGTTGAGGCCAATGACCGGCGCGCCAACCTTCAGCGCCATGTCCTGAATTTTGCAGATTTTCTCCGCATGGGTTTCGGACAGGGAGCCGCCGAACACGGTGAAGTCCTGACTGAACACATAGACCTGCCGCCCGTTGATCGTGCCCCAGCCCGTGACAACGCCATCGCCCGGAATATGCTGCTCATCCATGCCGAAATCGGTGCAGCGGTGGGTTTTGAACATGTCGTATTCTTCAAAACTGCCATCATCGAGCAGCACCTCGATCCGCTCCCGCGCGGTCAGCTTTCCCTTCGCGTGTTGCGCATCAATACGACGCTGCCCGCCGCCAAGGCGCGCCTGTGCGCGACGCTCTTCAAGCTGTTCGAGGATGGAAATCATGGCACGGCCTCCCTTGGGATCTTTGCGCCAGCTTACGCGCTGGTGTGCACTGCACCAAACGGAGAATGGCAGAATTGCAAATTCTGTAAATCTATGATGTTGTGAATTGCAAATTTGCGAAGTGAGGGATGATGCGCAAAGTCTATGCCGGTGTGGCGCTGCGGGAATTGCGGATGAACAAGGCCCTGACCCAAAAGGAATTCGCCGCACGGCTTGGTGTGTCGCTCTCCTATCTCAATCAGATGGAGAACAATCACCGGCCCGTCTCTGCCGCCGTGATCCTCGCGCTGGCGTCGGAGTTTCAGTTCGACATCGGCACGTTGGATGTGGGGGAGGCCGACCGGATGGTCGCGGATATGCGTGAGGCACTCGCCGATCCGATGTTCGGGGAGGTGACTGTGCCGCTTGCGGACCTGTCGCTGACCGCCAGCAACGCCCCCGCGCTGGCCCGTGCCTTCCTTGCGCTCCACCGGCAACACCGCGAAACGCAGGATCGGCTTGGGACATTGGACGAACAGCTTTCGACAGAGCGGGGCGGGACCGGCCTTGCCCCCCTGCCATGGGAAGAGGTGCGCGACTTTTTCCACTATTGCGACAATTATATCGACCCGCTGGACCGTGCCGCCGAACGCTTTGCCGAGCATACCGCACCCGGCACCAGCCTTGCCGCCATGCGCGATTGGCTGGACGATGCCCTGGGCGTCAGCATCACGCTAAGTGCGGCGCATCCGGTCCGGCGATATGATCCGCAAACCCGGACCTTGGCGCTCAACACGATGTCCGATCCCGCGACCCAGCGGTTTCAGATCGCGCATCAGATTGCCATTCTCGCCCATGCGGACCTTCTGGACGCGACGCTTGATCTGGCGCGTTTCCGCAGCGATGAGGCGCGCCAGATCGCGCGCATCGGGCTGGCCAATTATTTCGCAGGCGCAGCGCTGCTGCCCTATGGCAGCTTCCTGCGCGCAGCACAGGAGGTGCGGCACGATCTGGAGTTGCTGTCGCACCGGTTCGGCGCGTCGCTGGAGCAGGTGGCCCATCGGCTGTCGACCTTGCAGCGCAGCGGGGCCAAGGGCGTGCCGTTTTTCTTCGTACGGGTGGATCAGGCAGGCACGATCACCAAGCGGCATTCGGCCACGCGGCTGCAATTTGCCCGCTTTGGCGGCGCGTGCCCGTTGTGGAACGTGCATCAGGCTTTTGAGACACCGGGCCGGTTCCTGCGCCAATTGGCGGAGACGCCGGATGGCGTGCGGTATCTGTGCCTCGCCCGCGACGTGTCGAAACCGGGCGGCAGTTTCGACGCGCCCGTGCGGCGCTATGCGATCGGCCTTGGCTGTGAGGTCAGCCATGCCGGGCAATTGACCTATGCCGACGGGCTGGACGCCGAAGCAGGTCCGTTTGAGCCGATTGGCGTGTCCTGCCGGATATGCGAGCGCGTGGGCTGCCACCAACGCTCCGTCCCGCCGTTGGAACGCCCCTTGCGGGTTGATCCGAATGAGCGGGGGTTGCTGCCCTACCGGATCGTGTGAAGCGCAAGCCGGGCCAGCGGCTGTCCGGGGGTGGTCGCATGACGGCACCGTTGTGCGCTTTATGGTGAAACATCCTCCGCCAGATCGGCTCAGCGGACCCAGCGCAGAAGCGGCCGCCCTGCGGACGGACGGCCGCTGGCCCGGCGCCTTCGGCTTGATTCCGGGCCAAGGATGATTGCGCTTGCGCGGTGGCAGTGGTTAGCATCGCGCCAACTGATTTGGAGGAAAGACATGGAACTCACCGGCTCCCGCACCATCGCCGCCGACCGCGCCACCGTCTGGGCCGCACTGAACGACCCGGAGGTGCTCAAAGCCTGCATCCCCGGCACACAGGACTTGACCGGCTCCCCCGAGGAGGGGTTTGAGGCAACCGTCGTGCAAAAGGTCGGCCCGGTGAAGGCCACGTTCAAGGGCGCTGTGGCGCTGGAGGATGTGGTCGAGGGCACGAGCTACCGCCTCGTCGGGGAGGGCAAGGGCGGCGCTGCGGGCTTTGCCAAGGGGGCGGCGGATGTGTCGCTCGCGGATACCGAGGATGGCGGCACGGAGCTGACCTATACGGTGGATGCCAAGGTCGGTGGAAAGCTCGCGCAGCTTGGCTCCCGCATCATCGACGGCTTCGCCAAAAAGATGGCTGACCAGTTTTTCACCAATTTCAAGGATGCGCTCGAACCCGCCCCGGAGGGCGAGGAGGACGAGGACGCGCCCGAGGCGGAAAAGAAGGGCTGGTTCGCGCGTCTCAAGGGCAAGTGATCCTTTCCAAGACGACGGCGCCCCATTACACTTGGGGCGCGGGCTGCGATGGCTGGCGCTGGTGCGACCGGCCAGACCTGTCCGTGATCCGGGAGGCGATGCCTCCCCACACGACCGAGACCCGCCACCGCCATGCCCATGCGCGGCAGGTGTTTCACGTCCTCTCTGGCGTTCTGAGCATGGAATGCGATGGCGTGTTGCACCATGTCGGGCCGGATCAAGCGCTTGAGATTGCCCCTGGCCTGCCCCATCAGGCGCGCAATGACGGGGACGAGCCGCTGGAATTTCTGGTGATCTCCGCCCCCTCGACGCGGGGCGACCGCGACGATCTCACCTAGCGGTCGATCAGGTCGTCATATTTGCGCGCGCGCCACGCGGCGGCAAACGCGATCAGGATCACGGCGAGCATGATCCACAGCAGCATCGGGGCCGCTTGCTCCGGCGTCAGCGCGGCGGCGGCAAGGCTTGTCAGCACCCCCCCGATGGCAACCATCATCGCGCCCGACAGGCCCGAGGCACCCCCGGCGAGATCAGGTCGGACCGACAGCGCCCCCGCCCCCGCACTTGGCAAGGTCAGGCCATTGCCGAACCCGACCAGCAGGACCGGCGTGAAATAGGTCCAGACACTCTCAAACCCCAGACCAAGCAGCGCAAGCGCGATCACCATGCCAGAGGTGGCAGAGATACGACCCGCGATCATCATCGTGGACAGCCGCACCTTTGACGCGATCCGCCCCGACAGGAAGGTGCCAAAGAAAAACCCCAGCGTGATGCTGCCAATGGCAACGCCAAGGAGGGACGGCGACAGGTCAAACACCGCGGCGGCCACCAGTGGCGCGCCGCTTTGGAACACATAAAACGCCCCCACCGAAAAGCTCATGCAGATCGCGTAGGCCCAGAACGCCTCTGACCGGATCAATTCAGGATAGGCGCGGAATTGCTGGCGGATCGTGGGCGACGGGTTTTTGTTCGTCTCACCCAGATCGAAATAGGTCAGCAGGAAACAGGCCAGCCCCAACAGGCTGAACAGCACAAAGACGGAGCGCCAGCCGAAAAACTCATCCATCACGCCGCCAACACTCGGCCCCAGCATCGGGGCTGCGGCCATCGCCATGGAGATATAGCCGATCTTGCTCGCCGCCTCCCGCGTGGTGTGGGTGTCGCGCACCACCGCGCGGGTCACGGAGGCACAGGCGATCACGGTGCCTTGCATCATCCGGCACAAAAGGAAGGTCCAGATGTCCTGCGCCAGCACACAGCCGATGGAGGCAAGCGTGAACACGCCCAACCCCGTCAGCAAAAGCGGGCGGCGGCCAAACCGGTCAGACATTGGCCCCATGATGATCTGCAAAACCGCCGTCAGCCCCAGATACCCGCCGACAGACACAGCCATGAGCGCATAGCTCACCTCAAACTCCGCCGCCATTTGCGGCAACGACGGTAGGAACATGTTGAGCGACAGGATCGACACACCCGTCAACAAAACGAGCGTGAACAGGTGCGGAGGAGAGTGTGCCGGGCCGATCATACCACCGCGATACGCCCGCGCCGGAGGCTTGTCCAGATCAGCCAAGCGGGCGGGTGAGTATCTCGTTCAGATAGGCCTGATCCGCGATGCGAAAATGGGTTTGGCCCGCATGGGAGTAACCGTGCCTGTGATAGAAGGCGATGGCCGCGGTGTTCTCGGAGTTTACGGCCAGCCAGACCGCCTCCGCCCCCTCGGCCTGCATCCTCGCCAATCCATGCGCCATCAGGGCCGCACCCAGCCCCCTGCCCTGATGCCGGGGCTGGATGTAGAGCGTAGTTAGCTCAACGGTCAGGTCAGGGCGGCCCGGCGCGGGCTTGTCCTTGGTCAAGCGGATGAACCCGTCGATCCCATCGCGGTTTTGGGAGACGAAGAACCGCTCCTGCGGGTCAGCCAAATGCGCCTCGAACATGAGTTTGGTGAACGTGTCCAGCGCATAATCGGCGAAAAAGGCGCTGACCCCATGGCGGATGTAGGTGCCCAGCCACACCTCCATCGACAGCGCGGCAAGGCTTGCCGAGTCGTCCGGTATTGCAGGGCGGATCTGAGGCTCAGGCAGGGCGGACCCCATAGGCGGCATAGGTCATCGCGCGCCGCTCATCATCCGGTCGGTCCGGGACGAGCGTGTAGGACGGGGCGATGATCGGGGCGATGTGGGTCGGCACGACCTCGATCACATCGCGCAGCGGAAAATTTGGGCCTGCCATGTCAATCAGCGACGGGGAGAGGCGGGCAAACCCATCACTGCCGCCGACATGCAGGGTCGCCACGCCTTTGACCTTAAACCCCTTTTGCGCGAACACATCGACAAAACTGACGCAGACCTGCGGCGTGGCGAGGATATTCGCGCGGGTCCGGGGGGATGCGATATTGCCGATCAGGATGCTGTTCCCCTGCGCCAAAAACATCTCCTTGGGGGAGACATTCGGAAAACCGTCCTCCCCCATGGTGGCCAGCCAGCACAGAACGCTTGCCTCGATACTGGCGCGCACCTCTGCCGTGAGGTCAGTCATAGCTGCGCTGATCGTCGATCACCTTGCCATCATTGGGCAGGCTGCCGGGCGCGACGATTTCGATCTGGCCCTTCATCTTGAGCGTGGCGGTGATCGCGGTTTGCAGGGTGTCCTCCGACACGCCTTCCGCCTCGACCTGCACGGTCATCACATCGGCCTCTCCTGCGCGGGTGGCGATGACGCGGGCGCGCGATACTTCCGGTAGGCGGGCGACAAGGGCTGCGACCTGTTCGGGGCGCACGAACATGCCCTTGATCTTGGTCGTTTGATCGGCGCGGCCCATCCATCCTTTGATCCGCATATTGGTGCGGCCACAGGGGCTTTCCCCGCTCATCACGGCGGACATATCGCCCGTGGCAAAGCGGATCAGGGGGTAATCGGGGTTGAGGGTGGTCACGATGACCTCCCCCACTTCGCCCTCTGGCACCGGGTCGCCCGTGCCGGGGCGGACGATCTCCACGATGACGCCCTCATCGACGATCAGCCCCTCCATCGCGGAGGATTCGTAGGCGACATTGCCCAGATCGGCGGTGGCGTAGGTTTGCAGACAGGCGATGCCCCGGTCGGTGTAGTATTGGCGCAGCGACGGGAAGAGCGCGCCGCCCGATACTGCCGCCTTGGTGATGGCCAGCGTCAGGCCCATCTCATCCGCTTTCTCAAGGATCATCTTGAGGTAATCGGGCGTGCCCGCATAGGCGGTGCAGCCCAGATGCGCGGCGGCTTCGGCCTGCAATTCGGTCTGGCCGGTGCCTGCGGGGAACACGGCGGCACCCACGGCCTGTGCCGCGTTCTCGAACATCATGCCAGCGGGCGTCATGTGGTAGCTGAAGCAATTGTGCACGATATCGCCCTGCCCGATCCCGGCGGCATGGGCAAAGCGGCCCAAGCGCCACCAATCGCCACCGCGCCCGCCCGGCTCATAGATCGGGCCGGGGGATTGGAACACATGGGCAAAGGCGGAGGGCGCTTTGGTCGTGGTCCCGCCAAAGGGCGGATGGTCCTTTTGCGCGGCCCCAAGCGCGGATTTGCGGAACACGGGCAGGCTCGCCAACGCCTCTCGCGACGTGATCGCAGCCGGGTCCACTCCGGCCAGATGCGCAGCCAGGCCGGGTGCGGCCATTGCATTCGCGATCTGCGTTGGCAAGGCTGCCGCGAGCGACGCTGCGCGGGCGTCAGCGGTACGGGTTTCAAGCGCGTCATAATGGGTCATTGGGCCAACCGTATCGTAAGGGGTTTCTGGCCGGGGATGCGTTCGATCTCCCCCCGGACTTCGAGTTCGAGCTTGACGGTGATGACATGCCAGCCGAGCTTTCCCAGCCGGGAAAGGTCATCCGGCGACAGACGGCTGCCCACCGCATCCTTAAGATCCGCGTTCTTCATCGGACCGCCGCTCAGTGCATCGAGGATCGCGGCGCGCAGAAGGTCAAACTTCCATGTCGGAATAGACGTCACACCCTCCCGCCCTTCGGCGGGTGTGCGACAGGCGACGCGGTCCTCTGCCATGGCAGATCAGCTCAGCCAGCGTTTGCGGCGGCGATAGCTGCGCGTGTCGCGGAAGGATTTGCGGCCCTCATCCCCCATGCCGAGGTAGAATTCCTTCACATCCGGGTTTTCGCGCAATTCGGCAGCAGGGCCTTCCATCACCACGCGACCCGATTCAAGGATATACCCCTGATGGGCAAAGCGCAGGGCGACATTGGTGTTCTGCTCCGCGATGAGGAAGGACACGCCTTCCTGCTCATTGAGGTTTTTCACGATGGTGAAAATCTCCTCAACCAACTGCGGGGCAAGGCCCATGGACGGCTCGTCCAGAAGGATCGTTTCGGGCCGTGCCATCAGCGCGCGGCCAATGGCGCACATCTGCTGCTCCCCGCCGGAGGTGTAGCCCGCCTGAGAGGTGCGCCGCTCCTTGAGACGCGGGAAATAGGTGTAAACCATCTCCAGCCCCTCTTTCGTTTCGGCCTTGGAGCGGGTGTAGGCGCCCGTCAGGAGGTTTTCCTCGACCGTCAGGTGCTCAAAACAATGGCGGCCTTCCATGACCTGAATAACCCCGCGCCGCACCAGATCCGCCGGGTTGAGATCGGCGACATGATCGCCGCGATAGATGATGGAGCCTTTGGTGACCTCGCCACGCTCGGCCTGCAACAGGTTCGAGATTGCCTTGAGCGTGGTCGTCTTGCCCGCGCCATTGCCGCCCAGAAGGGCCGTAATGCCCCCTTTCGGCACTGTCAGGCTCACGCCCTTGAGCACAAGGATGACGTGATTGTAGATCACCTCGATATTGTTGACCTCAAGAAGCGTCTCGGTCTTTCCGGCGTCAAGCATGGGGTGGCTCCGTGAAATTCTGTGGGGGTGACCCCGGCGCGGATGGGCGCCGGGGTCGGTTTGATCAGATCAGCACTGCGGCTCGATGTTGTTTTCCGCCGCGAAAGCTGCGGAATCGGCATCAATCAGCGGCTGGATCACGTCCATATCCGGCTCCATGAAGTCGGTGATGAGGGACCATGTCTGGCTCTCCGCATCCCACTGCTGGATCGCGCCGAGGCCCGGACCACCGTGGTTTTCACAAGTGACGGTGAAGGCCGGACCAAAGTTCGGCATGCCAAGGGCCGCCATCTTCTCTTCGGAGATTTCCAGCGCTTCCATACCGTCGCGCATCATCGCTGCGGTAATGTCCGCCACACCGTGGATTTCCTGCGCGGTCTTGGCTGCTTCTGCGGCCAACATCGCGGCATAAAGACCACGGTTGTAGAGCACGGTGCCGATCTGGTCGCCCGCACCCGCGGCGAGACCTGCTTCGACAACATACTGTTGGATGTCATCAAAGACCGGGAAATCGCTGCCCACATTGTGGAAGGTGATCGCCTTATAGCCATCGGCCCCCGCGCCTGCGGCCACCACGTCATTCTCAGAGCCGGACCACCACACGCCGATGAAATCTTCCATCGGATAGCGGATGTTGATCGCCTCGTTGATTGCGGTCGGGTTCATCACGCCCCAGCCCCACATGATCACATTGTCCGGGCGCTCGCGCCGGATTTGCAGCCACTGGGATTTCTGCTCCTGACCGGGGTGATCCACGGCGAGCAGCGTCAGGTTGAAGCCGTGCTTGGCGGACAGTTCCTCAAGCGTACGGATCGGCTCCTTGCCGTAGGCGGAGTTGTGATAGACAAGCGCGATGTTCTTGCCGTTCAGGTCGCCATTGTTCTCATCCAGCAGGTAATTGATGATGCCGGATGCTGCATGCCAGTAGTTGCCCGGATAGTTGAACACGTTGGAGAACACGTCGCCATTCGCAGCCGAGGTCCGGCCATAACCCATGGAGTGGATCGGGATACCGTCTGCGGTTGCTTTCGGGATCAACTGATAGGTGATGCCCGTGGAGAGCGGCTGATACACCAAGGCGCCTTCGCCCTTGGTCGACTCGTAGCACTCAACGCCTTTTTCGGTGTTATAGGCCGTCTCACACTCGATCACGCGGGTCGGCACGCCACCGATACCGCCATCGCGCTGGTTCAGGAGCGTGAAGTAATCCGCATAGCCGTCCGCGAACGGAATGCCACCCGCCGCATAAGCGCCGGTGCGGTAAGACAGGCTGGGGAACACGAGGTCCGCCATGACCGGGCTTGCCGCCATGATTGCTGCCACGGAGACGGTGGCCAGTTTCTTGAGCTTCATTGGTATACCTCCCTTAAGGTTTGTTCGAAGCGGTGAAATCCGGGGTTTGCCCCGGTTATTGTCAATGGCCCCACCTTAATGGGGGAAGGGCCAGAGTCTCAGTTTTTCTTTCGCGATGCGCCACAACTGGGCAAGGCCATGCGGCTCAAAGATCAGGAACGCGACGATCAGCGCGCCCACCACGATGAAGTTGAAATGCGCCGCAAGGTCCGTGGGCCAGCCAAGGCTGTCCACCATCACCAGTTTCAGGACCACCGGCAACAGCACCATAAAGGCCGCGCCCGCAAGGCTGCCAAAGATGGAGCCAAGCCCGCCAATGATGATCATGAACAGCACGAGGAACGATTTCTGGATGCCGAACGCCTCCCCCACTTCAACCGCGCCAAGATAGACGGCGAAGAACAGGCTACCGGACACACCGACAAAGAAGGACGATACGGCAAAGGCGCTGAGCTTGGACCAAAGCGGGTTCACGCCGATGATCTCTGCCGCGATGTCCATATCGCGGATCGCCATCCAAGAGCGGCCAATGCGCCCGCGCGTCAGGTTGCGCGCGATCACGGCCAGCACGATCAGGAAGGCAAGGCAGAAAAGATAGGCCACCCACGGCTCCGTCTCCGCACCCGTGACCGGCTGACCGAGCATCGTGCGCTCAGGCGCGTTGATCTGACCCGAGGCGGAATAGTTGTAGAACCAGCTCACCTTGTTGAACATCCACACAAGGAAGAACTGCGCAGCCAGCGTCGCCACCGCGAGATAAAAGCCCTTGATCCGCAGGGACGGCAGGCCAAACAGCACCCCGACACCGGCGGTGATAAAGCCCGACAGGACCACGATGATCGCGATATTGAGGTCGGGAAATCCGGTCATCAGCTTGTAGGTCGCGTAAGCGCCTACCGCCATGAACCCACCTGTGCCAAGTGACACCTGCCCGCAATAGCCCGTCAGGATATTCAGTCCGATCGCCGCGATGGCGTAGATCAGGAACGGCAGCAGGATCGCGTTGGTGATGTAGTCGGTCACGACAAAGGGCATCACCCCCAGCGCAATCGCCAACACGATGTAGTAGGTGCGCCGGTCGAACAGGATCGGAAAGGTCTGCTGATCGGCGGCATAGGTCGTTTTGAAATCGCCTGCTTCACGATAGAACATGATTTAGACCCTCTCGATGATTTTTTCGCCGAACAGGCCCTGCGGCCGGAACACGAGGAAGATGAGCGCCAGCACATAGGCGAACCAGTTTTCCGTGGCTCCGCCAAGGAAGGGTACGCCGATCAGATACTCGAACAGCTTTTCGCCCACCCCGATGATCAAACCGCCCACGATTGCCCCGCTGATGGAGGTAAAGCCCCCCAGCATCAGCACCGGCAGCGCCTTGAGTGCAATCAGCGAGAGCGAGAATTGCACGCCCGATTTCGCGCCCCACATGATGCCCGCGACGATGGCGACAAAGCCCGCGAGCGACCAGACCATGATCCAGATCTTGTTGAGGGAAATGCCGACCGACAGCGCCGCCGTCGGATCATCCGCCACCGCCCGCATCGCGCGGCCCGGTTTGGTGTATTGCGCAAACGCGGCAAGGCTCGCCACCAGCGCCACCGCGATGACGGTCGCCCAGATATCGAGCACATCGACATACATGCCGAAATAGCGCTCACCCTCTGCCGCCCATTGCACGGTCACATCCTCGATCCAGAACGACCCACCCGAGGGGATGCCAACATCAAGGCGCTTCACCTCGGAGTTCCACATCATGTCGCCGAAGCCTTCCATGAAATAGGCAAGGCCAATCGTCGCCATAAAGAGGATAATCGGCTCCTGCCCGACAAGGCGCACGAGGATCACCTTCACCACGATCCACGCAAACAGGATCATGACCAGCACGGTAAACAGGATCGCCAGCAAGGCGGGCACGTTCCACCCGAAATAATGCACTTCGGTCCCGAAAATCGCGTTGATGAGATGGGCAAAGGGCACTTGGCCTGTCTGGATACCCACCAGCGTTTGCGCCGCAAACAGCGCCATCACGCCTTGGGCATAGTTGAACACGCCCGACGCCTTGAAAATCAGAACGAAGCCAAGGGCAACGAGGGAATACAGAACCCCGGCCATCAGCCCGTTGATCGCGACTTCAAGCAGATTGAGGAAATCAGCTGACATTTTGGGCCTCCATCGGCGTTGATGCATCGGTGTTACGAATTGCCTGAAGGATCGCACCCGGCCCGGGGGTGGGTGCATCGCACCCGCCCTTGGGGGCGGGTCGGGTGCGATCCGGTCGCATGCGCGACCGGACGGCAGATTGCTTAAGGCGATCAGTCATGGGCCACCCCCAGATACGCGTCGATCACCGCAGGGTCAGCGCGCACGACATCCGGTGTGCCGTCGCCGATCTTGCGGCCATAATCCATCACCACGACCCGGTCGGAGATATCCATCACAACGCCCATATCATGCTCGATCAGCGCAATCGTGGTGCCGAACTCGTCATTCACATCGAGGATGAAGCGGGACATGTCCTCCTTCTCCTCCACGTTCATGCCGGCCATCGGTTCATCCAGCAGCAGGAGTTTCGGCTCCGCCGCCAAGGCCCGGCCAAGCTCGACCCGCTTTTGCAAGCCATAGGGCAAACGGCCCACGGGCGTTTTGCGGATCGCCTGAATTTCCAGAAAGTCGATGATCTTCTCGACATATTCGCGGTTTTCGATCTCTTCCTGCTCGGCCTTGCCCTTCCACAGACATTGGGACCAAAAGCCCGCGTTCATCTTGGTAAACCGGCCGGTCATGATGTTGTCGAGCGTGGACATGCCCTTGAACAGCGCGATGTTCTGGAAGGTGCGGGCGATGCCCTGCTTGGCGATCGCGTGGGGCTTCATCGCCTTGCGCTTCGCGCCGTTGAACCAAACCTCCCCCTCCTGCGGGTGATAAAAGCCGTTGATGACGTTGAGCATCGACGATTTCCCCGCTCCGTTCGGGCCGATGATCGCGCGGATCTCCCCCTCTCGGATGTCGAAGGAGATATCCTTGATCGCGACCACCCCGCCGAAGCGGAGGGTGATGTTCTTCACCTCCATCATCACGCCACCGATCTGGCGGCCATCTGGGGTGGTGTAGCCGTCTGGGCTCATGTCGTTCATGCCATCACCTTTGGGCTGAAAGTTTGGGATTGGGTCATGCGGTGTGCCCCGATCCGATCATCATGTGTGCAAGAAAGGCCGCGAGCGCGCAGGCGGCGGCCAGCCCCCAGATACGGGCGCGGCGCCGGCCAAAGAGGAGCAGCGCCAGCCCGGCCCCCATCATCGCCGCCGTGATCACATAAGGCAGCGTGGAGCCGGACAGGAAATGCGCCGCACTCCCCCACATCGGGCCAGCAGCCAAGAGGCCAACGCCAAGGAAGATCTGCATGGGGCGGGTCATTTGGGTCATAGCCGTGCCCCCCGCATCCGCGCGGAACACAGGACAGTGCCCGGCCTGGAGGGGGCGAAAGCGGCCTTCGGGGGGAGGTCGGGCGCTGGCCGGGCCACGGGCCCGACCTCAAGTGCGAAGATGTCCCAACAAGACATCATTCCGCCGCCACCTGCTGCGTTTGCACCGGCACGACCGCCGCGTCGCGGATTTCGAGCGTGGCGGAGACAAAGCCTTTGCGGCCATCCTCATAGGTCACTTCGGTCTTGGCGAACACGCTCTCTGACCCGTCATAGAGGGCGATGATCAGATCGCCATACCGCTCCTCGATGATCCGGCGGCGGACCTTTTGCGTGCGGGTAAGTTCGCCGTCATCCGCGTCCAGCTGCTTGTGCAGGATGAGGAAACGGTGGATCTGGCACCCGGCGAGCATCGGATCCTCGGCCACGGATTTGTTCACTTCCTCCACATGCGCCTGAAGCGTGGATTGCACCTGCGGGTGCTGCGCCAATTCCTGATAGGAGGCATAGGCGATGTTGTTCCGCTCTGCCCAGTTGCCTACGGCGGTGAGGTCGATGTTCAGGAACGCCGTGCAGCGATCCCGGCCATTGCCGAACACGACGGCCTCCAGAATATTGGGGAAGAATTTGAGCTTGTTCTCGACATATTTCGGGGCAAACAGGCTGCCATCGGCCATTTTGCCCACGTCCTTGGCACGGTCGATGATGCGCAAATGGCCCGTGTCCGGCTCGATAAAGCCTGCATCGCCCGTGGCGACCCAGCCTTCGGGGTCTTTCGTGTCGGCGGTGCTTTCGGGGTTTTTGTAGTATTCCACGAATGTGCCGGAGGAGCGGTAATAGACCTCCCCGCTCTCCGCGATTTTCAACTCAACACCGGGGGACGCGACGCCCACCGTATCGGCGCGGACCTGCCCATCGGGCTGCTGGGTGATGAACACCGACGCTTCGGTCTGCCCGTAAAGCTGTTTGAGGTTGATCCCGAGCGAGCGGTAGAAATCAAAAATCTCCGGCCCGATTGCCTCCCCTGCGGTATAGCCCACGCGCACCCGGCTCATGCCGAGCGTGTTTTTCAGCGGGCCGTACACCAGAAGATTGCCCAGCGCGTATTTCAGCTTATCCCCACCGGACACACTCTCCCCATCCAGCATCGCAGGGCCAACCCGCTTTGCATGTGCCATGAAGTGATGGAACAGCCATTGCTTGAATTTGCCCGCATCCTCCATTCGGATCATCACATTGGTGAGCAAACCTTCGAAAAACCGGGGCGGGGCGAAGAAATAGGTCGGCCCGATTTCGCGCAGGTTCATCTGCATCGTGTCGGGGCTTTCGGGGCAGTTGACGCAAAATCCGCTCCATGCCGCCTGCCCCATGGAAAAGATGAAATCGCCCACCCATGCCATCGGAAGATAGGCCAGAACGTTGTCCGACTCGCGCAAGCTGTCGAATTCGCTGGAGTTTTTCGCGGTGGAGATGATGTTGCGGTTGGACAGCACCACACCCTTGGGCCGCCCCGTCGTGCCGGAGGTGTAGAGCATCACGCAAGTCTCATCGAGGCCGCGCGCGGCGATCCGTGCATCCAGATCGGCCCCATTGCCGCCCTCCATTTCCTCCCCCCGTTCGATCACGATCTTGAGGTCATGAAGGTGCGTATGGTCGTATTTGCGCAGGCCGCGCGGGTCGCCATAGAAAATCTCGGTCAGGTTCGGCAGGCGCTCCTTGACGTCGAGTACCTTATCGACCTGTTCCTGATCCTGACAGATCGCAAAGCGCGCGGAGCAGTGATCAAGCACATAGGCCATCTCTTCGGCGACGCTGTCCTGATAGATCGGCACCGGCACGCCACCGGCGGCGGACACCGCATACATCGCGATATAAAGCTCGGGCCGGTTGTTGCCGATGATCGCCACATGTTCACCGGGCTGAAGGCCAAGGTCCATCATGCCAAGGGCGAGGTGGCGCATCTCCTTATGGGCTTCGGCCCATGTCCAGCTTTGCCAGATGCCGTATTCCTTGACGCGGAACGCGGGCTGATCGCCGATCCGGTCGGCATTATAGGCCATGAGTCGCGGAAAGCTGTCCCGCCCGGCGGGTACATCTACATCGGTCATTATTCTCTCCCTAGCGGTGCCTGATGCCCATCGCTCATTGTCGGCGATGTTTTGTGTCACGCAGGCGCCCCGTCACGACATGAAGTTAGGCACATAGAGTGAGTCTCGTCAAAGGGAAAATGAACCTACGTTCAGTTTATTCTGACGTAAGGGAAGGGGATCCCGGCGCGCCCTACCCTAGCTTACTGAATTTACGCAACTAATCTGGTGAATACGCCGCGCGCACCACCTGCCACTCGACCTCCGTTTCATCCGCACCGGGGCCAAAGGCGCAGGCCGTTGGGCGATCCGGTCTATCTGGAAAATGATATGCGGCAGATACGGAATATGGGCCAACCCCCGAATGTCCAAAGGCCCGCCCCGCTTGCATCTCCCCTGCCATCAGGCCAAGCCCATAGGCCGCTGTCCGCCATGGCCGCCCCTTTGGCCCCGGCCCTAATTCGGTCCTTTGCGTGAGGCGCGCACGCCCCGCGGCGCTGAGAAACCCGCCCTGAAACACCGAATCGAGAAACCGAACCGCATCGGAGGCCGGACCGACCGCCATCCGGTGATAGACCCAGCCGGGATGATAAGCGCGATCCCCGGCCCAAGCGCAGGCGGCCATGTCCTCCGGCGCATGGGCAATCCGTGTGTCAGCGATCCCCATCGGAGCAAAGAGCAGCGAAGCAATCGCCTCATCAATCCGCCGATCCATGATGCGCTCTATCGTCTGGCGGATCAGCATGAAGCCCGTGTTGGAATAGGCCCACGCAGTGCCGGGGGGAAAGCGCGGGGTCAGTCCCGTCTCAGTCAGCAGGTCCGCATCCGTCCATGGCGCAACGCCAGCGGCGACATCGGCGCGGTAGGCGGGCAAATCGGTATAGTTTGGCACGCCGCTGGTATTGGCGAGTAGCTGGAGGAACGTGAACGGATGCGCCTCATAGGAGGCATCAAGGTCAATGCGCCCCTGCTCCGCCAATTTGAGCATCGCCACAGCCAGAACCGGCTTTGTCAGCGACCACCACGCGCCGGGCGGGCCGCCTTCAGGGGTCATCAGCGTGCCATTGCGGGAAAGGGCGGGGAGTGGATTGCTCATATGCGCAGCCTACCCCGGCAGCCCGAAAACGAAAACGCCCCGGAGCGATGCTCCGGGGCGTGGCGTCATGAGGGACGGGTAGATCAGGCTTCGATGGTTTTCGGCTCTGATTTGGATGAGGTGATCGCGATCTGCCGGGGTTTCAGTGCCTCCGGCACCTCGCGGACGAGATCCACATGCAACAGGCCATTTTCCGTCATGGCCCCGGTTGCGCGGACATGATCGGCAAGCTGGAACCGCTTTTCAAACGCGCGGGTCGCGATGCCACGATGCAGATAGGTGCGCTCGCCTTCGTCCTGCGCCTTGCGGGCAGAGATCACAAGCTGGCCATCGCGGGCCTCAATACTCAGTTCATCCTCCGCAAATCCGGCCACGGCGATGGTGATGCGGTAGGCATCCTCATCCGTTTTCTCGATATTATACGGGGGATAGCCCGACTGCCCGGCATCACCATTGCTGACACTATCCATCAGCTGAACGAGACGGTCGAAACCGACGGTGGAACGGTACAGGGGCGAAAAGTCATAGGTGCGCATTGCATCCTCCATTGAGCGATACTGGTTGCTGCAACCCTCCATCCGTGGACGGGTCGCGATTGATATCGAGCCCGATCATCGGCACCCGATGCGCATGATGTAGGAACCGGATTTTTCGCCTTCAAGGGGTCCGTCGCGCTCAGTTCCCGACAGAGCGGAACAGACCAGAGCCGCCCGTGCCACGGCCAAGCTGCTCATTGATCGTGCCAGCCCCCGGTGCGCGGATTTCAAAGAACGCGTTGCCGCGCGTGATATCCGTGATCACCTGCTGCAATTGCCCGTCATCAAGCGTCATGCCAAGGCTGATCCGCTGCCCGTTCTGCACGGCCTTTGCCGAGACGACCGAAACGATCTTGGGCTCGCCCCGGTTATAGGTGAATACCGGGGAGCCTGACGCGCCAAACTCCGCCTCGCAGGACATGATGACCGCATTGTCGCGCACCGTGAGCGTCGCGCAGGGAGCCTCGATCGACGGGGCCTCCGACCGGTCGCGGGCGTAAGACACCACCGCAAGGGGCTGCCCGATCTTGGGTCGACCCTCGCGGGCGAAGGGGCGCGCGATATTGACCGGGATCGGCTCTTCCAATTCCAGCACGGCGATGTCGCGCTGCACGCGGTCAAACGCCTCTCCGCTGTCGAAATCATAGTCGCGATGCACCATGATGGAGCGCACCTTTCGGTGGGCCGCGACCTCCCCCAGCCGCCACCCGGCAAGGAAATGGATGCGATCCGGGTCCACCATCCGGCGGGAGCGGGGGTGGAACACGCAATGCGCCGCTGTCAGCACCAGATCTTCGGCAATCAGCGCCCCGGTGCAAAAGCCGGAGCCTTCGATATTGATCCGGCCCACCCCGGTCCAACGCTCGGCCTCCTCGGTCGTGAGCATACGTCGCCCGTCCTGTGCTGTGGCAGGCAGAGCAAACATCATAAGGATGAGGACCAAACGCAGCATAAGATTCCCAAAGTGTCGCTTGCCAGAACAATGCCTTGCTGACCTGCAGGGCGCAACTGACGTTGCTGTTATTGCCGCGACCGGGTGTTTCACGCCTCGAACCTCCGTTTCTGGCGGTGGACAGGGACAATCCGGCAACGGAATGCGGGTACCTGACGCCTGCTTGCTTGGGTCGAATCGCGCCGCGCGGCACAGTCCCATTCCCCGGGGCTTTGACAAACTCCCGCTCATTATTTTCATGGTTCCCAAAAACCGACCGCCTAGGCCCACCGCAGACGCGTTGAGCCGCTCAAGCCCCCTTGCACACACGCGCGCAGGCTCATACCTTCACTCACAACAAGCCGCGCGGTCCAGCGCGGCTTATCATATTATAGGACCACCGCCCCACGTGGCGCAAAGAGACGACAGAAAGGCGCGACATGGAAAAGATGCCGATGACGGAAGCAGGCTTCAACAAGCTCGATGCCGAGCTGCGCAATCTCAAAATGGTCGAACGGCCCGCCGTGATCACCGCAATCGCGGAGGCGCGCGAGCATGGCGACCTGTCGGAGAATGCCGAATACCACGCCGCGCGCGAAAAGCAGTCCTTTATCGAAGGCCGGATCAACGAACTGGAATCGGTGATTGGCCGCGCGGAAGTCATCAAGGTGGCGAACCTGTCCGGCTCGATCAAATTCGGGGCGACGGTAACGATCGTGGACGAAGACACCGATGAGGAGAAAACCTACCAGATCGTTGGCGAGCATGAAGCCGATATCGAGGCAGGCAAGCTCAACATGAAATCGCCCATCGCCCGCGCCCTGATTGGCAAGGAAGAGGGCGACAGTGTTGAGGTCAACACCCCCGGTGGCGTGCGCAGCTATGAAGTGCTGACAATCAAATACGTCTGACCACCCTCACCGATAGGCACGCCCATGCCCGACAGCCAGCGACAAGAGCGCCCGATCCGCCGGATCGCCACCGTCGCGGCAGTGGTGTGGTCGGTGCTTATCGGTATTCTGGGCGCCGCGATGATCGCCATCGGGCCTGCGGGGCCATTGGAACTGACGGTGCTGACGCTGGCGCTTGTGCTGCCATTGTTCATGATTTTCATGGCGGTGTTTTTTGTAGAGGAAATGCGCGGCAATGCCGCCGCCCTCAAGGAACTCTCTGACCGGCTGCGCGCAGCCCCGGTCCAGCAGGGCGGGACCGCAGAACTCGCAGAAACCCTGCGGACCCTGAGCGAGCGGCAAAAGATAACCGATCGCGCGCTCTACAAACTGCTCGAAGGGCGGCAAGAAGATCGCACCATCCTGTCCCGCGTGGCGGAGACCACCGAAAAGGTCGCCAGCACGCGACCCGAACGCCCCCGGATGCGGCCCGCGACGCCGGTCCTGTCGGAGGATAGCGCGCAACGCAATCTGCCGCTGGTCGGGGCCGCGCCAACCGCCCCGGAGGAGCCGCGCGACTGGGATATTCTGCTTACAGCGCTGAATTTCCCGAATGATGAGCGCGATCAGGCCGGGTTCCGTGCGCTGCGCCGGGCAGGCCGGGACCATCAGATCGCGGAGTTGCTGCGCGCCTCAGAGGACGTGCTGAACCTCCTGTCGCAAGACGGCATTTATGTGGATGACCTTGACCCGCTCAGGACCGACGCCGCCCTTTGGCGCCGTTTCGCGGAAGGGGAGCGCGGCGCGACGCTGGCCGGGCTTGCGGGGATTGACGACACATCCGCGATCACGCTGACCAAGGCGCGGATGCGCTCTGATCCGGTGATGCGGGACGCTGCGTTGCATTTCATGCGCCGCTTTGACACCGTGCTGAAACTGGTCGCGGCGGAGGGTGTGGATGCGATGCTTGACCGGCTCGCAGACTCGCGCACCGGGCGCTGTTTCATGCTGTTGGGATCGGTTACCGGCTCTTTCGAGTAGCGATCAAACCGCCCTGCCAGCGGTGATGCAGCATCAGCGCGAAGATCAGCCCAAGCCCGGACATCACCGCCGCAATCCCATATGTCGCCCCGCCATGGGATGCGTAGAACACTGACGCCAGCCCCATGGCCACCGCCGACAGCAATCCACCAAACGCCGCGCCAAACAGCCCTTGGGCAGAGGCGGAAAGCCGCTCCTCCACCGCAGCCGCGACAAAGGCAATCGCACCGAGATGCCCAATGGCAAAGGTGCCGGAATGCAGGAATTGCAGGAACCACAATTCCGCCCCCGTGGGATCAAACATCATCCATGTCCAGCGCAGCACACCCACCGCGCCCGAAAACGCAATCGCAGGCACCGCGCCGATCCGTGCGACGATGGCCGCGCCCACGGTGAACATCAACACCACTTCCACCGCGACGGAGAAGGCCCAAAGCGCCCCGATCTCCCCCTCATTGAGGCCAAGCCCCGCCCAATGCACCGATCCGAACGCATAAAACACCGCATGGGAGCCTTGGGCAAAACCGATGGCACAAAGAAACAGGACAAACACCGGGGCCGTGGCAAGCTTTCCGATATCCGTGAGGCGCGGGCGGGACAGCTCCGCCCCCTGCCCGCCGCCGGGATGGATCATCGACATCCATACCGACAGGGCAAGGCAGATCACGATCCACCACAGGGCGACGCCGACACCATATTGCCCGATCAGCCAGCCCACCGCGATATTCGCGATCAGAAACGCCAAAGAGCCAAAGGCGCGCGCCTGCGCATAGGCAAAGCGGTACTCCCGCGCGGCAGCAGAGCCAAGCGCGTCGCTCAGCGGGATCATGCCGGGATACACCAGCCCAGTCGCCAGTGTCGCCAGAAACAGGATCGCCTTGTCGTCGATCCACAGATGCGCCGTAAAGACGACAGCGCCCAGTGCCGCGACGCCCGCCATCACCATCCGCCGGGCATCCAGCCTGTCCGCGAGCGCGGGAATAGCGATGCCCGCCAGAATGCGCACCACCACGCCTGCGGCGGTGAACGAGCCGATCTCCGTCGCGGTCAGGCCCCAATCCTCAAGCCATAGGGGCCAGAACGGCAGATGCGCGCCAAGTGCTGCGAAAATCAGCGCGTACATCGCGCCGGTGCGCAATCCTTCGGAGGACAGGACGGCGGGCCGCGTCACAGGAAGGCCCGCGCGCGCAAAAGGTCCGCTTCGGTGTTGATGTTAAAAAACGGGTCGGGATCAAGGTGAAAGGCCACGCGCAGCGCGCCCGCCTCCTCCGCCCAGAGGCCCAGTTTCCGGGTGCCTTGCGCCAATGCGTCCGCCAGTTGATCCGCAAGTGCCGTGGACCAGAGCGCGCATGTGGGATGGAGGCGCCGCCCCGTGCTGCTGAACGCCTCACAAATCGCGATGGGTGCATCCGTGCTTTCCCGGCCCAGCCGCAGGGCGGTGACCATATGCGTGGGGATAAACGGCGTGTCGCCCGCCACCGTCACGACGTAATCGGCCCCCGCCCCGGCGGCCCAGCGCATCGCGGCACAGACCCCGGCAAGGGGACCAGCATCCTCCAGATCATCCGGCAGCACCGGCAGGTCAAACCTGTCAAACCGCGCGGCATCCCCGTTTGCGTTGATCGCGATCCGCCCGACCTGCGGGCGCAATCGGGTCATCAGATGATCCAGCACCACCCCGTCCCCCAGCGGCAACAGCGCCTTGTCCACGCCGCCCATCCGGGTGCCACGGCCACCGGCGAGGATCACGGCGGGTAGGGTCATTCAGCGCTCTTGTCGAATATGCCATGGCGCAGGAAATGGATGGCCTGTTCGGCCACTTCGGCGCTGAGGGTCAGGGTCGAATGGCTGGCATCCACGAGGATATCATCGCCATGGGGCACGCCCAGCGCGGATTCGACGCTGACCTTACCGTCATTCTCCCCCTCCAGCCCGTAAGCCTGCGTCACCGCACGCCAGCCACCAGTGCCCGCAATGCAGCCGATTTCCAGCCGGTCCTGTTCGGACAGGGGCAAACGGTCGATATCGGCCTCCGCGATGGTGTGGAGGACAGGGCCAAACACATCCGCTACGCCCGGCACCTGCCGCGCCACATCCGCCAGCGGCGAGCCAAGGTTCGGGGAGCCCATCTGCACCAACCGCCCGATGCGGCCCTGATGACTGCCCGCCTTCAACTGCGCCGCGATCACGCCGCCCAGCGAATGCCCGATCAGCGCGCAGCGCCCCCTGGTGCCGACGGCACGGTCCACTTGCCGCGCCACGACCTCCCGCGCTTCATCCAATGTGGCGGACCGCGACGGGTATTCAGCCAAAAACACCGCAAAACCAGCGCGTTGCAGGCGCATCGACAGCAAGGTCATGGAACCTGTCCCGCGGCCAAGTCCATGGACAAGCCCAACGGGCAGCACTTCAGCAGGTATGATTTCCGGTGATGACATGAACAACGATCCATCATTGGCATCCCCGCAGGTCGGGGGTATAGCCTCTCCCTTCTGATTACTGACCGAAGGAGAGGGCGATGTCCACACCAGTGAAAAAGGAGCGTTCGGCGCTTGTCGAGGGGATGGTTGATGCCCTGCCTTTTATCCTGATCGTGGTGCCCTTCGCGCTTCTTTTTGGTGTGGCCGCGACGGAGGCCGGTCTGTCCCTCGTTGAGACGATGTCGATGACAGTTTTGGTCATTGCGGGGGCGGCGCAGTTCACCGCGCTCGCCCTGATGGAAGAGCAGGCTCCGACGCTGATCGTGGTGTTTACGGCCCTCGCGGTGAACCTGCGGATGGTGCTCTATTCCGCGTCCATCGCCCCCCATCTGGGCAAGGCAAAGCTGTGGCAGCGCGCGGTCGTCGCGTATTTTCTGGTCGATCAAAGCTATGCCATGTCGCAAATCCGCTTTGACAAACAGCCGCAAGAGCCGCTGGCGCGTAAGCTGGCCTATTTCGCGGGGCTGATGATCCCGGTGGCCCCGCTTTGGTATGCGGGCACCTATGTGGGGGCTGTGGTGGGGGAGGCGATCCCGCCCGAATTTGCGCTCGATTTCGCGGTGCCGATCACGTTCCTGTCGATGGTCGCGCCCATGCTGCGCTCCCTGCCGCATCTGGTGGCGGCGTTCGTCAGCGTGGCGGGGACGCTCGCGCTGATTTGGGTGCCCTATTCCATGGGTCTGCTGATCGCGGCGGTGTTTGCGATGGGCGCGGGCGCGATGACTGAACTGTGGATGGACCGCCGGAAAGGAGCCGCAGCATGAGCACCTATGAGACGATCTGGACCGTCATCATCCTGATGGGGATCGGCACGTTCCTGATCCGGTTTTCGTTTCTTGGATTGGCGGGAGGACAGACATTCCCCGAATGGGTGCTGCGCCTGTTACGCTATGTGCCCGTGGCGGTGATGCCCGGCTTGGTCGCCCCCTTGGTGCTTTGGCCAAGTGCGACGGGTGGTGAGCCGGACATTGCCCGGCTGGGGGCTGCGGCCGCCACCCTTCTGATCGGGGCGGCGACACGCAATATGCTTGGCTCCATCCTTGGGGGGATGGCAGCACTTTATATCCTTTTGTGGCTGACTTAACCCTGCTGGGCTTTCAGAAGGTCACGGATATCGGACAAAAGCTCCTCCTGCGTCGGGCCTTTCGGGGCCTCCGGCGCGGGCTCCTCTTTCTTTTCCATCGCTTCTTTCGCCTTGTTCATGGTGCGCACGACAAGGAACAGAACCCATGCAACGATCAGGAACGCAAACACCGCGTTAAGGAAAATCCCCCAGTTGATCGTCGCGGCTCCGGCCTCTTGTGCGGCAGCGAGGGTCGCAAAATCGCCCTCACCCAGCACAGTAAAGACGTTGGTGAAATCCACCCCGCCGCTGATATAGCCGATGATTGGTGTGATGATGTCCGTCACGAGGCTTTTGACGATCGTTGTGAACGCCGCCCCGATGATGATGCCGACGGCCATGTCCATGACATTGCCCTTCAGCGCAAACTTCTTGAATTCTTCCAACATGGTTGCTCCCCCATGAATTTCTGTAAGTGACGTTGCTTTGCCATGGTTTGCCGGATCGACAAACAAAAATCTGTATCTGAAACCCATATTCCACTGGCGCGCGATGTATTACGCACTGTTTCCCGTTTGAGGACTAGCGTTCGCGCAATTGCCCCATATGTACCCGTCCAGCAACAAAGGAGTATGCGCCATGGCCAGCGTCGCCACACACCCGATCAACGATTTCCGCCCCGCAAAGAATCCTGAAATCCTCCAGCTTTATTCCTTCCCGACCCCCAATGGGATCAAGGTGTCTGCGCTGCTTGAGGAATTGGGCGTGGACTATGAGGCGCACACGATCTCCATCATGCGCGATGACCAGTTCAATCCCGGTTTTCTTGCCATCAACCCCAACAACAAGATCCCCGCGCTGATCGATCCGACCGGTGACAGCTCGGTCGAGCTGTTTGAAAGCGCGTCGATCTTGATCTATCTGGCTGAGAAATATGGCAAATTTCTGCCTGCCTCCGGCACCGCGCGGGCCGAAACGCTCAACTGGCTGATGTGGCAAATGGGCGGGCTTGGCCCGATGCTCGGTCAATTCGGGCATTTCTACAAATTCGCGGCGGACAAGGTGAAGGACCCCTATGCCGTTAACCGCTACACCGATGAGGCAAAGCGCTTTTTGGGCGTGCTGGACAAGCATCTTGAGGGCAAGGATTTTGTCGCGGCGGGCGAATACACCATCGCGGATATGGCGATCTGGCCGTGGCTCAAGGTTGTGGATTTCTATGGCGGCGAAGAGGTGCTCGGCATGGCGGACTACAAGAACGTGACCCGCTATCTCGAAACCCATCTCGCGCGTCCGGCGTCTCAGGCGGCGCTGAACATTCCCGACCGCAACGGGTAACTCGGCCTCCGCCCCGGATCAGTTCGGGGCGGACCGCATTCCGGCGGCGATCTTCTCCGCCATCATGATGACGGGCGCATTTGTGTTGCCGCCGATCAGCGTTGGCATCAGCGACGCGTCCACCACGCGCAACCCGGCCACGCCCCGGACCCGACCTTTCGGATCGGTCACCGCTCCCTCATCCGTGCCCATCCGGCAGGTGCCCACGGGGTGATAGATCGTGCCCGCGCGCTCCCGGATATGGGACAACAATTCCTCATCCGGCACCCCATCGGTGAAAATCTCCCGTGTTTGGTATTTGACCATCGCGGGCGCGCGCATGATCTGGCGCATCGCGATGGCCGCATCCAGTAAATCCTGCGCGTCATCCGGGTGGCTGAGATAGCGCGGATCAATGCGGGGCGCGTCCATCGGATCGGCGCTGTTGAGCGTCACCTCCCCCCGGGATTTGGGGCGCAGCACACAAGCGTGACAGGAATAACCATAGCCAAGATGCAGCCGCCGCGCGTGGTTCTCCACGATTGCAGGCACGAAATGGAGCTGCACATCGGGCCGGTCGCCCTGCCCGACAGTCAGAAACGCGCCCGCCTCCGCCCCCGGCGTGGCCACCATCCCACGCCCGGTTTTGCGCCATTCCAGCGCGTGGCGGATCAGGTCTTTCGCCCCCTGAAAGCCGATACCCAACAGGTCTGTCGTGTTGGCATGATAGGCGAGGATGAAATCCAGATGATCCTGAAGGTTCTGCCCCACGTCCGGCAGATCATGCTGCACGGTGATACCCTGCGCTTGCAACGCGGCCCCCGGCCCAATGCCCGATAGCATCAATAGTTGCGGGGAATGGAACGCTCCGCCGCACAGGATCACCTCCCGCCGCGCGGTGATGATGCGATTGCCGCCGGGCAGCCGCGCCAGCACACCCGTGGCCCGGCCCTCCGACTGGATCACGCGCAATCCGCGCGCCTGTGTCAGCACCTCCAGATTGGGGCGGGTCAGGTTCGGGTGCAGATAGGCCGCTGCCGCCGAACACCGCTCCCCGTTGCGCCCGTCACCGCTGAATTGCGTGACTTGGTAATAGCCCGCACCCTCTTGCCGGGGGCCGTTGAAATCGGGGTTGCGCGGGATCTGGCATTCTTCTGCCGCCGCGATAAACGCCTCGGCAATCGGGCGCGGATCCTGCTGATCTGACACATGCAACGGGCCGTCCTGCCCATGGAGATCACCTTCATGCACCCGGTTTCGCTCAGATTTCAGGAAATAGGGCAGCACATCGTCCCAGCCCCAGCCGGTCGCCCCTTGTGCCGCCCAATCGTCATAATCGGACGGATGCCCCCGGACATAGAGCATCGCGTTGATCGCGGATGATCCGCCCAAGGCGCGCCCGCGCGGATGATAGAGCCGCCGGTTCTTCAGCTCCTTTTGCGGAACCGTGTGAAAGGCCCAATTGTTGATCTTGCCCCAACCGGGCAGCATCGCCAGAAGCGCCATGGGCGAGCGCACCAACAGGCTGTCGCCCTGCCCGCCGGCCTCCAGCAAACATACGGTGGTGTTCGGATCTTCGCTCAAGCGGGCTGCCATCACCGACCCGGCGGAGCCGCCCCCTACAATCACATAGTCAAATTCCATCGCACCCTCCCCCGTTTTGGGAAAAGGTTACGCGGGCGCGCGCGCCTGTCGAGGGGAAACGTCGCGTCAGTCGGGCAGCGTGCCGTTGATCACATAGGTCAGAATCTCGACCACCTGTTGCGGCGTCTTGACCACGGCAAGTGCTGCGGCATCGACCTCTTTCAACGGGTGCTGATGCTCATCCTGATGCATCACAATGAGCGATTTACCGAGCGCATAGGCCTGACCCGCGTCAAATGCCGCGTTCCATTGCTTGTATTTCTCGCCAAACCGCACGACGACGATATCCGCGTCCTCAAGCATCTTGCGCGTGCGGATCGCGTTGAGCTTTGCGCCCTTATGGTCGTGCCAGAATTTCTGATCCTCCGCGCCCATGATCGCCACACCGCAATCGTCGGAGGCGTCATGGTCGGTCACTGGGCCGGTAAAGGTCACAGGCAGGTTCGCGGCCTTGGCCCCGGTCGCGATATCCTCGCGCCAATCTGTGTGAATCTCACCTGCCAGATATACGCTCCAAGTCATCGCGATCCCTCCCGTTTCTTTTTTCCCAAAATACCTCCCGCCGGAGGCTTCCGCATTATCCGCGCAAGGCTCCGCCAGTTGCTTTCTCGACCGAGGCGATCACCTTGGCGCTGACCGCTTCGATCTCCTTATCAGTTAGCGTGGCATCGCGCGGCTGCAAGCGGACGGCGATCGCGACGGATTTTTTGCCCGCCCCCATCTGCGCCTCGGCCTTGGCCCCGCCGAACACGTCAAAGACGCTGACATCCTCGATCAGCTTCTTTTCCGCGCCTTTGGCCGCTTTGACGAGCTTATCCACCTCAAGGTTCGCATCGACGACAAAGGCGAAATCGCGCTCCACCGCCTGCAGATCAGAGGTATCAAGCGCCGGGCGCGCGGCCCCTTTCGATTTCGGGAAGGGCACGTTCTCGACAAACAGGGTAAAGCCGACAGCCGGGCCTTTCACATCTATCTGAGCCAACACTTTGGGGTGCAACTCGCCAAAGGCGGCAAGCGGGTTTTTCGGCCCGAGCGATAACACGCCTGACCGCCCCGGATGGAACCAGCCGGGTGCTGTGCGCATCACCATCAGCCGCTCGACCGGCGCGCCAATGGCCGCAAGGGCCGCTTCCGCGTCAGCCTTCGCGTCATAGGCATCGACTGGGCGGCGCGTGCCGTGGGTGTTGCGCGGCGCGGTGGCACCCGTGCGCAAGCCAGTGGCGTGGATCACTTCCTCCCCCGGTTCGGCCCCGGCGAATACCGGACCCACCTCAAAAAGGCCCAGATCGGCAAAGCCGCGCGCCTGATTGCGCGCCGCCGCCGCCAACAGGCCCGGCAAAAGGTCAGGGCGCATATGGCTCATATCGCTGCTGATCGGATTTTCCAGCGCCATTGCATCCTCACCGCCCCCAAACAGCGCGGCCTGCGGTCCGTCGATGAAGGAATAGGTCACGCATTCATTCATCCCCAGGGCCGCAATCGTGCGGCGCAGGGTGCGGGTGCGTTTCTGCATCGGGGTCAGGATCGGTTTTGCCACACCCGGCACGCGGGGCAGCGGCTTGCCTTCCAGCTTGGTGAGGGAGGCGATGCGCGCCACCTCTTCGACCAGATCGGCGGGGCCTTGCACATCGGGGCGCCACGGGGGCACGAACGCCTCATTCCCCTCCAGCCGGAAGCCGAGCGCCTCAAGGCTACGGCGCTGCTCCGCCTCGGGAATGTCCATTCCTACGAGCGAAATGACCCGCGCAGGATCAAGCGTGTAGCTGCGCGTCGTGTCCGGCACGGCTCCCGCGATCACAACCTCAGACGGCTCCCCGCCGCACAGGTCCATGATCAGGCGCGTCGCGATTTCCATGCCCTCAGGCGTGAAGGCCGGATCGACGCCCCGATCGAACCGGTAGCGCGCATCCGAATTGATCTTGAGCGCGCGGCCCGTATAGGCGGTGCGGACCGGATCGAAATACGCGGCCTCAACGAACACGTTGACCGTCTCCTCGGTACAGCCGGACACCTCGCCACCCATGATGCCGCCAATGCCCTCTGGCCCGGCGTCATCCGCGACCACGGTCATGCCGTCTTTCAGCGCGTAGTCCTTGCCATCGAGCGCGAGGATGCTTTCCCCGTCTTTGGCGAACCGCACATGGATGTTGCCCGTCACCTTATCGGCGTCGAACACATGCAAGGGGCGCGCGCGGTCGAAGGTGACGTAGTTGGTGATGTCCACCAGCGCGGAGATGGGCCGCAGGCCAATCGCGCGCAGCCGGTCCTGCATCCATTTCGGGGACGGGCCGTTTTTGACACCGCGAATGTAGCGACCCACGAAAAGCGGGCAGGCTTTATCAGCGACCTCATCGGCCAGCGTCACGCCAATCGGGCTGGGGAAGGTGCCCGCCACCGGCTCTGTCGCCGGGGTCTTGACCGTGCCAAGCCCGCGCGCGGCCAAATCTCGTGCGATCCCTGCGACACCCAACGCATCGGGGCGGTTCGGCGTGATGCCAATCTCAATCACCGGGTCATTGAGGCCCGCATAGTCGATATAGCGCTGGCCGACCTGCGCATCTTCGGGCAATTCGATGATGCCATTATGCTCGTCGGAGATTTCCAGCTCCTTCTCGGAGGCCATCATGCCGTGGCTCTCCACCCCCCGGATTTTGCCCACGCTGATCGTGATATCGAGGCCGGGGATATAATCACCGGGCTGGGCGACGACGACCTTGATGCCCGCGCGCGCGTTCGGCGCACCGCAGATGATCTGCTGCACGCCCGTGGCTGTCTCCACCATGCACACGCGCAACCGATCCGCATCCGGGTGCTGTTCGGCTGATTGGACATAGCCGATACGGAAAGTGCCAAGCCGATCCGCCGGATCCTCCACGCCCTCTACCTCAAGCCCGAGGTCGGTGAGCGCATACAAAATCTCATCAAGCGTCGCATCGGTCTCAAGATGATCCTTGAGCCAGGAAAGGGAGAATTTCATCGGTCAGCATCCGTCATTCAGCAGCATTTGCGCGCTTGCATACAGGAGGAAGGCGCGGGGCGGAAGGGCGATCCGTACCCGACTACTTATCGCCCCGCGTCCTGCGCACCCGCCATGACAAAAACAGCGCCGGGATCAGGATCACCGCCCAGATGGAGGCGTTCACGGTCAGCAGGCGCCACGCCACATCACGCGGCATCGTATCGGAGTTGAGCATGGCGATATGCGCCCCGATCACCAATGCGGCAAGGCAGGTCCAGAATAGGGTTTGTTTGCGTCCTTTGAGGGGCATCGTCGGGTTCCCGGTTGTGTCCTTTAGACTTAGCGGAAATGGACCGGACTCAAGCCGAAGGCGCCGGTCCAGCGGCCGCCCGCCGCACAGGCGGCCGCTTTTGCAACGCGCGTCAGGTGTGAAACGGTCTCGGGTGATGGTGGGATAAAGTGTATCGCGGCGGCGTCGGCGCGGCCCCCTCGGGCGGTCGCTGGACCGGCGCCTTCGGCTTGAGTCCGGTCCTGTTACCGCTCGTCCCGCTTTGCCAGTGTTTCCAGATCGCCCATCCGCGCCAGTTTGACCTCCCGCCAGACTTTCAACGCGGGACTGACGGCAAACAGGAGCGATCCGATGATGAAAAGATACGTCCCTGCCCGCTCCCAATCACCAGAGAGGAACATCACCGATCCGATCACGAACAGCACCGCCGCCAGAAAATCGCAGACGGTCAGCGCGATCTCAAACGCCGCATGCAGCCGGACAGCCTCCGGCCCCAAGGCGTGATGGTCGCGCCGGAAAAGGCGCATCAGGCCGCGCCGCTCATCCCGCCATGCACCGTCGGCATATCGAGGCTGGCAAACCCGTAATTGCGCAGCCAGCGTAGGTCAGAATCAAAGAACGCGCGCAGATCGGGGATGCCGTATTTCAGCATCGCAATGCGGTCGATCCCCATACCGAAGGCAAAACCTTGCCATTCATCCGGGTCCACGCCCGCCGCGCGCAGCACATTCGGGTGCACCATGCCGGAGCCGAGCACTTCGAGCCAGCCATCGCCCTCGCCCACACGAACCTGACCATCGACCCATGAGCACTGAATATCGACCTCAGCCGAAGGTTCGGTGAACGGGAAGTGGGAGGCGCGGAAGCGGGTGTTCACCTTGGTCCCGAAATAGGCGGTGAAGAATTCCTCCAGCACCCATTTGAGGTTCGCCATGGAGATATCGCTGTCAATCGCCAGCCCTTCGATCTGATGGAACATCGGGGTGTGGGTCTGGTCGTAATCTGCGCGGTACACACGACCGGGGCAGATGATGCGCGTCGGCGCGCCGCTGGCCTCAAGGGAGCGGATCTGCACGGGACTGGTGTGGGTGCGCAGCACATGGGGCGGGCGATTGTCGCCCTCCTTGCGGGACATATAGAACGTGTCCATCTCTGCCCGCGCGGGGTGGTGGCCGGGGATGTTGAGCGCGTCGAAATTGTACCAATCCGTCTCGATCTGCGGCCCTTCTGCGACGGCAAAGCCCATATCGGCGAAGATCGCGGTGACCTCCTCCGTCACTTGGCTGATCGGGTGGATGGTGCCTGCGCGCACGGGCCGGGGGCTGAGGCTCATGTCGAGCCATTCGGATTTCAGCCGTTCCTCAAGGGCGGCATCAGCCAGTGACGCCTTGCGCGCGCCAAGCGCCGCGTTCAACTCGTCCTTCAGCGCGTTAAGCGCGGGGCCAGCCGTTTGCCGCTCCTCCGGGGTCATCTTGCCCAACTCGCGCATTTTCAGGCTGACTTCGCCCTTTTTGCCGAGGGCCGCGACGCGCACCTCCTCCAGCGTGGCCTCATCCGATGCCCCGCCGATACGCTCCAGCCAGCTTGCGCGCAGATCGCTCAGATCCATGGTCTTGCCCTCATCATCCGTTTGGGAGGGAGGGATACTATACGGGGGGCGATTTGCAAGGGTTGGTGGGGGCGACCACTCGTATTGGACAGGAATCAAGCCGAAGGCGCCTGTCCAGCGGACGCCCGCCCCTCAGGCGGCCGCTTCTCAACGGTGGCGCTCTGCCGGATCGTCGGAGTATCCTGTACCATAAACCGAAAAGCACAAAGGGTCTGGCGGCCACCTCGGGCGTCCGCTGGACAGGCTACGTCCGACAAAAGAAAAAGGCCCGGAGCATCGCTCCGGGCCTTTCTGAAACGTTTGCTGCGGGTGGCTCAGGCCAGCGCGGCTTTCGCCTGATCGACGATGGCGTTGAACGCCTCCGGCTCGTGGATCGCGAGGTCGGAGAGCACCTTACGGTCCACTTCGATGCCCGCAACGGTCAGGCCGTTGATCAGACGGGAATAGGTCATGTCGGCATCATATGCCCGCACGCCCGCGTTGATCCGCTGGATCCAGAGCGCGCGGAAGGACCGCTTGCGCGCCTTCCGGTCACGGGTTGCATACTGCTGTGCCTTGTCAACGGCCTGGGTCGCGGTGCGGAAGTTGGACTTCCGTGCGCCGTAATACCCTTTGGCCGCCTTGATGACCTTACGATGACGCGCGTGGCTGGAGGCGCCGCCTTTTACTCGAGACATGGTTCAGACCTCCTTAACGATCGTAGGGCATGTAGGATTTGACGATCTTTGCATCGGGTGCGGACAGCGTGGTCGTGCCCCGTGCATCGCGGATGAATTTCTTCGTCCGCTTGATCATCCCGTGCCGCTTACCGGCCTGACCTGCCATCACCTTACCGGTGGCGGTCACCTTGAAGCGCTTTTTCGCGCTCGATTTTGTCTTCATCTTGGGCATTTCGTGCTCCTCTCTAAAGAGACGTGAACAAACGAAGCGACTCGGTAGCCCTTACCGACCGGCCGCCCCGGCGAATAGAGACGCTCAGCTACAGCGGAGCGCCCGGAAATGCAAGGGGGGTTTGCACCCCGCTAAAGGATCATCGCGGCGAAATGAATGAGACCGCGCATCACCGCCTGAAAATCGGCACCGATGGGCGAGGTAAGCTCGGCATAAAGCCCGACGCTGAAAGTGACCCACATCCATCCACTTGCCCGCAGCAGATGCCTGTCCGCGATGACAGCCATGCCCACGCGCAGGATGCTCAGGATACAGAGTATCCCGAACACGCCCAGCAATGAAAATGTGCCGTCCGACATGGATGGGTGGCCTTTATGCCCGTTCGCCCTCGAAGATATCCTTCTCCCGGCAGGGGGCAACCCGCAAGATGTTGGTCGAGCCGGGTTGGTTGAACGGCACACCGGCGGTCACGATGATCCGGTCTTCATCCGTGGCGAAGCCTTCGGCCTTGGCCGCGCGCGCGGCACTGACCACGGCAAATTTGAACCGGTCCACAGACGGGATCACCACACAATGCAAACCCCAGACGAGCATCAGCCGCCGCGCGGTGTTGGTGATGGGCGTGAGCGCGATGATCGGCACGCGCGGGCGTTCGCGCGCGGCCAGCATCGCGGTGGTACCGCTTTGGGTGAAGGTACAGATGGCCTGCACGTCAATCGTTTCGGCCACTTCGCGCGCGGCAACCGTGATCGCGTCGCTGATGCCATTTCCGGCCTGCGTGCGGGAGGCTTCGATGATCTGGCGGTAATGTTTGTCCTGCTCGATCTCGATCGCGATGTCATTCATCGTCGTCACGGCCTCGACCGGGTAGTCGCCTGCGGCTGACTCCGCTGACAGCATCACCGCATCGGCCCCTTCATAGATGGCCTGCGCCACGTCGGACACTTCCGCGCGGGTCGGCACCGGCGCTGTGATCATCGACTCGAGCATCTGTGTCGCGACGATCACCGGCTTGCCCACCGCGCGGCAGCCCCGGATGAGGCGCTTTTGGATGGGCGGCACGGCCTGCACGGGCAATTCAACGCCCAGATCGCCGCGGGCGACCATGATGCCGTCAGCGGCTTCCAGAATTTCGGAAAAGGCATCGACCGCAGCGGGCTTTTCAATCTTGGCCACCAACGCCGCGCGCCCTTTGGCGAGCGCGCGCGCTTCCTCCACATCGGAGGCGCGCTGCACGAAGGACAGCGCCAACCAGTCGACACCCAATTCACACACGAATTCGAGGTCTTTCTTGTCCTTCTCGCTGAGCGCTGCGACGGGCAGCACCACATCAGGCACATTGACGCCCTTGCGATTGGAAATTTCACCACCCACGACGATTTCGCACATCGCGTGGCTGTCATCATTGGTGATGACCTTGGCGCGGATTTTCCCGTCATTGACCAGCAGGGTCGCGCCCGGCTCCAATGCCTTGAAAATCTCCGGATGGGGGAGTTGCACGCGGGTCGCATCACCCGGCACGTCATCAAGATCGAAGCGGAACTCCTGCCCGTCCTCCAGCATCACCGGACCATCGGCAAACACGCCGCAGCGGATTTTCGGGCCCTGAAGATCGGCGAGGATGGCAGCAGGGCGCTGCATCTCATGCTCCACATCGCGGATCATGCGGTGACGCTCCGCGATTTCCTCGTGGCTTCCATGGCTCATGTTGAGGCGGAACACATCGGCGCCCGCTTCAAAAAGTGCTTTGATCATTGCGCGGTCGTTGGAGGCTGGCCCCAGCGTCGCGACGATTTTGACCCTGCGATCACGTTTCATGCAGGCTTCCCATTCGTTAATTCTAGATTGAAACCGGTTTGGATGGGGGCGTTGTAACCGCGTCCCTTGCGGTTGTCGCGCGAAAAGCGGGACATTTTTTGTCTTTTTGAACAAGGTCCGCTTGCGGGGAGTTGTCCGCGCGCGTGCAAGAGCGTACATCCTGCGGTGTGAAAGACCTAAGCACATCCCACCCCGCCGTTTTATACACGCCCGGTGCTGCCGGAAGCCGTGTCATCGTCATTTGCGATCACGCCAGCAACGCGGTGCCGCCGGAAATCGGCGGTGGCGATCTTGGCCTTCCACCTGAGGATATGGCGCGGCACATCGCCTATGACGTGGGCGCGCTTGGGGTCGCACGGGTGTTGGCCGCCCGGTTGGGTGCGACGCTGATTGCCGCGCGCTGGTCGCGGCTGGTGATTGATCCCAACCGTGCGGCGGATGATCCAACGCTGGTGCGGCGCATCTATGATGGGTCGATCATTCCGGCCAATCGCCATGCCCGTGCCGAAGAGGTCGCTCGGCGCAAGGCGGCATACTACGCACCCTATCATCAGGCGATCGAGGATGAGATTGCCGCCGTCACGGCCACAGGTCAGGTGCCGGTGATCGTGTCGGTCCATTCCTTCACACCACAATTCAAGGACCGCCCGCCGCGCCCATGGCATATCGGCATCCTGTGGGACGAGGTCGATGGCCGGATCGCGCAACCGCTGATGCACCGCCTGCGCGCGGAGGGCGATCTTTCGGTCGGTGAAAACGAACCCTATGCGGGCGTGTTCGGGGGCGACACGCTCGACACCCACGCGCTGAGCCGTGGCTTGCCCAACACACTCGTGGAAATCCGCAACGACCTGATTGAGGACGCGGCCGGGCAAAAAGCATGGGCCGACCGGCTCGCCCTGCATCTGAGCGACATCCTGTGCCACCCGGAAACCGCGCGTCTGTTCACCGATGAGATCGAAGCGCATAAATAGGAGACTGCCCGATGGACGATCAAACCCAACTGGAGTTAGAAGCCGCCGCGTTCCGCGCCCTGCGGGATCATCTGCGCGCCCGCACGGATGTGCAGAATATCGACATGATGAACCTAACCGGGTTCTGCCGCAATTGCCTGAGCCGCTGGTATCAGGAAGCCGCCGCCGCGCGTGGCATCGACATGGGCAAAGAGGACGCGCGCGAAATCGTCTACGGCATGCCCTACGCGGAATGGCGCGATACCTATCAGACAGAGGCAAGCGCCGCGCAAAAAGCCGCGTTCGACACGTCCAAACCCGACCACTGACATAAAACACGGGCCGAAGGATGATCCTTCGGCCCGCCTGCGCCCTTGCGAGGGGGGTGGGGATTAAGAGCGCAAACTCAGTAGGTGTAGCCGGTCCCTGCGGTCGTGGCGGGGGCCTTGGCCTTATCCGCCGGGCGCGCCGCATCCCAGACACCGCCAACGCCATCGCCGGTCACATCGCCGGGTGCTGCATCACCGGCCCAGAAGTAGAGCGGCATCCCACCCAGCGCCCATTGCTGGCTGCCATCGGTGCGGGTGACGAGCGTCCATGCGCCCTTATCGGTGGCACCTGCATCCGCGATGAACGGCGGCCACGCATCGGCGCAGGAATCGTAGCAGTTGGACACGCCCGGCGTGTCATTGCGGAAGGTGTAGAGGGTCATGCCATTGTCATCGGCAAACACTTCGCCCGCAGCGGTGTCCATCTTTTTCCACTCGGACGCGGCATAGGCGCCGGAGCAAGCGGTCAGGGCAATCACGGCGGCAGCGGCGGTCAGGGTCAGGGCTTTCATGGGTCGTATCCTTTCTCGGGTTTCTGGCTGGGGCGCTCTCTGCCCCGCTCAGTCCCAAGAACACGCCATGTCGGATATTATTCACTCTCACAGCAAAAAGAGGCGATTTTTGCCTCAAATCGCGGCGGCGAAGCCTTCTGCGGCGGTCGCGATGGTTCCCGCGTCGGTGTCCCCGATCACCAGGTAAGCAAAGCCGCCCTCGCGCCACACGGCTGCGTTCAGCCCTCCGATCTGGCGGGAGGACACGGGCGCATCCTCTGCCGCGGTCGCAATCACGCACAGCGCCACGGGCGTGCCATCGGCAGCCTGATACATCAGTTGCGCCAGCGGCTGACCATTGAGGTCCAGCACTTGCCCACGGGCATAGCGCAACAGATCCGACGTCACATTCTCCGACGTCAGAGGGGCACCAAGCGTTTGTGCGACACGGGCCACCTCTGCGGCTTGCGTCGCGGCATCGGGCTGAACCGCGGCAATCGTTTCGGCCGAATAAAGCGCCTGATAGCTTGCCACAATCGCGAGCCAGCCCGGCGGGGCCACGGGCTCGGGCGCACGCGGCACGGTAAAGCCCGCGCCGAAACCGACCATCAGCGCCAGACCAGCGGCCACCGTCATACCGAGCCAACGACGCGGCGGCGCGGGATCATTGGCGGCCTGCGGGGCTGGCATCGGCACCGACGCGGGCGTCAGCGCATCAAACGCGGCCCGGATCGGCGCAAAGTCAACCTCCAGATCCGCCAGACGCGCGGCAAGCACCTCATCGCGCTCCAACGCCTCGGCGATCTCTGCCGCGACATCGGCGGGCAATTCCCCATCAAGGAAGGCCGTCAGCTGTTCGTCGGTAAACGTCGTCATCCTTCGGCCTCCTTTCCTTTTACTGCTTCGTTGATCTTACGGCGGCCCGCCGCAAGTCTGCTCATCACTGTCCCCACGGGGATATCTAGGATGCTTGCAGCTTCCAGATAGGAATACCCTTCGACATAAACCAGAAAAACGGCATCACGTTGTGCATCGGGCAACTCAGTTACCAAGGATAACACTTCGCGCGCCAGAATATTCGTCTCCGCATCCGGGCGGCCATCGGCAAGGTCCACATCCTCGACCGGAACGACCCCCTGCCCGCGCCGCACAGCCGCCGCACGCAGGTCATTGCGCCAGATAGAGCCCGCGATGGTAAACACCCACGCGTCAAGCCGCGTTCCGGGCGTATATTGCGCCGCCCGGTCCAAGGCCCTGAGCGCGGTATTCTGCGACAGATCATCCGCCGTGTCGCGCCGCCGCGTCAGGACAAGCGCATAGCGCCACACGCGCGGCATCAGCGGGGGCAAGCCTCGTCTGACCTCATCTTCCGCGCGCTTGCTCAAATCGCCTGTCCCCAAATCTGCAGTTGGTCGCCCCTACGTTGCGTTCTGCAACCCTGCCGTTCATTCCTGCTCAGATCAAGCATTCCATTGTGCCGACATGCGCCGATTGGCTGCGTTTTTCCGCAGAAACCTCCCGCGCGGAGCGTACCGCCGCGCGGCACGCGCGGCGGCCCGGCCCAAAGGGAGCCGCAGGCGACGTGCGGGAGCGCCCCCGCATCAGGTCGCGGTCTTAAGGCTTTCCTCGATATAGATTTCGCGCAAACGGCGCGCGATGGGGCCGGGCGTTCCGTCGCCCAAGGACACGCCATCAATCTCCACCACCGGATTGACGAAGCTGGACGCGGCGGTCACGAACGCCTCCCGCGCCGCTTTCGCCTCGTCAATCGTGAAGGGGCGTTCTTCGACCTTGATCTGGGCCTCACGCGCCATGCGCAGCACGGCCGCCCGCGTGATCCCGTGCAGGATCGCGTTTGACAGGTTGCGCGTCACCAGCGTGCCGTCGCCGGTCACGATATAGGCGTTGTTCGACGTGCCTTCAGTCACGAAGCCGTCTTCGACCATCCACGCGTCATCCGCGCCCTGCGCCTTTGCCGCCATCTTGCACATGGACGGGGCCAGAAGCTGCACCGTCTTGATGTCCCGCCGTCCCCAGCGGATATCCGGCACGGAGGCAACCTTGATCCCGTCCCGCGCGGCTTTGGTGTCGATCAGGGTCTTGTCTTGCGTAAACAGCACAAGGCTTGGCTGTGTGCCCTCAGCCGGATAGGCGAAATCGCGATCCGCCGCCCCGCGCGTGACCTGAAGGTAGATCACCCCTTCGGTCAGGTTGTTGCGCGCGATCAATTCGCGATGGATCGCCTCAAGCGCCTCATCGGTGCAGGGGGAGGCCATCTCAAGCTCAGACAGGGAGCGGCGCAGGCGCGTGATATGGCCCGCGAAATCGACCAACCGGCCCTCAAGCACGCTGGTGACTTCATAGACGCCATCGGCAAACAGAAACCCTCGGTCAAAGACGGAGATTTTCGCCTCTTCCTCCGGCACATACTCACCATTCACATAGACAATGCGGCTCATCGCCTTCTCCCTCTTATCCCCAAAGTGCTGGCACGGGCGGTGTCAGCACGGATCCATTGAATTCCAGTGGTGGCGTGCGATCCTCCGCCAGCAGAAGCGGGCCATCCAGATCGACGAGTTCCGCGCCTTGCGCGACCAGCACCGCCGGCGCCATGGCAAGGCTCGTGCCAACCATGCAGCCGACCATGACGGTGAACCCTTCGGCCCGCGCGGCATCGCGCAGCGCGAGTGCCTCCGTCAGACCACCGGTTTTGTCGAGCTTGATATTGACCATATCGTATTTGCCCTTAAGGCCCGGAAGGCTCGCGCGGTCATGGCAGCTTTCATCGGCGCAAACGGGCAAGGGGCGGTCCAGCCCGGCCAATGCCGCGTCATCCCCCGCCGGAAAGGGTTGCTCGACCATCGTGACCCCAAGGTTGAGGAAGATGGGGGCAAGGGCGGTGTATTCCTCAACGCTCCACCCCTCATTCGCATCCACGATAATCTCCGCGTTTGGCGCGCCCCGGCGCACGGCCTCGATCCGGGCGATATCCTCGGGCCCGCCGCCGAGTTTGATCTTCAAAAGCGGGCGGGCGGCAGCGCGGGTCGCGGCGGCCTCCATGCTTTCGGGCGTCCCAAGCGACAGGGTAAAGGCCGACGTGACGGGCGCGGGGGCGGGCAGGCCCGCAAGCTCCCATACCGGCTTTGCGGCGTCCTTCGCCTCCCAATCCCACATCGCGGCGTCAACGGCATTGCGCGCGGCCCCGGCGGGCAACAGGGTCAAAAGGTCGTGCCGGGACGCGCCGCCCATCACCGCGTCTGCGACGCTTGTGACCTGATCCGCTACGCTGTCCATGCTTTCGCCGTAGCGGGCATAGGGCACGCATTCGCCGCGCCCGGTGATCCCGTCACGGGTGAGCGTGACGGTCAGCACCTTTGCCTCCGTCCGGCTGCCGCGGGAGATGGTGAACACCTCCGCCAGGCGGAACGCCTCTGCCGTTGCGGTCAGGCTCATAGCGCGTCCAGCGCGTCCACCAAACGACCCGCGCCCTGCCGGAACGGATCGACCGTGGGCAGGCCCATTCGCTTTTCCGTTGCTTCAAGGTATTCCAGCGCGGCTTCCTCATGCAGGTTTGCCGTGTTGATGGAAATGCCGACGACCTCACAGGCCGGATTGACGACACGCGCCAGCGTCAGCGCCACATCGCGCAAGTCTTCCAACCGGGGCAGTTTATAATCGGGCAGGCCGCGCATATGGCTGCGGGTCGGCTCATGGGACAGGATCAGCGCATCGGGCTGTCCGCCATGCACAAGCGCCATGGTCACGCCGGAATAGCTGGCATGAAACAGGCTGCCCTGCCCTTCGATCAGATCCCAGTGATCCGCGTCATTGTCGGGCGTCAGCCATTCGACCGATCCGGCCATGAAATCCGCAATCACCGCATCAAGCGGCACGCCGTTTCCGGTGATCAGGATGCCGGTCTGCCCGGTGGCGCGGAAGGTCGCTTTCATCCCACGCTTCACCATCTCACGCTCCATGGCGAGGGACGTATACATCTTGCCCACCGAACAATCGGTGCCAACGGCAAGGCAACGCTTGCCCGTCCGGCGCACACCGGAGGCGATGGGGTATTTCACCGATGGGATGCGCACGTCATGCAACGTGCGGCCATGCTCCTTTGCCGCTGCGACCAGTTCCGGCTCGTCCCGCAACAGGTTGTGCAGGCCCGACGCGATATCGAGCCCCTTGGCCAGCGCCTCTTTCAACACCGCAATCCACGCAGGGGAGATCATGCCGCCCCGGTTCGCGACGCCAATCACCAGCGTTTTGCACCCGGCGGCGATGGCCTCATCCAGCGTCATATCGGGCAGGCGCATATCCGCCTTGCATCCCTCCATGCGGAACTGCCCCAGCGCCACGTCCGGGTTCCAGTCACGGATACCTTGCGCGACCTTCGCGGCAAGACCATCGGGTGCATCACCCAAAAACAGCAGATAGGGGGCAGAAATCATTTTCGACGCTCCATTCCTTGGACGGGATATTTCGGGAAGATTGCGCGATTCTTCCTGAAAAATCTTCCGATTCTTTCGGAGGAGCTTTCAATATTCCGCAAGAAAATGCGCCTTTTGGACCGCATGCCGGAATACCTTTCGACGCAACGAAACCTCTGCGCAAAACCCTAGCGTTGCAGGCCAAACCCGCTAGAGTGATTTGCACGGCAAACATCGGTGAAAGGATCGGGGATGGAGCAGACACATTCGGATCATTCAGGGCCATGGCGCCCGGCGGATGGGGTGCCAGAATTGCGCGCGGCGCGCTTTGGCGATCTGCGCGGCGCGCTGCGCGATGGCTGGGCCGATTTCCGCCGCGCGCCGGCGATCGGGATGAGCATCGGCGCGCTCTACATGCTGGGCGGTTGGCTGCTGATGTGGGTGATTGATTTGCGGGAATATCGCGGGCTGACCTTTCCGCTGGTCGCGGGATTCGCGCTGATCGGACCTTTTGTCGCCACGATCCTTTACGAAATCTCCCGCCGGATGGAGCGGGGAGAGGGCTTTGGCTGGGCGGATATCCCGGCGATGGTGTCAGGCACCGCGCGGCGGCAGATCATCTATCACGGGTTTATCCTGATGTTCTGGCTCGCGGTCTGGAGCCGCGTGGGATTGGTGATCTATTACGCCCATTTCGGCTTTAACCCTGCGCCGTTCTGGGAGGTCATGACGACCAAGCTGTTCACCACAACGGGCTGGAGTTTTCTGCTGGTTGGGCACGGGTTCGGCGCGTTTTTCGCCTTTGTCGCGTTCGCGATTTCGGTGCTGGCGTTTCCGTTTCTCTTGGACCGGGACGCGGATTTCATCACCGCAATCGTCACGTCCTTTCAGGCTGTCTTGAAAAGCCCGGTTGTGATGCTGACATGGGGCGCGCTCATTGGCGTGATCCTTGCGGCCGCGTCCCTGCCGGCCTTTGCCGGGCTGATCGTGGCCTTACCGCTGTTGGGCCATGCAAGCTGGCACCTCTATCGCCGCGTCGTGCTGGATTAGGACTGGGTGAGCAGCCCGGCAGGCGCATCGGCGCTGCGCACATAATCGGTGGGGGCGTCGGCGGTCGCCTCTGTCCGGCGTTTATATTCGTAATGGGGCAGATCGCCCTCCCCCTTGATCCGCATCACGAGGCAATCGGCCATGTGCCGTGGCCCGTCATAGAGGCTGACCGCGCCGCGCAGGTTAGGGCTGCCCTCCGGCACCGTGAACCCGTGTTCATCAAGGCTGATGATCCGCACCACCACATCGCCCATATGCACTGAAAGCCGCTGACCCGAGCCGCCACGCCGCGCCGCGCGCGCCATGCCCAAAAGCACCTCATCCGGAAGATGCGAATCCATAATGTTTCCCCGCTGTTTTGACCAAACCTATGCCGCCTGTGTGACATTTCCATCAATTTCGCACGGGGGCCTTATCAAATCGTTTCCACTTCGCGAACAAATTGGGTGTTTTTGCGCGGTTGGCCGTGATCCATCACAGGTCTACATGAGCCTGAGCAGTTCAGGAGGCGGAAACGATGGGTCAGTTGATCGACGGGAAATGGCATACCGGATGGATAGACACCAAAAAATCCGGAGGAAAGTTTGAGCGCAGCGCGGCGGCGTTTCGCAACTGGATCACGGCGGATGGCAGCCCCGGCCCGTCGGGTGAGGGTGGCTTTGCGGCGGAAAGTGGGCGTTACCACCTTTATGTGTCCTATGCCTGCCCGTGGGCGCATCGCACGCTGATTTTTCGCGCCCTCAAGGGGCTGGAGGAGCATATCAGCATCTCTGTCGTGCATCCCGACATGTTCGATGATGGCTGGACGTTCGATGACAGCTTTCCGGGGGCGACCGGCGACACGTTGATGGGCAAGGCCTTCGCGCGGGACATCTACCTTGAGGCGATGCCCGATATGTCGGGCCGCGTGACCGTGCCGATCCTGTGGGACAAGAAACGCCACACCATCGTGAGCAACGAAAGCTCCGAGATTATTCGCATGTTCAACTCCGCCTTTGACGGGATCACGGGCGACACGCAGGATTTCTGGCCCGAGGAGTTGCGTGACGAGATTGAAGCGGTCAATGACCGCATCTATCCGGGGCTCAACAATGGTGTGTACCGCTCCGGCTTTGCCACGACGCAAGCCGCCTATGACGAGGCCGTTGCGGATGTGTTCGACACGCTCGACTGGCTGGAGAAGCGGTTATCGACCCGCCGTTACCTCACCGGGGATCGCGTGACGGAGGCCGATTGGCGGCTTGTCCCGACCCTGTTCCGGTTCGATCTGGTGTATCACCTGCATTTCAAATGCAATCGCAAGCGGATCGTCGATTATCCCAACCTTTGGGCCTATACGCGGGAATTGTACCAATGGCCCGGCGTGGCGGACACGGTCGTGTTCGATCATTTCGTGCGGCACTATCACAAAAGCCACGAGTCGATTAACCCGCACCGGATCATCCCGATCAATCCCGTGCTGGACTGGACCGCCCCGCACGGCCGCGATCAGGCGTAATTCAGGCGCGGTGCGTCCTGCCCGGCGGTGGGGCGCGCCATGCAATGCAGCAAACAATGCGCAAGATCCGTACCGGACGTGTCCGGCGTTATCATGAACCGCGCATTGGCAATCACCTCAAACAGACAGCCATCCGAAAACACCTCCCCATTGTTGATGGGGATGATCGGGATATCGGGATTGCGCAACACGATCAGGTCAATGAGCGCCAGCACCCCGCCGCCCGGCAGATCAAGGTCGATCACCACGGCATCCAATGCATGGGTCAGGCAAAACCGGCTGGCATCATGCCCATCCGTGACGACGGTGCACTCAATTCCAGCCATGTTAAGGGCAGATTTCCATGCCAAGTGGGGCATAGAATCCCCCGTTACGAGGAGTACCGTCATCATCTCATCCTGTTCCTTACCCGGCAGGACACACCAAAAGTATTTAAGAAAGATTAACAACGCGCTTGGAAATGGCGCAAATTCGTCGCAAACAGGGGCAGTAAGAGCTGCATAAATTCGGAAAAATTTATGCTTTTCAGATATTTATGTCTTTTTCCATCGGGTGAAAATCCATGCCGTCACTGCCCACATCCCCAGCCACCACGCCCCGCGAACATGGCGGGGATTACGCGCAAGCCCGGCTGAAATATGGCGGCGCGGCGTCGGACTGGCTTGATCTTTCCACCGGGATCAATCCGCGCCCCTATCCGGTCGGCCCGCTCTCTCCTGCGGCGTGGACAGTGCTTCCCCCCGCTCAGGCGATGCGCGATCTGTGCGCCGCCGCAGCCGCCACCTATCATGCGCCCAAAGGGGCAACCGTGCTGCCCGCAGGGGGCGTCTCAGCGCTGATCGGTGTGATCCCGAGCCTGTTGCCGCCCGGCACCGTTTACATCCCCGGCCCGACCTATAACGAACACGCCGCCGCTTTCGCCGCCCATGGCTGGCGACAGGTGGATGCCCCCGATCAGGCCGACGTGACCGTCATTGTCCATCCCAACAATCCCGATGGGCATCTTTGGGCCGATCCACCGCGCGGGCGGCATTTGACCATCATTGATGAGAGTTTTGCGGATGTGGTCCCGTCGAGCCTCATGCCCCTCGCATCAGAGCCGGGCATGATCGTGCTGCGCAGCTTTGGCAAGTTTTATGGGCTTGCGGGGGTGCGGCTCGGTTTTGCGGTCCTGTCCGACACGGGCGCGCCCGCGCTCGCGGACCGGCTGGGGCCATGGCCGGTGAGCGGCATGGCGGCGGAGCTTGGCAGCCTTGCGCTCCGCGATACCGACTGGGCCGCGCAAACGCGGCTGCGCCTTGCCCGCGATGCGGAGCGGCTTGATGGGCTTGTTCTGTCGCGGGGCGCGCGGCTGGTCGGGGGGACGACGCTCTTTCGGCTCTATGAGGTGGAGGAGGCCGCGGCCTGGCAGGCGCAGCTTGCCCGGCATCACGTCTGGTCCCGTGTGTTCAGCTATGCCCCCGGCTGGCTCCGACTGGGGCTGCCGGACGGGGATGCACGGTGGCAACAGCTTGAGACGGCACTCGCAGCATGTCCCTGATCGCGGCGCTCCTTCTTGATGCGATGTTTGGGGAGCCGAAATGGCTCTGGTCCCGATTGCCGCATCCTGCGGTCCTGATGGGGCGCCTGATTGGCGGGGGGGAGCGGCGGCTTAACAGCGGCCATCGGCGCCGGGCAAAAGGGGCTGTGCTGATCGGTGTGCTTGTGGGTGCGATGGCGGTGCTTGGCCTTCTGATCGCGGCACTGCCGGGCGGGGCGATCTGGTCAACGCTGATCGCGGCGATCCTGATCGCCCAAAACGCACTGGTCGCCCATGTGCGCGCGGTGGCGGATGGATTGGCCCGGTCGGTGGAGGACGGACGCGTCGCCGTGTCCATGATCGTGGGGCGCGATACCAGCGTGCTGGACGAGCCGGGAATCGCGCGCGCCGCGATTGAAAGCGGGGCCGAAAACCTCTCCGACGGGGTGATCGCCCCTGCGTTCTGGTTTGCGGTGGCCGGTCTGCCGGGCATCCTGATCTACAAGCTGGTGAACACGGCTGACAGCATGATCGGCCACCGGGGGGAGCGGTTTGGCGCGTTTGGCTGGGCAGCCGCGCGGCTTGATGATGTGCTTAACCTGATCCCGGCGCGGCTGACGGGGCTCATGATCGCTGCTGCCTCGGGCCAGGCGCGCAGTTGGCGGATCATGTGGCGCGACGCGGGCAAACATCGCTCCCCCAATGCAGGCTGGCCGGAGGCGGCGATGGCAAGCGCACTTGGCATCGCCCTGTCTGGCCCGCGCCTTTATGCCGATGGGCCCAGTGCGGATCCTTGGCTCAACCCGGACGGCCGCATGGCCGAGACAAACGACATCTCCAAGGCATGTGATATCTTATGGCGCGCTTGGGCGCTCTTCTTGATTGCCGCCTTCGCCCTGGTGGTCGTGACCTAGGGTGCAGCAAACCCTGATCAATTTCTTTTTTCCGAAAATACCTCCCGCCGGAGGCATCGCCGCGCGGCACGCGCGGCGTCCGGCCCAAAGGGAGACCTCTCATGTCAATGAGAGGGTGACGTGCGGGAGCGCCTATTCGATCCGGGCGTACCCTGCGCGCAGTCTTTTGCGGCGCACGCGGTCGGCCCAGCGGCTCGCCTCCACCAGCCCTTCGAACAGATCGACTTTTTCTAGACTGCGCCCCCCGATCCGCCCCCATTCGCGGATCACGGAATATTCGCCAAACAGGTTATGCGCGATCTCCACCCGATAAAAACTCGGGCGCAGGCGGCGATTGCGCGAATGGCGGGTGAGAAGGCATTGCGTCATGGCCGGAATACTACCAAGGCCCGAATCAACGGGCAAGCGCGAGCAGCCCCTCCACATCCAGATGCGCCTCCAAATGCTCAGCCAGTTCAATAAGCGTCTGGTCAATCACTGGCCCATAGGACGCCCCGCCCGTCGCACCAATGCGCGCAAGGAACGCCGCGCGAAACGCATCCGACCCAAAGACCCCGTGCAGATAGGTGCCCATCACACGGCCCGTGGCCGACACCGCGCCCTCGCCCCGCCCGTCGAGTGACAGGAAGGGCCGCGCGCGATCCGGGCCATCTGTCTCCCCCATATGGATTTCATAGCCCGTCACATCGGTCCCGGTCAGCACATCGCGCGCCGCCGTCAGGCCCAGCCGTTTTTGCGGTGCCATGACCGTCTCAACATCGAGCGCGCCCAATCCCGCAACTTGCGCGATGGCACCATCGACACCCCCCGGATCAGCCACGCGCTGCCCGAGCATCTGATACCCCCCGCAAATCCCCAGCACATGCCCGCCGCGCCGGATATGGGCGGCCAGATCAATATGCCAGCCTTGCGCGCGCACGAACCCTAACTCCCCAATCGTCGATTTCGTCCCAGCAAGGATCACCAGATCGGCATCCCCCGGCAGGGGCTGACCGGGCGGGATCATCACCACCTCCACTCCCGGTTCGAGTTTCAAGGGATCAAGATCGTCGAAATTGGCGATCCGGCTCAGAACGGGCACGGCAATCTTGCAGGGGCCAGTGCCGGCCCCGGTGACCTCCACCGCGTCCTCGGCGGGCAGTTTCCACGCATCCGCGAACCATGGCACCACGCCAAGGCAGGGCCAGCCGGTGCGCGCCACGATATCGCGCACCCCATCGTCAAACAGCCGCACATCCCCCCGAAATCGGTTGATCACAGTGGCCACGATCATCGCGCGATCCCTGTCATCCAGCACCGCATGGGTGCCCACAAGCTGCGCGATCACCCCGCCCCGGTCGATATCCCCGGCCAGCACCACTGGCACGTCTGCTGCCGTGGCAAAGCCCATATTGGCGATATCGCGCGGGCGCAGGTTCGTCTCCGCCGGGCTGCCCGCGCCCTCCACGATCACCAGATCCGAGGTGGATTTGAGCTGCGCGAAACTTTCCAGCACGGCCCCCATCAGGCGCGGCTTCAAGCCTGCATAATCGGCAGCCTCCGCCCGCGTCAGGCGCTGGCCCTGCACGATGACCTGCGCGCCTGTCTCCGTTTCAGGCTTCAGCAGAACCGGGTTCATATCGGTATGCGGGGGGACGCCGCAGGCCAGCGCCTGCGTGGCTTGCGCCCGGCCTATTTCGCCGCCCTCTGGTGTCACAGCGGCATTGTTGGACATGTTTTGCGGCTTGAACGGGCGCACCACCAGCCCGCGCCGCGCCGCCGCACGGCACAACCCCGCCACCAAAAGCGACTTGCCCACATTCGAGCCGGTCCCCTGCAACATGATCGCCTTGCCCATTGGCGCGCCTCCCGTCATGGTCAGCCGCGACACTGGCCCGATCTGGCAGGCAGACACAAGAGGACGCGCGCATGAGCACCGAACACAACGAGAAGATGAAACAGGTGCAGGCAGAGCACCGCGCCAAGATGGCCGAAAAAACCGATGCCGAACGGGGGCTGATGCTCGTCCATACTGGCAATGGTAAGGGCAAATCCTCCAGCGCGTTCGGCGTGATCGCCCGCGCGCTTGGCTGGAAACAGCGGGTCGGCGTGGTTCAGTTCATCAAGGGCAAATGGATCACGGGTGAGCGGCAATTCTTCAACCGCTTCCCCGATGAGGTGACGTGGCACACGATGGGAGAGGGCTTCACCTGGGACACGCAGGACCGCGAGCGTGACATTGCCGCCGCCGAAGCGGCCTTTGCCAAAGGCTGCGCGATGATGGAGAGCGGGGAGTATGACCTGATCGTGCTCGATGAGATCAACATCGCGCTGCGCTATGAATACCTCACCCCCGAAGCGGTGACTGAGGGCTGTCTGGCGCGCCATCCGCGCACCTCCGTGATCCTCACGGGCCGGGATGCGCCGCAAATGGTGATGGATGCTGCCGATCTGGTCTCTGAGATGGGGGAGATCAAACACCCCTTTCAGGCCGGGATCAAAGCCCGCCGCGGCGTGGATTTCTAGGACGTGAACACGCCCGCGCACCTCATTTTTGCGGCGGCCGCCTTCGCGCGGGCGGAAAAGGAGCCGGGGGATGGCGCGCGCGCGGTCAACGGCGCGGCGTTGCTGGGCGGCTTACTGCCTGACTTTTCCCTCTATTTCGCCTTTCTGTGGGGCGTTGGCGTCCTTGGCCTGACACCGGCGTTTTTCTTTGGCGAGGTCTATTTCTGGCCACCGATGCAGGCGGTCTTTGCTGTCGACAATTCCTTCGTCGTCTGGAGCTTTTTGTTGGGCGTGGCGCTCACCGTGCGGCACCTGCCGCTGATCGCCTTTGCGGGATCGGGCCTGTTGCATCTGCTGTTTGACTTCACGCTGCACAATGATGACGCGCGGATGCATTTCTGGCCGGTGAGTGACTGGGTGTTTATCTCCCCAGTCAGTTATTGGGATCCCGATCACTATGGTGGCATCGCAGCCCTTGCGGAGATCGCGATCTGTGTTGCCTTGCTCGCGCTCCTGTGGCGGCGCTTTTCAGGGGTGTTGGCCAAGATACTGATCACACTCGGCCTTGCCACGCAGGTCCTGCCGGGCCTTGTCTGGGCGTTCATGTTCTAGGGTGGCCCCGCCCCGTTTCTTTTTTCCATAAATACCTCCCGCCGGAGGCGTTGACCCAATTGCCAGAAGGATACCTTACGGGGCGGGGCGCTCTGGCCGCAAATGCGACCCGCGCCCTTCGCCGCTGACCTCCGCCTTGGGGCGGTAGCGCCGCAGAAACCGCATGCGGGTGAACACGGCGTCGTGGATATGCTCCCGCGCGGTCTGGCGCACGAGGCGCGGCGTGCGAAAGAAAAACACCCAGCCATGCCCCCTTATGTTGCCAACAGCCGGGGCCGTGGCATCCTCGGGAAACCGGCTGCGCCAATCGTCGGGCAGGGTCACACCGCAGGCCGATAGACGCTCTAGCATCCAGACAAGGGGGATGTTGCTCAGGCCGCGGGCACCGCGCGTATCATGGCCGCCGACATCGGCATGGGCCCCGGGAAACCAGACCTGTTCCATCACCCCCGGCCAATCGGCGGACGGATCCCAACATACCGGCTCATAGGCCACTCGTGTCTCATCAATCGCGAGTGCCTGAAACGCATGCCGCACATTGCGCCCGATCATGTGGTCGTGAAACTCCGTGGCCATGGGCGCGAGACGGTTGATCACGGGGTACGGCAGCCCAAGTGCTGCGACAGTATCCCAAACGCCGATCATCTCGATGCAGACATCCTGATGACAGAACTTATCGGCAAAGGCGCGGCCCGCAGCACTGAGCCTGACGCCCTCATAATGCCGAAAGGCGCGCCGGACGCGGCGCTCCGTCGCATGTTGCGCCTTTAGCAGACCGAGCCGCCCGATCCAGCCACCGACCGAACGCACGGCATAAGCCCCCCGGCTGAACCCCATGAGCACGATACGGTCCCCCGGCCTGTAGCGCGAGGCAAGCGTGGCATAGGCCGCGATCATCGCGTCATTGATGCCAATCCCCGCTGCCGCATCAATCCATTTGCGCAAACCCCGCCCCTGTACACCGGGATGATACCCCACGGTCTGCTCCATCACGGGCCCGACTTCCTCCAACAGCCGATAGGTGAGGCCAACATTGGTCTCCCGCCCTTCGTCCAGACGGCTGAACGTGCCGTCGATCAGGAAGATATGGGTGCGAGAGGGGCGATCAGGCATTGGGGCTCCGGGACAGGTGGTCACAAGATGCGCAAGTGCCGTGCAAGGTGCAAGCGACACTCCCGTGAACAAAGCGCGCTCCCGCCCGTCGCCGCCATATCAAAGATATGTCGCCTCCCGTTGGGCCGAGCCGGTGCTGACGCACCGGAAAGAGAATTATGCCTCCGGCGGGGCATATTTGAAGAAAGTGAACCACTACCGACTTACGTCGGTAGCATCTGGGCTGTGCGTCGCGAGGTACTGAAGTACCAGGTCATTCGTGACATTCCC
>NZ_JACIJS010000002.1 GCF_014199445.1 Rubricella aquisinus | reverse complement strand
AACACACCCAACACCCCCAACAACCCCCCGCAATCCCTCAATAAATTGCGACAAAAGAGAGCTGGCAGTGGAGGAAGACAAAAGCGACGCGTTGTATTTCAGGGCAATGTCATAGCGCGCATCATCCTGCAAAACCTCCAAGGTCAGATCAAACAGGCCCTCCTGTTGCGGCAGGGGAATGATCGCCGCAGAAAAACCCTTCCAATCAATCGCTTGTCCCTGTGTGCCGCGCATCATGCCGCGGGCAAGCGGGGTCGCGGCCCCGGCGGATTGGAAGGCGAAACTGGTCTGAAACAGCGGCGGTCGGGACGGATCGCGGGGCAGGCCCAACCGCGTAATCATATCGGGCAGCGGCATGTCCTGATGGTCAAGCGCATCGCGCGCGGCCTGTGCCACTTCGGCAAACAGATCAGCGCAGGATGTCTCTGGCGTGATGCGCGCCCGCACCGGCAACGGGTTCACGAAATAGCCCAGCGTGGCGTCAAATGCGGCGCGTGTGCGGCCCGAAAATGGAGAGCCGATCAGGATATCCTGCGCCTGCGCCTGCTTGTGCAAAACGATATGAAACACGCTCAGCAGCACAACATAAGGCGTCACGCCATGGCGGCGGGCACAGGCGCGGATATCTTCCACCAATGCCTCCGGCAGAGTGTCCTGCACCGCGCCACCGTCAAAGCGTTGCCGTTTCGGACGGGGCAGGTCGAAGGGAAAATCCATCGGGTCCGGCAGATCGGCGAGGGCCTTTTGCCAATAGGCCCAAGCGGTATCGTGGGGTGCCGCGTTTTGCTCCTGAACATGGCGGGCATAGGGAGCAGGGGCAGGGCTGTCAAATGGTGGCTCACCTGCCGCGATCCGCTGATAAACCGTTGGGATAGCGTCCAAAAGCGCCCAAAGGGATTGGCCGTCGATCGCGATATGAGGCAGCGTCAGAAGGAGCGTCACCTCCCCATCCCCGGGCCAGACCTGCGCGCGCAACTGCACCGGCACATCAAGCGCCAACGGGGTCTTATAGGCGGCAAGGGCCGCGTCCTCCCGATCCTGCCGGGACAAAGGCCCGTCATGTACGGTCAATACCCGCGCGGGCGGTGGCATGATCTCTTGCAAGGGCGTGTCACCATCGGCAAAAACGCGGGTGCGCAACTGGCTGTGCCGCTCCACCAGCGCGCAGAGCGCCCGATCAAGAATGCCCAGATCAATCGGGTCGCTCAGATGCGCGGCAAACCCAATCGTGTAGGCATAGCCGCCCGCATCCAGCGTATGTTGATACCACAGCGCCTGTTGTCCCGCAGTCAGGGGGAAGGGCGCGTCTGGTTCGCGCAACAGGGCAAGGAGACCCGCCTTATGCGCCACGATCTGATCGCGCAGGGCCGCGTCAACCGCCCCTTTGGGCGCATCGACAGACAGGTTTTCGCCCTCAGCCGCGACACGGATGCCCCGGCGCTCCATTTCGGTGAGGACGTCAAGCGCGGTTATGCTCATCAAAAGCTCATGACTTCGCGCGCCGTGTCGTCCGTCCCGGTGGGGGCAACACGGTCCGCAATGGCCGACAGGCTCGGCAATGTCATCAGATCCCCCACGGTGAGGGACGTGCCAAACACCGCTTCGATCCGGCCCTTCAGCCCAATCGCCATCAGGCTATCCAGCCCCTGTTCGACAAGCGGTTGGCCGGTGACAATCTGCTCGGGCCGCAGGTTCATGATCCGCGCCACTTCCTGCCGAAGGATCGCGGTGGTGTCAGTCTCATCTATAGCCTCGGTGCTGACGGCAGCGGGGCTTTGCAACCGATCGAGCAGGGGCAATCCCATCCATCGACGCACAGACGGCAGCCAGTCCGCCGCGCTGCCCGACAGCACGGTGCGCACCATCTGCCCCTCAGGGGCCATGGTCAGGCAGAGCGCTGCGCCCTGATCCGGCGCGATCAGCGGCAACCCCATATCGCGGAACGCATCGCGCGTTGAATGCGCGCTGGCACCGGTGTCCTCCCAGACGCCCCAATGATAAGTTTGCGCTGGCACACCCTGCGCGCGCAGTCGCGCCGCGACCCCGTCCATATACCCATTCGCAGCCGCATAGGCGCTGGTGCCGGGCGGGCAAAGCGTGGCGGCAGCGGAGCCCATGAATGTGAGGAAATCCAACGCCTCGCGATCCAGCACACGGGTCAAGACATCCGCACCCTTGGCCTTGGCATGAAGGCTGCGCGCAAGGAGGGCCGCATCTGTTTCCTGTAAGGATGCTGCGTCCAACAGCCCCGCGCAATGAACCGCCCCGCGCACCATGAACCCGGTCTCGTCCGTGATGCGCGCGATCCCGGCCGCGAGCGCGCCCTCATCCGCGCAATCGACGGCCAACAGATGTGCAGGCACGCCCGCCCCTTTCAGTCTGTCCAATGTCCGCCGCGCCTCCGCGCTGAGGCTGTCCGCCCGCGCGCTGCGGGAGGCGAGGATCACGCCCCCGGGGCCGCGCGCGGCAATCTCCTCGGCCAGTCGCAATCCCAACACGCCAAGGCCGCCGGTCATCAGATACAGCCCGTCCGACCGGATCGGCACCGGTGCGCCCTCTATCATGGCCTCTGTAAAGCGTGCGACCTGCCAGCGCCCGTCCGCGATGGACAGCATATCGGGGGATTTCTGCCCCAGTGCCGCGCGCAGCATCTCAGGTTCCGGCCGGTCGGAGAGGGCGATCATGCCCCGGACCATGCCGCGCATCTCATTCGCGGCAACCCGCGCCCATGCGCTCAGCCCGGTATGGACCGCGTTCTCCGCCTCAGCGGAGGTGAGGATCCAAAGTGCCGCGCGCTGATCAGGGGCGACGGCCATCTGCGCGTGGATCAGCGCCTGACAGGAGATCAAACAGGCCTCGAGCGCTGCCACGCCCGTGGCGTCAAGCGCAGGGGCCAACAGGATGCCTTTTGGCTGATAGGCTGCGATCAGAGCCTGCCAGCCAGCGACAGTACTAGGCCAATCGTCTTGCGCCGTTATGTTCAGCGCGTCCGCCACATCCTGTCGCCCCATCACCAATAGCGGCGCGGGCAGGGGGCCGGCCGGCGGGGGCGTGGCCTCGCACCAAGTGAGCGCATATTGCGACAGAGGCGCTTTCGTGACGACGGGTTCGGCCCGTGCCTCCCCCGTGCTGCGCGCGATGATGACCGTTTGTCCAAGCTGGGCCAGCGGATCATCTGCCCGCGGCAGCATGAGCGTTTCCGCAAAACCCGCCTGTTGCAGCCGCACCTGCCAATCCTGCGGTGACACCATCGGTGTGCCGGAACGGCCATCGGTTTTCTGCGCGCCCCACCCCTCGATCAGCCCGACGGTGGTATCAAGCCACGCGAAAGGCGTCGTCGCTTCATAGAGCATCAACACCCCGTCCCGGGCGAGCAAGGATTGCAGGCGCGACAGGCTCTGATCCAGATGATCGGCGGCATGGACCGAGTTGGCCCCCAGGATGATGTCGAAACTGCCCGCCGTGTAGCCTTGCGCGTCAAACGGATCATCCAGATCGAGCGTGCCAAAGGTCACGAACGGATACTCGGCAAGCCGATGCCGCATCGGCTCCGCGAAATAGGCAGTCGCGTCGGTAAAGCAGTACCGCACCCGGTCAGCGGGCAATAATGGCAGCACCGTGCGCGTCAGCCCGCCCGTGCCCCCACCGACCTCCAGAATGCGCAAGGGCTGCGATGGTGTGGCGAGGGCCGCGCGCGCCGCGACCGCCTGCGCGATGATCGTGTTGAAATACCGCGCCACCGGGTAGCCGTGATACATCTGCTCCACCGTGCCCCAATCGCCCTTGGGAAACAGGGTTTCAAGCGGGCTTTCCCGCCCGGTCAGAATATCGGGCAGCATGGCGTGACAGCGCGCAACATAGGTGGCGAGCCATTGCGGCGCTGTGTCCTCATCCGGGGCAGGGGCAACCGCCCCGTTTTGAAGCGTCTTGCGCCAGCGGGCGACCAGCGGTGCAAATCGCTCATCCACCGGCAGCGCCCCCGCATCAATCCGCGCAAGGCATTCCGCCATTTCCGTCGTCGCCAATGCGTCGAGCGTCCGGCGGGTCTTGTCCTCCGCGTCAAGGTTCAGCGTGGCGGGGATGAAGCCTGCCTGCTGTTCCGCCGCTTTCGCCATCGCGTGCCATGTGTTCTGCGCCGTCGCGCCGTGCTGGTCCTGCCAATAGGGCACCCGCTCCCACGGATAGGCGGGCAGATCGGCCATCGGACCCCGTGGCCGGGCCGCGTTCACCAGATCGACGCCAGGCACATGATCCACGAAAAGCCGTCCTATCGCATTCAAAAGCGGCGACAGACCGGGCGTGTCTTGCGTCAGGCTTGGGAGGCCAACACCCCCTGCCGCGCGCACCAATCCGGTCAGCGCCGGGTGTGGTCCGATCTCGATGAAATGGGTGTGTCCAGCCACGTTCAGGGCCGTCAACGCCTCGGCAAACCGCACCGTGTCGCGCATGTTGCGTGCCCAATAATCCGGCCCGATCTTCTGCTCCATCCGCCCCGTGACGGTCGAGAACATGGGCCGGGTCAGCCGCCCGCCACGCTGCGGCATCCGCTGGGCGAATGGCTCCAAGGCGCGGGCGTGAAAGGCCGTGGTCCCGGGCATCCGCTTGACCGTGATCCCGTGCGCCCGAAGCGCATCCTCCAGCTTTTCAAGCGCTGCTATTGGGCCACTGACGGCCACCATAGCAGGGCCGTTTATCGCTGCGATATCAAGGGGTAGGTCGTGCTTCTTGATATGGGCCTCGGCCGTTTCCACCGACGTATTGAGCACCGTCAGCCCGCCCGTGCCCGCAGCCTCTGCCATCAGCGCGCCGCGCGTCGCGGCAAGCCGAATGGCCTCCTCAGCCGGGAACGCCCCCGCGCAGGACGCCGCCGCGATCTCCCCCAGCGAGTGGCCCACCACGGCTGCCGGGGTCACGCCATAGCCTTCCAACACATCACTCAACGCCATTTGCAGCGCGCAAAGCGCAGGCTGCAACGCCGCCTGATCCGCGCCAAGCGCTGGATCGTCAAACAATTGCGCGCTGTCCCGCCCGGTGACTTCCCGCAACAGCGGATCAAACCGCGCCAGCGCCGTGGCAAAAGCCGGACTCTCTTTGGCCAGTGCGCGCCCCATACCGGACCATTGCCCGCCCTGGCCGGAAAACACGAACACGGCCCCTTTTTGCGGGCGCGTTTCAGCGGCGGAAGGCGCGGGCAGGGCCGAAAGCGCCTCTTGCGCCGCGTCCGCACTGTCTGCCACAACCATCGCCCGGCAGCGCAATGCCGCCCGGCCACGGGTGAGTGTTTCGGCCACGGCGGGCAGGGGCTGGTGCTTCAATGCGGTCTGCGCCTGCGCGATGACATCCGCCAGCGCGCGCTCCGTTTGGGCGGAGAGCGCGAGCAAGGCAGGGGCTTGAACCGGCGCCTCGGGTTGCGGGGGCACCGCTGCGGCCTCCAGCACCACATGCGCATTCGTCCCACCAAAGCCGAACGAGCTCACCCCGGCCCGCAGCGGCGCGTCCTGCGCGGGCAATATCTGCGGCTCCGTCGCGAAAACGCGGGCCGTGGAGGGCGCAATCGCCGGGTTTCGCGCCGACAAATGCAGGGTTTGCGGCACCGTCCGGTGTTTGAGCGCTAAGGTCGCCTTTATCAGGCCCGCAATGCCGGCTGCGGCCTCCAGATGCCCGATATTGCTTTTCACCGTGCCGATCACCAGCGGGGCGGCGTCCCGCGCGCCAAACACGCTATCAAGGGCCGCCACCTCAATCGGATCGCCCAGCGGCGTGCCGGTGCCATGCGCCTCGATAAAGCTGATATCACGGGGCGACAGACCAGCCGTGCCAAGCGCATCTTCGATGGTTTGCGCCTGCGCGCTGACAATCGGCGCTGTCAGCCCGTTCCCACGCCCGCCATGACCCACAGCACTGCCGCGAATGACCGCGTGGATCACATCGCCATCGGCCTCGGCCACCGAAAGCGGCTTGAGCAGGATCGCACCCGCGCCCTCACCCCGCACATAGCCATCCGCCGCCGCGTCAAATGCCCGACAGCGCCCACTGGGCGACAGCATCCGGGCTTGCGCGAACACATGGCTCAGGTCCGGGCGGATCATCAGATTGACCCCTGCCGCAATGGCCATCTCCGCCTCACCCGATTGCAGCGCGCGACAGGCCTGATGGACTGCCACAAGCGATGATGAGCAGGCCGTATCGACCGCAACACTCGGCCCGCGCAGGTCAAGCGCATAGGAAATCCGGTTTGCCGCGATGCTATGGGCTGCACCGGTCGCGGAATAGGCATCAAGTGCTGCGAAATTCCCATGCGCAAGTGCGCCATAGTCGGAATGTGACAGGCCGACAAACACACCCGTCCGCCCCTGGCGCAGGCGCTCAGGCGGATGATGCGCGTGGCTCAGGCATTCCCAAGTGATCTCCAGCAACAGCCGCTGTTGCGGGTCCATCCGTTCGGCCTCAAGGGGGGTGATCCCGAAAAAACCCGCGTCGAACCCTTTGATATCGGACAGAAATCCACCGTCGAGCGGCACGCCCTTTTCCGCCATTCCAGCAGGCCAGCGCCCCTCCGGCACGGTGCCGACCGCGTCCTGACCATGGGACAAAAGGGTCCAGAACTGATCGAGTGTGTCGGCACCCGGAAACCGGCAGGCCATGCCAACGATCGCGATCGGCTCTGCCACAGTATTGGCCCGCGTTGCCCGTTTCGGCGTACTGCCAGACAGATGCGCGCGCAGTTTGTCCAGTGTCGGGTGATCGAACAGGAGCGTCGGCGGCATGTCCCGCCCCGTCCGCTCCGCGATCTGCCCGCTCAGCCCAACCGCCACGCGCGACGACAGGCCATATTCGGCAAAGGGCCGGTCAGGGGACAGGTCCGCGGGCTGGAGGCCAAGCGCACCTGCGATGAGCGTCGCCAGCCACTCCCCGTCGCGAGCGTCCTCCACCTTGCCGGGGTCAGGCCATTGGCCCAGAACCGCGAGCGTCCCGTCCTCCAACGCGGCCCGCGCCCGGTTGCGCTGGATTTTCCCGCTGGAGGTTTTGGGGATCGCACCGGGGCGCAACAGCACAAGCTGGTCAAGGGACAGGTGATGCGCCTCCGATATCGCGGTGGCGACCGCGCGGAACACGTCCTGCGCTATGATCCCGTGCCGTTCTGTCCGTTTGACCTCTTGAATGAGAACCAGTTTCTGCCGCCCGTCCTCGTCAATCGTGACGGCAGCGGCGGCATCTTGCGCGAGCGCCGGATGGGCCTCCTGCGCGGTCGTCTCAATGTCTTGCGGGTAATGATTTGCGCCGTCGATGATGATGAGGTCTTTGACCCGGCCACAAACGAAAAGCTCGCCCTCGGCGGTCAGCGCGCCCAAATCGCCGGTGCGCAGAAAGGGCGTGCCGTCAAGTGGCGCGTCAAACACCTCTGCCGACAGGCCCGGTTGCTGCCAATAGCCGGGCGCGACGCTGCGCCCCGCAACGCGGATTTCCCCGATTTGGCCGGGCGGGCAGGGCGCGCCGGTCTCCGGGTCGCTGATCCGAAGCCTGATCCCCGGTGCCGCCCGACCGGAACTGACAAGCCGCGTGCCCGTCTTGGCCGGCGCCAGCCGCCCGGCCTTCAGCGCCTCAGGATCGGCAAGCATATCGTACCGTCCCTGTCGGCTGTCGGTGACCATCAGTGTCGTCTCCGCCATGCCGTAGCCGGGCCGGATCACATCGCGGCGCAGGCCAAACGGAGCAAAGGCATCGGTAAACCGGTCGAGCGTCTGCGCCCGGATCGGCTCTGCGCCATTAAGGATCGTGCGCACAGCCGACAGATCAAGCCGCGCCTGTCCTGTCACCGCATCCGCGGCAAGGTCAAAGGCGAAATTCGGCGCACAGGAATGGGTCGCCCCAAACGCGGCCATCGCCGTCATCCAGCGCCCCGGTTTTTGCAAGAAAGCCGCGGGGGAGAGCACCACCACCTCCGCACCCAACGACAGGGGCAGGAGCAGACCCTGCACCAGCCCCATATCATGGTAATGCGGCAGCCATGTCAGCATCCGGTCCCGATGGGACAGATCGCAGCTTTGGCTCAGGATCGTCAGATTGTCGATCAGATTGGCATGGGTGACCATCACGCCCTTTGGCTCGGACGTGGAGCCGGAGGTATATTGCAACAGCGCGACCGTATCGCCGGATGCTGCGTGCAACGGGCAGGCCTGCGCCTGATCCAGCAGGCTGTCATCGGCCACAAGGGTGGCCTCGGTCAGCGTGCCTTCCCGCGCCGACCAATCCTCGAACCGGGTCACGTCCTCCCTTGGGCAAAGGATCAGCGCCGGATCAGCGTCCCGCAACACGGTCCGCAAGCGCCCCCAGTTCCGCTGATTGCGCGGCGGAAACAAAGGCACGGCGATCACACCTGCATAAAGGCAGGCAAGGAAGCATTCGATGAACCCGCGCCCGGTGGGAAAAAGCAGGATCACCCGATCCCCGGCGGATGTCAGCCGCGACAGGGCCGCAGCCCGTTGTTTTACCGCTTGGGACAGGTCGTCAAAACTCACCCGCTCTGCCACCTCTCCTGATGCGTCAAGGAGCGTGATCGCGGGATGAGAGCCACGCGCCGCAAAACCATGCAGAAGCCGTTCGGTCAGGCTGTCCGTTCGCGGTGGGCGCAAATCATGCGGCATAATGGACTCAGTTCCTTACTCGCAAGCAGACGCGCCGCGCGGGCGCGCGGAAGGGGATCAGTCGCGCAGGCTCAGCGGGCGCATATCCGTCCAGACCTCGTTGATGTGATCAAGGCAGTCCTGTTTCTCACCGCTAAAGCCCGTGGCGGTCCAGCCAAGGGGGATGTCCATATCCACTGGCCAGATCGAATATTGCTCCTCATGGTTCACAACGACATTGAATCTACCCGTGGCTGTTTTGTCGTCCATGATGCTCTCCGCCCATACTACGCCTGATCGGGGGTCAGCTTGTCGCAATTGTCGCGCTAATTCAAGCGGCTGGCGCGCGGCAGTCGAGGAATTTCTCAGCGGGGCAGGGCGTTGGGTCTTGCGTTCGTGACCGGGTGGGAGCGAAGGGTAAGTTGACAAGGCGCAACCATAGGTTGCCAAAATTAACGATCTGCACCGCCCCACTTATGCTGAATTTGGCATGGAATTATGCGTCGCAGGGCCAAAAACCGGTCAGAAATACCCGCCCCTTACACACGCGCGGTGTCTCCTAGATGATCGCCCGCTCAACCAATGGGCGACCCTGCGCGATCCGGTCAAAATGAAACGGGCTTAGGTCCAGCGTGCGGTATTCGCCATGCACGATCCATTCCGCCAACCCACGGCCCATCGCGGGGCTTTGTTGCAAGCCGTGGCCCGAGAATCCGTTGAGGAAAAGGAAATTGGTCACCTCCGGATGCGGCCCAAGGATCGCGTTGTGATCGAAGGTGTTATAGGCGTAATGACCCGCCCATTCGGCAATCACCTTGATTGCCTCAAATTGCGGGATGCGGTGGGCCAGCACGGGCCAGATATGCTCCTGCCACAGGCTGTGATCCATCGCGAAATCATTATAGGCGACGGCAGGGTCATCCGCTCCGTGGCCTCCGGCCTGATAGGTGCCGCCGCCATTCTCGCGCACATGCACGCCACTTGGATCAATCGTCAGCGGCAAATCCTGCGCCAAGGGACGCTCGGCGCGGAACACCCATGAATAGCGTTTACGCGGCTCTACCGGGATATGCAGACCTGCCATTTGCGCTGTGCGAAGCGCGCGTGGGCCAGAGGCGTTTATGACTTGCCCGCATCCCACCTCCTCCCCGGATTTGAGGGTCACGGAAGTGACGCGCGCCCCGTCCCGCGTTATCGCCACCACCTCATTCTCGATATATGCGACACCGCGCTCCTGCCCGGATCTGCGCCACCAGTCGAACACGGCGGTCGCATCCCAATAGCCTTCATCCACCGTATTGATGGAACCCAGCACGATATCCTCGGTCTGATAAAACGGATACTCCGCCGCGATCTGCGCTGGGGTCATGAGCCGCGTCGCGGCCCCTTCCGCGATCTGGACCTGATGCGCGTCCCGCAATGCCTGTGCTGCGGCATCATCCTGTGCAAGATACATATAGCCGAAATTGTGGATGCTCAGCTCCGGCACACGCGGATCACCCCCCATATGCGCGCGAAGGTTCTTCACGAAATCCGCCGCGAATTGAGAGATGCGGATGTTGAGCGCACCGGAGAATTGCTGCCGCATACAGGACGTTGTGTGAATGGTTGATGAGGTTTTGTAGCTCGCGTCCCGCTCAATCACGAGGATGCGCCCGTCAAACCCGGACATTTCGGTCAGGAACCACGCGACGGAGGCCCCCATGATGGCACCGCCCACAATCACGATGTCATAGCTCGCCCGTTCGGGTCTTTGCTGGTGTGCCATGGCCATGCCCCGCCTGATGCCGCGCCTTGTGCGCAGGTTTGGCGAAATTGGGGAGGCTGTCCAGTGGCGGGTCGCGCAGGTTAGGAACCCGCGCCCGCCAATCCCTCCCCGAGCTGCTCCATGATCCAGAGCGCGACTGCCGTATCCCCCAATAGCGGCAGGGCCATGACCATCAGTGGCACCGGAGCCACCGCCACCGCGACGCAGGCCATGAAACCGGGCAAGCTGACATGGCGGGTCAGCCCAGCCATGAACGAAATGCCGCCACCGCCGCCCAGCACCGTATTTCCCGGCATGTTGATCAGCAGAATCAGCGCCACCGCGCGATATCGCACCAGCCGCTTGAGCCATGGCGCGTGATGCGCGTCCATCGCGGGCGGGAAAGTGGCGGGCGCGCGGGTCGCCCCCTCCGGCCCCGCGCGCCGCCCGGTCCGCAGGCGCGGCGCCGCCATGCGTCCCATCACAAAGGCACCGGTCAGGGCCACCACCGTCGCCAGATAGAGCGGCAGCGCCAGCGTCGCGCCAAAAAGGGCAAGCAGCATCAGCCCCAACTCCGCCCCCGGCACAAAAGGCAGCGCGATCAGCACCATGTAGATCAGCACAACGAGTCCCAGCAGGACCGGATCGCTCTTAGTCTGCGCAATGAGGGCGCTCATTTCGCCTAACAGCCCCGGATGGGCAAGGCCAAGCGCCAGCGCGCCCAAGAGTGCGGCCAACAACACAGCGTGCCGCCATGGCAGGGCAGGCGCGCGCACCGGGATCGGCAGGATATGGCCAAGCGCGGTCATCGGGTATCGGGCACGGCGCGCAAGCCCGCGCTCGCATGGCTCGGCGGACAGGCCACCATGAACGGACTTGTCTGTTTCTTTGCGAAATAGGTGATTTCGTCCACGTCAAATCCCGCATCATGGTGATACTGGATTAGGTCCGCGCGGGTGAAGAAATGCACTTTCGGAGCCACATTGACCGCCTCAAGCCCCCGCACCATCCAACGGATCGGCAAGGCGACACTGCGCAGGCAGGGTGTTTTGGTGATCAAAAGCCCATCAGGCTTCAGCATCGCTCTCGCGCGGTCCAACACGGCAGGAATGTCCGGCACAAGATGCAAGAGGCTGAACGCACAGATCACATCAAACGGCCCGCCCTCGACCTCCGCATCGGCGGCGGCTTGCCGGAAGGTCAGGTTTTTGGGTGCGGAAGGGCCAAGCTTTGCCGTCGCGATGTCGATCATGCTGTGAGACGTGTCCGTCGCGATGTAGTTGGCCACGGAGGGGGCCAGCAGCAGCGCCGTGCTGCCCGTGCCGCAACCGATTTCCAGCACCCGGTCGGTCGGCTTGAGAAGGGTGCGCATCCGCGTGAGTTTCCGCTCGTAAGCGGCGGGATCGTCAATCGGTTTGCGCGCGTATTTCGGCGCCTGTCGGTCCCAGAAATCGGGTGGTGTGATGGGGCTGTCGGTAACGGTCATGGGGTGGCCTCTTTTGTGATGAGGGCAAACTAGCCATACATCCGTAATGTGTGGATTGCCGATTTTCGTCCTTCTGCTATACGGATTTGCATGAACTGGTCTGCTGTCACATTCGATTGGAATCAGGTCCGCGCCTTTTGGGCGACGGCGGAAGAAGGCTCTTTCAGCGGGGCCGCGCGTGTTTTGCGCAGCACCCAACCCACGATCGGGCGGCAAATTTCCGCGCTGGAAGCATCACTTGGCGTCACGCTTGTGGAGCGCAGCGTGCGCGGGCTGTCGCTGACACAGGCCGGGCGCGAATTGCTGGATCATGTGCGCGCCATGGGAGAGGCCGCGACGCTGATCTCCATGTCCGCCGATGGCCAGTCGCAGGAGATTTCGGGCGATGTGGTCGTGACCGCAACGGATTTGCTATCCGCAGCGGCACTTCCGCAGATCCTTGCCCCTTTGCGCGAAACCGCGCCGGGCATTCGGGTGCGGGTGCAATGCTCCAACGAGGTGCAAAACCTGATGCAGCGCGAGGCCGATATCGCGATCCGCCATGTGCGCCCGGATCAGCCAGACCTGATTGCGCGCCATCTGGGCGATTTCGGCGCAAGCCTTTATGCGGCGCGAAGCTATCTTGACCGTGTCGGGCGGCCGTCCTCACCGCATGATACGGCACGGCTCGATTTTGTGGGCAATGCCGATCCGGTGCGGCTCGTGGCTCCGTTGCAGCATATGGGCATCCCCGTGCGGGAGGACAATTTCGTCGTCTCCACCGACAGTGGTGCCGTGGCGTGGGCCATGACGAAAGCGGGGCTTGGTGCCTCCATGCAGCCCGAGGCGTTGGGAGAGGACGAACCGGGCCTTGAGCGTGTGCTGCCAAGCCTGCCTCCTGTGATGTTTCCCATGTGGCTCGTCACCCATCGTGAGTTGAAAACGAACCGGCGCATCCGGCTGGTTTTTGACCATCTTGCGCAGCATCTGACCGAAAAGCTGACCCCGCGTCCGGGCACCTGACCGGGGGCGCCCGGCGAATTTTGGCTCTTGACGCGCGCGCGCGGCATATCCTAAGGCAGCGTCAGGCCGCAGACGCCCGCCGCCCGCTGACATTCGTCCCGGTGAAGTTCTGCTGATCTCTTTTCCACATCCTCGGCATCTTGTCGCGCGGATGGTAATGCGGGCCCTGTCCACTTGCTGCGCGATTGTTGCGAGAGGTTTGCGGAATTATGTCCCTGCAAGACGATAATACATTCATTCATGGCCCGCTTGGGCCGATCTACGCGAAAACGGCGCTTCCCATCATATTCGTGATGGGCATGAACGGGGTGTTGGCGGTGGTCGATGCGCTGTTTCTGGGCTGGTTTGTCGGGCCGGACGCTTTGGCCGCTGTCACCCTGATGTTTCCCCTTTATATGCTCGTGGTGTCGCTCGCGACGCTGGTTTCGAGTGGCATGTCGAGCATTCTGGCGCGGGATCTGGGCGCGGGGCAGGTTGGTGCGGCGGCGCGCACCTTCGCCGCCGCGCATGGGCTGGCGCTGACACTCGGTCTGATCCTGATCGGGTTGTTTCTGCTGTTTGGTGAGGCGCTGGCCTTTCAGGCGGCGGGCGGCGATGCGGATTTGGCGCGGATGGGCGTCATTTATCTGCAAATCACCATTCTGTTCTCCCCGCTTCTGTTTGTGCTGTCGGTCAATTCCGATGCGTTGCGCAACGAGGGGCGCGTGGGGTTGATGGCGGCCATGAGCCTTTTGGTGTCCTTCTCCAATATCGGGTTCAATTATGTGCTGATCGCGATGCTGGATATGGGGGTGGCGGGGTCGGCCTATGGCACGGCCTTGGCGCAGGCTTTGGCCTTTGTCATCATCCTCGGCATCCGCTTTGGCGGGCGCACGGTGCTGACGCCGGGAATGGTGATCCGCAACAGCCTGCTGCGCGGCTGGCGCCCGATCCTTGCACTGGGGGCACCGCAAAGCCTTGGCTTTGTGGGGTTGGCACTTGGGTCGGCGGCGATTCTGGCCATGCTCCAGATCGTTGATGTCCCGCACTATGAGGCCACGGTGTCGGCCTATGGTGTGACGACGCGGATCATGACCTTTGTCTATCTGCCGCTCTTGGGCCTGTCCTTCGCGATGCAAACGATCACGGGCAACAATTACGGCGCGGGTCACTGGGCGCGCTCGGATCAAAGCCTGCGCATCGCGGCCGGGGTTGGACTGGTCTATTGCCTGATCGTTCAGGTCGGCGCGACCCTCTTTGCGGCACCCATCGGGGCGGCGTTTGTCGATGATCCTGCGGTGATTGCCGAGGTTGCGCGCATCCTGCCGATCATGGTGATGGTGTTCGTGCTCTCGGGGCCGCTGATGATGATTGCCACGCATTTTCAGGCCATCGGGGATGCGGGGCGCGCAGCAGTTTTGTCTCTCACCCGGACCTATGGATTTGCAATCCCGCTGACCTTCACGCTGCCATTTGTGGTGGGGGAGGTCGGGATCTGGCTTGCCGGTCCAGTGGCGGAGGTAATGGTGCTTGTCCTGACCATCATCGTCCTGATGCGCAGCGCGCGGCGCAATGCCCTGCGTTGGGGTCTTTTCAAATCGGAAGGAGGGGTGCCCGCATGACCCAGTCACTGCCCACATTGGCACAAGCCAAACAACAGGCCCGAACCTACCGCACGGCGCAGGCGGCCAAGGGCATCGCCCTGTCTCACGCTGACGCGCTGGAGGCCGTGGCCCATGCGCTCGGGTTTCGGGATTGGAACGGGCTTCACGCGGCCATTGCCGAGATGCCGCCCGAAGGAGTGCAGCTTGGCGCTGAGGTCACCGGGCGCTACCTCTCCCAGCCCTTCACCGGGCGCGTAACCCATCTGGCGCTGGTGCGTCCGGGTTGGTTCCGCGTGGAGGTGCAGCTTGATGCGCCGGTCGATGTGATCCAGTTCGACAGCATGTCGAATTGGCGCAGCCGGGTGCGGGGCGTCATCGGGCCGGATGGCCACACGAAAGAGCGGACCTCAGATGGCTCACCGCATCTTGAGTTGACCCTGCGCTGACGGGACCGTATCGCGATCCGCCCAACGCCCGTGATGGGCCGGGCGGATCGCACCGCTTTTCGAACTATCCTGAGACGACATCGTGAAAATAAGAGCTTACACCCCTTCGGATGCCCATTTTCTGCCGGACATCTTCCACCAATCCGTCCACGCGATCAGCGCGCGGGACTATTCCATCGACCAGATCGCTGCATGGAGTCCCGCACCAATGAGTGCGGAGACCTACCATGCCCGCGTCAGCGACGGGCGTCGGGTCTTTGTCGCCGTGACGGAGGAGGACAGGCCGATGGCCTTTCTCGAACTTGAGGCGGATGGGCATATTGATTGTTTCTATTGCCACCCGGATGCTGCGGGGCAGGGCATCGGGCTTGCGCTTTATACGGAGGCCGCGCGCGCCGCCACGGATCAGGGCATCTCTTGCCTCACCGTCGAAGCCAGCGAGGCCGCGCGCCGCTTCTTCGTCAAGGTGGGGTTCGAGGTGGTGAGCCGCCGCGATTTCCTGATCCGCACTGTGCCGATCCACAATTATGCGATGCGCAAGGCGCTGACCTGACGGCGCCGGGGATTTGCCACCACCGGGCGGATGGATTATGGACAGCCCATCCATCCCGTTCACCCGATCAAAGACCGACCCGATATGCACCTGAGCCACCACGCCAGATTGTCCGTCGCCCCGATGATGGACTGGACCGACCGGCATTGCCGGATGTTTCACCGGCAATTCTCCCGCCATGCGCTGCTTTATACCGAGATGGTCACAGCGCAGGCGATTGTGCATGGGGAGCCGGAGCGGCTGCTTGGCTTCTCGCCCGCCGAAGGGCCCGTTGCGCTCCAAATCGGCGGATCGGAGCCGGAGGTGTTGTTCAGGGCCTGCCAGATCGCCCGCGATTTTCCCTATGTGGAGGTCAATCTTAATGTCGGCTGTCCGTCGGATCGGGTGCAATCGGGGGCGTTCGGCGCTTGCCTGATGCGCGAGCCTGCACTTGTCGCTGAATGCGTCGCCGCCATGCGGGAGGCCTGTGAGGTGCCTGTCACCGTGAAATGCCGCATCGGTGTGGATGAGCAGGATCCGCATGAGGTGCTGCCCGAATTCCTCGCCCGCGTGGGTGCCGCCGGGGTCGAGCATTTCATCATCCATGCGCGCAAGGCGTGGCTTCAGGGTCTCAGCCCCAAGGAAAACCGCGATATCCCGCCGCTCGATTATGATCTGGTCTTGTCGATGACGGGGCTGTTCATTGGCCTTTCGATCTCCCTCAACGGGGGCATTACGTCCCTTGATGAGGCGGAGGCGCATCTCGATCGGGGGGTGCAGGGCGTGATGATCGGGCGGGCGGCTTATCATGAGCCAGCCAATATCCTTGCCAGTGCGGATCGCCGCATCTTTGGCGCCGACACGCCCGATGTGCTGGCGGAGGACGCGGTCGGCGCGATGCTGCCCTACATCGACGATTACCTCACTGCGGGGGGGCGGCTGCACACGATCACGCGACACATGCTGGGGGCCTTTGCCGGGCGTCCGGGCGCGCGCGCGTGGCGGCGGACCCTCTCCGAAGGGGCAACCGCGCCGGGGGCAGGGACCGCACTCGTTGAGGCCGCGTTGGCCGAAGTCACCTCCCGCATCGCTGCCTGACGCGCATGGACAGCCGCGCGCGGGCAGGCTAGCACGAGCGGATCAGGACAGGAGAGACACATGCCCGACATCGCCCTTGCCGATCTGGCGCTGCTTATCGGTTTTATGCTGGCCATCGGCGCCTTTGCCGGGGTGATCGCGGGGCTGTTGGGCGTCGGTGGCGGTATCGTTCTGGTCCCTGCCTTCTATCTGGTGTTCGAGCGGTTGGGCTATGAGAGCGATTTTCTCATGCAGGTCTGTCTTGCCACATCGCTTGCGACGATCGTCTTCACCTCCGCCCGGTCGGTGTCGAGCCATCGCAAGAAAGGCTCGGTCGATACGGATATTCTGCGGACCTGGGGCATCGGGATCGGCATTGGTGCTGTGGCGGGCGTGATCATCGCGGGGCGGCTCAACAGCCAAGTGTTGCAGGCGATTTTCGGCGTTCTGGGCTGTCTGGTCGGCCTGTGGCTTGCCTTTGGCAAGGCCGAATGGCGGCTGGGAGAGGCGATGCCGACCGGGGCTGCGCGGGCCGCCACCGCGCCGACCTTGGGCTTTCTATCGGTGCTGATGGGGATTGGCGGCGGCAGTTTCGGTGTGCCGCTGATGACGCTTTTCGGGGTGCCTATTCACCGCGCGGTGGGGACGGCGGCGGGCTTTGGCCTTGCCATCGCGGTGCCGTCGGTGCTGGGCTTTTTGGCGCAGGGACATTCGGTTGAGGGCCTGCCGCCCTTCACCTTTGGCCTTGTGAATATCCCCGCCTTTCTCATCATTATCTCCATGACGCTGCTGACGGCCCCGCTTGGCGTGAAACTCGCCCATGCGCTGCCCGCGCGCCCGTTGCGCCTGATCTTTGCGCTCTTCATCTTTGCCATGGCCGCGAACATGCTGCGCAAGGCGCTGATGGGGTGAGCAGGGCGCTCCTGTCGCGTGGGTGGGAACTGATCCCGACAGACCCCGGCATTGAGGCATGGGTTGCCTCCGTCCGGCCTGTCGCCGTGCAAATCCTGTCGGACCCGACCCAGCAATCCCGCTGGCTGCGCCACGGGGAAACGTGGTTTGCGGGCGTCAATATCCTGCAAAATGACGCGCACGGCCGGTTGAATGGTGTGCCTTTGACTGGCAAAGCGGTCACCACCGCAACCGACCTTTATGGCCCGGTGTCATGGGATCGCGGGCAGCTTTCCGTCACCTATCCCGGCTATCCCAAGCAGGACGCAGGGGAGAGTGACGCCGCCCACCGGTTCCGCCGTAGCCGCGATGCCACCCATCTTGATGGTTTGCTGCCCGAGGGGCCTAACCGCCGCCGTCACTTGCGGGAGTACCACGCTTTCATCCTTGGCCTTCCCTTGGATGAGGTGACGCATGGCAACAGCCCGCTGACCGTTTATGAGGGCAGTCATGAGGTGATGCGTCGTGCCTTGCGCACGGCTTTTCACGCCACGCCCCCGGACAGATGGGGCGATATCGACCTCACGGATGTCTATACTACCACCCGCCGCCGGGTGTTCAGCGATTGCTCACGGGTGGAGATCACTGTGACACCGGGGCAGGCGATCCTCATGCACCGCCTCAGCCTGCATGGCGTAGCCCCATGGCGCGACAGCCCGGCCCCGCGCCGGGCCATTGCCTATTTCCGCCCCGAGGGGCAGCTTGACCCCCAAAGCTGGTTGGAGGCCCCATGACCTATCGCCATCATATCCCGCTGGAGGCATTTGCCGATCTTGTCGGGCAGGAGGTTGGCGTCAGCCGCTGGTTCACGCTGGATCAGCCGATGATCGACCATTTCGCGGACCTCACGGAGGACCGCCAGTTCATCCATACCGACCCTGATAAAGCGGCCAAGACACCGTTTGGCGGCACCGTGGCCCACGGATTTTTGACGCTCTCTCTTTTGTCCGCCATGGCCTATGACTGCGTGCCGGTGCCGATCGGGATGACCCATGGCGTCAATTATGGGTTTGATAAGCTGCGGTTTCTCAGCCCCGTCCCATCTGGCGCGCAGTTGCGGGGGCGCTTTACCTTGGCCCAAAGCAGCTTTGCCGAGGGCGCTTTGACACTGCACCATGACGTCACGATGGACTGCGATGCCAGCCCGCGCCCCGCGCTTGCCGCGCGCTGGATCATTCGGGTTTACGTCCCGTCACCGTGACTTCCCGCTTGCAGGTGCCGTGACCGCGCGCCACCATGGCGCGAAAAGCAAACATGGGGAGATCGACAATGGATTTGGGGCCAAGCACACGCGTCGCGGATTTGATCACACAAGTGCGCAGCATGGTGCAGGACGAGATCAAGCCGCTGTCGGACGAATTCCTCTCCCGCGTGGGCGAGACGGGCAACCGGTTTGAATATTCCGCCCGTCAGACCGAAATCCTTGAGGGATTGAAGGACAAGGCGAAGGCCGCGGGACTTTGGAACCTCTGGCTGTCTGACCCCGAAAAGGGCGGTGGCCTCAGCACCGTGGATTACGCCTATCTGGCCGAAGAAATGGGCAAGGTGCATCTCGCGGCGGAGGTTTTCAACTGCTCCGCCCCCGATACTGGCAATATGGAAGTGTTCCACCGCTACGGCACCGACACGATGAAAGAGCAGTGGCTGAAGCCGCTTTTGAACGGTGACATCCGCTCCGCCTATCTGATGACGGAGCCGCAGGTGGCCTCCTCCGATGCAACGAATATGTCCCTGTCCTGCGTGCGGGACGGTGATGACTACGTTCTGAATGGGGAGAAATGGTGGGCCTCAGGTGCGGGCGATCCGCGTTGCGCGGTCTATATCGTGATGGTGTCCTCTCCTTCGGCAGAGCGGGGCAAACACCAGCAGCACTCCATGATCGTGGTGGACGCGAAAACCCCCGGCATCGACGTGCTGCGCCCGATGGAGGTATACGGCCATGACGACGCCCCCCATGGCCATATGCATATCCGCTTCACGGATGTGCGGGTACCTGCTGAAAATTTGCTTTTGGGGGAGGGGCGCGGCTTTGAAATCTCCCAAGGGCGGCTTGGCCCCGGGCGCATCCACCATTGCATGCGCGCCATCGGGCAGGCGGAAATGGCGCTTGAGTTGATGTGCCGCCGGTCCTTGGCGCGGGAGGCTTTCGGCAAACCACTCGCCCAACTTGGCGCGAATTTCGACATCATCGCGGAAAGCCGGATGAAGATTGAACAGGCCCGCATGCTCTGCCTCAAGGCCGCGTGGATGATGGATCAGGGCGATATGCGCGCCGCCGCTCCGTGGATTTCCGCGATCAAGGTGGAGGCCCCGCGCATCGCGCTTGAAGTGATCGACGAGGCCGTGCAGATGCATGGCGCGCAAGGCATCAGTCAGGACACGCCCCTTGCGGCGGCATGGACCCATGTGCGCACCTTGCGCTTGGCCGATGGGCCAGACGCGGTGCACCGCCGTCAGGTCGCCCGCGCCGAATTGCGCCGCTATACCAATCAGAGCGCGTGAGCATGGCCGCACTAGACCTTGAAAAGGTGGAGAATTACCTCACCGCCCATATCCCCGGCTTCAAGGGGCCGCTGCGAGCCGAAAAGACGGCGACGGGCCAGTCGAACCCGACTTTCATCCTTCATGCGGCCAGTGGCACCTATGTTCTGCGCCGCAAGCCGGAGGGGAATTTGTTGAAATCCGCACACGCCGTGGACCGCGAATTTCGCGTGATCTCCGCCCTTGCCGCGACCGACGTTCCGGTCCCCAAGGCGCTGCATCTGTGTGAGGATGATGGCGTGATCGGCTCCATGTTCTACGTCATGAGCCATGTCGCGGGCCGCAACTGGGTCGATCCACGCACGCAAGACCTTGATGCGGATGCGCGCGGGCAAGTGTTCGACAGCATGAACGAAACCCTCGTTCGCCTGCACGCCGTGGATGTGGCGGCGGTGGGCCTCTCTGACTACGGCAAGCCCGGCAATTATTTCGCCCGGCAGGTGGGCCGCTGGACCAGTCAATACCGTGCTTCCGAGACGGAAACGATCCCCGACATGGACGCGCTGATCGCGTGGCTGGAGGCGAACATGCCTGCCGATGATGGCCGGGTGAGCCTTGTCCATGGCGATTGGCGCATCGACAATCTGCTGTTTGACGGGCAGGGCCGGGTGAACGCTGTGCTTGATTGGGAATTGTCCACGCTGGGCCATCCCTTTGCCGATCTGGGCTATCAGATCATGCAATGGCAAATGCCACCGGGCAAAACGGGCCGGGGCCTTGCGGGTGTGGATCGCGCGTCCCTCGGTATCCCCAGCGATGCGGCCTATATCGAAAGCTATGCCCGCCGCGCGGGCCTATCCGATGTGCCAGACCTGACCTATGCAATCGCGTTCAGCTTTTTCCGGATGGCCGCGATCCTTCAGGGCGTGAAGAAACGCGCGCTTGATGGCAACGCGTCTGATCCCCAAGGGGGCCTTGCCCTTGGCGCATATGTGCCGATGTTCGCGGCGGCTGCACTCGACCGTGTGGTGAGGGGCTAATGGGCGCGCTGGATGATGTGAGGGTGATCGACCTGACCCGTGTGCTCGGTGGTCCTTTCGCGACCCAATGGCTGGGCGATCATGGCGCGGATGTGATCAAGATCGAGCCACCCATGGGCGACGAGACCCGCCATTGGGGTCCACCCTTTGATGAGGGCACGGGGGCTGCGAGCTATTTCAACGGGGCCAACCGCAACAAACGCGGCATGGCGCTTGACCTGCGGCAACAGGCGGGTAGGGACGTGCTGTGGCGACTTTTGGAAACCGCTGATGTCATCGTGGAGAATTTCAAACCCGGCGGAATGGAGAAATGGGGCTTGGGCTATGAGAGCCTCAGCGCCCGGTTCCCCCGGCTGATCCATTGCCGCATCTCTGGCTTTGGCGCCACTGGCCCCCATGGCGGGCTGCCGGGCTATGATGCGGTGGTGCAGGCCCAATCGGGGCTTATGGCGGTGAATGGCGAGGCAGGCCGTGATCCGGTGCGCATGGGCATCCCGCTTGTTGACATTGGCACGGGCATGGCGGCGATGTCGGGCATCCTGATGGCACTCTATGAGCGGGAACGCTCGGGCCTAGGCCAATTCATTGACATGACACTCTATGATGTGGCGGTCAGCCTGTTGCATCCCCAAGCCGCCAATTGGTTTTTGTCGGGCAAGCGGCCGCAGCGGATGGGCAACGCGCATCCCAACATCACACCCTATGACGCGTTCCCGACCGCGACGGTGCCGGTCTATATCGCGGCGGCGAATGACGGTCAGTTCGTCAAGCTTTGCAGCGTGATTGGCGCGGAGGCGCTGACCCGCGATCCCCGCTTTCACGATCACCCGGCGCGCAACCAGAACCGCGATGCGCTCCGCACCGCATTGATCCCGTATCTTGCAACCCATGATGGGGAGGTGCTGGCCGCCACCTTGATGGCCAAGGGCGTGCCCGCAGGCCCGGTGCTGGACCCGCCTGAGGTGCTGACCCATCCCCACACGATCCATCGCGGGATGGTGACGGAGGCTGACGGCACAAAGGTTGTGGGCAATCCCATCGCGATGAGCCGGACCCCCGCAGACGCAACCCGCCGCCGCCCGCCCCGCTTTGGCGAGCATGGCCGCGAGGTGCTGGAAGAAGCGGGCTTCACCGCCGAAGAGATCGCGTCACTGATTGCGGATGGGGTGGTGCCATAGGCTTAGGTCCTTCGCCGGAAAAGCTTAATGAGGCTGCGCCAAGTCTGTTTGTTTGAGCGCCTGTTCGGCGCTCGATGCCTCCGGCGGGAGGTATTTAGGGAAAAAAGAAAACACCCTGCCTCGTTTTCAGAGACAGGGTGCCATTGCTTCTTCTTTCACGGTCATCGGCGCTCCCGCCTGTACCGTAGGATCAGCTTAAAACCGCAATGGTTTCTTTTTTCTTAAGGCCTCAGTTTGACCGCATGAGCCCCGCTTTTGGCTGCCTCTCCCCTTGGTCGAACGCCAAAAGCGGAAAACACTCTAAATTGGTCAAACCGTGGTCAATACCTCCCGCCAGAGGCATAAAACCTCTTAACGCTTCAGGATCGAGCGGCCAGCGTAGATCGCCATATCGCCCAGTTGCTGCTCAATGCGGATCAACTGGTTGTATTTCGCGAGCCGGTCGGAGCGGGCGAGGGAGCCGGTTTTGATCTGACCGCAATTGGTGGCGACGGCCAGATCTGCGATGGTCGCATCCTCCGTCTCGCCTGAGCGGTGGGACATCACGGCCGTCATCCGCGCGCGGTGGGCCATCTCCACAGCCTCCAGCGTTTCGGTCAGGGAGCCGATCTGGTTCACCTTGACGAGGATGGAGTTGCCGCAGCCTTTTTCGATCCCCGTTGCCAGCCGTTCGGAATTGGTGACGAACAGGTCATCGCCGACAAGTTGGCAGCGATCGCCGATCTTGTCCGTCAGCAGTTTCCAGCCCTCCCAATCATCCTCGGACATGCCATCCTCGATGGAGATGATCGGGTAATTGTCCACAAGGTTGGCGAGGTAATCCGCGTTCTCAGCCGAGGTCAGCTTTTTGCCTTCGCCCTTCATGTCATAGACGCCATCGACATAATATTCCGTCGCCGCGCAATCGAGCGCGAGATAGACCTCTTCGCCGGGTTTGTAGCCCGCCTTTTCAATCGACTGCATGATGAAATCGAGCGCATCGGTGGTCGATGACAGACCCGGCGCGAAGCCGCCCTCATCGCCGATGCCCGTATTGTGGCCCGCCGCCGACAGTTCTTTTTTCAGGGTGTGGAAAATCTCTGACCCCATGCGCACGGCTTCCGCGATGCTGGTCGCGGCCACGGGCATGATCATGAACTCCTGAATGTCGATCGGGTTGTCCGCGTGCTCACCGCCATTGATGATGTTCATCATCGGCACGGGCAGGGTGCGCGCGGAGGTGCCGCCGATATAGCGGTAGAGCGGCAGGTTCACGCTTTCAGCGGCGGCCTTGGCCACGGCCATGCTCACGCCAAGGATCGCATTGGCACCGATCCGGCCCTTATTCTTGGTCCCGTCAAGGTCGATCATCACCCGGTCGATCAGCGTTTGTTCGGTCGCGTCATACCCGACAAGGGCCGCCGCGATCTCGGTATTGACCGCATCGACCGCCTTCAGCACGCCCTTTCCGCCATAGCGGCTCGTATCGCCATCGCGCAGTTCGACCGCCTCATGCGCGCCCGTGGATGCACCGGAGGGCACTGCCGCACGGCCCATCGCGCCGTCTTCCAGAAGGACATCCACCTCAACAGTGGGGTTACCGCGGCTGTCGAGGATTTCGCGGGCCAGAATATCAATGATCGTGCTCATGGGATCGGGGTGCTCCGTTGGCTTGAAGTGTCAAAATGGGCCACGCATGCCCTACACCAGAAGGGGCCAGAAATTAAAGGGGGCAATTGGCCTCCGCGTGCCGCAACCGCAAGTGGAACACGCGGTGATGCTGACAGAACCCCCTGAAATGTGGTAAGTTTTGCCTCAAACACCACTTTTTGAGCATAGGGGCGCATGAGCAACGGCGCACGACATATCACTCTCGCCCCCGAGGGAGCATCCCCCGATGGGGAATTGTCTCTGGTGGAGACGATTGCCGCGGCTATGGGGATCGGCACGATTGAGCTTTACGCGCTCGTCGTGACGGTATCGCTGTTGATTTTGGGCGGTGTGGCGTTGGCGATGTTCGTTTTCTCAAGCGACGGCGTCGCGGAGGAGAGCGGCGGCGTGGTGCGCAAGGTCAAGGATCCGCGGGAGGCCCAGTTTCAGCGCGGCAGTAAAGCGCCCGAGCCGGAGGTGTTCCGCTCCATCCGGCGGCAACGCGAACAGCGGCTGAGCGGGCGTTAATCCCGCTTCTCCCGTGCTTTCGCCGCGTCCCACAGGGCGTCCATCTCGGCCAGGGTGGATTGGCTGGGGGACTTTCCGATCTTGTTAAGATCATCCTCTATTTGATTGAAACGGCGGGTGAATTTCTGGTTCGCTGCGCGCAGAGCCGCTTCCGGATCAATGTCCATGTGCCGGGCAAGATTGGCCATCACGAACATCAGGTCGCCAAACTCCTCGAACCGATGGTCAGCGTTTTCCGCCGTGCGGAGTTCCTGAGCCTCCTCCACGATCTTGTCGAGCACCTGATCGGTTTCGGGCCAGTCAAATCCGACCCGGGCCGCGCGGTTTTGCAGTTTGATCGCGCGGGTCAGGGCGGGCAGGCCTGCCGCAACCCCGTCAAGGGTGCGCTTGGGGCCAGCATCCCCCTTGCGCGCGCGCTCGGCCGCCTTGATCGCTTCCCAATCGGCGGTTTGCTGTTCTGCGGTCTTTTCGCGACTGTCCTCGCCAAACACATGCGGATGTCGGCGGATCATCTTGTCGCAAATGCCTGTGATCACGGTGTCCAGATCAAAGGCCGCTGATTCGGCCCCCATCTGCGCGTGGTACACAACCTGAAGGAGAAGATCGCCCAGCTCATCGGCCAGATCGGCCATGTCCGCGCGCGCGATGGCATCGGCCACTTCATAGGCTTCTTCGATCGTGTAAGGGGCAATTGTGCTGAAATCCTGCTCGATATCCCACGGGCAGCCAGTGTCGGGGTCGCGCAGGCGGCGCATGATCTCAACCAGCCGCGCCATGCCGCCGTGCGGATCATGGACAAGCGTATCGGAGGCGGGCAGGGGCAATGGGTGTGTCATGCCCCCTTGATGCCACCATGGCGCGGAATGGAAAAGGGGGATGCTTGACGATCCCGCGTCACAGGCATCTACTCCCGGCCAGAGACATAACCCCAAAGGGAGAGACCCATGCCGGTGATCAACCGCATCGCAGAATTCCACAACGACATGAAAGAATGGCGCCAGCACATCCATGCCAACCCCGAGCTGCTGTTTGAATGTCATGAGACAGCCGCCTTTGTGGAGGGCAAGCTGCGCGAATTCGGTGTCGATGAGATCGTGACGGGCATGGGCAAAACCGGTGTGGTCGCCATCATCAACGGCGCGGGCGGCGACGGGCCGACGATTGGCCTGCGCGCGGATATGGATGCGCTGCCCATTCAGGAGGTCCGCGATCTGCCCTATAAATCCAAGAATGAGGGCAAAATGCACGCCTGTGGCCATGACGGTCACACCACGATGCTTCTGGGCGCTGCACGCTATCTGGCGGAGACGCGCAATTTCTCGGGCCGGGTGGCGCTGATCTTCCAACCGGCAGAAGAAGGCGGCGGCGGGGCCAAGGTGATGTGTGACGAGGGGCTGATGGAGAAGTTCAACATCTCCCAAGTCTACGGCATCCATAACCATCCCGGTCATGCCCCCGGCTTCTTTCAGGCGCGCCCCGGTGCGATCATGGCCGCTGCCGACACGTTCGAGATCAAGGTGACGGGCAAGGGTGCCCACGCTGCGATGCCGCATTTTGGTGTGGATAGCGTGCAGGTGGCGGTGCAGATTGCCTCCGCCCTGCAACTTATCGTGTCGCGCAACACTGATCCGCTGGAATCGGCGGTTGTCTCAATCACTCAGATCCATGCGGGTACTGCGCATAACGTGATCCCCGGCGAGGCGAGCCTTTCGGGTACCGTGCGCACCTTGAATAAGGATGTGCAGGAAATGGTCATCGCGCGCATGTCCGAGGTCGCGGAAAACGTGGCCGCTGCCCATGGCGCGTCTGCCGTGGTGGATTATGTGCGCGGCTATCCCGTCACCGTCAACGATCCCGAAGCCACCGATTTCGCCGCGGGCGTCGCGGCCATGGTGGCAGGGGAGCAGATGGTCAACACCGATGTCGCCCCGATGATGGGGGCAGAGGATTTCAGCTACATGCTGGAGGAGCGCAAAGGCGCGTATTTCTTCCTCGGGCAGGGGGAAAGCGCGGGCCTGCATCATCCCGAATATGATTTCAACGATGAGATCAGCCCAATCGGCGCGTCCTTCTTCGTCAAACTGGTGGAGACGGCACAGCCCGCCGCGTAATGGCGCGGGGGGTCAGCGCCCCCCGGCCACATCCAACAGCGCCCCGGTCGTATAGCTTGCCGCATCAGACAGCAGCCATGCGGCCGCGGCAGCCACCTCCGCTGCATCTCCCGCACGACCAAGCGGCACCAGCGCGCCGATCCGCTCCGCGCGGTCTGGCTGCCCGCCGCTGGCATGAATATCCGTGAGCGTGACGCCGGGGCGGATCGCGTTCACACGGATGCCCACTGGTCCCAATTCCTTCGCCAGACCCAGCGTCATCGTGTCGAGCGCCCCTTTCGAGGCTGCATAATCCACATACTCATTCGGGGAGCCAATCCGCGCCGCCGCCGAGGACATCACGACGATGCTGCCGCCCTGACCGCCCCGGTCCGTACCCATGCGCCGTGCCGCCTCCCGCGCGGTCAAAAGCGCGCTCAGCGTGTTGGTGGTGAGCATGCCCTGCAACCGCTCCACGCTCATATCCGCCAGCACCGCTTTCGGCCCGACGATGCCTGCGTTGATGATCACACCCGTGATCGGGGCAGGGGCCGCGTCAAACAGACGGATCACATCCGCCTCCTGCCCCATATCGCCCTGCACCGCGATGGCTTGCCCGCCCATCGCCTCCACGCCCGCCACGACCTCTGCCGCGGCTTGCCTGTTGTTCAGGTAATTGATGACAAGCGGCGCGCCCGCCATGGCCAGCGCCTCCGCACAGGCGCGCCCGATCCCGCGACTTGCCCCAGTGATGATAATGCTCATGTCTTGCGTCCCTTCTTTTCAAACACGCCAGATGCCAACGCGACGCCCATGGCGACAATGCCGATCCCGACCCATTTGATGGCCGGTACAGTCTCGCCCAGAAAGACGATGCCGCCAATCGCCCCCATGACCGGCACAAGGGCCGCACAGGCCGCAACCCGGCTCGGGGCAAGGTGGCGCAAAGCATAGGCATATGACAGGGTGGAGACATAGCCAGACAGCACCCCCTGCATCAGAATTTGCACCACAAGCACACGCGGCGCGGCGTCAAACAGCGTCACCGGCACGAACAAGGCCAATACGCCAAAGGCCAGCGCTGACCACAGACACAGCATCGCCGCCCCCTCAAAGGGCCCAAGCGCGGAACAGCGAAAATTGAGCGTGAACACCGCCCAGACAAAGGCCGCAACGGTGAAAAACAGATGTCCCCGCCATGTGCCACTGCCCGAATTCAGGATCGCCTCATAGCCCCCCACACCCACGGCCCCGATCAGGATCAGCGCAAATCCAATGACCCGCCCCCGGCCAAACCGCTCCCCCAACAGGAAAAAGCTGAGGATACCGACATAAAGCGGCAGCATGGAGGGGGCGAAAATCACCGAATCCGCGACGGGCGCATAGACCATCCCGATGGACAGCAACAGCACGAACCCGAACCCGCCCAAGAGCGCGACAGACACGATCTCACGCGGATGCGTGCCCTTCGGCAACAGCCCCGTGCGCAGCCAGATCGGCGCAAACAGGATCGCAGCCGGGATAAAGCGCAATAGCCCAATATCTACCGCGTTCAATTCCGTCAGCACCGCCGCCCGGGTCACGACAAGGTAACTGGCCCAGATCGTCAAGGTCAGCGCCACCGCACCCCATGCCAAAATGGCCTGCCGTTTCTCTGTCATGGATCCCACCGTCTAGGAGGGGTTGCTCGCGGTCGGGTGGGGATACTCAGCCTGCGCTGCATGGCAAATGGCCCTTCAACAGATAAAATTTTGGCAAAATACCTTCTTCTCGCCAGCGGACTTCGGGCCAAATGTGGAGAGGCGTGACGCCACCCTCACAGTCATATCGTCTGACCCCTCGGGCGCATAGCACCTTTCCGGCTCGGGGTAGCCGTCATGCGGGGTGCACCCCAGTGGTGGACAACCGGGCGCTCTGGTTTCACAATGTCGGAGGAGGCTTTCGATTTGAAAAAACGACTTGGTTTGAGCCTTTCGGCCTGTTTTTTGGCTACATCTTTGACAGCTGGTGATCAAAGACTCACCGCTGAGGATTGTTCCTTTATCGAACGATACGATCGGTTGAACGACTATACCTTCGCCAGCGATTTTGCGTTTATGGTGCATCATGCTGAGCATGTGGAGCACAATATATATTTAGAACAACCGCTGCAGAAGAGACTTCTCGATATTGAGATAAGTCTGGTGCCAGGGAGCAATCTTGAACAGGTTGACGCATTAAATATCGGCATAAGAGATTTTTATTTAATTACACGTAGTTTTACGCCCATTAATATAACCGTTCGCGATTTTGGTGATGCAAATTTGGAGTACGGTGGGGTCCTTGCTGTCTTTTTGATTGACGGTCGAAATATTGCTTCGTTTTCGAATTACTTCCTTTCTCAGGGTTGGGATTCAACAGAGCGATATATGAAAAGAATTGTGCGTCCTGGTTCAACGTGCGGTTTGACGATCTGGCCATTCGACAAGTCATCAGAAGTTACCGACATGTTCGTCAATGCCGAGGACTTTAATACTCCAAAGGCGATTGCGTCATGCATGCGCGAAGAGGCCTTTAATTCTATGGGCCTAAGAGCTGATCCACAGGGAGATGCGTCCATATTTTCCGACCCGCTCTGGCGCGGCGAGCCGTCGGAGATCGAAGGGGATTTCGGCTACGGGTATCGCGACGAGCTAATGCTCAAAATGCTCTACCGCCCGGAATTCGAGAACGGGCAAAGCTACGCTGAGACGCAAGAGGACGTCGCAGGCATCATCAGGGCGGAATGCGCGGGATAGGGCATGAGAAAACTGATAGGACTTAGCGCTGTAGCGTGCCTGACGTCGACGCCGGGCGCCCCGAACACCCCGACGTTGACCCCGGATGATTGCGTGTTCATTGCGCAATATGATGCTTTGAACGACTACACCTTCGCCAGCGATTTTGCGTTTATGGCGCATCACACTGATCATCTTGAGAGAAATATATATCTACAACAGCCCCTAAAAAAGAAACTTCTCGATGTCGAAATTAGCCTAGCGGCCGCAAGTAACATCGATCAAGTAGATGCGCTAAATGTCGGCATTGAGGATTTTTTCCTAATTACCCGAGACCACACACCAATTCGAGTTACCGTTCGGGAGTTCGGCAATCTAGAAACGGAATCGAAAGGCATTCTCGTAATATTTTTAGTGGATAAAGGCAATATAAAAATATTTGCCGATGATTTTAATTCAAATAATTTGAGCGAATTTAGTCAATATATAAAGCGACTTATGAATCCAGGCTCAACATGCGGTATTTTGACGGTACTTTTTGACGAAGAATTTGAGATGAGTGCTATGTTTGTCAACGCCGAACACCACAACACTCCAAGAGCGATTGCGTCATGCATGCGCGAGGAAGCCTACAACTCCCTGGGCTTAACCGCCGATCCACAGGGCAACGTCTCGTTGTTTTCCAACCCACTTTGGCGCGGCGAACCGTCTGAGATCGAAGGGGATTTCGGCTATGGCTATCGTGACGAGCTGATGCTCAAAATGCTCTACCGCTCGGAATTCGAGAACGGGCAAAGCTACGCTGAGACGCAGGTAGAAGTCGCGGCCATTATCGCGACGGAATGTGCGGGATAGGGCATGAGAAAACTAATAGGACTTAGTGCTGTTGCGTGCCTGACGTCGACGCCGGGCGCCCCGAACACCCCGACGTTGACCCCGGACGATTGCGTGTTCATTGCGCAATATGACGCTTTGAACGACTACACCTTCGCCAGCGATTTTGCGTTTATGGCGCATCATACAGAGGAAATTGAGCGTTCAGTTTATCAAGAGAGAGCGCTTGAAAAGAGACTGCTTGATATCGACATAAGTCTGTTTGTCGAGGGAAACTTTGAGCAAATTGATGCACTAAATCTTGGTATCAGAGACTTCTACATTATTACGCGTGATTTTTCGCCATTAAAAGTAACTGCTCGAAGGTTTGGAGAAGTGAATATTCAAACCGGAGGAACCCTTCCAATTCTCTTGGTTGATTATGAGAATATTGAGTTGTTTTCAGATTTCTTTCGGTCATTTGGTTGGGAAAAATCCGTTCATAACCTGGAGAGGATCGTCCAACCGTCCTCGACTTGTATGGCGGCGAAGTGGCCGTGGACCACTGTCTCGGAAGCCGTCGATGTATATATAAATGCCGAATATCATAACAATCCGATGCAAATTGCGTCATGTATGCGCGAAGAAGCCTATAATTCATTGGGACTTTTTGCAGATCCCCAAGGCGATCAATCCTTGTTTTCCGACCCGCTCTGGCGCGGCGAACCGTCTGAGATAGAAGGGGATTTCGGCTACGGGTATCGCGACGAGCTCATGCTCAAAATGCTCTACCGCCCGGAATTCGAGAACGGGCAAAGTTATGCGGAAACGCAGGCAGAAGTTGGTGAAATCATCGCAACAGAATGCGCGGGTTAACCAGACCCATCACCGCACCACGCCCCTACATCAAGTAAGCAGGTCAAACACCATCGCATGAGGGAAAGTTGGAGCGGGCGATCGGGATCGAACCGACGACATTCAGCTTGGGAAGCTGACGTTCTACCACTGAACTACGCCCGCCGCTGCCTGTTTGGATATGGCCTGCGCTTCGGATCGTCAAGCAGGTTTGCTCACTCCGCCAGTGCCGCCGACAGGCGGGCGAGCGCCTCTGCCAGAACCGTCGCGTAATCCCCCGTTTCGGGCCGATTGGCGAGGGTCGGGACCAACACGCTCGTCAGGCCAAGGGCCGCGACGGCCTCTATTGCGGCATCGGGGGGTGTCTCTTCCCAGAGCATGATGGCCGCGCCGGTCTGCTGTTGGAGGGCTGAAAGCTCCGCGATCTGATCCGCGTCCGGCACCGCATCCGATGCCCAACTCACGGCCGTGACCTCCAGCCGTGCGGCGCGGGCGAGGTATTGGTAGCGCGGATGGGACGCAAGCAGCCGTGTGCCGCCATGGGACGCCGCGATCGCCTCCGCCTGCGCGGTGAGCGCGGTCAGGCTCGCGGTCACCTCCGCATGTCCAGCATCGAGCGTCTCTTGCCCCGCTGACATCCGGCGGGACAGCGCGTGATGCACCGCATCGGCCTGCGCCTGCGCCATCGCCGGGTCAAGCCAAAGGAAAGTCGCCGTCGCCGCGTGGCTGTGCGGGTCGTCATCGCCATGGCTGTGGGTGATCGCTTCGGTCTCGATCAACCGGTCGGTGATCCCGGCGGAGGTATCGGTGAGCGCGCGGCGGGGCAGGCTCGCCTTGGCCGTCCAGTCGGCAAAGCCCGCACCATTCAGAAGGATCACATCCGATTGCTGAAAGGCCGCAATCGCTGCGATATTGGGGCGCCAGAACGCGGGGTCCGCATCGGCGGGGACGGGGAAGGTTACCTCAACCAGATCGCCGCCGATCCCTTCGGCCATCCAGGCCAGCGGATAGGCCACGGCGGAGACTTTCAGCCGCTCCTGCGCCATGGCGGGGGCCGCCAGCAAGAGGGCGATCATAAGTGCGCGGATCATTGTGCTACCAGATCGGCAGGGGTCATGATCCAGTAATCGGAATGCCCGTCGCCCGCATCCACCACGATCCGCACGCCCGTATCCTGACCCACCAGCGGCACGCGGGTTTCCTCCCCCGATGTTGTTGCGGTGACCAGCAGGATGTCATTGCCGTCAAACACCTGCACCTTTGCCCCAAGGGCTGCGCGCCCGTTGGCAAAGCGCGCCTCGATGACGATCTGTTCACCCTCCACACTGGCAAACACGTTCAGCCCATGGGCCAGCGCAGGCGTGGCGGCAAGCAGGGCCGCGATCATGGCAATGACTTTCATTTCACATCCTCGAAATGGACCCAGATAACAGCGCCAAGCTCGACGCCCTTATCCTGCCCATCCATCGGCAGGGTATAATCGGCCTCCGTCAGTGCGGCAAAACCCCACCATCCGGCGAAGGGTGCGGCATAGGTGAACACGCCGTTCGCGTCGGCCTTGATCGTCTGGGTGATCATCAATTCATCCGGCGCGGCGCGGCCTTCGGTGTTGTAGTGCTCCACCTCAACCTCGGCATAGGGCAGGGCGGCCCCGTCGCGCTTTACGATCCCTTGAAACACGTTTCCGGCCCAAAGCGCGAAAGGCTTGGAGAGCGGCACGATCTCTGTCTTGAGGCCCAGTTCCGCGTCCCAGCCCTCATCATCGCCAAAGGCGCTGACATAGGTTTTGGTGTAATGGAGGATGAACGCGTCCTCCGCCGGCTCCCAATAGGGCACCGGCTCTAGTGCAAACACATGGCTGCCGGGGCGGGGCAGGGTGTAGCGGGTGGTAAAGCCATCTGCCCCCATCACCGTCGCGGGCGTCAGTGTCCCGGTCAGGTCGGTCGTCGCGCCGTCATGCGTCACGGTAAAGCGGGCGGGCGGGGCCATCTCCATCCCGGCTTCCTCGAACGGATGGGAAAAGCTGAGCGTCAGTGCGATCTCGCGCCCCTCGTTGCCCGTGACCATGTTCTCTGACGGGATGATCATCCCGTAATGGGCATGGGCCGCGGTTGCGGTACACAGAAGGCTTGCGAAAAGAGCGTTGCGAAACATGGTCTTACCTCGTTAGGAGTTGAACGGCATCACCGGAAAGATAGGGCTGGCTGATCCAGATGACAGCCCCCGCGAGCATCACCGCAGCCCCCCCCAAAAGCAGCGCCTCCGCCAGCAAAAGTTGCAGCGTCGCAAACCGCCCCGCGCCAAGGCGGAACGCGGTTTGCATCTCCCGCGCGCGCAGGCGGAACGTCAGATGCAGCGCCAGCACGACCGCGAGGGCCGCAGCGCCCCCCACGATCCGCACCACCCAATCAAGCACGTCCTTGATCGCGAACACCGTCTCGATCAGGCCGGACATCACCTCCTCCGGGTCCACGATTTGCGCCGGGCCGGAGGTGTCCAGATACCGCCCCTTGAGGATGGTGGAGGAGCGTTGATCCCATGGTTCTGCAATGATCGCGGTGATCGGATAGCTGCCCACATCACCGTGAAAATGGAAGCTGTCGATATTTTGTGGTGTGATTTCAGCGTATTGCAGGATGCCCGCGCTGGCACCGCCTTCGACATCCTCATGCCCATGACCGATCCCGGCCATCACCCATGTGGTTTTCACATCGACGAAAATCGCGGCGTCATCAGGCGTGCCGGTTGGGGCCAGCACGCCGACGACAGGCATCCGCAGCGGGTAGGAGCCCGCAATATCAAACAGGTTTTCGGGCGTGGACAGGATATGATCGCCCACGCTCAACCCCCGCTCCGCTGCGACCGCAGCTCCCAGCACCGCATCGCCCAAAACGGTCAGCCCGCGCCCGTCAGCGATGCGCAGCCCGCGCAGGTCGAAATAATCAAGGCTGGTCCCAATGATCGGTGCGCCCTCGGCATAGAACCGCTGGTAAAGCGGGATCGCGATGGCCAATCCGCTGTCCCAGACATCTTCGGACGCCTGGTAGGGCAGCGGATCGGGCTGGTCCTCCCCGAAATAAAGCGCGGACATCACCAGATCGAGCCGCGAGCCGCGCGCCCCGATCAAAAGCGGCGTCGCCTCGGCCCGCGCGCTCAGATCGGCCTCCGCTGCGTCCACCACGCGGCTGACCGTGACCGGCACCACCACGATCAATGCGATCGCCAGCACGAGGATCAGGCTGCGCCAGCGGTGGTGCCAGATATGCGCCCAAGCAAGAAACAGCGCGCCACTCATGCCGGGACCGCCGCGAAATCGTCGAAATTGATCACCCGGTCAAAGCGCGGCAAAAGCGCGTGATCATGGGTCACGGCCAGCAGGGTTGCGCCAGCGGCCTGCGCCTGCTCGAACAGGATATCAAGGATCAGATCCTTGTTCGCCGGATCAAGGTTCCCGGTCGCTTCATCGGCAAGGATCAATTTGGGCCGGGGCAGCAGCGCGCGGCATATCGCGACCCGCTGTTTTTCGCCCTGCGACAGGTTGGCCGGTTTGCGCCGCAGCTTCCCCTCCAACCCGACAGAAGCCGCGAGCGCCTCCGCCCGGTCGCGCACGTCGCGCGTGATGCTGAGCGCGTCGGTCAGACGGTAGGGATAAAGGATATTCTCCCGCGCGGACAAATACTCGACCAACTCGAAATCCTGAAAAACAAACCCGATGTTTCGCGCGCGAAACATTCGCCTTTGGCGGTCAGAGAGGGTCGTGACAGCAGTCTCCCCGATCCGAACGTGCCCGGCATCGGGATTAAGAATACCGGACAAGATATTGAGAAGGGTCGTTTTTCCGGCACCCGACGGCCCCACGACGGCAACCCGCTCCCCGGCCGGGATACTCAGATGCTCGATGGCCAGCGCGAAACTTTCGCCGCGCCTCAGGGCAAGCCCCGTCACCTCTATCATCGCGCGGTCGGTCATTCGGGCAACACGATCAATTCGCCCGCGCTCGGGTCGCGGCGCACGTCTTGCAGATCAAAGGCAGTGACGTGAAACCCGTCCTCGAACAGGGTCATGGTGATGTCAGCGGTATAGGCATTGCCGCGCACATGGGTGTGGGTGTCATGGCCCACACGCCCCAACACTTGCCAATCGGCGGCAAAGGTCACGGCGCGCGGGTCGGGCCATTCGGCGGACATGGATTGCAGCATCACGTCATGGACCTCTTGCACGGCGGCGTCGCGGGTGGTGAGCGCCTCGCGCCGTTGCAGATACAACTCCTCCAGCACGTCTCCCCGCGCGGCAGCGGCAAGCGCGTCATAGATAGCCGCCTCATCCTCGGCCTGAAAGGCGGTGTAGATTTGCACGAGCCGATCCTGAAGCAATAGGTCAGGGCGCAACCGGGCCTCCGCCACCTGCGCCTGTTCCGCGTCGGTCAATGGGGGTGGGGAGGCCGGGGCCAGCGCACTCCATGCGGCAAAGGCCACCCCTGCCAAAACGGCACTTCCCCCCAGAATTTTGATGATGGCGTTCACGTCATTCCCCGTCGTCTTACAAGGCATGGTATGCCGTGGGGCAGCGAGGGCAATGGGAGAGTTCATGGATTCGTTGAAAGAGGTCATGGAAAGGCACCACCAGCTGGGGCAGGTGGCATGGATCGGCCTGCGCCCGGCGCGGCTGGCGCCTGTTGTGACGGTGAACGAGGTGGCCGTGCGGCTCACAGGGTTGGAGGGCGATCACCGCGCACGACCCGGAAAGCGGGCGGTGACGCTGATCCAAGCAGAGCACCTGCCGGTGATCCGGGCGCTGTCGGGCTTTGACGCGGATTTCGCGGATCTGAGACGGAATTTCGCGGTGCGTGGGATCAATCTGTTGGCCCTGCGCGACCGGGAGGTGGAGATCGGCACGGCGCTGTTGCGCATCACGGGCATCTGCGCGCCCTGCACCCGGATGGAGCGGCTGATGGGACCGGGCGGATACAACGCAATGCGCGGCCATGGCGGCATGACGGCGGAGGTGCTGCGGGAGGGTGTTATTGGGATTGGCGATGCGGTGGGGGTGGATTAGCGGTGGGGGGGTGTTGACGCAAAATATGCGCTCCGTATTTCGCAAAGCAGTTTGTCTGCTTTTCCAGCCCGAATTGCCTTTGTGTGTGATGAGGGCACCGCCAGCCCGTGGGGCCGGCCTGGCGATGCCCGGCGTCTGCGGCTTGATGCCGGGCTGAATTCGCAAAACGAACTTTGCAGAATCGATGGTTTCTACCCAAAATTACAAACGAACAGAGTGCTACGATTATAATAAAAAATAGGAATAATAAATTGACAGATAATGGAGTTAAAAAAATTGAGAGTGATGCGCTATTCCACTTAATAATGATTAGAATTCATCTTGAATCAATAAATCGCAGTTTGTCAGCACAGAGAATGAGAGAAGGACCGTGGCTTTTACATTCCTGCAGGCAGCTGCAGCTTGATATTCGATTTATTGTTGAGGAGATCATGTTGCTTAGCGTTGCTGCTAACAAGCAGGCCGGTGAGCAAATCACCAAAGCTATTCGAAAAGAATACCGGGCTGGAAACATGGCAAAAAAGCTTTCTAGTATAAATTCAAATTATTTTCCAATTGCCATCTCTGTCGTCGAGACAGATGAAGTTGGCATAGATGGTCGTTTTGAACTCCGTGAAGGCGACCATCTGACGGCTGACCAGGCGGTCAGATTTTGGAGTAAAGCAGGGGACAATTTGCATGCTAAACCGGAAATAATGTCGGAGACAAGTGTTCGCGAATGGTTTGATCAGGCAATGATTTTTCTCAATCTAACTAAGAGTCTTTTCGAAGCTTTTGAAGTGGATGTGTCAGGGAAAGGTATGTGGATTGGTGGTCACTTAAATTATGGCGAGGCTAAAGGACCAGTACTCTTTCATGCAGCCGCGAGCAAAGAATAGATGAACTCGAATAAGTCAAACCAACCTTTACATCCGTTTAGGGCTGGCTATTATCGTTCAGGTTGCGATGACCGACGGCGGCAAATGCCAGCTTAATTGCTAGGGCACTAAAGTCATAAACTGGACCCTCACCCCTTCTCCTCAGTCTGCCGCACCTTTTTGCGCACGATCGTGCTGCGCAGGTCGTGCATCGCCATGAGGAGGGGGTTTCCGTAGCTTTCGATCTGGTCGGCGGTGGCGCGGGTCTGGGCCCATTGGGTGGCCCAGTTCATCTGGTCGATGAGCCGCTCCACATCCTCGACATCGCGCGCGTTCAACTGTTTGCGGCGCGCGATGAGCCATTTCTCGATCTCCGTCCGTTCGGCTGCGGTGATGATCGCGTCATTATGCGGCTTCACCTCGCCCGAGCGGATGTTGATCACGGCGATCTGGATCATCTCTAGCCGACGCTGACGGTTTTCCGTGTCGATGCGGAACACCATCGCGCCATTTTCGCGCGTGCGAAAGTAGAGATCATCCATCCCGAGTGTCACACCAGTTTGGCGCAGAAGCGCTGGATGCGGGTACACGCCTCTTTCAGGTTTTCATCCGATGTGGCGTAGGACACGCGGAAATTCGGGGACAGGCCAAAGGCCGCGCCGAACACCGCCGACACGCCCTCGGCCTCCAAAAGCTCCAGCGTGAAATCCTCGTCCGTCTTGATCAGCTTCCCCGACGGGGCGGTCTTGCCGATGCAGCCCGCGATGTTGGGATAGACATAGAACGCGCCCTCAGGCGTGGGGCAGGTGATGCCCTGCGCGTCATTGAGCATCGACACCACCAGATCGCGGCGGCGTTGGAACGCGACGCGGCTGGTGTCGATATAGTCCTGCGGGCCTTCGAGTGCGGCAAGGGCGGCCCATTGGCTGATTGAGGAGGGGTTGGAGGTGGATTGGCTCTGCACCTTGCGCATCGCGTTGATCAACTCCACCGGCCCCGCGGCATAGCCGATCCGCCAGCCGGTCATCGCATAGGCTTTGGACACGCCATTGCAGGTGAGCGTCCGGTCATAAAGGCCCGGCTCGACCTGCGCGGGGGTCACAAACTCAAACGGCGCATAGACGATATGCTCATACATATCATCGGTCATGACCCAGACATGCGGATGCTTCATCAGCACATCCGTCAGAGCCTTCAACTCATCGCGTGTGTAGCCCGCGCCGGTCGGATTGGAGGGGCTGTTGAAGATGAACCACTTGGTTTTGGGCGTGATCGCGGCGTCAAGCTGCTCTGCCGTGATCTTGAAGCCCGTCTCAAGCGGGGCCTCGATAAACCGTGGCTCACCGCCCGCGAGCAGGACCATATCGGGATAGGACACCCAATAGGGCGCGGGGATCAGCACCTCGTCGCCGGGGTTCAGGGTGGCCACAAGGGCATTATAGAGGATCTGCTTGCCGCCCGTGCCGACGCTGACCTGATTGGGTTTGTAGTCCAGATCATTGTCGCGCTTCATCTTGGCGCAGATCGCCTTTTTCAACTCGGGGATGCCGTCGGCGGGCGTGTATTTGGTTTTGCCCGCGTCCATCGCCGCCTTTGCCGCTTCCTTGATGTGATCAGGCGTGTCGAAATCCGGCTCCCCCGCGCCAAGGCCGATGATATCGCGGCCCTCGGCCTTCAACTCAGCGGCCTTCGTGGTCGCCGCGATGGTGGGGGAGGGTTTCACGCGGGAAAGGCTGTCGGCGAGAAAGGCCATGGATCGTCTCCGTTTGATATAGGGTCGCGTGTGTTTAGGCCGGGGCGCGCGCACGATCAAGCGGTGTGGAGGGGAGGCGATGCGATAGTTGCTTGTGGGGTGTTGTGGCAGCTAAGCGGGACATTTATGCCGTTCGCCGCGGCTGCGCAGACGGCAACTGTCTGACCTAAACGAACCATATCAAAGACGTAGGCGTTCCCTGCAGATCGTCGTGTGACATCAGTTATCCCCATTTAGACTTAACAGCCCTACAACAACAAAAACCCCAATGGAGATCAAAAGAAACCACCAGTTAGTCGCCCAGAATTTTATCCCTAATAAATCTCGAAACGTCATCCAGTCAAAATAAGAATTACGGAAACGTTTGGAAAAAAATCCCGCAAAAAATATTAGGAAGTAACAAACAAGTATAATCGTTATTATTTGCGAATTTGACAAATCTGTTCTCCTCATGTGTTCACAGGACACAGCACAGCCATACCAGAGATCCATTTCCATCGACCGGTGCAGGTCGTCGTCAAACCACTCAACCGGCCGAGACAAGTGATCAGATATCAGCGCTTAAGTAGGATTGACCAGAGGGGTCGAAAGCGCCGACAGAAGATGGACGATCTAGTAGCGGAGATTTCGCATTCCGAAACGGTCAAAGGGCAAGTCTCATCGCAGAATGTGCGCGGAAGCATCAGTTCCGGCAACTCAGCGATCCACGCAATTAGGGACGCGAGCAAACATTCATGTAGACTGCGTCATAGGTGGCTATGGGCTCAAAGCGGACCTTCGCTGCTGGCAGAGCGTCTCATGCAGGGCCTAAACCCGGGTATGCGGAAGAAGCAAGCCTTCGATGTCGGACCCCGCCCGGACCCAAGCCGCAGGCGCCGGGCATCGCCAGACCGGCCCCACGGGCTGGCGATTTGGTCGAGCCGGGCGCGCCGCACCAGCGGAAGATGTCTTGGCCGCCATAAATTGCATTAGAGTATCGGTCAGATTGCCATCCCCTGGTCCAGCGATGCCCTCATCACACAGAGGTACATTCTGGGCTGAACGCCGACCCAATCGCACCCTTTCGCTGCGATCAAAGCCAACGACTTCGCACCGGCAATACGGGATTTCACATTCCATCATGCGCTCCCAAACTATCATGTGTCGTTTTCCACGGTGTGACTCTCGTGATTGGCGTGTTAGCTAGCCTAAAGTCACGAAAAAGAGAGGAATGCGCCATGCACGCAGATGCCTATTTCGGAGAAGATATTGCCACATTCGGGGATCGGGTTGCCGCCGCGCGGGAAGCGGCGGGGCTGAGCCAAGCCCAGCTTGCCCGGCGGATGGGGATCAAGACGTCGACCATCGAATCGTGGGAGGAGGACCGGGCGGAGCCGCGCGCGAACAAGCTGCAAATGCTGTCGGGCCTGCTCAACGTCTCCATCATCTGGCTGATGAGCGGGCAGGGTGAGGGCGTCACGGTGATCGAATCCGACGAGATGGCCGATATCAGCGAGGTGTTGAGCGAATTGCGCACCATCCGCACCGACCAGCAGCGCCTGACCGAGCGGCTCGCCCGGCTCGAAAAACGGTTGCGCCTGCAACTGGGCTGATCCACACCCTTGCCATGGTGGCGGGGCGCGCGGTATGCGTGACCCAAACCAAAGCGCTTTGAACCATCAAGCGCGGGAGAGGGATACAAGATGCCAGTTGGTGTTGACTATGGCGGCACAAAGATTGAGGCCATCGTCCTGAGTGAGGCCGGTGAGGAGCTGGCGCGCAAACGCGTGCCGACGCCGCGCCATGATTATGACGGCTCTGTCGCCGCGATTGCGGGGCTGGTGCGCGCGGTCGAAGAGGAGGCAGGCGTTGCCCCCGGCCCGATCGGCGTTGGCATCCCCGGCGCGGTCGGCCCGGATGGGCGCGTGTTTAACGGCAACTCCACATGGCTGATCGGCAAACCGCTTGGCGCGGATTTGTCGGCGGTGCTGGACCGCAAGGTCACGGTCGTGAATGACGCCAACTGCTTTGTGCTGTCCGAAGCGATTGACGGGGCAGGGGCCGGCGCGCCGGTTGTGTTTGGGGCGATCCTTGGCACCGGCGTGGGGGGCGCGCTGGTCGTGAATGGGCGGATCGTCAACGGCAATAGCGGAATGGCGGGCGAATGGGGGCATTCGCCTCTTCCCATCGCGGACCCGGCAACGGAATTCCCCGGCCCGCGCTGTTTTTGCGGGCGGTATGGCTGTATCGAACAATGGGTCGCAGGCCCGGCTTTGGAGGCCGATTATGCCCGTGATTGCGGCCTGACCGAAGGGCAAGGACCGCGTGTGCCCGACATCGTGGAGCGCGCGATGCGCAATGAGCCACAGGCCGAAAACGCCCTGCGCCGCCACCGCGAACGGCTCGCGCGCTCACTGGCCACGGTGGTGAATGTGGTGGACCCTGATGTGATCGTGCTGGGGGGTGGGGTGTCAAACCTGCCCGGATTGGCGGCGGAACTGGCTGAGACAATGCGCCCCCATGTCTATTCCACCCAATCCAGTGTACGCATCCTTCCAGCGAAGTTTGGCGACAGTTCGGGTGTGCGTGGTGCCGCACGGGTCAGCCAATCCGAGGAGTGACATGGCTGAGACACGCGAGATTCGCCTCAAACGCCTGCGCATTCGCTGCTGGCGACGCGGCATGAAAGAGATGGACCTGATCCTTGGCGGATTTGCCGATCAGGGCATGGCCGATCTGGATGACGTGATGCTCGACGCGTTTGAAGCGATGCTGAGCGAGAATGATCAGGACCTTTATGTCTGGTTCAGCGGGCAACAGGCATTGCCCGACGATCACGCGATGATCATCCGGCATGTCCAATCGGTGCGGGCTGATCCGGGACTTTCCCAAGCTTAACGGTTTATTCGGAATTTGCGGCGATTGTGGCTCAAAATCATGAGAGCCGAGGCCGCAAATGAACCAGAACACCGCGATTGTGCCACCGCCCCAGACGGGTGGCGACCCCTTCACCGATTATGTGGAAACCATGTCCATGCTGGAGCGGCTGCACCGGCTGCTTCTGGATGTCATCAAGGACGAATTCGAGCGCCTTGGCATTCTGGACATCAACGCCGTGCAGGCGCTGCTTTTGTTCAATGTGGGCGACAGCGTGCTGACCGCGGGGGAATTGAAAACCCGTGGATATTATCAGGGCTCGAACGTCTCCTATAACCTGAAAAAGCTGGTAGAGGCAGGGTATATGCACCACCAGCGCTGTGACGTGGATCGCCGGGCCGTGCGCGTGAAACTGACGGAGCGGGGACAAGATATTCAGGCGCTCGTCAACGCCCTTTTCGAGCGGCACGCCATCGCCATTGCCGAGCGTGGGATGATTGGTGGCAACGGGCTTGCCGGGATCAATGCCGATATGAAGCGGCTGGAGCGATTTTGGGCAGAGCAGATCCGCTATATCTACTGACGCGGTTTGGCCGTGCCGACCCTGCCTGTGAGGCTCGACAGGCGGGGGAGGAGCGCTGGCACGCGCGCCTTGTAGGCCGCATAGTCCGGGCGCGTATCCGTCAACCGCTGATCAAGCACGGACACGCCCGAAATCCACATCAACAACGCGATCAGAAGGAGCGTGCAAACCGGCGCCCACCAGATGCCAGCATCGACCGCAATGGCGGCAATCCCCGCCCAGAACAGGATCTCTGCAGCGTAGCTAGGGTAGCGGACATGGCTGCGCAGACCAGTGGTCAACAGCTTTCCATGCGGATGGCTGCGCTTGAACAGATCAAGCTGGTAGTCCGAGCGCGCCTCGATCACCGCGCCAAGCACAGCCGCAATGGCACCGAATGCCGCCAAGGGACCAAGCGCATCACGCCCCATGACAACGGCTGCCACCGCGCCAGAGGCAAGGATGAACTGAATGACGCCCTGCAGCGTGAAAATGATAAAGAGGCTCTTCCACCAAAAGCCCGGTTCGCGCGCCGCGCGAATGTCCTGATAGCGCGGGTCTTCTTCCCCCTCGCGCAGGCGTCGTGCCCCCAACACGACGCCCAACCGCAGCCCCCAGATCGCCACAAGCCCCACAATCAATGGCCCCGCGCCCGTCAGGCTCGCCCCTGCCATCCACCAGGATGCGCCGATCACGGCGACAAAGCCCGGCCCCCACCAGAAATCCACGATGGACGTGTCACGGCGCAGGATGCTGACAGGCCAAAGCAGCCAAAAGCCAATCATCCCAATGAGAAATGCGGTGGTAAAGATGTCAAACACGCTCAAAAGACGCTCCAAACTGATTCTCGTGGCGCCCTACGTGGCCCCGTCTGAGAGTGTTACGCGAAGGCTGCCGCCTTGGATCGGTCGGTTTCGGCAGTTTTTCGCCGCGACTTTGCCACGAAACTTAACGTAAGAACCATAAACCGCTCATTTCTTTGCCACATTTGCTGTGTTAATGTTGATTTGACAGCGGTTTGGGGTTTGACTGTTGGCAAGGCACGCGAAAGTGCCACGCAGGCAGGTACATATCGGGGCAAATTTAGTGGAACATGTGAGGCCCACATCCCTTTCAGGGTTTGATTCCTTTAGCATCTCGTTGGGTGATCACCTGCGGGGTGAACGGGCGACGATGGGCAAATCCCTGCTGGATGTGCAGCGCGAATTGCGGATCAAGGCCGCCTATATCGCCGCCATTGAGAATGCCGATCTGACTGTGTTTCCCAATCATGGGTTTGTGGCGGGCTATGTCCGCTCCTATGCGCGCTATCTTGGGCTGGATGCCGAAGAAGTGTTCGCGCGGTTCTGCGCGGAAAGCGGCTTTAAAGGCATTAATGCCGATATGAAGAGCAAGCCCGCGCGGGGCACCAGCGTTTTGCGTCCGGCGCAGGATCTGGCGAATGATCCGCTAGGGCGCGCGCGCCCGGTGGTTGCCTCTGGTCCGAGCTTGAACCTTGGTGCGTCGCTGTCGGGGCTTGGCTCGCTCGCGCTCCTATTGGCGGTGATCGGCGGCATTGGCTATGGCGGCTATGCGGTGTTGCAGGAATTGCAGCGGGTGGAGATAGCACCCGTCGCACAAACCCCAAATGTGGATGATTTGAGCGCGGAGGGGTTTGCCTCCTCCGGTGCATTGACCGCAGCCGAAGAGGAAATGCCCTTTACCGAGCGGGCGAGCGCGCTTGAGGCTCTTTATGCGCCGCGCCCGGCAGAACCGATGCCCCTGATCGCGCCGCGCGATGGGCCGATTGGCACGATTGACCCGGATTCTGTTGGCACCTTTGTGCGCGCAACCCGGATGGCCCCGGCGCCTGAGGAAACCAATCGCGTCGATGAAACCGTTGCCGCCGCAGAGGCGGAACCGGTCATCGCCCCCGTGCCCGAAGGCCCGCCTGCCGTGTCCGTTGTCGCAACCGACCGCGCATGGATCCGGGTCACGCTGGCCGATGGCACCTCCGTTTTCGAGAAAATTCTGGAGCCGGGAGAGGTCTATACCCTGCCGGATGGGATGGATGGCCCGCAATTGCGCGCCGGGAACTCCGGGTCGGTCTATCTGCGGGTGGGCGACAACCTGTTCGGGCCGTTGGGCACCGGGACGCGGGTCGCGAAGGATGTGTCGCTCGTCGCTGACGATATCCGCCTCAATTGGGACGAGACCGAGGCCGCGCTGATCCCCGCACTTGATCAGCCCGTGACGGCGCAGGTCGCGCAGGAATAACCTTTCGGAAAATCTGTCCGGTTTGGGTGACAATCCGCCCGTGCTCCCCTATCTTCATCGCCAAGTGACGCTGAGCAGAACGGGCCCCCCATGCATAACCACATCCGCCCCTGGAAAAATATCGACCGCCGCGTGTCCCGCCAGATCCGGGTGGGCAATGTGCTGGTGGGTGGGGACGCGCCGATTAGCGTGCAGACCATGACCAACACGCTCACCACGGATGTGAAGGGCACGATTGCGCAGGTGCAGGCCTGTGCCGATGTCGGCGCGGATATCGTACGCGTCTCCGTCCCAGATGAAGCCTCCGCCAAGGCGCTGAAAGAGATCGTCAAGGAAAGCCCTGTGCCCATCGTGGCCGACATCCATTTCCACTACAAACGCGGGATTGAGGCGGCAGAGGCGGGGGCTGCCTGCCTGCGGATCAATCCGGGCAATATCGGCAGCCCCGAGCGCGTGCGGGAGGTCATTCAGGCCGCGCGGGACAATGACTGCTCCATGCGGATCGGCGTGAATGCCGGCAGTCTGGAAAAGCATCTCTTGGAAAAATACGGGGAGCCATGCCCCGAAGCGATGGTCGAAAGCGCGCTTGATCACATTCGCATCCTTGAGGACCATGATTTCCACGAATTCAAAGTGTCGGTGAAAGCGTCCGACGTGTTCCTGTCGGCGGCAGCCTATCATGCGCTGGCCGACGCGACGGACGCGCCCTTGCACCTTGGCATCACGGAGGCGGGGGGCCATTTCTCCGGCACGGTCAAGAGTGCGATTGGGCTTGGCAATCTGCTTTGGGCCGGGATCGGGGATACGATCCGGGTGAGCCTGTCTGCTGATCCAACGGAGGAGATCAAGGCGGGCTTTGAGATGCTCAAATCCCTTGGCCTGCGGCATCGGGGTGTGAACATCATTTCCTGCCCCTCCTGCGCGCGGCAAGGGTTTGACGTGATCGCGACCGTGGCGGAACTGGAAAAGCGGCTTGAGCATATCAAGACGCCGATGAGCCTTTCCATCATCGGCTGCGTGGTCAATGGCCCCGGTGAGGCGCTGATGACCGATGTGGGCTTTACCGGCGGCGGCAACGGGGCGGGGATGGTGTATCTTGCGGGCAAGCAGGACCATAAACAGGGGAATGAGGGCATGATCGACCATATCGTCGAGCTTGTGGAAAAGCGTGCTGCCCAGATTGACGCGGACCTTGCCGCGCAGGCTGCTGAATAGGCCATGCGCGTGTTGTTTATGCTCATCGCGTTTCTGATCGTAGCCGCCGTGATTGGCGGTGTGGTGATGGTGCGCACGGCGACGGATGACGCGACCGTGTGGCACGTCAACCCGTTGGAAGCACCGACCCCCGCGACGCCCAACAGTTTTCGCGTGGTCCCCGTGCTGGGCGGTCAGCCGCAAAGTGCTGAACGGGTGGATATGGAGGCACCGATCTACGCCGCCAATCCCGCGATCATCGCGCTGGCGCTGGACGAATTTGCGCTGCGCCAGCCCCGGACAGAGCGGATCGCAGGCACGCCCGAAAGCGGCTGGATGACCTATGTGCAGCGCTCCGATCTGATGCGGTATCCCGATTATGTCAGCGTCATGATTTTTGAGTTGGAGGACGGGAATTCGACGATTGCACTGTTTTCCCGCTCCCGTTTCGGTCATGGCGATATGGGGGTGAACGGGGATCGGATGCGGCGCTGGCTCGGCACGCTCTCCTCGTTTGAGGTGCAGTGACATGGATCAACGGATCCCGATAGCCCAATGATCCCAAACGATAAAATCGAAGAAATCCTCGCCCGGTTCGCATATCTTGAGGCGAAGATGGCCGATGGGATCAGCGCCGAAGAGATGGTGGCTCTCAGCCGTGAATACGCCAATTTGCGCCCCGTGGCCGAGCAGGCAGAGGCGTGGAAACAGCTCACCAGCGATATCGAGGGGGCGGAGGCCATGCTGTCTGACCCGGAAATGCGTGATCTGGCCGAAGAAGAATTGCGCACGTTGCGCGCGCAACGGCCAGACGCGGAACGGGCCATGCAATTGGCGCTGCTTCCGCGGGACGAGGCCGATGACCGCCCCGCGATCCTTGAGATCAGGGCAGGCACCGGCGGCGATGAGGCCGCACTGTTCGCGGGCGATCTGCACCGGATGTATCTGCGCTTCGCTGAAACGCGCGGCTGGAAAACCGAAATCGTGTCGGAGGCGCTGACAGAGCTGGGCGGCGTGCGCGAATTGGTGCTGTCGATCAAGGGAGAGGGCGTGTTTCGCGCGCTCAAGTTTGAAAGCGGTGTGCACCGGGTCCAGCGTGTGCCCGTGACCGAATCCGGCGGGCGCATCCACACATCTGCGGCCACCGTCGCCGTGTTGCCAGAGGCGGATGCCGTCGATGTGGAGATTCGCAACGAGGATATTCGGATCGACACGATGCGTGCCTCGGGGGCCGGGGGGCAGCATGTCAACACCACCGATTCCGCCGTGCGGATCACCCATTTGCCGACCGGGATCGTCGTCACCAGTGCCGAGAAATCCCAGCATGTGAACCGCGAAAAAGCGATGAACGTGCTGCGCACCCGGCTGTATGACATGAAGCGACAGGAAAGCGACGCGGCCCGGTCCGAGGCACGCAAGGGGCAGGTCGGCTCAGGCGACAGGTCCGAACGCATCCGCACCTATAATTTTCCGCAAGGGCGGCTGACCGATCATCGGATCAACCTGACGCTCTATAAGCTCGATCAGGTGATGAATGGCGACCTGACGGAGATTGTCGAAGCGCTCGCCGCCGCTGATCAGGCCGATAAGCTCGCGCAGATGGGCGCATGACGCGGGCAGAGGCGCTGGCGCAAGCCGCAGGGCTTTTGCGGGCAGCAGGGATAGCCGATCCGCAGCGTGATGCCGCGGTGTTGCTGGGGGAGGTGTTCGGCGGGCCGATGGAATTGCGCGCCCGGCCAGAGGCCCCGATGACCACGCCTGAGCAGGCCCGGTATGACGCGATGATCGCCGCGCGGGCAGAGCATCGCCCGGTGTCGCATATCCTCGGCTGGCGTGAATTCTATGGACGGCGGTTTCGCGTGACCCCGGATGTGCTGGACCCGCGCCCAGAGACAGAGGACCTCATCGCACTGGCGCTCACCCGTCCGGCGACGCGGATTTTGGACCTTGGCACCGGCAGCGGGGCCATTGCGGTCACGTTGCTTGCGGAATGGCCGCAGGCCACTGGGGTGGCCACGGATATCTCTGCCCCCGCATGTGCCGTGGCGCGGGAGAACGCGGCAGCGCATGACGTCGCTGGGCGGCTTGAGATCGCGGAAGGATCATGGTTTGCGCCAGTGACCGGGCAATATGACCTCATCCTGACGAACCCACCTTACATTGCCGCGCATGAGATGGCCGATTTGACCCGCGATGTGCGCGATTGGGAGCCGCATCTGGCGCTGACACCGGGGGGCGACGGGCTTGCCGCCTATCGCGCGATCGCTGCTGATCTGGCGCGATTTCTGGCGCCGGGGGGCCGGGCTCTGTTTGAGATTGGCTATACGCAAGGGGCTGATGTTATGGCGATTCTGCGGGAGGCGGGCTTCGGGGAGGTTTCACTTCACTACGATTTGGGAGGACAGCCCCGAATTGTTGCCGTAGAGCATCGGAATCCCGCCTAAATCCTAGGATGTTTCGGTTTTTGCTATTGTACCCTTAACGATTGGCGCGGTAAGTTAACCTATCTTTGGCGACCTACTGATCGGTCCCTCAGGTAAATCGCAGCAAAAAATAGGCGATACTCCGGCAGAGCTTCTGCCATTCATGCAACATAACAGGTTCGCAGCGTTTGCCCCGTGGCAACCTCGTGCGCGAAGACACTGACACGACATGAGATCACCCAACAAAAACCGTAACCGCAATAAGAACAACAACAACCGCAACAAGACCGTGGGGAATGTTGTTAACCGTGTGTTTGACAGCGCCGGCCCGGAAGGGAAGGTGCGGGGGACGCCGCAGCAGGTTATCGAGAAATACCAATCGCTTGCCCGCGATGCGCAGCTTTCGAGCGACCGTGTGGCCGCCGAAAACTTTCTCCAGCACGCAGAGCATTATGTGCGGATGCTGGCGGAGGCGAACGCCCAGCTAGAGGCGCAGAATGCCGCGCGCCGCGAACAGCAGGAGCGGGAGGCAGAGGCGCGCGCCGCTGAGGCCGCCAAGCGGGGCGAGGACGAAACCGCAGCACCCGCGGAGGAAGCCCGGACAGAGGCCGCGTCCGATCTGGTGGACACACCAGAAGAGCAGCAGCAGCCCAAACGGCCCCGTCAACGCTCCCGCCGCAATGGCCCGAAAAAGGTTGAAGCAGAGGGTGCGGATGAGCAGCCCGCCGCGCAACCCGCCGCCGAATAACTCTGATCAGCCCTTGCGCGCCGCGTCCAATGCGCGCGCGAGGGCGCAGAACGCTTCCAGCGACACACGCTCCGCCCGCTCTGTGGGGGCGATGCCGACGCTTTGCAGCAACTCTTCCATATCGGGATGCAGGCTTTTGAGGCTTGAGCGCAGCATTTTGCGGCGCTGGTTGAAGCCTGCCGCCGTGATCTGGCTCAGCGTGCGGGGATTGGCCGGAAAGCGCGGCTCAGGCAGGCGGGCCAGATGCACCACGCTCGACGTCACTTTCGGCGGTGGAGTGAAGGCCGAAGGCGGCAGGTCAAACACCCGGCGCGCCTCACATGTCCATTGCGCAAGGATCGCGAGCCGCCCATAGGCGCTGGTGCCGGGCTGCGCGATAATGCGGTCAGCGACCTCCTTTTGGAACATCAGTGTCAGCGTGTCCCAGAAGGGTGGTCCTTCGATCCAGCGGACAAGCAGTTCCGTCCCGACATTATAGGGCAGGTTCGCCACGATGCGGACCGGGCTGATCAGATGCGGGCCAAGGTCGGTTTTGAGCGCGTCGCCCTCGATCACCTCAAGCCTGCCGGGGTAATGGGCGGCAACCTCGGTCAAGGCAGGCAGGCAGCGCGGATCGCGCTCCACCGCGACGACCTTGCGCGCGCCCTCCATCAACAGGGCGCGGGTCAGGCCACCGGGGCCGGGGCCGACCTCCAGCACGTCATGGGTGCTCAAATCGCCCGCCGCGCGCGCGATCTTGGATGTGAGGTTCAGATCAAGCAGGAAATTCTGCCCCAGCGCCTTTTTCGCGGACAAATCATGGCGTGCGATCACATCACGCAGCGGGGGCAGACCATCAAGGCTCATGGCCAGCGCGCCTGTGCCATGTCGCCCGCCATCGCGATTGCGGCCATCAGGCTGCGCGGATCGGCAATCCCCTTGCCCGCAATGTCATAAGCGGTGCCATGATCGGGGGAGGTGCGGATGATCGGCAGGCCAAGGGTCACGTTCACCCCATCCTCGAAATTCAGCGTCTTGATCGGGATCAGCGCCTGATCGTGATACATGCAGACAGCCACGTCATAGCCCGCGCGCGCCCGTGCATGAAACATCGTATCGGCGGGCAGGGGGCCGGAAAGGGTCATGCCCTCCGCCCTTAGCCTGTCGAGCACGGGGGCGATCAGCATGGCATCCTCATGCCCCATCGCGCCGCCTTCCCCCGCATGGGGGTTCAGCCCCGCCACTGCGATACGCGGGGAGGAAAGGCCCAGATCCCGCGCCAGCCCGGTAGCGGTGACGCGGATGGTCTCCTCCAGCAGGTCTGCCGTCAATGCGCGCGGCACGTCGCTGAGCGGGATATGGATCGTGACGGGGACAACCCGTAAGTCTGGCCCGGCAAGCATCATCACCGGGCGTGCGGCCCCGGTCAGATGCGCCAGAAACTCGGTATGACCGGGAAAGGCGAAGGCCGCGCCGTCCTTCAACACCTTCTTGTTGATCGGATTGGTGACAAGTGCTGCGGCGTCGCCGTTCTGACAGGCGGTCACGGCGGCTTCGATCCAGGCGATGGTGGCAGCGGCATTCGCCAGATCGGGGGTGCCGGGCAGGGCGGGGGCCGGTAGGGGAATGTCGATCACCGGAAGGGCATGTGGGAAGGTCGCGGCGGCCTCCGCCACATTGGCCACGGCTGCGATCGGCACATCTTCGGGCGCGAAGGAGCGCAGCAGGGCTGCGCAGCCAAACACCGCAAAAGGATGCCCCTGCGCGCGCCACGCGGCGAGCGTCAGTTCCGGGCCGATGCCGCTTGGATCACCAAGGGTGAGGGCAAGCGGGAGCATCAGCGCCGCTCGATCAGCGCGTCCCGCCGCAATTGCTGCATGTAGCCTTCGGCATAGCCCGTGACACGCTCCGAAAAGAGGCGGTCGCCGATGGCGTTGCGCTCCTCTGCGGTGACGTCAACATCCCGCTCGCAGAGCAACACCAGACGGCTGCCGCCCTGCTGCACCGGGATCGGCTGGGAGGCGATGCCGGGCGTCAGTTGCGACAGCACGTTAAAAAGATCGCCTTGCACCTGATCGAGCGTGGTTGGGCCAACGATTGTCTGATCCTGCGCGCCGGGCAGGCCAGCGGCCACGGCATCACAGCTGGTGGCTGCAGCACGTGCGGCGCGGGCGCGGTCGGTGGCACCGTCCCCGGTGAAAGACGCAATCGCGTAGCGCAGCGACACGCGGGCGGCGTCACGGCTGGGGACTTCGCGGTCGCCAATCAGCTTGAGAAGGCTCACGCCCCGGGTGATCGGGATCGGCTGGGACACTTCGCCGACATCCAGAATGGAGATTTGCTGCTGCATCCGGGGGGGCAGGTTTTCGGGCCGCTGCCAGCCAAGATCACCGCCCTGAGCGGCGGTTGGCGTGCGGGAATATTCGCGCGCGGCTGCGGCGAAATCGCCCCCTTGGCTGAGTTCGGTGTAAAGGCGGCGGATCAGGGCCACGCTTTCTTCCTCCCCCCGTTCAAAGATCGGGAACGCCAGTTCGGCAAGGCGGACTTCGCGTGCGGGTTCGGTCGCGGCAAGGATAATGGCGTCATCCACCTCCCCATCCGAGGGGCGCGCGCGCCCACTGAACCGGCGGCGCATGGATTCCTGCCACAAAAGCTGCGCTTCAACGAGGCGCAACAGGCTGCGCGGGTCGAGATTGGCGTTGCGGATCGCGCCGATCAATTCCTCGGGGCTTGCCCCGCGCTGCGCGGCGAAGGACGCGAGGCCCTCTTCGATCAGTTGCTCATTCGCGGCGATGCCCTGACGGTCCGCCTCCCAGAGCATGAGCGCCTCTTCGATCAACTGGTCCTGCGCCGTCTCAAGGCTGTTTTGCCGCTCTCCCAGCAATTCAAGAATGCCCGCGCGCTGCGCCACGTCATAGTTGCTGATGACCCGGTCATTCACGATCACCGCAGGCGTAAAGCTGTCTTGCGCGAGGGCAGGCAGGGGGAATAGCCCAAGGATCATCACCGTCAGAAACAGCCGTATGCTCAACATTTTCTATCCCGCATCTTTTTGTTGTGTCGTCAGTTGCCCGCACGAGGCGTACAGGCCCCGCGCCGCCCGGCTCCTGCCATATCAGTCAGGCCCAGCAGGCGGAAGGAAAAACCAATCGTTGTCTGCGCGCCAGAGGTGGCGCTGGTCGTAAAATCACGCTCGCCCCGCAACAGCAATTCCAGACAATCCAGTTCATAGGTCAGGTTAATCTGGTTTTCGATATAGCTGCCGCTTTCGGTATTGCGTCGGGTGGCAAACGTGCCGCGCCAATTGTCAGAGAGCGGCAGCCCCGCGCTCAATGTCAATTCACCCCGATCCACCGGATCATCGGGTGAGCCTGATGCCTCCAGAAAAACAAAGCCGCCACTCAGCGTAATGTCGCCGATGGCATAGCTCGTATTGGTCTCAAACCGGGAGGCAACCAACGAATCGTCCACCAAAAGCCGCGTATCAATTCGAAAATTCCTGTTGTTGGTCAGGGAAAGCGAGGTGGCGAAATTGGACTGCGTCGTTGCAAGCCCGGTACCGGGGGACAACAGGTTGATCGGTTCAGAGCGCAGCACCTGCCCGATCGTTGCCGTTGTCGTCCACCCGTCAAAGCCGATGCGTTCATATTTCAGGCCATAGTCAAGGCGGCTTCCCGTCTCGAACCGGTCAAATCCGGGAAAACGGGAGCGGGCAAAAAGGTTGGTTTCGTCAAATTCGACGATGGAGCTGTCCTCATTCGGGATCGCATTGGAACGTACGTTTTTGCCCGCGACCACCACTTGGGCAATCGGCTCAATGATCTCGGTCGCGTTGTCGGTCACGCGGGACAGGGGCAACCGGGCCTCCACTCCGACAAGCGGGCGCCAGCGGACAACGGGCGAGTCGGGATAGGCCGCATCATCCCGGATGTCATAGATATCGACATTGGCCTCGGCAAACCCGGTCAACACCAGCCCATTGCCGAGGAATTCAGACTTTTCCCATTCAAGGCCCGTGGTGATGCGAGTGCTGTCGCGGCCCTGATCGCGGGTCGTGACCGTGGCGCTGTTGGTCCATGCGATCTGACCGCCAAAGGGGCCTGATCTGTCCACGATGCGGTAGTGTTCAATATCCGGCAGGACGACCGGCACGGTCGATTGCCGCTCTCCCACGCGTTGGGTGGTGGTATAGGTGCCGCGCGCCTGCCAATAGCTGTCATCCTGAAAGCTCTGGAAGGTGATCCGCGATTGCAGGCGGTCATTCACCGAATAGCCATATTCCTCAAGGAACCGCCGATCAGATACCAAACGGATGTCGCCAATCGCCTCGATCTCATCGGTAACCTGAATGGTGGAGGACGCGTTGAGAAACCATCCCATCCGTTCGGTCAGGATATCCTCGTCAATCGCCGCCGCGCCATCAAGGGTGAGCGAGGCCGCGTCGAAAAGCTGGCGATACTCGCCTTCGACGACAAGGCCGCGATTAGATGTGAGATAGGGTGTGATCGTGGCATCGCGCGTGGGATCAATCGCCCAGAAATAAGGCAGCTTGACTGCCGTGCCCCAATCCTCTGACAGCGGGAATTCCGGTGTGAGAAAGCCACTTGCCCGCTCGACCGACGGGTCGAAATGGCTGAAATAGGGGAAGTAGAACACCGGCACGCCGGCAAGATCGAAAATCGCGTCGTCATAATGGATGCGGTTCGCGGCCTCATCATGCACCACGCGGGCGGCGCGGAATTGCCAGATCGGCACGGGACGCTCCAGACACACCTCACAGGAGCTGGCCACCGTGCGCGACAGGACCGTGATGCCGCCTTCGCGCCGCTGGATGCTTGCGGTCGCAAGGGTCATCTGCCCATCGACGATCATGCGCGCGCCCTCAATCACGCCCTGTCGCAACTGGTCGTCAATGAGCGCCGATGTGCCCTGAAAGAGGGAGCCATCCGTATCCTGCAATGTCATCGGGCCGGGAATGGTCAGGGTGGCGGTTGTGTCGTCATAGATCAGCTTTTCGGTCTGGATGACGCGGCCTTCGCTGAAGATTTGCACCCGGCCTTCTGCCGTCAGGGTCGCGGCATCCCTGTCATAGGAAATCCGATCCGCCAGCAGCCCGACACGCTCCTGCGCCCAAGCGGGCAGGGCGATGGCCAAGGAAAGCCCCAGCGCGAGAAGTACCCGGCGCATCACCCATCCTCCAATATCAGCAAGAGGCCCGCGCCAAAAGACAGCGCCGCGACGGGCGGCACCCAGGCGGCAATCAGAATCGGGATCGCCCCGGAGGAGCCAAGCGCCTGCGTGACATCCGACAAAAAGAACAGCGCAAACCCAGTGGTGATACAGGCCAATACCATCTGCCCGGTATTGCCAAACCGGACATGGCGCATGGAGAAGGCCGCCCCGATCAGCACCACCGCCACAAACAGGAGCGGTTTGGCAAATTCGGTCTGGAGGTAAAGCCGGTGGCGCACCGCCGACAGGCCCGCCGATTCCATCGTCTCAATGAAATCCTGCAAATCCCAGAAAGACAGCGCGCGCGGGTCGGCGAAGCTCTCTACGATCCTCTCCGACGTGAGGTCGGTCGGGATCGCGAGGGCTTCGATCCGTTGTTGTTCGATGGAGGTCTGATCGTCGGGATCGGTCGTGATGTTCCAAACCACTGCGGTGGGTAGCACCCATGCCCCTTCGGACAATTCCGCATTCGGGCCTTCAATGCGGCGCGCCAGTGTGCCGTCATTGCGAAACTCAAAGAAGGTAACGCCGATCAATTGCGACCCATCGCCGTTGGTGCGCGCGGCATTGATCACCGTCTGGCCCGCGTCATTGGTTTGGCGCAACCACAGCCCATCGCCCGCCAGCGTCAAAAGCGTGTCGCTGCCGCTGAGGTATTTTACATCCAGCCGGTCATATTGCTTGAGTGCCGCGGCAGAGAGCGGGTTGTAGATCGTGAATGTGCCAAACCCGAGCAGGACCGCCAGCACCAAAGGCGCAAGCAGGATGCGCCAGACCGACACGCCCGCCGCGCGCAGCACCACCAACTCAGACGTGCGCGCAAACCGTAAAAACGCCACGAGAGAGCCGATCAGCAGCACGAATGTCAGCCCCTTGTTCAACACGCTCGGCGCATGCAAGAGCGCCATGGAGATCACCGGCACGTCGTCGCGCCCGCGCGCGGCAGCCTCCCGCGTGAGTTCCAGCAGATCACCCATCACAACGACGCAGAAGGTCGCGAAAAAGGTCACCATGACCGACATCAGGAACCGGCGCCCCAGATATGCCCAAAGTGTAAATGCCATCACACAGCCCCCGCCAAGGGCGCGCCACGCGTCCGCTTGCGCCCATCGGTCATGGCGAGGATGACAAAAGCGCCCAGAATGGCAAAGAGCGGTGGCGCATACATCAGCGGCACAAGCGACAGATCGGTCGCAGCCTGCGATTTCATCGACACGCCGGTGAGGCGCACGGCAATCACGATGATGATCGCGGCCCCCATACGCATCCCAAACCCGCGCCGCTTGAACCCACCGATCATCATGATGGCAAGGCCCAAAAGCGGCATCGCCAGCGCATAAAGGGGGGCGGACAGCTGGTCATGCCCCTCGACGATCAAGCTGCGGTAATAGCGGTCATCGCCGTTCCACAATGCCTCGGGTGGGTTCAACAGGGTGGTGAGGAAGAACTCCGACGAGCGGCGCGCGCGGCCTTCGGTGCTGTCCACAATGGAGCCAAGGTCATAGGCCAGCCGGTCGAAATCCAGCACGGAAAACGCGCTGGAGCCATCATCCCGCCGCTGGGTCGTGCCATCAAACATCACAAGCTGCGCATCATCCCCGTCACGGATCAGTTGCGCGGCCTGTGCAGTGTAGGTGATCTTTGTCCCAGCAACCCGCGTGTCATGGATGAAAATGCCCGACATCTCCCCCGACCGGGTGGCCTCCCGGATGAAGATCGTCACGCCGGAGCGCGCGGTGATGAACCGCCCGCCCTGAAGGATCGAATTGGTCAATTCCGCACGCAATTCCGCCGTGCGCTCCCGCAATTGGGTGGTGGCAAGCGGCGAGAGGTAGGCGGTCAGCATCAGCGTCGCCATCGCCACCAGCACGCCCAGCGTCAGGATCGGTGTCGCGAAAGACCGGTTGGCCCGCCCCGTGGCCATCATCACGACCATCTCACTTTCCGCATAAAGCCGGTTCACGGTGAACAGAGTGGCCGCGAACACCGCAATCGGCAGCACCACAGCGATCACGCCGGGAAACAGAAGGGCAGACAGTTCCAAAAACACCGCGCCGCTCTGGTTGTTGTTGACCACGATATCCACGATCCGCAGCGACTGCGTGAGCCATATAAGGCCGACGAACACGATGGTGAAAAATCCCATCGGGCCGAGCAGTTGCCAGAAGATATAGCGGTTCAGTCGGTTCAACGCGTGTCCTTCACGTGAGAGTTACTGTGCTATTGGCTGGGCGGACACTGGTCAAGGCGGGCCGGGCGTACTACCGTCCGGCCAACAGATGAATATCCCGTGACCGATAGGAGTTTTCCCCGATGACCGATCCCGTCCAAATCTCGTTCCATGAGCCGGACCTTGATGCCATTGCCACCACCCCCGGCCAGATCGCGGTGATCCTAGGCCCCGATGGCAGCATGGACCGTTTGGCGCGCCGGGTGAATCGCCTCACACGCGGCGCACTTGTCCGCCTGTCGGAGAGTGAGGGATGGGAAAAGATGGCGATCGGGTCCACCAAAACGCTCGCCTTCCCGCAAGGGGTCGCGGCGGAAAGCGTGATCGTGCTCAAGCTGGAAAAGCGCAGCGATGCGCTTGTCGCGCGCAAAGCAGGGGCCGCATTGGCCAAGGCGATGGATGGCACAGCGCTGCTGATCTGTGCCGGGGCGCATCCGCGCGCGCATGAACTGGCCTATGGTCTGGCCCTGCGCAGCTATTCCTTTGATGCCTACCGCACCGCGGAGGATGACGTGTCCCCTACGCGCAAGGTCTCCGTCATGGTCAGCAGGCCCGAGGTCGTGTCCGCAAAAACCACCGATCAGGCCGCCGCTGTGGAGGGCGTTTTCTTCGCCCGCGATCTGGTGTCGGAACCCGCGAATGTACTCACCACCAGCGATTTTGCGGCCCGTTTGGCAGCGATGCAGGAACTCGGGCTTGAGGTTGAAATCCTTGAGGAGGAGGAGTTGGAAAAGCTCGGGATGCGCACGCTTCTGGCGGTGGGCGAAGGCTCGGAAAGCCCGTCCAAGGTCGTCGTGATGCGCTGGAACGGGGGCGGTGATGAGGCGCCGCTCGCCTTGGTCGGTAAGGGCGTTGTGTTCGACACCGGCGGCATCTCCATCAAGCCTGCGGGCGGCATGGAAGAGATGACCATGGATATGGGCGGGGCGGCTGTTGTGTCCGGCGTGATGCGCACGATTGCCTTGCGCAAGGCAAAGGCGAATGTCGTGGGCCTTGTCGGGCTGGTGGAGAACATGCCTGATGGGCGCGCGCAACGCCCTGGCGATGTCGTGAAATCCATGAAGGGCGACACGGTGGAGGTGATCAACACCGATGCCGAAGGTCGCCTCGTGCTTGCAGATGTGCTGTGGTACGCGCAGGAGCGGTTCAACCCCTCCGGCGTCATTGATCTGGCGACCCTGACCGGGGCGATCATCATCGCCCTGGGGCATGAAAACGCGGGCGTTTTCTCCAATGATGACGATTTTGCCAAAACCCTCCTGAAAGCGGCGGAGGCAGAGGGCGAAGGCGCGTGGCGGATGCCGATGGGCCCGGCCTATGACCGCAAGCTGAAATCGCGGATCGCTGATATCGCGAATGTCGGCGGGCGTGACGGTGGCTCGATCACTGCGGCGCAATTCCTTCAGCGGTTCATCAAGGACGGCACGCCATGGGCGCATATCGACATTGCCGGTGTGGCCTATGTGAAGGGGGAGACGGATTTCTCCCCCAAGGGGGCGACAGGCTGGGGCGTGCGTGCGCTGGATCGGTTGATCGCGGATGCCTACGAGCCGTCGGAGGGCTGATATGGGTGAGATCCGCTTCTACCGGCTGGGGGAGGAGGGTGTCGATGGCACGCTCCCCCTGCTGTTGGAGCGGGTTTTGGCGCGCGGGCAGCGGGCCTTGGTGCGTGCAGGCATGGCGGAGGCTTTGCCCCGGCTGGATGCGCGGCTCTGGACCTATGCGCCGGACAGTTTCCTGCCCCATGGCATTGCAGGTGGCCCCCATGACGCGGACCAGCCTGTGCTGCTGACCACCGACACGGGGCGCAACGGCGCGGATGTGCTGTTCCTGACCGATGGCGCGCGCGTTGATCCGGCGGAGGCCGATGATTTAGCGATGATCGTGCGCCTGTTCGAGGACCGCGACGGGGAGGCCGTGGCGCAGGCGCGGGAGGATTGGCGGGCAGTGACACAGGCGCAGAAAGAGGCCGTTTTCTGGGCCCGCGAGGGTGGCAAATGGGTGGAAAAGGCGCGCTCTAGCGCGTCAGGGTCATGACATCACCCGCCACGTTGATCTGGCTGAACCGATCGAGATAGCTCATCCCAAGGAGCGAAATGGCCAATTCGCCCCCATTCACCGTGGCAAACACGTTGCGATCCGTCTGATCGGCGAGCGTGATCGTGTCCAGTACGACATTGGCGAGGCGCACCGTGCCATTGGCGGTCATCGCGCGCCCGCTGAAATTGAGCGTTGCAGGGTCGATCCCGGCGCGCATGGCGTCCTGTCGGGCGAGCACGATGCTGCTGGCGCCGGTATCGACGATGAAGCGGACGGGCGTGTCGTTCACCTCCGCCACCGTCACGAAATGACCAGAGCCGTCCCGGCGCAGGATAATCTGCTCCCCAGTGCTGACGGCGGAATTGGGAAACAGTGCGTGTTCGAGCGGCGCGCGAAAGCTGAACAGGAGTGTCGCGCCAAGAATGATCAACCCCCAGATCGCGGCATGTTGCAGCCCTTGGCTCAACCGGCCACGATAATAGGCGAAAATCCCGCTCAGCAGCGCCACCCCAAGGATGGAGAGAAACACCAGCCGTGCGTAATCCGGCTCACCCATGATATCGCTCCTGTCAGATCAGGCCGACATCCCGAAGCCCGTCCAGAATGAACTGGATCGACAGGGCGGCCAACAACACGCCGAGAACCCTTGTCACCACATTGATCCCCGTCTGGCCCAGAACACGCTCGATCATGCCCGCAGCCAGAAACAGGACATAGGCAATTGTCAGCACAAATAAAGCCACGCCCAGCATCATGAATTGGCCCGGCACGTCGCCCTGATGCTCGTTCATCAACAGAATGATGGTGGTGAGCGATCCGGGACCCGCCAAAAGGGGCAGGGCGATGGGAAAGATCGACGGATCGTGATCATTCGCGATCTCGGCATCGGCGGTTTTCTCCCGCCGCTCCTTGCGCCGCTCAAACAGCATGTCGAGGGAAGTCAGGAACAACAGCACCCCGCCCGAGATGCGGAACGCGGGCATCCCGATGCCGATTGCATCCAGAATCGTCTCCCCCGCAAAGCCAAAGAGCGCGATCAGGCCAAAGGCGATCAGCACCGCGCGCAGGGCAATCGCGCGCCGTTTCTGGGCTGCCATGCCCGCCGTCAGTGCAATAAACAGGGGCGCCAGCCCAATCGGATCAATGATCACAAAGAGGGTGACGAAGGCGGGGACCAGATCACTCATCATCCGCGTTCCGCCTTTTCCAGCTTGGTTTGCACCTGCTCCCAGATCTTCTCCGCCCGGGTGAGGGCGGTGAGGATTTCCCCGCGTTTCTTTTGCAACTCTTCCAATTCCGCCCCATCAGCGGATTTGTAGAGCACCGGATCGGCAAGGCGCAGGTCGATCCGGTCGCGCATCTGCTCAAGTTTGGCCACGCGGTCCTCTGCCTTGGCCAATTCCGCACGCAGGGGGGCGAGGATTTTGCGGCGGTCGGCATTGGCCTTGCGCGCCTCTTTCTTCACCTCCGGCTCTTTCGCGGCCTTGGAGCCGCCAGAGCCGCGCTCTGACAGGAGGAGGCGTTTATATTCCTCCATATCGCCGTCAAACCGGCGCACGGTGCCGTCCTTGACCAGCCAAAGCTGATCCGCCACCGCATTCACCAGATCGGGATCGTGGGACACGAGGATCACCGCCCCCTCAAACGCGCCAAGCGCCTCGACAAGAGCCGCACGGCTCTCAATATCAAGGTGGTTCGTCGGCTCATCGAGGATCAGAAGGTGCGGCGCGTCAATCGCCGCGATCATCATCGCAAGCCGCGCCTTTTGCCCGCCCGACAGGCGCGCAACCTCGGTATCCGCGATGTCGTTATGGATGCCACCCGCAGCCAGACGCGCGCGGATTTTCGACACAGGCTCCAAGGGGCGCAGCGCGCGAATGTGCAGGAATGGCGTTTGATCGGCGTGCAATTCATCAAGCTGGTGCTGGGCAAAGAAGCCAACGCGCAGTTTCCGCGCGCGTGTTACATCCCCCGATTGCGGCTCAAGTCGTTCGGCCAACAGCTTGGAAAGGGTGGATTTCCCTTGCCCATTGGCGCCCAAAAGCGCGATGCGGTCATCCTCATCAATCCGCAGATCAAGGGATTTGAGGATCGTTGTGTCCCCGTAACCGACGGAGGTGCCGTCAAGCCGGATGATCGGGGGCGACAGCGGCTCCGGGTTGGGGAAGGTGAAGCGGGCGACGCGCGCCTCGATGGTGGCGGCGACTGGCTCCATCCGTTCCAGCATCTTGAGGCGGGATTGCGCCTGTTTCGCCTTTGACGCCTTGGCGCGGAACCGATCCACGAAGGCTTGCATATGGGCGCGGGCGTCCTCCTGCTTGCGGCGCTGCGCGTCCTGCTCGGCCATGCGCGCGGCGCGCTGGCGAGCGAAGGTTTCATAGCCCCCGGTGTAGAGGGTCAGTTTCTGCTGATCGAGATGCAGGATCGCGTTCACGGACCGATCCAACAATCCCCGGTCGTGGGAAATGATGACAGCAGTGTGCGGATAGCGGGCGATATAGCTTTCCAGCCAAACCGCGCCTTCAAGATCGAGGTAGTTCGTCGGCTCATCCAGCAGCAATAGGTCGGGCGCGGAAAAGAGCACGGCAGCCAGCGCTACACGCATCCGCCACCCGCCGGAGAAATCCGCCGCTGCCCGGCGCTGTGCCACCGCGTCAAACCCAAGACCATGAAGGATGGAGGCCGCGCGCGCTTCTGCCGAATGGGCGTCGATATCCGTCAGCCGCACCTGAATTTCGGCGATGCGGTTGGGATCGGTCGCGGTCTCCGCCTCCGCCATCAGGCGCGCGCGCTCCAGATCGGCGGCTAGCACGATGTCGATCAGGCTGTCCTGAGAGCCGGGCACCTCCTGATCCACGCCGCCCACGCGGGCGCGGGCCGGGATGCCGATCTCCCCGCCATCCAGCGCCCATTGCCCCCGGATCAGGCGAAACAGCGTGGTTTTGCCCGCGCCATTGCGCCCGACAAAGCCGACTTTATGACCAGCGGGAATGGTCGCGGATGCGCCGTCAAAGAGCCTGCGCCCCTCCAGCGTGAAGGTGATATCATTCAGCGTTAACATGGCGCCTGCCATAACGCCGTTTTGCCTGAGACGAAAGGTGTCTTTATCCCGGCGCGCGCCCGTGCTAAGCGCCCGCAGGATTTATCGGGTTGCCCCCACGGGCCGCCCCCAGACAGGAGTATGACCCATGGCCGTGCAACGCACTTTTTCCATCATCAAGCCCGACGCGACCAACCGCAACCTGACCGGTGCGATCAACGCGAAATTCGAGGCCGCTGGCCTGCGCATCGTCGCGCAAAAGCGGATCCACCTGACCAAAGCGCAGGCGGGCGAATTCTATGCCGTCCACAAAGAGCGCCCGTTCTATGACGAACTGTGCGAATTCATGTCCTCCGCCCCGATCGTGGCGCAGGTGCTGGAAGGCGAAGACGCCATTGCAAAGAACCGCGAAGTGATGGGTGCGACCAACCCCGCAGAAGCCGCAGACGGTACGATCCGCAAGGAATTCGCGCTCTCCATCGGTGAGAACTCCGTCCACGGCTCCGACGCGGCAGAAACCGCAGCGGTTGAGATCGCATATTTCTTCTCCGGTCTTGAACTGGTCGGCTGAACCGGTTTGACGGGATAAGACATTGGAAAGCCCCGCAGGTGATGCGGGGCTTTTTTTGTGAGTGGTGTATGAAGATCCGGTTGGTGCGACGACTGATTGTCTGGTGAGCCGATGACCGTTTTGGTCCAAAACTGTTTTGGCGTGTGATGAGGGCATCGCCGGACCGGGGGGCCGGTCTGGCGGTGCCTGGCTCCGTCGTCTCGATTCTAGGCAGGGTCCGACATCGCAGGCTTGCTTCGTCCGTAAACCGGGATTTGGGCCGTGTATGAGACGCTCTACCAAAAACGAAGGTCTACTTGGAGCCCGAATGTGGCCCGTTGACCAACCGGCATAGCTATGATTAAGAAAAGCAAGCTAGGAATTAGGAATTTGAGCTATGCCATGCAGCGAAAATTTGGGTTCAGTACATCTTGTATTTTGGCCCGGAACGTTTCTGCTGATCTACCTTGTTGCAAAGCACAACCAATTCGGGCTGAAAGAGGCTGTTCTGGCACTTGTCGGAGTAAAGAAATTTCAGCGTACCTTGCTGATTAATACTGTCCTTGCAGCGACCCTCTTGGGGTCACTCGGTTTGGCTGTTTGGATCATTCAAACGTGTCCCAACTGATTAATGCAACGGCAGGATCGTCCCGTTGGCTGCTCGTTTCCTTCTCAAAAGCCGCACTCGGCGGGTGGGGTCAGGCTCTATCATCCCGACCGAATTGCGGGCCGCATTCCCTCACGCGGTCAGCCACATCTCCGCCGCTTCGGCCTCGTTCAGGGCGAATGTCTTGATGGTGATGCCCGGGATCATGGCGCCTTCGATCTCTGCCGCGCGTTTGATCCAATCCGTGTCACAGAGCACCGCACAACGGTCGATCCGGTGGATCAGCGCGAAAAGGCGCGGCATATAGGCCAGTTCCACCAGCAGCGCGCCGCCCGTGGGCCACTGGAAATCGGTGATGGTATAGAGCGCCTGCCCATGGGCCATCCCGTCCGTCTTGTCCAACAGATCATCCAGAACAGCCGCCATGGCGGGGCCATCCAACGGGCCGTCCAAGACCAGATCGACCCGGTTGTCAGATACGCGCGTGGTTGTCAGCATCGTGTCCTCCTTTGGTTGCGCGCTTATCTTAGCGCGTCACAGGGGGCGGTGCCTTGATCTGCCTCAGGATCCCAGACCGAAATCGTCGAGGAATTGGTCAAGCTCGGATTTGGCAGGGCGGGATTTGATCGCGTCGAACCGTTTGCGCAAATCCGGTTTCTCCGCGTCGCTGAGGCTTTTCCAGCCCCGATCCTGAAGGCCCAGAACCAAAGCGCAATAGGCGATGAAATGGGGTTTGTGCCCGCCTACGACCAAGCGGCGATAGGCTTCGTCCGCGCCAAGGGCGTGCAGCTCCTCCGCCGTGGTGAGGCCCGCGCGGGCGAATTGCGCCTCCATTTTTGGGCCCATATTGCGGATGGTGCTGATGGCGCTCATGTCAGGGCGAGCGGGCTGCGGTCCCCCGCGACGAAGCGCGCCAAAACCGCTGGGTAGAGGCGGTGTTCCTGCACCAGCACCTTGGCCGCGAGCGTGTCCGCCGTGTCGCCAGACTCCACCGGTACGACGGCCTGTCCAAGGATTGGTCCGGCATCAAGATCGGGGATCACCTCATGCACGGTGCAGCCATGCACCGCGACACCAGCATCAAGCGCGCGCTGGTGGGTGTGCAGCCCCTTGAACAGCGGCAGCAGGGACGGATGGATGTTGAGCATCCGACCCTCCCACGGACGGATGAAGTCAGCGGTCAGAATGCGCATGAAGCCTGCAAGGCAAAGGATATCCGCCTTTGCGGGGGTAAGTGCCGCCTGCACTGCGGCCTCAAAGGAGGCGCGGTCGGCGAAGTCCTTGTGATCCACGCAGGCGGTCGGGATGCCGCGCGCGGCGGCTTTGGCAAGCCCGCCCGCATCGGGACGATTGGCCAGCACCATCGCAGGTTGGGCCGCCACATCGCCCCGGTCCATTGCGTCCAGCAGGGAGAGCATGTTCGACCCCCCGCCAGAAATCAGGATCGCGACCCGTGTCACCGCAGGCGGCCCGAGTAGCGCACGCCGTCGCCCGCCGTGATGCGCCCGATCTGGGCGACGCTCTCTCCCGCGCCGGTCAGTGCCTCCGTGAGGGCCATGGCGCGGGACGGCTCGACGACGAGGATCATGCCGATGCCGCAGTTGAAGGTTTTGAGCGCCTCTGCCTCATCCATATTTGCCGCCCCGATCAGCCAGTCGAGCACCGGCGGCAGGGACCATGTGTCGAGGTCAATCTCTGCTCCCAATCCGTCAGGCAGCACGCGCGGCAGGTTCTCCGTCAACCCGCCACCGGTAATATGGGCGAGCGCATGCACCCCGCCTGTGCGGATCGCGCCAAGGCAAGAGCGGACATAGACTTTCGTCGGGGCAAGGAGCGCCTCCCCAAGCGGGCCGTCGCCAAAGGGGGCGGGTGCGTCCCATGCCAGTCCTTCGCGCTCCACGATCCGGCGCACCAGCGAATAGCCGTTGGAATGCACCCCTTTAGATGCAAGGCCCAGCAACACGTCATCTTCTGCCACGCCATCGGGCAGGGCGGTGCCACGCTCCATCGCGCCCACGGCAAATCCGGCAAGGTCGAAATCGCCCTTGGCGTACATGCCGGGCATCTCGGCGGTTTCGCCGCCGATGAGAGCGGCGCCGGATTGGCGGCAGCCTTCCGCGATGCCTTCGATCACGCGCGCACCCTCATCCACCGACAATTTGCCGGTGGCGAAATAATCGAGGAAAAACAGCGGCTCAGCCCCCTGGCAGACCAGATCGTTGACGCACATCGCCACCAGATCAATCCCAACCGTGTCGAGCAATCCGGTATCAATCGCGATACGCAGTTTCGTGCCGACGCCATCGGTTGCGGCCACAAGCACCGGATCGTCATAGCCCGCGGCCTTGAGATCAAACAGCGCGCCAAATCCGCCAAGGCCAGAGGCGACACCGGGGCGGCTGGTGGATTTCGCCGCAGGCTTGATCCGGTCCACAAGCGCATTGCCCGCATCAATATCAACGCCCGCCTGGGCATAGGTGAGGCCGGGTTTCTGGTCAGACATGGGGAGGCTCCGTTTTACTTTGCGCCGAGGGATACAAGCCCCCCTTGACCCTGTCCATCCCCCTAGGTATCGCAATCCTACGGTGGGCCTGTAGCTCAACTGGTTAGAGCAGAGCGCTCATAACGCTTTGGTTGCGGGTTCAAGTCCTGCCGGGCCTACCACCGGTTCCCCTCAAATGAGAAAAGCCGCGACGTGCAGGTCATTTTGCTTGCCTTGTGCAACTGTTGCTTTATCCCCATGGGTAATTATCCGGGAAGGGGCAAAATGACCGACACCGCCGCGCCTTGCGCGACCCGCACGCCGCAGCAATGGGTGAAAGTCCTTGCCAAATATCGTGATCCGAACACCGCGCGCAGCAGTTTTGAACTGGCGGTGAGTTTTATCCCCTTTGTCCTGCTTTGGGTGCTGGCCTGCATCGTGGTGCAATACAGCTATCTCGGCGCGTTTCTGATTTCCGTGCTCAATGGCGCGTTTCTGCTTCGGCTGTTTTGTATTCAGCATGATTGCGGGCATGGCTCGTTTCTGGGCAACCGTTTGGCGAGCGATTGGATCGGGCGGGTGCTGGGCGTCATGACGCTCACCCCTTATGACGTGTGGCGGCGGACCCATTCGATCCATCACAGCCATGCGGGTGATCTGGGGCATCGCGGGATTGGCGATGTGATGACGCTCACCATTGAGGAATATCACCAGCGCACCCGGTTTGGGCGGTTTTTGTATCGCGCCTATCGCCATCCAATCGTGATGTTCGGGCTGGGGCCGACCTATCTGTTCATCCTGCAAAACCGGCTGCCCATCGGGATGATGTCGCAGGGGCGCAAATATTGGATTAGTGCGATGGGCACGAATATCGCCATCGTGGCGATCCTCAGCGTGATCGTCTATTTCGGCGGCTGGGGCGCGTTGTTTCTGGTGTTTTTGCCGTCCTCGTTGGTGGCTGCATCTATCGGGGTCTGGCTGTTTTATGTGCAGCACCAGTTCGAGATGACCCATTGGGACGAAGAGGATGACTGGCAGCTGCATGAGGCCGCGCTGCATGGCAGCTCCCATTACGATCTGCCGCCTATTCTGATGTGGTTCTCTGCCAATATCGGCATCCATCATGTGCATCACCTCTATAGCCGCATTCCGTTTTACCGGTTGCGGGAGGTGCTGCGCGATCATGAGGAATTGGTGGAGTGCAGCCGCCTCACATTCCGCGAAAGCCTGCGCTGCGCCAGCCTTGATCTGTGGGATCAAAAGCGGCGCAAGCTGGTGTCGTTCAAGGCGGCGCGGGCGCTCGCGGCTTAACCAAGCGCGTCTGTGGTCGCCCGGGCGAGGCGTTCGATCCCCGCCCAATCCTCGGCCCGTGCCATGTCGGGCGGGCAGACCCAGCTTCCGCCCACGGTCACGACATTCGGCAGCGCGAGGTAATCCTTCGCATTCTTAAGGCTCACGCCGCCCGTCGGGCAGAACGCCACATCCGCCAGCGGGGAGGCGAGGCTTGACAGCATCTTGACCCCGCCTGCGGCCCCTGCGGGAAAGAATTTGAGCACTTCAAACCCACGCTCCGCCAGCACCATCGCCTCAGTCGGGCTGGCGCAGCCGGGCAGGAACGGAAAGCCCGCCTCCTGCACCGCATCCATCAACGCAGCAGGGGAGCCGGGGGAGACGCCGAATTGGCAGCCTGCGTCGATACAGGCCGCTACATCCGCGACTTTGCGCAGCGTGCCCGCTCCCACGACCGCGCCCTCAACCTCTGCTGCAATGGCGCGGATCGCGTCGAGTGCCACGGGCGTGCGCAAGGTCACCTCAAGCGTGGTGATCCCGCCCGCGACAAGCGCCTTTGCCAGCGGTACGGCATGGGCCAACTCCTCAATCACGATGACGGGGATCATCGGGGCGGATTTGGCGAGTGCGAGGGTGGAAAGGGTCATGGATGCCTCCTGAGGCGAATACGTCAATTAATCTACAAACAGCGGTGAGGCGCCAAGTGCCGGTGCGCTGACATTCTGCCGGAACACTTCGAACAACTCGCGCCCGATGCCGAATTTATTGGCCGAAAGGTCTGCCGTCACAGGCTCCCGCGAGGCAAATTCCGCCGCATCGACCAGCACTTCCAGCGTTCCGGTTTCTCCATCCAGACGGATCACATCGCCGTCGCGCAGGCGTGCGATAGGGCCAGCATCCGCGGCCTCTGGGGAGAGGTGGATCGCCGCAGGCACCTTGCCCGACGCGCCCGACATGCGGCCATCGGTGACGAGAGCAACCTTGAAGCCCTTGTCCTGCAACACACCCAGCATCGGCGTCAGCGAATGGAGTTCGGGCATTCCGTTGGCCTTTGGCCCTTGGAAGCGGACGACGCAGATCACGTCCCGCTCCAATTCGCCCGCCTGAAACGCTGTTTTGACATCGCCCTGATCGTGGAAAATGCGGCAGGGTGCTTCGATCACGCGGCGCTCGGGCTTCACGGCGGAGGTCTTGATCACTGCATCGCCAAGGTTCCCGCGCAAAAGCGTCAGACCACCGGTTGCCTGGAACGGGTTGGAGATCGGGCGCACGATCATCTCATTGCCGGAGGTCGGATCGGCGTCGACATATTCGATCTCGTCATGTTCGTTGAGGCGCGGCTCTTTGGTGTAGCGGTTCAGCCCGTCGCCCGCGATGGTGCGCACATCCTCATGCATCAGCCCGGCACTCAGCAATTCGCGCATCATGAAAGAGAGGCCACCGGCGGCATGGAACTGGTTCACATCCGCAAGCCCGTTTGGATAGACCTTCGCCAATGACGGGGTCACGGCGCTGAGGTCCGACATATCCTCCCATGTGATCACGATGCCCGCCGCGCGCGCCATCGCCACAAGATGCAGCACAAGGTTGGTGGAGCCGCCCGTGGCGTGCAGGCCGACCATGCCGTTCACGAACGCTTTCTCGTCGAGCACGGCAGAGCAGGGGGTGAATTCATTGCCCTGTGCGGTGATCTCAAGCGCGCGCTTGGTCGCGAGTTTGGTGAAGGCTTCCCGAAGGGGCGTGCCGGGATTGACGAAGCTGGAGCCGGGCATGTGCAGCCCCATGAATTCCATCAGCATCTGGTTGGTGTTCGCGGTGCCGTAGAAGGTGCAGGTGCCGGGGCCATGATAGGATTTCATTTCCGCTTCCAGAAGCTTGTCCCGGCCCACTTCGCCCTTCGCGTATTGCTGACGCACGCGCGCCTTTTCGTCATTGGGCAGGCCGCTGACCATTGGCCCGGCGGGCACGAAAATCGCGGGGATATGGCCGAAGGTGGCCGCCGCAATCACCAGACCCGGCACGATCTTGTCGCACACACCCAGATAGATCGCGCTGTCGAACGCGTTATGGGACAGGCCAACCCCGGCGGCGAGCGCGATCACATCGCGGGAGAATAGGGACAATTCCATGCCCGGCTGGCCCTGCGTGACGCCATCACACATCGCCGGCACGCCGCCTGCGACCTGTGCCGTGCCGCCCGCCGCGCGCGCAGCCTGACGGATCACTTCGGGATATGTTTCAAAGGGCTGATGGGCCGACAGCATGTCGTTATAGGCGGTGATGATCCCGATATTCCCGGCATCCGTTTTGGCGATGCTGTCCTTGTCATGGGTCGAGCAGGCCGCCGTCACATGAGCAAGGTTCCCGCACGACAGGACAGAGCGGTGCGGCCCATTGTCGATCGCGCGATTCATCCGGTCGAGATAGACCTCGCGCAGAGGCTTGGAGCGCTCGCGGATGCGGTCGGTGACTTGGGCGATTTCGGTGCGGACGGACATATTTTTTCCTTTTCTCACTGCGTGCAGCGGGCAAAGTGGCTCAAACCGTTTTGATACCGGTGTTTTAGGGGCAACCGGCCTGCCGCACAAGAAGGCGCGCACGCCATTTTTGACCCGCGTCAAAGTATCGGGAGGCGACTCGCGCTACCCTTATCTTAGCTGATGGAGCGGCGCATTGTGTGCCGCCGCCATCGGGCAAATGGGAGGCTGCAATGAGTATTCAGACAATCCTTGCCATCTATGACGGATCCGAAGGGGCCGCGGCGCGGCTCGACCGGGCGATCACGCTGGCGCGCGACCATGATGCGCATCTGACGGTATATTGCTTTGAGCTTGATCCAAGCTATCCGCCGCAGATTTACGGCGGTGGGGTCGCCACCGTGTATGCGGGGCTGATCGAGGACGCGCAAAAGCGGCTGGTTAAAAGCGCGGAGGCTGCAACCGCGCAGCTTGACCGCAGCGGGCTGGCCTATGACGTCCATCAACGGTTCTGCTTTTATGACCGGGTGGCGGAGGATGTGTGCGCATTGGCGCGCTTTGCCGATCTGACGGTTTTGTCGGACCCCAAGGGGCTGCCCTTGGAAGAGACGCTGACGCGGGTGCTTGAAGCGTCGCTGTTCGGGGCGGAGGCGCCAACCATGGTGCTGCCCACGGGCTATGAGGGCAGCGTAGCCACGAAAATCCAGCTTGCCTGGAACGGGGGCGGGGAGGCGATGCGCGCCTTGCGGGCCGCCATGCCCCTGATCCGCAAGGCGGGGCGGATCGACATCCTTGTGGTCGATCCTGACGCGGAGGCGATTGAAGGCGCGCGGGTGGCGCAATTCCTCGACCGGCACGGTATCGCGGCAGAGATCGTGCCGCTTGCCTCAAACGGGCGCAGTGTGTCCGACACGCTCGCCGATCATGTCGCGGTGTCGGGTGGGGATCTCTTGGTGATGGGAGCCTACGGGCATAGCCGCCTGCGGGAATTCTTCCTTGGCGGGGCGACGCGGGACATGCTGGCAAGCCTTCCTGCGCCGGTGATCATGGCCCATTAAGCGCGGGTGCGTCGGCGACGACGCCCGCCGCCATCCTCACCCGATCCGCCCGCGTTGAAGGACACTTTGGGCAACGTGACCTCGGCCTGAAGCCGCGCATAGGGATCGCTCGCATGGGGGATGTTCGATGCAGCGACGAAGTGCTCCTGAAACCGCGGCTCGACCGCGGTTTCGACCTTTTGGATGCGGCGTACGATGCCTTCGACCTCCCGCCGGGCGGAGCGGTTCAAAAGGGCTATGCGCGCGCCACTGCCCGCAGCATTGCCCGCACTCGTGACCTTATCGACGTCGCAATCGGGGATCATTCCCAACACCATCGCGTGTTTGGGGGAGATATGCGCGCCAAACGCCCCGGCAAGGACCACGCGGTCCACATCATCCACGCCCATCTGATCCATCAACAGCCGCGCGCCTGCATAAAGGGCCGCTTTGGCCAGTTGGATCGCGCGCACATCGCCATTGGTCACAGTGATGCGCGGCGTGTCCGCGTCCCCTTCCCAGAGCACATATTCATGGGTCCGGCCCGCCGGGATCAGCCGGGAAGTGCCGACCTGCTCGGCCGAGCCGATCAGACCACCGGGATCGACGATACCGGCCATGCGCATCTCGGCAATCGCCTCGATAATACCGGAGCCGCAAATGCCGGAGATGGGCGGCGCATCCTCGATAAAGCCGTCCTCATCGGACCACTTCTCAGAGCCGATCACGCGAAAGCGCGGCTCTTTCGTCACCGGATCAATCCGCACCCGCTCAATCGCACCGGGGGCAGCACGCTGGCCCGAACTGATCTGCGCGCCCTCAAAGGCCGGGCCGGTGGGCGAGGAGCAGGCCAGCACTTTCGTGGTGTTGCCCAGCAGAATTTCGGCATTGGTGCCCACATCGACCATCAAAACGAGGTCTTCGGATTTATGCGGCGCTTCGGACAGTGCCACGGCGGCCGCATCGGCCCCCACATGCCCCGCGATGCAGGGCAGGATATAGACCTGAGCGGCCGGGTGGAATGGCAGGTCAAGATTGCGCGCGGCCAGCGTCAGCGCGTTCGCGGTCGCAAGGGCAAAGGGCGCCTGACCCAATTCCACCGGATCAATGCCCAACAGCAGATGGTGCATAACCGGATTGGCGACGAACACCGCCTCAAAGATCAGCGCCGGATCAATCTCCGCCTCTTTGGCAAGGGTCTCAACGAGGGTCGCCATGCCTGTGCGCACCGCCAGCGTCATTTCCTCAGACCCGCCCGCGTTCATCATCGAATAGCTGACCCGGCTCATCAAATCTTCGCCAAAGCGGATTTGCGGGTTCATGATGCCCGAGGACGCGATGACGCGGCCCGTCTGCAAATCGCACAGATGGGCGGCGATGGTGGTCGAGCCAAGATCGACGGCCAGCCCGAAAAGCCCGCCTTCGTGAAATCCGGGCCATACATGCAGGATGCGCGGCGTGGCGCCCTCCGCAGCCTGATAGACCGCGACGGTCACTTTCCAGTCGCCTTTGCGCAGGCGGGTCTGGAGCGTGGCAAGAATACTGTAATCGGCCTCCGCCCCCGTGATCTGCCATTGCGTCTCCAGCGCGGCACAGAGCCGTTCCAGATCGCCGGAGGGCTCGTGCATATCCGGCTCTTCCACCTCGATGTAGAAAAGCCGCGTGCAAGGCTCCATCACGATTTCGCGCGTGTCGGCGGATTTGCGCACGACCTGTTTGTGCACTTGGCTTTCGGCGGGCACGTCGATGATGATATCGCCTTCCACCTTGGCCTGACAGCCCAGACGCCGCCCGGGTTTCATGCCGCGCTTGGATTTGTAGCGCTCCTCAACTGCGTTCCAGTCGGACAGCGCGTCCTCGCGGCTGACGACGCCATGTTTGGAGAATTCGCCAAAGGAGGGCTGCACCTGACATTTGGAGCAGATGCCGCGCCCGCCACACACACTATCAAGGTCCACGCCCAGCTTGCGCGCGGCCTCAAGCACCGGCGTGCCCACAGGGAACCGCCCGCGTTTGCCCGAAGGGGTGAAAATCACAAGCGGTTGGTCGGTCATGCTGGAGGCTCCTGTCCGGTGTTGGCTGGGTTTTAGCGCATCCATCGGGGAGGGCAACGGCCTAGGCGCGGCAGGAATTGGTCATTTCCCGTCGCTCGGCTCCTCAAGCCATTGCAAAATCGCCGCACGGTCCGCATCGAGCAGCGGGGCAGGGCGTTTTTCCGGGCTGTCCTCAAGCCCGGACATCTTGATCGGGTTACCCGCCGCGTGATGGACGCGATCACCCTGCGGCACCGTCGCGATCATGTTGCGGGCGATCAATTGCGGGTCTGTCATCGCCTCTGCGATGGTCTGGATCGGACCAGTGGGGATGCCCGCGCTGCGCAGGGCCGCGATCCAGTGCGCCTTGGGCTGGCCAAGGGTCACAGCCTCAATGAGGCGCTTGAGAAGCGCGTGATGGGTGCAACGTGCGGCGTTGCTGGCAAAGCGCGGATCGGTCTTGAGCGGCAGGTCCAACAGATCGCACAGTTTACCAAAAAGCGCGTCATTGCCCGCCGCGATCACAAACAGACCGTCCCGCGCGTGAAACGTCTCAAACGGTGTGATCGACGGATGCCGCGCGCCATTGGGGCCGGGGGCGATGCCGGTCTCCCCGGTCAGGGCAATGGCATGTTCCAGAATGGCATATTGCCCATCCAGCATCGCCACATCGACAAATCGGCCAAGCCCCGTGCGCGCCCGATCATGCAAGGCGGCCATCAGCCCGTTGGCCAGAAACAGGCCCGCCACGATATCCCCGATGGAGGCGCCGGCGCGCACCGGCTCCCGCCCATCCTCACCCGTGATCGACATCACACCCGCGCGGGCCTGTACGACCATGTCATAGCAGGGATGCTGGCTGTCCGGCCCGGTATGGCCAAAGCCGGAACTGGCCCCATAAATCAGCGCCGGAAAGCGGGCATGGAGCGTATCCCAGCCCAGCCCGAGCCGATCCATCACACCGGGGCGGTAGTTCTCGACAAGGATATCCGCACGCGCCAGAAGCGCATCGAAGGTGACGCGATCCTCAGGCGATTTGAGATCCAGCGCGATGGAGGATTTGCCCCGGTTGATCGTCGCGAAATACGCACTTTGCCCATCCACGATGGGAGGAAAGGCGCGGGTGTCATCGCCAAGGCCGGGGCGCTCCACTTTGATCACGCGTGCCCCCAGATCGGCCAGAATCATCGTGGCATAGGGGCCGGCAAGAACATGGGTCAGGTCAAGGACGGTGATATCAGCAAGGGGAGCGGTCATGAGAAGCCTCCGGTCAGGTGGCCGCAGTATCGCGCGGCCCATCGCGGGTTACTTTGATTTAGGTCGTGTATGGCCCTGAAAAGCGCGCGGGCGCGCTTTGCCTCCGGCGGGAGGTATTTGGGGAAAAAAGAAGTCGGGAGATGCGCAAGAGAAAGGGCGCAGCTTTTGTGAAGATGCGCCCTTAAGTGTATGAGAATGTTTTAATTTATGCCGGACGGCGACGCCCGCGGCCTGCGCGGCGACCGCGCGCGCCAGCCTCCACTTCGCCCTCAGCCAAAACCGGCTTGTTCGCCCTGATCCATTCAGCGCCATGGGGGTCATTGTTCATCAGGAAGTTGGCGGCGCGGATCGCCTCCATCTCCTGTGGGCGAACGGGGTTCATGATGGCCGAGGTCATGCCGGACGCAATCGCCATCGGCAGGAAGGCCGCGTTGATGCCATGCCGGTTGGGCATCCCAAAGGACACGTTGGAGGCCCCGCAGGTCGTGTTCACGCCCAATTCGTCCCGCAGGCGGCGGACGAGTGCGAACACCTGCAACCCTGCCGTGGCCATCGCCCCGATTGGCATGACCAGCGGATCGACCACGATGTCATGGGCCGGAATGCCGTAATCGGCGGCCCGCTCGACGATCTTTTTGGCAACCGCGAAGCGTACCTCGGGGTCTTCTGAGATGCCAGTATCGTCATTGGAGATCGCAACCACGGGGACGTTGTATTTCTTGACCAGTGGCAAGATGGTCTCAAGCCGCTCTTCCTCGCCAGTAACGGAGTTCAGGAGCGGGCGGCCCTCGCACGCCTCAAGCCCGTTTTCCAGCGCGCCGGGAACGGAGCTGTCGATGCACAATGGCACATCGACGAGAGCCTGCACCCGTTTGATCAGTTCGGGCATCAGCATCGGCTCGACGAAGTTATTGTCGGCGTAGCGGGGATCCTCCGCCATTTTGTTGGTGAACACGGCACCAGAATTGACGTCCAGCATCGTCGCACCGCAGGCGACCTGCTCCAGTGCGTCTTTCTCGACAGTGGTGAAATCGCCCAGTTCCAACTCGGCGGCGAGTTTCTTGCGCCCGGTGGGGTTGATCCGCTCCCCGATCACGCAGAACGGCTCGTCAAAGCCGATGATGACGGTTTTGGTTTTGGATTCGACAATCGTGCGCGTCATGGCGGCAGATACCCTTGTCTTGAAACGTTATGCGGTGCGCGCCGCAGGCACAGAGCCATGCGCGCTGGTGAATTCAGCGGTTTTGGTGATGCCGCCAAGCGGGAAGAAATGCACAGCCTCGATGCCGAAATCGGGGTTGGCCGCCTTATGGGCCGCCAGATCGCGCAGAACCTCCTCCGGGGTGAAGGGCAGCATCAGTTTCGTCAGGTCCGCCGCGCGCTTTTTAAGCACGTTGAGCGAGGGGCCCACGCCGCAGGCCATGGCGAATTTGATCAGCGTTTGCAGCTTGGCCGGGCCTGCGACGCCGATATGGACGGGCAGGGTGATGCCTTCCGCCGCAAGCTTGTCCACCCATGCAATCACGGGCGCGGCTTCAAAACAGAATTGCGTGGCAATCGCCATCTCCGCGTCGGAGCGGTCGCGGAACGCCTGTTTCCAGCGCAGCGCGTCCATCACCATCCGGTCAGAGCCATCAGGGTCGATGTCCCGATTGCCCTCAGGATGGCCCGCCACATGAAGCCGCTTGAACCCGTGCGCGTCCAAGACGCCAGAGGAGAGCAGTTGCATGGAATTGTCATATTCACCACACGGCTGTGCGTTGCCACCCCCCAAGAGCAGGGCCTGATCAATCCCCAGATCCGCATAGGCGGATACCCAGTTGGTGAACTCCGCCTTGTCGGTGATGGAGCGCGCGGGCAGGTGCGGCATGACCGGAAAGCCCTCTTCGGTGATGCGCTTTGCGGTGGCGTGCATCTCCTCGAACGGGGTGCCGTCGATATGGGCGATATAGACGCGGGTGCCTGCGGGCAGGATCGCCTTGAAGCTCTCGATCTTGGAGGCGGTGCGCGGCATCACCTCGATCGAGAAGCCCTCAAGGAAGCTGCCCAATGTCGTTGTCGGCTGAACAGAGGCGCTGCGCCGTCCGAATTGAAGAATTTTGGCCATCGGATTAGTCCTCCGCGACTGGTGTTTTGGCCCAGCCGTCATTCGCGATCAAAACCTTGATCCGGTCGGCATCGTATTCCGCATCAAGGCGCGCGGCCTCTGCTTTCGCGATGTCGTCCTGATCCCCGTCAACCGAATAAGGGGCCGCCTTGCGCCATTCTGCGAGATAGGCGTCGCTGTCGCGTGCGCCGATTTTCATCGCGCAGCGGTCGATCGCCTGCTCAAACCGCTCAGGCAGGGCCGCCTTTGCCCCACGCCGCCCCTTGCCCACGATCACCTGAGCGGGGATATCGCGCCAGAAAACGAGGGTGACGTCAGGCATGAGAGGCTGTCCTTAACTTCGTGTTGTGGGTCGCTTTTGACCCGAAAACCGGGAGCGGTAGAGCGATTTGACGACGCGGCGTCGTCATTTCACGACATTTCCCGAAAATCCTATGGTTATTGCAAACGAATGCGTCGTTTTTTGTTCTTGTAGCGTCGCATATAACGCTCTATCTCGATAAACAACACCCATCTGATACGGAAAAAATCATGTCCGCGCGCGACACCACACTGTCTTTTGAGTTCTTCCCGCCACATTCGCCGGAAGCGACCATGCGGTTATGGGCGTCGGTGGAGCGGTTGGCGCCCCTTGGGCCGCAATTCGTCTCTGTCACCTATGGGGCAGGCGGCACGACGCGCGACCGGACCCGGCTGGCGATTGCCACCATTCGGGAGCGGGCACGGTTGAACGTCGCGGGGCATCTGACCTGCGTTGGCGCAAGCCGGGCGGAAACGCTCGCGGTGGCGGAGCAGTATCGGAAAGCTGGTGTCACGCGGATCGTGGCGCTGCGCGGCGACGCACCCAAAGGGGCGGACAAGTTCGAACCGCATCCCGATGGTTTTTCCGGTGCGGCAGAGCTTGTTTCCGCCTTGCGGGAGATGGGCGATTGGCAAATCTCCGTCGCGGCCTACCCGGAGGCGCACCCGGAGGCGACCTCGATGGAAGCAGATATCGAGCATCTCAAGCGCAAGATCGACGCGGGCGCTGATTCTGCCATCACCCAATTCTTTTTCGAGAATGACGTGTTCTACCGCTTCCGCGACAAATGCGCGGCGGCAGGGATCACCGCGCCGATCCTGCCCGGCATCCTGCCGGTGGAGCATTTCGGGCGGATGTGCAAATTTGCGGCGCGCTGTCAGGCGGATGTGCCCGAATGGATGCATTCGGCTTTTGGCAATTGCAAGGATGAGGAGGAGCATGCGCTCCTTGCCACAGCCATCGCGACGGAGCAGTGCACCGATCTGATGGCGAATGGGGTCTCTCATTTGCATTTCTACACGCTCAACAAGCCCGATCTGACGTTCAACATCTGTCAGGCGCTTGGCTTTGAGGCGCAGCCCTTTTCCATGGCGCAGGGTGCGGCGGGATAATCCGCCGCGCGCCTGCGACAACTTGAACAGTTCCGATCCGTCAGCTACATCTAAACCAAGGGGTTTCGCCGCGTCCGGCTTGAAACCCAATGGTTTGAGAACATGCGGGTTGAACGGAACAGGGATCAGGCAAAACGAAACACTCACGCGCGACAAACACCTCACCGGGCTGGGCCGCCCCTTTATGCGGCGCTCGATCTGGGGACAAATTCCTGCCGGATGCTCGTGGCCCGGCCGGATGGCGCACATTTCAAAATCGTTGACGCCTTTTCAAAGTCAGTAAAGCTGGGCCGGGAGCTGGAACGCTCCGGTGCGCTGAGCGAGGCTGCCATACGCCGCACGATTGCGGCATTGCAGGTCTGTGCCAGTAAGGTGAAGCGCAATCGGGTCACCCGGATGCGCATGGTTGCGACAGAAGCCTGCCGACGCGCCAGCAATGGTGAGCATTTCCTGCGACAAGTCACCCGCCAGACCGGGCTGAAGCTCGAAATGATCTCTCCGGCGGAGGAAGCGCGGCTTGCCGTGATCTCCTGCGCGCCGCTTGTCGATCCGATGGCGGAGCAGGTGCTGGTGATCGACATTGGCGGCGGCTCGACCGAGTTGATCTGGCTTGACCTCTCCGCCTTGGCACCAGAGGCCCGCAGCCGGGGCATGATGACCCTCTCCATCGACAAGAACCGCACCGGGCAGGCGGCCCATGGCATTCGGGTCGTGGACTGGATTTCGGTGCCGCTTGGCGTGGCGACGTTGCATGAGCGGTTCTCAGACGTGCGGGAGGTGCGGTCGCGCTTTGCGCTGATGTCTTGCTATTTTGAAGATGAGATGGCGGAATTCGCGCCCTATATGGATGAGATGAAGCCCGATTACCTCGATCAGTTCCAGATGATCGGCACATCGGGCACCGTGACCACGGTGGGTGCCGCACATCTGGGGCTGTCCCGCTATGACCGGTCGGTTGTGGATGGCATGACGCTGAGCGCGGGTCAGATCAACGATGTGATCGAGGGATTTCTGGGCACCGATTTCAAGGGGCGGATCGGGCAGCTCGGCATCGGGCTGGATCGCGCCGATCTGGTGTTGGCGGGGGCGGCGATCCTGCAAACGCTGCTGCGCATCTGGCCAACGGACCGGCTGCGTGTGGCGGATCGCGGCCTGCGCGAAGGGATGCTCTATTCGATGATGGGGGCCGATGGTGCCCTGAAGGGACCACGATAAATGGCTGGCAAACCACCGAAAAAGAACACTTCCGGGCGGGGGCAGCGGGATCTGACCGTCAGGGTGAAATCCGCGAAGGGGCGAAAGCTCAGTTCCACGCTGTGGTTGCAGCGGCAATTGAACGATCCCTATGTGCAGGCTGCCAAGCGCGACGGATATCGGGGCCGGGCCGCCTATAAGATATTGGAATTGGACGATAAGTTCAGGTTCCTTGTTCCCGGTGCGCGGATTGTCGATCTGGGATGCGCGCCGGGTGGCTGGTGTCAGGTGGCGGTCAATCGGTGCAACACGCTTGGCGAGAAGCAAGGCAAGCGGCAGGGCAGTATCCTCGGTATCGACTTGCAGGAGGTCGATCCGATCCCCGGCGCAGAAATCCATCAGCTCGACTTTCTGGAAGAGGGCGCGGATGACAAGGTGAAGGAATGGCTCGGCGGGCGCGCCGATGTTGTGATGTCCGATATGGCCGCCTTTGCGACGGGGCATAAGCAGACGGATCACCTGCGCATCATGGCACTGGTGGAGGCTGCGGCCTATTTCGCCTTTGACGTGCTGGATGAGGGCGGCACGTTTGTGGCCAAGGTCCTTGCTGGTGGGGCGGAGGGGGAGGTGCTGACGCTCCTCAAGCAACGCTTTAAGAAGGTGGTGCATGTCAAACCCCCGGCGAGCCGGTCGGACAGTTCCGAAAAATTCGTCTTGGCCACCGGATTTCGGGGGGATGCGGGGTAGAATCGCGCTGGCGCGCGATGCCTCCGGCGGGAGGTATTTTTGGAAAAAAGAAACGGTCAGGCGGGGCGCGTGACTTCAAACCGGCAGGCCTCGGCCCCCATGGCGCAGCAGGCGCGTTCCGTGACGCGAAGGCGTGGATCGGCAAGGCTCTGGTAGAGTGTTTCAAACACCGCCACATGCCAGTCGCAGCCAAGCGGGCCCGCGAGTGGGTTTTGCGCAATTTCCAAGGTGAGCGGGCGGCGGCGCGATATGGTAAACGCACCCGAGCCGCTAAACGTCCATGCATGCGCTGCGATGGCGCGGGTCAGGAGCGGGATCGCCATTGGCGCGGGCAAGTGGCGCAAGAGCCATTGTGCGCGCGCCGGGATGCGGTGGGCAAGGATGTAGTGCGCGGTTGCCGCCCCAGCCTCCCGCGCGACGGCGCGCGGGTCCGGCACCAGATCGGGCAGCGCGGCATGAGCGCGGGCTGCAACCCTTTCCTCAATCATGCCCGTCGCGTCAGGCCAGTCGGCAAGGCCTGCCGCGCGCAGCATATCCGCGATCAGCGCCTCCCCTCCGCGCGCATCCAGCGGCGCGCGCAGTTGCAGGATGGCGTTTGGGCCGACCAGGGCTGTCATGCGTCTTCTGGCATTTGGAAGCTGCCGCCGCCGCACGCCTTGACCGCTTCGCGGTCTTTGGCGCGCGCCTTGCCCTGCGCACGGATCGCGTCGCGGCGTTCTTGTGCCTTTGCGGCGCGATCGGCGGCGGCCTCCCAATCGGCGGCCTGTTCGGGGGCGATGGCGCGGGCCGCGTCAAAGTGGAAATCAACCTTCTTTTTCGATTGCGGGCCCCAATAGCCAACTTTGCCCAGATCATAGAAGGTGCGCGCAAAGCCCGCCTTGGCGAAGGCCTTGAGGCAGCCCAGCAGATACCGACGCCGGAAGCCCGTGCCGCGCCACGGATAGTGGAACAGCGCCTTTTTCATGTAGAAGCGGCGGTAGTTTTTCATCACCCCGTCCAAAAGCTCCGCACGGTCCATCGCCTTGGGTTTCATGATCGGGGTGACGAAATTGTATTTCGAGAAGTCAAACACCTCCACCTGATCGGAAATTTCCTGATAAAGCGGGGTGAAGGGCCATGGGGTATACATTGCCCAATTGGCAAGGTCAGGCTGCCAGTCCCACGCCATTTGATACGTTTCTTCAAGGGTTTGCGGCGTTTCGTTATCAAGACCCACGATGAATTGCGCCTCCACGAAGATATCCGCTTCGCGCAGCAGGCGGATGGCCTCCTTGTTTTCTTCGACCTTGGTTTCCTTGTTGAAGACGTCGAGTTTTAGCTGTGCCGCAGCCTCCGTGCCCAAGGACACATGGACAAGGCCCGCGCGGCGGTAAAGGCCCAGCAATTCGCGGTCGCGGTAGATGTCCGTGACGCGGGTGTTGATGCCCCATTTCACCTTGTCGGGCAGGCCGCGCGCGATCAATTCTTCACAGAATTGGATGAATTTCTTGCGGTTGATGGTGGGTTCCTCATCGGCAAGGATGAAGAAGCCGACATCGTGTTCGTTCACCAGCCGCTCAATCTCATCCACCACTTTCAACGGATCGCGCACGCGGTAATCGCGCCAGAATTTCCATTGCGAGCAGAAAGAGCAGGTAAACGGGCAGCCGCGCGCCATGTTGGGGATCGCGACGCGCACACCGAGGGGGACGTAGATATATTTCTCCCATTCAAGGATCGTCCAATCAGGGTCAATCCCGTCAAGATCCTTGACGGTGGAGGCGGGCAGGGTTGCCACGATCTCTGACCCATCACGATAGGCGATGCCCTTGATCTGTTTGCGGTTGGCCGGATAGTCGCCCGCGTGGATCGCATTGATGAGGTTCACGAGGATTTCCTCCCCCTCGCCGCGCACAATCACGTCAATCCAGGGTGCTTCCGACAACACCTGACGGTACATAAAGGTCGCGTGCACCCCGCCAAGGATACCGATGGCGCCAGGTACAACCTCCTTGCCGATCTGGAGCGCCCGTTCCGCGACATAGATCGACGGGGTGATCGCGGTCACGCCGATGACATCGGGTGCAAGTTCTGCCAAGCGGGCGCGGAGCGCGTCATCGTCGATATCATTCGTCATCGCGTCGATGAAATGAATGTCGTCATAGCCCGCACGGCGGAGCGAGCCGGTGAGATACGCGACCCAAGCGGGCGGCCAGCTTCCGGCAATCTCGGCGCCGCCGGAATGGTAGTTGGGGTGAACGAACACGATGCGCATAGCCAGACCTTTCCCTGTGATGCTCAAAGGCTACAGGCAGAAGTGTCATCTTTTATTGACACACATCAAAGCGGCCAACGCCCCTTTCCAAATCGCTGTGGTCATGTCATAGGGCGGTGGCAACACCAGTAATCGCCTCACAGGAGTTGCCCCGCCATGGATGTGCGCACTGCCCTTACATTCGATGATGTTCTTCTCGTCCCCGGCGCGTCGGAGGTGATCCCTGCGGATGCCGACACGCGCACCAAGGTGACGCAAGAGATCAGCCTCAATATCCCGCTTTTGTCCTCTGCCATGGATACGGTGACGGAGATGAAGATGGCCATTGCCATGGCTCAGGCCGGGGGCATCGGGACATTGCACCGCAATCTGGACGTCGAGGAACAGGCGCGGCAGGTGCGGCGGGTCAAACGCTTTGAAAGCGGGATCGTCTATAACCCCATCACACTGAAATATGACCAAACGCTCGCCGATGCGCGCGCGTTGCAGGAACGCTATAAGATCACGGGCTTCCCCGTGGTCGGGGCGGATGGCCGTGTGATCGGTATCCTGACCAATCGCGACATGTGGTTTTGCGACAATGACGCGACGCCAGTGACAGAGCTGATGACGTCAGACAACCTCGCCGTCACGCGGGAGCCGATCGACATTGCCGAGGCGAAAAAGATCATGCGCGGGCGTCGGATCGAAAAGCTGCTGGTGACAGATGCGGATAACCGCCTGACGGGCCTGTTGACCATTCGGGATATCGAGCAGGCCGTGCTCAATCCGCAGGCCTGCAAGGACGAGCTGGGCCGCCTGCGTGTCGCCGCCGCGACCACGGTGGGTGACGCGGGGTTTGAGCGGTCAGAGGCACTGATTGATGCAGGCTGTGATCTGATCATGATCGACACGGCTCATGGGCATTCGAAGGCCGTGGGCGAGGCCGTCGAACGGATCAAGAAGCTGTCGAACCGCGTGCAGGTCGTCGCGGGCAATGTGGTGACGGCGGAAGCCACCCGCGCGCTCCTTGATGCGGGTGCGGATGCGGTGAAGGTCGGCATCGGCCCCGGCTCCATCTGTACCACGCGGATTGTCGCGGGCGTGGGCGTGCCGCAGCTCACCGCGATTTCCGATTGCGCGAATGAGGCGGTCAAGACCGGGCATCCGGTGATCGCAGATGGCGGGATCAAGTATTCCGGCGATTTCGCCAAGGCGATTGCCGCGGGCGCGTCCTGCGCGATGGTCGGCTCGATGCTGGCGGGCACCGATGAGGCACCGGGGGAGGTGATCCTTTATCAGGGCCGCTCGTTCAAAGCCTATCGCGGGATGGGCAGTGTGGGTGCGATGGCGCGCGGCTCTGCCGACCGGTATTTCCAGAAAGAAGTATCGAACGAAAAACTGGTGCCCGAAGGGATCGAAGGGCAGGTGCCCTATAAGGGGGCTGCGGGTGCTGTGCTGCACCAGCTTGTCGGGGGCCTGCGCGCGGCGATGGGCTACACCGGCTCACGCACCATTCCCGACATGCACAAGGGCGCGAAGTTCGTGCAGATCACCAGCGCGGGCCTTGGCGAAAGCCATGTGCATGACGTGCAGATCACGCGCGAAGCCCCCAATTACCGCCGGGGATAAGCCATGACTCCGGCCGCGCGATACGCCGCCGCGATCACCGTGCTGGATCAGGTGCTGGCCGGAAGTGCGACGGAAAAGGCGCTGCTGGCCTGGGCGCGCAACAGCCGTTTTGCCGGATCCAAGGATCGCGCGGCGGTGCGGGATATTGTGTTTGATGGCGTGCGCAAGCGCCGGTCCGCCGCATGGCGCGGCGGCGCGGAAAGCGGGCGCGGAATCGTGCTGGGCCTTCTGCGGGAGGCGGGCGTGGCGCCGGAGACAGTATTCACCGGGGAGGGGCACGCTCCGTCACCGATGCAGCCGGAGGAGCAGCACGCGCCCGCCATCGCGGATGCCCCCGAAGCGGTGCAAAACGATCATGCGGATTGGCTCACGCCGCACCTGAAACGCTCCCTCGGCGACGATTATGCTGCCGTGATGCAGCTTCAGCGGGAGCGGGCAGAGGTGTTTTTACGCGTGAACCACCGGCGGACGACGCGGGCGGAGGCGGTATCGTTGCTGTCAGAGGATGGGATCACGGCAGCGCCATTCGCGCGGGCTCCCCATGCCCTGATCGTCACAGATGGTGCGCGCGCGATTCAGCGGAGCAAAGCCTATCTGCAAGGGCTGGTGGAATTACAGGATGCCGCATCGCAGGCCACGGTCGATGCGATCGCGGTGCCTGAGGGCGCGCGGGTGCTTGATTTTTGTGCGGGTGGCGGTGGAAAGGCGCTGGCCCTTGCGGCCTATGCCGGGCCAACGAGGCAGGTCACGGCGCATGACATTGATCCGGCCCGGATGAAGGATATTCCCGCGCGCGCCGCGCGGGCTGGTGTGCGGATCGACTGCAAGAGCCGTCAAGACCTGACCAAGGGCGGATATGACATCGTGTTTGTGGATGCACCCTGCTCTGGCAGCGGAAGCTGGCGGCGCGCGCCGGATGGCAAATGGGCATTGACGCCAGAGCGGCTCGAAATCCTATGTGCGACGCAACAAGAGGTGCTGCGGCAGGCGTCGGAGTTTGTCACGCCGGGTGGGCTGTTGGCTTACGCGACCTGTTCTATACTTGATGTTGAGAATTATTGTCAGGTAAGATCATTTGGCCAAAAAGCAAATGACTTTCACTTAGGGAACCACAAAACATTTTCCCCTATTGAAGGTGGGGATGGGTTTTTCATTTCCCAATTTCGATGTGGTCTAGACTAGAATTTTAGTTTGATACTTTTACGCTTTTTTAACGGAGAGATATATAGGTAACGTGCTATATATCTTGACTTAGGTCGAAATCTCCGGGGTGGCGTCGTTGAATATCAGAAGGCAGACAGTGAGCGAGCTTCCCCTGTTGTCACGCGGTTTGGCAGGGGCGGTGCTGGGGATTTCGCTGGTGCTGACCCTGTGGCTGGTCCAACAGGATGGCGTTGCGGTGCTTTTGACAGTGGCGGCGGTGGCGGCGTTGCTGATGTTGCTGGCGGAAACGGTCTGGAAGCGCGCGCGAACCCCGGCCGATCTGACTGTTGTGCTGACAGATGCGGGCGGCGCTGTGGTGGCCGCGCCGCCGGGCACGTTGCTTGAACTGCTCGCCCCTTATTGCGTGGAGCCAGCGCTTGATCTGTTTCAGATGGTCCGGGATGCGCGCGAATATGGCGCGCGCAGCAGGCTTTTTGTGTCTGATCGGCAGGACGAGGCCCTATGCCTTACGGTCACGCGGCTGGAGGGAGCCAAGCGGTTTCGGTGGAACTGGGTCTATGTGGATCAACCCGATCAGCATCGCAGCCTTCTGTCGCGCATGGATTTGCCCGCGGCGGAGGTTGATAAAGCTGGCCGGGTGATCTGGGCCAATCCAGCGGCGCAGGATTGCCTTGGTCAGGTGGTTCCCCCGTCGCTCGACATCGGGGAGAGCTTTGCGCCCCAACCGGGGCAGGACTGGCGGCTTTTGTCCAGAAAAGACAGCGGTTCCCATGCCACGCTGATGTTCGAGGCGACCACGGCGCGCGCGCCGTCGGTGTTCGAGATTGATGATCTGCTGTCGCGCCTGCCGATCCCCGTGGCGCGGATCAGTGCGACGGGGGAGATCATCTCCGCCAATGCGATCACGTCCGATCTGATCGGGCAGCCGATTGAGCCGGGGATGATGCTCGATTCGGTTCTGGAGGGGATGGGGCCGCCCCTGTCCCAGCGATTGGCCAAACTGACCGCGCGCGATGGCCGCCCCTTGACGGAAGTGGCGCGCATCCGCAATGGGGTGGCGGATCGGTTTGTGCAGTTGAACCTTCTGGGCCTTCGGATGGGGGAGGATATGACCATCCTGATGAGCCTGTCCGACGCGACCGAACTCAAAACGATGGAAGCGCAATTCGTTCAGAGCCAAAAAATGCAAGCCGTCGGGCAACTGGCCGGGGGCGTCGCCCATGACTTTAACAACCTGCTCACGGCGATCAGCGGGCATTGCGACTTGTTGCTGATGCGGCATCGGGTGGGGGATTCGGATTACAGCGACCTGATGCAGGTGCGGGAGAACACAAACCGCGCCGCCGCGCTGGTGCGCCAATTGCTGGCGTTTTCTCGCAAACAGACATTGCAGCCAACCCAGCTTGACCTGTGGGATACGCTAGGGGATTTGTCACATCTTCTCAACCGGTTGATCGGTGCGAATGTGACGCTCGATATTCGCAAAGGGGAGGATATTCCGACCGTGCGCGTCGATGAGCGGCAGTTTGAACAGGTCGTGATGAACCTTGTGGTCAATGCCCGCGATGCGATGCCCGATGGTGGCCTGATCACCCTCAACGCGCGGGGGCGGACACTGGTCAATCCGCTGCGGCGCGATAAGGTCACGGTACCTGCCGGTGATTACGCGCTTATTGAGGTCAAGGATACCGGGCAGGGCATCGCACCTGATGACCTGCGCAAGATTTTCGAGCCGTTTTTCACCACCAAAGGACCGGGGCGCGGCACCGGGCTGGGCCTGTCCACGGTTTACGGCATCGTCAAACAATCTGGGGGGTATGTCTTTGTCGACAGCCATTTGGGGGAGGGGACGACGTTCAGCCTCTACCTTCCGGCTGTGGTGAAAACGGCTCCCGAACTCGTCCCCCGCGCGCCCGTGATCGAGCCATCGCGTGATGTGACCGGGCGGGGCGTGATCCTCTTGGTCGAGGATGAAGTGCCGGTCCGCACCTTTGCCAAGCGGGCGCTGGAAATGCGCGGATATGAGGTGATTGAGGCGGGCACCGGAGAGGACGCGCTCGAATTGCTGAAAGCCAGCGTCGAGCTTCACCCTGATATCGTCCTGTCAGACGTGGTCATGCCCGGCATGGACGGCCCGAGCTGGGTGCGGGAGGCCGATACCCGCCTGGATGGCGCGCGGGTCATCTTCATGTCTGGCTATGCCGAGGATGCGTTCGATGGCACAGATCACCCCGGCAGCGCCTATCTGGCCAAACCCTTTTCGCTCAATCAACTGGTCCTGACGGTCAAGGAGCAATTGGAGCGGGTCGATTAACGGCGAATGGATTCGTAGATGTCGTAATCCTCGGACAGGGCCTGCTCGACCTTCTGGCGCAACGCCGGCTCGACCTCCAGCCGGATACGAGGGGACACGTTTTCGGTGCGGAACGAAAACCGTTGCCCGAACCGATCCGAGATGAACCGCTCGAACAGGTCGAACTGGTCATAGCGGAACAGATGGTCAATCCCGATTTGCCCCTCCGTATCGCGGATGAAGTTAGACGGGCGCCCGATCCGTGCGAATGGGGGCTGGTCCTCCGACAGATAGGCCTCCACAAAAGCCCGAAAGCTCAGATCGGCAGTCGAATTGCGCGCATTCGGGATCTCTGGCCGCTGGCGATAGCGGTACCAGCTTCCCAACCAATCCAATGGCTCGCGAAACAGGCAGGTCGTCTCAACCTCGACCCCGACTTGCGAGAACAAGGGGCGTACCATGCGGTTGAATTTGCGCAATTGCATGTGTTTCAGGCCCGGATGGCCGCTCATCATCACCTCGCATTGCGGGCGCAGTGCGGTCTCGATCGCGGTTGATCCGGTCTTGGTCATCGCAAGAAACGCGATGCGGTGTTTGAGCGATGCGATCATGGTGCCTCCCGTTAACGCCACAGTAACCAAATGGCCGGAAAGATAAAGCCGCGCAAAATACTTGTTCCACAATTGTTCTCATGTTAACGATTGAGAACGAGTGGTGAACGAACGCAGCGCAATCGCCCCGACAAACGCGCGGGACAAACGCGACGAGACATGCGAAAAGGATGGTTAGAATGGCAAACGCAGTACTTGATCTGAACGAGAGGCGGGGCATGGATAAGCAAAAGGCGCTGGACTCAGCGCTTGCTCAAATTGAGCGGAATTTCGGCAAGGGCTCGATCATGAAGCTCGGCCAGCGGGAAGCGGTGATGGAGGTGGAGGCGATCCCGACCGGATCACTCGGCCTTGATATCGCGCTTGGCATTGGTGGCCTGCCCAAGGGCCGCATCATCGAGATTTATGGCCCCGAATCGTCGGGGAAAACCACGCTCGCGCTGCATGTGCTGGCGGAGGAGCAAAAGCGTGGCGGCGTGTGCGCATTCGTGGATGCGGAACACGCGCTTGACCCAAGCTATGCCCGCAAATTGGGCGTGAATATCGACGAGATGCTGATTTCGCAGCCCGATGCGGGCGAACAGGCGCTTGAGATCACGGATACGCTGGTGCGCTCTGGCGCGGTGTCGGTCGTGGTGGTGGATTCGGTTGCGGCCCTCACCCCGAAATCCGAGCTTGAGGGCGATATGGGCGACAGCTCCGTCGGTGTGCAGGCGCGTCTGATGAGCCAGGCGATGCGGAAGCTCACCGGCTCTATCTCTCGCTCCAAATGCATGGTGATTTTCATCAACCAGATCCGCATGAAAATCGGCGTGATGTTCGGCAGCCCGGAAACGACCACGGGCGGGAACGCGCTGAAATTCTATTCCTCCGTCCGGCTTGATATCCGCCGCATTGGGGCGCTGAAGGATCGTGACGAAGTGGTCGGCAACCAGACCCGCGTGAAAATCGTGAAGAACAAAGTTGCCCCGCCTTTCAAGCAGGTCGAATTCGACATCATGTATGGCGAAGGGATCTCGAAAACCGGGGAATTGCTCGATCTGGGGGTAAAGGCGGGCGTGGTTGAAAAATCCGGCTCGTGGTTCTCCTATGGAGATGAGCGGATCGGGCAGGGGCGCGAGAACGCCAAGAAGTTCCTCAAGGAAAACACCGATATCGCGCTGGAGATTGAGGATAAAATCCGCGCGGCCCATGGGCTGGATTTCGATATGTCGGCCAGTGGTGAAAGCGACGTGCTCGAAGACTGAGCCTGCCTGCCATGAAACACCCGAAAACGCGGCGACCCAGACCCGCCGCGTTTTGCGTAGCAGACCATGGGCGGGTATGGTGGACACTGTTGTGTCACACGGATAATGATGCGCCGACAGAATTATCATCCGTGTGAGACCGACCCATGGCCAGCCTGAATGACATCCGCTCGACCTTCCTCGATTACTTCGTTAAGGAAGGGCATGAGGAGGTGGCAAGCTCCCCGCTTGTCCCGCGCAATGACCCGACCCTGTTGTTCACGAATGCCGGGATGGTGCAGTTCAAGAACGTGTTTACGGGGCTGGAAAAGCGCGATTACAACCGTGCGGTCACGAGCCAGAAATGCGTGCGGGCGGGCGGAAAACACAATGACCTCGACAATGTGGGCTACACCGCGCGGCATCATACCTTCTTTGAAATGTTGGGGAATTTCAGCTTTGGCGATTATTTCAAAGAGGATGCGATCCCCTTTGCCTGGGATCTGATCACCAAGGAATATGGCCTGCCGAAGGATAAACTTCTGGTCACCGTTTACCATGACGATGATGAGGCGGCGAATATTTGGAAAAAACATGCGGGCCTCAGCGATGACCGGATCATCCGCATCGCCACGTCCGACAATTTTTGGTCCATGGGTGCGACGGGCCCCTGTGGTCCGTGCTCCGAGATTTTCTTTGATCACGGCGATCACATCTGGGGTGGCCCTCCGGGCAGTGCCGACGAGGATGGCGACCGGTTCATCGAGATTTGGAACCTCGTTTTCATGCAATTCGAGCAGATCAGCGAAGATGTGCGGGAAAACCTGCCGAAGCCGTCCATCGACACGGGCATGGGGCTGGAGCGGATCGGCGCGGTGCTTCAGGGAAAGCATGACAATTACGACACAGACCTGATGCGCGATCTGATCGAGGCGTCGGCCCATGCCTCTAACGTGGACCCGGATGGCCCGAAAAACGTGCATCACCGGGTGATTGCGGATCATCTGCGCTCGACCTCCTTCCTGATCGCGGATGGGGTTTTGCCGTCGAACGAGGGGCGCGGTTATGTGCTGCGCCGGATCATGCGGCGCGCGATGCGGCACGCGCATCTTTTGGGCACACAAGACCCGATGATGCACAAGCTCGTGCCCGCGTTGGTCCGGCAGATGGGTGGTCATTTCCCGGAACTCGGCCAAGCGCAGGCTCTGATTGAGGAGACGCTAAAGCTGGAGGAAACCCGCTTCCGCACCACGCTGGATCGTGGCTTGCACCTCCTGGATCAGGAATTGGATAAGCTGCCCGATGGTGCGACGCTGCCGGGCGAGACGGCGTTCAAACTCTATGACACATACGGTTTCCCGCTTGATCTCACGCAGGATGCGCTGCGCGAAAAAGGCCGCGCGGTGGACACTGACGGTTTTGATGCCGCAATGGCCGAGCAAAAGGCAAAGGCGCGCGCGGCATGGTCTGGTTCCGGCGATGCGGCGGATGAGAGCGTTTATTTCGACCTTGCCGAAGAGCATGGCAGCACCGAATTCCTTGGCTATGACACCGAAACGGCGGAGGGGCAAATCCTTGCCCTGTTGACCGATGGTGCCGTGGCGGACGGGGCTGCGGCTGGTGCGGATGTGCAAATTATCCTCAACCAGACGCCGTTCTACGCGGAATCCGGTGGGCAGGTCGGCGATAGCGGTGTCCTTAAAACGGATGATGCCACGGTCACCATCACGGATACGAAGAAGAAGGCGGGCCTGTTCGTGCATATCGGCACGGTGGCAGAGGGTACGTTGCGCAGCGGCACGGCAGCGGAACTGACGGTGGATCACGCCCGCCGGAGTGCCATCCGCGCGAACCATTCCGCGACGCATCTGCTGCATGAGGCGCTGCGGCGGCATCTGGGCGATCATGTGGCGCAGCGCGGGTCGCTCAATGCTGACGACCGGTTGCGCTTTGATTTCAGCCATTCCAAGGCGATGACGTTGGACGAGGTGCAAAAGGTCGAGCAGGAGGTGAACGCCTTCATCCGGCAAAACAGCCCCGTTTCCACCCGGATCATGACGCCGGATGACGCGCGCGGCTTGGGCGCGCAGGCTCTGTTTGGCGAGAAATATGGCGATGAGGTGCGCGTCGTTTCCATGGGCCTTCTGGCCGGTTCGGGCAAGGGGACCGCGGGCGACACCTATTCGCTGGAATTGTGCGGCGGCACCCATGTGCGCCAAACCGGGGATATCGGCCTGTTTGTGATGCTGGGCGAGAGTGCGTCTGCGTCCGGTGTGCGGCGGGTTGAGGCGCTGACCGGGCAGGCGGCGCTTGACTACCTCGGCGAGCAGGACCGGATCGTGGCGGACCTGTCGCTTGCGCTCAAAACCCCGCGTGGTGAATTGACCGAGCGTGTGAAGGCCCTGATGGAGGAGCGTCGCGCGCTGCAAAACGAGATCGCCGATCTGCGCAAACAGGTTGCCATGGGCGGTGGCGCTGCTGCCTCGGGGCCGAAGGACGTGAATGGTGTGCCGTTCCTCGGGCAGGTGCTGACGGGCGTGAATGCCAAGGATCTGCGCGGTTTGATCGACGAGCAGAAAAACCAGATCGGCAGCGGCGTAATCGTCCTGATCGCGGATACCGGCGGAAAGGCGGCTGTTGCCGTGGGCGTGACTGCGGACCTGACGGGGCGGTTCAGCGCCGTTGATCTGGTCAAGATCGCAGCCGAAAAGCTGGGCGGAAAGGGCGGTGGTGGCCGCCCGGATATGGCGCAGGCCGGTGGTGCGGATGCATCGCAAGGGGATGCGGCACTTGCCGCAATCGAAGATGTTTTGAAAGGATAAACGATGACAGCCCTCTGGATTGCCCATGTCGATGTCACCGACGCGGAGACATACGGAAAATACGCGGCCATCGCGACCAAAGCGATTGCGGCCCATGGCGGCGTGTTTCTCGCGCGCGGCGGGCGGTATCAGCAGATGGAGGGCAATGACCGGGCGCGCAATGTCGTGGCGCGCTTCCCCAGTTTTGAGGATGCCGTGGCCTGCTATAATAGTCCGCGCTATCAGGAGGCCGTGGCACTTGCCGCGCAATCCGCGACCCGCGATCTGGTGATCGTGGAGGAAACGGCATGAGCGCGCCGGGCTATATCATTGCGCGGATCGAGGTGACCGACGCTGAGGGTTACTCGAAATACACCGCGCAAACGCCAGGAATTGCAGCCAAATTTGGCGGTAAGTTTATCGTGCGGGCCGGGCAGCACAACTACCGCGAAGGGGACGGCCCATCGCGCATCGTCGTGATCCGCTTTCCGTCCTTTGCTCAGGCGCAGGCCATGTATGACAGCGCGGAGTATCAGGCGGTGCTGCCCCATGCGCTGCAAAACTCGACCCGCGATCTGGTGATCGTGGAAGGGGTCTAGATCGGCAATTCGGTCGTGTCCTTTAGCTCCTCCATCACGAAACTGGCGGACACATCCGCCATTTCGACCCGGCGGATGAGTTTCTGATAAAGCGCATCGTAAGCGGCCATATCCGCCACGCGCGCGCGGATCAGATAATCCAGATCGCCGGTCATGCGGTAGGCGCTCAGGATTTCAGGCATCCCGATGGTCGCCTTGCGGAAATTATCAAGCCAGCCCGGCTCATGCCTGTCTGTGCGGATCAACATAAACACCGTCAGGCCAAGGCCCAGCGCATCGGCGTTCAGCAGGGCAACACGCCCGCGAATGATGCCGCGCGCCTCCAGCGCCTTAACCCGGCGCCAGCAGGCATTCCGCGACAGGCCCACCCGTTCCCCCAATGATTCCAGCGCGATATCGGCGTCGCGTTGCAGTTCTGTCAGGATGCGGCGATCTATGTGGTCAAGTGTCTCCATAATACGTCATAGCATGGGATAATCTCCCAATAAATGGCGAAGTGCGCGTGAGAATGGGAAATCTGTCACTGAGACTCGGCATAGTCTGACACCCATCGAAACAGGGGAGACATATCATGCTGACGAAGGTTTTTCTGGAACACCCGCGCAAGGTCGAAGAGAGCTATTTTGAGCATATGCTGTTTGCCGCGACCTTTGCGGGCAAGCTTTTGATGGCGGCAGGGGCGGCGATTGTTCATGCGATCCTACCCTGTTGTTTTGAAAAGACGGCGAGCCGGATCATTGCCGATCTCTACGCCAAGACCCATAACCGGGGGCAGTAAATGTGCCGTTGGGCGGCCTATATCGGCGCACCGATTTTCCTTGAAGACATCATCAGCCGCCCGGCGCATTCCCTGATCGTACAGGCGCGCGACGCGTCGGAGTGCAAAACGGCAATCAACGCGGACGGATTTGGCGTCGCGTGGTATGCGCACCGACCAGAGCCGGGTTTGTATCGGGACGTGCTGCCAGCATGGTCCGATCACAATCTGCGCGCCTTGGCCGAGCAGGTAAAATCGAGCCTGTTTCTGGCGCATGTCCGCGCGTCCACCGGGACCGCGACAAGCCGCAACAATTGCCATCCCTTCACCCATGGGCGGTGGTCCTTCATGCATAATGGCCAGATCGGCGGATTCGAGCGGTTTCGCAAACGGGCCGACATGCTGATCCCGGATGCGCTCTATGATCAGCGGCGCGGGGCGACGGATAGCGAGGCGCTGTTCCTCTTGGCGGTCGCAGAGGGCTTGGAGGATGATCCCAAGGGCGCGTTGGAGCGGGCCGCGGGCCAATTGCACGATCTGTCGGTCGGCTACGGGACGACCCCGCATCTGCGACTGACCTGTGCGCTGTCCGATGGGGATCGGCTCTACGCGCTGCGCTATGCCAGCGACGATTTCGCGCCGAGCCTTTATCATCGGTGGAGCGCATCGCGGAACGGGCGTGCCGTCGTGTCCGAACCCTTGGAAACAGGGGAGGCCGATTGGGTGCCCGTGGCACCCGGCACCTTCATGACATTCGAGGAGGATCAGGCCCGGTCTGAGCCTTTCGTCCCCGTCACGTCCTCCGCCGGGATGGATTGCACCGGAACAGCCCCTTTGAAGGTCATGGTGCGATAGGGGAAAGGGATTTCGATCCCTTCCTCATCAAGCGCCCGTTTGATCGCCGCCACAACCTTATCGCGGGAGGAGCGGATATCGACAGGGCGGGAGCCGGTCCACCACGTCACCTCAAAATCAATCGAGCTTGAGCCGAAAGCCTGCGCGAAAATCTGCACGTCCTGCACATCGTCGCGCACCTGATCCACCGCGCGCACGGCCCGTTCGATCACATCGCGCGCGCGGTCCACGTCCTCCCCATAGGCCACGCCGCAAATGATCGTCGTGCGGCGCACATCCCGTGCGGTGCGGATCGTCACCGGGTTCTTGAACAGATAGCCATTGGGGGCGACGACAAGTTGCCCGTCGGTTTGCCGGATATGGGTGTCGCGGATCGTGATCTCCTCGATCTGGCCCTCAATCTCTTGGCACTGGATATAATCGCCCTTGGAAAACGGCTCGCGGATCAGGAGGAGCAATCCGGCAAGGAAGTTTTCAAATACATCCTTGAAGGCAAACCCCACCGCGACAGAACCGATGCCCAGCGCGGTGATCGCCTTGCCCGGTGTGATCGTCGGGAAGGCGATCGTCAGCGCGATCAGCCCGCCCAGCAGCCAAAAGGTGACGCTTGTCAGCATCACCAGCACATCGACAAGGGCCGTCCGCATCCGCGCCCGGCGCAGCACGCGCGGCAGGATCGCGCGCATCACCTTGACGATGATCAAGACGAATAACAGGAACGTGACCGCCGCGATGATTTGGGGCAGGGCGGCCCAGAACCCGGTGACATATCCGGCAAGTTGCGCGCGCATCGGCTCCGGCAAAAAGCCGATGCTGAGGCCGAAAAGCGTGTCTGGGATAGTGGGCTCCATAAAAGGTCAACGCGGGTCGGGGACGGACGGTTCCCCAAGCAAAAGGGCCGCACAATGGCGGCCCTTTCCCTAATGCGATGTCTTGCGGCTTAGCCCGCGAGCGCCTTGTTGAGGTTTTCGTCAACCTTCTCAAGAAAGCCCATGGTGGTCAGCCACTTCTGATCCGGGCCGACGAGCAGCGCGAGATCCTTGGTCATGTCGCCAGATTCGACGGTGTCCACGACCACTTTTTCCAGCGTGGTGGCAAAGTTCATCAGTGCGTCATTGCCATCGAGCTTGGCGCGGTGCTTCAGGCCGCCGGTCCATGCGTAGATCGACGCGATGGAGTTGGTGGAGGTCTCTTTGCCCGCCTGATGCTGACGGTAGTGACGGGTGACGGTGCCGTGCGCGGCCTCTGCCTCCACAACCTTGCCATCGGGCGTCATCAGCTGGGATGTCATCAGACCGAGGGAGCCGAAGCCCTGCGCCACGGTGTCAGACTGCACGTCGCCATCGTAGTTTTTACAGGCCCAGACGAAGCCGCCATTCCATTTCATTGCACAGGCGACCATGTCGTCGATCAGGCGGTGCTCATAGGTGATGCCAGCTTTTTTGAATTTTTCCGCGAATTCCGCATCGAACACTTCCTGGAACAGGTCCATGAAACGGCCGTCATAGGCCTTGAGGATCGTGTTCTTGGTGGAAAGGTACACGGGCCAGCCAAGGGACAGGCCATAGTTCATGGATGCGCGGGCGAAATCCTTGATCGACTCGTCAAGGTTATACATGCCCATCGCCACGCCAGAGGCAGGGGCTTGGAACACTTCTCGCTCGATCACTTCGCCATCTTCACCGACGAATTTCATCGACAGGGTGCCGGCACCGGGGAATTTGAAATCGGTCGCGCGGTACTGGTCGCCAAACGCGTGACGGCCAATGACGATCGGCTGGGTCCAACCCGGCACAAGCCGCGGCACGTTGGAGCAGATGATCGGCGCGCGGAACACAACACCACCAAGGATGTTGCGGATCGTGCCATTGGGGGAGCGCCACATTTTCTTGAGGCCGAATTCCTCAACGCGCGCCTCATCGGGCGTAATGGTCGCGCATTTCACGCCAACGCCGATTTCCTTGATCTTGTTGGCCGCGTCGATGGTGATCTGGTCATCGGTGCGATCCCGCTCTTCGATGCCGAGGTCGTAATAGAGGAGATCCACATCCAGATAGGGCTCAATGAGCTTTTTCTTGATGAAGTCCCAGATGATGCGGGTCATCTCGTCGCCGTCAAGCTCGACGACTGGGTTCTCAACCTTAATCTTGGTCATGGCCATGTCCTTTGGTTCGGAATCGAAATTGGATTGGGCGTGTCATACGGGAAAAAGAGCGGCTTGGGAAGGGTTGGTATGCCTTCGCATACCGTGGCGTTCTGTCACTTGGCAGGCAAACCGGCGGTAAAGGCGGCGGCCATGCCGATCAGCGTGGCAAGTTGCGCCTCATTGGTGAGAAGCTCTGGCCCGAAGGTGACGAAGCCGCGCATCGCCTTGCCCCGCATGACCATCACCTCCCCACCGGGCAGGGCAAGGGCGCGGGCCTCTGCCTCTGGCCCGACGCGGAAGAAGGCCCCACCCGTGTCGCGCAGTACCACCATCATGTTGCCCCGATCCAGGAAACACAGCCCGCCAAACATCCGCGTCTCCCGCAGCCAGTCGCGCGGGCCGATGGCCGCACGCAAAATTGCGGCTTCCTGTTCGTTGTAGGCCATATCACCCTCGTTGCATGCCCGTCGCGCGCAGTCTATCACGCCAGCAGCCAAATCAGGAGAGATCATGCACGCGCCAGCTTTCATCCTCGTGAACCCGCAAATGGGCGAAAATATCGGCGCGGCTGCCCGCGCGATGCTAAATTTCGGGCTGGAGCATATGCGGATCGTTGGCCCGCGCGACGGCTGGCCGAATGAAAAGGCCGTGGCGATGGCGTCCGGGGCCGGGCGGGTGTTGGACAATGCGATGGTGGTGGACACCACCGATCAGGCCACGGCGGACCTGACCTATCTGTTCGCGACCACGGCGCGCCCGCGCGGCATGGTCAAAACGGTCATGACGCCAGAACGCGCCATGGAAGAGGCACGCAGCCTGATCGCAGCGGGTGAAAAGGTCGGCGTGCTGTTCGGGCCAGAGCGGGCCGGGCTAGAGAACGACGATATCGTACGCGCAAACACGATCATCACGGTGCCGGTGAACCCCGAATTCCCGTCCCTCAACCTTGCGCAATGCGTGCTGCTGACGGGCTATGAATGGCGCCGGCAGACCGTGACGGCAGAGGCAGAGGTCACTGACACCCTGCGCAACCGATTGGCGGAGGGGCGGGAGGTTGATGCCCTTGTTGCCCATCTGACGGCGGAACTGGATGCGCGCGGATTTTTCTGGCCCGAACATAAGGCGGAGCCGATGCGCACCAATCTTGAGAACCTGTTGCGCCGCCGCGCGTTGACGGATGCGGAAGTGCGTACATTGTTCGGCGTGGTCCGTTACCTTGCCGAGCGGGAGAAGGGCGACACACGCGGTCGCGACTGACCGCCGCATCCCTTGCCGCGCACGCCCAGCCCGGATAGATCATGTCCCAAGACAAGGGGAGAGCAGAATGGCCGAAAAGCGCAGCATTTTTGAGGAGGTCGGCACAGACACCAAGGTGAAAGCCGCCCCGGTGGCCGGGGCCGCGGAAAAGGCGAAATCCGCCGCGCGCCGTGCGATCTCCGTCTGGCTGATGATCCTGTTTGCGCTGGTGGTCGTGATGATCGCCGTCGGGGGGCTAACGCGGCTCACCGATAGCGGCCTGTCGATCACCGAATGGGCGCCGCTGTCAGGCGCCATCCCGCCTTTGTCGGCGGAGGATTGGCAGCGCGAATTCGACCTTTACCGCGCGATCCCCGAATACCAGTTGCAGAACCGTGGCATGAGCATGGCCGAGTTCCAGTTCATCTATTGGTGGGAATGGGGGCATCGGCAGCTTGGCCGTGTGATCGGGCTGGTTTGGGGTGTCGGATTTTTGTGGTTTCTTGCGCGGCGGCAAATCCCCACGGGCTGGACGCCGAAATTGCTTGGCCTTGGCCTGCTTGGGGGGCTTCAGGGCGCGATTGGCTGGTGGATGGTGTCGAGCGGCCTGACGGGCACGATGCTCGATGTGGCAAGCTACCGTCTGGCGACGCATCTGGGCCTAGCGTTCCTTATCCTTGGGCTGATCGCCTGGTATGTGTTCCAGCTCCGGCGCAGTGAGGTGGAGCTGTTGCAGGCCCGCCGCCAGCGCGAGCAGGGGGTGTTTACCCTGATGGGCGTGTTCATCCCGCTTTTGTTTCTACAAATCCTGCTGGGCGCATTGGTCGCCGGGATCGACGCAGGCCGGACTTATACCGATTGGCCGCTGATGGCGGGCGTGTTCTTCCCGCCGGAAAGCACGGAATTGGTGCCGTTCTGGTCCAACTTCTTTGAAAATCCCGCATTGGTGCAGTTCAATCACCGGATGCTGGCATATCTGGTACTGGCATTTGGGCTGTATATCGGGTTCAAGGCCGCGAAATCCGCGCTTAAGGGTGTGCGGAAATGGCACGCGCGGATGGGGATGGCGCTCTTGGCGCAGATCATCCTTGGCATCATCACGGTCGTCAGCATCGCGCCGTGGCATCTGGCGATTGCGCACCAGTTTCTGGCCGTCATCCTGTTTGTGCTGGCGCTGCGCGCGCGGTTTGAGGCGGGCTATCCCCGGCCAGAGAACCTGCGCGGTTAGTCCCAGTTTGGTGGGCGCTTTTCAAGGAAGGCGGCGATGCCTTCCTCCGTATCGCGGTGGAGCATATTCTCCGCCATGACCCGCCCGGTATAGGCATAGGCCGCATCCACGGTCATTTCTGCCTGCTCATAGAAGGCCTCTTTCCCGATCTTGACCGCGACGGCGAGTTTGCTGGCCACCGTCTGGGCAAGAGTTTGAGCAGCCTCGGACAGATCAGCCTCGGCCACCACGCGATTAACAAGGCCAAGGCGCTCTGCCTCCGGCGCATCAATGAATGTGCCGGTCGTGAGCATTTCAAACGCCTTCTTGCGCGGGATGTTGCGCGAGAGGGCCACCATGGGGGTAGAGCAAAAAAGCCCGATATTCACGCCATTGACGCCAAACCGCGCGGTATCCGCCGCCACGGCCATGTCACAAGAGGCCACCATCTGGCACCCGGCGGCTGTCGCGATCCCATGGACCTCCGCGATCACGGGTTGGGGCAGGCGGCGAATGCTCGTCATCATCCGGGCGCATTGGGCAAAGAGCGCGTTGAAATAGGCGCGCCCCCCATCGGGGGCCTGCCGCGCGGCGGTCATCTCCCGCAGGTTATGGCCCGCGCAGAACGCTTTGCCCTCTCCCCGGATCACGACCGCCTTGATCCCCTCCGCGTGCATCAGCGCGTCAAACTCGGATTGCAGCGCGGTCAGCATGTCCTCCGACAGCGCATTGAGCGTGCCCGGTGCGTTCATCGTCAGGGTCGCGACCCCGCCCTGATCCGCGCGCATTAGAATATCTGTCATTGCATCCTCCCTGACCCCGTGCAGCATAGGGGCAGAATGACGATGAATGAGGGCATGATGCAACCCATCCTGACCGTGGCCGAGGTGAATGGCTATATCGAAGAGGTGTTCCCGGAAGTGCAGGGGCAATACCTGTGTGAGCACATAGCCCCGATGGAGGCGCGCGTGCGGGCCGTCGTAGGCCCGCAAAACCTACGCCCCGGCGGCACGGTGTCTGGCCCGACCATGTTCGGCCTTGCCGATTGCGGCTTCTACATGGTGCTGCTCGCGATGATCGGAAAACAGGCATTGGCCGTGACCACGAATGCCAGCATCGACTTCATGCGCAAGCCGGAGCCGTGCGACATGATCGCGGAGGCCCGGATCCTGAAACTGGGGCGCGTTTTGGCGGTGGGCGATGTTCTGATGTATTCCGAAGGCAGCGACAAACCCGTGGCGCGCGCCAGCATGACCTATTCCATCCCACCCGCGCGGTAACGCGCCAAGCAGTGCGAGCACCTGATCCATGAAGCAAGCAACCCTCGCGCTGACCGCCGGATGCCTTCTTGCCGCCTGCAACACTGCTGAAACTCAACAAACACAAGCCGTTGCGCAGGCCGCGCCTGTCGTTGAAGCTCCAGCGCCTATTGTGCGCGCGCCCGTCGGGCCGATCACGGACACGACCGATTTGTGGAACGATTGGCGCTATTGGGCAGGCCTGCGTGGCCCTTCCTTCAACAGGGTGATGGCCGACGCCTGTGGCGACGGATCGCCCGGACGCGGCTTTCCGTTGCCACCCCGATCGGTGGGGTATGACACGGTTGAGCAGGCAAAAAGGAGCCGCGACATCGCCGTTGCCTATAACCAAAAGCTCGATGCGTTCTATGACTGTGCCGAAGAAAACATGACCGCTGTCGCGACCGAATGGGCAGAGGGGCAGGTGGAATGGGCGTCATGGTATCCCATCATCGAACAGAAGCAGGATGCGGGGCTCTATGACGATGCCGATGAGTATGACCGCGAGGCGCTGGCGGATTATCTCAGGCATCCGCAGGATCTTCAGGTCGCGGTGGATGAGGCGGTGGAGCGGTTTATGGAGGTCACGGTCGCTGATCTGGAGGGGGAGCGGGTCCATCACAACAGGGGGGTGAATATGTGGCTTGAGATCGTGAATGATCGCCAAAACCGTCCCAGTTTTGGCCAGATGCTGAACGCGACCTTGGGCGGTGTGTCGGCATCCATGCGGAATGACGTCAACCGGGGGCTGGTCGCATCGGGCCAATTGCCGATGCTCAGCCCCAAACAACAGGCACGCATCCGCGATGCGGGGCAGGCGATTGCGGCGCGCGAGGCGGCGCAGGGGTCCGGCAGCAGCGTTATTCTCACGCGCAACGTGTCCTGCACCGATCCTGCCTATCCTGACACGCGCTTCGGTGCGCCGACGATGGAAGATTGCCTTGACCTCGCAGCACGCGGGGCACGGCAACAGGCCGGTCTTGAGGAAAGTCAGCGGCGCGATGCGCAACTGGCGGCAGAATTCGAGCAAGGCATGATCGAAGCGGAGCGCATCAACGCGGTAAATCAGGCCGTGCGGGACGAACTGAATGAAAGGGATGAGCGCGCACGGCGGATCATTCTGGGACTGGACCCAAGCCCACGCGGCTGCACAACAAATTGCAGCTCGTTGGGGCAGTGATGACGGGGACAGATGACGGGCAACCGGTGCCCGCCAGCCATATTTACGGCATCAGCCGCGCGACATAGCCGGGCAGGGCGAAGGCCGCCTTGTGCACCTCCGGCGTGTAGTACCGGCAGGCAAGGCCCGATGCGGCATACCGCGTTTGCAGTGTTTCAAGCGACACATGGCGCGCGTCTCCATCCGTACCCCAGCCCATCGCCATCGGCCCGCCCGCATAGGTCGGGATCGTGGACAGATAGCAGGTCGCGTCGCCAAACAGCGCCTTGAACGCGCGCATCGTGTTGGTCAACTCGTCACCCTGCATGAACGGAACGCCGTTTTGCGTCACAAGGATACCACCGGGGCGCAGGCGGCGCTGCGCATGGCCGTAGAATGTGTCGGTGAACAGCACCTCGCCGGGTCCAATCGGATCGGTGGAATCGACGATGATCACATCAAACTCAGCATCGCTTTCGCGCATGAACGCCGCCCCATCCGCGATCACCAGATTGAGACGAGGATCATCGAATGCACCGGCAGAGAGGCTCGGCAAATGCTCTTTGCAGAATTCCACCACGCCCGCGTCAATCTCTACCATCGTGACATGGGTGACGGATGGATGCCGGAGCACTTCGCGCGCAATGCCACCATCGCCGCCACCGATGATCAGCACGCGGGTGGCGTGCCCATGTGCCAAGAGCGGCACATGGGTCATCATTTCGTGATAGATGAACTCGTCCCCTTCGGTGGTTTGCACCACGCCATCGAGGGTCATGAAACGGCCGAACCGGGCGTTCTCCAGCACACGGATGCGCTGAAGATCGGTGTTCGAATCGTAATGCACGGCATCAATGCGCAGTGCCTGACGATAGTCATCATGGAGCGTTTCGATGCTCCAGTCCCGGTCAGCCATCTTGTTGATCCTCCCTTAGCCGTGGGGGACGAGCCCGTCGCCGCGCAAAAGCTCTTTCACGCGCACATCGCCCGCATTGAACGCAGCGCGCAGAACATCGACGGCCTTCCAGGGCTGCGCATCACCGCACATGAACACGTCAAACGCACCATAGCCGATCTCTGGCCATGTGTGGACGGAGATATGGCTTTCGGCCAGCACGGCCACACCGGACACGCCCTGCGGGCTGAACTTGTGCGTGTGGATGTGTAGCAGCGTCGCCCCGCAGGTGTCCACGCAATCGCGGAATGCCTGCTCGATACGGGCCTGATCGTCGAGGCCAATACCATCGACAACTTCGATGATCAGATGGGTGCCCGCAAACACCTTGCCGTCACGACGGATAAAATGGTCGTCACGGTTTTCGTCAAAGATATCACGAGTGATTGCACGCACGTCATCGCGCGCGGTGGTGTCCGCGTGGGTGGCGCCTGTCTCCAGACCGTTCCCCAGTTGGACCTGTGTGGTGTCAAGCATGACAACCTCCCAAGTCAAAACCAGTAGAATGAATCCAGCGGTCCCTTAGCGCCCCCCCACATTTGCGGAGTTGGGATCGGTAACCCTGTGATCGGGGGACATAGGGGGGATGTTGCGGTGACGCAAGACATTTTTTCGTGCTGTGTGTATGAAGGGCGAGGATGAGGCACCAAAAGCCACGAAAAATGTGGGGTAATATAATACCTTAATTTTAGATCATTGTTTTTGCTGGTATTTTCAGAACACTCTCCGCTTGACCACACATCAAAGATCGTTAGAACAGCGCCATTCCCGCGATGGCTCAGGCCGGATCGGGGTTTCCCGCAACGGATCTGACAGAAACGGACCCGAGATATGAAAACTTTTTCCGCCAAACCGGCAGATATCGAGAAGAAGTGGATCATCGTCGATGCTGAAGGCATCGTCCTTGGTCGCCTCGCCTCGATCGTCGCCATGCGGCTGCGTGGCAAGCATAAGGCCACTTTCACGCCGCATATGGACATGGGTGACAACGTTATCATCATCAATGCTGACAAGGTTCAGCTGACTGGTAACAAGCGCGCCGACAAAAACTACTACTGGCACACTGGCCACCCGGGTGGGATCAAATCCCGCACCGCCGGTCAGATCCTCGAAGGGCAGTTCCCGACCCGTGTGGTCGAGAAGGCCGTTCAGCGGATGCTGCCCGGTGGGCCGCTGTCCCGCCAGCAGATGAAGAACCTGCGCATCTATGCAGGCGCTGAGCATCCCCATGCCGCACAAGAGCCCGAAGTGCTCGACGTGAAATCCATGAACCCCAAGAATACGCGGAGCGCATGATGTCTGACGAAATCAAATCGCTCGACGATCTGAAGGACGCCGTTGCAGGCTCCGATGTGGTTGTTGAAGAAAGCACCACCCCGCGTGAGCCCGTCCGTGACGAACTGGGCCGTTCCTATGCGACCGGCAAGCGGAAAGACGCGATCGCCCGTGTTTGGGTCAAGCGCGGTTCCGGCAAAGTGACCGTGAACGGCAAAGAGCTGAACGCGTATTTCGCGCGTCCGGTGCTCCAGATGATCCTCAACCAGCCGTTCCAAGTTGCTGGTGTTGAAGGAGAATTTGACGTGATGGCAACCGTCAAGGGCGGTGGTCTGTCCGGTCAGGCAGGCGCCGTTAAGCACGGCATCTCCAAAGCCCTGACCCTGTTCGAGCCGTCCCTGCGCGGCCCGCTCAAGGCAGCCGGCTTCCTGACCCGCGACAGCCGCGTGGTCGAGCGGAAGAAATACGGCAAAGCAAAAGCCCGCCGGAGCTTCCAGTTCTCCAAGCGTTAATTTGCTGGCAAGTTATGAGAAGGGCCTCGCAGTTTGCGGGGCCCTTTTTCGTTGTGCTGTGGTTTTGAGCTAGCTGCCGAATACAACCGGGGCAGGGCGGGTGGCAGCGCCAAAAACTGAAGCCACCTTGTCACTAGGGCCTTTCACGCCACGCAGGTCACGCTCCACAAAAACCGCCCCTCCAAGTCTACTTCACAAACCGGAAATCGCTTGGATAAGGCCGTCTTCGGTGACTTCGGCTGCGGTAAATTCCCGTGTGACCTTGCCTGCGTACATGGCGACGATCCGATCTGACACATGCAGCACTTCGGGCATCTCGGAGCTGATAACGATGACAGCATAGCCTTGGGCTGCCAGTTCGCGGATCAGATTGTGAATCTCCGATTTGGACCCAACGTCGATCCCGCGAGTTGGTTCATCGACTATCAGCACCTTTGGATGCATCGACAGCCATTTGCCGATGACGATCTTTTGTTGGTTGCCGCCCGACAGGTTGCCGACCATCTGTCGCCAGCCAGGGGTGCGAATATCCAGCTTGTCGCGATATTGATCGAAAATCGCAATCTCTGCGCCGTCACTGACAAATGGCCCAGCCGTCATATCGTCCACTTGCGGTAGGGTCATATTGTCGCGACAATTCATGCCCAGCACCAATCCTTGACCTTTGCGGTCCTCCGGCACCAGTGAGATACCGCGTGCAATCGCATCAGCGGGGGAGTGGACGGTGACGCCTTCCCCATCCAGCAAAATCTCACCACCAGAGGGTTCACGCAGCCCAAAGATGGTTTCCGCAATCTCCGTGCGGCCAGCTCCAACAAGGCCGTAAAAGCCGACAACCTCGCCTTCCCGCACGGTAAAACTGACATTTTCAAACAGTTTGCCGCAGCTCAGATTTCGCACTTCCAGAGCCACAGGACCAAGGCTATGGGTCATCTCATTACGGCTGAGGTCAAGCTTTCGCCCAATCATCAACTGTGTGACTTCTTCTTCGTTCGTTTCTTTGGTGTTGAGCGTTCCGCGATATTGGCCGTCGCGCAGGACGCTGATGCGGTCGGTGATCTTGAAGATTTCTTCCATCCGATGGGAGATGTAGATGACCCCGACATCACGGGATTGAAGGTCCGCGATCACTTCAAACAGCACAACCTTTTCTGCATCGGTGAGAGAGGCCGTCGGTTCGTCAAAAATGACTGCACGAGGTTCGACCGTAAGCGCCCGTGCAATCTCTACCATTTGTTGGTTGGCAATCGACAGATCCCCCACCTTGGTCCGGGCGTTGAAGCCGACATTGAGCGTTTTGAGAATGTCATCCGTTTGGGCGTACAGCTTTTCCCAATCGACACGACCAAGGCTCTTGCGTGGCAATTCTCCCAGATAGATGTTTTCAGCCACGCTCAGTTCATCCGCGAGACTCAGTTCTTGGTGGATGAACACAACGCCCTTGGACTTAGCCTGAAGGGGTGAGGACATGACTGTCGCGTCTTCAGCGATGAAAATCTGGCCCTCATCAGGCTGGTAGATGCCGCCAAGCACTTTCATTAGGGTCGATTTTCCGGCGCCGTTCTCGCCCATGAGGGCATGCACTTCGCCCGGCATGACGGAGAACGACACCCCGTCCAAGGCGCGCACGCCCGGAAAAGTCTTGACGATACCTTCAAGGCGGAGGGCAGGTGTTTGCGTGCTCATGTCCGAAGCTCCTCTTTGCCTTTGCGGTTCAACTGGCGATCAAGAAACAACACCGCAATCAGGATCAGACCGATGACAAGATTCACCGTCTCGGTATCGGCACCAATATGGCCAAGGCCCTTGCGAAGAAGTTGGATCGCAATGACGCCCCCGAGTGTTGAAATGATCGACCCGTATCCGCCTGACAGTTTCGTCCCGCCCAAAACCACGGCCGTGATCGCCCACAATTCATAAAGCATCCCGTCGTTGGGGTTCACCGATCCGCTCTCTGAGTAGAAAACCACCGCAGAAAGTGCAGCAAGAAAGCCGATCAACATGAAATTCCAAAGGAAATGAGGACCGACGCGAATGCCCGCATTCACGGCAGCTTCGCGATTGTTGCCAATGGCATAGGCATTTCGGCCATGTACAGTGCGGGTCATCAAAAGCCAGCACAGCAACACTACACCAAGCAGAAACCATGTCGCTGTATGAAGCCCCAGAAACTGCGCCTCAGCGAAATCAACAAGCGTCCAATTCAGGTGGCTGGTCGGTTGCTCCCCGTTATAAATGAAAACAAGACCACGATAGCCGAGCATTGATCCCAGCGTTACGATGAACGCATCAACCCCTGTTTTCCAAACGATCAACCCATTTATCGCCCCCAGAATGACCCCTGTTGCCAGTGCGAACAGCCATGCAAGCGGGATGGCCCAGTTGCCCATCGCCTGCATGAAGGGCCAAGTCATACTATCGAGCAGAACAATGGCGGCGAGCGCAAAAGTGGCCCCGACGCTCAGATCAATATTTCCGTTGACCATGATGATGGTCATGCCCACAGCGATGATGCCAATTGGTGCAGACTGTTTGAGCAGCAGCAGCATGTTGTCGAAATCCATGAATGCCTTTTCAGACACCGACAGAAATTCGCCCGCGATCGAGAAAAAGATGAGTTCGGCCACGATGAAGGCCCAGATCGCCCCTTGCTTGACCAAGTCCTTACGCTTGAAATTTGCCATGCCCGCTCTCCTTACGCGATTGGCGACCAGAGGCGGCCACGCTTTGCTGCAATGTCCAGCCAAACGGCAAGAATGATGATGACCCAAGTCACGACATACTGAGCATAGAAGGCGAGACCCATGAGCAGCAGACCGTTCTGGATGAAGCCGAGGATGAGCACACCAATGACAGTCTTAAAGACGGTGCCAGATCCACCAAGCAAGGACGCTCCACCGAGGATGACCGCCGCCAGCACTTCAAGCTCTAACCCTTGTCCAACCGTGTTTTGGCTACCGAGGCTTCGGCTGGCCTGAATAAGGCCCGCGGTCGCAACGCAGAAGGACGACAGAATATAGGTCATGAAAACCACGCGGGCGCGCGGGATGCCCGAAAAGGTGGCCGCCGTCCCATTGCCGCCCACGGCATAGACCTTTCGACCGAACGGTGTTTTGGACAGCACGAGGCTCAATCCAGCGGCAAGAAGCGCGAAAATCAGGATCGGAACCGGAATGCCCAGCATCGACCCTTGCCCAAAGAAATCGAACCAAGTGTTCTGCTTGTCCGCGATATCCATGTTCTGACCGCCGGAATAGGTGAGCGTCAGGCCATGGATGGCCGACAACATTCCCAATGTGACGATCAAGGAGTTGAGTTTCAGATACCCCACCAGAAAACCGATGAATGCACCGAGGCAAAGTGTCATAGCGAACATGCCCGGAATAGCTAATGCGGGGCCGATCTTGTCATGCAGATCGAGAACCACAATCGTAGAGAAGGACATCATCGAGCCGACCGACAGGTCGAGGTTGCCGCCAATCACCACAAACGTCACGCCAAGGGCCATTACGCCCAAAATGGCGGATGAGCGGATCACGCCGGAGATATTGTCGATGTCGATGAAGCGCGGGTTTGCGATGGCAAACACCACCATAAAGACCAGAAAGGCGACCAGAATACCCTGCTTTGCCAGAAATCCGCCGATGCTTTTTTTTGTCAGCTCTGCCATTTTTTTCCTCCCCTCGTGACCTGTCATCTGTCCCAAACACGATTTGGGTCAAACGAGGGTCATTCCTCCGTCGATCATTACGATCTGACCGGTCATGTAGTCGCTGGCCCGTGAGGCCAGAAACGTTGTGGTGCCGGTGACATCCTTTGTCGTGGCCACGCGGCCTTTCAGGATATCAGCGGAGAATTCTTCCATCGCCTGACCCGGACGGTCAGCAGCGCCGATGGCCATCAGGTCCTCATCGACTTGCTCCCACATTTCTGTGGCGACAACGCCGGGGGCGAACCCGGTCACGGTGATCCCATGCTTTGCCAGATCTCGTGCGCCTGACTGGGTGAGTGCTACCACGGCCCATTTGCTGGCGCAGTAGGGGGCCACGTTGTTAAAACCCTGCCGGCTGGCCACGGAAGCGGTGTTGATGATCTTACCCGCCATGTCATCCATGTCGCGCCCCTGTGCGATCATCTGTCGGGCGGCTTCCTGCATCCCGATCATGCAGCCAAGCCCGTTGATATCCATAACGAACTTCCAGTTTTCCTCGGTCACATCGAGAAAATTCATCGGCTTATTGACACCGGCATTGTTGAATTTCACATCGACCCGGCCAAACGTGTCCGCCGTTTTTGAGATCATGTCGCGGACTTGTCCGCGCTTTGTCACATCTACGGCGGCGTGGATGACGCGCGCATCGTTGATCACGGCGCGTTCATTATTTTCGGCTGCTACGGATGCAACTTTTGCTTCGTTGATGTCGGCGAAACATACGTTCGCCCCTTCGTCCAGCAGTGCTTCACCTATGGCACGACCTATCCCCTGTGCCGCGCCGGTCACAATGCAGGACCGTCCTTTGACGCGCCCCATCGTGGTTCACCTTATATTTTATATCGTGAAGTCGGATACGGGGCGACACTAATGCCGCCCCGCATCACTCGGGAGGAGCTTAGAAGACGGGCTTCGTGAACTCGTCCATGTTTTCCTGAGTGATCTTCGGCGTATCGAAGTAATTCAGGAAGGGGACTTCTTCGCCCTTTAGCACGTCGAGAGCGGTTTTGAGAGCGGCCTCGGCATCGTCCACAGGGGACTGGTAGATAGAGCCCCAATAGGTGCCATCTGCCATCGCCTCATAACCAACGGCGAAGTTCGTCGCCCCGACGAAGGTGATCCCTTCAGCACGGTTTGCCGCGAGCGCTGCGTTCAATGCGCCAACACCCATGTTGTCATCGCCGGAATAGACGCCGTCAATGTCGTCATACTTGACGAGGAACGCTTCCATCACCTGCTGGGACTTTTCGCGGTTCCAATCGCCGGGCTGCTGATCAATCTGCTCCACGTTCGGGCAAACTTCAGGCAGGCGGTCGTTGAAACCCTGCGCGCGTTCAATGGCCGTGGTGTAGCCAGGCTGACCCGTGATGTGCACCACTTTCGCTTCGTTTTCGATCCCGAGCGCCTTAAAGCGGTCGCACATGATTTCAGCGGAGCGTGAGCCTTGTGTGACGTTGTCGGGGCCAGAGAAGGATGACACGAATTCAAAACCTTGCTCAGCAATGTTGGAATTCGTGACGATCACGGGAATGTCGGCCTGGTGCGCCTTGCGGACAGCGGGGATGACCGCTTCACCATTGGTTGGCCACACGATGATCGCGTCGACTTCCTGCTGGATCAAATCTTCCATCTGAGCGATTTGACGGGCCACGTCGCCGCCTGCATCCAGCACGACGACTTCGACGCTGTCATTTGCTTCTGCCGCTGCGATGAAGGCTTGCTCATAGGTTGTCTGATAGCTGTCGACACCGACATTGTTCTGCGTAATGCCGATCGTAAACGTGCCGTGGCCTCCCGCATAGGCGGAGCTGCCAATCAGAGCCGTCGTGCAGGCAAGGGCGACTTTGTAAGTCATTTTCATTCTTGTTCCTCCCAGAAGGTTGTTCGCTAGGTGACTGCGCTTGCCGACCACGAGGGGCAGGCAAATCCGGTGCAATCTGCAGCTATCGAACGCGATTCGAGCGTTCTCCGGCCCCCTCAATCTCATCCATTTTGAATAACAGTATATCCAAAATGGATAAATGGCCCATACTGGCTTGATATCAAATTGGACATTTTGGAGAGCAAGTATGAGCGACTCGCGCCACAAACCCACACCTAAGATCACATCGGGGCCAATGCAGTCTTATTCGTCACAGACATTTCAAAATGGACAACTTCCGCAGGCCGCTGCGGAAAGTTCGATTTTGGTGACGGCCAATCCCGAGCTTTTGCAAACCACTCGGTTTCTTGAAGACGTCATGGTTGAGATCGACAACACGATCGATCCCAACACGCCCAATCCCCATCTGAACATGTTGCTTCATCTGGTGCAGGGCCATTGTGATGGCCGCATCGTGTCGCCGTCCTCCATGGTCGCGGCCTCTGGCGTACCATATGCGACGGGAATGCGGCGCCTTGCCGAAATTCAGGCAGCGGGTCTGGTGGAGCAACGCGCCCGTACCAAGAGCGGCAAGACTTTTTCACTTCATCCAAGCCCTAAGCTATTGCAATCCTTTACACAACTGGCCGAACGTATTGAGAGGATCGCGCGCAATTCATTTGGCGCCGCCGATCCGCACCCTTCACAGGACGATTATTATTTTGGCGGGTCTTATCAGCCGGGTCAGGCGAATATCCCGCCTCCCCGGGTTCTTCCCGAACCTTTAAAGCTCTCGGGTGGCTTGCGCATTCTGGTGCATGGTGACCCCACATTTATGGTGATGGAGAACCTCAAGCGTCAATTTGAACAGATCATAGGCACTGATATCAGTCAGCGGGCTTTTTCCATTGACCGCCTGCGTGAGGAGGCGCTCCGCAATGCCGCCCGCGCTCAAAGCCGCTATGACCTTATCGCGGTTGATTTGCCATGGGTTGGTGAGTTTGTCGAAAAGGGCGTTATCCGCGCCCTGCCAGAGATTATGGACGTGGACCGGCTCGATCCCGGAGATTTTCACACAGCAGGGTGGCAGGCTGCCCATTGGAACGGCGTGCCTTATGGTGTGCCCAGCCAGACCACGCCAGAGATGATGTTTTATCGGAAGGATTGGTTTGCGGCAGGTGGGCTGGAGCCCCCGTCCACGACCGACGCCGTTTTGAAGGCGGCTAAACATTTTCACGAACCGCTTAAGGGACGTTATGGCGTGGCATGGAATGCGGCGCGGGGCACAGCTCTTGGCCACACTTTCATGATGACCTGCGCGGATTTCGGTCAGCCGATTTTTGACTTGCCGAAGATTGCCGGCGGTTTTGATGCCTCTCGTCTGTCTAAGGGCGGACTTCGCCCGATGTTCGACACGGACAAGGCGCGGGATGCCGCCGACTACCTCATGGAACTCCTGCAATATTCGCCACCTGATATCCTGTCGATGTCTTGGTATGAGCGCGTTCGCCCGTTTGCGGAAGGCAAGGTGGCGATGGCTTATGGCTACACGCTTTTGGCACCGTATTTCGAGTTGGACAGCACCTGTCAGGCATATGGGAACACGGGCTATCTTCCCCATCCCCATGGGCCAGAGGGTGTGCCGATCGCGCCAGTTGGCGGCTATGTCTTGTGCGTTCCGGCCAATCTATCCGAGGATCGCATCGACGAAACGGTTGAAGCCTTGGTTTCATTCACGTCCCCGGCGGCGCAAAAACTCTATGCCCAAAACGGGAGCCGGACGGCGCCACGATATTCGGTCGGTTCCGACCCATCGGTGCGGCGCCTGTCGCCGATCTTTGAAATGGTCGATCAGATGTCCTGGCGGGATGAGCTGCAATACTGGCCGCGGCCCCCAGTGCCTGAGATTTCCGAGGTCATCGCGATTTGCGGGACCGAACTTCACGACATGCTGCGCGGGTTGGTGTCACCGGCCGAGGCGCTCAAGCGCGTGCAAGCCAACACCGAACAAATACTTAATAAACCGGTCACTTAGGGAGGAAACCATGGACCCCAATCGCCTCAAAGGAAAAAATATCCTGATCACTGGTGCCGCGCGCGGTATGGGTGCGGCCAATGCCGAGGCCTTTGCCGCTCAAGGCGCAAATGTCTGCCTTGGTGATTTGGATGGTTCCGAAGCACAGAAGGTGGCGGACAAGATCAATGCGGAGGGCAACGGCAAGGCGATTGCAGTCACGATGGACGTCACCAAGCGGGAGGACAACGCCGCAGCGGTGGCAGCCACGGTTGAGGCGTTCGGCTCCGTCAATGTGGGTCTCTTTAACGCCGGTCTCAATAAACCACGCTTCTTCATGGATATTGATGAGGACAACTGGGATCTGATCATGAACGTCAATACCAAGGCGATGTGGCTTGGTATGCAGGAAACCGCCCGCCAAATGATTGCCCAAGGTCCGATGGAGGATCACCCCTATAAACTCATCAATGTGGGTTCGATCGCATCGCGCAAGCCGTTGGTGGATGTGACCGTTTACTGCACCTCGAAATATGGCTGCCTTGCGTTGACGGAATGTGGGGCCCTTGGGTTGGCGGAGCATAATATCACCGTAAACGGATATGCGCCCGGCGTTGTGGTCACGCCGCTTTGGGAACAGCTCGACAAGGACCTTGTGGAGATCGGTTTCAAGGAGCGGGCCGGGCAGGCCTATGACGACATCGTTGACAATAACCTTGTGATCAAACGCGTCTCCTACCCGAAGGATATCATCGGTACGGCGTCCTTCCTCGCGTCAAATGACAGCGACTACATGACGGGTCAGATGATCTCCATCGATGGTGGTTGGGTCACGAAGTAACCCGCTAAATCCCTAATATTTCAATCAAAACGGGTGCGCGCGGCGCATCCGGGAGGAGTTTTTCATGTCACGCGCACTTATGCCGAATATGCTCACACCACAGGATCTGGAACCCAATTGGGAATGGCGGGAGCGCATTCCGGCATGGGGGCACAACTCCGTCGATTTTGAGCGGCGGATTGACCATGATCGGTTGCGTCGCTACCGCCTCGCCCGGACGCGGCAAGCCTTGCAGAATTCCAATGCAGGTACTCTGCTTTTGTTCGATGTGAACAATATCCGATATGTCAGTGCGACCAAGATCGGCGAATGGGAGCGGGACAAGATGTGCCGGTTCTGCCTGCTGACAGGGGATGACAGCCCGTATGTGTGGGATTTCGGCTCGGCTGCGATGCACCATAAGCGGCATTCCGACTGGTTGGAGCCGGATCACTGTCTTGCCGGTGTGGTCGGGATGCGGGGCACAATCCCGCCCGAATTCGGCTTGATGCAGAAATACGCCAAGGAAATTGCCCGTCTGATCAAGGAAGCAGGCATGGCGGACATGCCCGTGGGCGTTGATTATGCCGAAACCGCAATGTTCCACGCCCTGCGCGAAGAAGGCATCAACGTGGTTGACGGGCAGCAAATCATGCTGGCCGCGCGTGAGATCAAGAACTGGGACGAAATCCAGCTTCTGACCCAAGCGGCCGCGATGGTCGATGGTGTCTATCATATGATCTATGAGGAACTGAAACCGGGTGTGCGGGAAAGCGATATCGTCGCGCTGTCGAACAAGATGCTCTATGAAATGGGCTCCGACGATGTGGAGGCAATCAATGCCATTTCCGGCGAGCGCTGCAATCCGCACCCCCATAACTTCACGGATCGATTGATCCGCCCAGGTGATCAGGCATTCTTTGATATTCTGCAAAGTTATCAGGGATATCGGACCTGTTATTACCGCACATTCAATGTGGGCCGGGCCACGCCCGCGCAAAACGACGCTTATGTAAAGGCACGCGAATGGATTGATGCCTCTATCGCGATGATCAAACCGGGTGTCACGACCGACAAGGTGGCAGAGGTTTGGCCTACTGCCGAAAGCCTCGGTTTTCCCAATGAGGACGCGGCATTTGGCCTGCAATTCGGGCATGGGCTTGGGCTTGCCTTACACGAGCGGCCAATCATCAGCCGGGCCATCAGCCTCGATCACCCGATGGAGATCCAGACCGGCATGGTGTTCGCGCTGGAGACATACTGCCCTGCCGCGGACGGGTATTCCGCCGCGCGGATCGAGGAGGAGGTCGTCGTGACCGAAACCGGGTGCGAAGTGATCAGCCTCTTCCCAGCCGAAGAACTGCCCATCGCCAATCGTTACTGACGCGCAACACCCGGCGGCGACATCCGTCGCCGGGCCGATCACCAAAGGATGACCGCTATGAGCGCCGCCAAGAAAACAACCAAATCCAATTCGGACGACTACCTGCGCATGTATCGTCAGATGGTGCGGATCCGCACGTTCGAGGATAACGCCAACCAACTCTACCTCTCGGCCAAAATGCCAGGGTTGACCCATATGTATTCCGGCGAAGAAGCCGTCGCCGTGGGTATCTGCGAAGCATTGACCGACAATGACCGCATCACATCAACCCACCGGGGGCACGGGCATTGCGTCGCAAAGGGCGCTGAATTCAAACAGATGTTTTGTGAATTGCTCGGTAAGGAAGAAGGCTATTGCCGTGGCAAAGGCGGCTCGATGCACATCGCTGATCAAAGCCACGGCAACCTTGGCGCCAATGCCATCGTTGGCGGCTCGATGGGTATCGCGACCGGGTCGGCACTTCGGGCCAAGTTGCAGGGACATGACGACGTGACGGTCTGCTTCTTTGGGGACGGCGCAACTGCACAAGGGTTGTTGTACGAGGTGATGAACATGGCAGCCCTTTGGAACTTGCCAGTCATTTATGCGTGCGAAAACAACGGGTATTCCGAATACACCAAGACCGAAGAGATCGCCGCCGGCTCCATCACCGCCCGCGCCGAAGCTTTTGGCATCGAGGCCTTCAAGGTCGATGGTCAGGATGTTCTGGCCGTCAACGAATTGACCCAGAAGCTCGTGGCCCGGTGCCGCAAGGGCGAAGGCCCATTTTTCATCGAACTCGAAACCTACCGCTACCATGGCCACCACGTCGGAGACATCAATCGAGAGTATTACCGCTCCAAGGATGAGGAAAAGGATTGGAAGGAAAACCGCGATCCGATCATCCGCTTCCGTGGCTGGCTGGTGGAGCAGGGCATCGCCACCGAGGATGAGATCGAAGCGATGAATGCAGAGATCGAGAATGACGCCGCAGATGCCGTCTCCTATGCCGAGGCCGCAAAATATCCCGACATATCCGAAGTCGATATGCACGTTTTCGCGGATTGAGGAGAGAACGATATGAGAGAGATTACCTTATCCCAAGCCGTGAACGAGGCACTGGCCGAAGAACTGCGCCGCGACCCGACAACATTCATCATCGGAGAGGACGTGGCTGAGGCCGGGACGCCGTTCAAAGTCCTGTCGGGGCTCGTCGAGGAATTTGGTACGGACCGCGTGATCGACACGCCGATTTCGGAGCCGGGGTTCATGGGAATAGCGGTGGGCGCCGCCATGACAGGCGCGCGCCCGATTGTGGACCTGATGTTTGGAGACTTCATTTTCCTCATCATGGACCAGCTTTGCAATCAGGCGGCAAAGACACACTATATGTCGGGTGGAAAGCTCAATGTGCCCTTGGTGTTGCGCACGAATATGGGCGCCACCCGTCGCTCTGCTGCGCAACACAGCCAGTCATTGCAAGCATTGGTCGCCCATATTCCGGGGCTAAAGGTAGCGATGCCGTCCTCTGCCTATGAGGCAAAAGGACTGCTCAAGACTGCAATCCGCGACAACAACCCGGTCGTCATCTTCGAAGACAAGCTGATGTATCAAGACAAGGCTCCCGTGCCGGAGGAAGAGTATCTGATCCCCTTTGGTGAGGCGAACATCAAGCGTGAGGGGAAAGACATCACGCTGATCGCCACCTCCTCGATGGTTCAAGTGGCTGAAAAGGCCGCTGATATTCTATCGAAAGAAGGCATCGAGGCAGAGGTGATCGACCCGCGCACCATCGTGCCGCTTGACGAGGCGACGTTGATCGAGAGCGTCAAGAAAACCAGCCGTGCCATTGTGATCGACGAGGGCCATCAAAGCTATGGTGTCACCTCGGAAATCGCGTCACGCCTGAATGAAAAGGCCTTCTATCACCTTGACGCGCCCGTGGTGCGGATGGGGGCCATGGATGTGCCAATCCCGTTCAGCCCCGCGCTGGAGGACATCACCGTGCCAACACCGGAAGGTGTGGTTGAGACCGCCCGCAAACTCTGTAGCGGAGAGTTGATCCATGCCGCATGACGTCACAATGCCCCAACTCGGCATGGCGCAGGACGCGGGCAAGATCGTCTCGTGGTTCAAATCGCCCGGCGACGCGGTCGCCAAGGGCGACGCCCTGTTTGAGGTCGAAACCGACAAAGCCACGATGGAGGTCGAAGCCCAAGCGAACGGTTACCTTACAGGTGTCAAAGCGGGCGAGGGCGAAGACGTGCCCGTCGGGGCCGTGATCGCGCGTATTTCTGAAAGTGCCGACGAGGACGAAGAAACGCCGCCCTCGACAACCGAAACACAGGCTTCAACACCCGAAGCATCTACGCCTGACGCAGATGATCTGCCCGACGGCAAATCCGTCACGATGCCACAACTCGGCATGGCGCAAGATTCAGGTATCCTCGTCAATTGGCTGAAAGCACCGGGCGACGAAGTGGCTGCGGACGACGTGTTGTTCGAAGTCGAGACTGACAAAAGCACAATGGAGGTGGAGGCGGGCGCCGCGGGTTACCTTGCCGCAACGCTTGCCGAAGCCGGCGAAGCGATCCCTGTCGGACAGGCCGTTGCGATCATCTCCGCTGATAAACCCGGCAATCCGGTGGCCCGGTCTGTAAACGATGCCGCTCAAGCCCCCGCGCCCGCGGCGGAGGGTGCAACAGTCCCGACCACGGCACCGATTGAGGAGAGTAGGGCGCCAGCGAAAGCTGCGCCAACGGCCGATCCCAATAGCCGCGTGCTTGCATCACCCAAGGCGCGCCGTCTGGCTCTGGAGCAAGGTCTCGACTTGAACCGCCTGCTTGAGGCGGGGCACCCGCAGCCCTTCCATGTGAGGGATCTCGATACGCTGCGAAACATGCCAGCAGAAGAAACGACCAAAGCAGCACCGACCGGTGCAGCGTCGCGCGTGATGACAGCGCAAATCGTAACAAGCGGTTTTGACGCATTCGCGGCATGGGCGGCAAAGACGCATGACTTAAAAGATGCCGACCAATTGCTCGCGGGCCTTGCGGGCGCGAGCCTCGGCCGCTCCGCCGTTGTCGCGATTGAGCGGTTTGGCGAAACCCGTCAGTTCAGTGCCGGGACAAAGGCCCTTTCGCTGATCACTGAAACCGATCAGCCAGCAACCATCACCGTGCGCGACCTGCGTGGTACGGCGCTCCGCACTGTCGCGATCGGCGGGGAGGAGACGCCCGTACTGACGCTGATGGATAGTGGCGATGGCGGGCAGACCCTGACGCTCGAATGCGCAGCCGACCAGATGGACGCGCGGACCGCAATCACCTTTCTAACCGAATTTGCAGGCCGGATGGAACACCCGCTCCGCCACCTGCTCTGACCCTTGGGGGACAAAATGGACTATACCGATCTTTATATCGACGGCTCATGGTGCAAATCCGCGGATCGTTTCGACGTGATCAATCCCGCAACCGAGGAGGTGCTCGCTTCGGTGGCCTCAGCGGATATCGCGGATGCTGACAAAGCGCTTGATGCCGCCGAACGCGCGATGGCCGATTGGGCGGCGCGCACACCGCGCGAACGATCCGAAGTGCTGCGCAAAGCTTGGGAATTGATGACGGCCCGTCTTGATGAGTTTGCGCACATCATCACCCTGGAAAACGGCAAAGCAGGCGCGGACGCAAAAGGGGAAGCCACGTATGCTGCGGAATTCTTCCGATGGTTTGCAGAGGAGGCCGTGCGCGCGGACGGCATGATTACCCACGCCCCTGCCTCTGGCGCGCGGATCGTCGTGCAGCATAAACCGGCGGGGTTAGCGGTCTTGGTGACACCGTGGAACTACCCAGCGGCCATGGGGACACGCAAGATTGCGCCAGCCCTCGCGGCCGGGTGTGGTGTCATCATCAAACCCGCGTCCGAGACGCCGCTGACCATGTTGGCGCTCATGCCCCTCCTTGAAGAGGCGGGTGTGCCCGCAGGGTTGGTCAACGTCTTGCCATCGAAGCGCACTGGCGCCTTGGTCGATCATATGATGCATGATCCGCGCGTGCGGGTTGTCAGCTTTACTGGGTCAACGGGTGTTGGTCGGACGCTGCTGAAAGGAGCCGCTGACCAAGTTCTGAAACCGGCGATGGAATTGGGCGGCAACGCCCCCGTTGTCGTTTTTGAAGATGCGGAGATGGATGTCGCAATCGAAGGAACGATGCTGGCAAAAATGCGCAATCTGGGCGAAGCCTGCACCGCAGCCAACCGGATTTATGTGCATGAGGATATTGCCGAAGAATTTACCAAACGGCTGAGCCAACGCATGTCGGCGCTTAAAGTTGGCGATGGCACCGACCCAAGCGTCGATGTGGGCGCGCTGGTGAATGCGGACACTCGCGACAAGGTGGCTGAATTCGTCGCAGATGCGGTTGCAAAAGGGGCTAAAATCGAATGTGGCGGTGTCGTGCCGGAAGGAACAGGCTTCTTCTATCCACCGACGGTCCTGTCGAATGTTCCGGAAAATGCTGAATGCGTGCGGGATGAGATTTTTGGGCCCGTTGCCGCGATTCAGACCTTCCGCGACCAAAACGACGTGATCCGCCGCGCCAATGACACGGAATATGGCCTCGTTGCCTATGTGTTTTCGGGTGATTTCAAACGTGCTTTGCAAGTCTGCGAAAAGCTTGACTATGGGATGGTCGGCCTCAATCGCGGTCTCGTCAGCGATCCGGCCGCGCCATTTGGCGGCACAAAACAGTCCGGTCTTGGGCGCGAAGGTGGCCATGAGGGCATGCTTGAGTTCATGGAAACACAATATATTTCGGCCAGTTGGTAAGGGGACACTCCATGTCAGAGATTATTGCAAGCCCTTCGACCCGTCGGCTCGCCCGTGAACAGGGTATCGATATCGACGCATTGGGCGAAAAATTGGGCCGCAGCACCATTGGGCCGGAGGATATCACCCGAGGGAGCAAATCCGGCGGTGCGGCGCCAAAGGCCGCGGATGCCACGTCCTATTGGAATGTGGATCACAGCCAATATGGCCCAGTGAACGAGGAGCCGATGAGCCGCTTTGCGCAGGTTGCCGCGAACAATCTGGCGGCAGCGCAGTCGCTGATCCCAGCAGTGACCCATCATGATCGTGCCGATATCAGCATGATCGAGTCGCTACGGACCTCGTGGAAGGCAGAGGCGGCGCAACGCGGTGTAAAGTTGACGGCCCTTGCCTTTCACGTCGCGGCGCTTGCCCTTGCATTACGCGCTTTCCCTCGGTTCAACGCGTCGTTGTCTGCGGATGGAAAAGTGTTGGTGCTCAAGGACTATGTGCATATCGGCATTGCTGTTGATACGCCGCACGGGTTGATGGTGCCGGTGATCCGTGATGCGGATACCAAGGGGCTTTGGCATATTGCCGCGGAGATCACGGACCTCGCCACACGCGCCAATGCCCGCAAGGTTGGACCAGATGAAATGGGTGGCGCATCCATGACCATCACCAATCTGGGCGGCATCGGCGGCACGGCCTTCACACCCATTGTGAATCCACCCGAGGTTGCCATTCTCGGGATCACACGATCTGAAACAGTGACTATTTGGGAGGACGATACGCCGCGTCCTGTTCCGATGGTTCCGCTCAGCCTGTCCTATGATCATCGTGTGATTAACGGCGCGGATGCGGCACGGTTTGTGACCCATTATGCGCGCCTGATCGCCGATCCGCGCAATATGATGATCTAAGCCAGTCCGTACGTGGCGCAGCACTGAGCAAGGTGGATTTGCGGGGGTCCCGATATCATCGGTCTGGCTGCGTGTCGGGGCCCCGTCCAGCGGTTCCAGCGGGACTAACACTTCGATCTCTTTGAAAGATCCAAGGCTCGCGCGATCCTTAGCTGCGGCGGGGGCAAGTCGTGTCAACATCCTCCAGAATTTCATCCAGCGGACACAGATACGGCCCATTCACGTTGATTTTTCTTCACCTGACCGGGCAAGTGTGCGAATGACAGCAGACGCAATTGGGGTTTTTGCTCGTCATCATGCCTGACTCTCGCGCCGCACGCGATATTTCCTATGCCAGTTCCGCGGAGACGCGGGGTGGCCGGTTTATGATCCGGACGCTGGAAAACCTCACAGGGCGGCAACGGCTCATTCGTATGGCGCGCGGCTATGAGCATGAGGTGGCCGCCGGGCGATCCTTTTGGGAAGTGATGATCGAGCGCTATCAGCTTGGCCTGGATGTGCGCGGCGGCGCGCTCACGGCGATGCCGGCAGAGGGGCCGCTCATCGTCATCTCGAACCACCCGTTCGGCATTCTGGACGGGCTTATGCTGGGTCATATCCTGCAACAGACCCGTGGCGATTTCCGCATTCTGGCCAATTCCGTGTTTTGCAAGGCAAGCGATCTGGAGCGGGTAATTCTACCCGTCAGCTTTGATGAAACACGCGAAGCGGTGGCTCTCAACCTTGCCACACGCAAGACCGCATTGAGCTATCTGGCGGGCGGCGGCTGTATCGGGGTGTTTCCCGGCGGCACCGTATCGACGGCAAAAAAGCCCTTGGGCGGGCGCGCGATGGACCCGGGCTGGCGCACATTCACTGCAAAGATGATCGCCAAATCCGGGGCAACGGTCGTGCCGATCTATTTCGACGGCTCAAACTCCCGCCGGTTCCAGATTGCCAGCCATCTGCACCCAAATTTGCGGCTTGGCCTGTTGATCAACGAATTCCGCACCCGCCTGAACAAGAAGGTGCCCGTGGTGATCGGTGATCCGATCAAGGCAGAGGAGATCGCCGCCCGTGCCAAGAATGCGCGGGCCCTGATGGATTTTCTGCGGGAAGAAACCTACCGGCTGTCGCCCGACCCTATTGAGGATCTGTCCTACGGGTATGAGTTCGAGGAACGGCACGCTTCTCAAAATGTCGCAGGGGGTTAAAACCGGCACTGTTCTGCGCGATATAAGGGCAGTCGGTAAGGAAAAGCATCCATGGCAACGCTTCGCAAAAAACGCAGGATAACGCTGGTCATTTTGGGCCTGTCGATGATGGTCGTGGCCACGGGGCTGACGATTTTTGCGATTGGCGAGGGGGGGCAGTTCTTCCGCAGCCCATCTGACGTGTTCAGCGATCCCCCGCGAGAGGGCGAAGTGTTCCGCCTTGGCGGTTTGGTGAAAGAGGGGACATGGCAAAAGGGGCAAATGCACGCCTTTGTCGTGACCGACACGAGCATGGATTTCCCCGCCGTGTATGAAGGCATCGTGCCCGATCTGTTCCGCGAGGGGCAGGGCACCATCCTCACCGGGCAGATCCGCGATGGTGTGTTCGTGGCCACCGAAGTGCTTGCGCGCCATGACGAGGACTATATGCCCAAAGAGGTCGCCGACGCGCTCAAGGAGCAGGGTCTTTACAAGAACGACTACGCCAACTGACCGCGCGCTAACGGCAATTTAAGACAAATTTGAAATACCTGCCCGCCAATGTTCACACATGGCAGGGGGTGCTTGATGCAGTCTGTTTCGCAGATCACCGAAGAGATTCTGGATCGGGAGGGCGGCTATGTCGACGATCCTGACGATCCTGGCGGCGCGACCAATCATGGCGTGACGATCCACACAATGCGCCGCCTTGGACTTGACCTCAACGGCGATGAGATCGTGACGAAAGCGGACGTTCGCGCGCTTAGCCGGGATGAGGCCGGAGCGCTGTTCGAGGATGAGTATTACACCCGCCCCGGCATTGGTCGCCTGCCCGAAGCGATACAGCCCAGCGTCTATGACATGCATGTCCATGCGGGGCGGCAGGCCTTTATTTTGTTGCAATCCCTTCTCAATGACCTTGGCGAAGTGCTTGTCGAAGATGGGATTTTGGGTCCGCGCAGCTTCGCGGCGGCACATCGCGTGCATGACCGGATCGGCGGGGAGGTGCTGCGCGATGCCTACGGGATCGAGCGGCGACGCTATTACTACCGTCTGGCCGATGCGCGCCCGGCAAGCCGCAAATATGTCCGGCGGCGCGATGGCGGCAAGGGGGGGTGGATCACGCGGGCGGAGGCGTTCCTCTCCCCGCCATGGCATCTCAGCCCCGCAGCCCATGCACGGAGGATCGCATCATGGGGATAATCACACGACTGTTCGGTTTGGGGGAGGTCGCCCGCGGCGTCGGTGCGGCGGTGGAGGGCGTGGCGGAGGTCTATACCGAAAACCGGACCGCCGCGATGCAGGCCCGGCACGACATCCTGAAAGGGGCGCAAAGCCAATTCGCGGGGGAGTTTGCCCATCCTCCGGCAGGCTGGTTTGATAGTTTCGTCAATGGGTTGAACCGCCTGCCGCGCCCGACCATGGCTTTTGGCACGCTGGCGCTGTTTGTGTATGCGATGGCCGATCCGGTGGCGTTTGCGGCCCGGATGCAAGGGCTCGCGGCGGTCCCTGAGCCGCTTTGGTGGCTGATGGGCGCGGTGGTGTCCTTCTATTTCGGCGCTCGCGAATTGCACCATGTGCGCGCGCGCCAGCCCCAATCCGCCCCGCAAACCGATGCCAATCCCATCGTGCAGGCGCTCACCGGGCGCTAGGCCCGTCACCATTGCGTGACCAGTTGCCGCGCAGGGCGGGATAACCGCCCGCGCTTCATTGTGTTTCCCCCGATTTCCCCTATCCTTACCGATAGAGAAAAGGGGACGATCCATGACCGCTGAATTAGGCCATTACGCGCTGATCCTCGCAGCCATCGTTGCCATTGCGCAAAGCATCGTGCCGCTGATCGGGGCGCAGAAACGCTGGGCGGATTGGATGGAGTTTTCCGTGCCAACAGCGCAGGTGCAGTTCCTGCTGGTCGGCATTTCCTTTGCGATGCTCACATGGGCCTTTGTCACCTCCGATTTCTCGGTCGAGTTGGTGGCCGCAAACAGCCATTCCGATAAGCCGATGCTCTATAAGGTCACGGGCGTTTGGGGTAATCATGAGGGATCGCTGCTCCTTTGGGTGCTGACATTGGCGCTGTTTGGCGCGATGGTGGCGTGGTGGGGCGATAACCTGCCGCCGACGCTCAAGGCGCGGGTTTTGAGCGTGCAGGCCATGGTTGGTGTCGCGTTCTACGCGTTCATCCTGTTCACCTCCAACCCGTTCACGCGGCTGGAATTCCCGCCGATGGACGGCAACGACCTGAACCCGCTGTTGCAAGACCCCGGTTTGGCGTTTCACCCGCCATTCCTTTATATCGGCTATGTCGGCCTCTCCACCACGTTCAGTTTTGCCGTGGCCGCTCTTATTGAGGGCAAGGTCACGCCCGCATGGGCGCGTTGGGTCCGGCCATGGGCGCTTGCGGCTTGGGTATGCCTGACGATCGGGATTGGGCTTGGATCATGGTGGGCCTACTATGAGCTCGGCTGGGGCGGCTGGTGGTTCTGGGATCCGGTGGAGAACGCATCCTTCATGCCATGGCTGATTTCGGCAGCCTTGCTCCATTCCGCCATCGTGACGGAAAAGCGGAACACGCTGAAAAGCTGGACGATCCTCTTGGCGATCCTCGCCTTCAGTTTCTCGCTCATCGGGACGTTCATCGTTCGCTCGGGCGTGATCACATCGGTCCATGCGTTCGCGAGCGATCCGACGCGGGGGATGTTCATCCTCGGCATTCTGGCGGTGAGCATCGGGGGCGCGCTGACGCTGTTTGCGTTGCGGGCGCATGAATTGCGCTCCAACGTGGTGTTCGGTGTCCTGAGCCGCGAAAGTGCGCTGGTGATGAACAATGTGCTGTTGGCCGTGTCGGCGGGCGTTGTGTTTATCGGCACGCTTTGGCCCTTGATCGCGGAGTTTTTGACGGGGGCCAAAATCTCCGTCGGGCCGCCATTCTTTAACATTGCGTTCACGCCCTTCTTTGTCGCCCTCGGGATGATCCTGCCCATTGGTGCGATGATGCCGTGGAAACGCGCGAAACTGGGCAAGACGATCCGCCCGCTTACCGGGGCGATTGCGCTGTCTTTGGCAGTGGGCTGTTTCATCTGGGCGACGCAAACCGGGGGCGGCATGATCGCGCCCATTGGCGGGCTGCTGGCCACATGGCTGGTGCTGGGGGCCGCAACCGACCTCGCGTTCCGCGCTAAAGCGGGGCAGGTCAGCGGCGGGGAGACGTTCCGCCGCCTGCGCAATCTACCGCGCGCGGATTGGGGTAAGGCCACGGCGCATTCGGGGCTTGGCATTCTGATGTTTGCAGCCGCGACAATCACCGTCTGGCAGACCGAAGATATCCGCACCATGACCCCCGGCGACACGTTCGAGAAGGCAGGCTACACCCTGCGCTTTGACGGGGTGGAGCGGGCGAGGGTCGAAAACTATATCTCCGACATGGCGCAGATCACCGCGTTCAAGGATGGGGAGGTCGTGGCGATCCTCAACCCTGAAAAGCGGTTCTATCCGGTGCAAAGTTTCCCCACGACGGAAGCCGCGATTGATCGGTCGATCACGCGTGACCTTTATATCTCGCTCGGGGATCGACAGGATGATGGGTCATGGGCTGTGCGCACATGGGTGAAGCCTTATGCCAATTGGCTGTGGGTCGGGATGCTGATGATGGCGTTCGGCGGCATTCTGAGCCTGACGGATCGGCGCTTCCGCATTGGGGCACCGGCGCAGAAAGGGAGCCGCGTCGCCGCGGTGCCCGCCGAATGAGAGCACTTTTGATCGCATTGATGCTGTGGGCGACGCCGTCCATGGCGGTGCAACCGGATGAAGTGCTCGACGATCCGGTGCTGGAGCAGCGCGCGCGGGAGATCAGCGAAGGGTTGCGCTGCCTTGTCTGCCGTAACGAAAACATCGACCTATCCAACGCCGAATTGGCCCGCGATCTGCGCATCGTCGTGCGGGAGCGGTTGGTGGCGGGCGATACGGATGAGGAAGTGCTCGATTTCATGGTCGCGCGTTATGGCGAATTTGTACTTCTTCAACCACGTTTTCATGCGGGCAACGCGGCGCTTTGGCTTGCGGGGCCAGCGCTGTTGCTGCTGGGGGGCGGGATCGCGATTGCCTTCATCCGGCGGCGCAGACCAGAAAGTGCCTCAGATACCCTGACGGAAGCAGAGCGCGCGCGGCTTGATGCCTTGCTCAAGGAGAATGACGACGTGTAACGTCGGCCCCAACAAACCGCGGGGAGAAAGCCATTGTCCTACGAAACCATCCAATATGACGTGAGCGATAACATCGCGCGCATCACCCTCAACCGGCCCGAAGTGATGAACGGCCTGTCAGGCCAGATGCGCAAGGATTTGCTCCATGCCGTTCGGCGCGCGCCTGATGAGGCGCGGGTGATGGTGCTGACGGGGGCGGGGCGCGGCTTTTGCTCCGGTCAGGATTTGGGGGATGCGCGCAACGCGGCGGAGATTAACCTTGAGGTGACCCTGCGCGACGAATATGAGCCGCTCTTGAAGGCGATCTATACCTGCCCGATCCCGACGATTGCCGCCGTGAACGGCGCGGCGGCAGGGGCTGGGGCGAACCTCGCCCTTGCCTGCGATGTGGTGATCGCCACGGAATCGGCTGTGTTTTTGCAAGCCTTCGCGCGGATCGGCCTGATCCCGGATGCAGGCGGCACCTATTGGCTGCCCCGTTCGGCGGGATTTGCAAAAGCGATGGGCGCGGCCCTGTTTGCCGATGCGATCACGGCAAAACAGGCTGACGAGTGGGGCATGATCTGGGCGTCTGTGCCCGATGCCGAGTTTGCGGATGTCATTCAGACCCGCGCCGCCCAACTCGCCAAGGGGCCGACACAGGCCTACGCGCGCATCAAACAGGCGATCCGGGCAAGCTATGAAAACTCGCTTGAAGAGCAGCTTGGCCTTGAAGCGCAATTGCAGGGAGAGGCCGGTCGCACGCGCGATTTCACCGAAGGCGTCATGGCATTCCTCGAAAAACGCAAGCCAAGCTATGAGGGGCGGTGAGCCTTTCCTCTGATATAGAGCACGCGCCCATCCCGTTTGACCAAGAGCGCGGAGAGGAGGCCGCCGCGTTATTCGCGGATGCCTCGGCGCAGGTCCAGCAGGTTATCGCGGGAATGGCGGGCAGTGCGAGCTATCTGCACCGTCTGATCCTGCGGGAGCATGACTGGCTGTCCGCGCATCTGTCGGCCACACCTGATGAAGCCTTCGCGGATGCGCTCACCCTTGGCCCTGTTACCAGCATCGCGGAGATGGGCGTTGCCTTGCGCCGGGCGAAACGGCGCGTGGCGCTGTTATGTGCCTATTGCGATCTGTCGGGCATCTGGCCCGTGATGACCGTCACCAACCGGCTGACGGAGTTTGCCGATTTCGCGGTGGAGCAGGGCCTGCGCGCGCTCCTTGCCGATGAAGTGCGTCGCAACAAGGTGCCGGGTGCCAGTGAAGCCGATCTTGATGAGGCGTGCGGCATGGTCGTGCTGGCGATGGGCAAAATGGGCGCGGGGGAGTTGAACTATTCCTCTGATATCGACCTCATCGTTCTGTTTGATGATGACCGCTACGCTGATGCCGATGTGCAGGAGGCGCGCGCGGCCTTTGTTCGTGTCACGAAAAAGCTGATGAAGCTTTTGTCCGATGTGACCGCCGATGGCTACGTTTTCCGCACTGATCTGCGGCTGCGGCCTGATCCGTCGGTCACTCCCGTCTGCCTGTCGATCACGGCGGCGGAGCGGTATTACGAAAGCGTCGGGCGCACATGGGAACGTGCGGCCTATATCAAGGCGCGGCCTTGTGCGGGGGCCAAACAGGCCGGATGGGCGTTTCTCGCGTCGATGGCGCCGTTCGTCTACCGCAAGCACCTTGATTTCGCGGCGATTGAGGACGCGCATAACATGATCCGCGCCATTCGTAGCCATAAGGGGCTCGCGGGGCCGATCACCATTCCCGGCCATGATATGAAACTGGGGCGGGGCGGTATTCGGGAGATCGAATTTTTCGTCCAGACCCGGCAGTTGATCTGCGGCGGGCGCGACACGTCACTGCGTGGGCGGGAGACGTTGCAAAGCCTTGAGGCACTCGTGCGGGCAGGGTGGCTCAAGCCCGATGTGGCGGATACGCTGGCGGAAGCTTATCGGGCGCATCGCCAGACCGAACACCTCGTTCAGATGATGGATGACGCACAGACCCATAAACTCCCCACCGGGGACGAAGGACTGGCGCGGCTCGCCGCCCTTGCCGGATGGGAGGACAGGGCCGCCTATGAACGCGAATTGCGCAACAGACTGGAAGCGGTGCACAAGATCACGGAGCCGGACGCCGCCACCCCCGCTCAGGCCACCACGGACAAGGCCGAAGTCTTCCTCAACAGCGGCAGCGTCAAGGACACGGTGGAGCGGTGGTACGCGCTGCCCGCCACCCGGTCGGATCGGGCAAGACGGTTGTTTGAGCGGCTCAGGCCAGACATCCTTGGCCGTCTCTCCGATGCGGCGGACCCTGATGACGCGTTGCGCCAATTCGATGCGTTCCTTACGCGGTTGCCCGCAGGTGTGCAGGTGTTCTCTCTCTTGGATGCCAATCGGGCCTTGCTTGATCTTCTGGTGGAGATTTGCGCGGCGGCCCCCCGGCTCGCTCGCTATCTGGGGCGCAATTCGGGCGTGTTTGACGCGGTGCTGGCGCGCGATTTCTTTGGGCCCTTGCCCGATGCCGCGGCGATGGAGCGGGAACTGACCGCGTGGCTTGATCCGCTCAGCGATTATGAAACGGTGCTGGATACCGTGCGGCGCTGGAACAAGGAGGTGCGGTTTCGCGTCGGCGTGCACCTTTTGCGGGGGCTGGCAAGCCACGGGGAGGCCGGAGGGGCTTTTGCCGATATCGCGGATGTGTCCCTGCGCGCGCTCTTGCCCCATGTGATCGCGGATTTCGCGCGCAAACATGGCGCGCCGCCGGGGCGGGGCATTGCGATTGTCGGCATGGGCAAACTCGGTACACGAGAGATGACGGCGACATCCGATCTTGACCTCATCATGATCTATGACGCGCAAGGGGAGGCCGAAAGCAACGGACCAAAGCCGCTGTCCTCCGGTGCCTATTATGCCCGCCTGACGCGTGCCCTGACCGGGGCCATCACCGTGCCAACGGCGGAAGGCGCGCTTTATGAGGTGGATATGCGCCTGCGCCCATCCGGGCGGCAAGGGCCGGTTGCCGTCTCCCTCCCCGGATTTGTCAGCTATCAGCAGTCTGAGGCATGGACATGGGAGCATCTGGCGCTGTGTCGGGGGCGTGTTCTGGCTGGGGAGGACGCGCTGGCGGCGGATGTGCGCGCCGCAATCCGGGACGTGCTGCTAGCACCGCATGACGCGGGCAAGGTGGCGGAGGACGTGCGCGCCATGCGCCAACGCCTGCAGGATGCGCATGGCAAGGCGGATGCCGATCCGTGGGAGGTCAAACAGGGGCAGGGGCGGCTCTTGGACATTGACCTTTTGGTGCAGATGGGCGTGCTGCTCAATGGCCTTGGGGCCGCGCCCATCGGGCCGGATGCGATTGACCGGCTTGAAGGATGCGGATGGCTCACACCATCGCAGGCCACGCACCTCTTTCGTGCGCAGCAGCTGATGCTGCATGTGCAGGCGGTGGCGCGTGTGGCGGTGGAAGGGCGGTTCCATCCCGATCACGCGGGTGACGGGCTGAACGCCGTCTTGACCCGCGAAACGGGATGCGACGACATACCCACACTCGAACGCCGCCTTGCCGAATATGCCCGCGACGCGGCGCAAGTCATCGCGGAAAGGCTGCGCGCCCCGTGAGCCTGCCCATCGTCTATCACCCCGATTACATGGCGCCGCTGAAACCCGGTCATCGCTTTCCGATGTCGAAATATGGCTATTTGAAAGAGGCCTTAGTTCGGCGCGGCCTGCTCGCGCCCGGCGGCTATATCGCCCCTGCGCCCGCGACCGCCGCGCGGCTGAGTGCCGTGCATGATTACGGCTATGTTGAGCGGGTCATCACGCAACGCCTGCGGCCCGAGGAAGTGCGGGAGATCGGCCTTCCCGGCACGGAACGTGTCGCGCGCCGCGCGATGCTGTCGGCCTCCGGCACGACGCTGGCCGCGCGGCTGGCGCTGGAACACGGGATCGCGTGTAACGCGGCGGGTGGCTCGCATCACGCCGGGCCATCCAAGGGGGCGGGGTTTTGCGTGTTCAACGATGTGGCCGTGGCCGCCCGCGCGCTTTTGGATGACGGGATCGTGTCGCGCATCCTGATCGTGGATTGCGACGTGCATCAGGGCGATGGCACCGCATGGATATTCGCCAATGACCCGCGCGTGTTTACCTTGTCCCTTCATGCGGCAAAGAATTACCCGGTGCGCAAGGGCCCGTCCGATCTTGACGTGCCCTTGCCGGACGGGATGGAGGACGCGGCCTATCTTGAGACGCTGAAATCGGTGCTGACGCCGCTTTGGGACAGTGTGAAGCCGCAAATCGTGTTCTACAATGCGGGCGTTGACCCCTATGCTGGGGATAAGCTGGGGCGGTTGAACCTGTCGCTGTCGGGATTGCGGGCGCGCGATGCGTTTGTTCTGGGGCAAGCACGGGCGCGGGATGTGCCCGTTGTTGGTGTGCTCGGCGGTGGGTATTCCGACGATCCCGCAGAAGTGGCGGAGCGTCACGCGATCCTGTTTGAAGAAGCCGCCCGCCATGCGGGCTAAGGGAGAAAGATGATGGGTGACACGAAATTTGGCTGCTGGCTCGATCTGCCAAGCCCCGCCGTGGCGGAGATTATCGGCCTCTCCGGCTTTGATTTCACGGTGATCGACCTTGAGCATGGGCCAATGAGCATGGAGACGGCAACGCTGTGCATGATGGCGCTGAAATCCACGCCCACGATGCCCATTATCCGCGTGACCGAAGGGACCGAAGGCCAGATCAAGCGCGCCCTCGATTCCGGGGCGGCAGGCGTGATGGTGCCGCGCGTCGAGACAGCAGAGCAGGCTGAGCGGATGGTGCAATATTTCCGCTATCCGCCGCGCGGGGTCAGAGGTGCGGCGCAATCGGTGATCCGGGCAGCGGGCTACGGCAAACACGCGGAGCAATATACCGCGGAGGAGACGGAGCGGCACATGCTCGCGCTCCAGATCGAAAGCGTCGAAGGACTGGCCAATGCCGAAGCGATCGCTGCGATCGACGGGGTGGGGATGCTGTTCTTTGGCCCTGCCGATTATGCCGCGTCCTGCGGCCTGCCGATCACCGCGCCAGAGGTGCGGGACGCCGCGGCGGAAGTCGCGCGCATCGCTGCGGACTATGGTCTGCGCTCCGGCACCGTGCTCTTTCCCGGCGCGACCGTCGCGGGGCTTGCCGAAAGCGGGTTGGGCTATATCTCCGTTGCGGGGGATGCGGGCGCGCTGATGGCGAGCCTTGATGCTGCGCTGACCGGTGCAAGGGATGAGGTTCATGGGGCTGGCTGATTATCCGCCTGAGGATCCGCGCGGACTGATCCATGAGGCCTATCAGATGGAAATCGGGCCGGAGGAATGTCGCTCCATCTTTGTGGATTGGGCCATTGGCCGCCTCAATGGTGCACCGGAGGATTTGATCCCCCGGCTGATCGCCCGATATGGCACCGCGCAGCCCGATCATCCAATGACCGCTGTACTCACCGAAGGATTGCGCGCGAGCAGCCCGCCCCGCCGCCGTGGCGGGCGGGCAGGGCGCGTCGGCTCTTAGGCGTCGCGCAAAGCCGCGAGGATACGCACCCAACTGCGGATGCCCTTGTGAAAGCTGCGCAGGGCGTATTTTTCGTTCGGGGAATGGATACGGTCATCGTCGAGCGCGAAGCCGACGAGCATCGAATCCATGCCCAACTCCTCCTTGAAATAGCCAACCACGGGGATGGAGCCACCGCCGCCGGTAAACACTGCCGTTCCACCCCATTCCGCGCTGAGGGCGGCGCGCGCCTGTTCAAAAGCGGGGTCATCGGTGGGCATCGCCACGCCGCCCGAGGCGCCATGCTCCAGAAAGTCGACGCTGCAATCGGCAGGCACCATGGCGCGAACCTGTGCGCGGAATGCGTCGCGGATGGCGAGGGGGTCTTGCTCGCCTACAAGCCGGAAAGACACCTTCGCGCGGGCCTCCGAGGGAAGCACCGTCTTGAACCCATCCCCGGCATAGCCGCCACTGATCCCGTTGAATTCGCAGGTGGGCCGCGCCCAAATCTGCTCCAGCACAGTGTAGCCTTGCTCCCCGGCAGGCTCAGACAGGCCAACCTTGCCAAGGAAATCCTCCGCGCTGAAACCAAGGGTATCCCATTGCGCCTTCATCGCGTTCGACACGGGCCGCACGCCGTCATAGAAGCCTGGCACGGTGACGCGGCCCGTCTCGTCATGCAAGCTAGCGAGGATCTTCGTCAGCACGCGGATCGGGTTTTGCGCGGGGCCACCATAAGCGCCCGAATGCAGGTCGCGGTTCGGCCCGGTGATGATGATTTCCTCCCCCAAAAGCCCCCGCAGGGAGGTGCAGATCGAAGGTGTTTGCGCGTTCCACATGCCCGTATCGCAGACAAGTGCGAGATCCGCCGAAAGCTCCTCCTTGTTCTCCCGCAAGAACGGCACGAGGGAGGGAGAGCCGCTTTCCTCCTCCCCCTCAAAAAGGATCGTGATATTGGCCGGCAGGGTGCCATGCACGGCTTTCCACGCCCGACATGCCTCAACAAAGGTCATGAGTTGCCCCTTGTCGTCGGATGCGCCGCGCGCACGGATCACCGCGCCGCCGTCGCGCTCCTCCATCTGGGGCTCAAACGGATCGTGATCCCAAAGGGACAGGGGATCAACGGGTTGCACGTCATAATGGCCATAAAAGAGGACATCCGGCCCGGCGGCGCGCGCGTGGGCGACGACCATGGGATGACCGGGCGTGTCCCGGCGGCTGGCCTCAAATCCTATGTCATTCAATTCCGCCACCAGCCAATCCGCCGTGGCCCGGCAGTGATCCTCATAGGCCGGATCGGTGGAGATGCTGGGCATCCGTAGAAGGTCAAAAAGCCGCCCCAAGGCGGCGTCCATCGTTTCATCAACCGTCTCTAAAACCTCTGCCGTTCCTGCCATCTGAGCAACCTTTCGCGAATTCCGGGTATGGGCCTGTCATTTGCCCAAATATTGCCGCTTATCCTGCGTAAGGAAAGGCGAAACCGGTTGGCAGGGCCGTCCATTATGCCTATGATGCCGCAACACTATCGAGCTACAAGAAAAGGCGCGAAATCATGAGGTTACACCCTGCGGTTGTGATACCGGTGGTCGCCTTCGTCCTGACGGGGTGTATTGGAAACGCGTTCGATTCCGCGCGCGACCGGACATGGGGCGGCGAGCTGATTGAAATTCCGGCAACGACCTGGATCGACCCTGATGGGTGCGAGCACTGGATTTTCGATACGGGGGCCGAAGGCTACGCAACGCCGAAGCTCAACCGCGATGGCACGCCCGTTTGCGGTATCGAGTCTGCGGCAGCACGGACGCAATCCGAAGTGCCGGGGGAGTTGACCTTTAACACCGTGCGCCAATCCTCGCCCACCGCCTTTGCCCTTGATGTGGATGCCTATTTCGACGTGGACAGCGCGCGCATCCGACCCGCAGCGTTCCGCGAACTCGACGCGTTTTTCCGCTATCTGCAACAGATCAACGCAAGCCAGATCGTTGTGAGCGGCCACACGGATAGTCAGGGGCCAGAGGATTATAACCTCGATCTGTCCTTGCGCCGGGCGAATGCGGTGGCGGATTATGCATTACGCTTTGGCATCACCGCGATTTCCCGCGGGCTTGGCGAAAGTGAGCCTATCGCGCCGAATGACACGCCTGAGGGCCGCGCGCTCAACCGTCGCGTCGATGTGAATGTGAGGAACTGATCATGGCATTCGATCCCATCAAAGCAGGCGCGCTAACTGTTTGCGCTTTTCTGCTGACTGCCTGTGGCGGGACCAGCGGCAGCGATCTGCTGAGTGAGGCGGGCCGCATTGCCGATCGGCTCAACACCTCGCAAGAGGACGACCCGGATATCGACCGTGGTTTCGACGCGCACCCCTTGTCGACGATGCGCCCGTCCATCTGGGTTGATCCTTTTGGCTGTGAGCATTGGATCATCGACGATGGCGTCGAAGGTTATCTGATGAACCGGCTCAACAGGGATGGCACGCCGCGCTGCCGCGACTAAACTTTGACTGATCGGTAGATGAACACGCCGGGGCAGGGATGCTCCGGCGTTTTTGTCAGGCGGCCAGCACCTCTGGCCGTGTGATCCAGCCGCCGCCCAGAACGCGGGTATCGTCCAACCCATAGAACACACAGGCCTGACCGGGGGCCACGCCCTCTTCCGCGAGGAACAACTCGACATTGCCCGTGTTTGGCCCGGTGGGGCGGAGGATCGCGTCCTTCGGCGGGCGGGTCGAGCGGACCTTGACCCGAATGGGCCAGCCGCCTTCCGGCGCATCCTCAAATCGGCCGGGGCCGATCCAATTGACCTCTTTGATCGGGACATTGCGGGTTGCAAGGGCGGTTTTCGGGCCCACGATCACCTGTTTTTTCTCCGCATCGAGCTTCACAACGTAAAGCGGCTCCCCCCCGCCGATGCCCAGCCCGCGCCGCTGCCCGATCGTGTAATGGATAACGCCCTTATGGCTGCCCATCACGCGACCGTCGAGATGCACAATCTCCCCCGGTTGCGCCGCATCCGGGCGCAGCTTTTCAATCACCGCAGCATAGGAGCCATTGGGGACAAAGCAGATATCCTGACTGTCGGGCTTATCCGCGACGGACAGCCCATATTTCGCGGCAAGCGCGCGGGTTTCTTCCTTTGACTTCAGATGGCCGAGCGGAAAGCGCAGATAATCGAGTTGATCCTGCGTGGTGGAGAACAGGAAATAGGATTGATCGCGCGTCGGGTCCGCCGCCTGATGCAATTCCGCACCGCCCGCGCCCATTTTGCGCTGGATATAATGGCCCGTCGCCATGCAATCGGCATCCAGATCCTTGGCCGTTTCCAAAAGATCGCGGAATTTCACCCGCTCATTGCAGCGGATACATGGAATGGGCGTCGCACCCGCCAGATAGGCATCGGCAAACTCGTCAATGACGCTTTCGCGAAACTTGTTTTCATAATCCAGTACGTAATGGGGGAAGTTCATCACCTCCGCCACACGGCGCGCATCGTGAATGTCCCGACCGGCGCAACATGCGCCCTTCTTGGCCAAGGCCGCACCGTGATCATAGAGTTGGAGCGTCACGCCGACCACGTCATACCCTTCGGATTTCAGCTGTGCTGCCACGACAGAGCTGTCCACCCCGCCCGACATGGCGACAAGCACGCGGGTGTCTTCGGGTGCGCGATCAAATCCTAGGCTGTTCAGCTTGGCCATGGGGCCCACTCCGGCTTTGGGGAAACTCGCGCGATATATAATCGAATTGTCCCTATCTACAACCGGCGCTTTTACCCCTGCTTAAAACCCTGCGTCCTAATCCCTTTGCCATGGGGTGACAGGATAAGGACAAACTGATGTATCTGAAGAAAGACGAACGCCCGGTTTTCACGATGGATTATGAGGGCAATCGGATTTCACGGGCGGATTTACCGCCACGCGACACGCGCCGCTGGGTTGCGCGGCGCAAGGCGCTGGTGGTGGCGGCCGTGAATGGCAATCTGATCGACCGGGAGGAAGCTTGCGAGGTGTACGGCCTTTCCGATGAGGAATTGCAAAGCTGGATCGACAGTTTGTCCGCCCATGGACCCAATGGATTAAGGGTCACGGCCCTGCAAAGATATCGTTAAGTGTTTTTTTCACTTTCCAGGGGAAGTCGTAAGGCTACGTTAACCTTTAGGATGATTAATATGTCGTAATACTTCATTTAGGTCGGAGGGTAGAATGCGTGTATTGCTTGTAGAAGACGACGCCTCGACGTCAAAGGCGATTGAGCGGATGCTCGAATCAGCCGGGCTGACGGTGTATGCAACCGATCTGGGGGAGGAGGGGATCGACCTCGCCAAACTCTATGATTACGACATGATGATCCTGGACCTTGGTCTGCCGGACATGCACGGGCATGACGTGTTGCGGCAATTGCGGCTGGCCAAGGTGGACACACCGATCCTGATCCTGTCAGGGGAAACGGATATGGACGCCAAGCTGCGTGGATTTGGTTCTGGCGCCGATGATTATCTGACGAAACCGGTGAACCGGGACGAGTTGATCGCCCGCATCCACGCGATCGTGCGCCGCTCCAAAGGACATGCGCAATCGGTGATCGACACGGGCAGTATCCGCGTGAACCTCGATACCAAAACGGTTGAGGTTGATGGCCGCCCGGTGCATCTGACCGGCAAGGAATACCAGATGCTTGAGCTGCTTTCTCTGCGCAAGGGCACGACGCTCACGAAAGAGATGTTCCTCAACCACCTTTACGGCGGCATGGACGAGCCGGAATTGAAGATCATCGACGTCTTTATCTGTAAATTGCGCAAGAAACTGGCCACCGCGACAGGCGGGGAGACGAATATCGAAACGGTCTGGGGCAGGGGATATGTGCTGCGCGATCCGGCACCGCGTGAGGTAAAAGCCCCGCAATTGGCCGTGGCGGGCTGACCCGGCTTTACCCCGGGCACCCTGCGCACTAACACATAAGGCAGGATATTTCGGGGACGCCTGCCATGACCGATCACAGTGATCTGGACCCTGCAACACTCGACGCGGCCAGTGCGAAGGCCGCGTTGGCCGATCTCGCATCGCGCCTTCATGCGGCGGATCTGGCCTATCATCAGGCCGATGACCCGGTTCTGTCTGATGCCGAATATGACCGGCTCAAGCGGTTGAATGCCGCGATTGAAGCCCGTTTTCCCGATCTTGTCCGGGAGGACAGCCCTGCCGCGCGCGTCGGTGCCGCCCCGGCGGACGGCTTCGCCAAGGTGCGCCATGCGATTGCCATGCTGTCCTTGGGCAATGCGTTTTCCGAAGATGACGTGGCAGAATTCGATGGTCGTGTGCGCAAATTCCTCGGGCTTGAGGACGCGATTGCCTACACGGCAGAACCGAAAATTGACGGCCTGTCGCTCTCCTTACGCTATGAGCAGGGCCAGTTGATCACCGCAGCCACCCGCGGCGATGGTCAAACCGGGGAGAATGTCACCGCAAATGCCCGCACCATCGGGGATATTCCCACCACCCTGACCGGCGCGCCCGATGTGTTGGAAGTTCGGGGCGAGGTGTATATGTCGCACGCGGATTTTCAGGCGCTCAATGCCGCGCAGGATGCCCGCGGGGCCAAACCCTTCGCCAATCCGCGCAACGCGGCGGCCGGATCTCTTCGCCAGCTTGATCCGTCCATCACGGCAGCGCGGCCCTTACGCTTCTTCGCTTATGCCTGGGGGGAGGTCAGCGCACCCCTGGCCGAGACGCAAATGGCCGCGATTGAGCGGCTCGCCGCGCTGGGGTTCGCGACCAATCCGCTAACGAAACTTTGCGATACACCTGCGGCATTGGTGGCACATTACACCGAGATTGGCCGCCAACGCCCCGATCTGGGCTATGACATTGACGGGGTGGTCTACAAGGTAAACGACCTTGCCTTGCAGGCCCGGCTTGGATTTCGCGCCAACACGCCCCGCTGGGCTGTGGCCCATAAATTCCCTGCCGAATTGGCGCAAACCATCTTGGAACGGATCGAGATTCAGTTGGGGCGCACCGGCGCATTGTCCCCGGTCGCCCGGTTGCAACCCGTGACCGTTGGTGGTGTCGTCGTGTCAAACGCGACGCTTCACAACGCGGACTATATCGCGGGGCGCGATTCGAAAGGTGCGCCGATCCGGGGCGGCGCCGATATCCGCGAAGGCGACACGGTCACCATCTATCGCGCGGGCGACGTGATCCCGAAAGTCAGCGATGTGGACCTGACCCGCCGCCCGAGCGACGCGGTGCCGTTTGTGTTTCCCGACACCTGCCCGGCTTGCGGCTCCCGCGTGGTGCGGGAGGAGGGGGAGGCGGTGCATCGCTGCACGGGTGCCCTGATCTGCCCCGCGCAAACGGTTGAAAAACTGAAGCATTTTGTGTCCCGCATGGCGTTCGACATCGAAGGGTTGGGCGCAAAGCAGGTCGAAGCATTCTTCGCGGATGGCTGGATTCGCGATGTGGCAGACATCTTTACCCTGCGCGAACGGTTCGGGCCGGGGCAATTGCAACAGCTTAAAAACCGTGAAGGGTGGGGCGAGAAATCCGCCAATAATCTTTTTGACGCGATCGACGCACGCCGCACGATCCCGCTTAACCGGCTGATTTTTGGCCTTGGCATCCGCCATGTGGGGGAGACAACCGCCATGCTGCTCGCCCGAAACTATGGCGCTTGGGAGGTGTTTCGCGATGCGATGGAGGCGGCAGACGCGGACATATCGGCGCGCGAAACGCTTGAAGGGATCGACGGTGTCGGCGCCGTGATGGCAGAGGCGATCATCGACTTTTTCCATGAGCCGGAGGCGCGCAAGCTCCTCGACCGCCTGCAGGCCCACCTGACCGTGGAGCCGGTCGCGGCCCCGGCAACCGATGGCAGCCGCATCGCGGGCAAGACCATCGTGTTTACCGGCAGTTTGGAGAAAATGACCCGATCGGAGGCAAAAGCGCGGGCCGAAAACCTTGGCGCAAAGGTGTCCGGCTCCGTCTCCAAGAAAACCGATATCGTTGTCGCTGGCCCCGGCGCTGGCTCGAAAGAGAAAAAGGCGCGGGAATTGGGCCTGACCGTCCTCAATGAGGATGAATGGCTCGAATTGGCCGATGGCTAGGCGGGCCGATCATGTCTGACGGGCGGCCAGAGGCGCTCTTTCCGCTGTTTGCGGCCCTGGACGGGCTGCCGGGTATCGGCCCGAAATCCCTGAAATTCTATGAGCGAATGGGGGTGACGCGCCCGCGTGATCTGGTGTTTTCCTTGCCCATTCAGGGGATCGACCGTGCCATTCGCCCGACGATCCAAGGCGCGATCTTTCCCGCCACCGTCACGGTTGAGGTGGAGATTGGCGCGCACCATCCGCCCCGGATCAAGGGGCGGCCCTATCGCGTGATGGTGCGCGATGCGGAGGCCGATTTTCAGCTCGTGTTCTTTCACGCCCGCGCGGAATGGCTGCAACGCCACCTGCCATCAGGGCAAAGGCGGATCGTGTCGGGCAAGGTCGAAGTGTTTGATAGTATTGCCCAAATGGTGCATCCCGACCACATTCTGCCCCTGTCCGACGCCGCAGCGATGCCATCCTTCGAGCCGGTCTATCCGCTGACCCAAGGGGTGTCGCAAAAGCAGATGACGAAGGCTGTGATCGCCGCATTGGACCGGGTGCCGAAATGCCCTGAATGGGCCGATCCGAGCGTCGTGGCGCGTGAGGAATGGCCCAGTTTCAACGCCGCACTGCATCAGGCGCATCATCCGGCGACCCAAGCTGAACTGAGCCCCGCGCATCCCGCGCGCAGGCGGCTTGCCTATGACGAGATGCTGTCGCACCAGATGACCCTCGCGCTCGCGCGTGCGCGGGCCCGGCGGAAGGCAGGGATTGCGAGCAAAGCAACCGGGCGGCTGAGTGGCAAGGCGCTGTCGGCGCTGCCCTACAGCCCCACCGGCGCGCAGACCCGCGCAATCTCCGAGATCACGGGCGATATGGCCGCTCCCATTCGGATGAACCGGCTCTTGCAGGGCGATGTTGGATCGGGAAAGACGCTGGTTGCTTTCATGGCGATGCTCGCGGCGGTGGAGGCGGGCGGGCAGGCGGCCCTGATGGCACCGACCGAAATCCTTGCCCGCCAGCATCTGGAGGGCTTGCAACCCTTGGCGCGGAGTGTGGATGTCCGGCTTGATATTCTAACCGGGCGGGACAAGGGGCGCGACCGACAGGCGAAGCTTGCAGCGCTGGAAAAGGGTGAGATCGACATCCTTGTCGGCACCCATGCCCTGTTTCAACGGGACGTGAGCTTTGCCGCGTTACGCCTTGCAATCATTGATGAACAGCATCGGTTTGGTGTCCGCCAACGGATGGATTTGGGTGCAAAGGGGCAGGCTGTCGATATCCTTGTGATGACGGCAACGCCGATCCCGCGCTCCCTCGCTTTGACGCAATATGGCGATATGGACCTGTCCGTTCTGGATGAAAAACCACCCGGCCGCAAACCGGTGGAAACGGTGACGGTGCCTGCCGCGCGGCTCGATCAGGTTGTTGCCCGATTGCGGGACGCGATTGCACAGGGCAGGCAGGCCTATTGGGTTTGTCCATTGGTGGAGGAAAGCGAAACGCTCACGCTGACCGCAGCGGAGGACCGGTTCAAGGCGCTGCGCGCGCAGCTTGGCGAAGGGGTCGTCGGCCTTGTCCATGGCCAGATGCCCCCGGCGGAGAAAGACAGCGCCATGGCGGCCTTTGTCGCGGGGCAAACCCGTGTTCTGGTGGCAACGACGGTGATTGAGGTTGGGGTGAATGTGCCCAATGCCTCCATCATGGTGATCGAGGGGGCCGAATTTTTCGGGCTTTCCCAGTTGCACCAATTGCGCGGGCGCGTGGGGCGGGGGGCTGCTGCGTCCACTTGTCTGCTGCTTTATGGCGCGCTGGGAGAGACGGCGAAACAACGGCTCAGCATCATGCGCGACACCGAGGACGGCTTTGTCATTTCGGAAAAAGACCTTGAGATGCGGGGCGCGGGCGATGTGATCGGGACCGCGCAATCGGGCCTGCCCCGGTTCCAGATTGCCGATCTGGAACATCAAGCCGATCTGATGGCCATCGCGCAGAAGGATGCGCGGCTCGCCTTGGAACGTGATCCCGACCTGTCCACGGATCGGGGCAAGGCGCTTAAGTTACTGTTATGGTTGATGGATCGGGATCAGGCGATCCGGCTTTTGACCGTGGGGTGACACCATGTTCGCAAATGTTCCATTTTTTTGTTGACGCACGCAGAACGTTAATAGAACATTAAGGCAACCAGAGAGAACGGGAGCCGAACAATGATCCGCATGATCCGCACCAGCCTGACCAATGATGCCCGCGAAACCATCGCTGATGTGTTGGGTGTGTGTGCCGTGACCGCGATGATCGGTTTGGCGCTTATGGCCCCCGGTCTGATGTAGAAATTCCAACTGCCTGCGGTCTGGTGGGACGGCACTTCATCTTGTCCCGGTGAAATTCGTGATCCTCAGCTTGCCTCGCTGTTGGATTGGCCCCTCCACCCGATTGCCACTTCTCGCCGCGCCCTTACTGGGTTGCGGCGATTTTTTTGTCCGCGATGTCCTCAAGTGCGGCGACGGTCGCATCGGGCACCAGCAGGATGGAGGCATGGCGATTGCGGTAGTCCCGCGCGGGCAGCAGGCTTTCATAGCCATCGAACGGCGCTGCTGGCACCGGGCCGTCGGACTTCAGCATGGCGCGGAGCGCGTCGCGTGCCGCGCGCACTTCCTCAAGGCTCCGGCCCACAGCCTGCGCCGCAAACACCGCCGCGGATGCTTGGCCAAGCGCGCAGGCCTTCACCTCTTGCCCGAAATCGCTGATCCGGCCGTCCTCATCCACCGACACATCCACGGTCACCGTGGACCCACATAGCGGCGAGCGTTTCATCACCGTCGCGTCCGCATCCGTCAGCCGATCCAGATGCGGAATGTCCGCCGCCAGCGCCAGAATGCGCTGCGAATAGAGTTTCATCAGGTCCTGATCCGTGCTCATAGCCGATGTCCCCTTGGCGGCCCGCAATTACCGCTATAGGTAAGGGCAAATTCCAGCGCTGAAAAGGGGAGCATCCCGTGGGTGAGACATTTGATCCGGCAACACTCCGTTTCAACGAGGCCGGGCTAATCCCCGCGATCGCACAGGATCATGCGACGGGGGAGGTGCTGATGATGGCGTGGATGAACGCGCAAAGCATCGCAGAAACGCTTGAGACGGGGCAGGTAACCTATTGGTCCCGCTCCCGCGCGGCGTTCTGGCGCAAGGGCGAAAGCTCAGGTCATGTGCAGCGATTGCACGAGTTACGCTATGATTGTGATGCGGATTGCCTGCTTCTGATGGTCACGCAGACAGGCCCGGCCTGTCACACCAACCGGCGAAGCTGTTTCTATCGTGCGGTGCGCGATGGGGAGGTGGTCGAGCTTATGGCGCCATTAACCGAATGACCGCCGCAGGGGTCATGCCTGCCTCCCGATAGGCGCGCAGTGCGCGGGCATCGTCCCGCTTGGCCAAGCGTTTGCCCTGATCATCGCGGATCAGGCGGTGGTGGCGGTAGATCGGCTCGGGCAGGCCCAGCAGCACCTGCAACAGCCGGTGGATCGGTGTCGCCGTGAACAGATCCTGCCCGCGCGTGACATGCGTGATCCCCTGTTCCGCATCATCCACGGTGACGGCGATATGATAGCTCGTGCCAATATCCCGCCGCGCCAGAACGATATCGCCAATCTCGCGGATCATGTGATCGGGGGTCACCGTGACCGTACCATTTGGGCCATCCGGATTGTCCAATTCCTTAAATTGGAGCGGCCCGGTGATCGCCACCGCGCGGGCCATATCGAGCCGGATCGCGGCTCCTTCGGCATCCCGCCCCGCATGTCGGCAGGTGCCGGGATAGATCAACCCATCAGGCCCGTGCAGTGGCGCGCCCTCTTGCGGGGCGGATAAGGCTGCCTTGATATCGCCCCGCGTACAGGTGCAGGGATAGGTCAGGCCGAGTTCCGTCAATCGCGCGACGGCAGCATCATAGGCCGCGCGCCGTTCTGATTGGCGCAGGACAGGCGTTTCCCATGTCAGGCCCAACCACGCGAGGTCCTCAAAAAGGGCCGTCACATAGGCGGGCCGGCACCGGGCGCGGTCTATATCTTCGATCCTGAGCAGGAAGCGATCCGCGCCGTCCGCCGCCGTGAGCGCGGAAAACCCATGCCCCAAATGCAAAAGCCCGGTCGGGGAGGGGGCGAACCGTTCAACTCTTTTGGAGGACATATACCACCGATTTTATGTCCTCGCTGGGCAGGTGATCGCCATACTCCTTGAACAGGACACGCGCGGCCCCGCAATCCACCCAGTTGCGGATCACGCCCTCATAGGTCGGATCGGCCAGCGCGTGATCGTTCAGGGAGAACACGAAACATCCCCCGCGCGAAAGATAGCGCAGCACCAGATCAACCGTGCCCGCGGGCGCATGGGACGGGCTGAACAGCCCGATTGCGGCGACATGGGCATGGGTGCCGGATGCGAAGGGCAATGGATCGCTCACATCCGTTTGTCGCAACTCACGATAAAGGGTCAGACGCCCCGCCTGATCGAGCATCTCTTGCGTGAGATCCACACCGTCGATCACCTCAAACCCGGCGGAGCGGAGCGCGATGCCCGACAGCCCCGTCCCGCAGCCCATATCGAGGATAGGTGCTGCCTTATCATCGACGACGGAGGCAAGTGCCTCCGCCGCGCGACCCGGCGTGGCATAGCCGGCTTCCGTCACCTCCGCGTCATAGGTCGCGGCCCATTCTCTATAGAGCACCTCAGTCGGTGTATCGGCGCCGAGCGTGTAAACCTTGTCCAGAAACCTGTCTGCCATGTCCTGCCTCCCCATGGGCAGGTTACTCGGCAGCGGGCCTTTGTCCAAGGGGGAGTGACGTGAGCCAGCTTTGCCAGTCAGCCTTTGCACGGTCGGTATAGGCGCGTTTACGCTCCGCCTTGCCCCGGCGGCCCCGGCGCACATCGGCAGTCAATTCGGGAAACAGGCCGAAATTGACGTTCATCGGCTGGAATGTCTCAGCATTGGCCCCACCGGTGATGTGATTGAGAAGCGCGCCAATTGCGGTCGTCGGGCCGGGCAGGGGGGCGTCCACTCCCAGCCGCTCATAGGCCGCGAGCCGCCCTGCAAGCAGACCCATGGAGGCGCTTTCGACATAGCCCTCAACCCCCGTCACCTGCCCTGCAAAGCGCAGGGATGGCCGGGCCTTGAGCCGCATCCGCTCATCCAGAAGGCGTGGGGAATTGAGGAATGTGTTGCGATGAATACCGCCCAATCGCGCGAATTCCGCGTTCTCCAACCCCGGGATCATGCGCAAAACCTCGGCCTGCGCGCCGTATTTCATCTTCGTCTGGAAACCGACGATGTTGTAGAGCGTGCCGATCTTGTTTTCCTTGCGCAATTGCACGACCGCATGGGGTTTGACGTCCGGCTGATGCGGATTGGTCAAGCCCACGGGCTTCATCGGGCCCCAGCGCAGGGTTTCGCGGCCCCGCTCCACCATCACCTCAATGGGAAGGCAGGCCTCAAAATAGCCAGCGGTTTCGCCCTCTTTGAATTCGGTCTTGTCAGCGGCGAGCAGCGCATCGAGGAAGGCGTTATAGGTCGCCTCATCCATCGGGCAGTTGAGATAGGCTTCCCGTTCCTCCTGCGTGTCGCCCTTGTCATAGCGCGATTGGAACCACGCTTTCGACAGGTCCACACTCTCGGCATAGACGATGGGGGCAATCGCATCGAAGAAGGCGAGGCTTTCCTCACCCGTCAAGTCCAACAGCGCATTGGCCAACGCGGGGGAGGTCAGCGGGCCGGTCGCGATGATCACGCTCGACCAATCCTCTGGCGGCAGGCCCGCGATTTCATCACGGTTGATGGTAATCAGCGGATGCGCCTCAATCGCCGCCGTCACATCGGCGGAGAACGCGTCGCGGTCCACCGCCAGCGCACCACCCGCAGGCACCGAATGCCGATCCCCCATGGACATGATCAGGCCGCCGGCCTGCCGCATTTCCCAATGCAACAGGCCCACGGCATTGCTCTCATCATCGTCGGAGCGGAAAGAGTTAGAACAAACCAACTCTGCCAATCCGTCCGTCTGATGGGCGAAGGTTTCGACCTTGGGCCGCATTTCATGGAGCACGACCGGCACGCCTAGATTTGCGGCCTGCCATGCAGCCTCGCATCCGGCCATGCCGCCGCCGATGATATGGATGGGTTCAATCTGTGTCATAGCGCGTGAGATAGGCCATACGCGCGCCAAAGAAAAGCATCAGCGCAATCGGTAATGGATCGTCTCCAGCCATCCCGTGTCACAGGGGATGCGCGACAGGGTGGTGTGTCCGACCGGGCGCAGGCAAAATGGCGGCTCTGTCAAGACAAGGCCGCTGTTATCGGTCATACGCGTATAGGTCTGGGTCGGCATGTCACGGTTCACGGGCCAGTCTTTGCCCTTGGGCCGGATATCCGCGACGATCAAATGCGTGCAGCGCCCGGTGATATTGGCGAGCGCCTGCGCGATATGCGCGTTCGACAAATGCTGAAACACCTGCCGGACCAGGATCACATCCGCAATCGGCGCGGGGCTACAGGTGATATCCAGATGGCGAAAAATCACCTCTAGGTCGCGATAACGGGGGCGGTTGTCGCGGATCAGATCAGGCACCACGTCGCAGGCCGTATAGCGGCCAAAGAGCGGACGTATCCGCTGGCCCACCTGAAAATCCCCGCAGCCGATATCGGTGATGCTGAGGGGCTTTTCTTGCGTCGCAGTAAACCGCCGGATGGTTTCCACGAAAGGATCAACGATTTCAGGCAGGTACGACCCGGCGCCCGAAAAATACAGGCGCTCCCCCTTTACCCACCGGCCCCAGCGGTGGTTCCGATAGATATCGGTAAACACCTCCTCTGGGGTCGGTTGGGGGCTGGTCATTCCTCTGCGGTGCCCTCGTCTTCGTCGCTTTGATCAGCGATGCGCGCGACAGAGACGACCTTTTCGCCCTTCGCGGTGTTGAACACGCGCACACCACCAGCCCCACGGGACCGGAAGGAAATGCCACCCACGGGCACCCGGATCGACTGACCCTTATCCGTGGCCAGCATGATCTGATCGTCCATATCGACCGGGAAGGAGGCCACAAGCGGGCCGCCGCGCATCGCCTTGTCCATCGCCTGAACACCCTGGCCCCCGCGCCCGCGCACAGGGTAGTCGTGGCTGGAAGACAGCTTGCCCGCGCCGCCTTCGGTGATTGTGAGGATCAGATCTTCGGACGCGGACATCTCCACATAGCGGTCCTGGCTGATGTCACCGGTCAGGCCTTCATCATCCTCCGGCACCTCTGTGTCACCCGCCACGGCGCGGCGCATTTTGAGGTAGGCGGCGCGCTCATCCGGGCTCGCCTCGAAATGGCGGATCACGGACATCGAGACGACGCGATCGTCGCCCTTCAGCAACACGCCCCGCACCCCGACAGAGGCGCGCGAGTTGAACACCCGCACATCCGTGGCAGGAAAGCGGATCGCACGGCCCGATTGGGTCACCAGCATCACATCATCATCATTGGAAGCGATGCGCGCGTTGATCAGGGTCGTGTTTTCATGCTCCCCCTCGAACCGCATCGCGATTTTGCCGTTGCGCATGACATTGGTGAAATCGCTCAGCTTGTTGCGCCGCACGGTGCCTGCGGAGGTGGCGAACACGATCTGCAGATCGTCCCATTCCTCCTCATCCCGGTCCACGGCCATGGTGGCGGCAATGCCCGTACCCTGCTGAATAGGCAGGATATTCACCAGCGCCTTGCCCCGCGCATTGCGCCCGCCCTGCGGCAATCGCCACGTCTTGAGCTTATAGACCATACCATCGGTGGTGAAGAACAGGAGCGGCGTGTGGGTGTTGGCGACAAACAGCGTGGTGACGAAATCCTCGTCCTTCATGTTCATTCCGCCAAGCCCTTTACCGCCGCGCTTTTGCGCACGGAAGTCTTCCAGCGGGGTCCGTTTGATATAGCCGCCATTGGTGATGGTGACGACCATATCTTCCCGCTCGATGAGGTCCTCATCTTCCATATCGCCCGCGAATTCGACGATCTCCGTCTTGCGGGGGGTGGCGAATTTCGCGCGGACCTCGGCGATTTCATCCTTGATGATCGTCATGATCCGCTCACGGGAGCGCAGGATATCGAGGTAATCGACAATTTTCCCGGCGAGCGTTTCCAGCTCATCAGTGATTTCCTTGACGCCAAGCGCTGTCAGGCGTTGCAGCCGCAGATCAAGGATCGCACGCGCCTGCGTGTCTGACATATTGTAGGTGCCGTCCTCGTTCATGGTGTGGGACGGGTCATCGACAAGCCGGATATAATCGGCAATCGCGGCGGCGGGCCAGCGCCGCTCCATCAGGCGTCCGCGCGCGGTTGGCGCATCGGGGGAGGAGCGGATCGTCGCCACGACCTCGTCTACGTTCTCAACAGCTACGGCCAAGCCGCTGAGAACATGTGCTCTTTCCCGCGCCTTGTTCAATTCGAATGCGGTGCGCCGTGCGACGACCTCTTCGCGGAATTTCACGAAAGCGTCGATAAAGGCGCGCAGGGTCAACTGCTCTGGCCGGCCCCCATTCAGCGCCAGCATGTTGCAGCCGAACGAGGTTTGCAACGGGGTGAAGCGGAACAATTGGTTGAGCACGACCTCCGCCGTTGCGTCCCGCTTCAATTCGATCACCACGCGCACGCCGAACCGGTCAGACTCGTCCTGCACATGGGCGATGCCTTCGACCTTTTTATCGCGGGCAAGTTCCGCGATTTTCTCGATCAGGGTGGATTTGTTGACCTGATAGGGGATTTCCTCGACCACGATGGCGTAGCGATCCTTTCGGATCTCCTCCACCTTCGTCTTGGCGCGGATGATGACGGAACCGCGCCCCTCGGTATAGGCCTTGTAGGCGCCTGTCCGGCCCAGAATGATCCCCCCGGTGGGGAAATCGGGCGCGGGGACGTATTGGATGAGTTGCGCGCTATCAAGGTCGGGATTGTCGATCAGCGCCTCACAGGCATCCAGCACTTCGCCAAGGTTATGGGGCGGAATATTCGTTGCCATCCCCACAGCGATCCCGCCCGTGCCATTGACCAGCAGGTTCGGGAAACGGGCAGGGAGCACGACCGGCTCATTATCCTTACCATCATAGTTGGGTTGGAAATCGACCGTGTCTTTTTCGATATCCCCCAGGAGGAAAGCAGCACTTTCGGCCATTTTCACTTCGGTGTAGCGCATTGCCGCCGGGTTATCCCCGTCCATCGAGCCGAAATTGCCCTGACCGATCAACAAAGGCAGGCGCATGGAAAAATCCTGCGCCATCCGCACCAGCGCGTCATAGATCGCGCTGTCGCCATGGGGGTGGTATTTCCCCATCACGTCGCCCACGGGCCGGGCGGATTTGCGGAACGCCTTGTCGTGGCTGTTGTTCGTTTCATGCATCGCATAGAGGATGCGCCGGTGGACCGGCTTCAACCCGTCGCGAATATCCGGGATCGCACGCGAAATGATGACGCTCATCGAGTAATCGAGGAAGGAGCGTTTCATCTCCTCTTCGATGGTGATCGAGGGGCCGTCAAATATCGGGCGCTCGGGTGGCGTGTCGTTCTCTTCGGTCAAGGATCATCCCCGCATGAATCGCTTATTTTGTGCCTGCTCTGGCGCTGACCGCAGTCTATGCCTTTGCCGCTCCGGCATCAATCGCTAGCGGCGTCTCATCGGGCAGGATCGGCATGGTTCCGGGCCGAATGTTGTGCTGGCGGCAAATCTGGTCGAAAAAGCTGTCTTTCGGGGGCAGCCCATCGAATTTTTCCATCAACAAACGGCGGTTTTCGCCGAAGAGGTGGATGGAATAGGTCTGCTTGTTCAGTTTGGGCCGGTAATCGTCGGTCTCAAACCCGAATTTGCGCAGGCGACGGGTATCGAAAGGATAGAGGAAGCGCAGCGGCAGGGCGTGTTTGATCTCCCCGGTTTCCTGGAGAAAATGGGTCAGGATCAGCGGGCCGCTGACTGCCCAATCCAGTTGGTCGATGCGGTGGGGCGTGCCCACAGCCTTCAGCGCCTCCAGCGGCGCGCGCTCCTCTGCGTCAAACCATGGCGGGATCGGGTTGTCCTCTTCATTGAAGGCGATGCAGCGGGCCAGCGCCTCACTGTCGGGGGGGAGTTTGAGGATACCCGTCGCAATGCTCCAGCGCCGGTTCTGCGCGCCATAAATCCGATCCCCCGGCAGATCGAGCGGGCGGACGCAAAACGCATCCAGATCGCTCCAGACAAAGCCATAGTCGCGGATCATCAGCAGGCGGAAATGATCGGAATAGCAGGCCCGCTGTTTGCGCGTTTGCAAAGGCCAGTGATTGGCCAATCCTTCATCGTCGATGGAGCGGACCTCAACACCGTCGGGGATATTCTGCGTCCCCGGTTTGCAAAACAGAACAAATCGGTGGCCGTGATCCAGATAGGATTGGATACACACCGCCTCATACCATGTGATGCGGGTTCCGATCCAAAGGGAGGCGATGGTAGGCAGGGTCATGGCTCACACAATCGGGGCGGCGGCAGGGTCGATCCCATGCTTTTGACAAAGCTGATCAAGGAAGGTGCCGGATGGGGGCAGGCCATCAAAGTCGGTTTTCAACAGATGCTTGGTATCGCCGTAAAGATGGACGGAATGGCACATATCCGGGATCGCTTCATCATAGGGCGTGGTCTGAAGGATCATCTGCCATAACTTGCGGGTGGAATAGGGATAGAGAACCTTTCCCGTCAGCGTATGTCCGATGGTGCCGTGATAATTGAGCACATGGGTCAAAATCCCCGGACCGCTCGTGCCCCATTTCAGGTTTTCAACGGTGTGCGGCGTGTTCTGGCGACGCAATTCAAGCAATTGCCGCCGCTTTTTAAAGCCAAACCAGGGCGGGATCGGGTTCGGCTCTTCGATAAAGCTGATACAGGCGGCCAATTCCAGCGAGGCCTGCGGCAGGCGCAGGATGCCGTTATTGACGACTTGTTCAAGTTTCACATAGCCAAAGACATATTCGCTGTCCCAGTCGAACGGCTTGACGCAATAGGCATCCAGATCGCTCCACAAAAACCCGGTTTCGCGGATCATGTAGAGCCGGAACAGATCGGAAAAGCACACGCGGCCTTTCCGGGTGGACGTGTCCCACAAGACCGGCGTGCCGATATCCGCAGCGTCCCGGATTTCGGTGCCGTCTGGAATATTGCCAATCTCGTCAAAGGTATAGAGGACGACATGATGCCCAGCATCAAGGTAAGACTGGATCGTCAGTTGCTCAAACCATGACAGGTCAGAGCCGGTCCAGAACGTGCCGATTGTGGGCAAGGGGGCGGGCGGCGGCATGTCTTTCCTTATTGCGGCAATGGCCATTCTCTATACCGGAAAGGCGGCTGGGTCCACGCCGTGCCGCTTGCAAATCGTATCCAGATAGCAGCCATCGGGCAAAACCCCGTTGAATTGATCACGGGCCGCAACCCGCGTCAGCCCGAACAGGTGGACGGAGTATGTTTCCGGCCGTTCGATCCGGTCCAGCGGCACATCAGGATCAAAGACGATCATATGATGATGCGTCTCAAACGGGATGAAAACGCTTGGCGGTTGGGCGTGTATGATTTCGCCGGTTTCATTCAGGAAATGGGTCAGCACGCGCGGGCCAGACGCGCCCCAATTGTAATTCTCAAATCCGAAGGGACGGCCCAGCCGCTTCATGCGCGCCGCGCGCCGCTGTTTGCCGGGGCGGCTGAACGGCAGGACCGGGGCGGGATCAAGCAACATGGCAAGGCTCAGATGCAGCGCCTCGCTCGTCGGTGGCAGGCCAAGGATGCCGTTTGCCACACTCCCGCGCGGGTTCTGATAGGCCAGCAGATAGCCGCTTTCAAAATCGTAAGGTTTCACGCAATAAGCATCAAGATCGGCCCAGATATAGCCCAGATCCTGGATCATATGCAGCCGGAAGGTATCCGAATAAATCGCTGTAAAGATGTGGTTTTCAGCAAATTGCGCGTCGGTGTAAGGCGGCGCGAAAACCTCTCGCGCGTCGCGCAGCTCCACACCCTCCGGCACATTCTCCAGCGGGCCCAGCGTAAACAGAACGATCGGATGCCCGGCATCAAGGTAGGACCGGATCACCACCACCTCCAAAAAGGACAGGCGTGGTCCGATCCACAGGCTCCCGATCGTTGGCAGGCTCATACCTTAGAAGGGAATGTCGTCATCAAGGCCCGCGGCACCGCCATATCCGCCACCCGAGGATGCACCACCCCCGGAGGAGGAGCCGCCACCGCCGCCACCCTGATAGGGATCAGCATAGCCGCCACCACCACCGCCGCCTTCGCTGTTGCGACCGTCAAGCATGGTCAGTTCAGACCGGTAGGGGCGCAGGGCCACTTCGGTGGAATAGCGGTCATTGCCGTTCTGATCCTGCCATTTGCGGGTCTCAAGCTGGCCTTCGACATAGATTTTCGAGCCTTTGCGCAGATATTGCTCCGCCACGCGGATCAGCGGCTCGGAAAAGATCGCGACGGAATGCCATTCCGTTTTCTCGCGCCGCTCTCCCGATTGTTTGTCGCGCCATGTCTCGGACGTGGCGATGCGCAGGTTGCAGACTTTACCGCCATTGGGGAAGGAGCGCACCTCGGGATCCCGGCCCAGATTGCCCACCAGAATGACCTTGTTTACCGATCCCGCCATTGCGCATCCCTTCTGAATCAAAAAATCACGTTACTTAATCCGTAACGTGATTACCGGTCGGTTAACAATGGGCAGATATCACCAGGCGGTGATCTCGTCCGCGGTCTCTTCGAGCGGCACGAAAACCTCTTCGGTCTCCACTGCCATCTCATCCGCGACGGTTTGGCCGAAAATGGAGGCGATCACGGCATCGGCTGCTTCGGTGGCGAAGGTCTGCTCGTTGGTCCAGATGAAAGACATTTTCGATCTCCTCAGTTCGGGCCGTTTCCGGCTGCTGAGAAGGTATATGGCAGGCGAAGGTGTCTCGAATCGTGCGCGAATGTGGCGCAATTGCGATTTCTGCCCCGATTTACACACGCATAGGGTGAATCTCGCGTCTGACCTTGTAAATGTTCATGCTTTGTTTACAAATGCACACCTCGCCATCCCCGCGCGAACCCCTATATGTCGCGCAGGAGCAAATGAGGGACAGCCAGCATGGCCGAATTGAAACATATCGAGATCCGTGGCGCGCGGGAGCATAACCTCAAATCGGTGGATGTGGACCTGCCGCGCGATACGCTGATCGTCATCACCGGTCTGTCCGGCTCCGGCAAATCCTCGCTCGCGTTCGACACGATCTATGCCGAAGGGCAGCGGCGATATGTGGAATCGCTGTCGGCCTATGCGCGGCAATTCCTTGATATGATGCAAAAACCGGATGTGGATCACATCTCTGGCCTCAGCCCGGCTATTTCCATCGAGCAGAAAACAACGAGCAAAAACCCCCGCTCCACCGTTGGTACGGTGACGGAGATTTACGACTACATGCGCCTTTTGTTTGCGCGCGCGGGCACGCCATACTCCCCCGCCACGGGCCTGCCGATTGAGGCGCAGCAAGTGTCCGAAATGGTGGATCGGGTAATGGCCATGGAGGAGGGGACGCGCGGCTATCTGCTTGCCCCCATCATCCGCGACCGCAAGGGCGAATACCGCAAAGAGTTTGCTGAACTGCGCAAACAGGGTTTCCAGCGCGTCAAGGTCAACGGTGAGTTCTACGAATTGGACGAACCGCCCGTGTTGGACAAGAAATTCCGCCACAATATCGACGTCGTGGTTGACCGGCTTGTGGTGCGCGAGGGGATGGAGCAGCGGCTGGCGGACAGTTTCCGCACTGCGCTCAACCTTGCCGATGGTATCGCGATCCTTGAAACCGCCCCGAAAGAGCAGGAGGACGGCACCACGCCGGAGCCGGAACGCTTCACCTTCTCGGAGAATTTCGCCTGCCCGGTGTCGGGCTTTACGATCCCAGAGATTGAGCCGCGCCTGTTTTCCTTCAACGCGCCCTTTGGTGCGTGCCCGTCCTGCGATGGGTTGGGGATGGAGTTGTTCTTTGACGAGCGGCTGGTGGTGCCGGACACGTCGCTCAGCCTGTATGACGGGGCGATTGCGCCATGGGCCAAAACGAAAAGCCCTTATTTCCGCCAGACGATTGAGGCCCTAGCGAAACACTACGAATTCGACGGCCACGCCCCATGGCGCGACCTGCCCACGCATGTGCATCAGGTGATGCTGCACGGCACGGGCGAGGAAAAGGTCAAGTTTCGCTATGATGAGGGCGGGCGCGTTTATGAAATCTCCCGCTCCTTTGAAGGGGTCGTGCCGAATATGGAGCGACGGTTCCGGGAGACGGATTCGAACTGGGTGCGCGAAGAATTTGAGCGCTATCAGAACAACCGCCCCTGCGGCACCTGTGACGGGCATCGCCTGAAACAGGAGGCGCTGGCGGTCAAGATCCAAGGCGATCATATCTCCAACGTCACGCAGAAAAGCATCCGCGAGGCGCTTGACTGGATTGAAGAGGCACCAAACCATCTGACGAACCAGAAAAACGAGATTGCCCGCGCGATCCTGAAGGAAATCCGCGAACGGCTCGGGTTTCTCGTGAATGTCGGCCTTGATTACCTGACGCTGAGCCGCAATTCCGGCACGCTGTCAGGGGGGGAAAGCCAGCGGATCCGGCTTGCCTCTCAAATCGGGTCGGGCCTGACGGGTGTGCTTTATGTGCTAGATGAGCCGTCCATCGGCTTGCATCAGCGCGACAATGGGCGGCTCTTGACCACGCTTAAAAACCTGCGCGATCAGGGGAATACCGTGATCGTGGTCGAGCATGACGAAGAAGCGATCCGGGAGGCGGATTTTGTGCTGGATATCGGCCCCGGCGCAGGTGTGCATGGCGGGGAGATCATCGCCCAAGGGACACCGGAGGAAATAGCGCAGTCAGAGCACTCCATCACCGGGCAATATTTGACCGGAAAGCGCGAAATCCCGATCCGCGCGGATCGCCGCACTGGCAATGGCAAACATGTCGAGGTCGTGAACGCGACCGGCAACAACTTGCAAAACGTCACTGTGAAGTTCCCGCTGGGCATTTTCACCTGTGTGACGGGCGTGTCGGGGGGCGGGAAATCGACGCTGACGATTGAGACACTGTTCAAGACGGCGTCCATGCGGCTCAACGGTGCGCGCCAGACGCCCGCGCCTTGCGACACGATCAAGGGGCTGGAGCATCTTGATAAGGTGATCGACATCGACCAATCGCCCATCGGGCGCACCCCGCGTTCCAACCCCGCGACCTATACGGGCGCCTTCACTCCCATCCGGGATTGGTTCGCCGGTCTGCCGGAGGCCAAGGCGCGCGGCTACAAACCGGGGCGGTTCTCGTTCAACGTGAAAGGGGGGCGTTGTGAGGCCTGTCAGGGCGATGGCGTGATCAAGATCGAGATGCATTTCCTGCCCGATGTCTATGTCACCTGTGAGACATGCGACGGCAAACGCTACAACCGAGAAACGCTCGAAGTTTTGTTTAAAGGCAAGAGTATCGCGGACGTTCTTGACATGACGATCGAGGATGCGGCGGAGTTTTTCCAGGCCGTTCCCGCGATCCGCGACAAGATGGAAACGCTCAAACGTGTGGGCCTTGGTTATATCAAGGTGGGCCAGCAGGCGACCACCCTATCGGGGGGGGAGGCGCAGCGCGTGAAGCTCGCCAAGGAGCTGTCCAAGCGGGCCACGGGCCGCACGCTCTATATCCTTGATGAGCCGACCACGGGTCTGCATTTCGAGGATGTGCGCAAACTGCTGATGGTGCTGGATGAGTTGGTCGATCAGGGCAACAGCCTTGTGGTGATCGAACACAACCTTGATGTTATCAAGACGGCCGATTGGATCATTGATATCGGTCCCGAGGGCGGCGATGGCGGCGGGCGGATCGTGGCCGAAGGGACGCCTGAGGAGGTCGCCATGGTCGCGGAAAGCTATACCGGGCAGTACCTCAAACCGATCCTGATGCAAAAACGGGTCGCGGCGGAATAACCGCGACCCGATCAGGCGCGGGTCAGTTCAGCCACTGATCCAGAATGCCAATCGCCTCGACAACGATCAGGCCATCCTGCAGGACGCGCACAATCTCATTGTCCGCCGGAAGGGCGATGTAGATTTCGTCCTCACCGGGGCGCGGCAGGCCCAGATCCTCCCAATCGCGGATGATCCGGCGGTCGGTTTCCGGGGCGATCCGATCACCCACCTCATATTTCATCGCTTGCCCCGGCGGGATGCAGGCGGGTGTTTTCTTGGCCAGCCCGGGCGGGCAATGTTCGGGGCCATTGGCATAGGCCGCCGGAGCCGTGGCAAGTGCGAGCAGGGCGATAAACGGGATTGCACGTTTCATGACGTCCTCCATTTCTATTGTCCCTCAGCTAGGCGGGACGGGGGCATTTGTCTGGTGAAACGCAGCGTTGCTGGGCAAAGTTTCCTAGTTTTTGCCGGAAATAGCCCTGTGTTCAACCGGATTGCGGCGAAACTTCGCTCACAACCAAGGGGTGTTCATCACGCTTGACCCGCGCAGTCCTGATCTGCCACCGTGGAGATCAACAAATTTGTCGGGAGGATCAACACCATGCTGGTGCAACATGTTTTGGGGCAGAAGCCCGCAACCTTGGAGACCATCACGCCCGATGCAAGCCTGCGATCCGCAGCTGAGCGGCTGGGGGCCAAGAAAATCGGTGCCCTGATCGTTTCCAAGGATGGCAAAAGCGTGGATGGCATCCTCTCTGAACGCGATATCGTGCGCAAATTGGGGGAAGAGGGGGCCGCGTGCCTTGATACTTCCGTCGCCAACACCATGACGGCCAAGGTGATTGGCTGCGCGCCGACCGACTCGATGGTGTCGGTCCTCAACCAGATGACCGACGGGCGGTTTCGGCACATGCCCGTGATGGATGGCGGGACTTTGGTTGGCATCATCTCTATCGGCGATGCGGTGAAGGCACGGATGCAGATGATCGAGGCGGAGAATTCCGCGCTGACGGACATGATCTCCGGCTACTGAGGGATCGGCGGTTGACGCGTGACGCGAAATATTGTTGCGTCACGCCAGACTGAACAGACGGGAGCGCCCCCATGATCCGCACTGGCCTCTATCCGGGGACGTTTGATCCCGTGACCTTGGGACATCTTGATGTGATCCGCCGCGCGACGGCGCTGGTGGACCGGCTGGTGATCGGGGTCGCGATCAACCGGGACAAGGGGCCGCTTTTCACCCTGGAAGAGCGGGTGGAGATGATCGCGGAGGAAACCGCCGATATCGCGCGCGACAGCGGTGTTGAGATTCTCGTTCATCCATTTGAGAACCTGCTGATCCAATGCGCGCATGACGTGGGCGCGCAGATGATCATTCGCGGCCTGCGCGCCGTGTCCGACTTCGAATATGAATTTCAGATGGTCGGCATGAACCGGGCGATGAACGACGATGTGGAGACGGTGTTTTTGATGGCAGATGCGCATCATCAGGCCATCGCGTCGCGTCTGGTCAAGGAAATCGCCCGATTGGGCGGCGATATCTCCAATTTCGTGCCCCCCCGTGTCGAGCAGGCGCTCAAGGCACGGCTTGCACCCACCAAATAACGCGCTAGACAGTCACCCATGGACAATAAGCTTTTTCTGATCCTCGCGCTCTGTGCGCTGGGAGGTCTGATCTTCTGGGCGATGATGCCCAAACCGCAACCCGAGCTGAGGGAGGCTCCGACAGCTATGAACACATCACCCGACAACACCATGATCATCACGCTTGAGACAGGCGAGGTGCATATCCAGCTTTTGCCGGAAGTCGCGCCCAAGCATGTGGAGCGGATGAAAACCCTCGTGGCCGAGCAGGCCTATGATGGTGTGGCCTTTCACCGCGTGATCGAAGGCTTCATGGCACAGACCGGCGATGTGGAGCATGGCGGGCCGGGCGGCGATCCGCGCCGGGCGGGCACTGGCGGCTCCAGCTATCCCGATCTGCCGCAGGAATTTTCCAAAGTCCCGTTCGAGCGGGGCACCGTGGGCATGGCCCGCTCGCAGAACCCGAACTCCGCCAACTCGCAATTCTTCATCATGTTTGAGGAAGGCGCGTTCCTGAATGGCCAATACACCGTGTTCGGTCAGGTCACGAAAGGCATGGATCTGGTCGATCAGATCAAGCGCGGCGCGCCCGGCTCCGGCGCTGTGACCGATCCTGACCGCATGGTCACCGTGCGCATGGGCGGCGCGGAATGATCCGGCGCGCCTTTCTCGCACTTGGGCTGGCGCTGAGCCTGTCTTTGCCGGCTGCAGCACAGGATCAGCCGAAACTGGTGCTTGAGATTGATGCCGCCGTGGGCAAAGGCACCGTGGTGATCGGCCTGCGCCCTGACATTGCGCCACTGCATGTGGCCCGGATCATGACGCTGGCGAATAACGGCGAATATGACAATGTCGCCTTCCATCGCGTTATCACCGGCTTCATGGCGCAGACGGGCGATATCACTTACGCGAAGCGTGGGGCCTATTCGGCGCAACTGGCCGGGCAGGGTGGATCGAGCCTGCCGAACCTTCCCGCGGAATTCTCTGACGTGCCATTTGCCCCCGGCGTGGTTGGCATGGCGCGGGCCACAAGCCCGGATTCGGCCAATTCCCAATTCTTCATCATGACCGAGCGGCACCCAAGCCTTGATGGGCAATACACCGTGATCGGTGAGGTGATCGAAGGATTGGAAATGGTGCGCGCCCTGCGCACGGGTCCGCCGCAGCTAAACGGGATGGTGCGCACGCCCGATTTCATTGAAAGCGCGCGGATCGAGTGATCCTCGCATTCCATCACAATCCGGGGAGAGGGGCTGCCATGCGGCCCCTTTTTTCGTCAGGGTAGGGCATCACTGCACCCCAGAGCGAGGTTTGCGATGCGAATAATCCCCCTGATACTGACCGCTGCATTGGCTGGCCCTGTGCTGGCGCAGGATGGTCAGCCGACCCCGCCCTTCTGGGAGCAGGAATGGCCCGACACGAATTTCCAGCGTGCCTCCGTCCCGTTTGTGGAAATCCTGTCCGGTGGCCCGCCGAAGGACGGTATCCCTGCAATCGACGCTCCGCAGTTTCTCAACATCGCGGATGAAACCGAACTTCCAGAGGATGAACCGGTCATCACGCTCGATATCGAGGGGGAGCGCGCGCGAGCCTATCCGATCCGCTATCTGACATGGCATGAGATCGTGAATGACCGCATCGGTGGCAAGCCCGTCTCTGTCACGTTCTGCCCGCTTTGCAATTCGGCGGTCGTGTTTGACGGGATGCTTGACGGGCGGGAGATGACCTTCGGCGTGTCGGGCAAGCTGCGCAATTCCGATATGGTCATGTATGACCGCCAGACCGAAAGCTGGTGGCAGCAATTTCTGGGGGAGGCGATCGTGGGGGAGTTGACCGGCGCGCAGCTCACCGTGATCCCGTCATGGATGGAAAGCTGGGCCAGTTTCAAGGAGCAGTATCCAGATGGCATCGTCATGGCCCGGCCCGGCGCCTTTGGTCGCTCCTATGGGGTGAACCCTTATGCGGGGTATGACAGCCTGCCGCGTCCGTTCCTCTATTCCGGGGAGCCGCCGCCCCATGGGATTGAGCCATTGTCGCGTGTGGTGAGTGTGGGTGCGCGCGCCTGGCCGCTGGAGCGGATCGCGCAAGGCCCGGTGACAGAGGCTGGTGTCACGATCACATGGCGGGCGGGGATGGCCAGCGCGCTGGATCAGCGCTCCATCTCCGGCAGCCGCGATATCGGGATGATCCGGGTGCGGGATGCGGAGGGTCAAGATGTGGCGCATGATGTCGGATTTGCCTTCGCCTTTCACGCCTTTCATCCCGATGGCGTATGGATGCTGGGCGAGTAGAATCGCCGCCTGCCGCGGCGATGCGCTCGCCGCGCGGGCGGATATTTTAAGAAAGTGAATTGGGGCAGGGCGTTACGCGCTGCCCCTATCGTTTAGGCGCGGGTGACGAGGGCGTGGCGTTTTTTGCCCGCGCTCAGTTTCATCGGATTGGCGAAGTGATCCGCGGGGATCATCGCACCGGCGTCCGTGACAGGCTGATCATCAAGCTTGGCCCCGCCTTCAGCGATCAGGCGTTTCGCGTCCTTGCCGGATTTGGCGAGGCCCGATTTGACGAAAAGCTGCACGACGGAGATCGCGTCTCCCAGCTCATCCGATTGGAGCGTGATGGTCGGCAGATCGTCGCCGATGCCGCCCTGCTCGAACACTTCGCGGGCCGTGGCTTCTGCCGCTGCGGCAGCATCCGCGCCATGGCAAAGCGTCGTGACCTCATTTGCGAGGCGGATTTTCGCCGCGTTGATCTCGGCCCCTTCAAGCGCGCCAAGCCGCTCACATTCGTCGATTGGCAACTCGGTGTAGAGTTTCAGGAACCGGCCCACATCTGCATCCGTGGTGTTGCGCCAGAATTGCCAGAACTCATAGGGGCTGCGTTTCTCGGCGTTGAGCCAGATCGCGCCATCGGCGGTTTTGCCCATCTTCTTGCCGTCAGACGTGGTCAGGAGCGGCGTGGTGATCCCAAACACCTCCCCCTGTGCCACGCGGCGCGTCAGGTCGATCCCGTTGACGATATTGCCCCATTGATCCGAGCCGCCCATTTGCAGACCACAGCCATAGCGGCGGTGAAGCTCAAGGAAATCATAGGCTTGCAACAGCATGTAGTTGAACTCAAGGAAGGTCAGGGGCTGTTCGCGATCCAGCCGCAGCTTGACACTATCAAAGGTCAGCATCCGGTTGATCGTGAAATGCCGCCCGTAGTCGCGCAGGAAGGAGATGTAGTGCAACTCATCAAGCCATTCCGCGTTATTGGGCATGATGGCACCCGTTGGGCCATCCTCGAAGGACACATATTTGTCGAACACGGAGCGGATGCCCGCGATGTTGGCCTCAATCCCGGCTTCATCCAGCAATTTGCGCGACTCGTCCTTGCCTGAAGGATCGCCCACCTTCGTCGTGCCACCGCCCATCAGGACAATCGGCTTGTGCCCGCATTTCTGGAGCCAGCGCAGCGTCATGATCTGGATGAGCGAGCCGACATGCAGACTGTCCGCTGTCGCATCAAACCCGATATAGCCCGGCACCACCCCATTGAGGAGCCGTTGATCCAGCCCCTCCATATCCGTGCAATCCTGAAGGAAACCGCGCGCGATCATCGTGCGCAGGAAATCGCTCTTTGGGGTGTAGGTCATCGGTCTGGTCCGTTATCTTTGATTGCCGGGTGGTGTTACGCGGAGAAGCCACGAAAGGGAAGAGGATGACGCCGATTTGGGCGCTGGGGCTGATGTCCGGCACGTCAATGGATGGGGTGGATGCGGCCCTTGTGCGCACAGACGGGGCGGATGTGTTTGGCTTTGGGCCAAGCCATTTTCGCCCCTACACGGATGAGGAGCGCGCGATCCTATCGGCCGCGCAAGGCATGTGGCCGGGGCGCAGCAATGCGCTTGTCGCCGCATCCGAGGTCATCCATCACGCGCATCTGGAGGCGATCCGCGCGCTGCCCCCGGCGGAGGTCATCGGGTTTCACGGCCAGACACTGGCACATGACCCGGAGCGCGCGCGGACGCATCAACTGGGCGACGGGGCGCGCTTGGCGGCGGCGGCGGGCGTGCCGGTGGTGTGGGATTTTCGCTCCGCCGATATGCGGGCAGGCGGGCAGGGCGCGCCACTGGCCCCGTTCTATCATTTCGCGCTGGCGCGCGCGGTGGGGCTGACCGCGCCGGTGGTGTTCCTCAATATCGGGGGTGTTGCGAATGTGACATGGGTCAATCCGCGATGTGCTGCACCCGAGGCGCCGGGGGCGCTGTTGGCCTTTGACACCGGGCCGGGAAATGCGCTGATGGATGATTTCGTGATGGCACGCAGGGGCGTGCGGTTTGACGATAAGGGCGCGCTCGCGCGGGGTGGCCGCGTGCAGGATGTCAGCGCGATCGGGCAAGGTTTTTTGCAAAGAACGCCGCCCAAATCCTTGGACAGGCATGATTTCCACGCGGCACTGGAAATGGTCGCGCCGTTGTCAGACGCGGACGGTATGGCCACGCTGCTTGACCTGACGGTGGACACGATTGCCAAGGCTCAACTCCATTTCCCGAGCGCCCCGGTCAGGTGGCTCGTCTGTGGGGGCGGGCGCAAGAACGCAACCTTGATGGATGCGCTGTCAGCCCGCCTGTCGCAGCCGGTCGATCCGGTGGAGGCGGTTGGCCTTGATGGTGATATGCTGGAGGCGCAGGCGTTCGGGCATTTGGCCGTGCGGGTGTTGACCGACCAGCCCACCTCCGCGCCGGGCACCACGGGCTGCGCGGCGCCGGTCTGTGGTGGACAGATCAGCCGGATTTAGCGGATTTCGGGGCTTTTCTGGCGCATACGGACATAATCCTGCACTTGGCCGATCATGTCCTCCATCCCTTTTTCAAAGAAATGGCCAGCCTCTGGCACAACGCTGTGGGTGATGGTGATGCCCTTTTGCTGCTTGAGCTTGTCCGACAGGCCAACCACATCGGCGGGCGGGACCACGCGGTCATTCTCCCCGTTGATGATCAGGCCGGAGGACGGGCAGGGCGCGAGGAAGCTGAAATCATACATATTCGCGGGCGGAGCGACGGAGATAAAGCCGGTAACCTCCGGCCGCCGCATCAACAACTGCATCCCGATCCACGCACCAAAACTGAACCCCGCGACCCAGCAATGCTTGGCGTTCGGGTTCATGGATTGAAGGTAATCGAGCGCGGATGCTGCATCCGACAATTCACCGATCCCCTGATCATATTCGCCCTGCGACCGGCCAACGCCCCGGAAATTGAACCGCAGCACGGTAAAGCCCATCTCGTGAAACGCATAATGCAGGTTATAGGTGACACGATTGTTCATCGTGCCGCCGAATTTCGGATCGGGATGAAGGATGATCGCAATCGGCGCGTCCCGTTCCGGCTGAGGGTGGTAGCGGCCTTCTAGGCGACCCTCTGGCCCCGGAAAAATCACCTCAGGCATATCAATCCTCTCCGTTTATTTACACTGCTGACTGGGGATATCACTAGCTTGACAATTCCAGTCGGGAATTTTAGAAACATTCTAAACAAGGCGATGCCTCGCATGGTTGTTGGGAAGTAACCCCTGCACCCATTTCGGTCAATAGAAGTCGGAGATGTGCCATGAAACTCAGCACAAAAGGGCGCTATGCGATGATTGCGCTCGCGGATCTGGCCGAACAGCCCGAGGGGGCGCTTGTCTCCCTATCTGAGATTGCGGCGCGGCAGGATATCTCTCTCGCCTATCTTGAACAGCTTTTCGTCAAACTGCGCCGGGCAGGGATCGTTGAATCGGTGCGCGGGCCGGGGGGCGGCTATCGGCTGATGACCTCCCCGTCCGAAATTCGCGTGTCCACGATCCTTGCCGCCGTTGACGAGACGATGGACGCGCTGGCCCGTGGGGCAGGGGCGACCGGGGCCTCTACCGGAACCAGCGCGCAGGAATTGACCGATAAGCTTTGGGAGGCGCTGTCGGCGCATGTCTATGTCATGCTGCACCAAACGCGCCTGTCGGACATCACCGGCAACCAGTTGGCCCCCTGCCCAGCGGTGCCGTCCTTCGTCGAATTGGTGGACGAGTGAGCCGCGCTTACCTCGATTGGAACGCCACGGCCCCTTTGCGGGCAGAGGCGCGCGCTGCGATGATCGCGGCGATGGATGTCGTGGGCAATCCGTCCTCCGTTCATGGGGAGGGGCGCGCGGCGACGGCGATTATCGAGAATGCCCGGCGCGATATCTCAGCGGCAATCGGAGCATCGGGGGCGGATATCGTGTTCACCTCCGGCGCGACGGAGGCCGCGGCACTTGCCCTGCATGGCCGAACGTTGAGCGGTTTTGCCGGGGAACATGATTGCATCGACACATGGATCATACCGGATCTGACCTGCGATGCCGATGGCCGTGTGACGGTGACCAATCCCGCGCAAAGCACGGTGCAAACGGCCAATTCCGAGACCGGGGTTTTGCAGGACCTGCCAGAAGGGCTGGCGCTGACCGATGCGGTGCAGGCCGTGGGTAAGGTGCCTTTTGCGTTCTCATGGTCCGGGGCCGATATGGCGATCCTGTCGGCGCATAAATTCGGTGGGCCGAAGGGCGTCGGCGCGCTGGTGCTGCGGCAGGGGCTGGATGTGGACGCGATCCTGAAGGGGGGCGGGCAGGAAATGTCGCGCCGCGCGGGCACCGAAAACATCATTGGCATTGCCGGCATGGCCGCCGCCCTGACCGCCGCGATTGCGGACATGGAGGCGGGCGTTTGGGACCGGGTTGAAAAACTTAGAAACATTCTAGAAAACGCCCTTGCCGAGGCTGCGCCCGATCTTATCTTTTTTGGCAAGGGTGCGCGCCGCCTGCCCAACACGTCCACCTTTGCGCTGCCAGGGTGGAAGGGGGAGACGCAGGTGATGCAGATGGACCTTGCCGGATATGCCGTGTCTGCGGGATCGGCCTGTTCCAGCGGCAAGGTGGGCCCAAGCCGGGTTTTGAAGGCGATGGGCGCGGATGATGTGACCGCCGCCTCTGCCATCCGGGTCAGCCTTGGCCCGAGCACGACGGAAGACGAAATTATGGGCTTCGTTGAAGCCTGGACGAAGCAGTACCGCCGCCACATTGCGCGCGCGGCTTGAGGAACAGGCGCTTGATGCGCCGATGTGAGGAGCGACCAGTATGACCGCACTTGACGAAGTGAAAGTGAAAGAGGGCGTTGAAGCGGAAACCGTGGAAGCGGTGAAATCGCTGTCGGGCAAATACAAATATGGTTGGTCCACCAATGTGGAGATGGATTTTGCGCCCAAGGGCCTGAATGAGGATATCGTCCGCCTGATCTCTGCCAAGAATGAAGAGCCGGAATGGATGCTGGAATGGCGTCTCGCTGCCTATCGCCGCTGGCTGGAAATGGATGAGCCGGAATGGGCGATGGTCGATTATCCCAAGATCGAGTATCAGGAGCAGTATTACTACGCGACGCCCAAATCCATGCAGGACAAGCCGAAATCGCTGGATGAGGTCGATCCCGAACTGTTGCGCACCTATGAAAAGCTGGGGATCCCGCTGAAAGAGCAGATGCTTCTGGCGGGTGTCGAGGGCGCGGATGTCGATCCGAACCGCAAGGTTGCGGTTGATGCGGTGTTCGACAGCGTATCCGTCGGCACGACCTTCAAGGAAGAATTGGCCCGCGCGGGCGTGATTTTCTGCTCCATCTCCGAAGCGGTGCGGGAGCATCCCGAACTGGTGCGGAAATATCTCGGCACCGTGGTGCCGCAATCCGATAACTTCTTTGCCACGCTCAACTCGGCGGTCTATTCCGACGGCTCGTTCGTCTATGTGCCGCCCGGCGTGCGCTGCCCGATGGAATTGTCCACCTATTTCCGCATCAATGCGGAGAATACCGGCCAGTTCGAGCGCACGCTCATCATCGCGGATAAGGGCTCCTATGTGTCTTATCTGGAGGGCTGCACCGCGCCGATGCGCGACACGCACCAACTTCACGCCGCAGTCGTGGAACTCGTGGCACTCGAAGATGCGGAGATCAAATACTCCACCGTGCAAAACTGGTATCCCGGCGATGAAAACGGCGTGGGCGGTATCTATAACTTCGTGACCAAGCGCGCCGATTGCCGGGGGGACCGGTCCAAGGTGATGTGGACGCAAGTTGAGACGGGTTCCGCCGTGACGTGGAAATACCCGTCCTGCATTCTGCGCGGGGAGGAAAGCCAAGGCGAGTTCTACTCAATCGCCATCGCCAACAACATGCAGCAGGCTGATACCGGCACGAAAATGGTGCATCTGGGCAAAAACACGAAATCCCGGATCGTGTCCAAGGGCATTTCGGCAGGCCGCGCGCAAAACACCTATCGCGGGCTTGTGTCGATGCACCCCAAGGCGAAGAATAGCCGGAATTACACCCAGTGTGACAGCCTGTTGATCGGCGACAAATGCGGCGCGCATACGGTTCCCTATATCGAGGTGAAGAACAATTCATCGCGGGTGGAGCACGAAGCGACCACATCCAAGGTCGATGACGATCAACTCTTTTACTGCCGCCAGCGCGGCATGGATGAGGAGGAGGCCGTAGCGCTCGTCGTTAACGGGTTCTGTAAGGAAGTGCTTCAGGCGCTGCCCATGGAATTCGCAATGGAAGCGCAGCAATTGGTGGCGATTTCCCTGGAGGGTTCAGTTGGGTAGCATCTGGCTGGTTGTCATTGGATTTGGCAGCATTATAGCGGGGTTGGTTTGTATTATCGTTTGGTCTGAACGACGCAGTAAGCGTGGAGGTTCGAAGACTATTGTCGATGTACAAGGTTATGGCGGAACCCAAGACAGCAATTAATGATCGGTCGGAAGTTGATGAACCCTATAGTGCTCACCGCTGCTCTCACGGGCCTGTTTTGTGCGATGTTCGCCGGGTTGGTGGACATCGTGACAGACGCGCTGGCCATGTGGCAGGTGATGATCCTTGGCGCGGTATCGGGTTTTTGCGGCAGTCTATTTGCGCAGATCGTATTGCGGAGGACGAAATGACCAGCCCAGTTTTGAACATCGCGGATGCGCGCGGCTTCGATAATGATTTCGGCGGGTCGGAAACGTTTGGCGCGCGGCTTGCTCCCATGGGTGATGCCCTCGGCGCAAAGGATCTGGGTGTGATGTATATGGAGGTGCAGCCCGGCAAACGCGCCTTTCCATTCCACAATCACCACGCCAAGGAAGAGATGTTCATCATTCTTGAGGGAACTGGCACCTACCGGTTTGGGGAGGCGAGCCATCCGATCCGCAAGGGCGATATCTGCTCTGCTCCGAAGGGCGGTCAGGAGACGGCGCACCAGATTATCAATACCGGCGAGGTGGTCCTGAAATACCTCAGCCTATCGACCAAATTGGACCCTGATATCGTTGAATATCCTGACAGCGGGAAATTTGCAGCCTTGGCCATTGGCGAAGGCAACAGTTTCGATACCGCGCACATTCGGTTTATCGGCCGGATGGAAGACACACGGGATTATCTGGAGGGCGAAGAATGAACTATTTAGGCGCGAGCATCATTGCCGGGCTGATTTATTTCACCCTCGGTTTTATCTCAAACCTCTGGCTGGAGGGGCCGAATGTGACGACCCTCGCGGCCTTTCTGGAAGCGGCGATCAAGACGGCCGTTTTCGTAGTCCTCTTTCACTATGCCCATAATTTCGTCGCCGGAAAACTCGGTTGGTACAGCGACGATGATGACAATGACGCCCCTGCAGGCGCGAACACTGGAGAAAAATAATGTTGAGCATCAAGAACCTGCACGTCAAACTTGAAGAAGAGGACAAGCAGATCCTCAAAGGTGTCAATCTGGAGATTGGCGCGGGCGAAGTCCATGCGATCATGGGGCCGAATGGCTCGGGCAAGTCCACGCTGTCTTATGTGCTGTCCGGCAAGGACGGCTACGAAGTGACCGATGGCGAGGCCACGTTGCTGGGGGATGACATCCTCGATATGGAGCCGGAGGAACGCGCGGCGGCGGGTGTTTTCCTTGCCTTCCAATATCCGGTGGAAATCCCCGGTGTTGGCAACATGACCTTCCTGCGCACAGCCGTGAACGCACAGCGCAAGGCGCGCGGTGAGGAGGAGCTTTCGGCTGGCGAATTCCTCAAGGTCGTGCGCGAAAAGGCGAAAAGCCTCAAGATCGACGCCGATATGCTCAAGCGCCCGGTCAATGTCGGCTTCTCCGGTGGGGAGAAGAAGCGCAACGAAATCCTGCAAATGGCGATGCTTGAGCCGAAGATGTGCATCCTTGATGAAACCGATTCTGGCCTTGATGTGGACGCAATGAAACTGGTGGCCGAAGGCGTAAACGCGCTGCGCGATGCGGGCCGGTCTTTCCTTGTGATCACGCACTACCAGCGGCTTTTGGACCATATCAAGCCGGACGTCGTGCACATCATGGCAGACGGCAAGATCATCAAGACGGGCGGCCCCGAGCTTGCCCTTGAGGTGGAGAATAATGGCTATGCCGATATCCTCGGTGAGGTGGCGTAAATGGCTGTTGCAGACGTGAAAATCAGCGGGGCGGAGGCGCTCGTCGCGCGTCATCCGGCACCCGCATCCGCCGCGAAATGGGCCAATGAGGCCCGCGATGGGGCTATGGCCCGGTTGCGCGCAATGGGAGCACCCATGCGTCGGGATGAATATTGGCGGTTCACCAATCCCGCGATCCTGAATGCCGATGCGCCGCGCCATGCGACGGCACTCGTTACCGATGAAACACCGGTGTTTGACGGGTTTGATGCGCTGCGCATCGTGTTTGTCGATGGTGTGTTCGATGCTGCCCAATCCTCCGATCTAAGCGGGGAGCCGCATCTGAGCGTGGAGCATCTCACGGATGCGCTCGCCACCGATATTCACTGGGCCAAGGACGTGTTTGGCGTGCTGGAGGCTGCGGGCCAAACCCCCGTAGATCGTCCTTTCGCCGCCCTCAACACCGCTGTTGCGCAATCCGGCGTCGTGATCCGCGCCACCGGCCCGGTCAGCCGCCCGGTGAACCTGCGCTACCTTCATGTGGCCGAGGATGCGGATGCGGTGATCCATCATGTGATCAAGGTGGATGACAGCGCGACCCTCACTATTCTGGAGAACGGTCCCGCTGCTGCGCGTTTTAACAAGGCGATGGAGATCATGGTGGGCGATGGCGCCGAATTTCACCATGTCCGTGCCCAAGGCCGCGATCATGACCGCCAATGCGTGAGCCACATGTTCGCGCGGGTGGGCAAGGAAGCGCTCTATAAATCCTTCACTCTCACGGTGAATGGCGTGCTGACCCGTAATGAGCATGTGATTGATATGCAGGGTGATGACGCCTCCGCCCATGTGGCGGGTGCCTGTGTCGGGGAGGGGGATTTCCACCATGATGACACGGTATTCGTGACCCATGACGCGGAACGCTGCGAAAGCCGTCAGGTGTTCAAGAAAGTGCTGAAATCCGGCGCTGTCGGGGTGTTTCAGGGCAAAATCCTCGTCAAAGAGGGCGCGCAGAAAACCGATGGTTATCAGATCAGTCAGGGACTTTTGCTGGATGACGACGCGCAATTCCTCGCTAAGCCTGAGCTTGAGATTTATGCCGATGATGTGGCGTGCTCCCATGGCTCCACCTGCGGCGCGGCGGATGAAACGGCGCTGTTCTATCTGCTGAGCCGGGGCATCCCGCGCGCACAGGCGGAGAACATGCTGGTTCTGGCTTTCCTTGGGGAAGCGATGGACGAAATCGCGGATGACGATCTGGCCGAAGAGATGCGCGGGCGCGTCGCTGGCTGGCTGGAGCGGCATTCGAAGTGAGCACGTCCCTCGTCAGTGACATCCTGCACACATGGCGGTCCCCACGGGCCGCCATGCATGAGCAGCTAGCCCGAGGCTATGAGGAGCCACGGGCGCTGATGTATGTCATGCTCGCAGGCGGGCTGTTTTTCGTCGCGGGTATCCCACGCGCCATTCAGGGCAATATGGCCCAATCGGCAGAGCCGCTTGACGGGTCCGGTGTGATCATCTCGTGGTTCATCACTTCGGTCGTGATCGTGACGCTGATGCGGTATTTCATGGCCGCTGTGGCGCGCTGGAGTGCAAAGGTGTTTGGCGGGCGCGGCTCCTATTTCACCTCGCGCCTTGGCTTTTTCTGGATGTCCGTGGCGATTGCCCCGGCCATTTTGCTCGCAGGTATGGTCGATTTCGCGGCCCTGATGACCGGCTCAGCCCGGATCCTTTATGTCGCGGATATCGTCAATATCGCAGCACAACTCATGCTGTTGTGGCTGTGGTCGCGTGGATTGGTGGAGACGGAAGGATTCGAGCGGCCGATTTATGGGCTGGCCACTGTCATTCTGAGCCTTATTGTGCTCGCGGGGCTGATCGGTGGCCTCGTGTTGCTGACGGTGTAAGCCCATGTCTGACCACGCTCCGGACGATTTCGAAGTCACCCATGGCCATTACGAGGATCAACGCGCCTCTCTGGGTAAGCGGATCATTGATGGCTGGCGCGACATGCGCAAATCTACCGCGCGCCTGATCGCGGAGGACCCGGCAGAAGCACGCTTGCTGTTTTATGTCATGTTGTCGGACATCGTGACGTTTCTGTCCTGGAGCCTCAAGACGGTCGTTGCCCCCCCACAGGCGGCGGAGGATCGGCTGCCGGTCGCGATTGCCGTCTATCTGATCCTGATGCTGTTTGCGCGCACGGCGTCGATGTACATCTTCGCGGGTGCCATCGGCGCGGTGTGCAAACTGTTCGGCGGCAAGGGATCGTGGCGCGACACGCGGGCAGGGGTGTTCTGGGGCGCACTTGTCGCGGCACCGTTCGGCCTTGCCATGGCACTGTTCACGATCTTTCTGGCGTTTATGGAGCCGACCTTCCCAGCACTTGGCGCAGACTGGATCGCCCTGCCGCCCTATTGGATCAGCATGGTGCCCTTCCTGTGGTTCATCTCCGTCGGTGTGGCGGAGGCGCATGGCTTTCGTCGGGTTGGGTTCCTGTTCCTCAGCTTAAGTATTCTGACCATCGCGGGCGTGTTTGGTGCCCTGATCCTTGACGCACGCGGGGTGATTTGATGCTGCTGTCACAGCTTATCCATTATACGCGCACGAGCCTGATGGATGCCCGCGATGCCACCCGGCAGGCCATGCGCGCACCGTTCGCGACGTCAGAGGTGGTGTGGATCGGCATCACCTGCGTGATCCTGACGGTGCTGATCTCCCAAACCGTGCTTGAACTGCGCTTTGGCTTGTCCGAAGTCGTGCTGGAGCAATCCGACACGCCCGCTTTCGTGGCACTGACCCTGCAAAATCCGCTGCTGCTCGCTGTGTTTTATGTGGGCATCTATGTTCTGTCGCTGTTTGGCGCGGTCCGGGTGGGGGCGCTCTTTGGCGGGAAGGCGACGCCGCATGAGGCAATCGCTGCCGTGACGATGACGGTTGTCGTTGGTCTCGCGGTCAATACGGTCGAATCGATCCTTTTGCTGACAATCACGCCTTTTGCGTCCCTTTTCGCGCTCGCCGCCGCGGTCTGGCTGTTCTACCTCTTTGCCGTGGCCATCGCTGAGGCGCATGGCTTTGAGAACCTCGCCGCCGTGATGGGCGGCATCATCGCGACGGCTTTTGCCGCCCTTGTTCTGACGACCCTTATTGCGGCCCTGTTCGGCCTTGCAGCCTGAAAGGCACCTGAATACCCATGACCTATGACGTTGATGCGATCCGAAAAGATTTTCCCATTCTGTCCCGGACAGTGAATGGCAAGCCGCTTGTCTATCTCGACAACGGGGCCTCGGCGCAGAAACCCCGCGTGGTGATCGACGCGATCAGCGACTTTTATGCGAATGAATACGCCAATGTGCACCGTGGTTTGCACACGCTGTCAGGCATTGCGACGGACAAATATGAGGCCGTGCGCGAAACCATCCGCGCCTTTCTCAACGCAAAGGCGGAGGAGGAGATCATCTTCACCACCGGCTCGACCATGGGGTTCAACCTCATTGCCTATGGCTGGGCGATGGAGAACCTCAAGGAAGGCGATGAGATCCTCCTGAGTGTGATGGAACATCACGCCAATATCGTGCCATGGCATTTCCTGCGGGAGCGGATGGGCGTGAAACTGCGCTGGGTGGATGTGGCGCTCGACGGATCGCTTGATCCGCGAACCGTGATCAACGCAATCGGGCCGGATACCAAACTGATCGCCCTCACGCATCTGTCGAATGTGCTTGGCACTGTGGTCGATATTGCCCCCATCGCTGCGGAGGCGCGCAAGCGCGGCATTGCCACCGCGATTGATGGCTCTCAGGCGGCGGTACATATGCCCGTGGATGTGCAGGCGTTGGGCTGTGATTTCTACTGCATCACCGGGCATAAGCTTTATGGCCCCTCGGCCTCCGGCGCGGTCTATATCCGCGCGGATCGGCAGGCAGAGATGCGGCCATTCATGGGCGGCGGGGATATGATCCGCACCGTGGCCAAGGACGAGATCACCTATAACGACCCGCCCCATAAATTCGAGGCGGGCACCCCGGGCATCGCTCAGATGATCGGTCTTGGCGTCGCTCTCGATTATATGACCGCATTGGGGATGGAGAATATCGCCGCCCATGAGGCACAGCTTGCGGCCTACGCACAGGACCGGCTGACCGGGCTGAACTGGCTCAATGTGCAGGGCCATGCCCCGGGCAAAGCCGCGATCTTCTCCTTCACCATGGAAGGGGCGGGGCACGCCCATGACATCTCAACCGTGCTGGATCAAAAGGGCGTCGCGGTGCGCGCGGGCCATCATTGCTGTCAGCCCTTGATGGTGCATTTCGATGTGCCTGCCACGGCGCGCGCGTCCTTCGGGCTTTATAACACCACCGATGAAGTCGATGCCCTGATCGACGCCTTGGAAACCTGCCACCGCCTTTTTGCGTGACGCAAAGCCCGTTTCTTTTTTCCCAAAATACCTCCCGCCGGAGGCTCCCGCAGGCTGCAACCTGCGGGACGTTTGCCTATCTGGGCACCAGCCGCGTCACACCGATTGCATCCGCCCGCGCGCGCTCCGGATCAAGGCTCATGGGGATGTAATCCCCGCGCCGCCACAGGGTCGCCAGATCGTCATAATGGCGCGACAGCATATGCCCGCTCTGCCCGGTTGAAATGATATAGCGGGAGCCTTCGGGATCCCCGAAATCATAGATCACCCGCAGGGCAGAGCCGTGCACATTGGTGAAGGGATCGGGGTCTTCCCCGCGTGTCCGCCCGCGCATCAGCGTATTGTCGCCACCGGAGGTGGGTTGCACGATATTGGCAAAGAAACTCAACACCGGGATGCCGCCCAGCACCTGATGCTCATGAAACGCGCGATGTGCCTCGCCCCAGCGCCAGCTTTCCACCCGGTTGCCATATTGCGCGCTTAGCGTGTCGAGCGCATCATCAAGGGCGAGTGCTGCCATATCTTGGCAGGTCTCCACCGCGCGGGAGGTGACCACATCGCACCATGCCGCCGCCCCGTCGATATCGAGGAACGCACGCTCGATAAACAAGGCCTCCACCCGATCAAGTCGGTCAGCCACGGGGCCAAGCTCGTCGCGCATCAGCCGGATTTGCAGCGCCCGAACCCACATCGCATAGACCAGCGGCTCAGGACGGTGCTCGGACATCTCCCCGTTCCATTCGGCCAATCGTTCAAGCGCGGTCTTGCGCAGGGGCGTGAGCCGATCCTCCGGGCCCGTGCCGTCCTGCCACCACAAATCCCGCCCGATCAGCGGCAGCAATGTGCGCGCGGTGGGGGAGACGATATCGGTTTGCGCGTCGATGAAGCTTTCAGGCGTATGAAACTCCCGCTGACCAAGCAGCCGCTGCGCGCGCCCGATGCGCTGACTGTCCCCCCAGCTAAAGCTCATATGCCGAGGGAAGGGCGCGTCGGTGGTCCGGTTGTTGGTGTTGATCACCATCCCGCTGTCCGGGCTCAGGACACGCGGATTGTCGTCAAAGGGCAGATAGCCGAGCCAGTCATTCTCCTCCACCCAGCCCGGCACAGGGATGCGGCCTTGCCCCACATGGGTGTCGCGCCGATGCGGCATCTTTCCCATCACTTGCAACGCCACATCTTCGCGATCCGCCATGATCACGTTCTGCGGCGGGGAGATCAGGGGTCGCAGCGCCAATCGGCCTTCCGCGATGGAGCGCGCGCGCATCAGGCCCATCAGCGTATCCATCGACCGGTCATTGGGATCAAGGGCTGTCCAGGCAAGGGCTGCAACATGGCCCGGCGGGGTGATATCCGCCGCGCGGTAATGATCGCCCGGAATGACCGGGCCATGCCGTGTCCAGCGCAACGTGACCTGCCGCGCGGGTGCGCCCTTCACATTGATCAGGATATCGCGGCTGCGGAATTTCTGCGAGCCAGTCGGGGTGATGTATTGGGTCGGATCGTTGGGGTCGATGCGTTCGATATAGACATCCTGATCATCCATATAGGACGTGGTCAGCCCCCAGCCGAAATCCGCGTTTCGCCCGATCAAAATGCCCGGAAGGCCGGGAATGGTGCCGCCGATCACCCCGCCAGAGCCGGGAAATTCCAATCGCGCGAGCATCCAGATCGACGGTGCGCTCAGCCCCAGATGCGGATCGGATGCCATCACCGTCGCCCCGCTGGCAGAGCGGGAAGGTGCGGCCGCCCATGCGTTCGACGCCCCGGCAGAGCCGACCTCATGCACCGGATTGAGCGCGGCAAAGAGGGGGGCCACGGGCGGCTGCGCGTCGCGCGTTGGCATCACCTCGGGAAAGAGAGAGGAAAAATCGGGCCGCTCCAAGTCTGGCGGCAGCGGCGGCAGGGGCTGGATATCGTCCAGCCGCTCGGGTGACAGCAGCAGGGACAATTCCGCGCGCAACGTCTCCCGGCTGGCGTGATCGGTCAGTTGCAACGCCATGATCCGGTTGACGGCAATGGAATCTGCGGGGGTCCATGGCGCGATTTCGGCCCCAAAGAGGAAAAACTCCGGCGCGCCCCGCCCCAGCGCCTCCGCCTGTACCTCCCGCAGCCGCGCATTCACGCCTGCTGCATAGGCGCGCATCGCCGATTGCGTTTCGGGGGATTGGTTCGGCACCATCGCCTGTGCCACGCCATAGATGTCAAGCGCGCGCAAAAGATGGTCAATCTCCACCGTCGCCTCACCGAACAATTCCGACAGCCGCCCCTGTGCCGTGCGCCGCAGCATGGTCATCTGCCACAGCCGGTCCTGCGCATGGGCATAGCCAAGGCCAAAGAACACGTCCTCATCCGTTTCGCCAAAAATATGCGGCACGGCATGGAGATCGCGCACAATCTCGACCGGGCCATTGAGGCCATCAACCTCCACGGTCGCGTCATACTCGGGCAGGGAGCCTGCGGCGAGGTAATACACAACACCAATCCCGATCGCGAGCAGTGCCATCCCAGCCACCAACGCGCGTATCAGCCATCGAAATGCCGTGATCATCCTGCCCATCCCCTGTTCTGACTTGACCCTTTGTGGGTAACAGCCCAACTCTGCCCCATCAATGGCGACTATACTCAGTGCGGGAGAGGACAACATGGCAAAAGTAGCATTCATCGGTTTGGGGGTCATGGGCTACCCGATGGCAGGGCATCTCAAGGCTGCGGGGCATGATGTGACCGTCTATAACCGCACCTTCGCCAAGGCAGAGGCTTGGGCGGCGGAGCATGGCGGGCAGGCGGTCAAAACTCCGGCGGAGGCCGCCAAGGGCGCGGAATTTGTGTTCTGCTGCGTGGGCAATGACGATGATCTGCGCTCCGTCACCATTGGTGCTGAGGGCGCGTTTGAAACGGTGGGCGCGGATGCGGTTTTCGTCGATCACACGACCGCATCGGCGCGCGTGGCGCGGGAGCTTGACGCGGCGGCCCGCGAGAAAGGCTTTCATTTCATCGACGCGCCTGTGTCCGGTGGGCAGGCAGGGGCGGAGAATGGTGCGCTCACCGTGATGTGTGGCGGCACACAGGCCGCGTTTGATCGCGCGGCCCCGGTCATCGACGCATTCGCCGCCGCCTGCCGCCTGATGGGCGAGGCGGGTGCCGGACAGTTGACCAAGATGGTCAACCAGATTTGCATCGCAGGGCTTGTGCAGGGGCTGAGCGAAGGGCTGCATTTCGCGCAAAAAGCCGGGCTTGACGGGGATGCAGTGCTCGACGCGATCTCAAAAGGGGCGGCGGGAAGCTGGCAGATGTCGAACCGGGGCAGCACGATGATCGCGGATAAATTCGATTTCGGCTTTGCGGTGGATTGGATGCGCAAAGACCTCGGTATCGTTTTGGATGAAGCGCGCAACAACGGCGCGACTCTGCCCGTGACCGCGCAGGTCGATCAATTCTATGGCGATGTGCAGAATATGGGCGGCGGGCGCTGGGACACATCAAGCCTGATCCGGCGGTTGCGACGTCTCGACCAATAATGGCAGCGACGATCTTGTAACAAAGCTGCCATTGCATTATATACCATGGTATGCAGAAAAATATAGACACCCATAGATGGGAATAGATTTCCTGTCCTCCGAAATGCAGCCGTTCTTCGGGGCGGCTGCATTGCTCGCCGCACTGATTGCACTTGAGATCATCGCATTGCTGTTTGGCGGTTCGCTCCTTGGACTTGGTTCCGAGGCGGATGTTGATATTGACGTCGATCTAGACTTGGATGCCGATCTTGACGTCGACCTTCCCGCAGGGGTCGAGCTTGACCTTGACGGCCCAGTGGCTGGGGACGAGATGGACGTCGCACAGACTGCAGGCGGGATGTCTGGCATCTGGGTTTGGCTCGGTCTTGGCCAAATCCCGGTGATCATGTGGTTCGGCGCGCTCCTTGCTGGGTTCAGCGGGGCGGGCGTTCTGATCCAATATGGCGCGCAAGCCGTCTTGGGTGCCCCGTTGGCGCCGCTTTGGGCCAGTCTTTTGGCGCTACCCCTTGCAGTGCTATTTGCGCGGGAGGTTGGCAGCCTGATCGCCCGCTTCATGCCAAAATCGGAAAGCAGCGCCGTCAGCATTCGCAGGCTTGGATCGCGCCCCGGTGTGATCACTCAAGGCACCGCTCGTGAAGGCAGCCCGGCAGAGGCCCGCGTGCGCGATGTCCACGGGAACCTGCATTATATTCGCGTCGTCCCGGCTGCTGGCGGAACGAACATTCCGCAAGGAACACATGTCATCATCCTGCGCGACCGTGATGGTACGTTCCGCGCATACCCAACCGAGTAATCCATTTCATTAAAGGAGACATTATGGACAGACTTAGCCCAACCCTTGTGCTTGTTTTTGTATTCGTGGCCCTCATCCTCTTTCTGGGATTGGTGGCGTCACGCCTCTATCGCCGCACCACACGCGAGGTTTCTATCGTCAAAACCGGTGCTGGCGGCAAAAAAGTGATCATGGACGGTGGGATATTTTCCATCCCGATGCTGCACGAGATTTCATATGTGAACATGAAAACCCTGCGCCTTGAGGTGCAACGCTCAGCCGATGCGGCGCTGATCACGCGCGACCGGATGCGGGTCGATGTGGGGGTTGAATTCTATGTCAGTGTCAACGCCACCGATGACGGCATCAGCCGCGCGGCACAAACGCTGGGCGACAGAACCTTCCATGTGGATCAGTTGCGCGAGATGATCGAAGGTAAGCTGATTGATGGTCTGCGCTCCGTAGCTGCGCGCATGACCATGGATGAATTGCATGAGAACCGCGCTGAGTTCGTGCAGGAAGTGCAAAATGCCGTGTCCGAAGATTTGCTCAAGAACGGCTTGGAGCTTGAATCCGTATCGCTCACCGCGCTGGATCAGACACCCTTTGAAGCCCTGGACGAGAACAACGCCTTTAACGCCGTCGGGATGCGTAAATTGGCAGAGGTCATCGCACTCTCTAAGAAAGAACGCGCCCAGATTGATGCGGAGGCCGACGTGGCCGTGCGCCGTGCCGCGATGGAGGCGGAGCGTCAGAAATACCTGATCGAGCGGGATGAAGAGACCGCGAAGATTTCGCAAATTCAGGAGCTGGAGACCCTTCGGTCCGCGCAGGAAGCCGAAGTTGCCCGCCAGCGTGAAGCCGCCGAACAGGCACGCGAGCAAGCCCGGATCAAGCGGGAGCGTGAGGTGCGGGCCTCCGAGATTGAGCGAGAGCAGGCCATCCGTGCCGCTGAGATCGCCAAGGAGCGTGAGGTCGAGGTGGCCGATCAGGAACGCCAGATCATCATCGCCAAGAAATCTGAAGAGGAAAGCCAAGCGCGGGCATCCGCTGACACGGCGCGGGCCGAGGCAACAAAGGCACAAGAGGCAATTGAGACCGCACGGTCCGTCGCAGCCGCCGAGCGTCAAAAGCAGATTACGTTGATCGAAGCCACACGCGAAGCGGAGCGCCGGGCAACTGCCCTGCGGGTCGAGGCGGAAGCCGAGAAAGACGCTGCGACAGATCGCGCCACCGCCCGCCGGGAAGAGGCGCGCGCAGAGGCCGACGCTGTCACGATCAAGGCAGAAGCCAAGAAAACCGACCTGCTTGCACAAGCCGAAGGTCAGCGCGCCATCGTGGATGCGGAAAACGCCCTGAGCAGCGCCATTGTCGACATGAAGGTGGCCCTCGCCCGTTTGGAGGCGATGCCGGCGATCGTTGAACAGATGGTCAAACCTGCGGAGAAGATCGACTCGATCAAAATCCATCAGGTCACCGGCCTTAATGGCGGTGGCGGGTCCAAAGGTGATGGGTCAGGGGGCGGAACCCCGGTCAATCAGGCAATGGACTCGATCCTTGGCATGGCCTTGCAAATGCCCGCAATGAAAAAGCTGGGTGAAGAGCTTGGCATCTCGATGGAGGATGGGCTTGCGGGTGTTGTGGATCAGGCTTTGACCGGTCCGACATCGGACCCCAAAGCAAAGCCCACAGCCGAAGACGCCAAGGAGCTGTGACAAAAGACGGGGCATCGTGAAAACGGTACCCCGTTTCATTTGGATATTGCGCCATTCGCCCGCGCGCGTTAGGTGACCGCCAAGCAAAAGGAGCATCCGCCATGTCCTTCGACCGTTCCATCAAGATTGCGCCCTCCATCCTCGCCGCCGATTTCGCGAATTTCGGGGCTGAGATTAAGGCGGTTGAGGCGCAGGGGGCCGATTGGATCCATGTCGACGTGATGGACGGCCATTTCGTGCCGAACATCACCTTTGGCCCGGAAACCTGTGCCGCGATCCGACCCCATATCAAGACGGTGATGGATGTTCATCTGATGATAGCACCAGTCGATCCCTATATTGACGCGTTTGCCCGCGCGGGTGCGGACGTGATCACCGCGCATGTGGAGGCAGGCCCCCATATTCACCGCACCTTGCAAGCCATTCGCGGGGCAGGCTGCAAGGCCGGGGTCGCCCTTAATCCCGGCACGCCCGCGGAGAGCATTGAATATGTGCTGGACCAAATTGATCTGGTTTGTGTGATGACGGTGAACCCCGGATTTGGCGGGCAGAAATTCATCACCTCGGGCGTGGAGAAAGTGCGCCGCCTGCGTGCGATGATCGGGGATCGCCCGATCCATATCGAAATTGATGGTGGGATAACGCCCGAAACCGCGCCATTGATGGCGGAAGCCGGGGCCGATGTGCTGGTCGCAGGCTCCGCCGTGTTCAAGGGCGGGTCCGTTGCCGATCCCGCGCCTTATGGGGCAAATATCCGGGCGATCCGCGCCTCTACCGCGAAATAGGCGAGTATTTCGCGCCCTCAAGGGCCGCCGACAGCATCGCGCCATCCTGCCCAAACGTGACCGACACGATGGGGCGGTTGGACAGGGCGGTGCTGGCGGAAAGGTCAAATCCATCGCCTTCGCCCGTGATTTCCGCGCCAGCGGACAAATCCCACCCATCGGCGAGGCGGAATTCGCGCAACGCTTCTTCGGTCAGGAAGAAAATCGCCTGTCGGGTGATCTGAGCGCCAAGCTGAAGCCCGAAGGACGCCGCCGCCACCGAATAATAGGCGACCTTGACCCCTTCCACGATCAGCGCGCCCTCGCCGTAAGCGCCCCCCACGAACAACCCCGCCTTGCGCACATCGGGCATCACAAGCACGCCTTTTGCCCGGCGGAACAGCTCCTCCGATCCGGGGCGCTGCGCGAACAAGAGGGCCAATGCGCTGTCCACGCGGGCGTCGATTGTGGCCCGGTCCGCCGCGCGCACGGCATTGGGAACCGCGCCCAAAGCGAGCGCGCCGGCCATCAGGCCGCGTCTGTTGAGAATGGTCATTTGCCTGTTCCTCGTTTGGTTAGCCTGCTCTTAACCCTGTTATCTGATCTCACGCCGGAACTTTAAGGGTTCTTCAATAGTATACCACGATAGAGAAGTTGGGTAGGGTCAAGGGTGAATGAACAATGGCGGAACGGGCGCGTGGGACTGTGATCGCAGATGAGTCGGTAAACGTATTTGGTGAGCAGCTTATCGCCTGCTCCGCTGATCCCTTGACGGGATGGTTTCGCAACGGGTCGTGCGACACATGCAGTCAGGATGGCGGATCACACACGGTATGTGCGCAGATGACCGATGCTTTCCTCGCGTTCTCGAAAGCGCAGGGCAATGACCTGAGCACAGCCCGGCCCGAATTCGGGTTTCCGGGGCTGAAGGCCGGGGACTATTGGTGCCTATGCGCCAGCCGCTGGATGGAGGCATTCAACGCGGGCAAAGCGCCCAAGGTGAAACTCGCCGCCACCCATAAGCGCGCCCTTGAGGCATGCAGCTTAAGGGCGTTGCGCCAATGCGCGGTCGACCTCAATTAGGCGTCACACGGTAAAGCGCACCATCGCTCGCATCCGTGAGGAACCAAAGCGCCCCATCGGGGCCCGTGCGCACGTCGCGCACGCGGCCATAATCGCCCGCGAACAGTTCTTCCTCGCCTAGAACCTTACCATCTTCCATATCAAGCCGCACGATCATCTGCCCGGCGAGCGCGCCGACAAACAGGTCACCCTGCCATTGCGGAAACAGATCGCCCGCGTAGGACGTGAGGCCAGAGGGTGCAATGGACGGATCCCAATAATGCACCGGCTGTTCCATGCCTTCTTGCGCCGTGCCGAACCCGATCTTTCCGCCCGTGTAATGCGTGCCATAGGAAATGAGCGGCCAGCCATAGTTGCGGCCCGGTTGCGGATGGTTCAATTCGTCGCCGCCGCGCGCGCCATGCTCCACCGTCCACAGGCTGCCATCAGCGGCCATGGTCGCACCCTGCACGTTGCGATGGCCATAGGACCATGTCTGCGCAATCGCATTGTCCGGCTGTTCAATCGGATTTTCGGGGGAGGGCGCACCCTGCGGCGTGATGCGGATGATGGAGCCGATCGCGTTGGACGGATCCTGCGCCTCTGGCCGCTCCCCCCGGTCGCCAAAGGTCACCCACAAATCGCCATTCTCAGCCACCACGATGCGAGAGCCGTAATGCCTGCCTGACCGCAGCGGCGGGTCTTGCACGAAAAGGTCCGTCACATCATGCAGCGCCGGTCCGAAACGATCAAAGGTCGCGGCGGCCACCGCTGTGCTGCTTTCGCCAAGGCTGCGATCCTTGGCATAGGTCAGGTACAAACGATTGCTGCGCTCAAAATCATGGGCAAGGGCGATGTCCAGAAGCCCGCCTTGCTGCCGCGCCACGACCGTTGGTACGCCGCGCACACGCTCCCGCCCCAGATCGGAGATCATCCAGAGCGTGCCGCCCCGCTCCGTCACCAAAATTTCCCCTGTGGGCAGAAATGCGAAGGCCCAGCCGTTTTCGATATCCGCGGCGATTTGGGTGACTTCGACGGTCCCGTGGGACGTCTCATAGGTATCCGCCAGCGCAAGGCCGGGCAGGGCGATCAGGGCACAGAGGGTGCGTAGCATGTCGGGTCTCCCATCGTCAGGTGGCCCGATAGGCGGTCAGCCCGCCTTCAACCGTTTGGCCACATCCAATGAGAAATAGGAGAGAATGCCGTCACATCCAGCCCGTTTGAACCCGGCAAGGCTTTCCATCATCGCCTTGTCCCCGTCGATCCAGCCGTTTTGCGCCGCCGCCTGGATCATCGCGTACTCGCCGCTGACCTGATAGGCGTAGGTCGGCGCCCCCAGCTCCCGCTTCACCCGGGTGCAGATATCGAGATAGGGCATGCCCGGCTTGACCATGACCATATCCGCACCTTCCGCGATGTCCTGTGCGACCTCCCGCAGGGCCTCATCGCTGTTGGCTGGGTCCATCTGATAGGTTTTCTTGTCGCCCACCAGCGCACCGGAGGCGCCCACGGCGTCCCGAAACGGGCCATAAAAGGCCGATGCGTATTTCGCGGCATAGGACATGATCGCGGTGTCCTGATACCCTTCGCGCTCCAGCGCGCGGCGCAGATGCGCGATCCGGCCATCCATCATGTCCGAGGGGCCAAGGATATCTGCGCCTGCCTCGGCATGGGCGAGCGCCTGTTTTTCCAGCCCGATCAGGCTCTCGTCATTGAGCACGACACCATCGCGGACGATCCCGTCATGGCCCAGCGAATTATACGGATCAAGCGCCACATCAAGCATGATGCCAATCTCGATCCCAGCCGCGCGCACGGCGCGGGTCGCCTGATTAACGAGGTTTTCGGGGTTCCATGCTTCCTCGCAGCCCGGCGATTTGCGCGCGGGCTCGGTATAGGGAAAGAGCGCGATCACGGGGATGCCAAGCGCGGCTGCCTCTGCCGCGGCGTCGGGGATCAGATCGACACTGCGCCGCGCCACACCGGGCATGGAGGCCACCGGCTCCAATTCGTTCTGCCCCTCCCGCACGAAAAGCGGCCAGATCAGGTCACTGACCGAAAGCGTCGTTTCCTGCACCAGATTGCGCATCCATGGCGTGCGGCGCAAACGGCGCGGGCGGCTCAGCGGGTAGGGCGCAAAGGGAGCGGGCATATGTCAATCCTTCGTTACATCTGTCGTCTTGTGTCGCATGGCGCTGCCAGTCCGCTCAAGGGGCAATTTCGTCCCTTGCCCCCCGCGCCCTGCCGCCTATTGTGTGGAGTGCTACGCAAAAGGGCAGGCGATGTTTGACATTCTGGAACATATCGACCTGACCAGCTTCACCACGCTTTGGTACTGGATTTTCCTGTGTTTGACATGGAACAGCGTGACGCACCGCACGATGGGCGTGCCGTTTGATATGATCATCAGGGCGGATGGAGACGAGGCGCGGTTTGGCGCGGACCTAGACGCGCTGGCCCATGCGCAGGCCCATCGGTTGACCTATATGTTCGGGCGGTTCGGCGTGGTTCTGATCGGGGTGGCGGCCTTTGTCGTGGGGGCGCTGGCGGCAGCGGCCTTTGTGCTCGGTATCCAATTGGCGCAAGCCATGTTCGTGGTGGCGCTGCCAGTCATCATCGTTTGGGCCAATGAGGTGCGGCTGGCCTATATCGTGCGGCGGGGAGCGGGGCTATACGGCACGACCCTGCGGCGGCGCATCGTGCGGTTTCGCTTTTATCATCAATTGATTGGACTGTGGTCTTTGGTCATGGCCGCACTGGGCACCTCCTATTACGCCTTCGCGATGATGAGCCGCACGGTCCCCTGATGGAGGCCATGGCGTGAGGTGAAGGCTTGCCCTTCGCGCGCGCAGGCGCTACCTCGCGCGGCATGACACGCACTTCCCCCCTCACGCCCGGTCGTCTGCTTGTTGGTGGCGCACCCGAAGGATTTGACGCGCAACTGATTGCGGAACTGTCCGCTAAGGCTGACGGCCCGGTGATCCATGTCGCACGGGATGACGCCCGGGTTGCGAGCCTTCGCGAAACGCTCGGCTTCATGGCGCCTGATTTGCCCGTGTTGGTGTTCCCGGCATGGGATTGTTTGCCTTATGATCGGATTTCGCCGAATGCTGAGGTCTCCGCCGCGCGGATGGCGACGCTTGCCACACTCGCGGATGGGTTCGACCGGCGGGCGGTGATCCTGACGACGGTGAACGCGGCCACTCAATATGTCCCGCCGCGCGCGACCGTGGCAGAGAGCGCCTTTGTCGCCGAGGTGGGCCGTACGGTGGACGAAGCAAAACTGCGCAACTTCCTCGTCCGTATGGGTTTTTCGCAGACGCCCACAGTGACGGAGCCGGGCGATTATGCGATCCGGGGCGGCATTATCGACATCTTCCCGCCGGGCCGGGGCGGGCCGGTGCGGCTTGATCTGTTTGGGGATGTTCTGGACAGCGCGCGGCGGTTTGATCCGGAAACCCAACGCACGATTGAGCCGATCAAGCGGGTAGAGCTTGCGCCCGTGTCCGAGGTGATCCTTGATGACGCGGCGATCACCCGGTTCCGCGCCGCCTACAGGCAGAATTTTGGCGCACCATCCCCCGATGACGCACTCTATGAGAGTGTCAGCGCGGGGCGCAAACATGCCGGCTATGAACACTGGGCACCGTTCTTTCATGGGGAGATGGAGACGCTGTTCGACTATCTGCCCGGCGCGCCCGTGTCGCTTGACGATCAGGTGGAGGCAGCGCGGCTATCCCGCTGGGATATGGTCGCAGACCATTACGACACCCGCGCCGAGGCGCTGAAAAACAAGGTTAAAGGCGGGTCGCCCTACAAACCCGTGCCGCCGGGGATGCTCTATCTTGATCCTGACGCATGGGACGTGGCGATGGCCGGGCGCCCGCTGCGGCAATTCTCCCCCAACCCGACGCCCTCTGGCCCCGGTGTGATTGATGCAGGCGGGCGCATCGGGCGCAGTTTCGCGCCAGAGCGCCAAAGCGAAGATATCAACCTTTTCAAGGTGGTGGCAGACTACCTTCACGACCGGTCTAAAACCGGTGGCGTTCTGGTGGCCTGCTATTCGGAAGGCTCGCGCGACCGGATGAAAACCCTGCTGGCGGACAGCGGCGTGCCGGGTTTGCGGCTCACCGATCGCTGGTCGGATATGGGCGGTAAGGGCGATCTGGCGCTGGCCGTCTGGACGCTGGAGCAAGGCTTCTCCGCGCGTGGCGTCACCGTTGTGTCGGAGCAGGATATCCTTGGCGATCGGCTGATCCGGTCGGGTAAGCGCAAACGCCGGGCTGAGAATTTCCTGACCGAGACGCAAAGCCTCACGCCCGGTGATCTGATCGTGCATGTGGATCACGGTGTCGGAAGGTATTTGGGGCTTGAAACGGTGGAGGCGCTCGGCGCGCCGCATGAATGCCTCAGCCTTGAATATGCGGGCGGGGATAAACTCTACCTCCCGGTCGAGAATATCGAACTCCTGACCCGGTTTGGGCATGAGGAGGGATTGCTCGACAGGCTCGGCGGTGGTGCGTGGCAGGCCAAGAAGGCCAAGCTGAAAGAGCGGGTCAAGCTCGCCGCCGAACGCCTGATCCGTGTCGCGGCAGAACGCGCGATCCGCAAGGCACCGATCCTGACCCCGCCCGATGGGATGTGGGACGAATTTTGCGCGCGCTTCCCCTATACCGAGACCGACGATCAGATGGCCGCGATTGAGGATGTGCTTGACGACATGGCCAAAGGCACGCCGATGGACCGGCTTGTTTGCGGCGATGTGGGGTTCGGCAAAACCGAGGTTGCCCTGCGCGCGGCCTTTGTCGCGGCGATGTCGGGCGTACAGGTCGCCGTGATCGCGCCCACGACGCTGCTGGCCCGTCAGCATTACAAGAATTTCGCGGAACGGTTCCGGGGCCTGCCGATCAATGTGCGGCAAATGTCTCGTTTTGTTGGACAAAAGGAAATGGCCGCCACGCGCGACGGGCTCTCGCGCAACGCCGTGGATATCGTCGTGGGCACCCATGCTCTGCTCGCCAAGGGCGTGCGTTTCGCCAATCTGGGTCTGTTGATCATTGATGAGGAGCAGCATTTCGGGGTGCAGCACAAGGAACGGATGAAGGAGCTGCGCTCCGACATTCATGTGCTGACCATGACCGCAACCCCGATCCCCCGGACCCTGCAACTGGCGCTGTCTGGCGTGCGGGAGATGTCCATCATTGGCACACCGCCCGTGGATCGGCTCGCCATCCGTACCTATGTCAGCGAATTCGATCCGGTGACCGTGCGGGAGGCGATCCTGCGCGAACATTACCGCGGCGGGCAGATTTTCTATGTCTGCCCCCGGATCAGCGATTTGCGGGAGATCGAGGAATTTTTGCGCGAGCAGGTGCCGGAAATCAGCTTCATCACCGCCCATGGACAAATGGCAGCGGGTGAGTTGGATGAGCGGATGAATGCGTTTTATGACGGGCGATATGATCTGTTGCTTGCCACCACGATTGTGGAAAGCGGCATTGATATTCCGGCTGCCAACACCCTGATCGTGCACCGCGCCGACAAGTTCGGGCTGGCGCAGCTTTATCAGATCCGGGGCCGTGTGGGGCGCGCGAAACTGCGCGCCTATGCCTATTTCACCACCAAACCGCGCCAGAAACTGACCCCGCAAGCCAGCAAGCGGTTGCGGGTGCTGGGCAGTCTCGACAGTCTTGGCGCGGGGTTCACGCTGGCGAGCCAAGACCTCGATATCCGGGGGGCAGGGAACCTCCTTGGGGAGGAGCAGTCAGGGCAGGTCAAGGAGGTCGGCTACGCGCTCTATCAGGATATGCTGGAGGAAGCGATTGCCAAGCTGCGCTCGGGGCAGGGCGAAGGTGTCACCGACTTTGACGGGCAATGGTCGCCGCAGATCAACCTTGGCGTCCCGGTCCTGATCCCTGAGACCTATGTGACCGATCTGGATGTCCGGCTTGGCCTTTATCGGCGCCTTTCCGCGCTGGAGAAAAAGGTGGAATTGGAAGGCTTCGCCGCCGAATTGATCGACCGGTTCGGCCCCTTGCCCGAAGAAGTCGACACGCTGATGAAAATCGTGCGGATCAAGGCAATGTGCCGCCGCGCGCATATCGGGCGCATTGATGCCGGGCCAAAGGGTGCGACCGTGCAGTTTCACGAAAATCGCTACGCCCGGCCCGAAGGATTGGTGCAGTTTCTGGAGGATCAGCAGGGCCGCGCGCGGATCAAGGACAATAAGGTCATCATCGCGCGCAACTGGCCCGATGGGGGCGCGCGCATCCGGGGCTGTTTCTCAATCGCGAAAGACTTGGCGGTGCTGGCGAAGGGCTGATCAGTCTTGATCCTTGCCTGCGCGCTGATAGGTGCCTTCGGGCAGGTTCAGGGCTGCGACCAGATCCTTGACTTGCCCATCCGAGAGGCGGATGCGGTTCACCATATCGGTATGCGCATCCGCCTGTTCGAGGATGACGCCATCATCCTGAATATAGATCGTCACATCCCCATGCACCGCATCGCCGTCGTCATCAACGAGGGTGACGAGCGTGCCGTCGAACTCATGCTCGATGGTGAACATCAGGCGGTTCCTTTTGTGCCGTCGAGCGACAGAATGTCCTGAATGACGCGCTCCCACAACTCAGGGGGCTGGGCACCGTTCACCACATGACGCCCCGCGACGATGAAAGTGGGGACAGAATTTACGCCCATCGTGCGGGCCTGTTTGTCCTCATCAATCACCGCATCGCGGTCCGCGTCGGTGCTGAGCGCGCGGACGATGACATCCCGGTCAAGCCCCGCGATCTCTGCCGCATCGGACAGGACGGCGTGATCGGAAATGTCCTGCCCGCGCGTGAAATACCGCTCAAACAATTCCTGCACGAGTGGCGTCTGGTGTCCGGCTTGCGCGGCCCAGCGGATCACGCGATGCGCGTCGATGGTGTTGGGCGTGCGCTTGATCGCGGCGAAATCCACGTCCAGCCCGTCAGCCTTCGCGGTTTCTTCGATCTGGGCATAAAAGCCCGCCGCCCGCTTCTTCCCGAATTTCGTTTCCAGATAGGCGGTGCGGTCCACCCCTTCGGCGGGCATGTCCGGGTTCAGCTGAAAGGGCCGCCATGTGATCTCAAACGGATTGACGCCAGCCGCCGCCATCGCCTTTTCCAACCGGTGTTTCCCGATATAGCACCACGGGCAAATCGGGTCTGAAAGAATGTCGAGCGTTATCATGGGCGGCCTTTCCTGTTTCCCCATAGATAAGGGGGAAAGCGGGAACTGGAAATATCCGATCGTTCACGATATGTGGCGTGCATGAGTGAAACACCCGCCCCATCCGTTCTGCAAATCGCCCGCGCCAATGGCGGGGAGGAAGAGGTCGTGCCGCTCAACCTTGGCGCCCGGGTCCGCGCCCTGCGGCAGGAGCGGAACTGGACGCTGGAACAGGCGGCGCAAAAGGCGGGGCTTGCCCGATCTACCCTGTCGAAGATCGAGAACGAACAGATGTCGCCCACATTCGACGCGGTGCAGAAACTCGCGCAAGGGCTTGGCATCAGTGTGCCGCAACTCTTTACCCCTGCCAAAACGGACGCGCCGATGGCCCGGCGCGCGATCACCAAGGCGGGGCAGGGACAGGCCCATGTGACCGCGACCTATGAGCATGAAATGCTCGCCGCCGATCTGACCCGGAAAAAGATGCTGCCCTATCGCGCCCGCGTGCGCGCCCGCCGGATGGAGGATTTCGACGGCTGGGTGCGCCATGACGGCGAAGAATTCCTGTATGTCCTGACCGGGCGCATCCGCTTTTTCACCGAACATTATGCCCCCGTGGACATGGCCCGAGGCGACAGCGCCTATTATGACGCGGCGATGGGGCATAACGTGGTAACGATTTCTGAAGAAGATGCGGAAATACTCTGGGTGACGACACTGGATTGAGCCCATGGAGGGCGCATGATCGCCTATCCCGGCCTCTATTTCCTTGATGTGCCTAAAACGGGCACGACGCGGATTCGCGATATTCTGGATTTCGCGTTGGGGCCCCCCGTGGACCTCGCGCCGCATCGTCCGCTGCCGCGTCAGCCGGATCGGGGGTATTTGCGCCTTTTGTCGGTGCGCGCGCCCTTGCCACTTTACCTCTCGCTGTTTCGCTATGGGTGTGACGGCCGCGGGCGGTTGTATCATCGGTTGGTCGCGGCGGGGCAGGGCGCGCTCTACACACCCGATCAGGATGGCTTTGCGCATTGGCTCGCTTGGATGATGGAGCCGCGCCATGCGGACCATATTGGGCTCGGCTATGGCGCGGGCGTGATCGCGCGCCAGATCGGTTTTGCGAGCCACATGACCCTGAGCCTCGCCATTCCGGGTGCGCGCGGGGTGTTGGCGCGGGCGCGCAGCCAGTTTGATCTGACAGCGCGCTTGTCTCGCAGGCGGTTAAGGCCGGATGGGCTGATCCGCAACAGTCATCTGGAGGCGGATCTCATCGCCTTTCTGAGCTGTCATGCCGATCGTTTGCCGCTGCAACACAGCATCGCGCAGATCAGCGAATTTGCTCAACGCGAAAGGCGCCCAAATGCCAGTCGGGGTGGGGCCGATATTACGACGCAGGCGTTGCCTGACACTCTGAAAGTACGGGTCAGGCAGCGGGATTGGCCGCTCTATGACCTATTCGGATCAGGAGAACATCTGCCGCAGATCGACACTGCTGCGCGTGCCCAGATCGTCCCAATGGGCGGTGAGGAACGCCTCCGCCGCCGCGCGCCCCTTGTCCCGGAGCCGCTCTAGCAGTGCGCGGTCGGGATGGAGTTTCGTGGCAACGGAGAGTGCCGCCATCGTTTCATCATCGCGGATCGAATGGATCAGCACGTCCTTGAAACTGCGCCCACGAAGGGTGCCATCGTCAATCAGGCGCTTTACGAATTCAATCGCGCGCAATTCCCGCAAAAGGGACGAGTTGAAGGACACTTCATTCACCCGGTTAAGAATACCTTGCGCGTCTTTCGGCACGTCATCGCGTTCAATCGGATTGATATGCACGATCAGAATGTCGCGGGTTTGCGTCGCGTAAAAGAGCGGATAAAGGGCGGGATTGCCGATATAGCCGCCATCCCAATAGGCCTCTCGCTTACCGGTTTCCTTATCCGCGATCTCCACCGCCTGAAACAGGGTCGGCAGGCAGGCGGAGGCGAGGATTGCGTCGGTGCTGATCTCCTCCCCCTCGAACACCTTGATCTTACCGGTCCGCACGTTGGTGGCACAGATGAACAGATGCGGCCCGTCCGCGTGGCAGACATGCCCGAAATCAAGCGCGTCCAGCAGATCGCGCAATGGGTGCACATTCAGCGGGTTCAGGTCATAGGGGGAGAAGACGCGGGTCAACTGCTCCCCCGCGAAATAGCTGGCCTGCGCCTGCGCCTCCGCCAAGGGGGCAAGCATCGGGTTGAGCGCCGACAGCCACCCAACCACCGGGTTGGACACCGTGCCGCGCCGCGCGACTTCGAGCCAGAACGCCTCAAGAGCTGCTTTCGCCTGCGCGCGCCCACCCGACATCAACCCGTGTTTCAGGACCGCCGCGTTCATCGCGCCTGCGGAGGTTGCGGTGATCCCTTCAAAGGACAGCCGCTCCTCCTCCAAAAGTCGGTCCAGCACGCCCCAGGTGAGCGCACCATGCGCCCCGCCGCCCTGAAGGGCGAGGTTGATGGTTTTCTGGCTCAAAGTGCGGTCCAGCCGCCATCAACGCTGATTGTCGTGCCGGTGATCTGCGTTGCCGCATCCGAGCACAGAAACACGACGGTGCCGCCGATCTGCTCTGTCGTGGCAAATTCCTTGGACGGTTGGCGCTCCAGCATCACCTGTTTGATCACCGTTTCGCGGTCCATATCGTATTTCTTCATCGTGTCGGGGATTTGCGATTCGACCAATGGGGTCAGCACATAGCCGGGGCAGATCGCATTCGCCGTGATCGGCTCCTGCGCGGTTTCCAGCGCCACAACCTTAGTCATGCCCACGACGCCATGTTTTGCCGCCACATAGGCCGATTTATAGGGAGAGGCGGTCAGCCCGTGGGCAGAGGCGATATTGACCACACGTCCCCAGCCGGCCTTGCGCATATGGGGCAGGGCAGCGGCCGTGGTGTGAAACGCGCTCGACATGTTGATCGCGATGATCGCATCCCATTTTTCGGTCGGGAAAGTGTCGATCCCTTCGACATGCTGGATGCCTGCGTTGTTGACGATGATGTCGACACTTCCGAACCGCTCCACGGTTTGGTCGATCAGGGCGCGGCATTCATCGGCTTTTGACATATCCGCCTTGATATAGATGGCGCGGCCTTCGGTCCGCTCAGCCAGCTCTGCTGCAAGTGCGTGGTCCTCATCCCGATCGGTAAAGGAATTGAGCACGACCGTGGCGCCCGCCTTGGCCAATTCTTCGGCAACGCCCAGCCCGATACCCGAGTTTGAGCCAGTGATAACGGCAACTTTTCCGTTTAGGGACATGAACAACCTCCACAATGTCGTGGCCCTATATCTACATATTGCACATGCGAAAAACGAGGGGGCGCGGGCCGCAAAACATAAAAAAACGCCCTCCACGAAGGAGGGCGCAAGTTATTGAGGCAGGTTTCATACAGGCTAGAAACCTATCGAGCAGTAACATCAACATACTGAACCACCGCAGAAAACCCAAGATAATTTTTTGCGCGCGGGCCGCGGCTCCTGTAGGATTTCAGGCAATGATAACATAGAGCAGATAAATGGTGCAGAAATGACACGGCTTTTCCTGACACTCTCCGCCGCGCTTTTGGCAGGCAACGCGGCCTTTGCCGAACCACAGCACGGCATCGCCATGTATGGCGATCCGGCACTCGGGCAGGGGTTTGAGCACCTGCCATACGCCAATCCAGACGCGCCCAAAGGGGGTGAAATCGTTTTTGGGGAGACCGGCGGGTTCGACAGTCTCAACCCCTATATCATCAAAGGACGCAGCCCGTGGGGCGTGCAGGCGCATGTGGTCGAATCGCTGATGGGGCGGAATTGGGATGAGCCTTTCTCGCTCTACGGTCTGCTCGCGGAAACCATCGAGACCGGCCCGAATCGCGAATGGGTCGAATTCACGCTGAACCCCGCCGCCCGGTTTTCGGACGGTAGTCCCGTCACCGTGGAGGATGTGGTCTGGTCGATGGAGATTCTGGCCGAGCAGGGCCGCCCGAATTTCCGCTCCTCCTGGGACAAGGTGGAAAGCTGGGAGCAGACGGGCGAGCGCTCCGTCCGGTTCAATCTGACGGGCGGTGATCTGGAATTGCCGCTGATCCTCGGCCTACGCCCGATTCTGAAGAAAGCGGATTGGGAAGGGCAGGATTTCGCTGAGTCGACCACAAGGCCCCTCATCGCCTCTGGCCCCTATGTGATCGGGGATTTTGAGCCGAACCGATATATCGAATTTGATCGTGATCCCGATTACTGGGGCGCCGATCTGCCGTTCAACAAGGGGCGGCATAACCTTGATACCATCCGCTATGATTTCTTCGGGGATGCGGCTGCTGTCTGGACGGCGTTTACCGCCGGGGAAACCTCCATTTTCCGCGAGGGCAACATCACCAAATGGCGGGAGGAATACACATTTGGCCGGGCAGAGCGGGGCGAAATCGCGCAAAGCGTCGTGCCACACCAGCGGCCCTCGGGGATGAACGGATTTGTGTTCAACACCCGCAAAGACATCTTTTCAGACTGGCGGGTGCGGGAGGCGCTGATCCTCGCGTTCAATTTCGAATGGATCAATGACCGCCTGAATGAGAGCGCCTATCCGCGCATCACCAGCTATTTCGCCAATTCGCAACTGGCCTATGAAGGCGTGCCGACGGGGCTGGAACTGGCCCTGCTTGAACCTTATGCCGATGATCTGTTGCCCGGCACGCTGGAAGGCTATGCGCTCCCGAAATCCACCGGCGACGTGCGCAATCGGCGTAACCTGCGGAAGGCAACGGCGCTTCTTGAACAGGCCGGATGGACCATCGACGGTGGGACATTGGTGAATGCAGAGGGCGAGCCGTTCCGCTTTGAAATCCTGCTCCGTTCCACCGCGAATGAAGCCATCGCCAATATTTATGCCGATGCGCTGACCCGGCTTGGGATTGAGGTGGAGATCAACCTGATTGATGGCGCGCAATATACCGAGCGGCGCAATGCCTATGACTACGACATGATCGTCAATCGCTGGTCCCTGTCGCTCAGCCCTGGCAATGAACAGCGGTTCTATTGGGGCGCTGAAGGGGTGGAGACGCCGGGCACGCGCAATTATATGGGCGTCAACAGCCCGGCGGTGGATGCGATGATCGACGCGATCTTGACCTCCAGCACGAATGAGGAATTCGTGGCGGCCACCCGTGCGCTTGACCGCACACTCACGGCGGGGCGCTACACCATCCCGTTCTGGTTCATCCCCGTCAGCCGCATTGCCCATGACAGCAGCCTCACCTTCCCGGAGGCGCTGCCGATTTACGGCGATTGGATCGGCTTTATGCCGGACGTTTGGTGGAGCGAATCTTCCGAATAGTCTCTTTCGACACGGTCTTTACCCCGGCGGCTTTCTCTGCCGGGGTAGGGGGCGTTACCAGCCCTGCGGAGATGATGAGCTTCGCCGCATCCTCCACTTCCATATCCAAGATCACCAGATCTCTGCGCGGCACGAACAGCAGAAAACCCGACGTGGGGTTGGGTGTCGTGGGCAGAAACACGGAGACATTCTCATCCTCGGGCAGTTTTTGGCCGACTTCACCCTTTGTCTCCGTCGAGACGAACGCCACCGCCCAAATGCCCCGTCGGGGATATTCGATCAGCGCCGCTTTTTGAAAACTGGTGTTGGACGGGTTCAGGATCGTCTCCGCGATCTGCTTGATCCCGTTATAGATGGAGCGCACGAGGGGCAGGCGATCCACGACGTGCTCTGCCCAGGACAGGATACGCCGACCAACCAACCCCTTGGTCAAAGAGCCCACAACTGCCGTGAACAGGAAAAAGATGATGACGCCGAACCCCGGCACGTCATTTCCAAGATAGGTCGACGGGTTGTAGAACGCTGGCACCAGCGGCACGACCTGCGCATCAATCAACGTGATGACGGACCACACGACCCAGATCGTCAATCCAACGGGAGCGACGATGACAAGCCCGGTCAGGAAGTTACCGCGAAACCGCTGGAGCAAACTTTGCCGGGGCCGTTTGACGCGGCGATTGGGATTGGGGCGTTGTGCCATGATCGTTCCGTCCTTGCTGCCTTAGCAGATAGGGGAGCAAGTGGTTTTCCGCCAGCCCCCCAAATGTCACATCCTGTAATGCCTAAATCATATAATCATAATTATGTTAAATATATATATCGTCCGGTAGTGTAAGAATGGCTGGAAACTGCTTGGCAAACTGACGTTTTTGCTTATCCGACCACTTCACAAGAACCGTGTTGCCATGCTCATCCGTGGCGACGGATTGTATGAGCTTGCGTGCATGAAGCCAGGCCATTGCTTCCCCCGCCGCGTGGCTCATCTGCAATTCATCCTCAATCTCCACCGGCCGCAGTGCCACATCAATCGCAGAGATGAGCGCGTCCAGCCCTTCACCCGTGATCGCGGAGAGCGGCTGCACATGCGCCTTGCGATTGCCGACATTCAGCGCCGCTGCGCGATCCTCTTGCGGAATGAGGTCAATCTTGTTCCAGACCTCAATCATCGCATCGCGTTTCGTTTCTGTCACACCAAGACTGTCGAGGATGTCGCGCACATCGGCGGCTTGCGCCTCCGTCTCAGGATGGGAGATGTCGCGTACGTGCAGGATCAGATCGGCATCGAGGACTTCCTCCAGCGTCGCGCGAAACGCCGCGACCAGCTCCGTCGGCAGATCAGAGATGAAGCCAACCGTGTCGCTGAGGATCACGTTCGGGCCATCGGGCAATTCCACCGTCCGCATGGTCGGATCGAGCGTGGCAAAAAGCATGTCTTTGGCCATCACATCCGCGCCGGTTAACCGGTTGAAAAGCGTTGATTTTCCAGCATTCGTATAGCCGACAAGCGCGACAATGGGAAATGGCACCTTTTTGCGCGCCGACCGGTGCAACCCGCGCGTCCGCGTCACTTTTTCAAGCTGGCGGCGGATCACGACGATCTGCTCGTCAATCGCGCGGCGGTCCGCCTCGATCTGGGTTTCACCAGGGCCACCGACAAATCCAAGTCCACCGCGCTGCCGCTCAAGGTGCGTCCAGGACCGGACAAGTCGCGTGCGCTGGTAATTGAGCGCGGCCAGATCGACCTGCAAAACCCCTTCGCGTGTCCCTGCCCGATCCGCGAAAATCTCAAGGATCAGACCCGTGCGATCAAGGATTTTGACGTTCCATTCCTTTTCCAGATTGCGCTGCTGGACAGGTGTCACGGGGCCATCAATGACCACGAGTGTCACGTCAAGACCTTCAAGCAGGTCTTTGATTTCCTTGACCTTACCGCTTCCGAATAGTGTTCCTGCCCGCGGATTTTTCAGCGGAACGACACGCGCGTCACAAACCTCAAGCCCGCTCAGGGCATGCGCAAGGCTGACCGCTTCTTCAAGGGCGTGTTCAGGCGCACGCCGTTCTCTCCCGGTTTTGAGGTCGGGATGCAGGACGGCGGTACGCGTCAAAATGGGGTCGCTCAGGCCTCGTCCTCCGGGTCGTAGAGGCTGATCGGTGTGGCTGGCATGATCGTCGAGATCGCGTGCTTATAAACCAGTTGGGACTGGCCATCGCGGCGCAATAACACACAAAAGTTGTCAAACCATGTGACCACACCCTGCAGTTTCACGCCGTTCACCAGAAAGATCGTGACCGACACTTTCTGCTTGCGGATGTGATTCAGGAACGCGTCTTGAAGGTTCTGTTTATCGTTGGGCATTGAATGCTCTCATTATTTTGCGGCCCCATCCCCGGCTGGGCCATATTCCTACTAACCAGTTCGTCCGTCTTGCGCGGGCTGTTCGGTCACGCTCATGAGTTTCACATAGTCAAATGCGACGCAATATCAATTCACAATAGAAATATCCTTAGCGTCGCCAGAAGGTCGGATCGAACAGTGCGATCAGCGCCAGCGCCTCAAGCCGACCAAGGATCATCGTGGCACAGAGGATCAATTGCGCCTCAGAACTGAGGGAGCCGAACAGAACCGGCGTTTCCATGATCAGGGTGACGCCCGGCCCGGTATTGGACAGGCTGACAACGGCAAGCTGCATCGCGGTGACCATATCAATCCCCGTCAGCGCCAGCGCCAGCATCGACACCGCGATAGAGAGCAGAAAGAGCATCAGAAACACCCACGCGATAAAGGCCCCTTCCCGCCGGATGCGCCGCTGCGCCTGCCCTGCCCCGGCTACGGAATTTGGCAAGGTCAGACGCTCCATCTCCCGTATCCCGTGTTTGTAGAGCGCATAGACGCGCAAAAGCTTGATCCCGCCCGCGGTGCTCGCCACCCCTCCCCCCATCGCGGCAAGCGCCATGAACAATAGCCCCGGTGTTTCCAGCCCGGACCACGCTTGTGCTGTGTCCCAAAACGCGCTTTGCCCGCCCATCGTGGTCAGAAAGCTTAGCACCGTGAACATCAGACCCCACGCCGCTTCAAATGCCTGCGAAAAGCCTCCAAGCGCCTCAACCTCGATCGCTCCGATGAAATGGCGGATGAACAGAAAGCCCGGAACGATCATCAGGATGGACAGCAGCATCCGCAATTCCACATCCCGCCGGACTTCTCGCGGGTTGCGGCGGCGGGAGGCGTCAAACACAAAGCCACTCGCCGCACAGATAAGAAACACGGCGATGACCATCTCCACCAGCATCCCGCTGTCCCCGCTGATCGGGCCAGACATATGCGTGATGCCGCTTGTGGAGATCACCGCCATCGCGGTGAGTGCCGCAGAAAACCCGTCTTGCCCCGCAAAAAGCAACATCAGAAACAAAAGGGCCGTCAGCCCGCCATAGATCGGGGTCAGCTGCCGGGCGGTGCGCAAGAGCCGGTCGCCCCCTTGCAATAGCCGCTGGCCGCTATTGGCGCCCCCTGCCTGCGCGCCGTGAATGGCGGAGCGGATTTCAAACCCGCCGATATCCAGCGGCGCCATGATCGCTAACGCCGCCAGAACGATCAGATATCCCCCCATCCACCCGATCATCCCGCGCCACAGATGGATCGTTTCAGGGATCACATTCGGATTGCTGAACACCGTGGCCCCGGTCGTGGTGAGGCTCGATACCATCTCGAAATACCCGCCCAGAAAACTCAGCGCAGGCAGGCGTACGACGATGGGAATGCACAGAATTGCGGGCAACACCACGAAAGTGGCCACAATCGCCAAAAGATGCGACCGCGCATGTCCGCGCACATGCCGATTGGCCAAGGACAGGCCGATCAGCACGGCGGAGAACAGGATCAGCACGCCACAATACAGGAATAGCCGCGCCGAGGCGAAATCGCCCACCGATGCCCCATAAAAGGTCGGCACGAACATCGCCGCCCCCGACACCGCGATGACATAGACGAAAAAGGGAAAGCGGCGCCAGGGCAGCATGACGGATCAGAAAAAGTCGATGGAGACGCGGAACAACTGCTCCACCTGTGGCACCTGCCGCGCCATGGCGAACACGATCAGCACGTCCGTCTCTTCGATCAGCGTATCGCTGCGCGGGATCACGACCTGTTTGCCCTTGACGACAGCCCCGATCATCGCGCCTTCGGGCAGGTTGGTGTCGCGCACGCGCTTGCCCGCGATGGGGGATGTGGACAGCACCTGCGCTTCGATCACTTCGGCCTCTGCATCACCGATGGAATAGACCGCGCGCACCCGGCCATGGCGCACATGGCGCAGGATGGAGGACACGGTGGTAGCGCGGGGGTTGATATAGGCATCCACGCCAAGCGGCTTCATCAACGGCACAAGGCTCGGATCGTTGATCAGACAAACGGTGAGCGGCGCGCCCATCGTTTTGGCGCGTGCGCAGGATAGAAGGTTCGTCTTGTCATCATCGGTCACCGCCATGAACGCATCGGTGGAGGTGATGCCCGCCTCCTCCAGCATATCAATCGACAACCCGTCCCCATGCAAAACGATTGTCCGGTCGAGCTTGTCCGCGGCGAATTCCGCGCGGGCGCGGTCCCGCTCGACAATCTTGGTGCGCGGGCGGCTTGGCAGTGCCTCCAACGCACTCGCGACAGACAGGCCGACATTGCCGGCCCCCACAATCAGATTGCGTTTGCCGACCTGCGTGGACTTGCCAAAAATCTCCAGCATGCGCGGAATATCGCCCTCATCGGTGACGACATAAATCTGATCGCCCGCGAATAGCTGATCATCGGAGAAGGCCGCGCGCAGTTTCGTCCCGCTGCGCACCCCCACGACATAGGCTTTGAGCGTTGAAAACAGCTCCGTCAACTGGCGCAAGGGCGTGTTCAGCACCGGGCAGTTTTCATCAAGTGTCAGCCCGATCAACTGCACCTTTCCGTCGGCAAAGCTCTGGATATCGAACGCAGACGGGGCTGCGAGCCGCTGCATCGCTGCATTCGCCACTTCGCGCTCGGGGGAGATGATGACGTCAATCGGCATGTGATCCTGCCGGTAGATATCCGCCCATTTCGGGTCCAGATAGCTTTGCGCCCGGACCCGCGCGATTTTGCGGGGCACCTTGAACACCGAGTGGGCGACCTGACAGGCGATCATGTTCACCTCATCGGAAAAGGTCGCCGCGATGATCATGTCACTGTCGCGCGCGCCCGCCTGTTCCAGCACATCAGGCAGCGACGCAAACCCAGTTACCCCGCCCACATCAAGGCTGTCGGTGATCCGACGGACCAGCGCGGGGTCATTATCCACCACCGTCACGTCATTGTTTTCCGACGAAAGATGCCGGGCGATTTGCCAGCCGACCTGACCCGCACCACAGACGATCACTTTCATGACTTATCCTTACTGTCGGGCCATGGGCCGCCTCAGCATCGAGTGTTACTCGGTTTCTTCGACTTCGTCCAACCGCGCGATGCGCGCGCCCCCCTTGGCCGTGGTCACGACGCTCAGCGCCTTGAGCTTGCGATGGAGCGCGGACCGCTCCATCCCGACAAAGGCCGCCGTGCGGGAGATATTGCCACCAAAGCGGTTGATCTGGGCGATCAGATATTCCCGCTCGAACACTTCGCGGGCCTCTCGCAGGGGCAGGCCCACGAGGGCCGCGTTGAGCGCCTCTGATCCGCTGGCCTGATCGCTGACCCGCTCACGCGGCAATTCCTCTAGGGAGATCGCCCCGCTTTCCGGCCCGAGGATCAACAAACGCTCCACCAGATTGCGCAACTGCCGGACATGGCCCGGCCATGGCATCGCTTGCAAGGTCGCGGCGGCTTCATCACTCAGCGCGCGCTTGGGCAAGCCTTGCTCGGTGTTCAGGCGCGCTGCGAAATAATCAAACAATTCCGGGATATCTTCGCAGCGCATATCGAGCCCCGGCACCTCCACCGGCACCACATTCAGCCGGTGATAGAGATCCTGCCGGAAGCGGCCTTCGGAAATTTCCTTCGGCAAATCCTTGTTGGTGGCGGAGATCAGACGCACATCGACGCGCACCGTGTCCGTGCCGCCAATGCGGGTAAAGGCCTGATCAAGCATCACGCGGAGAATCTTTGACTGGCTGCCGATTGGCATATCCGCCACTTCGTCAAAAAATAGCGTTCCGCCATGGGCCTTCTCAAAGAGGCCCGGATCATGGGGCCGGTCCTCATATTCGCGGCCAAACAGCACTTCCTCCATCCGGTCGGGAGAGACGGATGCCGAATTAACGGAGATAAACGGCCGCCCATGGCGGGCCGAATGGTCATGGATGAACCGGGCCGCAACCTCCTTGCCCGCGCCGGCAGGCCCGGTGAGCAGCACGCGCCCGTTGGACCGGGCCACCCGCTCCAATTGCGCCCGCAAGGCCCGCATCGCAGAGCCTGAGCCGATCAGATGGCTTTCCGTCTCCTCCCGCACCCGCAGGGCGGCATTCTCCCGCCGCAGTCGCGATGCTTCCAATGCGCGGTCCACCGTCATCAACAGCTTATCGGTGTTGAACGGCTTTTCGATGAAGTCGTAGGCGCCCTGTTTCACGGCAGCCACGGCAAGCTCGATATTCCCGTGGCCCGAGATGATGATCACGGGAACGGACGGATTGTCCCGCCGCACCGTTTTCAGAATTTCGATCCCGTCCAGACGGCTTTCTTTCAGCCAGATGTCGAGGATGATCAGATCGGGGGCGGCGCGGTTCACCTCTGCCAGTGCGCCATCGGCGTCCCACGCAACGCGGGTGCCGTGCCCTTCATCCGCGAGGATGTCCGACACGATCTCCCGGATGTCCTGTTCATCGTCCACAATCAGGATATCGCTATCCCGGCTCGTTCCATCATGCATGGAGCGCCTCATTCGTTTCTTCTGTTATGTCAGGGACCGCTGTCAGGGCTGCCGGAAAAACGATTTCCGCCACGGCCCCGGTCCCATTGTCGCTATTGCGCAGGTCAAGCGTGCCGTCATGGTCCTCAATGATCTTCTTGACGATAGCCAGCCCTAGCCCGGTGCCTTTTTCGCGGCTGGTCACATAGGGCTCAAACAGGCGCGCGGCCCCGCCATCGGGCAATCCGATCCCTGTATCCGTAATGGTGATCCGTGTCACATATGGATCACGGGTCAGGGCAAGATGTACCTCGCTTGGGCCATCGGCCTCTTGCGCCTCTACGGCCTCTGCCGCGTTCTTCAGTAAATTGCCAATCGCCTGCCCGATCTGCCCGCGATCAAGGCGCAAGATGACGGGCGCATCCGGCAGATCGGTTTCAAATCGGATATCGGGCGCCCCGTCCTGCCGCAGCAGCACGGCGTCACGGATCAGCGCACAGATATCTTCGGGCTTTTTCTCTGGCTCGGGCATCCGGGCGAATTTCGAGAATTCATCGACGATGCGGCGCAGGTCATTGGTTTGGCGCACGATCACGTCCGCAATTTGCTCAAACCCGTCGCGTCCCTCATCAATCTGCTTGGCATATTTTCGCTTCATCCGTTCGGCGGAAAGCTGGATCGGGGTGAGCGGGTTCTTGATCTCATGCGCGATGCGGCGCGCCACATCCCCCCACGCGGCCATCCGCTGCGCGCTCATCAGATCGGTGATGCTGTCAAAGGTCACGACATAGCCGAAATGGTCCTCGTCCACCTTGTGCCGCGTGATGCGGATCAACAGGTCTTCGGCCCGTTTTTGTGTCGTGATTTGAAGCTGTTGCTGGGCGACTTTCCCATCGCCAAGCCCAGCCATAAGGGCCGCGAATTCCGGTTGCACCTCGTCCAGCATCCGGCCTGTGTAATCCTCATCGCCAAGCGTCAACAGACCGCGCGCGGCGTCATTGATCACGTCGATCCGACCTGTTTCATCAAGCCCGATGACACCCGCCGACACGCCCGACAACACCGCCTCAAACACCCGGCGGCGGCGGTCGCTTTCATTCCGCGCCACAATCAGCGCGTCGCGCTGGCGTTTGACCTGACTGGTCATGCGGTTGAACACGCGGCTGAGCATGGCGATCTCGTCATCGCCCTCCTCCTCACGCACGCGCACGTCCAAATCCCCTGCCCCGACCCGTTGCGCCGCCCCGGCCAGCCGTGCGACGGGCCGCGCCAACCGGTCGGCAAACCAGAACGCGAGCCAGATCGCGCCCAAGATCACGATCACCGCAAAGCCGATATAAATCAGCGCAAAGCGGAACAGGAGCCCGCCCCGCTCTCCCTCCAACTCCTCATAGAGGGTGACGGTCGCACGGGTTTCGTCCAGCAATTCAAGGATTTGGCCGTCCACTTCCCGCGTGACATAAAGGTAGCGATCGACAAACGAGGTCAGATGAACGAGCGCGCGAAATTCGTTGTTCTCCCAATCCTCAAGGATCACGATCTGCCCCGCACGCGCGATGCGCAGATCGGACTCGGAGGGCTGCTCATAGTCGAACAGATAGCTGAGCACGCCCCGCGCACGCAGCGCCCCGCCCCCGTCGATGATATAGGCCTCGCTCAATTCGCGCTGCATCTGCTGTTGCCCGGTGGACAGCAATTCGCGCAGGTCCGCCGGATCAATGAACGGATACCGATCCTTGTTACGGTTGATGTAATTGGCAAGCACGGCGGCATCAACGCGCAAATCCTCGCGATGTTCGCTCTGATAGGCTTCCGCCGCTTCTAAAGAATTTCCAACAACCGATTGAACACGCTCAGAAAACCAGCTTTCCAAGCCAAAATTGATCGTCGCCACCGCAAAGAGCGCCACAAGGATCGTCGGCGCCAGTGCCACCAGCGCGAACACGCCCGTCAGCCGCGTATGCAATCGCGACCCTGCCGATTTCGCGCGCCGGGCAGCGACGGCTTCGGCCACGCGGCGCGCGATCAATCCGGCGATCAGCAGCAGATAAATGAGGTCCGCCGTCAGGATGATCCGCAGCGATGGCGCGGATACTGGCGTGTCGATATGGCCGAATTCCAGAAAAGTGAGAACCGCAAGCACCGGCCCCAGCGCCACAAACCCGAACAGCGCAATGGTGCGCACGGACTCGCGGCGACTGAACAACATAAAGCGTTGCCATAGACGAAGGAAACTGCGGCGGCGGCGCGAGATCACGAGATGTCTTTCGGCCTTACTGTTGCGCGATTACATCAATTTCTTGCCGCGTGTGACCGGAATGTCAAGCTCGCGAATTTTCTTTCGCAGCGTATTGCGGTTGATCCCCAGCAATTCAGCGGTTTTCACCTGATTTCCGCGCGTCGCTGACAGGGCAAGCGCGATCAGCGGCATCTCCACCTCCCGGATGATCCGATCATAAAGGCCCGGCGGTGGCAATTCGTTGCCATGCAAGCTGAAATAGCGCTGCAAATGCCCTTCCACCGCCTGAGAGAGCTTCTGCCCCGATTGCGCCTTTGGCTCTGCTGCCATGGATGGGCGGGAGGCCACCTCCTGCTCCACTTCTGTCGCGGAGATCGTCTCATCCGGGCACAGCACGGCGAGACGGCGCATGAGGTTTTCAAGCTCGCGCACATTCCCAGCCCAGCTTTGCCGTTTCAGGGTCTCAAGCGCATCTTGCGTGATCCGCTTGCGGGGCAGTCCTTCCTCCTCCGCTCGGTTGAGGAAGGCGCGGGCCAGATCGGGGATATCCTCCAGCCGCTCGCGCAGGGGTGGCAGGCGCACGGGCACGACATTCAGACGATAAAACAGATCCTCGCGGAACTTGCCCTCGATGATCAGGGATTTCAGATCCTGATGGGTCGCGGCGATGATGCGCACATTGGCCGGGATCGCCTCCCGCCCGCCGACACGGGTAAATTCGCCCTCCTGCAACACGCGCAAGAGCCGGGTTTGCGCATCAAGCGGCATATCCCCGATCTCATCCAGAAACAGGGTTCCACCATTGCCAAGCTCGAACCGGCCCACATTCCGCTCCGTCGCGCCGGTAAACGCGCCTTTCTCATGGCCAAACAACTCAGCCTCGATCAATTCGCGCGGGATGGCGGCCATGTTCACGGCCACAAATGGCCCGTTCTTGCGGTGGCCAAAGTTATGGAGCGCGCGGGCGACCAGCTCCTTGCCTGTCCCGCTTTCCCCGCTGATCATCACAGACAGGTCGGTGTTCATCAGCCGCGCCATGATGCGGTAGACTTCCTGCATCGCGGGGCTGCGGCCAATGAGCGGCAGGTTTTCCTCCCGCTCCGGCGTGTCATCCACCACCGCCGCAGGTTTGCCGCCGGGCCGTTGGGCCAAACCCTTGCGCACCTGTTCCAGCAATTCTTTCAGGTCAAAGGGTTTCGGCAGGTATTCATAGGCCCCCGCTTCGGCTGCGCGAATGGCGGTCATCACCGTGTTCTGCGCGCTCATCACGATCACGGGCAAATCGGGGCGTTTCTTGCGGATCGCGGGCAGCAGGTCGAGCGCGTCGCCATCGGGCATCATCACGTCAGAGACGACGACATCGCCCTCCCCTTCCTCGATCCAGCGCCACAGGGTGGTGGCAGAGCCCGTGGAGCGCACCCGGCAGCCCGCGCGGGTCAGCGCCTGCCCCAGCACGGTGCGAATGGCGCGGTCGTCATCAGCGAGGAGTATCGTTCCATCCATCAGCTTGCTCCTTTCCGCATACGCGGCTCTTTCCAAACGGGCAGCATCATACGGAATGTCGTCCATCCCGGATCGCTGTCATACTCGATCACGCCGCCATGATCGGCCATCACCTTGGACACCAGCGCAAGGCCAAGCCCGCTGCCCGCTGCCTTTGACGACACGAACGGCTCGAACAGGTCTTTCTTCAGATCCTCCGGCACGCCCTTTCCGTTGTCGGAAATGGAGATCTGCAAGGGCAGGCTTTCGCGCCCACCCCCAGGCAGGGCCATGGTCACACCGGGCCTATAGGCGGTGCGCAGGGTGATGATGCCGCCCACGGCGGGTGTGGCCTCTGCCGCGTTCTTGATCAGGTTCAGGATCACCTGCATCAACTGATCCTTGTCCCCGGCAGTGGGCGGGAGAGACGGATCATATTCCTCGATAAACCGGACATGCTTGGCAAATCCTGCTGCGGCGGACAGTTTCGCGCGGTTCAGGATGTCATGCACATTGACGGGCTGGCGCGCGGTCGGGCGCAGATCGCCGAAATGCTCCACCCGGTCCAGCAGTTTGGAGATGCGCGCCGTTTCCTCCCGGATCAGGGTTGTGAGTTCCTGATCCGCTTCTGACAGGTTCATTTCCAAAAGCTGTGCCGCGCCCGATATGCCCGCCAGCGGGTTCTTGATCTCATGGGCGAGCATCGCGGCCATCCCCGTCACCGTGCGCGCGGCAGACCGGTGGGACAGGCTGCGATCCATCTTCTCCGCGATGCTGCGCGGCTGGATCAGGATGAGGATATCTTCACCCCGTTCATAGACAGGTGCGGCGTGGATATGAGCCGTGCGCGGCGGCATATCGAGCCACATGATATCAATGTCATGCTGGGCAAAGGACACGCCCGCGCGCCGCACTTGCCCGACCAAATCCATCAGCGCGCCATCCTCCCCACAAAAGCGGGAGAATTTCCGGCCCACAAGCGCCCGTTGGGACTGTGCCGCGAAATGCTCCGCCGCGATATTGGCGGATACGATCACACCAGCCTTGTCGATGACGAAGGCGGGATAGGGAATGGCGTTCCAGACAGGTTCAAACGCGGTCATGCGGCCTCCTCCAGCGGATGCGGGCCAAAGGCATCCGCGAACAGGGAAAGCGCCTTTTGCGGGCTTTCCGCCGTCAACACCGCGCGGCGCAGCAGCGCGGGTGTCTGCGCGTCATCCATGTACCAGCCAAGGTGCTTGCGCGCGCATTTCAGGCCCAATGGCACCCCATAAAAGGACAACATCGCCTCGTAATGCTCTGAAATCATGTCGATTAGCTCATCACCCGTTGGCACATCAGGTTGCGTGCTGCCCATCAGATCAGCGGTGACTTGCGCCAGCAGCCATGGCCGCCCCTGCGCGCCGCGCCCGATCATCACGCCTTGCGCCCCGCTCTGCCCCAGGGCCTGTCTTGCCGTCCGGCTGTCCACGATATCACCATTGGCGATCACGGGGACGGAGACGGCCTCCACCACGTCACGGATCGCGGCCCAATCGGCCCGTCCCTTGTAGAATTGGCATCGGGTGCGGCCATGGATCGTGATCATCTGCACGCCTGCCCCTTCGGCCCGGCGGGCGATTTCGGGAGCGTTGAGCATCTCATCATCCCAGCCAAGCCGGGTTTTCAGCGTCACCGGCACGTCAACCGCGCCCACCACCGCCTCAATCAATGTCAGCGCATGGTTCGGATCGCGCATCAACGCGCTGCCGGAATAGCCATTGGTGACCTTTTTGGCCGGGCAGCCCATATTGATGTCGATCACCCGCGCGCCCTGCCCGGCGCAGTATTTCGCGGCCTCAGCCATCCAATAGGCGTCATTCCCTGCAATCTGGACGGAGGCGGCTTCGAGATCGCCGCAAATCTCCGCCTTTCCGCGGGCTTCGGGACGGGCCTGCACGACCTCCTGACTGGCGACCATTTCGGACACGACCAGCCCCGCGCCGAACCGGGCGACCAATTTACGATAGGGCAAATCCGTAATTCCCGCCAAAGGTGCAAGAAAAACAGGCGATGGTGTCGCGAGTGATCCGATCTGAATGGTCACATGCTTATTCCTTGTGCAGCTAAGCTCGGATAGCGTAGCACTGCCTTTAAATCAAGCATCCGCGCGCGCTGCTTGCCGCTGGTTTCAAAAAACGGCATCCTCGCGCTGGAAACGAAAAGGTTGGCCAGACATGCGCATCGCCGCACTTATCGTCGCCGCCGGGCGCGGCACGCGCGCCGGGCAGCCGGGGCCGAAGCAATATGTACCGGTCGCGGGTCAACCGATCCTGCGCTGGACGCTGGATCACCTGCTTGCCCATCCGCGCATCACCGATCTGCAAGTGGTGATCCATGCCGATGATCGCCGCCCCTATCGCGCGGCGACGCCGGATGATCTGCGCCTGCATCCCCCTGTCATCGGGGGGGAGACACGGTCCGCCTCCGTTCGGGCTGGGCTTGATGCGCTGGTACCCCTGCGGCCCGATATCGTGCTCATCCATGACGCGGCGCGCCCTTTTGTGCCTCCATCGGTGGTTGACGGCCTGATTGCGGCGCTTGAGCACGCCCATGGTGCCTGCCCGGTGCTGCCGGTGGTGGATGCGCTGTGGCAAGGGGCCGATACGCTCGACTATAGCGTCAGCCGCGATCACCTGTTGCGGGCGCAAACGCCTCAGGCATTTCAGTTCGACGCGATCCATGCCGCGCACCGCGCCGTGCTGCGCGACTTGCCCGATGATGTGGCGATTGCCCGCGCTGAGGGGATTTCGGTTGCGTCCGTGCCCGGATCGGAGGATTTGTTCAAGATCACCACGCCCGGCGATTTTGCTCGGGCTGAGCAGTATGTGAGGCAGCGTATGGATTTTCGCACTGGCACCGGGTTTGACGTGCATGCATTCGAGGATGGCGACGTGGTCACCCTCTGTGGCATCGACATTCCCCACACCCATAAGCTGAAGGGCCATTCCGACGCGGATGTCGCCATGCACACCATCACCGACGCGCTGTTTGGCGCGATTGCAGAAGGCGATATCGGGCGCTGGTTTCCGCCCTCCGACCCACAGTGGAAGGGTGCGGCCTCTCATATCTTTCTGGACAAGGCGGTGGAGCGGATCGCCGCGCGCGGCGGACGGATCGGCAATATCGACTGCACGATCATCTGCGAATTCCCCAAAATCACCCCTCATGCCGACGCGATGCGCGCGAAAATCGCGGAGATCTGCAAAATCGAGCTGGACCGGGTGAGCATCAAGGCAACCACATCCGAACGGCTTGGCTTTACCGGCCGGGGTGAAGGGATCGCCGCGATGGCAACGGCAACGGTGGTGCTGCCATGACCCTGACACGCGCGATCACGGTTTGGTTTGGGGCGGGCCTTCTGCCCAAGGCACCCGGGACATGGGGGAGCCTCGCAGCCCTGCCCCTTGCATGGGGTTTGCATTGGCTCGGTGGATTTCCCCTGTTGCTGGTGGCGACGGTGGTTGTGTTTGCCGTCGGGCTTTGGGCGACGCGGGTGGAGACCGCTGGGCGCGCGGATCACGACCCGTCAGAGATTGTCGTTGATGAGGTTGTCGGCCAGTGGATCGCCCTTTGGGGCTTGTCGGCGGGTCTATGGGTCACGGGGGCCGCACCGCACGTCTTTCCATGGCCCGGTGTGGTGATGGGCTTTGTCCTGTTTCGGCTTCTGGACATCTCCAAACCTTGGCCGGTTTCCTATTTCGACCGGATGAAAACGCCCTTTGGCGTGATGATGGATGATGTGGTTGCAGGTGCGATTGTCGCGCTGACGACGCTGCTGGGCGCGGCCTTTTCCCATGGATGGCTGGGATGACCGCCGAGGAGCTGCTGGCCGCGGCCCGCGCAAAGGGTCTGATGATCGCCACGGCGGAAAGCTGCACTGGCGGGCTTGTCGCCGCAGCTCTCACGGATGTGCCCGGCTCCTCAGACGTGTTCGACCGTGGATTTGTCACCTATTCCTACCCGTCGAAAGTGGCGCTTTTGGGTGTAGAGCAGGCCACGCTTGATGCGGTGGGCGCTGTGTCGGAAGAGGTCGCGCGGGAAATGGCGGCAGGTGCGCTTGCGCATTCAGATGCACAAGTCACCGTCGCGATCACCGGAGTGGCCGGCCCCGGCGGGTCCGAGAGCAAGCCCGAGGGGTTGGTCCATTTCGCCGCCGCATCCGCTGCCGGGGTGGTGCATCGCGAAATGCGCTTCGGCCCGCTTGGCCGATCCCAAGTGCGGCGCGCAGCAGTTCAAACGGCGCTGGACATGCTGGGCGATGCGGTCAACGCCCTGCCTGCAAAATAGCCATTCTGCACAAATTTTCAGCAGACCGGCTGTAACTTGCTCCTTTTCCGCTGTTCCACACCGCCAAATTGTTGAACCGATCCGCAGGCCCAAGGCATCCCCACCGCAATGCTCCAAAAAGGGGCGATACTAGACTGGGGATATCAGAATGAATGGTGCGGATACCGCATGGATCATGGTCGCGACGGCCTTGGTCCTGTTTATGACCTTGCCGGGGCTTGCGCTCTTTTATGGTGGTCTTGTTCGGGCACGAAATGTGCTTTCAGTTTTTATGCATTGCATCTCGATCGCGTGTTTGATGAGCGTTTTGTGGCTCGCGTTCGGCTATTCCATCGCGTTTGGTGGTGGGGAGAGTGCGTATTGGGGCGGGCTGGACCGCATGTTCCTCAACGGTGTGGATGCCGACACGCTGTCCGGCACCCTGCCCGAGGTCGCGTTTTTCGCGTTCCAGATGACATTTGCGGTGATCACGCCCGCGCTGATCGTTGGCGCCTATGTGGAGCGGATCGGGTTCAGCTTTGTGATGCTGTTCTCCGGCCTTTGGATGCTGTTGTGCTACGCGCCTGTGGCGAACTGGATCTGGGGCGGCGGCTGGCTGGCCGAGATGGGCACGCTGGATTTCGCGGGCGGCATCGTCGTGCACGAAACCGCTGGGATCGCGGCGCTGGTGATCGCGGCTGTCCTTGGCCCCCGCGCGAATAAGGCCACCCCGCCGCACAATCCCGGCTATGTGATGCTGGGCGCGTCGATGCTTTGGGTCGGTTGGTTCGGCTTTAATGGCGGCTCGCAACTGGCCGCGGATGGTGGGGCTGCGATGGCGATCACGGTCACGCATATCTCTGCTGCGACTGCATCGCTCACTTGGGCGTTCTATGAGCGGATCAAGCATGGGAAGGCGTCGATGGTCGGGCTTGTCACAGGAACGATCGCGGGCCTTGCCTCCATCACGCCAGCGTCGGGCTTTGTCGGTCCGGTGGAGGCGCTGGTGATCGGCGGCGTGGCCGGTGTTCTCTGTCAAGAAGCCTGCGGTGTGGTCAAGAACATGCTCAAGATTGACGATACACTTGATGTGTTCGCCGTGCATGGCATTGGCGGCATTTTCGGGACAATCATGCTGGCCGTGCTCGGATACGCATCCTGGATGGCGCAGGGCGTGGCGCTGATCGCGGTTGGGGTGTTCACCCTCGTGGTGACGCTCCTCCTTGTCTATGTCTGCAAGGCGATCGTGCCGATGCGCGTGACGGCAGACGCGGAAACCGAAGGCCTGGATTTCGTCGCCCATGGCGAGCGGGCCTACGATATCCGCTCGTAACCCAAAAACAGGGCCGCGCCGATCCCGGCGTGGCCCCCGCCTTAACCGTAGAGCTTTTTGGCGCGCGCCTCGAATGCACCCACGATCCGGCGCATCGCTTCATTAAACACGACCCCGATCAGGGCCTGAAGCGTGCGGGATTTGAATTCGAAATCCACATGAAAATCGACCTCGCACCGCCCGTCGTCGAGCGGTTTAAACGTCCAGTTGTTCACCAGATATTTAAACGGACCATCAAGGTATTCCACGTCGATCCGGCCGGCATCCGGCATCATGGTGACACGGGACGTAAACCGCTCCCGAAACACCTTGAAGGATATCACGAGATCCGCATCCACGACCTCCCCTCCCTCGGGCCGGGGCGTGCGGCTGCGAATGCGGCAGGCGCTGCACCATGGCAGGAATTGGGGATAAGCCTGAATATCCGCGATCAGCGCATACATCTGATCGGCGGTATAGGGCATGACACGGGTTTCACTGTGCTTTGGCATGGTGGCAGATATATGCACATGCGCGCAGGAGGAAACACGCCTGATTGTCGCGGGTGACAAATGATGGGCGGACGCTATGCTGCGCGCGTCACATTCCGCGGAGCAGCCCCATGACCGATCAACCCGCCTATGCCATCGACGAAATGATCTCCGCCAAGGAGATCGCTGCCCGTGTCGAAGGGCTCGCAAGGGATATCTCCGATCATTTTGCCGATACCGACAAGCTGACCGTGGTGGGGCTTTTGCGCGGCTCTTTCGTGTTCATCGCCGATCTGGTGCGGGAATTGGACCTGCCGGTGGAGGTCGATTTCATCGAAGCCTCCTCCTATGGCGACGGGATGGAATCGAGCCGGGAAGTGCGTATTCTCAAGGACTTGCGCGGAGAGATTGAGGGCCGCGATGTGCTGGTCGTCGAGGATATCGTCGATACTGGCTTCACGCTGCATCATGTGCTGCACCTGTTGCGCGCGCGCAATCCTGCGCGGCTGCAGGTCTGCGCGCTCCTCGATAAACCCTCACGGCGGGAGGTCGATATCGAGGCGACATGGACCGGTTTTCGCATCCCCGACAAATTCGTCGTCGGCTACGGCATCGACTACGCCCAACGCAATCGCAACCTGCCCTATATCGGGAAAGTGCGCTTTATGTGAACGATTTGCGCTCTAGATCGTTAACTCCTCAAGTGCGGCACACAGGCCGCAGCATGAAAAAGGAGCAGACATGTCAGAGCAATCACGCGCGATGAAGCTAAAGGACCGGCCCGAGTTTTCCAACAAACCCAAGCCGTTGACCACCACCCCGGATACAACCGTCAGCACCGCTGTCGGACAGATGGCGGCCCTGAACTATGGCTCCATCATGGTGAATGACGCGGGCGGCAAGCTGATTGGCGTGGTGACAGAGCGCGACATTCTGCGCCGCGTGGTCAATGAAGGGCGGGATCCGAACACGACGCTGGTCGAGGACATCATGACTCGCGATCCGCGCGTCGCAAAAGAAGACGATGATGTCACCGACTGGCTGCGGATCATGTCCAATGACCGGTTTCGTCGCCTGCCCGTCGTGGATGCCGAAGGCCGCGTACAGGTGGTGTTCACGCAAGGTGATTTCGTGTCCTACACATGGCCAGACCTCATTTATCAGGCGACCGAGTTGGCGAAAGCCTCTCTGCTGGATCGGTTCCCGCTCATTCTGATCGGGGGCGGGATCGCGGCCTATACGATTGTTATGGCTCTGATTTTTGGCAGCATGAGCTAAGCTGTACCGACACCCGAAAACGAAAAACGGCCCCAATACCGGGGCCGTCTCTGTATCGCATCACTGGCAAATTACGCCTTGGCCAGTTTGGCCAACCGCGCCTCCCGCAGCCGCACAAAATCATCCCCTGCATGATAGCTTGACCGGGTGAGCGGTGTCGCTGACACCATCAGGAAGCCCTTGCCATAAGCCGCTTTCTCATAGGCCTTGAACTCATCCGGAGTCACAAACCGATCCACCGCGTGGTGTTTCGGCGTCGGTTGGAGGTACTGACCGATCGTCAGGAAATCAATATTGGCGGAGCGCATGTCATCCATGACTTGCAGCACATCCGTGCGCCCTTCACCAAGGCCGACCATCAGGCCGGATTTGGTGAACATCGCGGGATCAAGCTCTTTCACCCGCTGCAACAGACGCAGGGAATGGAAATAGCGCGCGCCGGGGCGGACCTCGTGATAGAGGTGCGGCACCGTCTCAAGATTGTGGTTGAACACGTCCGGGCGTGCCTCCACCACGACCTCCAATGCGCGGTCATCGCATTTGAGGAAATCGGGCGTCAGAATTTCGATGGTCGTATCGGGTGTCTTGCGGCGGATGGCGCGGATCGTTTGCGCGAAATGCTCCGCCCCGCCATCTTCCAGATCGTCGCGGTCCACGGATGTGATCACAACGTGGTTCAGCCCCAGCTTGGCCACCGCATCGGCAACGCGCGCAGGCTCGAACACATCAAGGGTTTGAGGCTTGCCTGTTGCGACATTGCAGAAGGTGCAGCCACGGGTGCAAATCTCCCCCATGATCATCATCGTCGCGTGGCCCTGCGCCCAGCATTCGCCGGCATTGGGGCAGCCTGCTTCCTCACACACGGTGACGAGTTTATGTTCGCGCATGATTTTATGCGTCTCGAAATAGGCTTTCGAGGTCGGTGCCTTCACCCGGATCCAATCCGGTTTCTTGGGCTGGGCGTTGTCCTTGCGGTGGGCTTTTTCCGGATGGCGTTCCTGCGGGATCTTCAGATCGCGGGGCTTCAACTCGGACATGACATTCCTCCAACGGTTTCGTCTCGTTTAGCGTGTCCGACCCGTTTTGTCCAAGCAGGAAAGGGCCTTGCATAGCGGCACAGCGTCACGCGCAACACTCTCGTCAAGCGGGATGTGGCGTGTCATCCTGACCAAAACAAGGATCGGGCCGGATATGACAAACCTCTACGAGCATATGCGCGACGAGCATAAAATCAGCCCTGCGCAGGAATATCTGCGCCAGATCGTTTATGGCGGCAATGATGGGATCGTGACGACCTTTGCCGTGGTCGCGGGATTTGCCGGGTTCGGGGCAGAGGGCGCGGCGGAGGTCGGAGCCATCGCGGTGCTTTTGTTTGGTCTCGCGAACCTCTTGGCCGATGGCACCGCGATGGGGTTGGGCGAATTCCTGTCGGCCCGGTCAGAGCAGGATGTGTACCGCGCGACGCGGGCCAAAGAGCTGCATGAAATCCAGACAAACCCGGAATTTGAGCGATTGGAGACCGTGGAGTTGCTCAAGGACCGGGGCCTTCCGTCCGAGGACGCCGAAACCATGGCCAACATCATGGTGCGCAACCCCGAATATATGGCGGATTTCATGATGCAGCACGAAATCGGCATGGCCGACCCGACCAATGAGCACCCAGCCCTGAATGGTTTGGCGACGTTCGTGTCCTTTCTTCTGTTCGGCTTTGTGCCGCTCATTCCCTATTTCCTGCTGCCCGCTGGGCCGGATACCTTTGTCGTGTCGGTGATCGCCACCGGATTGGCGCTAACCACCCTTGGCCTCTTGCGGTGGCGGGTCACGACGGAGGGGTTGTTGCGCTGTGTGGGGGAGACGGTGCTCGTTGGTGGCATCTGCGCCTTTGTCGCGTTTGGCGTGGGTCTGGCCTTCCGATGATCGCGGTTCTGGGTGCGGGTGCGATTGGGTGTTTTGTGGGCGGCACATGGGCGCTTGCGGGGCGGGACGTGACCCTGATCGGGCGGCCCGGTGTGCTTGATCCGATTGCGGAGGCTGGTTTGCGCCTGTCCGGTGGGCCGGAGGGACGCACCGATATGCTCACCAGCCTGACGCCGGAGCCGCTGTCAAAAGCCGATCTCGTGGTCGTCGCGGTCAAGGCGACCGCCCTGCCCGGCGCGATTGCCGACCTTCGGGCGCATCTGACGCCGGGCACACCGATTGTGACGCTGATGAACGGCATCTCGCCACCCAGTCTGATCGCTGCCGCATTGCCCGGCGTGACCGTCCTGCCGGGGATGGTGCCGTTCAATGTGGTGCGGCGCGGCCCAAACCACTGGCACAAAGCGAGCGCAGGTGAGGTCATCGTGAGGGACCACCCGGCCACGCGCGGCCTGCCCGCTGTGCGGCAAGTGTCTGATATGGCCCCAGTTGCATGGGGCAAGCTGCTGCTCAATCTGAACAATGCGGTCAATGCGCTGTCGGGCCTTGGGCTTCATGCGCAATTGTCGGACCGGGCCTGTCGCGGCATTCTGGCCGACGCGATAACGGAGGCATTGGGCGTGCTCCATGCAGCGGGGATCACCCCGGCCAAGGTCGGTGCCCTGCCCGCCCACCGCATTCCACAAATGCTGCGCACGCCGGATTGGTTCTTCAATACGGTGGGCCTACGCTTGCAGGGCATCGACCGCAGCGCGCGCTCCAGCATGGCGGATGATCTGGCCGCTGGGCGACCGACGGAGGTTGACTTCCTCAATGGGGAGATCGTGTCGCTCGCCGCAACCTATGGGCTACCTGCGCCACTGAACGCAGCCCTCACATCCCTTGTTCATGAGGTGGAGCAGACCCCTCGGGCCATCCCCGCAGCAGAGATCAGGGCCAGAGCAGATAGGCAAGGATAAGGATCAGCACCACTGCCCAACTGCCCATGTTCCACAACCGCGAGTCGCCCGATTGATCGCTGATCCACCGGTTCGGGCGCACGCCCTTGATCATGAACACGACCTGACTGGCCAGATTGATCGCCACGATATTGGCGATCACGGTGCCGCCCGCGCGCAGGGCCTGCACATGATCGCCCGCCCCCGCATGCATCCCACTGGCAGCCAAGGGAGGGACAAGTGCGGCGGCCACCGTGACCCCAACGATGCCACTGCCCGCGCCCTGCAAAAGGATGATCGCCGCCGCGACCCCGCCTGCCAGCGGCAAGGCGGCGGTAAAGGCCGTGAGGGGTTCTGAAAAGCTCAACATCGTTCCGGGATCGGGCTGCACCTTGAGCACAAGGCCAAGGGCTACCGATACGCCAAAGGCCACCGCCAACCCCGCGCCGAGTGCTTTGAGCGCCGTTACCAAAAGCTGCCGGTTGCCCAAGGCGGTCGCGAAATTGAACGCCATGATAGGGCCAAGGATCGGCGCGATCACCATGGCCCCGATCACCACCGCAATTTCCCCCAAATACAGTCCAACCGCCGCAAGCAGTGCTGCGACAGCGTTGAGCAACAGATAATCGCGGGTCAATGCCGCGTCCTTGCGCACACCATCAAGGATTTCCTCGCGCGAATGGGTCAATTCGCGGTCGGCAAGGCGCTGTTGCTCTTCCTCATCGTCAAGTTCCGGCAAGACTGTCTCGATGGAAGAAACAGTGAGCCGCCAGCCTGATTTCTCCCCAAACTGATCGCGCAGATCATCCAGCACGTCTTGCAACCGCGCCTCGTGAAGCACGATGAAATATTGTGTTGGCTCGTCCTCGTCCTGTGCAGCCGCACGCCACCAATTGCGCGGCTCAATGCCCTTGAGCGCCTTATCGACGGCCGCGATACAATTCTCGGGCACCGCAAGTTGGATCATTCGATACGTCATGGGCCGTCCTCACATGGGTTGTGGGTAAACGAAAGCCGCCCCCGCATGGTTGCAGGGGCGGCTTCGATTTCCTGTGGGACGGATCAGAAGTGGATCGCGCGCCCATATGCATCCAGCACCGCTTCATGCATCATTTCGCTCAGCGTCGGGTGCGGGAAGACGGTGTTCATCAAGTCTTCTTCGGTGGTTTCAAGCTGCCGCCCGACCACATAGCCTTGGATCAGTTCGGTGACTTCCGCGCCGACCATATGCGCCCCGAGCAATTCGCCGGTTTTCGCATCGAACACGGTCTTGATCATGCCTTCCTGTTCGCCTAACGCGATTGCCTTGCCGTTGCCGATGAAGGGGAAATGGCCGACTTTGATGTCATAGCCCAATTCCTTCGCCTTCGCTTCGGTATATCCGACGGAGGCCACCTGCGGATGGCAATAGGTGCAGCCTGCGATGCTTTCGGGCTTCACGGGGTGCGGATGTCCGCCCGCGATCATTTCGGCCACCATCACGCCCTCATGGGAGGCTTTATGGGCAAGCCATGGCGCGCCTGCGATATCCCCGATGGCGTAGAGACCATCCACACCCGTGCGGCAATATTCGTCCGTCACGACATGGGTGCGGTCCACCTTTACGCCCAGTCCTTCAAGGTTCAGCCCTTCGACATTGCCGACGATCCCCACGGCGGAGATCACGGTGTCAAACTCCTGCTTTTCAACCTTGTCGCCCGTCTCGATATGGGCGGTGACTTTGCCCTTGCCCCGATCAAGCTGTTTGACCATGGCTTTTTCCATGATCTTCATGCCCTGTTTGACAAAGGATTTCTTGGCAAAAGCGCTGATTTCCGCGTCCTCGACCGGCAGAACACGGTCCATCACCTCAACCACGGTCGTGTCGCAGCCAAGCGTGTTGTAGAAGCTGGCAAATTCGATCCCGATCGCACCTGATCCGATCACGAGCAGTTTTTTCGGCATCCGGGGCGGTTGCAGCGCGTGCTTATACGTCCAGACAAGATCGCCATCGGCCTCAAGCCCCGGCAATTCGCGCGCCCGTGCCCCTGTGGCGAGGATGATGTGTTTTGCGGCAAGCTCTTCGGTGCCTTTATCCGTTTTCACGCTCACCTTGCCCTTCGCAGGCAGGGTCGCCTCACCCATAATGACGGTGACCTTGTTCTTTTTCAGCAGGTGACCGACGCCGCCGGACAATTGCTTGGCCACATCGCGGGAACGTTTGACGACAGCGTTCAGATCGTATCCGATCCCGTCCGCCTTGAGCCCAAATTCCTTGGCCCGGTGCATCAGGTGGAACACTTCGGAGGAGCGCAGCATAGCCTTCGTTGGGATACAGCCCCAGTTGAGGCAGATGCCACCCAGATGCTCACGTTCCACAACCGCAGCTTTCAGACCCAATTGTGCAGCGCGGATCGCCGCCACATAGCCGCCCGGACCAGCACCAATTACTATAACGTCAAACTGTTTTTCAGCCATTTCCCGTTTCCTCGACCCAATTTGGTTTGATATCAAACCTTTTATGTCTCCCCACACGCTTACGCGACGTCACGGGGCCGTGTAAAGGAATGGGCGCAAAAACGGCCCAAAACCGATATGTATTGAGAATACGGGTTTTATTCGGTCGCACAATAGCACTGATGAGACCATTCCTTGCTTTGGAAACGTCAAACCAGCCCTTGGCGTCCTGCGAATCAGCTCGCCAAGGCAGTCAGGGTATGCCGATATCCACCCGCATCGAGATAGGCCAGCTCAGAAGACGTGCTGCTACGCCCCAGCGCCGAGTTGCGATACGGAAACCGCCCGAAATCGCGGATCACCTTGCGATGCGCGCGGGCATGAAGCAGATTCTGGTTCTCCGGCGACATCCGCATCATGAACAGCCGCACGCCCCGTTCCTGCATGGTCAGGCTTTCGGAATGCATGAAGGGAAGCAGGAAAAACTGCCGCTCCGGTTCATTGACTTCCTGATCGAAATCACGCGCGATGGCCCGCGACGCGGCTTCCAAAGCGATTGCATCGGTGAAAAAGGCGCGTGGATCGTCGCGGAACATATTGCGCGGAAACTGGTCCGTCACGATCAGAAAGGCGAGCATCCCGCGTGGGCAAAACGCCCAATGGTCAAGCTTGCCCGCTGCAGCGTCCAGCCATGTGTCCATGAACCGAGAGCGGATCGTCTCATCCAGTTCTGGATCGGACTTGTACCAGCCGTCAGGCCCCACATCATCAATCCAGAAGCTCAATACTTCTTCAAAAGATACAGCCACCGCTCGTCTCCTCTGTTCCTTGGCGTATGCTCGCCATTGGAAAAACCTTAACACATCCCACGCGATTTGTGACAGTTTTCCGACACTTTAAGTGTCGGATTTTTCCCTGTTCTCTTCAGCATCACTTTCTTCGGCGGCCTCAATGGCGATTTCGGTTGCAACCTCCACCGCGACGGGGGACGCCGTTGGCAACACCGCCGTGTAGGTTCCTGTATCTTCCACCGGGATCGCGGGGCGTCGCGTCGTGCGCCACAGGGCGTAGCCTGCGATGATCACGAATAGGATGCCCACGACCGCGAAATACGCATCCGCACCAAAGGCGTTCATCGCGGCACCCACCGCAAATGGCCCCAGAATTGCCCCAAGCCCGTTGATAAAGATCAGGCCCGAGGACGCCGCCGCCATATCCTCGGGCTGCAGGTAATCTGCCGTGTGGGCGATCAGCAGCGAATAGAGCGGATTGGCGATCCCACCGATGACGAAAGCCCCCGCAACCACGATCAGAAAATACTGGGACAAGGGCATCACAAGCAGAGTCAGCACCCCGCCTGCCACGGTTAGCATCAGCACAAGGCGCCGTCGGTCGAACCGATCCGAAAACCATCCCACCGGATATTGCAGCACCAACCCGCCCACATAGAATGCCGAGACGAAAATCGTGATGTCGATCACCGACAATCCCTTTTCCGTCCCGTAGACCGCCGACATCCCAAACATCGCGGCAAACACCAGCCCAAGGAAAAACATCCCCACAAACCCCAAAGGCGAGGTAACGAACAGCGCCTTGAGTGTCATCCCTTTCGTCATCGCGAAGGGCGGCGCGGGGCTGACCGACAGCAGGATCGGCGCGAAAGATACCGAAACAAGCACGGACATGATGACAAACAGCGTAAAGCCCGCCGGATCGGCAAAGTTGATCATCGCTTGCGCCACCAGAATGCCGACAAGCTGGGTTATCATATAGGCAGAGAGCGCCTGCCCCCGCGTCTCATTGCTCGAATTGTCATTGAGCCAGCTTTCAGCGACCACATAAACGCCGGAAAAGCAGAACCCCACAATGAGCCGCATCACCGCCCAGGCCCACGGGTCCGGCACGGCGGCATAAAGGATAAAGGCTGCGGAAATCATCGAGCCAAGCGCCGCGAACACCCGCACATGCCCGACCCGCTGGATCATCCATGGCGCAAGCCGCGATCCCCCCAGAAACCCGAGGAAATAGGCCGACATGACCCAAGCCATCGTATTGGCGTCAAAACCTTCGATGCCGCCCCGAATACCAAGCACGGTGCCCTGCAACCCATTGCCGGTCATCAGGAAAAGCATCCCCAGAAGGAGCGCCCAGGATTGTCGCACTACACCAAACATCTCGCGGCCTTCTCATAACGCGTGGTTCTGGCGCCGCCTATCAGCGCATATCCCGCCCCGCCAGTCCAGAATCGTCACGCGGGGTCGGTTTTGTGCATCAGCCCTTTGGCAGCAGCAGGGAACTGTCGCCATAGCTAAAGAACCGATAACGCGCCGCAATCGCATGGGCGTAGATCGCGCGGATTTCCTCAACACCCATCAGGGCGGAGACAAGCATCATCAGTGTTGATTTAGGCAGGTGGAAATTGGTCATCAGCCCATCGGTGATCTGCATCTTATAGCCCGGCGTGATGAAGATATCGGTCTCTCCCACCCACGGGCTAATTTTGCCGTCGCGTGCCGCACTCTCCAAGAGGCGCATGGCAGTGGTACCCACCGGGATGATGCGCCCGCCCGCAGCCTTGGCCGCGTTGATCGCATCGGCGGCGGTCTGGCTGATCTCCCCCCATTCGGCGTGCATTTTGTGATCCGCGATATTGTCCACCTTCACTGGCAAAAACGTGCCCGCCCCCACATGCAGCGTCACGCGCGTGTTCAGCACGCCCATGTCATCAAGCTGCGCCAGAAGCGGCTCATCGAAATGGAGGGACGCCGTGGGTGCCGCGACCGCGCCGGGGCGGGTGGCGAACACGGTCTGGTAATCCTCAAGATCCTGCGCATCGGGCGCGCGGCGCTGGGCGATATAGGGGGGCAATGGCATGTCGCCACCAGCCACAATCGCCGCATCGAGCGCGTCGCCCGCCTTATCGAAGGACAACAGCACCTCGCCGCCTTCATTCTTCTCTATGACCTGCGCCACAAGACCGGGGAAATGGATAGGGTCACCCGCCCGCAGCCGCTTGCCCGGTTTGGCGAGTGCGATCCATTGATCCGCCGCCACACGCTCGATCAACGTGGCCTCGATCTGTGCGGTGCCGGACCCGTCCCGCGTTTGCCGCCGCCGCTCCCCTGCCAACCGGGTTGGCAGCACTTTCGTGTCGTTGAACACCAGCATATCGCCCGGCCGCAGAAACTGACCCAGATCACGCACATGCGCATCCGTAATCGCAGCGCCCTGCCCCACCAACAACCGCGACGCAGGCCGTGGGCGCACCGGGCGAAGGGCGATCAACTCGTCAGGCAGGTCGAAATCAAAGTCGCTCAATTTCATCGGATCGGCTCCGTCTTGGGTTTTCGCCCATGTGCCATCACGATTTCCCGGCGTAAAGCCTTGACCCCGGCGCAGGGGCCATATCTTTGACCCAAACAGCACATCTAGAAGGAGTATCCCGATGACCGTGACCGTTGATGACAAGGCGCCCGATTTCTCCCTGCCCGCAAGCGGCGGTCAGACCCTGTCGCTGAGCGATTTCGCGGGGCAAACGGTAGTGCTCTATTTCTACCCCAAGGATGACACGCCGGGCTGCACCAAGGAGTCCATCGGCTTTACCGAGGCTGTCGATGCGTTCAAGGCCGCAGGGGCCACCATCCTTGGCGTGTCGAAAGACACTGTGGCCAAGCATGACAAATTCATCGCCAAGCATGATCTGGGCATTGCCCTTCTTTCCGATGCCGAAGGCGACGTTTGTGAGCGCTATGGCACATGGAAAGAAAAGAACATGTACGGCAAAACCTATATGGGCATCGAACGCTCCACTTTTGTGATTGATGGGAACGGGGTGATCCGGGCGGAATGGCGCAAGGTGAAGGTACCCGGCCATGTCGAGGCCGTGCTTGAAGCCGTGAAATCCCTGTGATCCTGCCCGACACCATTGCCGCCTGTGCGGAGGCCGTATTGCGCACGGCCGATGCCACCGAAAAGACCACGCTGTCGCGGGCCTGTGTGCAGAAATGGCGCGATACACCCGATATGCCCATCGGCACCGCGAAACCGCCGCTGCAACCGGCACGGCCCGCTGAGCCGGAATTGCTCAGCCCGCGTGATGTGCCGCGTCGCAGGCCCGGCACGCCCGCCGGGCGCATCGCGCTGTTACACGCCATCGCGCATATCGAACTCAATGCGGTCGATCTGCATTGGGACGTGATCGCGCGGTTCACGCATATTCCGATGCCGCGCGGCTTTTATGACGACTGGGTCCGGGCGGCAGACGAGGAATCAAAGCATTTCGGGCTGCTTAATGCGCGGCTTTCCGCCTATGGCAGCCATTACGGCGCCCTTCCCGCCCATGCGGGCATGTGGCGCGCCGCTGAGGACACCGCAAATGACCTTGAAGCGCGGCTCGCGGTGGTGCCAATGGTGCTGGAGGCGCGCGGCCTTGATGTGACACCCGGCATGATCACCCTCTTTGAGAAAGCCGGCGATGACGACAGCGTCGCAGCCCTGAAAACCATTTATGCAGAAGAGGTTGGCCATGTGGCATACGGCTCGAAATGGTTTCACTACCTGTGCGGGCGGCATGAGAAAGACCCGAAACCGGCCTTTCATCACCTTGTCAAAACCTATTTCCACGGCCCGCTCAAACCGCCATTCAACGACGAAAAACGGGCGGAGGCGGGACTGCCGCTCGATTTCTATTGGCCCCTTGCCGAGGAGGCGTGAATCGGCGTTGTGGGGCCATGCGGGTTTCGCTATACAAATCCGCGTGATCGTCCCTTTCCTTCGGGGGGAGCAAAGGGGCGGATGTGACAACCAGACCGACGCATGGGGGATGCACCGGTGACAAGAAACATGACTGGCACCACGCGCCGTAAATGGCGTGTCCTGCCGGACAGGACGATTTATTTGCGAACGGACGAGAAAACCTATTTCAGGACATTCTCCCCGGTGGGTCAGGTGCTTGCCGTGCTTGGGCTTGTGTGCTTTGGCGTGGGCGGGACCGTTGGCATCACGTCTTTGGTCATGAGCAGCGTCGGGCAGTTGGAAGCGACCGATCAGCTTGAAGTCGTGCGCGACGTCTATGAGCAGCGCATCGACCGGCTGAGCGCGGATCGCGCGCTTCTATCGGGCAATGTGGCAAGCGCACAGGCCCGGGCCAAGCTCGCGCAGGAAACGGTGACCAGCCTTCATGGCGAATTGGTCGGCGTGACGCAGGCGCTGAATGCCGCCGAATTGGCCCATGCCGCGACGCAAGCCCAACTGGACGAAGAGCGCGCTGCCCGCGTCCGGCTTGAGGCGCAATTGGCCGAGGCGCAGGCTGAAATTGCACACCTTTCCACAGCACTCGCCGCGGCAGAATTCACCCGCGACGACATGGAAGCCGCCCTCGCACAGATCGCGACCAGCCTGCATGACCGCAGCGTGATGGTCGAAAGCCTCGCCGCCGATAACACGCTTTTGGCACAAGAGCAGGAAGCAACCCTGACGGAGATTGCCCTGCTGCGCCAACAACAAGAGCGCGTCTATAGCCGGATGGAGGATGCGGTCGACAGCGGGCTTGCCGCACTTGAGGACGTGTTCAAACGTGCCGGCACGGATGTTGAGGCGCTGATGGACACTATCATGAGCGACTATACCGGTCAGGGTGGCCCGGAAGTGTTGATTGAGGGCGACGAGGGCGCGGTGCTGAAGGGGGATTTGCCCGTGTTGGCTCCCGTCTCCCTTGACCCCGGGGCCGAAGACCCCCGCGCCGAGGCGCTTTTCCAGCGGATGGAGCGGCTCAATCAGTTGCGCGTGGCGATGCAGAACATGCCCTTTGCCCATCCCGTGCAGGTCGCGCACCGCTTCACCAGCCGGTTTGGCCCACGGCGCGATCCCTTCAATGGCACGCGCCGCCAGCATAACGGGCTTGATTTCGCGGCCCGCACCGGCACGCCGATCACGGCGGCGGGCGACGGGGTTGTGACATGGGCTGGCACCATGGGCGCCTATGGTCGGGTGGTAAAAATCCAGCACGAATTTGGCTATGAGACCTTGTATGCGCACCTGCATCGCGTCAGGGTGTCTGTCGGAGATACTGTGCGTCAGGGTGATCGCATTGGCGATATGGGCAATACGGGCCGAAGCACTGGCACACATTTGCATTATGAAATCCGAAAAGACGGGCGTCCCGTCGATCCGTTGAACTATGTAAGGGCAGCAAGCGATGTTCTCTAAGAGCAAAATCAACGACCCCATTGAGCCGAAATCCGGCGACAAACCGGCGTCCTCCCCCACCTCCGCCGCACCGGGCACCGCGAGCACCAGCTCCCCCGCCCCGGCCAAGGCACCTGCCGCCGCACCAAAGCCGAAACCGGCACCATCCGTGCTGTCGTCTGATCTGACGATCAAGGGCAATATGGAAACCAGCGGCGACATTCAGGTCGAAGGCGTGGTCGAGGGCGATATCCGCGCGCATCTGCTGACCGTTGGCGAAAGTGCCACGATCCGGGGTGAAGTGATCGCGGACGATCTGGTGGTCAATGGCCGCGTCATCGGGCGCGTGCGCGGGCTGAAAGTGCGCCTGACCTCCTCCGCACGGGTTGAGGGCGATATCGTGCACAAAACCATCGCGATCGAGAGCGGCGCCCATTTCGAAGGCTCCGTCCAGCGCAGCGACGATCCGATCGGCGGTAATTCCATTCCGAAGCCGGGCAGCACCGGTTCGGACAGCGAAAGCTGATCTTCTGTCCTCAGGACTGAATTCAGAACCTCCGGTGCAGACGCGCCGGGGGTTTTTTGATGGCGCATCATGACCAGTGCTGCGCAGACATTCTGCCCTGTCGCGTCCCGCAAATATGTGCTGGTCGCAGCCGTGATCGGCTCTGCCATGGGGTTTATCGACGGCACGGTCGTCTCCATCGCGATCCCGGCGATCCGGGCCGATCTCAGCGCGAGCCTTGGGCAAATGCAATGGGTCAACAATGCCTATATGCTGACGCTGTCGGCGCTGATCCTTCTGGGGGGTGCCGCCGGAGATCGCTACGGCGTCGTGCGGCTGTTTGGCCTTGGTATCCTTTTGTTTGTTGCCGCGTCAGTGGCTTGCGCGCTTGCCCCCAACGCCGAATTCTTGATTGCAGCGCGGGGCCTTCAGGGGATCGGCGCGGCGGCGATGGTTCCGGGCAGCCTCGCGCTGATCTCCAAGGCCTATCCGCAAGCCGAACGCGGGGCCGCGATTGGCATCTGGGCTGCGGCCTCTGCCGTGACGACAGCGCTTGGCCCGGCGGTGGGCGGGGCGGTGTTGTCCCTTGATATCCCGGGCATCTGGCGTGCGATTTTCGCGATCAATCTGCCCATTGGCGCGATTGCCTTTGCGCTGTTGTGGTGGCGCATCCCACGCGACGCGCCGGACACGTCGGAGGCTCCCGATTACCTCGGTGGACTGCTGGCAACACTTGGCCTTGGGGCGTTGGCATGGGCGATGACGGGCCGTGGGGGGGACGGTGATGGGCCCGCGCTGGAGCATCTGTTATGGTTTGGCAGCATTGGGCTGATGCTGACGGCTGCGTTCTTGTGGGTGGAGACACGCGCGCGCCGCCCGATGATGCCCTTACGCCTGTTCGCCCTGCCCGGTTTTGCCGCCGCCAATGCGCTGACCTTCGCGCTTTATTTCGCGCTGAGCGCGGTGTTGTTCTTCTTGCCCATGACCTTGGTGACGGGTTGGGGGATAAGCGAATTTCAGACGATCCTCGCCTTTGCCCCCCTTTCCATCTTTATCGGCTTGTTGTCGTCCCGCTTTGGGCGATTGGCGGATCGGATCGGCCCGAAGCCGCTGATCGCGCTTGGCTCTCTGCTGGCTGGGCTGGCGTTTGCCGGATTGGCGCTGACCGTGGCCGCGCAGGATTTCTGGGGCCAACTCTTGCCGCTCAGCGCGCTGATGGGGCTTGGCATGGCGCTGGTGGTTGCCCCCCTTTCCGCAGCGGTGATGGGGGCTGTCGCGTATCACGACACCGGGGCCGCATCTGGCATCAACAACGCGATGAGCCGGATTTCAGGGCTGTTTGCCGTGGCCTCCATGGGTGGGGTTGCCGCCTATGGCTATGGCCAAGCGGGCGGCATGGGCAGCTTTGGCGAATTCACCCAGAATGCAGCAGCGATGAACGCAGGCTTTGCGCTTGTCGCGTGGTGGGCGGCGGGATTGTCGCTCCTCTCCGCCCTGATCGCGCTGGTGTTTCTCAGGCGTTAGTCTTCCGCCTGGGCCTCTGCCCGCGATTTGCCGGACACCTGCAACGCAAGGGTCGCGGCCATGAACGGATCAAGGTCACCGTCCAGCACGCCCTGACTGTCAGAGGTTTCATGGCCCGTGCGCAGGTCTTTCACCATCTGATAGGGCTGCAACACATAAGAGCGGATCTGGTTGCCCCAGCCCGCATCGCCCTTGGCCTCATGCGCCTCATTGATCGCCTCGTTCCGCTTGTCCAACTCCATCTGGTAGAGCCGCGATTTCAGCGCCTTCATCGCGATATCCCGGTTCTGGTGCTGGGATTTTTCGGAACTGGTCACGACGATATTCGTCGGAATATGGGTGATCCGCACGGCGGAATCGGTGGTGTTGACGTGCTGCCCGCCGGCCCCGGAGGAGCGGTAGGTGTCGATGCGGATATCGGCGGGGTTCACCTCAATCTCGATATTGTCGTCCACCACGGGATAGACCCAGACCGAGCTGAACGAGGTGTGCCGCCGCGCCGCCGAATCGTACGGGCTGATCCGCACCAGACGGTGCACGCCGCTTTCCGACTTCAGCCAGCCATAGGCATTCTCACCGCTGATCTTGTAGGTCGCGGATTTGATCCCCGCCTCTTCACCCGCGCTTTCTGACTGCAACTCCACCTTGAAGCCACGCTTTTCGGCCCAGCGGACATACATCCGTGCAAGCATCGAGGCCCAATCGCAGCTTTCCGTCCCGCCCGCGCCAGAGTTGATCTCAAGGAACGTGTCGTTGCCGTCAGCCTCCCCATCCAGGAGCGCCTCAAGCTCCTTCTTGGCGGCAAGCTCGGCCAGCGCGCGGATGGAGGCTTCGGCCTCTTTCACGACCTCGTCATCCTCCTCCATCTCGCCCAACTCGATCAGTTCCAGACCGTCGGACAGGCCCTGCTCCAGCCCTTTGATCGTGTCCATGGAATCAACGAGCGTCTGCCGATCGCGCATTAGCTTTTGGGCGCGCGCCGCGTCGTTCCATAGTTCGGGATCTTCGGTCATCGCGTTCAACTCTTCGAGCCGATGCCCCGCCGTGTCCCAGCCGGAGCGCTGCTTGAGCAGGGCAATGGATTTCTTGATCTGGTCAGAGAGGGTTTGGATTTCAGCGCGCATGGGATTTCCTGACGTGACTTGCACGCTCTACATAGACTTGGGCAAACGGATGGTAAAGCCGCGCTAGTAGAGACCACCGCTGTCAAGCGATCCTGCGGGCGGCGGCGGGGGGGGCGGGCGCACACCGTCCTCGCCCGTGTCGCCCGCGACCTCCTGCGGATCGGTCGTGACGGCCAAATCCCCCAGCGTGAAATTCCCGCCGCCACCGATTGTCCGGGACACATCGGCATAAACCGCGGGCACCGCATCAAGCGGATAGACCTCCTGGACATAATCCGCCTGATCCCGCGTCGTTTCATCGGGAAGGCGAATGCCAGTGTTTCGATCAATCTTGACCAGCACGGTGTTGGGGGGCTGCTTGAATTGCCCCGGTGGCACGACCTCGTTTTCGATCACCACATCCATGAAATCGCGGAACACTGGCGCGCAAAGCCCGCCGCCGGTGCCGCCACGGCCCATCGGGCGCGGAGAATCGTAGCCGATGAAACAGCCCGCGACGATGGACGGGCTGAACCCGATGAACCACGCGTCGCGCGCCTCATTCGTGGTGCCGGTCTTACCCGCCAGCGGATAGTCGAGATCACCGAGCGACCCGCTTGCCGTGCCGCGATCCACCACGCCCTCCAGCATGGAGATCAGACGGTACGCGGTCAGATCGCTCATCACGCGCTCCGCCGGGTCGAGCACCCATGGCGCGTCTCCCTCGGCGTAGTCTTCGTCACAGCCCTGACAGAGCCGTGCGTCGTGGCGGATGATCGTGTTGCCGCGCCGATCCTGCACCCGGTCCACGAGGGACGGCGTGACCTTCTGCCCGCCATTGGCAAACTGCGCATAGGCCGCGAGCATCCGAAAGAGCGTCGTGTCCCCCGCGCCAAGCGAATAAGACAAGAGCGACGGCATCTCGTCATAAATGCCGAAGCCTTCGGCGTATTCCGCCACCGTCTCCATCCCCACATCATCGGCGATGCGCACGGTCATCAGGTTGAGGGAGCGTTCGATCCCCACGCGCATCAATTGCGGACCATAGAAATTGCCCTCGCCCGAATAGTTTTTCGGAATCCACGGATCCTCATTCGGCCCCTGATCCAGCACGAAAGGCGCATCGAGCACGATTGTGGAGGGGGTAAAGCCCTGATCGAGAGCGGCTGCATAAACGAACGGTTTGAAGGATGAGCCGGGCTGTCGCCGGGCCTGCGTGGCACGGTTAAACGCGCTCAGGCCGTAATCAAACCCACCTTGAAGCGCCAGAACCCGCCCGGTGCGCGTGTCCATCGCCATGAACGCACCTTGGATTTCCGGCACCTGTTTCATCAGCCAGCGCGGCTCCCCATCCACCTCGCCTTCAGTGACATAAATCACATCGCCCAAGGACCAGACATCAGACGGCTCCGACGGGGCCGCGCCAAGGGTGCCATCGGCGGCCTGCGGGCGCGCCCATCGCGTGTCGGCAAGGCGCACGAAATGGCCGTCCTCGTCCTCTTCCACGCCTTCGATCCCAACCCGGACGGAGAAATTGCCCACGAGCGTGACAACGGCGGGCCGCCAGTCTTCGATATCGCGTGGGATGCGCAGATCCCGCAGCGCGGCGCGCCAATCCTCCTCGCGCAGGGTCATATCCTCGGGGATTTGCGCGATGGGGCCGCGATAGCCCTCCCGCCCCTCGGCATAGGTCAGCAAGCCCGTGCGCAGCGCGTCCTGCGCGGCCTGCTGCAACACCGGATCAATCGTGGCGCGGATCGTCAGGCCACCGGTGAACAGCTTTTCCTCCCCGATCTCGCGCACCAACTGGCGGCGCACTTCATCGGTGAAATAGCTGCGCCCAGGCAGGCGGATATCCTCGGGCGCCTCAATCTCTCCCCCTTGGATGGTATCAAGCGGCTGTTCCTGCCAGAAGGCGACATCCTCTTTCGGCAGATAGCCATTCTCCCCCATCTCCCGCAGCGTGTTGTTGCGCCAGAACAGGGCGACGTCCCGATCATCCACCGGGTGCCGATTGGAGGGCGCCTTTGGCAACGCGGCCAGGAACGCCGCCTCCGCCGGGGTCAATTCGGACAGGGATTTCGCGAAATAATTGCGCGCGGCGGCCGTGATGCCATAGGAGTTTTCGCCCAGAAAAATCTCATTGAGATAAAGCTCAAGGATCTGCTCTTTCTCCAGAACGGACTCAAGCTGCACCGCAAGGATGATTTCGCGGATTTTCCGCTCGATCTCCCGCTCCCCGGATAGGAGGAAGTTTTTGACCACCTGTTGGGTGATCGTGGACGCACCGCGCAACCGCCCGCCCCGTGCCGCATCCAAAACGGCGCTTGCGATGCCGCGCGGATCAAATCCCCAATGCTCATAGAAATTCTTATCCTCGGCAGAGATGAAAGCCTGCTTGACGATATCGGGGATTTCATCGGCAGGCGTGAACACGCGGCGTTCGCGCACAAATTCGTCCAACAGCCGCCCCTCACCGGAATACACGCGGCTCAGCGTCGTGGGCTCATAGGCGGCAAGCTCCTCATGATCCGGCAGATCACCAGAATAGGACCAGATCACCCCACCCACAACAATCACCGCCGCGGCAAGGCCCAGCACCAGCCAACTGAAGATAAAACCGAAAAATCTCAGGACGTATTTCACTGCCGCGCCTCATCCGTGTCTGAAGGCTTCTTAACAGGACGAAATGCCGGTGTCAGGCCCGATGCATCAGTCTTTCGTGAGGGAAATCGCGATGCGGCCCGGTCCATGGCAAAGCCGGCAAGACTTCGCGCATCCGTCATTGCCGCGTCAGGCCGGACATCAGGCGATCGCGCTCGCTCCATTCATCCAGCCCGGCAATCACCCCCGCAATCGCTTTGGCCCGCCAGATGGGGGAGCGCATGTTGAGCCTGTCTTGCGCGTCAGACAGGAACCCAAGCTCAATGAGGAGGCTGGGAATATCGGGCGCTTTGAGCACCGCAAACCCGGCGGAGCGGTGCGGATGGGTGCGGATCACGCCCGCCGAATGGCGCAGGGTCTCCACCATTGCGCCTGCAAGCAGACCGGAGCGGGCATTCGTCTCCACCCGTGCAAGATCCAACAGGACGCGCGCGACCTCCGTATCCCCCGCGCCCAGATCGACATCGACGAAAAGGTCGGCCTGATTTTCAAGCGCGGCAAGGGCCGCCGTTGCCGCGTCAGACGCGTCATCGGACAAGGAATAGACAGCGGCCCCCCGCGCCTCCCCCCGTGTCACCGTATTGGCATGGAGCGACAGGAACACATCCGCCCCCGCCGCGCGGGCCATGTCCACCCGGCGGCGCAGGCCGATATAGATGTCCTCCTCCCGCGTCATCGCGACCCGATACCGCCCGGTCGCCAGCAGCGCGTCACGCAGCTCAAGCCCGAAGGTCAGCGCGATATCCTTCTCCGAAATGCCATCGCGCACGGCACCGGGATCAATCCCGCCATGACCGGGATCAAGCATCACCAGCGGCAGGCCATCATCGCCCGCAATCTCTGCCGTCAGGGTAGGCAGCCGCGCCCATCCCTCCGGTGGATTGAGCGTTTCGGCAAACTCGGCTGCATCGGTTTCCGTGAGGATCAGGCGGAACTGTCCGTCCTCCATAGCGGCACTCACGATCCGGGCCTTGCGCGCCAGCGTGATCTCCAACCGGCTTTGCCCCGCGGTGAACCATCCCGCGCGCAGGCCCGACACGACGCCGCCGCCCCCCGTGACCTCGGGCAGGACCAATCCGTCGAAATCCACGATCACCCGGTCGGGCCGGTCCACGGTGAACACCCGAAACGGAACCGGTTGATCCACAGGCATCTCAAGCACTGTCTCACGGGTGAACAGGCCGCGCGTCTCAACGGTCAGCGCACCGGCAAGCGGTGCCGCCAACACATGGCTTGCGCACAGGCACAAAAGGCACGCAATGCCGATGATCCATCGGGTCAACTCGATATCCTCAATGCTTGGCCCCTTGCTGGAGCACTTGTCTCTTAACCCAGTGTTATCATGTGCGGGACAATCATAAAAACGAATTGTCATTAAGGCCCGCCCCGCGTATGCATGAAAGATCAGACGCGGCGCAGGCCGCCTGACCAGACAGTTTTGTCGCCGATCGACGCAATGGCCCCAAACGCGCCCTTGCGGTTTTCAAGAAAACAGATCGCGACCGGGCTGCCGCCTTGAAAAAGCAGCAGCCAAGCAGAGCCGCCGGCCTAAACCGGCTTGATTGCGCCGCATATTGGCGCTGGAGACATGATCGCGATGCACCGCGCGACCGCCAGAGTGAGACAGGACCGGGGGGTAGATGCCCTGCCCGCACCTGTTATGGCGGCAGGCGACATCGCTCATCCGAACAAATCGCACATTCTGGCCTCCCGTGTTCTGCATGGGCGCAGGGATCGTGCGGAAATGAGAGACAATGACCAAGAAAATGCTTATCGATGCCACCCACCCGGAGGAGACCCGGGTTGTCGTGGCGGACGGAACGCGTGTTGAAGAATTCGACTTTGAATCGCTGAACAAACGCCAGCTTGCTGGCAATATCTATCTGGCAAAAGTGACACGGGTTGAGCCGTCCTTGCAGGCGGCCTTCGTGGATTATGGCGGCAATCGCCATGGCTTCCTCGCGTTTTCGGAAATTCATCCCGATTACTACCAGATCCCCGTCGCGGACCGTGAAGCGATCCTTGCCGAGGATGCGGAGAATGAACGCCGCGCGGCGGAAGAAGAGGACGAGGATAGCAAATCGTCCGGCAATGGCCGCTCCCGCCGCCGCCGCCGGTCATCCGGTGGCACGTCATCAAGTGCGGCAAAGCGCGACGGCGACGAGGCTGGTGATGAAGTAACCTCTGCCGATCCGGCAGAAGTGACCGAGGCCGCGAACGCGCAGCCCGAAGCAGCACAGGAAACCCCTGCCCCTGAGGCCGCGGAAACGACGGCGGAGGCTGAACAGGCCCCATCCGACGCCCCGCAGGAAACCGCACCGGAGCCGACCGAGGACGCGCCCACCGCATCCAAGGAGACGGCGAAAGCGGCACCCGATGACGCATCCGACGAGGACGACGATGAGGGCGGCCCGGAAGAGGCCGAAGACGTCACCGATGCAGAGGACGTGACCGAGGAGGTCCGCCCCCGTCGCCAGCGCGTCCGCCGCTACAAAATCCAAGAGGTCATCAAAGTCCGCCAGATCCTGCTCGTTCAGGTCGTTAAGGAAGAGCGCGGGAACAAGGGCGCGGCGCTGACCACCTACCTCTCCCTTGCCGGGCGCTATTGCGTTTTGATGCCAAACACGGCGCGCGGGGGCGGTATTTCTCGCAAAATCACGCTTGCTTCAGATCGTAAGAAACTCAAAGAGATAGCGAACGATCTTGATGTCCAGAAAGGCGCGGGTCTCATCATCCGCACCGCAGGTGCCAAGCGCACCAAGACGGAAATCAAGCGCGATTATGAATTCTTGATCCGCCAGTGGGATCAGGTCCGTGACCTGACGATGAAATCAGTGGCCCCGACCCTCGTTTATGAGGAAGGCAGCCTGATCAAACGGGTGATCCGCGACCTTTACAGCCGCGAGATCAGCGAAATCCTCGTCGAAGGCGAAGCAGGCTATCGCGAGGCGAAGGATTACATGCGGATGCTGATGCCATCCCATGCCAAGAACGTGAAATTCTATTCCGATGGCGTGCCGCTCTTTAGCCGGCATCAGGTTGAAGGCTACCTCAACGGCATGTTCAACCCGACCGTACAGTTGAAATCCGGCGGCTATCTGGTGATCGGCATCACGGAGGCGCTGGTTGCCATCGACGTGAACTCGGGCCGTTCGACCAAGGAAGGCTCGATCGAGGATACCGCGCTCAAGACCAACCTTGAAGCCGCCGATGAGGTGGCGCGCCAGTTGCGGCTGCGCGATCTGGCCGGTCTGATCGTGATCGACTTCATCGACATGGACGAGCGGCGCAACAATTCCGCTGTTGAAAAGCGGATGAAGGACGCGCTGAAATCGGATCGTGCGCGCATTCAGGTAGGCCGCATTTCCTCCTTCGGGTTGATGGAAATGAGCCGCCAGCGCCTGCGCCCCGGCATGATCGAGGCTGTCACCCAGCCTTGCGCGAATTGTCAGGGGACAGGGATCGTCCGGTCCGCCGACTCCGTTGCGTTGGGCATTCTGCGCGATTTGCAGGAAGAGGGCGTGCGCCAGCGCTGCAAGGAAATCCTCGTCACCACATCCGTTGGTGTCGCGAATTACATCATCAACAACAAACGCGAGCATATCGCAGAGATCGAAGGCCGCTTTGGCATCGCGATCCGCATTGAGGCGGATGCCAGCGTGCAAGGCCCCGATTACCGGATGGAGCGGTTCAAAACCTCCAGCCGCACCATCGCGATTGTGCCCGATGACCGCGCCGTGCAGATGCACGCGCTCTTTGCCGAAGATGACAACATCCCGGATGACGTGGAAGAGGCGGAGGAAGCAGATACCCCCACCCCCGACGCGCCAAAAGCCGACAGTGACGACGACCAGCCGAAGAAAAAGCGGCGGCGGCGGCGCGGTGGTCGTCGGCGGCGGAAGTCCGATGAGGATGGCAACCAGACCGACGATGACACGTCAGAGGATCAATCCGATGACAACTCTGACGCGGAAGCAGCGGCTGAGCCTGATGCCGAGGCCTCAACCGAGGATGACGCCCCGAAGAAACGGAGCCGCAGCCGCTCCCGCCGTCGGAAAACCGATGACGCAGAGGCGGAAAAGCCCGCTGAGGCAACGGAAGATAACGGCCTAGGCCCGGTGATCGAAACGGAACCGGAACAGACCGCACCAGTCCCCGTGCCGGAAGAGGAAGCACCGAAACCCAAGCGGACCCGCGCCCGGCGCAAACCGAAAGCGGCTGAGGAAAAGCCCGCTGAGGAGACACCGGCCGCAGACCCCGCACCATCGGAGGAGCCCGCCGCGGCTGAACCCGCCACGCAAGAGGCTGCCCCGGAACCGGTCGCAGCAGCGCCAGAGGAGGCCACGCCCGAGGTGGCCGAGCAGGCCCCTGAGGCCGAGGAGCAGAAGGCACCGCCGCCGGACACTCCAGTGGACCCGGCCAAGCCGAAAAAACGCGGCTGGTGGAATTTCGGATAAAATAAAAACGCCCCTTCTCAGATCAGCAGGGGCGTTTTTCATTGTAGGGTCAAAGGCTTGCGCACCATGTCGTGAGCCTGCGCACCCCCTCCTCCATCCGGGCGGTGGACCCGGCATAGGAAAATCGGATCGTCCGGTGCCCCCGGACCGGATCGAAATCGAGACCCGGGGTCGCGGCAACACCTGCCTCCTTGAGCATCGCTGAGGTAAAGGCGCGCGCATCCGCGCTCCACCGATCAATGCTGCCATAGATGTAGAACGCGCCATCGGGCGGCGCGATGTCCTGAAATCCGATATCCGGGAGCGCATTCATCAAAAGCGCCCGATTGGCGGCGTATACGGCAAGGTTCGCCTGTAGCTCCTCTTCCGCATCCATCGCGGCGAGGGCGGCGATCTGGCTTGCATGGCTGGGACAGATGAACAGGTTCTGGCTCAGCCGCTCCATCACACGGACCATATCCTCTGGCACGACCATCCAGCCGATCCGCCAGCCGGTCATGGAGTAATATTTAGAGAAGGAATTGATGACGATCACGTCATCGGTCACCTCCAGCGCGCTGACCGCCGGGGTGCCATAGGTCACGCCGTGATAGATCTCATCCGAAATCAGATTGACGCCCGCCGTCTGACAAGCAGCCGCAAGGCTGGCCAAGGCCGCGCGATCCAGCATGGAGCCTGTGGGATTGGCGGGGCTGGCGACCAAAAGACCGTCAAGTCCGACCACATCGCTTGGCTGCGGCTGATACCTGTTGGCGAGCGTTCCCTCAATGCGCTGCGGCGTGAGGTTAAGCGCCTTGAGGATGTTGCGATAGCTCGGATAGCCGGGATCGGCGATGCCGACCCGCTGCCCGGCATCAAACAGCGCCAGGAACGAGAGAATAAACCCGGCGGATGAGCCAGACGTGATCACCACACGCTCCGCTGCAACCTCGGCGCCATGCTTTTCGCGGTACATCCGGGCGACGCGTTTGCGCAATTCCGGCAGGCCAAGCGCGACGGTATAGCCAAGCGGCCCTTGCTCCATCGCGTGGGCGAGTGCCTGTCGCGCGCGGGCGGGCGCGGGGGTGGCGGGCTGGCCCACTTCCATGTGGATGATATCCGCTCCTTTTGCCTCCTCAGCACGGGCGGATTCCATAACATCCATCACGATGAAGCTATCGACGGCGCTTCGGCTTGAAATTCGCATGAGCTTCCCCTTACCTAATCAAGTCAAAGACATGCGCGAGCCATCTCATGTGGTCAAGCCGATTGAATGCAAGGAGATGAACAATCCTGTTCCCCCTGATCCGCACCGCGCTTTTGTCGCTGGTTCTGGCTTTTGTCACGGTTCACATGGCCGCCGCGCAGTCTTTGATCCGTGATACGGAGGTTGAGCAGACCCTGCGCGACATGACCGATCCACTGCTGCGTGCAGCGGCGGTCAATCCATCGTCGGTGCGCATCAGGCTGGTGCAGGATGACCGGATGAACGCCTTCGTGTCCTCGAATCGGACGATTTATATCCATACGGGACTGATCCAGCGGCTCGACCGGGCAGATATGTTGCAGGCGGTGATCGCGCATGAGATCGGCCATATCACGGGGGGGCATATGACCTCCCGCGCGCTCAATATGCAGACGGCGGGCAATGTGTCGGCGCTTGGCATCGCGGCGGGCGCGCTCGCGGGGGTGGTCGCGGGGCCAGAAGCCGGGATCGCCATTGCAACCGGCACCATCGGCAGCGCGCAAGGACAATTGCGCGGCTTCACCCGGACCGAAGAATCGGCCGCAGATCAGACCGGCGCGCGCATCCTCGATCAGGCTGGGATTGATCCGCAGGCCGCGATTGATGTGCTTGACCTTTTTGCCGGGCAGGAATTGCTGAGCGAGGCGCGGCAGGACCTTTACGCCCGCACCCATCCGATCAGCAGCGACCGGATCACCTTCCTGCAACGGCAGGCCGCCACGGCCCGCTCGAAAGGGGCGACAGTGCCGCCTGCCGTTGCTGACCAATACGCGCGCCTAAAGGCAAAGCTTGATGGCTTTATTGACTGGCCGAGCGATGCGCTGTCGCGCGTCCCGCGGGAGGGCGGCACCATCCCGCAGCGCATCACCCGTGCTGTGGCGCTCCACCGCGTGCCGGACCATGCCGCCGCGATCCGGGAAACTGACATGCTCCTGATGATGGAGCCAAACAATCCCTATTTTCATGAGCTTAAGGGGCAGTTTTTGTTTGAGTCCGGGCAAATCGCTGCCTCCGTCGCGCCCTATCGGCGGGCGATGGAACTGACCGATGGCGCGCCACTGATCGCCGGAATGCTCGGCCGCGCGCTGGTCGCGCTGGACACGGATGAGGCAAATGCAGAAGCGCTCCGCATCCTCACTGACGCGCGCCAACAGGATGACGGGATGCCGCTGATGCTGCGCGCCTTGGCCATTGCCCATGCCCGCGCCGGCAATGAGGGGCAAGCGGCCCTTGCCACGGCGGAATTTCACGCCGCACGCGGCTCCGTCCCGGATGCGCGCAGATTTGCGGAAAACGCCCGCAGCCTCTTGCCGCAGGGAACGCCCGCATGGATAAGGGCAGAGGATCTTTTGCGCGAGATTGAGCGCATTCAGCCACGCAACTAAGGGGGAAACGCAATGTCGAACACGATCACCGGACTGGTTGCCATTGGCATATTGGGTGTTGCGGCCCTTGGGGCCTATAGCGCGCAAAACCTGCCTGCACCTGCAACGCCGGATGTGCCGGTGGTGACGCAGACCGCCGCCCTCCCGCAGCCCGCCGTTTCGGCGCCGATCACGGAGGATCGCCAGCGGCTCGACGCGGAATTCCGCCGGTATCTGCTGCAAAACCCAGAAATCATGGTCGAAGTGTTCGACCTTCTGGAGGCGCGCCAAAGGATCGCGGCGGAAGCCGCAGAAACGGACATGGTCCGCGCGGAGGCCCGCGCGCTCTATGATGACGGTTTTTCCTATGTCGGCGGCAACCCCGATGGGGCTATCACAATCGTCGAATTTGTCGATTACAAATGTGGTTTTTGCAAACGCGCCCATCCCGAGATGGTGCAACTCGTCGCAAATAATGACGATATTCGCTTCATCCGAAAGGAATTTCCGATCCTCGGCGCGGAATCGGTTATGGCGAGCCGCGCGGCGCTTTCCGTGTTGGAAACCGCAGGGCCAGAAGTTTATGACACGTTTTCGGATCGTGTGATGCGCTTTGGCGGCCCGATCAATGAGCAGGTGCTGACCCGCATCGCGGAACAATCCGGTGCCGATGCCCAAGCCATGCTTGATATGATGGACAGTCAGACGATCACGGACCGGATCACGGCGACCCGCGCACTTGGCCAACGGCTCGATATTTCGGGGACGCCGACCTTCATTTTCGGGGAAACCATGGTGCGCGGCTACATCCCGCTGGAAACCATGGAGGAAACCCTTGCCCGTTTGCGGCGCATCCAGCAATAGCGGCCTTTCCCCAGCGTCAAGCGACCTGTATAAGGGCGGAAATTCAAAGAGCGGCGACAGCCGACATTCCTGTGCACGAGGATCAGATGAGCGAAGAAAAATACGCAAGCGACGTGGCCTTTATCCGCGCCCTGGCAGAGCTTCTGGCGGAAACCGAATTGACGGAGATTGAGGTCGCCCGGAAGTTTTCCGAGGATGATGAGCTGGAAGTGCGCGTGAGCCGCCAGACCGACGCGGCCCCCGCGATCCAATATGCACCCGCGCCTGCTGCCGCTGTTGCCCCGGCTCCGGCACCCGCCGCTGCTCCTGCTGCCGCCGCCCCTGTCTCCGATGATCCCGCGCAGCATCCGGGCGCCGTGACCTCCCCCATGGTTGGCACGGTCTACCTTCAGGCCGAGCCGGGCGCGCCGCAATTCTCCAAAGTGGGCGACAAGGTGAGCGAAGGGCAAACCCTGCTCATCATCGAAGCCATGAAAACGATGAACCAAATCCCCTCCCCCAAATCCGGGACGATCAAGCGGATTTTGGTTGAAGATGGCACGCCGGTCGAATTCGGCTCTCCGTTGATGATCATCGAGTAATCTGATGTTCGAGAAAATTCTGATCGCCAACCGGGGCGAGATTGCCCTTCGCATCCAACGCGCCTGTCGCGAGATGGGGATCAAGACGGTTGCCGTCCATTCCACCGCTGACAGTGACGCGATGCATGTGCGCATGGCCGATGAAAGCGTGTGCATCGGGCCCCCGTCGAGCACGGACAGCTATCTGTCGATCCCGTCCATCATCTCTGCCTGTGAGATTTCGGGGGCGGACGCGATCCATCCCGGCTATGGCTTTTTGAGCGAGAACGCGAATTTCAGCCAGATCATTGAAGATCACGGCCTGACATTCATTGGCCCTTCCGCCGAGCATATCAATGTGATGGGCGACAAAATCGCGGCCAAGGAAACGATGAAGGCGCTTGGCGTGCCCTGCGTCCCCGGCTCTGACGGCGGCGTCACCGATTTGGCGGAGGCCCGCCGTGTGGGTGAGGAGATCGGCTATCCCGTGATCGTCAAAGCGGCCGCTGGCGGCGGCGGGCGTGGCATGAAAGTGGCCCGCGACGCATCCGAAATGGACGTGGCTTTCCAATCCGCCCGGTCCGAGGCGAAGGCTGCGTTCGGCGATGATGCCGTCTATATCGAGAAATATCTTGAAAAACCGCGCCATATCGAGGTGCAGGTATTTGGCGACGGCAAAGGCAAAGCGGTGCATCTGGGGGAGCGGGATTGTTCGCTGCAACGGCGGCATCAGAAGGTGTTTGAGGAAGCCCCCTCCCCGGTGATTGACGCTGAAACGCGCGCGCGCATCGGCAAAACCTGTGCGGATGCCGTGGCTCGGATCAATTATATCGGTGCCGGCACCATCGAATTTCTGTTTGAAAACGGGGAATTCTATTTCATCGAGATGAACACCCGCCTTCAGGTGGAGCATCCGGTGACGGAAGCCATCTTTGGCGTCGATCTGGTGCGCGAGCAGATCCGTGTCGCGGCGGGGTTGCCCCTGTCATGGACCCAAGACGAGCTTGTGCCGCAGGGACATGCGATCGAATGTCGGATCAATGCCGAAGCGCTGCCGTCCTTCCGCCCCTCCCCTGGAAAGGTGACAATGTTCCACGCGCCCGGCGGGCTTGGCGTGCGGATGGATAGCGCGATCTATGCGGGCTATTCGATCCCCCCCTATTACGACAGCCTCATCGGAAAACTGATTGTGCATGGCCGCGACCGGCAAGAGGCGCTTGCGCGCCTGTCCCGCGCCTTGGACGAGGTTGTGGTTGAGGGCGTGGACACCACCCTACCCCTGTTTGCCGCTCTCCTTGAGGCAGAAGCCGTGCAGACCGGCAACTACACGATCCATTGGCTGGAAAACTGGCTCGACAGTCAGGGCTGACCCATGCGACGGGGCTGGACAGCCCGGCCCCGTCGATGACATCCTGCGGCCATGCCCCGCGACGATTTCTTTGAAATTACCCCATCATTGCTGCTGCAAGCCTATGCCAGCGGCGTGTTTCCCATGGCGGAACCGGATGACGACACTGTCCGTTGGATTGACCCGCTGGCGCGTGGGATCATCCCGCTGGACGGATTGCACATCTCCCGCAGTCTGAAGAAGCAAATCCTGCGCGGCGGATTTCGGGTGACGACGGATACATGCTTTGAGCAGGTCATGCGCGCCTGTGCGGATCGCGACGAAACTTGGATCAGCGAAGAACTGATCGCGGCCTATGTTGGCTTGCACCAGCGCGGCTATGCCCATTCCGTCGAAATCTGGGATGAGGATGGTGCGCTGATCGGGGGCCTTTATGGCGTGCGGATTGGTGCGGCGTTTTTTGGGGAAAGCATGTTTTCCCGCGCGCGCTCTGCCTCCCGGATCGCGCTTGTGTGGCTGGTCGCGCAACTCCGCACAAGGGGATTCACGCTTCTCGACACGCAATTTCTGACGGATCATCTGGTGAGCATGGGTGCCGTGGAGATCAGCCGCGCGGAATACCACGCCCACCTTTACCGCGCGTTGCGGCGTCACTCAGATTGGGGCGCGCTTTCCATCGCGGCAAGCTCGGCGGAAGTGATACAGCGCGCGACCCAGATGTCATAGCGCGGATGGTCCATCGCGCTCAGCGCGGGAGATGAGGCAATCATCCATCCCTGAAAATCGGGCGCATCATGCCGGATATCGCGCAAGGATAGCCACGCATAGGCGTCGGGCTTTTCCCCTTCGGCGGTCGCACGGCACCCTGCCACATGAATTTCGAGCCGCTCCCATTGGACCGTCTCACCGACGGGAGCCACGATATCGGCGGGCAGCGCCGTCATTTTATCGAGGCCGCGCAACAGGGCGATATCGCGATCTTCGAGGGCGATGTCGGGACGGATGGGAATGTCTGGCACAGGGTCGGGCAGCACCAATGGCTCAAGAGGCGTGGACGCGACCTGCGCCTGCGCCCCGCTGGCCAAAAGCGCCAGAATGAGCAACGCCTTGCGCATCACTCCCCGCCGACACTGCTGCCGAATTTGAGGATCAGGTCGATCAGGCTGACGGAACCTTGGGTGTTGATGATCTCATCCCCCGAAATCAGCATGAAATCCGACGCGCCGGGGGTGATCGCCACATAGTTTCCACCCAAGAGGCCATCGGATTCGATGCGCGCATCCGAATCTTCGGGCAATTCGATCTCGCTGTCGAGCGACAGGCGCGCCACGGCAAGGTAGGTCGTGGGATCAAGCTCCAACGCTTCAACCGTGCCCACTTTCACACCGGAGACACGCACATCCGTGCCCACGGACAGGCCATCCGCCTTGCGGAACTTGGCTTCCAATTCATAGCGGTCGCCACCGGCGGAGAGGTCCGCCGTTTCGGCCGCAAAAGCAATGAAGCCCGCCGCCGCAACCAGAACGATCGCGCCAATGACAGTTTCAGCAGCACTTCCTGCGGCCATGTCAGGTTACTCCGGTTGCCAGGCTTCGTAGTCGCCGCTGACGCTATTGCGCGACTGCGGCGTCAGGACAGAACCGGGCGGGCGCCATGCCAGCGGTGTGCCGGTCATGTTTTCCTTATGGTCCTTTTCCCAGGATTTGCGCGGCAAAGGCGCCTCCGTCGGCAATTCGTCAAATGTGTGGTGCAGCCAGCCATGCCATGCGGGCGACACGCGCGATGCTTCGCTATCCCCGTTATAGATCACCCAGCGGCGTGATTTATCCGCAGTTTGGTAGAAGATATTGCCCTGCTCATCCTCACCAACGCGTTCGCCCTTGCGCCATGTGTGCAGGCGGGTGCCCAGCGTTTGGCCATTCCACCACGTCAGAACTTGGCTGATGATACCCATCGTTCATATGCTCCCGAAATCGGATATTTCACCCGCTTATGCCCGAGTGTGGCTGCGGCGTCCAGTTGCCTGAGCGCCGCAGGAGGGCATTAAGATGCCGAAGCCGGCTCGTTCTTTTTCGACTCGGAATAGATCAGGAGAGGTTTCGCCTTCGCCGCGATGACTTCTTCATTCACCACGACCTCCTCAACCCCATCCAGACCAGGCAGATCGAACATCGTATCGAGCAGCACGTCTTCCATGATAGAGCGCAGACCGCGCGCGCCGGTTTTCCGCTCGATCGCCTTGCGGGCCACTTCCTTCAGCGCCTCATCGGTGAAGGTGAGCTGCGCATCCTCCATCTCAAACAGGCGCTGATACTGTTTGATGAGCGCGTTTTTCGGCTCGCTCAGGATCGTGACCAGCGCGTCCTCATCAAGGTCGGTCAGGGTCGCGATCACCGGCAAACGACCGACAAACTCGGGGATCAACCCGAATTTCAACAGGTCTTCCGGCTCAAGATCCATGAATGTCTCACCGATCGTGCGATCTTCATCCGAGCGGACATCGGCGCCAAAGCCCATCGCGGACCCCTTGCCCCGCTGCGCGATGATCTTATCAAGACCCGCGAAGGCACCACCACAGATGAACAGGATGTTTGTCGTATCGACCTGCAGGAATTCCTGCTGCGGATGCTTGCGCCCCCCCTGCGGCGGGACGGAGGCGACCGTGCCTTCCATGATCTTGAGGAGTGCCTGCTGCACGCCCTCCCCGCTCACATCACGGGTGATGGACGGGTTGTCGGATTTGCGGCTGATCTTGTCGACCTCGTCGATATAGACGATGCCACGCTGCGCGCGCTCCACGTTATACTCCGCAGATTGCAGCAGCTTGAGGATGATGTTCTCCACATCCTCACCAACATAGCCCGCTTCGGTCAGGGTCGTGGCATCGGCCATCGTGAACGGCACATCGAGGATGCGCGCCAATGTCTGCGCCAGCAACGTCTTGCCGCAGCCCGTCGGGCCAATCAGCATGATATTGGATTTCGCCAATTCCACATCGCCATTCTTTGACGCGTGGTTGAGACGTTTATAGTGGTTATGCACCGCAACAGACAAAACCCGTTTGGCCTGCATTTGCCCGATGACATAGTCATCCAGCACCGAGCAGATTTCCTGCGGTGTCGGCACACCATCGGTGGATTTCACCAGTCCCGATTTCGTCTCTTCCCGAATGATGTCCATGCAGAGGCTGACACATTCGTCACAGATAAAGACAGTCGGCCCGGCAATCAGCTTACGCACCTCATGCTGGCTCTTTCCGCAGAAAGAACAGTACAGGGTGTTCTTTGAATCGCCGCTATTCGTCGTCATTCAGGCTCTCCTGTCGTGGGGCGACGCATGGTTTCACACATCACCACGGTATTTGCCTATCGAACACTGCCATCACCCGGATGACAAGGCGTGAAACCGGATTTTTCCGTTAAGATTAATCCGGTTTCAAAATTGTTAATCCGCAGCGGCGGCGCGCACCTGAACGATCTCATCGATCAGACCCCAGGATTTCGCGTCCTCGGGGCTCATGAAATTGTCGCGCTCAAGGGCTGCTTCCACCGTGTCATAGTCCTGACCCGTGTGTTTAACGTAGATTTCGTTAAGGCGGCGTTTCAGGCTTTCGGTTTCGCGCGCATGGATCATGATATCCGTCGCCTGCCCCTGGAACCCACCGGATGGCTGATGCACCATCACGCGGCTATTGGGCAAGGAGGCCCGCATCCCCGGCTCCCCTGCCGCAAGCAGAAGCGACCCCATGGACGCCGCCTGCCCGACCACCAGCGTGGACACTTTCGGGCGGATATACTGCATCGTGTCATAGATCGACAGGCCCGATGTCACCACGCCACCGGGCGAGTTGATATACATCGAGATTTCTTTCTTCGGGTTCTCGGATTCGAGCCACAAAAGCTGCGCCACGATCAGCGTCGCCATCCCGTCATGCACCGGCCCGGACACGAAAATGATCCGCTCCTTCAACAGGCGGGAGAAAATGTCATAGGCCCGCTCCCCGCGCGCCGATTGCTCGACAACCATGGGAACGAGATTCATGTAAGTTTCAATCGGGTCTTTCATCACACATGCCTGCCAAATTTGGGAACGGGTTAAGGAACTGATCCATGCAAAGCGGGATACAGGATCAAAGGTTTCCAAAGGTGTAATGCGCCCATAGGGGGTCTGCAAGGGCACCCCCCGAAATCAGGTGACGTTGCGCCATCTGGGCAACGCAGGATTGCGCATCAAGTGACGTGCACGTCATATGGTCCAAACATCTTCAAGGAGCTGCCGCATGATCCCTCGCGCCATGATCAAATCCCACCTGAACAAGAACCTGCCCTTCGCGCAGCACGCTGGAATCACCCTCTCGGAACTGGGCGACGGCACCGGTGTCGCGGTGTTGCCTCAGTCAAAGACGAGCGTGAACCATATCGGCACACAACATGCAGGTGCACTCTTTACCGTGGGTGAAACCGCCTCTGGCGCGGCCCTTGCCGGGCTGTTTCCAACCAAAATCCTGTCCCTGCGCCCGGTCACGAAAGAGGCGCGCATTCAGTACCTGAAAATCGCGAAAGGCACGATCACGGCAACAGCCCATTGCGTCGGTGACCCGGACGATCTGCGCAAAAAGCTGAAAGAGGAAGGCCGCGCCGTATTCGACATCACAGTGTCCATGACCGATGAGGCTGGCGTTGAGGTCGCGACCCTCACCGTCACTTGGGACGTTCGAAAGTCCTAAGCGCGCCCCGGTTTCTTTTTTCCCAAAATACCTCCCGCCGGAGGCGCATCTTTCCGCCCGGCGGACCCTCTGGTGCAGATAGAAAACGGGCGGCCACATCGCTGGGCCGCCCGTTTATGTTTGCCTTTGGCTGAACCTTACTCTTCGTCGAGCGCTTCGATCGCTTTTTGCAGATCGTCCTTGCTGACGGATTTCTCGGTCACGTCCGCCTGCCCGATGATGTGATCGACGACCTTGTCCTCAAAGATCGGCGCGCGCATCTGCTGGAGCATCTGCTGGTTCTGGCGGATGAAGTCGAAGAACGCTTTTTCCTGCCCGGGATACTGCTGCGCCTGACGGAAAATCGCTTGATTCATTTCCTGATCGGTCACGACGATTTCGGCCTTGTTGCCAATCTCGGCCAGCAAAAGGCCAAGGCGCACACGGCGCTCGGCGAGCTTCATGTGCTCATCGGTCGCCTCGACCTCGGGGTGGTCATGGCCCTGCACATCCGGGTTTTCTTCGTGCCACAGTTGATGCGCGATCTGCTTGGCTTCCGCATCGACCATGGAGGGCGGCAGGTCGAATTTGACCTCCTCATCCAGCGCATCAAGCAGGCGACGCTTCAGAACCGCGCGGGACGCGCCGTCATACTCAGCCGCCAGACGCTCTTTCAACTGACCCTTGAGGGCTTCGAGATCTTCAGCACCGAATTTCTGCGCCAGCTCGTCGTCGATCTCCGCGGGTTCGGGGGCGGCGATTTCCTTGATGGTGCAGGTGAACACGGCTTCTTTGCCCGCCAGATGCTCCGCCTGGTAGGCTTCCGGGAAAGTCACCGTGATATCAACGGGCTCATCCGCGACCTTCACACCGACAAGCTGCTCTTCAAAGCCCGGAATGAACTGACCGGAGCCAAGGACGAGCGGGAAATCTTCTGCTGTGCCGCCTTCAAACGCTTCACCGTCAACCTTGCCCACGAAATCCATGGTGACCTGATCACCGTCTTTCGCCTTGGAGCCTTTGCGGCGGGCTTTGAAATTGTTGGCCTGACCGGCGAGGTTCTCCAGCGCTTCCTGCACCGCATCTTCTTCGATCTCGGCCACCAGCTTTTCGAGCTTGATCTTGGAGAAATCGGTTTCCGGCACGTCGGGCAGGCATTCATAGGTCACGGTGACCTGAACGTCGTCGCCCTCTTTCCATTCGTCATTGGTCATCTTGACGTCGGGCTGCATCGCCGGGCGGTTGCCGGTTTCCTCAAAATGGGTGCGCAGGGCGTCGTCGATGCCCTCTTGCATCGCTTCGCCAAGGACGGACTGGCCAAACATCTTTTTCATCAGGGCCATCGGGGTCTTGCCCTTACGGAAGCCCTTCATCTGGTAGTCTTTGCGGGCCGCTTCCAGCTTTTCATCCACCTTAGCCTCAAGCTCGCCTGCGGTCATGGTGATGTCGTAGCCGCGTTTCAGGCCTTCGTTCAGGGTCTCGTTTACCTGCATTTGTCTCTCTACCCTTTTGGTGGCGCGTCGTGCCGCGCGTGGTCTCATAGCTGCGCGTTACCGCGCGGTTCATTCATTGGGCGCAATAAGCGCAACGACGCGGCACTGCAAGCCGTAGAGGCCCGCATGCCGCGCAAATCCCGTTTCACCGATCCCGTGGTGCGGGCGGAGGGACTTGAACCCCCACGCCTTGCGGCACCAGAACCTAAATCTGGCGTGTCTACCAATTTCACCACGCCCGCACAGGATCGCTAAGCAGGTGCGCTCTACCAAATCACGACAGGGGTTGCGAGCGAAAAAGACGGGCTTTTGCAACAGAGCCGCGCGCGCACAGGCTGCACCGTGCAAGCGGCGTGGAATTGAGCCGATCACGCCCGCTCTTTCGGGATGTCGCGCCGCCCTATCCTTCACACTCCGCACAATCTTAGGGCATATTGCACATTTTTTGAGCAGAAACCCGAGAATCTCCGATCTGCCCTGCCCCGCATCCGGCCCTCTTATTGAAATGGCCCCCGGCGAGTGTTTCATCTGCGTGAAAAGCGGATCAACACAACGCCCAGGGTGGATAACATGAAAAAAATCGAAGCCATCATCAAACCCTTCAAACTCGATGAAGTGAAAGAAGCGCTTCAGGAGGTCGGTATTCAGGGCCTTTCCGTGATCGAGGCCAAAGGGTTTGGCCGCCAGAAGGGCCACACAGAACTTTATCGCGGCGCGGAATACGTTGTGGATTTTCTGCCAAAGGTGAAAATCGAAGTCGTGATTGACGATGCGCTTGTCGAGCCCGCGATCGAAGCCATCGTGGGTGCGGCAAAAACCGGCAAAATCGGGGATGGCAAAATCTTTGTCCTGCCCGTGGAGCAGGCGATCCGCATCCGCACCGGCGAAGAAGGCCCAGAGGCCCTCTGACCCCCGGTTGAAACACCCCTAAAGACAACAAAACAGACCCCCGACCAAAGGAGACTGCAATGAGTGCCAACAGTGACCTGCTTGCCATGATCAAGGAGAACGACGTCGAGTATGTCGATATCCGCTTCACCGATCCGCGTGGCAAACTGCAACATGTGACCGTGATGTCCGATCAGGTGGACGAAGACTTCCTTGAAGAAGGCTTCATGTTCGATGGCTCCTCCATCGCAGGCTGGAAAGCGATCAACAATTCCGACATGAAACTGATGGTCGACGCGGAAAGCGCGTATATCGACCCGTTCTATGCGGAAAAGACCGTCTGCGTGCATTGCTCCGTTGTGGAGCCGGACACCGGCGAAGCCTACACCCGTGACCCGCGCGGCACTGCTGAGAAGGCCGAAGCCTACCTCAAGTCCTCCGGCATCGGTGACGCGTTCTATGTCGGCCCCGAGGCGGAATTCTTCGTGTTCGACGATGTGCGCTACTCCACCACCATGAACAAGGTGGCGTTTGAGGTGGACGCGGCAGACGGCGCGTGGAACACCGACACCGAATACGAGATGGGCAACATGGGCCATCGTCCGGGCGTCAAGGGCGGCTACTTCCCCGTCAACCCCGTCGATCCGGCACAGGATCTGCGCTCTGAAATGCTCTCCACCATGAAGCGGATGGGCATGAAAGTGGACAAGCATCACCACGAAGTTGCGTCCAACCAGCACGAGCTTGGCCTGATTTTCGACACGCTGACCAAGCAGGGCGACAACCTGCAAAAGTACAAGTATGTGATCCACAACGTGGCACATGCCTATGGCAAATCCGCGACCTTCATGCCCAAGCCGATGGCTGGTGACAACGGCACCGGGATGCACGTGAACATGTCCATCTGGAAGGACGGCAAGCCGCTCTTCGCGGGTGACAAGTATGCAGACCTCTCCGATGAGGCGCTCTATTTCATCGGTGGTATCCTGAAGCACGCGAAAGCGCTCAACGCCTTCACCAACCCGTCCACCAACTCCTACAAGCGTCTGATCCCGGGCTTTGAAGCACCGGTTCTGCGCGCGTATTCCGCATCCAACCGCTCCGGTTGCGTGCGTATTCCGTGGACGGAAAGCCCGAAGGCAAAGCGTGTTGAAGCCCGCTTCCCCGATCCGTCCTCCAACCCCTATCTGTGCTTCTCCGCACTGCTGATGGCGGGCCTTGACGGTATCACCAACAAAATCCACCCCGGTGAGGCGAACGACAAGGATCTCTACGATCTGCCGCCCGAAGAGCTGGCGGAAATCCCGACCGTCTGCGCCTCCCTGCGCGAAGCGCTTGACGCGTTGCAGGCCGATCACGAATTCCTGCTCGCAGGCGACGTGTTCACGAAGGACCAGATCGACGCCTATTGCGACCTCAAGTGGGAAGAAGTGTATACCTATGAGCACACGCCGCACCCGATGGAGTACAAGCTCTACTACTCCTGCTGATCGCAGACAGACCTATGCGAAGGGCTCCCGTTTCGGGGGCCCTTTTGCGTTGGATCAGGCTCGTTCGGCCCGTACCCGCGCAATGGCCTGCGCTACCTCGTCACGGGATTTATACGCGGCCTCAACCGGCGGCAGAGCGGCCAATGCTTCTTCAAGGGAGCATAGGTCATCCTCGGACAAATGCCGCAGCGGCGTCATGTTCGTCTTGATGGAGAAAACCACCGCCTCGGTTTGCGGCAAACGGCGCAAGACTTGCCGTTCCGTCCGCAAATACACCTCCGCCTTCGGATCCCAAGCCTTGACCGCTTTCTCCCCTTCTCGCGCGGGCGTGTGCATCTCCGGCGAGGGGTAGAACAGCCAGTTCATCCGCCAAAGCGGCTGCTCCGCCCGCAGTGCATCGAAAAACCGTTGCACACGCGGGGCCAACCCTTCGGCATAGAATGGGACGGGGGCATGAATACGCAGCAAATCCCCGCCCAGCTTTTCAGAAAGCGTCCACTGCGAGGGAAAACACAGAACGCCCGCGGTGAGCGCATGATGCCCGCGCGCCCCTTCCAAAATCAGCAAATCCTCCGGCACCAGCCGCCCCAGTGAGACAAGCGGGCTGTCACGGTCTATCGCCACATCCACCCCATCGGGACGGCGAATGCTGGTCTTTCCCACGGTATATCCCGCATCACGCGACAGTGCTGTCACCACCGTATCGAGCAGTTCCAAGCAGGCCGCGCGGCTGTCGGGCATAGCCGCGATACAGCCCGGAGCCATCGTCACAAGGTGATCGCGCTGCGCCATATGCGCCGCGAAATCCGCGTCCCGCACCAGCCATTCGGCAATGGGCAGCGGGCGCATCCCCGGCGCGTCCTTCAGATAGGGATCACGCCACGGCAGAACGATCCGGTTGGTTTGCGTCATGGGAGACGTCAGGTAAGGTCCACATTGGGTGCGGTGGCACAATGAAGTTGGACCACATTGCCCTCCTCCCGACCCTGCCGCTCCGCGCCGAGGTCAATGATCTCATGCGCGAGGCTTAGGGCCTCTGCCCCAGCAATAAATCCATGCTTGAGCGCGCGGGCGCGTAAATCGCGGATATCAGACTGAAGCATCTCTGCTTCTTGGGACTGTCGTTCGCTGAAAGTCATCTTACCGTCGCCCAATGATTTATCTGTAAATCAAGATTGACGGATTTGAGAGACAAAGCAAGACACATCTGTAAACGCTTGCAAAATGCTATCAATCCCCCGTTTCCGACCCATGCAGGACGGTTTCGGACAAGATTGCCGCCCCTGCCCCTTCCCAGACTGATGCAAATAATGAGGAGATCGGGCATGAACCAACACTATTCCGACGCGCGCAAAATAACGCCGGGCCGCAAACCCGACGGCACCCCCGATGACAATGACCGGGTGGAGATCGGGCCGACACCGCTTGCCTTTGCCGAATGGGCCAAAGCTGGGCTGGACATCCCCAACCTTGCGGTGATGCGTCAGGCGCGGCTTGACCGGCTTGTGGCGATGCTGCACGCGCGCGACCTTGCCGGTATCTTGATGTTTGACCCGCTCAATATCCGCTACGCGTCCGACACCACGAATATGCAATTGTGGAACGCGCATAACCCGTTCCGCGCCTGTCTGGTGCTGGCGGATGGGCATATGATGATGTGGGATTTCAAAGGATGCGGCGATCTGTTGACCGCCCATAATCCGCTCGTGCGGGAAACGCGGAAAGGGACCGCATCTTTCTTCTACTTCTCCAACGGGGATCACACGCAACGGCGCGCGGTGGCTTTTGCCCATGAGATTGACGAAATTGTCCGCGCGCATTGCGGCACCAACCGCCGGCTCGCGATTGACAAGATCATGGTCCACGGGCTGCGCGCCTTTGAGGCCGTGGGTTTCGAGGTCCATGAAGGCGAGGAAGTGACCGAAAAAGCGCGCGCCGTGAAATCCCCTGAGGAGATCAAGGCGATGTATTGCGCGGTGCAGTCCTGCGAAGCGTCAATGGCTGTTATGGAGCGCGCGGTCGCGCCCGGCATGACGGAGGACGACATCTGGGCCGTACTCCACGCCGAAAACATCCGCCGGGGTGGCGAATGGATTGAGACGCGATTGCTGGCCTCTGGTCAGCGGACAAATCCCTGGTTTCAGGAATGTGGCCCAAGGGTGATGGCCGATGGCGATATCCTCGCCTTCGACACTGATCTGGTCGGGCCCTATGGCATGTGCACCGATATCTCCCGCACTTGGCTGGTCGGGGACGGAGCAGCAACGCCCCAGATGATCGACACCTACCGTATCGCGGTGGAGCATATTGAGACAAATACCGCGATGCTCGGCCCAGGTGTGGCGCTGCGGGAGTTGACTTTTGGCGGGCATATGCTGCCGGACCGGTTCGTGGCCCAGCGATATGGCGCGAAAATGCATGGCGTGGGGCTCTGTGACGAGTGGCCGCTTGTGACCTACCCGGAGGATTATGCAGAAGGCATGATGGACTATGTGCTGGAGCCGGGCATGATGATGTGCGTCGAGGTTTATCTGGGGGAGGTCGGCGGCCCGTGGGGGATCAAACTGGAGGATCAGGTGCTGATCACGGAGACCGGTTATGAACGGATGAACCGCTACCGCTGGGATCCGCGCCTGATGGGGGAAGTCTAAGCCCGCTCTGTTTCTTCATCCCAGCAAGGCGCTCCCGCCCGTCGTTCCGTCGCTGCGCTCCGTCCTCCCGTTTGGCCGGGCGCCGCGCCTGACGGCGCGGCGGTGCCTCCGGCGGGGTATATTTGAAGAAAGTGAATTGGCGTTTGCGTCAACAGAGCAGCCCCCGCGATTCGGCCGTGGGTCAAGGTCCGAGGAACGAGCGGCCTTGACGCGCGGGCGAATCGTAGCCTCACAATTGAGTAGGTGATTTGAGGAACACACCTGTTCCTCAAACGCCTCAGCGCAGTCTTAAACCGGCGCGCAGCGCCGGCCCGGCCCAAGGGCTTTTGATGCATCTTTGATGCAGCACAAGCGTGCGGGAGTGCCCGCCGATCAGGACAGTCGGGTTTTGACGTGGCTCTCCGTCTCCAGCGTGCGGTGGACCGGGCATTTATCGGCAATCTCCAACAATCGCGCCCGCTGATCGTCATCAAGCGGCCCGGTCAGCGTGATCACCCGGTCCCATTGGTCGATCTTGCCATTGGGCACCTCATCCTGCCCCAAATCGGTCAGATGGACTTTTCCATGGCTCACATCGACCTGAACATCCTCCAGCGGCCAGCCTTTATGGGCGGCATACATCCGCAAGGTCATCGAGGTGCAGGCCCCCAATCCAGCGCTGACCAGTTGATAGGGCGTAAGGCCAAGGTCCGTGCCGCCGACCGATGCAGGCTCATCGGCCAGCACATGTTTGTCGGACACCCGGATATCGTGCAAAAAGCCATCCGGCGATGCCGGGGTCACCCTCACGATGCCTTCCGGGGCACGGGCGGGGGCAGGTTCCTCCGTCAGGCCCAGATAGCGGCGCGACCAGCTTTCGATCACCTCAGCGGCATATTCCGCATCTGCCGGATTTGTCAGGAGGTGATCTGCATCATCCAGCGTCACGAAGCTCTTGGGATGTTTGGCGGCCACGAAAATCTCCGTCGCGTTCTCCACCCCGACATAGCTGTCGCGCGGCGCATGGAGCACCAGAAGCGCGCGGTGCAAGCCCGCGATGTGATCCTTCAGCGTCGCCTGCCGCACATCATCAAGGAAGGCACGGGTCATGTGGAACGGGCGTCCGCCAAGAGACACATCGGCCTCGCCTTCCGCTTCGATCACCTCAAGCGAGGTGCCGAAATTATGGAGAACATGCGCCGGGTCAGCAGGCGCACCAATGGTCACCACGGCCCGTACGCTCGGCATATCGCGCGCGGCGGCCAACACAGCAGCCCCGCCAAGCGAATGGCCGATCAGCAGGGACGGTGCCATGCCCTGCCCCTCCAGCGCCTTTGCGGCAAGCACCAAATCCTGAATGTTGGAGGTGAAATGCGTGTTACCAAACTCGCCCTTGGAATGGCCAAGCCCGGTGAAATCAAAGCGCAGCACGGCAATGCCAAGGGCGGCGAGCCGCCCCGCGATCCGCCGGGCAGCGGTGATATCCTTCCCGCAGGTGAAGCAATGGGCAAAGAGCGCAACCGCTTTTGGTTTTCCGACCGGCAAGTCCAGCCGCCCGGCAAGCGGCCCCGCATGGCCATCAAACGTGAATTTCTCGGTCTTGGTCATCGGGCGCTCCTTCGCAATCGCGTGTGATGGATAGAGGGGTAAGCATCACCAGCCCCGATCCAAAGGGCGCAATGAAACGCCTCGCGCGGACGTGACCCATATGGGGGTGAGATTACAGAATGAGCGCCTGACGCAATGGGTACAGCTCGCCGGAGGCGTTGCAAGCCAACCGTCAAAGGAGGGCTGACCGGGGACGGACGTTCAGTATTCGACGCCGCGATAGAGGCGCTTGGGCTTGGCGGCTGCGTCGCCCTCGGGCTTTGGGTCCGGGGTGGCCTCTTCCCGTGGCTCAGGGATCCGTCCATCGGCATCCGCACGCAGCGGCTCTGTTGCTCGGGGACGAGGTGCCGCTATCGGCGCGCCCTTGGCCAGATCCTGCTCCAGCCGCTTTGCAAAAATGTCGATCGCCACGCGCAGTTTTTCCAATCCTGCCCCAAGCACCGGTTCCGCCACGACAAGCAACAGCGCCCCGGATTTCAGTTGTTTTGCAAACAGGCCATGCACGTCCATTTCGACATAGACGCTGGCAAAATCTTCCTCACCGTCGAAGAGCAATTCGGACGCATCGAACATCTGGGACGCGAGATCCGCGATCGCCGCGAAATCCACGAATTCGTAATTGCCATCGGCATGGGCCACCGCATCGTCGCCCGATACGACGCCCGCGGCCACGATCTTGTCATTGTGATCGCAAAGTTTCTGAAGGGATTGCAACACCGACATCTCAGAACCGCCCCGCTATCTTTTTCGACCGTTCATAAACAACGACCACATTAGCGTTGACCATCGAAATGCCCGATACGTCATACTTAGCACCGCGCATCATGACGATGGGCAGAGAATCCTCCTCCCCCAGATGCTTTGCGATGTTGGACGCGCTATCGACCACGTTGGAGAAAATCGTGCTGATGCCGGGCCAGGCATCGCATTCCAGCAGTGGCTCGCCATTCTTGTCGACCACTTCGATTGCCGCGATATTGGGGCTGGATTGAAGCCGTTTGACTTCCGCCCGTTCTGCATCTGACAGGATAGAAAGCCCATCATCGCCCAAATCTGTCGCGTTCGTGTCGTGAATGGAAGTGAGTGTCATCGCCCTGTCCCTACCTTTCAAATCAACGTAGTTGAATACAACAAGTGAACAAGTCAAATTCATTGTTTTGCAAGGGTTTGAGCCTGTTTTCCACGGCGTGAGACCCGCTCAGGATGAGCAGGCAACTAAACGCACCCGCTAAGCGGGAAGATGCCTTTTTATTGAGCAAAACGCCCTCTTGCCCGTCACGCGCCACACCAGTGATTGCCGCCACCCGCAACATCTGGTCTATACTGAATTCACACTCTCAACATCAAGGAACGCCCGCCCCATGGCCAATGACCTGTTCAAAGAGGATGCCGCCTCAGACGCGTATGACAGTTCATCCATCGTCGTGCTCGAAGGGTTGGAGCCAGTGCGCAAACGCCCCGGCATGTATATCGGCGGCACTGATGAGCGCGCGCTGCATCACCTTGTGGCGGAGGTCATCGACAACTCCATGGATGAGGCCGTCGCGGGCCACGCCACCCGGATCGAGATGGAGGTGCATGGCAATGGGTCGATCACCATTCGCGACAATGGGCGCGGCATTCCGATTGATCCCCACCCCAAATTCCCCGGCAAATCCACGCTCGAAGTCATCCTCTGCACGCTCCATGCCGGGGGTAAATTCGAGGGCAAGGCCTATCAAACCTCGGGCGGTCTGCACGGAGTGGGTATCTCTGTCGTAAACGCCCTCTCGGACGATCTGGTCGTGGAGGTTGCCCGCAACCGGCAGCTTTACCGTCAGACCTTCAGCCGTGGCATCCCGCAAGGCCCGCTGGAGGAGGCCGGTCAGGCCCCGAACCGGCGCGGCACCTCCGTCACCTTCCACCCGGATGCGGAGATTTTCGGGAAATCGGCCAAGTTCCGCCCTGCCCGCCTCTATAAAATGGCGCGATCCAAGGCGTATCTCTTCTCCGGCGTGGAAATCCGCTGGAAATGCGCGGCCGAGCTGATCAGCGATGAGACACCCGCCGAGGCCACGTTCAAATTCCCCGGCGGTCTGGCCGATTACCTCAAGGAAACACTTGAGGGCACGATGACTTACGCCGAGCAACCCTTTGCCGGGAAGGTCAACTTTTCCGAACGCTTCGGCCCCGATACCGTCGGGTCCGTCGAATGGGCGATCCATTGGACCCCGATGCGCGACGGCACCCTTTCGAGCTATTGCAACACCGTCCCGACACCCGAGGGCGGCACGCATGAGGCCGGGTTCTGGGCTGCGATCCTCAAGGGCGTGCGGGCCTATGGCGAGCTTGCCAACAACAAAAAGGCCGCCGCGATCAGCCGGGAGGATCTCGTCTCGGGCGGGGTCGCCATGATCTCCGTCTTTATCCGGGAGCCGGAATTCGTCGGCCAAACCAAGGACCGACTTGCCACCACGGAGGCGCATAAGCTGGTCGAAGCGGCGGTGCGCGACAGGTTCGACACTTGGCTTGCCGCTGACCCGAAATCCGCGGGCGCGATCCTCGATTTCCTGATCCTGCGCTCTGAGGAACGCCTGCGCCGCCGCGCGGAAAAGGAAACCGCCCGCAAATCCGCGACCAAGAAACTGCGCCTGCCGGGCAAGCTGGTCGATTGCTCCACCAACACCCGCGACGGGACGGAGATTTTCCTCGTGGAGGGCGACAGCGCCGGTGGCTCCGCAAAAATGGCGCGGGACCGCAAGACGCAGGCCCTCCTGCCCCTGCGCGGCAAAATCCTCAATGTGATGGGCGCGGCATCGTCTAAACTCACCACGAACCAGGAGATTTCGGACCTGTGCCAAGCCCTTGGCGTGCAGCTTGGCACGAAATTCCGGCTTGATGATCTGCGCTATGAGAAGGTCATCATCATGACCGACGCGGATGTGGACGGGGCGCATATCGCGGCCCTTTTGATGACGTTTTTCTACACGCAGATGCGGCCCATGGTGGATGCGGGGCACCTTTATATGGCAGCACCACCGCTTTATCGGCTGAAACAGGGGGCGAAATCGGTCTATGCGCGGGACGACGCGGAAAAAGACCGCCTGCTGGCCGCCGGCCTCGGTGGGCGCGGGCAGATCGACATCAGCCGGTTCAAGGGGCTGGGGGAGATGGACGCCAAAGACCTGAAAGAAACCACGATGGACCCGTCCAAACGCACCCTGATCCGCATTCGGTTGGATGACGAATCGCCGGGAGAAACCGCCAGCCTCGTCGAACAACTGATGGGCAAGAAGCCGGAATTACGCTTCCAGTATATTCAGGAGAATGCTAAGTTTGTGGAGGATGTGGATGTTTAGGTCAACAAAACACGAAATATCGCAATTATAAATATTCCGATGCTTCCTGTCGATAAAAGATATTCGCTTGGAAGCGCGTATGCGGAAATTCGACTTCGAGAAAGATATTTATGCTTTGCAAGATGATATCTGTAACGATCTAATTCGCTATCAGATGGCTTTACTTGGGCTCTAACAACTCGCTCTACATCCATATCTTCCAACCTGAAAGCACCCGGAACAGGAAACAGAAATGTATCAACGAGGTTCCCTATATAGCCTGAGCTCGGATGGTTGATGTATGTTACAGATTCTTGTTGAACTTTCATTAGTGTATCACCGGCCGCAGCCGTAATTACAGCTGCTAATCTCTTATTTCGAAGGTTAAATCTTAGACCAATATGAAAAATGAGCCAAGTAACTGTGAATAAAGAAATCATATAAAAATCATTCAACTCTTGAATGTCTGGCGGCCAACTACCAAGAATATAGAAACCTACAAAAAAAGCACCTTCCAAACCAATTATACTAAGGCAAACATTCTCCTTATGGTTGTGGTAACTCCCGTAGAAGTTCATCATATGTCGACTAAATTCGGAACTTTCTTGTATCCGCGTATCTTGCATCACCCATTCACCTCCAACCACTCCTCCTCAACCTCCGTCAACCGCTCCTGACGCTCAAGTAATCCCGCCGTGGCCTTCTCGAACTTCGCGGGGGCCTTGGCGAAGAGGTCAGGGTCGGCCAGAAACGCCTCCAGTTTGGCGATCTCCGCCGTCAGGCGTTCCATTTCGTCCTCCAGTGCTTTGACCTTCACCGGGTTCACCTTGGGCGCCTCGGCCACCGGGGCGGCTGTTTTCGGCGCGGACCCAGATTTGCCCCGGGCCCTCTGCCCGCCCCGCGCGTAGCCTACCTCCCCGCGCTGCACGAGCATATCAGACCAGCCGCCAGCATAGGCCGTCGCACTCCCATCCCCCGGCATCAGGATCGTCGTCGCCGCCGTCCGGTCCAGAAAATCGCGGTCGTGGCTGACCAAAATCACCGTCCCGTCATAGTCGCCCACCAACTCCTGCAACAGATCCAGCGTTTCCACATCCAGATCATTGGTCGGCTCGTCAAGGATCAACAGGTTGCTTTCCCGCGCCATCAGCCGGGCGAGCAACAGCCGCGCTTTCTCCCCCCCGCTCAAGGCCCCGACCGGGCCACGGGCCTGCGCGTCCGTGAACAGGAAATCCTTGAGATAGCCCACCACATGCCGGGGCGCACCACGCACCATGATCTGATCGTTGCGGCCCGAGACGCCAAGCTCCGCATCCCCCGTCAACGTCTCCCACAGGGATTTCGCCGGATCGAGTGCCGAGCGTGTCTGGTCAAACACCACCGGCATGAGGTTCGTGCCAAGCCGGATGGTGCCGGTGTCGCTGTCCTCCTGCCCGAGCAGCAGTTTCAGGAGCGTCGTCTTGCCCGCCCCGTTCGGCCCCACCAGCGCCAGCCGGTCGCCCCGCGCCACGCGGAGGGAGAAGTCCCGCAGGATCACCTTATCGCCGTAAGCCTTTGAAATGCCTTTGGCCTCAACGACCAATTTGCCCGATTTCGGCCCGCCCTCAAAGTCCAGCGCCGCCGTGCCCTGCCGCCGGATCTGCGCGGAGCGTTCCTCCCGCAGGCCTTGCAACCGCCGCACCCGGCCCTGATTGCGCTTGCGCCGGGCCGAAATGCCCTCGACCGCCCAACGCGCCTCATCCTTGATCAGGCGGTTGAGTTTGTGGCGCTGCATGTCCTCCTCTTCCCAAACCTGATCGCGCCATTCCTCGAAATTCTCAAACCCCTTGTCCATCCGCCGCATGACAGAGCGATCCAGCCACAGGACAGACCGCGCCAGCGCACGCAAAAACGCCCGGTCGTGGGAGATCAGGACAAACGCGGCCTTCGTTTGTTTCAGATGATCCTCCAGCCACGCAATCGCCTCGATATCAAGGTGGTTCGTCGGCTCGTCGAGCAGCATGAGGTCCGGCTCCGACGCCAAGAGCCGCGCCAGCGCCGCGCGCCGCCGCTCCCCGCCAGAGGCCAACGCGGGGTCAGCATCGGCGGCCAGCTTCAGCCCCTCCATCACCATATCGACCTTATACTGCTCCGCCGGATCAAGCCCCGCGGACGCAAAATCGCCCAATGTCGCAAAGCCCGCGAAATCCGGGTCTTGCTCCATGTAGGCGACCGTGTTGCCGGGGCGCAGGAATCGCTCCCCCTCATCCGGGTCGACAAGGCCCGCTGCGATTTTCATCAGCGTCGACTTGCCGGAGCCATTGCGCCCCACAAGACAAAGCCGGTCGCCCGGATGCACCGCAAAGGAGGTGCCGGAGAAGATGGGATTGCCGCCAAAGGTCAGCGCAATCTCGGAAAGGGTCAAAAGAGGTGGTTGTGCCATGGCGCTCATGTCGCGCGCCAATGCCTGCGCGTCAAGTGCTCCCTTGTCCCGGCGGGGGTCGGCGTTATGGTATCGCGCAGAGCGAAAAGGACTACCGCCCATGACCCTGCCCCTCAACCCGCATCTTGCCGCCACGTTCAGCCCCCCGGTGATGGAGGCACGGCGCTGGCTGGCGGAGGCGGTTATCCCCGCTGATCGCCCGCTTCTGAACCTCAGCCAAGCGGCCCCGGTGGACCCGCCCCATCCCGATTTGCGCCGCGCGATGGCGGCGGTGATGCTGAACGAGGATGCCGCCCATATCTATGGCCCCGTGCTGGGCCTGCCGGATTTGCGGGACGAGTTGGCCCGCAAATGGGCGGCGGAGTATGGCGGGGTGATCGGGGCGGAAAACGTCGCAATCACATCAGGCTGCAATCAGGCGTTTTGCACGGTCATTCAAACCCTTGCGCAGGCGGGTGACGCGGTGGTGCTGGCGACACCATGGTATTTCAATCACAAGATGTGGCTCGATATGGCAGGGATCGAAACGCGGCTTTTGACGCCGGACGCGCAGATGATGCCGGACCCAGACCAGCTTGACGCGCTGATGGATGATCGTGTGAAGGCGCTGATCCTGATCACGCCGAACAATCCCACGGGCGTCGCATATCCCGATGCGCTGATGCAGGCATTCCGGGACAAGGCGCGCGCCCATGGCATCGCGCTGATCGTCGATGAGACCTACCGCGATTTTCACGTGCAAAGCGGCGCACCGCATAGCCTTTTTGCGGACCCTGATTGGGATGAGACGCTGATCCACCTCTATTCCTTTTCCAAGGTGTTTCGTCTGACGGGGCATCGGGTGGGGGCGCTGGTCACGTCGCCCCAGATGATTTCCCAAGTGGAGAAGGTGCTGGATACCGTCACCGTCTGCGCCAATCAGATCGGGCAGCGCGCGGCGCTTTACGGCTTGCGCCATCTCGGGTCATGGGTCGCGGCGGAGCGGGACAAAATTCACCGCAGGCACGCCGCTGTGCGCGCAATGTTTGACGGGCTGGAGGGATGGGATGTCGTAGGCTCCGGCGCGTATTTCGCCTATGTCACGCATCCTTTTGATCTGCCCTCCGATCAGGTGGCGCAGGCCATGATGCGGGATCAATCCATCCTCACCCTGCCCGGCACGATGTTTGGCCCAACGGTCGCCGATGGGGGCGATGGCGCGGCAGAGCGGCAATTGCGGATCGCCTTTGCCAATGCCGATATGGACGGCATCGCGGAATTGGGGCGGCGGCTCGCGCGGTTCCGCCCGTGATCGCCTTGCGCTTGGAATAGGCTTCCCGTAACACTCTGCGCAGGTTTTCCGACGATCCTGAGAGGCTTTTCATGCTGTCATCCATTCGTGCGTCCCGCGGTTCGGTTTTCGGCTGGATCATCATGGGCCTTTTGATTGTGGGGCTTGCCGGATTTGGCTTTACCAGCGTGCTTTCAGGCGGGGTTGTGACCTCCGTCGCGGAAGTCGGTGAAGAGGAAGTCACCGTCGACGAATTCGCGAACGCGTTTCAAACCCGCCTGCGCGGCATCAGCCAGCAGATCGGCACGCCGATCACCACCACGCAAGCGCGTGAAATCGGGCTTGATGACGCGATCCTTGGCGAGTTGATCCGCAACGCCGCCCTTCTGGGGGAGGCTCGCACGCTCGGCATAGACACATCCGATGAGGTGGTGCGCGATGCGTTGATCCGCGAACCGGCGTTTCAGGATATCTCCGGCAATTTTGACGCGGACCTTTACCGTCTTGCGATTGAGACTTCGGGGATCAGTGCTGCAGAATATGATGAGCAATTGCGCCGCGGCACCACGCGCGACCTGATCGCGCTTGCGATGACCAGCTCTGTTACGTTGCCGCGCGGTGCAGCGCGCGAAATCCTCAGCTTTCAGGGCGAAGGGCGCGCGTTTGACTGGGTGCGCGTGCCGGGCAGCGCGTTTACCGATCGGGTCGGCAGCCCGAGCGATGCGCAGCTTGAAGCTTTCATCGCCGACAATCGCGACGCCTTTGTCACACCGGAGACGCGCAGCGTGACCTATGCGCTGTTGGACCCGACCGTGCTTGCCGAAACCATCGACATTCCCGAAGCGGCGCTGCGCGAAGAATATGATCGCAACATTGACCGCTTCACCCGTGAGGAGCGCCGGATCGTGGACCGGATCGCCTTCCCGACCATGGCGGATGCTGAAGCGGCGGCCACGGCCCTTGCCGAAGGGCAAACATCCATTGGTGAGATCGCCTCGGCCCGTGGCCTGACGGCGGCTGATTTCTCCCTTGGATCGGTCACGCGCGGCGCCATCGGCGGTGCAGCGGGAGAGGCCCTGTTCGGCCGGGACAGCACCGGCATCGTTGGCCCCGTGACCACGGATATCGGCCCCGCCCTGTTCCGCATCAACGCGATCCTGTCAGCACAGGAAATCACATTCGAGCAGGCCCGCGATGACCTGCGCACGGAATTGGCCCTGTTTGAGGCTGACGGGATCGTCATCAATGAGACAATCCGGGCGGAGGAATTGATCCTCGGCGGTGCAACCCTTGAGGAAGTCGCAGCCGAAACCGCCTTTACCCTGCAAACGGCAGAGGTGAACCGCAACACGCCAGCGGACACGATCATTGGTGCGCCCGCTTTCCTTGGTGAAGCCTTCACCGCCCCGCTCGGCATGGATCGCGATCCCATTCAAACAGAGACCGGCGCGGTGTTTGCGCTGCGGGTCGAAAGTGTGGCCGAACCGGCCCTGCCCCCGCTCAATGACATTCGTGACGCTGTCACTGCCGCATGGACCGAAGCGCAAGCCGTTGCCGAGGCGCGCAATGCCGCCGCGCGCCTGATCAGCGGCCTGACGGTCGACGGCCCGGACCTGTCCGCTATCGCCGCGCAATTCGGCACCGATGTTCAAAGCGTCGAGCCGATCCGCCGCGATGCGCGGCCTGACGGCATCCCCGCGGGCCTTGTGCCGTTGATCTTCACCATGGATGAGGGCGATGTGGCCTTGGTGGAGGATGCGCAGGGCGCTGTCATCTTCCAACTGACGGAGATTGATACCTTCGATCCGGCGAGCGATACCGGGCGCGGGCTTGTCGATTTCGTGACCTTCCAGTCCGCCACAGGCGCGCAGCAGGACGTGATCGCTTATTTCACCAATGCCCGCTCGACCGAGCGTGGCCTGCGGATCAACACCCAGATCATTGATCAGGTTCTGTCCCAGATCCCGTGAGGCCCGGATGCAGCTTTTCCCCGATTTCGACACCTTCGCCAAAGGCTATGCCGAGGGGCGCAATCAGGTCGTCTATACGCGCCTGATCGCCGATCTCGACACGCCAGTGTCGATCATGCTCAAGCTCGCACAGGCGCGCAAAAACAGCTTCATGCTCGAATCCGTCACCGGGGGGGAGCATCGCGGGCGCTATTCCGGGGTCGGGATGAAACCTGATCTCATTTGGCGCTGCCGGGGCGCGCAGGCGGAATTGAACCGCGCGGCGCGGTTTGATGATGACGCGTTTGAGGCGGATAGCCGCCCGCCGCTCGATAGCCTGCGCGCGCTTTTGGACGAGTCGAAAATTGACCTGCCACCGGACCTACCGGGCATGGCTGCAGGGCTGTTTGGATATCTTGGCTATGACATGATCCGCCATGTCGAGCATCTGCCGAATGTGAACCCCGATCCCCTTGGCCTGCCCGACGCGGTGCTGATGCGCCCGACGATCACCGCCATCGTTGATGCGGTCAAAGGCGAAGTTACCATCGTCAGCCCCGTGTGGGCGGCAGACGGGCAATCGGCGCGCGCGGCCTACGCCCAAGCCGGGGAGCGGGTGATGGATGCGGTCGCGGACCTTGACCGTGTCGCCGTGACCGAACAGCGCGATTTGGCAGAGGCCGGGGACACGCCCACGCCGGTGTCCAACACCACGAAAGAGCAGTATTTCGACATCGTGGCCCGCGCGAAGGATTACATCGTCAAGGGCGACATTTTTCAGGTCGTGCCTTCCCAACGCTGGCGCCTGCCGTTCAAGCTGCCGCCCTTCACACTCTACCGCTCCTTGCGGCGCACGAACCCGTCTCCCTATATGTTTTTCGTCAATCTGGGTGGGTTTCAGATCATCGGCGCCAGCCCGGAGATTCTCGTTCAGGTGAAGGAGAAAAAGGTTACGATCCGCCCGATCGCCGGCACCCGCCCGCGCGGCAAAGATGAGGCGGAAGATCAGGCATTGGAGAAAGACCTCCTGTCCGATCAAAAGGAACTTGCTGAACACCTCATGCTGCTTGATCTGGGGCGCAATGATGTGGGCCGGGTGGCAAAGGTCGGCACGGTGACCCCGACCGATCAATTCATCATCGAACGCTACAGCCATGTGATGCATATCGTCTCCAATGTCGAAGGCGTGCTGCATGAGGATTATGACGCGCTTGCAGCCCTACTCGCGGGCCTGCCCGCAGGGACCGTGTCCGGCGCGCCCAAGGTCCGCGCGATGGAGATCATCGACGAGTTGGAAGTCGAAAAGCGCGGCGTCTATGGGGGCGGTGTTGGCTATTTCTCCGCCAATGGCGACATGGATATCTGCATCGCGCTGCGCACGGCGGTGCTGAAGGATGAGACGCTCTATGTGCAGGCCGGGGGCGGTGTCGTCTATGACAGCGACCCGGAAGCGGAATATCAGGAAACCGTCAACAAGGCGCGCGCCCTGATGCGCGCCGCCGAGGACGCGCACCGGATCGGCGATCGGTCCAACCGGTAAGGTGAGGCGTTAAAGCTCGCCCGCGTCATCCAGGCGTTTGACCAGTGCCGTCACCGGCGCAAGGTCCACCGTCCGCGTGCCAGCCCCAAGAACCCAGGTAAAGAGAGACGTGATCGTCTCCCGATCCGTACGCCCCAGCACAACCAGCCCGCCCACACTGCGGGCATTCACCGATGCGCGGTTCAGCTCAGACCGGATCACGTCACCACCAGCGCCGCTTGGCAGCACAATCGTCACCGTGGCAGTCGGAATGCCATCCACATCTGCCAGCGCATCGACGGAGTTAAAGCCGGTTTCGCGCCGTGTGACGAGGATATGCCCAGTCGCCGCCACCGTCGCGAGTGCGGCACGAGTCACACCGTTGTCACGCGGAATGTCACCGCCCTCGCGGTCCAGAATGCCAATCGCTTCAGGAACCGCCTCAAGGAAAGCCAAGAGCCGCGCCTCAATCTCTACGGCGGACAAGCCGGAAAGATCCCCACGCTCATCGCGGGGGACCATTGCCATCACCTCAAACCCGGCAGCGCGGTAGGCGCGCGCGCGCTCCTCCGCGTCCGGCAGATCGACGGGCACGGCGAACGTCACCGGAAACTGGAACCCGGCGAGGGCAGATGTGGCAAGACCATCTTCGCCCGCATCAACGAGCAGCATCGACAAAAGCGGTCGCGCGCCGGTATCTGCGAAATTCGCGGCATAAAGCTCCCGTGGGGCCTGTCCTTCGGCAACGGGTGTCCGCTCAGGCAGGAAGGAATTGCCTGTGGTCTCCAATGTGCGGGGCTGCGGGGCACGCGCGGGCGCCGGGCTTGCCGGGGCCGATGGCGGCGCGAGGGAGGATGACACGGAGGTGCGCTGCGGCGCGCTCGGTCGCAGGATCGTGCCGCTGCCGTCGGTGCGCGGTAGGCTGGCGGTGGCCTGCTGGGTCTCATCGGGCAATTGCGCGGCGGGCGCGCCCAATCCTTGGGTCGCGCCACCACCGACGCGCACGCGCTCAGGATTGGCGGTTCCGGAAATGCCTGCCTGTGTCGTCACCTGCTCCGCCGGGCGCGGGCCGGTGGGCTGTTCCGGCAGGGGGGCCACGGCTTCTGCCATGCGGCGGGTCGGCGCGGGTGCGGGCGGCGTCTCCGTGATCTGCTCGACGGGGGACAACACGCCGGTATCACGCGCGATATTGGGATCAACAGCTGGTGCGGCGGAGGGGGCGGCGGGTGTGCTGATCACGGGCTGCGCGGCTGTCGTCTGGCTCCCGATCGACGCATCCCGCTGCGGCGCCGGTGTCGCCGGGGCGGCACTGACCACAGGCTCCGGCGCTGCTGTCTGAATTTGGATAGGTTGCAAAATGGCCAGCGCGGACAGACCCGCGATGCTCACCACACTTCCGGTAAGAAACCCTTTGATAAACGCCATACGCCCCCCGATGCCCCGCTTCTTCGTTCTCTTGCCTGCGAATAACCCGATTAACCGGGCGAGCTTGCGCGTTTTGGCGCGCAGCCCCCTTGACCATGGACCGCAGGACCGCTCATTTATACCCCGGACTGAGGCGCGCGACACATTTTTCTTTCCAAGGTGCCGATTTCGCCCATTTTTTGACGCCGAAGGGATCGGACATGCTGCTGCTGATCGATAATTATGACAGCTTCACCTACAATCTTGTGCATTACCTTGGCGAATTGGGCGCGGATGTGGTGGTCAAGCGGAACGACGCGCTGACCGCAGCGGAAGCGATGGCAATGCGGCCCGAGGCGATCCTGCTTTCCCCCGGCCCATGCGATCCCGATCAGGCGGGCATCTGCCTTGACATCACCAAGGCGGCGGCAGAGGCGCGGGTGCCGCTGATGGGTGTCTGCCTTGGGCATCAGACCATCGGTCAGGTGTTCGGCGGCGCGGTCGTGCGCGCGCCCGCGATTATGCATGGCAAGGTGGACGATATTCACCACGAAGGGCGCGGCGTGTTCGAGGGCCTGCCCTCCCCCCTGCGCGCGACGCGGTATCATTCCCTGACCATCGCACCAGACAGCGTGCCAGATTGCCTTGAGGTGACCGCAACGGTCGCGGATGGCACGATCATGGGCCTGTCTCACAAGGAATTGCCGATCCATGGTGTGCAATTCCATCCTGAATCCATCGCGTCCGAGCATGGCCACGCCATGCTGCGCCGCTTTCTGAAAGAGACGGAGCTGGCCGATGTCTGAGGCACTCAAACCCCTCATTGCCGCCGCAGCGGACCGCCCCCTGACGCGGGAAGAGGCCGAAAGCGCCTTTGCCATCCTGATGGAGGGCGAAGCGACCGCGCACCAGATCGGTGGCTTCCTGATGACCCTGCGCACCCGGGGCGAAACGGTCGATGAATATGCTGCTGCGGCTGCCGTCATGCGCGCCAAATGTGCTGCCGTCACGGCACCCGCCGGGGCGATGGACATCGTCGGCACGGGTGGCGACGGGAAAGGCACGCTCAATATCTCCACCGCGACCGCATTCGTCGTGGCGGGCGCGGGTGTGCCGGTAGCAAAACATGGCAATCGCAACCTGTCCTCGAAATCCGGCGCGGCGGACGCGTTGGGAGAGATGGGGATCAACGTCATGGTCGGCCCGGCTGTGGTGGAGCGCGCGCTTTCTGAGGTTGGCATCGCCTTCATGATGGCCCCGATGCACCATCCCGCGATCCGGCATGTGATGCCCGCGCGGCAGGAACTCGCGACCCGCACGATCTTCAACATCCTCGGGCCGCTGACGAACCCTGCAGGCGTCAAACGGCAACTGACCGGCGCATTTTCCAAGGACATGATCCGACCGATGGCGGAGACGCTCCTTGCCCTCGGGTCTGAAAAGGCGTGGCTTGTCCATGGCGGCGACGGCACGGATGAATTGTCCATCGCGGGCCTGTCATATGTTGCGGCCCTGGCCGATGGGGAGGTGACGGAATTTGAGTTGCACCCGGAGGCGGCTGGCCTGCCGGTGCACCCGTTTGAGGCCATCCTCGGTGGCACGCCAAAGGAGAATGGCGTGGCCTTCCGCGCGCTGCTGGACGGTGCGCCCGGGGCCTACCGCGATGCGGTTTTGCTGAACGCAGCGGCGGCGTTGGTCGTGGCGGATCATGTGAAAACCCTGCCCGAAGGCGTTGATTTTGCAAAAGAAAGCATTGATTCAGGTGCGGCGAGATCCAAGATCGCAGCCCTTGCCAAACTCACTTCGGAGGCCGCGACATGAGCGACGTTCTTGACCGGATCAAGGCCTATAAACTGGAGGAGGTCGCCGCGCGAAAGGCCGCCCGCCCTCTCGCCGATGTGGAGGACGCGGCGCGCTCCGCAAGCCCGGTGCGCCCCTTTGGTCGAGCCTTGCAAGACACGGTCGCCGCAGGCCGCTACGCGCTCATCGCGGAGGTAAAAAAGGCCAGCCCATCCAAGGGCCTGATCCGCGCCGATTTCGACCCGCCCGCCTTCGCCCGCGCCTATCAGGACGGTGGCGCGACCTGCCTGAGCGTTTTGACAGATGCGCCCAGCTTCCAAGGGCATGAGGATTACCTCGTTGCGGCGCGCGCGGCGACCACCCTCCCCGTTCTGCGCAAGGATTTCCTCTATGACACCTGGCAAGTGGCAGAGGCCCGCGCGCTTGGGGCCGATTGCATTCTGATCATCATGGCCAGCGTGTCCGACGCGCAGGCGCAGGAGCTCGAAGACGCAGCATTTCATTGGGGCATGGACGCGTTGATCGAGGTGCATGATGGCGATGAACTGGACCGCGCCTTGGCGCTCAAGTCGCCGCTCCTTGGCATCAACAACCGCAATCTGCGCACCTTTGAGACACGATTGGAGACGACGGAGGAGCTATCGGCGCGTGTCCCCTCAGACCGGTTGCTTGTGTCCGAATCCGGCCTCTTCACACCTGCCGATCTTGCGCGGGTCGCGGCTGTCGGCGCGCGCACTTTCCTGATCGGGGAAAGCCTGATGCGGCAGGAGGACGTGGCACAGGCCACGCGCGATCTGCTCGCCAATCCGGTGCCTGCATGAGCGGGCTGACGCATTTCGATGCGACCGGGGCTGCGCATATGGTGGATGTCTCCGAAAAAGAGATCACCGCCCGCACCGCAATCGCGCGTGGGCGGGTGGAAATGGCGCCCGAAACCCTCGCCCTGATCACCGAAGGACGCGCGAAAAAGGGCGACGTGCTCGCCGTCGCGCGGCTTGCCGGGATCATGGGCGCGAAACGCACGGCGGATTTGATCCCACTGTGCCACCCCTTGCCAATCAGCAAGGTGCGTGTTGATCTGACGCCAGATACGGCCACCAACTCCGTACTGATCGAGGCTGAAGTGCGCACCACAGGCCAAACCGGGGTGGAGATGGAGGCGCTCACAGCCGTGAACATCGCCGCCCTCACCATCTATGACATGGTCAAGGCGGTGGATAAGGCGATGCGCATCACGGACATCCGTCTGGCGCTCAAAGAAGGCGGAAAATCAGGCCGTTACGAGGCGGAATGATGATTTCTGTTGCCGAAGCCTTCACCCATCTTGAGGCTCTCATCCCGTGTATGGAGCATGAAACGGTGCCGCTGCGGGCGGCCCATGGTCGGGTTTTGGCCGCGGATGTGACGGCGCAGCGCGCGCAGCCACCCTTTGACGGGTCTGCCATGGATGGCTACGCGATGCGCAGTGCCGACGCACGCCCGGGGGCGACCGCCAAAGTGATCGGAGAATCGCAAGCCGGATCGCGATTTGCGGGCCGGGTCGGCGCTGGGGAGGCCGTGCGCATCTTCACCGGTGCACCCGTGCCCGAAGGCACTGACCGGATTGTGTTGCAAGAGGATGTGGACCGCGACGGGGATCAGATCACGCTGCGCGACAGCCTCGATCAGGGGCCGCATATCCGGCGCAAAGGGATCGATTTCGACATTGGCAGCATCCTGACCGCGCCGCGCGTGATCACCCCTCGGCTGATCGGGCTTTTGGGGGCGATGAATGTGGCGCACGTGACCGTTGCCCGCCGTCCGGTGATCGGGCTGATCGCAACCGGCGACGAGTTGGTGATGCCGGGAGAGACGCCCGGGCCGGACCAAATCGTCAGTTCAAACAGCCTCGCCCTTGCCGCCCTCATTGAGGCCGCAGGGGCCGTTCCGCGTATCCTGCCTATTGCGCGCGATACGCGCGACAGCACCATCGCCGCGCTTAAGCTGGCGCAGGATTGCGATATGGTCGTGACCATTGGCGGCGCGTCGGTCGGGGATCATGACCTTGTCGCCTCCTCGGGCAAGGAGATCGGACTGACCCTCGATTTCTACAAGATCGCGATGCGCCCCGGAAAACCGCTCATGGCCGGGCGCCTGAACAACACACCCATGCTGGGCCTGCCGGGAAACCCTGTATCCGCGATGATCTGCGCGGAGTTGTTTTTGATCCCCCTGATCCATGCCAGCCTCGGCCTACCTTTCGCCCCACGCGACAGGCAGACAGCGAAACTCGGCGCGGCACTGCCAGCCAATGGACCGCGAGAGCATTACATGCGCGCGCGCCTCACGGGCACGACAGTAAGCCCGATGAGCAATCAGGACAGCTCCCTCCTTTCCATTCTGTCGGAGGCAAACGCCCTGATCGTGCGCCCGCCCCATGATCCCGCGCAGCCCGCGGGTGCGCCCGTTCAGATCATAGGATTGTGAACAAAACCTTACTTATTGACACAAAACAGGAACTTTTGTAGAACGGATCGCAAATACAGCCCACCTTAGACAAAGGACTGTCCCATGCTGACCCGGAAACAACTCGACCTGTTGAACTTCATTCAGGATCGTATGCAGCGGGACGGTGTGCCGCCCTCCTTCGATGAGATGCGGGAGGCGCTGGATCTGCGCTCCAAATCCGGCATCCACCGGCTGATCACGGCGCTGGAGGAGCGGGGGTTTATCCGGCGGCTGGCGCATCGGGCGCGCGCGATTGAGATTGTGCGCCTACCCGATGGCAGTGATCCACGCGGGATCGTCCCTGACGTGATTGACGGTGGCCGTGTTGATCCGCCTGCCGCCGCGCAACGTGTTGAAAGCACTGTGTTTGATGTGCCGGTGATGGGTCGGATCGCAGCCGGGACGCCAATTGAGGCGATCCAGCAGGTTTCCCACTCCGTGGGCGTGCCGGGCGATATGATCCGCCGGTCCGGCCGGCATTACGCGCTGGAAGTGCGGGGCGACTCGATGATCGACGCGGGGATCTGCAATGGCGATGTGGTCGTCATCCACGAACAATCCGATGCGGAGAATGGCGATATCATCGTCGCACTTGTCGAGGGTGAGGAAGCCACGCTCAAGCGGCTGCGCAAGCAGGGTGCCGCCATCGCGCTGGAGGCCGCAAACCCCGCCTATGAAACCCGCATCTACCGATCCGATCAGGTGAAGGTGCAGGGAAAGCTGGTCGGCCTGATCCGCAGCTATTGATACCGCGCCCATGGCGATGGGCCGCGCGCGTCGCGCGTGGTTATCACGCTCACCTCTGAGCCAAGCGTGAGGGCAATCGCACCGGTCGCGGCAAATGTCGCTTGTGTGAATTGAAGGCAGGGGCCAAGCAATGGCTCCGCCACACGGGGCAGCACGAGGATCACGCCGGTGCGGCACCATGATGGCTCCGCGCTGCGCTCCGAACTCCAGATCAGGTCCCGCCCGCCCGACAAGCGGGCAAAGGCATAGCCCCGGCGCTGCTCCCCCGGCCAGATGTCGCGCGCCCGTGCGCGGTCAAGCGGCTGGCCGTCATTCTCCGCCCAGCGTTCGGCGGCAAATCCATTGCCGCGCATCCGGTTCAGCGCCCGCCCGTCCTCCGTCAGGATACCAACAAGCATCCCGTCGTCAGAAATCAGGATATCTGGCCGCGCCTCTGCACCCCAGATCGGCAGGGCCGCGAGCATCGCCACGACGCCAAGCCATCGCCCTGCCCCGCGCCACAGGATCAGCCACACTCCGCCGAGGCTTACGAGGCACAGCGCCAGAAGCGGCCCCATCGGAACCAGCCGCACGGCCCCCTCCATCCCAGCGACGAAATCCGCGACTGCAAGCACGCCGCCAATCCCGAGGGACATCACCCAAAGCGGCACCTCCGCCAATCCAATGGGCGCTAAGACCGCCGCAATCACCCCTGCGGGCATGATGACCGATCCCATCAGCGGCACCGCCATCAGGTTCGCCAAGAGGCCAAGCTGGGATATCTGACCGAAATGGAAGGCGGAGATCGGGGCCGTCGCCGCACCCGCGACGCTAGAGGCGACAAACAGCGCCAGCGCCGGGCGCAGCCGCGTGACCCATCCCCGCTTCTCATCCCGCCACCATGCCTGCCCACGCAACCACTCGAATGTCGCGATCAGGGCTGCCGTGGCGGCGAAGGACATTTGAAAACCGGGGCCAGCGATGCTCTCAGGCGCGGTGATCAGGATAATGGCAGCGGCCAATGCGACCGCGCGCAAGGTAAAGGCGGGCCGGTCGATCAGCACCGCAAACAGCACCACCGTGACCATGACAAACGCCCGCTGCGTCGCCACGGCCCCGCCCGACATCACAAGGTAGACCACCCCGGCAAGGATCGCGGCCACCGCCGCCAGTTTGCGGATCGGCCACTGCGCGGCAAGGCCCGGAACAGCACTCAGCCCAAACCGCACGAGCGCAAACACGAAACCCGTTAGCATGCCCATATGCATTCCTGAAATCGCCAACAGATGCGCAAGGTTGGAGGCGCGCAGATCCTCCAGCGTGTCCTGATCGATATGGGCGCGGTCCCCTGTCAGAAGCGCGGTGGCAAACCCACCGCGCGGCCCGTCGATTGCCCCGACAATTGCGTCAGACACATCTTGCCTTGCCTGCAATAGGCGTATCCACGCGGTCGCTGGCTCCGGTGCGAGGATCAGGACCGGCGCCGTACTGTATCCAACCGCCCCCAACCGCTGAAACCACGCCATCTGCCGAAAATCGAAGCCATGCGGCTCAACCGGGCCGGACGGGGGGGCGATGCGCGCATGAAGGCGCACAACATCGCCGGGCCGCACCGTGGCTTCGGCCTGCGGCCCGGTGAGCGCGATGCGGATGCGGTCCGGTTGGACCGCGCTGTCATAGACTGTCACCCGGTCCAGAAGGATGCGCGGATTGTTCCCACTGGACCGGCTGATCCCGATCACGCGGCCTTCGATCGTGGTCGCCATATCCGCGGCAAGGATCGGTGCGGCAACCGCATGGACACGCCATGCGGTGACCATCACACCTCCGGCCATCGCGGACGCGGCCCATGCTGCCATGAGGATCGGGACGGCCGCCCGACGGGCCAGGATGGGCACGGCAATCACCAGCCCAAGCATAAGCAACTGCCAGTCCGGCAGTACGCCCCCCCATCCCAGACAAAGCGCGCAGCCAATGCCGAAAAACACTGGCCACCACAAAACAAGCTGGCGCCGTTGCGGCTCCAGCGCGTCCGAGAGCCAGACAAGGCCGGGTGACCTTGTCGGCAGGTATGGGATTGCCTTAAACACGGGGCCAAGGCTACGCCGCCAATCCCTACGATAAGGTTAACAGAGTATGAACACCTCCCCGGTCGTCACCCGTTTTGCCCCCTCGCCCACGGGCTATCTGCATATTGGCGGCGCGCGCACCGCGTTGTTCAACTGGTTGTTCGCAAAGGCCAATGGCGGGCGCTTCCTCCTGCGGATTGAGGATACGGACCGCGCCCGCTCCACACCTGAGGCGACCGAGGCGATTTTCGAGGGCATGCGCTGGCTTGGCCTTAACTGGGATGGGGACGCGATCAGCCAGTTTGAGCGCGCGCCGCGCCATGCCGAGGTCGCCCATGCGATGCTTGCGGCGGGCACGGCCTATAAGTGCTTCTCCACGCAGGACGAAATCGCGGCCTTTCGAGAGGCGGCCAAGGCCGAAGGGCGCTCGACCCTGTTCCGCTCCCCGTGGCGTGAGGCTGATCCAGCGGATCACCCGGATGCTCCCTTTGTCGTGCGGCTCAAGGCGCCGCAATCGGGGAAAACGACCATCGCGGATCAGGTGCAGGGCGATGTGACATGGGGCAACGACACGCTTGATGATCTGGTGCTGCTGCGGTCCGACGGGACGCCGACCTATATGCTGGCCGTGGTGGTGGACGATCACGATATGGGCGTCACCCATGTGATCCGCGGGGATGACCACCTGACGAACGCCGCACGGCAGGCTCTGATCTATCAGGCAAATGGCTGGAAATTGCCAGTATTCGCCCATATCCCGCTGATCCACGGACCGGACGGTGCGAAACTGTCAAAGCGGCATGGCGCGCTCGGGGTCGAGGCCTATCGCGACATGGGCTACCCGGCGGAGGCGATGCGCAATTACCTTGCCCGCCTTGGCTGGTCGCATGGCGATGACGAGGTGTTCACCACTGCGCAGGCGGTCGAGTGGTTCACACTGGACGGGATCGGGAAATCCCCCGCGCGGTTCGATTTTGCCAAGCTGGAGAATATCTCTGGCCAGCACTTGCGGATGATGTCGCCGGAGACCGTCGCGGCGCAATTGACCGAATTTGCTGCATCGCAGCAAAAACCACTGCCCGATGGTGTGAAGGGGCAGCGCCTGAATGCCGCACTCCCCCTTTTGAAAGAGCGGGCTAAGACTTTCTTGGAACTCATTGATTCAGCATATTTTTGCACTGCTGACCGCCCCCTCAAAATGGACCAAAAGGCGGCCCAGCAACTGCAGAATGTATCCCATGGTATGCTGAATGCGTTGACGCAGCAGATGCAAAATGTTACTTGGACGGCAACCGATCTGGAAGCATTCTTGCGTGACCACGCCGCGGCAACCGAACAGAAGCTCGGCAAGGTGATGCAGCCCCTCCGCGCGGCACTCACGGGGAGTACGACCTCCCCCAGCGTGTTCGAGATCCTCGTGATCCTTGGGCAGGAGGAAAGCCTTGCGCGTCTCAACGACGCTTTGTCGCTGACGGCGCAAGACGACTGAACGCTTCCAGTCGCGCAAGGCGGGCCATGACGGCATTGCCAGAAATATTGGGTTGCGCGCGCCCCCGCGCGCAGCACCACTTGATGACGGCGCTGCTTGCGCATTGGACGAAGGGATATCCAAATGGCCGACACGAAACGTACTGCGACACTGACCCTCGACGGGGCGACCTATGACCTGAACGTCATGTCACCGAGCGTCGGGCCAGATGTCATTGATATCTCCAAACTTTACGGCATGGCGGACGTGTTCACGTTCGATCCGGGCTTTACCTCCACCGCGTCGTGCGAAAGCTCCATCACCTATATCGACGGTGCCAAGGGGGAGTTGTTGCATCGCGGCTACCCAATCGGGCAACTGGCGGCGGAAAGCCACTATCTCGAAGTGTGTTACCTGCTGCTCTATGGTGAGCTGCCCTCCGCAGCACAGCTTGAAGATTTTGAGAACCGCGTGACCCGCCACACCATGCTGCATGAGCAGATGGTCAACTTCTTCCGTGGGTTCCGCCGCGACGCGCATCCAATGGCCATCATGTGCGGCGTTGTTGGCGCGATGTCCGCCTTCTATCACGACAGCACCGATGTGAATGACGAATGGCAGCGCGAAGTGGCCTCCATCCGCCTGATCGCCAAAATGCCGACGATTGCCGCATGGGCCTATAAATACTCCATCGGGCAGCCGTTCGTGTATCCCGACAATTCGCTCGATTACGCGTCGAACTTCCTGCGCATGTGCTTTGCTGTGCCGTCCGAGAATTATGTGGTCGATCCGATCCTCGCCCGCGCGATGGACCGTATCTTTACCCTTCATGCGGATCACGAGCAGAACGCGTCGACCTCCACCGTGCGGCTTGCCGGGTCGTCGGGTGCGAACCCGTTTGCCTGTATTGCGGCGGGCGTGGCCTGCCTTTGGGGTCCGGCCCATGGTGGTGCGAACCAAGCCTGCCTTGAAATGCTGCGGGAAATCGGCACCGTTGATCGCATCCCCGAATTCATCGCCCGCGCGAAGGATAAGAACGATCCGTTCCGCCTGATGGGCTTTGGCCACCGGGTCTATAAAAACTTCGATCCGCGTGCGACGGTGATGAAGGAAAGCGCGGATGAAGTGCTTGACCTGCTGGGCGTTGAGGACAATCCGACGCTTCAGGTCGCCAAGGAACTAGAAAAAGCAGCCCTCAACGACCCGTATTTCGCGGAGAAAAAGCTCTTCCCGAATGTCGATTTCTATTCCGGCATCATTCTGGAGGCGATGGGCTTCCCCACCTCCATGTTCACGCCGATTTTCGCGCTGTCGCGCACGGTCGGCTGGATTGCACAGTGGAAAGAGATGATTGCCGACGAAAAGCAGAAAATCGGTCGCCCGCGCCAGCTTTATACCGGTGCGACGCTGCGCGATTACGTCAACGTCGAAGATCGCTAAGGGATGGGGGGGCTTCGGCCCCCCTTTTTCGCATCATGTCAAAATCCGTCAAACGCGTGCGCGCGGCCCTTGGTGCCGCCGACCTGCCTGATACCATTCAGGAGATGCCCGACAGCACCCGCACCGCTGTGGATGCCGCTGCGGCCTGTGGCTGCACCGTTGCACAGATCGTGAAGTCCATGATCTTTGCGACGGAGGATGGGGCTTTCGTGCTGTTCCTGACCGCCGGGGACAATCAGGTTGATCCCGCAAAAGCGGCAAAGATCATCGGCGCGCCCCTGTCGCGGGCAGAGCCGAATGCACTGCGCAGCTATACCGGATTTGCCATCGGCGGCGTGGCCCCTATTGGGCATCTCAACCCGGTGACCTGCGTGATGGACCCTGACCTGATGCAACACGATACCGTTTGGGCCGCAGCGGGCACGCCGCGCCATGTGTTCTCCATCGCGCCGGATGTTTTGCAGCGGATCACGGGCGCGCGGGTCGAATCCTTCACCGCGTGAGGGCTGACAGGACGGAGCGCGCGGCGCGCAGGCCCGGCGCCTCCCCTCCCCGGCCCAGCATCTCCATCACCTTGTCACAGGCCGTAGCCTGATCGCTTTCACCGCCAAGGATCGGACGCAGAGCCTGTGCGATCCGGTCGGGCGTGCACTCCTGTTGCAGCAATTCCGGCACGACGCTGCTTTTCGTCAGGATATTGACCAGCGACACATGGGGCGTTTTTATCATCCGGCTCATGATCGCGAAGGTCAGCCATGACATCTTATAGGCGATGACCATCGGCGTGCGCGCGGCGGCGAGTTCCAGCGCGACTGTGCCACTTGCCGCCAAAGCAGCGTCGCTTGCGGCAAACGCAACCCGTTTGCGCGCGGCAGCCGCCTCCGGGTCCATGCCACGCGGGTCGAGCACCGTCACCGGCACGGGCCATTTGGCGACCTGCGCTTCGACCATATCTACTACGCCGGGCGCGGCAGGGACCACGACCCGCACTGGCCCGACCCGGCCCGTCACATCGCCAAAGACCGGCGCGAGCTTCTCCACCTCGCTGCGGCGGGAGCCGGGCAGCACGGTCAGCACCGGCCCCTCCCCCGGCAGGCCAAGGCGGAACGCCTCCACATCCGCCCGGTCGGGCTGCGGTTCTGCTGCAACCGGATGGCCCACGAAATCACAACTGACGCCTGCTGCCTGCATCAATGGCGGCTCCATCGGCAGCAGCGCCAACACATGATCCACATGCCGTGCCATCTTCGCGGCGCGTCCTTCGCGCCACGCCCAAACGGAGGGGGCAACATAATGGATGACCGGCAGGTCAGGCCGGGTGGCCTTGACCCGTTTTGCGACCCGCAGACAGAAATCCGGGCTGTCGATGGTGATCAGCGCATCCGGGCCGAGGGCCAGAACGGCCTCTGCCGCCTCATCCCGGCGGCGCAACAGACCGCGCAATCGGGGCAGCACCTCCGTCAGGCCCATGACGCTTAATTCGTCCATCGGGAAAAGGCTGGTCATGCCGGCGGCCTGCATGTCCGGGCCGCCGATGCCGTGAAATTCCACATCGGGGACAAGCGCCCTTAGCCCGCGCATCAGCGCGGCTCCCAACCGGTCGCCCGATGCCTCCCCCGCGATCAGAAACAGCTTCATTCCGCCCGCCCCCACAGGAACAGGCCCGCCGCATCCGCCGCCGCGATCGTTGCCTCCCGATCCACGAGGTTCACGCCGCCTGCTTGCATCACGATCCCGGCCAATCCGGCACGATTGGCCATTGCAACGGTATCGGGCCCCACAGTGGGCGTGTCGAGCCGTGTGTCCTGCCCCGGTTTGCGCGCTTTCATCAGCACACCGCGCGCGCCAAGCGGATCCGGGCGGCCATCGGTGCGCGCCACATACTCCAGCATCGCATCCGTGCCCTGCACCGTTTCAAAGCCAAGGCACAGGCCCTGCGCCACGACGCAGCCCTGCCCGATATCGAGCGGCCCCGTCGCGCGCAAAATCTCCGCCGCGCGGGCGGCATCGGCGTGGTCAGCCTCGCTTGGCTGTGCGCGGGTGAGCACGCCTTCCCCCACCAAGAGATCAGGCAGCAGCGCGTCAGCGGCGACCATCGTGAACCCTTCGGCCTCGAAATACCCCGCGAGGAGCCGCAGCAACCCGTCATCGCCCGATTTCAATGCGGGCAGCAATTTGGGTGCCCAACTCATCAGCCGTTTATCGAATTTCAGCGGGTTGAGGCTTGGCCGATCCAGTCCGCCGATAAAGCAGACATGACTGCAATTCGCGTCATGAAACGCATCGAAAATCTGCCCCGGTTTCTCAAAAGGCACAACGCGATGCGGATGATCGTCAAGCCAGTCGGGCACCGCCCCGGCAAAGGCCACGGCGATATAAGGCAAGCCATCGGCGGCGCGCGCCTCACAAATGGCGCGCGGCACCCATCCCCGACCGACGACAAGGCCAACCCCTGTCTCGATCCGGGTCATGGCGTGGCGAAGGAGCGGTTGCTTTCCGCCAGCATGAAATCGGTGATTTCCTGTACATAGGCGTTGTCGGGATAGGCATCTTTCGTGGCCTTTGCCCGCGCCAGAAGCGTGCCTTCTTCGCTCTCGAAAATCGCGCGATAGGCGGCAAGCAAGGTGCGCAAATCCGCCTTGTCGATGCCGCGGCGTTTGAGGCCCACGATATTGAGGCCCATGAGCCGCGTATCTTCACCGATCACGGTGCCAAAGGGGATCACATCCTTGCGCGCCATCGAACAGCCCCCCACCATGGAGCCGCGCCCCATGCGGATGAACTGATGCGTGGCCGACAGGCCACCGATGATGACGCCATCGTCGATGATGCAATGCCCGGCAAGGCCGGAGCTGTTGGCCAGCACGATCCGGTCCCCGACCATGCAGTCATGGCCCACATGAGTGCCCAGCATAAAGAGGTTGTGATTGCCGATCTTGGTCAGGCCACCCCCGCCCTCCGTTCCGGGATTAAAGGAGGTGCTTTCACGGATCATGTTGTCCGAGCCGATCACAAGCTCGGTCCGCTCGCCTGCGAATTTCAAATCCTGCGGCTGCGACCCGACAGAGGCGAAGGGCCAGATCCGGTTGCGATCGCCCAGCGTCGTGACACCGGTCACAATGACATGGGACATCAATTCGTTATCCGCGCCGATCACGACCTCGGGCCCGATGATGCTGTAAGGGCCAATCGTGGTGCCCGCCCCGATGGTGGCACCATCCTCGACAATGGCGGTGGGATGAATTTTGACGGTCGGATCAATGCTCACGGCAGGTTACCCATCCGCCAGCATGGCCGCGAATTCGCATTCGCAGGCCAATTCGCCATCCACTATGCCGCGCCCTTCGAATTTCCACATCTTCTGGCGCGCCTTGATCTTTTGCACATGCAGTTCCAGCACGTCGCCCGGCTCCACAATGCGGCGGAATTTGCACTTATCCACGGTCATGAAATAGACCAGCATATCCTTGTCGATCAGATCGAGCGTCTTGACGACCATCACCGCCGCCGTCTGCGCCAGCGCCTCGACGATCATCACGCCGGGCATCACGGCCTTTGACGGGAAATGCCCGTTGAAATGCGGCTCGTTCGCGGTAACGTTTTTGATCCCGACGGCACTTTCGCCCAGCACGATCCGCTCCACCCGATCCACCAGAAGGAATGGATAGCGGTGCGGGATCATCCGCTTGATCTCATTCAGATGGACGACATCCGTTTGCTCGGTCATGGGGTGTTTCCTTCGTATTGGGCGATCTGTCTCTTGGCTATTCGTCAGCGGCAGTGTCGTCAAGCGGCGGCTCGGGCGGGAGCGGTGGCCCCTGCGCCTCCGCATCCAGCCGCGCGATCACCACATCCGTGATGTCAAAGCCGCGATTGGCGAGGATCACGCTGCGCAGATCAAGGATCGCGACAGCACGGGTTTCGCGCAGGATGCTGGTATAAATCGCGTTCAGGCGTTGAAAAAACTGCTGGCGCAGCTCCTCTGCCTGCTGCGCGAGGTTTTCGGCGGCTTGGTCCCGCTCCGCCCGGGCAGCCCGCACGCGGGTGTCGAACTCATCAGCGCGGGCCTGAAACTCCTCCCGGTCCAAAGTACCACGCAGCGCGGTCAGCGCCCGCTCCTCCACCTCAAACGCGGAGGAAAGCGCCTCTGTCTCCGCGACGAGCGTGGCGCGCTCCGTCTCGATGATCGACAAAAGCGACTGGCCCGCTTGGGATTGCTGAAGCACCCGTTCGGGATCCACCAGCAAAACCACCGCCTGCACCTGCGCTATGGCGGCCCCCGTCATTAGGAACAGGGCCGCAAGACAGGCAAGGACGGCGCCACGCATCAGAACCGGCGCCCGGCTCCAAGCCGGAAGAATTCGGTATCGTCACCCGGCTCTTTCACGATGGCCTCGGCAAAGTCGATGCGCAGCGGCCCAATGGCCGAATCCCAGAACACCGTCACACCTGCGCTGACCCGGGGCACCGGGCTGTCATCCACGGAAAACGCGCCGCGCACGCCTGCCTCTGCCGGGGCGGAGGTTGCATCCAGTCCCCAGAGCGCACCCGCATTGGCGAACACCCCGAAATGCAACCCGGCATCGGCGGAATTGCCAATCGGAAAGGCTGTTTGCGCGCGGGCCACGAGATAGTTCTTACCGCCAAGCGCGCTATCCACGCTGGTCGCCCCGGAGGTGTCGCGATCCCGTGGACCAAACCCGCCAAAGCTGAAGCCCCGGAAACTCGATCCGCCCAGGAAGAACCGATCCGTCACGCGCGTGCCGCCATCCGAAAAGATCGACCCGACCTCAAGCTCCAGATGCGCCGTCACTTCCTCATCACGGAAAGCAGTGTGCCATTTCGCCTTGGCGATGGCTTGCAGGTATTCGGTATCCCCGCCAAGCCCGGCGACATCACCCGACAAGGTCAGGATATAGCCATCGGTCGGGGCAAAGGCGCTGTTGCGCTGATCATGCACATAGGTCGCCCCGAACGACGAGGTCGTCCGCGTCCCCTGCTCATCGCGGATGAGTTTGGAGACAGTGTTTGTGTCCGTGGCCCCAAAAATTTCATCTTCAGACAAACGATAGCGCAGGCTCAGGCTACCCACATCGCTGATCGGAAAACCAACGCGGGGCTGAAAGCCGGTGCTGGATTCCTGGAAAGATGCGGTGTCGCGGTTCTCTCTGGTGCTGAACACATCCAGGCCAAGCGCGAGATCGCGATCCAGAAACCGCGGTTCAGTGAAGGAGAAGGACGCTGCCTGTTCCTGATCCCCGACCGATACGTCGATTGCGACGCGCTGCCCCCGCCCGAGGAAGTTATTTTCCACCAGCCCGATGGTGCCGCCAAGCCCGGTGGAGGACGAATATTCCACCCCGAAATCCACAGAGCCGGTCAATTGATCCTCAACCTCAGCCCGGACAACCGCCCGGTCGGGTTGCGAGCCACGCCGGGCGCTGACCTCCACATTAGAGAAGAAACCAAGCGCGCGCAGACGATCCTCTGTCCGGGCGATGGAGCGGGCATCGAACACATCGCCTTCGACCACGTTGAATTCCCGCCGGATCACCCGATCCAGCGTCGCCGTGTTACCCACGATATCAATCCGCTCGACAAAGATCCGGTCCCCATCCTGAACCTCGAACACAAGGTCGATGGTGCGGTCTTCGGTGTTGCGGGTGACGCGCGGCACCACCTCGGTGAAGGCATAGCCAAGGTCGCCCGCCCGTGCGGTCATCTCCTCGATCGTGTCTTCGATGGTGCGTTGATCGAATGCCTCACCGGAGATCGAGCGCAACGTGCCCTCAAACCGATCTGGCCCCAGACCGGGCGTGTTCGAGCGGATGGAGACATCGCCAAATCGGTAAAGCGGCCCTTCGGACACGGTAAAGGTCACGATGAACCCGTCGCGCGCGTCATTCAATTCCGCCAATGTGGAGGTCACGTCAAAATCCGCGTAACCGCGATTGAGGTAGAACTGGCGCAACTGCTCCTGATCCACGTTCAGGCGATCCGCGCTGTAATTGTCGGAGGAAAACAGGCCCGACAGGAACCCGGCCTGCCGCGTGTCGATCACATCGCGCAACTCCCCGTCAGAGAACACCCGGTTGCCGATAAAGAGGATGCGCTCAACCTCCGTCACCTCGCCCTCGACAATCTCGAACACCACATCGACGCGGTTGTCCGGCTGGCGGATGATGACGGGGTTGACCGTGGCGTTAAACCGCCCGGCGCCGCGATATGCCTCGACAATCGCCTGTGCGTCACTCTCCACGGTGGAGCGGTTAAAGGCGCGGCGCGGTTGCAGCCGAACGGCCCGTTCCAGCGCCTCATCGGGGACCAGCTCGTTTCCTTCAAAGGCGATGCGGTTCACGGTGGGGTTTTCGACCACGGTGATCAAAACGCCATCCGCCGTGGGGGTGACGACGACATCCTCAAACAGGCCCGTCTCGAAAATCCGGCCAAGCGCGTCGTTCAGGTCGCGCGGGCTGACCGCCTGCCCCCGGCTGAGGCCGGAATAGGTCACGATGGTGGATGGGTCGATGCGACGCTCCCCCTCAATCTCGATCCGCTGGATGGTCAGGATGGGTGCGGTCTGCGCATTGGCGTTGAACACGCCATCGCCCTGCACCGTGAGGGCAAGTATCGCCACGCTTCCCGCCAATGCACGAAGCCCTGTCATCTGTTTCGTCCTGCTCATTGGCACTCCGCCATTCTTTTGAGTTTTTCCGGCCCTGCGGCGTTGCCCGATCAGGCAAACACGCTTAGGAGCCGCGCTATGTCGTTATACGTTGCAAAAACCATCAGCGACAACACCGCAGCAAGCCCTGCGGCCATCGCAATTTCTATTGCCCTTGGCGACGGAGGTGCACCCCGGATCGCCTCATAGAGGTTGAACACCAGATGCCCACCATCCAGCACCGGAATCGGGAACAGGTTCATCATGCCAATGGCCGTGGAAATCAGCGCGATCAGCAGGATAAACTCAGCAATGCCCTGCCCGGCGGTTTCACCCGACACCTGCGCAATGCCAACCGGCCCTTGCAGGTTCTTGGCGCTGACTTCGCCCGTGATGATCCGCTTGAGCCCGTCAAGGGAGCCGGTGATGATGCCCCAGACTTGGCTCGCGGCGATCTGCACCGCCTCCACCGGGCCGGGGGTGCGGACCTGCGGCGCGAGATAGCTGCTGATCGTCACCCCGATAATCACCCGTTTGGTGAAGCTGCCATCGGCGTTTTGCACATCCTCCATCGTGGGGCGCATCGGCAGGGTCAAAAGCTCCGCCCCGCGCCGCACCTGCACATCAATCACCTGCCCCTCGGCTGAGGTGATGAGGCTGCTCAGGCTGTCAAAATCCGGGGTCGGCACGTCACCCACGGCGACAATCAAATCGCCCGATTCAATCCCCGCCCGGCTTGCTGCCGACAAGGGGCGCACGCCAACGATATAGGGCGGTCGGGTGGAGCCAAGTTCAACCGTACGCAGGCTCCCGTCCCGCTCCAGCGTGACCGGAACGGTGGTGCCGGGTGTGATGTCTTGCGTGGCTGTGAGGAAAGCACCGAAACTGTCGATCTCCTCCCCGCCCACAGACAGGATCACATCGCCCTCCGCTAAGGGGACTTCAGCAGCAACCGAGGGCGGCAAGGGGCCAATCACCGGCTTGTCCACCCCGATGCCGGAATAAAAGATGAAACCGACATAAATCACGATCGACAAAAGGAAATTCGCAACCGGGCCTGCCGCGATCGTGGCACTGCGCGCCCATAGGGGCGCACCGGGAAAACTCTTTGCGCGGGTCTCAGCGTCCATCGCCTGAAACGCGGCATTGTCCGCCTGACTTGCCGCGTTTGCGTCCCCCAGAAACTGAACATATCCCCCCAAGGGCAACGCGCCGATCCGCCACCGCGTGCCGCGCCGATCCGTCCAGTGGACCAACTCTTTTCCAAAGCCGAGCGAAAAGACCCGCGCATGGATGCCGCACCAGCGGCCAACGATATAATGCCCGTATTCATGTACGAACACGACAATGCCAATCACCACGATAAAGGGCAGCACCGTCGCGATCAGCCCGCCAACCAGCGGGATCTGCGCAATCAGATCAAGCATGAGACAGATCCTCCCCCTGTGTGACGCGCGCTGTCACATGCGCCCGCGCCCGCGCATCCACCGCAATCACGTGCTCCAGACTATAGGTCGGATCGGCGGCGGCAGAAAGGGCATCAAGCGCGCTTTCCACATGATCGGCCATATCGAGAAATCCGATCCGTCCGGCGATAAACGCATCCATCGCGGCCTCTTTCGCGGCGTTCAGGATCGCGCCTGACAATCCGCCCATTTCAAGCGCCTTGCGCGCCAATCGCAGGGCGGGAAACCGTTCCGCATCGCCATGGCGGAAATCAAGGCAGGCGAGTTTCGCCAGATCAAGCCGCTCAACCGGCAGCGCCCGGCGCTCTGGGTAGTTCAGCGCATAGCCAATCGCGCCGCGCATATCCGGCGGGCCAAGCTGCGCAATCACGCTGCCATCGGTGAAACCAACGAGCGAATGCACGATGCTTTGCGGGTGCACCAGCACTTCGATCTGGTCTGGCTGAATGTCAAAAAGGTATTTTGCCTCAATGACTTCAAGCGCCTTATTAAACATGGATGCGCTGTCGATACTTATGCGCTGGCCCATGTCCCAATTGGGATGGGCAACGGCCTCCGCCAATGTCGCGCGGGCCATCTGATCGCGGGTCCAATCACGGAATGGCCCGCCGGAGGCGGTCAGGATCACCCGATCAAGCGCCGCGCGGCTTTCCCCCCGAAGGCACTGGAAAACCGCGGAATGCTCACTGTCCACGGGCAGCAAACGGGTGCCAGCCGCCGCGACCTCCCGCAAGAGCAGATCCCCCGCGCAAACAAGGCTTTCCTTATTCGCGAGCGCCAGCACACTGCCCTGCCGCGCGGCTTCCAAAGTGGGGGCAAGGCCCGCCGCACCGACTATCGCGGACATGATCCAATCCGCCGGGCGCGCCGCCGCCGCGATCAGCGCCTCCGGCCCTGCGGCGGCTTCGATCCCGGTGCCTGCAAGGGCCGCTTCCAATGCGTCGCGTTTGTCCGCTCGGGCGGTCACGGCCACATCTGCCTGAAGTGCAACGGCCTGTTCGGCCAACAGCGCGATATTGGACGCCCCGGTCAGGGCCACCACGTCATAGGCATCCGCCCCGCCCTGCCGCGTGATCAGATCAACCGTGTTGACCCCAATCGACCCGGTTGAGCCAAAAATACTGATCCGCCTTTTCACCACACGAACACCGATTGACCCCGTGCAAAGGTGATCAGCCCCGCGACAATCGCCGCTGCCATCAATCCGTCAAGCCTGTCCAACACGCCGCCATGACCGGGGAGCAGATTGCTCGAATCCTTGATCCCGTAATACCGTTTGCAGGCACTTTCGATCAGGTCACCGCCCACGCTGACCACCGCGATCAGCGCGGACATCAGCGCGACCTTGACCGCGAATGTCCCCGGCGTGAGCGCGGAAAAAATCAGGCCAAGCAGCACGGCAAGCAGAATTCCGCCGAAAAAACCCGACCATGTCTTTTTCGGGCTGACCCTAAGCCACAGTTTCGGCCCGCCAAACATGCGCCCCGCAAAATACCCTCCGACATCCGCGCCGATCACGATGATGATGAGCCAGATCACCGCGACAAACCCGTATTTTTCATCGGCGCGCAGCCCATCGATGCACATCATCGCAACGGAGATATAGAGAAAGCCAAACACCGCCATCCGGCCCCGTCGCCCTTCGCCTAGCGTCAAAATAACCGCGACAATCGCCACCAGAATGATGCCAAAGCGCATTTCCAGCGCCTCTGTCGCGATCACCGATCCGGCAGCCGCAGCAATCGACAAAAGGCCAAGCACGGATGTGCCCGCGCCCTCCCCCAACACCATTTCCCGAAATTCCCAGACCATCAGCCCGGCCCCAACCGCGAGCAAAGCAGCACTCCACCAGCCGCCGAGCCAGAACAGGAGCAACGCCAAAAGCCCCAGCCCGACACCTGACGCCGCGCGCAGGCCCAGATCGGCAAAAGTCGATGGGGTCGTCTCACTCACCCGGCAACAGCCCCGAAACGCCGTTCCCGAATGGCCGCGCGATCCAGAATGGAGGCATAAAGCGCGGGCGTGAAATCGGGCCAGCACTCATCCACGAACACATATTCGCTATAGCTTGACTGCCATGGCAGGAAATTCGAGGTGCGGAATTCCCCGGATGTGCGGATCACCAAATCCGGGTCCGGCAGGCCCGAAGTATCAAGATAGGAAGACATGACGTCCTCCGTGATCTGTTCGGGCTTCAACCGGCCCTCGGCGACGTCCTGCGCGATCTGGCGGGTGGCGCGGGTGATCTCATCCCGGCCACCGTAATTGAGGGCAATCTGCAAATTGAGGCGCGTGTTATGGGCTGATCTCTCCTCAAGATCGCGCGCTAACTGCTTGATATCCTCCGGCAAACCATCAAGCCGCCCGATGAAGCGGACTTTCGCCCCTTCCGCGATCAAATCCTTTGCCTCGCGCCGGAAATAGAGCCGGAACAGGCGCATGAGCCCGGCTACCTCGGTGATCGGGCGCTTCCAGTTCTCGGTGGAAAAGGCATAGAGCGTGAGGCTCCTGACCCCGATATCGGGGCTGACACGGATGATTTCCTGCACCCGCTCCACGCCCCGTTTGTGACCTGCGATGCGCGGCATGCCCCGACGGCTTGCCCAGCGGCCATTGCCATCCATGATAATGGCAATGTTTTCGGGGCGGTTCTGTCGGGTCGCGCTGCTGCTCATCGGTGATCGTCTCGCTGTTGCGCCCACAGTCGTGAAGGGCTGTGCCTGCCTTTTGTTTCCGGGCAGTTTGTCATTTTCGCGGCGCAAAGCCAAACTTTTTCAGACCTGCATGATTTCGGCCTGTTTTGCCTCAAGCGCCTGATCAATCGTTGCAATATGCGCCTTTGTGATCTCTTCGATCTCGTCTTGATAGAGCTTCTGTTCGTCCTCGCCCATACCGTCGGATTTGGCCTTCTTGACCTGATCCATACCGTCCCGGCGGACATTGCGGACAGCAACGCGCGCGCTTTCGGCGTATTGGCCGGCAACTTTGGTCAGATCGCGGCGGCGTTCTTCGTTCAGCTCAGGGATCGGCAGGCGCAGCGTCGTGCCGTCCATCACCGGGTTGATGCCAAGCCCGGAATTGCGGATCGCCTTTTCCACCGCACCGACCAGCCCCTTGTCCCAGACGGACACGGTGATCATGCGCGGCTCTGGCACGTTGATCGTGGCGCATTGGTTGATCGGCATGTTTGCGCCATAGGCCTCAACCTCAATCGCATCGAGCATATTGCCGGAGGCCCGCCCCGTCCGAAGGGAGGCAAAATCCCCCTTAAGGGAATTCAGCGCCCCATCCATCCGCTTGGCCAAGGCATCAATATCAATTTCGATCTCGTCAGACATGTTTTGCTCTCCTGTCGGGGCTTATTGGGTGACCATCGTATATTTTCCCTCTCCTTGTACAATACCGGCCAAACCACCGGGTGCAGAGAGGGAGAACACGATGATGGGCAAAGCGTTGTCGCGGGCAAGCGCAATTGCCGACGCGTCCATCACCTTGAGATTTTTGGCCAAAACCTCATCATAGGTGACGCGGTCATAGCGTTTTGCATCCGGGTTCGTCTTGGGATCGCTATCGTAGATCCCGTCCACCTGAGTGCCTTTGAAAATCGCCTGACACTTCATCTCAGACGCGCGCAGGGTCGCGGCCGTGTCGGTGGTGAAAAACGGGTTGCCCGTTCCGGCGGCAAAAATGCAGACGCGTTTTTTCTCCAGATGTCGCACGGCGCGGCGGCGGATATAGGGCTCGCAGACCTGATCCATCGGAATGGCGGAGATAACGCGGGTGTTGATCTTGAGCGCCTCAAGCGCTGATTGCATCGCCAGCGCGTTCATCACCGTGGCCAACATCCCCATGTAATCCGCCGTGGTCCGCTCCATCCCCTGCGCAGAGCCTTGAAGCCCACGAAAGATATTGCCGCCCCCGATCACCATGCAGACCTCGACACCAAGGTCGTGGATCGTTTTCACCTGTTTGGCGATCCGCTCAACGGTCGGCGGGTTCAGCCCAAACCCCTGATCGCCCATCAGAGCCTCGCCAGAGATTTTGAGCATGATGCGGGTAAAGCCTGTCGTTGTGGCGGCACCATCGGGCATGGGCGAGTCTCCTTTGCTGTGATTGCGCGGAACCTGCCCCGATTGTGACCCATTTTCAACGTTAATCGCGCCTAACCCCCTGTCATTCGGCTTTAACCCTGTTAGATAGCCAATTGGGGGCGAAAACAGGGTAATCTGGGCGCCATGGCTGTTTTTCACGGGTTCAGTGGCTACGCACTTACCGATTTCGGGGTGTCGTCACGGCTATCGAACGGAGATGCTTTCTCCGTTCCCGTCAGCACGCGCGATATTGTTGCAAACGAAAACGACGGAAACTCGAATTTCGACGGCGGCAACGAAACCTTTGAGATCAACAACACCGCCGTCACGGGCCGCCTGCGCGCCCGTATCGTGGTGGAGAATGACGCAACAGGCGATCAATACATCGTCTATGAGTTGCGGCTGACGGCAGATTACGCGGGCCAGCGGGAAGTCTACCTTTTTGACTCGTCCACAGGCGCGCCGCCCTCGGGCAGCTATACCGTCATCAGCCGCGTGCAAAACCCGCCCGCGGTGGAGTTTCAGGATGGCGGGGGCAACCCCAATTTCATCAGCGATGATGAGTTCATCAACTCCAATGATGGGGTGACAGGGGCTGATGACACTATTTATGGCTATGGCGGCGACGACACCATTCAGGGTGAGGGCGGAAACGATACGATTTTCGGCGGGGAGGGCAATGACACCCTGCGGGGCGAGGGTGGGAACGATACCCTCCATGGTGATGCTGGCGATGACGATATTCGCGGGCAGGCCGGTAATGACACGATCTTCGGCGGCGACGGCAACGACGAAATTCGCGGCAATGGCGGCAATGATATCATCGAAGGGGGCACCGGGAACGACAATATCCAAGGGAATGGCGGTGCTGACACCATTGATGGCGGCACCGGCAACGATACCATCGTCGGCGGTGGCGGAAACGACATCATCGACGGCGGCGCGGACGACGACACAATCGACGGTGGCAACAACAACGACACGATTGACGGTGGATCGGGGAATGACACGATCACCGGCGGGGCTGGCAACGACACCCTGACCGGTGGCACGGGCAATGACGTGTTCATCGCGGGCACCGTCGCGGGGGAGTTGCCCACCGGGGACACGATCACCGATTTCAACAATTCATCCGGTGATATTCGCGACGGCGACACGACGAATAACGATTTTATCGACCTCAGCGCCTTCTATACCTCCCTGCGCGACCTGCGCGCAGATCAGGATGACGGGGTTCTCGATAGTGCTGGTGGGCTGATCCTGAGCGGCGTCGCCCGCACCGACCTGACCAATGACAACACGAATGTGATCTGTTTCGCCGCTGGCACGCGGGTCTCGACCCCGACCGGGCCACGGCTTGTGGAGGAGTTGCGCGTGGGCGATCTGCTCAACACGCTCGATAACGGGTTGCAGCCGATCCGGTGGATCGGGCGGCGGGAATTGAGCGCGATCCGGCTCAAGCTCTTTCCCCATTTGCGGCCCATCCTGATCCGCAAGGACGCCTTTGGCCTCGGCAATCCAGAGCGGGATTTGCGCGTCTCCCCCCAGCACAAAATCCATGTGGCAGCCCCCGAGGCGCAGCTTTTGTTCAGCACGGGTGAAGTGCTCGTGCCCGCCTGTCATCTCGTGGATGGGGTGCGTGTGCTGCATGACCCGGCACCCGAGGACGTGACCTATATCCATTTCCTATGTGACCGGCATGAGATCATTCGCGCCGAGGGATGCCTTTCGGAAAGTTTCCATCCCGGCCATATCGGGCTGTCCACGCTGGATGACGCCGCACTGGAGGAGGTCGCTGCCCTGTTCCCGATGCTGCTGGAGGGGGAGGAGCCGTTTCCCTCCGCCCGCTTCACATTGCGCCGGACGGAGGCGCGGATGCTCGCTTCAGCGCGCGATGTAACGGTCCGTCCGGTGGTTCACCGTCAGAAAAAGGTTCAACACGACCGCGCCCGCAAACGAATACGCTACTAAAACCGGATCGAGCGTGGCGAGCGCCAAGGCGAAAATCCCCGCATCAATCACAAGCTGCGTCAGCCCGGCGCGAAAGCCGAACCGATCCTGCAAAAACAACGCCAAAATGCCGACACCACCAAGGCTCGCGCGGTGGCGAAACATCCCCAAGAGCCCGAAGCCGATCAATACGCCAGCAATAATAGCCCCATAGAGCGGCGCGATCCGGTCATAGCTGATCCAATCCGCCTGCACTCCAACCAGCAGCGACAGGACCGCCACAGCCGCAAAACTCTTGAGCGTAAATGCCCACCCCATACGGATCACGCCAAGGATGTAGAACGGCAAATTCCCGAGAAAAAACAACAGCCCCGTGTCGATCCCGGTCAGGTAATGCCCGATCAGCGCCAGCCCCGCGATCCCCCCGGTCATCAGGCCCAGATGTTCCAGCATCGACAGTGCAACCGCCGTGGCGAGGATCGAGAAACCGATCCCTTGGGCATCTTCCCAAGGAGCGTGATGGGTGGCCGTGGAGGCCCATGTCTCTGACCGTCGGTCAAGCTGGGCGCTCTCGTTGTTGCGATGCAATATTTTCATAAGGCAAATATTGCGCGCGCGAAGAAAAGGTCAAGCGGGCCGGCTGCCGCTTATATGGTTTGCAGCAGCGCGCAGACCGGCATTGAGCGCGTCCCAATCCGCGCGCCCGTCTATTTGAGCGGCAACATGGCCCGCAATCAGGGCGTCGCCCGCCCCCGTCACGCCACCCCGCACGGGGGGCGGGCTTGCGGCGATCACCCGCCCACCATCCGCATAAGCCGCCTCCCCCGCGCCATGGGTCACGAGGGCCGCGCGCGCGCCCATATCACATAGGGCCAATGCAGCGGCGGTGGCTTCACGATAGGTGCCGGGCAAAAGCGCGTTCGCCTCCGCAAGATTGGCGTAGATCATGGGGGAGGTTTGGGTGAGCAATCCCATAAACCGGGTAACCTTGGCTGGACTGGCCGAGACCAACCGCACATCTGCCCGCCGCAACAAGGGCGAGGACACAAGCGTATCGAGCGTGCTGAGCGTGAGGTTGCTGTCCAGAAGGACGATCCCACCCAAGCCCTTCTCCATCACACCATCGAACAGGCGCATTCCCGCCTGCTCCAGACAGCGCGCATCTGCGACCGCGCCGAACAGATCACCCGAAATGCCTTCGATCGCGACATATTGGTCGGTTGTGTGATTGAGCCGGGCCGCATGGCGCATGTCGATCCCGGCAAGCTGCGCTTCATTGATCAGGATATCGCCATCGGCATCCGCTCCAACCGCCGTCAAAAGCTGGACCTTCAGCCGCCGTGCGGCGAGGGCGCGTGCGATGTTATAGGCCACACCACCAGGGCGACGCACCACTTGGCCCGGCACATCATCGGATGGCCGGATCGGATGGGTTGCTTGGGCAATCGTGTCCCAATGGGACGCCCCGATGCACGTAATGCTCGTCATCTTGAATGCTGGTTCTTTTGTCGGAGTTACGGTCGAAGTGTGTACCATAGAGTACCGAATTGCAACGAAAGCTAAGGCGCCGGATCGTCACACTCCGATAAAGACGAGAACGGCAGATAACGTCACGACGCTGACCACCGTAGAGACGAAAATGGTTGAGGAGGCGCGCTGCGGAGCCACGCCATAATGCTCCGCGATCATGAACACGTTACCAGCGGTCGGCATCGCTGCCGCCGCGATCATCACGCCCGCTGCAAACGGGTCCACATCAAACACAAACAGGGCAAGCACACCAACGGCAAGCGGATGCAGCGCCAGTTTCACCGTGGACAGCCAGATCGCGACGGTCACCCGCTCCGCACTGCGCGCCGCCAGAGATGCCCCGATGGCAAAGAGCGCACAGGGCGTGGCCGCCGCCCCCAGAATGGTCAGAAAACTGTCCGCCGGCGCCGGGATCGGCAAAGCGAATATCGACCAGATCAGTCCCGCCGCGATGGACATCACCATCGGATTGCGCACCAGCCCTGCCCCCATCGTGCGCAGGATCGCGGGCGACACGCGCCCGTCGCGGCTGCCGGTGATGATCAACACGATGAGGGAGCCAAACACGATCAGATCCACGGTCAGCACCATCAGAACGGCAGGTGCTGCCTCTGGCCCCATCAGGGCAACTAGCATCGGGATCGCGAGAAAGCCAACATTGCCGATGGCACCGCATTGCGCCTCAATCGCGGCTTCTGCCGCGCCGCGCTTGCGGATCAGGGCCACCATTGTGACCAGCAGATACACAGCGACCGTGCCCAGCAGATAGGCCATGACAAATTGCGGCTCGAACACCTCCGTCACCGGAAGCGTCGCGGCAAACCGGAACAGCATCGCAGAGAGCGCAAAGAAAAAGACGAATTTCGTCAGATAGCCAACGGCGGCCTGCGGGAAAAACCCGCTGGCCGCCGCGCCATACCCACATCCCACCAGCATGAAAAACGGCAGGGTCTGGAGGAAAACCTCAATCATTCGGGAACGCTAACAGGGTGCAGCCGCAACTGCACCCATTTAGACACTGAATTTGACCATATCATCAAAGGACGCGCGGATCGCCTCTGACCATGCGTTGGACAGGTTGCGATAGCCCGCATCGTTCTCATCAATCCGGCGTTGTTGGTCGAACTGGAACGTGTCCGCCTCCATCACCGCGAGATCAAGCGGCATCCCAACACTCAGATTGGAGCGCAGCGTCGAATCCATCGACAGGAGTGCAGCCACGATACCTGTGGCCAGCGGGGTTGCAGGCTCAATCACCCGATCCAGAATCGGCTTGCCGTATTTGTTCTCACCGATCTGGAAGAAGGGCGTGTCATCGCCCGCTTCGATGAAATTGCCCGCCGAATAGACAAGGAACAGGCGCTGACGACCGCCCACGCGCTGCCCGGCCACGATGATCGTGCTCGCCGCACTCTCCCCTGCTGCAGCAAGGCCCGCACCGTATTGGCCCATGACCACGCGCATCGCATCGGCCACAATCTCCGCCACACGGAACATGGATGGCGCGGTGTAGAGCGTGTCGATCCCCTCTTTGGGGTTGTCGATATTCTCTTGCAACAGGCTCATCACGGCCTGTGTCACCGCGAGGTTGCCTGCCGTCATCATGCAGATCACCCGCTCACCCGGAACGTTCCAAGTGAACATTTTCTTGTATTTGGAGATGTTATCGACACCCGCATTCGTGCGGGTGTCGGACAGGCAGATCAAGCCCTCATCAAGTTTGAGTGCGAGGCAATAGGTCATAATTTTGTCCGAAGGTTCATTCGGGTTTGGAATACGCCTTTAGGGGCGGAATGCAAGGCCCGATTGACCCCTAGCTTGCCGATTGCGATTGGGATTGCGACTCCAATGGACCGAGGAACCCAAAGGCCGCGGCCAACTCGCCCGCGAACATATTGGTGTCCACAATCGTGGCCGTCAGCCATTCATGGAGACCCTGCCCAAGCACGTCATCCACGGATGTCTCAAGGATATCGTCCCGCATCCTGCGCGCGCGGTTGAGCACGCGCAACTGATCAGTCGTGCGCGGATCAAGGTCTTCCAAACCCTCCACAATCTCGCAATAACAATGCGCGACGGAGCGGGGACTGACTTTGTTCAGGATCAGGAAATCCACCAAGGTGCGGGCCGTCACTGCCTCCCGATACACCCAGCGAAAGGCGCGCAGGGAATTGGCGGCGCGCAAAATCTGCTGCCATTGCATGTAGTCAAGGCCACCGCCGACCGATTGGTCCTCCGGCAGAAGCACGTTGTATTTCACATCGACAAGGCGCGCCGTTGCGTCCGCCCGTTCCACATATTTGCCAATCTCGACAAAGCTATAGCCCGGCCCCCGCAGCATTGAGGCACCAGCCGCACCCCGGATCAAAAAACCGCGCTGCTTGATCCAATCAAGAAGGCCCGATAGCTGCCCGCGATCCGCCGCACTGGGCGTCAGGCTGCGCATCGTGGCCCAGGTCTCATTGATCGCGTCCCAAACTTCCGTTGTGACCGCGATCCGCATGGCGCGCGCATTCTCCCGCGCGGCCGCAAAGCTGGAATAGACGGAGGACGGGTTTTCATGATCGAAAATCAGGTGATGCACCACGTTCTCGCGCGTGGCCTCCTCCAGCTCATGCGGAAAGGTCGTGGAACACCCTGATGCGATCACGATCGAGGCCCATTCGGAATTTCCGTTCACGCCCGCATCGGGCAGCGCATCCATCCGGCGGCCTGCGTCGATCAGGCGTGCGATATTCTCGGCCCGCTCCACATAGCGGGACATCCAGTATAGTCCGTTGGCAGTTCTGCTCAGCATATTTCTGCCCTCCTTATTGGCTCAGAACCCAGGTGTCTTTGACACCGCCGCCCTGGCTTGAATTGACAACCAATGATCCCTCGCGCAGGGCGACCCGCGTCAACCCGCCAGGGATAAGCTTGGTCTCCTTGCCTGAGATCACATAGGGGCGCAGATCGACATGGCGCGGCGCCAGCCCAGCATCGGTCAACACGGGCGAGGTCGACAAGGCCAGCGTGGGCTGCGCGATGAACCCCGCCGGGTCAGCCTTGATCCGTTCGGCATAGGCTTCGATCTCTGCCTTGGTGGAGGCAGGGCCGATCAGCATCCCGTAGCCGCCCGAGCCGTGGACTTCCTTCACCACGAGTTCGGCAAGATGCTCCATCACATATTTGCACTCATCGGGCTTGCCGCATTGCCATGTCGGCACGTTGGGCAGGATCGCGTCCTCCCCGAGGTAGAATTTGATCATTTCGGGAACGTGGATATAGATCGCCTTGTCATCCGCGACCCCTGCCCCCGGCGCGTTCACCACCGTGACACCACCAGCCTTCATCGCGCCAATGATCCCCGGCACGCCGAGCATGGAATCTGGATTGAAGGTCAACGGATCAAGAAACGCATCGTCAATCCGGCGATAGAGCACATCCACCCGTTCCGGCCCGCGCGTCGTGCGCATGTAGACGCGGTTATCTTCGACAAACAGATCTTGCCCTTCGACCAGTTCAACGCCCATCAGATCGGCAAGGAAGCTGTGCTCATAATAGGCGGAATTGTATTGGCCCGGCGTCAGGATTGCCAAGGTCGGCTCCCGGTCGCACATCGGCGGGGCCACGGATTGCATCGCCTCTGCCAGCATATCGCCATAGTGATCCACGGGGCGCACGATGCCGCCCCGGAACAGATCAGGGAACATCCGCTCCATCACTTCGCGGTTTTGCAGCACATAGGACACGCCAGAGGGTGTGCGGCAGTTATCCTCAAGCACATAGGACGTCTCCGCGTCTACACGCACCAGATCGACCCCGATGATGTGGCTGAACACGCCGCCGGGGGGCGTGTAGCCTTCCATCACGGCCTCATAGGCTTCGTTCCCGGTAACCATGCTTTCTGGCAGGATGCCTGCCTTGATGATCTCCCGGTCGCCATAAATGTCGGTCAGAAACGCGTTGAGCGCATTTGCGCGCTGGATCGAGCCGCGCTCAATCTTGTCCCATTCAGACGCGCCGAACACGCGCGGCACCATGTCAAACGGGATCAATCGCTCCGGGTCGCCGCCCTCGCCATACACGGCGAAGGTGATGCCGACGCGGCGGAACAGCGCCTCTGCCTCTGCGCGCTTTTCCGTCAGCGCCTCGACCCCGTTTTCGTCAATCCAGTCCTGGATCAGTTTGTATTCGGGGCGAACACTGTCCCCATCGTACATCTCGTTAAACATTCTGCTCCCTGAACCTTTTGGTTACCTCTGGCGTTATGCACACTATGGGTGCAAATTCGGACCCAGACTGCAACCCACATGCGCATCATGCGCATCACGGGCCAAACAAAAGGCATTCTTGAGCGTATGAGCATCAAAGTCGCAATCACCCACCGCACGTCCTACAAATACGACAAACCAATCACATTGGCGCCTCACGTCGTGCGGTTGCGCCCCGCACCTCATGCTAGAACGCCGATCACATCCTATTCGTTCCGCGTTTCGCCTGCGGACCATTTCATCAATTGGCAGCAGGACGCATTTGCCAACTGGCAAGCGCGATTGGTTTTCCCCGAGAAAACAGACCACTTGACGGTCGAAGTGGATGTGATTGCTGATCTGATCGCGATCAATCCGTTTGAGTTCTTTTTGGAAGATTCAGCGCAACAGGTGCCCTTCACCTATGACGCAATCACCAAACATGACCTTGCCCCTTATCTGGTCAAGCACAAGGGATATAAGGCGTTTTCCAGCTACCTTGAAAGCGCACCAAAACCCGATGGGCAGGACACGATTCCGTGGCTCGTCGCCCTCAATTCCTACGTCCAGCAGACAATCAATTACACCGTAAGGATGGAGCCGGGCGTGCAAACGCCGGAGGAAACCATCGGCCGCGCCCTCGGCTCCTGCCGCGATTCGGGATGGCTGTTGGTCAATATGCTGCGCGAATTCGGCTACGCCGCACGGTTTGTGTCGGGCTATCTGGTGCAGTTGAAATCCGACATGCAGGCTGTCGATGGCCCGTCCGGCCCGGCTGAGGATTTCACCGATCTGCACGCATGGGCAGAAGTCTACCTGCCCGGCGCGGGCTGGGTCGGGATGGACCCGACCTCTGGCCTCTTTGCGGGTGAAGGGCACATTCCCCTTGCCTGCACGCCAGAGCCGTCCACCGCCGCCGCGATTACCGGGGCGCATGAACCGGCAGAGGTCGAGTTTGATTTCGAGATGAAGGTCGAACGGATCGAGGAGCCGCCCCGCGTCACCCTCCCCGTCACCGCATCGCAATGGAAAGCGATCGACCGCGCGGGCCAAGCTGTCGATAAAAAGCTGAAAGAGGGCGATGTGCGCCTCACTATGGGCGGGGAGCCAACGTTCATCGCGGAATATGACCGCGACGCGCCCGAATGGACCACCGCCGCCGTCGGCCCCACCAAACGCGCCTATGCCGATAAGCTCATCCGCCGCCTGCGCGACCGGTTCGCGCCCGAAGGTGTGCTCCATTACGGTCAGGGCAAATGGTATCCGGGGGAGCAATTGCCGCGCTGGGCCTTTTCCCTCACATGGCGTGGGGATGGCCAGCCGCTGTGGTCGAACCCCGATCTGATCACCAAGGAAGGCGAAGGCAAGGCGACCCATGAGGATGCGGGCGCCTTCATGGCCAAACTTTGCGATGCTCTGGAGATTGATCCAGACCATGCGCACCCCCTTTACGAAGACCCGGCGGAATTTCTCAAACGTGAGGCAGACCTGCCAGCGAATGTGACGCCAGAGGACAGCAAACTCTCTGACCCGCAGGAGCGCGCCCGTCTGGCACGGGTGTTCGATCATGGCTTTGAAAATCCGGTCGCCTATGTCCTGCCGATCCAATTGGCACAGGCAAGGGCCAAGGGGCGGCGGTTCCGCTGGCAGTCGGATAAATGGAAAACCCGCCGCGAAAAGCTGTTCCTGATCCCGGGCGACAGCCCCGCGGGCTTCCGCCTGCCGCTCGGTAGCCTCAAACATCTGCGGGAGGCCCCGCGCCCCTTCCAGCGCGATCCAATGGCCCGCACCGGCCCGTTGCGCCAAACGCGGGAAGCCACGGGCGTTTTCGGCCCCGGTGAGGCGACCTACACCGACCAACCCTCCGATGATTGGCTGGAAGCGAACGCGATCTTTCTGGAGGAGGACGCGCCGGTGCGCACAGCCCTCTCCGTTGAAAGCCGCGATGGAACGCTCTGCGTGTTCCTGCCGCCCACTGGCAGCATTGAGGAATACGAGGATCTGGTCGCCGCCGTGGAGGAAACCGCCGAGGCGCTGGATCAGCCCGTGCATATCGAAGGCTACGAGCCGCCCCGCGATCCACGCGTCAACATCATCCGCGTCACCCCTGATCCGGGTGTGATCGAGGTGAATATCCATCCCGCCCATGATTGGGACGGGCTGAAGGCGATCACCGATGCGCTTTATGAGGAGGCGCGGCAATGCCATCTTGATAGCTCGACCTTCATGGTCGATGGCCGCCCCACCGGCTCCGGCGGGGGCAACCATATCGTTGTGGGGGGGGAAACGCCGGGCGACAGCCCGTTCCTGCGCCGTCCGCATCTGTTGGGCTCGATTATCCGCTATTGGCAGCGGCACCCGAGCCTCAGCTATCTGTTCTCCGGCATGTTCATCGGCCCAACTTCACAGGCCCCGCGCATTGATGAGGCGCGTCACGACAGCCTCTATGAAATGGAAATCGCGCTTAAAGAGCTGGATCGGCTTGGCGACACCCCACCCCATTGGCTGGTGGACCGCTTGTTCCGGCACATGATGGTGGATGTCACGGGCAACACGCACCGGGCGGAGATTTGCATCGACAAGATGTTCAGCCCCGATGGCCCGACCGGCCGCCTTGGCCTTGTCGAATTCCGCGGGTTCGAGATGCCCCCCCATTGGCATATGAGCATGGCGCAGAGCCTCGTGATCCGCGCGCTGATCGCATGGTTCTGGGACACGCCCTACAAGGCTCCGCTAAAACCGATGGGCACCCATCTGCATGACACATACCTCCTGCCCGATTATGTCTGGTCCGATTTCGGGGAGGTGATGGACGATCTGAGCCGCGCGCATGGCTTCCCCTTCGATATCGAATGGTTCCGCGCGCAGTATGATTTCCGTTTCCCCGTCGCCGGAAAGACGAAGGTTGAGGGTATGGAGCTTGAACTGCGCTCCGCCATCGAGCCGTGGAATGTACTGGGGGAGGAAAGCACGGCGGGTGGCACCGCGCGGTTTGTCGACAGCTCCGTCGAGCGGGTGCAGGTCAAACTCACCGATTTCGACCCGACCCGCTATACGTTGTGCTGCAATGGCTATGCCGTGCCCCTTCAGGCGCGCGCGGATGGCAGCCATGTCGCGGGCATCCGCTACCGGTCCTGGCAACCCTGGAGCGCGCTGCACCCCACGATCCCGGCCCATGGCCCACTGCGGCTTGAGCTGTTCGACATTGCCGCTGGGCGCCCCGTGGGTGGCTGCACCTATCACAGCGCCCATCCCGGTGGCCGGTCCCATGAAACACGGCCTGTCAACGCGCTGGAGGCCGAAGGCCGCCGCATCGCACGCTTCTCCCCCGGCGGGCAAAGCCCGGATTTGCGCCAGCCCACCTATGCGGGCGTCCATCCCGCCTTCCCCAAAACGCTGGACCTGAGGCGCCTTTAAGCCCATTAGCCGGGGCGGCCTCCCACCGCCCCGGTTTCTTTTTTCCACAAATACCTCGCCCGCGCGGCGAGCGCGCATCTCTCCTCCTTGGATGACGGTACGGAGCAAAGCGCCGCATCCCCCTGCCCCCACTGGACAGCGGCCCTCAATCCATGTTCAAACGCACGCGACGGAAAACGGACGCCACGTCACATCCGGCGCGGCGCACTAATCGCGAGGGAATTTCCATGGTCACGAAGGTTGCCATCAACGGATTTGGTCGGATCGGGCGCAACGTGCTGCGCGCCATTATCGAAAGCGGGCGCACCGACATTCAGGTCGTCGCCATCAACGATCTTGGCCCCATTGAGACGAATGTTCACCTTCTGAAATATGACAGCGTGCATGGCCGCTTCCCCGCGACCGTGACCATCGACGGCGACAGCTTTGATTGCGGCACCGGCCCGATCCGCGTGACCGCGATCCGCAACCCTGAGGATCTGCCCTGGGGCGATGTGGATGTGGCCATGGAATGCACCGGCATCTTCACCGCGCGTGACAAGGCGGCGGTGCATCTCAAGAACGGCTCCAAGAAGGTGCTGATCTCCGCCCCCGGCGCGGGTGCCGACAAGACCGTCGTTTATGGCGTGAACCATGACGTGCTGACCGCCGAGGACACCGTGGTGTCGAACGCGTCCTGCACCACCAACTGCCTGTCTCCCGTGGTGAAGGTGCTCAACGACACGATCGGGATCAACAAGGGCTTCATGACCACAATCCACTCCTACACCGGCGATCAGCCGACGCTGGATACGATGCACAGCGATCTCTACCGCGCACGCGCCGCGGCCATGTCCATGATCCCGACCTCCACCGGCGCGGCCAAGGCCGTGGGTCTTGTCCTGCCGGAACTCGCGGGCAAGCTTGACGGTGTGGCGATCCGCGTGCCGACCCCGAACGTGTCGGTCGTTGACCTGACCTTTGAGGCCGCCCGCGACACGACCGTGGACGAAATCAACGCGGCGATCCGTGCGGCGGCCGATGGTCCGCTGAAAGGGGTGCTTGGGTATACGGACGAGTCGCTCGTGAGCATTGATTTCAACCACAACCCGCATTCGTCGATCTTCCACATGGATCAGACGAAGGTGATGGAAGGCACGATGTGCCGCATTCTGACATGGTATGACAATGAGTGGGGCTTCTCCAACCGGATGAGCGACACCGCAATCGCGATGGCATCGCTCTAAATCAAAGCCACCTACGCAAGGAAGGCCCGGCGCATCGCGCTGGGCCTTTTTGATTCGTGCGACCTCAAATGAAAATCTCACAAGGTGTCAAATGCCCGCTGGCGGCGAAAAACTGTGCGGAAAATCGCCTTAAGGGTGATAATTCTCCAATTTTTTTTGCAACCCTGATCGTTTTTGCGCGTCCAGAACGATTTCCACATATTGGAAATGATCTGTGCGCCAACCGATCCTAGACTGTGAGGCGAAAGATCAAAGGTTCAACTAACTTTCGAAAGACACTCAAAAACAGTCGAATTGAACACGCGTTTACTTCGACAAAAATCACTCTGGGAATGCGCATTTTAAGGCTAGGATACAGACCCGCACCACAGAATGACCCCAAGTAATCCAGTGACCTCGCAGGAGTTGGAATGTCCCCTTTGAGACACCTTGACGAGACTTGGAAGGCCAAAAACATGGCTCATGAGGGGAAGCCAGCGGTGACGCTTCATTTCACCGTGTCGCCGGGCGATGCGCCGCATTTGACCGACGTGATTTGCCTGCTGAATGAAACCTCCGCAGAGATCACGCTTGGCGAAGGGCATCCGGCGGAATTGGCGGCGGAGGTGGTGTCCGCCCTCGCGCCCCATCTTGATATGGCCAAGGCGAGGACGAATTATCAGGTGCGCGATTTCCGGCTCGACCTTGGTGCATTTTGGCTGGACGGGCTGAGCATTCAGGCGGAGCGGTCGACCGTGACGGTCTCCTTCCGGTATGCAGGCGGCAATCCGCTGGCCATTTTCGCGCCGATTAATGGTGCACGGGAAAGTGCGATCCATGATCTGGCGCGCGCGGTTGATGATGCGATTGAGCGGCTCTATGTCCCCTTGGTCAATCTCGACACTGCGCTTGATGCCGTGATGGATGTGGCGGATGAGGCGGAGATCATGCGGCTCCACCGCGAAATCCTCAGCCTCAAATCTGATATTGAAGCCGCGAAATTCGGCTTTGAACGCGCGTTGCGCGACGGCACCGGCGACCGGCTGCGCAAGATCACGCTCGAAGCGCGTCACGATCCCAAACCATAAAAGCCGCGCGCCGTGTCGCCCATGATCGCCTGCCGCTCTGTCGGGGTCAGGCCACGCGTCAGTGTGTCATACGCCTCCCAAATTGCCGTGTAGCTGGAATAAAGGCTGTCCACCGGGAAATTCGATCCGACCATGACACGCGCCGCGCCGAACTGATCCAATACGGTGGACACAATCGGGCGGATGCTGTCTTGCGTCCAATCATGGTCAAACATGCCAAGCCCAGACAGTTTGCAAAACGTGTTGGGCCGCGCCGATAACGCGCAAAGCGCCTCCGCCCATTGGGCAAGACCCTGCTGGCTGCGATCATGGGGGGAGCCGGCATGACACAGCACAACGTTGAGATCCGCCACCTGCCCCAAAACATGCGCCATGGCGGCGTATTGCTCGGGTATCAATTGCAAATCGAAAGACAGACCACGCGTGGCAACGGCGCGTAGCCCTTCCAGAAACCTCGGGTCGGAGACAAGCGCGCCCGTCCCGGTCACCTGATCCTCCCCCGGGGCGCGGCCAACGATCTGGCGCACGCCGCGCACGCTTTTCAAACTCTGCAAACGATCGAGCGCCGCGTCCCGATCATCCGCGGTCAAATCGCAAAACGCGACCTGTGCTGCGGGAAACGCACCATCCTGTTGTGCGACCTGATCGACCCATATTGCTTCCGCCCACGGGTCCGCGGCGCCGACCTGAATATGGACCGACGCCGTGATCCCCACCGCTTCGGCATTCTGCCGATGCTCCGCGACGAGGTAATTCCGCTGGATCGGTGCTGGATTGCCGAAAAACCGCTCAACCCCTTCGGCCTCCAGCCACGGATAGGAGACCGCGTTCAAATCCCATAGGTGATGGTGCGCGTCGATCATCGCCCGGCGATCTCCTGATGTTTGGCGATCAGGTCCACCCCCATGAACTCAAAGAGTTGCACATAATCCAGCAGCACCCAATTCTCCATGATCTGCCCGTTTTCGCAGCGCCACAGGTCCATCACCCGCAGGCTCATCTTTTTGTTGGTCGCAGGGACGCCAAGATAGGGGCCAGCATGGGTCATGGTCATCGACGGCCATCCGCCAGAGGCCACGAAATCCCCATCCCCAATACGGCAGAAATGATTGCCGCCCTTCCGGTCGGGAAACGCCGTAAGGAAGGCGACCCGGTGGAATTTATCAAACCCCGGATAGGTATGGTTCGATCCGATCCCCGCCGGGCCATACCAGAGCATCTGCTCATGCCAATAGCCGCCCGTCCCCGTCTGCCCGGTGGAGGAGAAATTCTCGGGGTCATAGACATGCAAATCCGCCAGCATATTCCAGACAAGCTGGGCGGAGGCGTCCGACCGCTCCGGCGCGTTGGGCAATACCCCGTCATGGGTCGCGGGCGCGGGAAACAGCATCTCCGTGCCGAGCATTTCGGGGATCGGCATCGCGCCGACCTGTCGCATCAAATCGGGCAGGTCGATGATGATCTTGGCCTCAGCGATTTTGCCCGCTTCGATCCGGTAATATTCGCCATAGCGCAGGAACACGAGCTTGCCATTTGGCACCACGCCAAAGAGCGGCGCGTTGAAATTCCCGACATAGTGACCGAGCGAGGCAACCCAGTTGCCCTGCCCCATCCATGTTGCCCCACCGATGAAGATATCGTCGCGCCGCATCGCCATGCCAAGTGCTGCCCGAATCGGGCGTAACAGCCCTTCTGCGACCTCCGCTGCACCGGTCAGTTGGTTGACCGGATGGAAGCAATCCCAGACGGTGTCCGGCGTGACCATATTGGCCAGTGCTGATTCAAGATCTTCGGTACGCGTTTTGGATAGCGCAACAAGCTCTTGATAAATATGATCTCTTTGAGAGGGCGTCATCGTCTGGTTCCCGAATTTGGCGCAAGATCGCCGTAAAATTAAAACTTGCACGAACATTGAAACCACGACTAACTTGATTTTGCAATCGTATGCAAAACGAGGATTCCATGGCCGAGATCAAGTTAGCCAATATCACGAAACGCTGGGGATCCTTTGTCGGAGTGCAGAGTTTTGACCTCACGATTGAGGATAAGGAATTCCTCGTTCTGCTGGGCCCATCGGGCTGCGGAAAAACCACAACGATGCGCATGATCGCCGGGCTGGAAGACCCGACCGAAGGCGAAATCCATATCGGTGACCGGGTGGTCAACGACCTTGACCCGAAGGACCGCGATGTCGCGATGGTGTTCCAGTCCTATGGCCTTTATCCGAATATGGATGTCTATGAGAACATCCGCTTTCCGCTGAAAGTGCGTAAGGTTGAGGGTGACCATGACGCGATGGTGCGCCGCGCAGCGGAAATGGTCGAGTTGACCGAATTCCTGCACCGCAAACCTGCGGCCCTGTCGGGGGGGCAGCGGCAGCGTGTGGCGCTTGCCCGCGCGATTGTGCGTCAGCCGCAAGTGTTCTTGATGGATGAACCCCTGTCGAACCTAGATGCGAAATTGCGCGTCTCCACCCGCGCGCAGCTCAAAAACCTCAGCCATGAATTGCAGGTCACCACGATCTACGTCACCCATGACCAGATTGAGGCGATGACCCTCGCGGACCGCGTCGTGGTGATGGAAAAAGGGATCGTGCAGCAGGTCGGCACGCCGACGGAGATTTACGACAACCCCGCCAATACGTTCGTCGCGAGCTTCATCGGCAGCCCCGCCATGAACCTGATGGAAGGCCAGATCGAGGGCGGCGTTTTCCGCTGCGATCATGTGGAGATTGGCGGGCTCGATACCGCCCATTCCGGCCCAGCGATCCTTGGTTTTCGGGCGGAGGACGCAGCCGTCGCACCCGATGGCGCGGGCCAGATTACGGCACCGATCTATTCGCTCGAATTGCTGGGCGATGCGGTCATGGTGACGGTGCGCACAGGCGGCGCACTGGTCGCCGTCAAGGCAGACAAGGACTACCGGGCCAATATCGGTGATCCGGTCAGCTTCAGCGTTCCTGCAAGCATCTGCCACCTTTTCGATCAGGGCAGCGGCGAAAGACTGGCGCGCTGATCACCCCTACCCCGCCCAACAGGCGGATCAAGACAACCAACCGGGAGACGACCAAATGAAACTACGATCTTTTGCACTTGCGGCTGCGATGGCCGTGATTGGCACCGGGGCTTATGCCGATTGTGCTTTTGAGAACACCACGACCGTCAAGTCGCTGACCGCAGGCTTTGAAGCGTGGAAAGCGGTGACAGACGCGATGGCCGAATGCGGCAATGTCGAAGCAGAGCTTGATCAGGAATTCCGCCAGAAACAGCCAGAAGCCTTTGCCGCAAACCCGTCGCTTTATCACATCGGCGGCGTGGCGAACTCGACCATGGTGCCGCTGCTGAACGCAGGCACGATCCGCCCGCTTGATGATCTTGTGGCGCAGTATGGCCAGGACTTGAGCCCGAACCAGTTGATCCGTGTGGATGGGCAGATCTACGCGATTGCCATGATGGTGAACGCGCAGCATCTGATGTATCGCGCCGACATTCTGGCCGAGCATAACCTCGACGTGCCGACCACATGGGACGAGGTACTTGAGACAGCGGAATATCTGCGCTCTGTCGACGCGGTGGAATATCCGCTTGGCGCGACGATGAAGACGGGCTGGAACCTCGCGCAGGATTTCGTGAACATGTATCTCGGCCATGGCGGCACGTTCTTCGTCAACGGCGTGGAGCCGAACGTGAACAACGAAGCCGGCATGGGCGCGCTTGAGATGATGAAAGCGATGACCGCGTATATGGACCCTGAATACCTCGTGTCCGACTCCACCTATGTTCAGCAGCAGTTCCAGCAGGGAAAGATCGCCATGGCGAACCTCTGGGCGTCGCGCGCGGGTGCGATGGATGATGCGGCGGAAAGCTCCGTCGTGGGCCTCGTGGAAATGGCGGCCGCTCCCGTGGCTGTCGCGGGTCAGGCACCGGCGTCCACCCTGTGGTGGGACGGTATCGTGATCGCCTCCAACATCTCCGATGAGGAAGCGGCTGCCGCGTTCCAAGTCGCTCTTGAGGGCATGGACAGCGACATGGTGCAGGCTAACAACGATGCAGCCGTGTGGCTCATCGACGGCTACACACCCGGCCGCCTTGCGCAAGGCGCGATCGCCACTGCCGTCGCAGGCACCCCGCCCTATCCGGCGTCCACGCAGATGGGCCTGATGCACACGGCACTTGGCAACAACGTCGCGGATTTCCTGACCGGGGCAAAAGACGCCACCGCCACGTTGGAAGCGATTGAGGCGGATTACATGACCGCCGCGAAAGAAGCGGGCCTCCTCTAAGGCCATGACACGCGGGGTGGCGCGGGTTTCGCGCCGCCCCTTTCCCCTCCTTGGATCGGACCCAATGAACCAGACCTTCGACATCATCGTGATCGGCGCCGGATCGGCAGGATGTGCAGTCACTGCACGACTTGCACGCGACACCAGCGCCACGGTCTGTGTGCTGGAAGCTGGTCCATCGGATGCGACCCTCGCCGTCAAGATCCCCTTTGGCTTGATCCATCTCATGGGTCACCCGACCCGCGATTGGCGGCGCGAAACGCTCCCGATGACAGGCGTGAACGGTCGCCGTGTGAAGGTGCCGCGCGGGCGGATGCTTGGTGGGTCCGGCTCAATCAATTCGATGGTGTGGTTTCGTGGCAGGCGAGCCGATTACACGGCATGGCAACAACCGGGCTGGGATGCGGATACCGTTTGGTCGGCGTTCTCCGACGTTGAGGAAGCGATCCGTCCCGCTCCGCTGCCCGATCCTCACCCTCTCTCCACCGCATTCGGAGCAAGCATAGGCGGCGCACTGACACCAGAGACGGTCAGCAGCGGCGTGTTCACCACCAATATGCGGCACGGGCAGCGGTTCAGCGCCGCAGATGGATTTTTGCGACCTGCTTGTAAGACGGGCCGGGTTGAGGTGGTCACGAACGCGCAAGTTGCAACGTTGAGGGTTGCCAATGGCCGCGCCCATGCCGTCACACTCATCGACGGACGTGAGATCAACGCGCGCGCAGGGATCGTGGTGAGCGCAGGAGCGATTGAAAGCCCTGCGATACTCCTTCGGTCCGGCATTGGACCCGCGACAGAGCTGGCGCGGCTCGGGATTGCTATCACTGCCGACGTTCAGGAAGTTGGGGCAAACCTTCACGATCACCCCGCTGTTCCGTTGCACCATGCCGGAGACGCCGGGGGTTACGGTCTCACCTTGTCGGACCTGCCCGGATGGGCGCTGGCACCAGCCCGCTATGTGATCAGCCGCAAAGGACGCTTGTCGTCGAACATGGTTGAGGCAGGCGCGTTCCTGTCCAGCGACGGCGGTGATGAACCCGATCTTCAGGTCCATTTCATCCCGGCAAAACTGGGCTGGCAAGGAAAGATGGTCGTGCCGGGCAAGGGATACACTGCCGATGTCGCTGTATGCCGCCCCAAATCGCGCGGACGCCTGAGCCTTACATCGGCTGACCCGCGCGAGGCACCGGCAATCGACCTTGGCCTGTTTAAGGACGAGAGCGACCTTTTGACGTTGGAGCGGGGGGTGACGCGGCTTCGGGACCTTCTGGACAAACCATGCTTGTCCGCGTGGCGTGCGCCAGAAGCGTTCCCGGGCCGCGACACGCAGGGGGCATCATTGCGGGACCATATCCGCAACCGCGCTGGCACGTCATACCACCCGGTCGGCAGCGTCGGCATGGGGCGCGCGGTCGATCATCGGCTTGCCGTGCATGGCGTCCGCAATCTGTGGGTCGCCGATGCGTCCGTGATGCCGAGCATCACATCGGCGAACACCAACGCGCCCGCCATGATGATTGGTTGGCACGGCGCTGGATTTATTTCTGAAGATATCAGGAGAACCGCATGAAAACGAAAACATTTATCATGTTTGTCGGACCGTCGGTCTTTCTGATGTTCCTGTTCATCGCGGCCCCATTGGTCAGCGTGTTTCTCCAGTCCTTTCAGGTCACGCAGGGCGTCTTTGAGGAGGTGATTGAGACGAAATGCACCCCCGGCTTCCCAGCGCAAATCTGTACCGAGGAAGCGAGCGTGCGCCGTGTGCTCGACGATGATGGAAACCCGGTGTCGCAAACCAGTTGGGTCGGGCTGGATACCTATCGCACCGTGTTGGACCCCGACGCCGTATCGGCCGCGTTCGATGAGGGCGGCTCCGGCTGGTCGCAATTGATGACCATTGATTTCTATAAGGCGCTGCGGTTCACGCTGACCTTTACCCTGATTACATTGCCCCTCGTCATTGGCACCGGGCTTGCCATCGCGCTGGCGGTCAATCGCTGCGTTGAGAGCCTCAAGGGGCCGGTGATCTTTGTCTCGCTGTTGCCGTTCATCATCACGCCCGTGATCGGCGCATTGTCGATCCGCTGGCTGTTCATCGGGGACGGGATCATGACCGCTTTGTTGGAAAACTGGACCGGGCAGGACATTGCCATGTTCGCGCAGGGCTGGACGATTGAGCTTTTGATGCTGTTCTACCGCGTATGGCACGTGGCACCTTTTGCCTTCGTCATTTTCTACGCCGCCTTGCAGACAGTGAACCAAGATACGCTTGAGAGTGCGATCATCGACGGGGCGAGCCGCTGGCAGCGCCTGAAATACGTCGTCATCCCGCATCTAATGCCGCTCATCATCTTTGTGGCACTCATTCACCTGATGGATTGCTACCGCGTGTTTGAAGAGATCATCGGCTTTAGCTCACAGGCGCATGTGATCTCCCTCCAGTGGCTCACATTCGACTATCTGACGCCCGATGACAGTGGAAACCGTGCGATTTCGCGCGCCGCTGCAAACTCCATGCTCACGATGATCGGCATTGTGATCCTTCTGATCCCGCTTCTGCGTCGTACCTATCGCGACCACAAGAACAGCTCTCATTAAGGAGGCCCACGCATGTCACAGGCAAAAGTGTTTCAGGCAAGCACGGGGCTGAAGGTCACGGTCGCAGTGTTCCTGCTGTTCTGGCTGGTTGTCGCCGCCTTCCCGCTGTTCTGGGTGCTGGTGATGAGTTTCAAGCTGCCGGTGGATGCGTTCTCCGCCAGCCCGCTGGCCGTGATCACAGGGCCAGAGACATTGGCGGAGAAGGGCGGCATCAGCATTCTCGATATGCTTTTGGGGGCTGTTGCCTTCTATCTGGTCTATCAGGCGGTGTCCCATTGGACGCGCGGCGTGGCGGAGCGGGTGGGGTTTGGCTTCACCCCCATCGGCTGGATCCTCGGCTCACTCATCATGGGGGCGGCGGGGCTGTTCGTGTTCGTCATCATCCTGCCGATCGTGACAGGGGCGGTGAATTGGGCCTTCGGGCTGATCCCGGGCCTGAGCCTGCTGGCACAGCCCGTTATTGGCATCACGCTTGATCATTATATCGCGGTCTGGTTCGAGAATGAGTTTTACCGCAACTTCCTCAATTCCATGACGGTGACGGCGGGGGTTGTGCTGATCTCCCTCACAGTGGGGACGTTGGCGGGCTATGGGCTTGCGCGCACACCGTCATCGCTGGCGTTTTGGCTGTTGATCATGGCGCTGATTTTCCGCGCTCTGCCACATTCGGTATTGGTGACTGGCTATCTGCCGCCCTTCATCAACAGCCGGGAGATTTTGGAGCCGTTCCTTGGCGACGCGGCCCCGACGCTTTACGGGCAGCCCTTGGCGGTGATCGTCGTGCTGGTGTCGATCAACCAGCCCTTCACGATCTGGATGCTGCGCAGCTTTTTCCAGAACATCCCAGCGGAACTGGATGAGGCCGCACGGGTCGATGGCTGCGGCCACTTCGAGGCGTTCTGGCGCGTCATCATGCCGGTGATGTGGCCCGGCGTGATCACTACCGGGCTGTTCAGCTTCCTGCTGGCCTATAACGATTATCTGGTGACGGCGCTGCTGCTGGATGCTCAGAACCAGACGATGGTTCCTGCAATCACTCAGTATTTCAACCGGGAGACAACGACGACCGATCAGGTCGAGGCCGTCGCCGCCGCCGTGTCGATCACAGCGCCCCTGTTCCTGTTGGTGATGGTGTTCCAACGCCAGATCGTCAGCGGCCTCACGGCAGGCGCGGTCAAAGGATAACAGCATCGCCCCTTATGGGGCTTTGCTTCGCAGTGTTTTGCATACGTAGTCAAGGATTGAACATGAAAGGCGCACGACCCGAGCAGGCGGTCCTCACCCGTGACACGGATATGAGCAAGACCGCGCAAACCCGCGCGGTGATCGAGGCCATGGTGGATGGCCTCAATGATCACCGGATCGCGGATATCGGGGAGTTTTTCTCAGAGACGTTCCGCTGGATGGGCAACACAGGCTGCGGCACCAAACAGGGCATCCGCGCATTTCAGGACAATTGGCAAAAGCCGTTTCAGGCCGCATTCGGCGATAAGGTCTGCGTGGATGAAGCACGCCTTTACATGGGCGAATGGGCCGCCGCGTTTGGCCGGCAGGAAGCCACCCATCACGGCGTTTTCATGGGCATTCCGGCAACAGGCAAGCGGGTGGAAATCCGCTACATGGATTTCTGGAAAGTCGTCGATGGCAAGATTGTGGACAATTGGGTGATGGTCGATTTTCCCCATGTCCTCTCACAACTCGGGGTCGATGTGTTTGGCGGCGAAGGGTGGGAAGCCTTCGACACCGGCACGAAAACCCCGCCCTCCCCCGCATAAAAATACGCGCAACCGCGCCCGAATACCGAAAGAGGAAAAGACATGGCTGAGTGGCTCAAGACAGCAAAATCCGCGACCGAACGCGCTGAGGATGACGCAAAAACCCGCGCGACGGTGGAAACGCTCCTGAAAGATATCGAGGAGCGCGGCGATGCGGTCGTCCGCGAATTGTCCGAGAAGTTCGACAAATACTCCCCCGCGTCTTTCAAGCTGTCGCAGGCGGAGATTGACGACCTGATCGCCCAGCTTTCCGATCAGGAGCTTCACGACATCAAATTTGCACAAGAGCAGGTGCGCAATTTCGCGCAAGCCCAACGCGACTCGATGCTCGATATCGAAGTGGAGCCGATGCCCGGCGTGATCCTTGGGCACAAGAACATCCCCGTGCAATCCGTGGGCTGTTATGTGCCGGGGGGGAAGTTTCCGATGGTCGCCAGCGCGCATATGTCCGTCGCCACGGCCTCTGTCGCCGGGGTGCCGCGCATTGTGGCCGCGACCCCACCCTTTCAGGGCAAACCTAATCCCGGCGTGATCGCGGCGATGCATCTGGGGGGCGCGCATGAGATTTACGTCATGGGCGGCATTCAGGCCGTGGGCGCAATGGCCATCGGCACCGAAACCATTGAGCCTGTGCACATGATCGTCGGCCCCGGCAACGCGTTCGTGGCGGAGGCCAAACGCCAGTTGTTTGGCCGCGTCGGGATCGACCTGTTCGCTGGTCCAACCGAAACCATGGTCATCGCGGATGACACGGTGGATGCAGAACTCTGCGCGACCGATCTTCTGGGTCAGGCGGAGCACGGCTATAACTCCCCCTGCGTCCTGCTGACCAACTCCCGCAAACTCGCGGAAGAAACGATGGCGGAGATTGAGCGCATCCTCAAAATCCTCCCCACCGCCGACACCGCGCGTGTGTCATGGGAGGAATATGGCGAAGTCATCGTGGCCGAAGATTACGACGAAATGCTCAAGATCGCGGATGATATCGCATCCGAGCATGTGCAGGTGATGACCGACCGGGATGATTGGTTCCTTGAGCATATGACATGCTATGGCGCGCTGTTCCTTGGCCCCCGCACCAATGTCGCGAATGGGGACAAGGTGATCGGCACCAACCACACGCTGCCCACGAAAAAGGCCGGGCGCTATACCGGTGGCCTTTGGGTCGGGAAATTCCTCAAAACCCATTCCTATCAGAAGGTGACCACGGATGAGGCCGCTGCCATGATCGGTGAGTATGGCTCGCGCCTGTGTATGCTTGAAGGCTTCGTCGGTCATGCGGAGCAGTGTAACATTCGCGTGCGCCGCTATGGCGGCCGGAATGTCCCCTATGGCACGGGGGCGGAGCCGCAAAAGGCAGCGGAATGACCGACCGGCACACCCAGCATAAGGCGCTGATCGCGCCCTATCGCGCGGCGCAATACGATTTCCCGGACGGGGGCGTGCGCGGCGCGATGGGGGCAATTTTCGCACCCGACGCGCTGATCCAACTGGCCCATCCTTTCGGGACGATGAGGGGGGCAGAGGCGTTCTATGACGCGGCCTATGCCCCTCTGTTGCAAGCCTTCCCCGATCTGGAGCGGCGCGATCATATCGTGATGGCTGGCACCACGCCCGAAGGGGCGGATTGGGTTGGATGCGGCGGGTATTATACCGGCACCTTCGCAGCCCCTTTCCTCGATATCCCCGCCACGCAGCATCAGGCGGCGATGCGGTTTCACGAATTCTATCGGTTCGAGAATGGCAAAATCGTCGAATTTCAGGGGTTGTGGGATATTCCTGAATTGATGATGCAAGCGGGCGCGTGGCCGATGGCACCCTCCTTGGGCCGCGAATGGCATGTGCCTGGCCCTGCCACCTGCGACGGGCTGGTCCCCGGCCCGCATGATGCAGCGCAAAGTCAGATCACCTGCCAGCACATCATCGACATGCTGACCGCGATGAAACGCCACCCGTCCCAAGGGGGGCCGGAGGTGATGGAGATGCCGAAATACTGGCACGAGCGGATGAGCTGGTATGGCCCCAGCGGCATCGGCACCGGGCGCGGCATCGACGGGTTTCGCAAATGGCACCAGATCCCGTTCCTCGCCGGGATGCCGGATCGCGGGCAATATGTGGAGGACATCACCTACCACTTCTTCGGGGATCGCAATTACGCCGCCGTCACAGGCTGGCCCGACATGATCCAATCCATCACCCATGACGGCTGGCTCGGTATTCCGCCGGTGAACAAGAAAATCACCATGCGCAGCCTCGATTTCTGGCGCTTGGAAAACGGAAAAATCCGCGAAAACTGGGTGATGGTGGACCTTCTGGATATGTATGATCAGATCGGTGTGGACGTGTTCCGCCGCCTGCGCGATTTCAACAAGGCACGCGCAGGGTTTGATCCTGATACCGGAAAGGCGCTGTAAATGGACCAACGCGTAAGCCTGATAACCCTTGGCACAGATGATTTGGCGCGGGGGCGCGCGTTCTACGAATCCCTCGGCTGGCAGGTCGTCAGCACGGAGGACGGGATCGTCGCCTTTGACCTGATCGGTCAGGCCATTGGCCTCTATCCCCGTGACGCCTTGGCCAAGGATGTGGGCCTGCCGATCACGCCGGGGTTCAGCGGCATGACCCTATCGCACAACGTCCCCACGAAAGAGGATGTGGCCGCGATCACTGACCAAGCGCGCGTCGCCGGGGCGACGATCCTGCGCGAACCGCATGACGTGTTCTGGGGTGGGCATATCGCCTATTTCAGCGACCCTGACGGGCATGTCTGGGAGGTCGCGCACAATCCCTACTCCACCCTTGGACCGAATGGAGAGTTCAAATGGAACGGTCACTGACCCTGCCCCGCACCCCATCCTTCCGCCTTGATGGCAAGCGCGCGCTCGTGACGGGTGGCTCGCGTGGGATCGGGCTGGGATGCTCCGTGGCCCTCGCCGAACAGGGGGCTGCGGTGACGGTCGCCGCCCGCTCCGCAGGTGAGGTCGAGGCCGCCGTGGACGCATTGCGCGCTGAAGGCTGGACGGCAGATGGGCTGATCCTTGATATGACCGATATCGGTGCGCTCACCACGGCCTTTGCCACCCCGTTCGACGTGGTGGTCAATTCCGCGGGCCTCGCGCGCCATTCCCCGGCAACTGAGACGACCGAAGCCGATTTTGATGCGGTGATGAACGTCAACGTGCGTGCAGCCTACTTCCTTAGCCAGCAGGCGGCAAAAGCACTGATCGCGGCGGGCAAGACCGGCTCGATCATCCATATCTCAAGCCAGATGGGCCATACAGGCGGCGTGGACCGCGCGGTCTATTGCGCATCGAAACACGCGGTGGAGGGCATGGTGAAATCCATGGCGCAGGAGTTCGGGCCGCATAACATTCGGATCAACACGGTCTGCCCGACCTTCATCCGAACGCCCCTCACAGAAACAACCTTTTCAAACCCGGAGCGTGTCGCCTGGATCCGCTCCAAGATCAAACTCGACCGTTTCGGTGAGGTGGAGGACATCATGGGCGCGGTCGCGTTCCTTGCCTCCGACGCATCCGCAATGGTGACCGGCACGGCCCTGATGGTCGATGGCGGCTGGACAACTGGATAAAGAACAATGACTTACAGCAATCGGTGGACAGATTTTCCCGACTATATCCTCGGCATCACGAAAGAGATTTGGGAGGATCGCGGGATCGCGACCCTTCATGACTATTACGCACCGGACCTGATCGTGCGCTCACCCGCGTCAGTCGTGGTTGGCAATCAGGCGGTGATCGGGGCCACGATGGCGACACTGGCCGAATTCCCCGACCGCCAGCTTTTGGGGGAAGATGTGATCTGGTCCGCCGATGATGGGGAGAACCCGGAGAAGGGCGCGCTCAGTTCGCACCGCATCATCTCCACCGCGACCCATGCGCGGGATGGTGTCTATGGCAAGGCAACCGGAAAGCGGCTTGAATACCGCATTCTTGCCGATTGTCATGCCGTTGGCCAAACGATCGACGACGAATGGCTGATCCGGGATCAATCCGCCATCGTGCGCCAACTGGGTTGGGAGCCGCGCGATTATGCCGCCGACTTGATCGCGCGTGAAGGCGGGCCGGAACACGCGGTGCGCCCCTGCACCCCCGCCAACGACGTCAAAGGCCCCTATCAGGGGCGCGGCAATGACCATGAGCTAGGCCAGCGCCATGCCGATCTGCTGACCCGGATCATGAATGCGGATATGGCCGCCATCGGCACCGAATATGACCGGGCGGCCCATCTGGAATACCCCGGCCATGTGACGGGTCATGGCAGGTCGGATGCCGATCAATTCTGGATGCCGCTTCGCGCGGCCTTCCCGAATGCCACATTCGAGATCCACCACCAGATCGGGCGCATGGATGACGGCTTTGCCCCCCGCTCCGCGATCCGGTGGAGCCTCACGGGCACCCATTCCGGCTGGGGCGGCTTTGGCACGCCCACGGGGATGGAGGCGCATATCATGGGCATCAGCCATGCCGAATGGGGGCCATGGGGCCTGCGCCGGGAATACACGCTTTTCGACGAAACCGCCGTGTGGAAGCAGATCCTGCTGGCCCAAGGCTGAAACACATCAAGCCCGCGAAACGGGCACATACTGGGGAAAGACACGATCATGGGACTGGACCAGACAGCAACATTAACACAAGCCGAGATGGAGGCGCGCATCGTCCGTTATGGCGATCTGCGCCCTTGTAAGACCGCCTTTATCGACGCGCACACACCCGGCTCGGATCAGAAGGAAAACTTCACGATCATCGGCGGCGGCGTGTCGGAAAGTGCCGATCAGCATGTCCACATCACCGATACGCCGGGCTTCAATATCGGGGCCGCTGGGCAGCCGCCACGCTGCCGCAACTCGCTCCATTCGCACCGCACGGCCGAAGTGTTTTTCGTGCTGTCCGGGCGCTGGCGGTTCTTCTGGGGCCGCTGGGGCAATGCGGGCGAAGTGGTGCTGGAGGAAGGCGACATCTTCAACATCCCCACCGGCATTTTCCGGGGGTTTGAGAATATCGGCACTGATTACGGGATGATCATGGCAATCCTTGGTGGCGATGACGCGGGCGGCGGCGTGATCTGGGCACCGCAAGTCATCGAAGATGCGGCCGATCACGGGCTGGTCTTGGGCGAGAACGGCAAACTCTACGACACAAAGAAAGGGCAATCCCTCCCCGATGGCATCGGCCCGATGCCGGTGCTGTCTGATGAGGCGCTCAAGGCATTTCCAGAGCCGACAACGCAGGATGTCGTCCCGAATTATGTCGCACGGTTCTATGACCTCGTGGCGCTGTCGGATCGTCAGCCCGCGCGGGTGATCGGGCCGGATGCGCTCTTGAAAGACCGCCCCGGTTTTGATGTGGATTTCATCACCTGCCATTCCATTGATCCGGCGCCCTACACCCTTGATCAGCACGAGGTGTTGATGGTGCAGAAAGGGCATTGGCGCGTGACATGGGAGGGCGGCACCACAGCCCTTGCCCCCGGGGATACTTGCGCCGTCCCACCGGGCCTGTCGCATAGCGTGACGCCCGCGATGACAGGCGATTGCGCGATGTACCGGGTTCGCTCCACCGATGATCCGGCGGGCCGTACGCTCAATGGGCCAAGTGCTGCATGACCATCCTGCCCGCCTATATGTCGGGCGTTGTGCTGACGGGGCATGGCGGGCCGGACTGCCTTGAATGGCGCCGCGATCTGCCCGTGCCGCAGCCCGGCCCGGGCGATGTGGTAGTGCGGATCGCGGCAGCGGCGGTCAACAACACCGATATCAACACGCGGGTGGGCTGGTATTCGCGCACCGGGTCTGAGGAGGATGCGGGTTGGGGGGGCACCCCCATCCCCTTCCCGCATGTGCAGGGGATCGACGGCTGCGGCCGGATCGTCGGGGTGGGCGCTGGTGTGGACCCGGCCCGCATCGGGGAGCGGGTGCTGCTGGAGACTTGCCTCTACCATGTCAACGGGGCGATGCGCGACGATCCATGGTTTCTCGGGTCCGATTGCTGGGGAACGTTCGCGCAATACACACGCATCGCCTCCGTCCATGCGCATCGCGTCACGAGCGATCTGACCGATGCAGAGCTAGCGACCTTTCCCTGCTCCTATTCCACGGCGGAGAACATGCTTACCCGCGCGCAGGTCACGGCAACGGATCATGTGCTTGTGACCGGAGCCTCCGGCGGGGTCGGCTCAGCCGCGATCCAACTGGCCAAGGCGCGCGGCGCGCAGGTGACAGCCGTGTCCACCCCTGAAAGGGCGGCCGATTTGCGCGCCATTGGAGCGGACCATGTGGTGGACCGAAACGTCCCCTTAGCGACACAGATCACCCCCGGCAGCGTGAACGTGGCGGTCGACCTTGTCGGCGGGCCAGACTGGTCCGTGCTTGTCGATTGCCTGTCGCGTGGCGGGCGGATCGCGGTCGCGGGCGCGGTTGCAGGCCCAGTGGTCAGGCTCGATCTGCGGCCCCTTTACCTAAAGGATATCAGCCTCTTTGGCTGCACCGCCCTTGATCCGGGCGTGTTTGCAAATCTCGTGAAGGTGATTGAGGCGGGCCGGATCAAGCCGCTGCTCGCCGCCACATTTCCCCTTTCCCAAATCGCGGAGGCACAAGCGGCCTTTGCGGCCAAATCATTCACGGGCAAAATCGCCCTTAACGTGGAGTAACCCATGACCGTCAAAACAACCCATGTTGGCTCCCTGCCGCGCAGCCAGAAAATCGTCGATTTCATCTTCGCCCGTGAAAAGGGCGAAACCTTCGATCAATCCGCCTTTGACGCCGCGATGACCGAAGGGGTGGATTATGTGGTGCGCAAACAGGTCGAGGCCGGCATCGACATTGTGAGCGACGGCGAAACCTCCAAAATCTCCTACGCGACCTATGTGAAGGATCGCTATACCGGGTTTTCCGGCGACAGCCCGCGCAACGCGCCCGCTGACCTCAAACAATTCCCGAGCTTTCTGCAACGGCTCGCCGATGATGGCGGCACGCCGACCTATGCCCGGCCCATGTGCACGGGAGAGGTCAAATCCAAGGGGCAGGACGAGTTGCTCAAGGATGTCGACAACCTCAAATCCGCAATGGCCAAACATGGGGCGGAGCGCGGGTTCATGAACGCGGCCTCCCCCGGCGTGATCTCCCTCTTTCTGCAAAACGACCATTATCCTAACCGCGAAGCCTATCTCGCCGCGCTCGCGGATGCGATGAAGGCCGAATATGAGACGATTGTGGGCGCTGGCCTTGATTTGCAGCTCGATTGCCCCGACCTCGCCCTGTCGCGGCACATGCTGTTTACGGACCTTACGGACGACGAGTTCCTCAAGGTGGCGAATATGCATGTCGAGGCGCTGAACTATGCCCTGTCAGACGTCGATCCGGCCAAGGTGCGCGTGCATATCTGCTGGGGCAATTACGAGGGGCCGCATACCTGCGATATCGACATGGACAAGGTGTTCTCCACCCTGATGCACACCCGCGCGCGCTATGTCCTGTTTGAAACGTCCAATCCGCGCCACGCCCATGAATGGACCGTGTTCCGCGACCGCGCCTCTGAAATCCCGGAGGATAAGGTGCTGGTGCCCGGCGTGATCGATTCCACCACGAATTTCGTGGAGCATCCCGCGCTGGTGAAAGAGCGGATTGAGAAATTCGTGAATATCGTGGGCGAAGATCGCGTGATCGCGGGGTCCGATTGTGGTTTCGGCACATTCGCGGGTTTTGGCGCGGTGGACCCTGAGATTGCATGGGCGAAACTCGCCACCCTGGCTGCGGGTGCCAAGTAACTGGGGGACCAGCCTCAAGCGATGAGCGCCCTCCGCCTGCGGGAGGGCGCAACCATCTCTACCTTACGCCGCGCGCGCACCGTAATAGAGCGTCACCACATGGCGCGCCTCTGCGAAGAACAGCCAGCGTTCCATGAACACACCAACCATCAGCGCGGCAAAGCCCGCCACCGCGACCCATCCCGCCGCGTCATAGCTGAGCGCGGCCAGCGTCAGGAACGGCACGCCAAAGGCGAACAGAAACACACCCACGCGCAGCTTATCGGCATGTTTGCGCGCGATGGTGAACCCCATTTCGCGCAGCAGGTAATTGGCCTGCGTATGTGGCCCTTCAAGAAGCCGTACATCGCCTTCGATCCCCGTGGCACTGGACGTGGTGGAGCCACTGCCCGCCCGCGTGTGCTTCCAGAACAGGAGCTTCACCACCAGCCCGGCGGCCAGCAGATAGAGCCCATACTCCGCGATCACACCCGGATTGCCGCCCGCAAGCCCAAGTATGGCCATAAAGCCCAAAAGCCCCGTGTAAAGTGCGAGGATGAGATAGGCCAACGGCGTCCAGATCGTGTGCCAACTCGGCACCGCCTTAAGAGAGGCATAGATCATGGAGGTCGTGAACACCGTCACCAATGCCCCGATCATGCCAAGGATCGCGAAAACGCGCTCCATGTCGGTCAACGCGCCCTTTAGCTCCGCTGCAGGCTCCGTCAGCATCCATGACAACCACCACAGACCAAGTGGAATGAAGGTCACGATCGCCGCGACCCCTTCCCGGCTGAGCCAGCTTGTCCGCCATTGGCTGAGAGCGCGCCATGCCCGCTCCGGATGGCCCAGATGCAGCGTGGAGGAAATGAGGCCCGACGCAACCAGCGCCAGCGCCAGCGTCAGCGCCCCCGCGTTCCAGCCGCCGGGCAGGTTGTGATCGGTCAGCGCATAGATCCCGAGCCAGATAACAAGGCCATAGCCCAGCCCCGACATCACGGTGAAATAGATAACGGATTTAGCCGGATGCATGCTGGCTTCCCCCTGCATTGAATGTCGTCTGGGTCATTTCGTCAAAACCCGATCCACAAGGCGGGCAAAAAAGCCCGCGTCGCCCACACCATCATCGGCCATGCCCACGGCCTTTAGCGCCTTTTCGGCTTCGGAGACGGTTTTGGGCCGGGGGGGCAGATATTTGTTTACGGGCTTCGTGCCCTGCTCAGGCATCAGGTCATATCCGCCGCGCTCAGCCACCAGACGGCTCAGATCGCTGTCCGGGTCTCCCAGATCGCCAAAGTGCCGCGCGCCTGCCGGGCAGGTCGAAACACAGGCCGGAACCCGCTGATCTTCCTGCAAATTCGGGTTGTAGATACGATCCACGCAGAGAGTGCATTTCTTCATCACACCCTGATCTTCATCATATTCCCGCGCGCCATAGGGACAGGCCCAAGAGCAAAGCTTACAGCCGATGCAGGTATCCGCATTGACAAGGACAATCCCGTCCTCCTCCCGCTTATAGCTCGCACCCGTCGGGCAGACGGTGACGCAGGGCGCATCATCACAATGGAGGCAGGATTTGGGGAAATGGACCGTGCGCTCCTCCGTCTCAAAGGTATGCACGCGGTTGAACCACACGCCGGACGGGTCCGGCCCGGTGGCCATCAGATCGGTCAGGGGGCCGGAATGGCCGCCCTCGTTCCATTCCTTGCAATTCACCGTGCAGGCCTGACAGCCGACACAGATATCAAGGTCGATCACAAGGCCCAGTTTCTTTTGCGTGGTTTGCGGCAAGCTGGTCATGAGCGCAGATCCTTATTCGCGATCCAGTCTTTCTGCGGGGTCGCCTGCCCCCGGCTTTCGGTCGGTTTGACGTCATCGCCATGCCGCCCGGGCCTTGGGGCCATGTTGGGATGATTGAGCGGCGGGAATTGCGGCTCGGTCGCCTCAATTTCATCGGCCGCACAGGGCGTGATCCTCACGCGAAGATCAAACCACGCCGCCTGCCCCGTGATCGGGTCAGAGTTGGAATAGCGGTGCCCATCCGATTTCGGGGGCAGCAATTCGGTTATGACATGGTTCAGCAAGAACCCTTTGTTCGATTCCGGTGCGTCCTCCGACAGGCCCCATGCGCCCTTGCGTTTGCCGATGGCGTTCCATGTCCAAACCGTGTCGCGGTTCACACCGTCCATGGTTTTGACCTGACCTTTGACGCGGCCATGGGGGCTGTCGATCCAGATCCATTGATCGTCCTCGATGCCCAGTTCCGCCGCCTTTGCCCGGTGCATGAACAGGCGGTTTTGCGCTGTGATCTGGCGCAGCCACGTGTTCTGACTGCCCCATGAATGATACATGTGCATCGGGCGTTGGGTCAGTGCGTGCAAGGGATAGCCCTGCTCGTCCGCGCCCTCTTCCTCAAACGGGGTGTACCAGATCGGCAAAGGGTCAAACATGTCATGGACCCGCTTGCGATGTTGTTCGGGCGGTTGGCGGTCGCCATGGCCCTCTGCCGCAAGGCGGAATTTTTGCAAATGTTCAGAGTATAGCTGGAACACAATCGGCTCTGCCGACGGGATCCACCCCATCCGGTGCGCATGCGCCAGATAGTTTGCGTTGGCATGCTTGAGGAATTGCGCCTCCATCGGCAGATGTTCCTGCCAAAAGCCGCCATTCTCGATATACTTCTGAAGCTGGTTGGGGTTGGGCGCGCCACGCCCATGCTGGTCACCATCCTCCCCGCGCCATCCGGCCAGCGGGCCAAGTGCTGCGCCGCGCTCATGATTGACGATGTAGTCAGCATAACCGCCGGGGAATTTGTTGGACCCATCCTCATTCGTCATGCCCGGCAGGCCAAGCCGCGCGCCAAGCTCCAACAGAACAGTCTGGAAGGGTCGCACATCCCGATCCGGCTCCACCACCGGCTGGCGGATCGCATCCGCCCCGCCATGCGCGCTGGAGATCGGGCGATCCAAGAGGGAGATGCAATCCCACCGCTCCAGATAGGTCGTATCGGGCAGGATCAGATCGGCATAGGCGATCGTCTCGGACCAATACGCGTCGGAATAGATGAATTTCGGGATTTTGTAGCTGCCATCCGCGTTCTTATCCGTCAGGTATTTCATGGCCTGACCGGGATTCATCGCGGAGTTCCAGCCCATATTCGCCATATACATAAAGAGCACATCGACAGGGTACGGATCACCGGCCCACGCGTTGTGCATCACCATATGCATCAGTCCATGGGCCGCGATGGGATGCTCCCAGCTATAGGCCTTGTCGATGCGCAGGGGCTGGCCGTTGTCATCAACGAGCAGATCCTCCGGCCCAGTCGGGTTGCCAATGGGCATCCCCTTGAGCGCCTCACCGGGGGTGAAGGGCGGCTGCGCGGGCTTTGGCCCCGGGGGGATCGGCTTCGGGAACGGTGCCTTGAAACGCCAGCCCCCCGGACAATCGACGGAGCCGAGCAGTACTTGCAGGATATGGATCGCGCGGCAGGTGTGAAAACCGTTGGAATGGGCCGAAATCCCGCGCATCGCGTGCATCGCGACGGGGCGACCAGTGATTTTGTCGTGCTTCTTGCCCGTCCAATCCTCCCATTCCACATCGAGGGTGATTTCCTTCTCAAACGCGGCTTCGGCAAGTTCGGCGGCGATACGTTTGATTTGCGCCGCACTGACACCGGTGGTTTTCTCAACCGCTTCGGGCGCATAATCCGTGGACAGATACCGCCGCGCCAGCAGCTCAAAGGAGGGCACCACCACGGTTCCATCCTCCAGCGTGAACCGCCCGGTGAGCATCGGGGAGGTCCCGGCCTTCGCCGGAACAGCCCCATCGTTGCGATCCCAAGTCAGCGGCTCACCGTCCGCGTCGCGCGCGAACAGGCCGTGGTTCGCGGTGCCCGGCGCGTCGATCACCAGCCAATGCGCGTTGGTGTAGCGCACCAGATAGTCCCAATCGATCTTATCCGCCTTGAGCAACTCATGAATGAGCGCAAAGATGAATAGACCGTCCGTGCCGGGGCGCACGGGCACCCAATCGTCCGCAATCGCGGAATACCCGGTGCGTACCGGGTTCACGGACACGAATTTCGCGCCGCGCGTCTTGAGGCGACCAAGGCCCGCTTTGATCGGGTTGCTGTCGTGATCTTCGGCCACGCCGAACATCAGGAAATATTCGGCCCGGTCCCAATCCGGCTCTCCGAATTCCCAGAACGCGCCGCCAAGGGTGTAGAGCCCCCCTGCCGCCATGTTGACGGAGCAAAAGCCGCCATGGGCCGCGAAATTGGGGGTGCCGAACTGCGCGGCCCACCAGCCGGTCAGGCTTTGTGACTGATCCCGGCCCGTGAAGAACGCGAGCTTCTTCGGGTCAGTGTTGCGCACCGTGCCGAGCCATTCGGACGCCAGCGCCAGCGCCTCATCCCATTCGATCTCCTCAAAATCGCCAGCGCCCCGCTCCCCCACGCGCTTGAGCGGTTTTGACAGGCGCGCCTGGCTGTAATGGTTCATCAGACCGGCGGAGCCCTTGGCGCAGAGCACGCCCTTGTTCACCGGATGGTCGGGATTGCCGTCGATATAACGGATTTTGCCGTTCTTCATGTGCACGCGGATGCCGCAGCGGCAAGCGCACATGTAACAGGTGGTACATTTCACCTCATCCGCGACGACCGGTGTGACATCAACCTCTTCGCGGACGGTTTCAAACGGGTTCATGGGGCCTCCCAAGGCGATTGAGTCTTATATAAGAGTTGTGGCGACACTAGGCCGGGGCACCCCCCTTTCGCAACCCTTTTCCTGTCAAAACCGTGATTGGATATATCACCTGTTGCCCTCTGGCAGTGCTGGTCATATATTTTTACCAATTAGAGCGAGGGGCCGCGCCATGCCGTTTCAAAAGATCACGCCCGAACGGGTGTCCGATGCGATCACCCGCCAGATCGAAACGCTGATCCTGCGCGGCGTGCTGCGCCCGGGGGAGCGGCTTCCGGCGGAACGGGATTTGGCAGCGAAACTCGGGGCTTCCCGCCCGTCCTTGCGCGATGCCTTGGCAGAATTGGAAGAGCGCGGGCTTGTGGTGACCCGGCCCGGCGCGGGCGCGTTTGTGGCGGATGTGTTGGGCTCCGCCTTCGCCCCACCGCTGATCGAATTATTTGCCACCCATGACGAGGCGCTGTTCGACTATCTTGCCTTCCGTAAAGACCTTGAAGGCATGGCCGCAGAGCGCGCCGCCCGCTTTGCCACCCCCACCGATCACGCGGTCATCGACGAGATTTTCAAACAGATGGAAGCTGCGCACTCCAAGCGCAACCCGGATGAAGAAGCAGGGCTCGACGCCGATTTCCACATGGCCATCGTGGAGGCCGCGCATAACGTGGTGATGCTGCACATGATGCGCTCCATGTTCGATCTGCTGAAGAAAGGCGTGTTCTACAACCGGCGGCTTTTGTTTGGCGTGCGCGACACCCGTGATCTGCTGCTCGACCATCACCGGACAATGCATCACGCGATCATGAACCGGAACCCGGCGGAAGCCCGCGCGGCGGTCGAAGAGCATCTTGGCTTTATCGAGAACGCAATGCGGGAGCATGTGCGCGTTCATGCGCAGGAAGAGATTGCAAAGCTGCGCTATCAGCATGTGAAAGATATCGCCTGACGGCGATGATGCCTCCGGCGGGAGGTATTTTCGGAAAAAAGAGGCGCTAGTCGCCCTTGCCCAGATGATGCGCGACGCGGAAGGTTTCGGGTGTGCGGGCCTCGCCTGTGTCGACCTCGTGCAGCACGTCACGGGCGGCTTTCGCGGCGATGCCAAAGCTGATCTTGAACCCTGCCATCATCGCGAAGACACCCGGCGCGCCGGGCACAGACCCAAGCATCGGATCGCGACCATTGCCGCGCGGGCGCAGACCCGCCCAGCGGCGCGATGGGGTGACCCCTCTGATCCATGGGCACAAGGCGCGCGCGCGATCGAGAGAGGCATCCAGCAGTGCGTCCGTCCCGCAGGAATCGTCAAACACCCGTTCGCTCGTCGCCCCAATCGCAATCGTGCCATCGGCATGGGGCAAAACATACGTCCCATTGCCGTAGATCAGCGGCATATCCGCAGGGGCCGCGATGGGAAGTGTCAGCGCCTGCCCCTTCTCAGCCCGGCCCGGCACCTCCGCCACCAGTGGGGCGATCAACTCAAAGGCCGGGACGCCCGCGGCAAGGATGATGGTTTCTGCTTTGATCGGGCCATCGGTGGTCTCAACGACACCGGGGGCCACGCCCGTGACCGTGCATGCGGTGCGGATCTGCCCGCCACGGGCCGTAATCGCCGCCGCAAGGCTCGCGATCAGGCGGCGCGGGGCCACGCGGGCCGTGAGTGTGTCGAACAGCCAAGCTTCTGCCATATCAGGCGCGGCCCAATCGGGGGCCATATCCGCCGGGCGCAAGTCCATCTCCGCCATCCCGGCCCAATGTGCGCGCGCGCCTGCAAGCCGCTCCTCGGTATGATCGAGCGCGCGGCCCGTAAGGGGCTGGAGCCTGCCAATGCGGCCATAGCCAGAGGTCAGGCCGGATGCTGCATCCACTTGCGCGATGTCCTTTTCCAAGGTGCAGAGGGCCTCAAACTGGTATTGCTTCTTAGGGTTCCAGCGGTCCGGCAGATGGGGGGCAAGGGCACCGATCATGCCACCCGACGCGCCCGCGCCGGGCTCAGCCCTATCGAGCACCAGAACCGAGCGTCCGGCCTCCAAAGCCGCCCAAGCGGACCAGAGCCCCATGACCCCGCCGCCGATCACCACAAGGTCCGCGCCTTGTCTTGCCATTGATGCCGCTCCCCCGATATGACGCGGCAGATGTAGCGGAAGGCAGGGCAAGATGCAAAATCCCGATCTTGACTGGCGGGCGGATGGCGTGCCGGTGTCGCGCCAATTCGACGATCCTTATTATTCGCTTCAGGACGGGTTGGCGGAAACGCGGCACACGTTTCTGGACGGCAATGACCTGCCCTCACGGCTGTGCGATGGGTTTCATATTGCCGAGCTTGGCTTTGGGACCGGGCTGAACCTGTGTGCGACGCTACACCTGTGGCGCACATTGGGCTGTGAGGGGCGGTTGCGCTACACCAGTTTTGAGGCTTATCCGCTGACGGCGGAGGCGATGGATCGCGCGCTCGCCGCGTGGCCCGATCTTGCGCGGGAGCGGGCCGAATTGCGTGCCGCCTACCGCGCAGGCGCGTTCCGCCTTGGGCCAGTGGATGTGGATATCCGGGTGGGTTTGGCGCAGGAAACGCTGCCAAACTGGCAAGATTTCGCCGATGCGTGGTTTCTGGACGGGTTCAGCCCGGCGCGCAATCCCGATATGTGGAGCGCCGAATTGATGGCCGAGATTGGCCGTCACACGGCCAAGAATGGCAGTTTTGCCACCTATACGGCCGCCGGGCATGTGCGCCGGGCGTTGGAATCGGCCGGATTTGCGGTGGAGCGGCGTCCCGGCTTTGGCCGCAAACGCCACATGACGCGGGGGCAGTTCACGCAAAAGTAACGGCGCGGTGCTGTTATTCTCATCTGAGCCGTTCTAGCCAGACATATCTGCTATCAACACAGGACCTTACCGATGAAACCCCTCGTTACAGCCTCGCTTATATGTCTTGTTGGCCTGTCGGCGTGCTCTCCGTTCCGCTCTGGCGGCGAATCCGTTGTGTCTGCCTCCTCCGTTGGTCAGCAAAGCATGGTGGAGCGGTGCCGCGTGCTCGATGTGCGCGAAATCACCATTCGCGATGACAATGCGAATGGCGCGGGCACTGTGGTCGGTACCGTTGCCGGTGGGATCATTGGCAACGCGGCGGGCCGTGAAGTTGGCGCTGGTGTTGGCAATGAGTTGGCCCGTGGCCTTGGCTCCCTTGCGGGTGCGGCATTGGGTGCTGCGGCGGGTGAAGCCTTTGATCAGGACAACGCGCAGCGTCAGGGTCTGGAATATTCCGTGATCCTTGCCGATGGCCGCGAAACCATCGTCATTCAGGAATATTTCGAAGGCGACCGCATCGCACAGCCCGGATCGACCTGCCGGATCGAGACGAACCTTGCCACCAATGCCGCGCGCATTCTGCCGGGGGAAAACCTGCCGGGCACCGTCGCGGCACCAGAGCGCACGCGCGTGGCCTATTGATTAGCCAAAGAGGCGCGGCTTGAGCTTCAGGAGCGTCTCATTGGTTTCACGCGATGCGATGCGTCCGGTTTCCACCGCATGTTCGATCGCGCTGGCCTGTACCATGGCGGCGACCAATTCCGGGTGCGCCGCCGCATAGCCCTGCCCCATCGCCGCATCAATCGCGGCGATGGCATCCTCAAGGTGGCGCGCGGCCCGCGCGCTGGCTGTGGAGCGTGTATCGGTCATGTGAGGGGGAGATGGCGCATCATGCCCCGATGACAAGATCGCGGATCAGTTTTGCCGCGACAAACAGGAAAAACACACCCACGCCCGCATTCACGACCGGCGCCCAACGCGCATAAATCCGCGCCGCTGGCCTTGTGGAAAACATCAGCGCGTAAAACACATGCCCCGTCACCGCGAGAATAGACGAGCCAACGACCAGCAGCGCCATATCACCCGGTGTCGCCCGATCCACCGGGAACACGCTGAGGATCACCAGCCATGTGGTCATCGCCTTGGGGTTGGTCGCAAGTATCGCGAGAGAGCCGAGGAACGCGCGCCGTGCGCTCATCCCCTTGGTCGCATCGACGGACACGCGCGCCCGAGCCCGCTTGAAAAATCGGGTGGCAAACCAGATCAGCAGCGCCGCGCCAATCCCGGTCAGCAGGGTCTCCGCCCATGGCACCACGCGAAAGAGCGCGGCCACGCCAAGCACGGTCGCGAGGCTCCAGATCGCCACACCGGGCCCCACGGCAATCGCACAGGCCAGCCCGGCCCGCCGTCCTGATCCCATTGCGGTGCCGATGGTGTTGAGCACATTCGGGCCGGGCGACAGGATGTTGATCCCAAAAAACACCCATACCGCGATGAATTCCGCCAGCGGCAGCGTCACGCTGGGCGGGTCGCCTGAAGCGCGGGCCGTTCGGACACCGCCGCGAACCACTCCGCAAGCGCGGGATGCCTTCCCCGCCAGCCGCGCGCATCAAGTCGGAAGTCGAGATAGCCAAGCGCTGAGGCGACCGCGATATGGCCCATCGTCATGGGGCCGGACAGGAACGCGATCCAGCGCCCTTCCAGCGCATCAAGCGCGCGGGCGATCTTATCCCACTGGCCTTCGACCCATCCTTCATGGCGCATCGCCTCATCGCGGATGCGCGCTTCATAGACGATCGCGAGGGCTGCATCGAGCATTCCGTCCGCCAGCGCCTCCAGCGTCAGGATATCCCAACGCGCAGAACCCGTCCCGTAAAGCCCCGCCCCCGCCAGATCATCAAGATAGGCACAGATCACCCGACTGTCATAAAGCGCTGGTCCCGTGTCCCGAACAAGGCACGGAATTTTGCCCAACGGGTTGACCGTCACGGGCATCGTGCCCGGATCAGCAGCATTGCCTGCCACGGTCGTCAGGTGCACCTGATCCATCAGGCCAGTTTCGTGCAACAGAATGCGCACCTTGCGGCAATAGGGGGACGCGGGATTGTCGTAGAGCTGCATGGCGGATCCTTGCGGTTGGGTTTGGCGAGACGCTACCGGGACCGGGCGCTCCGGCGCAAGGGGTCAGGGCGGATCGCGCATCCATGCGGCCAGAGCGTCAAGCTCCGATCCCGTCCCCTCCGCCACCCGGTCCGCCGCGGCAAGACGCACGGCCTCGGGCTTGTTCTGGCCCAATTTCCAGGTTGAGCGCAGATCAGTCACCCTCATCGTGATGGGCAGGATCATGCGCATCATCCGCTCCGCCACGTCGGGGGTCATCTTATCCATGGTCCAAGGCTTTTTGCCCGCCATGCGGCCCTCGAAATCCGCGGAAAGCGTATCAAGCACCGGGCGCATTTCCTCAGGCTTGCCGGTCTGTAACCGGCCTTCCAGATGCACGGCGATGTAATTCCATGTCGGCACCTGATCATCCACGCCATACCAATCGGGAGAGATATAGGCATCCGGCCCAGTGACGGTCAGCACGGCATCGCACCCGTCCCGCGCAGCGCGCGCAATCGGGTTGGAGCGCATCAGATGCGCGGTCACAAGGCTCCCATCCTCGGACAGGGTAAAGGGCACATGTGCCACCATCGGCACCCGCTCCCCATTCACGAGGAACGCCCCAAAACCGCGCGCCCGCACAAATTCAAGGCTGCGTGCGGCCTCGACGCCGCGAAAAATGGGATTGGGATGCATGGCCCGGCCTTTCCGTCACAATAGGTCTGAGCGGAAAGCGTTACGCCGGGTTCAGGCCGCTGTCAGCCTCTTTCCATCATGGCCGATGATTTTTGCGGTAACAATTGTGCCAACAGGTTGCGGGTCGGCAAAATGTGTCTCGGTAAAGGCTTCCGTCCGGCCCATATCGGGGCTTTCGATCAGGATACGGTGGATTTGCCCGGCCTGTGCGGCAAGGTGGGTTGTCACCTGCTGCTCCCCGATGGCGCGCAGGCGCGCGGCGCGCTCCTTGATCACAGCCTTTTCCAACTGCGGCATCCGCGCGGCGGGCGTGCCTTTGCGCGGGGAGAACGGGAACACATGCAGCCATGTCAGCCCGCAGTCCTCAACCAAGCGGAGAGAATTCTGGAACATCTCCTCCGTCTCCGTCGGGAAGCCCGCGATGATATCGGCACCGAACACCACATCGGGGCGTGCGGCGCGCATATCCGCCGCAAAGGCAATCGCATCCTCGCGGGAATGCCGCCGCTTCATCCGCTTCAGGATCATGTTGTCCCCTGCCTGTAAGGACAGGTGCAGATGCGGCATCAGGCGCGGTTCGGTCGCGATGGCCTCGATCAAAGCGGGATCAGCTTCCACCGAGTCGATGGAGCTGATCCGCAGGCGCGGCAAATCCGGGACCAGCGTCAGAATGCGCCGCACCAGATCGCCAAAGCGCGGCTCGCCCGGCAGGTCCGCGCCCCATGAGGTGATATCGACACCCGTAAGCACCACCTCATTGTAGCCTCGCGCCACAAGCCGCTGAATTTGCTCAACAACCACGCCCGCCGGAACGGAGCGTGAATTGCCCCGGCCATAGGGAATGATGCAGAAGGTGCAGCGGTGATCGCAGCCATTCTGGACTTGCACATAAGCCCGCGCGCGGGTGCCGAACCCATCAATCAGATGGCCCGCCGTTTCTGTCGCGGACATGATGTCATTGACCTGCACCTTTTCGGTCGGTCCGACGAAATCGGGGGTCTGGGCGAGGCGCTGCCATGCTTGTGGCTGCATCTTTTCCAGATTGCCGAGGACGACGGATACTTCCTCCATCTTGGCAAACGTCTCCGGCTCTGTCTGTGCGGCGCAGCCCGTGACGACAATCCGCTTGCCGGGGTTTTCGCGGGCCATGCGGCGGATGGATTGGCGGGCCTGCCGCACGGCCTCTGCCGTGACAGCGCAGGTGTTGACGACAATCGCATCATCCACGCCCGCCTGTGCGGCAAGGTCTTTCATCGCTTCGGTCTCATACGCGTTCAACCGACAGCCGAACGTCGCGAATGTAGGCGCCTCGGTCATGCCGCCCCCGCCAGAAACGCGTCAGAGAATGTGCCTTCGAATGTGAGCGCCGTCTCCCCCGTCATCCAGACGCCATCCTCGCGCCAGTCGATATCGAGCGGTCCACCGTCGAGGATGACACGGACCGTGCGCTCCGTCAGACCCCGCAAAGCAGCCGCAACCGCCACCGCACAGGCGCCAGAGCCGCAGGCCTGCGTGATCATCCCGCCCCGCTCCCAGACCCGCATCCGCAAGGTGCTGCGGTCGATAACCTGCACGAATTCCACATTGGTCCGCTCCGGGAAAAGGGGATCATGCTCGAACCGGGCCCCAAGTGTGGGAAGGTCCACCTGCGCCACGTCCTCGACAAAGAACACACAATGGGGATTGCCCATGCCCACCGCCGCAGGGCTCCCGTCAAGCGGCAGGGGATCAAGCGGAATGTCGCGCGCCAACGGCACCCGGTCCCATGTCAGCTCCGGCGCGCCCATATTCACGCGGATGCGGCCATCGGCGCAGTGCTCGGCCTGCAAGAGGCCCCGCTCCGTCCGCAGGGTCAGCCTGTCCGTGCCCAGATCGTCGAACACCAGCCGCGCCGCGCAGCGCGTGCCATTGCCACAGGCCCCGGCGGTCGAGCCATCGGCGTTCCAGAAATCAAGCGTCACATCCGCCCCGTCGCCATCGCGCAGCACGATCAACTGGTCAAACCCGACGCCGCGATGCCGATCCCCAATGGCACGCACCAACGGCGCGGACAGGCGCACATCCTGCCCCCGCGCATCAAGCATGACAAAGTCATTGCCCAGTCCGTGCATTTTAAGGAACCGCATCGCCATCGGACCCTGCCCTCGATTGAGTGATATGGCGGGCACATACTCCTTTTGGCCCGATGCGTCCAGTCTGCCCGAGGCCACGATGCGCCTGACGCGGCGCAAGGCCACGCTTGCACCCTGCCCCTGCTCTATGGGATAGGCGGGCAGAGGATTTGATACGAGGCGCGAAATGAACTTGGACATCATGGTCTATATCGGCGGCGTGACCACGGCCATCGGGCTGGCTGGCCTGATCTACTGCATTCTGGAGGCCAAGCGCCTGAAAAAGGACAAGCCCGACCCGGATGTGGCGCGGGTGCGGTTGCGCACGCTTGTGGCGGTCAACATGGGTTCGGTCGCGGTGGCGTTCATGGGGTTGGCGTTTGTGGTTCTGGGATTGATGCTGTGAGCGGCCCCCGGATGCTCTTTAGTCCGGAGGTCGAGGCCGCCCGCGCGGCAGGCGCGCCGATCGTGGCGCTGGAAAGCACCATCATCACCCATGGCATGCCCTATCCGCAAAACCGGGAGACCGCCGAGGCTGTAGAGGACGTCATCCGCAACGAAGGCGCTGTCCCCGCGACCATCGCGGTGATCGACGGCGCGCTCCATATCGGGCTGACCGACGCGCAGCTCGAAGCACTGGCCCAAGCGCCCGATGTGCTGAAACTGTCGCGCGCCGATATGGCTGCCGCGATGGCGATGGGGCGCACGGGTGCCACCACCGTTGCCGCCACGATGATCGCCGCGCGCATGGCTGGGATCGCCGTTTTTGCCACGGGAGGCATTGGGGGCGTGCATCGGGGCGTGGCCGAAACGCTCGATATCTCCGCCGATCTTTTGGAGCTTGCGCAGACACCCGTGAGCGTGGTGGCGGCTGGACCGAAAGCGATCCTCGACATTGAGAAAACGCTCGAAGTGCTTGAAACGAATGGCGTTCCGGTGATCGGCTACGGCGTGGATCACCTCCCCGCTTTCTGGTCCCGTGACAGCGGCCTGCCCGCCCCGATCCGCATGGACACCCCCGCCCAGATCGCTCAGGCGCATCAGATGCGCGCCGCGATGGGCCTGCCGGGTGGGCAGTTGATCGCCAATCCAATCCCGGTCGCGGATGAAATCCCCGCGCATGTCATAGGCCCGATCATCGAGGACGCGCTTGCGGATGCCGAGGCTGAGCATGTGACGGGCAAAGCCGTGACGCCCTTCCTGCTGCAACGGATATTTGAGCGGACCAGCGGCCATTCCCTGACTGCGAATATCGCCTTGGTGAAGAACAACGCGCGCCTTGCTGCTCAGATCGCGGCGGCCCTGTCCGCGCCGTGACGCCTGTTCTGATCGCTGGCCCCACGGCTTCGGGCAAATCCGCGCTTGCCATGGCAGTGGCAGCGCGGGATGGGGGCGTGATCGTCAATGCCGATGCCTTGCAGGTCTATGCGTGTTGGCAGGTGCTGACCGCACGGCCCACGGATGCTGAAACCGCCCAAGCGCCGCACCGGCTCTACGGTCATGTGGGCGCGCGCGTGCCCTATTCGACGGGGCGCTGGCTGCGGGAGGTCGCAGCCGAAATCGCGGCCATCGAGGACGCGGGGCAACGCCCGATCATCGTCGGCGGAACCGGCCTCAATTTCACCGCGTTGACAGACGGGCTCGCTGATATTCCAGAAACCCCACCTGAAATCCGGGCGGAAGGAAATGCGCTGATGGCCCGGCACGGCTTGGCATGGTTTGTGGAGCACCTGCGCATCACTGATCCCGAAAGCCTGTCCCGGCTTGACCAGAACAATCCGATGCGGGTGCAGCGCGCATGGGAGGTGTTGCAAGCCACCGGGCGCGGGATCGCGGCATGGCATAGCAACACGCCGCCACCGATCCTGCCGCTGACCGACTGCGTGCCGATTGCGCTGACGCCCAGGCCAGAGTGGCTGAACGCGCGGATCGCGCAACGCTTCGCCGCGATGCTGGATCAGGGGGCGGTTGAGGAGGTCCGCCGCTGGATTGAGGCCGGTCACGACAGCGCCCTGCCCGCTGCCAAGGCCATCGGACGCGCTGAGATCACCGATTGGCTCAACGGGCATCTGACACGCGAGGAAGTCATCGAGCGTGGCAGCATAGCCACCCGCCAATATGCCAAACGGCAGCGCACATGGATCAGAAACCGGTTTCAAGCATGGCAGACCCTGTCGCCGGAGGACGGGCTCGACGCAGCCCTTGCCCGCGTGCCGCGCTAAAGCTGCGCCTGTAGCCTTTCTAACCGTTTGACAAGATCGTCCCGCAGCCAGTGTTCAGGCGGAACCAGCCGCTCGAATACGGTCTCAAGACCAAGTGGCCCCTGCGCCACGATCAGCTTTTCCTCTTCCAGCCACAAAAGATAGGCCAGCACGTTGCAGGCAGCGGCGGGGATCAGCACCTCAGGCGTGTCGTTATAGGTCGCGCGGGCAAACGCCATCGGCGTGACCGGTCCATCGCAGAGCGCGATATCCACCTGCCGCGCGCGCATCCGCCGATGAACGTGGAGCGTCTGGGCACGGGCCGACACGTCCTCAATCGGCTCCCCATGCCCGGCATAACCGCAGGTCAGATCGGTGCGCTTTGCGATCCGTTTCAGCGCCACCTGGTAGGGTTTCCAGTCGCCCTCTGGCGGGGCGATCATGCTCGTGGCCCAACCCATGATATGATCCCCGGTAAAGAGCGCCATCGGCTCCCGCCAGAGAAAGCACATATGGTTGGGCAAATGGCCGGGCGTGTGATGCGCCTCCAGCGACCAGTCCTCTTCTTCGATGACATCGCCGGTTTTCAGGGGATGATCCGGATAGAACATGCGGTCCACCCCACCATCCATGCCCAGATCGAGCCCCTGCGCGCGCCGCCGTGTCATCACCCGCGACAGCCCTGAATAGGCCGAGCCATAGGCATAGATCGGCGCGCCGCACTGCTCCTGCAACAGGCGCGCGCCGGGGGAATGGTCCACATGTGCATGGGTGACGAAGATATGCGCGATCTCCTGCCCCGGCTCCAGCGCGCGCAGGATCGCGTCGATATGCGCCGGGTCAGCCGGGCCGGGATCAATCACCGCCAGCCGCTTTGTTCCCAAAAGATAGGTATTGGTCCCGGTGAAGGTCATCGGGCTGGGGTTATCCGCCCGCAATCGCCGCAATCCGGGCGCCAGTGTCACAAGACGGCTCTCAGGCTGAGACAAGAGTTCACGCTCCTTGATTGCGGCTTGTCAGTCACGCCAAGCCTGCCTAACCCTGTCTATATGATAAATTTCGCCTGGCTCAAACGGTACATGCCGACCAAGCTGTTCGGCAGGACGCTGATTATCCTGATCATTCCGGTTTTCGGCATCCAGCTTGTCGTGGGTGTTCTGTTCATCCAGCGGCATTTTGAAGGGGTCACGCGGCAGATGGCGGGCTCGGTCGGGTCGGAGCTGACCTATCTGATCGCGACGGTCGACACCGTGGACCCGCTCAGCAACGCCATACAACTGGAAGCAACCGCCGATCTGTTGGGCTTTACCCTCGATTATGTGCCCGGCGGCACCGTCACCCCCGGCAGGGAGCTTGGCTTTCTGGATGTTTCGGGGCGGGAGATGGAGCGCACCTTGCGCGACATTATCGCCCGCCCGATGCGGATCAGCACAACCGAAATCCGCAAATCCGTGCGGATTGATATCCAGACCGATACGGGGTTGTTGACCGCGATTGTGCCCCAGCGGCGGATGATCGCCTCCAATCCGCATCTTTTGTTCACTTGGACGATTCTCACGTCGCTTGTGCTGTTGGGCATTTCCATCCTGTTTTTGCGCAACCAAGTGCGCCCGATCCGCAAACTCGCCCTCGCGGCGGAGGCATTCGGCAAGGGCCAGTCGATGAAATTCCGGCCCCAAGGGGCGGAGGAAGTGCGCCGGGCGGGCGCGGCCTTCCTCGCCATGCGCCAGCGGTTGGAGCGGCAGATCGAGAGCCGCACGGCGATGCTGTCCGGTGTCAGCCACGATCTGCGCACGCCCCTCACCCGGATGCGGCTTGCCCTTGCGGTGGCGGAGCCAAGCCCGGAAGTGGAGGAATTGCAGCATGACGTGGAGGAGATGGAGCGGATGCTCGAAGGTTTCCTCGCCTTTGCCCGGGGCGAAGGAACAGAGGAAACCGCCGATGTGGACGCGACCGAGTTCATCCGCCGCATCGCACAGGATGCCCGGCGCGAAGGGGCTGTGCTGACGCTCAACATCCTCAATGACACGCCCAACGATACGTCCGTCCCGATGCGCGAAATGGCGCTGGGGCGCGCGGTCCGCAATCTGGTGAGCAACGCCATCCGCCATGGTGATGAAGTGCGCCTGACTTTGCGATTGCAGCCCAGCAGCATGGAAATCGCAGTAGCCGATGACGGGCCGGGCATCCCCGAGCATCAGCGCGAGGAAGCGCTCAAGGCCTTTACCCGCCTAGATGCCGCGCGCAATCAGGATCAGGGCGGCGGCGTCGGCCTTGGCCTGTCGATCGCGGCGGATGTGGCGCGCGGGCATGGCGGCAAGCTGGTGCTTGGGACCAGTCAGGCCTTGGGTGGTTTGCGCGCGGCGATCCGCATCCCGCGTTAACTCTCGGTATATTGCGCGACGAGATCGGCCACGACCGCAGCCATCGCCGCGTCCTTACCCGCGCCTGCGTCGATCTGCTCCTTATGCACGCGGCGCTGCCGGTCGGCGGAGGTGCCGCGGCGCGCGATCTCCCGCAGATGCAGCAATTCTGGCACACAGCCGAGCATTTCTGCCTCATCCGACACAAGCTCGATCAACTCCTCCACCAGCGCGGAGAACGGCGTCAACGTACCCCGGCCCAGATCAAGCAATTGCCCCGTCGCGCCGTACCGCTGTCCGCGCCAACGGTTCTCTCCGATAAGCGTCGCGGGATACACGCGCCAGCGCTGGTTGCGGCTGCGCAAGCGGTACAGATACGCCAAAAGGCATTGATAAAGCGCTGCAATCGCGGCCGTGTCCCGCACGTTTGAACAGATATCGGTGATCCGCTGTTCCAGCGTCGGGAATTTGTCGGAAGGCCGAATATCCCACCAGATTTTCGTCGCATCCTCGATACAGCCCGCGCTGACAAGGCTGTCCACCAGCCGCCGATAGGCCGCGTGGCTTTCCATGAAATCTGGCGTGCCGGTGCGCGGCATCGCGTCAAACACCGCCAACCGGTAGGAGGCAAGGCCGGTATCCTCCCCCTCCCAAAACGGGGAGGAGCAACTCAGCGACAACAGATGCGGCAGGAAATAGGCCACCTGATTCATCAGGTCGATCCGCATGTCGTCATCTTCGATCCCGGCATGAATGTGCATCCCGCACGCCAGCATCCGCTGCACCGGCTGCCCAATCGCGTCGCGCAGATCGGCATAGCGGTCTTTCTGCGTGCGCTGCTGATCGCGCCAGCGGGCGAACGGATGGGTGGAGGCCGCGATGGGCGCATAGCCATAACGCTCCGCCACTTCGGCCACGCCCGCGCGCAATCCGATCAGTTCATCCACGGCATCCGCGACGCGCCCGTGCGGCTTGGTCCCGACCTCGACCTGACATTGCAGAAACTCGCCCGTGACCTGATCGCCAAGCCGCTTGGTGCAATCATCGACAAAGGCCTGTTCCGGCTCACGTACCAGATCGAGGGTTTCGCGGTCCACGATCAGGTATTCTTCTTCGATCCCAAGGGTAAAGGCCGGGCGATCCATGGAATGCTCCTTGATTTGCTTTGCCTCAGTGTGAAAGCCCGCCTCCCCGATTGCAAAGCGTTTTCCGCGAGATGGAGATATTGCCAAGCCGTGCCGCCACGCTATTTCCCCGTTATGCGCCTGTTGATCCCCTTTGTTGCCGCCCTGACCCTTGCCAGTTCCGCCGCTGCGCAGGATCAGCGCGAGGCGGGGTTGGAACTGGTGCTGCTCGCGGATGGGTCCGGCTCGATTGATGCGGAAGAACTGGCGTTTCAGCGGCAGGGATATGCCCTTGCCATGACCGACCCGGCGGTGATCGACGCGATCACAAACTCCATCTACGGCAATGTGGCCGTTACCTATGTCGAATGGGCAACGAACACGGCAGTCGTGGTGGATTGGATGATCATCGACAGTGTGGAAGATGCCGAAGCCTTCGCCGCCGCCCTGATCGGCCCACCCCGGCAGGTCTACGGGCGCAACGCGATCGGCAGCGCGCTCTTGTTCGCCAAAGATTTGATCCGGGAGAATGACATCTTCGCCCCCCGCGCGGTGATCGACTTTTCAGGCGACAGTATCGGCAATTCCTACGGCCCCCCGATTGAGGAGGCACGGCGGGAAGTGTTGGATGCAGGCATCACGATCAACGCGCTGCCGATCCTGCGACCCGAGGATGGCCGTCGGGCGGGCTATAACCTTGAAGAAGAATACGCGACCCGCATCATCGGCGGGCCGGGCGCGTTCATGGTGACCGCCGAAAGCCGCGACACATTCGCCGCCAGCGTGCGCCGCAAACTGATTTTGGAGATTGTTGGCATCACGCCAGAGGAATTCGACGACTGGACCAATCAGTTAGCTTTGCTGCCTCCCAAAGATATAACCAGCCAATGAGCCAAATATCACACCCGCACTCGGATCAAGTTTTTCATGATAGGCTAAAAAATAAACAGGCACTGCAATGGCTGCCAAAGCTGCAATTCCATAAACCCGGATCCATTTACTATCACATTTTCTTACCTCGCCTCTCGCTTTTATGAGTTCTATTATTTGCGCAATGGCCTCCTTGTCACGAAGGAGGGAGTTTATGGCAGAAAAGTCAAATTTTTCTTCTTTTAAATCAATCTGATCGGCGTTTTCCGTTTTATTTTCATCTTCATGAATTTTTTCGGTCATTTCAACTTCTCCTCGCAAAAAAGGGGGAGCAGTTGCCCGCTCCCCTAAGTCTACAATTCAGGCTCTTTTTTTCGGTGACTGCCCGGTTTCTGCCTGCGGCCTGAACGTGCGAAGGGCGGTGCCGTTGGCGCCGCCCTCCAATCCCTTAGCTACAACCCGACGTGCCGCCGCAGGTGTTGCACTTCATGCAGGTGCCGTTGCGCACCAGCGTGTAGTTGCCGCACTCGCCGCAGGCGTCGCCCTCATAGCCCTGCATCTTTGCCTTTGCGCGGGCATCCATGCCGGTGATGGTGGTGGTGGTCGTTGTCGTCTCCACCGCCGTGGCCACCGCCGTGTCGGTTGCAATCGCGGCATCAAGTGCTGCGGTCGCCCCGCCTTGGAACACCATCAGTTCCTGCGGCAGACGCTTGCGCAGATAGCCGGTGGAGCTGACCTGGCGGATCATGTCGAGGGAGCTATGGGCCGCCTCCGCGCTGATCGGGGCCACGTTGGATTTGCCCTCATGCTCCCCACGGCCAAGCTCGTCAAACCGCTCGCCCATCGGGGCGACATGCGCCAGATCTTCGCGGTCAAGATAGCTGATCGCCAACTCACGGAAGATGTAATCGAGGATCGACGTCGCACTCTTGACCGAGTCGTTGCCCTGCACCATCCCCGCCGGCTCAAACCGGGTGAAAGTGAAGGCCTCAACAAACTCGTCGAGCGGCACGCCATATTGCAGGCCCACAGACACCGCGATGGCGAAGTTGTTCATCATCGCGCGGAAGCCTGCGCCTTCCTTGTGCATGTCGATGAAGATTTCGCCCAGTTGGCCGTCCTCATACTCACCCGTGCGCAGATACACTTTATGACCGCCAACGATGGCCTTTTGGGTGTAGCCCTTGCGCCGCTCGGGCAGTTTCGCGCGGCCCTTGGCGATTTCCTTGATCACGATTTTCTCGACGATCTTTTCGGCCAGCACCTGTGCCCGCTCACCCGAGGGCGCGTTGAGCAGCGCCTCTTCCACGTCATCATCATCATCGATGAGCGCAGAGGACAGCGGCTGGGACAGCTTGGAGCCATCCCGGTAAAGCGCATTCGCCTTGGTGCCGAGCGACCAGGACAGCTCATAGGCCGCCTTACAATCGTCGATGCTCGCATCATTGGGCATGTTGATCGTCTTGGAGATCGCGCCGGAGATGAAGGACTGCGCCGCTGCCATCATCGTGATGTGGCTTTCCACGCTCAGGAACCGCTTGCCGATCTTACCGCACGGGTTGGCACAATCGAACACGCTCAGATGCTCGTCGCGCAGGAACGGCGCGCCCTCCAGCGTCATGGTTCCGCAAACGTGGTTGTTTGCCGCTTCAATCTGCTGCTTGGTGAACCCAAGGTGCCGCAGAAGGTCAAAGGACGGATCGTTCAGCTTCTCCTCAGGGATGCCAAGCGTGCCGGTGCAGAAGTCCACGCCCAGCGTCCACTGGTTGAACACGAAGCGGATGTCGAACGCGGTTGCGAGTGCTGCATCCACCTTCGCCAATTCCTCCGCGCCAAAGCCATGACCGATCAGCGCGGTGTTGTTGATGCCCGGCGCATTCCCGAGGGAGCCGTGACCAACCGCATAGGCGATGATTTCTTCAATCTGGGACGGGGTATAGCCAAGGGCCGTCAACGCAGCCGGAACCGACTGGTTGATGATCTTGAAATACCCACCCCCGGCGAGTTTCTTGAACTTCACAAGCGCGAAGTCAGGCTCGATCCCGGTGGTGTCGCAATCCATCACGAGGCCAATCGTGCCGGTGGGCGCGATGACGGAGACTTGCGCGTTGCGATAGCCAAATTCCTCACCCAGCCCCAGCGCCTTGTCCCACGCATCCCGCGCCACATCGGACAGGAGCGCAATCGGGTTGTTCGCGTGATCCAGCGGCACCGGCTTCACGGCGAGGCCCTCATAGCCTTCGGTCTCCCCATAAGCCGCGCGGCGGTGGTTGCGGATGACGCGCAGCATATGCTCGCGGTTCTTCTCAAAACCGGGGAAGGCGCCGACCTCACCCGCCATCTCGGCGGAAGTAGCATAGGACACGCCGGTCAGGATCGCGGTCAGCGCACCACACAGCGCGCGGCCCTCGTCACTGTCATAGCCATAGCCCATATTCATCAAGAGACCACCGATATTGGCATAGCCAAGGCCCAGCGTGCGGAACTCATAAGACCGCTGCGCGATCTCCTTTGATGGGAATTGCGCCATCAGAACGGAGATTTCGAGCGTCACCGTCCACAGTTTCGTCGCGTGAACATAAGCGTCAACGTCGAACTGCATGTCCTTGTAGAAATTCAACAAATTCATCGACGCAAGGTTACAGGCCGTGTCGTCAAGGAACATGTATTCGGAGCAAGGGTTCGATCCGCGGATCTCCCCATCTTCCGGGCAGGTGTGCCATGCGTTGACGGTGTCGTGGAACTGAATGCCCGGATCGGCGCAGGCCCATGCGGCATGGCCAATCTGCTCCCACAGATCACGCGCCTTGACGGTTTTAGCGACCGTCCCGTCGACCCGCTTGATCAATTCCCAATCCGCGTCATCCTTGACCGCCTGAAGGAAGGCATCGGTCACACGGACGGAGTTGTTGGAGTTTTGGCCCGATACGGTGCCGTAAGCCTCGCTATCCCAATCGGTGTCATAAGTCTGGAACGCGATGGAGGCATAGCCCTGCTTTGCGTAATCCAGCACACGCTTGACGTAGGTCTCTGGGATCGCGGATTTCTTCGCGCCCTTGATCGCGGCTTTCAGCGCGTCGTTCTTTTTCGGGTCGAACGCATCTGCCTCTGCCCCGTCCCAGACGCGGATCGCGCCGAAGATGTCGTTGAGCTTTTCCTCGTGCATCTTGGAGCCGGCAACGAGGGAAGCCACTTTCTGCTCCTCCTTCACCTTCCAATTGATGAATTCCTCAATATCGGGGTGATCCATGTCGCAGATCACCATCTTTGCCGCGCGGCGCGTCGTGCCGCCCGATTTGATGGCGCCTGCTGCGCGATCCCCGATCTTGAGGAAGGACATCAGGCCAGACGATTTGCCGCCACCGCCAAGCTGCTCATTCGCGCCGCGAACGGAGGAGAAGTTGGTCCCCGTGCCGGAGCCATATTTGAACAGGCGCGCCTCGCGGGTCCACAGGTCCATGATCCCGCCTTCATTCACCAGATCGTCGGACACGGACTGGATAAAGCAGGCATGGGGCTGCGGATGCTCATAAGCGGAGGTGGATTTGACCAACTCGCCCGTCTGGAAATCGACATAATGGTGCCCTTGGGACGGGCCGTCGATGCCGTAAGCCCAGTGCAGGCCCGTGTTGAACCATTGCGGGGAGTTCGGCGCGGCCATCTGTGCGGCCAGCATGAAACACATTTCTTCGTAATAGGCTTTGGCGTCGGCCTCGGTGGTGAAATAGCCACCTTTCCAGCCCCAATAGCACCATGCCCCTGCAAGACGGTTGAACACCTGCTTTGCCGAATGCTCCCCGACATAGCGCTCGTTCTCAGGCAGTTTCGCCAGCGCCTTCTCATCCGGCACCGAGCGCCACAGGAAAGACGGCACACCTTTTTCGCGCACCTTTTTCAGCGCGGCAGGCACGCCCGCCTTGCGAAAATATTTCTGCGCAAGCACGTCAGAGGCAACCTGGCTCCAGCCGACAGGCACTTCCAGATTGTCGAGCTTGAACACCACGGAGCCATCCGGGTTGCGGATCTCAGAGGTGGTCGTGCGGAAGTCCAGCGCGCCGAATGCGCCCGTTTCTTCGGTGGTAAAGCGGCGGTCAATCTTCATGTCCCTGTCCTCATACTCTCAGGTCACGGGCGCATTTATCCGGTCCCGCACTTGCGGCGGGTTTGGACACATGTCCCTTTAATTTATGGTCAGTCCTCCGGGCGGTTGGTGATGCCTACGCCGCATCTTGTGTCCGCTTTGGGATTGGACACAACATGACGGAATTGTGTCTCTCCGGTCAACGGGCTTTTTTGCCCAAAACACCAGATATTGTGCTTGATCTTTGGCCCATGATCCTGCGGGGGCAGCATGCGGCGAGTCGACCCAAATTCACGCATAGGTTGAAGTTGCCGTTAATTTTCGAACAAATTGAGATGTTTGCCTCGCGAAAGTGGCACGATGCCTCACCCATCACCCTGCAAAGCTTAACAATTAGTTAATATGTTGTGCGCCGCAGCATACCATATCTAGTAGCCGCAGGACGCGTCGCAGCGAATCTCTTATCCCCGCCACATGGTCAAAATCCGTCATCCCCAGGTCGCAAACCGTGCCGACAGGATTGCCGCCCCTCACCCAGACTTTGCCCACCGCACCATCAAAACAGGAGGGCCGGATGCTTGATATCAGGGACATTGCGCAAGGATTGCGATCCGCCATGGGGCCGATTGAAGAGGCCAATGGCCTGCCCTCCCCGCTCTACACCTCTGCCGAAGGGTTTGAGCTGGAGCGCAAACAGTTGTTCCACGCAGGCTGGACCTGCATCGCCTATGGCAAGGATGTGCCGCATCCCGGCGATGCCAAGCCTGTCAGTTTTCTGGGCGCGCCGCTTTTGGTGCTGCGCGACCGCGACGGCGCGGTGCGGGTATATGAAAATGTCTGCCGTCATCGGGGCATGATCCTCGTGGACGCGCCGCGCAATTTCGGCGGTGTGATCCGCTGCCCCTATCATTCATGGTGCTATTCATTGGATGGAAAGCTGCGCGCGACGCCCCATGTCGGCGGGCCGGGCATCAACAGGCATGACAGCATCAATCCTGACGAGACCGGGCTGACACCCGTGCGCGCCGCGATCTGGATGGACTGCATTTTTGTGGACGTAAGCGGCACCGCCCCGGCCTTTGACGACTGGATCGCGCCGCTGGCTGCCCGCTGGGCCGATTTCACGGACAAGCCGCTCTATCCCGGTGCTGGGTCCAGTTTCACGCTGGATGTGCACTGCAACTGGAAACTCGCGATCGAAAACTACTGCGAAAGCTACCACCTGCCATGGGTGCACCCCGGTCTGAACAGCTATTCCAAGCTGGAGGATCACTACCATATCGAGGCACCGGGCGCGTTTTCAGGGCAAGGAACGGTGGTCTACAATCCCAAACTGTCCGACACGCAAAGTTTCCCCAACTTTGCGGACCTCCCCGCGAAATGGGACACCGGCGCGGAATATGTGTCGCTGTTCCCGAACCTGATGCTCGGCATCCACCGGGACCATATGTTCGCGATCCGGCTCGACCCGATCAGCCATGAGCGCACGATAGAGAATGTCGATATCTGGTATGCAAGCGAAGAGGCCGCCACATCGGACGCCTATGCCGAATTGCGCGCCACGAATGCAGCCATGTGGAAAGATATCTTCATCGAAGATATCTCGGTCGTCGAAGGGATGCAGAAAGGCCGCCATGCCACCAATTTCGACGGCGGTCGGTTTTCAGCCGTGATGGACAGCCCCACCCATGTGTTCCACGCATGGGTCGCACAGCGGCTCCATGGCTGATCCGCTGGATGCGCGTATGCGTGCTCTCCATGACAGCGGGCAGCATGGGGAGTTGAGCCACTTGCATGAGGAGGCCGCGACCCGGCCCCTACCGCTTGAAGCGCGACGGTTTCACCTGACCCACGCATGGGTCTATGCGCTGGTCGAAGGTGACGCGCCCCACGTGGCGCGTCTGGAGGATCAGTTGCGCGTGCTTGGCGGGCTTTAGGCGATCTCCACCTCTAGCCGCTGGGAGTAAGGCCGATCCGGGCCATAGATGATGGACGGCCAGTCCGGCTTGTTCACGCTGTCCGGGAAGTGTTGCGGCTCAAGGCAGAAACCCGGCCATCCCTTCATCGTGATACCATCCAGCCCCTTCATCGGCAGATCGAAATGATGCGCGTCAAAGAACTGACACCCCGGCTGATCGGTCCAGAGTTTCAGGCCGATGCCGGTCTCGGGATTCGTCGCCTCTGCCGCGATATCATCAAACGCGCGGCCCGCGCGCAGCACCATGTTGATGTCGATCCCGTCCCCGTCGCGGATCGGCTTCATGTCTGTAAAATCAAAGCGGGAGCCTTTGACCGAGCGCACCTCACCCGTCGGGATCAGCGTGCTGTCCGCCGCACCACCCTCCGCCCCGACAGGCTCATCCACGGGCGTGTAATGGGGCGCGTCCATGCGCAACAGGCAATGGCTGATGCCCGTCTCCGCACCCAATGTGTAGTAATTATGCTGGGCAAGGTTGATCGGGGTCGGGCGATCCGCCTGCCCCTCCATCTCGATAATGAGGCGCGGACCGTCCAGCCGATAGGTCACGGTGAAATCGACCGTGCCGGGATAGCCCATATGCCCGTCGGGTGATCGGTGGGTCAAGCGCACCGCATCCGTCCCATCCGGGTCCATTTCCCATACCTGCTTGCCCAGCCCTTCCGGCCCGCCATGCAGGTGGTTCGGACCATTGTTGATGGGCAGCGCGTAGTCTTTCCCCTCAAGTGTGAACCGGCCATTGGCGATCCGGTTCGCGACACGGCCCGCGATGGTGCCAAAAGCGCGCGAATGCTCTGGATAAAGGTCAAAGACGGGATAGCCCAGCACCATAGGCTTGGCCGACCCCGCCACATCCACGCGCCAATCGCGCACCACGGCCCCGTAGGACATGATCGACACCGCAGCATGGCTGCTTTCCAGCACGGTTTCCATGACAGGTTTGCCCTGATGGGTGCCGATCTGTTTCATCCCGCGATCTCCCGAATTTGGGTTAGGAGCGCTGTTGGCGCTGTCAGCCCATCGCTAGCCGCCTTTGCCCGATTTGCCAAGCGCCGTTGACCGGGCAAACGCGCCCCGTCAAGGGCCTCATAAATCGCGGCAAGGGCTGCCATACGCTCGGCAAAAGCACCACCCGACAGGGCTTGCGCATCAATCGCGATGATCGTTTGACCAAGGTCGGGCGGCCCGCCTTCCGGCTCAAAAAGGCTCGATGCCTCAGAGCCGAACGCAGCCCCGGCCAGACAGGCCGACATCACTTCGACCATCAGCGCAAGTGCGGCCCCTTTCGGCCCACCGATGGGCTGCATCGTGCCCTTAAGCGCGGTGGCGGCATCGGTGGTCGGCTCCCCATCGGGGCCAAGTGCCCAATCAGCCGGAATGCTCTGCCCGCTTTCGCGCGCGGCAAGGATTTTGCCCCGTGCGACTGTCGTGACCGCCATGTCGATCACCAAAGGGGCTCCCGGCGCGGGGGCGGCAAAGGCGATGGGATTGGTGCCAAGGAGCGCCACCTTCGATCCCGTCGGTGCCAGTGCCTTTGGCGCATTGCCATAGACGAACCCGACCATGCCCCGCTCCGCCAGCCACTCGCAATGATGGCCCGCGACGCCGAAATGGTGGGATTTGTGGATCGCACAGGCGGCAACGCCGATCTCTTTCACCCGCCGCTCCAATTCCGGCAGCGCCATGTCGAACGCCGGATAGGCAAAGCCGTAGCCCGCATCCACGCGGAACACGCCCGGTTTCACATCCTCCAACACCGGCGTCACGCGGCCCTGAATTTTGCCCACTTTCGACTGTTTCGTGTAGCTTGGCACACGGCTCAGCCCATGGCCCTTCTGGCCATCCACTTCCGCGGCCAGCAGCGCGCGCGCCACGCTTTTGGCGTTCAATTCCGAGGTCTCTGACGCCAAAAGGGCCGCCTCGATGAGCGACCCAGCCTCGGCAACAGTCAAGGTTTCGCTGCTCATAGCGCCCCTTTCCATTTTCTTTTTTCCAAAAATACCTCCCGCCGGAGGCATCGGGCCGGGGAGGTATCCCCGGCCCGATCCTTTTATGCGGAGCGGTAGAGCTTCGTCATCACGAACTCGCGATGGCCCAGCGCTTCTGCTGCGGTGTAGCGGCCATTTGCCGTGCGACGGATGCACTCGATCAGCGCGTCACCCGCCTGATCAATGGTCTGCTCACGGGTCAGAACACCGGTCACGTCCACGTCGATATGCTCGGACATGGTGCGCAGGGTGCGCGGGTTGCCGGAGATCTTGATCACGGGCACGATCGGGTTGCCGACCACATTGCCCTGCCCCGTGGGGAAGGTGTGGATGACGTATCCGGCCGCCGCCATCAGCGTAATACACTCAGCCGCAGCGGATGAGGTATCCATGAAGTAAAGGCCGGGGCCTTTCTCCGGGGCTTCTGCCGCCTGAAGCGCGTCGATATAGGTGCATTCGCGCCCGATTTTTTCGAGGTTCCCCAGCGCCTTTTCCTCGATCGTGGTCAGACCACCAAGGATGTTGCCTTTGGTCGGCTGGCTGTCGGACAGGTCATCGGTCTGGTGGGCAAAGATGACGTTCTCGGAATATTCCTTGAAGATCGCCATGAATTTCTCTGCCGCTTCGGGCGTGGCCGCACGCTTTTCGCAGATATGCTCCGCGCCCGTGATTTCGGAGGTTTCACCGAACACACCGTAAAGACCATGCGGGATCAGCTTGTCATACATGTTGCCCACGGTCGGGCAGGAGGACAGGCCGGTGGTGGTGTCGGATTCGCCACATTTCGTGGACACCCACAGATCGGTGATCGGGCATTCCTCTTTCTGAAGCTCGGTCGCCCAATGGACGAATTCCTTCGCCTTCCAGGAGGCTGCGCGGATGGTCTCGAAATCACCCTTCTGCTCGATGGAGAATTCCGCGACGGGCTTGCCGGTTTTGCGGATACCGTCGGCGATGACTTTGGTCCACTCCGGCTCGATCCCGATCACGACCACAGCGGCGACGTTCGGGTTCGCACCGGTGCCGATCATGGTGCGGAAATGCAGCTCAAGATCCGCGCCGAACTGAAGACGGCCATAGGCATGCGGCAGCGCCATCGTGCCTTTGACGTTGTTGGCAACAGCTTCACACGCCGCGTTGGAGATGTCGTCAACCGGAAGGATGATAACGTGGTTACGGACGCCGACGCGGCCGTTTTCACGCCGCCAGGCCATCACAGTCTGATTTGATGCATCGAACATTGGATGAGGCTCCTTACCAGCGCTTGGTTTTGCAGTTGTGGGTATGGACGTGATCGCCCGTGCCGGCATTGCCGACCATTTTGCCGATATCTTCGCCGTATTTGATGACGGTATCGCCCTCTTTGAGGTCTTTCAGCGCGACCTTGTGACCAATCGGAATGTCGGCATTCGCGGTCAGGCGGAAATCGGAATTGTCATGTGTGACGACGCACAACATGTCTGTGCCGGCGGTCAGGCCCTCGACGACGACAACGCCAACGTTGTCCTCATGATCATGGACCAAAAGATGCGGGTGATTGCTCATTCCAGTGCGTCCTCCAAAGACGTAGTTTTGACTGAGTCTTATATAAGACATCATCTATAAGACTTGCAAGAGACATCTTCGCCACACCATGGTACAACGAGCCGATTTTGCGAGAATGAGACCCCCGATGACGACAGCCCCCCGCACCGAACCCCTGTATGCACAGGTCCGCACGGCCCTGATCGAGCGGATGGCCAGTGGCAGCCTGCGCCCCGGTCAGGTGTTGCCAAGCGAATTTGCACTGGCCGAAGAGCTCAATGTGAGCCAAGGCACGGTGCGCAAAGCGCTCGATACGCTGGTGGCGGATAATCTGGTGCAGCGCCGTCAGGGGCGGGGCACGTTCGTGGCCGAGCACACGCAAGAGCGCGCCCTCTTCCACTTCTTTCGGATGGAAGGGATCGGTGGGATGCCCGCCATCCCCCAGACCCTGACCGAGGAGATCACCCAGCGCGCCGCGCCCGCCCGAATCGCCACGCGGCTCGGGATCGACAAATCCGCAGATGTGGTGCTGATCCGGCGCACCCGCACCCTGCTGGGCAAGCCCGCAACATTCGAGGATATCTATGTCCCGCATGCGCTGTTGCCGATCAGGGCCACCGACGGGCCGCTGCCGAATGCGCTTTATACCCATTACCAATCCGCGCACGGCCTGTCCGTCGCCCGCGCGGAGGATCGCCTCAGCGCGGTGCAGGCCCCGGCCAAAGTCGTGAAGGCGCTGCCACAGGCCGAAGGTCAGGCAATGCTGTTGGCCACCCGCGTCGCGTTTGATCTGACCGACCGGATCATAGAGACCCGCGAAAGCTACATCCTGACCACCGATACCGCCTATGCCGTGACGCTCCGCTGATGCCGATTATTGACCTCACCCAAACCATCGAGCATGGCATGGTCGGCTTTCGCCTCATGGATGCCAATGGCGTGCCGACCGATTTCACCGCGACGGTGGAGCCGTTTCTGACCCACGCGCAATCCGCGCCGAATTACGCGCCCGGCACCTCGTTTGAGGTCTCTCAGGTCAGTTTTCAGACCAATATCGGCACCTATCTGGATGCGCCCTCAGCACGGTTCGAGGGGGCGGCGGATATCGCGGATATCGACCTGTCCTCCCTTATCCTTGACGGCATCGTCATTGACGCGCGGCACTGCACGCCCGATGCGCCGCTGACCGTGGACGCCCTGCCCCCGGCGGATCAACTCACGGGGCGGGCGGTGCTGATCTGTTTTGGCTGGGACAAGCATTGGGGCACGCCCGCCTATAAGGTGCTGCCCTATGTGGACCGCGACGCGCTCGCCTATCTGCACGAGGCGGGCATCGCCCTCTTTGGGGTGGACACCCAGAATGCCGATAGCCCGAATGACCCGGAGCGTCCGGCGCATACATGGTTCCTTGGCGACGGCATCCATGTGGTGGAGAACCTGACCGGGCTTGCCGCCCTTCTGGGCCTACGCTTCCGCTTCTTTGCCATTCCGACAAAGGTGCGCGGGGCCGTGGCCTTTCCCATTCGCGCATTCGCCGAAGCCGACTAACCCCCCTTGCAGAGCACCCGGCGCGCGGGCATCCATAGGGCATCCAAGAGGGAGAGCACCATGGCCGAGGGCAAGAACGATCAGACATCCGCCGCAACGCGGCTCGCACAGGCGCTGCATTATGTGCATCCGGTGCATGGCGCGGTGGTGCCGGGGATCGAGCCTGCCTCCACCTTCGCCCGCGACGGGGAGTACGCCCCAATGGATGGCAAGCTCTATGGCCGGGACGGCAGCCCGACCACCGATCAGGCGGAGAAAATCCTCAATTCCGTCGAGGGGGGCGCCGGGGCGATGCTCTTCACCTCCGGCATGTCCGCCATCGTCGCGCTGTTTGAGACGTTGAAAGCAGGCGATCATATCGCGGCCCCCGTGGTGATGTATCACGGCACCGCGACATGGCTGAACCGGATGGCGGAGATGCGCGGGATCGAGGCCACGTTTTTCGATTCCACCCAAGAGGGCGCGTTAGAGGCCGCGCTGCGCCCCGGTCAGACCCGGATGCTATGGATCGAGTCGCCCACCAATCCGAACTGGGACGTCATCGACATTGCCGCCGCCACCGACGCCGCGCATGCGGCAGGTGCGCTGTTGATCGCCGATTGCACCGTCACGCCGCCCGTCACAACCAAGGCGCTGAGCTTTGGTGCGGATATCGTGTTCCACTCCGCCACCAAATACCTCAACGGTCATTCCGACATCACCGCAGGTGCGCTGATCACGCGCGAGGCCGGGCCGCTTTGGGACGATATCCGTGCCGTGCGGGTGCTTCAGGGCACCGCCCTGCCCGCCTTTGAAAGCTGGCTGCTGATCCGGGGGATGCGCACGCTTGCACTCAGGTTTGAGCGGTGTTCAAGCAATGCCATGGCGATCGCGCAGCATTTCGAAGGGCATCCGAGGATCGCGGCAGTGCTCTACCCCGGATTGGACAGCCATCCAGGCCATGCCATCGCATCCAAGCAGATGCGCGCGGGTTACGGCGGGATGCTGTCGCTGCTGGCCGCCGGGGGGGAGGATCACGCCCGCCGGATCGCCACACGCTGCAAGGTGTTTCTGCCCGCAACCAGCCTTGGCGGTGTGGAGAGCCTCATCGAACATCGCATCGCCGTGGAGGGGCCGCATTCCGTGGTGGCACCGAACCTTTTGCGCCTCTCCGTCGGGATCGAGGATGTGGCAGACCTGATCGCTGATCTGGAGCAGGCGCTGGCATGACGCCCCTCAGCCAATCCCCGACCGACCCGGATTTCGTGCAGAACCCCTACCCGTTCTATGATCGGGCGCGGGGCGTGGGGCCGTTCTTTCACTGGGAGGACTATGGCCATGCCTGCGCGGCGTCCCATGGGATCGTGAACACGCTTTTGCGGGATCGCCGGTTCGGGCGGGAAAATCCGTTTCCCCAGCCCGTCCCCGATCACCTCATACCGTTTTATGACAATGAGGCCCATTCCATGCTGGAGCGGGAGCCGCCGACCCATACGCGGCTGCGCGGATTGGTGATGCGCGCCTTTACCTCCCGCCGGATCGCGGTGCTGGAGCCGGAGATCGCCGCATTGTCGCATCAGTTGATCGACGGGTTCACAGGCGATGAGGTCGACCTTCTGCCCGCCTATTGCGAGAAAATCCCAGTCGTCATCATCTGCCGCCTTCTGGGCGTGCCAGAGGATATGGCCGATCAGTTGCTTGGCTGGTCCCATGACATGGTCGCGATGTATCAGGCCAATCGCAACCGGGAGACGGAGGATCGCGCGGTTGCCGCCACCCTCGCCTTTCAGGACTATATCCGCCGCCATGTCGCGGATCGCAGGCGCACGCCGGGCGATGACCTCATCACCCATCTGATTGCCGCCGAAGAGGCCGGAGAGCGGCTATCGACTGATGAGTTGATCACCACCTGCATCCTTTTGCTCAATGCAGGGCATGAGGCGACCGTCCATGCGCTTGGCAACGGAGTTAAGGCGGTGATCGAGGCGGAGCTAGGGCCGCATCTGAGCCAGTTCGACCCGGTCAATCTGGCCGATGAGGTGATGCGGTTCGACCCGCCGCTTCATATGTTCACCCGCTTTGCGATGGAGGATGTGTCAGTGGCCGGGCATGACTTCGCCAAGGGGGAGGTCGTGGGCCTTTTGCTGGCGGCAGCCAATCACGATCCCGCGATCTTTACCGAGCCAAATCGGTTTGACCCGGAACGAAACGCGGGCAAACAGCTTGCCCTTGGGGCTGGATTGCATTTTTGCGTGGGCGCACCGCTTGCCCGGCTGGAGGTCGCGACGGCGCTGCCCATCCTCTTTGACCGCATGCCAGAATTGCGGCTCAGCGCCATGCCACGTTATGCGAACCGCTATCACTTCCACGGCTTGGAACGGCTTTTCGTTTCCACCTAGAGGAATGGCGCAGCGCAGCATTGCAACCGGTTTGAGACTTACAGCATCACCCAGCGAGGTTTTGTCGCTATCAGACAGGTTTATGTCGCAAATTTGCCGACCAATTGCCCTGCAAGCTGTTGACCTTCTACCTGATACGTCGCTTCATAGGGGTACATGCGGATTGCTGCCGACATGTCGCTTCCTAAATGGGCGATGTTTCGTCAGATAATTACGCGAGCGGCATCTTTGGGTGCTGAATCGCAACCCACCGCTGCCTTAGGTTGGGCAACCGGTGAAAGGTTAAAATCAGGGAGACCTACATGACGAACGAAACTCTTACGGGCGCACCGATGCACGCAAAGGTTGGCGCGCTTGCCAGCGAAGTGGCAGCGGGCAAGCTGCCACGGCGTGAATTCCTTGCGATGGCAACGGCACTCGGCGCGACCACTGCGGCGGCCTATGGCGCGCTTGGCTTGGCCACGCCTGCCCGCGCGGCGGCTCATGCCGAGTCCGGTGGCACCTTGCGCGTTTCCATGCCGGTGATGTCGGTCGATGACCCGCGCCTGTTTGACTGGTCGGAAAAAGGCAACATCGCGCGTCAGTTCCTCGACACGCTTGTGCGCTATACCAGCGACTTCACCTTTGAGCCGTCCATTCTGGAAAGCTGGGAAGCCAACGAGGACGCGACGCAATACACGCTCAACATCCGCCGCGGCATCACGTGGACCAATGGCGACACGCTTGATGCGACGGACGTGATCCACAACCTCGAGCGTTGGTGCGAGCAGAATGTTGAGGGCAACTCGATGGCCGCGCGCGTTGCGACGCTGATCGATCCCGACACTGGCATGGCGCGCGAAGGTGGTATTGTCCGTGTGGATGATTACACTGTGCAACTGAACCTGCCGACATCCGACATCACGATCATCCCGGGTCTTTCTGATTATCCTGCATTGGTTGTGCACCGGTCCTTTGACGGCTCCACCGCGATCACCGACAATCCGATCGGAACCGGTGCGTTTGAGCTGGTGAACCATGAGGTTGGCGTGCGTTCCGAATTCGTGCGTCGGACCAATGGCGACTGGTGGGGCAAGGCCGCGCGCGGGTCAGATGTGTATCTGGATGGTGTGGTCTTCCTTGACTACGGCACCGACAAATCCGCCGAAATCTCCGCCTTTGAGGCCGAAGAGATCGACGTCAACTATGAGACCGAGTCCGATTTCGTGGATATCCTCGACGATCTTGGCCTCACCCGGTCCGAAGTGGCGACGGGTGCGACCGTTGTGGCGCGCATGAACGTGAACAATCCGCCCTATGACAACAAAATGGTGCGCAACGCGATCCAGCGGGCGGTGGACAATGCCATCGTGCTCGAACTCGGCCAGAACAACCGCGGTATCCCGGCGCAGAACCACCATGTCGGCCCGATGCACCCCGAATATGTCGATATCGGCATCCCGGCGCGTGACCCGGCGCTTGCCATGCAGATGATGACTGACGCGGGCCATGCAGAGACGGAGATCGAGATCATCTCCATCGACGGCGACTGGACGACCGTTTCCGCTGATGCGGTCGGGCAGCAGTTGCGCGATGCGGGTATGAACGTCAAGCGGACGGTTATTCCGGGTGCGACGTTCTGGAACGACTGGACCAAATATCCCTTCTCCACCACCAACTGGAACATGCGCCCGCTTGGCGTGCAGGTTCTGGCCCTTGCCTACCGTTCCGGCGTGGCATGGAACGAGACGGGCTATGCGAATGAAGAGTTCGACAACCTGCTGACCGAAGCGGTCGCGATTGCAGATCATGAGGCCCGGTCGGTCGTAATGGCCAAGATCGAAGCCAACCTGCAGGATGCGGGCGTGATCATCCAGCCGTTCTGGCGGTCGCTCTATTCGCACCATGTTGAGTGGGTCAACGGCTTCAACCGCCATCCCACGAACGAGTTGATGTTCGAGGACACCTGGTTCTCTTCCTAAGAGACCTCATTTTCGGGCGCGCCAGCACATCGGCGCGCCCGAATTTCCTTTGGGTGACTGACTGGCCCTGCCAGTGGGACAGGGTCCCCAGCCGATCAAACGGACACCGCTGATATGTTGATTTTTATTCTCAGACGCCTTGGCGTGATGGTGCTGACAATGCTCGCACTCACGTTCATCGTGTTTTTCCTGACCAATCTTGAGCCGAACCTCATCAAACTTGCCCTCTCAGACGGCAATATGCGGATGACGGAAGAGCAAACCATGCAATGGCTGGAGAACCGCGGCTATCTGCGGCCCTTCCATGAGCGGTATTTCGAGTGGCTGGGCGGTGTGTTCACTGGCGATCTGGGCGAATCCACCCGCTTTAAACAACCCGTCACCGAATTGCTGGCGGAGCGGCTGGCTGCGACGGGTAAGCTGATGTTCTTCGTGATGATCACGATGGTGCCTGCGGCCCTCCTGATCGGCGTGCTTGCTGGTATGCGCGAAGGCACGCGGCTTGACCGGGGGCTGTCCATCGTGTCCATCGGCTCCACCGCGACGCCAGAATATGTGTCGGGCATCATCTTCACCGTTTTGTTCGCGTCCATGTTCAAGGCATGGGGGGAGACCTATGCGTGGTTCCCTGAATGGCTGCACCTCAACGGCTCTGCAGCATCAGCGACGGGGCGGTCTGGGATTACCTTCTACAATTTCACCCTGCCCGTGATGACCATGGCCATTTACGGCATGGGCTATGTCGCGCGGATGACCCGCGCCTCCATGGCGGAGGTGATGACGGCGCAATATATCCGCACGGCGCGGCTTAAGGGCGTCGCGTTCCGCTCCATCGTGATCAAACACGCGCTGCGCAACGCGCTGATCGCCCCGTTCACCGTCATCATGCTGCAATTCCCGTGGCTGCTGACCGGCGTTGTGATCGTTGAGGCGATGTTCAACTACAAAGGCTTCGGCCTCGCGCTCGTTGAGGCGGCGGAAAACAATGACATCAACCTGTTGATGGCCTGTTCGCTGGCCTCTGTCGCGGTGGTGCTGATCACCCAGCTGATATCCGATATCGGTTACGTCTATCTCAATCCGCGAATTCGCGTGAAATAAGGAGCGCGCATTATGAATGAGATCGGATATCTTGAGATTTTCGCCCGTGCGGCGGTGTTGTTCTGGCCCGTTTGGCTGGCCCTCGCGATTGTGATGGGTACGAGCTTTATGTTTCGGAGCCGCCTGAGCCTTTATGGCCAGCTTTACGATAGCTGGGTGGGCATTATCGGCATCTTCCTTGTGCTGTTTTGGGTGTTCACTGCCCTCTTGGCAGATTTCATCATCCCGCTGGACCCGTTCCAGCAAGTCTCCGGGATGAAACGAGCCGTGCCGGGCACAATTATTCCCGATGGTGGGGCGAGCTATGATGTGTACCTCTTTGGTGGGGACAATCTGGCGCGGGATGTGTTCAGTCGCATGATCGTCGGCTCGCAGACCGTGTTGGCCATTGCGCCCATCGCGACGCTGTTTGCCTTTATGGTGGGTATCACGCTGGGCCTGCCTGCCGGATACTTCTCGGGCAAGACCGACACGATCCTGACTTTTCTTGCGAACCTCGTGCTGGCCTTCCCGGTGATCCTGCTGTTCTACCTCTTGGTGACACCGGGCATTCGGGACACGCCGATCCCCACATCCATGGCGGCGGTGCTGTTCCTGTTCCCGGTCGTGTTCTTTGTGATGTTTTTCTACAGCCGCTATTACACCCGGCCCGATCTGGTGTGGTTCCAGCTATCGGGGGTGATCCTTATCGGCGGGTGGATGTATCTGGGCCTTGCGTTCAACGCGGACCCGCTGGGCATCCTGTCGATGGACCCGAACACGCTCAATATCTTTGTCTCGGTGGTGTTCGTGAACTCCCCCACCGTGTTCAGGATCGTCCGTGGCCTGACGATGGACATCAAAACAAGGGATTACGTCGCCGCCGCCCAAACACGGGGGGAGCGCCCATGGTACATCATGCTGTGGGAAATCCTGCCAAACGCGCGCGGCCCGCTGATCGTCGATCTGTGCCTGCGCATCGGCTATACCACGATCCTTTTGGGAACCTTGGGCTTCTTTGGCCTTGGGGTCAGCCCTGAAAGCCCGGATTGGGGACTTGCGATCAACGAGGGGCGGCAATTGTGGCGCTCGGTCGTGCATATCGCCCTGCCCCCCGCACTGGCGCTGATGACGCTTGTGCTTGGCCTAAACCTGCTGGCTGACGCGCTGCGCGAACAGTCGCTGAAAGACTAAGGGAGGCTGCACCATGAATGATGACAGCTATACCGGCCCGATCCTTGAGATTGAGAATCTCTCGATCTCTTTCTTCACCCGTGCGGGCGAAATCCCGGCGGTGATGGATTTCTCCTGTGTCGTGCAACCGGGGGAGGCGATGGGCCTTGTCGGGGAGTCGGGCTGCGGGAAATCCACCGTGGCGCTCGGCGTTATGCAGGATCTGGGAAAGAACGGCGCAATCGTCGGTGGCTCCATCAAGTTCAAGGGCCGCGATCTGGGCAAGATGAGCCAAGAAGAATTGCGCCAGATCCGCGGGTCCGAGATCGCGATGATCTATCAAGAGCCTATGGCGTCGCTGAACCCAGCGATGAAGATCGGCAAACAGCTTGCCGAGGTTCCAATGATCCATGGCGGCATGAAAGAGGAAGAAGCGCTCGCCCTCGCCCGTCAAGTGATCGAAGATGTGCGCCTGCCGGACCCGGACCGGATGCTGCGCTCTTATCCGCACCAATTGTCGGGCGGTCAGCAACAGCGCATCGTCATCGCGATGGCGCTGATGTCGAAACCCGCGCTTTTGATCCTGGATGAACCGACCACCGCGCTTGACGTGACGGTGGAGGCGGGCGTCGTCGATCTGGTGAAAGACTTGGGGGAGAAATATGGCACCTCGATGCTGTTTATCTCCCACAATCTTGGGCTTGTGCTCGATGTTTGTGACCGGCTGTGCGTGATGTATTCGGGTGAGGCGGTCGAGACCGGCTCGATCAAGGATGTGTTCGACAAGATGCAGCACCCCTATACGCAGGGCCTGTTCCGGTCGATCCCGCTGCCGGGCGCGGATAAGAACGCGCGGCCGCTGATCGCCATTCCGGGGAACTTCCCCCTGCCCCATGAGCGCCCGCAAGGCTGCAATTTCGGGCCGCGCTGCGACTATTTCGAGGAAGGGCGCTGCAATGTCGGGGAGATTCCGATGTTCGAAGTGGAGGGCGATGATCGCCACGGCTCCCGCTGTTTGAGGTTCACGGAGATTGACTGGACCGCCCAGCCCGAAGCCGTCACCAATGACGGCAAATCGGAACCGGGCGATGTGGTTCTGAAAGTGACCAACCTCAAGAAATACTATGAGGTCGCCGCGAACGCGATGTTCGGCGGTGGCGAAAAGCGGGTGGTGAAGGCAAACGAGACACTCGATTTTGTGGCACGCGAATCCGAGACGCTCGCCATCGTGGGCGAATCTGGTTGCGGGAAATCCACGCTCGCCAAGGTGCTGCTGGGACTGGAGACCGCAACAAGCGGCGAGGCGCTCCTTGGCAACACCGATATCGGCAATACGGAGATTGAGCGGCGCGACAAACGCACGGTCGCGGATGTGCAGATGGTGTTCCAGAACCCGTTTGACACGCTCAACCCATCGCACACGATCGGCAACCAGATCATCCGCGTGTTGGAGAAATTCGGCATTGGTGACAACCCCAAGGATCGGGAGGAGCGGATGCTGCAACTCCTCGATCTGGTGAAGCTGCCGCGCGCCTTTGCTGAGCGGAAACCGCGCCAGCTCTCTGGCGGGCAAAAACAACGGATCGGGATCGCACGGGCCTTTGCCGGAACACCGAAAGTGGTGGTCGCGGATGAGCCGGTATCAGCACTTGACGTGTCTGTGCAGGCGGCAGTGACGCAGCTCTTGACCGAAATCCAGCTGGAGAACCGCACGACGATGCTGTTCATCAGCCACGATCTGTCGATCGTGCGCTATCTCGCAGATCGTGTGATGGTGATGTATCTGGGGCATGTGGTGGAGATGGGGACAACGGAACAGGTCTTCTCCCCGCCATATCACCCTTATACGGAAGCCTTGTTGTCGGCAGTACCCATCGCGGACACCCGCGTGGTGAAGAAACGGATCGTTCTGGATGGGGATATCCCGTCCGCGATGAACCCGCCCTCCGGCTGCCCTTTCCAGACCCGCTGCATGCACAAATCCTCCGTTCCGGGGAACTTGTGTGAAACGGAAGTCCCGCCAATGCGTGATTTGGAATCGGGCCATCAGGTGAAATGCCACCTCGCGCAGGAGATGCTCGACAAGATGGAACCTGTCATCCAAATCCACGCGGCGGAATAAACCCCAAGGCGGCTCCCGCACGTCAAAGGCCCGCTCACGCGGGCCTTTTCCCTTTCGGCCGGGCGCCGCGCCTGACGGCACGGCGATGCCTCCGGCGGGGTATATTTGAAGAAAGTGAATTGGGACTGGGTCGCAAGAGCAGCCCAGACGATTCGGGTGCGGGTCAAGGGCGGCGCTAGCCGGCGCCGGCAGGCGCTTTACCCTTGAGGCGCGCACGAATCGGCTCTGATACTGGACGAGGTGACATGAGGAACATGCTGTTCCTCAGGCACCTCAGTGCGAAAACGCCGCCGCGCTAGCGGCGGCCCGGCCCAACGGGAGGCGCCTTATCTTTGATAAGGCACCGACGGGCGGGAGAGCGCCTCCTCCGTTGCAAACCGACGATAGAACGTCACCATGCGGTAGTCTTTCATCGGCCCCTCCACCCGCCATTCCGCGCGCCATGCTTCATCCGCCTCGAAAACATAGCGCACCTGATAGAGGTCCGCCGCGCAGAGGTGATCGGCTTCTGTATCCTTTTGGCCCGGATCAAAGCTGTGGAACGGGCGGCCATCAGCGAAAAACACCTCCACCCGGTCCTCCGCAGGAAAGCGCCAGACATAATCCCGCGTCGCCGTCGCCGATCGCAGGCCCGCGAAGGTCAACTTGCCCTCCTCCCGGTAAAGCAGCGTGTCCTCACCCTGCGCTGGCGCAAAAACCGCCTCGCCCTCGAATTTGCCCGTCCATCGGCTCGCGAAATCTGTGATGTCCCGGTGCACCCGCCAGCGCCCGGCGAAGCGGGTCATGGCGGCAGGCGCTTCATTTCTGGTATGTGCCATCAAACACCCGCCCTGCCCCGTCGGTGAAGCGTATGCCACCCTCGATCCGTGTGACGCGGTAACACGCCCAATCGTCCGAAGGTGGCCAGAGCGAACAATAGCTGCCACCGCGCGCAGCCCATCTTCCGCGACTGGTGCCGTAAACCGTTTCACCCGACGCGTCAAAGGATTGCACCACCCCATCCCCATAGACGACCGACCGGCCCGATAAGGCCGCTTCAATCTCCGGTGTTTCATGCATGGCCTGCCCCATCGCGGGCAGCGACAGGGCAAAAACGGTCATCAGCGCCGCAGCATACTGGCAAAGGTTGTTTCTCATGAAAGCGAAGTCTATCACCACGCCCAACACCCACAAGCGCAACGAGGCCCCGCATGATCCCCCGCTATTCCCGCCCCGACATGGTCGCCATCTGGTCCCCAGAGACGAAATTCCGCATCTGGTACGAGATCGAGGCCCATGCCTGTGACGCGCAGGCCGCCCTTGGCGTAATCCCCAAGGAGAATGCCGAGGCCGTCTGGAAGGCGCGCGATGTGGATTTCGACGTGGCCCGGATTGATGAAATCGAAGCCGTGACCAAGCATGACGTCATCGCCTTTCTTACCCATCTGGCGGAGATCATCGGCAATGACACCGCGCGGTTCGTGCATCAGGGGATGACGTCCTCCGATGTGCTCGACACCACGTTCAACGTGCAGCTTGTGCGCGCCGCCGATATCCTGATCGCGGATATGGATGACCTGCTCGCCGCGCTGAAACGGCGTGCGCTGGAGCATAAAATGACCGTCCGCATCGGGCGCTCCCACGGGATCCACGCGGAGCCGACGACGATGGGCCTGACCTTCGCGCGGTTCTATGCGGAGATGGAGCGCAATCGCACGCGCCTTGTCACCGCCCGCGATGAGATCGCCACCGGTGCCATTTCCGGTGCCGTCGGCACCTTCGCCAATATCGACCCGAGTGTTGAGGCGCATGTTTGCGCCGAATTGGGCCTTCAGCCCGAGCCGATCAGTACGCAAGTCATCCCGCGTGACCGGCACGCCGCGTTTTTCGCGGCGCTCGGTGTCGTCGCCTCCTCCATTGAAAATGTTGCGATCGAGATTCGGCACATGCAGCGCACGGAGGTGCTGGAGGCCGAGGAATTCTTCTCCAAGGGGCAGAAAGGCTCCTCCGCGATGCCGCATAAGCGCAATCCAGTGCTGACCGAAAACCTCACCGGGCTTGCCCGGCTTGTGCGCATGACCGTCGTACCCGCGATGGAGAATGTGGCGCTCTGGCATGAGCGGGACATCTCCCATTCCTCCGTGGAGCGGAATATTGGCCCTGATGCGACGATCACGCTCGATTTCGCGCTGGCGCGTCTGACGAATGTCATCGACAAGCTGGTGATCTATCCCGACAACATGATCGCGAACATGAACAAATTCCGCGGCCTGATCCATTCTCAGCGTGTGCTGCTGGCACTGACGCAAAAGGGGATCAGCCGGGAGGACAGCTATCGCCTTGTCCAGCGCAACGCGATGAAGGTCTGGGAAGAAGGCGCTGATTTCATGACCGAATTGAAGGGCGACGCCGAAGTGACTGCCACCCTGTCGGAAGCAGAGATCGAGGATAAATTCGACCTTGGCTACCATACCAAGCATGTGGACACGATTTTCAAGCGCGTGTTCGGCTGAGCTTTCCGCTGGATGGAGTAGGTTTTCGCGGCTTTTGCGCTATACTCTCGGGCACTACGACAGTGACACAGGGAGTTTGGAATGCGACTGAAGTTGATTGTGGCCGCACTGGCCCTGTCCCTCGCCCCCGGTATGGCGCTTGCCATGGGGTGCAGTTCGGACACCGCGAATATGTCCTGCCCGGCGGGCAGCCACTATGACGCGGCAACTGGCGGGTGCAAGGCACAAGCCACGAGCTGATTATAGATCGCCCCGGTCCGCCGGGGCGATTTGCGTCTCAGGGGTCAGGTCTCAGCCACCGCCCGCGCGATGACATAGGTGATCGGGATCGACACGAGGAAACCGACCGCTGCTGCCCCAAGGATCGGCATCAGCGTCCCCGCGCCCATGACCAGAACCACGATCACGCCGACACCCATCAACGTGGTCGAGATCATTCCAAACAATATTCCCATCAAGCGGATCATCACGCCCTCCTTTGCAGTGCCGGATTGGTATATCGCAGTTAAAAAAGACGACCTTGATCGTCATCAATTCAGTGAACCAAGGGGCGGATGGATGCGTATCACGGGCATGAAATGCTTTCTCGCCGCCCTTATCCTGTTGCTGCCTCTGCCTGCGATGGCCGACACAGCCTATGACTTCGCGCTGCCGTCTCTGGATGGCGGGACGCTCGATTTGTCGGAGCGGCGCGGCCAAGTCACGCTGATCGTCAACACTGCTTCTCTTTGTGGGTTCACGCCGCAATATGACGGGCTTCAGGCGCTGCATGAGCGTTACGCAGATCAGGGCTTTGCCGTGGTTGGCATCCCATCGAATGATTTTGGCGGGCAGGAATTGTCGTCCGACGCGGCGGTGAAGGATTTTTGCGAGGTGAATTTCGGGATCACCTTCCCGATGAGCACCATTCAGGAGGTGACCGGGCGCGATGCGACACCTCTGTTCGCGTGGCTCGCGGATGAGGGCGCGCGACCGCGCTGGAATTTCACGAAATTTCTGATTGGTCGGGATGGGGCGCTGATCGGCACATTCCCGAGCCAGGCGTCCCCATCAAGCGCCCGGATGCGCCGGGCGGTCGAGGCAGCCTTGGCCGCCCCGACCAGCTAAATCTCAGGCTTCCGCCATGATCTGTGCTTTCGCTTCCACAAGGAAGCCTGCCATTTTGGCGCGCAGGTCCGCCTCGCTCACACGGTCGCCAAGGTCGGCATGGACTTTGCGGAACACGTCCTCATCGCCCGCTTCTTCAAAGTCGGATTTGATGACTTCGGTCACATAACCGGCCACCTTTTCGGGCTCCATATCCATCAGGCCTGCGGCCCAAAGCGCCAACAGCTTGTTGCGGCGCGCCTCCGCCTTGAACTGCATTTCTGCGTCATGTGCGAATTTCTTTTCAAACGCCTGTTCGCGATCATCGAAAGTGGTCATCCACGCCTCCCGAGCATGTCGATTACGGTTGATTAGAAAATGGCACTCCCCGCCCGGCGGCACAAGGGCCAGAGATGAGCCAAATGGTATCAATTCAGACGCCACACTTGCCCCATTCACACCCTTGCGCTATGGAGCGGCATGACCCGCAGGCCCCCTGCCCGCGGGGGCAAGGAGATATCCATGGCGCGTCGCAGAATGGTGTATGAGGGCAAGGCAAAGATCCTCTACGAAGGCCCCGAACCCGGAACACTCATCCAGTTTTTCAAGGACGATACGACCGCGGGCAATGGCGAAAAACATGCCCAGATCGAAGGCAAAGGCGTGCTGAACAACCGCTTGAGCGAATTGTTCATGACGGGCTTGAACAATATCGGCGTGCCGACTCACTTCATCCGCCGCATCAACATGCGCGAGCAACTGGTCCGCGCGGTGGAGATCGTGCCGCTGGAGATCGTTGTGCGCAATGTGGCCGCGGGCAGCATGTCCAAGCGGCTCGGCATTGAGGAGGGCACGGCCCTGCCCCGCCCGATCATCGAGTTTTACTACAAAAACGACGATCTGAACGACCCGATCGTGTCCGAAGAGCATATCATCGCCTTTGGCTGGGCCACGCAGCAGGATATCGACGACATGATTTCGCTCGCACTGCGCGTCAATGATTTCATGTCCGGCATGATGATGGCCGTCGGCATCAAGCTGGTGGATTTCAAAATCGAAACGGGCCGCGTCTATGAAGGTGACTTCCAGCGCCTGATCGTCGCCGATGAGATCAGCCCGGACAGCTGCCGCCTGTGGGATATCGAGACAGGTCAAAAACTCGACAAGGACGTGTTCCGCCGTGACCTTGGCAGCCTCACCGATGCCTATACGGAAGTGGCCCGCCGCCTTGGCGTCATGCCGCGCAACACAAGCTCGGGCTCCGGCCCGAAACTGGTACACTAGGAGAAGCCCCAGATGCAGGTTCGCGTTGATATCACATTGAAAACGGGTGTGCTGGATCCGCAGGGCGAGGCCGTGCATCACGCGCTTGGCACGCTGGGGTTTGACGGGGTGAATTCGGTGCGTCAGGGCAAGGTGATCCTCCTTGACCTCGCGGAGACCGACCCGGCCAAGGCAGAGGCCGACGTGGCCGCCATGTGTGAAAAGCTGCTCGCCAATACCGTGATCGAGAATTACGCCATTACGGTGCTCTGACCGATGCGGGCGGCGGTGCTGACCGGCTGGCGCAGGCCGCTGGACGTTCAGACGCTGCCCGATCCCATCTGCCCGGCGGATGGTGTGGTGCTGGAGGTGCTGGCCTGTGGTGTCTGCCGCTCCGATTGGCATGGCTGGACCGGTGCCGATCCCGATATTGACCTGCCGCATATCCCCGGCCACGAGTTTTGCGGCACTGTCGCGGCTGTGGGCTCGGATGTGACGAGCTGGCGGATCGGGGACCGGGTGATTGCACCCTTTATCCTTGCGTGTGGTAACTGCCCGGCCTGTGCGGCGGGGCACCAGACCACCTGCGCCACGCAAGCGGTGCCCGGTTTTACCATTCCCGGTGCCTTTGCCGATCTGATCGCCGTGCCGCGCGCGGATCACAACCTTGCCCGCCTGCCCGACGGGATGGACCCGGCGCTTGCCGCGTCGCTCGGGTGCCGGGTGACGACCGTGTGGCACGCGCTGACGGACCGCGCGGCACTTGCCCCGGGGGAGTGGATGGCGGTCCACGGCGCGGGGGGAATCGGCCTGGCCGCATTGATGCTGGGAAAGGCCATCGGCGCGCGTGTCGTGATGGTCGATGTGGTCGAAGAAAAGCTCCGCTTTGCCCAAGATCTGGGCGCTGACGCCATTGTGAATGCGGCCCATGAGGACGCCGGTGAGGCCGTGAAAGAGATCACGCAAGGTGGCGCGCACCTATCGGTGGAGGCGCTGGGGATCGAGGCGACCACCATTTCCTCCTTGAAATCGCTCAGAAAACTGGGGCGGCATGTGCAGATCGGGATGCCTGCGGGTGACCATGTAAACATGCGGCTTCCGATGGATTTGGTGTATTCCGGCCAGCTTGCCCTTTTTGGCACGCGCGGGATGCCCGCTTGGAAATACCCGTCTCTCCTGAATATGATCAAAGGGGGGCTCGACCTGAGCCCGCTGATTTCGCGGCGGATTGCCCTGTCTGGGGCAAGCGCGGAACTGGCTGCCTTTGATCATCCAACGCCACCGGGTGTGGCCGTCATTACCGATTTTACCGCCTAGAGGATGTTGCCCATGAAAACCGCCGTTATCGTCTTTCCCGGCTCGAATTGTGATCGTGACATGGCTGTCGCGCTGGAACGTGCGACCGGGCAAAAGCCCGCGATGGTCTGGCACAAGGAAGCCGCCCTGCCCGCGGGACTGGACCTGATCGCGATCCCCGGCGGCTTCAGCTTTGGCGATTATCTGCGCTGCGGGGCGATCGCGGCGCGCTCCCCCATCATGGCGGATGTGGTGAAATTCGCGCAAGGCGGCGGGCATGTGCTGGGTGTCTGCAACGGGTTTCAGGTGCTGATCGAGGCGGGTCTGCTCCCCGGCGCGCTGATGCGCAATGCGGGCCTGAAATACATCTGCAAGGACGTCGTGCTGAACGTCACAACCCGCAACAGCCCCTATACCAGCGCGTATGCGGCAGGCGCTCAGATTACCATTCCGATTGCGCATCATGATGGCAACTATAACGCAAGCGCCGACACGCTGAAGGAACTGGCCAATGAGGATCGCATCGCCTTCACCTATGCAGACAACCCCAACGGTGCCGCGCGCGACATCGCGGGCATTCTCAGCCCCAATCGTCGGGTTCTGGGGATGATGCCGCACCCTGAGCGGCTGAATGATGCGGCGCTCGGCGGCACCGATGGGCAGGCGCTGTTCACGGGCCTCACGGCGGCATTGGCCAGCGCATGAGGGTCACGTTTCGCGATGCGTCGGAGGGCGATCTGCCGGCATTGGTGGCGATGCTCGCGGATGACGATCTTGGTGCCGGGCGAGAGGATACATCCGCGCCGCTCAATCCCGCTTACCTCGACGCGTTCCTTGCCATCGACCGCTCCCCCGATCAATTGATCATCGTGGCAGACACGGAGGCCGGGATCGTGGGCAGCTACCAGCTTAGCTTTCTGCCCGGTCTCGCCTATCAGGGCGCGTGGCGCGGGCAGATCGAGTCGGTGCGGGTGGCGCGGCCCTATCGCGGGCAAGGCTATGGATCACAGATGATCGAACATGCCCTGCCGTTGTGCCGCGCACGCGGATGCAAGATTTTGCAACTCAGCGCCCATCTCGACCGGACGGACGCCCATCGTTTCTATGAGCGGATCGGATTTATCCGCACCCATGCGAGTTTCAAACTGGCGCTTTAGCGCCAGAGCCGCGTGCCAATTTCGGCCTCCATCCCTTTATAGAGATGGGCCACCTGCTCCCCATAGCCATTGAACAACAGGGTCGGAATACGGTCCCCGCCGGAGAGCGGCTGTTCGGTCGCTTGGGTCCAGCGCGGGTGATCGACCTGCGGGTTCACATTGGCCCAGAAGCCATATTCGCTGTCGTTCAACTCCTCCCAGAAGGACACGGGCCGCTCATCCGTCAGCGTGACCTTCACGATGGATTTGATATGCTTGAACCCGTATTTCCATGGTGTGTGCAGGCGCACCGGCGCGCCGAATTGCTTATGCAACTCTTTCCCGTAAGCGCCTGTTACCATGAAGGAAAGTTCATTCTGCGCCTCCTCAATCGTGAGCCCCTCCGTATAGGGCCATGGCCACCATGACGCGCGCTGTTCCCGCGCGACATCTGGGTCAAGGAAGGTCTCGAACCGGACATATTTCGCGCTCGACAATGGCTCCACCAAGGCCAGCATTTGCGACAGGGTGAAGCCGGTCCATGGCACGACCATCGACCATGCCTCGACACAGCGGTGGCGCACGATCCGCTCTTCCAGTTGCATCTGCTTGACCAGATCGTCAAAGGCGATGGTCATCGGTTTCGCGACCAGCCCGTCAATTTCGATCACCCAGCCATCGACATTGAGCCGTTGTGCTTCGCGGCTGATCCGCTTGGACGAGCCGAATTCGTAGAAATTGTTGTAGGTGGAGGTGATATCCTCCCCGGTGATCGGGCGGCCCGCATCAGCAAAGGCGGGGTTCAGGGGCGGCGGAGGCGTGATCGGCGTGCGCCCGGCCTCTGCCTGCGCGGGACTTGGCAATCCGGTCAGCGCCGCCGCCGTGCCGATGCCCAGACCGGCCAATACCTGCCGGCGATTCAGGAACAATGCCTCATCAGTCACGGCACTTTCGGGCAAGGCCCAGCTTGGTCGGCGGAGATATGTCATTTCGTCGGCCCTTTGTTGCGGTTCTGTGACCAGAATTAGGGCGCAGCTTGTGTTTTGACCAATCAAAGTTGCTTGACCACGCTGTTACCCATAGCTTTTCCCGCATGGTGAGCCAGACCGACATATCCCTGCCCCGCAGGCTCATTCGCCTGCCGCGTCCCGCGACGGGCGTGGTGCTGTTGGCGGCATTGCTGATCTCTGGCCTGCTTTGGATCAGCAATATCGTGCTGACGGATCGCTACACCGCGACACTGGCGGAGCGGGCGCTGGTCCGATCGACCCTGCATTCCAGCGCCGTGTCCCAGCAACTGACGAATTATCAGGTGGCAACCGCCCTTATGGCACAGGACCGCACGCTTGTTGCAGGCCTGAGCGGCGGTGCGGTGGACAGGACGCTGTTCCACCTTGCCTCCTTGCAAGCCGAAACGGGGGTGGAGGCGCTCTACCTCTATTCCGGCACTGGCACGTTGATCGCCAATTCGGTGCCGGAAGGCAGCCCGCTCAATCACGCCTCCGCCCCCTATTTTCAGGCGGCCTTGGATCAGGATGCGTCAATCTTTGCGATGGTCACGATCAATGAGGGCGACCAACGGTTTTTGTTTTCACGCCGGATCATCGTGGGCGGGCGGATTTTGGGCGTGCTCGTGGCCGAGGTTGACCTGACGCCCTTGCAACGGGACTGGGCCGAGGGGCGCGATCAGGTGTTTGTCACCAATTCGGAGGACATCATTCTGTTGTCCACCCGCACCGATTGGCGGTTTCGCGCATTGGCCCCCTTCCTTGATGCCGCCGCCGTGCCGCGCAACGTGTCGCGGATGAACCTCTTGCCGATGCTGAACCTAGACTGGAATGGCGATGTGCCCACGGTGGAGATCGAAGGGATCGAATATCTGCGGGTGCAGCGCACGCTCGATTTTCGCGGCTGGCGGCTCACTTACCTTGCGCCATTGCAGGACGTGAAAGCGCGGGTGAATGGCGTGTTGGCGCTCGAAGTGATGATCTTTTCCATCCTTGCCGCGCTCACGTTCTATATCACGGCGCGCCGTGCCGCGCGCCAATCCGAACGCATCCGGCGTGAGAGTGAGGAGTTACGCGCCCTCAACGCCCGCCTCACGCAAGAGATCGAAGAACGGATGCGGGTCGAACAATCGCTAGAGATTGCCGAACGCTCCCTTGAGCAATCCTCAAAACTCGCGGCTCTCGGGCAAATGTCGGCGGCGATTGCGCATGAGTTGAACCAACCCCTTGCCGCCATGAAAACCTATATCGCGGGAGCCGCGTTGCTTTTGCGCCGCAATCGCCCGGATGAGGCCGTGGCCTCCTTCCAACGGATCGAAGATCTGATCACGCGCATGAACGCGCTGACACAACAGCTCAAATCCTTCGCCCGCAAAGGCAGCAAGGAAATGGTGGAGGTCGATATGCGCACGGTCGTGACCGAGTCGCTCGCCATCATGTCCCCCCAAATCGGCCAGCGTCACGCCGTGATCACCCGCGTGCTGCCCGACCAGCCGGTATTGGTGAAAGGGGACGCGCTGCGGCTGGAGCAGATTTTCATCAACCTGATGCGCAACGCACTCGACGCGATGCAGGGCGATCCCGAGCCGAAAATCACCGTGGAACTGTTTGCCGGCGAAAAACTCGCCCGTGCACAGGTCAGAGACGCGGGACCCGGCCTATCGGGCGATCCCTCACAATTATTTGAACCGTTCTACACCACAAAAACCGCTGGCGATGGCGTGGGCCTTGGCCTCGCGATTTCGGCGCAAATCGCGTCTGACTTGGGCGGAAGCCTGTCTGCGCGCAATGGAAAGGACGGCGGGGCGGTGTTTGAACTGTCCCTGCCGCTTGCCCATACTCATGGCAAGGAGACCACATCATGACCCAACACACCCGCCTGACTCCGCCTGATGCCGATCTGATGCCCGTCGCGATCATCGACGATGAGGCAGATATGCGCGCATCCATCGCGCAATGGATGGAACTAAGCGATTTCGCGCCCCAGACATTCGCGAGTGCCGCCGATGCGTTGGAGGTCATTGATGCCGATTTCGCGGGCGTCGTGATCACCGATGTGCGGATGCCGGGGATGGACGGGCTGGAGCTTTTGGCCGCACTTTTGAAACGGGATGACAGCCTGCCGGTGATCCTGATCACAGGCCATGGCGATGTGGCCATGGCGGTAGAGGCGATGCGCGCCGGGGCCTATGACTTCATCGAGAAACCGTTTGATCCAGAACGGCTGGCGGATCTGGCGCGGCGCGCGGCGACGGCACGGCGGTTGACCATCGACAACCGCCTCTTGCGCCGCGAACTGGCCGATGGAACGGTTCTGATGCGCCGCCTCATGGGCGACAGTGCGCCGATGAAGGCGCTGCGCGCGACGGTGCTCGATTATGCGCAGGCCGAGGCACCCGTGCTGGTGCGCGGGGAGCGGGGCGCGGGGCGCAGCCTGATCGCGCGCGCGCTCCATGCCTCCGGCCCGAAACCGGAGCAGCCCTTTATCACGATCAATTGCGCGGCAGAGGATGGCGCGCGGCTAGAGGAGCAATTGTTCAAGCGGGACCGGTCCGGCAACCCGCCGCTTTTAGCAGTCAATCGCGGGGCGCTGTGTTTCAAGAACATCTCCGCCCTGCCCCCGCGCCTACAGGCCCTTCTGACTGACGCGATTGAGCGGCGCAGGCTACAAGACGGCACGCCCGTCACAGCCCGCGTCATCAGCATCGCCGAGGAAGATCACGAGCGCGATATCGAGGCGGGCACCCTGCTGCCGCAATTTGCCGAAGTGCTGTCCGCATTGGTGGTGAACGCCCCTGCCTTGCGCGATTGCGGGGAGGATATCCTGACGATCTTCAACCACTACTGCCAATCCTTCGCGAATGAGTACGACATCACAGCACCGAGCCTGTCAGCGGAGGATGCGGCGACGCTGCTGTCGCACCCTTGGCCCGGGAATATGCGGCAACTCATCAACACCGCAGAACGCTACATCCTGCGCAACCGTCAGGATGCCGTGCCGGTTCAGGCAGTGCTCGACATGGCGCAGGCCAATGCAACCGCGCCCGATGCGCCCGCGCGTAACCTCAAGGACCAGGTGGAAACCTTCGAGCGGCTGATGATCGAGAATGCCCTGCGGCGCCATTCGGGCGCTGTCACGCCAGCCATGACTGACCTCGGCCTGCCTCGTCGTACCTTGAATGAGAAGATGGCCAAATACGGAATCAGTCGGGCAGATTTCTCCTGACAGGGCGCTCTCCCGCACGTCGCTGACGCTCCCTTTGGGCCGGGCGCCGCACCTTGCGGCGCGGCGGTGCCTCCGGCGGGGTATATTTGAAGAAAGTGAATTGGACTTGGTGTTGCCAGAGCAGCCTCCGCGATTCGGCCGTGGGTCAAGGTCCGAGGAACGAGCGGCCTTGATGCGCGGGCGAATCGTGACACCCACAATTGAACGGGTGATTTGAGGAACACACCTGTTCCTCAAACACCTCAGCGCAATCTTAAACCGGCGCGCAG
>NZ_JACIJS010000001.1:602192-663789 GCF_014199445.1 Rubricella aquisinus | reverse complement strand
TTTTTCCGGAGGATACCAATGTAGCAAAAGTTTCGCGCTGAAGCGCGGCTTTTTCGTCTGAAGACGAAGGCTTCAACCAAATCAGGGACAGTGAATTGGACTTGGTGAAGTAAGAGCGGCCACCGCGATTCGGCCGTGGGTCAAGGTCCGAGGAACGAGCGGCCTTGACGCGCGGGCGAATCGTAACCCCACAATTGAAAGGGTGATTTGAGGAACAGGCCTGTTCCTCAAACACCTCAGTGCAATCTTTCTTTCTCGCGGCGCAGCCGGCCTTTCCCGGCGCTTCATTCCATTCCGCGCGTTCGGGCGCAAACGCTGCCCCGCAGCGTTTGTTTCTCGCCCTCACCCCAACGGGAGGAAGGAGCGCAAGCGACTGAACGACGGGCGGGAGAGCACTTGCATCAAACGGGGCATCAAGGCACACAAGCCGAAACGACTCATAAGAATGTGTGCGCTCATGAACCGGTTGTTCCATCTTCCCCTCTCTCCTTTCAGCCGGAAAATTCGGATCGTGCTGGGTGAGAAGAAGGTGTCCGGCGTCGATCTGGTGGAAGAGCGGCCATGGGAGCGGCGGATGGATTTTCTGCTGCTCAGCCCCGCCGGGCAAGTCCCCGTCCTGCAACTCAACGGCACGACCCTGTCGGATTCCACCGCCATCTTTGAATATCTTGAGGAAACCATCCCGGAGCCGCGCCTGCTGCCGCGGGATCCTGCGCAAAGGGCCGAAGCACGGCGATTGGCCGCGTGGTTCGACATCAAGTTTCAACGGGAAGTTACCGAGAACCTGCTTCAGGAGCGGGTCAACAAGAAGCTGATGAAGTCAGGCTATCCTGACGGCGCGCGTATCCGCGCAGGCTCGGCCAATATCAAGTATCACCTCGACTACATGGGGTGGCTACTGGAGCGGCGGCACTGGCTCGCCGGGGAGGCGCTCACGATTGCCGATATCAGCGCGGCGGCGCATCTATCGTGTCTCGATTACATCAACGATGTGGATTGGGGCCGCAATGCCGCCGTCAAGGATTGGTACGCGCGGATCAAATCCCGCCCGTCCTTCCGCCCGCTTTTGAATGACACGGTGCCCGGTTTTACCGTACCGTCCCATTATGCGAACCTCGATTTCTGATCCATGCTGACCGCACAGGCCATACGCGCCAAGGCGGAAGAATTTGGATTTACGGCGACCGGGATCACCACGCCGGACGCGATTCCAGACGCCGCCGGGCGGCTCGGCGCGTTTCTGGATGCGGGCTATCACGGGCAGATGACCTGGATGGCGGAGCGCGCGGCATGGCGCGGCGATCCGGCAGCCCTATGGCCCGAGGCCCGCTCTGTCATCATGCTGGCCGAAGCCTACACGCCCGACAGCGACCCGATGGCGCTGCTGGATCAGCCGGATCACGGCATCATCTCCGTCTATGCTCAGAACAGGGACTATCACGACCTCGTCAAAAAGCGGCTCAAGCGGCTCGGTCGTTGGATGATCGAGCAGGCAGGCGGGGAGATCAAAGTCTTTGTCGATACCGCCCCCGTGATGGAAAAGCCGCTGGGGGCGGCCGCGGGGCTGGGGTGGCAGGGCAAACACACCAATCTGTTGAGCCGCGATCTCGGCAACTGGTTTTTCCTCGGCGCGGTGTTCACCACGCTTGAGCTGGAACCCGATGCGCCGGGGCAGGATCATTGCGGCTCTTGCCGGGCATGTCTTGATGCCTGCCCGACGGATGCGTTTCCCGCGCCCTACCAGCTCGATGCGCGGCGCTGTATTTCCTACCTCACGATTGAGCATAAGGGGCCAGTGCCGATTGAGTTGCGGGAAAAGATGGGCAACCGGATTTACGGTTGCGACGATTGCCTTGCCGCCTGCCCATGGAACAAATTTGCCGTGGCCGCACGGGAGGCCGGGTATTGGGCGCGGGTCGAGTTGCGCGCGCCACGGCTCGATGATCTGGCGGCCCTCACCGACCAAACCTTTCGCGAGGTGTTCGCCGGCTCCCCGATCAAGCGGATCGGGCGGGATCGATTCGTGCGCAATGTGTGTTATGCCATCGGCAATTCCGGCGATACGGGGCTGCGCCCGGCGGTGGTTGCATTGCGCTCAGACCCCGACCCGACCGTGGCAGAGGCGGCGCATTGGGCGGCAGCGCGGCTCGATACAGCAGCAAAGGACCAGCCATGACGAAAACCCTCCTTAGCATTGGCCATGGCTATTCCGCGCGCGCGCTTGGCCGGCGGCTTGTGGCCGATGGGTGGCGCGTGATCGGAACCACCCGCAGCGCAGAGAAGGCCGAGGCGCTGCGCCGGGACGAGGTGGAGCCGCTGATCTGGCCCGGTGCCGACCTTGCCCCGGCCATCACGGAGGCCACCCATATCCTGACCTCCGTCGCCCCCGGTGAGGCGGGCGATTCGGTGCTGGAGGCAGCGGGCCCGGCGCTGCGCGCGGCATCGCCCGAATGGGTCGGATATCTCTCAACCATTGGGGTCTATGGCGACCGGCAGGGCGATTGGATTGATGAAAGCGCCGATCTGCGGCCTTCCACCAAACGGGGGGAGGCGCGGGTGGAGGCGGAGGCGGCATGGGCCGCCCTCGGCCAGCCCTTGCACATCTTCCGGCTCGCAGGGATTTATGGCCCCGGTCGCGGCCCATTCTCCAAGGTGCGCAAAGGGACGGCGCGCCGGATCATCAAGGAGGGACAGGTGTTTTCGCGCATCCATGTGGAGGATATCGCGACCGTCCTTGCCGCGAGCATCGCCCGCCCGCGCCCCGGTGCGATCTATAATGTATGCGACAATGAACCCGCCCCGCCGCAGGACGTGATCGCCCATGCGGCACAACTCTTGGGCCTGCCCGTCCCGCCCGCGATCCCGTTTGAAGAAGCGGAGATGTCGCCGATGGCGCGCAGCTTCTATTCGGAATCGAAACGCTGCTCGAACGCCCGCATCCGGGAGGAGTTGGGCGTCACAATGGCCTACCCGGGTTACCGGGCTGGACTTGCTGCCCTTCTGGACGACTGACCGCTTTGCCTGGCAAAGCGCCGCGCCGCGTGCGCCCCTTTAGGGGGCAGCGCGCGGCGCGGCTTCTCTTTGGCTAGAGACGACCCGCGCCCATCCGCTCTGCCGTCTCTGCTGGGCGGGTGCCGGGTGAGGCGTTGGCTTCGGCGGCGGCGGCCTCGGCCTTCAGGGCGGTGCGCAGGGCAGCGGGGGTCAGCGACGGATCGGCCATCAACATGCCGACATAGGCCCGCGCCGCCATCGCCGACGAAAAGCTCGTTCCGCGATAATAGCGGACCGATCCGCTGGCACTGCCCGCGGCCCCGATGAAATCGCGCACCGCACTCTTCTCTGACGGATAGGACAGGTCCGGCCCGTCGCGATAGCTGGCGCTGCCCACCTGTGCCGTCACCGGCCCGGCGGAGCTGAACGTGGACATCTTGAAATCCTGCGCCCGGTGGCTCGCCAGAACGGTAGTTTCGCGCCCGGTGGCAATCGGGCTGATGGTGCCGGCCCGTTTCACCCGCGCCTCAGGCCGGTCATGCTGCTCAATCCCGCCGATCGCGTTATAGAGCCGGTATTCAGGATCGTCGAAATAGGCTTGCCGCCCTTTCGGCACGAAACCATCGGGCGTATCGCCCCGCTCCACCCACATATCGAGCACCTGTTCCGGCGCAAGGTTTGCGGCAACGCGGATCATCCACGCGCCTCCGGTCGGCGCACTCTCGCTGGGGCGCAGCGCGAGGGTCACTTTCACCCGCGCCTCCCCCGGCATATCCTCCGGCACATCCTCTTGCTGATAGAGCCGGGCAGTCACGCCGCCCTGATCCCATTCCCAAACCGTGCCCGGCACAATCGTGGCAAGGTCCAGTTCCGGGCCAAGCGGCGGAGTGATCTTGAGCGCCAGATCAGCACCCGACACACCCGCCGGGAGCCACACCTGCACAAATTCCGACAGGCGGCTGTCGGGCTGCACACGCAGCATCATCTGCTGCGGGCTGGCCAGTTCCGCGCCAGTATAGCGCGCATGAGAGCGGCTTTCATGACCATTCCCGACGGGCAGGCAAATCGCCTTGAGCCCATCCAGCCCGATCATATCGTCGAAATATCGCTCCAGCGTGCTCAGGCCATCATGCCGCCCGGCATAGGTACCAAAGCTGATATTGATGACAACCGGCAACCTGAAATCGGAGCCAAGGCCATGGGCCGCTGCGACCTCCGCCGACAGGCTGCCCGCCTGCCCCATGATATAGGATACGGCTTCGCGCACCACGGCGTTGAAATGCACGCCATATGTGTCGCCCACGATCTCGGCAGGGAGTTGGACCGCGATGATCGGGTTCCGGTCGCCCGGCCCCATCTCCTCCCCCGCGGCAAGATCGGAGATGAACGTGCCATGGGTGCGGGAGCGCGCGGCGGGCCGCTGCACCCGCGCCGTTCCACCGGCAAGGCCGAAGGCCCGGTTGAACGCCTCCTCATCCACGATCCCGTTATAGGTATGCGCGGCAAGGCCAGCGTCGATCTGAGCCTTCAGGAATTCCTGATGATGCGGCACGGACCCACCCTGTTCGGAGGCGTTCATGTTCCAGAACGCCGCGATCCGGCTCTCATTCAGGCCCGCGCGAAACCGGGCATTGGCAATTGCCATCCCGAAATCAATCACGCCTGAGATCACCGCATCCGGGCCAAGCCCGGGATAGCTGGCGGAAGGGCCTGCGTTGAACGGCGCGGGAAACGCGGCCTCCGGCAAGGCCGCGCTTTCCTCGATCACCACGGTTTGCGGATTTCTGAGCGCGACCAGATCGGCAATGTCATCCGGCTTGGCATAAACCACGACCTGCCGGTCGCCCGCGCCATTGGGATTCATATCCGACACATATGGCCCCGGACCGCCCAGCCCCCGCAGCCGATCCACTTCGTTCATCAGGCGCTGATATTGCCCCTGATTGGCAAGCTGGAACACGAGCGGCAAAACCTGCCCGTGATCCGGCGTCGCCCCGCCACCGGGCTGCGCGAAGGCATTCCAGTGGCGATAGGCGTCCATCTCCCGTGGGAGGGTGAAAGAGGACCACATGGATCAGGTCCACTCTTTCTTGGCCTGACGCCACAGATAGTTGAGCATCTGATCGCCAGTGCTGTCCATGATCCATGTCGCCTTATCCTCGACATAGGGGGCGGCGCCCGGATTGGGCGTGCCGGAATAGATCGCATCAAACGCATCCGCGATGGCGCGCGGATCGAAATCCTTATCCGCGCATTGGTTCGCATCGAAATAGACGCCATGCATAGTGCCAGTGCCGGCCCGGAACCGCTCCAGCAGATAGAGGCCGATGGACGTGCCGAGGATCTGCCCCGCGCTGGAATCAATCGGGTAATGCACGCCTGCCACGACACGGTTCGTCGCGATCCGTGCGGCCTGACGCATGAATTGCTCGGTCCAGACATGATTGTTCGGGCCGTAAACCTGATCCTGCCGGTCCTTGGTCAATTCGGCCATGACCGTTGCCACGGCGAAGCTTTCGCCCGCATGACCCGAGGGGAACGCGCCATGGGGCGGGGTCTGGATCATCGGCTGCACTTGCGCGGACAATTCCTGCGGACGGCGCACCGCGAGCACGTTTTTCATGTTCATCTCCACCGTCACGGTGGTGCGCAGAACGAGGCTCAACAGCTCAATCGTCCAGCGGGTGCGCGCGGGATGCAACAATCCGATGGTGCCCATGAAGGACAGGATGTCACCCGTCTGGCTGAAAATTTCCGACGCGCGGTCGGCCCGCAGATCGGCATAGGTGCGCAGATAGGGAAGCTGTTTGAGGAACACATTGGTAATATCGGGGCGCGGCAGTGCGACAATCGCATGGCTTTCCGCCGGGCTATCGGCGAACGGGTCAGCACCGCCAACCGGGTCCATATGGCGCGCGACGCACCCGGTTGAGCCATCGGGCATCTGCGCGGTTTTCACACCGAGTTTCGCATGAACCACACTGTCAAAGACAGACGCCCGGACGGTCGCGCTCCACCGCTTGAGGTTTTTCGGATCATCCCCGTCAAGCGCGGGCGGGGCTGCGACCGGATCAACCCAAGTGCCAACGATGCCGTCCCGCGCACTCAGCAGCGCGCCAGAGGAGTAAGAGGAGATCGCTTCGCCCACATTGCCGACATTGCCAACGTTACCGACATTCCCGACGTTGCCTACATTGCCGACATTGCCGACATTGCCCACATTCCCGACGTTACCGACATTGCCAACGTTACCCACGTTGCCGACATTCCCGACGTTACCCACATTGTCTTGGCTCACGGTTCATCCCCTTCAAACTGACCTAATTTGTCCGGCGTAATGCGCGGACCTCTGCCGATTTGGGCAAGGCTTTACCTTTTGGTCAACGTGGAGTTGTATATCGAGACGGAATTCACGGGTTTTTAACGCAACACTCGGTCACGACTTTCTTCGCGGGTCGCAGGCAATGGTTTGCAATCCAATCGGCTTGCCGTCATAATTATCGTGGAAAAACAACACGTCTGTAAGTGTGAAATGGGTGAGTCCAAGGCCGCGCTGCATGTCCGACTACTGGGGTCTTTTCACGTTAAGACCGAATCGGGCGAAGATCTGACGCCGCGCGGGGCCAAAGCCCGCGGGGTGCTTGCTCTCGTTCTGCTTGCACCGGATATGAAGCGGCCCCGGGCCTATCTGCGCGATATGCTCTGGAGCGACCGTGGCCCGGAGCAGGGATCAAGCAGCCTTCGGCAGGCCATTGCAGAGATTAAGCGATATTTCGGTGACTATGCCGATGTGCTTCAGGCGGATAATCGCAGCTTTGGCCTTGATCCCACGCGGATCGTGACGGACATGTATACCGACCCGCCACAGTCCCGCGACATCCCCTATCTGTTTGAAGACCTGATGATCCGCGACCCGGTCTTCAACAAATGGCTGACGGAGCGGCGGGCGGATCGCGCCCCGGCGGTGTATCCAACCACCTACATCACTGCGCAGATCCCACGCGGGGCAGAGGTGCAATATATCGACATCCCGCGGCTCACTGTTTCCGTCGGTGCCAATGAAACCGGGAAAAGCGGTCAGGCGCAGGAAATGGCGCGCAGCATCGTGCAAAGCATCCGGGATTGGGGCGCGGTCGATGTTATCCATGCGGGCGATACCGACGCGGACGACCTTGACGGGTTCACGCTGAATGTGGGGCGCGGGCAGACCGATCAGATGCTCAGCGCCAGCATGTCCTACACGCAGGGTGGGCGGCGGCGGTTTCTTTGGGGTCAAAGCTATCCGATGCTCACCCCGCACGAATTGCGGCAAAACCAGTTTATCAACCTGTGCGTGGACCGCGCGATTTTCGCGCTGGTCCATGATGGCCCCAAAAGGGTCAGCGGCCAGCGCGCGACGCTCAATTCCTTTGTCGCGGTCGATTATATCTTTCGCCGCAAGGGTAAGTCGGCGGAGGAATCGCGCGACCTGCTGGAGCAGTGTTTTCAGCGGGACCGGCGCGGCATTCACCTTGCGTGGCAAGCATTCCAACTGACCTACACCATCGGGGAGCGGCGGGCCGAGGATCGCGATGCGGTCAAGGACGAGGCGCGGCAACTGATCCACCGCGCGATTGAGTTGGAGCCGAACAACGCGATGGTTCTGTGCATCGGCTCTTATGTTCACAGCTTTCTGTTGGGGCATTTCAATGCCGGGCATGATCTGGCGTCGCGCAGCGTGGCGCTCAATCCCGCCAATCCCATCGGCTGGGCATTCCTGTCGGCGGTGGAGGGGTATCAGGGCGGCTATGAAGAGGCGCATTCCTATTCCACCTTCGCGCGCAACATCTCTGGCGAGGGCAGCTACCGCTATATGATCGACGCGATGTGCTGCGTGACCGCCACGATTTCGGGCCGGTTTGACGAGGCCATCTCCGTCGGTGAAGCCGTCCATAGCCTCAATCCCGATTACGCCCCGCCCATGCGCTATCTCGCGGCGGTCTATGCGATCACCGGACAGCCGGATCGCGCGCGCGATATGGTCCAAAGGCTGCAACGGATCGAGCCGGACTTCACGCTGGGCAAGCTTTTGGACGCGACCTACCCCACCGCTGCCCTGCGCCTGTCCGGTCGGTTGAGTGAAACAGATATTGCGTGACCACAGGGCAGCACAGATGATGCCCCACCGCCAAACAAGGACAGGATCAGCCCGATGAATCGCCGCACCGTACAGGATTACATCCGCACCATTCCCGACTTCCCCCATGAGGGGATCATGTTTCGGGACGTAACCACGCTGTTCAATGATCCGCGCGGCTTTCGCATGGCGATTGACCTGTTGCTGCACCCATATGCGGGTATGGATATCGACCGGGTTGTGGGGCTGGAGGCGCGCGGCTTCATCCTTGGCGGCGCGGTGGCGCACCAATTGGCCGTCGGGTTCGTCCCGATCCGCAAGAAAGGCAAGCTGCCCCATGACCGGATCGAGCAGGATTATACGCTCGAATACGGCACCGCGACGGTGGAGATACATACCGACGCGATCCAACCGGGAGAGACGGTTTTGATCGTGGATGACCTCTTGGCCACTGGCGGCACGGCAGAGGCGGGTATCAAATTGATCGAGCGTCTGGGCGGGAAAGTCGCGGGCTGCGCCTTTGTCGTGGACCTGCCCGATCTGGGCGGGCGCAAGCGGCTTGAGGCATTGGGCGTCGATGTCCATGCGCTCTGCGCGTTCGATGGCGAATAAAAACTTGTCGAAATTTACGCGCATTAAGCGTTGGGTAAGGAATCGGCGCTAATTCCTGTCCTTGTCGAGCCACCCACTCGGCAGCTGCTTGCATGTATCGGACGGGTATGACGGGTTCATCCCCCATTTCGATCACCTTAGCGCCCCTTCCCCCACCCAGGAAGGGGCGCGTTTCGGTTTGGGCTTATGTTCCACAGAACGTGCGTCGCACTTCCTCCTCCGGCTGGGGGGGTGCTTCGAACTCCGTGAAATCGGCGCGGTCGGTATAGGGGGCGGCAAGGACGCGGCCCAACCTCTCAAAAACCGAAAAATCCCCATCCTGAGCGGCGACAATCGCGGCCTCCACCCGGTGATTGCGCGGGATGTAGATCGGGTTGACCTCCGCCATGCGGGCACCCGCATCCTCCGACAACGCGGCCTGCCATGATGGCAACCACTCCTTGAGCGCCGAAGTGTCGGCAAAGAGCGCCTCCAGCCCCTGCGCCGATCCGCCCTGCGCCAGCACCGTCAGATGCCGGAAAAAGAGCGTATAATCCACGCGCCCCTCTGCCATGAGGCTGAACACGCCATCAATAGGCTCAGTCATGCCAGGGCGCAGGCCCAGTTTGGCGCTAAAGCCCTCGACATGGGCGGCCTCAAACAGCGCCGGGAAGGTATCCACGGCGGCTTGCGCGCGCGTCACGCCATCCTCCCCGTCCCCCAAAAGCGGCAAAAGCGCCTGTGCCAGCCGCGACAGGTTCCAATGCGCGATGCGCCCCTGATTGGCCCACGCATAGCGCCCGCCCCGGTCAATGGAGCTGAACACCTTGCCCGGATCGAACCCATCCATGAAGGCGCAGGGGCCATAATCAATCGTTTCCCCCCCGATGGCACAATTGTCGGTGTTCATCACGCCATGGATGAACCCAAGCTGCATCCAGCGCGCGACAAGCCGGGCCTGCGCCGCCCCGACCGCACGCAAAAGCGCGTCATAGGGATGATCGGCTTCTGTCGCGTCGGGATAATGGCGCGCGATGGCATAATCCGCGAGGGTGCGCAGGGCGTCGGTGTCGTTGCGCGCGGCGAAATACTCGAACGTGCCGACACGCAGATGGCTTTGCGCCACGCGGGCGAGGATCGCGCCGGGCAGCGGCCCGTCCTCCCGCAGCACCGCGTCGCCCGTGGTGACAGCGGCCAGCGCGCGGGTTGTGGGCACGCCCAGCGCGTGCATCGCCTCACTCACCAGATATTCGCGGATCACCGGCCCGATTGCCGCGCGCCCGTCCCCGCCACGGGACCAGCGGGTCCGGCCCGACCCTTTCAACTGGATATCGCGGCGGATGCCATCGGTGCCGATCACCTCCCCCAACAGGATCGCCCGCCCATCGCCAAGCTGGGTCACGAAATTGCCGAACTGGTGCCCGGCATAGGCCGCCGCAATCGGCTCTGACCCGTCCGCCACCGCGTTGCCCGCCAGCATCGCCAGCCCGTCAGCACTCCGCAAAAACGCCGGATCAATCCGCAACAGCCGCGCCAGATCGTCATTCACCGCGATCAGTTGGGGCGCGGATGACGGTGACGGCACACGATGTTCAAAGAAACCATCGGGCAGGCGGGCATAGCTGTTATCGAACGGGATCGGTTGGTTCATGGTTGGCACTCCTCATTCCCATCAGATAAGCTCTCCGCCAGAAAAGATCACCCCGACGCTCAAATTCACGCCATGTCAATTTATGGCCACAGTGCTGGGTCATGGGGACGCAAGCAAAAAGAGGATCACCCCAATGGCAGGTAAGCCCAAGGGCAACAAATATTACGGCCCCGTCGCTGAAAACTACGTCCGCCGCCGGAAAAAGCAGCAATGGTGGCATCAGGAACAGGCCGCGATGGAGGCGTTGCTGACAAAACTCCCCGATGGGCTGTCGGTTCTGGATGTGCCCTTTGGCACCGGGCGCTTTACCAAGATGTTCGATGCCAAAGGATACGATATCCACGGGCTCGACATCTCTGGCGATATGCTGGCGGCGGCACGGGCTGAGAATGGCGATGCCCTGATTGATGCCTGCACGCTGGAGATCGGAAGCTCCGACAATCTGCCGTTCAAGGACAGGCAGTTTGACCTTCTCGTGTCGGTCCGGTTTCTGAGCAACATCATCGTCAAGGATGTGGCCCTCGCCAGCCTTCGGGAGTTTCGCCGGGTGACCGATGGCCACGCGATCCTGCAACTGGCCTATACCCATGAGGGCGGGATCGACGTGCCGGGCAATGAGGTCATGGATGATCGAATGTCCAAGAAAGACACAATCGGCATTCTCACCGATGCCGGGTTCAAGGTGATCGACCAGATCGGCGTAAAGGACGTGGAGGAAAACAACTCCACCATCTACATGTTCTTGTGTGAGACGGTCTAAGGCCGGTCAGGCTGATTTGAGGCTCTGCGCCATGGCGTGAATTTGCGGAACCAGCACATCGGCAGGTTCCGCCGCGTCGATCCGCATGACATGGGTGCCACGCGCAGCGCAGCGGTCGGACAGCACATCCATCACCCGGCGGGAATGGGCGAAATAGTCCTCCACCTCCGCCGTGCTGCGATTGCGCAAAAGGCGCGGCAGGCCACGGGGCCGCGCGCTCATCCGCTCCAACAGGGTCTCCACATCCACATCCGCGACGACAAGCGCGTCAATCTTTGGCGCGCTGTCGATATAGGCGATCCACTCCGCCTCGGGCTTTCCCACCGAAGCCGCGACCGCGAATTGCACAAATCCCTCATCCGCAACAATGATGCCAGTGTTGCGCCAATAGTGATCCGCAAAGAAGTAGTTGGACATAAACAGCGTCGGCCACAAGAGCGACGATCCCTCGACCGTCCGGGGATCGGACAGGTAGCGATAGGTATCGGGATACACGGTCGCGAACCGCGCGGCACCCAAAAGCCCGGTGCGCAGACCCGCAAGCGGCCCTTTCTTGACCGAATCGAGGATGCGGGCCCGCGTGCCATTATTGGCCGAATGGTATCCCGCGCCCTTGTGACGGGCGAACAGGAGTTGGGAGAGGTAAGTCTTGCCGGATCCCGGCAGACCCGTCAGCTCGATATACATAGGGGCGACTGCCTGTCAGGTTGGTCCGTCACGCTACGCTAGTGGCGGATGGGGCGGGCGTCCAGTCGGGTCAGGACCGGCCCGATTTCAGATCCTCATAGGCGGCCTGCCAGTCGCTGATCTGCTGGCGGGCATTGCGCAGCCCCTCCATCGTCGTCTCAAGGTCGATTTCCTTTTCGCGCAGCACGTTCGTGAGGCGAGCTTCGGTCTGTGCAAGGGCGGCTTCGGCCTCTGCCTGTTTTGCCTCAGCGAGGGCGGCGCGTTCCGTCATCGTCTCGATCGTGTCGATGCTGTCATCGCGCGCGCGGGCAAAGCTGGACCAGACCCAATGCAGGATCCATCCCAGCAGCATCGCGCCCAGCAGGCCAAGCGTCATCAGAACGGTCAACTCGTCTCTGGTCATTCGTCCGGTCCTATCAAGCGAATTTCGATCCGGCGGTTGGCCGCGCGGCCTTCTTCGGTGTCGTTGTCAGCGATGGGATCGGCCTCACCATAGCCGCGCGCGACCATCCGGTCGAGGAAGATGCCTCGGCGCAAAAGCGCATCCAGAACGCTCTCCGCCCGCGCGGTGGAGATGGCAAGGTTCACCTCCTCCCCGCCGCGATTGTCGGTATAGCCGGAGATTTTGATCTGTTTGGAGCGGCATTCCAGCAGGATCTCGGCAATTCGGTCGAGCCTCCGGCCGCTTTCCTCATCAATCACCGCGCTGGAGGGGGCAAAGGCGATCTGCCCTTCCTGCAACACCTCGTTGACCCGCTGCTCACAGATGCGCGCGGTCAACTCGGACCGCGCCGCCGGGGTGGCATCGGGGCGGTAACTGACCGCGAGGGTCACATCCAGCGAGGGATCGAGGGTTTTGGACAGGGTTGCCTCCAGCCGGTCGGCAATATCGGGCTGCCCGCCCACCCCCGTCAGGCGCACAGATCCCGCGCCGATGCTGGCCTCCCCTTCGGTCAACTGGCCCAGCGCCTCGATCACGGAAAGGGTGTCGGCCAAGCGGGCGGAGGACGCAGCCTCACCCATCACTGTCACCCGGTCACTGCCAAAGGCCGCTTGCGCATAGGCCAGCATCGCGGCATCCGAGCCGGGCGTCGGCAGGCGCCCGTCAATGGTCACGCCATCCACCTCGTTCAGCACGACGCGCAGCGGCGGCGCAGTGGCATCCGGCGCGGCATCTGGCAGCATCTCAAGCGGGGCCAATGTGTAGCCCGCAGGCAGAGCCGTCACCAGCGCCTCCCGCGCGGCATCCCGGCGGCGCTCCGTGACGGTGCTGTCGGCGCGGAATGTCACGTTCTGCGCCACCACTGCCGCATCGCCCGCGCTGATCGTATTGAGCGCCGCCAGCACCGCCTCTGCCGCGACGATCCAATCATCGGGCGCGCCAGAGCCGATCTGGCAGGGCATCTCATCCTCGGCCATCTCAAGGGAAGTCATCAGACGCATCAGCCGGGCCACGCTTTCGGCATCGGGCATCGTGCAATCGGTGATCCGGTACGTCCCCGGTCGCTTTTCCACCACCAACCGATAGGTAAGTATCGGTTGCGCGGGGGCCATGATATCGAGCGACAGGGACAAGGGCGCAGGCAGGCCCGCCGCGTCGGTCAACAGCGCGCGCAGCGCCTCTGCTGCCTCCTGTCCTTCGGACACGGTGGTCACGGCCAGACCGTCCTCATGGATGCGGATTTCTCCGGTGGCAAGCTGGCCTGCGATGCGGGCGGCACTGCGCGCCAGAATGTCCCATTCATCGGGCGCGGTGGCGGGCATCCCGCTCATCAGGCTGACGATCCGGACATCGGGCGCGTATTGGCGCAGCGCGGTCAATAGAGACAACGGATCGCCCGCGAACGCATCATCCGTCAGCCGCACGCCGCTGCCCACCAGCGTGATCAACTCAGGGGAGCGCAGGATGGTGACGTTCAGCGGCACATCCCGCAGCGAGTCGGGAGACAGGACCGTCACCTCGTCCCGCACCTCCTCCCCCGCGAAGGATCGAACCGCCACGTCCAGCGCGCGGCGACGCGCAGGATCATCCGGGGCCTCCCCGGCCAAGGTCACGACCAGCCCGTCGGCAGACACAACCGCCCAGTCATGGCCCGCTGCATCCAGCGCCAGCGACACCCGCTCGACCGAGCCTTGCTCAACCGCCGCCACCACCACACGCGCCAAATGCGCCGCGCCAAAGGCCGCGCCAATCCAGCAGGACAAAACGAAAAGGATTGCTATCGCTCGCATAGCCGTCGCGTACTTGATCCCGCGCCGCGCATCAAGCGTGGCCTAGGCAAACAGCCCCGACAGCAGCAACGTCACGGCAAGGATCAGCCCTGCATCCCGGTTTGAGCGGAAAATCACCAGACATTTTGCCGGATCATCAATGTCGAGCCCGCGCATCTGCCACATCATGTGCAAGCCAAACCCCCACACCCCGACAAGCCCGATCAACATCGGCCATGTCGCACCAAGCGGCACCAGCGCCACGATGATCCCTGCGGCGGCAAGGGTGACCGTCGCGGCCAGAAAGCCGAACAGCCATTTGCCCGTCGCCGCCCCAAACAGCCGCGCGGTGGATTTCACCCCGATCAGCGCGTCATCCTCCTTGTCCTGATGGGCATAGATCGTGTCATAGAACAGCGTCCACGCAATCCCCGCGACATAGAGGAACCCCGCTCCCCAATCGACCCGACCCGTGACCGCCGCATAGGCCAGCAAGGCCCCCCAGTTGAACGCAAGGCCAAGGAACACCTGCGGCCACCAAGTAAACCGCTTGGCAAACGGATAGACCGCCACCGGCAGGAGCGACAGAACACCCAATGCAATCGCAACCGGCGGGAAGGTCAGCAAAATGGCGAACGCGATCAGCGCCTGAAAGACCAGCCACGCAAAGGCTTGCCTCTTGGTCACCTGCCCACTGGGAAGGGGCCGCGATTTGGTGCGCGCCACGGCCGCGTCGAATTTCACATCCGACAGGTCATTCCATGTGCAGCCCGCCCCGCGCATCAGAAAGGCACCCGCCGCACAGCCCAGCGCGATCCACACCGCAAGCGGCGACCAGCCCCCCGCAACCACAACGCCAAGGCCCAAACCCCACCAACAGGGCAACAGCAACAGCCATGTGCCCGCGGGCCGATCCGCACGGCTCAAGCGCAAATAGGGCCGCGCCCATGGTGGCGCGAACCGGTCCACCCAATTGGCATCGGTCGCATCGGCAACCCGGCCCGCGACGGGGCTTTCCTCTGGTGCGGTGGCGGGAGTATCGTATGGCTCAGTCATGGAGGACGTTATGACAGACCGCGCGCCGAAAATCAGGCTTTTCGTTGAGGCAGAACTGTCGCAGGGCACAGGCCTCCCGCTGGAGCGGGATCAGGCCAATTACCTCTTTAACGTGATGCGCCTGAGCGTGGGGTCCGAGATCCTGATCTTCAACGGGCGCGACGGCGAATGGCGCGCCGAAGTGGTGGAGGCGAACAAGCGGCGCGGGGTGCTCGCCTGCCGGGAGCAAACCCGCGCGCAAAGCCTGCCACCCGATGTCTGGCTTCTCTTTGCCCCGATCAAAAAGGCACGCACCGATTTCATCGTGGAGAAGGCCGCCGAACTCGGCGCGCGCGAAATTCATCCCGTGATGACCCGCTACACCAATGCCGATCGCGTGCGGCAGGACAAATTGCAGGCCCACGCCATTGAGGCGGCGGAGCAATGCGGCGGCGTATTCGTCCCTCCCGTATCGGAACCTCAGAAACTGACCGAAGCGCTCTCTGCCCTGCCCCTAGACCGCGCGCTGATGTTCTGCGACGAACGAATGGAGGCCGCAACGGCGCGGGACGTGCTGCGCTCCGCGCCACCCGGCAAATGGGCGATCCTCATCGGGCCAGAGGGCGGGTTTTCGCCGGAGGAGGCGGAGATGATTCGCACCCGCGCGAACACGTATCCGGTCACGCTTGGCCCCCGCATCCTGCGTGCCGACACCGCGGCCGTCGCAGCCCTCACGCTTTGGCAATCCACCTTGGGCGACTGGGCGGAATAGCCCCCGCGCGGCTGGACGACGTTTTCTTATGCCATTAACGTTGGCCTCACTGGCAAACATGGATGCGATGCGCGATGCCCTTCCTGCGACCCGAAGCTGTCTCTTGGCTGCGCCGACATGGCGAAACGCTCGGCGCTTTGGCGGTGTTCGGGCTCGGCCTTGCGATGTTTGCGCGGGGGGCAATCGGGGGGCTGCCGTTCTATATCGGTGTGGGCGGTTGCCTGATCCTCGTCTCGTTCCTGTTCATCCGGGGTGCGGTGGAGCGGTTGCGCCTCTCGCGCGGTCAGGTCGCACCGGGCGTGGTGCTGCTGGATGAGCGGCGCTTGGGCTATTTCGGGCCGGATACGGGCGGATTTCTGGAAACCGACAGCCTCTGCCGGGTGGAGTTGGACATCCGCAGGGGAGAGGCGCTTTGGCATCTCACAGGCGAACAGGGCGAAAGCCTGACGGTCCCTTACGGCGCGGAAGGGGCCGCGCAACTCTACGATCTTTTTGCGCGCCTGCCGGGCCTGCGCCTGTCACCGGCCCTCGACCTGATCGAAAATGAGACCCTTGGCCGCCACCTGATCTGGACGGCAACCCCCGCGACACCGGACCGGATGATCCCCCGGCCCGGCCTGCACTAGCACCGCAGCTTTTCTTTTTTCCATAAATACCTCCCGCCGGAGGCATCACACCGCAGGGGCGATCCGGCCGCAGGCCGTTACCCGTCATCCTTGAACACGGCGATATCCGCTGGCTCCAGAATGCCGGATGCACCCGGAAACAGATCTTTCAGATCGACCCGATGCGCACCGTAATTGAACACGAAACGCCGGTTGCCATGGTCCCGAATGCGCAGCTCGTCCGGCAGGTCGAGCGTCTCCACCCCTGCCCGGCCCGCAAGCTGCCGGATGATCCGGCCAAGCGCCTCCGCATCGGGCCACCCTGCGAGGTAATAGCGCCCACCCTCTCCGATCAGCGCGGCGGTGCCATCGGCGCAATGCTCAACCACGGGCGCGGTTCCTTCGGTCACCTCGCGCCACAGATGCAGCGCCCCGTTGCGCACCAGCGGCACAGGGCAATCGGGACGCAGGGTTTCGACATGCGTGACCCGCAGATCCATCCCCGGCACCTCTGGCGGCAGCGATGGGGGAATGCTGAAATCCGCCGTCTTGGCCCCGGTGCGCGGACCGATCAGGCACACGCCCTCATAGGCCGCAACCACATCGCGCAGCCCATCGGGCCACATCATCAGCCCGGGGATCAGCACCATTTTCCATGGGCTAAGGTCAGCCACATCCGGCCCCACGATATCCACCGACAGGCCCGCCTGCCGCAATCCGCGATAAAGGTCGAACACGAGCCGGAAGTAATCGCATTCCGCGCCCTGCAACTCGGCCTCCCACGCCCATTGCGCGGCATAGTCGAACACGATTGCGACCGAGGCCGCGACTGCCTCGGGCATCTGTTCCAACTCATCGGCGACGGCGCGCGCCTCCGCCAATCCGGGCGCGGCGGTGCTGTCGGGGCGCAAAAGCCCCGCATGCATCTGCTCTTGCGCGAAGGGGGCCTGCCGCCAGCGGAAATAGCACACGGCCTCCGCCCCATGGGCGATGGCCTCCCATGTCCAGAGCCGGACCATACCGGGCAAAGGCGCCGGGTTATGGGGCGCCCAGTTCACCGGACCGGGTTGCTGCTCCATCACCCACCAGCGCCCCCGCCCCACCGCGCGGTAAAGGTCATGGTGGAACGCCTGAAAATCCGGGTCGCCCTGTCGCGCGAACCGGCGTTTCCAGTCCTCCCCCATATCGGAGCGATCCTCCAGAAAGCCAAGCGGATAGCTGTCCCAACTTGCGATATCGAGGTCTTTGCCGACCGCGAAATGATCGAAATCGAGGATACGCCCCATGTAATTATGGATCAGCGGAGCGGTGGAATGCGCGCGCAGCACATCCGCCTGCGCCCGGTTGAACGCCACCACCTGGTCAGAGGTATAGCGGCGGAAATCCATGATATGCGCCGGGTTCGGCTCCGTCACCGTGAGCGTCGGCAAGTCCACCTCGTCATAAGTGCGATATTCCATCGACCAAAACACATTGCCCCACGCGGTGTTGAGCGTGTCGATCTGGCCATATTTCTCCGCCAGCCAGCCTTGAAACCCGATCCGTGCCGCATCGGAATAGCTGATCGTGGTGTCATGGCAGCCATATTCATTATCCGTCTGCCACCCGACAAGGGCCGGGTGATTGCCGTACCGCTCCGCCATCAGGCGGGTGATGCGCACGGCCTCTTCGCGGTATCCCAGATGGGAAAAGCAGTAATGGCGGCGCGATCCGAATTTGCGGGGGCGGCCCTGATCGTCCACGGCGAGCATGTCAGGATGCCGGTCAATCATCCAGCGCGGCGGCGTCGCAGTGGGTGTGCCAAGCACAACGCCCAGCCCCGCATCCCCCAGCACCTGCATCGCGCGGTCCAGCCAATCCCAGCGTAGATCACCCGGCACCGGCTCCAGCCGGGACCACGCGAATTCTCCGATCCGCACGATGCTGAGACCTGCCTCCACCATGCGGCGGGCGTCCTCTGGCCATTGCGCCTCGGGCCAGTGTTCGGGGTAGTAGCAAACGCCGAGTTTTGGGGTCATAGCTTCACATATGGCTCCACGCGGCCCGGAACGCCGGTCGCGATCTCAAAAACGCAGCCCGCCGCAGGCTCGGTGCTGAGTTGCTCATCCGACAGCCCCTCCCGCGCGGTGGTGACATAGAGGGTGCCCATATCCGCGCCGCCAAAGACGGGGCATGTCACCTGACTGGCCGGGACCATGAATTCATCATCCACCCGCCCATCCGGCGCGTGCCGCACGACAAGGCTGCCGCCCCAGCGCGCGGACCAGACATAGCCATCCGCGTCGCACACAGCGCCATCGGGGTTGCCGGGCGCGTCCCCCAGGTCGACAAACACCTCCCGCTCCCCCACGGGCCAACCCTGCTCATCCAACGGCTGAGACCAGATCACCCGCGACGGCGTGTCGGTGAAATAGGCGCGGCTTCCATCGGGCGCGATACAAATGGAATTGGGGATCGTGATCTCAGGAAAGAGCTTGCGCAACTCGCCCCCGAAAAGGCGGTAGATCGCGCCCGCTTTCGGCTGTGCCTGCCGTCCCATCGTGCCGATCCAAAAGCCCCCCATCGGATCGGCCCGCCCGTCATTGGACCGGGTGAGCGGGCTGTCATGCTCCAAATCCATGCGCGTGGTCGCCTCACCACTGTCGAGATCGACCTCAAACAGGCTGGAGGCAGACGCGACGAGCATCCGCTTTGCATCCAAAAGCCCGGCCGCCGACACCGGCTCGCTGAACAGCCACGCGCGGGTCGTTTCCCCCTGCCGTTCCAACATGCGGCCATCGTTGATATCAAACCAGATGAGCGAGCCGCGCTCCGGGTGCCAGATCGGCCCCTCCCCCAGATCGCAGACGCGGTTGTCAAAAATCTCAGCCATTATGCACCTCGTCATAGGCTGCCACGATCCGCGCGGCGCGGGTCGCCACATCATCCACGCTCATGCCCGGCTTGAACAGCGCCGATCCGATGCCATAGCCATCGGTGCCCGCCGCCGCCCAATCCGCGAAATTCTCCGGCCCAGCACCGCCCACGGCATAGACTTGGGTGCCTGCGGGCAGTACAGCCTTGATCGCCTTGATCCCCTCCGGCCCCATCAGCGAGGCGGGAAAGATTTTAAGCGCATCAGCGCCGCACTTCAGCGCCTCGAAACATTCAGACGGGCTGAACACACCGGGATAGCTGCCCATGCCGAGCGTTTTGGTGCAGCGGATCACTTGGCTGTCGCAATTGGGGGATACGATGAACGTGGCACCCGTGGCCTGAACGGCAGCCACATCCTTGGTCGTCAGAACGGTTCCCGCGCCAAGCTCTGCCCGGTCGCTGACCGCGTCCACCATCCGCTTGATCGACACAAGCGGATCGGGGGAGTTGAGCGGCACTTCGATCCGGGTGATGCCCGCGTTCACGATCGCCTCCACCATCGGGACGGCCTCATCGGGTGTGACGCCTCGCAAGATCGCAATCAGGTTACGGCTCATGTCAGTGATCCTTCATATGCAGCGGCAAGACCTGCCAGCGTCATCCGGGTTGCGTCAAGGATGCGTGCCTCCAGCCCCGTCAGGCGCAATGCCTGCGCGTAGAGCGCGCAGAGCTTGTCCGAGCCAATAAGTGCCACGTCCTGCCCCAGCCAATAAGGTTTCATCGCGGCAAGCTCCGCCCCGATCAGGATGCCCGAAAGGCGCGCGGCGGGGCTGGCGCACTCCCGCCCCACCAGCCCCGCCGCGCGGATGCTGAACAGGGATGAGGCGATCCGTTCCGGGCGCGACATCACTTCATCCACCGCATCAAGGAAGGTCTGATCGTCCCAATCGGCGGTGATGGAGTGGCGCAGCACCGATTGTTTGCTCAGAAGGCTGTGCATTTCGCCCGTCATGGCGGTGCGGAAATGGCAGACCTCTTCGGCGCTGATGCGCACCCATTTGGTGTGCGTACCGGGCAGGCAGACCACACCGTCAAAGCGCGGCTCCTCCGCGATCAGGCCCGCGATCTGCGTTTCTTCCCCGCGCATCACGTCCGCCGGATCCGCCTGTTTGATCCCCGGCAGGACAGAGACGGTGATCCGCGCATCCCGGACCGGCATCCGCGCCGGGCTTCCCGTGGGCACGGTCGGCACGTCGAGATAGGGGGCCTCCCCCCAGCCCTGCCGCGATCCGACCATGCCGCAGGCGATCACCGGCGTCGCGCCATCACCCAGCCAACTGTCGATCAGCGCGAGAAGCGCCGGTTCAAACCCGCCCGGCTCAAGCGTGTTCATCCCCGCATCCGAACTGCGCGCGGCCAGCACATCACGCCCCTGCATCGCCCAGACGCGCAGGTTCGACGTGCCCCAATCCACCGCAATCCAGTCAGGTCGAATACTCATCCCGTCACCACCACGCCCCCGTCGATCACCATCGTCTGGGAGGTCATCATGCGCGACGCGTTGGAGGCAAGGAACAGTACCCCGCCCACGATATCCTCCGGCTTGAGGTGATCCTTGAGGCAGGCGCGTGCCAGATGCGCGTCGAGGTCTTCGGGGGTGGCCCACATATCAAGCTGCTTTTGCGTCAGCACCCAACCAGGGGCGAGCGCGTTGACGCGGATCCGCTCCGGCCCCCATTCGCGGGCAAGGCCGCGCGTCATACCCGTGATCCCGGCGTTCGCGCTGACATAAGACACATAGCCCGCATTCCCCATCATGTAGCTGATGGAGGAGAAGTTGATGATCGACCCGCCCCCGGCGGCAACCATGCCCGGCTGCACCGCTTGGGCCGCGAACAGATAGGCGCGCAGGTTGATCGACTGGTTCCAGTCCCAGTCTTCTGCCGTGATGTCCATCGCTGCATGGCGTTTGTCATTGGCGGCATTGTTGACGAGCACCGTGACCGGGCCATGGGCCGCCGCCGCATCCTCCACCGCTTGTTTCAAGGCAGGTACATCGGTGATGTCACACTTGATAAAAAGCGGGCGATTGCGGTGTTTTGCCTCCATCTCATCCGCGAAGGCCGTCCCGTCAGAACGCTGCACGAACGTGACTTTCGCGCCCTGCATCAAAAACCCTTCGGTCAGGCTCGCGCCAATGCCGGAGCCGCCCCCGGTGATAAACACGGATGCGCCGTTCAGGTCTGCATATGTCGCGTCGAGTTGCATGGAATGCTCCTGTCTTTAGTGGCTTTCGCGCCAAGGGGTGCGTGTATCTTTCCCGACGAGGAAATCAAGGTCCGCGCCCCGGTCGGCCTGCAACACATGGTCGATATAGAGCCGGGCATAGCCGCGTGTGTATTGCTCCGGCTCGGCCTGCCATTCGGCGCGGCGCACGGCCAACTCCTCATCCGACACAAGGATATCGAGTGTGCCCTTGAGCGTATCGAGGCGTACCATATCCCCGGTTTTCACCAGCCCAAGCGGCCCACCGGCCTGTGCTTCGGGGGCGACATGCAGCACCACGGTGCCGAATGCGGTGCCGGACATGCGCGCGTCAGACACGCGGACCATATCGCGCACGCCCTGTTTCACCAGCTTGCCCGGAATCGGCATATTGCCGACCTCCGGCATCCCCGGATAGCCCTTCGGCCCGCAGCCTTTCAACACCAGTACCGTATCGGGCGTCACGGGCAGATCGGGATCGTCGATGGTGGCTTTCAGATCTTCGATGCTCTCGAACACATGCGCCGGGCCTTCATGCACCAGCAGGTGGTCGGACGCGGCGGAAGGTTTGATGATCGCCCCATCGGGTGCGATATTGCCCTTGAGCACCCGCAGGCCAGAGGCAGGGCGCAGCGGGTTCTGCATCGTGCGGATCACGTCCTCATTGAAGTTCTCAGCCCCCTTGGCATAGTCCGAAATGTCCTTGCCCAGCACGGTTTTCGCCGCACGCAGATGGTCGCCAAGCTCCTTGAGGATCACGGGCATTCCGCCCGCATAGCAGAAATCCTCCATCAGGTATTTGCCCGATGGCATACAGTTGACGAGGAGCGGAATGTCTTTCGCGATCTCGAAATCCTTGAGCGTCAGATCGACCCCCACCCGCCCCGCGATGGCCAACAGGTGCACCACGGCATTGGTGGAGCCGCCCACCGCCGCATTCGCGAGGATCGCGTTCTCGAACGCCTCTTTCGTGAGAATGTCGGAGGGTTTCAGATCCTCCTCCACCATCTCCACGATCCGCTTACCCGTCAGATGCGCCAGCGCCGTGCGGCGCGCATCCACAGCCGGCAGTGCCGCGTTGGTGGGCAGCGCAAGGCCCATCGCCTCAACAAGTGACGCCATGGTGGACGCCGTGCCCATCGTCATGCACACCCCGGCAGAGCGGCTCATGCCACTTTCCGCCGCCATGAAATCCTGCAAGGTCATGTCGCCCGCGCGCACGGCTTCTGAGAATTTCCAGACATCCGTGCCGGAACCGATATCCTTGCCCTGCCATTTGCCGTTCAGCATCGGGCCGGAGGACACGACAATCGCGGGCAGATCGACCGATGCCGCGCCCATCAGCTGCCCCGGCGTGGTCTTGTCACAGCCGCCAAGCAGGACCACGCCGTCAATCCCATAGGCGCGGATGCATTCCTCCACATCCATCGCAAGAAGGTTGCGAAACAGCATCGCCGTGGGCTTCATCTGCGTCTCGCCCAAGGACGTAACGGGGAATTCCACTGGAAAGCCCCCGGCCTCCCAGACACCGCGCTTCACGCCCTCCGCCAGCACGCGCAATCCGCTGTTGCAGGGCGTCAGTTCGGACCATGTGTTGCAAATGCCGATGATCGGGCGCCCGTCGAATGCGTGATCCGGAAAGCCCTGATTTTTCATCCACGACCGGTGGATGAAGCCGTCCTTGTCGTTCTTGCCGTACCATGCGCGGCTGCGCAGTTCTTTCTTATCGGTCATGCGAGGCGTTCCCCTTGAAACACATAGATGCTGGCAGGCTGGGTGACGGGTGGGATCAGGCCCCGGCCCATCAGGGCTGCACCGGAGAGGGTGATGGCCCCCTCACGAAATTCGGTCTGATTGCGGGACCACATCGCCGGGATGTCATCCGCATTCAACAGGCGCACGCGGTAGGTCGCGTCCCGCTCCAACCCGGTCAGCGGCACCGGGCGGGGCATCACGCTGCGGGGCGTGCCACGCTGGCCCAGCCACAGCGCGAATTGGCTGCCATCGCGGGCCACGGCCATCTCCCCGAACCGTTCGGGATCGTCAAGGTCAAGGAGGTGCCGCCGCGCAGGCATCAGCCAATCGCGATTGCCCTTCCACCAAGCCGTGATGTGGGTGAGCGTCGTGGCCTCCGCATCAGTCAATTCGCGCGGGTCCATCTCAAACCCGAAATGGCGCTGCGCCGCGATCCAGCCGCGCAAGGCGATCGGCAGCACGCGTCCAGAGGTGTGGCACGCGCGCGGCCCGACATGGGAGCCGGTGACCTCCGGGATCAGGAAAGGCAGCGCCTCCGCCTGCATCCGCATCCGCTCCAGCGCGTCATTGCTGTCAGAGAGCCACACCCGGTGGGTCCGCTGGAGGATACCCCAGTCTATCCGCCCGCCGCCCGACGCACAGCTTTCAATCTCCACCGCCGGATGGGCAGCGCGCAACCGGTCCAACAACGCGTACACCGCCTCCGCCTGATGATGATCAGGGAAGGGGAGCACACGGTTATGATCCCATTTGAGGTAGTCGATGTCATACTCGGTCAACAGCGCATCGAGACGCGCGAACAGATAGTCGCTCACCTCAGACCGCGCGATATCGAGCACCATCTGGTTGCGCCCCAGCGGCTGGTCAGGGGCGCCAAGCACCCAGTCAGGATGCGCCCGGTAAAGGTCACTGTCGGGGTTCACCATCTCCGGCTCGACCCAGAGGCCAAACACCATACCGAGTGATTGCACATGCGCGATCAGCGGGGTGAGGCCATCGGGGAATTTGTGCCGATCCACGACCCAATCGCCAAGGCTCGTCGTGTCGTCATTGCGGCCCTTGAACCAACCGTCATCCAGCACGAACCGCTCCGCGCCCAAATCGGCGGCGCGGGTGGCGATGGATTTCAACTCATCAAGGTTATGGCGGAAATAGACCGCCTCCCAGCAATTGTAATGCACCGGGCGCGGGCGGGCCGGATCGGGGAAATCCACAAGGCCGCGCAGATGCGCATGGCTTTGCTCCGTCAGGCCATTCACGCCCGCATCCGACCGCATCAGGTACAGCGGCCCGGCGGTCACGTCGTCGGCACCCCCATGGGCGAGCATCGGACCGAACATCACCTGACGGCGACCATCGGGCAATTCTTCCGCGACCATGCGGTGCCCGGTGGATTGACCCAGATGCAAGCCAAACACTTCGCCTGTGGTGTTGCGGATCGGACCAGCGCCGAGGATCACGCCCGGAAACGCCTCATGACTTGTGCGCCCGTCGCGGACCTCCCGCAGATGCGCGCCGACGGTCCACGGGATGTCTTGGCGCGAGAATTCACCGGTCCAGCGCCCGGCATAGCTGCGAAAATGCGTTCCCGTGGCAGGCGCAGGCAGGGCCGGGGCGGCAAGCCAGCGAATACCCGGCCCTTCGAGCCGCGCGGACAGGGCAATAACGCCGCTTTGCGCGCACGCATCCGCCGTCAATGTGTAGCGGTAGCCATCACCCTCAAACCGGGTCACAGCACCCGACTGGCCCTGAAGCCGGAGCATCGGCGCGCCGGACACATCCGCGCCCAGATGACCGGGAAACATGTCTCGCGCCAATGGGCAGATGGTCATCTTGGGTCGCGCATCCAGCATCCCGCCCGTCACCTCATCGGGCAACAGGGCGCGGGTCAGCGCCGCCAAATCCTCGCCCATGGGCAAGGGCGCGCCCCAATAGGCCACCTCCGGCAGCCCCCCGTCCTTGCTTGCGAAAACGAGGGTCTGACGGGGGGTATCAACCCGCCAGACATGGCTCATTTCACGGCACCCAATGTCAGACCGGCGATGAAGTGCTTTTGCATCAGAAAGAACATCATCACAGGCGGCAATGCCGCGATGATCGACCCTGCCGAAAGCATGTTATAGGCCACGCCATATTGCGCGTTGAAGCTGGTGATGCCTGCGGTGACGGGCTGGCTTTCCGGCCCTTGGGTGAGCACCACGGCCCAGAAATAGTCATTCCAGATGAAGGTGAACACGAGCACCGCCATGGCGGCGAGCGCAGGCTTCATCAGGGGCAGCACGACGAACCAGAAAATCCGCCATTCGCGCACGCCCTCGACCCGCGCGGCTTCGATCAGTTCCATCGGCAGCGCGCGGATAAAATTGCGCATGAAGAGCGTGCAAAACCCGGTCTGGAACGCGATGTGGAAAAGCACAAGCCCGGTTTTCGTGTCATAAAGCCCCAGATCCAGCGTCAAATCCCGCACCGGGATCATCAGGATCTGGAACGGCACGAAATTCCCAGCCACGAACAGAAAGAACACAAACAGGTTCGAGCGGAACCGGTAGATGCCCAGCGCAAAACCGGTCATCGCGGACAGCGCGACACAGCCCAGAACCGTCGGCACGGTGATGAACACCGAGTTGAACAGATAGCGCGGCATGTCACTGTCGGTGAACACGCGGGTATAGTTCACGATGCCCTCAAAAGAGGACGGCGCGCCCCAGTAATTGCCCATGGTGAAATCGCCACTCGGCTTCACGGAAAAGATGGCGACCGCAATCAGCGGCAGCAGCCATGTGATCAGCGCGAGCGGCAGCAGGCCCTGATAGGTCAACTGCCATGAGCGGGACGTTTTTTCGATCGGTGTGGGAAACATCTCAGTGCCCTCGCTCTTCGCGGTACATCGACCACAGGAAGTAAGAGATAAAGATCAGCATGATCAGGAACAGCACCACGGCGATCGCCGCGCCATACCCCATGCGGAAGCCATATTCCGACAGCGCCTTCTCAAACATGTAAAAGGACAAGACCCGGCTTTGCCCAAACGGCCCGCCATTCGTCATGATGGAGATCAGATCGAAGGAGCGCAGCGCGCCGATGATCGTGACCACAAAAGCGATAAAGGTCGCGGGCTTGAGTTGCGGCAGGATCACATGCCAGAGCATCCGCCAGCCTTTCGCCCCATCCAGCCGCCCGGCTTCGATCTGCTCTGGGTCCACGGCATTGAGGCCCGTGAGATACAGGATCATGCAATAGGCCGTTTGCGGCCAAAGACCGGCAAAGATGATGCCATAGGTCACAAGGTCCGGGTCACCCAGCATATTGACGGGGCCAAGGCCAACCCAGCCCAAAATCTCATTCAACAGGCCAAAGCGCGGATCATAAAACCATGTAAATACAAGGCCGACCACGATTTGCGAGATCACGAAAGGAAAGAAAAACAGCGATTTATAGAGCCGGATGCCGGTGACGGTCTGATTGAGGAACAACGCAATGAACAGCCCCGCCGGGATCGCCAGCAGGTACAGAACCAGCCACTTGACGTTGTTGATGAGCGACACCTCAAAGGCGCTGTCGGTCATCAACTCTTCATAATTGCGCAGGCCCACGAATTTCGCGGCGTTGTTCTCACCGCCAAGGCCGTTCCACTCGAACAGCGACAGGTGAAAGCTTTGGAAGATCGGGCTGATCACATAGACAAGGAAAAACAGGACCCCCGGCGCCAGAAACAGCCATGGCGTGACGGCGATTTCGTTGCGGCGGTACCAGCTTTTTCGGGCAATAGTGCGATCCATGACGACCTCCCCGGATCGGTAAGACGAAAAAGGGGTGCCCGGTTCAGCGGGCACCCCTCACGGTCACAAGGACTTAGTTGCCGTTCAGGCGAATGCGGGTTGCTTCCAGACGCTGAAGGATGTCGTCGAGGTTATCCGGGAACACCATGAATTCCTGGAAACCCTGCATCGCGACAGAGGCCATCTCGGCAGATGCATCGCGGTCAAAGAACTGCGCCACACCACCCGGAGAGTTGGAGGACAGCATTTCAAAGCCCTGCTGAAGGAACTCGTCATTGTCCACGGAGGACGCCGCGTTCACCGGAAGCTGACCAAGGTTGTCACCATTGTTGATGAGCGTCTGGTTCTCAGCCGACACAACGAAGCGCAGGAATTCACGCGCGGCTTCTTTGTTCTGTGCACCCGAGGGAATGTGGAACGTGTCGGTCGGCGCGTCTTCTGCTTTTGCGATGCCCGGTGTGATGGTCGGGAACTGGTAGAAGTCGAGCTGATCGTCGGTCAGACCACCATCGCGGAACTGCGCAACGGAGAAGTTGCCCATCAGATACGCGGCCGCTTCGCCCCGCAGCATGAACGGCAGCGCTTCCTGCCAGGAATAGGTCTGGTGATCGTCGATGAAGGCACCCATGTCGATCAGCTCACGCCAATTTTCAAAGGTCTCCCGCACCGGGGAGCTGAGCCAGCTTTCCTCGCCCGCGGTCAGAGCGGCATGGAAGTCATAGCCGTTGGTGCGCATGTTGAGATAGTCGAACCAGCCGCCAGCGGTCCACAGGAACTTCGTGCCGATGGTGTAGCACTTGATCCCGTTATCGAGGAGCGTCTGGCAGTTTGCCTTTTCCTCGTCCCATGTGGTCGGCTCTTCAAGACCGAGATCGTTATAGATGTCCTCACGGTAGTACACGCCCCACTGATAGTAGGTATAGGGCACGCCCCACTGGGCACCGTCGATGGTCATGGCGCCCTTGGTGGAGGCGAGGTTCGCGAATTCATCCTCTGCCCACAGGTCGGACACGTCTTCAAAAAGGCCAGCAGACACAAACGGGCGCATCCGGTTGGCTGCATACCAGTTGGCGACATCCGGCGGGTTCGCGCTCAGGAAGTTGCGGATCTGGGTCTTGTAGGCTTCGCGGTCGATCACGGTCAGCTCGATGTTGAGGTCAGGGTGCATTTCCCCGAAACGCTCAACCATGCCTTCCATCACCGCGCGCGGTGCCGGGTTCGACATGTCCGAGAAGATCACGAGATCGCCCGACAGCTTGGCGCCGTGGCCGCCCGCAAAGGCGGTGCCCGCGATCATCGTGGAGGCCGCAAGCGCGGCAAGGGTCGTTTTAAAAGTGGTCATTTAGGTTCCTCCCACAGGTTCCACTATTTGAAACTTAGTTTTGATTATTGAAAACGATGCCCGCATCGGTTAACGATGTCAACAGTGCTGAAGCTGACACCGCAAAAAGTTGGCCGGCCCAAGGGAGGAAAAGACGTGGCTGCACAGACGCAGGACGGAACCGTAGGCAAAGCGCTCGCGCTGTTGGATGAGGTGGCCGCATATGGCCGCCCGGTTCGTTTTGCAGAGCTACTGAGCGATTCGGATTTGCCCAAGGCCACGCTCTACCGTCTGCTGCAAACCCTCGTCAGCCAGCGGATGCTGTCGCTTGACCCCGATACCGGTTTTTACACGATGGGATCGCGCCTGATCCGGCTTGCACATGCGGCATGGCAAACGGCGACACTGGCTCCTGTCGCGCGGCCCCACCTCGATCAGCTTTCCTCGCAATTACAACAGACCGTGCATCTGGCGCAGTTGGATCACGGGCAGGTGCTCTATATCGACAAGCGCAACGCGGCGCGGCCCATCGCGATGTTCTCCGACGCTGGCAAAATCGGCCCGGCCTATTGCACTGGCGTGGGCAAGGCGATCCTTGCGTTCGTGCCAGCCGATGTGCTGGATGCCGCGCTGAAACAGCAAAGCTGGTTTCGCCACACCGAACACACCCATACGAGCGCGGAAAGCCTGCGCGCGGATCTGAAAGACATCCGCGCCACCGGCATCTCCTTTGACCGCGAAGAGCATGAGCCGCAGATCATCTGCGTTGCCGTGCCGATCCTTGATGACCTTGGCCGCCCGTTGGGGGCAATTTCGGTCACGTCCTCGACCCTGCGACATTCGCTGGACGATCTGGCCGGGTTCGCCCCCGCCTTGAAAGAAACCGCAGAAGCCATCGCCCGCGATGCGTCTGCCTATACCATACCGGGCGCTTCGCCCTCTGGCATAACAGGAGCCTGACGGACATGAATGGCGTATCGCTTTCAAAAGTCATCAAGAAATACGGTGAAACTCAGGTGATCCACGGGGTGGACCTGACCATCGAAGAGGGCGAATTCTGCGTGTTCGTCGGCCCATCCGGATGCGGTAAATCCACGCTGTTGCGGATGATCGCGGGGCTGGAGGAAACCACCGGGGGCCAGATCAACATCGCGGGCCGCGACGTGACCCATGCCGACCCGGCAGAGCGGGGCGTGGCGATGGTGTTCCAGACCTACGCGCTCTATCCGCATATGACGGTCGAGGAGAACATGGGCTTCGGGCTGAAGATGAACGGCCACCCGAAGGCGGAGATCGCGCAAAAGGTCAAACGCGCCTCGGACGTGTTGAAGCTGGAACCATATCTGAAGCGCAAACCAAAGGCCCTGTCGGGCGGGCAGCGCCAGCGGGTCGCCATTGGCCGCGCCATCGTCCGCGACCCGGATGTGTTCCTGTTCGATGAGCCGCTCTCGAACCTTGATGCGGAATTGCGGGTGGAGATGCGGGTGGAGATCGCACATCTCCACAAAAAGCTTGGCACCACGATGATCTACGTCACCCATGATCAGGTGGAGGCGATGACGCTGGCGGATAAGATCGTGGTGCTGCGCGCCGGTCATATCGAGCAGGTCGGCTCCCCGTTGGAACTCTACACCAACCCGGACAACAAATTCGTGGCGGGCTTTATCGGCAGTCCGGCGATGAATTTCGTGTCCGGCACACCCGGCGAAGACGGCGTTTCCGTGCCGGTTCTGGGGGGCCGCGCCATTGCGACCGATATCGCGATGCCCAGCGGCTCCGTCACTGTGGGTCTGCGCCCGCAGGACATCCAGCTTGCCCCCGGAGATGACCTTACGGTCGATATCGTCGAAAACCTCGGCGGAGTTTCCTATGTATATCTCGATGGCGCAAATGGAGAGCGGATCGTGGTCGAAGCGAAAGGGGTCGATGCCCCGCAAAGCGGCCAAAGGTTTACATTGAACTTCTCCCCTGATGCGGCGTTCTATTTTGATGGAACCAGCGAAGCGCGCCTGCGCTAAGCGAATCGGAGGAGCAAGGAATGGGACTTGAGCTTGGCCTTTTAGGCATCATCGGTTTGGCATTGATGATCTGGGCGATCATCTCTGTCTTTAATTCAGCGGCCAGCACCGGCGCAAAGGTGCTGTGGATCGTCGGGATTTTGGTGTTTCCCTTCGTCGGATTCATCCTTTGGCTGTTTCTCGGCCCGCGCAGCGCCAAGTAAACCGCACCGCAAGGCAATCTGGAATGGCGCGTCCCGGTTCAAGGGGCGCGCCATGCATTTTGAGGGCCAGTCCGCGCGCGTGGATTACATGACTCCTGCTTGCGGAAAGCTGCTATAAGGCGCGTGCGGGCAGCGTCCATCGGTGCGCACCCCCCTGACCGATCCGACGGCAGGTCTCTTCCGATGAGGATGATGTGTCATGGCCAAAGGCCAACTGCGCGGCAACCGCGAAGCGAAAAAACCCAAGCAAGCCAAAGCAAAGGTCAGCCTCGCCCCCGATACGCTGACCGCCCGCCTCAATGGCGGCAAGGGCAAAGCGGCCCGGTCCAAAAACTGAACGGGCGCATCTGCTCACGCCACGGACCCTCGTGGCAAGCGCCCCGGCCTGCCCCCACAGGCCGGGGACACGCGCATCAATAGCTGTATTCGCCGTAAACCTTGCTCAGATCACCCTGCCATTCATGGTGATATTTGTTGAGCAACTCATCGGCAGGTGTCTCGCCCCGGTCCACGATATCGTGGAGCGCGTTGAGGAAATGCGTCTCGTCCGGCAGCAAGCCACCGGCACCAGACCGCGCGCGCGCCTTAAGGCCTGCATGGGCGATCTCCAGACAGTCTTTGGCCAGATCGCGCATCGTGCGCCCGCCAATCTCTGCCCGCAGGCCATGCCGTGCCGCGTCAAGGCGCAGCGCGTCGCGCGTGTCCGCATCCCATCCCTTGATCAGGTCTGAGGCCGCATCAAGCGCCGATTGGTCATAGATCAGCCCGACCCAAAACGCCGGAAGCGCACAAAGCCGCCGCCACGGGCCACTATCCGCCCCGCGCATTTCCATGAACCTCTTGATCCGCGCCTCGGGAAAGATCGTCGTGAGGTGATCGGCCCAATCGCTGAGCGTCGGCACCTCTCCCGGCAGCGCGGGCAATGCGCCACGCATGAAATCACGGAAGGATTGGCCCAGCGCGTCGATATATTTGCCATCGCGATAGACGAAATACATCGGCACATCGAGCGCGTAATCCACGTAGCGCTGAAAGCCCATCCCGTCCTCGAAAACGAAGGGCAGCATCCCCGTCCGGTCCGCATCGAGATCGCGCCAGATCCGCGCGCGCCAGCTTTGCCAGCCGTTGGGCGCACCCTCAAAGAAGGGCGAATTGGCGAACAGCGCCGTGGCCACCGGTTGCAAGGCCAACGCAACGCGGAATTTCTGCACCATGTCCGCCTCGGACGAAAAGTCGAGGTTCACCTGAACGCAGGAGGTGCGGTACATCATCTGTGTGCCATGGGTGCCGACCTGCCCCATGTAGCGGGTCATCAGGGCATAGCGGCCCTTGGGCATGACATCGACATCTTCGTGCTTCCATTCCGGGGCCGCACCCAACCCGATAAAGCCCGCGCCGATCCGGTCCGCCACGTCGCGAACCTCGCGCAGATGGGTGTTCACCTCATCACAGGTCTGGTGGATCGTCTCCAGCGGCGCGCCCGACAGCTCCAACTGCCCGCCCGGCTCAAGGGAGATATTGGCCCCGTCTTTCTCAAGCCCGATCAGGAAGCCGCCTTCGCGGACCTCTGACCAGTTGAACCGGTCACGCAGCCCTTCCAGCATCACCCGGACGGAGGTGTCGCCCTCATAGGGCAGCGCGGAATGATCGCTCAGCAGATAGCCGAACTTCTCATGCTCGGTCCCGATCCGCCAATCCGACGGGGGCTTACACCCATCGGCCAGATATTGTGCAAGCTGGTCGGGATGTTCGATCGGTCCGCCGCCCGACTGTGGAATGGACATGGCAATTTTCCGTGGCTAGCCGCTCTCTGATGATCAACTACACACCGACCCAGTGAAATGGCAAGGGCGGTGACACATCACAGACTGTTTCCTGTGAGCGGTCTTTCTGGTGCGAAGATTACAAACCGGACATCACTTCGGCGCCCAATTCCTCGAAACTGTCCTCGACGACCCGGCGCAGCGCGTCAAAAGCGGAGTTGCCGCGCGCGCTTTTGCGCCACGCAAGGCCCATGGTGCGGGTCAGAGTCCGCCCCGTGAGTTTGCGCGCGACGACCTCGCTCCCCGCGTGGATTTCCGACCGGACATAGAGGGCCGGCAGGAAGGTCACGCCCATATTCATCCCCGTCATCAGCCGCAGCGCATCAAGCGATGTGCCCTCATATCGGGGCGACACACGCGCGCCGAACGTCTCGAAGACACCCATCAGCGGATCATGCAGGTGATAGGACGGGTCCAGAGACAGGATCTCCAACCCATCAAGGTCATCGGTGCGGATTTCCTTTTTGGAGGACAGGGCGTGATCCTTGGCCAAGGTCAGGAGGAAGGGTTCGCGGTACACTTCGCGCACTTCAAGCTCCGCATCGGGGATCGGCAGATGGGTGATGATCACGTCATGCACACCTTCGGCCAGTTCCTGCACCAGCCGCCGCGGGGCGCTTTCACGGATATAGAGCCGCAAGTCCGGATAGGCGCGGTGCAGTTTGCCCACCGCCGTCGGCAGCAGATAAGCCCCGACCGTCGGCATCACCCCCAGCCGCAGGGAGGTCGTCAGCCCATCATGGGTGGAGGTCGCCAAATCGGCCAGCGCGGTCGTCTCATCAAGGATCCGCCGCGCTCGCACGGCCACGTCCCGCCCCAACGGGGTCAGAAGCGCCCCCGATCTGCTGCGCTCGACCAAGGACACGCCAAGCGTCGTTTCCAACGTCTGTATCTGCGCGCTGAGCGATGGTTGCGTGATCCCAAGATTATCAGCGGCTTTCCTGAAATTCCGGGCCTCCGCGACCGCCAAGAGGCCGCGCAACTGGCGCAAGGTGATCGAGTCTGCCGGCATCTCTGACACTCCCATCCCTGATAGGAAAAAACTATTGGATAGGATGTATTGTAATGGTGGACCTTTTCAAGCGAAAGCGCCATCTACCCCAACAATTCGCCCGCTCGCCACCCTGTGGAGATCACTTCCACATAGTGGCGGAACGAAACTCTTGCGTTTTCACACGGAAATGCACGGGACAAGTTGCAATCACGGCCCTACCTCACATGGAACGAGGTAGCGCTTTTCGCGTTTCACCGCTTTAGGAGGTGTCTGGATGACGAGCACAGCAGCCCCGGCAACGCCAGAGCAGGCTGGCATTTGGCGTGTCGTGCCCGCCCTGGTGCTGGCCATCGCGGCAGGATGGTTTGCCACGTTTTTGCCGCTGATCGCGCAAGGCGAATATGCTGAATTTGTCGTCCCGTGGATACCGTCGCTCAACATTGAACTGGCGTTCCGGCTGGATGCGCTGTCACTGACATTCGCGCTCTTGATCACTGGGATCGGGGCGATCTGTTTCCTTTATGCCTCAACCTATTTCCGCAGCGATCCCCGGCTTAAGCGGTTGCTGAGTCTGTTGACACTGTTTGCCATTTCGATGCTCGGGCTGGTGCTGGCGGATGACGCGATCACGCTGTTCGTGTTCTGGGAAGGGACGACAATCACGTCTTTCCTGTTGGTGGGCTATGACCATCACAAGAAATCGGCGCGCGACAGCGCCTTGCAGGCGCTGCTGGTCACCGGTTTGGGCGGGCTTGCCCTGCTTGCCGGGTTGATCCTGATGGGTCAGGTCGCGGGCACCTACCGGATTTCCGAATGGGTGCAGATGGGCGGCATCTTCCGTGATAGCGGCCTTTATCTGGGCATGTTGACGCTGGTTTTGCTGGGCTGTTTCACCAAATCTGCGCAATTTCCGTTCCATTTCTGGCTTCCCGGCGCGATGGCGGCCCCGACGCCCGTTTCGGCCTATCTGCACTCTGCCACGATGGTGAAGGCGGGGGTTTATCTGATCGCGCGCCTGTCCCCCGCGCTGGGCGGTACGGAGGTCTGGACATGGACCCTGACGCTTGTGGGTGCCACGACGATGATCGTTGCGTCCATCTGGGCGCTCAAGCAGACCGATCTGAAACTGATGCTGGCCTACACCACCGTGATGGCGCTGGGTGCGCTGGTGATGTTCCTTGGTGGGGATTACTATTACGCCACCACGGGTGCCGTGACCTTTATCATCGTGCATGCGCTCTACAAGGCGACGCTCTTTCTTAGCGTCGGCATGTTGGACAAGATGGCGGGCACGCGCGAAGTGGAGGCGCTTGGCGGCCTGCGCCGTGCGATGCCGCTGACATGGGGGATCATCCTGCTGGCTGCGGCCTCCATGGCGGGTTTCCTGCCGTTCTTTGGCTTCATCGGGAAGGAACTGAAATATGAGGGTGCGCTTGGCGTCGCGTCGGAGCCTTTGCTGGTTGCCTCTGCTGCGGTGCTTGCGAATGCGCTGATGGTCGCCGCCGCTGGCATGGTCGCGCTCAAGCCGTTCCTTGGTGCGCAGCGCAGCCCGAAGCCCGCGCCGAGCGATCCGCCAATGACCATGTGGATCGGCCCGGCGCTGCTGGCCGTCATGGGCCTTACCTTCGGCCTGTTCCCAGATCTGATCGGCCCGACGCTGATCCTGCCGATGGCTGAGGTTGTTTATGGCGGGCCCGTCCCGGTGGAGGTCAAGCTTTGGGCCGGGGTCAACACCGCGCTTAAACTGTCCATCGCGACGTTCCTCTTGGGCTTTGTGTTCTACTGGATGCTGTCGCGCATTCGCCAGTCCCTCGACAAGGAGGTGCCACGGGTGGCCGACGCGGCGGAAGGCTATGAAATCCTGCTGCAAGGGATGAAAGACCTCGCCGCATGGACGGCCCGCACCATCCAGCCCGGAAAGATGACGTCCTATCTGCGGTACACATTCCTTTTGATGGGCGTTTTGGTCTGGGGGGCGATCCTGATCGGCACCGGCGGCATTGATCTGGAGCTTGGCGATGTGCCGATCTTCCATTCCGCGATTGTGGCGATCATTGCTGTATCCACCTTTGCGATTGTGGTCACGGGCTCCCGACTGGTGGCGATTACCGCGCTCGGGGGTGTGGGCGCCGGGCTTGCCGTGATCTTTGTGCTATATTCCGCGATTGACGTGGCGCTGACCCAGCTTTTGGTGGAAATCCTCGTGGTGGTGTTCATCGCGGTGGCGCTGTTGAAACTGCCGCGCGCAGGCACGGGGCGGTTGCGGATCGGGGATGCGAGCATCTCCGTCATGCTGGGGCTTGGCGTCACGTTTGGTCTGATGGCGGTGATGTCCACCCCGCTTGACCGGACGATCCCCGACTATTTCGAGGCGGTCAGCTATTCCGAAGCCTTCGGGCGCAACATCGTGAACGTGATCCTCGTGGATTTCCGCGCACTCGACACATTGGGCGAGATCGCCGTCGTCGTGATCGCAGCAGTTGCCGCGGTTGCGGCCCTGCGGGGCGGCGGGCAGGAGGTGGAGAAATGAATTCCCTGATTTACACCACCGCAACGCGGATCATCGTCCCGGTGACGCTGGTTTTGGCCGTGATCGTGTTGTTGCGCGGGCATAACGATCCGGGCGGCGGCTTTATCGGCGGGCTGCTCGCGGCTCTTGCCGTGGCCATTCTGGAGAAAGCCCGCGGCGTGGATGCAGCGCGCGCATGGCTGCGGGTGGAGCCGCTGACCATCGCGGGTGCCGGGCTTGTCGCCGCGATTGCGGCGGGGCTGTGGGGCGCGCTGGAGCATGGCATGTTCCTCACGGGCGTCTGGCCGTTTTATGGCCCGAATGCCGCGGGCGTGAATGAGGGTGTGCCTGCGGGCTCCATCCTTCTGTTCGACCTTGGCGTGTTTCTGGTCGTGGTGGGCGGTGTGAGCGGCATCCTGTTCACACTCGAAGAGGCGGGCGTGCCCGCCGAACAGCCCGACGATGAGGAGGATAGCTGATGGAACCGATCCTTGCGGGCCTAACAGGATTACTGGTCGCTGCGGGCGTCTATCTGATGCTATCGGGCAACCTTGTGCGCTATCTGTTCGGGCTGGTGATGCTGTCCAACGCGGCGAACCTTCTGATTTTTGTCGCGGGCGGGCTGACCCGAAGCGCGCCACCGTTGATCGAGGCCGGGCAGAAAGTCCCGGCGGAGGGAGTGGCCAATGCGCTGCCTCAGGCCCTGATCCTGACCGCGATCGTGATCGGGTTTGGCCTGTTCTGCTTCGCGCTCGCCCTTGCGTATCGCGCGTTCTACGCCATGGGCACGGCAAAGATGGATGACATGCGGCTGGCAGAGCCGTTGGAGGATACCGCGAAATGATACTGGTCTGGCCGATTGTCATTCCGATGCTGACGGCAGCCCTTTTGCTGCTGTTGCCGAACCGTTTTGCCGCGCAGCGCGCGGTAGCACTTGTCAGCTCTGTCGTGCTGCTGGGCGCGGGTCTGTTATTGCTTGCACGGGTGCTTGGCGAAGGGCCGATTGCCGCGCAACTGGGTGGCTGGGCCGCGCCATTCGGGATCACGCTTGTCGCGGATATCCTGTCAGCGGCGATGGTGGTGATCACTGGCATCATCGCGGTCGCCGTGTCGATCTATGCCTATGGCGAATTGGAAGGTGCGGATGAGGCGAATGGCCACCATGCCCTGACCCAAGCATTGTTGACGGGTGTGTGCGGCGCGTTCCTGACCGGTGATATCTTTAACCTCTATGTCTGGTTCGAAGTGATGTTGATCGCGTCCTTCGGTCTGTTGGTCGTGGGCGGCGGGCGTGCGCAAATTGACGGCGCGGTCAAATATGTCGGGCTGAACCTGATTGCGACGCTGGCATTTCTGTCGGGCATTGGCCTTCTCTACGGCACCACGGGCACGCTCAACATGGCGGACCTCGCGGGAAAACTTGATGGACGGCAGGAGGAGATGGCGGTTCTCATCTCCGCCGCACTTCTGCTGTTTGCCTTTGGCGCGAAGGCCGGGATGTTCCCCGCGTTTTTCTGGCTGCCGGCGAGCTATCACACGCCGAGCATCACCTCCGCCGCTCTCTTTTCCGCCTTGCTGACAAAGGTGGGCGTGTATGCGCTGATCCGTACATTCACGCTCGTCTATGACGTGGACGTGCCTGCGGTGCAGACCGTGCTGATCTGGGGTGCTGTGCTGACGATGGTGGTTGGCGTTTTGGGGGCCGCCGCGCAAAGCTCCGTCCGGCGCATCCTGTCATGGCACATTATCAGCCAGATCGGGTACATGATCCTTGGCCTTGCCATCTACACGCCTTTGGCGCTGGTTGGTGCGATTTTCTATCTGTTCCACCATATCGTCGTGAAGGCCAACCTGTTCCTGATCGCGGGCGTGATCAAGCGGCTTACCGGGTCAGAGGACCTCTACAAAATCGGTGGCCTGTGGAAGGCGAAACCGTGGCTGGGCGTGCTGTTTTTGATTCCGGCGCTCAGCCTTGCCGGTATTCCACCTCTTTCGGGCTTCTGGGCCAAGCTGTTGGTGATTCAGGCCTCGCTTGAGGCGGAGGGATGGCTTTTGGCCTTCTTCGCACTGGCGGTTGGATTGCTGACTGTATTCTCCATGTCGAAAATCTGGCTTGAGGCGTTCTGGAAACCGCATCCCGATGGGGATGACGCGGTGAACGGGCATGTGCCATGGTCCATGTATCTGCCGATCATCGCGCTTGCGGCGATCACGATCTTTATCGGTCTGTTTGCCGGGATGTTCGTGGACGCGGCGATCACGTCCGCCGATCAAATTCTGAACCCCGACGCCTATATCAACGCTGTATTGGGAGGGTCATGAGATGCTGCGCATTTTCCTCAAACCCCATAAGCTGATCGCGCTGATCCTGTATTTCTTCTGGGATCTGCTGACATCGAGCATTCAGGTCGCGTGGGATGTCGTCACACCCCGCTTGCGCGCGCAGCCAAAACTGCTCCGCCTGCCGCTGGATGCCAAAACGGATGGGGAGATTATGGCGACGGCGAACCTCATTTCGCTGACACCGGGCACCCTCAGCCTTGATGTGAGCGAGGACCGCAAACACCTGCTGATCCACGCGATGTTCGCCGCAAAAGACCCGGAGGCCGCCAAATCCGATCTCAAGAACGGGATCGAACGGCGGGTGCTGGAGGTGACGCGATGACCTATTTCACCTCTGTCTTTGGGCTGGAGTTGAGCGGATTTCTGGGCCTGTGCCTTGCGCTTGCCGGGCTGATGACGACCTTCGCGCTCGGCGCTGCGACATGGCGGCTCCTGAAAGGGCCGACCGTGGCGGACCGTGTGGTTGCCCTTGATCTGATCTCCATGATCCTTGTGGCGTTTCTCGTGCTGTTCACTATGGCATCAGGCGTTGGGCCGTATATGGATGCGGCGATTGTTCTGTCGCTTGTCGCGTTCCTTGGCACCGTGGCGTTCGCCCGGTTTCTGGAACGCTCCTACGGGGAGGATGAGTGATGGATATTCTGGCCGGGATATTGCTGCTTTCGGGGGGCGGTTTCGTATTGGTCGCGGGGCTGGGCATTTTGCGAATGCCAGACGTCTATATCCGCATGCATGCATCGACCAAGGCGGGCACGCTGGGCCTTGCGCTGATTTGCGGCGCGCTGATGCTGACAGCGGATAGCTGGTGGCAGGTGATCGAAGCCGGGTTCGTGACCGCATTCATGCTGGCCACGGCACCGATTGGCGCGCACCTCATCGGGCGCGCGGCCTATCGCGCGGGCGTGCCGTTTCTGGAAGGGACCAAGGTGGAAGCGGGCTGTGAGGAGTTCGGCCCACCACCCTTGACCGAGGTGAATATGGACAAGGATCACCCCGCACACCCGATGTGACATTCCGTCCATCGGGGATGCGGCGATACGCCCAACGCCTTAACCACCTGTAAATCCAAACGAAATTTACCTGCGACCGGCTGCCACTGCGCGTCTGGTCGCATTTAAACACCGGCCCCTCAGCCTATCTCTGTATCAAGAACTCAGATTTAGGGGCTGTCATATGCTTGACGCACTGCTACTCGCGCGGATCCAGTTTGCCGCGAACATCTCGTTTCATATCCTGTTCCCGACGATCACGATCGCCTTGGGCTGGTTCCTCCTGTTCCTCAAGCTGCGCTACAACCGCACGCAGGACATGGCATGGATGGATGCGTACCGGTTCTGGGTGAAGGTGTTTGCGCTCAGCTTTGGTCTGGGCGTTGTGTCGGGCATCACGATGTCCTTCCAGTTTGGCACCAATTGGCCCGGTTTCATGGAGCGGGTGGGCAATATCGCGGGGCCGCTCTTGGCCTATGAGGTGCTGACCGCGTTCTTCCTTGAGGCGATTTTCCTTGGGATCATGCTGTTCGGCTTTGGCCGGGTGTCGAACCGGGCGCATACGCTTGCGACCTTCTTTGTCGCGTTTGGTACCACGCTGTCCGCGTTCTGGATCCTTGTGCTCAATTCGTGGATGCATACACCCGCCGGGTATGAGATGCGGGATGGTGTGGCCTATGCGACCGATTGGATGGCGATCATCTTCAACCCGTCGATGCCCTACCGCCTTGTCCATATGCTGCTGGCCAGCGGCCTGACAGTGGCGTTCCTCGTCGCGGGGATCAGCGCGCTGCGCTGGCTGTGGAATGACCGTGGGCCAGACGTGATGAAGGCGATGCGCGCTTCCGTGTTTATGGCGGCGGGGCTGATACCGTTGCAAATTCTGGCAGGTGATCTGCATGGTCTGAACACGATGGAGCATCAGCCCGCAAAAATCGCGGCGATGGAAGGCAACTGGGACACCGGCGGCAATGTCCCGCTCGTCCTGTTTGCCCTGCCGAATGAAGAAACCCGGCAGAATGATTTTGAGATCGCGATCCCGAATGGCGCGAGCCTGATCCTGACCCATAGCCTTGATGGGGAAGTGCCGGGGCTGAACGATTTCGTCACCGAGGATGGTGAGATCCTGCACCCGCCTGTCGCCCCTGTTTTCTTCGCCTTCCGTGTGATGGTGGGCATCGGCATGGCGATGCTGGCGCTGAGCTGGCTCACCGCATATCAGCTCAAGCGACATGGTCAGCCGGGGGTGTGGCCTGCGCGCGCGCTCGTGGTGATGACGTTCAGCGGCTGGGTCGCGACCCTTGCGGGCTGGTACGTCACGGAGATTGGCCGCCAGCCATGGCTTGTCACAGGTGTGCTGGATACCGCGAGTGCGGCGGCAGATCACCCCGTGCCGATCCTTGGCCTGTCGCTGGCGCTGTATCTGTCGATCTATGCGGTGCTGCTGGTCGCCTATATCAGCGTGATCCTCTACATGGCCCGGACCAAGGCACAGGGTGGGCGGCTTAAAACGCCCCTCACCGATGTGCCGGTCCCAGCGGAGTAAGACATATGGAAACCTATCCGTTTCACGATTGGCTCCCGGTGGCGTTTGTCGCGCTGATGGGCCTTTCGATCCTGATCTATGTGGTGCTTGACGGGTTCGACCTTGGGGTTGGGATTCTGTCGATGACCGTGAATGAACAGGATCGCGACATCATGGTCGGCTCCATCGGGCCGTTCTGGGACGCCAACGAGACATGGCTGGTGATGGCGGTTGGGCTGCTTCTGGTCGCGTTCCCCGCGGCCCATGGGGAAATCCTGACGGCACTCTACCTGCCCGCGACGTTGATGCTGATCGGGCTGATCCTGCGCGGCGTCGCATTTGAATTCCGCGCGAAAGCACCCGGCCCCCGCAAAATCTGGTGGGACCGTGCGTTTTTCGGCGGATCGCTGCTGTCCGCCGTGATGCAGGGCTACATGCTTGGCGCCTATGTGCTGGGGCTGGAGGGAGGTGTCTCCGCGGTTGTCTTTGGGATGTTGACGGGCGTCTGCCTTGCCGCCGGCTATGCGTTTATTGGCGCGGCGTGGCTGATCGGAAAGACAGAGGGCGCGTTGCAAGTGCATTCCGTGCACCTTGCCCGGCGGCTGATCTGGGTTGCGGCGATCGGGATGGTGTCAATCTCCGTCGCGACGCCATTGGCCAGCCCTGAGGTGTTCGGCAAATGGTTCACCTTCCCCGACATCATCCTCCTTGCACCCATCCCACTGATGACAGGGGCGCTGTTCATCGCGCTGGTGCTGTTTCTCAAGGACGCCCCACGGGAGCAGGACCGTTGGGCCTGGGCACCGTTCAGCATGGCTGTGGGTGTGTTCGTGCTGGGCTTCTTTGGGTTGGCCTATAGCTTCTTTCCGTATGTCGTGCCCGGCCAGATGACGGTGTGGGACGCGGCATCGGCGCGCGAGTCGCTGGCGATCATCCTTGTCGGCGCGTTGATTGCGCTGCCGGTGATCGGTGGCTATTCGATCTGGGCCTATAAAGTGTTCGGAGGAAAGGCGACCGCCCTGCGCTACGAATGATCCATCGGAGCGCAGGAACGTTGCGTCACATTGGCCACCCGAAAACAGAGGGTTTCTTCGTTAGATTCTGCAAATTAAGGATTTTTTAGGAGTGCTATGCGTTGAACGCATATCCGACATGACCTATATGGCCTATCACGACAGAAATATGACTGCATATTCCAGCCATACCGAATCCGACGAATGTCACTTTAATTGAGATGAGGAACCGTAATGTTCGATTCCGCTGACGCACAGGCTTACACGAACGATCAGGGGGCGCGCGCGCGCCGGCTGTTCGCTGCCGTCGTCCTTGCGGCGCTCGACGACGCGATCGCAGACGATAAGAAATACGGCAATGGCCCGGATCAGATTGCCCGTTGGGCACGGTCCCGCGATGGCCGCGATGTGCTGATGTGTGCGGGTATTGACCCGTCCGAGCGCTCCGTTGAGGGGCTGATGGAATTTGTGCGCCGGGGTGTTCGTACCTCCGTCGCGCTGTCCCGTGAGGAAAGCGAGCGTCGCAACGCCGCCTGATCCACGCCATGACTGAACAAAAGCGCCGCCCCGGACACACTGGGGCGGCGCTTTTACTTTGCACAGAACAGCACGCCCGAACACCCTCCTCCCATGCCCGAAAATCTGCTAGACCCGTTCAATGCCCCCGTCAGAGGGAGCGGCAAATCGGGCCATTCGGGGAGGACGACATGCGCTGGTCTATTCATCACGTTAATCTGGAAGCAAAGGACGTGGCCCGCACCGCGCGGTTCTATGCCGATGTGCTGGGCATGGCGCAGGGGACATGGGCGTTTCCGGCCTCCCGCGGGTATCTGCCGGGCGGCAGCGACCGGCTCGCGCTGTTTGGCGATGGGCGCGAAAGCCACACGGGGCTGCACCTGATCGCCCCGGATGAGGACTTCGCGGAAAAGAATGGCCTGCTGCACAACCCGTCCAAGGGCGGGCATTATGCGATCAATGTCGATGATCTGGACGCCCTCAAAGCCCGCCTGCGCGCCGCCGGGGTGCCATATTCCGAGACGGGAGAATTCGCGATCCCCGGCCTGCGGCACCTCTATTTCTGCGACCCGGAGGGGAATTTGATTGAGGCGAATGGTCGGGTTTAGTCCTTGTTTGTCTGTTATATCCGTTCAAACGTGATTGGATCACCGTTAGCTTCAGCGAACGCAGCTTGGAGACTAATCAGGTAAACCCTGCAGTCATGTAAGTGAGGATGAGCTTCAGAGTTCAATATCGGTTCACAACAATAGCTCAAGATTAATGCTGCTTGCGCATGTTCGATCGTAGATCTAACGCGATTTTTACTCAGATAAGAAACGCTGAGTAGCCCGTCTTCAACAGACTGGTAATCGGTTTCTGAAATCCTCTCAAGTCCTTCTGGATTAGGATGCGCGCCATTCGAAATCAATCGCTCATTGAAATGCCGCCACAATGGCCAAAGCAAAGGTTCGCGCGCTGCAGCGATCTTTTTGAATTGGTTCTTCCATCTATTCCGAAAACCATTCTCTGTGTTCCGATTGAGCCATAGCTGGTGAAACTCAGTCTCATTTCTCTCCATTTCGTCGGCGAGAATATACAAATATGCGCCAGCTTCGATGACGAAACGATGAAGTAATGCGCTAGAAAGCGGCGAGCCAATCAGGATAGCTATCGAAGCCTGACGAATCGCAACAAATGCCGAACTAGAAATCATCGCGATCTCGCGACTTACTGCTTCCCTACGGCTATTATCAAGTGCCTCGCATAAACCGTCCGTGCGAACAAAAAGCTCTGGAAGGGCGGCCAAGGGAGCGTCCAAGTTATGAATTGCCCCCAGCCTCATTGTTTCTAGGTCCGGGGCGCTGCCCGTTCCTCGCTGAAAACGATCCACTGGATCGTTTTCCGGGCGCTCGTCACCCATCCATCTTCAGCGCATTGATAAACGCCTCCTGCGGGATTTCGACCCGGCCGAATTGGCGCATCTTTTTCTTACCCGCTTTTTGCTTGTCCAACAGTTTGCGCTTCCGCGTTGCGTCCCCGCCATAGCATTTGGCGGTCACGTCCTTGCGGAGGGCGGAGATGGTTTCGCGGGCGATCACGCGGCCGCCGATGGCCGCCTGGATCGGGATTTTGAACAGGTGCTGCGGGATCAGCTCTTTGAGTTTTTCGCACATCACCCGACCCCGTGCCTCCGCGCGGGAACGGTGGACCATGATGGACAACGCGTCCACAGGCTCCTCATTCACCAGCACCTGCATCTTGACCAGTTGATCCTCGGCATAGCCGATCATCTCATAGTCAAAGCTGGCATAGCCCTTGGACACCGATTTCAGGCGATCATAGAAGTCGAACACCACTTCGCTGAGCGGCAGGTCATAGACCACCATCGCACGGGTGCCGACATAGGTGAGGTCAAGCTGCATGCCGCGCCGATCCTGACACAGCTTCAGCACATCACCGAGGAATTCGTCAGGCACAAGGATGGTTGCCTTGATCCGTGGCTCCTCCACCCGGTCGACCTTGACCACATCGGGCATGTCGGCGGGGTTGTGCATTTCCAGCATCGTGCCATCGCGCAGATAGACATGGTAAATCACGCTCGGGGCGGTGGTGATCAGGTCGATCCCGTATTCCCGCTCCAAACGGTCGCGGATCACTTCGAGGTGCAACAGGCCAAGGAACCCGCAGCGAAAGCCGAAGCCAAGTGCTGCGGATGTTTCCATCTCACTGCTGAAAGACGCGTCATTCAGCGACAGCTTTTCGATCGCGTCGCGCAGATCCTCAAACTCGGCGCTATCCACCGGGAACAGGCCGCAGAACACCACGGGTTGAGAGGGTTTGAAGCCCGGTAGCGGCTTGTCCGTGCCCTTTTTCTCGGTCGTGATCGTGTCACCCACGCGGGTGTCGCGGACCTGTTTGATGGATGCGGTCAGGAAACCCATCTCGCCGGGGCCAAGCTCGTTGATGGGCTGCATACCCGGGCGGAACACGCCAACACGCTCCACCGGGTAAAGGCCGCCCGTGGCCATCATCTTGATCTTGTCGCCCTTTTTGAGAACGCCGTCGATCACACGAACGAGCACGACCACACCCAGATAGGCGTCATACCAGCTGTCCACCAGCATCGCCTTGAGGGGGGCGTCACGCTCCCCTTTGGGCGCGGGCAGGCGGGTGACGATAGCTTCCAGCACGTCGGGCACGCCGATGCCGGTCTTGGCCGAGATTTCGACCGCATCGGACGCGTCGATCCCGATCACATCCTCGATCTGTTCGCGGACGCGGGCGGGTTCAGCCGCAGGCAGGTCAACCTTGTTCAACACGGGCACAATCTCATGATCCGCTTCCATCGCCTGATAGACATTGGCGAGCGTTTGCGCCTCCACCCCTTGCGAGGCGTCCACCACGAGAAGCGAGCCTTCGACCGCGCGCATGGAGCGGCTGACCTCATAGGCGAAATCGACATGGCCGGGCGTGTCGATCAGGTTCAGGATATAGGTCTCCCCATCCTTTGCCGTGTATTCCAGCCGGACGGTGTTCGCCTTGATCGTGATGCCACGCTCCCGCTCGATATCCATCGAATCAAGCAGTTGTTCCTTCATGTCACGGTCGGCAACGGTCGATGTTAGCTGGATCAGACGGTCTGCCAGCGTCGATTTGCCGTGATCAATGTGCGCAACGATGGAAAAGTTGCGGATTTTCGCGAGCTCAGTCATAGTTTTGCCTGACTAATAGGTGTATACCTGTCCAGTCTGCATTTGGGGGAAGTGAGGCAGAGGAACATGCTGCTTCATTTGCAATTTTCGGGGGAAAAGTCCATGCGATATGTTGGTTTTGCAGCTTTCACACTTCTGGTTTCCACAACGGCGGCGTCTGCGGCTGATATTGGGGCGGCCTGTATCGAAAACGGTGGGCGCACGCCCGCGCAATGCGCCTGTTTCGCGGAAATGGCCGCGACCTCTCTGACGTTGGATGATCAGGCCTATGTCGTGATGATGATGCCTGGTCCCGCCGCCACCCGCGCGGCGCTGCGGGACATGGCTGGTGACGCGGAAGCGTTCATGCAGCGCTACGTCGCGTTTTCCGCTGCTGTGGAGCTTCAATGCCCAAGTTGATACCTGCGGTCCTGCTGCTTATCGCGGGACCACTGACTGCCCATGCCGGACCACTGGCTGATGTCTGCCAAGAGGATGGCGGAACATCCACGCAATGCGCCTGTTTTGAACAGCAAATGCAAGGCGAACTCAGCGCGGATGAGCAGGACTTGCTCATCGGGATGATGAACCAGGACATGGACGCCATCATGAAAATGGCAGAGTCCGAAGGCATGATGGAACGGATGGAAGCCGTGATGAATGGCGTTGCCGCGACCTGCTCGTGAGCGGGATTATTCGCCCGCCTCTCTCATGTCACGGCGAAAGGTGGCGATCAGCCCGTCGATCGCCTCTTCCAACTGGGCGATGACAAGCTCAAACCCATCATTCCCGTAATACGGATCGGGCACGTCCCGACCACGCGGGCCGGAGGCGAAATCGCGCATCAGCGCCACGCTCGCCCGACTGCCCGCAGGGGCCATCGCTTCAAGATCGCACAGATTGTCCTTATCCATCGCGATGATCAGATCAAACTGATGGAAATCGGCAGGCAGCACCTTGCGGGCGCGCAGCGGTGTCAGATCATAGCCATGGGCCTGCCCGGCGGCGATGCTGCGCGGATCCGGGCTGTTCCCGATATGCCAGCCGCCCGTGCCAGCGCTGTCACATTCCACATCAAGCTCATTCGCGCGCGCGCGAAAGATCGCTTCAGCGGTCGGTGAGCGGCATATGTTCCCCAGACATACAAAAAGAATTTTGGTCGTCATTTGTTTTCGTTCTTTAGTCTTTTAAAGGAACTTAACGGAGGTATCGGGTATGAGCAATTGGATTGTTATCCTCACGGGTGCGGGCGTTTCAGCCGAATCCGGGCTGGGCACATTTCGGGACAAGGACGGGATGTGGACGAAATACGACCTGAGCGAGGTGGCAACGCCCGAAGGATATGCCCGCAATCCGGGTCTGGTGCATGATTTCTACAATGCACGGCGGCGCAATTGCCTTGATGCCAGCCCGAACCCGGCGCACGCCGCCCTTGCCACATTGGCGGCGCAGCGATCCGTCACGCTCATCACTCAGAATGTCGATGATTTGCATGAGCGGGCGGGCAGTCGGGACGTGATCCACATGCACGGGGAGTTGACCCGCGCGTGGTGTCTTGCCTGCGATCAACGGATGGACTGGCGCGACGACCTGACGACCGAAACGCCCTGCCCCAAATGCGCCACCCCGGCACTGCGCCCGGATATCGTCTGGTTCGGGGAAATCCCCTATCATATGGAGGAGATCGACATGGCGTTGCGACAGGCCAGCCTGTTCGTCGCGATCGGCACCAGCGGGGAGGTTTACCCCGCCGCCGGTTTCGTGGCCGAAGCCCGCGCCATGGGTATTCCAGCGCTGGAGTTGAACATGGAGCCAACCGGCGGGCGGTTCGACGATGGGCGCTATGGCCCGGCCTCACGCATCGTGCCGGACTGGGTCAACGAGATGCTTGGCACATAACACGAAAACCCCGCGTGGCATCAGCCAAGCGGGGCCCAAATTCCAGATCGCAAAGGATCAGTTGGCGGCGAGCGCCTTTTCGATGTCGCGCTTGACCTTCAGCGCCTTGGGGGACAGTTCGTCCACCTTCGCCTTGGCCAGAAACGCGTCAAGCCCACCACGGTGATCCACCGTGCGCAGGGTGGAAGCAGCCACCTTGAAGCTGAAGCTGCGCCCGAGCGTGTCGCTCATCAGGGTCACATCGTTCAGGTTCGGCAGGAACCGGCGGCGGGTTTTGTTGTTTGCGTGGCTGACATTGTTGCCAGTCAGAACGCCCTTGCCAGTCAATTCGCAGCGACGAGACATGATGTCGTCCTCATCTTATCTAAGTGTACGTTGAGGGCCGTGGCGCGAGTCACCCGCGCGGCCCGAAATCTCTATCGGTGGGATCGTTTACGCACAAGGGCACGGGGCGTCAAGCGGGGGTGTGAATTTGTCCGACTTCGCCGGTCCCGAGCCGGCCCGCTGGCCCGCCCGAGGTCACGCCAAACCCGATTTCGCGTGCATGAACGCTTCAAGCGCCTGCTCCGCCGCGTCCTCCGGCGTGATGTCACCCGTTTTCACCTGCGCCTCCAATCGCGCAAGCTGTTGGGCCACACCCGGCGCGGCCCGGAACCGGCTCCGTAGCCCTTCTTCGATTTCCTGCCGGAACCAGTAGGTTGCCTGCTCTGCCCGGCGCTGATCGAAAATACCCTGCGCCTGCCGCCAGTTGAGCAGGGTCGTCAAATCAACCCATGCCTCCTCCAAACCGTGCCCCTCCGTTGCGGAGACGGGTTTGGCGCGTGGATACCCCTCTGGATCATGAGGCCGCTTTCGCAACAGCCGCAGCGCACCTGCGTAATCAGCCGTTGTGCGCACGGCGGTCGATTTCAGATCGCCATCGGCCTTGTTCACCAGAATCATGTCGGCGATTTCCATGATCCCGCGCTTGACCCCCTGCAATTCGTCGCCGCCCGCAGGCGCGAGCAGCAAAAGGAACGCGTCGGTCATGTCCGCCACCATCGTTTCTGACTGGCCAACGCCGACGGTTTCGACCAGCACCACGTCAAACCCGGCGGCCTCACACAACAGGATCGCCTCTCGCGTGCGGCGCGCGACGCCACCCAGCGTGGACCGGCTGGGAGAGGGGCGGATATACGCCTCTGGCGCGCGTGACAGCAGGTCCATCCGGGTCTTGTCCCCAAGGATCGACCCGCCCGACCGGGCCGAGCTTGGATCAACGGCCAGCACCGCAACGCGCAATTCCCGCGCGATCAGCATCAGGCCAAACGCTTCGATAAACGTGGATTTCCCCACACCCGGCGTGCCGGACAGCCCGATCCGCAACGCTGGTTTTCCGGGCATCTCCACCGCCCGCAAGAGCGCCCGCGCCTGTGCGCGATGATCCGCGCGGGTGGATTCGACAAGGGTGATCGCCCGTGACAGCGCCCGCCGGTCGCCCGCTTGAATGGCTTTTGCGATTTCTTCGGGGGCTTGCACGGCGCCATGCCTCCTTCACTTGACTATCGAAGCTGTGACTTCACCATCTGTTCACACAAGTGGTATAGTTCCTCGTATCTGCTGAAAAGGGCGCGTGCTCATCATGGTGATGAAACCGGTGACATTTCTGATGATGGCCGCAATCGGCTGCACTGTGCCTGCCATGGGCGCGGCCCGCCCGATGGAGCGGGCGACCTTCAGTCAGGATTATCTCGTCTATGTCGGCGGGTTCCGCACCGCGACTGCCACCGCCATCGGTGAGGCGGCGGAGGGGCGGTATGTCTTTACCCTCAACGCCGAAAGCGCGGGGCTTGTCCGGTTGTTTGCGGACGCGAAATTCACTGCGACCGTGACGGGCGACGTGACGACGGAGGGGAATTTGATCCCCGATGGCTATACCCATTCGGGCTTTTGGGATGGGGAAACCTACACGCTGTCGATGGATTACGAGGGCGGCAATCCGGTGCGCGTGGCCTATGCGCCGGAGCGGGAGCCGGATGACGACCCGATCCCACCGCTCGACACGCAAGAAGGCACACTTGATCCCGTGTCTGCCCTGATGGCGCTCACATGGCCCGGCACGCCGGAGGATATCTGCGACAGGCGGGTGGAGACATTCAGCGGCTCCCGCCGAACCGTATCGGACATCGAACCGGCCCGGCCAGCGCCGGATGGACGGCTGGCCTGCGATCTGGTCTATACCCGTGTCAAATATGATGACGCGGGGCAGCCCTATAGTGACAAGGAATTTCCATACACGCTCGAATTGCGGCCCATGGCTGACGGGCTTTGGGAAGTGTGGAAAATCTCTGGCCCCACATCCATGGGCACCATGGTGGTCCGCCGCGCGGAATAGCCGCCGATGACGCTCCCCATCGAAGAGGCGCTGCCGGGCCTGCTTGCGGCCTTGGCCCAAGCGGGGCAAGCCGTGTTGCAAGCCCCGCCCGGCGCAGGAAAGACCACCCGCGTGCCCCTTGCCCTGCTGGAAGAGGGCCGCATCACGGGGCGCATCCTGATGTTGGAGCCGCGCCGCATCGCGACCCGCGCCGCCGCCGAGCGGATGGCCGACACGCTCGGGGAGCCAGTGGGTGCCCGTGTCGGCTACCGGATGCGGGGGGAGGCCAAGACCAGTCCTGAGACACGGATCGAAGTGGTGACAGAAGGCATCCTAACCCGGATGATCCAGTCCTCCCCCGATCTGGAGGGCATCGGCTGTGTGGTTTTTGACGAATTCCACGAGCGATCCATCCATGCCGATCTTGGGCTGGCATTGTGTCTTGAGATACGGGAGGCCTTGCGGCCTGACCTGCACCTCCTTGTGATGTCCGCCACGCTGGATGCGGAACCGGTGGCGCAGCTTATGGGCGACGCACCGCTCATCACATCCGCCGGGCGGGCCTTTCCGGTGACGCTGCACCATGCCGAACAGCCGCCGCGGCGGGATTGGCGCGGCTTTGCCCCGGATGTGGCCGAAACGATTCACCGCGCTCTTGCGCACAACGCAGGCAGCGCGCTGGTTTTCCTGCCTGGCGCGGGGGAGATACGGGCCGTCGCGCGCGCGCTTGGCCCCCTGCCGGAGAACACCATGCTTTGCCCGCTTTACGGCGGCCTGCCGTTCAAGGAGCAGCGGCGCGCGATCCGCCCGGCCCCAACAGGCCAGCGGAAGGTCGTGCTGGCGACCTCCATCGCGGAAACCTCCCTCACGATTGAGGATGTGCGCATCGTGATTGACGCGGGCCTTGCGCGGCGCGCGCGTTACGATCCCGGCTCTGGCATGTCGCGGCTCGTGACCGAACGAGTGACCAAGGCGGAGGCCACGCAGCGACAGGGTCGCGCCGGGCGGGTGGCCGCCGGAACCTGCTACCGGATGTGGACCAAGGGGGAGGAGGGCGCGCTCGCCGCTTTCCCGCCGCCAGAGATCGCAGCCGCCGACCTTGCCCCCTTGGCGCTGGACCTTGCCCTCTGGGGGGCAGACACCCTGCCGTTCCTCACGCCGCCGCCCGAGGGCACGCTGGCGGAGGCGCGCGGCTTGCTGCAGCGGCTCGGCGCGCTTGATACGAGCGGGCAGATCACCGCCCATGGCCGCGCGATGGCCAAGCTGCCGACCCATCCGCGCCTTGCTCATATGCTGCTGGCCGCACCATCGCGCCAGACGGCCCAGATTGCGGCACTTCTGTCGGGTCGGGATATTTTGCGCGGTGCGGATCAGGCGGATATGGGGCTGCGCCTTAAGGTGCTCGCGGGGCAGGATCGCGGGGCTGCTGACCCGTCCGCGCTCAGCGATGCGCAGGCGGAGGCCGCGCGCCTTGCCCGCCTGATCCCGAAAGGCGGGGATGGTGCGCAGTCAGCCGGGGCCATTCTGTCGCTTGCCTACCCGGATCGGATCGGGCTGCGGCGGGCGGGCGACGCGCCGCGTTTTCTGCTCTCGGGGGGTAAGGGCGCGGCGCTGCGCAATGAGGATGCCTTGGCGGGGCAGCGCATGTTGGTTGCCGCCGATCTCGATGGGGATCAGACCGAAGCGCGTATCCGCATGGCACTGCCCGTCAGTGAGAGTGAAATCCGCGCGCTCCATGCCGATCGGCTGCGGGAGGTGCGGATCTGCGAATGGTCCCGGCGGCACAGGCGGGTCGAGGCGCGGGAGCGGCTGATGCTCGACGCACTGGTGTTGGAGGATCGCCGCTGGCCCAATGCGCCAGAGGACGCCATCGCCATGGCAGCGGCGGAGGGCGTGGGGCATCTGGGCCTCTCTGCCCTTGGCTGGAGCAAGGCCGCGCTGCGGCTGCGCGGGCGTGTCATGTGGTTGCGCCAGCGCGGGTCGGAGGAGATGCCGGATCTGTCGGACGCGGCGCTTGCCGCCGATCTTGACTGGCTCATGCCTTATCTGGGTCGCTGTCGCGATGCCGATGCCCTGTACCGCCTTGATCCGCTGCCTGCCTTGGAGGCGCTGCTTGATTGGCCCGCGCGCCAAATGCTCGATACGCTGGCACCAACCCATTTCACCGCCCCGACCGGCAGCCGCGTTGCGATTGACTATGACGGGGAGGGCGGCCCGGCGCTGGCCATCCGCTTGCAGGAGATGTTCGGCCTGTCGGCCCATCCAACCATCGGGCCGGACCATGTGCCGCTTCGCATTGACCTGTTGTCCCCCGCAGGGCGCCCCGTGCAGATGACGTCTGACTTGCCGGGTTTCTGGGCGTCGTCCTATGCGGATGTGCGGCGGGACATGCGCGGGCGCTACCCACGCCATCCATGGCCCGAAGACCCGCTCACCGCCGATCCGACGCGGCGCGCCAAACCGCGCGGCACATAAGCCAGTATCGACGCAGGCCGCGCGCAGGCTATATAGATAGGGCAACCGGGAGGAATTGTTGAAGCACGCAGCCTATACCCTGACCCTGCCTGAGGACGATCACAGCCTTGCTGTGTTCAGCTCTCCCCATTCCGGGGCGGATTACCCACGGGCGTTTTTGCGGGACAGCCTGCTCGATGAATTGACCTTGCGGTCGTCTGAGGATGCATATGTGGATGAGTTGTTTGCGGCGGCACCGTCCCTTGGCGCACCATTGATCGCAGCACGGTTCCCGCGTGCTTATGTCGATTTGAACCGATCAGAGACGGAGCTTGACCCTGCGGTCATCGCGATGGACCGGCGCACTGCGCTCAATCCGCGCCTTGCCGCCGGGTTGGGCGTGATCCCGCGTGTCGTGGCGGAGGGTCGCGCGATTCGGCAGGGCAAGATCACCCTTGCCGCTGCGGAAGAGCGGCTTGCCACCTGCCACCGCCCCTATCACGCGGCGCTGAGCGGGCTGCTCGACCAAACGCGGGAGGCGCATGGTCTGGCCGTGCTGTTTGATTGCCACTCGATGCCCCGCGATGCGCTGCGCGGTCTTGCGGCCAATGGCAGCCCGCGCCCGGAAATTGTGCTGGGGGACCGGTTTGGCAGCGCCTGCTCGTCATGGGTGATGGGCGCGGCTGTCGATGGGTTTCGCGCGGCGGGGTTCCGGGTGGCGTGCAACACCCCCTTTGCAGGCGGGCATATCACCCAGACCTATGGCAAACCCGAAAAGGGCCTGCATGCGCTCCAGATCGAAATTGATCGCAGCCTTTACATGGAAGAGCGCACGTTGCGCAAACGGGCGGATTTCGCACAAGTGCAAGCCCGGATCACCGACGTGATTTCCCGGCTTGTGCATGTCCGGCCGGAACGGTTCAGCCTCGCCGCCGAATAAACTTCACTGGATGAAAAAAAGGCCGTGTCACGAAGACACGGCCCAAGTCTAGGGAGGAAACGCCCATGGAAGGGCGACAATGCAAGCATTGTGAGGATGAGTATATGCTGCGCTGCACATATTGCAAGTGCGAGAGTGCAGTTTTGTCAAGATATCCTGACGCCCCTTAAACACTGAAATAAAAAGGAAAACTTCAACCCTGCGGAAATCGGCAGAGTAGCAGCCCTGCACTCACCGCTCACTTTTGTGTGCGCTGCGTCATTTTCCGCGAAGCCCGCGCCCCTTTCCAATCGAATCCTTTCCAAACCGGTTGCGGATCGAATCAAGCGCGCGTTCGGCGGCGTGGCGCTGTTTTGCCGTCGGATCCAGAAGGTCCGGCACCTCTGCCTGACCCTCATCAGGGTGCAGATGCGAAAGGCCCACGCCGATCAGGCGGAATGGCCCTTTGTCGATCACCTGATCCAACAGATCACGCGCCCGGCGATAAATCGTGTCCGTGAGTTGCGTGCCCTGATCCAACGCGACCTGCCGCGTGAGTTGCCGAAAATCGGCGCGCTTGACCTTCAGCGTCACGGTGCGCCCCATATAGCCCTTCGCCTTGGCCCCGTCCGATACGCCCAGAGCCAAACGCCACAAATGCCCGTCGAGCACGTCGATATCGCCCGTATCCGCGTTGAATGTCGTTTCTTTCGAGATCGACTTGACCGCGCGGGATCGCGACACCCGGCGAGCGTCCTGCCCATGGGCCAGCCGCCAGATATGCCGCCCCATGCTGCCATAGCGGGCAATCAGATCGGTTTCTTCCTGCCGCCGCACATCGGCGATGGTGCGCAGCCCGTCCCGCGCCAGCCGGTCCTGCATCGCGCGCCCAACGCCCCATATGATCCCGACCCTCTGAGCCATCAGGAAATCGTCGGTCTCTGCCCGCGAAATCACCGAAAACCCGCGCGGCTTGTCCAGATCGGACGCGACCTTGGCGAGGAACTTATTATGCGACAACCCGATAGAGGCGCTCACGCCCACCTCCCGCTCAATCCGGCGGACAAGCCCCGCCATTAGCGTCGCCGGTGGCGCCCGATGCAGCCGCGCAGTGCCGGTCAGATCAAGGAACGCTTCATCAAGGGAAAGCGGCTCAATCGACGGGGTCAACTCCTCCATCAGCGCCCGGATCGCGCGGGACGCCTCGACATAAGCCTCCATCCGCGGTTTCACGACAACGGCCTCGGGGCACAGTTGCAGCGCCTTGAACATCGGCATGGCCGAGCGCACGCCCTTGATCCGTGCGTTGTAGCACGCAGTTGACACCACGCCGCGCCGCCCACCCCCGATGATCACCGCCTGATCGACCAGCACGGGATTGTCCCGCTTCTCAACAGAAGCATAAAAGGCGTCGCAATCCATATGCGCGATGGACAAATCGAACAATTCCGCGTTGCGCACCACGCGCGGAGAGCGGCATGCCGGGCATCGGCCCGTGCCGTGAAATGCCGTCAAACACTCTCTACACAATGCGTCCATGCGCGCGAACATATCGCAAACATCGCACCCACATCCAGCGGGGAACGCGCCCCGGTGCTGCTCAGGGAAACAGCACCGGGTAGAGCGACGCGATCAACAACACAGCCATGGTGTAGTTGAACAGCCGCAATCTGGCAGGGCTTGTCAGAACCCGCTGCATCTGTTGGCCCAATATGGCCCATGACCCCACGGATGGCAGATTGACGAGCCCGAACACCACGCCGACAGTCAGGATCGTAAGGGCCGTCTGCTCAGGCGTGTAAACCGTGAGCGCAGTCAGCGCCATCGCCCATGCTTTCGGGTTAACCCATTGAAATCCCGCGGCTTGCAGGAATGTCATGGGCGTGCCGCCTTCCGCACCCGGCTTGGGCGGTGCGGCGCGCGCGATTTTCCATGCGAGGAACAAGAGGTAGATCACGCTAACGACCTTCAGCACCAGATGCAGCACCGGCACCGCGTCAAACACCCGTATCAACCCCGCGCCGACCACCAGCACCATCACGACAAAACCAAGCGCCACACCCAGCATATGCGGCACCGTCCGCCGCACGCCGAAATTGGCACCCGACGCCATGAGCATCAGGTTATTCGGCCCCGGCGTGATGGAGCTAACAAAGGCAAACAGGATGAGCGCGGTGATAAGGTCATAAGTCATAGCGCAACAATGCGCGCTCTTTCACGAAATGAGCTTGCGTTTTGCAGCGCATATGCGAAAAATTCACAAGCTATGACCAAGCTAGACCAGATAAACGAACGAATATTGCAAGTGCTGGCTCGCGACGGGCGGATCAGCAATACCGATCTGGCCGACCGTGTCGGCCTATCGCCCTCCGCCTGTCTGCGGCGGGTTCAGGAATTGGAACGGGCCGGCATCATCACCGGCTACCGCGCAACGCTGAACCGCGCCGCCCTTGGCACCGGCTTCATTGCCTATATGGGCGTCGGCCTGAACAACCACACAAAAGCCGCGCAAGAGGCGTTTGAGCGCGCCATCGCCCGCTCCCCGGAAGTGCGGGAATGCCACAATATCACGGGCACCATCGAATACCTCTTGCGGGTCGAGGTGTCGGACCTCGCCGCGTATAAGGTGTTTCACACCGATGTGCTTGGCACGCTGGCACAGGTGAACTCCATCACATCCTATGTCGTGATGGGCTCGCCCAAGGATGAGCGCGCCTAGGTTTCTTTTTTCCCCAAATACCTCCCGCCGGAGGCATCTGGCGCAGCCAGATTCAGGCCCGCGTGAACGGATTGCCCTTGGTGAGCAGATAGAGCGGGCAGAACCGCACGATCCCCGTCACCAGCGGCACAATGCCGATCAAGCCCCATGGGGTTTGCGGCCCCATGAACACCATCAACAGGAGCACAACACCAAGGTTGATGCGCAAAAACTGCTCCATCGGGCCGATATTTCTGCAAAATGTCATGGGATGATCTCCTTCGATCAGGGCGCGGATTTGCGCTGTTCCGGGTGGAGGGACTTGCCAAGGATATGGCTGTCCTGGTGGATCACATGGGCTGCCTCGCCCACGATCAGCGGGTCGGGGCCTTTCGCGATCCGGTGGTTGCGATCGGGATAGGGCAGCGTATCGAGGAAATGCTGCATGCAATTGAGCCGCGCGCGTTTCTTGTCATCGGATTTGATCACGGTCCACGGCGCGTCTTTCGTGTCGGTGTAGAAAAACATCGCTTCCTTGGCTTCGGTATAGTCATCCCATTTGCCAAGGGACGCCCGGTCGATCGGGCTGAGCTTCCATTGTTTGAGCGGATCTGTCTCCCGGCTGGCAAAACGGGCGCGCTGCTCCTCTTGCGTGACGGAAAACCAGTATTTGAACAGATGGATGCCCGACCGGGTGAGCATTTGCTCAAACTGCGGGGTCTGGCGCATGAATTCGAGGTATTCCGCTGGATCGCAGAAACCCATGACCCGCTCCACCCCTGCGCGGTTATACCATGAGCGGTCAAACAGAACGATTTCCCCGGCACTGGGCAAGTGCTGGACATAGCGTTGGAAATACCACTGTGTCCGCTCTTCCTCCGTCGGTTTGTTGAGTGCCACGACGCGCGCGTCACGCGGATTGAGATGCTCCATGAACCGCTTGATCGTGCCGCCCTTGCCAGCCGCATCGCGCCCCTCAAACAGGATCACGACGCGCTGGCCGGTCTCCTTCACCCATTGCTGCAGCTTGAGCAATTCGACCTGAAGCTGCGCCTTTTGCCGCTCGTAACTGCGGCGGCTGATGCGCGTTTCATAGGGATAGCTAAGCTGGTCAAATCGGATCGGCCCGGTGGCGTGCTCCATGTCCTTCATCGTGACGTCCTCTCGTTACACGGGCCACTATGGGCCATGTCGCGCGAGGGCGCTTTGCCATGGATCAAATCCTAGCGGATACCGTGGGCCACCTGAACTTCGCGGATAAAGGCGATGATGCTGGCAATCTCATTGGGGGACACCTGCGGCTGCGCAGGCATATTCCCGAATCGCCAATGATGCGCCCTGACCCCCTGCTGCACCGCCCGGACGAATGCGAAATCGCCATGATGGCTTGGTTCATAGATCACATGGATCAAGGGCGGCCCTTGGGGGGAGCCAAATCCATTCTCGCCATGGCAGGCGGCGCATTGCGCGTTGAAACTGTTTTGCCCGGCCAAAGCGAGCGGGCTGAGCGGCGGAATCATCGGCCCGGTCGCGGCCTCTGGCTGCGGCTCACTGGCACCTGCCCAGAACATCCACCCCATCGCTGCAATACTCCCAATGAGGAGTCCTGCCAAAATTGCCCGCTTCATTCCGTTCCCCTGTCAAAACAATCGTGCACTGTTGATCGGCGTTCCACCCGGTGGAAGGTCAAGCGATTCTAAGAGGATAGTGGAGCACCTGAGATCAAATTTCCGCGTGCAGCCTGCTGATTTTGGATCAGGTCCGGTCTGTGACCGATGAGATGACACATAAATGTCATCAAACCGCCTTAAAAACTGTCACAATTTTTAGACGATAAACACTTTTTACGAATCGGGCGAGAAATCACGGCATATCTGGACTGCGTTTTCATGCGTCCTTAAAATGCCTCAACGCAGTCGGCGGAGCGAACGGGTCAATGGATCGTGAAAACGCACAAGACGGTTTGACTGAAGCCGAGTTGGACCAAATGACCCGCAGCGCGGCCGAAGCCGCGAATTTCCTCAAGGCGCTGGGCCATGAGGGGCGGTTGATGATCCTGTGCCACCTCGCCTCCGGCGAGAAGTCGGTGACGGAGTTGGAAAACCTGCTTTCTGCACGTCAGGCCGCCGTGTCCCAGCAACTGTCCCGCTTGCGGCTGGAGGGCATGGTGACGCCCCGGCGCGACGGCAAGACGATCTACTACTCCCTCTCTGGGGAGCAGCCGCGCCGGATGATGGAACTCATCTACGACATGTTCTGCAAAACCCAACACTAGGTCAGCCGCCGCCTCTTCATGTCTTTGCAGCGCCTAGGCGTTGTCAGGAGATCAATACCGACGCCATGGACAGGACGCCGCTGTTCGCACGCTGAGCATTCAAGCCAAATAGCCTGATTATTCCGGGTCAACGGTGCCGCGCGCCGCCTTGATCCCCGCGCGCGCCTTTTTCGCCTTGATCCGACGCTCAATGCTGCCGCGGGTCGGTTTGGTCGGAATACGCCGTTTTGGCCTTTCCGTCGCGCGCCGGATCAGATCGACGAGCTTTTCGCGCGCATCCTCCCGGTTCATCGCCTGCGAGCGGTGCTTTTCAGAGGTGATGAGGATCGCGCCGTCTTTCGTCCAGCGCCGCCCGGCGAGCCGTTTGAGCCGGGATTTCACATGGCCGGGCAGGTTGGGGGAGCGGTCCGCCTCAAACCGCAACTCGACAGCCGTGGACACCTTGTTCACGTTCTGCCCACCGGGGCCGGAGGAGCGCACGAATTGCTCGGTCAATTCCCAGTCCTCAAGGGTGATATGGTCAGTCACGCGAAGCATTCGGGGCGTTTAGCAGGTCTGTCGGGATTCTGAAATGTGCGGAGGGTGTTGGCGCAGAAGCCAGTCCGAGGAAAAGTGAGACAAAAGAAAAGGGCCGCGCCAGTCCTGCGCGACCCTCGTGATGTGGAGAGGTGATCCGGCATGGGCCGTAGTCCTCAAGGAGTTTAGTCTAGTCAGGGTTGCCTTCTAGACCAATTGCTCCTCTTGAAACCGCACCATCTTCTCCGAACGATCACTTGACATCGGATCACCTCCTTTCTGTGGGTTAAAAACAGTTAGGAGCGTGACATACCCGACTCACTTTTCAAGCAAAATCTTGCGGTGGCTGGCAGAAATTACACCAAATGGGATAAGCGCCACTAAGGCGAGCGCAAGTTTTACCCCCCAATCCGCCACGGCAAGGCTGATCCAGAGCGGCATTTCCGGCCCCACGGTCAGAAGCGGTGCCATATCACGCGCCCATGCGTTCGGCTCGCTCGGGTCCATCCAGACAAAGCTCGCAGAGAACGCGATGGTAAAGAAAAGCGCGGTGTCGATGGTGGAGCCAACAAGGGTCGATGCCAAGGGCGCGCGCCACCATGTGCCTGCGCGAAACCGGTTGAACACAGCGATGTCGATCAGTTGCGCGGTCAGGAATGCAATGCCAGAGCCAACCGCGATGCGCAGCGTTGTGAGCGGGCCATATTCACCAACAATCTGGCTCGCGATCAGGGAGCAGATCACACCGACACCAAAGCCGACGAACACCACCTTGCGCGCGGCATCCCGGCCAAGGAACCGATTGGTCAGATCCGTCACCAAGAAAGCGATCGGATAGGTGAACGCGCCCCATGTCAGAAGGCCATCCAACAGGATGTGCTGCACCAGGATATTGGAAAGGACAACAACGGCGGCCATGGCGGCGACGCCGATCAGGAAAGGTTTGGTCATGTCATAATCCGTTTTTTAGGGAAGGTCGCGGAGACTTCCACCAGCCCCCATGGCTGGATGGACGGGGCAAATACGGGAGGATCGGCGCGTTGGCAAGGGTGAAGATAATGGACTGGATTCAAGCCGAAGGCGCCAGTCCAGCGGCCGCCCGCTCCTCAGGCGGCCGCTTTTCAAGGTTTGTCACATGCCGAACGCCGAAGGTGGCTCCACCATAAATCGCGCAGCGGGTCTATTTCGGCGGCCCCCTCGGACGGCCGCCGGACTGGCTCAGGGAGGGCGCATTGGTCCGCTGGCAAGAAGCACGACCCGCGAATGACGTGGAACGATAAAGCGTATCGCGGCGAAGGCATCGCGCCCACCCGAGGGAGGGCGCGACCCTCTGTTACGCTTCGATGATGTTGTGCTCTGGGCCGTAGGGGAAAGCAGTGATGTTCCTTGCCCCGTCCTCCGTCACCACCAGAATATCATGCTCGCGGTAGCCACCCGCACCCGGTTGCCCCGCTGGGATGGTGATCATCGGCTCGATGGACACGACCATGCCCGGCTCCAGCACCGTGTCGATGTCCTCCCGCAACTCGAGCCCGGCCTCGCGCCCGTAATAATGGCTCAGGATGCCGAAGGAATGTCCGTAGCCAAAGGAGCGGTATTGTAGCAAATCCCGGTCCGCGAAAAACGCGTTCATCTCCGCACAGATGCCCGAGCAGGTCGCCCCCGGTTTGATCAGGGACAGGCCAAGCTCATGGGCGCCGACATTGGCCTCCCACATCCTGAGGCTTGCCGCATCGGGGTAGCCCACGAAAAGCGTCCGCTCCAACGCCGTGTAATAGCCCGAAATCATCGGAAAGGTGTTGAGGCTGAGGATATCGCCCTTTTGCAACACGCGGCCAGTCACGGGATTATGCGCGCCGTCGGTGTTCAGCCCTGACTGGAACCAGACCCAAGTGTCGCGATACTCCGCATCGGGGAAGCGGCCCGCAATCTCCAGCTCCATCGCGTCGCGGCCTGCCATGGCCACGTCGATCTCCCGCGTGCCGGGGCGGATCGCCTCCCGGATCGCGTAGCCGCCGATATCCGCGACATTTGCACCATGGGTGATGAGGGCGATCTCTGCCTCTGACTTGATCATTCGTTGGGCCATCACGGCCCCGGCAATATCCAGTGTCGGAGCACCAAGGAAATCGGCAAGTTTGCCCGCTTGTTGCAGCGTCAGGTGGTCGCCTTCGATGCCGATGCGCGCCGGACTGCCGATCACGGATTTGATCGCGCGCCAGTAATTGTCCCGCTGCCAATCGGTATAAACAAGGTTGTCGAACGCCCCCCGCCGCCACGGCTGGCCCGCGTCAATGCCCGCGCTGATCGTGGTGACACTGTCCATGGTGACCACCGCGCCATAGGGCCGCCCAAAGGAGCAATACAGAAACCCGGTATAATAGGCGATATTGTGCATCGAGGTGAATATCGCGGCATCCACCCCTTCGGCAGCCATCACGCTGCGCAATGTGGCGACGCGCGCGTCATATTCGGCCTGCGCAAAAGGAAGCGGCGCGCGCGCGCCATTCTCGAAACGGTACATTTGAGGACGATCGGTCATGTGTGTTAGCTCCGATTTAAGCGGATCGGAACCACAGCCCCGACCCCATCCGCCCCGGCGTTCAGGGCTGATGAATGCGGGTGGCACACGCGGCCACCCCGGCGACGCCATCGCCGGATGCTGATCCGATCCATGCCATGAAAAATCCGGTTTGTCATCGGGCTTGACGCGAGTGCCTGTCAGGCGATCGTTGCGGGGGTGTTGGCATTGGGGTATTGCGGTTTTAAGCAATGACCGGCCTGCTCTCATATGGTGGCCGCAGACCACGCATTAGGGGACACATGGCACCGCATCCTGACACGGTTGGAAAAGCCCAGTTGTGGCATTCGGTCCGGCGCGCGGCGGTTGTGGCGCTGCTGACGGCGAGCTGTTCCAGTGCCGCACTGGCGGCAGAGCAACCGTTCCTGCCGACGCTTGGCACCTATGGCACGACCGGTCTG
>NZ_JACIJS010000001.1:258939-602099 GCF_014199445.1 Rubricella aquisinus | reverse complement strand
CTTCTGGCGGTGGCGAGCCTCAGCGCCTGTGGAACGGACACGGCGCTCAGCTCCAGCTTTGAGATCACGCAATCGGTGTTCACCTCGGCCCTTCAGAACATGTGGGGGCCAGAGCCGGAACCGATGCGGCTCAACATCTCCCCAGCGGATATCGCGGCGATTGACTATGACCTGATGCTGGTGCGCGCGGACGAATCGGGTGCCCTTGCCACCCTTCCCGTCGAAGATGCATCCAATGGCGTGAAAACCTGGGCGTCCGCCGATGGGTTCAGCCTGACCACGCGGGAAGGCCAAGTTATTGGCACACGCGGATTCGGGGCCGATATTCTCGTAGCGGATGTATCGGCCGCAATCGCGACCCTGACGCCGGAAAGTGACGGCGGCTCTTATTCACGCGTTTATTCTTATCTCGACAGTGAAAACAAGATTGTTGAGGCCGCGCTGGTCTGTGGGCTGGAAAAAATCGGTGATGCGGGCATCAGTATTCTAGGCACACCCCGCGATACAATCCGATTCACCGAAATTTGCGCCGATGAGACCGTTTCCATCACGAATCTATACTGGATCGACCGCAGCGATGGCTTCATCTGGCAATCCAGACAATGGATTTCTCCACTCATTGGCGCCCTCTCCATACAAATACTGTCACGGGACGCGGAGCAGTAGGGCATGCCCCTATGCTCTGGTGCAAGGACTGGGACCGCCCGTCCAACCGACTGAAGCGGCGCACGGACCCTCAGGCGGCGATGATCTGGGCCATCATGATTGCCGCCGCGATGATCCATATGGCGGTCGGGCGCTATCCTTGGATATCGTGGTGGCAGTTTGCGATGCTGGCGGCCGTGGTGTTTGGAATGCTGGCGCTCAAGCGCAGGGTGCTGCGGCTTTAACCCTGCCCTGCCCGCCCCTTCACAAAGCCCAGAAACGCGCCATCGGCACTGCGCAGGCGGGGGCGGCCGGAGCGGGCCCAGAAGCCGCGCCAGTCGGCCTCCAGCGCGTAGATATCGGCCCCCGGCATCAGGCGGCGGGCTTCCTCCAGGGCCGCCGCCGACAAAGGCGGCGCCTCTGGCCCATCGACCACCGCATCGCGCAAGCTGAACCGGATCATGTCGCCCTCCTCCTCGATCATCTCATAATCGGGCAGATGGTTGGCCGCGATCATGTCGCGCAGCATTTTGCGAAACACCCGGCGGGGGCTGGCTGAGCCTGATTTCTTCAACAAGAGATCGACGGAGATTTTCCAACTCACCTGCCGCCCGCAATGTTTGCGCGCGATCTCATAGATGCGCCGTTCCAGGGGCTTTCTGAGGCGGAAATAATCCCGGCTCAGCGTCAGCACCGATTTCGACATCACCGCCCGATAAAGCCAGTCCGACAGCGTCACGGACACGCTGACCATCCGGCCCCCTTTCGCGCGGCGCACGATCTCCCACGACTCGATAAGGCCAAAGCCGGAAGTGACCTCCACCCCGTCCGTTTCCAGATTGGTGGTGATGCGCGTGCCCGCCAGCCGCTCGAACGCCTCGCGCAAGCGGCGGTAGGCATCGCCGCTGGTCTCGCGATTGGTGGCGACCAACAGATCATGCGCCTTGAGGGTCACCGTGCGGCTCACCGCGCGCCCTGCGTTAAGGGCGGCCATCAACTGGCTGATGCAATAGATCAGGATGTCCTTGTCATGGATCGTCGCCAGCCCCTTCACGGAGGGCACCACCGTGATCTCCACCCCGTTATGGGCATAATTCAGGATCCGCCGATCCGGTTTCGTGGCAAGCGAGAACACCGGATGCTCCATCGTCGCCAGATCATCCTTGGGGATCGCATCAAAAATATCGCACAGGAAAAAATCCCTGTTCGGGTGACGATCGGGCAAAAGCCCCCTGCCCTCTATGACACTGGCGGACATCTGATACCTGCAAGACTGCTCGAAACGATCCGTTTTCGGATTCGTGGTTTTAGTGACACCCAGAGTAAGAGTTATCCACAAGTCCTGTCCACCAATGGTTTCGGGGGATCAGAGTCGGATCAGCGGGGGTTCAGAGTCGCTTTATCGGGGGTTCAGAATCGCCCCTCCCCGAAAAAGCGTCAAAAGCCATGCCAGATCAGGGGGATAGGCAAACAGGCCGGGCGCTTAACACATATATAACACATAATAACACGCGTATTTTTTTTGCCCCCCTGCCCCGGATGGCGTATTCTTGCGAAACAGGACCATCCTATCCCGCTGTTTTCCCTAAAAAAACATGGAGGTATCATCAAAAAAGTACCATGTGCTGTGTTTTGTGGTATGTTGGTGAAAACATAGAACATGATGAGGCAATCATGGCTGTCGAGCATCCGCCCTATTTCAACATCGACCCTGATCAGGCACTCGCCGAATTGGGGGAGCCGACCACCACCGCAGGCTTTCAGGCCATCGCTGCCGCCTGCACCCGGGGGCGGGAGGATCTGGCCTCTCGCGGGTTGAACGAGGAGGGCGCGAAATCCCTGCGCCTCTTCTCCACATGGGAGATCACCAAATATCTGATACCCGTGGCCCCGGCCCATTTCCGCCGGGTGCTCAAGGCCAATCCCGACCTGCCGCAAGGCCATACCGAAACCGAAGGTGGGGCGAAATGGTTCACGCTTGATGAGGTGTTGCGCCTGCGCGCGCATTTCGGGGCCGAAGGCTCGCGCGCGAAAAACTACCTGCCCTACCGGCCGAAAAACCAGCCGGCCAAACTTGTCTCTGTCGCGAATTTCAAGGGCGGCGTGGGCAAGACGAGCACGGCCGCGCATCTCGCGATGTCCGCCGCCCTGGACGGCTATAAGGTGCTGGTGATTGACCTTGATAGCCAAGGGTCGATGACCTCAATCTTTGGCGGCAAGGTGGAGGATGAATGGTCCACCGTCTTCCCCCTCCTCGCCCGGCATTACGCGACACAGGCGCAGGCGGAAAATCAGGCGCGGGTGTTGCGCGGCGAAACACCCCAGCCGATTGATGACAGCCTGACCGACGCGCTCAAAATCACCGCGCGCGATCTGATCCAGCCGACCCATTGGCCGAATATCGACCTCATTGGCGCGCAGTTGAACCTTTATTGGGCGGAGTTCCAGATCCCCGTCTGGCGGATGCAGGCGCGCGGCTGGAAGCTGTGGGATGCGCTCACCGACCGGCTGGAGGAGGACGGTATCCTCGACGAGTATGATATCATTTTCCTCGATACCCCCCCTGCCCTTGGCTACCTCACGATCAACGGGTTGGCGGCGGCGGATATCCTTTTGGTGCCGCTTGGCGCGTCCTTTCTGGAGTTCGATTCAACGGGGCGGTTTTTCGACATGCTCCACGCCACGTTTTCCTCGATCGAGGAGGGGGAGAATATGGCCGCCCGCGCGCTTGGCCGCGACGGGATCGCCTTTCAATGGGATGCGGTGCGCGCGGTCGTCACCCGCTATGACGGCGCGCAGCAGGCGGAATTGGCCGCCCTGATGCAAGCCTATCTTGGCCCCACATTGAGCCCCCACCGGCAGGATTTCACCGCCCTGATTGGGCAGGCAGGCGAAAGCGTGAATGGCATCTATGAGGCCGATTACCGCGATTTCAACCGGGAGACTTATGCTCGCGGGCGGCAAACCTTTGACGCCACCTATGCCGCGTTCAAGCGGCTCCTGATCGGGGCATGGCGGCGCGATGCGTTGGAGGCGGGGCAATGATAGGGCATATTAACCATAATGCCCTACCCTGCCCCGCCCGATCCCTGATGGAGGCTTCCCATGGCCAAGCGTAAACGCCTCACCCCGCCTGATCCCGCACAGGTCCAGCCCGCGCCGGAAACCAAGGCGGGCTTTCCGTCCTATCCGCTGGGGCTGGCCCCGTCCGCTGCGAAACGTCCCGCCCCGATTGCCGATGTGGCGGGGGCTGCTGCGGCCACTGCGGCCCTACAGGAGGTCACGGCAGAACTGACCGCCGCCCAGACCGAAGGCCGCCTCATTCGCGCCCTGCCCCTTGCCGCGATCGTGTCGGACCATCTGGTGCGCGACCGGATCGCGGTCGATAGTGATGAGATGGAAACCCTGATCGCGTCGATCAAAGCGCGCGGTCAGCAAACCCCGATTGAGGTGGTGCAATTGGCGGCGGGGCAATATGGCCTGATCTCCGGCTGGCGGCGGCTTTCTGCGCTCTCGACCCTGCAGGCGCGGGAGGGGGGCTTTGACACCGTGCTGGCCCTGATCCGCAGTCCGCAGCAGGCCTCAGACGCCTATGTCGCGATGGTGGAGGAGAATGAGATCCGCGTGGGCCTCTCGTATTTCGAACGCGCCCGCATCGTGGCCCGCGCGGTGGAGGAGGGTGTTTATCCCACCACCAAGGCCGCGTTGCAGGATCTGTTCGCCTCTGCCTCCCGCACCAAACGGTCCAAGATCAAATCGTTTCTCACGGTGGTGGAGGAGTTGGGCCCCGTGCTGACCTTCCCCACCGCCTTGGGGGAGCGGATGGGGCTTGATCTGTCCTCCCGGTTGGAAGAGCCCGGTTTTGCCGCCCGCCTGCGGGAGGCATTGGGCAAGGAAACCCCCGACACCCCGGAGGACGAGGCCAGCATCCTGACCCGCGCGCTGAAGGCAAATGTTTCGCGCGCGAAACAAATGGACCGCCCTGCCCCCGATGAGGTCGCCCCCGGCATCTATGTCAAACCGGTGAAAGACGGGGTGCAGATCACTGGCCCGAACCTGACAGAGGCGCATATCGCGCATATCCGGGCGATCCTTGAGCACAGCTAAAATGTTTCGCGCGCGAAACATTTGGGCGTGGGCCATCCGATCGCCCGCGCCTTGGGGCTGCCGTCCCTCCCTTTGACCGTCGCCCATCACCGCGAGATCACCGCCCGCTTGGGGGAGATGTTTCGCGCGCGAAACAAATGACAGGGCAGGGGTGGCTTTAAAGGGGCGCGCCGGGCAGGGGTGGCCTGCCCGGTATGGGGTGGCCAAATCCCCCAAATGTTTCGCGCGCGAAACATTTGGCAGCGGGCGGGCAGGGCGCAAAACCTGCCAAAAGCCAGTTAAGTCATTGAAAAATTTACATTTTTTCTAAATCAGCACAAAACCCCATTTGTTTCGCGCGCGAAACATTTGGTCTGATCCACCGGGCCAGCGCCTCAGGTCTGCAAGAACCGCGCGCCCGCCGCGCTGACATGCACCGCCGTCAGATGCCCCGTGGCATAAGCACCGGTATCCACCGCGATGCGGCCCTGTTCGGCGCGGGCATGTTCCACGATCGTGTGGCCATGCACGACCCAGATGCCATCCTTGCGCGTAAGGTGACGAAAATCCCGGTGACCCCATTTCAGGACCCGTGGGTCCTGCTCGGTGATCGGCCGGTCCGGGTCGGCGCCTGCATGGACCACCGCGACATTGCCCGATTGCCAATGCGTGGGCAGGGCGCGCAGCCATTCGATCAGATCATCGCCCATCGCGCGGGCAAGCGCGTCGCGCGCGGCGCGCAACTCCGCCCCCCGGCTGGTATCGGACACGCCCCCCACGCCAAAACTCGCCATGGTCTGCAAACCGCCATAGCGCAGCCAGCGCGCGGCGCGGTCCTCTGGCGCGTCGAGGAATTTCAGGAGCATGTCCTCATGATTGCCCGTCAGGAACGTCAGCGGCCGGTCCGGCGCGCGGTCCCAGTCGCGGATGCGGCGCAGCACCGCCGCGCTGTCCTCCCCACGGTCGATATAATCGCCCACCAGCACCACATGGGCGGCAGGGTCCTCGGCGCTGATCTTCTCCATCAGGCGGGTCAGGAGCGCGTTGCAGCCATGCACATCCCCGATGGCATAGAACGGCGCCTCGGGGCGCATTGGTGCATCAAAGGGTGCGGCGGCAGGTTGGGACCGCGCGCCCTTTTTCAGCCAGTCGAGAATGCCCATGGTTTTTTCATCCGTTTGGGGATTAGTTGGTCACGGCGCTTACACCTGTCGTGATAAGCGATGGGATCGATTGGCTGATTGCACGGTTCCAGCGGGTGATCGGCTGTTCGGCCACGAAAATCACGTCATTGGGGCGCAGTTCCATCCGGGTGGCGAGCACGAAATTCGTCGCGTCCTCGGCATCAAGGTGCCAGGCCACGATCTCATCCGCGCGGGCCGGATCGGTGGAGGCGCGCAGCACATAAATCTCCGACGGATCGGCGGTTTCCAGCAATGCCCCGCCCTGATCGTAGAACGCATCGGCGAGCGTCGCCTGACGGCCAAAGGGCAACAGGAAGCGGCTTTGCTGGCGCACCTCGCCCGAGAGATAGACATAATCGCGCGGCACCGCATCGAGCGTCACCTGTGCCTGGAAATTCGCGCGCTGCTCTTCGAGCACAGCGCGGCGCAGATCGACCTCGGTGTTTAGCTCATTGAGCGCCTGAATGCGGGATGACTGGCGGAACTGAGCCAGTTGGATCTGTTCGGTGAAATAGGCCTGCGCCTGTTCCAGCTCGAAATCGGTATCAACGAAAATGCTGTCATCGGCCTGAAGCCGGATCGAATAGCGCGGCAGGTCCCGCAGCGGGAGCTGGTATAGCTGCCCATCGCGGTAGAGCCGGATCGTCACGAAATCCCGGTCCGGGGCCACCACACCGCCCGCCACGGCAAGCACCTCTTGCAGGAACAGGGGCGTCAGCGTGATCGGGGCCACGGTCGGGTTGCGCACCGCCCCCCCGATGGAGACGCGCTTGGAATTAAACTCCGCGATTTCAATGCTGAAGGTGGGGTCGATCTGGCTTTCCACAAGGCGCTGGAACAGGGCGGCTTCGGCCTCCTCCAATGTCAGACCCGCGATCTGGACCCGGCCCACATCAGGGATCGCGATCGCGCCATCATCCTGCACGGTATAGCCCTGCCGGCGGCTTTGCGCGGCCAGAAGGCCCGACAATTCCTCCACCGTGGTGCCGCCCTGACGGGTCGCGAGCACCACCACATCGCCGATGCCGATCTCATAGGGCGTGCCAAGGACGGGCGGCGGCAAGCGGGTCTCGACCGTGCCGGGGCGGCGCTGTTCGCTAAAGGCCGGGCTCGGCAGGCGGCCGGTCTGGGCCTGCATCGCGTTCACATCGCCGGTGGTTTCGAAAAACGCGCCGGGCAGGGCGCGCGGCTGGTAGGGGGTCGCGTTGGCGATCCGCACGCTTTGCGCGGTCAGCGGGATCACGCGCACATTCTCATTCTCGGCAGGTCCGGGCACGGACGGAGAGATATAGGCCGCGCCACATCCGGTCAGAACGAGGCCCAGAGCGAGAAAGAGAGGTTTCATATGGGTATTGCCTTTACTGTGGTCCGCGACGTGATCCGGGCGGGCAGGGGAGAGAGGCCCTCTGCCTGTCTCCGGCCCGGTCTGTTGCATTACCGATAGCAGAGGTCACCCCCCCACGCAAAGGCATAGGCGCGGGAAAACAGGGGTCTGTGGGCCTCTGACGTCAGTTGTCGTAATAGCCCTGATAGTCCTTATAGCCCTTGCCATAGCCATAGCGGCGCATGCCGCGCAGATTGATCTGACCGAGCACAAGGCCGCTGACGCGGATGTTCACACTCTCCAGAGAGCGCAATCCTTCAGACACCTGCTGGCGGGAGGTTTCATCCCATTTCACGGTGTAGAGGATCGCATCCACCCATTGCCCGATCACCCGCGCATCCGGCACGGCGAGCACGGGCGGCGTGTCGATAATGACATAGTCATATTGCGCGCGCATGTCGCGCAACAGGTCCTTGAACCGCTGGGAGGAGAACACATCCGTGGCGTTGATGTTGGATTTCTCACCCGTCAGGATATCGGCGCCAAGCTGGTCATTATGGGTGATCGCCTCATCAAGCGTGACATCGCCCGCCAGCACCGCCAAGAGCCCGTGATCCTTGTCGATGGAGAAATATTCGCTGAACACCCGGCGGCGGATATCGCCCTCAACGAGCAGCACTTTCTTGCCCAGACCCGACAGGTTTTGTGCCAATGCGATGGATTGGGTTGTCTTGCCCTCCCCGGGGACCGACGAGGTGGACATGATGATCTGGGTCGTCTGATCCATATTCGACAGCAGCAGTGAGGTGCGCAGGTTGCGAATGGCCTCGGACGCGGCGGAGGTCGGCTTTTCGCTCAGATAGTCGAGCACGCCGCGCCGGTGCCGGGCTGGGATCTGCGGGATCTGCCCCATCACGGTGATGCCAGTATGGCTTTCCAGATCCTCTGCGGTGCGGAACGTGTTTTGCAACAATTCGCGGATGATCAACCCGGCAGAGGCCAACAGCCCGCCCATCACAAGGCTGATCATCATAAAGACCGAATGCCGCGGGGCGGACGGGCCCCCCGGGATCACCGCGCGCGACAGCACCCGGCTATCGGCCTGCTGGATGCCCTGCTGCACGCTGGTTTCCTTCAGGCGGTTGAGGAAAAACTCATAGATCAGGCGGCTGGCTTCGGCCTCCCGCTCCAATTGCTGCAAGGTCACAAGATCGGCCGATTGCCGGGTGATCTGGTTTTCCAGTTCCGCAATCGCAGTGGTCAGGGTCGCGATCTGCTGGCGCGCGCGGGCCTCTTCTTGGCTGATGCGGGTGCGGATCTGGTCGATGCGGGTCGCGATGGCGGCCTCCGCGCCCTCTTGCCCATTGGCCTGTGCGGTCAGCAACCGGTCAAAGGTGCGGTCTTCGGCGATGCGGGCAATCTCGGTCAGATCGTTCGTGCTGATCGCGGCATTCAGGGTGGTCAACTGCCCCTGTGCGGCCACCTGTGCTGCGCGGATATCGGTCAGGCGGTCGCGCTGTTCCTTGAGCTGGCGGTTCAGCAGCGACAGGGTTTCGGGGCTGATCAGATCGGTTTCGGCGTTGAAATCCTTGACCGCGCCCACGGCATTTTCAAGGGCGGCCTGCAATTCGCTGACCCGGCCAGACAGCCATTCGGTGGCCTGCTCGGTCGCCTGAAACTTTGCCTCCAACTGGTCAAGAATATAGAGATCCGCCAGCGTATTGGCGATCAGCGCGGATTTTTCCGGCGATTGGGTGACGGCGGTGATCTGGAACACATAGCTTTGGCGCACATTGGCGACCGAGATCGTGCCCAGCACGTTATTGACCACGCCATTCAGGATGGTCTCTTCGCTGACCGGCTCTGGATCGTCGTCACTGCCCAGAACCAGCCCGATCACCCCACCGATGGAAAAGCGGCTCGGCTCTTGCAGATAGCCGTTGAATTCCGGGTCGTCGATCAGGCCAAGCTCATCGACGAGTTTGCGGATCAGGCCGCGCGATTGCAGCACCTCAACTTCGGTGTTGATCGTCAACTGATCCCCGCCCAGCCCGGTGACGACACTCTCGATATCGACGACCTGTTCCTGACGGCTTTCCAGCATCACCACGGATGTGGCGGTGTAATAGGGGGTCGCGATCCGCAGCGTGTAATAGCCGCCAAGCGCGAGCCCGATCAGCGCGGCCAGCACAATCCAGAATTTGCCATTCCACAAGGTCTGGAGCAGAGCGGAAATATCCACTTCATCATCAGGCAATGTCGTTGGATTTTCCAAGTCACGCATGGGCGGCTCTGCTTTCGTCGTGTTTTACCGAAATATTTTGCGGCTTTTCCATATTACTGCCCTGAAATCAATGTCTCTTTGGCCGGGCGGGCCGTCCGTCAGGTATAAAATGTCGTGTTATCTATGGTACTTGCCTAAAGGGGGGCGAGTTCGGTAGTTTGGCCTGTGTTGAAAGTGGACCGGCGCGTATGAGGCCGCGGGAAAGGATATCGGACGATGACATTTCCGTCGCCCCTGAATTGGTCACGTCCAACGAAACGGCTGGTGTTTTTGTGCGCGGATACAGCGCTTGTTCCGATCAGCCTCTATCTCACTTTTTCGTTGCGATACGGGACTTTAACACCCTTTCCGATGGTTCAGTCCTCCTGGGCGCTGTTTATGGTGCTGACGATGGCCGCGCCGCTTTTGGTGATTGCCTACCGGACCCATCGAATCAAACTCATCACATTCGAGACCCGCGCGATCATGCAGGTGGGGATGATGGCGCTGTCGCTGGCGCTGGTGGCGGTGCTGACAAGCTATCTGCTGCAATTGTCCGGGCCGCGTTCGGTGCCGATGATTTTCGCCGCGATGTTTTTCCTCGGGGCTGTGTCGCTGCGCATTCTGGGGTTGCAGCTTTTGCTGTTGTGGGACTGGCGCGAAACCAAACGCCAGCCGGTGCTGGTCTATGGCGCGGGGGCGGCGGGCATCCAGCTGGCCTCTGCCCTGCGGCAGGCGCGGGAGGCACGGCCCGTGGCCTTTGTCGATGACAATCCGACATTGCACGGGCTGATGGTGGCAGGCCTGTCTGTTCATGCGCCCAAAGCCCTGCCGTCCCTGATTGCCCGGCACAAGATCGCGCGCATCCTGATCGCGATGCCCTCGGCCAGCACCGCGCGCCAGAAAGAGCTGATCGCAGCGCTTGCGCAACACGGGCCAGAGGTGCAGGTGCTGCCGTCTTATGTGAACATCATGAATGGCGAAACCGGGGGAGAGGCGCTGCGCACCGTCTCCCCGGATGAGCTTTTGGGCCGGGACAAGGTTGATCTCGATATCCCCGAGATCGCCAAGACCTATGCCGGGCGGGTGGTCATGGTCACCGGGGCGGGCGGGTCCATCGGATCGGAGCTGTGCCGCCAGTTGATCAACTGCAAGCCCGCGCGGATCGTGCTCTTTGAGCAGGGCGAGTTTCAGCTTTATTCCATTGACCGGGATCTGCGCCCACAGGCCGAAGCCGCGGGGATCGGGGTCACCACCCGGCTTGGCTCCATCACCAACAAGGCGCGCGTCACCGGCGTGATCGCGGAAGAAGGGGTGGAGATCATCCTCCATGCCGCGGCCTATAAGCATGTGCCGCTGGTGGAGGACAACGAGCTTGAGGGCGCGCGCAACAATGTGCTGGGCACGCAAGTGGTGGCCGAAGCCGCCTATGCCGCGGGGATCGAGCGGTTCATCCTCGTCTCCACCGATAAGGCGGTGCGCCCGACCAATGTGATGGGGGCCACCAAACGCATGGCCGAACTGGTGGTGCAGGATCTGCAAACCCGCTCCCAGACCACGAAATTTGCGATGGTGCGCTTTGGCAATGTGCTGGGCTCGTCAGGCTCCGTGTTGCCGCTCTTTCAAAAACAGATCGAAGCGGGCGGTCCGGTCACCGTCACCCATAAGGACGTGACGCGGTTTTTCATGACGATCCCGGAGGCCGCGCGTCTGGTGCTGCTGGCGGGGTCTTACGCGCGGGGCGGCGATGTGTTCGTGCTCGATATGGGCAAGCCGCGCCGGATCATCGACATCGCGCATCAGATGATCGCGCTCTCTGGCCTGTCGGTGAAAGACCCGGTGAGCGGGCAGGGCGATATCGAGGTCCGGGTGACCGGCCTGCGCCCGGGCGAAAAGCTCTATGAAGAATTGCTCATAGACGATGAGAGCCTGCGCCCCACCCCGCATCCCAAGATCCTGCGCGCCGAAGAGGCGATGCTGTCCCAGATCGAGATCGTGGCGATGATCCGCGATCTGCAAGGGGCCATCACCGAGGCCGACACCGCCCGCCTGCGCCGCCTCATCGAGGCCCGGGTCGAGGGCTATCATGTGCAGGAAATCCCTCAGCCGAGACTGGGATGATCGGACACCATGTCCAGCACTTAGGCGCTGGCGCGATGCAGTACATCGGAGATGACAGCAATGGTTTTGTGCATCTCATCCGCGGTTAGGGTTGGATGGACCAGAAACATTAAGCTCGTGTCCCCCAATTCCACGGCGACGGGCAGGCGCTGGGGCGGGCGTAGGCCAGTATCGTCAAATGCCTTTTCCAGATACATCTCCGAGCAGGAGCCCTGCATCGCGGGCACGCCCGCGCCACTGATCTCTGAAACGATACGGTCGCGGTCCCATCCGGGGGCGAGGTTTTCGGGGCGCACGAAGGCATAATATTTATACCATGCATGGCCGCATCCCGCGCCCGCATCGCATGTGCAGTCCGCACATCGTGGCTGGGGCACGCGGATAGGACCACTCGAGTTGGCAAATGGGGTGAGTGCCTGCGTGATAATGGCTGCATTGGCCGTGCGCGCGGCGTGCCACTCCGACATCCGCGCAAGCTGGATACGCCCGAGCACTGATTGCAATTCGGTCATGCGCCAATTGGTGCCGAAGCTTTCATGCAGCCAGCGAAAGCCGGGCGGGTGCTGGCGCGCGTACACGGCGTCCCAACTTTTGCCATGGTCCTTATAGGCCCACATTTTCTTCCACAGGGCCTCATCATCGCAGGTGACCATGCCGCCCTCGCCGCCGGTCGTCATGATCTTGTCCTGACAGAAAGACCACGCGGCCACATCGCCAAGGCTGCCCACCGGGCGGCCCTTGTAGGTGGCGCCATGGGCCTGTGCGCAATCTTCGATAAGGCGGATATCCCGGTCTCCGATCACGGCGCGGATCGCATCCATATCACAGGGCCAGCCTGCCAGATGCACACACAGGACCGCGCGGGTGTTATCGGTGATTGCGGCCTCCACCGCCTCTGGATCAAGGTTCTGGCTGTCGCGGTCCACATCCGCGAACACAGGCCGCGCACCGGCGGTCACGATGGAGGACGCAGACGCCATGAAGCTGCGCGGCGTCACGATCACCTCATCACTGGCATCGCCGCCATATTGTGCGCCGATGCCTAGCCCCTGAAACGCGAGATCGAGCGCCAGCGTACCATTGGCCAGAGCGATGGCGTGTTTCGTGCCTGCAAAGGTTGCAAACTCACGCTCGAATTCACGGCCTTCCTGCCCGGTCCAGTAATTGACCTTATTCGACAAAAGAACCCGAGAGACGGCATTGGCTTCTTCCTGCGTAAAGGAAGGCCAAGGGGAGAAGGGACCATTCAGCATGTCAAGGAAACCTCTATATCTCGCGTGCGGGCACGCCGCCCACACGGGTACCATCGCTCAGGTCTTTCACCACGGCAGCGCCCGCGCCGACCATCACATCCGCGCCGATCTTTATCCCGTTTCGCACGGCCGCGCCAATCCCGATCCAGGAGCGTGGCCCGACACGGACCCCCCCGCCCAACCGTGCACCAGGGGAGATATGGGCAAACGCCCCGATCTCACAATCATGATCAACACTGCACCCGGTGTTCAGGATCACCCCGCGCCCGATCCGGGCATCTGCGTTCACCACAACACCCGCTGCGATCAGCACGCCCTCTGCGATGGTGGCGGAGGGAGAAACAATAGCCGAAGGGTGGATCAGGCTCACCAACTTGCGTCCGGCGCAAGTGGCCTCCCGGGTGGCATTTGCCCCGATGGCGCAAAACACGTCCCCCCCCGTGATCTGATCAGGTGTGCCGATCACGCGCCATGCGCCGATCTGAGTATGGCCTGGATAACGGCCATCGGCAAAGCACACCGGGCCAAGACCCATGGCTTCGGCCACTTCGGCGGCCACCTTGCCATGTCCGCCCGCACCAATGATCGTCAGCCCGCTCATTTCGAACCCGTAAATTTCGGCATGGTTGCCTCGCCATCGGCAGAGATGCCGTCGCGTTTGAGCACCTTACGCACCGTCAGCCAGAGGATTTTGATGTCCAGCCAGATCGTGCGGTTTTCCACATACCAGATGTCGAGAGCAAATTTCTCATCCCAACTCAGCGCATTGCGGCCGTTGATCTGCGCCCAGCCTGTGATGCCGGGGCGCACATCCATCCGGCGGGCCTGCTCGGGGCTGTAGAGGGGCACATATTCCATCAGAAGGGGGCGCGGCCCCACAAGGCTCATCTCCCCTTTCAGGACGTTCCACAATTCCGGCAGTTCATCCAGCGAACTGGAGCGCAGTTTCGCGCCCAGAGGCGTGATCCGATCAGCGTCGGGCAGGGGCGTGCCATCGGGGCCGATCGCGTCGCGCATGGAGCGAAACTTGACCATCTCAAAAGGCTGCGCATTGCGGCCCGGGCGTACCTGCCTAAACAAGACCGGCTTGCCCATGTCACGCGCAATCTTCCACCACAGCAGGATTAGAACCGGCGAGAGCAGAATGAGCCCGGTGAGGCTGCCTATGATATCAAGAAGTCGCTTCATGTGGTGAGGTCCATATGAGAAATCATCTGCGCGTTCACCAAATCAACATCGTATTTTGCTAGCGCCATCTCATAGCTGGCTTGTCCCATCTGTGCCCGCAGATCCGGGTCTTGAGCAAGCTGTTCCATTGCCGCTTCAAGCCGGGGCACATCGCGCACGGGCACTAGAAGGCCAGTAACACCATTTTGTACCGTTTCCCGGCAACCCGGCGCATTCGTGGTGATCACGGCGCGGCCCATGGCCATTGCCTCCAGAACGGAGCGCGGCGTGCCCTCACGATAAGAGGGCAAAACATAAACGCTGGCTTGCGCGAGGTACGGGCGCACATCATGTGTTGGGCCAAGATATTCGAGCCCTGCCGCGCACCAGCCATCAAGCTCCTTTTGTGTGATCGCATCCAGCCCGTCATCCATATACCCCACCAACAAAAAGCGGGCTTCGGGCATTCTCGCCTTGAGCGCTACCGCCGCGTGGGCATATTCGCGGACGCCCTTTTCCCCCATCAAGCGTGAAATCATTAGGAAAACAGGGGTATTGGGCAGGGGTGCGCGGTCGAAATGGGCCATGTCCACGCCAGAGCCATTGGTCATACGCACCTTGCTGGGATCGCTCAGGCATCCTGATGCGATGAAATCATCCCGGTCATCGGGGTTTTGAAATATGACCCGCGCGTTATAGCGGGTTGCCTGCCGGTAAAGCTGCCGTCCGATGGCGCGAATGATCCGGCTTTTGAGTGGTCCCCCTTTGGCGGAGAACGCATAGCCTAGCCCGGTCACACAGGCGATAGACGGCACGCCCGCCCGTTTTGCGGCAAACGCGCCCCAGATATTAGGCTTGATCGTGTAACTCACGAGAAGATCGGGCGCAATTTCGCGTAACCGTGCTGTGAGTGTCCTGAGGGTATTGATATCTTCCGTCGGGCTGATCCCACGTCGTGAGAGCGGGATATCATAGCATGTTACGCCCCATTCGGTGAGTTGTGAGCGGGTCTGGGCGTCAAACTCAGGCGCAAGTGCACTGACCTGCACGCTCTGCGCGCGCAGGGCCTGAATGAGCGGACCACGAAAATTGATCAGGGATGGGGCAAAAGACACCAATATGGCAACGTGACGGGGTCTCATTCAACTGTCCGCTTATGCAAACGCAGTCGCGCGCGCAGTGCTGTGCGCTCATGTGCATAGCTGCGCGACATCGCGATCAACACCACCACCACAAAAGGAAGCACCATCCATTTCTGACGGGCTGCGAGGCCAAGATTGTAAGTGACATTGCCCAACAGCCACCAACTGATCACGGCATAGGACAACAGAACCATCTTGCCTGGCAGATCAGGGTCATGGCGAAAGCCCTTTCGAGCTTTCAGCAGGATCAGCAGCATAAATGTGACAAGGATCGTGTTCTCGATCCCGGCCACCAATGCGATTGCATTGCCTCCTTCAAAAATCAGCGGTCTGAACAGAAAGGCAAACAGTCGTGCGGGCCATACCATCTCGGACAGGATGATACTGGAGCCGCCCTCAATGATTTCCTGCCGACTTTCGATATATTGCGCAATATCGTTCAAGTCGCTGCCGATGTTGAATAAATCCATCAGTGCGGGCAACAAGAAGGCGACCAAAAGGACACTCAGAAAGGTAAATCCGATCTTTGCTATGAGACTCATCCGCCCAGTCAGTATGTTCCCGACCCCCAATGCGATCAGGAACATCAGTGCCATGTGTGGGCGTACCAATAGCATGATTGTTAAAGCTGAAAGCAGCAGCATCAGGTGCCGCGATGGGTTTTTAGCAAACCACAAGAGCATCCCGGTGGCGAGCATCATCAGAGAATCTTTGCTAATGGATGTGGTCCAAAAATGGAGGGAGGGCATAAAAATGAACACTATTGCGCAAAACTGGACAAACGGACCGCGGCTTTCTGCTAGTGTTCGGATTACCCTGTCTATCAGGATTAACCCGGCGCATGATAGTGCTGCGAATACTATATTGGTCCCCAGGTAGGACAGATCGAATAACTGAACAGGCAGGTAACCCAGCATGGAAATCGCGGGTGTGCCGATACCAAAGACGACATCGCCATCTCGGGCCGATGCGTAGTAAGTTGCAGAATCAACGCCTCCGCGGCTAGTAAATGATGTAAATATCAGACAGAAAAAGCTGTGATAGACATAAATCGCTGTACAACGAATTGTCGATGTCCCGATTTTCTGCCCTAGGAGCATTATCAAGAAACCCCCTAAGATCCAAATAGATGTTGATGTAATTACATCGCCAGGGGTATCAAAGAAATTTAACATACTTTCCCCAAATATTAATTGTCAAAACTGGATTTTAATTAATAAATTTTAATATTTTTTCCATGCCTGAAACATCAGCACGGTCCAAAGTTGGTGATGCCAGCGACGGCGGCCGGTTTTATGTTCTTGCCAGAGTGCGCGCACTGCCTTTGTATCAAGATAACCCGTGTGATTAAGCGCTTCCTCGCTCAGTAGGGTTTCGGCCCAGTCCCGGAGCGGTCCGCTCAACCAATGCTCGATTGGAACGCCAAAGCCCATTTTAGGCCGTTCAAACAGATCGCGCGGGATGTGGCGGGACAACACTTCGCGCAGTGGCCATTTTTGTTGGCCTTGGTTGATCTTCTGCTCCATGGGCATTGACCATGCATATTCAATGACCCTGTGATCCAGCAAAGGCACCCGCGCCTCAAGGCTAACAGCCATGCTCGCCCGGTCCACCTTGGTTAGGATATCTCCTGGCAGATAGGTGAGCGTGTCAAGATACATCATGACCTCGCGGTAATCGGCCAAGTCGGGCCATTCATCCGGTTGACTGAGAAGCGTTTCCGCTTCCACCGCCCCGCGCACAAGCTGCGACGGATTTTGAAACTGGGACACGAGCTCCCGGTAACATGCAGCCCCTTCAGAGTGGGACAGGATATCTCCCAGCTTGCGCAGACGGTCTCCAAGAGCCGGGTAGCGCAGCCGGCGGGGCATGGCCTGCATCATCACGTCAATCGTATGGGCTGGTACGTTGGCCAAGGATAGGGCAATGCCGCGTCGTACCGGCCCCGGCAACCCGCGCAGCCGCCGGTACAGATTATTGCCTTGTTTGTAGCGATTATAGCCGCAGAATAATTCATCTCCACCATCCCCCGATAGGCTGACGGTGACATGTTCACGCGTCATGCGCGATAACAGGAAGGTCGGAAGTTGAGAGGAATCCGCAAAGGGTTCATCATACATATGTGGCAGGTCCGGCACCACATCCAGCACATCCTGAGGAGAGACGTAGATCTCGGTATGCTCAGTGCCCAGATGGGCCGCGACTACCTTTGCGTGTTCTGCCTCGTTATAGCCTGGAACGTTGAAACCGATGGTGAATGTTTTGACCGGTTTGCTGGCTTGCGCCTGCATGAGGGCCACCACGAGGGAGGAATCGATACCGCCTGACAGGAACGCGCCAAGGGGGACATCCGCTTCCATCCTCAGGCCGACCGCGTCCATCAACAGCGCTTCGAGCCCGTCGATTGCCTCTGACGCCGAGCGTACGTGTCTGGGGGCTGTCGCGTGGTCTTTCAGCGCCCAATAGCACAGGGGCTCCTCAACACTGCCCTCCCGGATTTCAACCCAATGGGCCGGGGGCAGTTTGGCGATCCCGCGATAGATGCAATGGGGATCGGGCACATAGCCGTGCCGCAAATAGGAGGCTAAAACAGTGCGGTCAATTTCCCCCGTCCAACTGGGATGCACCGTCATGGCCTTCAGTTCTGACCCGAAAAGGAACGTGTTCCCCGATGTGCCGTAGAAGAGGGGTTTTTCGCCCGCACGGTCCCGTGCGAGGCTCAGCACCCGCTGTGATCTGTCCCAGACAGCAAAGGCAAACATCCCATTGAGGCGCGGTAATGTTCCTTCAACGCCCCAGACCTGAAGCGCGGCGAGCAGGGTTTCGGTGTCGGAATGGCCCCGCCATCCGGCGTCCCAGCCCGTGGCCATAACCTCCTGCCTCAGGGCCGCATGATTATAAATCTCTCCGTTGAACACCAGCACCAGCCGTCCATCGGCAGACATCATCGGCTGATGCCCTGCCTCACTCAGATCAAGGATGGCCAGCCGCCGGTGCGCCAGCACGATTCCGGCTTCCGTATCACTCCAAACGCCTGCACCATCGGGGCCACGATAGGCGATCTGTTTGGCCATATGCCGCGCCAGTGGCTCAGAAACTGCTGTCGCATGATTTATAAATCCGGTGATGCCGCACATTAGTGAACGTCCTTTGTTACGGATCGATACAAAGAGACATAGCGTTCCACCACCGCTTCTATTGAAAAATGAGTGACGATCCGCGCACGGGCGTGCTCTCCCCGCTCTTTCAATGCGGCGGGGGAGGTGGACAGCGCCTCCTGAAGGCAAAGGGCCAACTGCTGTGGGTCGCGGGGTGGGGCGACCCAGCCGGTATCGCTCACGATGCTACGTGCATCCCCCACATCGGTGGTCACGCAAGGCACAGCAGTAGCCATCGCCTCGCCAATCACATTGGGAAAGCCCTCAACCTGAGAAGACAAACAAAGAACATCAAACCCCTGCATGAGAGTTTGGATATCTGTACGCTGACCCAAAAACTTCACGCGGGCTGGATCGAAACCGGGGCGCTCCAGATCACGCCCGACCATCACGAGACAGGCCTTGTCAGCGAGGTGTTGGAGCATCCCAAACGCATCAAGCAGGTTGTCTGGATCCTTATCCGGATGCCTGCGTCCGACAAAGCCGATGATGCGCGTACCAGGTGCGATCCCCAGTTCGGCCCGCAACCGCGTTTTCTCTTCTGGATCCGGGTGCCAGACCGCTGTGTCGAACCCATTGGGCAGATAGTGCGCGTTCGTGTCTGAATATCCGATGCCTACATATTGCGGAATCGCTTTTTGCGCATTGTAGATTACCGCATCCGCAGAACGTGAGATCCGTGCGCCCAGTTTTGTGAGCGCCCGCGTGCTGGCTCTCATACTTTCTATACCTTCCAGAGTGCGTCTGATGTTCCAAATCAAAGCATGCTGGCCAGTGCACATTTTAGATTCAAGACTGGCCGCGATATTACCGTGGATCATCCACCCCTGAAGAATCCCGAAAGGGTGCTCTTTTACCGATTTATGCAACCTCCAAAGTGCTACCGGTGTCGGTCGCCCAGGCTGCATGTTGATGCAAGTCACCTGAATGCCCTGCTCTCGCAACAGGGGGCCATAGTGCCCCATATCAGTGAGGGAGATCACGCGGTTCTCAAACGGTCCCTCCAGCCCATTGGTGAGCAAGTTGAACAAGGCACGCTCGGCCCCGCCCACATTCAGGCCTGTTATGATATGGGTGACGAAGCTCATTTGGCGATCAGCCCCCAGCATTTAGTTTTTTTTGCAGTATACCGCTTAGGATGTTTTTTAGTGTGGTGCGATCCTCAGTCTCCAAAACGAAAATCCACCCTGTACCCGAAATAACCAAAACCCCTGATATCAGGACCAGTTTGGATGACATCCCACTAAATACGGCTTCTGCATATATGGCTACCAATCCAACTCCCATTGTTATGACAAAAATAGATATAATCTGGCCATATTGCCATGGCATCTTATAGCTGCGCTGCGCCAACCAAGAAGCAAGCAGAGCTTTAACGATATGGCCGGCCAGAACCCCCAATCCAACGCCAAGCAATCCATAGATTGGCGCAAGCAACCATATGCCGCTCAGGGTTACGATAATCATCAGGGTATAGGAGTAAATGGTCAGATAGCTACGCTTGGATAGGGTAATCCCTATCTCCGTGATCCAACTGGTCGCCTGCACCACCAGCCCAAACACCAGCGGGAACACCACCACAGATGCGGTAGCATATTTGTCTGTCGCAAGCAGGGTGATCAGGAAATCTGAGATCAGGGTTAGGGTCAGCGCGCCAACACAGGTGATAATTGCAAAAAGCTTCAAAACCAAATTATAGGTTTGTGCAGCATCTGCTTGTTTATAAAGCGAAAGGGAAAATGGACCCCAAGCGGTTTGAAACGCACTTACGATCAGGCCAATCAGCAGGGCAATCTTTGTCGCGACGGCATAAAGGCCCAACTGCTCTGTCCCAAGGAGTGTATCGGTAAGCATTCGTTCCAATGTGGGGGACAATGCCCCTACGACACAAATAATACCAAATGGAATCGCAAACGGCAGCATTTCTCGAAGGAATTTAAAATTTTGTGGCCGCACTAGCCATTTTTTGATCAGCACCAGACCGAGGATGCCAAATACTACACTGTTGATCAGGCTGGCGATCAAGACGCCCGTAACTTCCACTTCGTAGCCATAAAGCGCGATCAAAAGTAGGCCAGCCTGCCCCGCAGTGAATCCCACGGACATGATCAGAAACTTCGTCCGCTCGAAGGTCCATTTCAGCAGGCCTTGGGAAAAGCTGATCAATACCATGAAGGGCAGGTGCAATAGCACGATCCGGAAAAGGGTCGTGCGATCCGGCGCGTCGACCATGAAACCAGTGATCCAGTCCGCAGCAAACCACAAAACAGGTAGAAACCCGACAATGCCCGCCATCTGGAAGGCCAAAGACTGAGAGATCAGCTGCTGACGATCCCGCGTGTCCTCATATTCGTAGTAATAGCGGGCAACCGCACTGTCCTGCCCGAAAACAAACAGAATCGTCAGAAAAACGATCAGGACCATGAAGAAATCGAGCACCCCATATTCCGCCACCGTGAAATGCCGCACCAGCAAGGGTAGGGTGATGAGCGCAAATGCCTTACTCAATGCCGCGGCCCCGCCATAGAGTACGGAATCTTTGAACAGGAATGCCAACCGGCCCTCTTGGCTGAGATGTTCTGGTGTCTTTGACATGGCTTATGCGGCGCCCTTGTCTGTTTTGACACTAGATTTCAAAATGGCTAGCCACTCTTTCGCCAGAGCCAACCCGTTACGAGTGTTGAACCATGTTCGGGATGCCTCTCCGATCTGGCGCGCCTGTACCGGGTCATTGGTGATAGACAGAAGATGGGCCAAAACATCGTCTTTGGTTCTGACCTTCAGAAGCGGTGGAACAGGATAGCCATATTGCTGCTCGAAGGCGTCATCCTCATAGAGATACCCTTGTATCAGCGGCTTACCGGCCGCCAGCGTTTCCCAGCCAGTGCCGCCCCAGATGATTTTCTCCGAATAGAACTCTCCGATCCCGGCATCACACCATGACAGGATAAGTGCGATATCCTTCCGCGCCATGGTGGGCAGCCACAGGACATTGTCTTCAATACCTAGTTGTGTGCAGAGCGCCTTGGACGCTGGGGCGTCTTTCCCATAGTCAAAGGTGATCAAAAGCGGTGATCTGTCCTTTCGCTTTTCCAACAGCGCCGCAAAGGCTTCAAAAACCCAATGATTGTTTTTGCTGGTCTTTGAGTGTTCTTGCGGCGTCATCCCCTTCAGATGTTGCCAGAGATGGCGCGCATGGGACACGAAGGCCACATCATGTTGGCGGATCCGCTCATGGACCGACTGCAAATGGGCGGGGATATCTGCTGGGATGTCCTCCAGATTATAGAACATGGGCAGCGCGAGTGTTTTTCCTTCACGCCCGATGTCTTCTTTAAATGTCTGCAGTGAGGCTTCGCCATCTGGTGAGACAAGCAGTTTTGTCTTTTTGAGCGCTTGTATCTGCCGTTTGCGGCAAAGCTGATAGAAGGGATATGTTGCCCAAAAAGCCAGTTTGGATCGACCAGTGCTCACCTGCTCATCGACACAACCAACCCCTTCCACACCTGTGGAATAGGGGTAAAATATGGTGAGATCCCGACCTGCTTTCGCAAAAATGGCAGGCGCGTAGCCAGAGCCTATCAAGACATCATAGCTTGAGAGCAGCCGCTCAATTTCTTTAGATGCACCGTGTTTTGGTGGCTTGTAAACGACGGCATGTGGGATCTTTTTCACTTTGGCCGCCCAATACATCGCATAAAAAGCGATACGCGCAATCACGTTCCCTCCTAAAACATCGGACATGTGATTGTGGATAGGCGTTCTGGTGATATGGGCGTCGTATTTTTCGGGAAAATGCGTATCGGATGTATGCGCAAAATGCGCCGCAGCAAACCGCCCGTCTTCCTCATAGAGGAACAGATGTGCATCCACGCCCAGATCGCGAAAATACCTCAACATGGCAAAGTTGTTGTTGTTCATATTGCCGATCAGGGCGACTTTCATGGCAACACCTTGCGAAGTGTCTCGGGCGAGGGGAAGTTGACCAAAACCCCCATCCCCTTCTTTTGAAATACGACCGATGCGCCAAGGGCTACGGCAGAGGCGCCACCCTCATGCACCGCTTTTGCGATATCAACAGGGCCAGCAGCGCCGCCATGGGCGATCACGGGGATTGATACGGCGCTGTTGATCTCCTGAATGAGGGGAATGTCAAAGCCGCTCCATGTCCCTTCACGGTCCACCGCTGTCACCAGCAATTCACCCGCGCCAAGCTCCTCCATCTGCCGGGCCCAGTCGACGGGGGTGGTGGATTGCCAGCGTTTTCCGCCATGGGAGACAAGCTGCATTCCCTTCCACAAGTGTTTTTTCACATCCACCGACACCACGACCGCCTGCGCGCCATAGACATTGGCGATCTCGGTGATCAGGGCAGGGTTGGCATAGGCCGCGGTGTTGAGGATGATTTTCTCAAATCCCGTGTCAAACACCCGCTTGGCCATCTCTAGGCTGTCGATCCCACCGCCATAGCTCAAGGGCATGAAGCATTCGGTCGCGATATCGCGCAGCACGTCGAAATCCGGGCCAGAGCGGGTGCGCGCGGCCTTGATATCGAGAAAGCTCAGTTCATCGACCTCCAATTCGTTGAAGATGCGCACCGTATTGGCCGGGTCTCCGATATACTGGTATTTCCCGAAGCGTTCGGTTTTCACCAGGCTTTTGCCATGCAGCAGCAGGGCCGGGATGACGCGGGTTCTCAGCATGGGACCTCCGCAAATCCTTTCAGGAGGGCCATGCCGAATTTATGGCTCTTCTCCGGGTGAAACTGCGCGCCATAGATGTTGCCGCGATGAAGGCCCGCATCGAAATCCAGCCCGTAATGACAGCGCAGCATCACATCCGCCGGATCGTCGGCTTTGACGTAATAGGAATGCACGAAATAAAACCGCGGCTCGGGGGGCAGGGGGGTGGTCAGGGCCGTGGGATGGGTCACGCTGACTTCGTTCCAGCCCATATGCGGCACTTTCAGCCCCTGCACACGGGGAAAGCGCACGGTGTCCGCCGGGATCAGATCAAGCCCCTTGGCGCCCGGGCTTTCTGCGCTGGAGCGGGTGAGAAGCTGCATGCCAAGGCAGATGCCCATGAAGGGGATCTGCTCCTCCAGCGCCTTGGCGCGCAGCACCTCGCGCAGGCCAAGCGCGTCGATCCGGTCCATCGCGGCACCAAATGCCCCCACACCGGGCAGCATGATTTTGCGCGCCTGCCCGATGGAGCGCAGGTCAGAGGCGACCTCGCTTTGCACCCCGATGCGGCGGAACATGTTGATCAGTGAGCCGATATTGCCCATGCCATAATCGACGATGGTGACAACATTTGAGGAGGCCATGGCTCAGCCCTCCGTCTTGGTTGGGAAACAGTATTTCAGATAGAAGGAGCGCGGCACCAGATTGGCATCCGCGAGCACCTTGAACACCGGGCGCATCCGCTCAAACCGCTGTTTATAGGTCGGGAATTCGTGCCAGGATTTCGGCGGCTCCGCCATGATCGAGGCATATTCGTTTTCCGACAGGCCAAGGCGCTTTTGGAAATAGGTGACCAGCTCTTCTTCGATATGGGGCGGCTCGTTATATTTCGCCCATGCCTCCGCGCGGTCCATCTTGCCATTGCGCACCAATGCCGACAGCGTGTTGTTGCGCAGGTCAGACTCGAATTTTTGCGGCATATAGACGGAGTGATAAAACGCCGTCATCCGGTTCTCCAGATGATGCCCACCGTAATATTGCCAGCCATATTCCCGCTCCAACAGCGCGCGGGCGTCTTCCTTGTTATAGTCGAGATACCAGAATGGGCGGATGTTCTTGATCCGTGCGACGATAGTCCAAAATAGGAACCTATTAAAAGTCATCAATGGATAGGACGATGCTGACATCGTGCCAAACATCTTATGGATAGAGGAGATATATTTCCCGTCGAAATAGTTGCGACCCACTGGCGTAATTCCTTCAGTGACGAAGGAACTACCCTCCATCACATAGCGCACTTTATATTGCCATGCTGCCCGGTACATTGTTTCACGTAAGGCAAGATCGGTAGAACCTTCGATCTCAGCCACGGAGGCGCGGAAGAAGGACAGAAAAATGTCATCGGCTTCCTCATTATTCACCACGTGGGTGTATAGATCCACATTTAAGGGAAGCAAAACCTTTGCGATATTCTGTGTGGCAATTGCGGAATTCCATGTGTTGTCATAGTGAACTGCAAGCGGGCGCAGACCCCAATCCGTCACCGCCTTATGTACAAGGTAGGAACTGTCCGTGCCGCCAGAGACGCCGATGATGCAATCGTATTTCTTGCCCCGCCCGGCCGCCTTGATCTCATCCAAAAGGCGCTCGAATTCCGCAGCACCCTCGGGCCGTCCGGTATTGTAATCCTCGACCAGACCATCAAGCTGGCGGCAGTAATTGCACACGCCCGCTGCATCAAAGGAGATCATCGGCACGCGATCATCATAGATGCAGCGCGTGCACACGCGGCGGGTCGGGTCGAGGTCATAGCCAAGCGTCATTGGTCAGCGTCCTTTGGTGCATCAGAAGCGATAAGCCGCGCCGGGCAGCCCGCGAGTTTCGAGCCCGCCGGAAAGCTGCGATTGACGAAGCTTTGCGCGCCCACCACGCAGCCATCGCCAAGGGTCACGCCCTTGGCCACCACCACATTGGGCGCGAGATAACAGTTATTTCCGATCACGGTGGGGGCATGGGTGGCCGGCTCTTGCCCGCCGGATATGGCCCAATTCACCGTATCATGGGTATAGATCTGCACCCCCGCAGAGATCGAACAATGGCTGCCGATCCGCAATCCGCCGCCCGATCCGTCCAGCACCGTGAAAGGGCCGATCCATGTATTCTGCCCCACCGTGACATCGCCAAACACATGGGCGCTGTCATAGATGCTCGTGCCCTCCCCAAAACCGAGCGCGCGTGCCTTTTCCCAGCGATCCGAGATGTAATCGCCAAAGGGCAGCACCCGGTTGAACTGAGATTGCATCTCAGCCCGTCGGTCTCTCAGAAAAGCTAACAATGTGGGGAGGAACAGGCTCATATTGTATGCCCTTGGTGTTTTCTCATCCAAGGAGCCAGCCGGCGGCTTAGCAGCTGATCATCATATCGGGATTGATGACCATCAATGATACCAGCCATAGTTTCATCGAAGGATTTGCCTTTTAAAATATTTCCGACCTTGGGCAACCATCTGGAATTCGAGGCTGTCCAGTCTCGCACCAGAAGACGTCCATCCCCGCAAGAGACCAGAAACTCCCCGGTCAAAAACACTGTCTGGATTGCACCCGGCTCGGCGCTCACCACATCATCAAAAACCTGACAGCGCCAGAGCCGTAAATCCATATCACCAATAGACGTTTGTAGGCCGGGATATGGTCGGGTCAGAGCTCGAGCATGACGAGCAATAGTTCTAGCAGGCAGGTTCCAATCAACCCAGCCATCCTGTGGGCGCCGTTGCGGCAAATAACGTGCCATACCGTTTTGAGGCCGCGCCGTATCGAACATCGCCGGATTGTTTAAAACCTCACAGACCATATCTGCGGTGGCTATCGACGCGCGATAATATGAGACAACAATGTCATCCTGCTCTTCGTAGAAAAAAGATTGCTCCGCGATTACATCGCCTTCATCCACTCCGGGTGTGATCCGGAATAGGGCAATGCTGAACTGACGGCATCCCAGTATGAGGGCCCAGTTCTGAGGAGAACGCCCACGCCCACCTTGAATGCCATCCGGGCTGCCATGGCTGCCCAACGCCCCTAAAGGCGCCATTTCAATCAGCCATTTCGGGATAAGCCGTTGCCACCCAGCCACCCAAATCAGATCGAAATCCAGCTTATCAAACAGCAGGCGATCTCCTTGTTGGGAAAGCGTGTAACTCTGTACAAGATATGCGGGCAGATCATTCTTCGTGCAGAACGAGCGGATATCAACATATCCACTGATAGCCGTAGGATCGGCCTGATCAGGGTGTAGCCCGACAAGCCCAACCACATCATTCGTCTGACTTAGCACCGCCTGAACAGCATCAAGCCCAGTGGATACTGTACACAAGATCAGAATACGGAGAGGACGATGTGTGGTCATGACTGGGCGCCTTGTTCTGCCAAAGCCTCTAAACCAGCGACGAACGCGGCTTGCAGGCTGGCTATGTTACCTTGATTGCCAGACAAGATTGCATGATCAGTCTCCTCAAGGGGGATGCCTGCCTGATTAAGGGATCGCAACAACCCCGCGGCGGCAATCCCATGATACCCAGCAAGCCAAAGGGATGGTAAGCGCGCGGCCTCCTCTCCAGCAAGGATTGCTTCAATCTTATCGATGTTAAGGGGCAACCCGGTTCTATTGATCCGGTTGCCTCGGCGCAAAAGGGCCTGATATCCATCCCAGCAGTCCCTGATACGCTGGTCCATAATCTGACACAGCTTTTCAGCAGGTTCTGCATCTGTTGCGTGCCACCATTCAGGATGCGTCAGCACCTGCAACCGGTCATGGCCTGCTGCAAGAATCGCGTCCCATGTACGGTGAATCCAATAGCCGTTGGAATCAGAAGTATATTCACAAGCATCCTGTAAGATCCCCGCATAAGCATTGCGCAGTCCAGCGTAATGGGAGGCACGGCAGCTCATCGTAAAAGGTGTTGTATTATGAAACGAGAACATCTTGATTTTAGCTGGGCCAGCATCATCTACCAAAAGGCGGCTGAGTATATCAGCTTCCCAGATCAGCGCATCATCCATCTGGGTATCATCGTTGATTTGGTGATAGGCCGCATCGAAATGCAGACCAATGTCGTGACCAAGTGCCCGAATTTCTTGTAAAAGCGCACGGGTCCCGGCCTCAAAAGGGCTGTAGAACTCGCCTGTTAGTAGGACCGTGTATGTCGCGCGCACCCCCAGATCAGCCTCAATCCGCGCTGTTTCCAGAGCCTGCTGAGGAGACATATCAATGTCATGTCGCAAGAGGGCAAACCGCGGTGGCAGGGCCGGTGCGTCTAATACTTCAAACCCGAGACAGGGGTAGGCTGCCGCGGTGCGGGCAACAAAACCACGATAAGCATCCAGCGTCATATCGCTGGTCTGGGGATGGGTGAGTGCTTGCACTGTCATGATATAGCCTCCATCCATTGGTTGACGTTCAGCAGCGACCAGATCAGCAGGCGGCGGTTCTGCTCCCCGTTCAGGTGATCCTGGACCAGCCCGGTCGTGGCCTCGTAATCCAGAAGGTCATAGATCGGGGCGCGTTTGTTGAGCAGACGGTCGCGGACAAAATCAATGCTATCGCCCTTGAACCAGCTTGCATCCGGGGAGGAAAAGCCCTGTTTCGCGGCCTTGGTGATGGTGTCGGGGATATATTTGCCCATCATGTCGCGCAGGATCTGCTTTCCGTCATTGGTTTTCTGGAAATATTTGCCGCGCTTGTCGCCAGGGTCGTTTTCGTTGATGCGCACGACCTCCGCGAGGTTGTTGAGCTTCAGATCGACCGGGCAGCGCATCGCGAACTCGACCAGATCATTGTCCATGAACGGCACGCGCGTTTCCAAGGAATGCGCCATCGACAGCTTATCCTCGACGACAAACAGACCATGCAGGAAGGTCTTTGCCTCGAAATAGAGCGACTGGTTGATATAATCCTCGGGTGTCTCAGGCACGCCCTCATGCGCCTTCAGCACGTCGCGGAAAATGTCGCGGGTCCAGACATTTTCCACATCCCCTTTGATCGGGGCGAACATGCGGTGCAGGTCCTTATTGTCCGCCAGCCGCTGCCAGAAACCGTAATACTGATCGACATAATCGTCGAAATCATTGCACACGACCGCGCGGTAATAGCGCCATGGATAGCCGCCGAACAATTCATCGCCGCCCGCGCCCGACATCACCACCTTGACGAATTTCGACGCCAACTGGGCGGCATAGAAATTCGGGTAGGATTGGCCGACGCGCGGCTCCTCCAGATGATAGGCGAGCCGCGGCAGGCACCGCTCCATATCGCCCGCTTTCAGCACCATCTCGTAATGCTCGGTGCGGAACCGGGCCGACATCGCCTCCGCCGCGACCCGCTCGTCAAAGGCAAGCTCGATGCCCGAGGCGGAGCTTAGGTCAAACCCGCAGGTGAATGTCTTGAGGTCAGGAATGGATTGCGCCGCCACTGCCGTGATGGAGCCAGAATCCATGCCCCCCGACAGATACGATCCCAACTCCACATCCGTGACCAATTGCCGGTTTACCGCTTGCGCGAACAGCCGGTCCAATTCCTCGATATATTCGCGGCGGTCGGCCTTTTCGGTGGGGTTGGTGAAGTTGAAATCCCAGTATTGGGTGGATTTCAGACGCGGCGTATCCTCGCGCGTGTCCAGCACCGCATAATGGCCTGCGGGCATCAGGGTGATGCCTTTGACCAGCGTGCGGTTGGTAAAGAGGTTCTGGAACGTGAAATATTCCAAGAGCGCCTCACGGTCCACGGTGACGGAGGCACCGGGACGGGCCAGAATGGCCTTTTGCTCAGAGCCGAAGGTCAGGCCTTCGGGCGTCTCAGCGATATAGAGCGGCTTGATCCCGTAGCGGTCCCGCGCCAGCGTCAGCGTCTTGTCGGTGCGGTCCCAGATCGCGAAGGCGAACATGCCATTGAGCCGGTCAAGCGCCTTTACCCCCCACGCCGCCCATGCGGTGAGCAGAACCTCGCTGTCGGATTGGGAGCGGAAGGGATACCCCAGCGCCTCCAATTCGGTGCGCAATTCGCGGAAATTGTAGATCTCCCCGTTATAGCTCAGCACATAGCGGTTATCATGGCTCATCATTGGCTGATGGGCGAGGGGCGACAGATCAATGATCGCGAGGCGGCGATGGCCGAAGCCAACGCCCTCCTCGATCCAGTGGCCTTCCCCATCCGGCCCGCGATGCGCGATGGCATCGGTCATGGCCTGCAAAACAGGAGGAGCCACGGGGGCGCCTTTGTAATTCACGATCCCGGCGATGCCACACATGGCGGTGTTTCCTTCGTCTTAGACAGGGGCGGTCGCGCGCACCGTGTCGATCACATGGGCCTTGTCCGCATCGGTCATGCCATGGAACAGGGGCAGGGAGATCGAGCAGTCATTGGCCGCCCGCGCATTGGGGAAATCCTCAGGCTTGAGGTCATATTTCTCCGCATAGAAGCTGAGCATATGCACCGCATGAGTCGCCGGACGGGTGGACACACCTGCCGCCTGCAACGCCTCCATCCAGTCATTGCGCGCGGCGTTCACTGCTGCCACTTGGGCCGGATCAGCCGCCGCCTCGGGCCGGAACAGGCACGGATAGCTTTGATAGCCATGGCCATAGCCATCGGGGGCTTTGGGTGTGCGCAGCCATGCCATATCGGCAAAGGCGGCCTCAAACTCCGCCGCAATCCCGCGCCGCTCGTCGATGATCGCGGGCGCGCGGTCCATCTGCATATTGCCAAGGGCCCCTTGCATATCGGTCATGCGCTGGTTGTAGCCTGCATGGATATGATCGGCCAAAAGGTAAGGTTTCGGCCCCAGATGGCGCTGAAGGTCCGACATCACCGCACCATGATCGCGCAGCTGCTGCACTTTGGTCGCAAGCTCTGCGTCGGCTGTGGTGACCATGCCGCCCTCACCGGTGGTGATGGCTTTGCGCGGGTGGAAGCTGAACGCGCCTGCATTGCCGAAATGGCCCACATGCTGCCCGCCATAGGTGGCGCCAAAGCCGCAGGCCGCATCCTCGATCACCCACAGGCCATGCTTTTTCGCAATCGCCATGATCGGGTTCATATCAGCGGCAAGGCCAAAGAGATGCACAGGCATGATGCCCACCGTGCGCTCGGTGATGAGGCCCTCGATCCGGGCCACGTCAATGTTGAACGTCTCCAGATCAATATCGCAAAACACCGGGGTCGCGCCCTGATGCTCGATCACATTGGCGGTGGAAATCCACGTGAGGGCCGGGACGATCACTTCGTCCCCGGGGCCAAGATCAAGGGCGGCAACCGCGAGATGCATTCCGGTCGTGCAGGATGTCACGGCCAGCGCATGGGGCGCGCCGGTAAAGGCGCACCATTTTTCTTCAAAGGATTTAACCTGCGGGCCTTGCACCAGCCAGCCAGAGCGCAATGGCCCCAGAACACTGGTGATCTCTTCCTCCGTCAGGGAGGTGCGGGCGATTGGGACGGAATGCGCCATGGTTCAGAGCCCCACTTCTTTCCGGCGGGTTTCCACCTCGGCCTTATGGGCCGCGCGCCAGTCGATGAGACGGCGCAGACCTTCATCAAGGTCGATATCCGCGGTAAAGCCGATCTCTTCGGTTGCCTTGACCGGGGAGCCGATACGGTTCTTCACCAGCGTGGCTTGGCTGCGCGGCGCGTATTGGATTTCCTTGTTGCACCCGGTGAGGTTCAACAGCTTTTCCGCCAACTCTTTCAGCGAGGTCCGCTTGCCAGTGCCGACATTGTAGAATTCATCGGTGGCATTGGCTTTCATGCCGCAGACATTCGCCTTGGCGCAATCTTCCACGGCCACGAAATCGAACGCCTCGGAGCCGTCGCCCATGATGGTTGGTGCCTCGCCCCGGTCGATCGCGTCGAGCATCTTCATGATCACGGCGATATAGGCCCCGTGGTAATCCTGACGCGGGCCATAGACATTCATGTAGCGCAGGCCGACATATTCCAGACCATAGCGGTGGTGGAAGGAGCGCAGCATCGCTTCGCCCGCGATTTTGGTCGCACCATAGAAGTTCTTGTTGTTGAACGGGTGGTCTTCTTCCATCGGCTCGGTCACGGCGTCGCCATAGACGGACGCGGAGGAGGACCAGACCAGCCGCTTGATGTCGTTCTTCACGCAGGCTTCCATCACGTTGAAGGTGCCCGCCACATTGGTGTTGAACGCAGAGCGCGGGTAGTCGTGGCACTGCAAGAGCCACAGGGCTGCAAAGTGGAACACACCGTCGATCTTACGATCTTTCATCGCAGCATTCAGGATGTCGGTTTGCAGGATGTCGCCGCCGACCTCATAGACGCTGACGCGCGGGTCTTTGAACGCGTCGGTCAGGTTCTCGGTCCGGCCACGGGTGAAGTTGTCATAGATCGTGACGGAGCCCACATCCTCTGCGAGGAGTTTGTCCACCGTGTGAGACCCGATCAGTCCGGCGCCGCCGATGACCAGAAGGTTCTTGCCTTGAATATCCATGGGTCAGCCTCTCATGCTTGTTGTGTCTGGGGCGCCGCAGCGCTCAATGTGTCGATGATATGGGTCTGGTCTGCCGCCGTGAGATACGGAGAAATCGGCAGGCTCAGAACTTCTTGCGCGGCCTTGTCGCCGACGAGCACATGCGCGTCGCTCGCCACAGCCGGTTGGCGGTTCAGCGCCAATGGGTAATGCACCGCCGTGGCGATGCCCGCCTCTTTCAGGGTGGCTTGCACCCGGTCGCGATCCTGCACACGCACCGTATATTGCGCCCAGGCCGACAGGCGGCCCTCACGCACGGTGGGCGGGATCACGGCATTCGATCCGGCAAAGGCCGCGGTGTAGCGCGCCGCCACAGCGTCCCGGCCTGCGATCTCATCATCAAGGATGTCCATCTTGGCCAACAGCACCGCTGCCTGAATGGTATCAAGGCGCGAATTCACGCCCACCCGGATATGGTGATAGCGCCGGTCCTGCCCGTGGCGCGCGACCTGACGCAAGATCACCGCAAGATCGGGATCATTGGTGAACAAGGCCCCGCCATCCCCGTAACAGCCCAAGGGCTTGGAGGGGAAAAAGCTGGTGGAGCCGATGGTGCTCAGCGCGCAGGATTTGGTGCCATCGGCCTCCCGCGCGCCGAAGCTTTGCGCGGCATCCTCGATCACCGGCAGATTATGGGCGGCTGCCACCGCATTGATCGCCCCGAAATCCGCCACTTGCCCGTAAAGCGAGACGGGGATGATCGCCTTGGTGCGCTTGGTGATCGCATTCTCAAGCTGGGACACGTCGAGCGTATAGGTCGCTGGGTCCACATCCACATAGACGGGCGTGGCCCCCAGAACCGCCACGGTTTCTGCCGTCGCGATATAGGAGAAGGCGGGCGTGATGACCTCATCGCCCGGCCCGACGCCAAGCGCCATCAGCGCGATTTGCAATGCATCCGTGCCATTGGCGCAGGTGATGCAATGGGCCGCCCCAGTATAATCGGCAAGGCGCTCTTCCAACTCGGCCACTTCGGGGCCAAGGATATATTTGCCATGGTCGAGCACGCGGGCAATGCGCGCATCAATATCCGCGCGCAACCGCGCCTGCTGTGCACCAAGGTCAAGAATAGGGATCATGCGGCCTCCGTCATGCTGAGCGTTCCGTTGCGCAAATGATAGGTGGCGCCGGTATGGGGGCAGGTGGTGTCCGCGTCGCCCGTCAGCGGCAGATCAAGCTGTTCGCCATAAGCGCTCATCCAGCCGATCTGCCGCCCCGGCACACCGACCATCAGCGCAAAATCCGGCACGTCTTGGGTGATCACGGCCCCGGCGGCGACAAAGGCGTGATCGCCTATGCGCACGCCACACACGATGGTGCAATTGGCCCCCAGCGTGGCGCCGCGCCCGATGCGGGTATCACGGTATTCGTCTTTGCGCTCGATGAGCGCGCGCGGGTTATAGACATTGGTGAACACCATGGAGGGGCCGCAAAACACGCCCTCCGCCAGATGCACATTGTCATAGACCGACACGTTGTTCTGGATCTTGCACCGGTCGCCAATAGTGACCTTATTGCCCACGAACACGTTTTGCCCCAGCGACACGCCCGCGCCGATCACGGCCCCGCCGCAGACATGGGCGAAGTGCCACACGCGGCTTCCCTCCCCGATCTGGGCGCCGTCATCGACGATGGCGGTGTCGTGTTGGTAATGGCTCATTTTGTCAGCCCTGCAAGGAAGGGATGCGGATCGCTCGGGCTTTCGGTCACCGCGGCATTGCGGATCGTGGAGACGGCCTCGATCGCGGTGCGGTTCTCCTCCAGCCCGAAACCCCGACCCGCGAGGATTTCCTGATAGGACAGGGTGTGCAGATCGGTAAACCCACCGGAGAATTCGATCTCCTCGCCATCCACGGTGATGGAGCGATAGGTGCGCTGCCCTTCCGAGCGCGGCCCCTCGGGCACGTCATTCACATCCAAGGACATGAACCAGCGCACGCGCGCGTGCTCGTATTCCAGATAACCCGCCGCCTTGATGGGGGAGGTGTAATGCACCTCGATCCGCTGCAACGCGCCAAAGAGGAAATGCAGCATGTCAAAGAAATGCACGCCGATATTGGTGGCGATGCCGCCCGATTTGCTCTCATCGCCTTTCCAGCTTTGCAGATACCACTGCCCGCGGGAGGTGACATAGCTCAGGTCCACTTCGGCCTTGGTGTCGCGCGGGCCTGCGGCGAGCTTATCGCGCAGGGCGATGATCGCGGGATGCACGCGCAACTGAAGGATCGTGTTGATCTTGCGGCCCGTGTCGGCCTCGATCTCGGCCAAACCATCGAGGTTCCATGGGTTCAGCACCAAGGGTTTTTCGCAGATCGCATCCGCGCCCGAGCGCAGGGCAAACCGCATATGGCTGTCATGCAGATAATTGGGCGAACAGATCGAGACATAATCAATCGCCTGACCCGCGCGGCGCATCTTGTCCACATGCCGGTCGAACCGCTCGAATTCGGTGAAGAATTGCGCGGTGGGGAAATAGCGGTCGATGATGCCAACACTGTCATTGGGATCGAGCGAGGCGACCAGATCATGGCCGGTCTCATGGATCGCCTGCATGTGGCGCGGTGCGATATAGCCGGCAACGCCGATCAGGGCAAAACGCTTCATCTCGTGGTCTCCTGTCACAGTGTTTGCTAAAGCCGCAGATCGCTGGCGCTGGCGGGGAACATGGATTTGAGGTCGTAGAACACGGCCCCCTCCCGGCCATAGGCGCGCAGGGCTTCGGCCCCGGCTTGGGCATATTCGCTATGGCTCACGGCCAAGATCACCGCGTCATAGGTGCCTGTCTCTGGTGTGCTCACCAGATCGAGCCCGTATTCATGCTGTGCCTCTGCCGCGTCGACCCATGGGTCATGCACATCGACCGACAGGCCGAAGGCTTCCAGTTCCGCGATCACATCGACAACACGGGTGTTGCGCAGATCGGGGCAGTTTTCCTTGAACGTGAGGCCCAGCACCAGCGCGCGGCCTCCGTTGACGGTGAGGCTTTGGCGCAGCATCGCCTTGACGGTCTGGTTCGCCACATAGGCGCCCATCCCGTCATTCAGACGACGGCCCGCGAGGATCACCTCTGGATGATAGCCGATCGCCTCGGCCTTATGGGTGAGGTAATAGGGGTCCACCCCGATACAGTGCCCACCAACAAGACCGGGGCGGAAGGGCAGGAAATTCCACTTGGTGCCCGCAGCCTCCAGCACATCCAATGTATCAATGCCCATCTTGTTGAAGATCAGCGCCAGTTCGTTGACCAGCGCGATATTCACGTCCCGCTGGGTGTTCTCGATCACCTTGGCGGCCTCGGCCACCCGGATAGAAGGGGCCAGATGGGTGCCTGCGGTGATGATCTCCTGATAGAGCGCGTCAACGAATTGACCGATCTCTGGCGTGGAGCCGGAGGTGACCTTCATGATCGTGGGCAGGCGGTGATGCTTGTCCCCGGGATTGATCCGCTCGGGGCTGTAGCCGGCGAAGAAATCTTCGTTGAATGTCAGCCCGGAAGTGGCCGCGACGATGGGCACGCAATCCTCTTCGGTCGCACCAGGATAGACGGTGCTTTCATAGATCACGATATCGCCCTTGGAGATCACCCGGCCCACCGTTTCGGACGCTTTGCGCAGGGGCGTGAGATCGGGCTGGCGGTGCTGGTCGATGGGGGTGGGAACGGTGACGATATAGACGTTGCAGTCCCGCAGATCCTCCAGATCGGAGGTATAGCTCAGATGGGTCGCGGCCCGCAGATCCTCCGGCCCGGTTTCCAGCGTGCGGTCATGACCGCCCTGCAATTCAGCGACCCGGCCCTTATGGATGTCAAACCCGACAGTGGGCAGCTTCTTCCCGAATTCCACGGCAAGCGGCAGGCCCACATAGCCCAGCCCGATCACGGCGATTTTTGTGGTCTCGATCCTGTGCATGAATACTCTCAACAGTCGTAATAGTCGCGATACCACGCGACGAAATTGGCGACACCCTGACGGATATCGGTTTGCGGGCGGTAGCCTGTGAGGCGTTCCAGAAGGGAGGCATCGGCCCATGTCGCGGGCACGTCACCAAGCTGCATCTCCATGTAATTGCGCACGGCTTTTTGCCCCAGCTCCTCCTCGATCGCGTCGATGAAATCCATCAGGCGCACCTTGTCGGAATTGCCGATATTGACCACCCGCCACGGGGCCACGGGCGACAGGCTGTCGCCCTCGGGCACGATGCCATCCGCGGGCGCCTCGGGCACGGCGTCAATCAGACCGCGAATGCCGCGCACCAGATCCTCCACATAGGTGAAGTCGCGGTACATCTCACCATGGTTGTAGATGTCGATCGGGGTGCCCTCAAGAATACCCTTGGTGAACTTGAAAAGCGCCATATCCGGCCGCCCCCATGGGCCATAGACGGTAAAGAACCGGAACATGGTCACGGGCAGGTTGTAGATATTGGCATAGGAATGGCCCATCGCCTCATTTGCCTTTTTGGTGGCGGCATAGAAGGTGAGGGGGGTGTCGGTGTTCTTGCGCTCGTCAAAGGGCATTTCGGTATTGGCGCCATAGACCGAGCTGGTGGAGGCCATCAACAAATGCCCGACGCTGTGCTCCCGCGCGGCCTCCATCACATTGAAGGTGCCCACAAGATTGCTGTCGAGATAGGCGCGCGGGTTCTCAAGGGAATAGCGCACGCCCGCTTGGGCCGCGAGATGGACAATCGCTGTGGGCTTGAAATCCCCGATGAGGCGCATCACCGCGTCCGCATCTTCCAACTGCACCTCATGGGCGCTGAAATTGGGGTTCTGCATCAGCATCTGATGGCGGCGCTGTTTGAGGCGCACGTCGTAATAATCGGTCATCGCATCAAGGCCGCACACGACATGCCCCTCTGCCAGCAACAGCCGGGCCAGATGGAAGCCGATAAAGCCCGCGGTGCCCGTGATAAATACCCTATGGGTGGTTTGCTCGCTCATCTGCCTCTCACTGTTTGATGTGGTCTTGATCGAGCAGGGCCTCTTCGGCCTCCAGCTCTTCGATTTCGGCTTTGATGCTGTGATATTCTTCTTGCTTGCGCTTGAGGAAATCCCGCGTCAGGGCGAGCCGTTTTTGCACGCCTTTGGGGGTCAGCACATAGATGTATTTCATGCGGTTGTCGGAGGTGCGAAAGTTTTCGATCTTCACCTCACCCTTGGCCACGAGCGCTTGCAGACAGTAATTCACCGCGCCCAGACTCCAGCCTGTTTCGCGCGCCAGATCGCGCTGGGACAGCGACGGGTCGCGTTCCAGAAAGCGCAACAGACGAAACGTCTTTTCATCTTGAGAAGAAAGAGGCATAGGGGGGGACACAAGGCGCCTTTGAACAATCTCCTGCTCTTTACGCGCTCTTGACATTACGTTCAATATTGAACGCACTCGACATGCAGATAAATTTCCCCAGATGCAGCTTGCTCACCCCAGACGGGCCGGGCCTACCGGATTTTCCGTAATATTTAACATAATAAACATTATAAGTATTGCTGAAAGTCTCTATGCATCTTAAAAGGCTCAGCCGCGTTGGCAAAATCACCAAAGCCGGGACTGTCCTCAAGATCAGCATCGCCGCCGAATATGGCCGCCGCGATCAGGACGGGAACTTCCAGCAGAACACCTACTGGAACACCATCACCCTCTTCAACGACGCAGCCATCACCTGGGCCGAGGGCAACGTCAAACAGGGCCATCTTGTCCGGGCCACGGGCACCATCCGGGAGACCGCTTACGAGAAGAATGGGGAGACGGTCTACGGGGTCACGCTCGCCGCAAACACCCTCGACGACTACACCCGCGCCGTCCGCAACGCCGACGCCAAAAAGCGGAACTGACACCCGAAAGGCCGCTCTCAAGAGCGGCCTTTTTACCAAGTTAAGCGTGGACCGAGTGTGGACCAAGCGTGGACCACGCCTTTTAACATACTGATATTATGAGGAAAATTTCCTGTACCACCAAATTTTGTGCAAATATCTATATAATCTGTTTATAATCAATGCTTTAGCATTGATTGCGGCTTGCCGCGTTGGTGTCACCCCTTAGACCGGACCAGAGGTCCGGGACATACAATATCAGACTTCTTTGGGGCGCGCAGAGGCACAAAGACGCTTCCCGTCATTTGCGGCAGCATCGTCAAAATCACCGCTGGCACAGCGGGTGGAGGCAGGCGCTTTTGCGACGGCGTCCACGCAGTTTCCTCATCCGCTGCAAAAGCCATCTGAGGACTCTGGACGGCCCTCCTTTTATCCGGCACCCTTGGGACATGACCATCGCTCAACGCACGCTCCGGCCCCTCTCTGTAGCGCTCCTGACCGGGGTTCTCGGCATCCCCGCTCCGGCTCTCGGACAGGGGAGTTCGGTGGAGCGGATCACATCCCTGACCCCGCTTACCGCACCGGAATTTGTGTCCGCCTCCGACTTCGGATTGCAGTCTTTCCAGTGGGGAGAAACAGCGCCGCAGGAGGGTGCAGATCGCGACCAAACCAGCGCAGCACCTGCCCCTTCCCTCCGGCTCGACTTCGCGCCCGCAGCACCGATCTGGGCCGGTCTGCCCACCACCGCCGGACGCTCCCACTATGAAGGCTATGCGGTCAACACGGCCCACATGGCGCCCCCCAAATGGCAAGCACCCTCGCTGAGGCGAAGGCGCTCTGTCGGGCTTGACGCGAGTGCCCGTCAGGCGATCGTTGCGGGGGTGTTGGCATTGGGGTATTGCGGTTTTAAGCAATGACTGGCCTGCTCTCATATGGTGGCCGCAGACCACGCATTAGGGGACACATGGCACCGCATCCTGACCCGGTTGGAAAAGCCCAGTTGTGGCATTTGGTCCGGCGCGCTGCGGTTGTGGCGCTGCTGACGGCGAGCTGTTCCAGTGCCGCACTGGCGGCAGAGCAACCGTTCCTGCCGACGCTTGGCACCTATGGCACGACCGGTCTGATTGACATGCCAACGGCACAGACACAGCCCGATGGGGAACTAACCACGACATTTTCCAACTTCGCGGGCGAGACGCGCTCAACCCTGACCTTTCAGATCACGCCGCGCCTGTCGGGCAGTTTCCGCTATACCATAATCGAGAATTACCAGAATCCGACTGCTACAGCTGGTAGCACTAACTATGACCGCAGCTTCGACATCGCCTATCAGATCATCGACAATTCGCGCTATTTGCCGGACGTTGCCATCGGCCTGCGGGATTTCATCGGGACCGGGCTTTATTCCAGCGAATATATCGTGGCCACACAGCAGGTCGGGCCGCGGCTGGCGATTTCGGGTGGTATTGGCTGGGGCCGGCTTGGCTCGTATCAGAGCTTTACCAATCCGTTCAGCGTCATTTCTGATCGGTTCAATACCCGCCCCGGGCGCTCTATCACCAACAGGGGCGGGACTGCGAACTTCAATCAATGGTTCCGGGGGCCAGCGGCCGCGTTTGGCGGGCTGTCCTATGCGGTGAATGACAAGCTGACGCTCAAGGCCGAATATTCCTCGGACGCCTATCCGCGCATGGCCGCGATCCGAAACAGCTTTAACCGGCGGCATCCGATCAACCTTGGTGCGCATTACCGGATCGACGACGAGATCAGTCTTGCCGCGAGCTATCTGCACGGAGATGCGGTGAGCCTTCAGGCGTCCTTCGCGCTCAATCCGCTGCGCTCGTTCCAAGGGGGGAGCATCGATCCCGCACCTGCCCCGGTCACGCAACGCGCGGACCCGGAGGCGACGCCCGCCTCCTGGACCTCGCGCTGGATGGCCTCGCCTGACGAGATCGCGCAGATCAAGGAGGACGTGAAGCGGCGCCTTGAGGCAGACGAGCAGGTCTTTGAATCCCTGTCGCTGGTGGAGGATCGCGCGGTCCTCTATTTCCGCAACGAAAAATACGACATCGAATCCCAGGCGATCGGGCGCGCGGCCCGTATCCTTGCCGATGTTCTGCCGCCGAGTGTGGAGCGGTTCGTGATCGTCCCGGTCATCAAGGGGATGCCGACCATTGCCGCCGCGATGGACCGCAGCGATATCGAAACGCTGGAATATGATCCCGACGGGACAGAGCGCCTGTTGGCAAACACGATGTTTGGCAGCCCGCTCAGTTTCGCGGACGAAGCCCCGAATGAGACGGAGATTTATCCGCTCACCGAATGGTCATTGTCGCCGTCCTTCTCGGCCAGCCTGTTTGATCCCGACACGCCGTTTCGCGCGGGCCTATCCGCGCGCCTTGCCGGCAGTGTGGAGGTCTCTGACGGGCTGATCCTGTCTGGCGCGGCCATCAAGTCGATTGCGGGCAATCTGGGCACGGTGACACGGACGACCACATCCGCCCTTCCTGCCGTCCGCAGCGATTTCGCCCAATACCAGAACCAGGGCGATCCCGCGATTTTGCGCCTGACGCTCGACAAGTTTGATCGGCCCTTCACCGATATCTACACGCGCGCCACCGTGGGCTATCTTGAGCGGATGTATGGCGGTGTGTCGGGGGAGGTGCTGTGGAAACAGCCCGACAACCCGCTCGCGCTGGGATTTGAGCTGAACTATGTCCAGCAGCGGGATTTCGACGGAATGTTCGGCTTTCAGAGCTATGATGTCGTGACCGGCCACGCCTCGGCCTATTACGATTTTGGCAATGGGTTTGAGGGGCAGGTGGATGCCGGGCAATACCTTGCCGGGGATGTTGGCGCGACCTTTGCCCTGAAGCGGACCTTCCGAAACGGCTGGGAAGTGGGGGCCTTCTTCACGCTCACGGATGTGCCGTTTGCCGATTTTGGCGAAGGCTCGTTTGACAAGGGCCTGACCTTCCGCGTGCCGCTTGGCTGGATGGCGGGCCGGTCAACCCGGACCGAAGCCAATTTCGACCTGCGCCCGTTGACCCGCGATGGCGGTGCCCGCCTGAGCGTGAACAACCGGCTCTACGACATGGTCAAGGATTATCAGACGGATCCCATATCTGACACATGGGGGAGGTTCTGGCGATGAGCATAAAACCCCTTCTTCCGCTTCTGGCGGTGGCGAGCCTCAGCGCCTGTGGAACGGACACGGCGCTCAGCTCCAGCTTTGAGATCACGCAATCGGTGTTCACCTCGGCCCTTCAGAACATGTGGGGGCCAGAGCCAGAGCCGATGCGGCTCAACATCTCCCCGGCGGATATCGCGGCGATTGACTATGATCTGATGCTGGTGCGCGCGGACGAATCGGGTGCCCTTGCCACCCTTCCCGTCGAAGATGCGCCCAATGGCGTGAAAACCTGGGCGTCCGCCGATGGGTTCAGCCTGACCACGCGAGACGGTCAAATCATCGGCACACGCGGATTCGGGGCCGATATTCTCGTAGCGGATGTATCGGCTGCAATCGCCACCCTTACGCCTGAAAGTGATGGCGGCTCTTATTCACGCGTTTATTCTTATCTCGACAGTGAAAATAAGATTTCTGAGGCCGCGCTGGTCTGTGGGTTGGAAAAAATCGGTGATGCGGGCATCAGTATTCTAGGCACACCCCGCGACACGATCCGATTCACCGAAATTTGTGCGGATGAGACCGTTTCCATCACGAATCTATACTGGATCGACCGCAGCGATGGCTTCATCTGGCAATCCAGACAATGGATTTCTCCACAAATAGGATCACTCTCCATACAAATACTATCACGGGACGCCGAGCAGTAGGGCCTGACGCAGCACCTTTTTTTGGCAATATGATGACAATCCCTGCAAAAAAAGGGCTTTCACCGGATCACTGGCGCGTTGACAGGGATAATCGCGGTCTCTATCTTCTGACTTAACGTTATATGGAGTAACCAAACATGACTCGTTTTATCACGATTGCTGCAGCAGCAGCTCTTACCGCTGGCTCCGCATTCGCGGCAGACGATTTTGTCGCACCGGATCAGTTCATTGATACCGCAGCGCTCGACATGAACAGCATCCTGTTTATGCAGGCACCTGCTCCAGCGGCTGGTGTAGGCGCGGGCGGCGGTGCTGGTGCCGGCGCGGCTGGTGCAGGCGCTGGTGCAGGTGCAGGCGCCGCAGGTGCAGGTGCGGCAGCTGGTGCAGGCGCGGCAGCCGGCGCAGGCGCAGGCATTGGTGCAGGACTTGGTGCAGGACTTGGTGGCCTTGCTGGTGCAATCGGTGTTCCCGGTATCGTCGCCGCTGCCTCCGTTGTTGTGACCCAAGTGGTTGCTCAGGAAGCAGAGAACTCTGCCGCCACCACCACCAACTAAGGTTGGGTTCAATATTCTGAAAAAGGCGCGCTTCGGTGCGCCTTTTTTATTTTTGGAAGGTCCGCAAGAATGATCGCGCCTGACATCAGCGGCGCAGCCCGCCCCGGCCTTTGCACGGATTGTGGCATTTCCCGTATCGGGGATGGCAAGGCATGTGGCCGCGCCTGCCAATTCATCCAGCCCGACTATCCCACGCTTGAACGCGCCACGCATGGTCAGCCCACTGACGCGCCGACCGCAGACCACCCATTCTTTGGCCCGCATAAGTCAATGCACCGCGCCCGGCTGAAAACACCCCATCCCGGCGCGCAATGGACCGGCATCACCACGCATATCGCGGCTGAGCTGCTCCGCTCCGGGCGGGTGGATGCGATCCTGACCATGGCACCCGACCCGGACGACCGATGGAAACCGCAGCCCGTCATCGTGACCGACCCTGCTGACCTTGCGAACTGCCGTGGCATGCGCATGGGATACGCGCCCCTTCTGGCGCTGATGGAGCCCGCGCGCGCAGCGGGCCACACCCGGCTCGCCGTGATCGGGATACCCTGTCAGGTCTACGCCCTCCGCGCGCTGGAGGCAGAATGGGGGTTTGAGCGGCTCTATGTCATCGGCACGCCCTGTTCCGACAACACGACGACCGCCAATTTCCACACGTTCCTCAATCTGCTGGACGAGCGGCCAGACACGGTGAGCTACCTTGAGTTTCGCGCCGACTACCAGCTTGAGCTGCGCTTTGACGATGGCCGCCCGGCCCGGACGATCCCTTTCCTGAAGCTGCCTATTTCGGACCTGCCTGCCGATTTCTTTCCCATGACCTGCAAGACCTGCGTGGATTACACCAACAGGCTTGCCGATATCACCGTGGGCTATATGGCCGGGGATGGCGATCAATGGCTGATCGTGCGCAATGATCGCGGGCAGGAATTGCTTGATATGATCCGCGCTGACCTTGCCGAGATGCCGTTCACCAATAAGGGCAAGCGGGACGGCGCGGTCAAAGGCTTCCTCGCCAATACGGAGGCTGCCGCCGGTGGCCTACCCCTGCGGCGGATGCCCGATTGGGTTCGGCCCATTGTTGCCTTCCTCCAGCCGCGCATAGGGCCACGCGGCCTTGAGTTTGCGCGCGCACGGGTGGAGATGAAAGCGATCGAGACGATCCTGCACCTGCGGCGCGCCCATCCCTCCCGGATCAAGAACATGGTCCCCCCGCATGTCTGGGCCGTCGCCGCGCGCTACGGACTGACCCCCACCGCCGAAGAACAGCGCAAGGACTAACCGCCGCTTGCAGCCGCCCGCCTGCTGCCCCATCTTGGCCCCTGACCGAGTTTTCCAAAGGATGCCGTGATGACCAGCACCGATGCTTATGCAGCCCTTATGTCCCATTTCCGTGAAATCGCGGCCCTCGGGCAGGCGGCGATGGTGCTGGGCTGGGATCAGGAAACCACCATGCCGGAGCGGGGCGTCACCCAGCGGGCAGAACAGCTTGGCGTGCTCGAAGGGATCAGCCACCAAAAGCTGACCGATCCGAGGATTGGCGATTGGCTCGCCGTGATTGACCGCGCCGCGCTTGATCCGGTGCAGGCCAAAAACGTGACGGAGGCCGAGCATCGCCACCATCGCGCCACCCGCATTCCTGCCCGCTTGGCCGAGGAAACCGCCCGGCTGTCCGCCCATGCGCAAGGGATCTGGGCCGATGCGCGGGCGCGATCCGATTTCGCGGCCTATGCGCCAACACTCAGCCAGATGGTCGCGCTAAAGCGGGAGGCTGGTCAGGCGCTCCGCGACGCGGATGAAAGTGCGTATGACGCCCTGATACAGGATTATGAGCCGGGCATGAGCGAGCGGGAGCTGTCCCGCATCTTTGGCGATCTGCGCCCGGCCCTCGCGGATCTGCGCGCGCGCATCGCGGACAGCCCGGTCAAAGCGCCACCGCTCAAAGGCCCCTTCGCCAAGGAGGCCCAGATCGCCCTGTCCCGCGAGTTGGCGACCGCTTTCGGCTATGACTGGTCCGCGGGGCGGCTGGATTTTGCGGTGCATCCGTTCTCATCCGGCAACAATGGCGATGTGCGCATCACCACCCGCGTGACGGAGGAGGAGCCGTTCGGCTGCCTCTATTCCACGATCCATGAGGTTGGCCATGCGGTCTATTCCCAAAACCTTGACCCGGCGCTGATGTTCCAGCCCGCAGGGGAGGATGCCGGGATGGGCGTCCATGAAAGCCAATCCCGCAGTTTCGAAAATCAGATCGGCCGCAGCCGCGCGTTTGCCGAATATCTGTTCCCGAAAATGCGCGACGCCTTTGGCGATTTCGGCGCGGCTGACCCGGAGGCGCTTTACCTGCAACTCAACGCGGTAGAGACCGGCTTTATCCGCACCGAGGCCGATGAGGTGCATTACAACCTGCATGTCATGATGCGCTTCGATCTGGAACGCGCGCTGATCTCAGGCGATCTCGATGTCGCTGATCTGGAGGCGGCATGGAACGACCGCTTCACCGCCGATTTCGGCGTCACGCCCCCCGATGCGCGGCGCGGCGTGTTGCAAGATGTGCATTGGGCGCATGGCTTGTTCGGCTATTTCCCGACCTATTCCTTGGGCAATATCTATGCGGGTGAACTGGTCGCAACGCTCCGGCAGGACATCCCCGATCTCGATAGCCAGGTGGCGGGGGGCAACATGTCCCATTTTGTCGGATGGATGAAGGAGAAAATCCACCATCCCTCCCGGCGTTACATGCCGCGTGACCTCATCGAACGGGCGGTCGGCCATGCGCCAAGCTCAGCACCCCTTGTCGCGTATCTGGAGCGAAAGTTCACCGACCTTTACGACCTGTAAGGCAATTCACTTTCTCCAAATATACCCCGCCGGAGGCTTCCGCACTCAGTCAAGCGCGCCTCCGGCCACAGCGGATCACCGCCCGCGGATATGAGGATCGAGCGCATCGCGCAGCCCGTCACCGATATAGTTCACCGACAAAACCGTCAGTGAGATGGCAAGCCCCGGCCAGAACACCCGCTCTGGCGTCAGCGTCAGGAAATCCTTGCCGTCAAACAACAGCCGCCCCCATGTCGGAAAATCGGGCGGAAAACCGAGGCCAAGGAAACTCAGCGCGCTTTCCGTGATGATCGCATTCGCCACGCCCAGCGTCGCGGACACCATGATCGGAGAGATCACGTTTGGCAGGATATGCCGCAGAATGATCCGCCGCGATGGCGTGCCGATGGATCGGGCTGCGAGCACGAATTCCCGCTCTTTCAGCGCCAACACATCACCGCGCACGATGCGCGCGGTCTGCATCCACGACGTGATGCCGATGATGAACACGATGAGAAAGAATATCCCCGTCTCCGGCCCAAAAGCCTGCCGCAACGTGTCGCGAAACAGCATGATGATGACCAGCAGCAGCGGCAATAGGGGCAACGCTAGAAACAGATCGGTAAACCGCATCAGCGGCCCATCAAGCCGCTTATAATACCCCGCCAGCACCCCGATCAGCGCCCCCAGAAACAGCGCCAGAAGCATCGCCGTGATCCCCACGGCAAGACTGACACGCCCGCCCTGCAACACTTGCGCAAAGATATCGCGGCCAAGGTTATCGGTCCCCATCGGATTGGCCCAACTGGGCGGCGCGTTGCGCAATCGGATATTCATGAAACCCGGATCGACCGTGTGGATCATCGGGCCGAAAATGACCGCCAGCACGATAAGGGTAAAGATGACCAGCCCCGCCATCGCCCCGCGATGCACGCGAAACTGGTTCCACACATCACGCGACAGCGAGGATGCTTTCGGCATTTCCTGAAGGGAGGTGTCACTCATAGCGGATCCTCGGATCAAGCATGCCGTAGAGGATATCGGCAATCAGGTTGAACAGCACAATCAGCGCGGCAAAGATGAATGTCAGCGTCTGCACCAGCGGAATATCCGCCCCCACGATCCCGGTGATCAGAAGTTGCCCGATGCCGTTCACCCGGAAAATCTGCTCGGTGATGATCGCACCGCCGAAAATGGTCGGGATGTTCAGCGCGATCACGGTCACGACCGGGATCATCGAATTGCGCAGCACATGAACCAGCAGAACCGTCTGCTCCTTGAGCCCCTTGGCACGGGCAGTACGCACATAATCCTGGTTCAGGTTATCGAGCATGGAGGCGCGCATATACCGGCTGATCTGGGCTGCCGTGAACAGAGCCAGCACCATCGTGGGCATGATCATCTGTTTGATCTGGAACACGAAACTGTCCCAATCCTCAACCACATGATTGGTGTCATAGATCGACGGGAACCAGCCCAAATTGACGGAAAAGATCACGATGAACAAAAGCCCGGTGAAAAACGTCGGCACCGAAAACCCGATCATGGAAAACAGAGTGCCAAGCTGGTCGATCCACGAATACTGCTTATAGGCGGAGATCACGCCAATCGGCACCGCGATCAGCACAGCGATGATCTGGCTCATCCCCACGACCCAGAGCGTTTGCGGCATCCGCTCCGCGATCAGGTCCACCACCGGCGAACGGGTGGCCCAGCTTGTCAGCCGCAGCCGGTCGCCCTCCCCGATGGTGATGCCAAAACTGCTCTCTATGAGGTTCAACGGCTCGGTAATCATGAACTGCTTGAGCCACAGGAAATAGCGGATGATGAACGGCTCATCCAAGCCAAGGGTCGAGCGGATCTGTGCACGCACTTCGGGCGGCACGGTCATCGGGAGGGAGGCCGTCGGATCACCGGGTGCCAGATCGAGAATGGCAAAAATGATGAAACTGATTACCAGAAGCGTCGGGATCGCGAACATCAATCGTCGGATCGTGAAATTCAGCATGGGTGGCGCCTCGGGTTAGCAGTCTTGCAACGAAAATGGGGCGGCGCGAACGCCACCCCAAATGTCAGATTAGTTGGAGCGGGTCCAATCGGCGGCGTTCCACAGCTCGCTGTCCCACTCGTTCATCAAAACACCCTCAAGGGAGTTTGCCCGGGCAGACACACCACCCCGGTGAATAAGCGGAATGATCGCGCCTGCGTTCATCAGCATATCGTTCATCGCGATGGCGATGCGCGCACGCTCCTCCAGTGCAGCGGTGCCGGACAATTCGGCGGCCAGCGCGTCATATTCCTCGGAGCAGAAGCGCGGCATGTTCATGCCAAGCCATGCGTTATCCGGGCTGGGAATTTCGGCGCAGGTCCAGTTGCCCATATAGGCCTCTGGGTCCGTTCCATCGAAATTGTTGGTATACATTTCGATATCGGCAAAGAACTTCTGGAACGTGTCCGGGCTGGACTGATCCCCACCAAAGAACACGGACGCGTCGATGTTGCGCAATTCGGTTTCGATCCCGATGGCTTCCCACATCTGCTTGATCAACGCCTGTGTGCCCTGACGCACAGAGTTGGTGGAGGTCTGATAGAGCACGCTCAGGCGCACGCCGTCCTTGGCGCGCACGCCATCGGACTGCATTTCCCAACCGGCCTCATCAAGGATGCGGTTTGCCTCATCCGGGTCGTAATTCTTGCACCATTCGTTGTTGGGGGAGGCAAACGCCGCAGGTGCCGGGAGCACGTTGCAGGTTTCCTGCCCGGCAGAGCCATAGCCCGCGATCACGAGGATTTCGCGGTCAATCGCGATGGACATCGCGCGGGTCACAGCCGTGTCCGTCAGGAACGGATGTGGATGCGCCACGGTCGCGCGCTCATCGCCCAGCGCCGGGTCAGGATTGGTGAAGTTCACCATAAGACGTTCCACCGAGGTGCCGAATGCGGAGATGATCTCCCCCCGGCCTGCGGCTTCCATCGCGGTCAGGATCTCAGGCTCGACCTGAAGGTTCCACGCATAGTCAAACTCACCCGTTTCCAGAACGGAGCGCGCAGCCGATGCCGCATCGCCGCCACCCTTGAAATTCACGGTCGCGAAGGCGGGCTTGTTCGGATCGCGGTAGTTTTCATTCGCGGCAAAGGTCGCGACATCGTTCGCCTTGAAATCGGTGACGACAAAGGGGCCGGTGCCAATGGGCGCGAAATTCTCATCCGAGCAGGTCACGGCCAGCGTGCCGACGCAGTTTTCAAACTGTGCTTTCTGGATAATCGGGGACTGCGCGCCGACAAACGGGCCATAGGGGAATGGTTTGGGGACGGAGAATGTGATTTTCAGCGTCTGGCTGTCCAGCGCTTCCATGCTCTCAACGTCGGAGAAATTGGTGGCCTGCGCGCAGCCGCCTTCGGGATGCGTACAATACTGCCACGTGAAGATCGCATCCTCAGCCGTCAGCGGCGTGCCGTCGGACCACGTGATGCCATCGGAGATTTTCCAGGTGATCGTCGTCAAATCCTCGGACACGCCGCCGTTTTCCACGGTCGGGATCTCATCAACGAGGAACGGCACCATCTGGCCCACTTCGTTATAGCGCGCGAGCGGCTCAATCACGAGCGACGCGGCTTCCAGTTCTTTGGTGCCGCCCGACAGATACGGGTTCAGCAGGGACGGGGCCTGCCAATAGATGATGTTGAGCTGACCATCGCTGGCACGCTCGGCATGGGCCGACGTCGCAGCGACAAGGGCGGTCGCCCCAATCAGAATGCTTCGAAGTTTCATTTTTTACTCTCCTTGTTGGATAGGTTTGGACGCTTTTGCGCCTCTGGTGGTTATTCAGCGAAATGGCAGGACACAAACCGCCCCGGTTCGATCTCTCGCCAGTCGGGGGACACTTGGTGGCACAGGGGCTGCGCCACCGGGCAACGGGTGCAGAAATTGCAGCCTGTGGGCGGGTTTGCCGGGCTTGGCACGTCGCCCTGAAGGATGATGCGGTCGCGGCGCGATTCCTCTCGCGGGTCCGGCTCTGGCACGGCGGACAGCAGCGCCTTGGTATAGGGGTGTTTCGGGTCGGAATAGAGTTGGCCGGACGGCGCCAATTCCATGATCTGCCCCAGATACATCACCGCGACCCGCGTCGCCAAATGGCGCACCATGCTCAGATCATGGGAGATGAACAGATAGGTCAGCCCCATCTTTTGCTGCAAATCCTCCAACAGATTCACGACCTGCGCCTGAATGGACACGTCAAGGGCCGCAATCGGCTCATCACAGACGATAAACCGGGGCGACAGGGCCAGCGCGCGGGCAATGCCGATCCGCTGACGCTGCCCGCCGGAAAATTCATGCGGATAGCGATTGGCGAAGGTCCGGTTCAGGCCCACCGCATCCATCAACTCCCCCACCCGATCGGACCGCTCTTTGGCCGACATGCCCTTGCGGTGTTCGATCAATGGCTCGGAGATGATCCGCTCCACCGTCATTTTCGGGTTCAACGAGGCCTGCGGATCCTGAAAGATCATCTGCATATCTGTCCGCATCTGGCGCAGATCATCTGTGTTGAGCGACGCAATGTCCGTCCCATCAAGGATCACCGACCCATCCGTCGGATCATAAAGCCGCAGGATCGCCCGCCCGCAAGTGGACTTCCCACAACCAGACTCGCCGACAAGGCCAAGGGTCTCCCCCTCATGCACGGTGAAACTCACGTCATCGACGGCTTTTACCTGACCGACCTGACGGCGCAGGATGCCTTTATAGATCGGAAAATACATCTTGAGGTTTCGCACCTCAACGAGCGGTTTGCCCTCTACATCGTCGCGCATCAGGCAGCCCCCCCCTGTGTCGCGTCCCACCAGCAGGCGACGTCATGGCCTGCTTTCACCTCCCGGCGGGTGGGGTTTTCGCGGTGGCAACGGTCCATCACCTGACGGCAGCGCGCGGCAAACGGGCAGGAGGTCAGCTTTGCACCCAAAATGGGCGGTTGCCCGTCGATGGAGCGCAGACGCTCCGGCCGCTCTCCCGTGAGGCTCGGCAGGGTTTCCAAAAGCGCAATGGTGTAGGGATGCTGTGGGTTTGCGAACAGCTCCTTGACCGGTGCCTGCTCCACGATCTGCCCGCCATACATCACCATCACCCGATCCGCGATCCCGGCCACCACGCCAAGGTCATGGGTGATCCAGACGATGCCCATGCCCATTTTCTGGCGAAGGCCCTTCACCAATTCCAGAATTTGCGCCTGGATCGTCACATCCAGCGCGGTCGTCGGCTCATCCGCGATCAGGAGTTTCGGATCACAGGCAAGCGCCATCGCGATCATCACCCGCTGCCGCATCCCGCCCGAAAACTGGTGTGGGTAATCATTGAGCCGCGCTTTCGCATCGGGAATACCGACCAGCGACAGCATTTCTGCCGCGCGGGCGCGGGCCTCTTTCTTTGATTTCCCCAGATGCGTGCGCAGCGCTTCGGTCAACTGATACCCAACCGTGAACACCGGATTGAGCGATGTCATCGGATCCTGAAACACAAATCCCACATCCCGCCCGCGCAGCACACGCAGCGCGTCGTCGGACATATCGCGAATATTGCGCCCCTCGAAATTGACCGCTTGCGCCTCGACCCGTGCCGAACTGGGCAAAAGCCCCATCAGCGACATCATCGTCACAGATTTCCCTGAGCCACTTTCGCCCACAACGCCAAGCAACTCGCCCGGTGCCACGCTAAAACTCACAGAATTGACCGCGTGGACATCCCCGCCACGGGTCTGAAACACAGTGTGCAAATCCACAACATCAAGAAGTGGAGCGATCTCATCGCGCATATAATCGTCCCTGTCGAACGCCAGGTCGTTTTTGACCGTTTGTTAAAATCAGTAAACACGGCTCTTATCCCTCTGGCAATCTGTAAACGGGCGTTGACCTTACGTCGCGCATGGGGGCAGCTTGGCATCAGATCAACGCGAGGAGCGCGCAAGATGCCCACGGCCTACACACCAAAAGAAATGCTTGAAAAACTGGTCTCTTTTCCGACCGTCTCGGATCAGACGAACCTGCCGCTGATTGAATTCGTGGAAAGCTATCTGGCGGATCATGGCATCACCGCAACGCGTGTGCCCCACCCGACGGAGGACAAAGCGAACCTCTACGCCCATATCGGGCCGGATGTCGCGGGCGGGACGATTCTGTCAGGGCATTCCGATGTCGTGCCCGTCGAAGGACAGGCATGGGACACCGATCCATGGACCTTGGTTGAGCGGGATGGGCGGCTCTATGGCCGTGGCTCTTGCGACATGAAAGGCTTTGTCGCCACCGCCCTCGCGCTCGTCCCTGACATGCTTAAGGCCGGTCTGAAACGCCCGATCCAGATCGCGATTTCCTATGATGAGGAGGTCGGCTGCACCGGCGCACCGCCGATGATCGACCATATGAGGGAACAATTACCGCCCGCCGCCGCTTGTATCGTTGGGGAGCCGACGATGATGAAGGTTGTGACAGGGCATAAGGGCTGTTTAGCGGTCAACACCACGGTGCATGGATATGAGGTCCATTCGTCGATGGTGGATCAGGGCGTGCCGGCGGTCATGGTCGCGGCAAAGCTGATCTGCTGGCTTGATGCGCGAATGGCGGAAAACCGCGCCGCGCCGTTCGATGCCCGCAATGAGGGGTTCATTCCGCCCTACACCACGCTGCACGCAGGCACGATCGCGGGCGGCACGGCGCATAACATCACCGCGAAACACTGCGAATTCATGACCGACATTCGCACCGTCCCGTCAGAGCGGCTGTCCGATTGGCTGATGCGTTATCAGGCAGAAGTCGCCCGGATGGAGGCCGAGATTCAAGCTATCCGCCCAGAGGCCCGCATCGACGTCGATATCGTCGCCATGGTCGAGGGCTGCGCGCCCGAAGAAAACGGCGCGGCGGAGCCACTCGCCCGGCGGCTCACGGGGGATAACACTGACACCCGCGTCGCCTATGGCACCGAAGCCGGGCAATTTCAGGAGCGGGGCTTTTCGACCGTGGTCTGCGGCCCGGGCGATATCGCACAGGCCCACCAGCCCAACGAATTCATAGAGATATCTCAGCTTGATGCGGGAGAGACGTTTATCCGGCGTCTGATTGCGGACCATGCCGCGGCCTGAACCACTGGCTGGATTAGGGTGGCGCGAATGGCGGGTGGTGATCGCCCGCGTCGCGGCGTCCATCGGGCAGAACAGGCTCAACCTGATCTCTGCCGGGATCGCCTTTTTCGCGATGCTCGCGGTGTTTCCCGCAATCGGTGCCGTGATCGCGATCTACAGCTATGTGGCGGATCCGGCGGTGATCCTTGATCATATCGCGATGCTCGCCGCGTTCGTGCCGGAGGAGGTGCATGATCTCCTGACCGCGCAGATGGTGCGCATCCTGCTGAGCGAGCAGGGGAATTCCGGGCTGGCCGGGCTGATTGGTCTGGCCTTTGCGATGTGGTCCGCAAGGGCGGGTGTGGCCGCGCTGATCGACGGGGTGGCGATTGTCCATGGCGGGGCGGAGCGACGCCACTTTTTCGCGCATCTGGCCATCGCGTTTATGCTCACAGGGCTGTTGGTCGGCGTGGTGCTGATCGCCTTGGCCGCTGTTGTGATCACGCCTGCGGTTCTGGCCTTTCTCGCACTTGGCCCGTTTGCGGAATTGGCGGTGCAATTGGTGCGCTGGGCCGTCGCGATCACGGCGATCATCGTGGGGATCGGGGCGCTCTACCAGTTCGGACCGCGCCGCGCGCATCGTGCCTCAGATGTGTGGATCACCCATGGCGCGGTCATGGCGAGCCTGCTTTGGATCGCGGGCTCCATCGCGTTTTCGCAATACCTGTCGAATTTCGGGAATTATAACGAGGTTTACGGCTCTCTCGGGGCGGTTATCGCGCTCATCATGTGGTTTTTCGTCAGCGCGTTTGCCGTGTTGCTGGGCGCGGCTCTGGACGTGGAGATTGCAACGGTGCGCAAATCTAACGCGCAGACGGAACCGGCGCCCGACCTGTCGGGGTCAGCAGAAACGCAGCCCGACCTTCAAACACCACGGGACTGAGCGGCCCGCCAAACGCCGCCCCGGTATCAAGCCCGATGCGCGTGCCATGGTGCACAACCTCCTCCACAGGTGTATGCCCATGCACCACGACCGGCCCATGATCATGGGTGTCCATCAGGAAATCCTCCCTGATCCAGAGCATATCCTCGACCGTCTGCTCCGGGATCGGCACACCCGACCGCAACCCGGCATGGACAAAGAAAAGCTCTCCCATGGCCTGCGTCAGGGGGCGCTCACGGATGAAGTTCACATGAGACTGGGGAACGCGCGCCCGCGCCTCCCGGTGCACATCTTCCGGCGGACCGGTCGGATCAATGCCATAGGAAGCAAGGGTCATCTGACCGCCAAGCCGCTGGTGCAGCCATGAAAGGCCCTCGAAAAGCTTCGGATCATGGCGCGGCTGATCCTCCAGAAACCACGCGAACATCCGGTCATGATTGCCAAGGATCACCCGATTGCGCGGATCGCGGGCCACGGTTTCGATGACGTAATCCATCACCTCGGCACTGTGCGGCCCGCGATCCACCAGATCGCCCAGATGGATCACGGGCGCATCATTGCCCGTCCGATCCCGGTCCGCCGCGATCAGGTCATGGGCCGCGCGCAGCTTATCAAGGTGGCCATGGACATCGCCAATGGCATAGGCGGTGGTCATCGGGAGGGCTGCTTTTGCCGCATCAGAACTCCACGACTGCGCGGATGGATTTGCCCTCATGCATCAGATCAAAGCCGGTGTTGATCTCCTCCAGCTTGAGCTTGTGGGTGATCATCGGATCAATCTCAATCTTGCCGTCCATGTACCAATCCACGATCTTTGGCACGTCCGTCCGGCCCCGCGCGCCGCCAAAGGCCGTGCCGCGCCAGCTTCGCCCGGTGACAAGCTGGAAGGGGCGCGTGCTGATTTCCGCCCCGGCTGGCGCCACGCCGATGATGATCGATTCGCCCCAGCCCTTATGTGCGGATTCGAGGGCCGCGCGCATCACCTGCACATTGCCCGTCGCGTCGAACGTGTAATCCGCGCCCCCTTTCGTCAGCGCCACGAGGTAGGGCACCAGATCGCCCTCTACTTCCGTCGGGTTGACGTAATCGGTCATGCCAAAGCGTGTCGCCATCTCAACCTTGCCGGGATTGATGTCCACGCCGACGATCTGATCCGCACCTGCAAGGCGCAGGCCCTGAATGACGTTGAGGCCAATACCGCCCAGCCCGAATACAATCGCACGGCTGCCGATTTCGACCTTGGCGGTGTTGATCACTGCACCGATCCCGGTCGTCACACCGCAACCGATATAGCAGACCATATCAAACGGCGCGTCCTTGCGAATCTTGGCCGCAGCAATCTCTGGCATCACCGTAAAGTTGGAGAAGGTGGAGGTGCCCATATAGTGGTGGATCGGATCACCATCGAGCGTGGTAAAGCGGCTGGTGCCATCGGGCATCACGCCTTTGCCCTGCGTCTCCCGGATCGATTGGCAGAGGTTCGTTTTGGGATGCAGGCAGTAATCGCATTCCCGACATTCAGGCGTATAGAGCGGAATAACGTGATCACCCACCTCAAGGGAGGTCACACCGGGGCCGACCTCCCGCACGATGCCCGCACCCTCATGACCAAGGATCGCAGGAAACAGCCCTTCCGGGTCAGCGCCAGAGCGGGTGAATTCATCCGTGTGACAGATACCCGTCGCCATAATCTCGACCAGCACCTCACCGGCGCGCGGGCCGTCAAGGTTCACTTCGGTCACTTCAAGCGGTTTTCCGGCCTGATAGGCCACGGCGGCGCGTGTACGCATGGATCGTCTCCCCTAAGTCACTTTTGAATGTAGCGTGGGGGATTTGCGCGCATGGCGCAAGCGGCGATCAGGGTCACGAGCCATTCCCGCCACCCTGATGCTTGCGATGCTAAAGGTCGAAATACAGGACCATCTGATCGAAATGGTCCTCATCCTCGGCATGGGTGACGAATTGAAACTCAACGGGCTTGCCGTCCACCGTCAGGCTGTTGGGGCTGACATGGGTGCTGATATTCTGAAACCCATCCTGATTGCGGATCTGGAAGGCATAGGGGCCAGAGGGCAGCTCATTATTGGTGTAGTTGGCCGGATTGCCGGGGCTGGCCATCCCGTCGAAATACAACGTACCGGACGAGGTGTTTGACCTGAACGACACCTCGACACCGCCAGAATTTCTGGCATCAATCGTGAAACTCACACTTCCCATAACAAACGCTCCTTCTTGTGGGTCAGCGCGACGGTCGCGCGCCACGAGCCTAGGCTATGGGGCCGCTTGGGTGCCGTGAGTTATGAGTGAATAAAGCGTTAAAGCTACGACAGGTCCGTGCCGTAGCGTGCCAGAAACGTTTTGACCGCCTCATGGGCGATCTGGTCCATTTCGACCTCTGTCATGCCATCGCTCATGTTGAGCATGATCTTGTAGAAGCAATCGGATTTGCAAAGCTCGGCAAACTGGTCTGCCGCGACGGCACAATCGTCAATCGCTAACTCCCCACGCTCTATCGCGGCGTCGAAATATTCGATCATCCGCTGGCGGGATCGGCCCGGGCCGGATCTGTAGAACTCATGTCCGATCTCGGGAAAACGCTGGCTTTCCGCGATCACCACCCGAAACATATTGAGCGCGATGGGGGAAGCCAGAAACCGGACGAAGCGTTTTGCCTCCTGCAACAGGGCGGCAGACGGTTTCACGTTGTCATCCACGGCAAAGGTCAGTTGCGCCTGCCGGGCGCATTCCTCCTTCAGCACTGCGATGAACAACAGGCGTTTATCCGGGAAATAGCTGTATAGCGTGGCCTTGGACACATTGGCGACCCGCGCGATGTCATCGACGCTGGCACCCTCGAACCCCTGCTCCATGAACACCTGACGCGCGCCGGCAATCACCTGATCGTGTTTGCGGCCTTTTGGCTTTTCGATATCGGTGTCGGTTGCGGTCATGGCCTTTGGAATTTGTTGCTTGGGCTGACGCGATCACGCCTAGGTGAACACCGTACTGTTCAGTTCAGCATGGGGCAAGCCTTCTCCCACCTCATGAAAAGGCCGGGCACCGTCAGGCGCCCGGCTGGGTCGGATAGTCGGTTGGGAAGCAGATCGAGATCAGTTGTCGAGTGCGATCTTGCGTGCTGCGAGTTCCGCAAGGGAAAGCGTCCCGCACTCCGCGCCGGTCACCTGCACGGACATCTCCAACTGTGTGCAGCTCGCTGAGTCCCGGCCCATGGCCTGTGCGCTTGCGATGGAGGGAACAAGAGTGGCGGCAAAGGCAGCCGTGGCAAGGATTGCAGTCGCTTTGGAAAGGGAAGTCATGGGGTATCTCCTTTTGTTAAACTGAACCGTTTGGTTCGCCGTTCATATATGAACTGTACGGTTTAGTTTATCAAGGAAACACATCGTTTCCATGCGCGACCTTGATTGATCGCGCATCTATCCCCAGTGCAGGAAGATGTGTTCTTAGCCTTTGAATTCTTTGGTTAAAGCGCTGCCAGCGGATGCGATCAACGTATGCTCCGACCCCACAACAAACACGTTTGCCCCAGCACGGCGCCAGCGGCTGGTATCCTCACCCGGCGCACAATAAAGGCCCGTCGCGGCCCCATTGGCCCCTAGAATCGTTTCCGTCATATCGCCAACTTCGGGTGCGAAGAAGTCGTCATACTCATAGGAAACCGCCAGATCGGCCCGCCCCACGAACAGCGCATCAATACCCTCAACCGCTGCAATCGCCGCGTGATTATCGACCCCTTCGGGGTCTTCGATCTGGGCCATCAACGTGACTTCCGCGAGGGGGCTGTCCTTATGCGCCGTGAGGGATCGCGTGGCATATTCCGCCGCGCGGGTTGTTCCGGCAAAACCGCGCCCGCCGGGGCCATACCGGACCTCCCGCACCAGCGCCTCTGCTTGATCGGCGGTCACGACATGCGGCACCATGATCCCCGCAGCCCCCGCATCCAGCGTGTTGAGAATCCATGGCGTCTGCCCCACCGGCACCCGCACGATGCACGGAATACCCGCCGCACGGCCCGCAATCAGGCATGTATCCAGTGTTGTGCGGTCAAACGGCGCATGTTCCGCATCCAGCACCAGAAAGTCGTACCCGGCGAGCGCCATCACCTCGATAATGATCGGATGAGGGGTTTTGATGAACGCCCCGATGACCGGCACGCCGCTTGTGACTTTGGTTTTGAATTCGGCATTCGTGGTCATGATACGCTCCCCGGTGTTTTTGGGAAGCGTAAGCCAATTTTGCACGCGTATGCAATCCGCCCGCTTGGAGCGGTTTCCGCGCTACCCCAACCGCGCCAAGGCCCGCTCCTGCCGCGTGGCCAGCGCCTCGATCTCCGCGATTGTGGCGGCGGAGAGTTTCGGCCCCGGTGCGCGCAGCGCGCCATCTGCAATCGCGCCCCGTTTGGCCAGCGTATATTTGCGAATCGCAAGGCCCAGACCCGGCTGGCTTTCATACCGGACCATCGGCAGATACGCGTCAAAGATATCCCGCGCGCGGTCCATATCGCCCGCATTCGCAGCCTCGACGATCTGCGCCATCATCTCAGGATAGGCAAAGCCGGTCATCGCGCCATCCGCGCCGCGCGCCATCTCTTCGGGCAGGAACAGCGCGCCATTGCCACACAAAATGGAGATGCGGCGCGCGCCCTCATCCGAGGCTTTGCGCAGGGCGCTGATCTTTTCCAGACCGGGCCAATCCTCATGTTTGAGCATCACGCATTTCGGACACTCCTCCACGATTTTCAGGATCACTTTCGGCGCGATCTGCACGCCGGTGACAAGCGGGAAATCCTGCAACACCCATGGGGCATCGCCCACGGCCTTTGCCGCGTTCTGGTAGTACGTGACAATCTGATCATCGGTGCGGACGCTGCCGGGCGGGGCGATCATGACGCCAGCCGCACCTACCTCCATCACCGAGTCCGACAGGGCCGTCATCGACGCAAACCCGGGGGAGGACACGCCCACCACGACCGGAACGTCTGCGCGCGCGACCACGCGCTTGACCACGCTCAGCGATTCCTCTGCCGTCAGCTTCCCCGCTTCGCCCATCATGCCAAGCACAGTGAGCCCGGTCGCGCCCTTTTCCAGATAGAAATCGGTCATCCGATCCACGCTATCCAGATCCAGCGCACCATCGGATGTGAACGGGGTCACGGCGATGGTAAATACGCCCTTTGCAGTTTCATCAAGCATTCTGAACTCCTCCCATCAGCGTCACACGCGTGATCGCCATGCCAACTGCGGCCTGACACGGCTCAATCACCGGCAGGCCAATATCCTGTTCAAGCTGGGCGCGATACCGGGCCATTCCGGCGCATCCCATGATGATGCTGTTCGCGCCATCCGCGCGCAGCCTTTGCCCGACCTCCGCCATGCGGGCCACGGTGCGATCCGCGTCGGCCAATTCGGCCACGGTCAAATCCAGCGGGTAATCCCCGACCAGCCGGTCCAGCACGCCCATCGCCCCGAACGCCCGATAATGGCGCGGCACCGACCGCTCAAGGATCGCAATCACGCCAAACCGTTGGCCCACGGTCAGTGCCTGCATCACCGCGCATTCCTGAATGCCCAGAACGGGCACGGTCATCTCATCCCGCATCGCATGCAGACCCGGATCTCCGAAACAGGCCACGACAAAGGCGGATGCCTCAATCCCCGCCGCCAAGTCGAGCATCGGGGCGATGACCCGGTCTGCCTGCGCCTGCGTCTCAATCCCCGGTGGGCCGTCCTTAAGTGTCACGCATTGGATCGGCACGCCCAGCGCACGCAAGGGATCGACCGCCGCGTCGATCCCTTCTGTCACCTGTTCTGAGGAGTTGGGATTGAGGAGGATGATGGGTTTCATGCGCCGGGCCGTGTTGCCGTCTGTACCTCGATCTGCCAGCCTTCGGGATCGTTGAACACGAAGGCGCGGATGCCGATCTCATCATTCACGAACAGTTCCGACAGGCCATCGACGCCGACCTCCTGCACATAGGCATACCACGCATCCACATCCGGCACGCGGATACACAACTGCACGGGCTTGATCGGCTCGGAATTGTGCATCCCTTTGGTTTCATCGACGAGGCCGACATGCGCGCCGCCGCCGATATGCATGATCTTGGCCCAGCCCTGATCAATGGCGAGCGTAAAGCCCATCACATCGCGATAGAACGCCTCAGCCCGCGCCAAATCCTTGTAATACCAGAATGTAATGGTGAGTTGGACGTCACCTTCGGGGCGTTGTGCCATGGTCAGTCTCCTAATACGGCGCGGGCTTCGCGCGCGGGTGTGCCAAGGGGCTGCGCCCCGGTGCGGGCGCGGTGCAGGAAGTGGCCAGAGCCGGGGGCCGCGTGGCAAGCCCCGTCGGACACGATCACCTCACCGCGCAACAGCACCGTTTCGGGCCATCCGGTGACGCGCCGCCCGTCCCACGGGTTATAGCCCACATTGTCATGCAGATCGTCCGCGCCGTAGGTATGGCTGCGCGTCGGATCCCAGATCACGATATCCGCGTCCTTACCGGGATCGAGCGCGCCTTTATTCTCCAGCCCATAAAGCGCGGCGGGGGCCGTTGACGTCACCTCCACAAACTTTTCCGGGCCAAGGGTGCCATGGCTGACCATCGCGTCAAACATCAATGGTTGGCGGACCTCCAGACCCGGCAAACCGTTGGAGATTTTGTGGAACGGCGCATCCGCCCCCTGCGACAGCTTTCCGGTCTCGTCATACCGGTAGGGCGCGTGATCGGAACTCACCACCTGCAAATCGCCAAGCCGCAGCGCCTGCCAAAGGGCCGCTTGATCTGCCGTCTGCCGCTGGGGTGGGGAGCACATCCATTTGCCGCCATCCGGGTGGTCAAGCACCGTCTCTTCCATGAAAAGGTAATGCGGGCATGTCTCCGCCCAGACGGGCACGCCGCGCCCCCGCGCCGCACGCACGGCAGCCGCCCCTTCAACGGTGGAGATATGGAACAGCATCACCGGCTGGTCGAGGAATTCGGCAAAGCGGCACATCCGCTCCACCGCTTCGACCTCCGCCAATCGGGGATGGGAGAGAGCGTGGGCCGCGGGCTCCGTCCGGCCAGCAACGATCAGCCGGTCCTTTGTCCAGCCGATCAGGCCGTCATTTTCGGCATGAACGCAAACCAGCGCGCCGCGCGCCTTCGCGATGGTCATCACATCCAGAATGGCGCGGTCACTCACCGCAATGTTGTAGGTCGTAAAGAGCTTGATCGAGCGGTGGCCCGCGTCAATCATCGCGGCAAGGTCATCGGCAAAATCCGGCGCCTCCACATCGGAGGCGATCATGTGGAACGCGTAATCCACCAACGCGCCCCGCGCCGCCCGCGCGCTGTAATCGGCCACCACATCGCGCATCCGCATCCCCTTATGCTGCGCGGCAAAGGAGATGACGCTGGTCGTCCCACCCATCGCGGCGGAGCGTGTCGCAGTCTCGAACGTGTCGGCATTCATTTGGCCCATGCCCGACATCTGTTCGATATGGCAATGGGGATCGACACCGCCGGGCATGACCATGCGGCCCGTGGCATCGAGCACCCTCTGACCCTCAAGCCCCGTGCCAATCGCGGTAATCTTTCCATCCGTCACGGCGATATCGGCCATGAACCGGCCCTGTGCCGTCACGACCTCCCCGCCACGCACAACCAGATCGAATGTCATCAGAACCTCCCTGTCACCGGGGGGATGATGTGGCGGGATGCAATCCGTGGCAAGGGGCGGTAGGCTCGCGCCATGAAACGCGTGTTGCTTTTTTGCCTGTTGATACCCGGTCTGGCGCTGGCGCAGAATTTTGTCGGCACGACCGGATCGCTGGCCGGGCAGGGGAGCCTGCAATTCGCGTCGCAGCGCCCGCCCGCGTTCCTTGGCTCGATCCTCACCCGCGATGCGGGGCCGGGGCAGGCCGATCCGATGGTGTTGCGCGGTCTGCGCGATCTGGTGGCGGAGGTCGAGGCGGGGCCTGCGGGCTATAACGCGGTGGTGTTGAGTGCCGTCATCAAACCGCCAAAGCGCCCGACGGAGATGACCCTGCGCGACGTCTTTGCATGGATCGACGCGACACCGGGCCAGAACCACGCAATCGGGCGGTATCAGTTCATCCCCACCACGCTCGACTATTTGGTGCGGCGGACAAAAACGCCATTGTCTGCGCGGTTCTCCCCCGCGTTACAGGATCGGTTCGCGGATATCCTTCTGCATCAGGCGGGCGCGGGGGAGGTGAGCTTCGGGCGGATCAGCAACGACCTTTTCCTCGATCAGCTTGCGCAGGTTTGGGCAGCGCTGCCGATGCGCGACGGGCGGTCAGCCTATCACGGGGTGGGACGGAACAAGGCGCTGATGAGCCGTGCGGAGTATCGCGCGAGGGTGGCCGCGATCCTCGGCTAAGCGCGCGCTTTCGCGATCTGCACCGCGAGAATGCCCGCCATGATGATGACAACCCCGATCAGATCCCGCACCTGCAAAGCCTCCGCCAGGATCAGGGCCGCGATGGCGACGCCGATGAACGGATTGAGGAAATGGAAGGTCGCCGCCCGCGTCGCGCCTACTTCGCGCACAAGAAAGAACCACGTCACCGTCGCCAGCAATCCCGGCACCAGCGTGGTGTAGGTGAAGGCGAGTATCAGCGGCAGGCTCCAGTTGACCACCCATGTCTCCAACAGGAGTGATAGGGGCAACAACGTGGCCGACCCCACCAGCATTTGCAGCCCGACGATCATCAGCACATTGTCGCCCGGGTTCATCCCCCGCAGGGTCAGCGTCGCCATGGTGAGGGCCGCCAACCCCCCGACGCACATCGCGATGCCAATCGGATCGGCCCCGCCCGACAGGCGGTCCCCCATCACGACCAGCACCCCGGCAAGGCCCGCGACCATCCCGACAACACCCAAAAGCGGCAGCCGCTCGCGAAACACGAGGAAGGACGCAAACGCCACGGTGATCGGCAGGGCAGACGCGATGATCACCGCGATAGAGGCGTCAATGGTCTGGACGGCGGCGAAGTTCAGCCCCAGATAAATCGTGTTCTGGCAAATCCCGAACACCACGACCGCGACCCATTGCGCGCGGCTCAACCGGATGCGTTGCCCCATCAGATAGGCTATCCCGACGCCCAGCGCGCCGGAAATCAGGAACCGCACGCCAAGGATCATGAGAGGCGGCGCATAAGCCACCGCGATCTTGGCCGAGGTGAAGGCAGACGCCCACATCGTCACAAAAGCCACGCCCATAAGGATTGCGCGAATGCTCATTCCGTGTCCTTCTACCCCGCGAAACGAGCCGGGCTTATCATGGGGATGGGGGAGTGTCTTGTCCGATCTGAAATCACTTCTGGAGGCGCGGCGGTCCGTCCGGGCCTTTACCGATGAGCCGGTGGATATAGTGCGGCTCACCGCGCTGATCGGGGCGGCTGCCCGCGCACCATCGGGTGGAAATGTGCAGCCATGGCATGTCTATCTGTTGGCAGGGGAGCGGATGACGGAGTTTCGCGCGTTGATGCAGACCCGCATCGCGGATGGGCAGGCCGATACGCCCGAATACCCGGTCTATCCCGCAAAACTGGGGGAGCCGTACCGCTCCCGCCGTTTCAAGGTCGGGGAGGATATGTATGCCCGCCTTGGCATCCCGCGCGAGGATAAGGCAAAGCGGCTCGACTGGTTTGCCCGCAACTGGCAATTCTTTGACGCGCCCGCCGGGCTGTTCCTGTTTGTCGGGCGCGAAATGGGAGCGGCGCAGTGGTCCGACCTTGGCATGTTTCTGCAATCCCTGATGCTGCTGCTGGTGGAGGAGGGATTGGCCTCCTGCCCGCAGGAGGCATGGGCGATGCATCACAGTGCTGTGGCGCGGTTTTGCAACGCGCCGGAGGATCAGATGCTGTTCTGTGGCCTTGCCATCGGATATGAGGACCGGGCGCATCCCGTGAATGACCTGCGCACCACCCGCGCTCCTCTGGATGAATGGCTGACGATCCTATGACCCCTCAAGCTGTCGTGTTCGACATCGGCAATGTGCTGATTGAATGGAATTACGAACCCTATATGCGCGCCCGCTTCGGGGCGGAGCGGACATCGCGATTTCTGGAGGAAACCGGGATCGTGGAAGTGCATTTTCGCACCGATGCCGGAGCACCCTTTAGCGAAACCATCCGCGCACACGCGGCCAACCACCCGGATTTTGCCGACATGATCCACGCCTGGGTCGATCATTGGCTTGATCTGTGCGGGCCTGTGATTGGCGGCATGGCAGAGATCATGGCGGATCTGCGTGCGCGCGGCGTGCCTATCTTCGCGCTCTCGAATTTCGCGGCGGAAAACTATGAATGGACGAAAGAGGCGTTCCCGATCCTGCAAGGGTTCGACCGTGAGTTCATCTCAGGCCGCATGATGATGGCAAAGCCTGATCCGGCGATTTATGCCGCGGTGGAGGACGCAACCGGACTGCGCGGGGATGAGCTGTTCTTCACCGATGACCGGGCGGAGAATATTGATGCGGCCCGCGCGCGCGGCTGGCATGGGCATCTGTTCACCGACGCACCCGGTTTGCGGCAGGAGCTGTCCGCACTCGGATTGCTCTAACTCATATCCGTCAGGGTCAACGTTACCCGATCCCCGGCGAAATGCGTGGTGCCAAATTCCACTGGCGTGCCGTCGAGATCGGCGTTCACGCTGACCGTGCGCAGGATCGGCGCACCGGGTGTGAGCCGCAAATGACGAGCCTGCGTGACATTCGCCGTTTTCGCCGTCAGACGCGTGGAAATGCGGGTATAATCCTTCAAACCACAGATCGCGAGAGCCTTCGTCACGGACCGTGACAGTTCGATCGCGTCGATAAGGCCGGGAAACCGGTCTGCGGGAAACACGCTATGCGTTAGGGCAATCGGCACGCCATTGCCCAGCGACAGCGCCTCAAAACAATGCACCTGCGTGGTGGCGCTGATGTTGAGCACCTCCGCCTCGATCGGCGTCGGGCGGCGGGTGATGAGCTGCAATATCTCCCTAGCGGGCATCTGCCCCGCGGCGGCAAGGTTCTGGTGATACCGGACCCGCTTGCCCAATGGGTATTCCGTCGGGGAGGCAGTCACAAAAACGCCCGAACCGCGCCGGGAATAAACCAGCCCATCCTTGGCCATTTCCGCCAGCGCACGGCGCACGGTGTGCCGGTTCACATCAAAGCGACGCGACAGGTCCGCCTCGGTCGGGAGCTTGTCACCGGGAAGGTGCAGGCCGTCGGCGATCTCCCCGGTCAATTCGGACCGGATCACCTGCCAGATGGGTTGTGTTTGTATGGTCATGGATACTTAGAAAGATAAAGATATGTTGTCTAGTTGTTACATTAACCAGCTTAGTTTAAAAATGCTAACTCCTGCAATCCTAATTAGACAAATTTGTCGTCAATCAAGAAAACGTGAGCATCATTCGTGACGGAAGTTGCATCTAAGACATTCGACAAATCTCCCATCGGGTCGCTCACCCATGAGGCTGAGGCTCGAAACTTTAAGGGTTTTCGGGGTTTTTTCGGCAAAATGCGTCTGTAAAGCCGTCAAATGACGATTATCCGATACCGGCCCGGTCAGCGTGATGTGGAACCGGAACGCCTCCAAAACATGCGGGTATCCCCATTGCTCAAGGTTCTGGCGCAAGGCAGGGCTGAGCCGATCCGGGCGACGGCGGGCGCGATCTTCGTCCGTCAGGGGGGCGCGAAATTTGTCGAGGTGACGCACCGTATCCGCCGCCATGTCGCTCAGATCGGGTTCCTCCTGCTGAGGTGTGAAGGCGAAAAAATTCCCGATCCGCGCAATCCCGATATCAAAGGCGACAGGCGTCCTCCCGGCACAAAACCGGGTGAGGGCCGCGCGCAGATCGGCCTCATCATACGGATCGGCAAGGCGAAACGGTGCCTTGATCGTCGCGTGAAACCCATATTTCCGGGGCCGCGCCGTGATATCGGAAATCTGGGGCACATCTGGTTGAGCGACATCCCGCCCGGCGCGGGCGTCCCAGCCCAGCCACGCCGCCCCCGCGGCTGCGAATTCGGCTGGTTCTGGCATGACATAGACGGCATAGCGGGTATAACGCACAAAGACCCCCTCACTGGTTACGGAGCGCAGCATGTCAGAGCCTGAAACCTTCGCCAATGCGCGACTTGTGTTGCGCGATGAGGTTGTGCACGGCTCCATCCGGGTTGAGGGGGGTCGGATCACCGCACTTGATCAGGGCGGCTCCGTGCCTGCCGGGGCGGTGGATTGTGACGGGGATTTCCTCTGTCCGGGTCTGATCGAGTTGCACACCGACACGCTGGAGCGACATCTGCGCCCACGCCCCGGCGTGCACTGGCCGCACCTGCCCGCCATCGCGGCGCATGACGCGGAATTGGCCAGTGTCGGCATTACTTCGGTTTATGACGCGATCCGCGTCGGCTCCATCAGTGATCGGGCCACAAGGCACTACGGCAAATATGCGCGCGAAATTGCTGATCAGATCGCGCAGATGCGCCGTGCGGGCGCCTTCAAGATCACGCATCATTTGCACCTGCGGGCAGAAATATGCTCGGAAACGCTGCCGGAGGAGTTGGCGGAATTCGGGCCAGAGGATGACATCGGCATCCTGTCGCTGATGGATCACACACCCGGCCAACGGCAATTTCGCGATATCTCCAAATTTGAGGAATATGTCTGCGGCAAGCACAACATGCCCAAGGCGGAATTTGATCCCTATTGCGCCTTTCTGATCGACCTGCGCGCCCGTGTCGGTGCGGCGCATGAGGCCGCCGCGATCAACGCGGCGCAGCGGTTCGGCGCGACGCTTGCAAGCCATGACGACACGACGCGCGCGCAGGTCTCGACGTCCCGCGATCAGGGCATTCGACTTGCGGAGTTCCCCACAACGATTGAGGCGGCGGAGGCCTGCCGCGAGGCCGGGATCGCCATCATCATGGGGGGTCCGAACCTTGTGCGCGGCGGCTCCCATTCAGGCAATGTGGCCGCGATGGATTTGGCGGAGCGCGGTCTGCTCGATATCCTGTCGTCCGATTATGTTCCGTCCTCTCTGTTGCTCGGTGCGGTTATGTTGGGGCAGGCATGGGGGGATATGGCGCGCGGGATCGGCACCGTGACCCATGCTCCGGCGGAGGCCGCGGGCCTCACGGACCGTGCGACATTGGCCATCGGCCAGCGCGCCGATCTGCTGCGCTTCCGGCTGATGGGCGACGTTCCCGTGCCGCGCGGCGTGTGGGTGGACGGGCACAAGGTCGCCTAATTCGCGACGCCAAACACGCCCGATACCGGCGAGGGAGCAAGGCCGCGCTCCACCAGAAATCGGGCAAGGGTCTTGCGGCTGATGGTTGATCCGTTGGGGGGCAGCGCGTCTTTTGACGTGCGATAGGGCCGCTCATCCAAATCATTGAGGAAGCCGCACCGGGCGACAATCACGGTGCAGGGGCAAGTGGACAAGGATTGCTCCATCCGCGCCGCATTTTGCACCACGCGAAACACAAGCGTCCGCAACACCCGATCGAGAAGGCGCGCGGGCGGAAACAGCAGCGCACTTGAGGTGACAATGACGGTGCTGATCCCAGCCCCTTCGACCGCCCGAATGATCGACCGCGCGGATCGCGGATATACCGAAAGCGCCTTTTGCGTCGGGCGACGCCCCCCAAGCGTGGAAATGATGACGTCATGCCCCTGTGCGACTTCGGCCAGAAACGCGGGATCGCAGGGATCACCGACCCGTACGGTCAGGCGCGGATGGTGTGTCGCTGGCTGTTTTGCGTGCGACCGCACAACCGCCGTTACCCGCGCCCCGGCGTCCAGCGCGTAGTCGACCACATGCGCGCCCGTCTGCCCATTCGCACCCAACACCAGCACATGCTTCGTTCCGTCCATCATCATCGCAGCCCCTTGCAGCTTACCGGGTTTTTGCCCGCATCCATGGTGTATCCATGCGTTTTTCGCTGGTAAATTGAGGGAATTTGCAGGATGAGCATACATAAACCGATGACTGGAGCGGTCATGTCCTTCGACTGGAACCATGCAAAAGCCTTTGTCGCCGTGGTCGACGAAGGCTCCCTATCCGCCGCGGCGCGTGTGCTTGGTCAGACGCAGCCAACGGTCAGCCGCCAGATTTCAGCTTTGGAGGAGGCGCTCGACATCACATTGTTTGAGCGGACGGGACGGGCGGTTCACCTGACGGCAGCAGGGGTTGAGCTGTTGGACCATGTCCGAACGATGGCGGCGGGGGCGGATATGGTCGCGCTTGCGGCATCGGGCCAGTCCCAATCCATTGAGGGGCAAGTCAGGGTCACCGCATCCGAAGTGATGTCGGCCTATATCCTACCACCCATCCTAGGCACCATGGCGGAGATCGCCCCGCGCCTGAAGGTGGAGCTTGTCACCGACAACTCGGTCCGGGATCTCACCCGGCGCGAAGCAGATATCGCCATCCGCCACAGCCGCCCCGAGCAACCGAACCTGATCGCGCGGCGCTTGCGCGATCTGGAAATGCGGTTTTATGCCAGCGCGCCATACCTTGATCGGTGCGGGATACCCGAGATGACGGACCTGTCCGGGCATCACATCATCAGCTATGCCGAAGTGGATCAGATGATCGGCTATCTCAGCCCAGCCGGATTTGCCGTCAGCGCGGACCAGTTTCGTCTGTCCACATCCTCCCAATGCGTCGCCTGTGAAATGGCGCGGCGCGGCATGGGCATGATCATCCTGCCCAAACGGGTCGCCGCAGAAATGCCCGACCTCACGGGCGTTTTCTCAGAGGCAGAGCCGTTCACCGTGCCGACATGGCTTGTCACTCATACCGAATTGCGCACCAGCCGCCGGATCAGGTTGGTTTTCGATCATCTGGCCGCGCATCTTTAGGTTAGGCCGATCTGGCGCGCACGATGATGAGCGGCAGCAGCAGGCTCAGCACGATCAGACGAAACACATGGTGAGCGGCGACAAATGCGGGCTCCAGCCCGGTTTCCACGGCAATCGCGGCCATCACCTCGACCCCACCGGGGGCAAAGGCCAACAGCAGCACCGCAGGGGGCAACCCGACCAGTCCGGCGGCGAGCCACGCCCCCACCGCCGCCACCAGACAGGCCACAACCGTGGTGACGATCCCCGCGAGAAACGCCTGACCAAGCCCTTTGCGCTCAATCCCGTGAAACCGTGTGCCGATGAGCGTGCCCATCGCCACGAATGCCGTCAGGGTCAGCCAAGATGGCATCACGCCGGGCGTCAGATCGGCACCATGCCCCACTGCCGACACAAACATCGCGCCCAGCAGGATCGGCGCGGGAATTCCCAACCGCTTGAACACCAGCCCAAGCGCCAACGCGACCGGAAACACCATGAGAAGCGTCAGCGGCAAGATGGTCTGCTGATCGGCAAGGGTCGCCGTGCCCTCCACCCCCCAAAACGCGATCAGAACCGGTACGCAGACCGTCAGCATCAGCACGCGCATCGTCTGCACAAGCGCCAGTTTCGGCACATCCGCCCGCACCTCCGCCGACAGGCCCAGCACATAGCTCAGATGCCCCGGCGTTGCGGCAAGCAGGGCCGTCATCCGGTCATAGCCAAAGCCCCGCATCAAAACCGCCTTGCCGATCAGCAGCACAAAAATGAGCGAGACGGACAAAACGGCCAGCGATAATGGCCATGTCAGCGCAGTGGAGATCACCTCCGGCGTGACCGTGCTGCCGATCTGCACGCCCAGCACCAGAAAAACCGTGTCACGCAGCAAGGGTGGCAGGGACATGCGCAGGCCCAAGAGCGACGCGACCGACACTGCCACCGCAGGCCCGGTCAGCACAGCGACAGGAAAGCCGATCAGCCAAAACAGAGCGGCCCCCGCCGCACCGATCAGCAGCGTCGGGACCGTCTCCCGCCACATCGTTTCAATCGCCGTCATAGGTCCATCTATACTCTGGTGGGGTTGGCCCCTTGTTGCGGCCCCCCTGCTCCATCTGTTCCCATCCATGGGCCAGAATACCGACAGAGCGGGACAATCCGAAAAAGCCGCGTGCCAATGGGGCAGGGCAGCCCAACTCGGCATAGATCACCGCCGTGGCCCCGTCGATATTCATCGGCACCGGTTTGCCGCGTTCTTTGGCAAGGTGGCTCTCTATCGCACGTCCGATCCCGGCATAGGCACCCGACACCGCACCAGCCTCCGCCGCCGCATCAACGAGCGCAAGCAGGCGCGGGGCGCGGGGATCAACGGGTTTGTGAAACCGGTGGCCAAAACCGGGGATGAAACGGCCATGATCGGCACGCCATGCGTTAAGCGTGGGCGGAAGCCCATCCGGCCCGGCGGCCTCGCATTGGCGGTAGAGCGTGATCGCCTGCTCCCCCGCGCCGCCATGCACGTCACCGAGCATGTTCAGCCCCGTGGCCATCACCGATTGCAACCCAATCCCGCAGGTCGCTGCCATCCGCGCTGCACCGATGGAGGGCGCTTGCGGGCCATGATCTACGGCAGACACGAGAGCGGCCTCAAACAGGGCCGCCCGCGGGCCAGAAATCTCCTCCCCCATCACGAGGAGCCAGATCATTTCCGCAAAACCAGTGTTCCCGATCAAATCCTGCACGGGTTTTCCGCGCAGATGGATCCGACCCGGCTCCATGTCGATGATGCGGGTGCGCCACCAGTCGGATACATCGTTTCGGACCGTCATATCACACCTTCATCTGCCAGGGTCTGGCGCTCATCTTCCGTCACGCCCAGCGTTGCGAGCAGGCGCGCGGTGTCCTGTCCCAGTTCAGGGGGTGGCGCGTCCACGGCGGGGCGCTGCCCGTCAAGCATCGCACCGATGGACACAAGATCAATATCACGCGCCACGCCCGGCACATCCTCAAATCGACGGACAAAATCCCGCCCCGTGATCTGCGGATGGGCCAAGACCTCCGGCACGGTCATCACGGCACCAGCGGGCACGCCAAGCGCATTCAACTCCCGCGCCCAGTCGCGCGCGGGCCGCGTGGTCAATACCGTTTCAAGCTCTGCCTTTAGGGGCAGGCGATGGGCGATACGGTCCTGCCGGGTCGCAAATTCGGGGCGGGTCAGGAGGTCCGCCCGGTTCAGATGCGTCGCCAAAAGCTGCCATTGCTCATTCTTGTTGGCGGCAATGTTGATCAGCCCATCTGCGCATTGGAACGCGCCAGAGGGGGCGGATGTGGGATTTTCGTTGCCATTGGCGCGCGGCGCTACCCCGCCCACAAGGTGGTTGGACACGACCCATCCCATCGTCGCCAAAACCGCCTCCAGCATCGAGACGTCGATGAATGTCCCGCGCGGTTTGGCATTCAGGGCGGCGCTGATCGCCATGGCCGCGGTCAATCCGCCGATCGTGTCGGCCAAAGGATAGCCAACGCGCAACGGGGCGCTGTCCGCGCTCCCGGTGATGGACATGACGCCGGACACGCCTTGCACGATCTGGTCATAGGCCGGGCGGTCTTTCCACGGGCCGCTTTGGCCGAAACCCGAAATCGCACAATAGACGAGATCGGGTTTCACCGCCTTGAGCACGTCGTAACCGAGGCCGAGCCGATCCATCACGCCGGGGCGGAAATTCTCTACCAGCACATCGGCGGTCTCCACCAACCGTTTCAAGAGCGCCTTTCCCCGTGGGTCTTTCAGATTAAGGGTGAGGGACGCTTTCCCGGCATTCTGCGCCAGAAAGCTGATCCCCATCCCCTTGGCCGACAGGGCCGGATCGGCACCAAGGTTGCGCGCCAGATCACCGCACCCCACGGCCTCCACCTTGATCACCTCAGCGCCCAGATGGACAAGCTGGTGACAGGCGAACGGGCCTGCGAGCACATTGGTCAGGTCAAGAACGCGGATTCCGGCCAGCGGCGCGGGGCGCGGCTCAGTCCCCATCCGCCACGCCCTCTGCCCGCTTGCGCGCACGCCGCGCCCGGAAGCTGGGCAGCAACACCAGAACCAGCGCCAGCACCAACAGGCCCAGCGTCATCGGCCGCTCGATAATGAAATCAAGCCCACGGTAAAGCTGCATCGACCGGGCGAAGTTGTCCTCCAGCATGGTGCCAAGGATGAAGCCGATCAGGAGCGGTGCCAGAGGATAATCCGCAAACCGCAGGATCGTCGCCATCACACCCAGACCGACCAGCATCAAAAGTTCGGTCGCGTTGTTCTGCCCGATATAGGCCCCCATCAGCGTGAAAAAGAGGATGAAGGGGATCAGGTAATTGCGCGGAATGGCCAGAACCTTGGCGATATAGGGGATCAGCGGCAGGTTCAGGATCAACAGCACAAGGTTGCCGATGAACATGGAGATGATGACAGCCCAGAATACCTCTGGCGTGTCCGTCATCAGGCGCGGGCCGGGTGTCACGTTGAGCGCGATCAGCGCGCCCAAAAGGATCGCCGTGGTGCCCGAGCCGGGAATGCCAAGCGTCAAAAGCGGCACGAAAGAGCCGGTACAGGCGGCATTATTCGCACTTTCAGGGGCGGCAAGCCCCTTGACCGAGCCTTTACCGAATTCCGCCTGCTCCTCCCCCTTGGCGATGTTGCGCTCCACCGCGTAGCCAAGGAAGGAGGCAATCGTCGCCCCGGCCCCCGGCAGCACCCCGATGAAAAAGCCCTGCACGGATTGCCGCCCGATCACGGGCGCCATCGCTTTGGCTTCCTCGCGGGAGAAGCGCAGATTGGTGATCTTGTTCGACGAGCTGCCATCGGCATTCGACCCCCGCGCGGGATTGAGCACCAGCATCAGCGCCTCCGGCAGTGCAAACATCGCCATGGCGAGCGTGATGAAGGAAATACCCGATTGCAAATCCATCATCCCAAGGGTGAAGCGGGGCATGTTGAACAGCGCGCCTTCCCCCACCGTGGCGAGGATCAGGCCAAGGATGGTCATCATCAGCGCCTTGGCCACCTGCCCCGTGCCGGCAAACGCGGCGATGGCCGACAGGCCCACCACCATCAGCGCGAAATACTCCGCCGAATGGAACAGCAGCGCGACAGAGGACAGCGCCGGGGCAAAGATCATCAACAGGATCGCCCCGATTGTCCCCCCGGCAAAGCTGGCCACGGCGGCGATGGTCAGCGCCTTCCCAGCCTGCCCTTTGCGCGCCATCGGATAGCCGTCGAAACTGGTCGCGACCGTACCGGCTACACCGGGGGCGTTCAGGAGGATGGAGGACGTGGACCCGCCAAAGATCGCACCGTAATAGACACCGGCCAATAGGATCAGCGCGGCGGTCGGATCGCCCAGCGTGATCGCGACCGGGATCATGATCGCGATGATCGACATCGGCCCCAGCCCCGGCAGCATCCCGATAAACGTGCCGATCAGGCACCCGGCAACAACCATCAACAGGTTCTGGAGAGAGAACGCGGCCGTCAGGCCAATCATAATACCTTCAAGCATCGCTTAATTCCCCATGAAGAACGGATAAGGCCGCAGGAAAATGCCAAGCACCTCCTGCACGAGATACCAGACACAGCCCGCCGCCAGCACGGAGACGGGGATCATGATGTACCACTTACGCTCCCCCAGAATGGCACTGCCACCCGCAAGGAACAGCGTCGTGGCAAGCAAAAATCCGATGGGCCGCAGCGCCAGCGCATAGGCCACCATCAGCGCGAGCAGCATCACCGCCTGACCGAGCTTGTATTCGTGCAACCGGCTGAGGTTGATATCCGTCGCGGATGGCTCTCCCTGTTCGGTCGGTTTCTCAAGCCCGAGCACAACGATCAGCCCGACGACCACGCCCAACACCGACAGGATTTTCGGGAAGGTGGACGGCCACACCGGATTGCGCTGCATGAAAGGCGGCAAAAGCTGATCCATCGTGAAAAAGGCCAGATAGCCATAGGCGCAACAGAACGCGATAAAGATAAGTGCCAGCCAGCGGTCAAGCGCCATGGCGGTGTCCTCCCCAGGATAAAGGCTGATCTCATGGCACCGCCCACGGATGGGCGATGCCTGAAAGGGCACCCGGCGCGCCTTATGCGTGGCGTTGTGGCGCCGGGTGCGAAAGGTCGTCCTCTTAGAGGAAGCCCAAAGTGCGCATCAGATCACCGATTTCGGTTTCCTGCGCTTCAAGGAAGGCACGGAAATCATCACCGGGGTTCCAGATGTTCACCCAGCCGTTGCGGGCGCGGACAACTTCCCAAGCTTCGGTGTCATACATCGCCTCAAGGGCAGCGATGTATTGCGCGACCTTCTCATCAGAGGTGCCCGGTGCGGCAAAGAACCCGCGCCAGTTCACAAAGGTCGTGTCAATGCCCTGCTCCATGAAGGTCGGGGCAGCGTCATAGGCAGGCACACGCTCGGGCGCGGTCACGCCAAGGATGCGAACCTCGCCCTGCTCAGCCAATGCGATGGCTTCGGAGAAGCCGGTGGACAGCGCGTCGATCTCACCGGACAGAAGCCCGGCCATTGCCTCACCACCCGCGTCATAGGGGATGTAGTTCACGGCAATCGGGTCTTCGCCCGCCGCCTGCATCACCATCGCGGCGACAAGGTGGTCCATCCCACCGGGGACGGAACCGCCGCCCACTGCGAAATCCGGTCCCTGCGCGCGATAGGCGTCCAGCAGGCCCGCCATATCGGCAACGGAACTGTCTGCCGGCACCACGAGCGCCGCGTAATCCCCGATGGTGCCCGCAACCAAGGTCAAATCCCGGAAGCTTTGCGGGAACACCCCGGTCAGGGAGCGGATCACGATCGGGGTGGAATTCACCATCAACGTGTTATCGAGGCTCTCGGCGTTTTCGATCATATAGGCAATCGCCTTACCGCCGCCGCCGCCGGACATGTTCTCATAGCTTGCCGATCCGACAAGCCCAGCGCCGGTCAGCGCCTCACCCGTGCCACGCGCCGTGCCGTCCCAGCCGCCGCCAGCGCCGCCCGGAATCACGAAATGCAATTGGTCGAGCACCTGATGGCCCCCGGCATGGCCAGCCCCGGAAAGCGCGATTACGGTTGCCGCCGCCGCCATCACGGCGCGGCGAGTCATGGTCATTTTCATACTGTATCCTCCCATTTGACAGGCGATCGTCTGCCGCCCATGGTCGTAGATCACCACACAAAGCTGACAGAAGCCTGACACGGGACAATCGGGGGAAACGGGTGCGATACCTTTTAGTGGAGGATAACGTCGAATTGGCGGACGCGGTGGTCAGTCGGCTGGTGCTGGATGGGCACGCTGTCGATCATGCGGCCTGCCTGGCGGATGCGGAGGATTGCCTTGCATCCGCGAAATACGATCTGATCCTCTTGGACGTGATGTTGCCCGATGGGGATGGGCGGGAGTTTCTGGCGCGCAGCCGTGCGCATCTTGAAACCCCGGTGATCGTGCTCACCGCCCGGTCGCATGTGTCGGACCGTGTCGGCGCGCTGGATCAGGGGGCCGATGACTACATCACCAAACCGTTCGATTTTTCCGAGCTAGAGGCCCGCTGCCGTGCAGTGCTGCGGCGAAGGGGCGGTGTTGCGCGAAATGACATCGCGCTTGGGCAGGCGGTTTTCGATCCTCTGGCGGGGACGCTCCGCCACGGCAGCCAAACCATCGACCTGCGCAACCGGGAAATCCGGCTTCTTGAGGTGTTCGCCCGGCATCAGGGACAAATCCTGTCCAAGAGCCACCTGATGGACCGGATGTTTTCCTATGATGCCGAAGTGACGGAGAACGCCATCGAGGTATATGTCGGGCGCCTGCGCCGCCGGATCGAAGGCAGCGGTGTGCGCATCGAAACGGTGCGCGGGCTGGGCTACCGGATGGAGACATCCCAGCCGTGATCGGCACTGGCTCCATCGGGCGTCGATTGACGTTCCTGCTTGCCGGTGTCGCAGCCCTTTTGTCGGTGCTCAGTTGGTGGATGGTCACCGGGCTCGCACGGGAAGCCGCCGAGCGGACACAGGATAACGTGCTTGCCGCATCGGCAACCGCGATTGCGGAAACCCTCCGCTCTGAGCAGGGGGAGGTGCGGCTGGAACTGCCCTATTCCGCCTTTGCCATGCTGGGCGCGATTGGTGAGGACCGGGTGTTTTACCGCGTCATGGCGGGTGACGAATTGCTGACCGGATATGCCGATCTGCCCGCTCTGTCGGATCCGCCCCCACCGGGGCAGGTGCGGTTTGACACCGGCACCTATAGCGGGGAGACGATCCGCATGGCGTCCGTCTCCCGGCTGGTGCTGGCGGGGGCGCAGCCGCTGCCTGTGACGGTGACCATGGCGCAGACCGGCAATGGGGTCAGCACGATTTCTGCTGAGTTGTCGCGGCTCGCGGCGGTCATGGCGGTCGCGTTTTTCGGGGTGGCGGTGATCCTGTCCTTCTTTGCCGCGCGCGCCTCCCTCAGGCCATTGAACGAGATCGCGGCGGCCGTGTCCCGGCGCGGGCCATCCGATCTGCGGCCCCTCAAGCGGGACGCGCCCGCCGAATTGGCCCCCTTGATGACATCACTCAACCGGTTGATGGAGCGGCTTGGCCAGTCCATCCGCCGGTCAGAGGATTTCATCGCCGAAGCCGCCCACCGGGTGCGCACGCCATTGGCCGTGGTCCGCACTCAGGCGGAAATCGCGCTCCGCTCCGTCGAGGATGAAGCGGAAAAGCGCAGGTTGCGCGGGATCATCCGGGCGGTCGATGAAAGCTCCCGCTCGGCGGGGCAACTCCTTGATCATGCGACGGTGACCTACCGGGCGGATGATCTCACGCGCGCGCCCGTCGATCTGGCGACCCTCGTGGAGCAGACCAGTGCCGCACTTGAACCCACGGCAGCGATGAAAGACATCACGCTCACGCGCAACACCATGCCCGCGCAGATCATGGGCGATCCGGTGTTGTTGGACAACGCGCTGCGCAACGTTCTGGACAATGCGATCAAATACTCGCCCGAGGATACCGAGGTGGTGCTTGCCATCACGACAGAGGGGCGCGAGGTGCGGATCACCGTCACAGATGAAGGCCCCGGCCTTGGCGATGGGCCGGTGCGCGCGCTGACCGAACGGTTCCGCCGGGGCAGCAATACGGGCGATATCGTCGGCTCCGGCCTTGGCCTGACAATCGTTGAGGATGTGTTGTCCGCGCATGGCGGGCGGCTCGAACTCCACACAAGAGAAGGAGAACGCGGCGCATGTATCACGCTGGTCTTGCCATTATCCTGACCCTTTGGGCCACCATGGCCCATGCGCTGACGATTGAGGATCACCGGCTTTACCCCGGCACGGGAGATGTGACGTTGCGCATTCTGTCGACCGCCGATCTTGAGGTGTTTGAGCCGTATCTGCTGGCGTTTCAGGCGGAGCAACCCGCCGTCACCATCGACTATTCCGTCGTGTCCTCGGCTGAGTTACACCGCGCAATCACCGATGGCGCGTCCTTTGACCTTGCGCTGTCCTCTGCGATGGACCTTCAGTTTCGGCTGGCCAATGATGGGTTTGCGCAAAGCTATCGGTCGGACGACACGCAGGCGCTGCCGGATTGGGCGCGGTGGCGCGATCTGGTGTTTGCCTTCACTGCCGAGCCAGCGGTGGTGGTGCTCTCGACAGATCGGTTCGAGGGGCTGGAGATCCCGACAACCCGTCAGGAACTCATCACGCTTTTGCGTGAGAATGCAGCGGACTTCGCGGGGGCAGTCGGCACCTATGACGTGCGCGAAAGCGGGCTTGGCTATCTGTTCGCCACCCAAGAATCCCGCTCGACCGATGCGTTTTGGCGGCTGTCGGAAGTGATGGGCCGGCTTGATCCACAGCTTTACTGCTGCTCGGGCCAGATGATCGACGACGTGACGGAGGGGCGGCTGGCGCTGGCCTATAACGTGCTCGGCTCTTATGCGGCGGAGCGGATGGCGCGCGACAGTGGCGGGCGGGTGCAGATCCTCAGGATGCAGGATTTCGCGAATGTCATGCTGCGCACCGCAATCATCCCCAAAACCGCGACGGAACGGGAGGCGGCTGGCGCGCTGATCGACATGCTCGCGCGGCTTGGTCTGCGAGAGGATGCCGGGCAATGGCCCCTGCCGCCGCTCAATTCCGCCGGGCCGGGGGAGGCGCCGGAATATGGGCCGATCCGGCTTGGCCCCGCGTTGATGGTGTATCTTGATCCGCTCAATCGGCGCACCTTCCTGACCGAATGGGAGGACGCGATGGAGCAGCGATAGCGCGGCCCGTCACCGCGCCGCCAGCTTACCCACCGAATAGCGGCGCGCGATCTGCCGGGTGTCGCGCGGATCATAGCGGGGGTCGGCATGAACGCAGCCCACATCACACAACAATTCCGCCGTTTCCCGAATGGGATGAATGAACCAAACCCGCCCCCCCGGCGTGGAAACATACCCATACGTCCCGCCTGCAATATCCCCTTGCAGATCCTGCAAGGACGGCACTTCGGCATCATAGGAGGGCGAATGCGGCCCATGGGTGTGGAACGTCGCAATCACTTCGCTGCCCGGGGCAACCTCCCGCGGCGGGGCACAGGTGGCCTCCATCCCGGTCACAACGCGGGAGGCATAGATATGCCCATCCGACCGCTTGTAGAACACGCCGCATAATTCGCGGTTCTGCGCGAAGGATGACTTTTGCAACTGGTTGAGGATTTTCAGCGCCATGCGGTGCAACACTTTCACATCCCCCGATAGCTGCGCCGCCGCCGGTGAGGCACAGGCCAGCGCGATGAGCACCAAGATCGCGTAACGCATCCGCTCACTCCTCATCAAAAAAGCGGTAGAGTTCGGGCAGGGTGAAGCTGTCCCGGAGCCCGTAATAGACATCCTCGTCATGATTGGGATCGGTCAGCATGCAATAGGGGCCGCATAACAGCTTTGCCCGCTCCTCCACCACATCGAGAAACCACAACCGCCCGCCCGGCGTGGCGATATAGCCATCGACGCCAAATTCCAGATCCCCGATCATATCGTCGATCGAAGGCACCTCGCTTTCCTGATCGGGGTCAAACGCGGCATGGGTGTGGAAAGAGGCCGTTGGCTCAAAATCATCGGGCAATTCGGGTAATTCGCAGGATGTCGCATCCCCGCGCCCGATTTCCGTGATGGAGAGGTACTCGCTGTCCCCCTCAAACCCGATATAGCCGCAAAACTCCACATTCTCGGCAAAACTGGCGGGTTGCAGGTCGTTCAGTATTTCGGTGGCAAGGTCATGCTGGATCGCCAGAAATTCCGCATCATCGTCCTGCGCCCATGCCGCCGTGGCAAACAGAAGGGCTGCGCCTAGGAATACTCTTATCATTAGTTACCCGCCTCTGGCCTTGTTCCAAGGGGCAGCTTAGGCCATGTGAGAAGAATGGAGAACCATTTCGATAAAGCGCGCCTGACCGCCGCCTTGCGGGTCGATACGCATCCGTCCTCGGACTATGATCTGAACCCGGACGTGCTGGACATGCTGCCCAAAGGGCGAAAGCTGCGGGCAGCAGCGGTTCTGATCGCCGTGGTGGAGCGGGAGGACGGGCCGACCGTGGTGTTGACGCGCCGCTCCTCTGCCCTGCGCCACCATCCCGGTCAAATCGCCTTTCCGGGGGGTAAGCTTGATCCGACGGACCCCGACGCTGCCGCCGCAGCATTGCGCGAAGCGCGCGAGGAGGTTGGGCTGGACCCGGCACAGGTCGAAATCCTCGGGCCGTTGCCGCCGCATGAAACGGTGACGGGCTTCACGGTGACACCGATCCTTGCCATGACCACGCCATTCGCTCCGATCCCCGAACCGGGGGAAGTGGAGGAAGTGTTTGAAGTACCGCTCGCCTTTCTCGCGGACCGGTCGCATTTCCATATCCGCCGCCGCCGCTGGCGCGGCGTGGACCGGCATTTCTATGTCGTACCCTATGGTCCCTATTACATCTGGGGGGCGACCGCGCGGATGCTGCGGCAACTGGCGGACCGGCTGGCATGAGGATCACGGCCGATTGGGTCAGCGCGCCCGCCACCCGCGCCGTAATGGCCGCCCTTGCGGATCATCAGGCGCTGTTCGTGGGGGGCTGCGTGCGCAATGCGCTGATTGGCGGGGTCGCGACGGATATCGACATTGCCACCGATGCCCATCCAGACACCGTCATCGCCGCCGCTGAGGCCGCGGGCCTGCGCGCCATTCCGACCGGGATCGACCATGGCACAGTCACCATCCTTGCCGATGGTCAGGCGTTCGAAGTGACGACCTTCCGGCGGGATGTGGAAACGGATGGGCGGCACGCCACGGTCCGGTTCAGTCGTGACACGACCGACGATGCCCAGCGCCGCGATTTCACGATGAACGCGCTCTATGCCCGCGCGGATGGCACGATCCTTGATCCTCTGGGCGGGCTAGCCGATCTGACCGCGCGGCGGGTGCGCTTCATCGGGGATGCCACGGCCCGCATTGAGGAGGACCACCTTCGCATCCTCCGCTTTTACCGCTTCTTTGCTTGGTATGGTGCGGGGGAGGCTGATGGGGCGGGGCGCGCCGCCTGTCGGAAATTGGCACGCGGGATTGACGACCTCTCGGCAGAGCGGATCACGGCAGAACTGCAAAAACTGCTATCCGCCCCGGCGCCCCTGACGGCCCTGATGGCAATGGCCGAGGATGGCGTGTTGGCGCATGTGCTGCCGCAATGCGATCAGCGCATGATGCCCGCGTTTTGCGAGGCTGAGACCGTGCCGGACTGGCGGGCGCGGCTTTTTGCTTTGGGCGGACGCCTGGAGCGGTTGCGCCTGTCGAAAGAGGATCGCAAGGCGTTGGACGCGATGCGCGCCGCGCTGGCGCGTTCGGCAGGTCCGGCGGAGCGGGCCTATCGGTTCGGCCCGCTTGCCGCCCGAACCGCCGCAACGATGGAGGCGGCCCTCCTGAAGCGGGCCACCCGCCCCGATCTGGAGGCGGAGATTGCGCGCGGGGCAGCGGCTCAAATGCCCGTCACAGCCGCTGACCTGATGGACCGGATCGCCCCCGGCCCCGCGCTGGGCACGGCACTGCGCGAGATCGAGGAGGCCTGGATCGCCGGGGATTTCCGGCCCTCCCGCGCGGCGCTGCTGTCATCGTTTCAGACAGGCGAAACCGGCTCCCGCCCGCTTGACTAACCCCTTTGGCCCGGTCACGGTGCAGGTCATAGATAAAGGTCAAATGCAATGACCTAACCCGGGGAGATTTCCGTGACACCAGAAGCGTTGATCGCGCTGTTTGCCTTGGCGCTTGGCACGGTATGGACGCCGGGGCCGAACAACGCGCTGTTGGCGTCATCCGGCGCGCGCTACGGTTTTCGGGCGACCATCCCCCATGCGCTTGGCGTTGCGATTGGTTTTCCAGTGATGGTGTTTGCCACGGCGCTTGGCCTTGGTGAGGTTTTTCGGGCGGTCCCGCTGATCGGGGAGGTGCTGCGCTGGATCGGCGCGGCGCTGCTGATCTGGCTCGCGTGGAAAGTGTTCAACGCCCCCGCCCCCGGCACCCAAAAGGGCAAAGGGCGGCCATGGCGCTTTATCGAGGCGGCTGCGTTTCAATGGATCAATCCGAAAGCATGGATCATGGCGATCAGCGTGATCTCGGTCTTCGTGACCGGAACGGCACCGCTGCTTGAAGCAGCACTTTGCGCGGGGGCCTATCTGCTGGCCGGGTTGTCATCGGCCCATGGTTGGGCCGGATTTGGCGCGGCCCTGCAACGGTTCTTGTCAACACCGATCCGGCTGCGCGCCTTTAACGGCGTGATGGCGGCCCTGATCCTGATGACGGTCTATGGCCTGATGTTTGCGGATTTGACGGCATGATCCTGACGCTTGAACTTTTGCTGTTCGTCTTTGCCGGGTTGTTCAGCCCCGGGCCGAATGTGATCCTGCTCACTGCCTCTGGGGCGCGGTTCGGGTTTCGGCCAACGGTGCCGCATGTGCTGGGCGTGGCCGTTGGCGTGGGTGTCACGGCAGGGCTGACGGGCCTTGGCCTTGGTGCGTTGTTGCAGGCGATGCCCGTGCTGAAGCTGGTGCTTCAGGTCATCGCGGCAGGGTGGATCCTGTGGCTGGCCTATAAACTTTTCCGCTCCACGAGGACCAAGCGGCAGGAGGCGGGAGATAAGCCTTTCACCTTCATCGAGGCGGTGCTGTTCCAATGGGTCAATCCAAAGGTCTGGGCCGTCGCCTTTGCCGCGTCCGCGTTCGTGGCGGATCAGGGGCCGATTGGCGCGGGTGCCGCGTTGGCCGTTGCTTTTGCCGGGATCAATCTGTGCGTCTGCCTGTTCTGGTCGAGTGCGGGGCACCTCCTTGGTCGGCTTCTGGCGGATGAGCGGCTGTGGCGCATTTTCATGACCGTCATGGCGAGCCTGATGGCCTGTTCGGCAGCGTTGATCTTCCTATGACGGGCCGCTGAGGAGCTTCCATTCCAGCCCGCTGCCCCCCGGCACGGCCTGCGCCATGATCCGTCCCCAGCCAAGGTTCCCGACCCGGATATCGCCCTCGACAACCGGGCGGATCGGCCTGCGGGTCCAAGCTTCGCGCTGCGCGGGCGTTACGCGTTTGAGCCGCCGCTGAAGGTGCCGCGCCTCATAGAACACCGGCAAATGCGGGGCATAAACGACAACATCCCGCATCGCATAGGCGCAGCATGTGTCAAAGGCGAGCCCGGTCTCGATTGCCTCCCGCGCGGCATCGGCCCACCGGGCGCGCCCCCTCTCGGACACATAAAGGATCGCGATGGCCCCGCTCATGGAATGCACGCGCAGCCAATCCGCATCCTGAACACTGGCAAGCGTCAGGCCATGGATCACCCGCCGCCCCACCTGCTCCAGATGCGCGGGCGAAGGCGACAGTGCCCCAAACGGGCTGACGCCAAGATAGATGATATCGGCGTCCTTGGGCAACGGCGGCAGGGCGATCCCATCGCCCGTGAGCGCCAGATCGTTTTCCAGCACGATCTGAGGCAATGGCCCGCCCAGCGCACCCAAATGAGCCCGCGCGCAGGCTTCCGCATGATGCGCGCCAGTGGCGCCATCGGTGAAATCTGCGGTCAGGGACAGACCATCCAACAGCGCCTCCATATGCGCGCGGCGGGCGAATGGGGACGGGCCATCAATGACCGTAAGGGAGGCTGATTTGGGATCGAACGGGCTGGCCATGGGCGCACTCTGCCATGGGGCAGAAGGCTTGGCTATTCCGCTGCTTCGGTCCGCAGAAATCCGCCCGATTGGCGTGACCAGAACTCAGCATAAAGCCCCCGCCGCGCCAGCAGATCGTCATGCCCGCCCTGCTCCACGATCCGCCCGTCATCCAGCACAAGGATACGGTCCATCGCAGAGATGGTGGACAGGCGGTGCGCGATGGCGATGACCGTGCGACCCTCCATCAACCGTTCCAGCGCGGTCTGCACGGCGGCTTCGGTTTCTGAATCGAGTGCGGCGGTCGCCTCATCCAGCAGCAGGATCGGCGCATCGGCAAGGATCGCGCGTGCAATCGCGATGCGTTGACGCTGCCCGCCGGACAGCTTCACGCCCCGCTCCCCGAGATGGGCGTCATAGCCGGAGCGCCCGTTGATATCCTCCAACCCCTCGATGAACTCATGCGCTTGCGCAAGGCGGGCGGCGGCGATCACGTCCTCCCGCGATGCACTTGGTCGGCCATAAGCGATGTTGTCATGGGCGGAGCGGTTGAACATCGCGGTTTCCTGCCGGACCATAGCGATCTGACTGCGCAACCCGTCCTGCGTCAGGTCGCGAATATCCGTGCCGTCCATGCGGATCGCACCGTCCTCCACATCATAGAGCCGCAGCAGAAGGGACAGGGCGGTGGATTTCCCCGCGCCGGATCGCCCGACCAAGGCCACTTTTTCACCCGGTTGGATCGACAGGTTAAAATCTGTGAGCGCCGCGCCCTCCCGACCATAGCCGAAGGCGACATGATCGAAGTCGAGCGCCCCGGTGGCCCGCTCCGGCACGATGGCACCCGGCTTATCGGTCAGCGTATGGGGTGGGGAGAGGGTGCGCGCGCCGTCCTCAATCTCCCCCAGATTTGCGAAAATCCCCATGGCAACAAAGCTGATCCAACCGGACATTTGCGCGATCCGCGTGGACAAAAGCCCAGCAGTGGCGATATCGCCCGCCGTCGCCTGCCCCGCCTGCCACAGCCACAACGCCCCGCCGATCAGCAGAACAGGCAGCGCCCCAGCCAGCAGCATCAGACAGCCGCGGAATGTCACCGACAGGATGCCGAAGGACAACGCGCGCTGGCGGTACACCTCCATTGCGTCCTCAGCGGCGGTTTCCTCCTGCCCGACACGGGCAAAGAGCTTGACCGTGGCGATGTTCGACATCGTATCGACGAGTTGCCCGCTGACGACCGCGCGCGCACCGGCCCGCGCCCGGCTACGTTTTCGGATATGAGGTAAAAAGCGGCTGACGAGCAGGGCATAGACCCCCAGCCAAACGGCCAGCACGAGCGCAAGCCGCCCATCAACCTGCCCCATCACAAGGAGGGAGCCAAGCACGACCGAAACGGCAAAGGTCATGGAATTGACGACTTCGTTAAGGATATCGGTCATCGCGCGGGAGGTCTGGATCGCCTTTTGCGCCAAGCGCCCCGCGAAATCATCTTCAAAGAACCGCAGCGATTGCCCCATCGTGTGCCGGGTGATCCGCGACAGGGCAAGCGGGAACGTGTTGGGCGTCAGCGCCACGTTGTTCACCGCCGCGTTCAGCGTCATCAAACCGGGGCGCAGGATAAGGAAAAACGCGGCGACCGACAAAAGCATCGGCCAGTTATTCGCGAAAAAGCCCGCCTGCCCCTCCGCCAAGGCGAAATCCACGATCCAGCCCAAAAGCCATGCGCCAAATGCCTCCGTCAGCCCAACGCCAAGGCCCAGCACTCCGGCAACGCCGACCACCGGCCATGCCTCCCGGATCGCCCAGTTCAGGAACGGACCAAGCCCAGCGGGGGGCGGCGTATCGGTTTTCGCAAAGGGATCGAAAAGGCGGGTAAAGGATCTGTTCATTCCGTGACAGATAGGCACCCTGCCCGGAAAAGCGAGTGTTAGCCCCGAACACGCCGCAGATAGACGTAATAGGCCCCCGTTCCACCATCCTTCCGATGGGCCGGTGTAACCTGCAACACCATCGGGCCAAGCGGCGCGGCGCGCAACCATTGTGGCACGGCATGGCGCAGCACGCCTTGTCGATCGGGCGCGATGGAATCGCCGCCCTTGCGCCCCTTCCCGGTGATGACCAGAACCACACGGTTTCCGCGATGCCGCGCGGCAAAGATGAAGCCGGTCAGCTCTGCTTTTGCCCGATCGGCGGTCATCCCGTGCAGGTCGATGCGCGCATCGGGGATCAGCTTGCCCTTGCGCAATTTGTCGAACAGGCGCCGATCCATGCCGGGATCAGGGCTGGCTGTCGCCTCTATCGGGTCGGGAGCGAGGTCAAACGTGATCCGCGCACCGCTGGAGCGGTGAGGGGAGGGGCGGAGCACCTTGGATTGCGGTTTCGGGATCGGCGGGGGGGGTGACGGGGGCAGGGCCGTCTCGGTTTTCGGCTGCGGTCTGCTGGGAAAGGATTTCGGCGCGCCATCCTGATGCATCGGCATGGGTTTGAGCGTTTTGGCGACGGTGGACCAAAGCGCGCGCTCCTCCTCCGTGAGGCCGCGCCGTTTTCCGCGCCGGGACACCGCTCAATTCCCGCGCAGAAGGCGGTCTGCGGTTGCCACCGGCAAAAGGGTGATCATGCGGCCATCCCCCTTGACCCGCCCGGCCAACTCACCCGCCGCCGCGCCAGAGCCAAGAAACAGATCAGCGCGCTGCGCGCCCTTGATCGCGCTGCCCACATCCTGCGCGATCATCAGTTGCGCCCATGGGCCGGTGCTGATGTTTGTCTCGATCCAGACAGGTGCACCAAGCGGGGTGTAGGCCGGATCAACCGCAGCACTGCGCCGCGCGGTGACAGGCAGGCTCATCGCGCCAATCGGCCCATCCTCCGGCGCGAGGTTCGTGACCTCCCGGAAAAAGATATAGGACGGGTTATGCTGCAAAATCCGGCGGCCATCGCGGGGGTTGCGCTGGACCCATGCACGAATATTCGCCGCACTCGCCTGATGGATCGAAAAGATGCCAAGCTGCGCCATATGCCGCCCGACAGAGCGGTAGGGATGCCCGTTCCGATCCGCAAACCCGACACGCTTTACGCTGCCATCGGTCATCGCAAGCCGCCCGGAGCCCTGTACATGCAAAAAGAACGCATCAACCGGATCGGCCAGCCATGCGATCTCCAGCCCCCGACCCGCGAGAACGCCATTCTCAATCTGCGCGCGGGTCAGCCATGGCTGGTTCAACTCAGGCGGCGGGCGATAGATCGGGTGCTGAAACTCTCCTGTCCGGACCGGGCTGGCGATCAGTTCCGGCTCGAAATAAGCGGTAAACAGCGGGTCTGACCCATCCGTTATGACAACCGGGCGAAAGGCCGCTTCAAAGAAAGTGCGCGCGTCGAACGCATATTCGGCAGCCTTACAGACACCGCGCCATTCCATATCAGTGACAAGGCTGTTGCGCGGGGTCAGACCACAGCTTTTGCGGAAGGTGTCCAGTGCCGCGGCATGGTCATCCTGACCCCAGCCCAGAATCTCGGAAAACCGCAAGGGTTCGTATCGCACCGTTTCCGCCATGCTGGCATGGGGTGCGATCAGAAACGCCAGCGCGGCCAGCGTCGTATGCAGGCCGCGCAAACGCATGAATTACTCGCCCGTCGCAACCAAAAGCCAGTTGGGATTGTCCGACCCCATAACGCGGGAGAAGGTCCAGAGGTCTTTTTGCTTTTTCACGGTATTCGGGTCGCCTTCGACGATGTTGCCATCGCTGTCGCGCACCACGGTCGTCATTTCGCCCACGAACCGGATGGTCAGGTCGCCCACATTGTCCATCTCGTCGAATTGCGCCTTCTTCAGCGTCACTTCGCTGACGCCGATAAACTGCGCTTCGACCTCAAGCCCCTGCTCCTCCCGTGCGTCAACAGCGGCGCGGAACCCGGCATAGACGTCGGGAGCAAGGAATTGCTCAAGCGTGTCGAGATCACCGTTTTCATAAGCCATCAGGATCATTTCATAGGCCCCGCGCGCCCCGCCGAGGAAATCAGACACATGGAAAGACGGCTCCACCCGCTTCATCGCGGCAAGCGCCTTACCATCGTCGCTGTCGGGATCGACGTGATCGGCAATGTCCTGATCCACGCCGCCGCCTTCGATCACCTCGAACGGAGCGGAGCCATCCCCCCGGTCAGAGGCCGGAGCGCGCGTGCGCAATTCATCGGGATTTTGCTCATAGCCCGTCCGTGTTCCCAGAAGCGAACGCAACCGCAGCACAAGAAAAATGGCCACGCCCGCAAGCACCATCAGTTGAACCATAACCCCATCCATCTCTTTTAGCCTTTCGCCAAAAACCGCTTGCGCGCTTCTCACAGCGCCTGTTCATCCCTATCTAAGGTCGCGAGGCGGTTAAGTCCATGTTTGGTGGGTGCGGCGGGCTGTCAGATTGTGAGGAATCATGTGGATTTTCGTGGCGCTGATCGTTGTGCCATTGATTGAGATCGGATTGTTCATCCAAGTTGGTGGGTGGATCGGCCTGTTTCCAACGCTGGTGACGGTGATCTTGACCGCTGTTCTGGGGGCGGCGCTGTTGCGGCAGCAGGGGATGGGCGAGCTTGCAAAACTTCAGGCCAGCCTGAACGAAGGCCGCGATCCGCGCGGGCCATTGGCGCATGGGGCGTTGATCCTCGTGGCAGGGATCGTTCTGCTGACACCCGGCTTTTTCACCGATGCGATTGGCTTTGCCCTTTTGGTGCCGCCGGTGCGCAGTGCGGTGATCAGTTATCTGGCCAAGCGGATTACCTCAAACATACACATGCAGGCTGGTGCCGCGACAGCGGACCGGCATCCGCCCGCATCGGAGGACATCATCGACGGGGATTACCGGGTTGAGCCAGAGGATATTCCCGATGATGGCCCGCGCGGCAGTTCCGGCTGGACCCGCCGGGACTGACCCTGTTGTCGGCCTTGGGCCAACCTGATAAGCCTGCGGCCAACAGTCAGATACACACATTCAGGAGAGACACATGGCAGAGGAAACCCCCGCCGCAAACGGCGCGCAGGCGCAACCGCAACCCCCGCGCATGCAGGTGCGCACCCAGTATATCAAGGACATCTCGTTCGAGAACGTGATCGCCCAGAAATACAAGGCACCGACCGGCGCACCCGATGTGAAAGTGGGCGTCAACCTTGACGGCAAAAAGCTGGAGGACGGCACATTCGAGGTCGTCATGCATATCGAGGTAAAGGCGACCGCCGCGACTGAGCCGATGTTCCTTCTGGAAATGGACTATGCTGGCATCTTCACGATTGAGAATGTGCCGAACGAGCAGCTTCATCCCTATCTGATGATCGAATGCCCGCGCATGTTGTTCCCCTATGTGCGCCGGATCGTGTCGGACGTGACCCGCGACGGGGGCTTCCCGCCGGTGAATGTGGACAATATCGACTTTCTGCAACTCTATCGCAACGAGATCGCGCGCCGTCAGGCTGCGCAAGCCGCACAGCCAGAAGGCACTGCGTAAACGCATCCCGAACGTATTTGGAGAAGGGCGGCCAATGTGCCGCCCTTTTTCATGCGCGCCAGAACGCCTTTTCCCCCAGCGCATCGACAAACGCGTCATGCGCCGCCTTCTCCGCCTCTGTCAGGCGCGAGGGGAGCGGGCGCGGCCGGGCCGGTGGTGTCCAATCCCCGGTGGGATTGGCCGTGGTTGTCAACTGTTGCGCGCCCGACAACCCGAAATCCGGCTGCCGCCCGCCGATCAGCTCCAGATACACTTCCGCAAGGATCTCACTATCCAGCAGCGCACCATGTTTTTCGCGCGCGGAATTATCGACGCCAAACCTGCGGCACAGGGCATCGAGGGAGTTTTGCGCGCCGGGAAACTTCTTGCGCGCAATGGCCAGTGTATCCAGCGACCGGGACATGGGGATCGGCTCGAACCCCAGTTCCTTGAGCTGGTAATTGATGAAATGCATGTCGAAGCTGGCATTATGCGCCACGAGCGTCGCATCCCCGACGAAATCCACGAATTTCTGGGCGATCTGGGCAAAGACGGGTTTGTCTTTGAGAAAGTCGATGCTCAACCCGTGTACGTTAAATGCCTCCTCGGGTATGTCGCGTTCGGGATTGATGTATTCGTGAAATACATTCTCTGTCGGCAGGTGGTTGACCAACTCGATCGCACCGATTTCGACGAGCCTGTGCCCCTCTTCCGGTTTGAACCCGGTGGTTTCCGTATCCCAAACAATCTCACGCATGTGGCACCCCTGTCAGCCGTGCGATCAGAGTGTGCACTGCCGCGCGCGCGGCCTCAATCCCATGGGAGGTGTCGATCACCGTATCGGCCCGCGCGCGTTTGTCCGCATCGGGGGTCTGGCGGGCGAGGATACCATGAAACGCCTCTTCGGTCATGCCGGGGCGGGCCAGAACGCGGCTGCGCTGCACCTCCGTCGGGGCCGTCACCACAACGATATGATCAAGCCAGCCATCCGCGCCGGTTTCAAACAGAAGCGGTATGTCAAACAGCCGGAGCGGGGCGTCCGGCGTACCTGCAATAAAATCCGCCCGGTCTTGGGCGACAAGCGGGTGAATGGCCGCTTCGATCCGGGGCATGAGGCTTTCATCGGCCATGATTGCGGCGCGCAGCTTCGCGCGGTCAACGCCCTCGTCCGTGACCGCATCGGGGCAAAGTACTGCGATTGCCCGCGCGCCACCGCCACCCGGTGCGTAAAGCTGATGCACGGCGGCATCCGCATCCCAGACAGGCACGCCTGCATCGCGGAAGAAGCCAGCCGTGGTGCTTTTGCCCATGCCGATGGAGCCGGTCAGACCGATATTGATGCTCATGCCGACAGGACCGCCGCGCGCAGATCATCATCCACATCGGGCCGCACACCGAACCAATGCTGAAAACCGGGCGCTGCCTGATGAAGCAACATGCCAAGCCCATCCACGGTCACCAACCCGGCCTCCGCCGCGCGGGACAGGAAGGGCGTGATAAGCGGGGCATAGACAATATCGGTGGCAAGCGCCGATTTGGGGGCTGCCTCAAAGGTCAGGTTCAATGGCGGCTGGCCGTCCATGCCCAGCGATGTGGTGTTGATGATCGTTGCGGTGTCGGCCATCGCCCCGGCGGCCATATTCCAATCGACCACTGTGACCCGCGCCCCGAACCGTTCGCGCAGGGCCTCCGCACGGTTGCGGGTGCGGTTGGCGATGCGGATCTCTGGCGCGCCTGCCTGAACCATCGCGGCAACAATCGCCTTTGCCGCGCCCCCCGCCCCCAGCACAAGCGCTGGCCCGGATTTCGCGGACCAAGCAGGCGCGTGATGTTCAAGATTGGAAATGAACCCATAACCGTCTGTATTGTCGGCATAAATTCCGCCATCTTCGCGAAACATGATGGTGTTGGCCGCGCCGATCAACGACGCGCGATCGCTCACCTGATCGGCCATGGACAGGATGGTTTCCTTATAGGGAATGGTCACATTGATCCCGCGAAAGCCGAGCTTAGGCAGGGCGCGGATGCCCGTTTCAAAATGCTCTGGCCGCAATTCGATGGGGATGTAGTGACCTGCAATGCCATAGCGCCGCAACCAGTGGCCATGCAGCGCGGGCGACCGGCTGTGACCGATCGGGTTGCCGACAACACCGGCGAGGAGGGGGGCTTGGCTCATTCGATCAACACCTTTCGTGCCCTCAGAAAACCCAACACTTCAAGCAAGGGCAAGCCGAGGACGCTGAAATAATCCCCCTGCACCCGAGAGAAAAGCTGCGCCCCGCGTCCTTCCAGCCTGTAGGCTCCGACGCAATGGAGGATTTCATCACCCTCCGCATCGAGATAATCCTCCAGAAATGCGTCTGAGAAGGGTCGCATCACCAGTTGCGCCCGCCCGATATGCCGCCAGACAGGGCGACCTGCCTCACTGATGACGGCGGCGGACAAAAGCTCATGGCTTGATCCGTTGAGGTGGCGCAAATGCTCCGCGGCCTCCGCCCGGTTGGCGGGTTTGTCGAACAGGCGGCCTTTATGCACAAGCACCTGATCGCAACCAAGCGTCAACGCCTCCGGGTGCCGGGCTGAGATGCGCAGGGACTTCAACTCCGCCAGTTTGTCGGCAATGTCGCGCGGCGGGGCCTCCTCCGCGAGCATCGCGGCCTTGATGCTCGCCTCATCGACGCGGGGCACATCGACCTCAAAGGTTACACCGGCATTGCGCAGGCTTTCGGCCCGGATTTTGGAACCGGAGGCTAGAATAACGGGCTGTGTCACGGTTTGGCTGCTTTCTTTCGCATCTCTAGCTGCACGGCAGCGGCGGTTTCCTCGATGGAGCGGCGGGTGACGTCGATCACTGGCAGGGAGTGCCGGTCGAAGAACAGGCGCGCCTCTGCGACTTCTTCCTGAATGGTGGCGAGGTCAGCATAATCCACCTGATGCGTACCGCCGAGTGTCTTGAGCCTGTTCTTGCGCACCTGTGCCAGCCGATTGGGCGTTGCGATCAGGCCGATCACGGCGGCACCTGCGCGGATCGCCTCCAGCAAAGCGGGCGGCTGCGGCTGACCCGGGACAAGCGGCACATTCGCGGCCTTCACCCCCTGATAGGCGAGATAAATACAGGTTGGCGTTTTGGACGTGCGGCTGACACCAACAAGGATCACATCTGCGGATAAAAGGTAATCCGCGCTGATCCCGTCATCATGGCTCATGGCAAAATCAATCGCGTTGACCCGCTCAAGATATTGATCATCCACCGTGTGCTGATTGCCGGAGCGCGGGTTCGGCACCTGATCCGTCAAATCGGCCACCGCGTCGATCAGGGGATTGAGAAGGGGCACGAGCGTTATGTTGCGGCGCCCCGCTTCGTCCTCCAAGAGCCCGATCAGGGCGGGATCGGCCAAGGTATAGACAATCAGGCAGGGCGTGGGCGGCAAGCCAGCGAGGATTGCCTCAAGCTGACTGGTGGAACGGATAAAAACATGCCGGTGCTGCGTAAACGGCTTATCATCAAAGAGCGCGAGCGCGGCGCGCACGGCGGCAAATCCCGTCTCTCCGGTCGAATCAGAGAGGATGTGAATGTCGAATTTCGATGCCATCGGCTGCCTCACCCTGCGCTTAACTCTGGGGATAAGTCGTGTATGGCGGGGCGACGTGCGGGGATCAATAGAAGGACGCATGCCGTTTCATCGACACAGCACCCTGTTTCAGCGTTTTTGTGCCGAAACCATCCCGTCCACAGGCAGGCTCAGGGTGGGGAATGATAACTTGGACGCGGCGCCGGATTCCCCAAGCAGAGTTGGTTTGACCGGGCTTGGGCGTTGTGGATAAATCTGTGTGCGAAATACGATGGGATATTCATCCACAGGATTCACAGGCTCTACACCATCATAAAAAATATCTTCGATATTATTTATATAGGAAGCCTGTCTGTAACGGATTGAATGGATGGCGAACCTCCCGTAAAAATAGGGAAACAGAGGGTCCTTATGATTGATATACTGATCACTGCTTATCCATGGATCAAAGCATTCCACCTGATGGCAGTAATTGCATGGATGGCGGGGCTTTTTTACTTACCTAGACTGTATGTTTACCATACGGAACGGGCTTCTGTTGGGTCTGAATTCTCAGAAACATTGAAAGTGATGGAGGCGAAATTGTATCGTCTCATCATGAACCCGTCGATGATCATGACATGGGTTCTGGGCCTGATCCTGGTGGGTATTCCGGGTGTGGTCGATTGGGGATCAGGGTGGTTCTACGTCAAGTTCGCCTGCGTGTTAGGAATGACGTGGTTTCATCATTGGCTTGGTCAGCGGCGGAAGGATTTTGTTGCGGATCAGAACAGCGTGACAGGTCGACATTACCGCCTGATGAATGAGGTGCCGACCGTTCTGATGCTGGTGATCGTGATCATGGTGATCGTGAAACCGATCTAGGCCGCATTGACAAAAGCGCCCTTTAAATCCATATGGGCTACATACGCCGCTGTTCTGGGGCGATTTTTCCGAAGACAGACATTGCACATGTGACACCGTTTCTGGCTTCACCTGTGGTCTATTCTATCAGGCGACTTCATGGATATTGAAAAACTCTCTCTTGCTGAGCTGAAGGCGAAAAGCCCGGCTGAACTCGTGCGCATGGCCGAGGATCTTGAGATCGAGAACGCGCCGTCGATGCGCAAGGGCGAGATCATGTTCGCCATTCTCAAGGAAATGGCCGAGGAAGGCTGCGAAATCTCTGGCGATGGAGTGCTGGAGGTTTTGATGGATGGGTTTGGGTTCCTGCGCTCACCCGAGGCGAACTATTTGCCAGGCCCGGATGATATTTACGTCAGCCCAAACCAGATCCGCAAATTCTCCCTTCGGACGGGAGATACGATTGAGGGTGTGATCCGTGCCCCGAAAGAGGGCGAGCGGTATTTCGGATTGGTCAAGGTATCCGCGATCAATTTCGAGGATCCTGAAAAATCTCGCCATAAGGTGAATTTCGATAACCTCACACCGCTCTACCCAGATGAGCGGCTGATCATGGAAGTGGATGATCCGACGGTGAAGGATCGGTCCGCGCGTGTGATCGACCTTGTCGCTCCTATTGGGAAAGGGCAACGCTGCCTGATCGTCGCCCCGCCGCGCACGGGTAAGACGGTGCTTTTGCAGAACATTGCCCACTCGATCGAGCGCAATCACCCGGAATGCTATCTGATCGTTTTGCTGATCGACGAACGGCCGGAGGAAGTGACGGACATGCAACGTTCGGTCAAGGGGGAGGTGATTGCCTCCACATTTGATGAACCGGCGACGCGGCACGTTGCGGTGTCCGAAATGGTGATCGACAAGGCGAAGCGGCTGGTTGAGCACAAGCGGGATGTTGTGATCCTGCTGGATTCCATTACGCGGCTTGGCCGGGCGTTCAACACGGTTGTGCCCTCCTCGGGTAAGGTTCTGACGGGTGGTGTGGACGCGAATGCGTTGCAGCGGCCAAAGCGGTTCTTCGGTGCGGCACGGAACATCGAAGAGGGCGGATCGCTGACGATCATCGCGACGGCCTTGATCGACACCGGCAGCCGGATGGATGAAGTGATCTTTGAAGAATTTAAGGGCACGGGTAACTCCGAACTCGTCCTGGATCGGAAGGTTGCGGATAAGCGCGTGTTCCCGGCGATGGACATTCTGAAATCCGGCACCCGGAAAGAGGATCTGCTGGTCGACAAGTCCGACCTGACCAAGATGTTCGTTTTGCGCCGGATCCTGAACCCGATGGGGACGACGGATGCGATCGAGTTCCTGTTGTCGAAGCTGAAACAGACCAAGACGAATTCGGATTTCTTCGACTCGATGAACACCTGATCGGGGTTGGATTGGCTTAAGGCGGCTCCGGTCAGGATTGTCCTGCCGGGGCCGTTTGCTTTTGGAGGTGCGGATGGCGGACACGATTTTTGCCTTGGCAACGGCGCGGGGTCGGGCCGGTGTTGCGGTTGTGCGGGTGTCGGGACCGGGCGCGTGGCGGTCGGTTGAGGTGTTTGGGGCGCGGGTGCCTGTGGCGCGACGGGCGGCGTTGCGAACTCTGCGTGATCCGATGGATGGCGCCGTGTTGGACGAGGCGCTCGTGCTGCTGTTTGAGGAAAAGGCGAGTTTCACGGGTGAGCGGGTTGCGGAGTATCAGCTGCATGGCTCGGGCGCGGTGGTATCCTCCGTCCTGCGGGTGCTGAGTGGCATGGATGGATTTCGGCTGGCCGAGCCGGGGGAATTTTCGCGAAGGGCGCTTGAGAATGGCCGGATGGATTTGGCGCAGATCGAGGGTTTGGGCGATCTGATCGAGGCGGAAACCGAAGCGCAGCATCGTCAGGCGATGCAAATCATGCGTGGCGCGTTAAGCAAAAAAACGGATGATTGGCGTACCGATCTGGTGCGGGCGATGGCGTTGACGGAAGCAACGATTGATTTCGCGGATGAGGAAGTACCACAAGATGTCTCTGAAGAAGTGCTTGATCTGATTGAGAAAACACGAATTTCACTGAGAGCGGAGATCGCGGGTGCTGCCATGGCGGAGCGTATACGCGATGGATTTGAGGTGGCGATTGTTGGGCGCCCGAATGCGGGAAAGTCGACATTGCTGAACGCGCTTGCGGGGCGTGATGCGGCGATCACGTCTGATATCGCGGGGACGACCCGTGATGTGATTGAGGTGCGGATGGATTTGGCGGGATTGCCGGTCACGCTGCTTGATACTGCTGGGTTGCGGGAAACGGAGGACGCGGTTGAGGCGATCGGTGTTGACCGGGCACGGGCGCGGGCACGGGATGCGGATTTGCGCATTTTCCTACTTGAGCCGGGGCAGTCGGAGCCTGATCCGGTGCCAGAGCGGCTTTCTGCGGATATCGTGGTTTCGGGGAAAGCGGATGTGACGGGCCGGGGTGTGTCGGGTGTTACGGGGGCTGGGCTTGATGCGCTTATCAGCCGGGTTGGTGAGATTTTGAGCGATCGGGCGCGCGGCGCGTCCTCTGCCATTCGGGAGCGGCACTTGATTGCGATGAACGAAGCGGTTGCCGCTTTAGACTCGGCGGAAATTCATGTAAGGGGTGGTCAGGATTTCGTTGATCTGGCGGCTGAGGAATTGCGGCGTGCGGTGCGTGCGCTTGATTCCGTTTTGGGTCGGGTTGATGTGGAGCATGTGCTGGACGAGATTTTCTCTAGCTTTTGTTTGGGCAAGTGAGGACGTTTCACGTGAAACATTCTGATTTTGACGTGGTGGTGATTGGCGGCGGTCATGCCGGTTCGGAGGCTGCGCAGGCCGCGGCGCGGATGGGCGTGCGCACCGCTTTGGTGACCCATCAATTCGCCAAGATTGGCGAAATGTCCTGCAATCCCGCGATTGGCGGGCTCGGTAAAGGGCATCTGGTCCGTGAAATTGATGCGCTCGATGGCGTAATGGGCCGCGTGGCGGATGCTGCCGGTATTCAATTCAGGCTGCTTAACCGCCGTAAGGGGCCTGCTGTTCAGGGGCCACGATGTCAGGCAGATCGCGCAATTTATCGCGCCGCGATGCAGGCAGAATTTCGGCGTTATGACAATTTGACGGTGATTGAAGGCGAGGTGACCGATCTGCGCGTCATCGACGGCGCTGCAAAAGGCGTGATCCTGCGCGACGGGTCCGAGGTGCGGGCGCAGGCCGTCGTGTTAACCACGGGCACGTTTTTGCGCGGTGTGATCCATATTGGCGACAAATCCCACGCAGGTGGTCGGATGGGAGAGAACGCGTCTATCGCTTTGGCGGAACGGATCGACAGCCTTGGCCTCCCTCTGGGGCGGCTGAAAACCGGGACGCCGCCACGGCTCAACGGCAAGACAATCGATTGGTCAAAGGTGGATATGCAGCCGGGTGATGATGACCCGGTGCTCTTTTCGTTTCTGAACAAGGCACCGGAGGCACGCCAGATCGCCTGCGGTGTCACGCACACGAATGAGCGGACACACGACATCATTCGCGAAAATCTTGACCGATCGGCGATGTATGGTGGGCATATTGATGGTGTTGGTCCGCGCTATTGCCCGTCTATTGAGGACAAGGTTGTACGGTTTGCGGATAAGACCTCTCATCAGATTTTTTTGGAACCGGAAAGCTTGAGTGATGATGTGATTTACCCCAACGGCATCTCTACCAGCCTGCCCGTTGAGGTTCAGCATGAGTACGTGAGGTCGATTAACGGGCTTGAACAGGCTGAGATTCTGCAGCCGGGCTATGCGATTGAGTATGATTACGTTGATCCGCGGGCACTGTCCCATACGCTGGAGTTGCAGGCGATGCCGTGTTTGTACCTCGCCGGGCAGATTAACGGTACGACAGGGTATGAGGAGGCGGCGGCCCAGGGGCTTGTTGCGGCGCTGAATGCGGCTGCGATGGTTCGTGGTGATGGCCCAGTCGTTTTCGATCGGGCTGATGGGTATATTGGCGTCATGGTTGATGATCTGGTGACGCGTGGCGTGACGGAGCCTTACCGGATGTTTACCTCGCGGGCGGAATTCCGGCTGTCCTTGCGCGCGGATAACGCAGACCAGCGATTGACCCCGCGCGGGATTGAGATCGGCTGCGTGGGGGAGGAGCGGCGGCGCATATTCGAATCGAAAGCAGAACGCCTTTCTACTGCTATGAAATTGGCGGAGCAGGTGTCTGTAACACCGTCGGATGCGGCCAAGAAGGGGCTGAAAATCAATCAGGATGGCGTGCGCCGGAATGCGTTGGGGCTGTTGGCGTTTCCCGATATTGAGTTGAGCGATCTACAGCCGATTTGGCCCGAACTTGCCGAGATTGATCAAGATATTGCGGAACAGGTCGTTAGAGATGCTAGATATGCGCCTTATATCGCGCGCCAAGCAAACGATATCGCGGCTATGCGGAAAGAGGAAACACTGATTATTCCGGCTGATATGGATTATCAGAATGTGAGCGGGCTTTCGAATGAGCTAAAGACCAAGCTGTCGAAGATACGACCGGGGTCACTTGGGCAAGCGGCAAGGATTGATGGAATGACGCCAGCTGCGTTGACGCTGTTACTGGGGCAGATTCGGCGCTCTTCGATGAAAACGGCGGTTTGATTTTGAGCGAATTCGCGCTGCCTAAGGGGATCTCTGTTTCACGTGAAACATTGGATCGGCTTCAAGTCTACGCTGATTTATTGGAGCGTTGGCAGGAGAAGATTAACCTTGTTGCGCCGTCTACCATTCCGGATTTATGGGAGCGCCACTTTGTGGATAGCGCTCAGATTTATTCCTATGCGCCACACAACGTACGAAAATGGGTCGATCTGGGCAGTGGTGCTGGCTTTCCGGGTTTGGTTGTCGCAACGCTCGCGCATGAGGCGAACCCGGATATTGCGTTCACATTGGTGGAGAGTGATGCGCGTAAGGGGGCCTTTCTCCGCACCGTTATTCGTGAGTTAGGATTGAATGCCACCGTGTTGACCTCTCGCATTGAAGCAACGGAGCCACAGAAAGCTGATATTGTGTCGGCGCGTGCCCTTGCCCCGCTGGATAAGTTGCTTGGATATGCGTATCCTCACCTAAATGCGGATGGTATCTGCATTTTTCATAAGGGCGCTCGCGTTGGTGAAGAGCTCGTGCAGGCACGAAATCTGTGGTCATTTGACGTTACGCACAAGGAATCGCTAATTGACCAAGAGAGCACTGTGCTTATTTTGTCTGGAATTCATCATGTCTGATCCATCTGCCCGCATTATCGCACTGACCAATCAAAAGGGTGGGGTCGGAAAGACGACAACGGCAATCAACCTGTCAACAGCTCTCGCTGCGGTTGGAAAGCGTGTCCTGCTGATTGATCTTGATCCGCAGGGGAATGCGTCGACTGGCTTGGGCATTGATGCATCGAATCGGGACGTGTCGACCTATGACATGTTGCTTGACGGGCGGTCGTTGGTGGATGTTTCACGTGAAACAATAGTTCCAGGCATGTTTATCGCCCCGGCATCCGTTGATCTGTCATCCGCCGATGTTCAGTTGGCGGAGGATAGGGGGCGACTGCACCGTTTGAAGGACGCAACGGAGGAAGTACGCGGCACCTACGATTATATCCTGATCGACTGCCCACCATCGCTCAACATGCTGACCTTGAATGCTATGGCGGCAGCGGACAGCGTCCTCGTCCCCCTTCAATGCGAATTTTTCGCCCTCGAAGGGTTAACACAACTGATGAAAACCGTCCGTGAAGTGTCCCAAACCGTTAACCGATCCCTTAAAATCGAGGGGATCGTCTTAACCATGTATGACCGTCGAAATAAGCTGTCCTCCCAAGTCGAAGAGGACGCACGCGACACGCTCGGCCCACTCGTTTACCAAACAGTCATTCCCAGAAATGTCCGTTTGTCCGAGGCACCATCCCATGCGATACCGGCATTGCTGTACGATCATGCAAGTTCAGGCAGTCTGGCCTATCAGAAATTGGCAGCGGAATTGCTGTCCCGTCAAAAGTAGAATTCGAGGCAAAGAGAATGGCACGCAAAGTTGAGAAAAAGGGACTGGGCCGCGGACTTTCTGCCTTGTTGGCCGACACTGATACAACAAACCAGCCTCAAGCAAACTCTGGGCAAACCATTGTTCCAATTGAGAAACTCGTAGCCAATCCTGACCAGCCGCGTCGTCATTTCAATGAAACAGACCTTGCTGATCTGACACGATCCTTGAAGGAAAAGGGCATCCTTCAACCGCTCATCGTGCGCCCGGATCCGGCCAAATCTGATCGCTTTCAGATCGTTGCAGGGGAGCGCCGCTGGCGGGCAGCGCAGCGGGCGCAGATCCATCAGGTGCCCGTTGTCATTCGCGACCTGAGTGATACCGATGTGCTTGAGATCGCGATCATCGAGAATATCCAACGCGCCGATCTTAACCCGATTGAAGAGGCGCAGGGCTATCGTCAGCTGATGGATAAATTCGGCCACACCCAGGAAAAGTTATCAGAAGCCCTTGGCAAAAGCCGGTCCCACATCGCCAATCTGCTGCGTCTGTTAACCTTACCCGACAGTGTGCAGGAGTATGTTGTCACCGGCAAATTGTCCGCAGGGCACGCGCGGGCGCTGATCACCTCGGATGATCCGGCGAAATTTGCAAAGCAGGTCATCGACCAGAACCTTTCGGTTCGTCAGACGGAACAGTTGGTCAAGGCGCCACCTGTTTCTAAAGGTCAAAGCAAGTCGCGGGCATCGACGAAAGATGCCGATACCCGCGCGCTTGAGGCTGACCTTACCGCTCATTTGCGGCTCAAGGTGAGTATCGAACACACATCCTCCGGTAAGGGTGAATTGCGCATTCGATACTCCAATTTGGATGAGCTGGACGGGCTGTGCCAGCTCCTCTCACAAGGTTAATGCTTCACACCCCAGCCGCCCCCGCCGGGTGTGTGCATGACAAACACGTCACCAGGGTTAAGTTGCGCCTCATCATTGCCTGACAGGGTGTCAATCTGACCGTTCGCACGACGAACCGAGTTCTGACCCGTCGCACCGGGCGCACCGCCGTCACCGCCAAAAGGTGGCACTGACCGGTGGGATGACAGGGCCGTGGCCGTGACGGGCACAAGGAATTCAACCTCCCGAACGATCCCGTCGCCACCCTGATGCGCGCCCGTGCCGCCAGACCCGCGGCGGATGCCAAACCGTTGAATTCGAACAGGAAATCTTTGCTCCAGAATCTCTGGATCGGTCATTCTTGTGTTTGTCATATGGCTGTGAACAGCGGATGTGCCATCGAATGTCGGCCCAGCACCCGTGCCGCCAGCGATGGTTTCGTAGTTCTGGAAATCATCATTGCCCCAGACGAAATTGTTCATCGTACCCTGACTGCCAGCAATCACCCCCAGCGCGCCAAACAGGCAATCCGCGATGGCCTGACTGACCTCGGTATTGCCTGAAATGACCGCCGCTGGATAAACCGGATTGATCATGGAGCCTTCTGGAATGGTTAATTTAAGCGGCTTCAGGCACCCCTCGTTCAGCGGAATATCCACCCCAACCAGACAGCGGAACACATAAAGCACGACCGCATGCGCAATCGCCTTTGGCGCGTTGTAGTTGCCCGGATGCTGGTCGGATGTGCCAGTGAAATCAATCTCCGCCTCACCCTTCTCCGCATCGACGGCAACGCGCACCTTGATCTGTGATCCGTCATCCAGCGGATAGGTGAATTCCCCGTCCGACAGGCGCCCGATGATCTGCCGCACGCTGGCCTCCGCATTGGCCTGAACATGGCGCATATAGGCCAGCACGGTGTCCAGCCCGAAGGTTTCGATCATCTGGTGCACTTCGCGGATACCGGTCGCATTGGCAGCGATCTGCGCTTCAAGGTCGGCCATGTTCTGATCGACATTGCGGCAGGGATACTGCCCGGATTGCAACAGCTTGCGCGTTTCAGCGTCCCGCAATTTTCCACCCTCGACCAGATGGAAATTGTCGATCAGCACGCCCTCTTCCTCGATATGCTTACTGTCCGGCGGGGCAGAGCCGGGGGTGCGCCCGCCAATATCCGCATGGTGCCCACGGGAGCCGACATAGAACAGGATCTCGGCCCCGTCCTTATCGAACACGGGCGTGATCACCGTGACATCGGGCAAATGCGTCCCGCCGTTGAACGGCGCGTTCAGCATAAAGCTGTCGCCCGGTTTCATCTTACCCGCATTGAGGCGCGCAATCGTCCGCACGCTTTCGGACATCGAGCCCAGATGCACCGGGACATGGGGCGCATTGGCCACCAGATTGCCCTCCGCATCGAACAGGGCGCAGGAAAAATCGAACCTTTCCTTGATGTTAACGGAGTACGCCGTGTTGGCGAGGGTCGCGCCCATCTGCTCTGCAATCGACATAAAGAGGTTGTTGAACACCTCCAGCAGCACCGGGTCAGCATCCGTGCCGAGTGCCACCGCCTGTTTGCGGGCCGCGACCCGCTCAAGGATCAGGTTGCCGCGCCCGTCGATATGGCCAGCCCAACCCGGCTCGATGATCGTGGTGCCTGTCGGCTCACAGACAATCGCGGGACCGGATAGCGGCACATCGGCGGGCAGGGTGCCACGGTCATACACATCGGCCGTATGTTCCGTGCCATCCGCGTATACCGTAACGCGGTCAATCGGGGTGGCTTCGGTGCTGTCAGAACGGATCGGCGCACTGTCCGCCCCGGTTTGGCCAATCGCCTCGACCGTCAGCATCTCAATCAGGACGGTGCGATCATGATTGGCAAAGCCGAACCGTGCGGTATGCGCCTCATCAAACGCGTGGCGCATCTCATCTGCGGTGCCAAATGGCACGGCGAGGCTCTGATGCGAACCGTCATATCGCAGATGCGCGCTTTCCACGGTTTCAATGTCGGACGCGGCGATGCCCTGGCTGCGCACCTCTGCCCGTGCTTCATCGGCAAGCGCGCGTAGGCGTTCGCCCGCTTTGGCTGCGTCACACAGGGGCAGGTCGGATTGCTCCTCCCGCAGGGCGCGAATGTCGGCCAGCCCCATACCAAAGGCGGACAGAACACCGGCAAAGGGATGCACGAACACACGCTCCATCCCCAATGCATCGGCAACGAGGCAAGCATGTTGTCCGCCTGCGCCGCCAAAGCAGTTCAGAGTGTAGCGAGTGACGTCATATCCCCGCTCGACACTGATTTTCTTGATGGCGTTGGCCATGTTCTGCACCGCGATGCTGAGGAACCCTTCCGCCGTGTCGCGGGCGGATTTGCGGGGCGCGCCCGTGCGCAGCGCGATTTCGGCGGCCATTTCCTCGAATTTCGAGTGAACCGCCGCCACATCCAGCGGCTGATCACCGGTTTTGCCGAAAACGGCGGGGAAATGTGTGCCGCTGAGTTTACCAAGCATGACGTTGCAATCGGTCACCGTCAGCGGCCCGCCCCGGCGATAGCAGGCGGGGCCGGGATCGGCACCCGCACTTTCCGGGCCAACCTGATAGCGCCCTTCGCGGAACGACAGGATCGAGCCGCCGCCCGCTGCCACCGTATGAATATGCATCATCGGCGCACGCATCCGCACGCCCGCGACCTCCGTTTCAAAGGACCGCTCATAGGTGCCTGCGTAATGGCACACGTCGGTGGAGGTGCCGCCCATGTCAAAGCCGATCAGCTTGTCAAATCCGGCATCCTCAGCCGTCCGCACCATGCCAACGACACCGCCCGCCGGGCCAGAAAGGATCGCGTCGCGCCCCTGAAACAGCGCGGCATCTGTAAGGCCACCATTGGATTGCATGAAATAAAGCCGCTCACACGCGCCGCCCTTCACATCAATCGCCGTGGCAACCCGATCCACATAGCGCCGCAAAATGGGGGAGAGGTAGGCATCCACCACTGCCGTATCGCCTCGCCCGACCAGCTTGATCAATCGGCTGACATCATGGCTGGGGGTGACTTGGGTGAACCCGATCTCACGCGCAATCTCTGCCGCGCGTTGTTCGTGCTTCGGCTCCAGATAGGCATGCATGAACGCAATCGCGACGGAGCGCAGCCCCTTGTCATAGGCCGCCTGAAGGGAGGTGCGCACGGCCTCCTCATCCATATCAGTGATCACGCTTCCATCTGCGGCAAGCCGTTCGGAGACTTCCGCCACATCGGAATAGAGCAGTTCGGGCAGCCGGATATCGAGGTCAAACAGCTTTGGCCGTGCTTGAGTGCCGATTCGCAACAGATCGCCAAACCCTTCGGTGATCAGCAGGAGTGTTGCTTCCCCTTTCCGTTCCAAGAGGGCATTCGTGGCAACGGTCGTCCCCATTTTCACGGCAGAGATACCGCCGGTGGGAAATGCCTCGCCTTCTGTCAGGCCCATCATCTGCCGGATGCCTTCGACCGCAGCATCCTCATATCGTTCAGGATTTTCCGACAAAAGTTTCTTTGTCACGAGCGTGCCATCAGGCATTCTGCCAACAAGATCGGTGAAGGTGCCCCCGCGGTCGATCCAAAACTGCCATTCTTTTGAGTGCGGGCGCATTTTTGCCTCCATAAATGAAAAAACTGTTGATTTGTTTTCAGAACGCTTGCAATTTGTCAACGTAATGTCACGACGGCAATACCAAAAACCCAACCAGGAGGTTTAAATGCTTCGCTTCGCTCTTCCCCTCGCCGCAGGCCTGTCGCTTGCCGTGTCGGCCCATGCTCAAAGCTGGGACATGCCCACCCCATACGGGGACAGCACGTTCCATACCCAAAACATCGCGCAATTCGCAGCCGATGTGTCCGCCGCAACCGATGGCGGCATGACCATCACCGTGCATTCCGCCGGATCGCTGTTCCCGCATTCCGAGATCAAGAATGCCGTGCGCTCCCGTCAGGTTCAGATTGGCGAGTTTTTCCTGTCGCGCCTGTCGAACGAAGATCTTGCCTACGGCATGGACAGCCAGCCGTTCCTCGCCACGTCTTATGATGAGGCGGAGCGTCTGTGGGCCGCGCAAAAGCCTGTTGTGTCCGCCTTGCTTGAAGAGCAGGGGCTAATGCCGCTCTTCTCCGTGCCGTGGCCCGCGCAGGGTCTTTATACCAATGGGGAGATCGCCACGGTTGATGACCTCTCCGGTCTGCGGTTCCGTGCCTATAACGCGGCTCTTGAGGAATTCGCGACCCTTGCCGGTGCTGCACCGGTGCAGGTCGAAGCCTCCAACATCCCGCAAGCTTTCTCCACCGGTCAGGTGGCCGCGATGATCACTTCGCCGTCCACGGGCGTGAACTCCAAGGCGTGGGATTTCGTCACCCATTACACCCCGATCAACGCATGGGTGCCCAAGAACATCGTCGTCGTGAACAAGCGCGAATTCGACCGTTTGAGCGATGATGTGCAGTCCGCGATCCTCAACGCCGCCGAAGTGGCAGAGCAGCGCGGCTGGGACATGTCCAAGGCAGAAGCATCCCAGCAGACCGCAGCCCTTGCTGAGAATGGCATCGTGGTCTATGAGCCAAGCGCAGAGCTGGTGTCCGGCCTTCAGGCCATCGGCGCCACCATGCTGGAGAACTGGAACGCAAGCGCGAGCGATGACGCGAAAGCGATCCTGTCCACCTACTCCAACTAATTGACGACAGAGCCCGGCGCCGCCATTCCAATTGGCGCGCCGGGTTTCTCTTGTCGTTTTCAGGGGGAAATGGCGATGCGCCGATTTCTTGATCGACTCTACGCGGTGTCGGGTGCGCTGGCTGCACTCTCCATCGTGGGGATCTGCCTTATCGTGACAGCGCAGGTTCTGTTCAATCTCGTGGCGCGGATCATGGGGCCGGGTTGGTCCTATACGATCCCGTCCTATGCCGATTTCGCCGGGTTCATGCTGGCCGCGGCCACGTTCCTTGCGCTGGCCTATACGTTGCGCCATGGCGCGCATATCCGGGTGACGCTGGTATCGCAGACCCTGCCCAAGGCTGGGCAATTCGTGGCCGAGCTTATCTGCTTCGTGCTGGGTCTCATCATCACCGGCTATGCGTTTTATTATTTCGTGCTGCTGGTCTGGGAAAGCTGGCATTTCGGGGACAAATCGCCGGGCATCATCGCGGTTCCGCTGTGGATTCCGCAAACGGCGGCGGCCGTGGGGCTTGGCATTCTTGTCATCGCGTTGATCGACAGCATCGTCGAGAGCCTGCGCGCCAAGGCACCGATCCTTGGTGCTGGTGAGGAGGTTTGAGCGATGTCTGATCCAATGATTGCGGTCGTCCTCTTTGCCGTCATGCTGGTCCTTTTGGCGCTGGGCGTTTGGGTCGCGATGGCGCTGATGCTGGTGGCGCTGGTCGCGATGGTGGCCTTCACCAATGCGCCGGCGGGGCTGGTGCTGGCGACAACGCTTTGGGGCCACAGCCATTCCTGGGCCTTGGCGGCGTTGCCATTGTTCATTCTGATGGGCGAAATCCTCCTCAGATCGCGGCTGGCGGAGGATATGTTTTCCGGGCTTGGTCCATGGCTGGCAAAGGCACCGGGGCGGCTGTTGCATGTCAACGTGTTGGGATGCGCGATCTTTGCCGCTGTGTCCGGCTCGTCTGCGGCGACGGCGGCCACGATCGGGCGGATGTCCGTGCCAGAACTCACCGACCGGGGATATCCCGAACGGTTGATCATCGGCACGCTCGCGGGCTCCGCCACGCTTGGACTGCTTATTCCGCCGTCGATCATCCTGATCGTCTATGGTGTCGCGACGGAGCAATCCATCGCGCGGCTGTTCATGGCGGGCGTGCTGCCGGGCCTGATGCTGGTGCTGTTGTTCTCCGGCTATGTCGCGGTCCGCGCGTGGATGAACCCGGAATTGATCCCGATGGAGGAGATCAAGTCTTCCTTCAAGGACAAGGTGAAAGGCTCCCGCCGGTTGATCCCGGTGGCGTTGCTGATCATTGGCGTGATCGGGTCGATCTATACCGGGATCGCTTCGCCCACGGACGCGGCGGCGCTGGGCGTGGTTCTATCGATCATCCTTGCGGTGTCCACCGGATCATTCAGCTTTGCCGATTTCAAGGACGCGCTGATGTCCGCGACACGTACGTCCTGCATGATCGCGTTCATCCTTGTGGGGGCCGCGTTCCTGTCCATCTCCATGGGGTTCACGGGCATTCCGCGCAACCTTGCGGCATGGATCGGCGGGATGGAGTTGTCGCCCTATGCGCTGCTCGCCGCGCTCACGGTGTTTTTCGTGGTGCTGGGCTGTTTCCTTGACGGTATTTCGGTTGTGGTTCTGACGACCTCTATCGTGATGCCGATGGTCAGCGCGGTGGGCATTGATCCGCTGTGGTTCGGCATCTACCTCGTCATCGTGGTGGAGATGAGCCAGATCACGCCGCCGGTTGGGTTCAACCTCTTTGTGATACAGGGGCTGACCGGGATCAACATCCTGCGCGTGGCGCGGGCAGCATTGCCGTTCTTCCTCTTGCTCGTGCTGGGTGTGGTGTTGATCACCATTTTCCCGGAGATCGTCACGGCGCTGCCCAACGCGATGGGCAACTGACCCATTCGCCCGGCTGTGATGGCCGGGCGTCTACAGGCTGGCGGCGGCGCGGCTGGCCTGATCATACTGCCCCGAAAGGCTGCGCAGATTGGTCGCGATTTCGCGCAACTCATCCCCCGACAGATCCATACGCGACAACCCATCCAACAGGCATTGCCCGCGCACCTTACGATACTGATCGCACAGCGCCTCCCCGGTTGTGGAGGTGCGGTAGAACACTTCCTTGCCCCGCTTTTCAGACGCAAGCAGTTCCAGCTTCATCAGTTTGCGCAGGGCATAATTCACCGTGTGGGTGTCCTCGATGTTCAACAGAAAGCAGATATCAGTCAGCCGTTTGTCCCGCCCGCGATGGTTCACGTTATGCAGCACGAGGATTTCCAGCGGGCTGAGTTCCGCCCCACCAGCGGCCGCCATGCACCGGGTCATCCAGCGGCTGAAAGCGTTATAGGCGATGATCAGCCCATATTCGAATTCGGACGCTTCCCAGCCATCTCCTTCAGCAAGGTGGCGGGAGGAGACGATACGGCGGCGGGTCGGGTCGGACATCTGATTTACCTCAACATAACGCGAATGTTTTTCCAACGTTACGCGGAACAGATCAGGTGAGCAAGCGCCTCAAAACCGCGTTCAAAACTGGCCGACCGGCCTCCGTCACCGCGATTTTGTCACCCGTTTGATCGAGCAATCGGGCGTCCACCAGCTCCGCAATCGCCGCCGTGGGCAGGGTGGCACCCGACAGGGCAGAGTATCGACGCAGCGATGCCCCTTCCCGTAATCGCAGCGCCATCAGCAGGTATTCCGTCCCCTGATCGGCGGGGTCCAGCGCATCCTCAACCGTGACGCCATGGCCGAGTTTCGCCACACGTTCGAGCCACGCTTGCGGTGCTTTCGCGGTATCGGTGGCGATCCGCTGGCCATTGCGCGTGATCCGCCCGTGCGCGCCCGGCCCGATCCCGGCATATTCGCCATAGCGCCAATAAACGAGGTTATGGCGGCTTTCCGCGCCGGGCCGCGCGTGATTGGACACCTCATAGGCGGGCATCCCGGCATCGGTGCAAATCTGTTGGGTCAGATCATACATATCCGCTGCCCGGTCATCCGGGGGCAGATCGCGCAATTTGCCCCGTTCGGCCAGATCGCCAAATCGGGTGCCCGGCTCGATGGTCAATTGGTAGAGCGACAGGTGATCCACCGCCATATCGAGCGCCTGTTGCAGCTCCTCTCGCCATGCGTCCAGCGTTTGCCCCTGCCGCACATAGATCAGATCGAAACTCACCCGGTCGAACGCGTTGCGCGCGATGTCAAATGCCGCCTGCGCCTCCGCAACCGAGTGCATCCGGCCAAGGCGGCGCAGATCCGCATCGTTCAACGCCTGAACGCCCATCGAAATACGGTTCACGCCCGCGTCGCGAAACGCACGGAATTTCCCGGCCTCAACGCTGGTCGGGTTCGCTTCAAGCGACACTTCGGCCCCGTCCGCCATCGGCCACGCGGCGCGGATCGCCTCCAGCACCGAATGCACCGTCTCAGGCTCCATCAGGCTTGGCGTTCCGCCACCGAAAAACACGGTATCAACCCGGCGATCCGGGGTTTGTGCGGCGGTCCATGCGATTTCGCGGGCATAGGCATCGCGCCACGCGGCATGGTCCACCGATTGCGTCACATGGCTGTTGAAGTCGCAATACGGGCATTTGGCAAGGCAATAGGGCCAATGGACATAAACGCCAAAGCCCCCTTCAACCTCAGCCACCAAAGCACCCTTTCACGAGTTTCGCGAACGCGTCGGAGCGGTGGGAAAGGGGTTCTTTCTCGGCATAGGGCATTTCGCCAAAGGTCTGCGTTTGCCCGTCGCGCAGGAACATCGGGTCATAGCCAAATCCCTGATCCCCGCGTGGCGGCCAGACGACGCGACCGGGCGCTTCGCCCCTGAACACTTCATCCGTGCCATCGGGCCACGCAAGGCAAAGCGTGCAGACAAAGCGCGCAGTGCGCGGCTCTGGTGCGTTTGCGGCTTCAAGCTCATTCCAGGTGCGGGTCATCGCCTGCATGAAGTCGCGGCCATTCGGGGTTTCCGCCCAGTCAGCGGTATAGACGCCGGGCGCACCGCCCAGCCCATCAACCTCGATCCCGGAATCGTCGGACAGGGCAGGAAGGCCGGTGGATTTCGCCGCGAAATGCGCCTTGATCCGGGCGTTCCCGGCGAAGGTGTCCTCGGTTTCCTCCGGCTCCTCCAATCCGTGATCGGCGGCGGAGGTGACGGTGATGCCAAACGGCTCCAACAGCGCGGAAATCTCCCGCAGTTTGCCCGCGTTATGGGACGCGAGCACCAATTCGCTGCCGTCGAACCGCCGGGTCATGCCACGGCGGCTTTCTGCGCTGCAACGAGTTCAGCGACGCCCTTTTCCGCCAGATCGAACAGTTTGTTCATCTCATCGCGGGAGAAGGTCGCGCCCTCAGCAGAGCCTTGCACCTCGATCAGGCCCGCGCCGTCGGTCATCACGAAATTGGCGTCGGTGCCCGCTTGGCTGTCCTCGGCATAGTCGAGGTCAAGCACGGGCACGCCGCCCCAGATGCCGCAAGACACGGCAGCGACATGGCTTGTGATCGGATCGTTCTTGATCACACCGGCGGCGAGCAGTTTGTTGACGGCGAGCCGCATCGCGATCCAGCCCCCGGTGATCGCCGCGCAGCGCGTGCCGCCATCGGCCTGAATCACGTCGCAATCCACGGTGATCTGTCGCTCACCCAACGCGACACGATCCACGCCCGCGCGCAGGCTGCGGCCGATCAGACGCTGGATTTCCTGCGTGCGGCCAGATTGCTTTCCGGCGGTTGCTTCGCGGCGGTTGCGGGTGGTGGTGGCGCGCGGCAGCATCCCGTATTCCGCCGTCACCCAGCCCAGCCCGGATTTGCGCATGAAGGGCGGCACGTTTTCCTCGACACTGGCGGCGCACAGAACATGCGTGTTGCCACAACGGATCATGACCGACCCTTCGGCGTGCATAGTGACATTGGTGTCGATCTGGATCGTACGGAGCGCGTCGGTCGCGCGGCCGGATGGGCGCATGGTCTCTCTCCTTTGACTGGTTGCGTCCTCCTACCGTGGCGGGGCGCGGGCGTCTAGCGTCGTGGGTGAACCGTTCTTGGACCGGAATCAAGGCGAAGCCGCCGGTCCAGCGGCCGCCCGCCCCCAGGCGGCCGCTTTGCAACGTTTTGCACAAGCACGCGGGTCGGTCGGGGTTGCGCCATAAACTAAAAAAGCGGCGCTGTTATCGGCGGCCGTCTCGGGCGACCGCTGGACCTGCTTGTGTTTCGCCCCAACCCCGGAATTGACCCCGGCCCCTGCAAAACTTACATCAGTAGCCATGGCAGACAGCCCAAAACCACCATTGGACATGAACGACCGTGCGCGCGCCGTGTTTCGCACGCTGGTGGAGACGTATCTGGAGACCGGAGAGCCGGTTGGCTCCCGTACCCTGTCGCGCACCCTCACCGAAGGGGTTTCCGCCGCGACGATCCGCAATGTGATGCAGGATCTGGAGCATCTTGGGCTTCTTGGCTCTCCGCATGTCAGTGCGGGCCGGATCCCTACCCAAATGGGCCTGCGCCTGTTCGTCGATGGGTTCATGGAGGCCAAGGATATCAACGGCATCGACCGGTCCGAGATTGAGCGCAACCTCAGCGCCACCGATCAGGATATGGGCGATGTGCTGGACCGGGCAGGGTCGGTCCTGTCCGGGCTGACACAGGGCGCGTCCCTGATCCTGTCACCCAATATCGAAGCGCCCATCAAACATATCGAGTTTGTCTCCCTCAGCCCGGATCGCGCACTTGTGGTGCTGGTCACAGCGGATGGCCATGTGGAGAACCGGCTTTTCACCCCGCCTGCGGGCCTCACACCATCCGCGATGCGGGAGGCCGCGAATTTCCTCAACGCCATTCTTGAGGGCCACACGATCAGTGAGGCGCGCAGCATCGTCACCCGCCAGATTGACGCGCGCCGACAGGAGCTTGACGCGCTGGCCGCCCGGCTGATCGAGGATGGCGTCGCCCTTTGGGCGGATCAGAGCCAAGACCCGGATCGCCTGATCGTGCGCGGCACGTCCCACCTCCTTGACAGCACGCAGGCGGAAGAGGACATCGCGCGCATCCGGCAACTGTTTGATGACCTTGAACGCAAACGCGACCTTGCACATCTTCTCGATCTGACAGAAACGGGCGACGGAGTGCGGGTGTTCATCGGGTCAGAGAACAAGCTCTTTTCGTTATCGGGTTCCTCTCTGGTGGTTTCCCCTTATATGAACGCGGACCGCAAGATTATCGGGGCCATCGGTGTGATTGGCCCCACACGACTAAATTATGGACGGATCGTGCCGATCGTGGACTATACGGCCCAACTGGTTGGCCGATTGCTCACCGAACGGCACTGACGCAACGAGGATGAACATGGCAGTGAATAAGGATGAAGAGGCACCGTTCCTCGACGACATCGACGAGATCGAGGAGGAGCTTGAGATCGAAGATGAGGCGGATGACGGCGAATTGTCCTTTGACGATCCAAAGGCGGGCGTTGACCCTGCCGATGACATGGATGCGGTGATCGAAGAACGTGATGCGCTCAAGGATCGGCTGCTGCGCGCGTTTGCCGATCTGGAGAACACCCGCAAACGGGCCGAGCGGGACCGCCGGGATGCGGAAAATTACGGCGGCACCAAGCTCGCCCGTGATCTGCTGCCGGTCTATGACAACCTTGCGCGCGCGCTTGCTGCACTCACCGATGAACAGCGGGAGGCCGCAGGGCCAGTGATCGAAGGGATCGAGTTGACGCAGAAAGAACTGCTCAGCGCGTTTGCCAAGCACAAGATCGCCCGTGTTTCCCCCGAAGTGGGCGAAAAATTCGATCCCAAGATGCATCAGGCAATGTTCGAGGCACCCCTGCCAGGGGCCGAGCCGGGCACCGTCATTCAGGTGATGACAGACGGGTTCACCATCGCGGATCGCCTGATCCGCCCCGCGCAAGTGGGAGTTGCCTCGAAAGGGTAGGCGTCATGAAAATAACGGATGAGGCGGCGCTGCGTGCGCTTTACGGCGAGAAGCTCGGTCGTGCGGTGCGCAAGGAGCAAACGACGCTCGACAGCCATTGCCGGGCGTTCATCGCCGCCTCTCCGTTCATGATGATGAGCACTTTCGGGCCACAGGGGATCGACGTCACACCGCGCGGCGATCATCCGGGTTTTGTCGAGGTTGAAGATGAGGCGACCCTCCTGATCCCCGACCGCCCCGGCAACAAACGGCTCGATAGCCTGACGAACCTTCTCGAAAATCCACAAATCGGCCTGATCTTCATGATCCCGACGGTGCGGGAAACGTTCCGAGTGCGGGGCACGGCAGAGATCATCGTGGATGACGCGCTGAACGCCCGCATGGGGATCAAGGGGCGCCCGGCGCTTGCCGTGATCCGGGTCACGGTTTCCGTCGCCTACATCCATTGCGCCAAGGCGCTGATGCGCTCCCGCCTCTGGGAGCCGGATGCGTGGCCCGACGCGCGCCCATTGCCAACCATGTCAGAAATCATGCGCGATCATGCGCAAGACCATGATAAACCGGTGGAGCCGGAAGAGGAGATGCTCGCCCGGTATCGCAAAGCGCTCTACTAGAAAGGCCCGCCATGTCTGACAAGCCGCAAGGGGTTCTGGCCCTGCAAACCATCGCCATGCCCGCTGATACCAACGCGAATGGCGATATCTTCGGCGGCTGGCTGATGGCGCAGATGGACCTTGGCTCCTCCGTTCTGGCGCGCACACGGGCGCGGGGGCGGGTGGCCACTGTCGCGGTGGAGGCGATGACCTTCTACAAACCCGTCCATGTCGGGGATGTCGTGTCCATCCACGCCGAAATGCTCAAGGAGGGCCGAACCTCGATGCAAATCGAAGTGGAAGTTTGGGTCACGCGCCAGCCAACGGGCGAGCTTCTTAAGATGACAGAAGCCACCTTTACCTTCGTCGCGGTGGATGAGCAGGGCAACAAACGAGTGCTGCCATGAGGCTGCTTCTGGCGGGTCTTTTGATCATGACCAGCATCGCGCGGGCGGAGCCTGTGCCGCAGCTTCCGGTGCTGGTCGATATCTATGGCGTGAGTGAAGGCTCTTATCTCAACATCCGATCAGAACCCCGCCTTGATGCGCCCGTGATCGGGACGTTCCAGCCCGACGATACTGGCATCGAAATCGTCGGATGGGAGCCGACTGCGCGCTGGCTGCAAGTCAATGTGGGGGAGCGGTCAGGCTGGGTATGGCGCAACTATGTCGGATTGAGCGAGACGACCGAACCGCGCCTGCGCTGTTTCGGGACAGAACCGTTCTGGTCCCAGACCGTGACTGAGGATGGCGTGCGCTGGTCCACACCAGCCGAAACCGCCGACGGTCGGTTGATCATCGCGAACTATCCCACCGAACCGGACCCGAGGGGCCTGCCCCGCGCGTTTTATGGGGAGTACCTGGGCAGCGGCAGAGTGATACGCGTGCTGATCCAACACGGACAATGCTCCGACGGGATGTCCGATCAAAGCTTTGCGCTGAGTGCGACGATGACAGTGACCCAATATGGGCAGCAGGGCGCGCCGCAATCCGGGTGCTGTTCCATCGCGCCATAGGAACTGAATCACGCCGGGCACGGTTAACCAGCCATGACCATGACAACGGCATATCCCAAAGTCTCTGAAGTGATTGCAGAGACGCGCAGCGCGACCACTGATGGGCGTGTGAGCATCGGTGTGCTGATGGAGCGTCTCGGGCCAGCCTCCACGGCGGCGTCATTGCTGGTCCCTGCCATGATCGTCGTGACACCCCTGAGCGGCGTGCCGCTCCTGTCCTCATTCTGCGGTTTGATGATCGCGATGATCGCGTTGCAAATGGTTGCGGGGCGTCGGCATGTCTGGTTGCCGGATTGGATCATGCGGCGCAGCGTCGATGGCGCGCGGCTTGATGGGTTTCTGCGGCGGCTGGAAACGCCCGCCGGATTCATCGACCGCCGGACACGGCGACGCCTGTTGTGGATGGTCCGCCCGCCTGGCGCGCTGTTGATCAAGACGGCAGCGATGATGTGCGGGCTGGCGATGCCCTTCCTTGAAGTGTTCCCGATGACCTCATCGCTTTTGGCGGTAGCGGTGTGTTTCTTTGCGATTGCACTTTTGGCGCGGGACGGGGTGCTTGCGCTGATCGGTCTTGCGTTTATCGGGGGGACCGGCTGGGCTGGGTTTTTCCTTGTCAGCACCGCCGTGACGACCGCCGCTACGTTACAACCCGGAGTGTGAGGTTGATCCGTCCGCCATCGGGCAACAGGGGGGAGGAGCCGAATTTGATCCGGTCAATCCCGTGATAAGCCAGGCGCGTCGCGCCCCCCATCACCAGCACATCGCCGGATTTCAGCGCAATGGATTGGGTTTTCCCGCCCCGCTCCGTCCCGCCGATGCGGAAGGTCGCGGTATCGCCAAGGCTGATCGACACGACGGGATGCGCGAAATTGGCCTCGTCCTTGTCCTGATGCAGGCCCATCTTGGCGCCTTCGCAATAGTAATTCACAAGGCAGCATTCCGGGGGCGGGGCGGCATCTGCAACCGCGTCCCAGACGGCAAGGATGGAGCCGGGGATTGCAGGCCACGCGCTGCCGCTCGGATGGGTCGGGATATAGCGGTAGCCCTTCCGGTCGCTCCACCAGCCAAACCGCCCGGCGGAGGTCATCCTGACCCGCATCGGCTTGCCCCATGGGGTCAGCGGCGAAAAGAAGGGTGCTGCGCGGGCGATCCCGCGCACATCCTCCACCATGGCCATTTGCGCATCGCGGGACAACGCACCCGGATAGACAACCGCCCCGCCAACCTGAACCTTCTGTGTAATTTCCATTTCAGACCCCATATGCTCTTTCAGACCCCGAAAGGAGCCTTCCATGACGATAGAGACGCCCACCAAAAATCAAGAGCTTCTTCAGGAGTTCACCGCAGCGCAGCGTGAAGCCGCGTTCAAATCCCTGTCGCCCGATATGATCGCTCATTTGCGAGAGATCGGCACCGTGACGCGCGAAGCCTCCGGAACATGGCTCTATGAGGCAGGGATGGGGGCCTATGACTTCTACGTCGTCGTGTCGGGCATGGTGCATATCATAGATCAGGGCGATCAGGGTGACGGGATCATCGGTAGGGTCGGCTCAAATGCCTTTATCGGGGAGCTTGGGCTACTGATGGGGCAGGCTCCGTTCCTGAGCGCCAAGGTGGTTGAGGATGCGGAGCTGATCCGGCTGACGGGCGACGAAATGCGCGCCGTGATCAATTCCGTGCCGGAAATCGGGGATGTGATCGTCGCCGCTTTTGCTGCGCGGCGGGAATTGCTGATGAAATCGGCGACTGCGAACCTGACCATCATGGGCCCGGAAGGGGAGCCAAGCGTGGTGCGCGCGCTCGAATATGTCAGCCGAAACCGCATCCCGCACCGATGGCTTGATACCCGGCAGGCGGAAGGAGCCGCGCTGGCCGACCGCCTGTCGCTCGATCCTGCGCAGATGAATGTGGTTCTGCGTGGCGATCAGGTGGTCAAGCGGCCCGATAATCCCGGTATCGCCTATGCGCTTGGCATCCCCTTGGATGTGGCGGATGGCACAAGTGTTGATCTGACGGTGATCGGAGCGGGGCCGGGCGGGATCGCGGCGGCGGTTTATGGCGCGTCAGAGGGGCTGAATACGCTCGTGATCGAGAATACCGCGATTGGCGGGCAGGTGGGCACGTCCTCCCGGATCGAGAATTACATGGGCTTTCCCACCGGGATCAGCGGCACCGATCTGGCCTATCGCGGGCAAATTCAGGCGATCAAGTTCGGGGCACGCTTTGCCTCCCCGCGCACGGCGCGCAGTGTCGAGCAGACGGAAGACGGCTGGAACATCAAGCTATGCAATGGCAACGACATCTGCACCCGCTCCATCGTGGTGGCCACGGGCGTGCAATACCGCCGGATGCCGCTACCCCGGTTGGAGGAGTTCGAGCGGGCCGGGGTCTATTATGCCGCGACGGAATTAGAGGCCCGGTTCTGCGCCAATACCGAAGCGGTCGTGATCGGTGGCGGCAATTCCGCCGGGCAGGCAGCGATGTATCTGTCGCGCCACGCAAAGCATGTGCATGTCTGCATCCGCCGTGATGGGCTTGCGGCAACCATGTCGGACTACCTTCTGAAGCGGTTGGAAAGCGATCCGCGCATTACTGTGCATACACTGACAGAGGTAACCGCGCTTCATGGGGACAAAATGCTCAGCGGTGTGACCCTGACGCATAAGGAAAACGGCGATACGCATGTGGACACAAAAGCGCTCTTTATCATGATCGGTGCGGCGCCGAATACCGATTGGCTGGGCGACAAATGCAAGCTGGATGACAAGGGCTTCATCCTGACCGGAGAGGCCGCGGGCGGCTCCACCCCCTTCGCCACGTCCTGCTCCGGTATCTACGCGATCGGTGATGTGCGCAGCGGGTCTGTCAAACGGGTGGCAAGTTCGGTCGGGGAAGGATCGGTCGTCGTGTCGGCGGTGCACGGGTATCTGGCGGGGTTGGAGGCTTAGGGCGGCTTGATATTGGGCCATGTAAGATTCCAACCCCAACGTGCCTTGCACCCCCCGTTTGCCAGCCTTATATGCCACCCGAAAGCGTTGTCCGGTTGTCGGATCAGCGCGGGATAAGTGTGCAGGGGCCATAACGGACCTGCGCCGGAACATCGCCAAGGAGACTGAACATGTCGAAAGTTATTGGTATCGACCTCGGAACCACGAACTCCTGCGTCGCCATCATGGATGGCTCGACCGCGCGAGTGATTGAAAACTCCGAAGGGGCCCGCACCACCCCATCCATCGTTGGCTTCACCGAAGATGAGCGCCTCGTCGGCCAATCCGCGAAGCGTCAGGCGGTGACCAACCCTGAGAACACCCTGTTTGCCGTAAAGCGCCTCATTGGCCGCCCCTATAATGACCCGACGGTCGAAAAAGATAAGGGCATGGTCTCCTACAACATCGTTGAGGGTGCCAATGGCGACGCATGGGTCGAGGCGCGCGGTGAGAAATACTCCCCGTCTCAGGTCTCTGCCTTCATTCTGCAAAAAATGAAGGAAACCGCCGAAAGCTATCTGGGCGAGTCTGTCACGCAGGCCGTGATCACGGTTCCTGCCTACTTCAACGATGCCCAGCGTCAGGCGACGAAAGACGCCGGTAAGATCGCGGGCCTTGAAGTGCTGCGCATCATCAACGAGCCGACCGCCGCGGCACTTGCCTATGGTCTGGACAAGGAAGGCACGAAAACCATCGCGGTCTATGACCTTGGCGGTGGGACATTCGATATCTCCATCCTTGAGATCGACGATGGCCTGTTTGAGGTGAAATCCACAAACGGGGACACGTTCCTTGGTGGTGAAGATTTCGACATGCGGATCGTTGAGTACCTCGCCGATGAGTTCAAGAAAGAGAACGGCATCGACCTGCGCAACGACAAACTCGCCCTCCAGCGCCTGAAAGAGGCAGCGGAAAAGGCGAAGATTGAGCTGAGCTCCTCCAGCCAGACGGAGATCAACCAGCCGTTCATCTCCATGAACCCCGACACGCGTCAGCCGGTGCACCTCGTGATGAAGCTGACCCGTGCCAAGCTGGAAAGCATCGTCGGCGATCTGATCCAGCGCTCGCTCAAGCCGTGCGCGGCAGCGCTCAAGGATGCGGGCCTCGCGAAGGGCGACATTGATGAGATCGTGCTCGTCGGCGGGATGACCCGGATGCCGCGCGTTGTGCAGGAAGTCACCAAATTCTTTGGCAAGGAGCCGAACAAGGGCGTGAACCCGGACGAAGTGGTCGCCATGGGTGCCGCGATCCAGGCGGGCGTTTTGCAAGGCGACGTGACGGACGTTGTGCTGCTTGACGTGACCCCGCTGTCCTTGGGCATTGAGACGCTCGGTGGCGTATTCACCCGCCTTATCGACCGCAACACCACGATCCCGACGAAGAAATCGCAGATCTTCTCCACCGCTGAGGACAATCAGACCGCCGTGACGATCCGCGTGTTCCAGGGTGAGCGTGAGATGGCGACCGATAACAAGATGCTCGGTCAATTTAACCTTGAAAGCATCCCGCCCGCCCCGCGCGGCGTGCCGCAGATCGAGGTGTCTTTTGACATCGACGCGAACGGCATCGTGTCCGTGGGGGCCAAGGACAAGGCGACCAACAAAGAGCAGAAAATCACCATCCAAGCCTCCGGCGGCCTGTCCGACGAGGATATCGAAAAGATGGTGAAAGACGCCGAGGAGAACGCGGAGGCCGATAAGGAACGCCGCGAAATGGTCGAGGCGAAGAACCAAGGCGAAAGCCTCGTCCACTCCACCGAGAAGTCGCTGGAAGAGCACAAGGATCTTGTGTCCTCCTCCACCGTGGAAGTGATCGAAATGTCCATCAAGAACCTCAAAGAGGCGCTTGAAGGCGACGACACCGACGCGATCAAGACCCGGACAAAAGACCTGACCGAGGCCGCGATGAAACTTGGCGAAGCGATCTACAAGGCGCAGGCTGAGTCCGAAGGGGCCGAGGATGAGCCGCAGGCCGCGGATGAGGCGATGAAAGACGGCAATGACGACGATGTCGTCGATGCCGATTTCGAGGAAGTGGACGACGACAAGAAGGCGTCCTGATCCTGACCGGAACCAGCAGCAGGCGGGGCAGGATTGCCCCGCCTGTTTTGCATTGCCTCCTAAAGGTCTGCCCATGATCGCAATCACGGCTCAAGCCTTCCCCCCTGCATCGGGTGGCATCCAAAACCTGATGGCCGGTCTGGCGGAACATATCGCCAAGGCCGGGCATGACACGCTCGTCTTTGCCGATGGAAAGCCGGATGCGCAGGACGCGCGGCTGCCCTACAAAATCCGCCGCTTTGCCGGGTTGAAACCCCTGCGCCGGGTGCTGAAAGCCCGCGCAATCAAGGCCACACCGGGGATCACTGCACTCTATGCCGATAGCTGGAAAAGCCTTGAGCGGTTGCCAAATCGCCTGCCCTATCCGGTGATCGTCTATGCCCATGGCAACGAATACCCGGAGGACGGGCGTAAGGCGGCACGCATCCGTGCAGCCCTGTCCAAAGCGACCCATATGATCGTGGTATCCGAGGAAACACGGGGCCGGTCCGCACCCATGGTGCCGAGCGGCCTGCCCGTGACCACGATCCATCCACCGGTTTATCCTCACACCCCAGCGACAGAGACCGACCACGCCCGCATCGCGGAGATGTGGCCCAGCAGTGGCCCCCGGCTTGTCACCCTGTCCCGGTTGATCGACTGGAAAGGGATTGATCAGGCGATCCGCGCCGTGGCGGCGGTGCGGGCGGCGCATCCGGGCCTTCAGATGCTGATCGGTGGAACGGGTGATGACCTTGACCGGTTGCAAGGGATCGTGGCGGAGCATGACCTTGCCGATGTGGTGAAATTTATCGGGCGGATCGAAGGTGGGGCCAAAACGGCGCTGCTGGAAAGTGCCGATATCTTTCTGCAACCCGGCCGGTCGGTGAATGGCCAGCGTGAAGGCTTCGGAATCACTTATCTGGAAGCGGCCCTCGCAGGCCTTCCGACGATCAGCGGCAACGCGGGCGGCGCGCCGGAGGCATTGCGCCATGGGGAGACGGGCTTTGTGGTGGACGGAACCGACCTGTCTGAGGTCACCAACGCGCTGTCCCAACTGCTGACAAATGAGGCCCTGCGCCACCAAATGGGGGCGGCGGGCCGCGCCCATGGGCAGGCCGCCCTTTGGCAAAACCAGATCGGTGACATCCTCAAGCTGGCAGCACCTATGGAATCTTGAGCCGTGCGTGGCTATATCGCGTGCATACCCTTGGGCCTTCTGGCCCTGTGACAGGGACCAAATGGAAATTTGAATAGAAGGTCAGACATGGCCAAACGTGACTATTATGAAGTGCTTGGCGTGTCGAAAGGCGCGTCTGAAGCGGAAATCAAGAAAGCCTATCGCAAGAAAGCGATGGAGTATCACCCCGATCGCAACAAGGACAAGCCCGAGGCAGAGGGCATGTTCAAGGAAGCGAACGAGGCGTATGACGTCCTGAAAGACCCCGAAAAGAAAGCGGCCTATGACCGCTTTGGCCATGCCGCGTTCGAGGGTGGCATGGGTGGCGGCGGCGGTGGCCCGCGTGGGCCGGGCGGTGCCGATTTCTCCTCCGCGTTCTCGGATGTATTCGACGATCTGTTTGGCGATTTCATGGGGGGTCGTGGTGGCCGCCGGGGTGGCAATCGCGCGACCCGCGGGTCGGATTTGCGCTACAACATGCGCATGACGCTTGATGAAGCCTATGTCGGCAAGCAGGCGTCGATCAGCGTGCCGACCTCAGTTGGCTGTGACACCTGCAACGGAACCGGGGCTGAGGGCGCTTCAGAGCCCGCGACCTGCCCCACCTGCTCCGGCATGGGGAAGGTGCGCGCGCAGCAGGGCTTTTTCACTGTGGAACGGACCTGTCCGACCTGCGATGGCCGCGGCTCTATCATCAAGAACCCCTGTAAGGTCTGCTCCGGCGCCGGGCGGGTCCATAAGGACAAATCGCTCAACGTGAACATCCCTGCCGGTGTGGAAACCGGCACCCGCATCCGGCTCGCCGGTGAAGGGGAGGCCGGGATGCGCGGTGGCCCGACGGGTGACCTCTATATCTTTGTCGAAGTCGCCGATCACCCGATTTTCGAGCGGGAAGGGCCAAACCTGTTCTGCCGTATCCCGGTGCCGATGGCCAAAGCGGCCCTTGGCGGGGATATCGAGGTGCCCAATATCGACGGTGGCCGCAGCCGGGTGAAGGTGCCGCAAGGCGTGCAATCGGGCAAACAGCTTCGTCTGCGCGGCAAGGGTATGCCGCATCTGCGCGGGCAGGGGCATGGTGACCTCTATATCGAATTGGCCGTCGAAACGCCGGTCAACCTCACCCCCCGGCAAAAGGAATTGCTGCGCGAGTTCGAGGAAGAGAGCGAAGCGAACAACCCCGAGAGCGAGGATTTCTTCTCCAAGGTGCGCGGGTTCTGGGACGGGATGCGCGGATGACATTTGCCGCGCTGGAAACGCCCTGCCTGATTTTGGACGAGGGGCGTCTGCGCGCGAATGCCACCCGGATGCTGGATCACTGTGCGGCGCGCGGCGTGATGCTGCGCCCCCATGCCAAGACCGCGAAATCGGTCGAAGTGTCCCTGATCGCGACGGGCGGTCGGCGGTCGGGCCTAACCGTCTCCACCCTTAAAGAGGCAGAGCATTTCGCCCAAGCGGGTTTTGACGATCTGCTCTATGCCGTGGGGATCACCCCCAATAAATTCGCCCATGTCGCGCGGATCAACGCGACGGGCCAGCGCCTGACCCTGATCGTGGACAGCCTCGCCATGGCCCGCGCGATTGCGCAGAGCGACCTGCCCAACCCCGTGATGATCGAGATTGACAGCGGGGAGCATCGCGGCGGCCTGCCCTTTGACGACCCGGCGATTGTGGAGATTGCGCGGGCGCTTGGCGCGCAGCTTCGCGGGGTGATGACCCATGCGGGCCAATCCTATGCCACCGATGATATCCATGATGTCCGCCAAATGGCAGAAGGAGAGGTCCACGCCGCAACCACCGCCGCCGCTGCGATCCGTGCGGCGGGAATGGCGGTGCAGGATGTCAGCATCGGCTCCACCCCCACGGTGATCCACGCACCCAGCCTTGATGGCGTGACAGAGGTGCGGGCGGGCATCTATCTGTTCTATGACCTGTGCCAATACGCCCGGAACATCTGCACGCTAGATGATATCGCAATGACTGTTCTGAGCAGCGTGATCGGCCACAACCGGGCGGCGGGCGTGATCACGCTCGATGCTGGTGCGCTCGCGATGTCAAAGGATATCGGCGCGCAAAAGCACCTGCCGGATGCGGGCTATGGCTGGCTCTGTGATCCCGAGACGATGGAGCGACTGGGCCTGAATATCGCGGTGGTCCATCAGGAACACGGCACCGTCCGCGTCCCCGATGAAAGCTGGTTCGAACGCTTGCCCATCGGGGCGATGGTCCGCGTCCTGCCCGTCCACGCCTGCCTGACCGCCGCAGGTGGCCACGGCAAATACCACCTTCCCGACGGTCGTGTCTGGGATCGGGTGGATGGATGGTAATCACCCCACCTTGCACGCGGCCATAATCGCCATGTTCAGGATGTCGTTCACCGTTGCGGTGGTGGAGCAGATTTTGACCTGACGGTCGATGCCCGTGAGGATCGGGCCGATCACCGTGGCCCCGGCCATTTCCTGCATCATCTTGACCGAAATGGACGCCGAATGCCGCGCGGGCATCACGAGGATATTCGCAGGGCCTGTGAGGCGACAGAATGGGTATTGGGCCATCACCTCCCTGTTCAGGGCCACATCGACGGTCATCTCCCCTTCATACTCGAAATCCACGCCGCGCCCGTCCAGCACGCTGGGCGCATCCGCCATTTTCGTCGCCCTCTCCGACACTGGATAACCGAAATTGGAGAAGGAACAGAACGCCACGCGCGGCACCAGCCCCAGTTTGCGCGCCACGCCTGCGGCCTGTTCCGCGATATTGGCGAGATCTTCGGCGCTGGGCCATTCATGCACCAGCGTATCCGCGACCAGCACCATCCGCCCATTATGCAGCACGGCAGAAATGCCGACCGCGCCATCCTTTGCCTCAGCGTCGAACACCTGATTGATCTGGCTGAGCACCTGCGCCGATTTGCGCGTGGCCCCCGTGATCATCCCGTCGCCATAGCCTTGCTGCAACAGCATCGCGGCAAACACATGCCGGTCCCGGCTGGCAAGGCGATAGCAGTCGCGCTGGTCATAGCCCTGCCGTTGCAGGCGGGCATAGAGGTAATCACCCATCTCCGCCAGATTAGGGACGGTGGCCGCATTGACCACTTCGATATCGTCCACCGCATCTGACATGCCTGCTTCCTTGAGGAATCCTTCGACCTCCTCCTGCCGCCCGACGACAATCGCATGGCCAAGGCCCGAGCGCGCGTAAGAGGCAGCAGCGCGCACGACCCGCGCGTCGTCCCCTTCGGCAAAAATCATCCGCGCCTGTTCCGCCCGCGCCCGGACATAGAGCGATTGCAGGATCGACGCAGTCGGATCGAGCCGGGATTTCAGCGTCAGTTCATACGCCTCCATATCCACGATGGGCCGCCGGGCCACGCCGGTATCCATGCCCGCCTTTGCCACTGCAGGCGGGATCGTATAGATCAGGCGCGGATCAAACGGGGTCGGGATGATGTAATCGCGGCCAAAGCTAAGCTTGGTGCCATAGGCAAGCGCCACCTCATCGGGCACGTCTTCCCGCGCCAATTTCGCCAACGCCTCGGCACAGGCAATCTTCATCTGATCGTTGATCGCGCGGGCATGGATATCGAGCGCACCACGAAACAGATACGGAAAGCCCAGAACGTTATTCACCTGATTGGGATAATCGGATCGGCCCGTGGCAACGATGGCATCCTCGCGCACCGAATGCGCCTCCTCCGGTGTGATCTCAGGGTCGGGATTGGCCATGGCGAAGATCACCGGATTGGGGGCCATGGAACGGATCATATCCTCCGTCACCGCACCCTTCACCGACACGCCAAGGAACACGTCCGCGTCCTGCATCGCCTCCTCCAGCGAGCGGGCCTCCGTCACAACGGCATGCGCCGATTTCCACTGGTTCATCCCGTCAGACCGACCCTGCCAGATCACGCCCTTGGTGTCGCACACGATGCAATTGTTGTGTTGGGCACCCATTGCCTTGATCAATTCGATACAGGCGATGCCAGCGGCCCCCGCGCCATTGAGGACGATCTTGCAGTCCTCAATCTTTTTGCCCGACAGGTGCAGCGCGTTGATCAAACCAGCCGCACAAATCACCGCCGTGCCGTGCTGATCGTCGTGGAACACCGGAATGTCCATCAGCTCCTTCAACCGGTCCTCGATGATGAAGCATTCGGGCGCTTTGATATCCTCAAGGTTGATGCCGCCAAAGGACGGGCCCATCAGCTTTACCGCGTTGACGAATTCGTCCACGTCCTCCGTGTCGAGTTCCAGATCAATGGCGTTCACATCCGCGAATTTCTTGAACAGGACGGCCTTGCCCTCCATCACCGGTTTCGATGCCAGCGCACCGAGATTGCCCAGCCCAAGGATCGCCGTCCCGTTGGAGATCACGGCGACCATGTTGCCGCGTGACGTGTAGTCATAAGAGGTGGCCGGGTCCTCCGCGATAGCCTTCACCGGGACGGCAACACCGGGGGAATAGGCCAGCGACAGGTCTCGCTGGGTGGTCATCGCGGTGGAGGCCCGCACCTCGATCTTTCCCGGGGTGGGGTTGAGGTGGTAGGCAAGCGCCTCTTCATCGGTGATGCGGGTCTTTTGCGGCATGGGGTCCTCCGGGCGCGTGTTTTTCAATGAACTTAGCGGCCCCGTGCGGGGATGGCTATCGGTAAGCCGGGTCAGCGGCCGTCCGAGGGGGTCGCATCCGATTTACGGGCTTCTTGATTTATCTCACCGCCCCGTGGAACTGGCGCGCTCCTTGCGAGCGTGGTGATGCGGCCGCCTGGGGGCGGGCGGCCGCAGGCCCGGCGGCTTCGCCTTGATTCCGGGCCAAGCTGCTTCCCGCTTTTCCCGGCCCCGTTCACACGGTACACAAGGGCGAAAGCTGGAAGGGACCCCCATGAGTGACACCGTCACCCCGATGATGGCGCAATATCTGGAGATCAAGGAGGCGTATCCCGATGCGCTCCTGTTCTACCGGATGGGGGATTTCTATGAGCTGTTTTTCGAGGATGCAGAGGCCGCGTCTGCCGCACTCGACATCGCGCTCACCAAGCGAGGAAAGCACCAGGGCAAGGACATCGCCATGTGCGGTGTCCCTCACCATGCTGCCGAAGGATACCTGCTGACGCTCATCAAGAAAGGCTTTCGCGTCGCCGTGTGCGAGCAGATGGAAAGCCCGGCAGAGGCGAAAAAGCGGGGCTACAAGGCGGTCGTGAAACGGGAGGTCGTGCGGCTCGTCACCCCCGGCACGCTGACCGAGGACACGCTGCTGGACGCGCGCCGCAACAATTTCCTGTGCGCATGGGCGGATATCCGGGGCGATGGTGCGTTCGCGTGGATCGACGTGTCCACCGGGGAGTTTCATGTGACCCCCTGCCCGCGCGTTGTGCTGAACCCGATGATGGCGCGGCTCAACCCGTCTGAAGTGCTGGTGATGGACGGCGACGAAACCCTGCGCGAGCCGATTGAGGAAGCGGGTGCCACCATGACGCCCCTTGCCCGCGCGAGTTTCGACAGCACCGGGGCGGAGGCTCGGCTGGCCGCACTCTTCGGCACCAAAACGCTGGAAGGGTTCGGGCAATTCACCCGCCCGGAACTGGCCGCGATGGGGGCCGTGATCGACTATATCGAGATCACGCAAAAAGGCCGCTTACCGATGATCCGCCCCCCCGTGCGGGAGGAAATGGACGGCGCCGTGCGGATTGACGCGGCGACCCGGCGCAATCTGGAACTCACACATGCGCTCAGCGGCGGGCGGGCCGGATCACTGCTCACCGCGATTGACCGGACCGTGACAGGGCCGGGCGCGCGGTTGCTGGAAGCGCGGCTTTGCGCCCCCTCAACCAACCTTGCCCGGATCACCGCGCGCCATGACGCGGTGGAGGCCTTCGTGACGGATCGGCTGACCGCACAGGATCTGCGCGCTGCCCTACGCCGTGCACCCGATATGGAGCGCGCGTTGGGCCGCCTTTCCGTTGACCGCGCTGGGCCGCGTGATCTGGCGGCGCTGAGGGATGGCTTGACCCAAGCCGACGCAATCGCCCGGATGCTCGGCGCGGACATGCCGGAGGTCATTTCGGAGGCGGCATCCCTGCTTGTCGGGCATGACGCGCTTGCCGGATTGCTTGACCGCGCGCTTGTCGCTGAACCACCCCTGCTGGCCCGCGATGGCGGGTTCGTCGCGGCGGGGTTTGACACGCCGCTTGATGAGGCGCGTACCCTGCGCGATGAGGGGCGCGGCGTGATCGCGCAAATGCAGGGCGAATATCAGGACCTGACCGGGATTTCCTCGCTCAAGGTCAAACATAACAACGTGCTGGGCTATTTCGTCGAAACCCCCTCGACCCATGCCGATAAGATGCTGTCAGAGCCATTGTCCGACACGTTCAAACATCGCCAGACCACCGCCAATCAGGTGCGTTTCACCACGCCCGCCCTGTCGGAGATGGAGACCAAAATCCTCAACGCGGGCGGCACCGCGCTGGGCATTGAGGCGCGGATATTCGCTGAGTTGCGCGCTGCGGTGATGGACAATGCGGCAGAGATTGCGATGGCCGCCCGCGCATTGGCGGAGCTTGATGTGGCAAGCGCGCTCGCGGAATTGGCCGTGTCAGAGGATTGGACCCGCCCGACGCTCGACACCTCCCGCGCGTTCCGCATTTCGGGCGGGCGGCACCCGGTGGTGGAGCAATCCTTGCGCCGCTCCGGTGGTAGTTTCGTGGCAAACGACTGCGATCTGTCAGCGGAGGGGGAGGCGCGCATTTGGCTCCTGACCGGCCCAAACATGGCGGGCAAATCGACTTACCTTCGGCAAAACGCGCTGATCGCACTCCTTGCCCAGATGGGTGCCTTCGTTCCGGCGGCCGAGGCGCATATCGGGCTGGTCGATCAGTTGTTCAGCCGGGTGGGGGCTGCCGACGATCTGGCGCGCGGGCGCTCCACCTTCATGGTGGAAATGGTGGAAACCGCCGCGATCCTCAATCAGGCGGGGGAGCGGGCGCTGGTCATCCTTGATGAAATCGGGCGCGGCACAGCGACCTATGACGGGCTGAGCATCGCATGGGCGACGCTTGAACATCTATATGAAAACAATGGCTGCCGGGCGCTGTTTGCCACCCATTATCACGAATTGACGGCGCTTGCAGGGCGGCTTGATGGCCTCAAGAACGCGACCGTCGCCGTGCGCGAATGGGAGGGCGACGTGGTGTTCCTGCATGAGGTCCGCCCGGGTGCCGCTGATCGGTCCTATGGTGTGCAGGTCGCCAAACTCGCAGGCCTGCCGGAGCCGGTGATCGCGCGGGCGCGCACCGTGCTTGACGCTTTGGAAGAAGGCGACCGGGACACTGGCGGAAAGGCAAAGGCGCTGATTGATGATCTGCCGCTGTTCGCCGCGACACCGGCACCGCAGGCCAAACCCAAAGCAGGGCCATCGCCGCTTGATGCCGCATTGGCGGAGGTGCATCCCGATACACTGACCCCGCGTGAGGCGCTGGACCTTATCTATGCGCTCAAGGCGCTTTCGACCGGTCAGGCAAAAACCTGATCCAGCCCCAGTGTCACTGATTTCACCACCGCATAGATCGGCTGACCGGGACATAGCCCAAGCCTGCCCGCCGATTGGGCCGTGATCCGCGCAAGGATCGGCACGCCGTTGCAGATGACCTGCACATCCACGACGCCCGCGCCCGCTGCCGTGATCGTACCGATATGCCCCGCGAGGATGTTGAGCGCGCTCAACCCTTCGGGTTTCTGGGTGGCCAGCATCACGTCCCGCGCGGGAATACGCAGGCGAAGGGCATGGCCCGGCGCGGCGGTCACTTCCGGCAACAGGATTGGCCCCGCGCCCGTGTCGATCCGGGTCAGCCCCTGTTCGGTCGGGCCAACGGTGCCGGGCAGGAGCGTGCCTGCCTCCGCCGGGCCCATCGGGCTACCCGGTTCGGCCAACAGGGCCGCAGGCGCGCCGGAGGCCGTGATGCGGCCCTGATCGAGCACAATGACGGTTTGCGCCAGCCGGGCGACCTCCTCCACCGCGTGACTGACCAGCAGGATCGGGATGCGCAACTCGTCCCGCAACCGCTCGATATAGGGCAGGATTTCGGCCTTCCGCGCGGCATCAAGGGCAGAAAGCGGCTCATCCAGCAGCAAAACCTTCGGATCGCTCAAGAGCGCGCGACCAATCGCGACACGCTGCGCCTCTCCGCCCGACAGGGCCGCGATGCGCCGGTCCATCAGATGCGCGATGCCGAGCATATCGAGAATGGCACCCTCCTCCGCATGCAGCCCGGCAAACCGCAGGTTCCGGGCAACGCTCAGATGCGGGAACAACCGGCCATCCTGAAACACATAGCCGACCCGCCGTTTGTGTGGCGGCAGGAAGGTGGTGTCGTCCTGCCAAACCGCGCTATCCACGGTGATGCGCCCGCGATCTGGCCGCAAAAGCCCCGCGACCGCGTTGATCATGCTCGTCTTGCCCGCCCCTGATGGGCCGAACAGGGCGGTCACGCCCGTATCCGCCTCAAACCCGGCATCAAGGGTAAAGGTGCCAAATCGGTGGCGGATATCGACGGTCATGCTCATCGCCCGCTCACCCGCTTTTGCGCGCGGCGCGCGAAATATTCAGACGCCAGAAGGGCCGCCATGGCGACGATGACTGCCACGATGGTCAGGCGGAATGCGCCCGCGTCGCCGCCGGGCACTTGCGTCAGGGAATAGATCGCGGCGGCGATGGTGCGGGTCTCTCCGGGGATGTTGGATACGAACGTGATCGTTGCCCCAAACTCCCCCATCGCCTTTGCGAAAGCGAGGATCGCGCCCGCGATGATGCCAGGCAGCGCCATCGGCAGGGTCACGCGAAAGAAAACGGCAAGCGGGGCCGCGCCGAGGGTGCGCGCGGCGTCCTCCAGCTTAGGATCGACCGCTTCGATGGAGAGGCGGATCGCCCGGACCATCAACGGAAATCCCATGATCGCTGCGGCCAGCACCGCACCTGTCCAGCGGAACGCCAACACAATGCCGAACGTATCCTCCAGAAACCCACCGACCGGGCCATTGCGGCCAAACAGCACCAACAGCATGAAGCCGGTGACGACAGGCGGCAGGATCAGCGGGAGATGGACCACGCCATTGAGCAGCGACTTGCCCCAGAAGTCACACCGCGCAAGCACCCATGCGACCGCGATCCCCAGTGGCAGCGAAAGCAGGGTGGCCCAAACCGCGACGCGCAGCGACAGGCGCACGGCGGTCCATTCATCAGGGGTGAGGGACCATTCCATCACGGGGCCGTAAAGCCATGTTGGGCAAAGATCGCTTGCCCCTCCGGCGTCATCAGCGCGTCAAGGAACGCGCGCGCCTCCGTCCCGCCTTGCGCGGTGAGCGCGGCGGGGTAGCGGATCGGATCATGGCCGGTGAGGGTCTCCAACACCGCGACACCGGGATCAATCGCCGCGTCCGTAGCATAGACGATGCCAAACGGAGCCTCCCCACGGGAGACAAACAAGAGCGCCGCGCGCACATTATCCGCCTGAACTGAGCGCGGCGCGAGGGCAGGCCAAAGCGCGGCGGCCTCCAGCGCCTGCCGGGCATATATCCCTGCCGGAACGCTCTGTGTATTGGCCAGCGCAAGCCTGCCCGATCCAAGCCTCTCGGGCAGGTCAAGAAGCCGCGCGTCATGGCCTTTCGCGCCGATCAGCACAAGCGTGTTGCCCGCCACATCGCGGCGCGTGCCCTGTTGCAGATACCCGCCAGCCTCAAGATGATCCATCCATGCCACATTGGCGGAAATGAACATATCCGCTGGCGCGCCCTGTTCGATCTGCCGGGCCAGTGTCCCGCTGCCCGCCAGCACGAATGTCACGGAATGGCCGGTTTCGGCCTCCCATGCCTCCGCCTGTGTTTCGAGCACATTGGCAAGGCTCGCGGCGGCGAAAACCGTGATGTCAGCCGCCCATCCGGGCAGGGGAAACAGGGCAAAAAGGCAGACGAGACAGCGCATCGCGGTGGTCCTTGAGCTTCGCCCCAGACCATATGGCGCGGCCCAGTCGCGGGCAAGGCGCATGGCCTATTCCGCCGCCTCCACCCGCGCCGATTCCCATGCGAGCATCGCGCGTTTGACGGGCAATCCCCAGTGATACCCGCCAAGCCCACCGGATTTGCGCATCGCGCGGTGGCACGGGATCAGCCAGCTGATCGGGTTGCGCCCCACGGCGGTGCCCACTGCGCGCACCGCCTTGGGGGCGCCGATCACGCGGGCGATTTCCCCGTAGGTGGTGACATGGCCGGTGGGGATGGTCAGGAGCGCCTCCCACACCTTGATCTGGAAGGGGGCGCCAATCATCAAAAGCTGCGCCTCCCCACCCTCGCCGAATGCGGCGCGGACCCAGTGCTCAATCGCTGATGGGTTCGGGACATAGGCGGCCTCCGGCCAGCGGCTTTGCATATCAGCCATCGCCGCATCGCGCCCGGTTTCGGCGGTGAACGCCAGCCCGCACAGCCCCCGATCCGTGCCCATCGCCAGAGCCTCCCCGAAGGGTGTGTCGAAAAAGCCGTAGGAAATGGTCAGCCCCGCGCCTTTCGCGGCATAGGCACCGGGGCTCATCGCCTCCCACCGCACGAACAGGTCATGCAGCCGACCGGGGGAGGACATGCCCGCCTCATAGGTCGCGTCAAGCACGGTAAACCTGTCCCGCAGCAAGGTTTTCGCGTGATCCAGCGCGAGGTATTGCTGATACCGTTTGGGGCTGACGCCAACCCATTGACTGAACACCCGCTGGAAATGCGCAGGCGACATGCCAATGGCGGCGGCCACTTGATCCAGTGACGGATTGTCCTCCGCGTGATCCTCCAGATACCGCAGGGCTGCGGCCATCAGGTCATAGTGAAAGGCATTTGGGCTTGCGTCGGTCATGGCTGTGCTCCGGTCTGTCTGCCCTCAATGTGACGATTGGGGCCGCTCAGAACCACCCGGTTCTTGCGCTAGGGCGTGGAGTTGACCCGCGCCATGAGTTTTTCGGCACTCTCCACCCGTTCGCTATACCGATCCACCAGATGCTCACGGATGTCGCGGGTCAGGAGCGTGAATTTCACCAACTCCTCCATCACATCCACGATCCGGTTGTAATAGGGGGAGGGTTTCATGCGCCCGTCGCTGTCAAATTCGCTCCACGCCTTCGCGACGGAGGATTGGTTGGGGATCGTCAACAGCCGCATCCAACGTCCAAGGATGCGCAACTGGTTCACCGCGTTGAACGATTGCGAGCCGCCATTGACCTGCATCACCGCCAGTGTTTTGCCTTGGGTCGGGCGCACTGCCCCCAGCGACAATGGGATCCAGTCGATTTGCGCCTTCATGATCCCGGTCATCGCGCCGTGCCGTTCGGGGGAGCACCAGACCATCCCGTCGCACCATGTCACCAGATCGCGCAATTCCTGCACCTTTGCCTGGCTCGCGTCGGTTTCGTCGGGCAGGGGCAGGCCGCTTGGGTTGAAAGTGCGAGTTTCCGCGCCGAGCTTTTGAAGGATGCGCGCGGCCTCCTCACTGGCGAGGCGGCTATAGCTGACCTGCCGGAGGGAGCCATACAGGAGCAAAATCTTCACGGGTTGGGTGCCGGGCGCACCGGGAAAGAGCGCGTCAGGGTCAGGCGCGCGAAACAGCGTCTCGTCAAGCTGGGGAGTGTCGGTCATGTCGGGTCCGGTAGGGAGTTAAGCAGGGGGCGGCACTGGTCGGGATTGCCGCCGCAACAATCCTGCATGAGATAGGTGATGATCCCGCGCATACCCGCCCAGTTTACGGAATAGCGGATGACCCGCCCGTGCCGCGTGTTCTGGATCAGGCCCGCCTGCACGAGGATCGACAGGTTCGTCGAAAGCGTGTTTTGCCGGGCATCAAGCGCGCGGGCGATATCGCCTGCCGCCATGCCCTCTGGCCCGGCTTCGATCAAAAGGCGCAGGGCGCGCAGGCGCATCTCCTGACTGAGGGCGGCGAAAGCGGTGAGGGCATCAGATGTTTCCATATATCGAGAAATATCGAAATAATTTGCCCATGGCAAGCCGCGTCTGTCTGCGCACTCAGACCCGCGCTTGCAGCATCGCGCGGTCCATTACGGGGGTCAGTGCCAAGAGCGATTTGGTATAATCCGCTTGCGGCGCGGCATAGATATCTTCTGTCCGGCCAATCTCCTCGATCCGTCCGTTGCGCAAAACCGCCGTGTCATCGGCCATCTGCCGCACCACCGCGAGGTTATGGCTGATGAACAGGATCGTCAGACCGAATTTCGCCTGCAAGTCTTTCAACAGGTTCAGGATTTCCGCCTGAATAGACACATCAAGCGCCGAGGTCGGTTCGTCACAGATCAAAAACCGGGGCCGGGCCAGCAGGGCGCGCGCCACCGCGATTCGCTGCCGTTGCCCGCCAGAGAATTGATGCGGATATTTGTCGATCGCATCGGGTGGCATCCCGACGAGCGCAAGCATCGACTCGGCGAGCCTTTCGCGGGCCTCTGCCTCTTTCACGAAGCCATAGAACCACAACGGCTCTGACAGAATATCGCGGATGCGGTGCCGTGAATTCAGGCTCGAATAGGGATCCTGAAACACCATCTGCACCAATTGGCGGGACGGATGGTTGCGCGGGCGGGCCTTGCCTCCGGGCAGGACCGCATCGCCAAGGGTCATCGTGCCGCCGCTGGGCCTGACCAAGCCGGTCACCACCTTGGCCAGCGTGGATTTGCCCGAACCGCTCTCCCCCACCAAGCCAAGGATCGAGCCGGGCCGCACCGTGAGTGTCACATCATCAAGTGCGACGTAAGGCTCCGGCTTGCGCAACAGGGAGGTGCGCGGCCCCGCGAATTTCACGCTCAGATTTTCGAGCATCAGGCCGGTTGACGCGCCGCGCACACCCTCCAAAAGCCAGTCTTCGGCATGTTGGCCAAGTGCGTCTTCGACCTCCGCGCCCTCTTCCTGCGGGACGCGGAAGCGGTCGATCTTGTGATCGAGTGGCGGCACGGCATCCATCAGCGCGCGGGTATAGGGGTGTTTCGGGGCACCGAGCACTTGCGCCGTGTCGCCCGTCTCCATCACCCGACCTTTGCGCATCACGGTGACCCGATCCGCGATCTGGGCAATCACGCCGATATCGTGGGTAATGAGCATGAAGGCGATCTTGCGATCCTTAGCGAGCCGCTGGATCAGCTTGAGCACCTGCGATTGCACTGCCACATCCAGCGCGGTTGTCGGCTCATCCGCGATGATCACATCCGGGTCTGTGCAAATGGCGAGCGCGATGACCACGCGCTGCCGCATCCCGCCGGAGAACTGGTGCGGATACGCCTTGATCCGTTCAGAGGCATTCTTGATCCCGATCTCCTCCAGCAGATCAACGGCCCGCTGCCGGGCGGCGCTGGTGCTGACATCGGAATGGGCCTGAATGGTCTCGATCAACTGGTCTTCGATGGTCATCAATGGGTTCAGGCTGGTTTGCGGATCCTGAAAGATCATCGAAATGCGGTCGCCGCGCATGGCATGGGCCTGCTCCGGGGTCAAAGCGCGCAGGTCCATATCCCCCAGTTTAAGGGTGCCGCTGGCGATATAGCCCGGCGACTGCAACAGTCCGATCACGGCGGCGCCGACGGTGGATTTTCCCGCGCCGCTTTCCCCGACCAGCCCGTGAATTTCCCCCGGTTGGATGACCATATCGACGTCTTCGATCGCGGTGAATGCGCCAAAGCGGGACGGGAATTTCACCGACAGGTTTTCGATCGTCAGCATCTAGCGCAACCTCGGATTAAACACGTCCCGCAGGAAATCGCCCAGAATGTTGATCGACACCACGAGGGCCACCAGAAACAGCGTCGGTATCCACAAAATCCACCACTCCCCCGACAGAAGGAACTGCATCCCGATGCGGATCAATGTGCCAAGGCTGGGGCTATCGGCAGGCAGGCCGATCCCAAGGAAAGACAGGGTCGCTTCCAACAGGATCGCAGAGGCCAGATCGACCGTCATGATCACCAAAAGCGGGCCAAGGATATTGGGCAGGATATGCACGAACATCACCCGCACCGGATGCTGGCCCATCATGATGGCGGCTTGCACATATTCCTTGTTCATCTGAACAAAGGTGGAGGCGCGCGCGGTCCGCGCGAAATTCACCCAAAGGGACAACGCGATGGCGAGCGTCAGCACCGCAACCCGCAAATCCTGCTGCACTGACGGCGGCAGAACACCGCGCGCGATCCCGTCGATCAGGAGCGCGGTCAGGATCGCGGGCAGGGCCAGTTGCACATCTGCGATGCGCATGACAATCGCGTCAAACCGCCCGCCATAATACCCCGCCGCCAGCCCAAGCCCAACGCCCAGCACCGCCGCTATCGCCAAGGCTGACATCCCGATCACCAGCGACAATCGCGCGCCGTAGAGGATGGAGGAGATCATGTCCCGCCCCTGATCATCCGTCCCCAGCAGGTATTTCGGGTTCGCGCCGTCCTGCCAGACCGGCGGCAACAGCCCGTCAAACAGGCTGAAGGACGCAAGATCATACGGGTTCACCAGCGCCAGCCACGGCGCGAACACAGCGCCAAGGATAATCAGCGTCGCCACGATCGCCGCAATGATCGCGGCAGGCGAATGCACAAACAGCCACAGCCCTTCATACCGTTTGAGGAAAGCGATCATTGCACGTCCCTCACCCTGAGCCGTGGATCAATCGCGACATAAAGAAGGTCCACGATCAGGTTCACCAACACAAAGAAAAACGCGATCACGACGAGGTACACGCCCATCACCGGGATATCGACAAACCGGATGGATTCAAGGAACAAAAGGCCCATGCCCGGCCACTGAAACACGCTCTCCGTCACGATGGAGAAGGCAATTACGCCGCCGAACTGCAAACCGATGATGGTGATCACCGGCACCATCGTGTTGGACAGCGCATGGCGGTAATGCAGCTTGTTCATCGGCACGCCCCGCGCGATGGCAAAGCGGATATAGTCGGTGCGCATGACCTCCATCATCTCTGCCCGGACGAGGCGCATGGTCAGGGTCAACTGGTACACGCCAAGCGTGATCGCGGGCAGCAACAGCGCGCGCCATCCCTCTACCGTGAAAAGTGAGCTTTCCCAGCCGCCGATCTGGACCGTGCCGCCCCGGCCAAAGGTCGGTAACCAGCCCAGTTGCACCCCAAAGATGAAGATCAGCATGATCCCGATCACGAAAGTGGGGATAGACACGCCCACAAGCGTTGTCATCAGGATCGCTTGCGTTGCGATCCCGCGCGGGCGCAGCGCGGTATAGACCCCAGTCGGAATGCCAACGATCAGCGATATCAGCAGGGCCACAACGCCCAGTTCCAGCGTCGCCGGGATGCGGTCCGCGATCATCTCTGCCACGGGTTGGCGGGTGCGGTAGGAAAAGCCGAAATCGCCCTGAACCATGTCCGAGGTGAAGCGGGCGAATTGCAGGATGAACGGGTCATTGAGCCCCAGTTCCTCGCGCAGGCGTTCCTGATCTTCGACCGAGGTTTCCACCCCCGTCATCTGACTGATCGGATCCCCGACAAAGCGGAACAGGGAAAAGGCCAGAAAGGCGACGGCCAGCATCACAAACACCGACTGCACGAGCCGTTTGAGAATGAAATAGACCATCGCCTTTCTGCTTATTCTGTCAGGATCAGTTCACCGTCACCCAACGCAGCATGAAGAAGTTATCCGCACGCTGGGTGAGATCCACGTTCTCCTTCGCAGCCCAGATCAGCGGCTGGGTGTAGAGCGGGATATAGGCAACCTCGTCCTGCGTGATCGACACGACCTCGTCGATCATGGCCTGACGGGCAGCCGGATCAATCTCCTGCTGGATTTGCGGCAGCAATTCATCAACGCGCGCGTTCGAGTAGTTGCCGAAATTCCAGGAGCCAAGGCGCTTTTCATCATCCTGGCTGTGCAGGAGGAAGCGGATCGGATGCTCCATGTCGAAGGTGCCCGGCGACCAGCCCAACAGGTACATGTCGAAGTCATCCGCGCGAAGCTGTGGCCAGTAGTCACGCACCGGACCGGTGCTCAGTTCCGCATTCAGGCCAACAGCGGCAAACATGGATGCCGCCGCACGGCAGAGCGCCTCATCATTGATGTAACGATCATTGGTGCATTTCAAACCAAAGGAGAAACCGTTGGGATAGCCCGCCTCGGCCAGCAATTCCTTGGCCCGCTCGGGGTTGTAGTCAGGGCGGTCGGAATTGGCTTCGGAGTAGCCGGAGATCCCCGCCGGGACAAGCTGGCTCGCCGCTTCGATCTTGCCGCGGAACAGCACTCGGTCGATGGAGGCGATATCAAGCGCATGGGCCGCCGCAAGCCGCACACGCGGATCAGTGAACGGATTGGCGTCCGTTACGTCGGAGGAATACAGGAGCGTGTCATGCTCATGGCCAAAGCCGAACATGATGACGCGGGTTTCTTCACCCTCCAGCACCTTGAACCCGTCGCGTCCTTCGACCTGCGCCACATCCTGAAGCGGGATCGGCTGGATGAAGTCGATCTCACCCGACAAAAGTGCGGCAAGGCCGGTGGCGGAATTGCCGATTGGCGTGAAAATCGCCTCGGTCACGTTATGCTCGGCCTCATCCCACCAGTTTGCATTCGGGACAAGCGTGGTGCGCACGCCCGGATCGCGACTGGCAACGGTGAAGGGGCCAGTGCCGTTCACGTTCATCGTTGCAAAGTTTTCCGCGTCGCGTGCAGGCAGGGCCGCGTCATTGCTTTCGGCCCAGTCCTTATCGAGGATCATGAAATTCGCGATCGAGTCGGGAAACAGCGGGTTCGGCGCGGTGGTCACGAAATCAATCGTGAAGTCATCAACCACGCGGACCTCAGACACCGGCGCAAACCATGAGCGCACATCGGCAGCCTCATTCGATGCACGCTGGTAGGAGAACATCACATCCTCAGCGGTAAAGGCCGCGCCATCCTGAAAGGTCACACCCTGCCGCAGATTGAATCGCCAGCCGTTCTCACCCTCAAGCGGCTCCCATGATGTGGCCAGAGACGGCTCGATGGACATGTCCTGCCCACGACGCACCAGCCCCTCATAAACATTGTTCAAGAATGACAGAACAGGGGCGGAGTTGACCGCGTGCGGGTCCATTGTTTGCGGATCCGTGGTAGAGGCCCAGCGCAGCGTTTCCGCAGAAGCACCCAACGCACACAGGCTGAGTGCGCCGCCCAACAGGGCAGCTTGGCGCAGATTTCGTCGTGTCATGATGTATCCCTTCCGGCGCGTTTTTGAGGGCTCCACACTGGGTCAATCTGCCACGGCGTCAAGCGATTTCGACCGATTGGTCAAGATATGTCGATACAAATTTTCTTGAGGTCGGGGTGCGGATGCCCTCTTTGGCTCGCCAAATGCGCGCGGGATTTACTGCGCTTTTGCCGGGCCATTCCCGCCCGCAAAAGGGCCACGTCGGGGGCTTGATCGGCCCGCAATCTGGGGGACGGATCAGGGCCACCTACATGGGCGACTGCCTTCGCGCGCAAAGTTTTTTCGCGCGATGCATTTTCCCTCTTGCGCGGAATCGCAATTGGCCACATATGCGCGCTTAGACGCCAAAACGCACGCGCCTCTGGCCGGGTCTTCCAACACCTGAGTTTATGCAGCGACGTCGAACGTCCCTTTATCAATCCGTCCGGGCCTCAGAATCCGGGATCGCTATGGGGAATGCCCGATGTTTGCTACCAATGTTGGGGACGCAGTGCGCGTTCCCGTATCCCGACGCCGTTCCGAATTTCCGCAGTCCCGCCTCACGGGCAAGCTGGCTGCGCATTTTGCGGACCATTCCTATGATGACCCGACGGTCGTGATCGACCTCGATATTGTTGAGGCGCAGTATCGCGCGCTGGCACAGGGCCTTGCCCCTGCGCATATCCACTACGCCGTGAAAGCCAACCCCGAGCCCGCGATTGTCCGCACGCTCGTGCGCGAAGGCTCCCGGTTTGACGCGGCATCTCGGGCAGAACTGGAACTGTGCCTGTCTGAGGGAGCCGCTCCTGAAGACTTGTCGTTCGGCAACACCGTCAAGCGGGTGCGCGACATTGCGTGGGCCCATGCGCAGGGGATCGACCTCTTTGCCGCCGATGCCGAAGAAGAGCTGGAAAAGATCGCGATGCACGCCCCCGGCGCCCGCGTCTATATCCGTTTCCTCGTTGAAGAATCGCAAGCCGACTGGCCGCTGAGCCGCAAATTCGGCGCGCCCGCCGCGCAGATCATTCCGCTGATGGACCGCGCTGTTGCGCTGGGCCTGCGCCCGGTCGGGATCAGCTTCCATGTGGGCAGCCAAACCCGCGAGGCGATGATGTGGGTCGGTGTGCTCAACGAAGTGGCGGCCGTTTGGCACGCCGCGATCGCGCATGGCCATGACCTGTCCGTCCTCAATATCGGCGGCGGTTTCCCCGCGTTCTATGGCGATCCGATCGAGGCACCGCTGTCTTATGGTCAGACCGTGATGCGGCTGGTGCGTGAGCGGTTCGGTGACGTGCCCTATGTGATGGCAGAGCCGGGCCGTGGTCTGGTCGCCGAAGCGGGCGTGCTGGAATGCGAAGTGCTCCTTGTGTCGCGCAAGCGGCCCGACGACATCGCGCGCTGGGTGTATCTGAGCATCGGCAAATTCTCCGGCCTTGCCGAAACGATTGACGAGGCGATCCGCTACCAGTTCGACACCACGGCGGATGACGGCGTGAACGGTCCGTGCATCCTTGCCGGGCCAAGCTGCGACAGCGCCGATGTGCTCTATGAGCAGCGCCCGATGCAATTGCCGATGGGCCTGCGCGCGGGGGATAAGGTGCACATCCTGTGCACGGGCGCCTACACGACGAGCTATGCCTCTGTCGGGTTCAACGGCTTCCCGCCGCTTGCGTCTGTCTGCATCTAACGGCTCGCCCACAAGAACGAAAAGACGTGCCGCTTCCCTCCGGGGTGAGCGGCATGTTTCGTTTTGCGCTAAGTCCGATCTGCTTTGACGAAAATCTCGTCCACCCCGATACAGGCGACACGGTGATAGCCGTGCCGTGCCATCAGCGCGCGCAAATCCCGCGCGTTGAGGTTCATCTCTATCGACAGGGCGTGAACGTCGAACGCGTCAAACGGAAAATCACGCAGCGCCTCCCATTCGCCGCCCTCAATATCCAGTGACAGGTAGTCCACTCGGTGCAGATCATGTGCCCGCAGCAGCGTATCAAGCCGCATCGTGTCCACTGGCACCACTCGTGACTGCCCCAGACGCCCCGTTTCAAACGCCCGAACCATGTTGCGATCCAGCGTGGACATCAGCCCGCCCATCATCTCCAGCCCGTCTTGTATCTCCAAAAACGCCTCGGTCCCGTCCCGCCCGCTGATTGCTGCGCCGATGGTCGGGACGGACCGGTTTTCGCGGCACTGGGCCGCGTGTTTCGGGGACGGCTCCACCAACAGCCCGGTCCAGCCCTTGAACGCCTCGAAATGGAGTGTGTTCGAACCCGCCACCCCGTCAAACGCGCCGATATCGACAAACACACCATCCCGTTTGCCGCGAAAGATCGCCTTGTCCAGATAGTGATCCTGCCCCGATTGCGAGGCATAGGCGGGGAACGCGCCCATCATCTTCGCGATGTGCCATTTGTCATCCAAAAGCATGCCGCGCTGTCGGCCTTCGGGCGTCGCGCGGATTTGCTCGATCAGCCGCGCTTCGGTGCGCTGCAAGAGGGGGAGCAGTCTATTGTGATATGGTGTGCGGCGCATTTACTTACCATATGCTGACAGAGCGGCGGTGCAAACGGCCAAACCTCTTGCGCCTGTGCCGATTTGCTCGGAAAAGGGGCCATGCCCAAGCAACTGCCCTATCACACGATCCACGAGATTTTCTCCCGCTTTCAGGCCGCCGAGCCTGAGCCGAAGGGGGAGCTGAACCACACCAATGCCTATACGCTGCTGGTGGCTGTGGCGCTCAGTGCGCAGGCGACCGATAAGGGCGTCAACCGCGCGACCGAAGGCCTGTTCAAGGTGGCCGATACCCCCGAAAAGATGCTTGCCCTCGGGGAGGATGCGCTGATCGAGCATATCAAGACGATCGGCCTTTACCGGAACAAGGCGAAGAACGTCATGAAGATGGCGCGCATTCTGGTCGATGAGTATGACGGTCAGGTGCCCTCGTCCCGCGCGGCTTTATCCAGCCTGCCGGGGGTGGGGCGCAAAACCGCGAATGTCGTGCTGAACATGTGGTGGCAGTTTCCCGCGCAGGCGGTCGATACGCATATCTTTCGCTTCGGCAACCGGTCTGGCGTGGCCATGGGCAAGGATGTCGTGGCGGTGGAGCGCGCGATTGAGGACCACATACCGGCAGAATTCCAACAGCATGCACATCACTGGATGATTTTGCACGGACGGTATATCTGTCTCGCACGCAAACCCCGCTGTGTGGATTGTCTGATCCGAGATCTTTGTGAATTTGAGGAAAAGACGGAATGAGTAAGAAATATCAGGTTGTCGGGATCGGCAATGCGGTCGTCGATGTGCTGAGCCAGAACGATGACAGTTTCCTCGATCATATGGGGATCACGAAGGGCATCATGCAGCTGATCGAACGGGAGCGTGCCGAAACGCTCTATGCCGCGATGAAAGACCGTGTGCAGGCTCCCGGCGGGTCATGTGCCAACACCATCGCGGGTCTGGGCAATCTGGGGATGCGCACCGGGTTTATTGGCCGGGTGAAAGACGACGCACTTGGCCGGTTCTATGCGGATGCAATGCAAACGAGCGGCACCGATTTCGTGAACCCTCCGGTCGCAGGTGGCGATCTGCCGACCTCCCGCTCGATGATCTTTGTGACGCCAGATGGCGAGCGGTCGATGAACACCTATCTCGGCATCTCCGCTGACGTCAGCCCGCAGGACGTGGCCGAAGAGGTCGCGTCTGACGCCGATATCATCTTTCTCGAAGGGTATCTCTACGACAAACCCGACGGAAAGGCGGCGTTCGAGCAGGCGGCTGCCTTTTGCCGGTCTACCGGTGGGCGGACTGGGATCACCCTGTCGGACCCGTTTTGCGTCGATCGTCACCGCGATGACTTCCGCAAGCTGGTGAAAGGGCATCTGGATTTCGTGATCGGCAATGAGCACGAACTGCAATCGCTTTACCAGACGGGAACGCTTGACGAGGCGCTGGCGCAAGCCGCACAGGACTGCCCGATGGTTGTGTGCACGCGCTCTGGTGATCCTGTGGTCATCTTGCGGGGCGAGGAGCGTGCCGAGGCGCCCGTGCAGCGGATCACCCCAGTTGACGCAACCGGCGCGGGCGATCTGTTCGCGGCTGGTTTCCTCTTTGGTTATGCACATGACGCATCGCTCGAAACCTGTGGGCGGATGGGCAACGTGGCGGCAGCAGAGATCATCAGCCATTTCGGCGCCCGCCCTGAGACTGATCTGAAGACACTCTTCAAATCCGAAGGGCTGATCTAAAAAAGGCTCTCCCGCACGTCGGCTTCGCCTCCCTTTGGGGTGAGGGCGAAAGACAAACGCTGCGGGGCAGCGTTTGCGCCCGAACGCGCGGAATGAAATGAAGCGCCGGGAAAGGCCGGCGCTGCGCGCCGGTTCAAGACTGCGCTGAGGTGTTTGAGGAACAGGTCTGTTCCTCAAATCACCCGTTCAATTGTGGGTGTTACGATTCGCCCGCGCGTCAAGGTCGCTCGTTCCTCGGACCTTGACCCACGGCCGAATCGCGGGGGCTTCTCTTGCTCCACTAATTCCAATTCACTTTCTTCAAATATACCCCGCCGGAGGCACCGCCGCGCCGCAAGGCGCGGCGCCTTTCCCGGCGCTCCATTCCATTCCGAGCGTTCGGACGCAAACGCTGCCCCGCAGCGTTTGTCTCTCGCCCTCACCCCAAAGGGAGCGGTCATATCTTTGATATGGCTGCGACGTGCGGGAGCGCTACTCGGCGGCGACCGGGGCGGGCGATACCAAATCGACAATATCGAGCATGATCCGGTTCAGCTCAAAATCCTTGGGCGTATAGACCTTGGCCACGCCGAAGCCCCGCAGGATCTCTGCATCTTCGTCCGGGATGATGCCGCCCACGATCACCGGCACATCGTCGAGGCCCGCCTTTCGCATCCGCTCCATCACCTCTTGCAGCAATGGGACATGGGAGCCGGACAGGATCGACAGGCCGACCACATGCACCGATTCCTCCAATGCTGCATTCACGATCTGCGCGGGGGTTAGGCGGATGCCTTCATAGACCACCTCCATGCCGCTGTCGCGGGCGCGCACGGCGATCTGTTCCGCGCCGTTGGAATGCCCATCGAGGCCGGGCTTGCCGACCAGAAACTTGATCCGGCGGCCAAGCGCGTCGGATGCCAAGTTGACCGACGCTTGTACCTGATCCAGCCCATCCGCGCTTGCCACGGCGGATTTACCAACCCCGGTGGGCGCGCGGTATTCACCGAACACCTCACGCATCACAGCACCCCATTCGCCGGTTGTCACCCCGGCTTTGGCCGCCGCGATCGAGGGGGGCATGATGTTTTCCCCGCTTTGGGCCGCCGCGCGCAGGCCCGCAAGGGCGGCCTCAACGGCTTGCGCATCGCGCCCCTTGCGCCACGCATCGAGCCGGTCGATCTGGTCCTGCTCCACCGCCGGATCGACCGTCATGATCCCGCCATCGCCCGCGGTCAGCGGGCTAGGCTCGCCTTCGGTATATTTGTTCACGCCGACCACGGTGGTTTCTCCGCGTTCGATCCGGCCCAGCCGTGCGGTGTTGGCCTGCACCAGCGCCGATTTCATGTAGTCGATGGCCGCCACCGCGCCGCCCATCTCATCAATCCGGGCGAGTTCGGCGCGCGCGCCCTCTTTCAGCGCGGACACTTTCGCATCGACCGCCGGGTTCCCGTCAAACAGGTCGCCAAATTCCAGCAGGTCCGTCTCGTAAGCCATGATCTGCTGCATCCGCAGGGACCATTGTTGATCCCATGGGCGCGGCAGGCCGAGCGCTTCGTTCCACGCGGGCAGTTGCACGGCACGGGCGCGGGCGTTCTTGCTCAGGGTCACGGCTAGCATCTCAATGAGGATGCGGTAGACGTTGTTTTCGGGCTGTTGCTCCGTCAGGCCAAGCGAATTGACCTGCACGCCATAGCGGAACCGCCGTTGTTTTGGATCGGTCACGCCATAGCGTTGCTCGCAAATTTCGTCCCAGAGTTCGGTGAAGGCGCGCATTTTGCACATCTCCGTCACGAAGCGGATGCCAGCATTCACGAAAAAGCTGATCCGGGCGACGAGGCCGGGGAAATCCGCCTCCGCCACACGCGGGCGCGCCTCATCCAGAACCGCGACCGCCGTTGCGAGTGCGAAGGCCAATTCCTGCTCCGGCGTCGCACCCGCTTCTTGCAGGTGGTAGGAGCAGACGTTCATCGGGTTCCATTTCGGAACCTCGGTGTAGCAATACTCCGCAATATCCCCGATCAGGCGCAGGCTGGGCGCGGGGGGAAATACATAGGTGCCGCGCGACAGGTATTCCTTGATGATGTCGTTCTGCACCGTGCCCTGAAGCGCCGATACATCCGCCCCCTGCTCCTCCGCCACGGCGATATAGAGCGCGAGCAGCCACGCCGCCGTCGCGTTGATCGTCATGGAGGTGTTCATCTGATCCAGCGGGATGTCATTAAAGAGCGCACGCATGTCACCCAGATGCGCCACCGGCACGCCGACCTTGCCCACTTCGCCCCGCGACAGGACGTGATCCGAATCGTAGCCCGTTTGCGTGGGCAGATCGAAGGCGACGCTCAGGCCCGTTTGCCCCTTGGCGAGGTTGGAGCGGTAAAGCTCGTTGGATTTCGTGGCAGTCGAATGGCCCGCATAGGTCCGAAACAGCCATGGGCGGTCTTTTTGAGGGGTGGTCATCTGGGCCTCCGAGTGCTGTTGCGGTGCAGCGCGCGAATGGTGCGCTGCGACAATCCATGAAAGCGATATAATATTTCGCGAAAGCAAATTCAAACGGAATTTAATGACGCGCCCTGCGATCATCTTCCCTTTGACCCCGCCGCCCATGTGCCGCATGGTCAGGCGCAATGACTTCAACCGTGACACTTCCCCTTTGGATCGTGATCCTTGGCGCATTGGCGCTGGCGCTGCTGATTATCCAGCGGGCGTTGGTCCCCAGCGTGCGCTGGTTCTTTCGCGGGCGGGTCGAGCGGGCGTTCGAGGAGTTGAATGAGCGGCTCCAACTCAAAATCCCTGCCTTCGCCATTACCAAGCGGCGCGTGCTGGTCGATCGGCTGGAATATGATCCCGACGTGATGGCGGCGGTCGAGGCTGAGGCCGATTCGACCGGAGAGCCGCGTGAGGTCGTCGCCCAGCGCGCCGGGCGCTATGCGCGCGAGATTGTCCCCTACTTCTCCCCCATGGCGTATTTCGGTTTTGGCACCCGGTTGTCGAAGTTTATCGCGCAGGCGTTTTACCGGGTGCGCTTGGGCTATGCCGATGATGAGGCGCTGGCAGAGATTGATCCAAATGCGACGGTGATTTTCGTGATGAACCACCGTTCCAACATTGATTATCTGTTGGTCACATATCTGGCGGCGGAGCGGTCGGCGCTGAGCTATGCTGCGGGCGAATGGGCCCGTGTGTGGCCGCTGGAACAGATCGCCAAGGCGATGGGCGCGTTCTTCATCCGCCGCAAATCCCACAACCCGCTCTATCGTCGGGTGCTGGCCCGTTATGTCCAGATGGCGACAGAGGGCGGCGTGACCCAAGCGGTGTTTCCCGAAGGTGGATTGAGCCGGGACGGGAAGCTGGGCCTGCCGAAACTCGGCCTGATTTCCTATGTGCTGGAAGACTTCGATCCGGCGAAATCGCGCGATGTGGTGTTTGTGCCGGTCGGCCTCAATTATGACCGCGTGCTGGAGGACCGTGTTCTGACCGGTGCACAGCTTGATGAAAACGGGCGGCCCCGGTTCCGCGCGGGCATCGGCACCTCCGTCAAATTCTTCTCCAAGCAGCTTTGGCTGCGGATGCGCGGGAAGTTTCACAAATTCGGCTATGCCTGTGTGAGTTTTGGCACGCCTGTGTCGCTGCGCGCTTTTGTGGCCGAAAACGGGAAAGATATGCAGGCGGTGCAGGCGCTGGGCCGCACGCTGATCCGTGAGGTCGGTCAGGTCGTGCCGATCCTTCCGGTCGCGCTTGTCGCCACGGTGATGCAGCGGGTGGACGGTGCGATTGCGGAGGGCGATCTGCACCGGCAGGCTGCCGAATTGCGCGCGGAACTGGAAGCGCGCGGCGGCCATTTCCACCTTCCCCGGCTGGATTTCGACTACACGCTCAAGGTCGGCCTGCGGATGCTTAAGGAGCGCCGCCTGATGATCGAAGAGGATGGCCATTGGCGGGTGAACCCCGACCAGCGCCACCTGATCGACTATTACGCGAATTCCATCGCGCATCTCTGACAACCCCTCATTCTGATATTCCGCACTGCAACAGCCTGCCTGTTGCAAAAAGAGATTTTTGCCGCAGTGCAAAATTTCTGCTTGCATGGTCACGCAATGACGTTACATAAGAACACATCAAAACGAACGATTGTTGCGCAAAGAGATTCGCGCCGCAGAGAGGAGACAGGCCATGGCCCCGCTTGAAGCCCCGATTTCGGAGACGGAAATGAAAGACCTTTATGACGTGGGTGAAATCCCACCCCTCGGCCATGTGCCCACGAAAATGCATGCCTGGACCATCCGGCGTGAGCGCCACGGCAACCCGGACACGGCGATGCAGCTTGAGGTCGTGGACACGCCGCAGCTTGACAGCCATGAGGTGCTCGTCCTCGTCATGGCCGCTGGCGTCAACTATAATGGCGTTTGGGCCGCTCTTGGTCAGCCGATCAGCCCGTTTGATGGCCATGGCCAGCCGTTCCATATCGCGGGCTCTGACGCGTCCGGCATAGTCTGGGCCGTGGGCGACAAGGTGAAGCGCTGGAAGGTCGGGGATGAGGTCGTCATCCATTGCAATCAGGACGATGGCGATGATGAGGAATGCAATGGCGGCGACCCGATGTATTCTCCCTCGCAGCGGATCTGGGGCTATGAGACGCCAGACGGCTCTTTCGCGCAGTTTACCAATGTGCAGTCGCAGCAATTGATGCCGCGCCCCAAGCATCTGACTTGGGAGGAAAGCGCGTGCTATACCCTCACGCTCGCCACCGCATACCGGATGCTGTTCGGGCATGAGCCGCATGACCTCAAGCCCGGTCAGAACGTGCTGGTCTGGGGCGCGTCGGGCGGTCTTGGCTCCTATGCGATCCAGTTGATCAACACCGCAGGGGCGAATGCGATCGGCGTGATCTCTGATGAGAGCAAGCGGGATTTCGTGATGTCGCTGGGCGCCAAGGGTGTTCTGAACCGCAAGGATTTCAACTGCTGGGGCCAGATCCCCACGGTGAACACGCCCGAATATGCCGAATGGTTCAAGGAAGCGCGCAAATTCGGCAAGGCGATCTGGGACATCACCGGCAAGGGCAACAATGTCGATATGGTGTTCGAGCATCCGGGCGAGTCGACCTTCCCTGTGTCCACGTTCGTCTGCAAAAAGGGCGGCATGGTCGTGATCTGCGCGGGCACCACCGGGTTCAACTGTACCTTTGACGTGCGCTATATGTGGATGCATCAAAAGCGCCTTCAGGGCAGCCATTTCGCGCATCTCAAGCAGGCTTCTGCGGCGAACAAGCTGATGATCGAGCGGCGTCTTGATCCGTGCATGTCCGAAGTGTTCGAGTGGAAAGCCCTGCCCGAGGCGCACATGAAGATGCTCCGCAACGAGCATAAGCCCGGCAACATGGCCGTGCTGGTCAACGCACCCCGCACCGGCCTGCGCACGGTTGAGGATGCGCGCGAGAGTTAAGCATTAGAACACCACCCCACCACTCAGGTGTTCTATATGCCCCGGCGGATCGTCCCATCCGCCGGGGTTTTTCGTGGCTGGGTCAGGCCATCCGCGACGGCCATGATATTCGCTGCTGGACGTGCCGAAGCGGCAATCTATACTCGCGGTCAGATCATTCCTCCCAATGCCAAAGGGTCCGCCGTGCCGCCAAAACCCCCGACAGGAGCCATCCCCCGCGCCGCCCGCCGAAAGGCGCAAGCCGGGGGGAAGTCCGGTGCATTGACCTATGAGGAACTGGCCCGGCGGATCGACCGTGCCCGGCTCAAGGGCGCAGGCAAAACGCTGGAGCCACGGGTCAAGCGGGTTGTGATGTCCTATCTGCAAAGTGCGCAGACCCATGGCTTGCCGCTCAAACAGGTTGTCACTGAATTGGCGAATGGGCAGGCGGCGTGGCGGCTGGGCGGTGCGGTGCGCGACGCGATCTTGCAACAGCCCCCCGAAGCCGTGAAAAACGCCGCCTGCGGCCAAGGCTGCGCGTTTTGTTGCATTCTGACCGGGGGTGATGGCGGCCTGATCACGGAGGCAGAGGCCCGCCGCCTTCATGCCGCGCTCACCCCGTTGCAGGGAGAGGTCGATGGCCGGGCATGGCATCCTTCGGCCTGCCCCGCGCTGAACCCCGACACCCGCGCATGTCGGGTCTATGACGCGCGACCGACGATTTGCCGGTCGTTCCTGTCCACCGACGCGGCGGCCTGTGAGGCCAATGCCAATGGCGCCACGGATCAGGGCGCGGGGCTGTTGGGCAGTCATCTCGATTATCTCTTCGTCCAGTCCCTGTGCCGACAGGCGCTCAAGGGGATCACGCAGGTCTCAACCTACAGCATGGCGCAAATCGCGGCCGCCGCCCTTGACGGACAGGACGTCGAGCAGGCGCTGGCGCGCGCGCGCCACCGCTCCAAAACGCTGGATGACACCGCACAGGATGCAGCCCGCGCCGCGCATATCTGACACGATCCCCTGCGAAAAGGCGTGTGATGGCCCGGTGAACACGGTATAAGAGCGCCCATGACCACGCCCTCCATAGATGTGCTTTATGACACGCCCCGCGCGCCCAATCCGCGCCGCGTGCGCCTGTTTCTTGCTGAAAAGCGGCTGTCGCTGCCGACGGAAGTGGTGACGATCATGGATGGCAGCCATTTCCGCCCGGAATACCGCGACAAGGTCGGCAGCTTTCACGTCCCGGCGCTTGGCTTGTCGGATGGCACGATCCTGACGGAAACGGTGGCGATCTGCCGCTACATCGAAGCGCTGCATCCAGAGCCGAACCTGATGGGCACCGATCCGCTGGAGAAAGCGGTGGTGGAAATGTGGGGTCGGCGCGTGGAATTCCAGCTTCTGCTGCCGATTGCGCAGGTTCTGCGCCATGGCAACCCGGCAATGGCCGTTCTGGAAAACCCGCAATGCCCCGAATGGGCAGAGGTGAACCGCCCGCGCGTGGTTGCTGCACTCGATTGGCTTGAAGGGATCCTTGCGCAGACGCCCTATATCGCCGGTCAGCGGTTCACGATTGCCGATATCACGGCGCTTGTTGCGGTCGAATTCATGCGGGCGATCCGGCAGGCGCTGCCGGAGACACATACCGCGACCCATGACTGGCTGACCCGGTTGCGCGCGCGCGAAGGCTATGTCGAATGAGTGTCGCGGAGGATTGGTACGCCCTGCGCGCGGCGTTGCAGGTGCAACTTGATGCCGGGGCCGATGAGGCCATTCTGGATGCGCCGGTGGATCGGTTCACCCTGCCGGAGCCGGAGCGGGCCACCCCACCGTCGCGCGCTGCCGCCGCGCCCGTTTCAGCGCCTGAGCCTGCCCCCGTCAGCGTGGATACCGCCGCGCTCGCACGCGGCTGTCAAACGCTCGACGAATTGCGGGCGGTGATGGCGGCGTTCGACGGCTGCGCGCTCAAAAAGGGGGCGCGCAATTTCGTGTTCAGCGATGGGCGGCCCGGCGCAGGGCTGATGATCATCGGAGAAGCGCCCGGCGCGGAGGAGGACCGGCAAGGCAAGCCTTTCGTCGGCCCATCGGGACAATTGCTCGACAAAATGCTGGCCGCGATCGGCCTTGCCCGTGATGCGGAGGATGCAGCACAGGCGGCCTATATCACCAATGTGATCCCATGGCGCCCCCCCGCCAACCGCGACCCATCGACCGATGAAATCGCGATGATGCGCCCGTTTCTGATGCGCCATATCCAACTCGCCCAGCCACGCGCGCTGTTGCTGTTGGGCAATCCGTCGATGAAAACGGTGTTGCAGACCAAGGATGGCATCACCCGGATGCGCGGCACATGGGCGGAGGTTGAGGGCATCCCGGCGATCCCCAGCTTTCACCCCGCCGCCCTGTTGCGCGACCCGACGAAAAAGCGGTTCGCTTGGGCCGATCTGCTGGCGCTCAAGAAACGATTGGATGGGGCATGACGTGGCGCGCCGTGCCTACAACCGGGATCGAGGGATGAGAAATGAGCCGAATTGACGAAAGCCGCGCCTTTATTCCCTGTCGGATCGCTGTTCTGACTCTGTCGGACACGCGCACACTGGCGGAGGATCGGTCGGGCGATACGCTGGTGCAGCGCCTGACCGATGCGGGTCATATCCTTGCCGACCGTAAAATTTTGCCTGATGACCGCGCCGTCATCGCGGATCAATTGCGGGCATGGATTGCGCGGGAGGACGTGGATGTCGTGATCTCCACGGGGGGGACCGGCCTTACCGGGCGCGATGTCACGGTGGAGGCGCATCGCGACGTCTATGAGAAAGAGATCGACGCGTTCTCGACCCTGTTTACCATGATTTCCTTTCAGAAAATCGGCACATCCGCTGTGCAGTCGCGTGCCTGTGCTGGTGTCGCGGGCGGGACGTACCTGTTTGCGCTGCCCGGCTCGACCGGGGCATGCAAGGATGGCTGGGACGAGATTTTGCGCTGGCAACTCGACTACCGGCACATGCCCTGCAACTTCGTCGAAATCTTCCCCCGGCTCGAAGAACACAAAAAGCGGAAATAGCCGCGACGGAATCCCGTTCGTGTTTCGTGAAATCAATACTATATCCTGACCATGACCCTGTTTGCGGGTCGTTTGGAAAGTGACATATGCGATTTCTGTTGCGCGGGTTGACCGGCCTGTTTCTGATGAGCGTCACGCTGGGCCTGTTGGTTTTCGGCGCAGGGCTGCTGCGCTCTGACGAGGCGGAAGAGCCGTCCCAGCGATTTGGCCGCCCCGGCGGGGAGCGCAGCTTTTCCGTCCCGGTGGAGACGGTCGCCCTGACTGAGGCCACGCCGGTAATTACGACATTCGGCACTGTGGATAGCGCGCGCATACTGGAATTGCGCGCCCCGCAGGGCGGCCCGGTCACCGAACTGTCAGCAGCCTTCCGCGATGGCGGTGAGGTCGCGCAAGGGGAGGTGTTGTTGCGCATCGACCCGGCGGAGGCGCAGGCGGCGCGGGATCGTGCCGCCGCTGAACGGCAGGACGCGGCAGCCACCCTGACGGAGCGGCGCGCGGGCCTCGTTCTGGCGGGGGATGAGTTGACCGCAGCGATTGCCCAGCGGGATTTGCGGGCGCGCGCATTGGCGCGGCAACAGGATTTGCGGGCGCGGGGCGTTGGCACTGATGCCACGGTGGAGGCGGCAGAGCTTGCGCTCAGTCAAGCGGACCAAACCGTGCTGACCCGCCGACAGGCGCTGCTGAGTGCGGAGGCCGCCGTGCCGCGCGCGCAGATCGCGCTTGACCGTGCCGATATCGCCCTGCGGGAAGCCGACCGCGCCTTGCAGGAGACCGAGATCACCGCCCCCTTCGCCGGAGTTCTGACGGAGACGAGCGCCGCCCTTGGCCGCCGTGTCAGCGCCAATGAGCGGCTTGGCCTGTTGATCGACCGCAACGCGCTCGACGTAGCGTTTCGTGTGACGAACGCGGAATTTGCCCGATTGGTCGCGCGCGATGGCACGATGCGCAGTGACCGGGCGACGGTGACGCTTGACCTTGACGCGGTGCCGTTCTCCGCCCCTGCGACGATAGAGCGGACGGGCGTCGCGACCGGAGAGGGAGAGACGGGACGACAGCTTTTCGCGCGCCTTGGCTCAAGTGCGGCCAATGTGATGCGCCCGGGCGATTTCGTGACCGTCACGGTGGCGGAGCCCGCGTTGGGCGGGGTTGCCGTGCTGCCCGCAACGGCCCTGACGGCCGATGGCCGGGTGCTGATCGTCACGGCGGATAACCGGCTGGAGGAGGTGCAGACCGAAATGCTGCGCCGTCAGGGCGATGATGTGATCCTGCGCGGTCTGGCGGAGGGGCTCCGTTTCGTGGTGGAGCGTCAGCCGCAGCTTGGCCCCGGCATCCTTGTCACGCCTTTGGTGACGGAGGAGACAGCAGCAACCACGCCGGAGCCTGCCACGATCCGCCTTGATGATACGCGCCGCGCGGCACTGCGTGCTTTTGTCGAGGGCAACAATCGGATGCCCGCGCAGGCAAAACAGCGCCTCCTTGCCGCACTTGAGCAGCCGGATGTGCCGGTGGAGATGGTCAACCGGCTTGAACAGCGGATGGGGGGCTGACCGATGCGCGGGATGCTCGCCTATTTCGTACGGCACCGGACGGCGGCAAATCTGATCCTTGTGATCATGATCGCGCTGGGCCTTGCGGCGGCGACGCAGCTTCGCGCGCAATTCTTCCCCGATGTGGTGGTCGAGAATGTGCGCGTGTCCGTGGCATGGGATGGCGCTGGCCCGGATGACATGGACCGGGGCGTCGTGTCGGTACTGGAGCCAGCGGTGGCCGCCGTGGAGGGCGTGGAAGGCACGCTGTCCACCTCCCGCGAGGGCAGCGCCAGCATCCGCATTGATTTTGAGCCGGGCTGGGACATGGCGCGCGCGGCAGGCGACGTGGAAACCGCCGTTGGCCAAGTCTTGAACAGCCTGCCCGATGGCGCGGATGATCCGGTGATCACGCGCGGCGCGTGGCGCGACCGGGTGACGGAGGTGGTGATTTCCGGCCCGGTGGGGGTGGAGCAATTGTCATCCTATGGCGATGAATTCCTCGCCCGCCTGTTCCGCGAAGGGGTCACGCGCACCAGCATGTCGGGGGTTGAGGGCCGCTCGATCCTTGTGACGGCGACGGAGGCGAGCCTGATCCGCCATGACGTGACCCTGCGCCAGATCGCCAATGCCATTGGTGCCGGGGCCGAAACCCGCCCCGCCGGGGATGTGGGCAGCGGCGCGCGGCTGCGCACCGGGGTTGAGAAACGCACAGCTGAGGAGATCGCGGCCATCGTCGTCCGCTCCGACGCGCAGGGCCGCACGCTCACGGTGGGCGAGGTCGCCGAGGTGCGCGAGGAGGGCATCACCCGCAACCGGGCCTATTTCCGAGGCGATTTTCCGGCGGTGCAAATCAACGTGGACCGCAGCGCGGCGGGGGACGCCATCGGCATTCAGAACACCGTCGAGCAGATCGCGACAGAGATGGAAGCAACCCTGCCCGAAGGTGTCACCATCGAATTGATCCGCACGCGGGCAGAGGCGATTTCTGACCGGCTCAATATCCTGTTGTCGAACGGGCTGATGGGATTGGCGCTGGTGGTGGGGTTGCTGTTTTTGTTTCTGTCCGCGCGCACTGCGTTCTGGGTCGCGGCGGGGATACCCGTGGCGATGCTCGCGACGCTGGCGCTGATGTTCGCGTTCGGGCTGACGCTCAACATGATCTCCCTTTTTGCGCTGCTGATCTGTTTGGGGATCGTGGTTGACGATGCGATTGTGGTGGGGGAGCACGCGGATTACCGGCACCGCGAATTGGGCGAAAGCCCGGTGCTCGCTGCGACCAACGCGGCGGAGCGGATGTCGTTACCGGTTGTCTCCGCGACGATCACGACCGTGATCGCCTTTGCCGGGTTGGCGGTGATTTCCGGGCGGTTCGGGCAATTGATCGCGGATATTCCGTTCACCGTGTCGGTGGTGCTGTTGGCGAGCCTGATCGAATGCTTCCTCATCCTTCCGGCCCATATGCGCCACGCGCTTGAAGCGCAGGAGCGGGCGGCGCGGGGGCATGTGCTGAGCCTTTTTGCCGGGCTTGCGCTGATCCCGGTGGCGATCGGGTTGGCGGTGGCGGGGCTTGCAGGCTTGCAGCCCCGGTTTGAGGGTGATTGGGCATTGATCGGGGAGGCATGGGAGGTCTTTCCGATGCTGACGGTCGGCTATGCCTTCCCCGGCTGGTCGCTTCCCTTGGGCGCGACGCTGGTGTCCGCACTTGGCCTGTTGGTGCTGGTGATCCTGTCGGGCCGGGTGCGCGCGACCCTTGCCGGGCCATGGTATGACGCGCCGAGCCGCGTGGTGAATCGCGGCTTTGAGGCCCTCCGGCGCCGGGTGTTCCGCCCGTTCATCGCGCTGGTGATCCGCGCGCGCTATCCCGTACTGGCCCTGTCTTTCGTGGCATTGGCCGGGGCGATCAGTCTGTTTCAGCAGGGCGACGTGACATGGCGCTTTTTCAACAACCCGGAGGAAAATTCGGTCAGCGGGAATATCGCCATGCTGCCCGGCACCCCGCGGGAGGAGACCCGCGCGATGGTCCGCGAATTGGACCGCGCGACCAATGCTGTGGGCGCACGCTTCGCGCAAGAGACCGGGGTGAACCCCATCGTGTTCGTGATGACCCAAGTGGGTGGCACCACCGGGCGCGGCCTCTCGGGCGCGGATCAGAAAGAGCCGGACGAGCTTGGCTCCATCACCATCGAGCTGCTGGATGCCGATTTGCGGCCCATGTCCTCCCGCGATGTGGTGTCGGCCATTCAGGATGAGGTGCGCCGCGCCCCCAATCTGGAGACATTCAGCTTCCGCCGCTGGGGTGGCGGGCCGGGTGGCGATAACCTCGACGTCAAATTCTATGGCTCCGATATCGGCACGCTCAAGGCCGCGTCACAGGCGCTGATCTCCCGCATGGGTCAGTTTGGCGAAGTGTCGGGGCTGGAGGACACGCTGCCCTATGACAAATCCGAACTGGCACTGGAACTGACACCGCGCGGGGCGGCGTTGGGCTTTACCATTGACGGGGTCGGCACGACGCTGCGGGACCGGCTTGCTGGGATAGAGGCCGCCCGCTTCCCCGAAGGCACCCGAAACGCGACCGTCACCGTCCGCCTTGATCCCACGGAACTGACGGCGGATTTTCTGGATAAGACCCATGTGACCGGGCCGGATGGCGCATTCGTCCGCCTGTCGGAGGTGGTGTCGGTGCGCGAGTCGCTCGGCTTTGCGTCGATCCGGCGGGAGGATGGGTTGCGGGTCGTGACCGTGACCGGCGAAATCTCCGAGGATGACCCGGCGCGGGCTGACGAAATCTCCACCCTCATGCGCAGTGAAATCCTGCCCGACATCGCCTCCCGCTATGGGGTGGAATATGTCGAAGGGGGGCTTGCCCAGCAGGAGCGTGATTTCCTGAGCGAGGCGATGATCGGCTTTGCGCTGTGCCTGCTGGGCATTTACCTGACGCTTGCATGGATTTTCTCCAGTTGGCTGCGGCCCATCGTGGTGATGGCGATCATTCCCTTTGGTCTCGTCGGGACGATCTGGGGCCATTACATCTGGGATGTGCCGCTGTCGATGTTCACGGTGGTGGGGCTGATTGGCATGACCGGGATCATCATCAACGATTCCATCGTGCTGATCACCCGGATGGATGAGCGGGCCAAGGGCCGCGCGATCGTGCCTGCGGTGATTGATGCGGTGTCGGACAGATTGCGTGCCGTGCTGCTGACGACCCTGACAACGGTGCTGGGGCTGGCGCCGCTCTTGTATGAAACGAGCCAGCAGGCGCAATTCCTCAAACCGACCGTGATCACGCTGGTCTATGGGCTGGGGTTTGGCATGGTGCTGGTGCTGGTCATCGTGCCGTCGCTGGTGATCGTGCAGCGCGACGTGGGCCTCGCGCTGCGCGGGTTGCGGCGGATGGGGCGCGGCACGCATGTGCCCGCGCGGGCGCGCTGGATCATGGGCTTGACCGGGGTTGGCATGGTGGCCGTGATCGCGGCGACGGTTGGCGCCTATGGGCTGACCGGGGCGATGCCGTTTGGCTTCGGTCTGCCGGGTGCAATGGGCGCGCTGGTCGCGATGGGGCTTGGCCTGATCGGGGTGTTCACGCTCGCGGTGCTGATGGGCTGGATCAGCAGCCGTTCTGTTCGTAGACGCGCCCCGGCGTGAGAAGGCTGATGCGGATCTGATCGCGCTGGGCGGAAAACGCCCCTTCCCCGAAATAATCGACCCGTGCGGTGGCGGTGAAGCCTGTGTCGTCGCGCGTGGTTTCGCTTGGCCCGATCCAGATATCACCCGCCATATGCGCGATTTCGAACACCGTGACCGGATCGTCCACCGGGATGTCGGCAAAGGCAAGTCTGGCTGTGAGGCTCAGCGCGCCATCGGGCAGGAGGGTGAAGTCGCACATGGCCTCCGTCAGGCCCATATCGGCGGCCTCGGCCGGGCCATGCGCCATGATCCGAGTGATCGCATCGACATTATGCACCTCATCGCGGGGCAGAACCACGCTGAGCGAGGCATCCGCCGGGATACATACGTCAAGGCACACGCCAATCGAAAGATCGAGCGTCGCGGCAATCGGCCCATCGCCCGTGGGTGTCATGACAAGGGGAAACACGACCTGATTTTCATATCCGACCGATCGCATCCCATAGGTATAATACACCTCCGGCGTCGGCCAGATCACATCGACCCGCTCAAGATTGTCCGACCCGGACCAATCGAAAAGCGGTGGAATGCCGCCCTCCCCCGGACTGCGCCAATAGGTTTTCCACCCCGGCTCAAGGGCGATGCTGAGGGCAGCGATATAGGTGCCGTCCGGCTCTGACCAGCCGGGGACAAGGCGGATGTCGCGCACGGCATCTTGCGCCATGGCGGTGGTGCCACAACATACGAGCAGGGCAGCGGTGAGGGGACGGGTCATATTCATACCCCCTAGATAAACAGGATGACGGGCAATGACACTCACGTTTACGCGACATCACAGATGCTTGACCCCGGTGCGGTTACCCCCACTTTAGTGTTCATGGAAAACGAAGTGAAAGATGCCTTTCTCGGGGGGCAATTGCTGGTGGCGATGCCGTCCATCGGGGATGGGCGGTTCGCGCAATCGGTGATTTTTCTGTGGTCCCATGATGCCGAGGGCGCGATGGGTCTGATCGTGAACAAGCCGATCACGGGCCTGCGCCTGTCGGATATCGTGTCGCAAGTGGGCGTCGATGCGCTTGATCCGGCGCGGGATATGGATGTGCATACTGGCGGCCCGGTGGACAAACAGCGCGGTTTCCTTCTGCACAGCGCCGATTATCAGGGCAAAGACACGCAAGAGGCCGAACATGGGGCCTTCGCACTGACCGCCACGATTGATGCGCTGAAGGATGTGGCCACCGGGCAGGGGCCCGCGCATGCCCTTCTTGCCCTGGGCTATGCGGGCTGGGGCGCTGGGCAATTGGAGCAGGAATTGCAGGAAAACGCATGGCTGATCGCGCCCGCGACGCCCGATCTGGTGTTCAGGACGGAGAAGGCTCAGCTTTGGGAAACGGCGCTTGCGACATTGGGCGTTGATCCGCGCCTTTTGTCCGCGACGGGCGGGCAGGCCTAGACGCGGCGGGAGATCAGCCCGCCCGCGTGCCGATCAATCTGCCCGGCAAGTTCCATATCCATGAGCGCGGTCACAACCTGCGGCACCGGCAGGCCAAGATGCCGGATCAGCGTATCCTCCGGCACCGGGGCGGTCGTGATCAGGTCATGCAGCATCTGATGCAGGCGGTCGGGCAGCGGTTCCTCCCCCATCCAATGACCGGTCTGGTCGTGAAATCCGTTGGTCCTGAGCGGGGTTTGACGGATAGGCGTATCAAGGGCTTCAAGCACGTCGGCCGCATCCCGGATCAGCGCCGCGCCCTGCCGGATCAGCGCGTTACAGCCCGCCGCGCGCCCGTCAAGCGGATTGCCCGGCACCGCCATCACGTCCCTCCCCTGTTCGAGTGCCATTCGCGCGGTGATGAGGGAGCCGGACCGCTCCGCCGCTTCGATCAGGACAGTGGCCTGTGACAGACCCGCGATGATCCGGTTGCGTTTGGGGAAATGCCGGGCGAGCGGTTGCAAGCCCATTGGTGCTTCTGACAGCAGAAGGCCCCTTGTGCTGAGGGCTGCTGCGAGATCGCTGTTTTGCCGGGGATAGACCACGTCCACCCCACCTGCGAGCACGGCGATGCTGCCGGTCTCAAGGCTTGCCATATGGGCCGCGCGGTCGATGCCGCGTGCCATGCCGGAGACGATCACCTGCCCCGCCGCTCCGAGCTCTTTAGCCAAGTTGGCGGCCAGTCGCTGGCCCAATGCGGACGCGTTGCGCGCGCCCACCAGTGCGACGGTTGGCCGATGGGCCAGCGCGCAATCCCCCAGCGCCCAGAGGATCGGCGGCGCATCGTCAATCTCGGCCAGTCGCGCAGGGTATCCCGGATGCCCCAAAAGGAGAGGGCGCGCGCCTGCTGCGCTGGCGCGCGCGATCTCTTCCTCGATCCGGTCCTTTGGCGCCGGGCAATAATCCGCCTTGCCACTGCGGGACACCCGATGGGGCAGCGCCTCAAGCGCGCGCTCAGCCGTGCCATATTCCGCCATCAACCGCTGAAAAGTCGCCGTGCCGACGCGTGGGGAGCGCGCGAGGCGCACATGGCAAAACAGCTCCTCCCCCGGATCGGGGAGAGGCGGCTGATCACCGTCAATGAAGCCGAATCCATCCATGCGCGCACCTTTCGGGGGTGAGCATGGCGCGGCCGGGGTTAACGAATGGTAAACGGGCTATTTGCCCTTGCCGATTTTCGGCTCCGTCCCGGCAAGGATGCGGCGGATATTGGCCCCGTGCCGGATCCAGACAAGCGCGCCCAACAGGATCGACAGCCAGATCAGTGGCTCCTGCCCAAACACCCAAAGCCAAACGGGGGTCAGCGCCGCCGCCATCAGCGCGGACAGCGACGAGATTCGCATCACCACCGCCGTGGCCAGCCATGTGCCACAGGCGGCAAGCCCAACGGGCCACGAAAAGGCCAGCATCAGGCCAAGAAAGGTCGCCACGCCCTTCCCACCCTTGAACCCGAGCCACACCGGAAAGAGATGCCCCAAAAACGCGCCCAACCCGGCCAATTGCCCCGCCAGACCGCCATAAAGGCTGGTTGCGATCAGCACCGCGACCGCCCCCTTGCCGCCATCCAGAAGCAGCGTCAGCGCGGCCGCCGCCTTGTTCCCGGTGCGCAGCACGTTGGTGGCACCAATATTACCGGACCCGATCTTGCGCACGTCGCCCATGCCAAAGGCGCGGGTGATCAGCACGCCAAACGGGATCGACCCGATCAGATAACCACTCACCAGCATCCCAAGAAGCCACGGCCATGCCTGCTCCCATCCCAGAATATCGGGCAGCCATGCGCTCATGCCGTGACCTCCTGCCCGCCGACCCAAGTGCGCAGCACCTTGCCTTGCATCAGGCGCAGATCGTAGGGTGTGTTTTTGGATTTCGAGGCGAGCGTCGCGCGGTCCAGCCGGTAGGGCGTGTCCGGGTCAAACAGGATCAAATCGGCCGGCGTGCCCGGTGTGAGCCGCCCTTGCGCCAAGCCCAGCAGATTGGCCGGATTGAGGCTGAGAAAGCGGAACAGCTCCGGCAGGGTCAAATGCCCGGAATGCACAAGTTGCAGCGCTGCGGGCAGGAGCGTTTCCAATCCGACCGCACCCGAGGCGGCCTCCTCAAAGGGGAGGCGTTTGCTTTCCTCATCCTGCGGCGTGTGCATGGAGGAGATCACGTCGATCTGCCCGTCTTGCAGCGCAAGGATCAGCGCCTGCCGGTCCTCCTCACTGCGCAGCGGAGGCTTGACCTTGAAGAAGGTGCGGTAATCCGCGACGTCATATTCGTTGAGCGTGAGATGGTGGATCGAGGTGCCCGCTGTCACGCGAAGGCCCGCCTTGCGCGCACGATCAAGGATCGGCAGGGCAGCGGCGGTGGTGATCTGATCGGCGTGATAGCGCACGCCCGTGGCCTCCACCAGCGCGAGGTCACGCTCCAGCCCCATCCGCTCCGCCAAGGTGGAGACAGCGGGCAGGCCCAGCTTGGTGGCGAACTGGCCGGAGGTCATGCAGGCCCCCGCGCTCAGGATCGGCTCCTGCGGGTGGCCGATGATCAGCGCATCGAGCCCTTTGGCATAGGTCATGCAGCGTTGCAGCACCTTGGTGTCGCGCACCGGATTGTCGCAATCGGTAAAGGCGACCGCGCCCGCGTCCTTCAGAAAGCCGATTTCGGTCATTTCGCGGCCCGCGCGCCCCTTAGTCAGCGCGGCCATGGGCAGGACGCGGACGGGGGCGAATTCGGCGGCGCGGCGGATATGGAATTCGAGCGTTTCGGGCGTGTCCATCGCCGGGTCGGTATCGGGGCGCGTGACCATGGTCGTCACCCCGCCGCGGACCGCCGCCATCCCACCGGAGCGGAAGGATTCCTTATGCCGCTCACCCGGCTCACAGATTTTCACGCCAATGTCGATGATGCCGGGGGCAAGGCATTTGCCGCCACAATCAATCACCTCCGCCGTCCGGGGGGAGGCATCGCGCGCCGCGATCACGCCCCCATCAATGACGAGCGAACCGAGCGTATCCGTGCCGGTTTCCGGGTCGATCAGGCGGGCATTTGTCAGGTGCAGGGTCATGCGCCCCGTATAGCGGCGTTGGATCGGGTCGCCTAGGGGGTTTCGATCAGCGGATGCGGCGCGGTGCGGCCTCTTGCGCCTTGAAAATCACCTCCCGCAACAGGGCGGGCGCACGGACATATGGCACGGTCAGGGTATAGCCGCTGCGGCCATGCAGGGTGAGCGTGGTCAGAAAAACGTCGATCCGGTCGAGATCGCGGAAAGACATCCGGCCCTTATCGGTTTCCACACCTTCCGTCGTGATCAGGAAATGCCGTGGCGGGAGCAGATAGGCGGCTATGGCGATCCCAAGCGCGGGCAAGCCAAAGGTCAGCACCAGCATCCCGAACCCGCCGGAATGCACGCCCGACATCAGCGCGATCAGGTTGAACACGATCAGGCCCAGCGCCAACAGCAGGCTTTCGGAATAGAACCGCGCATCCCGATCCCCCCAGCCCTCAAGCAAGGTCTGCGGGGGCAGCGTGCAGCGTCGCCGGGTCACGGGCTTTCCATCGGTCCAGAGAGTGATCATCGCGGGCCTCATCCACCATGTGCTGATCAGAGGATAATCGTCCTTTCGCGTCTGAGGCTAGTCACGAATGTGTTGAAGGGGGGTTAAAGGCAACGAAGCCTATAGCTGAGCCGGGCGGTCGGCGGACCGGGGGCAGACGATCCGAAGGGTAAGCTGCGCGATTTATGGCTGCAAAGAGGACCGCGCGTTCTGCTTTATGTTTGATCCGCAAAATCGTCGGCCCGTGGGGCCGGTCCGACGATCGCCCGGCGCCTTCGGCTTTGCTCCGGGCGAATTGGGTGCTTCAGGCTTTGATATTCCGTGCCAGCAAATCCATCGCGGCCATGCGCACCGCGACGCCCATTTCCACCTGCTCTTGGATCACCGAATGGTTGATGTCGTCGGCCAATTCGCCGTCGATCTCTACCCCGCGGTTCATCGGGCCGGGATGCATGACGATGGCGTCGGGCTTGGCGGCGCGCATCTTGGCCGCGTCCAGCCCGAACCGGTGGTAGTATTCGCGCACACTGGGAATGAACGCGCCGTCCATCCGCTCTTTTTGCAGGCGGAGCATCATCACCACATCCGCACCGTCCAGCGCCTCATCCATGTTTTCGGTGACTTCCACGCCAAACTTGTCGATGCCCGCGGGCAAAAGGGTCCGTGGGCCGCACAGGCGCAGGCGGTTTTCCATCTTGCCAAGCAGCATGATGTTCGACCGGGCGACGCGGCTATGGGCGATGTCGCCGCAAATCGCGATGGTCAGGCGGTGGAGCCGCCCTTTCCGCCGCCGGATCGTCAAGGCATCGAGCAGCGCCTGCGTGGGATGTTCATGCCGCCCGTCGCCCGCGTTCAGCACCGCGCAATTCACCTTTTGCGCCAACAGCGCCACCGCACCCGAATTGGGATGCCGCACGACCAGCAGATCAGGGTGCATCGCATTGAGGGTCATCGCCGTGTCGATCAGCGTCTCCCCCTTTTTGATGCTGCTGGCCTGCATCGCCATGTTCATCACATCCGCGCCGAGCCGCTTTCCCGCGATCTCGAAACTGGCCTGTGTGCGGGTGGAGTTCTCAAAGAACATGTTGACCTGCGTCAGCCCGGCAAGCGCGTCTGAGTGTTTCGCCGTGCTGCGGGACTGGTCCACATAGGTGTCCGCGAGATCAAGAATGGTGGTGATGTCAGCGGGGCTGAGATCTTCGATGCCAAGAAGGTGCCGATGGCTGAACATGTCCACTCCGATCCGGTTTTCGCCGTTATACAAGCCGCACCAATCGGGGCAAGAGGTCGGGTGTGCGGTATTCCGCAGGGCGTTTTCCGGTTTTCTGGCGATTTTCTTCATATCGGGGCGCGGCCGGCTGCCCCTAGCCTGCAAAAAGAGGCCCCGACAGAGGGCCCGGTATCCAGGGGAAGGAATTGCTATGACGCTGATCCGCACACTATCCGCATGTCTGATGATTGCGTGGGCAAGCCCGGCACTGGCCACCTGTGATGAGGGGGAAGAGGTGATCCGGTTCACCCATGTGGTTTCTGCTGTGGGGCACCCGAAAGGGGAGGCAGCAACCGCACTCGCTGATGAGGTGAACCGGATCTTGCAGGGACGGGCCTGCATGATCGTCCACCCGAATGCCGAAGCGTATAATGACGATCAGAAGATGTTTGACGCGCTTCTGGCGGGGGAGGTCCATCTGGCCGTCCCGACATTTTCGAAATTGGGGGGTGTATCGACACGGTTCAGGGTGTTTGACCTGCCGTTCCTGTTCCGCGATCTGGAGCATGTGATCGACTACACCTACCTGCCAGAGGTGGAGACGCTGCTCGAAGCGGGGCTTGATAAGGGCTATCGCGGGTTGGCGTATTGGATGACGGGCATGAGCCAAATGTCTGCCATCCATCCCTTGGTGCGGCCGCAAGACGCTCAGGGGCTCCGCTTTAGAATACAAGGCTCACCTGTCGAGCAGGCAGTCTTTAACACTCTCGGTGCCGAGGCCGAGACGTTGGCCTTTCGCGATGTGCTCTCCTCCCTGCAATCGGGAAAGGTCAACGCCCAGGCGAATACCTGGACGAATATCTGGCTCAGGGAATTCTACACCGCGCAGGATGGGGTGACGGCGACGAACCATGGGCTTGTCGCATCCATGGTCATCACGTCGGACGCATGGTGGCAGAGCCTTGCGCCGGATGTGCAGGCCGACCTGTCCTTTGCCATCCAACTGACCACGCATGAGCGCAACCGCTTTGCCTACCAGCTCAATGAATTGGCGCAGAACAATCTGCGGGACGCGGGCGTGCCGATTCGCACCCTGTCAGAGGACGCGCGGGCGGAATGGGTGCGCACGCTCGCCCCGGTTTGGGACCAGTTTCGCGACGAAATCGGCTCTGACCTGATCAGCGCGGCGGTCCAGTCGGGCGGCACGTCCTGACCATGGGTCGGGATGGGGGCATTCATCACAACCTTCATGGGTAGAATGCTCCCCATCCCCGACACTTTTTGAGGCTCCCCGGCAGAAATACCGGTCACAGAGGTTGAGCCAGCCCCACATCGCCGCGCCATAGTCCTTGCAATGCCACCGGATCCATCCGGGGCGCTGTCAGGGAGAGACGATATGCGGTCCATGTTTTTGGGGCTGATCGCGGCCATTTTGGCCCCGACCCTTGCCATTGCAGCCTGTGATCCGGGTGAGGAGCGCATCCGCTTCAGCCATGTCACCGCCGCGCAGGGCCATCCGAAAGGAGAGGCAGCACTCCTTCTGGAACAACGGATTAACAGGGAGCTGAATGGCCGCGCCTGTATGGAAGTGTTTGCCCGCTCCACGCTGTTCAACGATGACGACGTGCTGCCCGCCATGCTGCGGGGTGAGGTCGAGATGGCCGCGCCGTCCCTGTCGAAATTCGAGGCCTATACCCGCAAATTCCGCGTGTTCGACCTGCCCTTCATGTTTGAGGACGTGTTCGCGGTGGAGGAGTTTCAATACTCGCCCGAGGGCGAAGCACTCAAACGCTCGATGGAGGCACAGGGCCTGATCGGGCTGGAGTTTTGGCACAACGGGATGAAGCAAATCTCCGCCACGCGACCGCTGATCTCCCCAACCGATGCGGCGGGCATGAAATTCCGCATCCAGCCCTCCCCCGTTCTGAATGCGCAGATGGAGGCGCTTGGCTCTGCGGGGGTCGCGATGCCCTTCTCCGCCGTCTATGAGGCGCTGAAGAATGGGGAGGTGCAGGGGCAGGAAAACACTTGGTCCAACATCTATACCCAGTCATTTCACACCGTGCAGGATGGGGTCACGGAAACCAATCATGGCATCATCGATTATCTGGTCGTGACCTCTGCTGACTGGTGGAATGGGCTTGAGCCGGGCTTGCACGCGGATTTGGCGCAGATCCTTCTGGAAGTCACCCATGAGCGGAACCGCTTTGCCTTTGAGATCGGGGAGATGAACCGCTCCCGCATCATGGCCGACGGGGGTGTCATTCGGGAGTTAACGCCAGAGCAGCGTGCCGAATGGGTCGCGGCCTTTGCGCCGGTCTGGGATCAGTTCCGGGGGGATATCGGGGATGATCTGATCGCGGCAGCAGAACGGGCACAGGGCGGCTTCTGATCGGGGCAACGTGGGGGGTGGGGCGCAGGCGGCATTGACTTGCCGCCTGCGCTCTCCCATGTTCCGGGCCAGTCTTCATCAGGAGTATTTACATGGCCGTAGTTGTTGTCGAGAGCCCGGCAAAGGCGAAAACGATCAACAAATACCTCGGCAAGGATTATACCGTCCTTGCATCCTATGGCCATGTCCGGGACTTGCCGCCCAAGGACGGCTCGGTCGATCCCGATCAGGATTTCGAGATGAAATGGGAGGTCGGCAGCGACAGCGCCAAGCATGTCCGCGCGATCACCGAGGCGCTGAAAGAAGACGATACCCTGATCCTCGCCACCGACCCTGATCGGGAGGGGGAGGCTATTAGCTGGCACCTGCAAGAGGCGCTGACCAAACGCCGCGCGATCAAGAAAACCACCAATGTCTCCCGCGTGGTGTTCAACGCGATCACCAAAACTGCCGTCACCGAGGCGATGAAAAACCCCCGCCAAGTCGATATGGAACTGGTGGAGGCGTATCTGGCGCGGCGCGCGCTGGATTATCTGGTGGGCTTCAACCTGTCGCCGGTGTTGTGGCGCAAACTGCCCGGTGCAAAATCCGCGGGCCGGGTTCAATCTGTCACCCTGCGCCTGATCGTCGAGCGGGAGATGGAGATCGAGGCGTTTCGCCCGCGCGAATACTGGTCGGTAAAAGCGGTGCTCGAAACCCCGCGCGGCCAGACATTCGAGGCGCGGCTCACGAGCCTTGCCGGGAAGAAGATCGACAAATACGACCTTGCCACCGCCGATCAGGCGGACTGGGCTGTGTCCGCCGTGCAATCGCGCGATCTGTTCATCGACAAGGTTGAGGCCAAACCGGGCACCCGCAACCCCTCCCCGCCCTTCATGACCTCCACCTTGCAGCAGGAAGCGTCGCGCAAATTCGGCTTTGGCGCGCGGCAGACCATGCAGGTCGCGCAGCGTCTCTATGAAGCGGGGCACATCACGTACATGCGGACCGACGGCATCGACATGGCACCCGAGGCCGTTCATGCCGCCCGCGACGCGATCAAGGATCGCTACGGCGCGAAATACGTTCCCGAAAAACCCCGCTTTTACAAAAACAAGGCGAAGAACGCGCAAGAGGCCCATGAATGTGTGCGCCCGACCGACATGGCCAAGGCGGCGGAGGATCTGAACCTCGAGTCTGACCAGCGCAAACTCTATGACCTGATCTGGAAACGCGCGGTCGCAAGCCAGATGGAAAGTGCGCGGCTGGAACGCACCACGGTCGATATCTCCTCGAAAGATGGGGAAGTTACCTTGCGCGCCAACGGGCAGGTCGTTGCCTTTGACGGGTTCCTCAAGATTTATGAGGAGGGGCGCGACGATGTGGAGGACGAGGATGCCAACCGCCTGCCACAAATCCATGAGGGCGAACCGGCCAAGAAACACGCAAACGGGATGCAGGCGGCCTTTGCCAAGCTGTTGAACGACGATGAGGTCGTCGATACGGGCAGCGGGCGGCGCGCGGATAACGCGATGCTCGATACCTCTGGCGCAGTGCTCGGCCAGCAGCATTTCACCCAACCCCCGCCCCGCTATACCGAGGCAACGCTCGTCAAACGGATGGAAGAACTCGGCATCGGGCGCCCTTCGACCTATGCCTCTATCGTGACGACGATTCAGGATCGCGGCTATGTCCGAAAGGACAAGAACCGCCTGTTCCCGGAGGATAAGGGGCGGCTCGTGACCGCGTTCCTTGAAAATTACTTCACGCGTTATGTCTCCTACGATTTCACAGCGAAGCTGGAGGAGGAGCTGGATAACGTCTCCGCCGGGGCGGAGGACTGGAAAAAGCTGCTGGATCGGTTCTGGCGCGATTTCCGCGCGGCACTCGATGAAACGGCGGAATTGCGCATCACCGAAGTGCTCGACAAGATCAACGAAGTGCTTGAGCCGCACCTTTTCCCCGAAAAGGAGGACGGCACCCCCCGCCGCCAATGCCCGAAATGTGGTGAGGGGCTGTTGAGCCTGAAAACGGCCCGGTCCGGTGGGGCGTTTATCGGTTGCGGGAACTATCCCGAATGCCGCTATACCCGCCCGCTTTCCGGTGAGTTGGAAGGGCAGGAATTCGACGGAAAGCTGTTGGGTTATTGCCCCGAAACCGGGCTGCCGGTCACCCTGCGCGCGGGCCGGTTTGGCCCCTATATCCAATTGGGCGAACCGACGGAGGAAAATCCGAAACCCAAACGCGCCAGCATCCCCAAAGGCATGGCCCCCGAGGCGGTGGAACTGGAGCGTGCGCTGATGCTCCTGTCCCTGCCGCGCACCGTGGGTGAGCATCCCGATGGCGGCCCGATTGAAGCCGCGATTGGCCGGTTTGGCCCCTATGTTCTGCATGTGAACGGAGAGGGGAAAAAGGTCTATGCCAATCTGGAGGATTCGGAAGAAGTGTTCACCATCGGTCTGAACCGCGCGGTGGACCTGATCGAGCATAAACGCGCCAATCCGGGGCGCGGGCGCACGGTGGCAGAACCGCTCAAACAATTGGGCGATCACCCGGATGGCGGTGCGATTGCGGTGATGAAGGGCCGCTATGGACCTTACGTCAAATGGGAGAAGGTCAACGCAACTATTCCCAAAGATATTCAGCCAGAAGACGTCACTGTTGAACAAGCGTTAACCTGGATCGCGGAGAAAGCAGCCAAGTCACCCAAAGCTGCGGCAAAAAAACCTGCTGCAAAGAAAAAGCCAGCCGCTAAAAAGAAGTCTGGAGCAAAAAAGAAAACACCTGCGAAAGACTAAATATGATTGAAACAGCCTTCACGCCCTACCAGTCGTTAATTGGTGGGGCATTGATTGGTCTGTCTGCCGTATTTCTGATGTCAAACATCGGGCGGATTATGGGCGCGACCGGAATTCTCGCAGGGGTCGTCTGGCCCAGTAATTTCAGGGAATGGATTTGGCGCGTCGTGGTGCTGGCCGGAATGGCGACAGCCCCGTTTGTGATGATGCTCGTCACTTGCACTCTGCCGGAAGTGCAGGTTCCGGTATCCCTGCCAATGCTCATTGTCGGTGGGTTGATCGTGGGTGTCGGCGTAACCTTGGGCGGCGGGTGCACATCAGGGCACGGGGTGTGTGGCATCGCGCGGCTCTCGACCCGCTCGATCATCGCGACGATCACTTTCATGGTGACCGCCTTTGCCACGGTTTATGTGATCCGGCATGTGGTGGGCTTGTGATGATGCGATTTGTGACCGCCTATATCGCGGGGCTGATTTTCGGGATCGGGATTGTATTGTCCGGCATGGCGAACCCGGCCAAGGTGCTGAATTTCTTTGATATTGCAGGGACATGGGATCCGAGCCTCGCCTTTGTCATGGGCGGCGCGCTTGCCGTGACGATGCTGGGCTATCAAATCGTGCTGCGCCGCGACCGGCCCCGGTATGCGCGCATCTTCCACCTGCCCTCCGCACGGGAGATCGACCCGAAGCTGGTGGGCGGAGCCGCCCTGTTCGGGATCGGCTGGGGGATCGCCGGGTTCTGCCCGGGTGGCGTGCTGCCCGTGATCGGTTTGGGACGGATAGAAATATTTGCATTCGTTGCCGCACTGGTTGCTGGTATCCTTCTGACCAAGCTCGCCATGAGGGCACGCACATAACGGGAGGTTTCTATGCACTATCCAGTTGATTTGACGGTGAAGCCCGAGGTCACGGCCTTTTTCGACGAGGCGACCAACACGATCAGCTATGTGGTGCGCGATCCCGGCTCAAAAACCTGCGCGATCATCGATTCGGTGATGGATATCGACTATGCCGCCGGGCGGATCACCCATGAGGGCGCGGATCGCATGATCGCCTTCATCCGGGAACAGGGCCTGCGGCTGGAATGGATCATTGAGACCCATGTGCATGCCGATCACCTGAGCGCCGCGCCCTATCTCCAGCAGGAATTGGGCGGCATGATCGGCGTCGGGGAAAAGATCATGGTGGTGCAGGAGGAATTCGGCAAAATCTTCAACGAAGGGACCGAGTTTCAGCGCGATGGCAGCCAGTTTGACGCGCTCTTCATCGACGGTGACACCTATATGATCGGCGGGATGACCTGTTTTGCCATGTACACGCCCGGCCATACGCCGGCCTGTATGGTGCATGTGATGGGTAACGCCGCCTTTGTGGGTGACACGCTGTTCATGCCTGATGGCGGCTCCGCGCGCTGCGATTTTCCCGGCGGTTCGGCCGAAGATCTGTACGATTCGATCCAGAAAGTGCTGAGCCTGCCCGATGAGATGCGGCTCTTTATGTGCCACGATTACGGCCCCAACGGGCGCGCGATCCAGTGGGAAACCACAGTGGGAGAGCAAAAGGCGAGCAACATCCATGTGGGTGCGGGCAAAACGAAAGAGGATTTCGTGAAATTCCGAACGGAGCGGGACGCCCAGCTTTCGATGCCGAAACTCATCATCCCCGCCTTGCAGGTGAACATGCGCGCGGGCGAAGTGCCAAAAGACAAGGATGGGCGCCCGATGCTGAAAGTGCCTGTGAACGGGCTTTAGGCACACGCAACCTTAGCCGGTCCAGCGGCCGTCCGAGGGGGCCCGTCCACCGCTTCTGCTGCTCGCTTTATGGTGTAAAATCTGAATGGTTTTGCGCGATGGTCAACGTTTAAAAGCGGCCGCCCTTGGGGGCGGACGGCCGCTGGACCGGCGCCTTCGGCTTGATTCCGGTCCATGGATGGAAAGCGCTTTTGCCAAGCCTCCTAACGCGTGATACACGCCGCCCATGTCAAACCTGCCCAGCAAAGACCAGATCGTTGAATGGCTCAGCGCCCATCCCGGCCAATCCGGGAAGCGTGAGGTCGCGCGTGCCTTTGGCATCAAAGGGTCCGACCGCATTCCGCTCAAACGAATGCTGCGCGAATTGGAGGCCGATGGCGTGATCGCCCGCGGCCCACGGCGCAAATTGTTGCCCGCGGGCGATCTGCCGCCGGTCGCCGTGTTGCGCGTGCTGCCGCCTGATGCCGATGGCGATCTTTGGGCGAGCCCGGAGCAGTGGGAGCACACGACGCCCCCGCCCCGCATCCACATCACCCTAAAGCGCGGCGATCCGGCACCTGGCGCGGGCGACCGTGTCCTGACGAAAATCCACAAAGCGGACGATGGCTGGACTGGCCGCGTCATCCGCAAGATCGGCAGCGGCCCGACGAAGGTCGTCGGCATTTACCGTCACGGGGTGGAGGCTGGGCGGATCGTGCCCGTCGATAAAAAGTCCGATACCGAATACCTGATCGCACCGGGCGACCGGAACGGCGCGCGTGATGGCGAATTGGTCGAGGGGGAGCGCGTCGGTCCGAAAAACCGGCTTGGCCTGCCGCGTGCGCGGATCATTGAGCGGCTGGGCGATCCCGGCGCGCCCAAATCCGTCTCTCTCATTGCAATTCATGAGCATGGCATCCCCGACGCCTTTCCCGAGTCGACGGTGAAGGAGGCGCTGCGCGCCCGCCCCGTGCCGCTGGGCAAACGCGAGGATCTGCGCGATCTGCCGCTGATCACGATTGACCCATCCGACGCGCGCGACCATGACGATGCGGTCTGCGCCATGCCGGACCCGGAGAACGACGGCGGGCATGTGGTCTGGGTCGTGATTGCGGATGTTGCCCATTACGTCACCCCCGGCAGTGCCTTGGATCAGGAAGCCCGGCGGCGAGGCAACTCCACCTATTTCCCGGACCGTGTGGTGCCGATGCTGCCAGAGCAGTTGTCAGGTGATCTGTGTTCTCTGCATGAGGGCGTGGACCGACCGACAATCGCGGTGCGGATGCGGTTTGGCCCTGATGGGCGCAAACTTGGCCATTCCTTTCACCGTGGCCTGATGCGCAGCCCGGCGAGCCTGTCCTATGAACAGGCGCAGGCCGCGATAGATGGCCAACCCGATGAGGCGACCGCCGATCTGTTGGACCCGGTGCTCAGGCCGCTTTGGGCCGCGTATCGCGCCGTGTTGCAGGCCCGCGCGACCCGCGCGCCCCTCAACCTTGATCTGCCGGAGCGCAAGATCGTGCTGTCAGACGCGGGGGAGGTCACTTCCGTCGCGTTCCGCGACCGGTTCGACGCGCATAAGCTGATCGAAGAATTCATGATCCAGGCGAATGTCTGCGCGGCAGAAACGCTGGAAGCAAAGAAATCCGCGCTCCTTTACCGTGTGCATGAGGAGCCAACGGTCGAAAAGCTCGATGCGCTGCGCGAAATCGTGGCCGCCTGCGGGCTGACACTGGCCAAGGGGCAGGTGCTGCACACGCGCCACCTCAATGCGCTGCTGGATGGGGCGGCGGGGACGCAGAACGCGGAACTCGTCAATCTGTCAGTGCTGCGATCCATGACGCAGGCCTATTACGCGCCGGAGAATTTCAGCCATTTCGGGCTGAACCTGCGGCGGTACGCGCATTTCACCTCTCCCATCCGGCGCTACGCTGACCTCATTGTGCATCGGGCGCTGATCACGGCGCATGGCTGGGGCAAGGATGGGCTGAGCCATGAGGAAACGCTGATCCTCGATCAAACGGCGGAGCATATCAGCCAAACCGAGCGCCGCTCGATGCTGGCGGAGCGGGACACGACGGATCGGTATCTCGCGGCGTTCCTCGCAGAACGGGTTGGTCAGGAATTCGCGGGCCGTGTGTCGGGCATCGCGCGCTTTGGCCTGTTTGTGAAGCTGGACGAGACGGGGGCCGATGGCCTGATCCCGATCTCCAAGCTTGGCACGGAGTATTTTCGCCACGACCCCGACGCGCAAACCCTCACGGGGGAGCGGTCGGGCACTGTGATCGGCCTTGGCCAGCCTGTGACCGTCCGGCTGGCGGATGCGGTGCCGGTGACGGGCGGTTTGTTGTTGGAACTGCTGTCACTCGACGGCACGGCACTCGCCCGCCCGCGTCAGGGCAAGGGGCGTGGTGGCAAAGGCGGTGCCCCGAAACGGGCGCTGGCAAAGGCCAAGATCCGCCGCAACAAATCCCGGAAATCGCGCGGCTAGGACACGGGTTTTGGCATTAACAGCGCGCCTATGATCATGCACAGGGCTGCCGCAACCGCGATCCAGCCGAAATACCAGACCTGCCCGGCAAACGCGTCCTCGGCATAGGACGCGGCGAACCGCATCTTCCCCCACGCCGCACTGACACCCGCGAGCGGCAGCATCAAAACCGCGACAAGCCGCAACCACCGGCGCGGCACCCCGCTAAGGAACGCGCCGATCAGCGCCACCGCCCCCGCGATCCCACCAATCCAGCCGATATCCATCGCCCAGAATGGATGTGCCCCCAGCGTGGCCGTCGCCCCGGAAAATCCGAAACCAACGGCCACGGCCACCCCCACCAAAACGGCTATTAGATTGCGCATATGCACCTCACTTCCCTTTCTGGAAGATGAGCCCATGACCGCTCACGGGGCAAATGACAGGTGTTCACACTTGCGTGGATCAGTCCGTCGCAACAGCGCGGATCAGTTTGCGCTCCAAAACCCGCAGCACGGTTTTCAGGTCATGGCCACGCTTGAGGATATGCCCGTCCATCCCGATCACGACATACATTCCTTGCGCGCGTGCGAGTTTCGGGCGTTTCTCGATCCGGTAGAGCGGATATTCCGCCGTGCGGCGAAAGACGGAAAAGACCGCAACATCCTTGAGGTGGCTGATCCCGTAATCCCGCCACTCCCCCGCTGCCACCATTCGGCCATAGAGTGACAGGATGACCGCCAGCTCGCTCCGATGGAACGCGACCGCGTTTGGGGCGGAAGATTGGCCAATGCCGGGTGTGGGAACGAATGCATCCATCGTTGGAAAGAGTAAGCGCTCCCCCGTGATTGACAAGAGCAAACGCACAATGTGGCAAGCCTGCCTCAAACTGCCCCACAGATTCCAATTTGATGTCCATTCTCCGCCCGAATCTGTGGCCAGATTAACTATGGCGCGCAGGGGACGATCCTTTTTCAAGCCCCCAAACTGATTTCGGGTTTACCCTGTGCGCTACCCCCCCCACCCAGAAATGAGCATGTGAGCCATTGCCGCGCGCGGGCTTGCGCCCTACCGTCCCGTCAGATTGCGTGATGGGGAGAATAGGATGCGTGATTTTCACTTGCCGGGCCGCTCGGCCGTTTATGCCACCAACGGGATGTGCGCGACCTCCCATCCGCTGGCCGCGAAAGTCGCCGTGCAGATGCTGGAGGAGGGCGGCAACGCCGTCGATGCTGCCATCGCGGGCGCGGTGCTGCTGGGACTGCTGGAGCCGCAGATGACCGGGATCGGCGGAGATTGTTTCGCGCTCATCAAACCAGCTGGATCAGAGGATATCGTGGGCCTCAACGGCTCAGGGCGCGCACCTGCCGCCCTGTCAGCCGAAGCGCTGCGCGCGGAGGGGCACAAGGACATGCCGCTTTACGGCAGCCCGCATTCGGTCACGCTGCCCGGTGCGATTGATGCGTTTGACCGGATGATGAACGATTACGGGACCATGGGCCTTGCCCGCGTGCTGGCCCCGTCGATCCGTTATTTCGAGGAGGGCGCGCCGGTCGCCCCGCGTGTCAGCAGCGATTGGGCCGCATCGCAGGGCAATCTGTCAGGCCGCGCCCGCGACTTGTTCATGGTGAACGGAGCCGCCCCGCGCCCCGGGCAGATGTTCCGCGCAGAAGGGCAGGCCGAGGTGCTGCGCCGAATCGCGGCGGAGGGGCGCAAGGGCTTTTATGAGGGCGAAGTGGCCGAGGATATGGTCGCCTCGCTTCAGGCCATGGGCGGTGTGCACACGATGGACGATTTCGCCGCCGTCGCCTGCGATTATGTCGATCCGATCAGCGGCACCTATCAGGGCGCGGAGCTGGTCGAATTGCCGCCCAACGGGCAGGGGGCCACGGCCATTCTGATGGCCAATATCCTTGAGCAGTTCGACGTTGCGTCGCTTGACCCATGGGGTGCCAAACGGGCGCATCTGGAGGCAGAAGCGGCAAAGCTCGCCTATGACGCGCGCAACCGGTTCATCGCGGACCCGGACAAGGCGGATGTGAAGCTCGCCCATATGCTGAGCGACGACACGGCCAAGGCGCTGGCCAAGCTGATTGACCCGGAGCGCGCGATGACCAGCGCCACCGAGATCAGCGAAGCGGTGCACAAGGACACCATCTATATCACCGTGGTAGATAAGAACCGGATGGCCGTCAGCCTGATCTATTCGATTTTCCACAGCTTCGGCTCTGGCCTTGCATCGGACAAGTTCGGGATCAATTTCCAGAACCGCGGCGCGGGCTTTACCCTTGATGCGGGTCATCCGAATGAGGCGGCGGGGGGCAAACGCCCGATGCACACGATCATTCCCGCGATGCTCAAGGAGGATGGCCGCGTGACCATGCCGTTTGGCGTGATGGGCGGGGCGTATCAGCCGAATGGGCATGTGCGGTTCCTTAGCAATCTAAGGGATTTCGGCATGACCTCTCAGGCGGCCATTGATGGCCCGCGCTGTTTTGGTGCGATGGGCGCGATGGACATCGAGAACGGCTATGACCGGTCCGTCTGGGATAAGCTGACGGCGATGGGCCACCGCTGCAAAACGCCCCAAACGGCCATTGGCGGCGCACAATCCATCTGGATCGGAGAGAACGGCGTGCTCGTCGGTGCGTCCGACCCGCGCAAGGATGGCTGCGCGCTGGGCTATTGATAAATATTTCAAACGACCCGTACACTCCCTGATGGTTTGGGGAGTGTACGCGTATGAAAAACATCGTTGTCTTTTGTGACGGTACTTGGAATTCACCAAAGACGTCGCGGCAAACGCATGTCACGCGGCTCTATAATATTGTGCGAAAGAACGACGACCCGGACAAGCAGGTGTCGATTTACCAGCTTGGGGTCGGGTTGGGCCGTGGGGAGACCTTCATCGAACGCGCGACCGATGTCGTCGGCGGTGGGGCGTTCGGCTGGGGGCTGTCGCGCAATATCGTGGAAGCCTATGAAAAGATCATTGATGTATATGACCCCGGCGACCGGCTGTTCCTGTTCGGGTTCTCACGCGGGGCCTATACTGCGCGCTCGCTTGCCGGCCTGATCCGGGCCTGCGGCATTCCCCATCTCGACCAAAAACACCGCGTGCCAGAGGCGATGGCCTGGTATCGCAGCCGCGATCCCAAGACGCACCCCGCCGATGATCGCAGCGCCGCGTTCCGGTTTGACTTCGCGCCCGCTGTCACAACCGGGGATGAGGAGCGGGAATGGAGAGCGAAAAACGGAAAGCCCGCAGGCATCCCCCTCACCGTCACTTACCTTGGCGTTTGGGATACGGTGGGTGCGCTGGGCGTGCCGGGTTTTCTTGGCATGTTCGCAAAGTTGTTCAACGCGAAATACGCGTTTCATGATCACAAACTGTCCCGCTCCGTCCAGAGTGGTCGTCATGCCGTATCCGTGGATGAGCGCAGGCGGCTTTATGAGCCGACGCTCTGGGTCAATCCCGAATTGCTTGAATCCGATCTGACCGCCCGGCGGTACAAGCAGCAATGGTTTGCGGGCGATCACGGCGTTGTCGGTGGTATGGGGGAGGATTTGGGCCTTGCCAATTATGCGCTGAACTGGATCGCGGAGGGCGCGGTAGACGTGGACCTCGCCCTTGATCTGGAAGCGCTGCGGGCGGCGTTCCCGGAAAATGCCGACCGCCCGGTGAGCAATTCAAAACCGAATGCGCTTTTGTCCCTGATATCCAGAGATCGGGAGTTTAAAGGGACCATGGCGGATGTGGCCCAAGGGACCGTCGATAAAATAGCACTTGGCCATTACGATCCCAAACCGCTGGAGGCCGTGCGCGATCAGATCGCTGCGGCCATTGTGAAACGGACGACGGGTTTCGGCTGAGGCTTAGTGAAACTGCCCCGCGGGCACATATTTCTGGTCGCGCAACTCGCCGAACATCTCCCCCACTTCGGGGTGGTCGATCGGGTCGCCGGATGTGTCCAAAAGCAGGTTCTGCTCAGACACATAGGCGACGTAATAGCTCGTCTCGTTCTCCGCAAACAGGTGGTAGAACGGCTGATCTTTTGATGGCCGGTGCTCTTCGGGGATGGAATTCCACCACTCATCCGTGTTGTCGAACACCGGATCAATATCGAACACCACACCGCGGAACGGGTGGATGCGGTGGCGCACCACTTGGCCGATGGCATATTTTGGCGTCGCGATCACGGTCATGGTCTGAGTCCCTTGGTCATAGAGCCTATCTAGTGATGCGTTGACTTCCTGTCCACCGGGGGCAAAAACCTGTCATTGAAATGTGAAAGGCTCAAGATGGACACGTTGCTGCAAGTTCTCCAGATCACGGCACCCGTGTTTATCCTTGCCTCCATCGGCTATGGTTGGGTCAAGATCGGGTGGGATTTCAACCTTCAGTTCGTCACCCGGATCGCGATGACGATGAGCATCCCGTGCCTGATCTTCATGTCCCTTATGCGGGCGGAGATTGAGCCAAGCGCGCTACAGGCGCTCGTCTATGCCTCCCTTGCGGCCTATGCGGGTGTGGCGGTGGTCATGGCGGTGATCGTTGCGGTCACACGGCTGGACCTGCGGACCTATCTCGCGCCGCTGATATTCGGCAATACCGGGAATATCGGCCTGCCTGTGGCGTTGTTTGCCTATGGGCAGGACGGGCTGGCGCTGGCAGTGGTGGTGTTCGCGATCATGGCGATCTTGTCCTTCACCATCGGGATCTGGATGGTGGCGGGGGCCGGATCGCCCCTGACCATGCTCAAGGAACCGATGGTGCACGCCACGTGGGCGGGCGGGCTTTTCCTCTATATGGGATGGAGCGTGCCGATTTGGGTCGGCAATACGCTGGACCTGATCGGGCAGATGGGCATTCCGCTGATGCTGATCACGCTGGGGGTGGCCATCGCGCGCTTGAAGCCCGGCAGCATGGGCCGCGCGGTCGTTTTGTCCGTCGTCAAATACGGGGTCTGTATCGCTGTTCCCGCTTATGCCGCGATCTATTTCGGGCTGTCGCCTATGGCGACCGGGGTGCTTGTTCTACAGGTTGCGATGCCGGTGGCCGTGACCTCCTATATGTTGGCCGCGAAATATGAGGCCAAGTCGGAGGACGTGGCTGGCATGGTCGTTGTGTCAACACTTCTTGCGATTTTCGCGATTCCGGCTATCCTGTCGTTTGTAGTCTGAATATGTGAGGCGTGAAAACACGCCCGTTCGAGCAGGACATACAGGTGTTTACATGACCTATCCTTGGGCTTTCCGAGGGCTGTTGATGGGCGTTTTCGCGCTGGTGCTGGTGGCGTGTGGATCGCCCCGCCCAACGGAGATTTCGTATAACGGCCCCACTGGCGAACCGCAGCCGCGGAACGTCAATGATGTGTGCGAGATTTTCGCGCAATATCCCCATTGGCGCACCGCAGCAGAGGCATCAGCCCGGCGGTGGGGCACGCCGATTGAGGTCAAGATGGCGATCATGTGGCGCGAGAGCCATTTCCGCGCCAATGCAAGCCCCGGAACATCCTCTGCCTACGGCTTTGCGCAGGCCGTGAATGGAACATGGGATTGGTATCGCGACTCGACGGGGCGCAAAAGCGCGCGGCGGGACAATTTCGCGGATGCCTCCGATTTCGTCGGCTGGTACATGGACCGTACGCGGCAGGCGAATGGCCTGTCTTTCTATGACCCTTACCGCCAATACCTCGCCTATCACGAAGGGCACACGGGCTATAAACGGGGCAGCTATGCCGCCAAACCCCGCCTTTTGAGTGCCGCGCAAGAGGTTCAGACCATGGCCGCGAAATTCCGCGGGCAATTGGCGCGCTGTAGCTGAACAAAAGGTTTCCGCCACTCTATTGAGTTAACAATCCGCGACACTATCTGCCATTAACGACCAATCAGGAAACGGAGTGGCAGATGGACCGGCTGGCAGAGATGGAAGCGTTTATCGCGGTGGTGGACCATGGCGGCTTCACCGATGCAGCGCGTAAGCTCGGCGTGTCCAAATCGGCAGTGTCCAAGCATGTCTCCTCCATGGAGGCCCGGCTGGGCGCGCGGCTCCTCAATCGGACAACCCGCCGTGTCAGCCCGACAGAGATCGGCCTTGCCTATTACGATAAGGCCGCGCGCGTGATCGCTGACGCGACGGAGGCCGACGCGATGGTCAGCGCCATGCAGTCAGAGCCGCGCGGGGAATTGCGCGTGTCCGTCCCGGTGAGTTTTGGCACCACCCATTTGGCCGGGGCCGTGGGCGAGTTCCTCAAACAATACCCCGAAGTGTCCGTGCATATGGTCATGGATGACCGGTTCGTGGAATTGGTGTCCGAAGGGTTCGATATCGCGATCCGCATTGGCGAATTGCCCGACAGCACGCTGCGCGCGCGCAAGATCGCGGAAGGGGTGGGAAAGATCGTGGCATCCCCCGCCTATCTTGAAGAACATGGCACGCCGACCTGTGTGGATGACCTGCAAGGGCATACGCTGTTGCATTATTCCAACCTCGCCACCGGGAATTTCTGGCGGCTCAAAGGGGCCAATGGGAATGAGCGGCAGGTCCGCGTCGGCGGGCGGCTCACGGCCAATAATGGTGAGGCGCTGCTGCGCGCGGCGGAGGCGGGGCTGGGCATCTCCCTTGTGCCGAGTTTCATCATCCGCGACTCGATCAAGGCCGGGCGCGTTGTGTCCCTGATGGATCAGTGCATGGATCAGAAGCTTGGCATTTTCGCCGTGTACCCGCCGGGCCGGTTCCCGCAGCCGAAATTGCGCGCGTTCATCGAATTTCTGGTGGCGCATTTCAAAGCGCAGGGCGACGTGATCTGGTGATCCGCTACTCGATCCCGCGATCCTGATTGGCCCTTACCGCAAATTCGATCAGCAATCCCAGCACGAACAGCGCGATGGTGAAATAGATCGGATAGGTCATGTTGGAATTGCGCGGCAGATAGTTGATGAACGCCTCCCCCCGCGCCTGATCAATACAGTGAAACAGCGGGTTCCACTGGAAAAAGGGCAGCATCCCGGCGGGCACCATGTTTCCCAACAGCATCTTCCCGCTCGAAAACATCTGAAGTCGTCGGTAGAATTGCCACAGGCGCGGCATCAGCCATGGCACCACAGGCGTCAGCGCCATGAACATCATTCCCGCCGCCAGCCCGCTGGCCCACGCGATGAAGAACGGCAGCAGCAGGCCCGACGGATTATACACCTCCAGATGCCCCCGGATCAGGTAGGACGTCCCCATGATCACGATGATCGCAAGGATATTGAGGTAAAGCTGGTACAGCGCCCCCGACATGATGCTCAGGATCGTCGAGGCTTTCGCATAAAAGATCATCCCCTTCATCGAATGGGACGTATTGCGCAGCTTGGTCACCGCCTTGATATGCATCAGATACATCATGATGCCGGTCATCATGAACAGAAGGAAATCCCCTCGCACGATCACCGCCCGCCCGACGACCTCATAGATCAAGTAGAACAGCAGGAAAATCAGCAAGGGCTGCGCGATCGCGGAAAAGAACGACATGATCGCGCCACCGTTTTCGGTGCGGAATTCGCGGACGATGCTCACATAGAGCAGATCGAGAAAGCTGAGTGCTGCTTCCCAATGCGTCCTGTTCCGCTGGTATCGCTGCATCCGTTCCATCGGAGTGCGTCCTTTGCCTTGCCATGATCGGGCAGAACCGCGCATAACGCGATCACCCTCAACACACGGTTAATACCGGAAAGTTATGCCATGGACTACGCCCATATCACCGCAACCTTTCGTGACCTCGCGCTCAAGGCCGGGGCGGAGATCATGGCCGTTTATGCCAGCGATGATTTCGGGGCGGAGGCAAAGGCGGATGACAGCCCGGTGACCCGCGCCGATCTGGCAGCGGACCGGGTGATCTGCGCAGGGCTGGCCAGCGCGCTGCCGGGTATTCCGGTGGTGACCGAAGAACAGGCTGCCAGCCATCAGATCGATGCTGACACCTTCATCCTTGTCGATCCGCTGGACGGGACCAAGGAATTCATCAAGCGGCGTGGCGAATTCACGGTGAACATCGCGCTGGTCGAGCAGGGCGTGCCGACGCGCGGTGTGGTCTATGCTCCGGCAAAGGAGCGTCTGTTCTACACCCAGCCCGATGGTCAGTCGGTCGAGGAGATTGGCGGCGCCCCGCGCGCGCTCACCGTATCCGTGCCGGATAACGACGCGCTGATCGTCGTTGCCTCCAAATCGCACCGGGATCAGGCGACGGATGATTATATCGCGCGCTACCGCGTGGCCGATATGCGCTCTGCCGGGTCATCGCTTAAATTCTGTCTGGTCGCGGCGGGGGAGGCGGATTTCTACCCGCGCCTTGGCCGCACGATGGAATGGGACACCGCTGCGGGCGACGCCGTTTTGCGCGGCGCGGGCGGGCGGATGATCCGGTTCGATGACCATACCGACTATGTCTATGGTAAGCCGGGATATGAAAACGTGTTCTTCATCGCGACCGCCCCTGGTGTCGCGCTTCAGAAAGGGTGAGCCATGTCCGTCCTGATCGTTATTCCCGCCCGCTATGCCTCCACCCGGTATCCGGGCAAACCGCTGGTTGAATTGACCGGCGCGAATGGCGTCGCGCGCAGCCTGATCCGCCGATCCTGGGATGCGGCGAATGCCGTGGCCGGGGTGGACCGGGTTGTCGTCGCCACCGATGACCGGCGCATCGCGGATCACGTCAAGGATTTCGGTGGAGAGGTCGCGATGACATCCGACACCTGCCGCAACGGGACAGAACGGTGCGCTGAAACCATCGAAACGCTCAAAGGTTACGACATCATCGTCAACCTTCAGGGCGACGCGCCCCTGACCCCGCCATGGTTCGTCGAGGCGCTGATCGACGCGATGAAAGCCGATCCCGATTGTCCCGTCGCCACCCCGGTTTTGCGCTGTGATCACGCCGCCCTCAATGGGTTCTTGGAAGATCGCGCAGCGGGCCGTGTCGGCGGTACGACGGCGGTGTTCGATACGGCGGGCTATAGCCTTTATTTCTCGAAAGAGGTCATCCCCTATACGGGCCGCAAATTTGCCGAAGGGGAGGAAACCCCGGTCTGGCACCATGTCGGCGTCTATGCCTACCGCCCCGATGCGCTGACGGCCTATACTGGCTGGGGCGAGGGCAATCTGGAGAAATGGGAAGGGCTGGAACAGCTCCGTTTCATGGAGAACGGCGTGCACGTGCGCGCCGTGCCCGTGGAGGCAAAAGGCCGCGCGTTTTGGGAACTGAACAACCCCGTCGATGTCCCCCGGATCGAAGCGATGCTCAAGGCACAAGGGCTCGACTGACCGGATGGATCGGGTCACGGTCATCGTCCCGAACTGGCAGCGTGACCCGACGCTGACACTGACCGGGCTGTCCTTGCAGCGGTTTCGCCCGTTCGAGACGGTGCTGGTATCCGACACGCCGCCGCCCGCGCGCTTCGCCACTCAGGTGAGGTGGATCGAGATCGGAGAAGCGAACCTTTCCGCTGCGCGCAACGCTGGGGTGCAGGCAGCGGGCGGTGATCTGTTGGCTTTCATCGACGATGACGCGGTGCCAGAGCCGGATTGGCTCGGTGCGCTGGTGTCGGGCATCGGGCAGGCGGCCCTTGCCGGTGGGCCAGTGATCGGGCCAACGGGCGTCCGGTTGCAATGGGACCGACATGCCTTTAACCGGTTCGGAGAGGATGTGCCGGAGACAGCGTCGGATGCCGTCGCGACCAAGGTCAACGGCACCAATATGATCCTGCGTCGCGCAGCCCTTGCCCAGATTGGTGGCTTTGACGAACGGTTTGCCTATTTCCTTGAGGAAACGGATGTGGCGATGCGGCTCCACAAGGCGGGCCATTCGATTGGCTGGGTGCCGGGCGCGCTGGTGCATCACGGATTTGCCAAATCCGGCCACCGCACCGCGCGACGGGTGCCGGAGGATCTGCGCGTGAAGGGCCGCTCCATCGCCTGCTTCCTGTTCTCTCATGCGCCGGAAGCTGAATGGCCAAGCGCGTCCATCCGCTATCAAGAGCGTGAATTGCGCCGCCTGATGCGGTTTCACCGGCTGGGGCTGATTGATGGGGGGCGGATCGGTCATTTAATGGATGGGTTGCGCGCGGGCCTGAGTGCCGCCATCTTAGCCCCGATGATCCCTCGGATCGCACCAGCCCCCGCCCCGCAGAACGCCCAAGCGGATACGCCGCCCCCCTCGGACTTGCGGGTCGTGATCGTGCCAACGCTGCTGACCCGCCGCCGCGCTTGGGACGATGCGCGGCATTTGCGCAGCCTCGGTGCGGAAGTGACGCTGATGGAATACCGCTACAGCCCCCGTCCGCTGCGGGTCACGCTAACCGATGATGGCATCTGGCGGCACCTTGGCGGCACGCTCAACCTTGGTGGTGAGGGTGGCCTGCCCCCCCTCCGCCTGCGCCATGCCGCAAGCCGCGACATGCGTCGTGTCGCAGCGTCACGGCAATTTACCCATGTGTTGGGCTACGATCTTGCCAAAAATCGCCACATTTGGCGGTTTCCTAGGAACGAAGCGCGGCTTGAGCGCGTTTTTGACATGACATCTGTTGTGTGGGACGGGCGGACATGGCCTGCTGCCCATGGACCAATAGAACAAGACCAATAATCCAAGCCGCCAGTCCCATGGCGCAAACATGAGTGAGCCGTATGAAGCGTAAAGTATCCAAGGCCGTCTTTCCTGTCGCGGGCCTCGGCACCCGGTTCCTGCCTGCCACGAAATCCATCCCGAAAGAGATCATGACCCTCGTGGACCGTCCGTTGATCCAATACGCGATTGATGAGGCACGGGAAGCCGGGATCAAGGAATTCATTTTTGTCACGGCAAAAGGGAAATCCGCGCTTGAGGATTATTTCGACGGTGCGCCCGAATTGGAAAAGACGCTCCGCAAGAAGGGGAAGGATGACCTGCTGCGCGAATTGAAGCGTACGGATATGGACAGTGGTGCTATCGCCTATATCCGCCAGCGGGAGGCGCTTGGCCTTGGTCATGCGGTCTGGTGCGCGCGCCGTCTGATCGGGGATGAACCCTTTGCCGTGGTTCTGCCCGATGACGTGATCATGGGGGAGCCGGGCTGTCTAAAGCAGATGGTCGATGCCCATGAGGAAACCGGCGGCAACATCGTCGCCGCGATGGAAGTGCCGCGTGAAAACATCTCCTCTTATGGTGTGCTGGATGTGGACAGCACCGAAGGATCGGTCCTGCGGGTCAATGGCATGGTCGAAAAGCCCCCGATGGAGGAGGCCCCGTCCAACCTCGCTGTGATCGGGCGCTATATCCTGACGCCCGAAGTGCTCCAGCAACTCAATAAGAAAGAGCGCGGCGCGGGGGATGAGATCCAGTTGACCGACGCTATCGCCCGCGAAGTTGGCGGTGATCGTGGCGTTTATGGCCTGCGCTTTTCGGGAGAGCGGTATGATTGCGGCTCCAAAGCGGGGTATTTGCAGGCCACGGTCCGGTTTGGCCTGTCGCGCCCGGAATTGCGGGACGAATTGGCAGAATTTATCCGCGACATTGCCAGCACATTGGACATGCCCGAGCAGTAAGCGATGCGGCGTCCGATCCTGCTCGACATCACGCGCAGCCTGCAACGGCAGGCGCGCGGGGCGGCGACGGGGATCGACCGGGTGGAGGCCGCGTATAGCGCGGCGCTGGAGGCGCATTACCTTTACCAATCCGCGCGGCTTTGGGCTGTGTTGGACGCGGACGGCTTGTCGCGGCTAAGGGCAGAGACGCCCCAGCTTGACCTAAAGGCGCACCTCACCCCATGGCGGGACCGTTCGCGGCGGCAAATCGAAGCCGCACTTCGCCGTCACGCAGTGTGGTATGGCGCGGGCAGCGACGGGCTGACTTTGCCCGCCGGGACGGCCTGGCACTACATCAATGTGGGCCATACCAGCCCGCTGGCGGATGATCTGAGCCGGATGCGGGCGCGCGGCGTGGCTCAAATCACGGTCATGATCCATGACGTCATTCCGATCCTTTACCCGCATTGGTGTGATGCCGGGGCCGCTGCCCGCTTTGCCGCGCGGTTGCGGGCGGTGGCGGCCCATGCGGACCGAATGCTTTACGTCTCCCAGCCCGCACGGGGGGAAGTTGAGGCGATCATGTCGGCGTGGGGTGATGTGCTAGACGGGCATGTCATCCCCCCCGGCATTGACGTGCCACCGATAACCCGTGTGCCGGAGCGGGGACGGTTCCTGATGCTTGGCACCGTGGAGCCGCGCAAGAACCTGTCCCTCCTGCTGGATATCTGGCCCGATCTGGCGGCGGAGGGAGCGGTGCTCGATGTGGTGGGTCACGCGGGATGGGGCAGCGCGCCGCTCGTGTCCCGCTGTCGGGCGACGCCGGGGGTGACCTATCACGGCGCGCTGCCAGATGCGGAGGTCCATGCGCTCTTGGCGCGGGCCGATGCGCTGCTGTTTCCGTCACTGGCAGAAGGGGCGGGCCTGCCAGTGGGGGAGGCGCTGGGCATTGGCCTGCCGGTGATCGCGCATGACCTGCCCTGCCTGAAAGACCTGTTCGGAGAGGCCCCCCACTACGTTTCCGCGCAAAATCCTGCCGAATGGGCCGATGCGCTCCGCTCACGTTTTCGTGAGCATTCCGCGACAAAACCTGCATATGAGGCATCAAAGCTGGAAATGCCGCTGCCGACATGGCAAACGCACTTTAACGTGTTGGAAAGGTTACTGGAATAATCCCGTTGCCATGACACGGCAGGGTGCGTAATCGATGCGATCTATTATCAGGCGTCTTTTCCTCCGCTTGCGCAGGCGCAGGCTACAACTGCGCGCGCTGCTGAAATCGCGTGAGTTGACGCTGGTGTCTGACCGCACGGGGCAGATTGAACGGTCTGATATCCTCTTGGTGTGTACGCTTCGCAATGAGCGGCCGATCCTTCCTTATTTCTTTGATTATTATCGGAAAATCGGGATTGGACACTTCCTGTTCATCGACAATGGCTCGACCGATGGCACGGCGGAATTCCTCGCCGATCAGCCCGATAGCTCGGTTTGGCGCAGCACAGCGAGCTACAAAAAATCGCGGTTCGGGATGGATTGGGTCAACCATATCCTTGCCCGCTATGCGCAGGATCATTGGGTGCTGACCGTCGATGCGGACGAATTTTTCGTCTACCCGCACAGCGATGTGCGCCCCCTGCGCGCGCTGACGGACTGGCTCGACAATTCGTCGATCAAGTCTTTTGGTGCGCTTTTGCTGGATATGTATTCCGAAAAACCCATCGAGGAAACGGAATATGTGCCGGGAACAAATCCCTTTGACACGTTGTGCTGGTTTGATTCTGGTAACTATATGATCCGGAAAAACGCACTTTTCGGGAATTTGTGGATACAAGGGGGGCCACGAATGCGCGCGTTTTTTGCCGACCGGCCCAACCAGGCGCCGGCGTTGAATAAAACGCCGCTTGTTCGCTGGAAACGTGGGTACGTCTATTACAGCTCAACCCACAGTTTATTACCACGGGGATTAAACCGTGTTTATGACGAATGGGGGGGTGAAAAAGCGTCCGGCTGCCTTCTTCATGCCAAATTTTCCCATTTACTCAGGGGGAAGGCTTTGGAGGAGCTGGAGCGGCGGCAACATTACGCAGCGTCCAGGGAGTATCGGGCTTATCGCGATGGAATGGATCGCGGAACAGTATTATGGACCGACCAGTCTGAACGCTATGTGGGGTGGCGTCAGCTTGAAGGGCTAGGGCTAATGTCCACGGGTGGGTGGATCTGAGGGTGAGAGCGGGATGACAGTTGGCATCTGCATATTGGCGCACAGCCACCTGTACCGGGTGGAACAACTCGTGCACCATTTTGCCGCGCGGGATTTCCGCGTTGCCGTTCATGTCGATAGCGCCACCGATCAGGATGAATTCGATACTTTTGCGGCGGCGGTCAGTGATCTGCCGAATGTGGTGCTTGCCCCCCGGCAGCGCTGCGAATGGGGGACGTTCGCGCTCCATGCCGCGGCCCTTGATACCGCCGAAGTGCTGATCGACCGGTTTCCCGAAGTCAGCCACGTTTCTCTTATCAGTGGGTCGTGCCTGCCGATGCGCCCGGTGGAGGAATTGCAGGCCTTCCTTGCCAAACATCCGAACACCGATTTCGTCGAAAGCAAGCGGCTTGGTCAGGATCGTTGGGTGCAGGAGGGGCTGGAGGAAGAACGCTTCACGCTCTACCACCCGTTCAAATGGCGCCGCCAGCGGCTCGCCTTTGACCTGTCGGTGGAGCTTCAGCGCAAGCTGCGTGTCAAGCGGCGCGTGCCTGAAGGGCTTGAGCTGGCCATGGGGTCGCAATGGTGGACACTGACCCGCCGCACGCTGCGCCGGATCATCAATGACCCGCGTCGCGCGGAATGGGAGCGGTTTTTCAAGCGGGCCTGGATCGTTGACGAAGCCTATGTCCAAACGATGGTGCGCCGTCACTCGCTCGATTGGCAAGATGTATCGCTGACGCTGACGGAATTTGATCCGCAGGGTAAGCCGTTCACCTTCTATGACGATCATTCGCAGATCCTTGCGAAGACGAACAAGTTTTTCGCTCGCAAAATCTGGCATGGGGCGAATGCACTCTATAACCGCTATCTGTTCGGGGCGGAGCCATTGGCGGCTGCGCGGCGTCAGGATGCGATCCCGGAAGTGGCCGCGATGGTCGAAACCGGGCGGGAGCGGCGCTGCCGTGGTCGCGCGGGCCTGCTGTCGCAAAGCCGCTTCCCCTGCCGTGGGTTTGAGGATCAGCACGCGACGCCAAACCGCTATCTCGTGCTCAATGGTTATGATTTCGTGTTCGGCGGGATGGAGCAGTGGCTGCACGCGCGCGGCGTTGATTATGCCCATGGCCGCTTGTTCCGGCAGGGTCGCGTTGAGTTTGCGCATGACCGGTCGGTGATGCCCGGCGCGCTGACCGCTGATCCGCGGGTTCGTGACTGGCACCCGGTGCAATTCCTGACCAACCTGCTCTATCAGGGGCGCGACGGGTTCCACAGCTTCCAGTTCACCGCGTCCGACAATCGGCCAGTGTCCAAATTCATCCTGAAAGACCCGAACGCCGTGATCTTTTCGATCAGCGGGGCGTGGATGCTCGATCTTCTGCCCTCGATGGGTGAGGAGCAGGACGCATTCCGCCGCCGCGCGCAGCATTTGCAGCGGGTCGAGCAGAAATTCGAGCAGGCATTGACCGCCGAAACCACCCGCGCGAGCGTTTATCAGTTCACGCTTGAGGACGTTCTGGCCGCCCCGGCCGTCGCGGCCCATGCGATTGAAACCATGCTGCCCGCGACGGAAAAGGTCGTGTCCATGATGAACGCGACGCCGCAGGTCCATGGCAATCTCAAAATTGACGCCTTGCGCGACCGGTTACACTCCGCCGGGATTGCAACGGACAGCTTCAATGTTCTACCCTCACGTGTAGCAAAATCGCAGCAAATCATGCCGCGTGTGCTCCGTGAAATGGGTAAATGACGCAACAAAAGTTCAAGTATTTTGTCATCTATGGCGTGATGCGGACAGGGTCGAACCTGCTCGAGCATTTCCTCAATCAATTTGATGCTTTTCAGTCATATGGGGAGGTGTTCAACCCCTCCTTCCTTGGCAAACCGGGCAATGACACGATGCTCGGTATCGGGCGGGCAGAGCGGGAGCAGCGCCCGGTTGCCCTGATCGAGCGGATGATCGCGGATGCCGCCCCTGCCTTGCCCGGTTTTCGTCTGTTTCAGGGGCATGACCCGCGGATCCTGCGCCGAACCCTGATCGACGACAGTTGCGGAAAGGTGATCCTGCGCCGCAATCCGCTCGATAGTTTCATCTCCTTGAAAATCGCGCAGCAGACTGACCAGTGGATGCTGCGCAACATCAACAAGCGGCGGCAGGCGAAAGTGCATTTCGATCTGGCTGAGTTCCTGCGCTATAGCGAGGAAACCGACGCTTATTATGCCCAAATCAATCGTCTTTTGCAGGAGCATGGGCAGACGGCCTTCACCATCGCCTATGACGATGTGAAAGATCCCGCCGTCTTGCACGGCCTTGCCCGATACCTCGGCACTGACGAGCACCTTGCCGCGCCGAAAGAGGGGATCACCCGGCAAAATCCCGGCCCGCTGTCGGAAAAGGTCGAGAATTACGATGAGATGATCGCGGCGCTGGAAACCCAGCGCGACACCACCGTCAGTGCCGAGCCACGCGCGGCGGAGCGGGGCGGCTTACGCTTCCTCACCGCATGTACCCGCGCGCCGGTCCTGTTTGCCTGCATTCCGGCGGGTCCAGAGGAACGGATTTTGCGCTGGATGCACACTGTCGATGGTGGCGATCCCCTGCGGGATGATTTTCATGATGCGTTGGAAAGCGAAACGCTTTTTACCCAATTCGGCAATCGCAAGGCGCTGCGCCTGTGGCTCGATGAGCGCCCGGAACGGGTGTGTTTTGCGATCGTCCGTCATCCGCTGTTGCGCGCCTATGAGGTGTTTGAAAAACGGATTCTGCCCGGCGGTGACGATGGGTTTCCGATGATCCGGGAGCATCTGCGCACCCGCTACGGTATGGCGATGCCGGATGAGGACCGTTGCGCGGGCCAGGATCGCGCAGGGCTGGAACAGGCGGGCTATACAGCCGATAAACACCGCGCGGCGTTCCAGATTTTTCTGGAGTTCATCCGCGAAAACCTCAGCGGGCAGACCAGTATGCGCACCGATGGCGAATGGGCCCCGCAGCGGGCCTTCGTGGATGGATTCAACGATCTTTTGCCGCTTGATCTGGTGGCAAAGGAGTCAAAACTGCTCCGCGTTGCGGCCTATATCAGAAACAATCTCAACCTTGGGGCGACAAAAAACGCGGTGTTCAAGCAATCGCTAGAAGACGGCCATATCATTCCGTTGAGTGAAATCTATACCGAAGCGCACGAATCAGAAGCCCGCAATGCCTATCGGGAGGACTATGCGAGCTTCGGGTTCTTACCCTATCCTAAGGAGTATTCTTAGGCGGCGCGGGAGGCTTCTGCCTCCGTCAGGATCGAATAGATCGCGGACGGATCATTGGTCGAGCGCAGCTTTGCACAGACATCGCCATTGCGCAGCGTGCGGGACACGCGAGCGAGCGCGCGCAGGTGTTCCGCCCCGGCTTCCTGAGGGGCCAGCAGCATAAACACGAGGTCCACGGGCTGCTGATCGACGGCATCGAAATCAATCGGTTTCGCGACTGTCGCAAAAATTCCGATAACCTTATCAAGAGCTTCCAGCCGCGCATGGGGGATGGCGACACCGCCCCCCATACCTGTCGGCCCGAGCGATTCACGCTCTTGCACCGCATCGAACACCGCGCCTGATTTCAGGCCGTGCTCTGCTTCTGCAATCTCTGCCAGTTCCTGAAGCAAGCGCTTTTTACTGCTTGCCTTCAGGCCCGCGCGAACGGATTTGGCATCAAGGATGTAGGTCAGCTCCATGAAGAGCTCCCGAATGATTAAAACCGGTGACGGTGGTCTTTTACGGCGTTTTGCGTGGGTCTATCCACCCAATGTTTCCGTCTTCGCGGGTGTAAACCACATTCACGCCGCCATGTGAAGAGTTGCGGAACACAAGGAAAGGCTTGCTCGCCAATTCCATCTGCATGACCGCCTCCCCGACGGAGAGTGTCTGCACCGGCGTTTCCATTTCCGCAACAATAACGGGGGTGAGCGTTTCCGGCTCCTCCTCCTCCGAATGGGCGGCCAGAACGTAGGATGGCGCGCCAATCGTCTCAATCGGATCAACGCGATCCTTGTGGTGATCCTTGAGGCGGCGCTTGTAGCGGCGCAATTGCTTTTCCATGCGATCAGCCGCTTGATCGAACGCGGCGTAGATTTCAACGGCGTGGCCCTTGGCCTGTGTCTGCATTCCGGTGCTCAAATGCACGGAGGCATCACATACAAATTCGTGGGCGTCGCGGGAAAAGGTGACAGTGCCGTCCGTGGCGCGGCCGCCATACTTTTCGGTCACATCCTGCAAGCGCTCCATCACATGGGTGCGCAGGGCTTCGCCGGTGTCGATTTGTTTGCCGTTGATCTGAAGTCTCATGGCGTCTCCAAAGTATTATGGCGGCTGGGCCGCGCGTGTCAGACCATCCCAGGATGATCCGGGGTGTCCGTGTGACCTCAGGTGGCAAGGGGGGCGGTGGTTTTCCGTCCCCTCAAAGCGCAGGCCCGGCTATTTGCCGGATTTCTGACGCCGCCGTTGTACCGAGGACAGGATACCCATGCCTTCACGATATTTCGCAACGGTCCGGCGCGCAACATTCATGCCATCTGCTTTGAGGATTTCTGCAATCTTGTCATCCGACAGGGTTTTTGCCGGATCTTCGGCATCAATCAGCTTAGAAATGCGGGTCTGGATGGCTTTTGCCGCGTGTGCTTCCGCGTCATCGCCCTGCCCGCCGACGGCCTGCCCAAAGAAAAAGCGCAGCTCAAACGTGCCGCGCGGGCAGTGCAGAAACTTTCCATTCGCCACGCGGGACACGGTCGATTCGTGCATCCCGATTTCATCCGCGACCGTCTGCATAGTCAGCGGGCGCAGCGCCGCGACGCCCTCCCTGAAGAACGCATCCTGATGCGCGACGATGCGGGAGGTAATCTTGAGGATCGTGTTGGCGCGCTGCTCCATCGCGCGGATCAGCCAATTGGCCCCCGCGGTGCATTCGGTGATGAAACTGGCGACCTCCTCCCCCTTGGCGGACAGGTCGGCTGCGTATTTCTCATTCACCAGCACACGCGGCAGGGTGTCGGTGTTCAATTCCACGCGCCAGCCATCATCCGCCCCCGGCAGGATGAACACATCCGGCACCGCCTGCACCACCGGGTCAAGCGACAGGGTCGCGCCCGGCTTCGGGTCAAGGTCGCGCAAGGTTGCGATCATGCGGGCAAGGCGCGCGTCGGACACCTCCACCACCTTGGCCAGCACGTCCCGTTTGCCAGAGGCAACGAGCGGCAGATGTTGCAACAAAAGCGCAAAGGCCGGGTCAAACAACCCCCGGTCCTTGAGTTGCAGGGTCAGGCATTCCGCCAGATCCCGCGCGCCGATCCCGGCAGGCTCACAGGCCTGAAGGGCGGTCAGCGCCTCTTCCAGTTTCGGGACGCTCATCCCGTAGCGATCCGCGATCTCGAACAGCGGAGCGTCAAGGTATCCGCGCCCGTCCAATTCATCGACAAGGGCGGCGGCGGCAAGGCGCACATCATCCGCCAGATGCGCCTCCATCCCGATTTGGCTGAGCAGGCTTTCGCGCAGGGTTTCAGGCCGGGACAGGGGCGTTTCGGCGTCAAGCGGCGCGCCATTAAGGGATAGGTCCGCACCCATCCGCGCGGCCCTATCCGCCGGTGCCTCGTCATAGAGGTTTTCGCGCCCGGTTTCGAACACGGCTTCTGCCACGGTGGGATTGTCTGCACTGATCTGAGTGTCCACGCCACGCGCGATGGTTTCCCGCGCCTGCCCGGCACTGTCGCCCATCCCCTCCTGCACATCCAAAAGCGGATTGCGCTGCAATTCTTCATTCAGATGCGCGGCAAGTTCGAGGTTGTTCATCTGCAACAGCCGGATGGCCTGTTGCAATTGGGGGGTCATGACCAGCTTTTGCTGCTGGCGCTGCTCTAAACGTGGGGAAAGCGCCATGGCGCTACCTCTTGCCCATCACAGCCGGAACCCTTCGCCCAGATAGACGCGGCGCACGTTTTCATCGCCCACCACGTCCTCCGGCGTGCCCGCCATCAGCACATGGCCGTCATGCAGGATGTAGGCCCGGTCGATAATTTCCAGCGTTTCGCGCACGTTGTGATCCGTGATCAGGACGCCGATCCCGCGATCCTTAAGGTGGCTGACCAGCCCGCGAATTTCACCGACCGCAATCGGGTCAACCCCCGCGAAAGGCTCATCCAGCAGGACATAGGACGGGTTCCCGGCAAGGCAGCGCGCAATCTCCACCCGCCGCCGTTCCCCGCCCGACAGCGCAAGCGCAGGCGCGCGGCGCAGATGGGTGATCGAAAATTCCGCGAGCAATTCATCCAGCGCGCGCTCCCGCTTCGTGCGGTCGCGGTGGCGCAATTCGAGCACGGCGCGGATATTGTCCTCCACCGACAGCCCGCGAAAGATCGACGCCTCCTGCGGCAGATACCCAACCCCCAGTTTCGCGCGGCGATACATCGGCAATCCGGTCACATCGCGCCCATCGACGGTGATCGTGCCCGCCTCCGGCATCACGAGGCCCGTCACGGCATAAAAGCAAGTCGTCTTGCCCGCGCCATTCGGCCCCAGAAGGCCAATCACCTCACCCCGGTGCACCTCAAGCGAGATGTCGCGCAGGACCGGGCGGCGCTTATAGCTTTTGCCCAGATTGCGGACATAAAGCCCCTCCGACCCTTCCTCGACCCGCAATGTGCTGGCTTTGGTCATGGATCAGTTATCCCCGCTCGGGGTGAATACGCTGCGCACGCGCCCGGTGAACTGGCCCCGGCCATTTTCGATGTCGATCTCCGCGCGGTTGGAGGACAGGATATTGCGGTCCTGAACCATGCGCACATTCCCGGTCATGATCAGCATTCCATCCTCGACATTGTAGTCTCCCTGATCCGCCTCCACCGTTTCGGTTTCGCTGATGAGGGAGACATTGCCGGTGGCCAAAATCCGCTCGATCCCGTCATCCGTAGGCTCGTCCGTGGTGCTGTCGGTGACGGTGGCGTCTGTTGGTGCCTCAACCGGTTCTTCTTCGGTTTCGGTATAGAACACCTCAACCACATCGCCCGACATCCGCAGATCGCCCTGAATGATCACGACATTGCCGCGAAAAACCGCCATGTTGATATTCTGGTCAATCTCAAGACTGTCCGCCTCAACGAGGATCGGTTCTTCCTTATCCTGCTGAAAGCTGGAAAACGGAGCCGCCGATTGGCCAAGTGCCGCGCCAGCGCAAAGGCATCCTGCCAAGCTCAATATGTATAGCGCGTGGCGCATCCAATCTTACTCCTGATCCGGGGTGGCGCGGTCAACCAGCACCATGCGGACATTTCCTTCAAACCGTATTAATCCTTTTTGCCCCTCCGGCGCATCGGCTGCAACAGGTTCGATGATGAGCCGCTCCGCAGAAATGGTACCCTGTTCGAGCGTCAGGACCACCGCGCCAGTGAAGGTGCCGCTTTCCGTTTCCACATTCAGCCGCGCGGTCGTGGCCTGAATGCGGCTTCCAGCACTGGTCGCGGCATCCACATTGCCATCCAATGTCAGAACGCCCGTTTCATCGTCAAACGTGCCGATATTGGCAGAGGCATTCGTGATGTCGCCAGCGGCATCCTCCAGTTCCAACGCGGGATCAACGATGCGGTAGCGTTGCGCATCCCGGTCGATCAGCGTGATTTCTTCCGCGCGCATCCGGTAGGGCAGGCCATTGGCGCGCACCCCGGTAAACCGGGCGTCCTGCGCGCCGTTGTCCAGAAACGTGCCCTCCGCCAGATCATCCAGCAGGTCGAGCGGACTGTCGAGCGTGTCATCCTCCCCCACCAGAAAGATGGTGCTGAGCAGGGCGATGGCCAGAAGTGGCAATCCCACCCGCAGCACACGGACCATCCGGGAATAGGCACCGCCCGCCGCCATCGCGTCAGCTCACTCCGGCGCGCAGGCAGTCATGGACATGCAAAATCCCCAATGGCTTCCGGTCGTCGGACAACACGAATAGGCTCGTGATCTTGCGCGTGTTCATCATATGCAGCGCCTCGGCGGCCAGTGCGCCGGGATTGATTGTCAGCGGATTTGGGGTCATCACCTCGCCTGCGGTGCGGGTCAAAAGCCCATCCATGTGGCGCCGCAAATCCCCATCCGTGATGATCCCGATCAGCGCGCCCTCCGGCCCCGTCACGCCAGCGACGCCCGAGTTTTGCGCCGACATGGCAAGGAGCGTGTCGGTCATCGCATCCGCCGCACCCACCAAAGGCAGCATGTCATCATGCATCAGATCGCGCACCGTCAGCAGCCGCGCGCCGAGTTTTCCGCCGGGATGGAACACCCGGAAATTCTCCGCCCCGAAGGACCGCTCCTCCATCAACGCCACAGCCAGCGCATCGCCAAGTGCGAGCGTCAGCGTCGTGGAAGTCGTGGGTGCCAGCCCGTTCGGGCAGGCTTCTGGCGCGCGCGGCAGGACCAGCGCGATATCGGCCTGTTTCAGCAGCGTGCTCTCTGGCTTTGACGCAACACCGATCAGCGGAATGGCGAACCGTTTGGTATGCGCGATAATGTCAGCAAGCTCCGACGTTTCACCCGAATTGGACAGCACGATCACCGTGTCGGCTTCTGTCACCATGCCCAGATCGCCATGGCTGGCCTCTGCCGGATGGACGAACTGCGCCGGTGCCCCGGTGGAGGCAAAGGTCGCTGCGATCTTCTTGCCGATATGGCCGGATTTGCCCATGCCGGACACGATGATGCGCCCGCGTGTGTTCAACAGCGCCTCCACCGCATCGCTGAACGCTGCTCCCAATTGATCGGCAAACAGGTTGAGCGCGTCCGCCTCGGTCGTCATGACGCGGCGGCCTGCTGCGATGCGGCGGCTGGTCTGGTCGGTGTCTTGGGTCATGGCAGCCATCAGTGAGAGAAAATGTCGGTTTCGGGCCAGCCTTCAAGGTCCAGCCGCGCCCGCATGGGCAGGAAATCAAACGCGGCCTGCGCGATCTCCGTCCGGCCCTCGCGGGCGAGCATCTCGTCAAGGCGGGATTTGAGCCGGTGAAGGTACAGCACATCCGACGCGGCATAGGCGATCTGCGCGTCAGACAAAGTGTCAGCGCCCCAATCGCTTGATTGCTGCTGTTTGGAGATATCGACGCTCAAAATCTCTTGCAGCAGGTTCTTCAGCCCATGCCGGTCGGTATAGGTGCGCACCAGTTTTGACGCGATCTTGGTGCAATAAACCGGTGCGGTGGTCACGCCGAATGTGTGCAACAGCACCGCGATATCGAATCGCCCGAAATGGAACAGCTTGATCACGTTCGGATCGGTCAAAAGCCGCGTGAGGTTCGGGGCCTCTGTCTGCCCCTGCGCAATCTGGACAAGATGCGCGGTCCCGTCCCCGCTGGACAATTGCACGACGCAAAGCCGATCACGATGGGGGTTAAGGCCCATGGTCTCACTGTCGATCGCCACGATCGGGCCAAGGTCAAGCCCATCGGGCAGATCGTTCTTGTGCAGTTGATGCGGTGCCAATGCCATGCGTCCTTTCCTGGATCATCCCAAGGCCGGGTGATCGGGTCATTGCGGGGCTTATACGCCCAGTGCCACAAAATTGCCAAGCGACCGTGCGCCAAGGGCCAAAGACAGGCCGTCAATCATTTGTTAACCATCTAGGGAGACTGTTTGCCAAAGCCACAAACTCAATAGGGTCGTATTAAATTGATTTATCCCGTTCTTCTTGCCGGCGGTTCTGGCACGCGGCTTTGGCCCGTATCGCGCAAAAGCTACCCTAAGCAGTTTTCCCTACTGGTAGATGACCGGACGCTGTTCCAATCATCGCTGGAGCGGTTCTCCGGTCCCGCATTTGCCGCCCCCCTAATTGTCACTTCGGAGCCGTTTCGCTTTGTCGTTGCTGAACAAGCGCGGAACGCTGGCATTCAGCCAAGAAGCATTATGCTAGAGCCATACCCTAGAAACACAGCTGCATCAGCTCTGGTTAGCGCGCTTCAATTAACATCAAGACATTCAAATGCGCTGATGCTCATTTGTCCATGTGACCACACCTTTGCCGATCCTGAAGCATTTTCTAGGGCCATCATGGCTGGAATTCCTACAGCGCAGTCGGGTCGGATTGTCACCTTTGGTGTGCGCCCTGATCGTCCCGAAACTGGCTATGGATACTTAGAGGTGGTTGATCTGGACGAGGGTAGCACTGTCATCCCCCTTCAAAGGTTTGTAGAAAAACCGGATCGAGCCACAGCGCAAGACATGCTCAGTTCCGGCAACTTTTTTTGGAACTCAGGTGTATTTCTGGCGAAAGCTGATGTGATCGTTGCCGAGTTTGTTCGCCAGCTGCCCGAGATGGTTGCTCAAGTTCGTGCTGCGATGAGTGATGCGATTGAAGACCTAGATTTCATTCGGCTGGCTGAAGAGCCGTGGAAAGAAATTCAGGATATCTCAATCGACTACGCCATTATGGAAAAGGCCCCCAACCTGAGTGTCGTGCCCTATGACGGCGCGTGGTCAGACCTTGGTGATTGGCAAGCAGTCCATCGCGAAAGCGCGCCTGATGCGGACGGGAATGTTATTCAGGGCTCAGCGATAGCATTGGACTGCGCGGGATCCTTGTTGCGGTCGGATGACCCTGACACGCGAATCGTTGGGTTGGGATTGACGGACGTGATCGCTGTGGCCACCGGGGATGCTGTGCTGGTCGCGGATGCAGCCCGCGCGCAGGACGTGCGCCTTGTCGTTGAGCGGCTTCAGGCGGAGGGCGCGCGGGACGCGGATGACTTTCGTCGAACCTACCGCCCTTGGGGGTGGTACGAAACACTGGCGCTCGGCCCCCGGTTTCAGGTCAAGCGCATTGTGGTGAAACCGGGTGGTATCCTTTCGCTGCAAAGTCACCAGCATCGGGCTGAGCATTGGGTGGTGGTCGAAGGCACGGCGACGGTCACCATCGGGGGCGACACGCGGCTCGTGACGGAAAACGAATCCGTTTACGTCCCGCTTGGTGCCAAACATCGGATGGAGAACGCGGGAAAGATGCCCATGGTCCTGATCGAGGTGCAGACCGGCGGCTATCTGGGGGAGGATGATATCTCCCGTTTTGAGGACATATACGGGCGCGGGTAGCGGGCTGCGGCCACACTGCCCCTTGTCCCGCGCATCCAGCCCAAGTATTGAAGGCCAACGGTTCTGGATGGAGACCTTCTTATGGCACAGCACGCACCTCTCGTGACGATCTTTGGCGGCTCCGGCTTTGTCGGGCGGTATATCAGTCAGGCGATGGCGCGGGCGGGATGGCGTGTGCGTGTGGCGGTCCGGCGGCCCAATGACGCGCTGTTCGTGCGGACCTATGGGGTTGTGGGACAGGTTGAGCCTATTCAGGCCAATATCCGCGATGATGCATCGACCCGCGCGGCCATTCAGGGCGCGGATGCGGTCATCAACTGTGTCGGTATCCTCTACAAGGACGGCAAGCAGACCTTTGAGGCGGTGCAGAACCACGGCGCGACCCGGATCGCCCGGATCGCGGCAGAGGAGGGGGTGGGCAATTTCGTCCACCTCTCCGCCATTGGGGCCGATCCAGAAAGCAAAAGCGACTATGCCCGAACGAAGGCGCTGGCCGAAGCCGCGATTACCGATGCGTTCCCGGGTGCAGTGATCCTGCGCCCCTCCATCATCTTTGGCTCCGATGACGGGTTCTTCAACCGGTTTGCCGCGATGACCCGGATCAGCCCGGTGATCCCGGTGGTGGGGGCCAACACGAAATTCCAGCCGGTCTATGTCGATGACGTGGCCGATGCCGCAGCGCTTGCCGCGCAGGGCAAGGCAGAACCGGGCGTCTATGAGCTTGGCGGCCCGGATGTGGAGACATTCCGCGAACTGATGGTGCGGATGCTTGGCATCGTGCGTCGCCGCCGTCTGCTGCTGGCGATCCCGTTCTGGGCCGCGCGGTTTCAGGCAAAGGTGCTGAACCTGTTGCCGATCTTCACGCTTGGCCTTGTCCCCAACAGCCTGCTGACGCCCGATCAGGTGAAGCTGTTGGAGGTGGATAACGTGGTGAGCGATGGCGCGCGCACGCTGGAAGACCTCGGCCTGACCCCGCGGGACATGGATGCGATCCTTGAAAGCTATCTCTACCAGTACCGCCCGCAAGGACAGTTCACGGCGATGACCGAGTCGGCGAAAGTACTGAAATAAACGCGCCTACCGGACCGAATAGCGCCGTAAGCATTCAGCTATACGCGTAGATCAGCAATCCGATGCCAAGGATCACGCGGTAGATCACATAGGGCGTGAAGCTGACGCTCGCCAAGAGTCGCATCATCAGCGCAAGCGCGCCCAAGGCCGCGAAAAACGCGAATGCGGCGGCGATCCCGGCGTCTTTCAACAAGGCCCAATCGGCCTCCCCCACGACATCGAGGCCAAGCAGCGCGCCCGAGGCGATGATCGTCGGGATCGACATCAGCATCGCCAGTTTTGCAGCGTCATGCCGCTCATATCCCAAAAGCCGCGCGCCCGTAATTGTGATCCCCGCGCGTGACGTTCCGGGAATGAGCGCTATAACCTGCCATAGTCCCATGATCAGAGCGTCTTTCAAAAGCCAGCCATCGGCGTGCTTGACCTCTGGTTTTGTCTTGTCCGCCCAGTAAAGGAACAGTCCGAACACCAGCATTGTCCAACCGATGACCTCCACCGATCTTAACGCCTCGTTAAGGCCGGTGATCTTAAGAATGAACCCCGCGATGACGACCGGCACGGTCGCCACGATCAGGCACAGCGCCAAAAACCCGTCCGCGTTGCTGATATTGCCGCGCAGAACCTGGCCAAAGCCTCGCGTTGCCCGCCACACGTCATGCCAAAAGTACAACACCACCGCAAGGAGGGATCCCACATGCACCGCAACATCCAAAGCAAGCCCCTGATCCGCACTTCCCATGAGGGTCGGCAGCAGGATCAGATGGCCCGAGGACGAAATCGGCAAAAACTCGGTCAGCCCCTGAATCAGGGCCAGAATAACAAGATCGAACAAGGGCATATGGTTTCCGCACGGCTCCGCGAATCAGGGTTTCGGGGACATTACTAGGGCTTTGAAAAACAGGATATGTCACTTATGCTGACATAAAATATCGCCCTAAATGGGTAAATTACCGGGCCGCGACAAAAAAACCTCATAATAGGTCAGCTTATATGACTTTATTATCGCGCGCGGCTCGTATAGCACGTCGCTAAACGATGAAACCCTTGGGGGAGGAGCATAGCCATGTCCAAGCAAAAGATGCTCAAGTTTACCGACGTACCGCGCCTGATGCCGGAAAAGCGCACCGCCGAGGCCCGGCGTGAGGATTTCAACGAAATCTACCGCGAATATGCCGATGAAAAGGCGGCGGAGCAGGCCAGCCGGTGCTCCCAATGTGGCGTACCCTATTGCCAGTCCCATTGTCCGTTGCACAACAACATCCCTGATTGGCTGAAACTCACCGCTGAGGGGCGGTTGCAGGAAGCCTATCAGATGTCTCAGGCGACCAACACATTCCCCGAAATTTGCGGCCGCATCTGCCCGCAGGATCGTCTGTGCGAAGGCAATTGCGTGATTGAACAGTCGGGCCACGGCACGGTCACCATCGGCTCGGTCGAGAAATACATCACCGATACCGCATGGGAAGAAGGCTGGGTCGAGCCGATCCGCCCTCACGCCGAACGCCCCGAAAGCGTCGGCATCATCGGCGCGGGCCCCGGCGGGTTGGCGGCGGCGGATATGCTGCGCCGTGCGGGCGTTCAGGTCACCGTATATGACCGCTATGATCGCGCGGGCGGTCTGCTGACCTATGGTATTCCGGGGTTCAAACTCGAAAAGCCGGTAGTGATGCGCCGGAACAAGCAGTTTGAAGAGGGCGGCGTTCAATTCGTCCTGAATTGCAATGTGGGTGAGGATATCTCCTTCGCGGAAATCCGTGAAAAGCATGACGCCGTGCTGATCGCCACGGGTGTTTATAAATCCCGCGATCTGGGCGGGCCGGGCGCTGGGCTGCCGGGGATCGTGCGCGCGCTTGATTTCCTCACCGCGTCCAACCGCAAAAGCTTTGGCGATGAGGTGCCCGAATTCGACAGTGGCGAGCTGAATGCCAAGGACAAGCGCGTTGTCGTGATCGGCGGCGGTGATACCGCGATGGATTGCGTGCGGACCGCGATCCGGCAGGGGGCCACGTCGGTCAAATGCCTTTACCGGCGGGACCGCGCGAACATGCCCGGCTCCCAGCGGGAGGTGCAGAACGCCGAAGAAGAGGGCGTGGAATTCGTCTGGCTTTCCGCGCCCAAAGGATTCACCGGGGATGACGCCGTTACGGGCGTGAAGGTGGTCAAGATGCGCCTTGGCGCACCCGATGCGACGGGTCGTCAATTCCCCGAAGAAATCCCCGGCTCGGAATATACCGAGGACGCCGATATCGTGATCAAGGCGCTCGGGTTTGAGCCTGAGGCGCTGCCATCCCTGTGGAACACGCCGGAGCTGGAAGTCACCCGCTGGGGCACGGTCAAGGCGAAGTTCAACACCCATGAGACCGACCTGCCCGGCGTCTATGCCGTGGGCGATATCGTGCGGGGTGCATCGCTGGTCGTTTGGGCGATCCGCGATGGGCGTGAGGCAGCCGAAGCGATGCTCGCCAAGTTCAACGAAGCCTCCGCATCGGTTGCTGCCGAATGACGGCGCGGATCGCTGGCAAATGCCTATGCGGCGCTGTCACGATTGAGGCGACACCCGTGGGTGAGCACCTGACCGCGTGCCATTGCGGCATGTGCCGGGCATGGGCGGCTGGTGTGTTCCTGTCGGTGCATGTGCGTGACGTGGACGCAAAGGGGCCAATCCGCACGCGCCAGACCTCAGACTGGGCGGAGCGGGGTTGGTGCGACGAGTGTGGCAGCGTGATCTGGTATCGCCTCACCGGCGATGGTCCCTATGCAGGCATGTACGGCCTGTCCGCTGGTCTATTCCCGGATGGCGCAAATCAGCCGCTGGGATTGGAATATTATATTGATCTGAAGCCGAAAGGCTGGTCATTCACGGGCAACCATACCCGGATGACCGATGCAGAGGTGCAGGCGTATTTCGCCGCTCCCCCGGAAGGAGACATGACATGACCAAATTCGATCAAGCCTGGGTCGAGGGCTATGAAGCCCGTGCCGCACATCTCGCGGAGCACGGCATGTATTTGCCCGAGGAGGAGAAAGCCAATTGCGGCGTCGGCCTCGTTGTGTCCATCGACGGGAAACCGCGCCGTCAGGTCGTGGAGAATGGCATCGCAGCGCTCAAGGCGATCTGGCACCGCGGGGCGGTCGATGCTGACGGGATGACAGGCGATGGCGCGGGCATCCATGTGCAAATCCCGGTCGCCTTCTTTCAGGATCAGATCGAGCGTACAGGCCACGCCCATAAGGGTGAGATGATCGCGGTTGGTCAGGTGTTCCTGCCCCGCTCCGATTTTGGCGCGCAAGAGACCTGCCGTACGATCGTTGAAACCGAAGTGCTGCGCATGGGCTACACCATCTATGGCTGGCGTCATGTTCCGGTAAACACCCATGTGCTCGGCGAGAAGGCAAACGCGACCCGGCCCGAGATTGAGCAAATCCTGATCTCCAACGCGAAAGGCATGGAGGAGGACGCGTTCGAGCGCGATCTCTATGTTATCCGTCGCCGCATTGAGAAGGCCGCCGCCGCCGCGCAAATCCCGCAACTCTACATCTGTTCGCTGTCCTGCCGGTCGATCATCTATAAGGGCATGATGCTGGCAGAGCAGGTCGCGGAATTTTATCCCGACCTCAAGGACGCGCGGTTCGAGAGCGCGTTCGCGATCTATCACCAGCGCTATTCCACCAACACGTTCCCGCAATGGTGGCTGGCGCAGCCATTCCGTATGCTCGCCCATAACGGCGAGATTAATACGCTCAAGGGCAACCTCAACTGGTTGAAATCCCATGAGATTCGGATGGCGTCCAACTATTTTGGCGATCTGGCCGAGGACATCAAACCGATCGTCGCCAATGGCGCATCCGACTCCGCCGCCCTTGATGCGGTGTTTGAGGTGATGGTGCGCGCGGGCCGCAACGCCCCCATGGCCAAGACGATGCTGGTGCCCGAGGCATGGTCGAAAACCGCGACCAAAATGCCCGAGGCGTGGCGCGATATGTACGCCTATTCCAACTCCGTGATGGAGCCGTGGGATGGCCCCGCAGCGCTCGCCATGACCGATGGCCGCTGGGTCGTCGCCGGGCTTGACCGCAACGGCCTGCGCCCGATGCGCTATGTCGTGACGGGCGATGGGCTTGTGATCGCCGGGTCCGAGGCGGGTATGGTCCCTGTGGATGAGATGAGCATCGTGGAGAAGGGCGCGCTTGGCCCCGGCCAGATGCTCGCCGTGGATATGGCCGAAGGCCGCCTTCTGCACGACACGGAAATGAAGGACGAGCTTGCCGCCGCTGAACCTTTCAGCGAGTGGGTGGAGCGGGTCACCGACCTTGAAGAAACCACATCCACCGCCACCGAGGGCGCTGTTTATCAGGGCGACGACCTGCGCAAGCGGCAGATCGCGGCGGGCTATTCCATCGAAGAGCTGGAACAAATCCTGCACCCGATGGTGGAGGACGCGAAAGAGGCGCTGGTGTCCATGGGCGACGACACGCCATCTGCCGTGCTGTCCGAAAAGTATCGCCCACTGAGCCACTTCTTCCGCCAAAACTTCTCTCAGGTGACGAACCCGCCGATTGACAGCCTTCGCGAACACCGCGTGATGAGCCTCAAGACCCGGTTCGGCAACCTCAAGAACGTGCTGGATCAAACCGGCGCACAGACGGAGATTCTGACCCTCGACAGCCCGGTCGTGACCAACGCCCGCTTTGAGGAGATGCAGAAGTATTTCGGCGACACCGCAGCGGAGGTCGATTGCACCTTCTCCGCCAATGACGGCAATTTGCGCAAAGCATTGGAGCGGATCCGCCATGAGGCGGAGCAGGCCGTGCGTGCCGGGGCCAACCACCTCATCCTCAGCGACATGAGCCAGAGCGATCTGCGCGTGCCGATGCCGATGATCCTTGCCACATCGGCGGTGCATAGCTGGCTGACGCGTAAGGGGCTGCGCACCTTCTGCTCCATCAATGTGCGCTCCGCCGAATGTATCGACCCGCATTATTTCGCGGTGCTGATCGGTTCGGGGGCGACGACCGTGAACGCCTATCTCGCGCAAGACAGCATTGCGGATCGGATCGACCGTGGCCTGCTTGACGGCCCGCTCTCTGCGGCGATGACCCGGTATCGGGAGGCGGTCGATCAGGGCCTTCTCAAGATCATGTCGAAGATGGGGATCAGCGTTGTGTCCTCCTATCGCGGCGGCCTGAATTTCGAGGCCGTGGGCCTCAGCCGTGCGATGTGCGCCGAATATTTCCCCGGTATGCCCAGCCGCATTTCCGGCATCGGCATCAGCGGGATCGAACAATCGGTGCGCAAGGTGCATCAGCGCGCGTGGCGCTCTGGCACCAATGTGCTGCCCGTCGGTGGCTTTTATAAAGCGCGCCGATCTGGGGAGGCTCACGCCTGGGAAGCGCAGTTGATGCATATGATGCAGGCGGCCTGTGACCGGGGCAGCTATCAGCTTTGGAAAGAGTATTCCAAGGGCATGACCAGCCGCGCGCCGATCCACCTGCGTGACCTTCTGGATTTCAAGCCGGTGAACAAGCCTGTTGCATTGGAGGAGGTGGAAAGCATCACCTCCATCCGCAAGCGCTTTGTGACGCCGGGCATGTCGCTGGGCGCGCTCAGCCCGGAGGCACATAAAACGCTCAACGTCGCGATGAACCGCATCGGCGCGAAATCCGACAGCGGCGAGGGGGGCGAAGACCCCAAGCATTTCCACCCCGAGCCGAACGGCGACAACCCGTCGGCAAAGATCAAGCAGGTCGCCTCTGGCCGGTTTGGCGTGACGGCGGAATACCTCAACCATTGCGAAGAGCTTGAGATCAAGATCGCACAGGGCGCCAAGCCCGGTGAAGGGGGCCAGCTTCCCGGCTTCAAAGTGACGGAGATGATCGCGAAACTGCGCCATTCCACACCCGGCGTGACGCTCATTTCGCCGCCGCCGCACCACGATATCTATTCGATCGAGGATCTCGCGCAGCTCATCTATGACCTCAAGCAGATCAACCCGGATGCAAAGGTCTGCGTGAAACTGGTCGCGCAAACCGGTGTCGGCACGATCGCCGCGGGCGTGGCGAAGGCAAAGGCCGATGTGATCCTGATCTCCGGCCATAACGGCGGGACAGGTGCATCGCCCGCGACCTCCATCAAATTCGCGGGTCTGCCGTGGGAGATGGGAATCACCGAGGCGCATCAGGTTCTGACCCTGAACAACCTGCGGGATCGCGTGACGCTGCGCACCGATGGTGGCCTGCGCACGGGTCGCGACATCGTGATCGCCGCGATGATGGGGGCCGAAGAATACGGGATCGGCACCGCCGCCCTCATCGCGATGGGCTGCATCATGGTCCGCCAGTGTCAGTCCAACACCTGCCCTGTGGGCGTGTGTACGCAGGACAAAGCCCTTCGGGACAAGTTCACCGGCGACGCGGATAAAGTCGTGAACCTGATCACCTTCTATGCGCAGGAAGTGCGCGAGGTGCTCGCCTCCATCGGCGCGAAGTCGCTGGACGAGGTTGTGGGCCGCACCGATCTGCTCACACAGGTCAGCCGTGGCTCTGCCCATCTGGATGATCTTGATCTGAACCCGATGCTGATCACGGTGAACGAGGGCGAGCGCGTGGCGCTTGACCGCAATCGCCCGCGTCAGGCCGTGCCAGATACGCTCGATGCGCAGATCGTCGGGGACGCGCAGCCGTTCTTCAAGGACGGTGAGAAAATGCAATTGTCCTATGCCGTGCAGAACACGGACCGGACGGTCGGCACCCGCGTGTCCAGCCACATCGTGCGCCGCTTTGGGATGCGCAACAGCCTTCAGCGCGACCATCTGACGATCAAGCTCAACGGCTCTGCCGGGCAGTCGCTTGGGGCCTTTGCGGCTCCGGGGCTGAAAATCGAAGTGTCGGGCGATGCGAACGACTATGTGGGCAAGGGCCTGTCGGGCGGCATCATTGTCGTGCGACCCCCGCTTGGTGTGCCGCTCAACGCGGCGGAGAACACGATCATCGGCAACACGGTGCTCTACGGTGCGACCGGCGGGCAGTTGTTCGCCAATGGTCGCGCGGGGGAGCGGTTCTGCGTGCGGAACTCCGGTGCGGATGTGGTCGTCGAGGGCTGCGGTTCTAACGGGTGCGAGTATATGACGGGCGGCACCGCCGTGATCCTTGGCCGCGTGGGCGATAACTTTGGCGCGGGCATGACGGGCGGCATGGCCTTCATCCTTGACGAGGATGGCAGCTTCATGGAGCGAATGAACGCGGACACGATCACCGCGCAGCCGATCCAGGCGGCCTATTGGGAGGAAAAGGCGCTGGACCTGATCCGTGCCCACGCGATGGAAACGGGCAGCCCCCGCGCGCAGGAAATTCTGCGCGACTGGGACATGTATCGTGACCGGATGGTGCAGGTCGTCCCGAAAGAGATGCTGACCCGCCTGCCCCACGCGCTCAACGACGCAGAGACGGCGCAAACGGCGTAAGCGTCACATACGCACAACGATAGCCGGTCCAGCGGCCGCCCGAGGGGGCCGCTGGATCATATGGGCTTGCGCGATTTATGTCGCCAAGTCTGCTGACCTATTGCCTATGACGACCGTCGAAAAGCGGCCGCCTTGGGGCCGGGCGGCCGCTGGACCGGCGGCTTCGCCTTGATTCCGGTCCAAATCGGAAACCTCCGACCGCGCGCTTGACCCCGCCCCGAGTTTCGCGGCACAAAACAGCACCCTTTGAGGAGTGCAGTCCAGTGATCCACGGTCCCCGGTAATCCGGCATCCCCCCGATCCAACCCCGCCATGACGCGGGGCCTGACTGCATTTCCAAACTGAAAGGGTCCATCCATGCGACCTGTGATTTATGACGTGGCCGTCACGCTTGACGGCTTTATTGCGGCACCTGACGGCGATTTTTCGATGTTTCCGGGTGAGGGGCCGCATCTGCAACCCTATTTTGACCGCCTGATGACCTATGACGCCGTGGTGATGGGCGCGGCGACCTATCGCGTCGGGCTGGATGCCGGGTTGGCGCATGGCGCGCGGGCCTATCCGCATATGCACCATGTGGTATTCAGCCAAACCTTGCCCGATGTGCCGGATGGCGCCATTGAGCTCTGCCGGTCCGATCCGGCGACCCGGGTTGCCGCGCTCAAGGCTGAGGCAGGTGGCGCGATCTATCTGTGCGGGGGCGGGCAGCTTGCCTCAGCACTGCTTCACGCAGGGCTGATCGACCGGGTGCGGATCAAGCGCGCGCCAATCGTGCTTGGTCATGGCATCCCGCTTTTCACCACAGGACGGGCAGAAATGACGCTTGTGACTTGCGAGCCTTATGCCAATGGCGTTGTCTATCTGGATTATGAGGTGAACAGGGGGTGACATGCGGGTGATCTGGCGCGGAATGCGGCTTTTGATCCGCAGTGTGCTTTTGTTGGCCGTGGCCTTTGTGCTGCTGGTCGCGGCGGGGCGCTGGATCACCCCACCCATGTCCGTGCTGATGGTGCAAGAGCGGCTGCGCCTTGGGCAACTGGATCAGACATGGGTGCCGCGCGAACGGATCTCCCCCCATCTGATGCGCGCCGCCATCGCGGGGGAGGACGCGCAGTTCTGCGCGCATTTCGGCTTCGACATGGAGGCGATACAGGAGGTGCTGGATACCGGCCAATCGCGCGGGGCTTCCACCATCTCCCAACAGGTGGCCAAGAATGCCTATCTTTGGCCCGCGCGCAGTTGGGTCCGTAAAGGGGCAGAGGCCGGCGTGACCCTGATCATCGAGGCGACATGGCCGAAAGCGCGGATCATGGAGGTCTACCTTAACGTCGCGGAAATGGGCGAGGGCGTGTTCGGGGCGGAGGCCGCCGCGTGGCATTGGTACGGCGTGCCCGCGCGGGATCTGTCCTTGCGCCAGTCCGCGCAGCTTGTCGCGATCCTCCCCAATCCGCGCGCGCGTGATCCCAAGAACCCACCTCCCAGCCGCGCCCGGCGCGTGGCGCAGATCATGGATGGGGCAGAGACGATCCGGCGGGATGGTCGGGCGGCGTGCGTTGATCCGGAGTGAGGCCTTGGACCGATCAGCGCCGAAGGCGCCGGTCCAGCGGCCGCCCGCCCCCAGGCGGCCGCTTCTGCGACGTGGGCCATAAGCGGAAAGAGTTAGAGTTTCTTCGCAGATAAAGTGTTTAGCGGCGGGGTATCAGCGGCCCCCTCGGGCGACCGCTGGACCGGCTTTGGTCTCACACCCTGACAAATGTCAGGTAATGGGGTGTGCGGCCTTCCCGCAGGGCCTTCGCCTCATAGCGGGTGCGGTGCCAGTCGGACCATGGCTGCCGCCAGTCCGCCGCACTGTCCGCCGTCCACGCAAATTCCGGCATCTGGTGGATCACTTCGAGCGTTTGGCGCACATAATCCTCGATATCCGTGGCCACATGGAAACGGGTGCCGGGCTTCATCGCGCGGGCGAGCGGGCGGAGGTTCTCCTCGATCACGAAGCGGCGGCGGTGATGGCGCGCTTTCGGCCAAGGATCGGGATAGAGCAGGAACGCGCGATCCAGCGTCGCCTCCGGGATCACGTCGAGCATGTCGCGCGCATCCCCGGCGAGCACGCGGATATTGTCCACCTGCTCCCGCTCCACCTTTGAGAGGCACGCGGCCACACCGTTCACATAAGGCTCACAGCCGATGATGCCGACGCCCGGGTTCGCCTGTGCCTGCGCCACCATATGCTCCCCCGCGCCAAAGCCGACCTCCAGCCAGACGGGGCAATCGCGCCCGAACAAGGCGGCCATGTCGATGGGGGTGCGGTCGGGGTTTTCTTCCCAGCTTACGCCTTTGGGGCTGATCGTGGGCAAGAAATGCTCCAACAGATCGGCCTGCCGTCCGCGCAGGGTCTTGCCAAAGCGGCGGCCATAGAAATTGCGCCACGGGGCGCCGGTCGGGTGGGTGTCGGATGTATCGCTCATAGGGCGGAGCGTTAGCGTCTCCGCCCGCCGGGATCAAGCGATGCTGAACGTCACGCTGCCCAGATGATCGAAATCAGCGGCGTAGTGATCGCCCGTCGCCAAGGGCAGAACCGGCGTGAGCGAGCCGGTGATGACGATCTGCCCGGCGCGCAACGGCTCCCCAATGGCGATCAACGCATCCGCGAGCCAGCCCAGCGCGTTCAGCGGATGATCAAGACAGGCCGCCCCCGTGCCAGTGCCGACCTCATCCCCATTCCGCATTGCCCTGACGCCGAGCGTGGTAAGGTCAATCCCCTCCAGCGCCACCTGCCGGTCGCCAAGGATCACGCGCGCGCTCACCGCGTAATCCGCGATCATGTCAGGCAGGGCAAAGCCCCAATCGGTGATCCGGCTGTCCACAATCTCAATCGCGGCGGTGACATGCGTGATGTGTTTGGTGAGTGCCGCGCGGGACAGGCCCGGTTCGGTTACATCCTGTGAGAAGGTGAAGGCCAGTTCCGGCTCCACCTTTGGGGCGATAAACGCCGCCGCGTCGAGCGTGACGCCAGAGCGCAGCACACGATCCACGAAAATCGGGCCATGCACCGGCTCATGCACGCCAAGCTGCTCTTGCACCAGTTTCGAGGTCAGCCCGATCTTCCGCCCGGCAAGGGCGCGCCCATCCTGCATGGCGCGCGCGATAAGCTGCCGCTGGATCGCATATCCCCGCTCCGGCGTGCCGATGTCAGCGGCAAGGGTCGCGATCGGGGTCGCGTCCCGTTCGGCATGATAGATGCGGTTGGTGAGGCTCTCGATATCCATAGTCGCAGCATTGCGACAGGTGCGCTTACGCGTCAAGCGTGCCGCTGCCTGAGAGGTGAGGAGCCTCCGGCGGGAGGTATTTGGGGAAAAAAGAAAACGGGCGCGCCGAGGGATCAGCGCGCCCGACAAGGACAGAGAAAGACGTCTTAGGCCAGCTTTTTCAGCGCATCCACGAGATCGGTCTTTTCCCAGGAGAAGCCGCCATCTGCCTCTGGCGCGCGCCCGAAATGGCCATAGGCCGCGGTGCGCTGGTAAATCGGGCGGTTCAGGTCGAGGGTTTCGCGGATGCCGCGCGGGGTCAGGTCCATCGCCTGCGCGACGGCCTTTTCGATCACGCTCTCATGCACTTCGCCCGTGCCATATGTGTCGGCATAGACGGAAAGCGGCTTTGCCACGCCAATCGCGTAGGACAGCTGGATCGTGCATTTCTTGGCCATGCCTGCGGCCACGACGTTTTTCGCCAGATAGCGCGCGGCATAGGCGGCAGAGCGGTCCACTTTCGTCGGATCCTTGCCGGAGAACGCGCCGCCGCCATGCGGGGCCGCGCCGCCATAGGTGTCCACGATGATCTTACGCCCCGTGAGGCCCGCATCGCCATCAGGGCCACCGATCACGAATTTGCCGGTCGGGTTCACATGCCATTCGGTGGCGTCGGTGATCCAGCCTTCGGGCAGGGTTTCGCAGATATAGGGCTCGACAATCGCGCGCACATCATCGCTTGACAGGTTTGGGTCGAGGTGCTGGGACGAGAGCACGATGGAGGTCACGTCGCGCGGCACCCCATCCACATAGCGGATGGAAAGCTGGCTTTTCGCGTCGGGGCCAAGTGCCGGCTCCGTCCCGTTTTTGCGCACTTCAGCAAGGCGGCGCAGGATCGCGTGGCAATACTGGATCGGGGCGGGCATCAGTTCGGGCGTTTCATCGGTCGCATAGCCGAACATGATCCCCTGATCGCCCGCACCATCGGTGCCAACACCCTGCCAGATATGGGCGGATTGTTCGTGCAGCAGGTTGGTGACTTCGCAGTTCTGCCAGTGGAAGCCGTCCTGCTCATAGCCGATGTCGCGGATGCAATCGCGCGCGATACTGTCGACCTTGTCGAGCATGTTTTTCAGGTTGGCCTGATCGGCAAGCCCGACCTCCCCACCGATCACCACGCGATCAGTCGTTGCGAAGGTTTCGCAGGCGACACGGGCATTTGCCTCTTCCGCGAGGAAAGCGTCGAGGATCGAATCCGAAATGCGGTCACAAACCTTATCGGGATGACCTTCCGAAACGGATTCGGACGTGAAGATATAGTTCTGGCGGGACATGCAGCGCTCCGAATTAAAGGATACAATCCGGTGAAGCAGGAAGCCGCCGCAGCCGGAAGGATAGGCAAGATTACCTACAGCGCGCGTTGATAACGGACTTGAGCAAAAACGCAATCCCTTCACCCCATGATCCGAGGGGGCGAAGTTGCGGCATAGTGTACGAAAGATGAACGCAAAACGCCCCGGCGGATAGGCCGGGGCGCAGAAAACAATTGGATCCGTCGCTTATGCCAGCGACGGATCAATCTCTTTACAGGCCGCGACAAGGCCCTTCACCGCGTTGACGGAATTGTCGAACATTGCCTGTTCGTCCTCGTTCATCGCGATCTCGACGACCTTTTCGATGCCGCCCGCGCCGATCACGGTCGGGACGCCAACATAAAAGCCGTTGAGGCCATAGGCGCCATCAACATAGGCCGCGCAGGGCAGCAGGCGCTTTTGATCGTTGAGATAGGCTTCGGCCATCTGGATTGCGGAGGCGGCCGGAGCGTAGAACGCGGAGCCGGTCTTGAGCAAGCCCACGATCTCTGCGCCGCCATCACGGGTGCGCTGCACGATGCTGTCGAGCCGCTCTTGCGTGGTCCAGCCCATTTTCACCAGATCGGGCAGCGGAATGCCTGCAACGGTGGAATAACGCACCAGCGGCACCATCGTGTCGCCATGCCCGCCCAGAACGAAGGCGGTCACGTCCTTGCGGGACACGTTGAATTCCTCGGCAAGGAAATGACGGAAGCGTGCGCTGTCCAGAACGCCCGCCATGCCAACGACCTTCTCGGTCGGCAGGCCGGAGAATTCGCGCAGCGCCCACACCATCGCATCCAGCGGATTGGTGATGCAGATCACGAACGCGTCGGGCGCGTGGGCTGCGATGCCTTCGCCGACGGATTTCATGACCTTGAGGTTGATACCAAGAAGGTCATCGCGGCTCATGCCGGGCTTGCGCGCCACGCCAGCGGTGACGATGCACACATCCGCGCCCGCAATGGCCGAGTAATCATTCGCGCCGGAGAAATCCCCGTCCAGCCCGTCAACCGGGCCGCTTTCCGCAATATCGAGTGCCTTACCCTGCGGGGTGCCTTCCGCGATGTCGAACAGGACGACGTCGCCCAATTCCTTGATCGCGGCGAGGTGCGCCAGCGTTCCGCCAATTTGACCCGCACCGATAAGTGCAATCTTTGCTCGTGCCATGGAAAATCTCCTTTTGGGACCGATGAGATGGCGTTTCCCTACTCCCATCAGCCCCGTTTCGCAACGATTCACACACAGATGCGTCATTAAGGCATACAATTGTGTACAGTCGTGACATCTCGTGGGTAGGTAGATAGACCGGATGTCATGGAAATGGACCTCACATTCTTTGCCATGGCGATCCCGGCGGTGATCTTTGCCGGGATATCGAAGGGCGGGTTCGGGTCGGGCGCTGCGTTTGCGGCGGCCCCGTTTCTGGCGCTGGTGTTCGATCCGGCAACCGCCGTGGCATTCATGCTGCCCTTGTTGATGCTGATGGATGTGAGTGCCCTCAAACCCTATTGGCGCAAATGGAGCTGGCCGGATGCGCGTGCGCTGATGATCGGCGGCATTCCGGGCGTGGGTCTGGGTGTGGTGTTCTTCAATGTGACGGATGCGGATGCCGTGCGGCTTTTGATCGGGCTGATCGCGCTTGGCTTCGTGGCGTTTCAACTGGCGCAGGGGCAGGGCTGGATCAGGGTGGCGGAGCGGCCCTTCTCCAACCTGCGGGCCGGGGTCTGGGGCATGGTGGCGGGGTTCACCAGTTTTGTCAGTCATGCCGGCGGGCCACCCGCCGCCGTGCATCTTTTGGGTCAGCGGCTGAGCAAGGAGCAGTATCAGGCGACCACCGTGATCGTGTTCTGGTGGATCAATCTGGTGAAATTTGTGCCCTATGCCGCACTTGGCCTGTTCACCTCAGCCACGGTGATGGCAAATCTGGTGATGATCCCCTTCGCGCTGTTTGGCGTCTGGGCCGGGATCGCGTTGCATCACCGGATTTCGGCAGTGTGGTTTTTCCGCGTGACCTATGTGCTGTTGACCCTGACCGGGACGAAGCTGGTGTTTGACGCGGTGACGTGAGGGGTTTGACAGAGGGTCGCGCCCTCCCTCGGGTGGGCGCGCTTTCTATTCCGCTAAACGTTTTATGGTGCGGACCATTCGGTCGCTGACGCGGGTTGATACGTTGAAATGCGCCCTCCCATGGGGGAGGGAGGGCGCGACCCGGCGGCTTCGCCTTGATTCCGGGTCATTACACATACCGGTTGACGATATTCTCCAGCGCCTCTTGCCTGCCGGAGCGGGGTTGCGGGTCGATCCCTTCCGACACCACCCGCTCGAAAATCGCGTCGAGTGAGGTGTCGAGCAGCCCTTGCTCCCCGTCCCATCCGGCATAGCGGGCACGCCGCGCGTCCTCCAGCTTGCCGTCCTCCAGCATCGCTGCTGCGGCCTTTAGCCCCCGGGCACACACATCCATCCCGCCGATATGCGCAATCAGCAGATCCTCGGGATCAAGGCTTTGCCGCCGCAATTTCGCGTCGAAATTGGTGCCCCCGGTGGTAAATCCACCACCGCGCAGGATCTCGTAGTAAGCGAGTGCGACTTCAGGCACGTTGTTGGGAAACTGGTCGGTATCCCAGCCGGACTGGTAATCGTTGCGGTTCATGTCGATGGACCCGAAAATACCGAGCGCATTCGCAAGCGCGATCTCATGCTCAAATGAATGCCCTGCCAGGATCGCGTGACCCTGTTCGATATTCACGCGCACCTCATCCTCAAGCCCGTAGCGTTTCAGGAAGCCATAAACGGTGGCCACGTCGTAATCATACTGATGCTTGGACGGTTCCTGCGGTTTCGGTTCGATAAGGATCATGCCTTCAAACCCGATCTTATGCTTGTACTCGACCACCATGTTGAGGAACCGGCCCATATGATCGAGTTCCTGCGAAAGATCGGTGTTGAGCAGCGTCTCATAGCCTTCGCGTCCACCCCAGAGCACATAATTTTCTCCCCCGAGTTTCAGCGTCGCATCCATGCAGGTTTTCACGGTCGCGGCGGCATAGGCGAACACATGCGGGTCAGGATTGGTCGCTGCACCCGACATCCAGCGCCGGTCGGAGAACATGTTGGCCGTGCCCCACAGAAGCTTGCGCCCCGTCTCCGCCTGCTTTTGCGCGAACAGATCGACCATGGCCTCAAGGTTGCGCGTGCTTTGCGCAAAACTGTCCCCTTCGGGCCGCATGTCTACATCGTGAAAGCAGTAATACGGCGCGCCAAGGATGCGGAACATGTCAAAGGCCACATCGGCCTTGAGCCGCGCATCCTCCATCGTGCCGCCGAACCATGGCCGGTCAAACGTGCGCCCGCCAAAGGGGTCGCCGCCCTCCCACGCGAAATTGTGCCAATAACACACGGCAAAACGCAGGTGATCCTCCATCCGTTTGCCCATCACCACCTCATCGGGGTTGTAATGGCGGAAGGCCAGCGGGTTGTCGCTGTCCGGGCCTTCATACTGAATGGGGGCGATGTCGCCGAAGAATGCGCTCATGGCTCAAAACTCCTTGAGGGCGGTATAGGCCGCTTTGAATGTTTGATGTTTGTCCGCAAAAGCGGTGATCAGCTCCGCGTCGGGTTTTATGGTGCGGGCGATTTTTGGGGCGGTCGCCACATCGGCCACATCCGCGCCGGTCGCGGCACAAAGCCCGAGCCGTGCCGCGCCAAACGCGCCGCCGAAATCCCCCGCTTCGGGCAAATCGACCGGAATGCCGAGCGTGCTGGCCAGAACCGCGCACCAATACTCTGATTTGGAGCCGCCGCCGACCGCCGTCACCCGCTCAAGTGTGGTGCCCGCCGCCGCCAGCGCGTCCCTGCAATCGGCAAAGGCGAAGGCAACGCCTTCCATCACCGCGCGGGCAAGCGTGCTGGCGTCATCCGCATGATCAAGCCCGATCATCGCACCGCGCGCACCCGCATCATTATGCGGCGTCCGCTCCCCCCCCAGATAAGGCAGGAACAGCGCGCGCCCCGGCGCTTGAAGCGGGCCAAGCGGCGCGGTGAGCGCCTGCGCGTCAGATCCCGCCACCTTGGCAAACCAATTGAGCGCATCGGTCGCCGCCAAAATCACGCCCATCTGGTGCCACCGATCCGGGGCGGCGTGGCAGAATGTGTGCACCGCACTCGCCGGGTTGGGGCGGTAGGCGTCATTCGCGGCAAACAGCACACCGGACGTGCCGAGGGAGGCAAATGCCTGTCCTTCCTCAAGGCATCCCATCCCGATGGCGGAGGCGGCGTTATCGCCCCCACCGCCTGCAACGATGATCCCTTTGGGCAGGCCGAACCTGTCGGCCAGCGTGTCACGCAGCGTGCCGCTCGGTGCGGACCCTTCGACAAGGGTGGGCATATGTTCGCGTGTCAGGCCGGTTTCGGCCAACAGATCATCCGACCAGTCACGCGCGGCCACATCCAGCCACGCGGTGCCCGCCGCGTCGGACATCTCCGACACATGCGCGCCCGTCAGCCAGAGCCGCAGATAGTCCTTGGGCAGCAGCACCTTCGCGACTTTGGCAAAGAGGGCAGGCTCATGGTTGGCGGCCCAAACGAGTTTTGGTGCGGTAAAGCCGGGGAAAACGATGTTGCCTGCGATCCGCTGAAACTGCGGATCGCCGTCGAGCATTTCGGCCTCTGCTGCAGCACGGGTGTCATTCCACAGGATACAGGGGCGCAGCACATTGTCCGCGCGGTCCAGCAGGGTCGCGCCGTGCATCTGCCCGGATAGCCCGATCCCCTTGAGCGTGCTGAGATCATGCGCCTGCCCGAGGGCCGAAAAGACCGCCTCACAGGCGGTGATCCAATCGGCGGGGGCCTGTTCCGACCAGCCGCTTTGCGGGCGGCTGACCGTGAGGGGCGCTGTGGCCTGACCGATGATGGTTTGACCATCATCAATCAGCAGCCCCTTGATCCCGGACGTGCCGAGGTCCAGCCCAAGGAACATTACGCCGCCTGACCGGGCTTTTTCCCGAGGATGATCATGCCGAGGATGTCGTCATCGGTCACGTCCTCCACCCGTTCCGTCCCGACAAGCTGCCCGTTCTTCATCACCGACACGCGGTCGCACAGGTCCATCACATCGTGAATGTCATGGCTGATGAGGAAAATGCCCAAGCCCTGCTTTTTCAGCTCTTGGATCAGTTCCGCGACCATCTTGGTCTCTTGCGGGCCAAGGGCGGCGGTCGGCTCGTCCATGATAAGGATCTTGGCGTTGAAATAGACCGCCCGGGCGATGGCCACGGATTGCCGCTGACCGCCCGACAGGGCCGAAACCGGCTCCGCGAATTTTTGGAAGTTGGGGTTGAGGCGGGCCATGATCTTGCGCGTTTCGGCCTCCATCTGCCCATCATCGACAAGCCCGAATGGTGTGACCAATTCACGGCCCAAGAACAGGTTGGATGCCGCATCAAGGTTATCTGCCAGCGCGAGCGTCTGATAGATCGTCTCGACGTTATAGCGGCGGGCATCGCGGGGGGAGTTGATCGTCGCCTCCTCCCCGTTGATGAAAATCTTGCCGCTATCGGCCTTATAGGCACCGGACAGAACCTTGATCAGCGTGGATTTGCCCGCGCCATTATGGCCCAATAGGCCCACGACTTCCCCCGGATACAGATCGACAGAGACGTGATCGACCGCCTTGATCCCCCCGAAAGAGATCGAGATGTCGCGCATTTCAACAAGGGGCGTCGTCATATCTTTGCTCCTGTCCGCTTCCGGTAGATGATGTCGATCAGAACGGCGGCGACCAGCACCGCGCCCACCACGATATTTTGCAACGGCGCGTCCACGCCAACCATGGCCATGCCCGATTGCAGGGATTGCATGATGAGTGCGCCAAGGATCGCGCCATAAATGGTGCCAAGCCCTCCGGCGAGCGCCGTGCCGCCGATGACGGCAGCCGCGATCACGCGCAACTCATCCAGCGTGCCGATATCGTTGGAATGGTTCGACAGGCGGGCCGAGGCGACGATGGCCGACAGCGCACACAGCGCGCCCATCAGGGCAAACACCTTTACCGTCAGCATCCGCGTGTTGATGCCCGACAGTTCCGCCGCATCCGGGTTGCCACCCGTGGCAAAGATATACCGGCCAAGCCGCGTGCGCTGGGCGATCACGGTCATCCCGATGGCAACGATGATCAATAGCAGCACGGAAATCGGCATCCCGTAGGAGGCGGTGAAGCCTTCGGGCATAATCTCGCCCCGGTCCTCGAACATCCGTTCAAGACGGCGAGACGGGATTTCATAGGCGTTGAGCGTGGCGACAAACCCCATGATCGCAGCGACCACGATGCCGGAGATCGTCACTTCGGCCCACATCGGCTTTACCGGGAAGCCATGCGCGCTTTTCTTGCGCCGGGATTGGAACAGGATCGCGACGGCGGCGGCTGCCGCGATGGCGCCGACGATCCAGGACCATGTTTCGCCCAGCGTGCCGTTTGTGCCGCCAAAAATGAGGAAGGTCGGATCAAGCGGCCCGATCGTCTGACCATTGGTCAGATACCACGCCACGTTGCGCCACACGAGCAGCCCGCCAAGGGTCACGATGAAGGCTGGGATCGACAGATAGCCAACAAGCCAGCCATGAAACGCTCCGATCAATGTGCCGGTCAGCATCCCGGTGATCGCGGCGAGCACCCAGATCATCGGGTGGCCCAGCGGCAGACCGATCACATCGGGCAGGATCGCGGTTTGCATCATCGCCATCACAGCAGAGCAGGTCGCGAGCAATGCGCCGACGCTCAGGTCGATATGGCGGGTAACGATGATAAACACCATGCCCGTCGCCATGATCGCCACCGAAACCGTCTGGATCGTGAGGTTGAACACATTGCGCGGGGTCAGGAAACGGCCATCCGTGAACACGTTGAACACGATACACAGCACGAGAAACGCGCCGATCATGCCCAAGAGGCGGGTGTCTATTTCCAGGGTGTCAAGAAGGCTCCGGCGCTTTGCAGCGCCCGGTACGGGGTGCGATGTATCGGTCATGATATGTGTGTCCGTTGCTGACGGTCAGTGTCGCGGCACGCTGAAAACAGGAAATCAGCGTGCCGCGGGAAAGGCAGGCGGTGCGTATTTGGCCCTGCACCGCCTACCGATGGGTCAAGCCCGTGGGCTTAGTTGCACGGCGCCGGGCCGTTGCTCACACCCTGGCAGAGCGACTCTTGGGTGATCCAGCCAGCATCGACGACGACAGTGAGGTTGTCAGCGGTGACAGGCACCGGCTCAAGGAAACGTGCATACATTTCCGTACCACCCGGGGAGGTCCAAAGACCCGCACCCGCAACGGCGGACATATCCGCACCACCCGCAAGAGCGGCTGCGATTTCACCGGCGGCGCGGCCCAGATCACGCGCGTCTTTCCAGACGGACACGGTCTGCGTGCCTTTGGCAACACGGTTCAGAGCGGCATGATCACCATCCTGACCGGAGACGGGGATGCCGTCCATGCCCTGAGCGGCGAGGGCTGCAACCGCACCACCTGCGGTGCCGTCATTGGAGGCAACAACCGCATCGACGTTGTTGTCCTGCGCGGTGAGGATCTGCTCCATGTTGCGCTGGGCGTTCGCGGGCAGCCAGCCATCGGTATAGGCTTCTGCCACGATGGTGATTGCGCCGCTGTCGATTGCCGCTTGCAACACTTCCTGCTGACCACCACGGAGGAAATCCGCGTTCGGGTCGGTCGGGGAGCCCTTGATCATGACGTAGTTGCCGGAAGGCTGTGCTTCCAGAACCGCGCGTGCCTGCATCCGGCCCACTTCAACGTTGTCAAAGGTGAGGTAGAACGCGCGCGGATCTTCGATCAGGCGGTCATAGCCGACAACCGGGATACCTTCATCATCTGCGGCCTGAACAGCCGGGCCAATGGCCTGCGCGTCCTGCGCAAGGATGATGAGCGCGTCAACGCCCTGTGCGATGAGGCTTTCGATGTCGGAAAGCTGCTTTGCCGAAGAGGACTGCGCGTCGGCGGACACATAGGCCGCACCCGCTGCTTCAAGCGCCGCTTTGATCGCCGCTTCGTCAGTCTTCCAGCGCTCTTCCTGGAAATTGGACCAGCTCACGCCAACCGTGATGTCCTGTGCAAGTGCGGGCGCGGTCAAACCGGCGGCAAGCACTGCTGCGAGCATTACACTCTTATGCATTCAAGTATCCTCCCTTGGATGGTCATTCCGGAGTCCCCGCAAAACGCAGCCCCGGTGATTGCAGGAGGAGAATGACAGATTAATTTCATTTGTCAAAATTAATTTGACGACATGTCGCACCCTCACTAGGGTTTCAGGGGCTGCGGGTGGCTATGCGAAACCAAAATCGTTATTCAAACCGGTTTTAATTTCGGAAATCGAATAAAATGCTGCACTGCAATAGAACGACTTGGCCCTGGGGAGGTGCCTGACATGACTGGATACGGCCCGCTGATTCCGCCCGACTCCTATGAACAGCGCCCGTTGCGCCAGCAGGTTCTGGAGCGGATTCGCGCCACCGGGCAGGCCGCGCGAATCGACATTGCCAAGAGCCTGAACATCAGCCCCGGCACCGTGACGCAGATCACATCCGACCTCATTTCAATGGGTCTGATTGAGGAGGTACAGGCCGCCGATACCGGGATCGTGCGGGGGCGCCCGCGTGTGGCGCTTGGTATGCGGGCGGATGCGCATCTGGTTGTGGGGATCAAGCTCAGCGATGTGCTCGACAGTGCGGTGATCGTCGATTCCACGGGCAAAACGCTGGCAGAGGCCGCACTGCCCTGCCGCCCGACGCTCCATAGCACCGAAGATATCCTTGCCCGCACCGCGCGGACGCTCGATGCCGTTCTCTCCGTGGGCGGATTGGAGCGGGGCGATATTTCCGCCATCGGCTTGGGTCTGCCGGGCTTCATCGACAACGTATCGGGCTTTGTCCATTGGTCGCCCATCATGATGGATCGTGGGGTCGGTTTGCGCGACATGGCGCAAAAGCATCTGGGCGTATCCGTCCATATCGACAACGATGCCAATCTCGTGGCGCTCGCCGAATTGTGGTTCGGGACGGAGCGGGAGCGGTCGGATTTCGTTGTGGTAACGATCGAGCACGGCCTTGGCATGGGTGTTGTCTTGAACCACCGCCTCTATCGCGGCGCGCGCGGCTGTGGCCTTGAGTTCGGTCATACCAAGGTGCAGCTTGACGGGGCGCTCTGCCGCTGTGGCCAGCGCGGTTGCCTTGAAGCCTATGTCGCGGATTACGCACTGGTGCGGGAGGCCGCGACGGCGCTGGGCTGGCTTGGCGATCCGTCGTTGGCCTCTGGTCAGGTGCTGGAGCAGTTGTTCGAGCAGGCGAAGGCCGGGAACATGGCCGCGCGCTCCATCTTTCACCGGGCGGGGCGGTATCTGGCGCTGGGCTTGGCCAATCTGGTCAACCTGTTCGATCCGAGCCTGATTATCCTGTCGGGGGAGAGGATGGATTATGACTACCTTTATGCAGAGGAAGTGATCGCGGATATGCGGCGCAGCTCCATCCATCTCGAAACGCCACCGCCCGAGATACGCACGCACCGCTGGGGCGATCTGTTATGGGCCAAAGGGGCCGCTGCTTTGGCGATGTCGGGCCTGTCCGAAGAGATCATCAGCATGGCGTCGGAGGCGGCTGAATGAGGCTGTTGTCTTGCGCCCTGCTGGCGGCGAGCCCCGTGTGCGCGCAACCGTCCTTTGTGAACCGGATGCCGGAGCAGGGCTTCACCCATCAATATAGCGGCGGATGGGAGCATTTCGTGGGCGGTGGCGTGGCTGCGTTTGACTGCAACGGCGATGCGTTCCCCGAACTCTACGTCGCGGGTGGGGAGACGCCGGCCAAGCTGCTGCGCAACGACACCACGACCCCCGGCGGCCCGCTGCGCTTTGCCGTTGCGGATCAGATGGCGTTGACGGGTGTGACCGGGGCCTATCCGCTCGATATCGACAGCGATGGGCATCTTGACCTGATGATCCTGCGCGTCGGTGCCAATCAGATTTGGCGCGGGCTGGGCGATTGTCAGTTTGAGCGTGCCGATTGGGGATTTGACGGGGGGGACCGCTGGTCCACCGCCTTCAGCGCGACATGGGAGCCGGGACAGGACTGGCCGACGCTTGCCATTGGCAATTATGTGGACCGGACCGATCCCGATGGCCCGTTTGAGGCGTGCGACGTGAACGAATTGCACCGCTGGGACGGCACCCGCTACCGGATGGAAGAATTGGAGCCGGGATTTTGCGCGCTGTCAGTGCTGATCTCCGACTGGGCGCGGGAAGGGCGGCGCGATTTGCGCGTGTCCAATGATCGCCACTACTATGTGCGCGGTGGCGAGGAGCAGATGTGGCGCTTGGATGAGATGCGCCTTCTGACCGAGGCGGACGGCTGGCGCAAAACGGTGATCTGGGGCATGGGCATCGCCAGCCGCGACATCACCGGGGATGGGCGGCCCGAGGTGATGCTCACCTCCATGGGCGATCAGAAACTGCAATATGTCGAGGATGGCCCGCGCCTGCGCGATGCGCCCTTCTCCAGCGGCACCGCTGCGCAACGCCCGTTTTTTGGCGATGATGGTCGCCCATCGACAGGCTGGCATGCCGAATTTGGCGATGTGAATAATGACGGGCTGAGCGATTTGTTCATCGCCAAGGGCAATGTGGATCAGATGCCGTCGAACGCGATGAAAGACCCCAACAATCTACTGATTCAGGGCGCGGATGGCGTGTTTACCGAGGCGGCGGATGTGGCCGGGATCGCCACCGTGGACCGGGCGCGCGGCGCGGTCGTCACCGACCTCAACCGGGATGGACGGCTCGATATCGTGGTGGTCAACCGCCGGGCGGAGCTGGAATTGAACGAAAACCAGACGGAGGGCGGCAATTGGCTGACGGTGGATTTGCAGCAGCGCGGTGCCAATTCACGCGCGGTTGGCGCATGGATCGAGATGCGCAAAGGCGGCGCAGTTGAGGCGCGGGAAGTGACCGTCGGCGGCGGGCATGTCAGCGGCTGGTCCGGGCCGCAGCATTTCGGGCTGGGTCGCGCGGAGATGGCGGAGCTTCGCGTGATCTGGCCCGATGGCACCGCTGGTGACTGGCAGATGCTGGACGCAGGAACGCATCATATCGTGACCCGCGATTAAGCGGGACACGACGCCAGCCTCAAGCCGGTTACATCGGATCAGACGCCGATGAACCGAATATCGTTGAGTGTGAAGGGAACCGTGCTGAACACGGTCAGGTAATTCGTTGCCTCGCCCGCCGTTTCTGTCGCTGCGAAGGTCAGCTTGATTGAGGATTTGAACATGCCGTTCTCCTCCACCTGCTCCATCTCTGCGGTGGCATTGCGATCCTCGGAATCGGCGTTCTGTTCCACCTCGATCACGAGATTGTCTTTGGCCGGATCGAAATCGGTGACCGTGATGAAGCGGCCCTCCATCACGTCCTCGGGTTCCTCGTTTTCGATGGTGTTCATTTGATAGGTGATGTTGAACGTGTCCGCCCCTTCACCCCCGGTGACTTCGACGCCCCCCATATCCGGTTGGAAGTCTTCCGGCACAATGGCGGGTGCGCGCACATTGAGCGTATCATCCCCGTCGCCGCCATCGGCGATCCCGGTTTGACCCTGATCATAGGTTCCGTGATTGAAGTTGATCACGTCATTCCCAGCGCCGCCGTAAAGCTTGTTGCTGTCATCCCCGGTCAGCACATCATTGCCCGCTTCGCCAAGCAGGGTGGTCAGCACACCGTCCGCCCGGAGCGTATCATCGCCCTCACCCCCCCGACACAGTGACAGGGGACGTCATCTCAATATGCGCGGTGTCATTTCCGCCAAGAAGGTTGATCTGATCCGGCTCAAGCGTCGCATCCTGCCCCGCCGGGAGCGTGTCATTTCCTTCGGTGCCGTTCAGAACGTCAGACCCGTCAAACCGAATCTCCTGCCCGTCTTCTTCCTGAGGAGGAGGTGCGGTGTCGTCCTCTTCATCCCCAATAAGATCAAGGGCAACGGTCCCTAGTACTGTTGTCCCAATAAGACCAAATAGAAGTAAGCTCATCACTTTCACCAATCATTTTTATGAAAATGAATGAAAAAAGTTCAATACGTCAACCCGAAATTGACATGCAAAACGATGCATGAACCCGGACGTACTAATAAACTGGGCTTCCCTAACAATAAGATTCGTTTAATTCATTTAAAAAGAGATCACATTTACAGCTGGGCTCCGCTTACCGATCCACAGGCAGGCCGCTCGGGACAGTGTGCGGGATGCCAAATCGGCCGTTGATCGCGGCTTGATCCTCCAGCGATGAGAGGAATGCCAGCAGCGCCGTGACCTCTGCCTCAGTCAGGGGCGTCGCGGGCCGGGTCGCGCGGGCAATGGCTGCGGTTTCCTCTGCATCGGTCAGCAGGGTGAAATCGGGCTTTGGAACATCGCCTGCGGGAAACACCGCCTGCGCCGGGTCATAAGCAGACAGGGCCGTGCCGCTAGTGTGGTGTTGCAGATAGAGCCGCAAATCGCTGATCGCGCCTGCGTGGCCCCATGGGCCGGTCTTTGTGACATTGCGCAAGGACGGTGTGCGGAACGCATAGGCATCCTCCGCGCGGCCCGTGACCCGCATCCGGCCTGTGTCCTGCGAATGGCTCTCAAACCGGTCGGCCTTTCCCGGCCCGATCTGCGGGTCGCCCATCGCGTGAAAGGCGTGATCCGTCAGGAAGGGGCCGCTATGGCATTCCGCGCAGCCCGCCGGGCCGTAGAACAGCGCGGCACCCTCTGCCGCTGCGCCCGTCAGGGGCGTGCCGCGCAGGGCCGCATCAAACCGGCTGGTATCCGACCGCCACTCATGCGCGATGAAGGCCGCGATCGCGTTGGAGATATCGGTGAAATGGATCGCCCGCCCGGCCGCGATGTCCGGCTCGATTTGTGCGAAGCGGTCGGCATATTCGGGGATTGCCGCGACGCGAGCGGCTATCAGATCCCACGCGCCCCCCTCTCCGGTCAGTCGCCCTTGCCGCACGGCCTGTGCCACTTCGTTTTCGCTGTAATGCCCCGCCATCTCATCGCTGCTGAGCACGGGAAACATGGTTTGGGCGGACAACACATTGTCAAAGCCCATGACCATCTCATCCTCCAACGGGGTGCGCAGGCCGGAGGGGCGGTTTGGATCGGCCTCCAGACGCCCATCGTGGAACATCACGGTAAACTCACGCGCGCCAAGGTTGAACAGCGCGGGCGCGTTGCGGGGGATGCGCTGCTCTGGCGCGTTTTCGGGGTCAATGCGCCGCTCAGGGCCAAGCCCGACACCCCCCTCGCCAAAAGACAGAGACACCCCATCCCCAGTGCCAAACCGCGGATGGTGGCACGTCCCGCAGGAGATATTGCGGTTGCCCGACAGGATCGGATCCCAGAACAGAAGCTGGCCAAGTTTGGCCTCCTCCATGTCCACGGGGAGGTAATCGGCATCGGTCACGGGCGGAGGCAGATCAGCCACCGCCGGGAGGGGCAGCGCGGTCAGCGCAAGGGTCAAGAGCAGCTTTTTCATGTCCGAAATCGTGGCCCGGCCCGCGCGCATGTGCAAGCGGGAAGGTTTCATTTCACGATGATTTCCGCCCCTTGCCCGGCGCGGCCATTCGTGATCCACCCAAGGGCATGACACGGTTTGACACGATCATCATTGGCGCGGGGGCCGCAGGGCTGATGTGCGCGGCCCATGCCGGGCCAAATACGCTCGTGATCGACCATGCCAAAGCACCGGGGGAGAAGATTCGCATCTCCGGCGGGGGGCGGTGCAACTTCACCAATATGTATGCCGCGCCAGAGAATTTCCTGTCGCAGAACCCGCATTTCGCCAAATCCGCGCTCAGCCGCTACACCCAATGGGACTTTATCGACCTCGTGGCACGGCATGGCATCGCCTATCATGAGAAAACGCTGGGGCAGTTGTTCTGCGACCATTCCGCGAAGGACATCATCGCGATGCTGCTGGCCGAGATGTCCCCCGCGTCGCTGTGGCTGAATACCACGGTGAAGGAGATCACGCGGAACGATGGCTACACCCTGCGGCTTGATCGGGAGGGGCGGGACGTGACCGTGACCGCGCCCAATCTCGTGGTGGCCTGTGGCGGCAAGTCGATTCCCAAGATGGGCGCGACGGGCTTTGGCTATCAGATCGCCGCGCAATTTGGTCACGACGTGACCGAAACGCGCCCGGCGCTTGTGCCGCTCACCTTCGGCGATCAGCAGAAGGAGGCGTTTCGCGCACTGGCCGGGGTTGCCTGTGATGCGCGTGTGTCGGGTGGGGGCACGGCGTTTGAGGAGGCCGTTTTGTTCACCCATCGCGGGCTGTCTGGCCCCGCGATCCTGCAAATCTCCTCCTATTGGCGGGAAACCGAAGCGATCCGCGTAAACCTTGCCCCCGGTGTGGATGTGTTCGGTGGGTTGCGGGATGTGCGCCAGTCACGGGGCCGCGTCGCACCCGCGACCGCCTTGGCCGAGGTGTTGCCCAAACGGCTCGCGCAGGATGTGGCGGAGCGGGCGGGGGCGCAGGGCAATATCGCGGATATGAACGACACGGCGCTCCGGTCGCTCGCCGATGCGGTCGAGGCGTGGGAGCTTTACCCCATCGGCACCGAAGGCTACCGCACCGCCGAAGTCACCCTTGGGGGCGTGGACACGGATGGCCTCAATGCCCGCACAATGGAGAGTAAATCGGTCCCCGGCCTCTATTTCATCGGGGAGGTCGTGGATGTGACCGGGTGGCTGGGTGGATATAATTTCCAATGGGCGTGGTCGTCTGGCTGGGCGGCGGGGCAGGCGATCCGCGCGACGCTTGCCTGAACCGGCGGCCTGTCCCATGCTGGCGGGATGACAGAATTCAGCGATATTCCGGTGATCGACATCTCCGCCCGCCATGGGCCGGAGCGCGCATCCTTAGCCCAGCGATTTGTAGAGGTTTATGGCAGCGTGGGCTTTGGCTATATCACCGGGCATGGCATTCCCAATGCCCTGATCGACGGCGTATTCGAGGCATCGCGCGCGTTCCACGCCTTGCCGCGTGAGGCGAAGATGGCGGTGGAGTTGGACGCGAACCACCGTGGCTTTATCCCCATCGACACGTCCACGGATGTGAATTCAACACTGGCGGAGGTCACGAAACCCAACCAGTCCGAAAGCTTCATGATGATGCGGGAGGACGCGGCGGGCACGCCCGGCTATCTGTCCGGTCCGAACCAATGGCCCGATCTGCCCGGTTTTCGGGACGCGCTGGAGGCATATAACGCAGCACTCTCGGCGCTGGGTGCGGAGATGATGGTGCTGGTTCTTGAAGGGCTTGGCGTGCCGCCCGGCCCGGTGATGGACGGCTTTGCACCGCCGACGACATGGCTGCGGCTCTTGCACTACCCGCCCCGGCCCGCGGATGCGGCGGAGGATTTATACGGCTCTGCCCCGCATACCGATTTCGGCTGCCTGACCATCCTCGCGCAGGATGGGGTGGGTGGCTTGCAGGTGCAAACCCCCGCCGGGGCATGGGTGGATGCGCCCCGAATTGAGGGATCATTCGTGGTGAATGTGGGTGATATGCTGCACCGGATGAGCAATGGGCGGCTGAAATCGACGCCCCACCGGGTGATCAACCGATCCGGGCAGGAGCGGTATTCCTGCCCGTTCTTCTATGACCCGCATGTCAGCTATACCGTCGCCCCGCTGCCGGGGCAGGGCGGGCCCGGGTTTGAGCCGCTGGTGTTTGGCGATTTCCTGCGCGCTGAATTGACAGCCGGGTATCAGGCCCATCAGGACGAAAAGGGCTGACCCTACTGGACCGGAATCAAGGCGAAGCCGCCGGCCCCTGCTAGGAATTGGTCACATGAAACGCGAAACAGAGGTCCGCGCCCTCCCTCGGGTGGGTGCTGTGACGGCTCCGATACGCGCTTTATTCCCGCCATGCGCATCTAACCCGTGTGCCATTTGAACCTGTGCAAAGCGCCCTCCCATGGGGGAGGGAGGGCGCGGACCGGCGCGCTGCGCGCTTTATTCCGGTCCGATTGGGCTCACTGCACCTCAGGCACCAGAATGTCCCGTTTGCCGACCTTGTTGGATGGGCTGACCACACCGTTTTCTTCCATCTGCTCCACAAGACGCGCGGCCTTGTTATACCCGATGGCAAGTTTGCGCTGGATGTAGCTGGTGGAGCATTTGCGGTCCCGTGCCACGATCTGCACGGCCTGATCGTAGAGCGCATCCTCCCCGCCCGTGTTCCCGCCAAGGCCGAGCACCGCGTCGATATCGGCGCTTTTCTCCTCATCGGGGCCTTCGGTCACGCCGTTCACATATTCTGGCACGCCTAGGGATTTGAGGTGGTTGACGATTTCCTCCACCTCCTCATCGCTCACGAACGGCCCGTGCACACGGGTGATCCGCCCGCCGCCTGCCATGTAGAGCATATCGCCCTGACCCAGCAGTTGCTCCGCGCCCTGTTCGCCCAGAATGGTGCGGCTGTCGATCTTGCTGGTGACCTGAAAACTGATCCGCGTCGGAAAGTTCGCCTTGATCGTGCCCGTGATCACATCGACGGAGGGGCGCTGTGTCGCCATGATCAGATGGATGCCGGAGGCCCGCGCCATCTGCGCAAGACGCTGGATGCAGGCTTCGATCTCTTTCCCGGCGACCATCATCAGATCGGCCATTTCATCGACCACGACGACGATGAACGGCATCTTTTCCGGCTCGAATTCCTGTGTCTCGAAAATCGGCTCGCCGGTATCCTCGTCAAATCCGGTTTGCACGGTGCGTGTAAACGCCTCCCCGTTTTTCAGCGCCTCGGCCACGCGGCCATTATAGCCGTCGATATTGCGCACGCCCATTTTTGACATCTTGCGGTAGCGCTCTTCCATCTCCGCCACGACCCATTTCAGCGCCACGACGGCCTTTTTCGGGTCGGTCACAACGGGAGACAGAAGGTGCGGGATGCCGTCATAAACGCTGAGTTCCAGCATCTTGGGGTCAATCATGATCATCCGGCATTCCTCTGGCCCCAGCTTGTAGAGAAGGCTCAGGATCATGGTGTTGATCGCGACGGATTTACCCGATCCGGTCGTCCCCGCGATCAGAAGGTGCGGCATCCGCGCGAGGTTCGCCACCACGGGCTCCCCGCCGATATCCTTACCCAACGCAAGCGGCAGGCGATGCGCGCTGTCGCCATAGGCGCGGGCGGAGAGGATTTCGCGGAAATGCACCTTTTCGCGCAGATCATTGGGCAATTCGATCCCGATCACGTTGCGCCCCGGCACGGTGGACACACGCGCGGCCAGCGCCGACATGCTGCGCGCAATATCATCCGCCAAGCCGATTACGCGGGAGGCTTTGAGGCCCGGCGCTGGCTCCAACTCATACATCGTGACAACGGGGCCGGGTTTGACCGCCTCGATCGTGCCGCCGATGCCGTATTCGTCCAGCACCGATTCCAAGAGCTTCGCGTTTTGGCTGAGCGCCTCATCACTCGCGGCGGGGCGGCGAATGTCGAGCGGGGCCTCCAGCAGGGACAGGGGCGGCGCGTCATAGCCATCGTCATTGTCGGCAAAGAGTTTGGGCTGCTCCTCCGCCATGGCGCGCTTGGATTTCGCGGCCTTCTTGGGATGGGGGTGCTGCACGACGGTCCGGGGGGCCGGGCGCGGCTCTGGCTCTGGGTCGCGCAGGTCGGCGGAGAGTGGCGGTTCTGCCACTGCTTTCACCGGCTCTGCCTCCCGCGCCAGCGCGCCGGTGAGCCGTGCCATCAGGCGGGAGCGGCCGCGCTCTTCCTCCTCCGCTTCGGTCGGATCAGCGGGCATATCGGCGTCAAACCGTGGCTCCATCCGCGTGTCGATTACGTCCTCATCGGGGGTGCTGCGGTCGGCGCGCTGCCGCATCATGCTGTGCAGGATCGCGCCAATCACAATCCGTACCCCTGCCCACAGAAGCGCCAGAATGATGACCCCACCGCGCAGCGCCGTGCGCAAGCCGCGCCAGAACCGGCGCATCCCGGCGGCAAATTCCATCCGGTCCACCCCAAGGGAGATCAGCCCAACCATGACGGTCAGCACGCCAATGGCCAGCGTCAACAGGTTCACGCCCATCGCAGTTTGCAGCGGCCAAAGCGGGAGCAGGCGGATGATGGCCTCGTCCCCGATGATCCCGCCAAGGCCCACATCCCCGAGCCAAGTGATCGGCGGCACATGAAGGGCTGCGAATCCTGCGCCAAGGATCACCGCCACCGGCACCAGACCAATGGACAGAACCCGGCTTGCCCCGCGCAAAAACGCCATGCGCCCGCCCCAGACAACCAGCGCAAGCACCAGACCCCACGCAGCCCAACCCAAAAGGCGCAGCATCAGGTCAGAGCCATAGGCACCAGCAAGGCCAAGCGCGTTGCGCGGGCTGGCGCTCACCGCGTTGAAAAAGCTTGGATCGCGCGGATCATGGGTCAACAGCATCGCGGCAAGGGCCGCGCCCACCAGCATCAGCGCGACGCCAACCCCGCGCAGGATCGCCTTGCGCGCGGTTTCCTTCATGCGGTTCTCAACCAGCGGATCGGCGTTGCCGCCAAGGGTGAAGAAGGTCATGTCTGGTCCTCCGATCCTGAGGTGAGCAGGTCCGCGATGGCCTCTAGCCCGCGTGTGATTTCGTCTTTGGGTGCGACAAGCGCCGCGCGGATATAGCCCGCACCGGGATTGCCTCCGCCAAGCCGCGCATCCGTGTCCCGCGCCAGATAGCGCCCGGGCAGCACACGCACGCCATGATCTGCCCATAGTGCTTTTGTCGCGGCCTCATCATCCGTGACCTTGAGCCACAGGAAAAATCCGGCTTCGGGCGCGTGATAGCCACGGCAGTTGCCCAGAATATCGTCGGCCAGAGCGAACTTTTCCTGATAGAGCGCGCGGTTCTCCACCACATGCGCCTCATCGGCCCAGACGTGCGCGGCAGCCATTTGTGCGGGCAGCGGCAGGGGAGCGCCGGTGTAGTTGCGAAGCTGGCGCATCTGCGCGATGGCCCCACGCCCTCCGGCGGCAAAGCCCGAGCGCAGGCCCGGCAGGTTCGACCGCTTGGAGAGGGAATGAAACACCACAACACGCTCCGGGTCCGTCCCCTTGGCCTGTGCCACTTCAAGCGCGCCTGCGGGGGGCGTGTCGCGGTAAATCTCCGAATAGCATTCATCAGCGAAGATGCGGATGTCATGCGCCTCCGCCAAATCCATCAGCCTGCCCCACCACGGCGCATCCGCGACGGCCCCTTGCGGATTTGACGGTGAACACATGTAGATGATCGCAGCTCGGCGCAGCAGGTCTTTGGGCAGGCCGTGGAAATCGGGCATGAAGCCCGTCTCTGCCGTCGCGGGCACGAAAACAGGCTCCGCCCCGGTGGCAAGGGCGGCCACCGCATAGCACTGATAAAATGGATTGGGCAGCAGCACCGTTGGCCGCTCCCCGTTTTTTGCCTCGGGGCAGAGCGCCATGCAGGCGGCAAACAGCCCCTCTCGCGTGCCATTAAGCGCGATGATCTCATCCGCGTCTTTCGTCACCCCATACCGGCGCGCGATCCAGCCGCTGATCGCCTCCAGCAACTCCGGCGCGCCCTCATTCGTGGGGTATTTCGCGTAAAGATGGGCGTGCTCCGCCAGCACCTCTGTCACGAAATCAGGGAAAGGATGGCGCGGCTCCCCAATCGACATGGAGAGCAATTCACCCCCTTGGGGCGTGTCCTGCAACAGGCGGCGCAAACGCGGAAATGCATATTCGGGCAGGTCGGCGAACCGATCTGGATACTGCATACTGGCCTCATCTCAACCGGGGTCTAACGCCCCGTGTTAGGATGAAGATACACTGGTAACGGCCGATTGGTCCACGAAAAAAGGCTTATGGCCTCAGCGCTGCTTCAATCGCTGCACCAATGCGGAGCATTTTGCGGTCCGTCCCCCCCGACCCAAGCGCCATGATCCCGCAAGAGGGCACCCCCGTGGGGATCGTGATCCCGCAGCAGCCCATCATGTTTCCGATCCGGGTGTTGCGCAGCGCCATCAGGTTTTCCGAGGTGAAAAACGCTGGATCCGCCAAAAGCGCCTCCACATTCGGCGGCAGGATCGCGGAGCTTGGCAGCAGCACCGCGTCATATCCCGCAATCGCCGCGTCAAAGCCCGCGCGCAATACGTGCAGCCGGTCCCAGCCGCGAATATAGTCGCTGGCGGAGAACGCCTTGCCTGCCTCAAACCGTTCGCGCACGGGGGCAAACATCTTCTCCGGGGCGGTTTCGATCACTGCACCGCATTCCGCCCATGCTTCGGCCACGATGGTCGGGGCGGAAAGGGTCATGGCTTCCGCGACCTCGGGGATCGCGCCCCGGCTGATCGTGGCACCAGCCTGCCCGATCCGGTCAAGGGCGGTGATGAACGCCTCCGCCGGGGTGGGGTGGCAGTCATCCAGCGCGACCGTCTCCAGCACCAGAAACCGCATGCCGCTGACATCCGCGCCCGTAAGGTTCACCGCGCTGTCGCCCGCGAGCACCGCATGGATCAGGGCTGCGTCCTCCACGTTTCGGGTCAGCGGCCCGATCGTGTCGAAATTCGGGGCGAGCTTTACTGCGCCATCAAGCGGCACCAGCCCGGCGGTCGTTTTGAACCCCACCAGATCGTTCCACGCGGCGGGCAGCCGGACGGAGCCGCCTGTGTCCGAGCCGATCCCGGCAGCAGCGAGGCCAAATGCCACCGATGCAGCAGCACCCGAGGACGACCCACCCGGCGCGGCCTCTGGATCGTTCACATTCGGGGCAGTCGCGGTGTTCGGGTTTACGCCTAAGCCGCTGAACGCCAACTCGCTCATATGGGTCTTTCCAAGGCAGATCATACCTGCCTCTGTCGCGCGTTGCAGCACGAGTGCATCCCGGTCCGGCACCCGCCCGGCAAGGAGCTGCGAGCCAGCCATCGTTTCCGTCCCGGCGCTGTCGAACAGGTCTTTCCACGAGATCGGCACACCGTCGAGCGGCCCCCGCCGCGTGCCGGCCTGCGCGCGGGTCGCTGCGGCCTGCGCCTCGGCCATCGCGCGATCGCGGGTCAGGGTGGTGTAGATGCGCGGCGTGATCGGATCGGCCTCCGCCCGGGTGAGGAAATGCTCCGTCAGGGCCACCGGGTCAATCTCCCCCGCGGCAATGCCCCGTCCCAGATCGGCGGCGGTCATTTCGTGCCAAGCCATTGCTGTCTCCCCCTGTCACGTCTCTCCTGCGACACGCTATCGCTCCGCCTCACCATGGACAATGGGCAAGGGAGACCCCACAACATCTGTATGACTTTTGACAGCGATATCCTGATTGTCGGCGGCGGCCTGAATGGCCCCGCGCTGGCGCTTGCCCTGTCTCAGGCCGGTCTGAGCAGCACCATCATCGACGCGCAGCCCTTGCCCACGGTGCTGGAGCCTGAATTTGACGGGCGCGCCTATGCCGTGGCGCTTGGCTCCAAACGGCTGTTGCAGGGTTTGGGCATCTGGGACGCGGTGGAGGGACACACGCAGCCGATCCTCGACATCGTGGTCAGTGACGGGCGGGAGGGCGAAGGCGCCTCGCCGCTCTATGTCCATTTCGACCATCGGGAGATTGAGGAAGGGCCGTTCGGCGCGCTTCTGGAGGATCGCTATCTGCGCGCGGCCTTGTTGGGCGCTGTGGCGGCGGAGGAGCGGATCACCCATCTGACGGAGCAGACGGTTGTCGCACAGGCGGCCAAACCGGGTGGCGTGGATGTCACCCTCGCGGATGGATCGGTGTTGACCGGGCGGCTGCTCGTGGGCTGCGATGGTCGCCGCAGCGGTGTGGCGGAGCGGGCGGGCATTCGCAGGGTCGGCTGGGACTATGGACAAACCTCGCTGGTCTGTGCCGTTGATCATGCGCTGCCCCATAACGGGATCGCACATCAGATGTTCCTGCCAGCCGGGCCGCTCGCGATCCTGCCCCTGACGGGCAATCGGTGCAGCATCGTCTGGACCGAAACGACCCAAAACGCGGCTGAGATCATGGCCCGTGACGACGCGGGCTATATGGCCGCACTCCGCCCCCGTTTTGGCGATTTTCTGGGGGATATCGCGCTTGCGGGTGGGCGCTATGCCTATCCGCTGAATCTGACGCTGGCGCAGCGGTTTACCGGCGCGCGGCTGGCGCTGGTGGGTGACGCGGCCCATGGCATCCACCCGATCGCGGGGCAGGGGCTGAACCTTGGCCTGCGCGATGTGGCAGCTTTGGCGGAGGTGTTGGCGGATGCAAAACGCCGGGGCGAGGATATCGGGACAAAGGGCGTGCTGGATCGCTACCAGTCATGGCGCGGCTTTGACACGTCCGTGCTCGCGGCGGCGACCGATGGGATCAACCATCTGTTCTCGAACGACAATCCCCTGTTGCGCATGGTCCGCGATATTGGCCTTGGCGCGGTCAACGCGACGCCCGCGCTCCGCCGCAGCTTCATGCGCGAAGCGGCGGGGATCACGGGCGACGTGCCACGCTTAATGCAGGGCAAACCCCTTTAGCCCGCCGCGCCTTACCGCTATGGCATCGCGCGCGCCCTGCTATTTCTTTTTTCCTCAAATACCTCCCGCCGGAGGCTTCCCCGCTTTCAAGCAGCGATCCCGGTTGCTCAATCGCTCAGTTTGCGCGCCTCATCGACCAGCATGATCGGAATGCCGTCGCGAATGGGAAAAGCGAGCGATGCCCCTTCGGAGATCAACTCCCCCTTTGCGCGGTCGTATTTCAGAGGGCCGCGCGTCAGCGGGCAGACAAGCGCTTCCAGAAGCTTGCGGTCGATCTGGTCGTTCATTTCGGTCATTGGATCGGCGTATCCTCGTCGCCTGCGCGCATCGCGAACTCCATCAGTGTAACGAGCGTTTCGCGGCGGGTGGACAGGCTTGGCGCTTCCAACAGCGCTTGCTTATCCTCCCCGTCAAACGGGCAGAGCATCGACAACGTGTTGATGAGCAATTCGGTATCGGCGTCCTTCAGGCTGTCCCAATCCGACGAAATCCCCACAGACGTGAAATAGCGGCGCAACAGGTCAAGGAACCCATCGCGGTTGAACGCGGGATCGGTTTCCTCTCCGCGCAAATCCCGCTCGAAACTGGACCAATCCACCGCCGCGCGGCGATAGGGGGTGAAGCCGTCCTCCTCCGACAGGATGCGGAACCGGCTGATCCCGGTGAGGGAGATGATGTAGCGGCCATCTTCCGTCTCTGAAAAGGAGGTCACACGCCCCACGCATCCGATCTGATGCAGGCGGGTGGCGTCCCGTTTGCCCCCCGGGCCCTCCATCGGCTGGATCATCCCGATGAAGCGTTCGGGGGTTTTCAGCGCGTCCTCCAGCATCGCCAGATAGCGCGGTTCAAAGATATTCAGCGGCAATCGCGCCCGCGGCAAAAGAAGCACACCTGACAGCGGAAAAATCGGAATTACGCCCGGAAGGTCCGCCAGATTATAGCGCTTCACCATGTGCTCCTTGCTCCCCCTTCGCGCGTTAGGCGAAGATCATGGACGACAACCTCCGCCGACCGGATGCCACGAGCGGGTCTTTCGGCCCAAGAGCATCGAACAGTTTGAACAGCGTCTCCTTGGCGGCGCTGTCCTGCCATTCCCGATCCTGCCGGAACAGTTCCAGAAGCATGTCGATCGCTTCGTCGTTCTGCCCCGCCCCGATCAGCGCGTTTGCGTAGTCTAGCCGTGCCTGTTTGTCCGTTGGATCAGATGTAACCCGGTCGGACAGTTCGGCAAGCTCCCCTGCCGCACCCGCATTGGCGGAGAGCGCGATTTGTGCGCGGACTGCCGCGATTTCCGGGTGGCTGGCGTTATGTTCTGGCACCGCGTCGATGATCGCTTGCGCCTTATCCGTCTCGCCCATGGCGAGGTACACGCGGGCAAGACCGGCCTGCGCATCAAGGTTATCAGGCACTTCACCAAGGATCGCTGCAAAGGTTTGCGCCGCATCCGCGACAGCACCCTGATCCAGCATTTCATTGGCCATCGCGATGGCCTCCTCAATACCGCCGCCCTGCGCCCCGCCGCCTGCTTTCACCACGCGGTCGATGAATTGCTTGACCTGCGATGCGGGCAGCGCGCCCTGAAAGCTGTCCACCACTTGCCCGCCAACGACGGCGATCACGGTGGGGATGGATTGAACCTGCGCCTGTGCGGCGATCCGCTGGTTTTCATCCACGTTGATTTTTACCAGCTTGACCGCGCCGCGCGCGTTCTTGACCTCCCCTTCGATCACGGGGGTGAGGGTTTTGCACGGGCCGCACCATGGCGCCCAGAAATCGACGATCACCGGCACCTCGTTCGACGCCTCGATCACATCCGCCATAAAGGTCGCCTCAGACCCGTCCTTGATGAGGTCAGCGGGCGCTGTGCCCTGTCCCAATTCGATCATGTCATTCGTCCTTACGATGTGCCGCTAGCCGGAAACGGCGCGGGCCTGTTCTTCGAGCGCGTCGAAATCCACTTCTTGGGGCGCGTGGCCCGTCGCGGTGAAAAAACGCCTCATGTCAGCAATGGAAATGGCGACCGTGGCCGCGTTGTGCAATGGGTGGCAGTTGAGGATATCGGCCTGCATCATCTGCGCATCCAGAATGACGCGCACGGCCTGCCTGTCGCGGTCGTGATGGGCGGCAAGGGGTGTGACCGCGCCAGGGGTCACGCCCAGATGCTCCTGCAACACGTCCGGCTTGGCGAAGCTCAGTTTCTTGACGCCGATCACCTTCTCCAGATCGCGGATGCGGATTTTGCGATCCTCAAAGCAGGTCACCAAAACCAGCTCCCCCGCCTTGTTCTTGAGGAACATGTTTTTGCAATGCGCCCCCGGCAGATCGCCGCGCAGGGCCTGACTGTCCTCCACCGTGAAAAGGGGCGGATGCCGGTGCATCGTCCAGCCGATGTCGTGGTCGGCCAGAAAGGATAGAATGTCAGCTTCGGCAGCGGGTGGGGTGGGCGTGTCGGTCATGATGGCGCGGAACCTAGCGTGACCGTGGTCCGGTGCAAAGGGGCCGGGGCGCTATTTCTCCTTCGGAAATCTCAGGATCGCCACGCCCAGCACGAACATCGCGGCCAATCCGGTCGCACCCATCCAGAACGGCAGGCGTAGCGCTGCCTCCCGACCCATCCCCGGCTCCGCCCATGTCACCACAAACCCCGCGGCGAGCGCACCAAGCGGGATCGTGCCCCAGCCAAAGAACCGATAGATGCTGTTCACCCGACCCAGCAGCGCATCCGGGATCACCCGCTGGCGATAGGACACCGTGACGACATTCCACAAAAGGGCCGCTGCCATCTCCAGAAACAGGGCGAGGCCCGCGAGGATCGGGGAGCTTGTCACCGCCAGCAGAACCAGCGGCACTGGCATCAGGGCCAAGGCCAGCAAAAGGCTCGCGCGCGGCCCGATCCGGGCGGCCAGCAGCGGGCAAAGCACGCCCCCGACCACGCCACCCGCCGCACCAAGGGTCAGCAGCAGCCCATGCCCGACCGCATCCAACCCCAGCACCTCCTGCGAATACAGGACAAGCACGGTCATCGCCATCGCGCTCATGGCGTTGAGACAGCCAAGCATCAGCGCCAGCCGCAGGATCAGCGCATGGGCACGCAACCAGCGCAAACCTCCGATGAATTCGGTCACAAACCGGTCCCGTGCGGCACGCGGCACGTCACTGGCACGCGGCAGGATGCACCAGATGCCGAGTGCGGACAGGGCAAACATCAGCGCGTCAAACGCGAATGGCGCAGGCACGGCAAAAGCGATCAGCAGCCCGGCCAAGGGCGGGCCGACAAACGCGCCCATGATCTGCTCCACCGACCAAAGCTGCCCGTTTGCGCGCTCCAGATCCGGTTTGTCCACGATTGAGGGCAGGAAGGTCTGCGCCGCGTTGTCGCGAAACACCTCCGCCGTGCCAAGCAGAAAGGCAAGGGCGGCAAGGGCAAAGATCATGCCCTCCTGCCCCATCCCCATGGTGACCAGCGCCACAGCGCATAGGCTCAGCAACAGCCGTATCAGATCGGCCCGCACGATCACCATCCGCCGATCCGCCCGGTCGATCAGCACGCCAGCGGGCAGCGCGAACAGGAACCACGGCACCTGCCCGGCAAAAGCGACCAGCGCGATATGCAGGGGATCGCGGGTCAGGAGCGTTGCAAGCCACGGAAAGGCAAGTGCCGCCACCCCATCGCCTAGGTTCGATGCGGCACTCGCAGACAAAAGCAGTCTGAAGTTTCGATTGCGTGACAGCAGCGCGCTGGCCATGGGGATTCTCTTAAAAGGGTTATGTCAGCCTATCGGCTAATAAGCTGTCCGCAAGGCTTGACACTCGGCTGACGTGAACGTCACATCGGCATATGACCGGGTCTCTTTATTTCAACACCGCCAGCCTTGGCCTGCCGTCCACGGATGTGATCGCGCGGATGCACGCCCATATGCGGGTGATCGAGGCCAAAGGACCGCTTGCCGCAGCCGAGATCGCGCAAGAGGAGCTTTCCGCCTTGCCGCAGAGCGCCGCGCGGCTTTTGGGTGGGGATCGGGACGGGATCGGGCGGACGACGACCACTTCGGCCACGCTGATACAGATGCTTGGTTGGTGCGATCTGGCGGGCAAGCGGGTGCTGGTCACACCCCATGAATGGCACAGCACGCTCTACTACCTCGCGCTGCACAAAGGGGCAAAGGTGGAGCCGCTTCCGATGCTTGATCTTGATGCGCCGGACCTCAGCGCATGGCAGGACCGGATCGGGGAGGATGTCGCCGTAATCTCTGCCCCGATGGTGAGCAGCATCACCGGGCGGGCCTATCCGATTGCCGAGATTGGTGCGCTCAAACGCCCCGAGGGGTGCCTGTTCCTTGTCGATGGCGCGCAGGCGTTGGGGCAGGTGCCACTTGATATGGCTCAGCTTGGCTGTGACGGGTTTGTCGCGACCCGCCGCAAATGGCTCGGTGGGCCGCGCGGCACGGCGCTGTTCTGGATGTCGCAAGCGAAGCGGCGGCGCGTGCCGGTCGATGTGCTGGAGCCGTTTGACCTGAACGACCTGTCGTGGATCGGGGCGCTCGCCGCGATGAACGCGGCGCTTGACGAGGGTGTGGAGCAACGGCGCGCCGCGATCCGGCAGCGGGCGGACGTGCTCTACAACGGCGCGGCCACCTATGGCTATTCCGGCCCGGCGCCGATGACAGGCGCGGTGACGCTGCATGTCCCGCAAGCACGGGTAGAGCCGCTCAAAGCGGCCTTTACCGCGCGTGGCATCACGGTCAAATGGCCGAACCCGGCAACGGATGAGCCGCTGTCCCCCCGCGCGCCAAAAGGGCATGTGATGCTGCGCCTCTCCCCCGGCCTGACGGCGACGGGGCAGGATTTGGACGCGTGCCTTGCCTGCCTGAAAGCGGCGGCAGACGGTTCTTGATCGCTTCGACAATCGCCATGGAAATTCGGTGTATTTTGCTCTTGCGCTCCTGCCGCGAATCCTTATACATCGCCCACATTCCGAAGGAGGCGGGCGTAGCTCAGGGGTAGAGCACAACCTTGCCAAGGTTGGGGTCGTGAGTTCGAATCTCATCGCCCGCTCCATTGGAAACCTCGCAAAAGGGCCGCGTTTCGCGGTCCTTTTTCGTTTGTGGTGGCGGTGACGCGGCTTGATTTGAGGTTCGGTGGGCCCTGTCGATTGCGCTCCTGCTGCGGCTACTCCTATCCTGTCATGGCATGAAAAGGGCGCCGGCGGGCGAAAGAGGGGCTTTGCGATGATTGCTTATGTCACGGTGGGGGCGGATGACATTGCGCGGGCACGGCGGTTCTATACCGCGTTTCTGCCTGCTTTGGGCTATGACATGAGCGAGGGGCCGGAGGGCCTGAGTTTTGCCCTGCCAGTGGCACCGGGGCAGGCGCCACACCCCGATTTCTATGTAAAACCACCGTTTGACGGGGCGACGGCCAGTGCCGGGAATGGCGCGATGGTTGCGTTTGAAGCGCAAAGCCAGCAGCAGGTGCGCACGCTTCACGCCGCCGCAATCGCAGCGGGTGGATCGGATGAGGGTGCGCCCGGTTTTCGGGCGGCCTATAGCGCGGGGTTCTATGTCGGCTATTTGCGCGATCCCCATGGCAACAAGATCGCGCTGTTTTCAAACAACCCAAGCGAGCCGGGCCGCAATGGCGAGGTTGGCGGGTGACAAGTGGATAACTGGCGATCCCGGAAGGACTCGAACCCTCAACCCCCTGATTAGAAGTCAGGCGCTCTATCCAGTTGAGCTACGGGACCGCAACGCCCCGTATATGCCGCGAAGGGGCGCGGGAATTCAATCGTGGATTTGCCGTTTGGGGTCGGTTTAGTGGGTCCAGGCGCCGCGGCGGTTCGATGCGAAATTGTCGCCATAGCCGCGGGGGCGGATCGTCTTTTTCCGCGGTTTCGGCTCGAATGTCTGGAAGGCGATCCCGTGCCGGCGGGCATAGTCCACGGCGGCTTCCTTGGACGAAAAGGTCAGCCGCACCTGCCCGGTCGTATCCGCCGAACCAGCCCAGCCCATCAGCGGGTCGATTTTCTTTGCATCGGCAGGTTCGAATTCAAGCACCCAATGGTTTGTTTTCGCCTGACCGGAGGACATCGCCGTGCGGGCTGGTTTGTAGATGCGTGCAAGCATGGGATCACCTTTGCCAATAACTTGCCCCGTTATCGGGGATGCGGCGGTTGGTTTCAAGATGCCATGGGCGCGCAGGCAAGTCGTTGACCGGCGATTGGGAGCGAGGGGTGGGTGGGTGCCAATCGCCGGCCAACTATGCTGCTTGCAGGTTCCACCCTATGGATGAGGTGTGAACGGAACGTTAACAGCGGAGGAAAAACTTAGCGAAAAGGCGCGCGCCATCCGGCATCCAGCGCCTCACGCTCTGAACAGAACCACCGCTCGCCCCGCGCGGGTGAAATCACGGTGCGGTCATAGTGGCGCGAATAGGGTGTGTGATAGATGCGCGTGCCATCGCGGTTGATGTTGCCCTTGATCGGGCATTGATTCGATGCGGTTTGCGCCGCGCCATCCCATTGCGCCGCGCGATACTCCCACGGTGCCTCAAACGGGCCGGACCACATTCCGGCGTTGCGTGCCTGCGCCTTTTCTTCATGGGGGACATAACGCACGCTATAGCGGCGAAAGGCGAGCGCGTGGCCGCTTTCGACCATCGCGGCGTTCAGGTCCGTGCCATTCGCGCTACACTGCCCGATCAGGCGATCATAGGCGTCGCTGGATTGGGCGGTGCAGGTCACGGTGGCGCGACCGATCAGGCTGCGCAATGCCTCCGTCGCGGCGTGACCACATGCAACTGCGCCGCAGGTCTGGCGCGATTCCGGCGCGTCGATCCCATCAAGCCGCACGATTTGCCCTGCGACCTCGATCGTGTCGCCATCCACGATCCGCGCGGACCCTTCCACGATTTGTGCGGTTCCGGGCGTGGCAAATTCGGCAAGGACCGCGATGAGAGTGAGTAAGTTGCGCATCAAAACGATATGGGGTCGTAATAGTTGCGTTTTAAGATGATTGTGAAGGATTGCGAAACGCGCCGCTCCTGACACACCCTGTCAGGAGGCCACGCCGCGCTTGGTTGACCTTGCCCACCCGACGCCCATATTTTCAGGCAACACTCCACACAGGAAAGCGCGCGCGATGCCCGATACCGTCCACCTCCCCGAGGTGCACCATCCCGACCGTGAAAAGCTTGAAGGTGGCAAGCGGTTCGTTCTGCATGCCCCGTTCGAGCCTGCGGGCGATCAGCCGACGGCGATCCGCGATCTGGTCGAAGGGATCACACAGGGCGAGCAAAATCAGGTGCTGCTCGGGGCGACGGGGACGGGCAAAACCTTCACCATGGCCAAGATCATCGAGGAAACTCAGCGCCCCGCTATCATCCTTGCGCCGAACAAGACGCTCGCCGCACAGCTTTACGGGGAATTCAAAGCGTTCTTCCCGGAAAACGCGGTGGAGTATTTCGTCAGCTATTATGACTACTACCAGCCAGAGGCGTATGTCCCCCGGTCCGATACCTTCATCGAGAAGGAGTCACAGATCAACGAACAGATCGACCGGATGCGCCACTCCGCCACCCGTGCGCTGCTGGAGCGCGATGACGTGATCATCGTGGCGTCCGTGTCATGCATTTATGGCATCGGTTCGGTCGAGACATATACGGCGATGACGCAGGATCTGGAGGTGGGCAAACACTACCCCCAGCGCCAATTCCTCGCCGATCTGATCGCCCAGCAATACAAGCGCAACGATGCGGGCTTCCAGCGCGGCACGTTCCGGGTGCGGGGCGATACGCTGGAATTGTGGCCCGCGCACTTGGATGACCGGGCGTGGCGGCTCTCTTTCTTTGATGATGAGTTGGAGAGCATGGTGGAGTTTGATCCCCTGACCGGGGAGCGGACGGGGACCATGGATAAGGTCCGCGTTTACGCCAACAGCCACTATGTCACCCCGCGCCCGACCATCGCGCAGGCCATTCAGGGCATCAAGGGGGAGTTGAAACTCCGCCTCAAACAGCTTGAGGATGAGGGCAAACTGCTGGAGGCGCAGCGGCTGGAGCAACGCTGCACCTTTGATCTGGAAATGCTGGAGGCGACGGGCGTTTGCAACGGGATCGAGAATTATTCGCGCTACCTCACGGGCCGCTCCCCCGGGGAGCCGCCGCCCACCCTGTTTGAATACATCCCCGACAACGCGATCGTGTTCGCGGATGAAAGCCATGTCTCCGTCCCACAGATCGGCGGGATGTATAAGGGCGATTACCGGCGCAAATTCACGCTGGCGGAGCATGGCTTCCGCTTGCCGTCCTGCATGGACAATCGCCCCCTCAAATTCGAGGAATGGGACGCGATGCGCCCGCAATCCGTGTTCGTCTCCGCCACCCCATCGGCGTGGGAATTGGAACAGGCAGGCGGCGTGTTTGCCGAACAGGTGATCCGGCCCACGGGTCTGCTTGATCCGCCTGTGGAAATCCGCCCGGTGGAGATGCAGGTCGATGACCTCTTGGATGAGATCCGCATCGTCGCGGGGCAGGGCAACCGCGTGCTGGTCACGACGCTCACGAAACGCATGGCGGAGGATCTGACCGAATACCTGCACGAGCAGGGCATCCGCGTGCGCTACATGCATTCGGATATCGACACGGTGGAGCGGATCGAGATTCTGCGCGATCTGCGGATCGGTGCGTTTGACGTGCTGATCGGGATCAACCTGTTGCGGGAGGGGCTCGATATCCCCGAATGCGCGCTCGTTGCCATTCTGGATGCGGATAAAGAAGGGTTCCTCCGCTCCGAGACGTCATTGGTGCAGACCATTGGGCGCGCGGCGCGGAATGCCGATGGCCGCGTGATCATGTATGCCGACCGCATCACCGGCTCGATGGAGCGGGCCTTGGCGGAAACGAACCGCCGCCGGGACAAGCAGATGGCCTATAACGAGGCCCATGGCATCACACCCGAAACGGTGCGCAAGAATGTCGAAGATATTCTGGATGGCACATGGCAGGGGGATACGGATCAGGCCCGGATTACCACCAAGGTGGATAAAAAGGGTGTCGGCGATAACCTCGCCGCGCATCTGGAGCATTTGCGCAAGGAGATGCTGAAGGCTGCCGAGAACCTCGAATTTGAGGAAGCCGCGCGGCTCCGCGATGAGGTCAAACGCCTCGAAGCGGTCGAGCTTGCGATCGCGGACGATCCGATGGCGCGCCAATCCGCGATTGAGGCCGCAGTGGACGCTGGCCAGAAAACCGCCGCCCGCTCCACCATGGGCCGTGGCGGGATGCGCGGCGGCGTGAAGCGGAAGAAGCGGCGGGGTGGGTAATCCCGTCCGCCCTCGTCGGGAGAAAACCATGCGCTTTTTCGCCGTACTGCTTGCCCTGTTCCCTCTCCCTGTCCTCGCCTGGGAGGTGGAGATCGGGCCGGTCTGCACCCTGACCCATGCCACAGCGGATGCGCAGGTGGTGCTCACCTATGACCCTGCCCGCCCGTGGTATTCGATCACCGTGACACGGGATACGGACTGGCCCGCGGCGGCGTTGTTTTCCATGGAATTTGTTGGTCCTGCCCCCAACCGGATCAGCACCAGCAGGCATCAGTTTTCCGCCGATCAGCGGGCCATCCGGGCGGAGGATCGCGGTTTTGGCAATGTGCTCGACGGGCTTCAGTTCAACGAGGTTGCCTATGCCATCGCAGGGGACGCGCGGGTTGCGATCCCGTTGGACGGGGCTGCCGATGCGGTGGCGCTGTTTCGGGACTGCCGCCCGGTGGCGGGGGTGTGAAGCGCGCGCAGGCTCGCGTTTTGTTTCCGCATATCCCGGTGGAGCGATGAATAGGGCCAGTCTTCGGGCCGCGCGCACAGCCCATGTTTCACCGGATTGTTCCAGCACCACCTGACAGCATTGGCTCGCGCCTCCGCCGTTGGGATCGGATGATGATCATACCCGCGAAGCCAGATGCCCCGCTCCCCGTCCCGCATTTTCGGCACACCGGGGGAGGGCGCCACATCGGGCAGCGCGCGGGAAAACCGGGATTTCAGCATCCCGACCCTGTTGCCAATCTCCGTAGCGGTTTCAGGCATCGACCACACGGCATGAAGGTGGTCGGGTAAAACGACCATCGCGTGGCATGTCACGGGATGGTGCTTCTGCATCTTGAGATAGGCGGCGCGCAACGCGTCCACCTCCGCCACCAGGGAAACGACCGTGGGTCGCGCCAGACGGATCGTCAGAAAGAAGCAGCATAGATCATCGAAAAGGTCAGTTCTCTGGGTCATCCCGGAACATTATTTTTGGAAAGGTAAAGACGTGCTTAACAAGTCGTGATATTTCTCCCCGAGGAGTGCTGAACACGGGCATTTCTCATGGGATTAGCTTGCTGAGACTGGCTCGATTATGGCCTTTAGACTTACCCCTCGCGCGCTTGACGAGTTGAGGCGACAAAAGTCGGTTCTCGCCGCTGATTTTCGTGGGCGGGGCGCGGCGAGTATTGCGGCTTTCATCCTGACTGCCGTCATTCTGGGCCCCGAAATTCCGCTGATTTTCGGCACGATCTATTTCATGCTGGAGCTGTATCAGCCGCGTCATTTCGAACGGCTGGAGGATCGGCCAACATCGCTGAACTATGCGTTTCTGCTGATCAATGGTTTCTTGATGATGGCCGTGTTTTCGCTGCCCGCGGTGTTTGTCTGGCAGGTCGATGGCTTTACCCCGAAACTCACGGCGGTGGTTTATCTTGTGGCCACGCAGATGCATGTCGTGCTGGTGCGCTCTACCCATATTCCCTTTGGCGTTTTCAACATGATCCCGATGATCGTGGGCTATTACGTCCTGCTCTACCTCTATCACCTTGAGGGCGGCGCGATGTGGGAGCTGCAATTCGGGGTGATTGGTTGCACGATCCTGAACGGGTATTTCATCTTTGCCATGGTGTTGAACAACCGTGTCGCGCGCGATCTGGCCGCCGCGCGGCATAAGGCGGAGGCGGCGAATGCCGCGAAGTCTCAGTTCCTGTCCGCGATGAGCCATGAATTGCGCACCCCGCTGAACGGGATCATCGGCATTGGCCAATTGATTGCGGAAGACCCCCACCATCCCGACCAACCCGAGCGCGCGGCGCGGCTGATACAGTCCGCGCGTGCCTTGCAACGGATCGTCGATGACGTGCTGGACCTGACGCGGGTCGAGCAGGGGCGTGTCCGCCTTGAGCCGGAAACCGTGCGGCTGCGGGACGAAATCTGCGCTTTGGTCCACCTTTATGAGCCGGAAGCCCGCGAGCGTGGCCTGCGCCTTCATGCGGATGTGGCGGAGAACTTGCCGGAATATGTCCACCTTGATCCGGTGCGCCTGCGTCAAATTCTGGGCAATCTGATGTCGAACGCCGTCAAATTCACGGTAAAGGGGGAGGTCGGCCTGTTCGTGATGCGCGGCCCGGACTCGCAACTGGTGATCCGCGTCAGCGACACCGGCATCGGCATTCCGGCGCAGACGCTCCCCAATATCTTTACCGCGTTTTATCAGCAGGATCACGGGACGAGCGCGATGATGCGGCGTGGCACCGGGCTGGGGCTGACGATCTGTCAGGATCTGGCGCATCTGATGGGCGGGCAGATCACGGTCGAAAGCACCGAAGGTGTCGGCACGACCTTCACCCTGGAATTGCCGCTTGTCGCCACGGAACGGCCCGCTGATGTGACAAGCCCCGCCCCGGCAATCCCGGCACTGCCTCAGGGCCTCACCATTCTGGTGGTGGATGACACGCCCACCAATCTGATGGTGACAAGCGCGCTTTTGTCCTCTCAGGGGTTTGATATCCATGAGGCACGCTCGGGCAAGGACGCGCTCGATCAGTTGACCAGTCTTAAGGCGGCAGTCGTCCTGATGGATGTGAACATGCCGGAGATGGACGGGGTGGAGGCATTCCGTCAGATCCGGGCGCGGAACAATCCCGTTCCGGTCATCGCGCTGACTGCCGATGCGATGGCGGGCGATGAGCAGCGCTATCTTGACCTCGGCTTTGATGGCTATCTCCCAAAACCCGTGGGGCGGGATCAGATGATCCAAGAGATTTCCCGCGTTCTCGCCTAGGGGCGTTCACCAGTGATTTGTGCCCGGCGCGCCCTTGACCGTGCCAATCAGGTTGGGCGTGACCCATCCGCCATAGAAATTGCCGGGCTGTGGCGTCACCTGAACGTCCCCGACGAAACAGGCATCCATCGGTTCGGCATAGACCGCGATATGGCCCCGCAGGGCCGCAAAGGGGGCGGTTGGTGTCGGGTAACACCACGCGGCCCCTGCGGCCTCACTGGTGCCGAGCACGATATCGAAATAGCGCGCCTCCCCTTTCCATTCGCACAGGCTCTGCCCCTTGGCCGGGCGCAGGCAGCCGGGCAGGAAATGGGCTTGCGGCAGGTAATAGGTGGGCGCGTGATGCGTCTCCAGCACCCGGAAACCGCTGTCGGTCCGGGCGATTTCCTTTCCTGCGAAATGAATGGTCAGCGGCAGATCGACCCGTTCCAGCTGTGGCGGGCGGGGATAGCATTGCACGTTTTCGGGTGTGAGTTCTGTCATGGTCCCTCTCCTGCCGCGGAGAGGGGAGGATAGGGCGGTTCTGCCATGAGAAAAGGGGCATCCCGACGGAATGCCCCAAATCCCCTCAGATCGGCTGATCGCTGCGCAGTCGCATCGTGATATAGCCGGTCACCGGCTCCGGCCAATGCAGCGTCACCGCAGCGCCGCCCTCCTGATTGACGGTGATGTAGGGCTGAGCATAGACGATGTTGCCCGCCGCGTTGCGCACTGGCTCCATCATCATCAACCCTTCAGCGGATTGCACTGGCCCGTCAAATGGCAGGCGCGCGCCGCTATAGATCGTCCATGTGCTGGACGGGCTGTTCTGGAAAAACCGCACCCGGCCGGGGCTTTCGGTGCGGATCGCCACGCTTTCATAGGTGTTGCCGATGAACATGACGTCGCGCGCGGCTGCGTGATTGATGGTGCCATAGGTCGTGTCGATACTGTCCACGCGCAGGATCGTATCATTGCCAATCGTCTTGAACGAATTGCCCACCACCGAAATCCCGTCCATCGTCAGGATAGAGCCATGGGGCACCAGCCGGATATAGGTGAAGCCGGGCGCGATATCGGACGCGGTGAAGATATTGCCGACGATGCTCACCGCACCAAATGGCAGGCCGACATCGGGTGTCGCGTCATGCTCATTGGACAGCTCGATCCATGCGTTGTCGCAGTAATTGCCGGTGAGCGTCGTTTTGGTATTGGGCTGTGTGAGCACGATGCCCGCGCTCCGCTCTGCGTTCAGCACGACCGCATCGCCCTGCCACCAATGATTGCCCGTGATGATATGCCCGCCGCCCGCCATCACCGCGAAATGCTTGAACTGCACCGCGCGGTTGTTGCGCACCTTCATGTCGTTTGAGTTGGTGTTGAACGCGATGGAGGTGCGATCCCCGACATTGCTCAGGAAATCGGTGCTGAGGAATTCGTTGGTTTCAATCGTGATCCCGTTGCAGCCCCGGTTGAAGGACGTGATCCCCCGATCCTTGGGCCGCACGAACCAGCAATCATGGATGTGCCACGCGATCCCGTTATACCCCAGCATCACGGCGGAGGCATTGTGGACACAGAGAAACTCGATCTCCGACAGAACCTGACGGCTCATCGTCTCAAACCCGGAGAAATCGAGCAGATAGCGGAACCGGGTAAAGGTATAGCTTTGGCTTGGTTGTGCGCCAAAGAGCGGCTGGCCCAGCGTGACGGTGCCTGCGGCCTCATCCTTGGAAATGACATAGACCTCCCGCCCCACACCAGCGCCGGACACATGCGAGCCAACCTCGATCGCGGCGATGTTGGCGATGCCCGACAGCCGCGTCGGGTTGGCATCGTTGAAGGTGGCCGTCGTGGTCACGACACCGGAATTGAAATCTGACGAATTCGCCGCCTCGATCTGCCCGTTGCGGATAACGCGCCGGTTGGCGAAATGGGTCCGGTTCTTGACCACGGCAGCGACGTCGATGGGGCGTGTCAGCTTGATCCGGCGGCCATTCAGGTCAAGACTGTCATGATCGGTGAAATTATAGAGCGCCTCCAGCGCCCGTTCGAGCGCGATTTGCTCATCCTCGAACGCGTCCTTATAGGCGGCAAAGCAGTAATTGTTGGTCAGTGCGATCAGCCCGGTGGACGCGGTGGAGATGCGCCCCTGAAACCGGACCTCGGCATCAATCGTCAGCGTGGAATTGACCAGATAGGTGCCTTCCGACACCAATAGCCGCTTGCCGGAGGACACGGCGGCGTTGTCCGCCGCGGCAAGGGCGTCGGTGTCGTCGGTTACGCCGTCGCCAAGCGCGCCGTAATCGCGCACGTCGATCCAATCCATCAGGTCGCGGTGGAAAATGTTGGTCGCGTCCTCGATACGGATCGACTCGATGCGGACAAATCCGCCCGTGTCACCAATCAGATCGACCCCGAAATGGCCATAGGCGGGGGTCATGCCCCACACAAGATCGACGCCCGCGCGGTTGCCGGTTCCGACCAGCGCGCTGACCTCATAGACCTGATTGTAGTTCTCCAGAAAAACCGCGTCGCCGGTCACATCCAGCCCGGTGATTTCCACGCCGCTGCCACCTGCGGCAAAGGCCCCAATGCGGACGGAGGGGCGCGCGCCCCCGGTCACTTTCACCCGGGCGGAGATCTTCAGATAACATCCGGGCAGGATCGGCGTTTGCCCGGTGAAGCGGAGTTTTTGGGTGACATCGAGCTTTTCCAGCTCAAGGCACTGGCCAAAATTCGTGTCGGAGGTGATCTGCGTCGCGCGCGGATCACCGTCATAGGTTGGATCACCTGGTCGCCCATCGCCGCTGGACCACACTGTCAGCCCATCGTTAAAGGCGGGCGGCATCAGGGCCAGCCCTTCAGTAATTGCCTTGTTCATATCTGTCCTTACCGGCCCCGGATGCACGGGCCGATCGGACCATTTACGCGTCGCATACCGGCCCGGATCGGGCCATGGCTCGCGTTGTCAGGAGCGGCACGCCATCACGCGCACCGCATCGCAATCCTTAACGAAAACCCCTTAATGCCGCGTTAAGCGCCAAAGGACGCGTCGGGCAGCATTCGCACGCCGTTGATCTTCCAGCCGGTGTCGAGCTCGATCATCTCATATTCCGTCAGATAGCTGCGACCCGCCGTATCCTCGAACGCGACATATTGGTAGATGCGCCCCTCCCGGTTTTCATACAGCCCGAACCGCACACCCGCAGGCCGCCACACCATCGGATAGCCGGTCTGCACCATCTGGCCAAATCGTTGCGGTGTGCGGAACATATGCTGGATCAGGGGTGAGGCGTGATCGAACGCGGCGGCGAAATCATCCCGCGAAAAGGCGTCGATCTGGCTGGCGATCACATCGCGCACAGCACCTTCATCGGCCTTCGCGGGCAACAGCCCGAGGATGCTGATCAGTAGGGCAAGTCCAAGTCTTTTCATCATTGCTACCTCCACATTCCTAAGAGGGTGGCTTTTCGGGCCGTTCTGTCAAATCCGGCGCGGCAGTCTTCCGCCCGCTGGAACGCCCCTCCAAATTCGGGTGGCGCGGCTTGAGTGAACGAAATCGCCCCTCGCGGCATTAACCCCGCATGACACAGACACAGCGCAATCGCCTTATCCACACGCTTTCCCTCTCTGCCTCAAAGACCGCCGATGGGTTTTTGGATGCAAAATTGGTCCTCTCTTGGCTGATGAGCACGCTGGGCGCGCCCTCCGCGCTTATCGGGTTGCTTGTCCCCATTCGGGAGGCCGGGGCGCTGTTGCCGCAACTTGTGATCGCGCGGGTCATGGCCGGATGGGCTGAACGGCGCTGGATGTGGGCGTTGGGCGCGTTTGGGCAGGCGCTGGGCGCGCTGGTGATCGGGGCGGCTGCACTACTGCTGGAGGGGACGGCGGCAGGGATCGTGATCTGCGCGGGCCTCGCCTTTGCCGCGCTGTCGCGGGCGGTCTGCTCGACCAGCTATAAGGACGTCCTGGGCCGCACGGTGCCCAAGGCGCAACGCGGATCGGTGACCGGTCTGGCCTCCTCCGTTGGGGCGATTGCGGTTGTGGCCTTTGCCGCGCTGCTGATCGTGGGGGCAGAGCGGATGGCCATTGTGCTGGCGGCTGTGTTTGGTGCGGCCCTCTTTTGGATGATCGCAAGCCTCACCTTCACCCGCCTCAAAGAAGACCCCGCTGAGACAGAGGAAAACCCCGCGCCGATTGCCTTTCTTGACACGCTTCGCGCGGCTCCTGCCTTGCGCCGCTTCATCGCGGCGCGCGCGGCGTTGACGGCGACGGCACTGGCCCCGCCGTTCCTTGTCACGCTTGATCGGGCCGGGTCGGAAAGCTGGTTTTCGGGGCTGGGGGCGCTTCTCTTGGCCTCCGCGATTGCCGCTTTGATCAGTGGCTGGGCGTGGGGCCGGGTGTCTGATCACTCCAGCCGCCAAACGCTCGCCATCGCGGGAGCGATTGCCAGCGTCACCCTGATCGCCGCTGTTTTCATCCGGGTGGAGATCGCTGCACCTTTGGCCATTTTTGCTATCATGTTCGCGCATCAGGGGGTGCGCACCGCGCGCTCCACCCATCTTGTCGACATGGCAGCGGAGGAGGATCGCCCCGCATGGACCGCCGTGTCCAACACGGTCATCGGGGGTGTTTTGGTGCTGGGCGCGGGCCTTGGCGTGCTGGCTGACAACGCGGGTACGGAGGTCACGCTGATCGTGCTCAGCGCCATGGCTGCACTGGGTGCGCTGTTGTCCCTGACCCTTGATGAAGTGCAGACAAAGACCGATTAACGCGGTTTTTCATTGCATTGAGCGGAGGCAAACCTACTTGTTATGGCGCAACGCGGTGCAGTGCGCTGAGTCTGTCGGTGTGATCCGATAGGTGAGTCTGGGCGTATCACGCTGCACAAAAGATGCGGATCCCATCGGCTCTGGGGAGAGTGAAATGAATATGATCACCACGAAAATCGCTTCCGAAACGGAAGTGTCCAAACCCACCACCGATGAGGCGCAGGCCGCGCTGGAAACGCTGCGCCGATTGGCCGAAGCCGATCCGTCCTCTGCGGCAGCGCTTGATCTGTCCGCGCTGATGGCGCTGCAGCCGCGCGCGCAGGGCATGCTCAATCGCGACTACCCCGAGGATTTCACGCCCGATGCGCAGTACAAGGCCACGATGCCCGATCTGCAAAACGGCCCGGAAAGCCTGATCAAAGGCGCCCATGCGGAGATTCAGCATGTCGGCATCTCCAATTTTCGGCTGCCGCTGAAATTCCGCACCCGCGACGGGGAGGTTCTGACGCTCGAAACCTCCGTCACTGGGTCCGTGTCGTTGGAGGCCACGAAAAAGGGCATCAACATGAGCCGCATCATGCGGTCCTTTTACGCCCATGCCGAGGATTGCTTCGATTTTGAGAAAATCGACGCGGTGCTCGACAGCTACATCACCGATCTGGAAAGTTTCGACGCGCGCATTCAGTTGCGGTTCCGCTATCCGATGCTCAAGACGTCGCTGCGCTCTGGTTTGAGCGGGTATCAGTATTACGACGTGTCCTTTGAGATGCTCAAGCAGGATGGTGTCAGCACGCGTGTGATCCACCTTGATTACGTCTATTCATCGACCTGCCCCTGCTCGCTTGAGCTGTCCGAACATGCCCGGCGGGAGCGTGCGCAGATCGCCACACCGCATTCCCAGCGGTCGGTTGCGCGCATTTCCGCTGCCCTTGAAGGCGATGCGCCGCTCTGGATCGAGGATCTGGTGGAGATGTGCGCCACCGCCATCCCGACGGAGACGCAAGTGATGGTCAAGCGGGAGGATGAGCAGGCATTTGCGGAATTGAACGGCGCGAACCCGATCTTTGTCGAGGATGCCGTGCGGCTTCTTTGTGAAGCGCTTGAAGGTGCGCAGGCCGCCGGGGATTTCCGCGTGATCGCCAGCCATCAGGAAAGCCTGCACAGCCATGACGCGATCTCCATCCTCACGCGGGGGGAGACATTCGCGCAATCGAGCTATGATCCGCGCCTGCTGGAATCGTTGATCCACAGGGGCTGATCACGTCCCTAGAAAAAGGATTGCGGGTCAATGTCCAACGTGACCCGCACGCCATTCGGGGCTTTCACCCGGTCCCGCCATTCCGCCAAGAGGGGTTGCAGTGCGACGCCCTTGGGCGCTTTGACCAGCAATCTGACGCGGGTGCGGCCCCTTACCTTTGCCACGGGCGCGGGCGCGGGGCCAAGGAGGCTCGCGGATGCTTGGGTGAACAGGCCTGCTTCGCGTGCCAGCGCACGCGCGGTGTCGAATGTCAACCGCTCATCCGGTCCGCTGACGATCACTCCGGCCCAGCGGCCATAGGGTGGTGCGCCAAGCTGTTGGCGCGCGGCGGCCTCGCTTCGCCAGAACGCCTCATCATCGCCTGACAGGATCGCGCCGATCACCGGGTTGTCAGGCAGATGCGTCTGGATCAGGCACAGGCCCGGCTTGTCCGCGCGCCCGGCCCGGCCCGCGACCTGCCGGATCAGTTGAAACGTCCGCTCCGCCGCGCGCAGATCACCGCCTTGAAGCCCCAGATCCGCGTCGATCACCCCCACCAGCGTGAGCAACGGAAAATTGTGCCCCTTGGCGACCATCTGCGTGCCGATGATGATATCCGCCCCACCGTCGGCAATCGCGTCAATCCGGTCGCGCAGGGCGCGCGCGCTTTCGGTCATGTCCGATGACAGCACCGCGACGCGCGCGTCGGGCCAGCGGGCCGTGACCTCCTCCGCCAAGCGCTCCACACCCGGCCCGATTGCGGCGAGCGTTTCTTCTTTCCCGCAGGCCGGGCAGGCGGGTGGAATGGGCCGGGTTTCCCCGCATTGGTGGCACATCAGCCGGTTGATGAACCGATGCTCCACCATGCGCGCATCGCATTGGTGACAACCGACCTGCTCCCCACAGGCACGGCACACGGTCAGCGGGGCATAGCCGCGCCGGTTCAGAAACAACAGCGACTGCTCCCCGGTGCCAAGCCGCGCGTCGATCCCTTTCGCCAATTCCCCACCGATCCACTGATCGCGGGGCAGGGCCGCGCCGCGCATATCGACCGCGCGCATCTCCGGCAAAAGGGCGGTCCCGAACCGTTCTGTCAGCTCGATCCGCGCGTATTTCCCGGCCTCCGCATTGGCCCATGTCTCCAGTGCAGGGGTCGCGGTGGCCAGCACGGTTTGCGCGGCAGACAGGCTCGCGCGCAGCACGGCCATGTCGCGGGCGTGGTAAAGCACGCCATCCTCCTGCTTGTAGGAGCCGTCATGCTCCTCATCCACGATGATCAGGCCCAGATCGCGGAACGGCAGGAACAGGGCAGAGCGCGCGCCGACAACGAGCCGTGCCTGCCCCTCCGCCACCGCTTTCCACGCGCGGCGGCGATTGGCCGGGGTCACGCCCGAATGCCATTCGGCGGGTTTCGCGCCGAACCGCTTTTCCACCCGCTCGATAAAGGCCCCGGTCAGTGCTATCTCAGGCAATAGAACAAGCGCCTGACGTCCGCAGCGCAGTGCCTCCGCCACGGCCTCCAAATACACTTCGGTCTTGCCCGATCCGGTCACGCCCTTCAGCAGGGTGGTGCCATAGGTGCCGCTGCGCACGGCTTCGCGCAACTGCGCCGCCCCGCGCCGCTGATCGTCGTTAAGCGGTTTGGACGGGCGGTCGGGATCAAGCGTGGGGAAGGGCGCGTCGCGCGGGGCGGCCTGCACAATGAGGGTGCCCGCCTCCTCCAGCCCTTTCAAAACGCCAGTGCTGACACCGGCGAGCTGCGCCAGGTCAGCGGGCGGCAATGGTGCCCCGCCCAATTCCTCCAGCGTGGCGATCACCCGCGCACGCGCGGGCGTCATCCGGTCGGGCCGCGCGTCACCAAGCCGATACACCCGCCGCTTGCTCGGTGGATCGGCCAGCCCCGGCGCGCGGGTCGCCAGCCGCAGCACCGCATCAAGGGGGGTTAGCGTATATTCCGCCACCCGCGTCAGAAACTGTTTCATCCCCGGCAGCATCGCGGGCGCGTCGATCACCGTTGCCACCGGGCGCAGCTTTTCCAGCGGATAATCCCCGTCCCCGGCGGACCACACCACACCCGTCACCTTGCGCGGGCCAAGCGGCACCTGAACATAGGCACCATTGCTCACGCCGCCCTCTGGCGCACGGTAATCCAGAACGCGCCCGATCGGCTCCGATGTGAGGATGCCGACGCGATCGCCTTCATGGAAAAACTCTGGGGTCATGGCCTGTGTTTGCCTGCAATCACCCTGCCCGCGCAAGAGCCGAGCGCTGCCCGTCGAATTATGGCCTCGGAGCGCCTTTTTGGCGCAATTGACGTATTCCCCCCTTGCCCCCCTTTCGCTATGGTCCGCGCAAATCCACACAAACGAAGGGCCACACGGATGAAATTCTTTGTAGATACCGCCAATATTGACGAAATCGCCGAACTGCACGAGCTGGGATTTGTCGATGGTGTGACGACGAACCCGTCCCTGATCCTGAAATCCGGTCGCGATATCCTCGAAGTGACCAAGGAGATTTGTGACCTGATCCCCGGCCCCGTCAGCGCCGAAGTCGCCGCGACCGACGCCGATGAGATGATCGCAGAAGGCCGTAAACTGGCGCAGATCGCAGATAACATCGCCGTTAAGGTTCCGCTCACCTGGGCCGGGCTCAAAACCTGCCGCACCCTGTCGAGCGAGGGGCAGATGGTCAACGTCACGCTTTGCTTTTCTGCCAATCAGGCGCTGTTGGCGGCCAAGGCGGGCGCGACCTTCATCAGCCCGTTCATCGGGCGACTTGATGATATCAACGTGGATGGCATGGAGCTGATCGCGGATATTCGCCAGATCTATGACAATTATGGCTATGAGACGGAAATCCTCGCGGCCTCTATCCGTACGGTGAACCACATCACCGAATCCGCCCGGATCGGCGCCGATGTGGTCACCGCACCGGCTGCTGTTCTGAAAAAGCTGGCCGATCATCCGCTGACCGATGCGGGTCTTGCCGCGTTCCTGTCGGACTGGGCCAAGACCGGGCAGAAAATCGTCTGATCGGAGCCTGAGATATGACTGACGCCATCGCCGCGATCCGCGAAACGATCCTCGCTCATCCTGACATCGTGCTGGATGATCGGGAGGTGATGGCGCGCCTACTGGACGCCGGGCAGCCCGATGGGGGCAACATCGTCGATCTGCGCGGCGTGTTCGTCGAACGGCTGGAGGGCAAGCTGGGCCAGCTTGAGGAAACCCACCGGTCCGTTCTGGCGGCAGCCTATGAGAATATCGCGGGTACCAATGCGATCCAACGCGCGGTGCTGAGCCTTCTGGAGCCGCAGGATTTCGCGGGCTTCCTGTCGGTGTTGCAAGACCGGCTCGCTCCGGTGCTGACCGTCGATGAGGTGCATCTGGTGCTGGAAGCCGACGGCGCTGCCGCCACCGCTCTTGATCAGTTGCAGGGGGTGAAGGCGCTCCCGAAAGGCTCCATCGCGACCTATTTCGGGGATCGCGACGGGGACGCGCGCAAGGGTATCCTTCTGCGTGCGGTTGAAATCGACGGGATCGTCGCGCCGGAGATCACCTCGGAGGCGGTGCTGCGCCTTGACCTTGGTCCCGGTCGGCGGGCGGCGATGCTGGTGTTTGGCGCACAGGATGCGGGCCGCTTTGCGCCGGATCAGGGCACCGACCTTCTGGCGTTCTTCGCGGGCTGTTTTGAGCGGATCGTGCGCCGCTGGATCGAATGAGTGCGGCGCATGAGGCCGAATATCTGCTGACCCGGTGGCTCAGCGAACTGAGCGCCGCGCGCGGTGCGTCCCCCCATACCATTGATGCCTATCGCCGGGATGTGGCCGGTTTCTTGGGCTTTCTGGTGATCCATCAGGGGGAGGGTGCGGGCCGCGTGGCGCTTGGCAAAGTCACCCAATCCGACATGCGCGCCTATGTGGCCAATGCGCGGGGCCGTGGCCTGAGCGCGCGGTCTGCGGCGCGCAGCCTGTCGGCGGTCAAATCCTTCTTTCGCTGGCTCGCGGATGTCGAAGGGATTGAGGGAACGGCGGTCCATGCCGCCCGCTCCCCCCGCGCGAAAAAGCGGCTGCCGCGCCCGATCAGCGCCGATGCCGCGTCAGAGATGATAGAGATCGCCGCCGCGACCGAACCCCGCTGGGTGGGCGCGCGCGACGCGGCGGTGCTGACGCTGCTCTATGGATTGGGCTTGCGGATATCGGAGGCGCTGTCGCTCACCGGCGGGGACGCGCCCTTGGGCGACGTGCTGACCATCCGGGGCAAGGGCGGGAAAGAGCGGCAATTGCCCGTCCTGCCCGTCGCGGCACAAGCGGTGGAGGCCTATGTCGCGCTCTGCCCGCATCCGCTGGAGCGGCACGCGCCGCTGTTTCGCGGTGTACGCGGCGGGCCGTTCAGCGCCCGGCTGGTGGCAAAGCGGGTTGCGGAAATTCGCGCTGAGCTTGGCCTACCCGAAACCACCACGCCCCACGCGCTGCGCCATTCCTTCGCCACGCATCTTTTGAACGCGGGCGGTGATTTGCGGGCGATTCAGGAATTGCTCGGCCACGCGTCCTTGCAATCGACGCAAATCTACACTGGGCTTGACGAGGCGAAACTGATGGATGTGTACCGAAAGGCGCATAGACGATTCTAAATTGTGTTATTTGACAAAATTAATATTTTGAGATTATTTAATAAAGTGCGTTAAAGGATTCACATATGTCAAATATAATCGAGTTGCGTTATCGAGGCAGCGCTGCTGACGATGCTCAAATCCAATTTTATGATGTTGCGCAGAGTCTAATTGGTTTTGAGAGAGTTATTTCTCTAACTACGCATTTATTAATTAATGGAACAATCAAAACACAGTCGCCCAGCACTCAGGGTTTTCAAGTTTTGGCACAAATAAGTGAGGAAGGATCTTGGAAGCAGGCAGTCGCTGTCAGTTTAGGGACCGCAATTCTCTCTTCTGGTGTGGCTTCATCTGATTCCAGTTTTGGGTGGTTGATGAAGTCTGCTGTTTCTTATGTCATTGCGGAGTCTCTAGGGTTTGAACCTAACTTTGAGGAGGTTCTTGGTAGCCAAATAAGGGAGCATCGTAACCGAGTTGACTCAGATTTTGTGCTTCCGGATAATCTTACTGAAGAACGCTTTGATGCTGTTATTGAAAAATGCGAAAGTGGGATTTTATCAATTCATAGACCCATCGCTTTCTCAAGAACGGCAAATATAGCCGATATAAATTTTAATATTTCAGGAGAAAATGAGCAGCTAGACTACTACTTTGATATAAATACCTATGATTATGTCAAAAAAACCATTACATCAGAGGATTTTTCAGATTATCACGGAATTGTTTCTAGCTACAATGTAAATACTTATAAGGGGCGCTTTTACATACCAGAATTAGAAAGAACTGTATCATTTGAGCTAGGAAACGATATGAAAAATAATGACTTCATTGCTAAGATAACAGATAGCTTAGCTCGAAATGCTCTCTCTCGCATACCAATATCCCAACGCAATTCTGATATTTCATTTAGAGCATTACGTAATGAGAGCATTAACAATCGCTTGAAATCGCTTTTGGTTATTCAAGAAATCACCTCGTAAACTTCTTATACTTAATGCGCTTCGGCTGCGCCGCATCGGCCCCCAGACGGCGGATTTTGTCGGCCTCGTATTCCTCGAAGTTGCCCTCGAACCATTCCACATGGCCTTCGCCCTCAAAGGCGAGGATATGCGTACACAGGCGATCAAGGAAAAATCGGTCGTGGGAGATGATCACCGCACATCCCGCGAAATCGGTCAGCGCGTCCTCAAGCGCGCGCAGCGTCTCCACGTCCAGATCGTTGGTCGGTTCATCGAGCAGCAGCACGTTCCCGCCGGAGCGCAGCAGCTTGGCCATATGCACCCGGTTCCGCTCACCCCCCGACAACAGGCCGATCTTTTTCTGCTGATCGCCGCCTTTGAAGTTGAACGCACCGACATAGGCGCGGCTGTTCATTTCCGCATCGCCCAGCTTGATGATATCAAGCCCGTCGGAGATTTCGTGCCAAACGGTCTGCGCGTCATCAAGGCTGTCGCGGGACTGATCGACATAGGAGAGTTGCACCGTGTCGCCAAATTCCACGCTGCCGCCATCGGGCTGTTCCTGCCCGGTGAGCATTCGGAACAGCGTCGATTTACCCGCGCCGTTCGGCCCGATCACACCGACAACCGCCCCCGGCGGGATGGAGAAGTTCAGGCCATCAATCAGCAACCGATCCCCGAAGCCTTTCTTGAGGTCCGTCACTTCGATCACCTTGCCGCCAAGCCGCGGGCCGTTGGGGATAACGATCTGCGCGCGGGTGACTTTTTCCCGCTCGGATTGGTTCGCGAGGTCGTTATAGGCGTTGATCCGAGCCTTTTGCTTGGCCTGACGCGCCTTCGCACCCTGCCGGATCCATTCCAGTTCGCGCTCAAGGGTTTTCTGGCGGGTCTTGTCCTCCCGCGCTTCCTGCGAGAGGCGCTTGGCCTTCTGCTCTAGCCATGCGGAATAATTGCCTTCATAGGGAATGCCGCGCCCGCGATCCAATTCCAAAATCCATCCGGTGATGTCATCGAGGAAATAGCGGTCGTGGGTGACGATCAGGATCGTGCCCTTATAGGCGATGAGGTGCTGTTGCAGCCATGCGATGGTTTCCGCATCCAGATGGTTGGTCGGCTCGTCAAGCAGCAGCATCTCGGGCGCTTCAAGGAGCAGCTTGCACAGTGCCACCCGGCGGCGTTCCCCTCCCGACAGGGTTTCGACATTCGCGTCATCGGGGGGGCAGCGCAGGGCTTCCATCGCGACGTCGATCTGCGCATCCAGATCCCACAGGTTTTCCGCGTCGATCTGATCCTGAAGGGCCGTCATCTCCTCCATCAGTTCGTCGGAATAATCCTCTGCGATCTGCATCGCGATCTCATTGAAGCGGGTGATCTTGGCCTGCTTTTCCGCCACACCCAGCATGACATTTTCGCGCACGGTGAGGCTTTCATCCAGATGCGGCTCCTGCGGAAGATAACCGACCTTGGCACCTTCGGCGGCCCATGCCTCCCCGGTGAAATCCTTGTCGATCCCAGCCATGATCCGCATCAGGGTGGATTTCCCCGACCCGTTCACGCCCACGACACCGATTTTCACACCGGGCAGGAAGGACAGGCGGATATTCTCAAAGCATTTCTTGCCACCGGGATAGGTCTTGGACACGCCGTCCATGTGGTAAACGTATTGATAAGCGGCCATGGCAAAGCTCCTTGCGGGAATGACGGTTTCCCGGATCATCTAGCCGAAGGCGGGCATGGGGGCAATGGAGGGGTTCTTTTCCGCGATGGCGGCCTCTAGATTGCAGTCAGGTGTAAGGAGGGGCCAATGATACCGGCAAAATACCCGCAAGTCCTGTTTGGCTTCATCCTGTCGGGGCTGATGTCCCTGATCGTGTCTGGCATCGCGACGGCGCGGGCGGTTGGCATTGCAGATCTGTTCAGCTTTTGGCCCGGCGCATGGATCAGCTCATGGCTGGTCGCATTTCCCGCCGTGCTGATCGTCGCCCCGATTGCGCGCAAACTGGTTGCGAAAGTCACGCGGTAGGCGCGCCTTCGGCTTGGCTCCGGTGGAAGTATCGCTGCGCTTTACGCCCCGCGCCCGTCCGCGTATCACCATGCGATGTTTCATGGGTATCCAGTCGCAGTGCCGGGGATGACGGTGGGGTTGCTCGGTGGGTCGTTCGATCCGCCGCATCAGGGCCATGTGCATATTACCCGACAGGCGCTTAAACGGTTCGGGCTGGATCGGGTCTGGTGGCTTGTCACGCCCGGCAATCCGTTGAAAGAGCAGGGACCAGCCGCCCTGTCGCGTCGGATGGATGCGTGCCACACGATCATGCAGCACCCGCGCGTTGAGATCACGGATATCGAGCGTCACCTCGGCACCCGCTACACCGCCGAAACCCTTGCAGCATTACAGTTCCGTTACCCGGGCGTCCGCTTCGTGTGGCTGATGGGGGCCGATAACCTCGGCCAGTTTCACCATTGGAACGAATGGCAAAGCATCCTCGGGCGGATGCCCATTGGCATCCTCGCCCGCCCGGGGGAGCAGGTGCGCGCCGGATTGTCCCGTGCCGCGCGGCAGTATGATTTCGCCCGGCTTCCCGCCGCGCAGGCCCGCGCCTTGCCATTTTCACCCGCGCCGCGTTGGTGCATGGTGCCCGGCCCGATGGTCGATCTATCCTCAACGGCGATCCGCCGCGCTGGGCACTGGTAGCGCATCCGCTTGACGCCCCATCCGCGCCGACCCAAGGTGAGCCCATGCTTCGGTATCTGCTCATCAGACTGGTTTCCCTCACCGCGACGCTGATCGCGGCCTCAGTGGTAATTTTTCTTGTGATGGCGGTGATCCCCGGTAATCCGGCGGTGCTGATCCTTGGCATCAACGCGCAGGAAGACACGCTCGCTGCGTTGCGCGCTGAACTTGGGCTGAACCGCACCCTGCCGGAGCAGTATCTGGCATGGATCGGCGGATTGGTGCAGGGCGATTTTGGCACCTCCTATACCTATAAGGTGCCAGTGGCCGAACTGATCCTTGATCGTATCTGGATTTCGCTGCCGTTGACGCTCTATGCGCTGGCGCTGTCCACGGCGATTGCCTTTCCGGTTGGTATCATCGCGGCGACGGCGCGCGGCGGTGTACTCGATTTCGGGATCATGGGGGCCACGCAGCTTGGCATCGCGATCCCGAATTTCTGGTTCGCGATGATGTTGGTGTTCGTCTTTGCGGTGACGCTTGGCTGGTTCGGGGCGGGGGGCTTTCCCGGCTGGGACGATCCTCTTGCCGCGATCAAGGCGCTGACCCTGCCGGCCATCGCCCTTGCCCTACCGCAGGCGAGCATCCTTGCGCGGGTCATGCGATCCGCCCTTCTGGAGACGCTTGATGAGGATTACATCCGCACCGCGCGCGCCAAGGGGCTGAGCCGGGGCGGGATGCTGTGGCGCCATGCGCTCAGAAACGCGATGATCCCGGTGTTGACCATCCTTGGCCTGCAATTTTCGTTCCTGCTGGCCGGGGCCATCATCATCGAGAACGTGTTTTTCCTGCCCGGTCTGGGGCGGCTGGTGTTTCAGGGGATCACGCAGCGCGACCTGATCGTGGTGCAATCTACGGTCATGCTGTTGGTGTTTGCGGTGATCGTTGTCACGTTTCTGGTCGATCTGGCTTATGCGCTGGTTGATCCGAGGCTCCGGCGATGAGGGTGCCGTTCGCGCTGGCCCTTGGTGGCATTGTTTCGCTTGTGTTCGTCGCAATGGCGGGTCTGTCCTACCTCTGGACGCCCTATGACGCCGAAGCGCTGAGCATCGCGAACCGGCTCAAGCCGCCCTCGGCGGAGCATTGGTTCGGCACCGATCATTTTGGGCGGGACATCTTTTCGATGATCATGGTCGGCGCGCGCACCTCCATCGCGGTGGCGGTTGCGTCGGTTGGCATTGGCATGGGGCTTGGCGTGCCGCTGGGCCTTTGGGCTGCGGCGCGGCGCGGATCGTGGCTTGATGAAGTGATCATGCGCGGCAACGATCTGGTGTTTGCCTTCCCGTCGCTGCTGATCGCGATCATGATCGCAGCCCTTGCCGGGCCAAGTGTGATGAACGCGATCCTCGCCATCGGCATTTTCAACATCCCCGTTTTTGCCCGGCTGACGCGCGGTGGTGCGCTGAGCCTGTGGCAGCGGGAGTTTGTCATGGCAGCCCGCGTAGCCGGGAAAGGGGCCGCGCGGATCAGTGCGGAGCATATCCTGCCAAACCTCGCCAATCTGCTGATCGTACAGGGCACCATTCAGTTTTCGGTGGGTATTCTGGTCGAAGCTGCTCTCAGCTATGTCGGGATCGGCGCGCAACCCCCGACGCCAAGCTGGGGCCGGATGCTCGCAGAAGCGCAAACGATGGTCAGCTTCGCCCCGCATATGGCGCTGTTTCCGGGGCTTGCTATTGTGTTGACAGTGCTGGGGCTGAACCTGATGGGCGATGGCCTGCGCGATCTGCTGGACCCGCGCGGGCGGGAGCGGACGGCATGAAGGGCTTGGAGAAACAATCCGGGGCGCGCAGCGGCCCGGATCGCGCCCGACCCGCCCCCCAGGGCGGGCGCGATACGCCCACCCTCGGGCCGGGCGCGATCCTCTCCGTTCGCAACCTCACCCTCCGCATCGCGGCAACCCCTATCCTCGACGATGTGTCTGTCGATCTGAACGCGGGTGAGGTGCTCGGCATCGTCGGCGAAAGCGGCTCGGGCAAGTCGATGACCGCACTGGCGATCATGGGCCTCTTGCCGAAACAGGCGCACGCCAGCGGCCAGATCATGCTGGAAGGGCGGGATATCCTTCCCCTGCCAGATCGCGCGAAACAGGCGATCCGGGGGCAGGAGATCGCCATGATCTTTCAGGAGCCGATGACGGCGCTGAACCCGTTGCACAGCATCGGCGATCAGGTGGCCGAAACCGTCCGTCTGCACACCCGCGCCAGCCGGGCAGAGGCACGGGCGCGGGCGCGTGACGTGCTGGATCGTGTGGGGTTGAGCGGCCCGCGCTTTCCATTGACGAAATATCCGCATGAATTGTCCGGTGGTCAGCGCCAGCGGGTGTTGATCGCCATGGCCATCGCGCTACGCCCCAAGGTGCTGATCGCGGATGAGCCGACGACGGCGCTCGATGTGACTACGCAGGCAGAGGTGCTGTCGCTGCTCACCCGATTGGTGGAAGAGGACGGCATGGGCCTGATCCTGATCACCCATGACCTTGCCGTGGTGGCCAATATCGCGCAGCATATCGCGATCATGGAACAGGGCCGGATCGTCGAGGCGGGAAAGGTCGATACGGTCTTTGCCCGGCAGGATCATCCCTATACACGCAAACTCTTCGCGGCCTCCGCGCATCAGCCTGACCGCACCATGGCGCGGGGCGATACGCCGGTTCTGGAGGTCCGCGATCTGGTGCGCGACTACGCCCTGCCGCGCAAGCACCTCTTTGCGAAGCAAGAGCATTTCCGCGCGGTGAATGGGGTGAGCTTTACCCTTAGGCAGGGCGAGAACCTCGGCCTTGTGGGTGAAAGCGGCTGCGGCAAGTCAACGCTTGCGCGCGCGATCCTTGGGCTGGAGCCGGTGCAAGGGGGTGATATCCACCTCAACGGTGCGCGCGTGACGGATGGCATGACGTTTGCGCAGCGACGTGGGATCGGGGTGGTGTTTCAGGACCCCTATGGCAGCTTTAACCCGCGCCATAAGGTGGGCCGATTGGTGGCCGAACCGTTCCACCTGCTCGACGATCCTCCGGGCCGCGCGGAGCGCCGGGAGCGCGTGGCGGATGCGCTGCGCGACGTGGGCCTGCACGCCGACGATATGGACAAATACATCCACGCCTTCTCTGGCGGGCAACGCCAGCGGATCGCGATTGCCCGCGCGCTGGTGATCCGCCCGTCGGTGATTGTGCTGGATGAGGCGGTCAGCGCGCTTGACGTATCGATCCGCGCGCAAATCCTTGATCTGCTGGCGGAATTGTCCGCGATCCATACGCTGAGTTACCTGTTCATCAGCCATGATCTGAGCGTGGTGCGGGCAATCACGGATCGTGTTTTGGTGATGAAGGATGGTGAGATTGTAGAGGAGGGCGCGACCGAGAGGCTCTTTACCTCCCCCGAGCACCGCTACACCCGCACCCTGCTCGCCGCGAGCCCGCGATTGCCTGATCGGGGCCAGACAGACGCTCCCTGAACATGGCTGCAAATTAGAGCAGGCCCTCCCGCCCGTCGTTCAGTCGCTGACGCTCCTTCCTCCCGTTGGGCGTGGCGCGGCTACGCCGCGAGAAGAGAAGATTGCGCTGAGGTGTTTGAGGAACAGGTGTGTTCCTCAAATCACGCCTCTCATTTTGGGTGTCACGATTCGCCCGCGCGTCAAGGCCACTCGTGCCTCGGACCTTGACCCACGGCCGAATCGCGGGGGCTGCTCTCGCCACACCAGGTCCAATTCACTTTCTTCAAATATACCCCGCCGGAGGCATCCGCCCGCGTCAGCGGGCGGCCCGGCCCAAAGGGAGCGTCAGCGACGTGCGGGAGCGCCCTTCTGTCAATCTAGACACAGGGGCCGCTTTCCGGCACGGTTGCATAATAAGATGATCCACCAACTGGGGAGCCCAATGAAACATCTTCTTCTGACCGCCTGTGTGGTCGCCCTTGCCGGACCCGCCCTTGCCAAGACGGATATCACCCTTGGGATGCAGCTTGAGCCGCCCTCACTCGACCCGACCGGCGAAGCGGCTGCGGCTGTGGACGAAGTGCTCTACGCCAACGTCATGGAAGGGTTGACCCGGATTGCATCTGATGGCTCCATCCAGCCCGCTCTTGCGCGCGCTTGGGACGTATCTGCGGACGGGTTGGAATACACGTTCCTGCTCAAGGATGGCGTGACCTTCCATGATGGGACGACCTTTGAGGCGTCCGATGTTGTGTTCTCTCTCGACCGAGCGCGGGCCGAGGATTCGACCAACGCGCAAAAAGCCCTTTTCGCCGGGATCGAGAGTGTTGAGGCGCTCAACGATATGGTCGTGCGGATCACGCTTTCCGCGCCAAACGGCAATTTCCCGTTCAACCTTGGTTGGGGGGACGCGGTGATCGTGGCGCCCGAAAGCGTCGACACGATCGCGACCAATCCGATCGGTACTGGTCCGTTCAAATTCGAGGAATGGCGGCAGGGCGATCAGATATCCATCGTCAAGAACCCAGATTATTGGGGCGCGCCGGTGGCGCTTGATCGGGCGGTGTTCAAGTTTATCTCTGATCCGACCGCCGCTTTTGCTGCGATGATGACCGGCGATGTGGATGCCTTCCCGGTGTTTCCGGCCCCTGAAAACCTCGCCCAGTTTGAGGTTGATCCGCGGTTCCGGGTGATCGTCGGCTCCACGGAGGGGGAGACGATCCTGTCCACCAACAACATGCAGCCCCCGTTTGACGATGTGCGCGTGCGACAAGCACTTGCCCATGCGATAGACCGGCAGGCGATCATCGACGGGGCGATGTTCGGCTATGGCACGCCCATCGGCACCCATTTCGCGCCGCATAACCCGGCCTATGTCGATCTGACGGCCCTGTCCTCTTATGACCCGGACCGGGCGCGCGCGCTGCTTGCCGAGGCGGGCTTTGCCGATGGGTTCACCACGACGCTCAAGCTGCCGCCGCCCTCCTATGCCCGGCGCGGTGGGGAGATTATCGCGGCCCAATTGCGGGAGGTCGGGATCGAGACCGAGATCAGCAATCTGGAATGGGCGCAATGGCTGGAGCAGGTGTTCCGGGGGCGGGATTATGGCCTGACCATCGTCAGCCATACCGAGCCGATGGATATCGGCATCTATGCCCGTGACGATTATTACTTCCAGTACCAGTCCGAGGATTTCAAAGCGATCATGGAGAGCCTGAACCTCGCTACCGATCCGGCTGAGCGCACCGCGATCCTCCAGCAGGCGCAGGAACATATCGCCCGCGATTACGTCAATGGCTATCTGTTCCAGTTGGCCAAGACCGGTGTGGCTGATGCCCGTATCCGCGGACTTTGGGCCAATGCGCCGACGCAGGCGAATGATCTGACCGGCGTGTCCTGGGAGGAGTGACCCCTTCCCATCGCCGCGAATTTCGCGCAGCCTTTACCCCGGCCCGAAACGGCCGGGGTTTTCGTTTGCGAAGGGGAGTGGTGGCATGGCGCGAATGGCGGTGATCGGGCTTGGCTCGATGGGATATGGAATGGCGCAATCGCTTTTGCGCGCCGGGCATGAGGTCGATGGTCGGGACGTGGCCGCGGCGCGTGTTGCGCAGTTTCAGGGCGAAGGGGGCCGCACGCTTACGGATGATGTGCTTGAGTGTGTGGTGATCGTCGTGCTGAACGCCGCGCAGACAGAGACCGTCATCACCGATCTGGCCCCCCGATTGCGCAAAGGCTGCGTTTTGCTGTCCTGCGCGACCGTGGCGCCGGAATTTGCCAAACGGATGGAGGCCGAGGCACACGCGTGGGGTCTGCACTATCTTGATGCCCCTATCTCCGGCGGGGCGGCGAAGGCCGCGCAGGGTGCCCTGTCGATCATGGCCGCCGGGACGCCGGAGGCGGTTGCCGCCGCGCAAGAGGCGCTGGATGCCATGGCGGAAACGGTGTTCCGCCTGGGCGATCAGGCCGGGCCGGGCTCCGCGATGAAGGCGGTCAACCAGCTTCTCGCCGGGGTGCATATCGCGGCCATGGCGGAGGCCGTCACCTTTGGCATGACGCAAGGGGTCACCCCGGCGCAAACCGTGGACGTGATCCGCCATTGCGCGGGCACCTCATGGATGTTTGAAAACCGGGGGCCGCATATCGTGGACGGGGATTACAGCCCGCGTTCGGCGGTCAATATCTGGCCCAAAGACCTTGGTATCGTCATGGATATCGCCCGGGACGCGCGGTTCAGCGCGCCGCTCACCGCCGCAGCGCTGCAACAATTTCTGGCCGCCGCCGGATCAGGGCTGGGGGCAGAAGATGACGCGGCGGTGGCCAAGGTTTACGCCCGCAATGCGGGGCTGACTTTGCCGGGCGACGGTCGCTAGATTCTATGCCTCCGGCGGGAGGTATTTAGGGAAAAAAGAAACGCTGGGGTCAGCCAGCATATTGAGCGTCGGTGACATGCTCCATCCATGTCACGTTTGAGCCGGTCTCATCCGCTTCCTGCATCGCGATATGGGTCATTGGCATGTCGGGGGCCGCGCCGTGCCAGTGCCGCTCCTCCGGTGCGATCCAGACCGTATCGCCGGGTAGGATCGTCTCAATCGGCTGTCCTTCAAGCTGGACCAGCCCGCGCCCGCTGATCACATAGAGCGTCTGGCCCAAAGGATGCGTATGCCACGCGGTACGCGCGCCGGGTTGAAAGCTGACGGAGAGGGCGCGGATGCGCGCAGGCGCAGGCGCGGTGACAATCGGCACTTGCAGGACATCCCCGGTAAACCATTCAGGCGGCACGGGGAGTGCTTTACGCTCGGAATTGCGGGTGATGTCCATGATGCTTACTCCGGTTTTACGCTGGCGGTGACGTAGTTCACAGATAGATCGCGCGGCGACAGCGACCAGCTCCATGTGATCGGGTTGAACACGAAGCCCATCCGGTCCACCGGGCGCAGGCCCGCTTTTTCGATCAAACCATAAAGCTCATCCGGCGTGATGAATTTTTGCCATTCATGGGTGCCCTTGGGCAGCCAACGCATCACATGCTCCGCCCCGATGATCGCCATGAGATAGCTTTTGGGATTGCGGTTGATCGTGGAGCAAACCATCAGCCCACCCGGCTTCAGGAGGGCCGCGCAAGCATCGGTATAGCCCTGCGGATCGGCCACATGCTCCACCACTTCCATGTTCAGGACCACATCGAAGTGTTCGCCATCATCCACCAGCGCCTCCGCCGTGGTGTGGCGATAGTCGATCTCAAGCCCGGATTGTTCGGCATGAACCTGAGCCACGGGGATGTTCCGCTCCGCCGCGTCGGCGCCGACCACCGTCGCGCCAAGCCGCGCCATCGGCTCACACAGCAGCCCACCGCCGCAGCCGATATCGAGAATGCGCAGCCCCTCGAACGGTTTGTCGCGGGTGAGATCACGGCCAAACTCGCCCGCGATCTGCTGCGTGATGTAATCCAACCGACAAGGATTGAGCATATGGAGCGGCTTAAACTTGCCGTTCTCATCCCACCATTCGGCGGCCATCGCCTCAAACTTCGCGATCTCGCCCGCGTCGATCGTGTTTGTTCCTGTGCTTTGCATCTTTTGCCCCTCATCAAATTCCGTGTCGGGATGGATTTTCATCCCCGTCGCATTAGGACATAGTGCAATCATGAGAGAAAACGCCCACCCCCATAATGCCGCACCCCGGCGCACGCTCTATCCCTCACGGGAGCCGTTCGACCAGCAGTTTCTCGACATGCCGGGCGGGCACCGCGTGTATCTGGAGCAATCGGGCAAAGTGGACGGCGTGCCGGTGGTGGTGCTGCATGGCGGGCCAGGGGGCGGGTGCAGCCCTGCGATGCGCCGGTTTTTCGATCCTCATTTCTATCGCTCGGTGCTGTTTGATCAGCGCGGATGCGGGCGGTCCTCGCCGCAGGCGGAAATTTCCAACAACACCACATGGGATCTCGTGGCGGATATCGAACGGATCCGCGAACACCTCGGGATTGAGCGGTGGTATGTGTTTGGCGGAAGCTGGGGTGCGACGCTCGCGCTGATCTATGCGCAGGCCCATCCTGAGCGGGTGATGGGCCTCATCCTGCGCGGTGTGTTTTTGATGACCCAAGGGGAGCTTGACTGGTTCTATGAAGGGGGCGTTTCGGCCTTCTTCCCTGAGGAATGGGAACGGTTCCAGTCGCTTATCCCGGTGGAGGAGCGCGGCGACATGATCGCGGCCTATCACCGCCGCCTGTTCGGTGCCGACCGGGCGGAACAGGTGCGCTATGCCCGCGCTTGGGCGGCGTGGGAAAGCAACCTTGCGGCATTGTCCAGCCCGGGCCGCTCCACGGGCGGATCGGGGGAATATGCCCGCGCCTTCGCCCGGTTGGAGAACCATTATTTCACCCATCACGGATGGCTGAACGAGGACACTGCGATCCTGTCCAACACCGATAAATTGCGCGGTATCCCCGGTTATATCGTGCAAGGTCGCTATGACATGATCTGCCCGCCGAGATCCGCCTATGCGCTGCATCGCGCGTGGCCCGACAGTGACCTGCGCATGATCGGTGCGGCGGGTCATGCCCTGTCCGAACCGGGGATTGCCGCCGAACTTGTGTCGATCATGGACGAGTTGCGCTGAATTTTGCGGAACCTCACACGCTTGTGTTCGTTTTCTCTGTAAGTCGCCGCGGCGGACCACCAATATCCGCCTGAAGCCTATGTCGAAAGAGGAGCATTCCATGCGAATGACCAAGTATCGTATCGTGCCCGCGTTGGGCGTTGTTGCAATTCTCGCGGCCTGTGCCGAAGGGCAGGAGCCGAACAACCGGGTGACCGGATCAATCGCAGGTGCGCTTGCCGGCGCCGCAGCAGGGGCGGCGATCGCAGATAATGATCAGCGCGGCGCGATCATCGGCGGCATTCTGGGTGGCATCGCGGGCGGTGCCTATGGTGATTTCCTTGACCAGCAGGAGGCCGAGTTGCGCCGCGATCTTGAAGGCTCCGGCGTCGGTATCGAAAACACGGGGCAAGAGCTGATCGTGACCCTGCCCAACGCGATCACCTTTGCGGTGGATTCCACCACCGTTCGCCCCGCGTTCCGCAACGACCTTGTGCAAATCGCGCAAAGCCTGATCGCCTACCCCAACAGCATCGTTGAGATCACGGGCCACACCGATTCCGATGGTCCCACCGCTTACAATCAGGATTTGTCGGAACGTCGCGCCATCGCGGTCGCTGACATCATCGCGGCAAATGGCGTGCCCGCGAGCCGTATGCGGGTCTTTGGTGGCGGGGAACAATTCCCCATCGCGACGAATGAAACCGAAGCGGGCAAGGCACAGAACCGCCGTGTCGAGATCGTGATCACCCCTCAAGGCTGATCATCCGGCCTGCGGCGGGGATAACGGGAAATGTAATTCACTTTCCCCAAATATTCCCCGCCGGAGGCATAATAGTCAGACCGACTTCTCAGCCGCCCCACCATTGGCCGCAGACCATTCCAGTGGCGCATTCAGGAACGCTTCGACCTGATCGAGCGTCGCCTCATCAAATCGCTTTTCCTCACGCGCCACGGCCAACACGTCCCACCATGTGGCCAGCCAATGCAGCGTGATCCCATCCTTGGCCAGCGCCTCATGGGTGTCTTTGAAAATATCGTAGTAGAACACGACAAAGGTGTGATCGCAGGTGGCTCCTGCCTTGCGGATCGCTTTCACGAAATTTACCTTTGAGCCGCCATCTGTCGCCAAATCCTCGACCAGCAGCACCCGCTGGCCTTCATGGATTGCGCCCTCGATCTGCGCATCCCGGCCAAACCCTTTCGGCTTTTTGCGGACATATTGCATCGGCAGTGCCAGCCGATCCGCGATCCAGGCTGCAAAGGGAATGCCTGCGGTCTCTCCGCCTGCGGCGGCATCAAACGCCTCGAACCCGATATCGCGGGTGATCCGCGCACAGGCAAAATCCATCAGTGCGGAGCGCACCCGTGGAAAGCTGATCAACTTGCGCCCGTCGATATACACCGGCGATGCAATCCCGGAGGTGAAGATATAAGGCTCATCCGCCCGGAAATGCACCGCTTCGATTTCAAGCAGCATACGCGCTGTCAGGCGCGCCATTTCTGCGTCGCTGGGATAGGAATTGCTGAACATGGCTGGCCTCCGCGCAATGAGTTTGCGCGGGGATAGCACCGCTTGCCGATCCGGGGCAACTGCGCTGATCCGATCAGAACAAAATCCCGACATTCAGGGTCAGAGTGACCGCCCCGATCGGGGTCACGCCATCCTCTGCGACCACGCTGCGGGTGATGTCCACCAACACGTCTCCATCAGGTGTCGCCGTATAAGGCTCGCTGATATGTTGCCCGTCCGGCCCCATCAGGTAGCTGCCGACGAAATGCGGTTTGTCCCCCTGATAATAATCGGGTGCCGCGCGGGTCATGCCAACGGTGATGCCGTGCATGTCCATGATCGCGATCCGGTCGATCATGCCGCCCGATTTTTCGGCCTCTTCCCGCGCGATGATGGAGATCAGGCGATCCAGCAGGTCAAAGCTCATTTCCCCGCGCCCGTCCTCCGCGATCCAGCGCGATTGCAGCGCCGCCACCTGTGCGTCAGCCAAATCGGCGTTGAGCGTGTTCTGCTCCTCAATCGAATAGATCACGACAGGGTCGCTGATCCACCCTTCCAGCAGTTTCCCGGCGATCTGCCCCGCAATATCGCGATAGGGCAGATCGTCGGTGGCCAGGGCGGGCGCGGCGGTCAGAAAGGACAAAAATAGGATGAGGATGATACGCATGCGGTCTCCGGGGTCTGGGGTGTCCCCCGGACCCTAGATCACCATGGCCCTCACATGGCCTCACATCCCGGCGAGCTGGCGGGCTTGTGATCGGTGCGTGAGCCTCAGACCACCCGCCAATGCAGAGGATGACCGGGATCAAACAGCGTCACCGGCCCCTCACCCGTGTCGAGCTTCGCCGGATAGGGGACGGCCTCGCCCTTGCGCAGGGTGATCGTGCCCGGATTGGGGGCAAGCCCATAGAATGCGGGCCCATTGAGGGACGCAAATGCCTCCAGCCGGTCCAGCGCGCCTTCCTCCTCGAACACATGGGCAAGGCAGGACATGGTGTTGGTGGCGGAGAACACACCCGCACAGCCGCAAGCACTCTCCTTGTTCGGATCGGTATGGGGTGCGCTGTCGGTGCCAAGGAAAAACCGCGCATCCCCGCTGGTCGCGGCTGCACGCAGGGCGAGCCTGTGCTCCTCCCGCTTGGCCACGGGCAGGCAATAGTAATGCGGCTTGATCCCGCCCACGAGTATATGGTTGCGGTTGATCATCAGATGATGCGTGGTGATCGTGGCCCCCAGCCCGCTTTCGGCGGATTTGACATATTCAACGCCGTCGCGGGTGGTCACATGCTCCATGATCACGCGCAATTCCGGCAGGCGGCGACGCAGCGGATCGAGCTTTGTGTCGATGAACACGGCTTCGCGGTCGAAAATATCAATGTCGTGATCCGTGACCTCCCCATGCACACATAGCGGCAGGCCGATGGCGGCCATGCGCTCCAGCACGGGCATCACCGCATCAATGCTGCGCACCCCGGAGGCGGAGTTGGTCGTCGCCCCCGCGGGATAGAGCTTCACGGCGGTGATCAGCCCCGACGCGGCGGCGGCTTCCACGTCATCGGGATCGGTCGCTTCGGTCAGATAGAGCGTCATCAGCGGCTCAAAATCTGCCCCCTCTGGCATCGCGGCATGGATACGCGCGCGATAGGCGGTGGCATCGGCCCCGGTCACGACCGGCGGGACAAGGTTGGGCATGATGATGGCGCGCCCGAAATCCCGCGCGGTCTCCGGCAGCACGGCCTTGAGCATATCGCCATCGCGCAAATGCAAATGCCAATCATCTGGCCGGGTGATCGTAAGCTCCATAGATGCCTCCTTAGGCGCAACCTTGTGTTTCTTTTTTCCCCAAATACCTCCCGCCGGAGGCTCCCGCAGCCTGCCGTTATTCCGTTCCTTCAGGGCGGCGCATGATCGCCTGCCGCAAGGCCCGCTCCACCGCGTCGCGTTTGTTCTCGGAATGCAGTTTCAGGCCGAACAGGTCTTTGGCATAGAATGTATCGACCGCCTGCTCCCCATAGGTCGCGATGATCGCGGAAAAGATGTTGATATTCGCGGCGGCCAGCGCGCGGGTCAGGTCATGCAGCAATCCGGGTCGGTCGCGGGTATCGACCTCAATGATCGTGAAGATGTCGGAGCCGGTATTGTCGAAGGTGATCGTGGTCGGGACCACGAAATCCGCCTCGCGCCGTTTGATCTTGTCCTTCGGGGCGAGCGCTTCGCGCGTCACCACCTCCCCGCGCAGCGCACGGCCCACCATTTTGGACAGACGGGCATGGCGCGCGGCTTCATAGGGGTGGCCTTCGGCGTCCTGTATCCAAAAGACCGAAATCGCATAGCCATCGGACGTGGTATAGGTCCGCGCATCCCGCACATTCGCGCCCACCAGCGCAAGCGCGCCCGCAAGCCGGCTGAAAATGCCCGGATGGTCCCCGGTGACATAGGTCGCGCGCGTCGCGTCCCGATCCGGGTCTTCTGTATAGTCATCGCCAACAGCATCGAGCGCCAGTTCCGGGATCAGGCGGGCCACGGCCACATGGGTGCCGGTGCCAAGCCCTGCCCAATAGGGCGGATAATGCCGGTCCAATTCCTGCGTGATCTGCGCCTCGCTGAAATCGGTGAGGGAGGCGCGCAACGCGGCCTTTGCGTCTTTCACGCGGCGATCGCGCTCGATCGTGTCGATCCCACCTGTCAGCACATCGCGGGTCGCGTTGTAAAGCTGGCGCAGCAGGACCGCTTTCCAGTTGTTCCATGTGTTCGGGCCGACGCCCATGATGTCACAGACGGTCAGCACCAACAGGAGTTTCAGCCGCTTCTGGCTCGCCACCGCGCCTGCGAAATCCGATACCGTGCGCGGGTCGGAGATATCACGCTTCTGCGCCACATCCGACATCAGGAGGTGATTGCGCACCAGCCACACGACCAATTCGCTATCCGCCTCATCAAGGCCGAGCCGGGGGCAAATCACGCTCGCCAGTTCCGCCCCGATCACCGAATGATCCTCGGGCCGTCCCTTGCCGATATCATGGAGCAACAGCGCGATATAAAGCACCTTGCGGTTCACCCCGTCCTTCAGGATTGAGGAGGCAACCGGCAGATCCTCGACCAACTCGCCCCGCTCGATCTTAGACAGGACAGAGATGCAGGTGATCGTGTGCTCATCCACCGTGTAGTGGTGATACATGTTGAACTGCATCATCGCGACGATGTTCTCGAATTCCGGGATGAACGCGCCCAGAACCCCCGTCTCGTTCATCCGCCGCAGGCCACGTTCGGGGTTTTCATGGCCCAACAGCATGTTGAGAAAAATTTCGTTCGTGCGCGGGTCGCGGCGCACCTCGTCAGTGATCAGATCAAGGTTTTGCGCGGCCATCCGCAAGGCGTCAGGATGGATCAGCGTGTCGCTTTCCAATCCTTCCGCGAACAGGCGCAGGATGTTGATCGGATCGGCGCAGAATTTCTCCGGCTCCTCGACCGTCAGTCGCCCGTCCTGAAGTTGGAAGCCCTCGGGCGTCGTATCGCGCCCCATTCCACCGAGAACCCAGCGCAACCGCCCCGCGATGGTCGGTTTTGCCTTGATATGGCGTGCCTCCAGCGCCACGAGGAAGATGCGGGACAATTCGCCCACCGCGCGGGCCTGCCGGAAATAGGCCTGCATGAACCGCTCGACCCCAAGCTGCCCTTCGGTGTCCTCAAACCCCAGGCGGCTCGCCACCTCCACCTGCATGTCAAAGGTCAGTTGCTCATTCGCGCGCCCCGCCACCAGATGCAAATGACAGCGCGTGGACCACAAAAAGGCTTCGGCTTCGGAGAAAACCGCCAATTCCTCCGCCGTCAGCAGCCCCTTATCGACAAGCTGATAGGGCTGTTCGACATTGTAGAGGTATTTCCCGATCCAATAGAGCGTTTGCAGATCGCGCAGCCCGCCTTTGCTCTCCTTGATGTTCGGCTCCACCAGATAGCGGGAGCCGCCATGGCGGGAGTGGCGCGTTTCCCGCTCGTCCAGTTTGGCTTCGACGAATTCAGGGCCGGTATCCTTGAACAGGTCGTTCCACAGCCTGTCGTCAAGCTCATCGGACAAGCCTTGATCGCCCCAGATCAACCGCCGTTCCAGCAATGCGGTGCGGATCGTGAAATCCTCCCGCCCGAGCCGCAGGCAATCGTCGATATTGCGCACCGATTGGCCGACCTTCAGCTTCAGATCCCACAGGATGTAGAGCACCGTCTCCACGAGGCTCTCACCCCATGCTGTTTGTTTGTAGGGGGTCAGGAACAAGAGATCGACGTCCGAGAACGGCGCCATCTCCCCCCGGCCAAAGCCGCCCACAGCGAGCAACGCCATGCGTTCAGAGGAGGTGGGCGTATGGGCCGGGTGCAAATGATCCCGCGCAAGGTCAAGAGCGGTTGAGACGACCACATCCATCAGCGCGGAATAGGAGGCCGCCGCCAACCGCCCGTCAAACGGATAGGCCTCCAGATCCAGCGCGATCTTTGCGCGACCCTCCGACAGGGCCTCGGACAGGACGGTGACCACCGCCCGGCGCACGCCTGCCGTGTCTCCTGCCTCTTTCGCGGCAAGGATCGCGCTATCACAGCGCGCAGACAGGGTTTCGCGGCTCAGCGGAGAGGGGGTCTGCGCGGTCGGCGCGGGCGCAACGGTCATGTTAGCTGCCAATCACCCCAAACCGCCCCGGCGCGGGGGAGACGACTTCGGGCGTGGTATCCGTCACCCGCATCAGCGTCAGCCCCCGCTCGATATGGCCATTGGGGGTGAAGCGGAACACGCCATTCACACCCGCAAAGCCAAGCGGCGTCTGGATATCCTCGGCGCTGAACGGGGTCGCGTCCTGGGTTTGCTGCGCATCCACGAGCATCGCCCCGGCGGCGGCCACGGCGTCATAGGCAAGCCCGGCAAGGCTATGCGGCTCCCCGCCATAAACGGAGGAATAACGCAGGGTGAACAGTTCCTCCAATTCCGGATCAGGGACAGAGAACCACGCCCCGCGCAGGGTGCGCTCCCGCGCAAAGGCATCGTTTTCCAGCGGCGCGAGCGACACAAGCTGAATGTCGCGGGTATCAAGCCCATAGAACGGCAGGAAGGACGAGGCATAGACAAGCCCCGCATCGCGGTCATTCATCACAACGACCTCCGCGCCGGACGACACCATCGCATTCACATACGCCTCGGCGGAGGCAGGGATGCCCTGCTGCGACCGGGGGTAGGAGGCGGTGGCCACGACCTGCGTTCCGGTCTGCACGGCAGCGGCGCGCACGCCGTCGCGCGCCACGCGCCCTTCCAGATCATCGGTGTGGATCAGGCCCACGCGGCGCAGGCCGCGCTCTGCCGCTTCGGTCAGGGCGCGGCGCGCCGTGTCCTCAAACGTGACACCAAGCACATAGGCCCCATTGCCCGCGACTTCGGTGTTGTTCGACAGGGACAGGACGGGGATGTTCGCTGCCGCCGCAATCGGCTGAACCGCCGCGACGGAGGAGGAAAAGACCGGCCCGACGATCATCTGCGCCCCGTCCGCGATAGCGCGGCGCGCGGCGTCTGCCGCTGTCTCTGGGTTTTCGGCGGTGCCATAGGTGACCAGATCAATCGTGGCACCCTGAATGTCGCGCACGGCAAGGCGGGCCGCATTCTCGATGCTCTGCGCGCGGGCCTCACGATCCGCGTCGCCCGTGCCGTAGGGGGCCAAGAGGGCGATCCGCACGGGGGCTGAGGCGTTGAACTGGCCCGGCACGGTCTCGACTACAGGGGCAACGGGGGCGGGTTGGGCCGACTGACTGGGCACACTCGGAACAGAACAGGCGGCAAGGCCGAATGTCAGGGCAAGGGCTGCAAGCGCAGGCGTCATGCCCCGCTGTCCGAAAGATGCAATCAGGGGCATTGTCTGGCTCTCCACTGCTTTACAGGGTTGTTATCACCGACATAGAACGGAGGGCGTATCAAGTAAACACTGAGCGGGGGCGGGAGCGGCAGATGAGCAACGGACAGCCCCTTGATCCCGCACTTTATGTCGTATCGACGCCGATTGGCTCTGCCGATGACATCACGCTGCGCGCGCTGCATGTGCTGGCGCAAGCGGATGTTCTGGCGGCAGAGGACACGCGGCGGCTGCGCAAGCTGATGGATATTCACGGCATTCCACTGGCCGGGCGGCGCATCGTCGCCTGTCATGATCACAACGAGGCCGCGTCCGCGCAAGGGCTGGTTGCGGCCATCGCGGAAGGGAAATCGGTGGCCTATGCGTCCGATGCGGGCACCCCCCTATTGGCTGATCCGGGCTTCGCATTGGCCCGCGCGGTGATCGCGGCTGGGCAGGATGTGCGCTCCGCGCCGGGCGCGTCCGCGCTCTTGGCCGCTCTTGCGGTCGCGGGAATGCCGGTGGACCGGTTCCTGTTTGCGGGCTTTCCCCCGGTGAAAGAGGGCGCGCGGGCCACGTTTCTGGCGGATGTGATGGCGACACAGGCCACGCTGATCCTTTACGAAAGCCCCAAGCGCGTCGCGCGCACGCTCACGGCCATCGCGGATGTGGAGCCGGAGCGGGAAGTCGCCCTGTGTCGCGAATTGACCAAACGGTTTGAGGAGGTTCGCCGTGGCACGGCGCGCGACCTTGCGGATGCGCTGGCGGCGGAGGCCGACCCGAAAGGGGAGATCGTGCTGGTCCTTGCCCCGCCCGCGCCGCGTAGCCTTTCTGACGCGGATGTGGACGCCCTGCTGCGCGATGCGCTGACCCGTGGCTCGGTCAAGGATGCCGCGTCCGAAGTGGCCGCCGCAACCGGTCAGCCGCGCAAGGGGCTTTATGCCCGCGCGCAAGCCCTGAAAGACGCAAGGTGACCGGCGCCACCAATTACCACGCGGGCCTTGCGGCAGAAGATATTGCCGAGCGGCTTTATACTGCGCAGGGGGCAGAGCTGCTTGCTCGCCGATTTCGCGCGGGCGCGGGGGAGGTCGATCTGATTGTCCGGTTGGCCGGAACGCTCGTGTTCGTGGAAGTGAAAGCACGCAAGACGCTGGAGGATGCCTCCGTCAGCATCTCTGCCAAGCAATGGGCGCGGATCGCGGCGACGGCGCTGGGCTATCTGCAACACGAAAACCTCTCGCTTGACACCCCGATGCGATTTGACGTGGTGCTGGTGGATCGCGCAGGGGGTGCCGAAATCATCGAGGACGCGATGCCCCGCTGAGGCAGAATTTGACAGCAAGGCTTGTCACCCCCTGTCTGACACCCCTTATATGGTCTCACCAAAACAGGGCGTGACGAAAGAAACCTTGAGGGAGCAGACCCATGAAATCCATTTTCCTGACTGGTGCGCTGATCGCAGTAACGGCGTGCGGCCCGGTGGCCATCGCGGGCGTGACCGCCGCGGGCGTGTCGGACAACCAGTTGCGCAGCACCGAAGAGGCGCTGAGCGATACGCAGATCAACCTGCGGCTCGATGCGCAATTGGTGGCGGCGGACAATCCGAATGTCGCGGGCGTGCAAACGCGGGTGAATGAAGGGCGGGTGCTGCTGTTGGGCACCGTGCCCCGACCCGCCGACGCGATTGAGGCGGAAACCATCGCGTGGTCCATCCCCGGCGTGCGCGCCGTGGTGAACGAGATCGAGCCGGGTGGCACCCGGTCCACCGGAACCGTGCTCCGGGATGTGGGCATCGCCAATTCCGCGCGGTTCCGTTTGGTCAACACCGAAGGGATCGACCCCATCAACTATACCGTAACGGTGGTGAACGGGGTGCTGCACCTCAACGGTCTGGCACCCGATGCCGCAGAATTGCAGCGCGTCACCACCGCGATGAGCACCGTATCGGGGGTGGAGCAGGTCGTGAGCCACGTTCTGTTGATCGACGATCCGCGCCGCCTGCGCACCGAAAGCCCGGCGATCAGCCGCTAACCCGTTTCAAGGACACACCATGCCGCTCAAAATCGCCATGCAGATGGACCCGATCGGTCCCATCAATATCAATGCTGACAGCTCTTTCCGCATCATGGAGGAAGCACAGGCGCGCGGGCATACGCTGTTCTACTACACACCGGACAAGCTGATCTATAATCAGGGGAAGGTGTATGGCGATGGCTGGCCCGTCACCCTGCGGCGTGAGGTGGGCAATCACTACACGCTGGGGGAGCGGGTGGTGCAGGACCTGTCAGAGATGGATGTCGTGTGGCTGCGGCAGGATCCACCGTTTGACATGGGCTATATCACCACGACCCATATCCTCGACATGATCCACCCTGACACGCTGGTGGTGAATGATCCGACTTGGGTGCGGAATTATCCTGAGAAGCTCTTGGTGCTGCAATTTCCCGACCTCACGCCGCCCACGATGATCGCCCGTGATATTGGTGCGCTCAAGCGGTTCAAGGCGGAGCATGGCGATGTGATCCTCAAGCCACTTTATGGCAATGGCGGGGCGGGGGTGTTCCGGCTTGGCCCTGATGATCGCAACCTCAATTCGCTGCATGAGCTGTTCTCGGGCATCAACCGCGAGCCGCTCATCATGCAGAAATTCCTGCCCGATGTGGCCAAGGGCGACAAGCGTGTCATCCTTGTGGACGGTGAGCCGGTGGGCGCCATCAACCGCGTCCCGGCAGAAGGGGAAACCCGGTCGAACATGCATGTCGGTGGCCGGGCGGAGAAGGTCGCCCTGACAGACCGGGACCGCGAGATTTGCGCGGCCATCGGCCCGCTTTTGCGCGAAAAGGGTCAGATTTTTGTCGGCATCGACGTGATTGGCGGCCTGCTGACGGAGATCAACGTGACCTCCCCCACCGGCATTCAGGAGCTTGAGCGGTTTGATGGCACCAACATCACCGCCAAAATCTGGGACGCGATAGAGCGGCGCGTCGGCTGATGTCGTTCCGGCTCAAAATGCTCGATCTTGGGCTGAGGGTCACGGAAAAGCGGCGTCTGGCGCGCAGCACCGATCCCATCGCGCTGCGCAATGGGTTTGAGCGGCGGGCGGCGTCCGTCTTTCGCCCGGTTCCGGGCACCCGGATCGTGGACGCGCGATTGCCCGGCGGGGCGGGGCCGATGCCGGTCAAATGGATCAGCACCGAAACCTCCGCCCGCAGCCGGGTTGTGCTTTATTTCCATGGCGGGGCGTATTTCCTTGGCTCGGCCGCGACGCATCAGGCGCTTGGCTCCGCGATTGCCGCCCTTGCGGATGTGCGCGTGGTTCTGCCCGATTATCGCCTGACACCGGAGCATCCGTTCCCGTCCGCGCCAGAGGACGCGCTTGCCGCCTATACCGGCTTGCTGGAGGCGGGCTATGAGGCGGGAAATATCGTGCTGGCCGGGGATAGCGCGGGCGGCGGGCTGGCGCTGGCGCTGTTGCACATGATTGGTGAGGAGGGCCTGCCGCATCCGGCGGCCACGGTCGCATTCTCCCCCTGGTGCGATATGACCCTGTCAGGGGACAGCCTCGTGTCGAACGTGCGACGCGACGCGATTTTGCCCGCCGCGCGCCTGCCGGAGGTCGTATCGCGCTACCTTGACGGGGCGGAACCGACCGATCCCAGAGCGTCCCCGCTGTTCGGGACATTTCGCGGTGCGGGGCCAGTGCTCATTCAGGCGAGCAAGGCGGAACTTCTGGCCGATGACGCGCGGCGGATGGGGGCCAAACTGACCGCCGATGGCGTCGATGTGGAGCTGGACCTTTGGCCCGGCTGCTTTCATTGCTGGCAGATGTTTCACGGCAAATTGCCGGAGGCGGATGTGGCGCTGGATCGTGCTGCGGCCTTTATCCGCGCCCATCTGGGATAGCCCCGGCGCGCGCCCACTGGATTTGCCGCGCACAAGGCGATAGAGCATGGGCCAAACCGATCCGAGGCGCGCCATGACCCAAACCGTCACCCCCCGCAAAGGGCTGCTCGACATTCCACTCTACGTTGCCGGTGCGGCGAAAGCAGGGCATGCGAACCGTATCATCAAGCTCAGTTCCAACGAAAACCCGTTCGGGCCATCGGAGCGCGTCAAGGAAGCCTTCGCTGCGTCGGGTGCCGCGCTGGAACGCTATCCCGATAGTGGTCATTTGGACTTGCGCAGCGCGATTGGAGCCGTGCACGGGCTTGATCCAGCGCGCATCATTTGCGGTGCCGGGTCGGATGAGGTGTTTACCTTCCTCTGTCAGGCCTATGCGGGCGAAGGGGCAGAGGTGATCCATACCGAGCACGGCTTTGCCATGCACAAAATCTGCGCACAGGCTGCCGGGGCGACCCCCGTGGAGGTGGCGGAGCGGGAGCGGTGCGTGGATGTGGACGCGATCCTTGCCGCCTGCACGGACCGGACCAAGATCATCTTTATCGCGAACCCCGCAAACCCGACCGGCACACTGGTGCCGGAGGCCGATCTCGTGCGGTTGGCGGACGCGATCCCGGCAGAGACCCTGCTTGTGATCGACGGGGCCTATGCCGAATATGTGCGCGACCCGGATTATAACGGCGGCAAGGCGCTGGCGACCACGCGGCACAATGTGGTGATGACGCGGACCTTCTCCAAAATCTACGGCATCGGCGCGTTGCGCGTCGGCTGGGGCTATGGCCCGCAGGACGTGATCGACGCGCTGAACCGGGTGCGCGGCCCGTTCAACCTGACGGGCCCAGCGATCGCCGGGGCGATCGCGGCGGTGCAGGATCAGGACTATGTGCAGCGATGCAGCATCGAAAACGAGGTCTGGCGCGACTGGATGACGAAGGAATTGCGCGGGCTTGGCCTTTCCGTTGATCCGTCGCATGCGAATTTCGTGTTGGCCCGGTTCGCGGATGTGGCAGCAGCACAAAGCGCGCTGGAGGCGCTGACCGCGCGCGGCATCCTTGTGCGCAATGTCGCAAGCTATGGCCTGCCATCGGGGTTGCGGATCACGGTCGGCACGCCCGAGGAATGCCGCGACACCATTGCGGCGCTGCGCCAGATTGTGGGTATGAGGACATGACAGCACGGTTTGAACGCATCGCCCTGATCGGGCTTGGCCTGATTGCAGGCTCCATCGCCCACGCCGCGCGGCGCGGGGATCTGGTCGGCACGCTTGTCGGTTATGCCCGTTCCGAGGCGACCCGCGCCAAGGCGGCGGAGATCGGGCTCGTCGATGAGGTTGCCGCCACCGCCGCAGAGGCCGTGAAAGAGGCCGATCTGGTGATCCTGTGCGTGCCCGTCGGCGTGATGGGCGCAGTCGCCGCCGAAATCGGACCGCATCTCAAACCCGGAGCGATCCTGTCCGATGTGGGGTCGGTCAAGCAGACGGTGATTGATGCCGTGGCCCCCCATGTGCCGGACGGGGTGCATTTCGTCCCCTCACATCCGGTTGCGGGGACAGAGCATTCCGGGCCGGAATCGGGCTTTGCCACGCTTTATGACGGGCGATTTACCCTGTTGACCCCGCCCGAAGGTACGGATCAGGCGGCGGTGGACCATCTTGCCGCGTTCTGGCGCGGGCTGGGCGCGAATGTCGAAGAGATGGAGCCGGCGCATCATGACCTTGTGCTCGCCGTTACGTCCCACGCGCCCCACCTCATAGCCTACACGATGGTGGGGGTCGCGGATGATCTGCGCCGGGTGACCCATTCGGAAGTCATCAAATACTCTGCCGCAGGGTTCCGGGATTTCACCCGCATCGCGGCATCCGATCCGACGATGTGGCGCGATGTGTTTCTGAACAACAAGGAAGCGACGCTCGAAATCCTTGGCCGGTTCACCGAGGAATTGTTCGCCCTGCAACGGGCGATCCGCACGGGCGATGGGGATACGCTGCACGCCTATTTCACCCGCACGCGGGCCATTCGGCGCGGCATTATCGAGGCGGGTCAGGACACGGACGCGCCGAATTTCGGGCGCGGGCTTCCCCCGAAGTAAGCTTAGGGCAGCGCCATTCGTGGCGCTGTTCCGATCACTACTGGGCCAATGGCCATCACACCGTCGCGAAAGCTGACAGTCGCGTCGAGCGCGTCGCGGTCCCCGCCCAGCCCTGCCATCAAGCCGAGCGCGAATTGCAGCGCCGGGGCCACATCCGCCCGGATCGCCCCGGCGGCGACAGCCATGTCCAGCATCTCCTGCCAATTGCGCAGGCGCAGCGCGATCTCCCCGCTGGCAAACCCGTTCGCATCGGCGGTCAACATGCCCTGCGCCCGGATGCTGAGCATCGCCCATGTCACGCTCAGATCCGCGATGGAAAGCGCATCAAGGGCCGGCGGCGCGTCCCCCAGTTGCGCAAGGCCGGGCGGTGCGGCGAAGGTCGCGGTCGCATCCAGCGTCACCCTCTCAATCGGTGTGTCAGCAAGCCCGATCCCAGCCCCCAATTCGCGCAACGCGGCGGAGGGCATGATGCCCTCCCCGGTCAAGCCAAGCCGCTGGATGCGGGGCTGTCCCTGCTCCTCCGTGGCCAGGATCATGCGGGTCGCGGTGATCTGGTCGCCCTCCATCGTTAGGGTCAGATCGTCAGCTTCCGCGACCAGTCGCTGGACGACCTGATCCTCCGTCAGGTTGACCGAGGCCCGCAATGGCGCGCCCGATACCGTCACCCTCCCGCGCGGGGTGGCAAGGCTCTGCTCCCCCGGAAAAGCGAGGATGACCTGATCGTCCCGATAGCTCAGCGCAAGGATCTGAAACGCGGGGGCCGACCACGCCCAGCCGCGCGCCGGGTCCGCCAATGCCAGATCGTCAAACCGCGCGTCCACCCGGCTGGGATAGCCCGAAATGCCCAGATCGGCATATTCCGCGATCCAGCCATCCGCCTGCCGCGCGGTAAGCCAGTCGTCAATGCCATTGCGCAGGCTTGACGCGGCCAGCCACCAATAAGCGGACCACCCGATCAGCAGGGCCAGTCCGGCCAGTAACATCGTGCGCATGGGCATAGCGGTTCCTTCTCGCCATCACGGGATGCGCGGTGTATATCGCGCAGCGCAAGAGGGAGGCCAGCATGATTTCGGACGGATTTTGGGTGTTCGCCTATGGCTCCTTGCTGTGGAAGCCCGGTTTCGAAGTGGCCGAGGCACGGCTTGGCACGTTGCACGGATACCATCGCAGCTTTTGCATGACATCGATCGAATATCGCGGCACGCCTGAAAAGCCGGGATTGGTGCTGGCACTTGATGCGTTGGAAGGGGCGACCTGCACCGGCCTTGCCTACCGGGTGGAGGCAGCGCAGGCGGAGGAAACATACGCCTACCTCACCGCCCGCGAATTGGTGACTGCGGCCTACCGCGAAACCCGCCAGACCATCGCATTGGCCGAGGGCGGCACGGTCGAGGCGATTGCCTATGTGATGGACACCGCGCATGGCCAGTATGCGGGCGCGCTGCCACTAGACGCGCAGGCCAAGATCATCGCGGACGCCATCGGGCCAAGTGGGCCAAATGCCGAATATCTGCACAACACCGTTGCGGCGTTGGGCAAGCTGGGCATCCGCGACCCGGACCTTGAGGCGCTGGATAGGATGGTGCGGGCGCGGGTTGGGGGCGAATGATTGCTGCGTAAGCAGGTCCAGCGGCCGCCCGAGAAGGCCGCTCATACAGATCAGCTATGCGATTTATGGCGGTGTTCCGTCCGCATTCTCCGCTTAGGATCGACCGTCGCAAAGCGGCCGCCGGGGGGCGGGCGGCCGCTGGACCGGCGCGCTGCGCGCTTGATTCCGGTCCAAAGAAGGTCGAAAGGCAAGGCCAGCGCCCGAAAGTCCTTCACACGATTTCGCCCCGCCGCAGAGTAAGCATGGAAAACCACGCAGGACAGAGTTAATGTCCCGCAAAAGGCGACAGGGACACAGGCACGCAATGCTTTTTGAAACGGAAAACGATCCTCAGTTTTCACAGCCGTTCCGGCAGATTTTGCTGATGGTTCTGGTGCTGATCCTCGTTGGGGTCGGGGTGTTTCTGATCTACCGGCAGGTGGCGGAAGTGTTCCTTGCGAACATGTATCTCAACGGATTTATCCTTGGGGTGTTCGTGATTGGCGTCTTGGCCTGTTTCTGGCAGGTGTTGCAGTTGGTCACTTCCGTCAGTTGGATCGAGGGGTTCGCGCTGAACCGGCCCGGTCATGAATATGTCCAGCCGCCGCGCCTGTTGACGTCGCTCGCCGCGATGCTGAAGGACAAGCGCGCCCGGCAGGGGATTTCCACCAGTTCCGCGCGGTCATTGCTCGAATCCATCGCAACGCGGCTTGATGAGGCGCGCGACATCACGCGCTATATCATCAATCTTCTGATTTTCCTTGGCCTTTTAGGCACGTTCTATGGCCTTGCGACGACCGTTCCGGCGGTTGTCGATACGATCCGCGCCCTGACCCCGGCGGAGGGCGACACGACGGGCCTGTCGGTGTTTGAGCGGATGATGACCGGGATTGAGGCGCAGCTTGCCGGGATGGGTACTGCCTTCGCGTCCTCGCTTCTGGGGCTTGCCGGATCACTGGTGGTGGGCATTCTGGAATTGTTCGCGGGCCACGGGCAGAACCGGTTTTATACCGAGTTGGAAAACTGGCTGTCCTCCATCACGCGCCTGACCATGGGCGGGGAGGGTGCGGAAAGCAGCGTCATGGCGGATGTGATGGACAACACCGCAACCCGGATCGAAGTGCTGAGCGCCACGGTCGCCGCGAGTGACGAGGCGCGCCGCGCGACGGATCAGCGGCTGGATCAGCTTGTCACGGCGGTCGAAAACCTCACCACACAAATCGCCCAACGCGAAGCTGACGCCGCAATGCTTGATGAGGAAACCCGCGCCCGTCTGCGCAATATCGACATACAGCTTTTGCGGCTGCTGGAGGAAATCTCCGCCGGGCGTCAGGATGCCGTGGCGGAGTTGCGGACCGAAATCAGCGCCCTGACGGATGCGCTGACACGGGAGCGGTGAGCCGATGGCGCTGAACAGGCGCAGCGGAGCGCGGTTCGAGGCCAATATCTGGCCCGGCTTCGTGGATGCGATGACCGCGCTTCTGTTGGTGCTGATGTTCGTGCTGACCATTTTCATGGTCATGCAATACACCCTTCAACAGACGATCACGGGCCAGCGCGGTGAGCTAGAAACCCTGACAGAAGAGCTTGCCAGCCTTGCCGATGCACTGGGGGTGGAGCAGCGGCGGAGTGCTGCGCTTGAGGATGAGGTCACGACCCTCTCCGGCACGCTCGCGGATCGGGAAACGATCGTTGCCAACCAGCTTGCCCTCATCGCGGCCCTGCGCACCGACACGGCAGAGCAGGCCGCGCGGATCGCGTCCTTTGAGGATCAGGTCGCGTCGCTTTTGTCCCGCAATGCCGATCTTGATCAGGCGCTGACAGCCGCGCGGGATGATGCCGCGGCGCGCCGGGCCGATCTGCGCGCCTCCGCAGAGGAGATTGCGCGGCTTGAGACGGAACTCACGGAAACCATCGACCGCGAACAGGCGCTGCGCCTTGCGCTTGCCTCCGCCCGCGATGAGATCGACGCGCAGGCAGAGGCCGCGCGCCTTGCCGCAGCACAACGACAGGCGCTTGAATCGCTGATTGCCGAGTTGCAGACCGAAGCCGCCTCCCGCGAGGCGACCTTGGCCGATTTGGCCGCGAGCCTGTCAGATGCCGAAGGGCGCGGCGATGCCCTGGCCGCGGACCTTGCGGAGCGGGAGGCGGATCTGGCGGACGCGCGGGATCGCGCGGCAGAGATTGCTGCGGATCTTGACGCGGAACAGGCCGCTGCTGCCCTGCTGCGCGAACGGCTAGAAGGGGTTGAGGCGGACCTGTCGGAGGAAGAAGCCGCGCGCCTCGCGCAGGCCGCCGCCGCCGAGGCGCTGCGCGCGCGGCTTGCCAATGCGGATGCGGAACTCACGGCCATGACCCTCTCACTGGAGGAAGAACGCCGCCGCGCGGAAGAAACCCTGACCCTGCTTGCCGCAGCGGAGAATGCGCAACTTAGGCTGGAGACCGCGCGGGCCGATGACATGTCCGAACTGGAACGCCAGCGTGCCCTCTTGGCACAGGCCAACCGAGAATTGGTCGATCAGCGGGCGGAGACAACGGACGCGCGCCGCCGGGTTGCCCTGCTGAACCAACAGGCCGCCGCATTGCGCCGGCAGATTGCCGAGCTTGAGGGGCTGCTTGATGCCGCCGAGGCGCGGGATGAGGAAAACGAGGTGCAGATACAGGCGCTGGGCAACCGGCTCAATTCCGCGCTCGCGCAAGTCGCCGCTGACCAGCGCCGCCGCGCGGCGGAACTGGAGGCAGAGGCGCGCGATCTGCGGAACTACCGGTCGGAATTTTTTGGCCGGATGCGGGAGCTTTTGGGCGACCGGGAGGGTATCCGCGTGGTCGGGGACCGCTTCGTGTTCGCGTCCGAAGTGCTGTTCGCGCCGGGGGCCGCGACGCTGAACGCCGCTGGACGGCAGGAGATCGCGCGCGTGGCCGAGGTGCTGTTGGAAATCTCGGATGACATCCCTGAGGAGATCAATTGGATCCTCCGTGTCGATGGCCATACCGACAATGTACCCTTGGGCAACAGCGCGCAGTTCGCTGATAACTGGGAACTGAGCCAAGCGCGGGCGCTGTCTGTCGTGCGCTTCCTGATCGACGAGCAGGGCTTGCCGCCGGACCGATTGGCCGCGACAGGCTTTGGCGAATTCCAGCCCGTGGACACGGCCAACACCCCGGAGGCGCGGGCGCGCAACCGCCGGATCGAACTGAAATTCACCGAACGATGAGCGGTGCGGTGGAAATCTTGGTCGATGCTGATGCCTGCCCGGTGAAGGAGGAGGTCTACCGCGTTGCCCTGCGCCTTCAGGTGCCGGTGACACTGGTGGCAAACCAATATCTGCGCACGCCCCCAACGCCCCTGATCCGCTGCCAGATGGTGTCTGACGGGTTTGATGCGGCGGATGACTGGATCGCGGACCACGCGGGCCCCAAAACGGTGGTCGTGACCGCCGATATACTGCTCGCGGAGCGGTGCATCGCGGCGGGCGCAAGCGTGCTCTCCCCGACGGGCAAACCGTTCACGGAGAACAGCATCGGCACGACCGTGGCGACCCGCGCGATCATGGCCGATCTGCGCGCTGGTGTCGGTGGCGAAGGCATCGGTGGCCCTGCCCCGTTTCGCAAGGAGGACCGCTCGCGGTTCCTGTCAGCACTCGATACGATGCTGCACCGCGTGTTGCGCCAAGCGTGAGGGCGCGCTCCCGCCCGTCATCGTCCTATCAAAGATAGGCCGCTTCCCGTTGGGCCGGGCCGCGTGCTGACGCACGCGGAGGCTTCGCCTGCGCTGAGGTGCCTGAGGAACAGGCTGTTCCTCAGGTCACCCCGTCCAGCTTGGGGGCCGATTCGCGTGCGCCTCAAGGGTAAAGCGCCTGTCGGCGCCGGCTGCGCCGCCCTTGACCCGCCCCCGAATCGTGCTCTGGTCAGGGCGCCTGCGCGGGGCTATGTCTTAGCCAGAACAGTGGGAGAGCCGATCATGACCGCCATGCTGAACCCTGCCGATAGCGGCTTTCTCTCCGCATTGGAGGCGCGCCTGCCCAAGGGAACCCTGCGGGAGGTCACGCCGTCCTATCTCGAAGAGCCGCGCGGTCGGTATCGCGGGCAGGCCGCCGCCGTGGCGCGGCCCGGATCGGTTGCGGAGGTTTCGACCATCCTTGCCGCGGCCCATGCCGCGCGCGTGCCCGTGATCCCCTATGGCGGCGGCACCGGGCTGGTCGGCGGGCAGATCGCGGAGGCCGGACCGATGCCGCTCCTCTTGTCGCTGGAGCGGATGAACCGGGTGCGCGACGTGGATGGCCCCGGTAACTCCATTGTGGTGGAGGCAGGCATGATCCTCGCCGACGTGCAGGCCGCTGCCGAACGGGTGGACCGGCTGTTCCCGCTGTCTCTCGCTTCCGAAGGGTCTTGCCGGATCGGCGGGAACCTTGCCGCGAATGCGGGCGGGATCAACGTGATCCGCTATGGCAATACCCGCGATCTGTGCCTCGGGCTTGAGGCCGTGTTTGCCGATGGAACGGTCATGCATGGGCTCAAACGCCTGCGCAAGGACAACACGGGCTATGACCTGCGCCACCTGCTGATCGGATCGGAGGGGACGCTTGGCGTGATCACGGCGGCGAGCCTGCGGCTTTTCCCGCGCCCGACGGAAACGGCAACCGCTATGATCGCGATGCGCGATGTGGAGGCGGCCCTCTCCCTCCTTGATCGGACCCGCGATGCGGTGGGGGAGGCGATCAGCGCCTTTGAATTGATCCACCGGCAGGGGCTGGACTTCCTGACGGAGAAGATGCCGGATGTCCCGCAACCGCTTGCGCTTGAGGGCGAATGGATCGTCCTGACCGAGCTTGGCGGGCGGGGCGTTTCAGCGGCGCTGGAAAAGGTGCTGGAGGCGGCGTTTGAGGCGGGCGAGGTGACGGATGCCGTGATCGCGCAAAACGCCGCGCAAGCGCAAACGCTCTGGGATGTGCGCGAAACAATACCGGAGGCGAACCGGCTGGTGGGCGGGATTTCCTCCCATGACATCTCGCTGCCGGTGAGCGATATCCCCCGTTTCATCGGGGAGGCGCAGGCTGCCCTTACCGCGTTTGACCCAGACTTGCGGATCAACTGTTTTGGCCATCTGGGGGATGGCAACCTGCACTATAATGTCTACCCGCCAAAGGGCCGGGCCAAGCAGGAGTATGACAATGCCTATGACCGGATCAAAACCATCGTCCATGACCTGACCCATGCCTATGACGGGTCTGTCAGTGCGGAACATGGGATTGGCCGCCTCAAAACGGGCGATCTGGAGACTTATGGCGATCCGGGCAAATTGATGGCGATGCGCGCGATCAAATCCGCGCTTGATCCTCATGGCATCCTCAATCCCGGTGTGATCCTGCGCTGACGCAAGCCCCAATTCACTTTCTTCAAATATACCCCGCCGGAGGCATGGAATCTCTTACCGGTGCGTCAGCACCGGCTCGGCCCAAAGGGAGCGTAGCGACGTGCGGGAGCGCCCTGTTGCCAAGAATGACACCTGCGTGACTGCTTTCGCCCTTGAACCTCCGGGCCGGGCGCGCCACGATCAGGGAAAGCAAACCCGAGCATGAGGCCCGCACCCTTTGGCGACAGACGCCCTGACCCCTCCGCCCGCACCGACGGAAACCCGCATCGACATCACCGATAACCGCCTTCTTGCGGACGTGTGTGGTCCCGGTGATCTCAATATCATGAAGATCGAACAGTTGCTTGGCGTGGTCATCCTGCGCCGGGACACTGGCCTTGCCGTCGTGGGGGAGGACGCGGATGCCGTCGCCCGTGCGGCTGATACGCTCACCACCCTGCGTGAACGGGCCGAGGCGGGCAAACCGCTTGAAGCGGGTGATGTGGATGCGACCCTGCGCCTGAGCCGCAGCCCCGAACCCGCGTCCGACGATCAGATCGAGATGTTCGAGGGCGCGCCGCTCGAATTTCGCACCCGCAAGAAAACGATCGAGCCGCGCACCGAAACCCAGAAAGGCTATGTGCGCCAGCTTTATGAAAACGAGTTGGTCTTTGGCATTGGCCCTGCGGGTACGGGCAAAACCTATCTCGCGGTCGCGGCGGCCACGAATATGTATCTTGAAGGCATGGTGGACCGCATCATCCTGACCCGCCCTGCCGTCGAAGCGGGGGAGCGGTTGGGCTTCCTACCCGGCGACATGAAGGAAAAGGTCGATCCCTACATGCAGCCCCTCTATGACGCGCTGAATGATTTTCTGCCGGGGCGGCAGGTACAGCGGATGATGGAGGAAAAGCAGATCGAGATCGCGCCGCTCGCGTTTATGCGGGGGCGCACCCTCTCTAATGCCTTCGTTATCCTTGATGAGGCGCAAAACGCCACGTCGATGCAGATGAAGATGTTCCTGACCCGTCTGGGCGAAGGCTCACGCATGGTCATCACCGGGGACCGGACGCAGGTCGATCTGCCGCGCGGCACGTCCTCTGGCCTTGTTGAAGCGGAAAAAATCCTTGCCGGGGTGAAAGGCGTTGCGATGACCTATTTCACCGCCGCCGACGTGATCCGCCACCCGCTCGTCGCGCGCATCATCCGCGCCTATGACAAGGCGGGCTTATGACAAGGCGGAACCGTGACGGAGATTGACCTTGTTATCGAGGATGAGCGCTGGGCGCAGCTTCCGCTTTTGACCCTTGCCACCCGTGCGGTTGACGCGGCCATGGCGGCGGCGGGCGCGCCGGATGGCTATGAGGTCGCGCTTCTGGCCTGTGACGATGCACGCATCGCCAACCTAAACGCCGAATTTCGTGGGAAACCGGTGCCGACCAACGTGCTCAGTTGGCCCGCCTTTGACCTTGCCCCCCTTTCGCCGGGGGAGGCACCGGGCGCGTTGCCACCGGCCAGTGGTTTCGACGACACGCTGGGCGACATCGCGCTGGCCTATGACACCTGCATCGCTGAGGCCCGTGCGCAGGGCAAAACCGTTGAGGATCATGTGACCCATCTGATCCTGCATGGAGCGCTGCATCTGCTTGGATTCGATCACGAAACTGAGGCAGATGCGCATCGGATGGAAACACTCGAATCCCAAACACTTGCCGAAATGGGTATTCGTGACCCATATAGGGATATGAGCGGCCCTTAAGCGGCCGCGTTTTGAGACATAGGAGCCATGGGCGACACAACCGATCCGTCCTCTATCGCCGCGCAGGGCGCGCGGGATGACGACACCCAGATAGACCCCTCTCAGCCGCGCTCGTTTTGGTCGCGCCTGTTCGGGCCGGATGAGACAGAGGCCGCCGATACGCCCTCTGACGCGCAAAGTGCGATGGAGGCGGCCTCCGACGCGGGTGCGCAGGAGATGCTCCTCAACCTTCGTGAGATGCGCAGCCTCAAGGTGGAGGACGTCATGGTCCCCCGCGCGGATATCGTGGCCCTGTCCAAAACCGCCAGCCTTGAAGAGATCGTGGCGCTTTACCGGGACAGCACGCTGACGCGGCTTCCGGTGTATGACGACACGCTGGATGATCCGGTTGGTTTTCTCCATCTCAAGGATCTTGCACTCAACTATGGGTTCGGGGCGCAAAGCGACACATTCGATATTGAGCCGATGATCCGCCGGGTGCTGTATGTGCCGCCGTCGATGCCGCTGGGCGCGTTGTTGCAGCGGATGCAATCGACGCGCATCCATATGGCATTGGTGATCGACGAGTATGGGGGCGTTGATGGCGTCGTCACCATTGAGGATCTGGTGGAACAGATCGTCGGGGATATCGAGGACGAGCATGACGAGGAGGAGGACGCCGCGTGGCGGGAGGAATCCCCCGGCGTCTATATCGTAAATGCCCGTGCCGAATTGCACGATTTCGAGGAGGTCGCGCATGTAGACCTTCTGTCGGACGCGCTGGATGAGGAGGTCGATACGATGGGCGGCCTTGTCTTTATGCTGCTGGGCCGCATCCCCGAGCGGGCAGAGGTGATCAGCCACCCTGATGGCCACGAGTTCGAAGTGATCGACGCTGACCCGCGCCGGATCAAACGGATGCGCGTTCGGATCAACTCCAACGCCCTTCAGCGCGCAGCCGAGTGATTGGCAGACTGACCGCGATGGGCCATTGGCGGCAGAGCCTCGTTGCGCTGCTCTGTGGTGCGTTGATCGCGTCGTCCCAAGCGCCGGTTGGCTTCTTTCCAGCGGCATTTCTGTTTCTGCCCATTCCGTTTTTGCTGGCCGCAGCGGCACCGGGGTGGCGGCGCGCGTTTTGGATCGGAAGTGCGGCGGGCACCGGGTATTTCGCGGCTGGCCTGTTCTGGATCGTTGAGCCGTTTCTTGTGGATGCGGCGCGCACGGGGTGGATGGCCCCATTTGCGCTGGTCTTCATGGCGGTGGGTTTATCGCTGTTCTGGGCGGTGGCTTTCGGGCTTGCGCGTTGGATGGCGCCCGCGTCTGGAATGGGCCGCGCGCTGTCCTTCGCCATTGCCCTGACATTGGCGGAGATCGCGCGCAGCTATGTCCTGACGGGATTTCCGTGGAACCTGCTGGCCTATGGCCTGATCGATACGCCGCTTGCGCAACTCTCTGCCCTGATCGGGCCGCATGGCATCGGGTTCGTGATTGCGCTGGGCGCGGGTCTGATCGCGTTTCACCTGCGCAGCCGCGCGATGCTGGCCTATGGCGGGGCGCTGGTCGCGGCGGTGGTCTGGGGGCTGGTTGCCCTCGCGGCGCCGGTGCCGGAGCGGGCGGAGGAAACGCTGGTGCGGCTCGTGCAGCCCAACGCCCCGCAGCGGGAGAAATGGCTGCCCGACCGCTGGCCCGTTTTCCTTGATCGTGCCGCGCAAGCGACCGTCGCACCGGGGTCGCCGGATGTTGTGATCTGGCCCGAAACCGCCGTGCCGTTCCTGCTGAGTGATCTGGGCGACGCCTTTGCCCCGCTCAGCCAGGATACCGCCGCGCCGATCATCTTTGGTATTCGGGATTTGACGCGGGAGCCGGACTGGCTCGACTGGCGCAACGCGCTTGCCGTCGTTGATACGCGAGGGGAGGTCGTGGCGCGCTATGACAAACACCACCTTGTGCCCTTTGGCGAGTATATCCCGTTCGGGCGTGTTCTGGGCGGGTTTGGTCTGGGCAACTATATCGCTGAATTGCGCGGAGCCTATAGCCCCGGTCCGGGGCCGCAGCTTTTGGATGTGGCGGGCATCCCGCCTTTTGTGCCGCTGATCTGTTACGAGGCGATTTTCCCGCATTTGATGCAGCCCGCTGGCCCGCGGGCCGATTGGCTCGTGCATGTCACCAATGACGCATGGTTCGGGGAGATTTCCGGCCCCTATCAGCACCTCGTGCAGGCCCAATTCCGCGCGATTGAGCAGGGTTTGCCCGTCGCCCGGGCGGCCAACACGGGCGTGTCCGCGATGATTGATCCGCGCGGGCGGATCATCGCGGACATTCCGCTTGGTGTTTACGGATTTGTGGATGCGGTCCTGCCGGGTGCCCTGTCCCGCCCGCTTTATGCCCGGATCGGTGACCTTCCGATTGCCATACTGCTTGTATTGTTGGGTTTGGTGCCGCTTCGTCGCAGACTAACGGAGTGATTCGGGGCGAAGTGACCCGGCGTCGCGCGTTTTTGTGATCACATGATTTTTGCTTGTGATCACAAAAACAGATATTACCCCGAAACAGCGTCAAATCGTCAATCATTCCCCTTTGCAACGATTGTGGCGGGCCGGGTATTCTGCGCCCCGACGCCGCTGACACACCCAGCGTGCACTCTATTGCCTCCGGCAAATCGGGGGCCAGAAAGGAACGGCTGAGATGAACATTCACGAGTACCAGGCCAAGCAACTGCTCAAAGCCTATGGCGCCCCCGTATCCGATGGCCGCGCAGTCATGCGCGCCGAAGAAGCCAAGACCGCCGCAGGTGAGCTTGACGGCCCGCTTTGGGTTGTGAAGGCGCAAATCCATGCAGGCGGCCGCGGCAAGGGTAAGTTCATCGAAGAAAGCGCTGGCGAAAAGGGCGGCGTGCGCCTTGCCAAATCCGTCGAGGAAGCGGCAGAGGAAGCACAGAAAATGCTGGGCCGCACGCTCGTGACCCATCAGACCGGCCCGGCGGGCAAGCAGGTCAACCGCATCTACATCGAAGACGGCTCCGACATCGAGCGTGAGTTGTACCTCTCGCTTCTGGTGGATCGTGCGTCCTCCCGCATCTCTTTCGTTTGCTCCACCGAGGGCGGCATGGATATCGAGGAAGTGGCAGCACAGACGCCTGAGAAAATCCTCTCCTTCTCTGTCGATCCGGCATCGGGCCTGTCCGGCTTCCACGGTCGCCGGGTTGCCTTCGCGCTGGGCCTTGAGGGCGCGCAGGTCAAGCAATGCGTGAAGCTTATCAACCAGCTCTACAAACTCTTCGTGGAAAAAGACCTCGAGATGCTGGAGATCAACCCGCTGATCGTGACCGATAAGGGCGACCTGAAATGCCTTGATTGCAAGATGGGTTTTGACGGCAACGCGCTCTATCGCCACCCGGACGTGATCGCCCTGCGCGATGAGACGGAGGAGGACCCCAAGGAACTCGCCGCGTCCAAATTCGATCTGAACTACATCGCGCTGGATGGGGAGATCGGCTGCATGGTGAACGGCGCGGGCCTTGCCATGGCGACGATGGACATCATCAAGCTCTACGGCTCGGAGCCCGCGAACTTCCTCGATGTGGGCGGAGGTGCGACGAAGGAAAAGGTGACGGAAGCGTTCAAGATCATCACCTCTGACCCGAACGTCAAAGGCATCCTCGTCAACATCTTCGGCGGCATCATGCGCTGCGACGTGATCGCAGAAGGCGTGGTCGCGGCGGTGAACGAAGTGAGCCTCAGTGTGCCGCTCGTCGTGCGCCTTGAGGGCACGAACGTGGAGAAGGGCAAAGAGATCATCAACACCTCCGGCCTGAACGTCATCGCGGCAGACAACCTCGCGGACGCGGCAGAGAAGATCGTGAAGGCGGTTAAGGGGTGATTACAAAGCACGCCATACCTCTGTTAGCGAGCTTGTTGCCTGCCACACCAATAGTCGCCCAGTCATTTGCTGAAATGCAGGCGACTATGGGCGTTAGTATTGTTGCCGATGCTTGCATTGCGAATGCACCAGATTTCTTAAATGGGGTTGGTGTATTGGAAGATGCTGCGCTCCAAAAAGATGGGGATGTATGGATTGGAGGGAATGGCGCGCTTGCAATTTCTTTCCATGAAAACGATGAGATAGCAGCTTGCATTGCCACGATTACTGACACGGAGCCACGGCTTGTTTTTGACAGACTTGTCACTGCAATGCGCGATAACGATCCAAACACTCAGTTCGGGCAAATCGGTGGTGCCCCTGTAATCCGATCCGAGGTGAACGGCACGCTGGTTTTTGGGTCAATCCAACCTTCGCCGACTGGGATTACTGTCCTAATCCGAAGCCCTATTAATTGATCCCACCCGATCAAGAAAATCAAGGAGGCCCAACATGGCCATTCTCGTAGACCAAACCACTAAAGTCATCTGTCAGGGCCTGACCGGCTCTCAGGGCACGTTCCATTCTGAGCAGGCGATTGCGTACGGCACCAAGATGGTCGGTGGCGTGACCCCCGGTAAGGGCGGATCAAGCCATATCGGCCTGCCGATTTTCGACACCGTGTCGGAGGCGAAAGCCGCGACCGAAGCAAACGCCACCGCGATCTATGTCCCGCCGCCCTTCGCGGCTGATGCGATCTTGGAAGCGATTGATGCGGAGATGGAATTGATCGTCTGCATCACCGAAGGCATCCCGGTGCTTGACATGATGAAGGTGAAGCGGGCGCTTGAAGGCTCCAACTCCACCCTGATCGGCCCGAACTGCCCCGGTGTCATCACGCCTGATGCGTGCAAGATCGGCATCATGCCGGGCCATATCCATAAGCGTGGTTCCGTCGGGGTTGTGTCCCGCTCCGGCACGCTGACCTATGAGGCCGTAGCGCAAACGACGGCGGCGGGCCTTGGCCAGTCCACCTGCGTGGGCATCGGCGGCGACCCGATCAAGGGGATGGAGCATATCGACGTGCTTGAGATGTTCCTCGCGGATGATGAAACCGAAAGCATCATCATGATCGGTGAGATCGGTGGCGCGGCCGAAGAAGAGGCCGCTCAGTTCATCGCGGATGAGCGCAAGCGCGGGCGCGCCAAGCCCATCGCGGGCTTCATCGCGGGCCGTACCGCACCTCCGGGCCGCCGCATGGGCCACGCGGGCGCGATCATCGCCGGTGGTAAAGGTGGCGCCGAGGACAAGATCGAAGCCATGCGCTCCGCCGGGTTCGTGATTTCCGAGAGCCCCGCTGGCCTTGGCGAAGCTGTGCTGAAGGCGATTGGGTAAGCAACTCGTAAAGCCCTGGCCGGTGTCTGACCGGGCAGGGCTTCACTGCATCTTGCGCCTGAAATACTGGGAGAGGAAATAAAATGACCGATCAATCCCCGAACGACCAGTTCCGCAATTCCTCTTTCTTGCAGGGGCATAACGCGGAATATGTGGAGCAGCTTCACGCCGCTTACGCGAATGATCCGTCCAGCGTGGATGAAAGCTGGCAGGCGTTTTTCGCGGAACTGGGTGAGGAGAATGAGGCGCAGGCCGCCGCTGCTGGCCCCTCTTGGGCGCGCAGCGATTGGCCGCCCGTGCCCAGTGGCGACATGGTTGCCGCGCTGACCGGCGAATGGGACGAAGCCTCCCCCACCAAACTTGCCGAAAAGATTAAGGGCAAGGCAAAGGATGCAGGCGTCGCCGTGACGGAAGCTCAGGTGAAGCAGGCCGTGACCGACGCTGTGCGCGCGCTGATGCTGATCCGCGCCTACCGTATCCGGGGCCATCTGGCCGCTGACCTTGATCCGCTCAAGCTGGTGGAGCCGACCGCGCATCCCGAGCTTGATCCAAAGAATTACGGCTTTACCGAAGCCGATTACGACCGCCCGATTTTCCTTGATAACGTGCTGGGGCTGGCGACGGCGAACCTGCGCCAAATCCTCGACATCGTGAAGCGGACCTATTGCGGCACCTTCGCGCTTCAGTACATGCACATCTCCAACCCGGAGGAAGCGGGCTGGCTCAAGGAGCGGATTGAGGGCTACGGCAAGGAGATTGCCTTCACCAAACAGGGCCGAAAGGCGATCCTGAACAAGCTGGTTGAGGCCGAAGGGTTCGAGAAATTCCTCCATGTCAAATATACCGGCACCAAGCGGTTCGGCCTTGATGGTGGCGAAGCGCTGATCCCCGCGATGGAGCAGATCATCAAACGCGGCGGTGCGCTCGGCGTGAAAGAGATCGTGATCGGGATGCCCCACCGGGGCCGCCTGAGCGTGCTCGCCAATGTGATGGGCAAGCCCTACAAGGCGATCTTCAACGAATTTCAGGGTGGCAGCTATAAGCCGGATGAGGTCGAAGGCTCGGGCGATGTGAAATATCACCTCGGTGCGTCGTCGGACCGGGAATTTGACGGCAATTCCGTCCACCTGTCGCTGACCGCGAACCCCTCCCACCTTGAGGCGGTGAACCCGGTGGTGCTGGGCAAGGTCCGCGCCAAGCAGGAACAGCTCAACGATGACGCGCGCACGCAGGTGCTGCCGATCCTTCTGCATGGGGATGCGGCCTTTGCCGGGCAGGGTGTCGTGGCGGAGTGTTTCGGTCTGTCGGGCCTCAAGGGGCACAAGACCGGCGGCACGATCCATCTGGTTGTGAACAACCAGATCGGCTTTACCACAAGCCCGCACAATTCCCGATCCTCCCCCTATCCGACAGATATCGCGTTGATGGTGGAAGCGCCGATTTTCCATGTGAACGGCGATGATCCGGAGGCCGTGGTCCACGCCGCTCGCGTCGCGACCGAGTTCCGCCAGAAATTCGGCAAGGACGTGGTGATCGACATTTTCTGCTATCGCCGGTTTGGCCATAACGAGGGCGACGAGCCCATGTTCACCCAGCCGCAGATGTATACCGCGATCAAAAAGCAGAAAACGACGCTCCAGCTTTATACCGAGCGTCTGATCGCGGATGGCCTGATCCCCGAGGGGGAGATCGAGGACGCGAAAGCAGCCTTCCAAGCCCATCTCAACGAGGAGTTCGAAGCCGGCAAGGAATACCGCCCGAACAAGGCGGATTGGCTGGATGGTCGGTGGTCCCATATGGGCCGCAAGGACAAGGACGATTACCAGCGTGGCAAAACCGGTGTGGATGTCGACAAGCTGAAAGAAATCGGCACGACCCTTGCGACCTTGCCCGACAGCGTGAAGGCGCACAAAACCGTGCAGCGCCTGATGGCTGCGAAGAAAGAGATGATCGAGACCGGCAAGGGCATCGACTGGGCCACAGCAGAGGCGCTGTCATTCGGATCGCTGCTGACCGAAGGCTTCCCGGTGCGCCTGTCGGGGCAGGATTGTACGCGGGGCACGTTCTCCCAGCGGCATTCCGGCATCGTCGATCAGGAAACGGAGGAGCGGTACTATCCGCTCAACGCGATCAAATCCGGTCAGGCGCAGTATGAGGTGATCGACTCGATGCTGTCTGAATATGCCGTGCTTGGCTTTGAGTATGGCTATTCGCTGGCGGAGCCGAACACGCTGACCATCTGGGAAGCGCAGTTCGGGGATTTCGTGAACGGCGCGCAGATCATGATCGACCAGTTCATCTCATCGGGCGAGTCGAAATGGCTGCGGATGTCGGGCCTCGTGATGCTGTTGCCGCATGGCTATGAGGGGCAGGGGCCGGAGCATTCGTCTGCGCGGCTTGAACGCTTCCTACAGTTGTGTGCGCAGGACAACATGATCGTGGCCAACTGCACGACGCCTGCCAACTATTTCCACATTCTGCGCCGTCAGATCCATCGCAGCTTCCGCAAGCCGCTGATCATGATGACGCCGAAATCCCTGCTGCGGCACAAACTTGCGGTCAGCACGCTGGAGGAAATGGGGCCAGATAGCTCTTTCCACCGGGTGCTGTGGGATGATGCGCAATATGGCAACAGCGACACCAAACTGGTGGCCGATGACGAGATCAAGCGCGTCGTCGTCTGCTCCGGCAAGGTCTATTATGACCTGTTGGCGGAGCGGGACGCGCGCGGGATTGATGACATCTACCTGCTGCGTCTTGAGCAGTTCTATCCGTTCCCGGCGCAATCCATGTCCAAGGAGCTTGGCCGTTTCCCGCAGGCGGAGATCGTCTGGTGTCAGGAAGAGCCGAAAAACCAGGGCGCATGGTTCTTTGTTGAGCCGAATATCGAATGGGTCCTGACCCGCATCAAATCCAAGCATACCCGCCCCGTCTATGTCGGGCGGTCCGCAGCGGCCTCCCCGGCGACGGGGCTCGCCAGCCAGCACAAACATGAACAAGAGACGCTCGTTGATGCAGCGCTCACCATCGAAGGGAAATAAGTGATGAGCACTGAAGTCCGCGTACCCACCCTTGGCGAAAGCGTTACCGAAGCAACGGTCGCCACATGGTTCAAAAAGCCCGGCGACAGCGTTGCCGTGGATGAAATGCTCTGCGAGTTGGAAACCGATAAGGTGACGGTTGAAGTCCCGTCGCCCGCCGCTGGCACGCTTGGCGACATCGTTGCGGCTGAGGGAGAGACCGTTGGCGTTGACGCGCTGTTGGCCACCATCTCCGAAGGGGGCGAAGCCTCAACGGAAAAGGCCGCTCCGGCGAAGGAGGAGGTGAAATCCTCCGAGGCGACGGACGACAAAATCTCCGGCCAGATCGAAGTCAAAGTGCCCTCCTTGGGCGAAAGCGTGACCGAAGCGACCGTCGGCTCATGGTTCAAAAAGGTGGGCGATAGCGTCGCCGCCGATGAAGTGATCGCGGAGTTGGAAACTGACAAGGTGTCGGTCGAAGTACCTGCCCCGCAGGCCGGCGTGATCGCGAGCATTCTTGTGGGTGAAGGCGAAACCGTGGGCGCGGGCGGCACGCTGGCGCTTCTGTCCGGGGATGCTGCTGGTGCGCGCACCGTCGCCGCTGATGACAGCGCGGATGCCACCCCCCCTGCCGCGTCCTCCGCTGGCAAGGATGTGGAGCACGCCCCATCGGCCAAGAAACTGATGGCGGAGAAGGGCCTGACCCCCGATCAGGTGCAAGGCACTGGCCGCGATGGCCGCATCATGAAAGAGGACGTGCAGAACGCGAAAGCACCTGCCGCCGCTGCCTCCGCCGCCAGCATCGTCACAGCGGCCCCGGCCCCTGCGGCCACGCCACGTGCGCCGGTTCCGGCTGATGATGCCGCGCGCGAAGAGCGGGTGAAGATGACCCGCCTGCGCCAGACCATCGCCCGCCGTCTGAAAGAGGCACAGAACACTGCCGCGATGCTCACCACCTATAACGAGGTGGACATGAGCGCCGTGATGGCCCTGCGCAAGCAATACAAGGACGAGTTCGAGAAAAAGCACGGCGTGCGCCTCGGCTTCATGTCCTTCTTCACCAAGGCATGCGTCCATGCCCTGCGCGAAGTGCCTGAGGTGAATGCGGAGATTGATGGCACCGATGTCGTCTACAAAAACTTCGTGCATATGGGTGTGGCCGCTGGCACGCCCACGGGCCTTGTCGTGCCGGTGATCCGGGATGCGGATCAGATGAGCTTTGCCGCGATCGAAAAAGCGATTTCTGAGAAGGGCAAGCGCGCACGGGATGGCAAATTGTCCATGGCGGAAATGCAGGGCGGCACGTTCACCATCTCCAACGGTGGTGTGTACGGGTCGTTGATGTCCTCCCCCATCCTGAACCCGCCGCAATCCGGTATCCTCGGGATGCACAAAATTCAGGACCGTCCGGTGGTCGTGAACGGGGAGATCGTGATCCGCCCGATGATGTATCTCGCCCTCAGCTACGATCACCGCATCGTGGACGGCAAAGGGGCCGTGACCTTCCTCGTGCGCGTCAAGGAAGCGTTGGAAGATCCGCAGCGCCTGCTGATGGACCTGTAAAGAAACGGTTTCGGCCCCGCCCGGTGCGGCGGGGCCAGCCCAACTCAAGGGAGCCGGGAATGGACCTCGCGATCACATCGTTACGGATCATCATCGGCGTGACCCTTGTGGCCGTGGTTGCCCTGTTCATCGTCGGCGGCTTCATGCCCGAAAGCATCGTCTGGCCGTCCGTCTTCGCCTTCGCCCTCCAGGGCGTGGTGCTGTATCTCGTCCTGATTTTCCTGCGCAAAGGATGGCGCGGCGCGGCGCTCTTGTTCGTTCTGTTTTGCCTTTATCTGCTGATTGGCGGGATCACCGCGCCGTTCAGCGTCATCTCCATCATCGACTATGGCCTTGCGACCGTCGGTTTTGTCGGCATCTACGGAGTGTGGACATGGTGGCGGCATGAACGCCCCCGCCAGATGGGAGAGGACGCGTGATGCACTCCGCCCCGCCCCATGCCCAAGGTGCGATTGCCTTGATGAAGGCAATGCCGGGTCAGATGAGCACGCTGGCCGGAACGATGCGTTGGATGGAATGCACCTGTTATGGCCCCGCGCAGCGCTGGCTGTATAGCCATGTGGGCAAAACGGCGTCCTCCGCGATGCTGCGTGCCCTGTTTCATATCGAATTTGGCTATCCGCTGAGCGTCACCGCCCGGCGCAAGGGCGATATCAACCCCAATGTCGCGATGCACGCGCTGGTGACAACCGGGCTGTTTCGCGCGGCCTCTGACCCCCGGGTCAATTTCGCAGCGGTGATGGAGAAGCGCCCCATCAGTGTCGTCAGCCTGCGCCACCCGTCCCAGCGCGCCCTGTCGGCGTTTCGCTATATCTGCCGGGCGGATGCCGAAGGCGCGGATCAGTTTCTGGCCGAGCGACTGCGCATGACGGCGCTGCATGGGTTTGACTGGACCCGCGATCCCGGCACGGCGGACGGCTTTGCCAGATTTCTCGATTTCGTCGGGGCGGAGATCGCGCATCGCCCGAATGAGCAGATCAATCCGCATTACGCGCCGCAGGTCCAAACGCTCATTTTGGATAAATTGGCCTTTGACGTGCAGGTCCGGGCGGAGGATATGGGTCAGGGGGTGATGGCGCTGTGCGACCGGCTTGATCTGCATCCGCAGCCCATTCTCGATGATCTGGGTCAGCCAAACCAGACGGGCGCGGAGGGCGCGGACTGGCTGGCGCGGCCAGATATCCGCCAACGGCTCGCCACGCTCTATGCCACGGATTATGAGGTATTGAACTATGACCCCTGAATTGACCGTTCTGGCGCTCGCGGCCCTTGTGCAGGTCGTGCAATTCGTGCTGATGGCCGTGCCCGCGAACAAGGAACTCGGCGTCGGCTATACCGCCAGCGCGCGGGACCGGGAGCCGTCACGCCAGATGTCCGAGCGGACCGGGCGGCTCAAACGCGCGATGGACAACCATTTCGAAGGGCTGATCCTGTTTACCATCGCCGTCGTTGTGGTCACGCTTGGCGATCAATCCTCGCCCGTGACGGTGGGTGCGGCCTGGGCGTATCTCGGGGCGCGCATCCTTTATGTTCCGGCCTATGCGTTCGGGTGGCGCCCATGGCGCTCCCTCATCTGGTTCGTGGGCTTTCTTGCAACGGTTGTGATGATCCTCGCAGCCCTTATCTGAATAACGACGCGGGCAATGTGGCCCGGTAAAGGAGAGACAAATGGCAAGCTATGATGTGATCGTGATTGGCAGTGGCCCCGGCGGCTATGTCTGTGCCATCCGCTGCGCGCAACTGGGCCTGAAAACCGCTTGTGTTGAGGGGCGCGATACGCTCGGTGGCACCTGCCTCAATGTGGGCTGCATCCCATCAAAGGCGCTGTTGCACGCGTCGCACATGTATCACGAGGCGCATGAAAACTTCACCAAGATGGGCATTATGGGAAAATCGCCCTCCGTCGATCTGGGCAAGATGATGGAATATAAGGCCGACACGATCGGGCAGAACACCAAAGGCATCGAATTCCTGTTCAAGAAGAACAAGGTCGAGTGGCTGAAAGGCTGGGGCAAGATCACCGAGCCGGGCAAGGTGCAGGTCGGTGACGAGGTGCATGAAGCCAAGAATATCGTGATCGCCACCGGATCTGACGTGGCACCGCTCAAGGGTGTTGAGGTCGATGAAAAGGTCATCGTGTCCTCCACCGGCGCGCTGGAGCTGAAGAAAGTGCCGAACAAGATGATCGTCATCGGTGGCGGTGTGATCGGGCTGGAAATGGGATCGGTTTATTCCCGGCTGGGCGCTGAGGTGACGGTGATTGAATACCTCGACCGGATCGTGCCGGGCATGGACGGGGAAGTCGCCAAGACGTTCCAGCGGATACTGAAGAAACAGGGCATCAATTTCGTGACCGGGGCAGCGGTACAATCCGCAACCGTGAGCCGGAACAAGGCGAAGGTGACTTACCAACTGCGCAAGGATGAAAGCAGCCACGAGATGGATGCCGATATCGTCCTCCTTGCCACCGGTCGTCGACCCTATACCGAAGGGCTTGGCCTTGCCGAAGTGGGTGTCGCGATGACGGACCGTGGCATGGTTGAGACGGACAAGCATTGGCAGACCAACGTCAAGGGCATCTACGCCATTGGCGACGTGATCGCAGGCCTGATGCTCGCCCATAAGGCAGAGGATGAGGGCATGGCCGTTGCGGAGACCATTGCGGGTCAGGCCGGGCATGTGAATTACGACGTGATCCCCGGCGTCGTCTATACCACGCCCGAAGTGGCAAGCGTGGGCCTGACCGAAGATCAACTGAAAGAACAGGGTCGGGCGTATAAGGTCGGCAAGTTCAACTTCATGGGCAATGGCCGCGCGAAGGCCGTGTTTCAGGGTGAAGGCTTCGTCAAGCTGCTGGCCGATAAGGAGACGGACCGCATTCTGGGCTGTCATGTGATTGGCCCGATGGCGGGTGATCTGATCCACGAGGTTTGCGTCGCGATGGAATTTGGCGCGGCTGCCGAAGATCTGGCGCGGACGTGCCATGCGCACCCGACCTTCTCCGAAGCGATGCGGGAAGCCGCACTTGCCTGTGGGGATGGTGCGATCCACGCATAAGCCGGATTTCCTCTATGCGTCATGAACCGCCGCGCGTGCCGCGCGGCGGTGCCTCCGGCGGGAGGTATTTAGGGAAAAAAGAAGGGCATGTCCGCAAATCGTGTGGGTCGGCTGTACGGGACAAAACGGATCTTGGAGTTTTGCTTTTTAAGGTCCGGTTTTGCAGGTCGCGGCGAGTCTTAGCCACTCACCAGGCCAAATGCCATTGCTGCTAGAGCTGCAAATCCAGCGTTCCAAGCCAGGGTACGCAAGCCCACGATGCCCAAGGGGTACAGCAATGCATACGCGACACGCGCGGCGACAAAGATTACGGCCCCCCAATGAGTCAGAGCGTTTGAAGTTCCCAATACCTCGGTCGCCAGTACAAGGGGGACGAACAGAACGGCAGCTTCAATGCTGTTTCTGACGGTTCGGGCAAGACGACCGGCAACAGGGACGTCGGCGTCCACGGAATCAGCTCGGTTTCCGGTTACGTATGCCATGCCTTTGGCCCGCGCCAGTAGCAAAGGTTGAGCAATCAGCAGCGCTGCAAACGTCGCCAGAAAAACTAGAAGGGAGATCATCTCGGTGGTCATATTGTACTTCCTTTCAGATTGGTTCTGTGTACTGTTTCGATCAGTACAAAATGGCTTAAACGCCAATCCCACCCTTAGTCAATCGCATTGTCCGGAGTAGTACAAAATGCCACGTTCGTTGGAGTTTGATCCCGACACCGCTAAAGCCACAATCATGGGAGTGTTCTGGACCAAGGGATACGAGGCAACGAGCCTGAGTGATCTCGAAAGTGCAACGTCACTCGTTCGCACTAGTCTCTACAACTCGTTTGGCAAGAAGCCCGAGATGTTTCTCGACAGTCTGAAGCTTTACCACGAGACGATTGAAAATCAGATCGAGGCAATAACGCGAGGGCGAGGAAGCGAGTCACTCATCGAGGTGATCAGTGCCATGATGGAGGGATCGGATAAGTCGCCCCAACAGCCTGCCGGATGTCTGATGGTTATGTCAGCAACGCAAAGCAAATCCATCGAGCCCCGCCATCTTCAGCTTGTACTGGACTACAGGCAGATGCTTGTCAGAAAGGCGAAACGGGTGCTGGAGCGAGACAGGCAATCGGGGAGGCTCGCACGATATGTTGACCCCGAGGGTGCAGCAGAGTTTTTGGTATGTGTTGTCTGGGGCGCGTTGGCCGCACAATGCCTCAGCGCAGAGCGCGACGCTGCTGCAGACGGGGCGGACATGCTCAAGATGACGATTCAGCATTGGCTCACTAACTGACTGAAACTCTAGTTCACGTCTGAACGAAACTTGCCGTTCGGCGCCCGCGCAGCATCGGTGGGTCTGGGCTCAAAACGGACATTCGTCACTTTCCAGCTGCATTGCTTCGAATATATTGGCTCTCGCGCCGATTGAAGCGAACCAACACAATTTGCGGACATGCCCAGATAGAAACGGAGGGCCGACAGGCGCGTGATCAGGTGTTTTTCGCCAATCCGATGAGGCCATCGCCCAAAATGCCCGTGCCGAAAAAGAATACGGCCAAAGGGATCGGGCTTGCCGCCAAGGCCACCGCGATGGTGAACGGCACGGGCGAGAAAGCGCGGCTGGCCCCCGCCAGCAACGAAATGCCGCCCCCACCCCCGACAACCACATTGCCCGGAAGGTTCAGCAGGGCTGCAATCGCGAGGTAGCGCCAGTTCAGAAGCAGGCGCGCCACGCGGTTATGCTGGAACAGCGCGCACAGCCGATCATGCTCGCTCAAATCGGGGTGGTTTCGGGCGGACAGGAAATGCCCGCGCTCTTGCAAGCCCAACCGATCCAGAATCGCGAGCAACCTGTGTTCCGGGACCGAGCGGCCAACAGCGAACGCGATAAACAGCCCCAAAACCGTCGCCAGCAACACGACCGGCGCGGCGTTTGCGCCAAACAGCACCATGATGGCGATGCCAAGTTCCGCACCGGGAATGAACGGCACGGCCAGCAGCAGCGCATAGGCCACGATCAGCAGGATCAGCAGCCAATGCCCCTGAGCGGCGTTCATAGACCAGCGGGCGATGTCATCAAGGGACGGAAGCTGCCCGCGAAAATGCACGACCAGCCCGACAAGCACGCAAAGCAGCAGGATCAGACAGGCGGCAAGGATGCGTTTCCAGACCGCCCGGCCAAGGGTCAGGCCGTCCTGCCCCGGCAGGTCGGCGGGGCGTTTCATGATGCGATCGGGGGTCTATCACACCCCATGGGCCGCATCGGTTAGGCTTTTGACGAAGGCCAAGACATCCGCCGTGCTGTCGCCGTTGGCGATGCGCTCCACGATGGCGGAGCCGACGACGACGCCATCCGCGACCTTGGCCATTTCGGCAGCGCCCTCGGGTGTCTTGATCCCGAAACCGACGCAGACGGGCAGGTTTGCCGCCGCCTTGATCCGGGCCACATCGGGGGCGACCTGTGCTGCATTCGCGGTGGCCGCGCCAGTGATCCCGGTGATGGACACATAATACACGAAGCCCGACGTGTTCTTTACCACAGCGGGCAACCGCTTATCGTCGGTCGTGGGGGTGGAAAGGCGGATGAAGTCGATGCCCACCTCCTGCGCGGGAAGGCACAGCTCCGCATCCTCCTCGGGCGGCAGATCGACAATGATCAGGCCATCGACGCCCGCGTCTGACGCGGCAGTGAGGAACGCCTCCACACCCATCGCATAGACGGGGTTGTAATACCCCATCAGGACGATCGGCGTTGTGGCATCCTTCACGCGGAAAGCGCGCACCATATCAAGCACGCGCGACAGGGTCATGCCCGCCTCAAGCGCGCGTTGCCCGGCAAGCTGGATCGCCGGGCCATCGGCCATCGGATCGGTGAAGGGCATGCCCAACTCGATGATGTCCACGCCCGCGCCCGGAAGCCCCTCCAGAACCTCCTGACATTTCGCCTGATCGGGATCGCCCGCCATGATGAAAGAGACGAAGGCCGTGCGGCCCTCGGCGGTCAGTCTGGCAAAGGTGTCATCAATGCGGCTCATGGCGCGGGCCTCCTGTTAGTCTTTGCGAAAGAACTTCTTGTCGCGGGGTTTGCCGTCACGGCCCATGGGGCGGTCATCGCGTGGCTTGTCGCCGCCCTTGTTGAAGCCGCCACGGTCGCCGCCGCCCTTGTTGAATTTGCCGCCGCGGTCATCCTCGCGCGGTTCCCACTTTTTTAGCAGGACAGGGGCAAAGGTATCGCGGCCAATCACGCCCTCATTGCACCAGACGGTGTGCACCTTGTCCCCGTCGACGGCCTCAACGGCCATACGCATCGAGCCTGCGGTCAGAACGACGATGTCGCCCACTTTCAAGTCAGTCATGTCTCATCCTTTAGGGGCCAGTTGCCCCCGATATCCCGGCGAAAACGCCTTTGGTTCCTTGGCTGGAATGAGGCAAACGCTGCCCGGACGCAAGCCCTTTCACGGGATCAAAGGGCGTCTCGCACCGCCAAATCGGCCAAATCGGGGCTGTTGAGGGCTTAGAAGGCGCGAAAGCGCCGGTGCCGGTCGGATCGCCCTTGGGCCAGCCTGCCCGCGGCTATTCGTCAAAGGCGGGCGCGGCAAGCACTTGCGCGAAGCGGGCCGGGTCTTTCGGCCACGTGGCGAGTATCGTCAAGAACGTCGCCTTGTCGCCCGCATAGAGCGCGCGCGCGGCCTCCTCATATCCCGGCTGATCCCCGAGCAATGCAGACATGAACCGATCCGCCCGCGCCATGGCCTGTTTGCGCGATTGCACGGGATGCACCGGGGCCTTGCGCGTCTCATCAATCAGGCGGCGCAGGGTTGCAGACGCGCCCCCGGGTTGCGCGGCGAGCCAGTCCCAATGCCGGGGCAGGAGTGTGACCTCTTTTGCCACCACGCCCAGTTTGGGCCGCCCACGTTTGGCGGGTGGAGCGGGGGGCATGTGTCGTGACATGACCTCAGCATCAGTGCCGCTGAGGTCGAGATCGACAAACGCACCGGTTGCCGCGTCGAACACTTCGGCCGGTGCGTCAGCTCCGTTTTTCTTGAGGAAAAGGGCAACCTCTGGCGCGGGGCCAGAGGTGAGTTTTGTCATATCGCGAAAGGCGATGAGGTGGCGTATCTGCTGGGAATTATTACTCATTCCATTTTATACCCGGGTAATATAATGGCGTCAATATTACCCGGGTAAATTATAGATCCTCACCCAGCGCATCGGCAACGGTGAAGATATCCTTGTCGCCCCGGCCACACATGTTCATGACAAGGAGGTGATCGCTTGGCAGATCGCCCGCGATCTTGCTCACATGGGCAAGTGCGTGGGATGGCTCCAGCGCCGGAATGATCCCTTCGGTCACGCAGCACATCTGGAACGCGGCGAGCGCCTCCTTATCCGTGGCGGACACATACTCGACCCGACCGATATCATTGAGCCATGCGTGCTCCGGCCCGATTCCCGGATAATCGAGACCGGCGGAAATCGAATGCCCTTCGATGATCTGGCCGTCCTCGTCCTGCAACAGGTAGGTACGGTTCCCGTGCAGCACACCCGGGCGCCCGCCGGTAAGGGAGGCAGCGTGCTCCATCCGGTCATCGACACCATGTCCACCCGCTTCGACGCCGATGATCCGAACCGATTCGTCATCAAGGAACGGATGGAACAGGCCCATCGCATTTGACCCACCGCCGATGCAGGCCACCAGACTGTCGGGAAGGCGGCCCTCCCGCTCCAGCATCTGCGCCTTGGTCTCTTTCCCGATGATGGATTGAAAATCCCGCACCATCGCCGGATAGGGATGCGGCCCCGCGACGGTGCCGATGCAATAGAAGGTCTCATCCACATTCGTGACCCAGTCGCGCAACGCTTCGTTCATCGCGTCCTTCAGCGTCCCCCGCCCGGAGGTGACGGGAACCACCTTCGCGCCAAGCAGGTTCATGCGAAAAACGTTGGGCTTTTGCCGCTCAACGTCGGTTGCGCCCATGAACACGATGCACTCCAAACCGAAGCGCGCGCAGACCGTAGCGGTGGCAACGCCGTGCTGCCCTGCGCCGGTCTCAGCGATGATCCGCTTTTTGCCCATGCGGCGGGCCAGAAGGATCTGCCCCAGAACATTGTTGATCTTGTGCGCGCCTGTGTGGTTCAGCTCATCGCGCTTGAGATAGATTTTGGCGCCGCCAAACTTCTCCGTCAGACGCTCCGCGAAATAGAGCGGTGAGGGCCGGCCCACATAGTGCTTCCACAGATCATCCATCTCCGCCCAGAAAGACGGATCCGTCTTGGCCTTCTCATACTCTGCCTCAAGATCCAAAATCAGCGGCATCAGTGTTTCGGAAACGAAACGTCCCCCAAACAACCCGAAGCGTCCTTCGGCATCGGGGCCGGCGGAATAGGCATTGGGTGCATGTGTGTTCATCGTGCGACCTCCCTCATCAGACAAGACCTTCTACGGGGGATCATGATGACTGAAAAGCAACGAAATGGAAAAAGGGCGCGCTCCCGCACGTCGGCTTCGCCTCCCTTTGGGGTGAGGGCGAGAGACAAACGCTGCGGGGCAGCGTTTGCGCCCAAACGCGCGGAATGGAATGAAGCGCCGCGAAAAGGGAAGATTGCGCTGAGGTGTTTGAGGAACAGGTTTGTTCCTCAAATCACGCTTCCGATTGTGCAGCTACGATTCGCCCGCGCGTCAAGGCCGCTCGTGCCTCGGGCCTTGACCCACGGCCGAATCGCGGGGGCTGCTCTCGCCACGCCAAGTCCAATTCACTTTCTTCAAATATACCCCGCCGGAGGCATAAATCTCTTACCGGTGCGCCAGCACCGGCCCGGCCCAACGGGAGGACGGAGCGCAGCGACGGAACGACGGGCGGGAGCGCGCTGTTAAAGCACCCGCCCTGCGATTGCGTCGAGTTTTGCCATCAGCGCAGGGTCGCGTTTTTCGGGGGCGGTCATGATTGCCGTATCCAAGGCGCGATCGCATCCATGGGGGCAAATGGCACGCTCCGCGCCCAACAGGCCCGGCAGGGCGGCGACCATGTTGCGTGCCTTATCGGCGTTGCCCAGCAGGGTCTTGATCACCTCGCTTACGTCCACTTCGCCATGGTCGGGATGCCAGCTGTCGTAATCCGTCACCATCGCGACGGAGGCATAGCAAAGCTCCGCTTCGCGCGCGAGTTTCGCCTCTGGCATGTTGGTCATCCCGATCACGTCGCAGCCCCAGACCTCCCGATAGAGTTTGCTTTCGGCAAGTGTCGAGAATTGCGGCCCTTCCATCGCAAGATATGTGCCACCCCGATGGGTGGTGATCCCCGCGCCGCGCGCGGCGGTCTCCGCAGCATCGGACAGGCGCGCACAGGTCGGATGGGCCAGCGCGACATGTGCCGTGCATCCCGTCCCGAAAAAGCTCTTCTCCCGTGCGACGGTCCGGTCGATGAACTGGTCCACGATCACGAAATCCCCCGGCGCCATTTCCTCCCGGAAGGAGCCGCAGGCGGAGACGCTGAACACATCCGTTACGCCCACCCGTTTCAGAGCGTCAATATTCGCGCGATAGGGCACCGTCGTCGGGCTATGTACATGGCCGCGCCCGTGGCGGGGCAGGAACACCATCTCAACTCCATCCAGCGTCCCGCTCAACAGCGCATCGGACGGCGCGCCCCATGGGCTGTCGACGCTGATCCATTCCGCCCCTTCCAGCCCCTCAATCTCGTAGAGGCCAGACCCCCCGATGATCCCGATTTTCGTGCGTGTCATGGGGCCTCCGTCCGTGTCCTGCTTGGTCAGTTGGTTTTGCGTGTGGGGGCGAAAGGCAGGGGCACCACTGGTATCCCGTCCTCCGCGAGCGATTTTGCGTCGGCAAGCTTGGCCTCTCCCCAGATCGGGCGGTCTTGTGCTTCACCGTCATGGATGCGGCGGGCCTCTGTCGCGAAGGTGTCGCCAACGTAGTCCGCTTCGGCCTCGACTTTCGTGCGCAATGCGCGCAGCGCCTGCTCAGCCGGGTGCGCAGGGGCGCTGAGAGCTGGTGCGTTGTCCTGCTCTTTCGTGCGGACCCGCGGGGCCATGATCGCCTTCTCCACCGAAGATACGCCGCACACCGCACAGGCCACATGGCCGGCCGATTGCAGCCGGTCAAAGGTGGCACTGTCCTGAAACCAGCTGTCAAACTGGTGCCCGTCTTTGCATTTCAGCGCGTAGCGGATCATTGGTGAGCCTGCCCCTTTCGTTCTCAAGCCTGTATATAGGGCGCGCGGAGTTGCGGCGCAAATCATGTCTCCCGATAGCATCCACGCGCGCGTCGGCGTTGAATGGCCTTCCCTATTCGGGAATTGGGCTGCTAGAACACTCCGGGATGTGACGGGGAGTGCGCGGTGTCCAATCGGCTCTGGACGGCTCTATGTGTGGCTTTGGTTGCGGCGTTTGCCGCGGCCAGTGTGGGCGATATGGGTGGGCTTGGCCGGTTCCTTGTGGTGTTGGGCTTTGGGATGCTCGCGGCCTTCACGCTGGAAATGGTGCTTGATCCGCCCGAGCCGAAACAGACCGCCCCCCAGCGGGAGCCAGTGTCGCGGGGTGGGTTCAGCCGCTCCATGCTCGACCGGATGCCCGCGCCCTTTATCCTGATCGACCTGCGCGGGCGTGTGACCTATTCCAACGGAGAGGCCGCGCGCGTCCTGCCCCGGATCAGACCCGGCGCGCATTTCTCAACCATGATGCGCGCACCTGATTTCATCGAAGCGATTGAATCGGTGGCCAAGACGGGGCGGGAGCGTCATGTGCATTTCATCCTGCCCTCCCGCGCGCAGCAGCATGTGGTGGCGCACATCGCCCTTTTGCCTGCGGGTGGCGAATTCGGGCCGGATGAGCAGATCATGATCCAGATCGAGGATCAGACGGAGCAATACCGCGCCAACACCCTGCGCAGCGATTTCATCGCCAATGCGAGCCATGAGTTGCGCACGCCGCTGGCCTCCATCATCGGGTATATCGAAACCCTGCGGGGCCATGCCAAGGACGACCCAGAGGCGCGGGAGCATTTTCTGGGCATCATGGAAAAGCAGGCCGCGCGGATGCGGCGGCTCGTCGATGATCTGATGTCGCTGTCGCGGATCGAATTGTCAGAGCATGTGCGCCCCGGTGATCTGGTTGACCTCCATACACTCGCGCGGGAGGCCGCAGCCGGGCTTGAGCCGCAACGCGCGCAATATGAGGCGCGCCTCACGCTGGATTTGCCCGACACACCGATGCTGGTGAAGGGGGACCGGGATCAGCTTGTGCAGGTGCTCGTTAATCTGATCGACAACGGCATGAAATATGGCGGCGATGGCGCAGGCGTGACGGTGCAAAGCGCCGGAGAGGACACGCGCTATCCCGGCATGGTGGGCATCACCGTCGTCGACAGCGGCCCCGGCATCGCGCGCGAACATATCCCCCGCCTGACGGAGCGATTCTATCGCGTCTCCGCCAAGCAGAGCATGGAAAAGGGCGGCACCGGGCTGGGCCTTGCTATCGTGAAACACATCGTCAAACGGCATATGGGTGACCTCGCGATTGAGTCGACCCTCGGGCAGGGCAGCCGATTCACCCTGTGGTTTCCAATGGCAAAAGGCGCAGCCCAGGATAGCGCCGCTCCTGAAAGTATCGAAAAAACAGACGCTTAGACTGTCATATTTCCGATAACGGCTTTCGTTAGACATTCACCATCCCCGAAAGACGGGGTGATCCTCTGGCCCGGACCGGGCGGAGGGCAATGAATTCAAAAACGGAGTATCCCCGTGAAAGCCACAAACATCTTCGCGCTCGCCGCCGCAGGTGCCATCGCCGCAACCGCCGCAACCGCGCGTGACCAGATCCAGATCGTTGGTTCCTCCACCGTCTTCCCGTTCGCAACTGCGGTTGCTGAGCAGTTTGGCAACACCACCTCCTTCCCCACGCCGATCATCGAATCCACCGGTTCCGGCGGCGGCTTCCGCCTGTTCTGTGGCGGTGTTGGCGTTGAGCATCCCGACATGACGAACGCGTCCCGCCGGATGAAAGTGTCTGAGTTGGAGACCTGCTTTGAGAACGGTGTGACTGAAGTTACCGAATCCAAGATCGGTTTTGACGGCATCGTCCTCGCGAACTCCAACGCGGCACCGACCTATGACCTGACCATCGGTCAGATTTGGCAGGCGCTCGCGGCAGATGGCCCGCTCCCGACCATGTGGAATGAGATTGACCCCTCCCTTCCTGCCGTGGCGATCGAAGTGTTCGGCCCGCCGCCGTCCTCCGGCACGCGTGACGCGTTCGAAGAGCTGATCATGGAAGAGGGTTGTGAGACCGTTCCCGGCGCGAATTGCGAAAACTCCGCGCATATCCGTGAGGATGGAATCTACGTGGATGCGGGCGAAAACGACAACCTGATCGTGTCCCGCCTGACCGCAAACCCGCAGGCGCTGGGCATTTTCGGCTTCTCCTTCCTTGATCAGAACTCTGATGCGATCCACGGCTCCCTGATCAACGGTGTCGAGCCGACGTTTGAGGCAATCCTTGAAGGTGACTATCCGGTGTCCCGCTCGCTCTACTACTACATCAAGAAAGCGCATGTCGGCGTTGTCCCGGGCATCGAAGAGTATGCGGCTGAGTTTGCTTCTGAGGAAGCGGCTGGCGAAGATGGCTATCTGATTGACCGCGGCCTGATCCCGCTGTCCGAGGAAGGCTTTGCGATCAACCAGGCAAACGTTTCCGACCTCGTGAACCTCACCATCGAAGACCTCCAGAAGTAATCTGACCTCAGATTGCCGGGAGGGCGGGTGCATGTCGCACCCGCCCTTCTCGTTTTTTACAAAACTGTCACATAACCGTCATGGAAGATGTTGCATAAGCCGCGCAAACAGACATCAGACGAGTCATTCTGACAAACGGAGCCGCCATGCTGCCCCTTACCGCGATCCTGATCCTCGGACTCTCGCTCTTGTTTTTCGCGCTGTCGCGCAATCGCGCAATCGGCCTTGCTGATGGTCGTTTGGCCAATCTGCATTCGCGCCCTGCCTATCATGGGGCCTATAGCCTTTTGTGGACGCTGCTGACCGGTATTTCGGTGCTGCTGATCGTGGGCCTGTCATGGTCGGCGCTGCTGGAAGCCACCTTGATGGCCGAGATTGCGGCAGCCCTGCCGGGTGAGCCGAACATCGTGCATCAATTGGTGCTGGGCGATGCGCGCGCGATTGCGACGGGCGGTGTGGCCAGCCAGACGGATGCGCTGCGCGAACGGATCGCGGATGCCTACGGCGCGGGTGAGACGCTGCGCCTTTGGGTGACGGCGGCCTTGGCGACGGGTGTGGCGCTGGTGACCGGCTACATCACCTATAACAAGGTGTCGCTCGCATGGCGCGCCCGCAATCGCGCGGAAAAGATGATCCGCGTGATCCTTGCTGCCTGTGCGACCGTGGCGATCCTGACCACGATCGGGATCGTGTTGTCGCTGATCTCCACCACCATGGAATTCTTCGGAAATATCGGCTGGCGCGTCGATAAGTTCCTTTTCGGCACGACATGGTCGCCCTTGGCGGGTGTGCAGGACGGCCAGCTTGACCCGGATCGCGTCGGTGCCGTGCCGCTGTTCCTTGGCACGTTCATGATCACGATCATCGCCATGCTCGTGGCGGTGCCGGTGGGCCTGTTTGCCGCGATCTATCTGAGCGACTTCGCATCGAAGCGCACGCGCGCATGGGCCAAACCGCTCTTGGAGATCCTCGCGGGTGTTCCGACGGTTGTGTACGGCTTTTTCGCGGCGATCACCGTTGCACCTTTTATCCGCGATCTGGGGCAGTCCATCGGGCTTGCCACATCGTCCTCCTCTGCTCTGGCGGCGGGGATGGTGATGGGGATCATGATTATTCCGTTCATCTCATCGCTGTCGGATGACGTGATCAACTCCGTTCCGCAATCGTTGCGGGATGGCTCCTATGGCCTGGGTGCGACCAAGGCGGAAACGATCCGTCAGGTCGTGCTGCCCGCGGCCCTTCCCGGGATCGTGTCTGCCGTATTGCTCGGCGTGTCACGCGCGGTGGGGGAGACGATGATCGTGGTGATGGCCGCCGGGCAGGGCGCCAACATGACGTGGAACCCTCTTGAGGCTGTCACGACCGTTACGGTGCAGATCGTCATGCTCTATACCGGGGACACCGACCTTGCGACCGCCTCCGGCCCCGTTTTCGCGCTTGGGTTTACGCTGTTCTGCGTGACGCTGGCACTCAACATTCTGGCGCTCAAGATCGTGCGCCGGTACCGCGAACTTTACGACTGAGGCTGATGCAATGGTGGATATGACTGAGCTTTCCAAGGTGCACGGCTCGAAAGCGTCGGCAGACCGGCTCAAGAAACGGCGCGCGGCGGAATGGCGGCTTAAGGCATATGGGATCGCGGCAATCGCGTTTGCCGGTGCGGCCCTCGTGATCCTGCTGTCCTCCGTGGTGCTGAACGCGCGCTTCGCGATTACGGAGACCTATATCAACGCGGAAATCACGATCCCGCAGGAGGTTGATCCCGGCAACACCCGCGATCCCGAAGTGATCGGCCAGGCGCGGTTCGCCAATATCGTGCGTGACGAGTTCCGGGATATGTTCCCTTATGTCTCTGGCCGGTCCAACCGGCGGGAATTGTCGGACCTTTATTCCTCCGGCGCTGTGTTCGAATTGCGCGACTATGTGATGGAGAACCCCGAGGTCGTTGGCGATCGGATCGAATTTGAATTCGTCGCCTCCGACGTCACCGACCTCTATATGAAGGGCGCGTTCGGCACGCTGGAGCCGCAGGATAACAGCATCGACATTACCCTCGATTTCATCGGTGACGACACGGTGGAGATCGTGGCGGATGCGCCGATCTTTTCAGGCATGCAGGCGCTGGTGCGGCAGGACCTGGTCAAGCTGGCGGATCGCAGGCTTGAGGAAGCAGGGCGTCAGGACGCGGGCGTGATCGAGTTCGAACGCCGCGCCTCCGTTGCCGAAACGGAAGAAGAGCGCGCACTCAATCAGGCCACCGCCGATGCCCGCGCGGTGGAGCGGGACCGCCTGCGCGCCGAAGCGGACGATTTGATGAACCGCTCCCGCGATCCAAGCGGGTTTGAGCAAGTGCTCGAAACCAATCCATCCGTCTATATGGACGTCAACGAAGGCTGGCTGCGGATCACTGGTGTGGGCACCAACACGGCCACGGCAGAGATCGTCGTGCCGATGGCCGAGCGGATCACCGATCCCGCCAGCTATTCCTACTACATCAACGAAGTGCCGCAGCAGCAGCGCCCGATCTCTGACCAGAAAATCATCTGGATCGAGGAATTGCGCGACGCGGGCGCGATTGAGACGAAGCTGAACTGGCGCTTTTTCCAGGCCGCGGACTCGACCCAGCCCGAGCTTGCCGGTGTGTGGGGCGCGATTGTCGGCTCCTTCTGGACGCTGATCGTGACGGCGACGCTCGCGGTGCCGATTGGGGTGCTGGCGGCGGTCTATCTGGAGGAATTCGCGCCCAAAAACCGGGTGACGGATTTCATCGAGGTGAACATCAACAACCTCGCCGCCGTGCCGTCCATCGTGTTTGGTCTGTTGGGTGTGTCGATCCTGTTTGCGCTATTGCAGTTGACCGGGCAGGATTTCCGGCAGACCCCGATCATCGGCGGGATCGTGCTGGCGCTCATGTCGCTGCCGACGATCATCATCGCGTCGAGAGCCTCCATCCGGGCGGTGCCGCCGTCGATCCGGGATGCGGCGCTTGGCCTTGGTGCGTCCAAGCTCCAATCGACCTTTCACCATGTGCTGCCCCTCGCCCTGCCGGGGATTCTCACGGGCACCATCATCGCGATGGCGCAGGCACTTGGGGAAACGGCCCCTCTGATCCTTGTCGGATTGGTGGCCTTCATCACCGAAGCACCCACTGGCCCGACCGACAGCTCAACCGTGTTGCCGGTGATCGTGTTTAGCTGGTCGGGCAACCCTGAGCGGGCCTTTGAAGCGAAAACCGCAGCGGCAATCTGCGTCTTGCTGCTGTTCCTTATCATTATGAACGCGCTGGCTGTCTTCCTCCGCAAGCGTTTCGAGCGGCGGTGGTAAACCATGGACACGGGAACCGAAAACATGACCAATATGCGCATGACTGACAAATCTGTAGACACGAACGATATCAAAATCTCCGCCCGCAATGTGGACGTCTATTATGGCGATACCCATGCGATCAAATCGGTTGATGTTGATATCCTCAACCACACCGTGACGGCGTTTATTGGCCCGTCGGGGTGCGGCAAATCCACGTTCCTGCGGTGCCTGAACCGGATGAACGACACAATCGACATCGCGCGCACGACGGGGGATATCCACCTCGACGGCTCGGACATCTACGCCAAGGATGTGGACCCGGTGCAATTGCGCGCGCGGGTCGGGATGGTGTTCCAAAAACCAAACCCGTTCCCGAAGTCGATCTATGACAACGTGGCGTATGGCCCGCGTATCCACGGGCTTGTCGCGAACAAGGCCGAGCTTGATGAAGTGGTTGAAAAATCCCTCAAGCGGGCTGCGATGTGGAACGAAGTGAAAGACCGCCTCGATCAGCCCGGCACGGGCCTGTCCGGCGGCCAACAGCAGCGCCTGTGCATCGCGCGCGCCATCGCGACGGCACCCGAAGTGCTGTTGATGGATGAGCCGTGCTCGGCACTTGACCCGATTGCGACGGCGCAGACCGAAGAATTGATTGACGAGCTGCGGCAGGACTACGCCGTGGTGATCGTCACCCACTCCATGCAACAGGCCGCGCGCGTTAGCCAAAAGACCGCGTTTTTCCACCTTGGCACATTGGTGGAATACGGCGCGACCAGCACGATTTTCACCAATCCTGAGGACGAACGGACGCAGGATTACATCACAGGGCGGTTCGGCTAATGAGCGAACGGAATCTCAAACATCACGGCGGCCAGCATATCGTTTCGTCTTTTGACGATGATCTGATCGCCGTACAGGCCAAACTGTCCGAAATGGGCGGTCTGACCGAGGACATGCTGGTCAACGCGCTCGAAGCGATCAAGAATCGCGATCCGCAGCTCGCACAGGACGTGGTGGCCAAGGACAAGCGGCTCGACCGGCTGGAAATGGAAGTCGAAGAGCTGGCGACCCGCATCATCGCGCTGCGTCAGCCGATGGCGCAGGATTTGCGGCTGGTGATCTCCGCGCTCAAGATGGCTTCGACGCTGGAACGGATCGGCGATTTGGCTAAGAACGTGGCCCGGCGGGCCGTGGCGCTCGCATCCGTCCGTCCGACGCATCTGTCCAACTCCATCGTGCGGATGGGGAACCAGACGCTCGGCCAGTTGACCGAAGTGCTTGATGCGTTCACGTCGCGCGAAACGCCGCTGGCGGTCGCCGTCTGGCGGCGCGATATCGAACTGGATGAGATGTATAACTCCATCTTCCGCGAGGTCGTGACCTATATGATGGAAGACCCGCGCATGATTGGGCTTGGCTCGCAATTCCTGTTCATCGCGAAAAACCTTGAGCGGATGGGCGATCACACCACCCATATCGCGGAGATGGTCTACTACATCGTGGAAGGTGAGCCGCTAGGCGATGATCGGCCAAAAGGCGAGCCGATCGGTCTGGACGGGCTCTAGGCGGGTTGAACGGAGGGCAAACCGATGGGTGCCAAGGTTCTGGTCGTTGAGGATGATGCAGCCCTCGCGGAACTGCTGACCTATAACCTCGGGAAAGAGGGGTTTGAGGTGCGCCATGCCCCGGATGGGGATGAGGCGCTCCTCGCGATTGACGAGGATATGCCCGATCTGATCGTGCTCGATTGGATGCTGCCGCATATGTCGGGGATCGAGATTTGCAGGCAAGTCCGCGCCCGCCCTGAAACCCGCGAAGTGCCGGTGATCATGCTCACCGCGCGCGGGGAAGAGGATGACCTTCTGCGCGGGTTTGAGACGGGGGCGGATGACTACCTGACCAAGCCGTTTTCGATGACCGAGCTTGTCGCCCGGATCAAATCCCTCCTGCGCCGGATGCGCCCCACCATCGCGGGCAATGTGGCGACATTTGGCGATATCACGCTTGATCGGGAAACCTGCCGCGTGCGCCGGGGCAGCCGCGATGTGCATCTTGGCCCCACGGAATTTCGCCTGCTCGACGTGTTGATGCAGCGCCCCGGCCGGGTGTTCAGCCGCGAACAACTGCTTGATCGCGTGTGGGGGCATGACGTCTATGTCGAGATCCGCACGGTGGATGTGCATGTGGGCCGGCTGCGCAAGGCGCTTAACCGGCGGGGCGAGCCTGATCCGGTGCGCACGGTCCGGTCTGCGGGCTACGCGCTGGATGAGACATATAAGGCGTCGGCCTGATCTGAAGGGCGTCGCGCGCTAAAACGACAGCCGTGCGCCGAATTTCAGGAAGGGCAGAAACTCAAGGTCAGCAGCACCCTGCCGAATCTGCGCTGTTTCCGCGTCGATATCTGCCTGCGCGACGGTGCCCGTCGTCTCCGTGATGTTCACGTTGAACGCGCTGTTCCCGATCACCCCGATATCCATATCAACCGAAAAACGGGACAGGTGCCCGGAATACCCGATGGTGGCCAAGGGGCGCACATCGTTTTTTGGGTCGATCAGGGTGTTAAGCTGCGCGTTGTTATAGACCGTGTTGCCGATCTGGGTTGGCGTCGTGATGGTGGAGCGGGAATCGACCTTTTCATTCCCTGCCCAGATGCCGCCGCCCACGCGAAATCCGCTCTCAAACGGATAAAAATCCGCGATCAACCCGACCCCGCCGATGGTGAGCTTCGAATCGTAGTTGATCCCCTCAAAGGTCAGGTTGGTGGAATAGGAGCCAAAGCCGATGGGCGCACGCAGGCCGAAACTTTCGTTCAGCCGGTAGCTGGGTTCGATCACCAACCCCATGCTGCCCACACCAGCGGTCACGCCAAAGCCATGCTCTGACCCGTCCTGCGCAAAGCTGGCGGAATAGGTGGCAACACAGGCGGCGGTTGCCAGGGCCGATATCGAAAATCGCATCCTGTCAGTCCTCAAAACGAGTGGCCCACCTTACCTAGAGTAAAGCAGACCCACCCGATTCGGGGAAGGATTAGCGAGACGCGCGACGATCCCGGCGCGAGGACATTGGCTGGAACGCGATGCTAACGTGCTGTTCGCAATAGGGTTTTCCTGCCGCACAAGGATGCCCGCAGAACCAGAAATCGTCCGTCGCAGGATCCCCGATGGGCCATTTGCAGGTCCGTTCGGTCAATTGCATCAGCGTCAGCTTCTTCGCGTTTTTCTCGAATTGCGCGATATTGGCGAGCGTTTCGGGGCTGACCTCGTTGCCGGTAGGTTGCGGCGGCAGGGGCTGACCGGGGATCAGTTGCGGCTTGCTGCGCGGGATGTGCACGGGCGCGGGTGCAGGCTCTGCTTTTGGCTCGGGCGTGGCCGCGGCCGCAGGGGCCGGTTTCGGCTCCGGCGCGGGTTTCTTTGGCTTTTCCGCTGCCGGTTTCGGTGCGGGTGCGGCCTCTGCCTTCGCGGGTTCAGCGGCGGCGGCGGTCTTGGTCGTGGTGGTCGTGCGGTTCGACAGGCCAAGGCGATGCACCTTCCCGATGACCGCATTGCGGGTCACACCGCCCAGTTCCTTGGCGATGACGGAAGCGGATTTCCCCTCCCCCCACATGGTTTTCAACTTCTCTACGCGTTCGTCAGTCCAGGACATGAACGATCCTTTCGGCTTTCCAAAACGGGAGCACGGCACATGTTGTGCCGCAACTTGACCCTGAGCTATGAGGGAAATCCCGGTTGCTCTCTATTTTATAGTTTGGCGCGGTGGATACAAGGGTGCGAAGTCATGGATGCAAAAGAGGTGGTCAGGGCGTTCTGGACGGCGATGGCCAGCAATGATTTCGTGGCCGCATCACAGCACCTGTCGCCGGATTTTGAAGGCATCTGGCCGCAAAGCGGTGAGGTGATCACGGGTCGCGCCAATTTTGCCGCGATCAACACCGCTTACCCTGCGTCGGGTCTTTGGCGCTTTACGCTCAAGCGGATCATCGCGGACGGGGTGGAGGTTGTGACGGATGTGGACGTGACCGACGGCACGGTGCGCGCCACCGCCGTCACCTTTCATAGCGTTGCGGGCGGTCTGATCCGGCGGCAGGTCGAATACTGGCCCGATCCCTTTCCCGCACCGCCATGGCGGGCAGACTGGGTCAGCATCCAGCCGTAAGCCATCAGCGCGGTTGAAGCGCCAGCCGTGCGGCCAGCATCACGAACAGCGCGCTGGTGCCATATTGCAGCGCCCGCGCCGCACCCGTGTTGCGGGCCAGCAGCCGGGCAAATCCACCGCCGAGGCTCCCGACCACAAGGTTGATGCTCGTCCCGCCCACATTCAGGATCAGCCCGAAGATCAGGAATTGCAGCAGGATCGGCCCGCGATCCGGCTCAACGAATTGCGGAATGAGCGCGAGGAAAAAGAGCGCGATTTTCGGGTTCAGCACATTCACCACAACCCCGCGGCGGAACGCGCCCCAAACGCTCGCACGTCCCACCTGCGTGGGCTCCAACGTCGTGATCGGATACCGCAACCCCTGAAGGGCCAGCCACACCAGATATCCCACCCCGGCCCAGCGGATCACCTCAAACAGCACCGGATGCGCGGCGATAAAGGCCGCAAAGCCAAGCCCCGCCGCGAATGTATGGATCAGCGCGCCCACCGCCACGCCCCATGCCGCCGCCCGCCCTGCCGATGGCCCGCTTCGTACGCCCTGACCAAGGCAGAACAACATATCCGCCCCCGGCGTCAGGTTGAGCGCCAGCGCGATGGGAACAAAGATCAACAGGGCAGCAGGATCAATCATCGGAGGGTCTTTCATTGCCGAGGGCGCGGTTTGGCATTAGGTAACGCGATCTCAGACCGCGAAGGAATAGCCAAATGCAAGCCACCGATCCCACTGACCCAACCCAACAAATGGGCCAGCGCCGGTTTGGCCGTGTGAACACGCTTGGCGCGCTGACCCTCGCCCAGCGGGAGATCATGCGCTTCACCAATGTCTGGACCCAGACCCTGCTTGCGCCCTTGGCAACGGCGGGCCTGTTTATCGCGGTGTTCACGCTCGCGCTGGCCGATCGGCGCGGGGATGTGATGGGCGTGCCTTTCTCCCAATTCATCGTGCCGGGCATCCTGATGATGACCGTGATCCAGAACGCGTTTGCCAATACATCAAGCTCTGTCGTGATCTCCAAGGTGCAGGGCAATATCGTGGATACGCTGATGCCGCCGCTCAGCGCGTCCGAAATCCTGTTCGGCTATGTTGCGGGCGGGCTGTTGCGCGGGGTGATGGTGGCGATTGCGGTCGCCGCGATCTTCTTTCCACTGTTGGGGATCGGCGTGTCGCATCTGGGCTGGGCGGTGCTGTTTGTGGTGCTGGGATCCGTGATGATGTCGCTTGTCGGGCTTTTGGCCGGGATCTACGCGGACAAGTTTGATCAGATGGCCGCGATCACGAATTTCGTCGTCACGCCGCTCTCGTTCCTGTCAGGGACGTTCTATTCCATCGAAGTGTTGCCGCAACTGATGCAGGATTTGAGCCACGCGAACCCGATTTTCTATGTCATCGACGGGGCGCGGTATGGCGTGCTGGGGGTGTCGGACAGTTCGCCCGTGTTGGGCGCGGTCGTGGTGATTGGCACCTGCGTGGCGCTATACGCGATGGCGTGGTGGATGGTGGACCGGGGCTACCGGCTCAAAAGCTAACGCCGGAGCGGATAAGCGTGCGCAGCGCGTGCGCCTCCGCCCCCACGGTCAGGCGCCGCGCGGCTTCATCCGCTGACAGCCAGATGGGCGTGTGATCCGGCTCCGTTGGGTCACGGAGCGGCAGGACCGCCCGCGCCAGATAGATGTGGCACACCTTCCGCGCCCACCAGCCATAATCGGGCATAAAGACATAGCGCTGATAGACCGTCAGCCGCCGACGCGGGGCAATCCGCCAGCCGGTTTCCTCCATCACCTCGCGATGCAGGGCTGCCACTGGCCCCTCGCCGGGATCAACGCCGCCGCCCGGCAAAAGCCAACCGCCATCCTTGCCCGTGCTGTGCGCCAGCAAGATGCGGCCCGCGCCATCCCCGATGATGCCATATGCCCCCGGACGGTCGCGATAGGGCGCGCCCTGCACATATCGTTCGCCAAAGCGGCGCATGACTGGCCTCCTTCATTCCGATGCGCCAGACCGGATCATGTCCATGCCCGGGAATCAAGCGGATGCACCCCGCCAAACCGCCCCCGCCTCGCCGGGGGGTTTTCAAGTGGGGTCAGGCATACTATCTGACGCCCTTACCCGAGTTTTCCGGAGCCTTACCATGACATCCGCAGATACAATGGCGTGGGATGACATCATCCTGCCCTTCCAGCTTGATAAATCCGACATGCGGGGCCGCGTGGCGCGGTTGGACGATACGCTTGAGCAGATCCTGACCCAGCATGATTATCCCATGCCTGTCGCCGCCCTTGTAGCGGAGGCCGCGATGCTGACCGCGCTCATCGGGCAAACGATCAAGCTGCGCTGGAAACTGTCGCTCCAGATCCGGGGGGAGGGCGCCGTGCGCCTGATCGCGACGGATTACTACGCTCCCGAAAAGGACGGCGCGCCCGCGCGCATCCGCGCTTATGCCGGATATGACGAGGACACGCTTGACCTGAATGCCGAGCCGTTTTCGCTGTTCGGGAAGGGGTATTTCGGGATCATCATTGATCAGGGGCAAGGGATGAGACCCTATCAGGGCATCACGCCGCTTGCCGGTGGCTCGCTTGCCTCCTGTGCGGAGGCATATTTCGCGCAGTCAGAGCAGTTGCCGACCCGCTTTGCCATTGCCAGCGCCCAATCCCAGATGACCGGGGAGGACGCGCCGCGCTGGCGGGGCGGGGGCGTCATGCTCCAGCATATGCCGCCCGCAGGAGAGCATGTGGCCCAGACCGAGGATGGCGGGGATGACACCGGCCTGATGCGGGCGGAGGACTTGATGGATGAGACGGTGCAGGAAAACTGGACCCGCGTGAACACGCTCCTTGAAACGGTCGAGTTGACCGAGCTTGTCGGCCCGCATGTGGCCCCCGACCGGCTCCTGCTGCGCCTGTTCCATGAGGAAGGGCCACGCGTCTATGACCCGCAGACGGTCGAGTTCGGCTGCACCTGCAGCGAAGAAAAGGTCCGCCAGTCCCTGTCGATCTATTCGGCCAAGGATATCGGCACCATGACCACCGAGGAGGGCACTGTGACCGCCGATTGCCAGTTCTGCGGCGCGCATTATGTGCTCGATCCGGCCACGGTCGGATTTGAAAGCGACCCCTCGCAAGGGTAGCGCCCAGCCCCGGCGGATGCTCTGCCGAGGCATCCCATAGGCTAGGCAGCGCGAGCGGCTCTGTTAAGGTTGGGCAATGGCGGATCATCCGCCCTGACCAATAAGCAGCCGCCGCTCATGCCGCATCCGCAAACCATGCCCCCCAGTCAAGCTGCCCTCGCCGATGGCCTGTCCCGGGCGATAGGCTATGTCCGGGCGCGGCAGCGCAGTGATGGGGCGTGGTCTCTACCCGTGCGCAGCGATCCACGGATCACGGCATTCACCCTCGCCACCCATGCCCAGCTTGGCCGCGCAGCGACCGGGCAGACCCGCGCGCTGGAACGGTATCTCGCCGCCACCCAAAAGCCCGATGGCACATGGGAGGGGTGGATCGGTGGCGGGGAGGCGTTGGAGGTCACCGCCGTCTGCGCCATGGCGTTGGAATATGCCACCACGACAGAGGGGCAGCATGCCTGTCAGGCGGCCTCCCGCTGGCTGGAGACCCTGCCGCCCCCCCGGATCGACGGGTTCTGGCTTGGCTATCTCGCGCATCACGGGGATTTGCGATGGGACGAAATTCCGCATGTCTCGCTGCGCCTCTTATCGGTGCCCCGATGGATGCACCCCAATATCCATGATTTCGGCGTGTTGCGGCTCGCCCTAGTGGCGATGGGGGTGATACAAGCGGTCGCGATGCCCCGGCCCGCGCCCCCGGTGCCCAAATGGCGCGCCCCTTGGCTGAGTGCGGCACGGGCGGCCTTTGGTGGCGGGGCTGCGGCCCTCAGCAGGGCGTTGCGCGCGGCGGATCGGTTGGGGGGCCGGGGCGGGCGGGTTGAGGCGGCACTGCAATGGTTGCTTGCCCGGCAGGAGGCCGATGGCTCCTTCTTTTCGTCAACGCATCTGACATCGGCTGTCCTGCGCGCGCTTCACGAAGCGGACCCGGTCCGGTTTGCCCCTGAAATCAATGCTGGTTTTGCCGCGCTGGAAGGCTGGCAACATGCCCACGCGGACGGGCGGTGGCAGGCCTTCACGGATGCCACGATCTGGGACACGGCGCTCTTTACCACCCTCTTGCAGGATCATGGCGCGCCGGAGGATCGCGCGCGGATCGCCCATGCGCAGACCTATCTTTTGAGCCAGCAAATTTATCATCCGGGCGATTATCAGGCGCGCGCTTCCTATCCGGCTGTCGGGGGGTGGAGCTTTCAGCACAACACGCGGATGCACCCGGATGTGGACGATACGGTGCTCACGCTTGGTGTGTTGATGCGCGCGGATGAGCCTGATCTGCGCGCCCTGCGGGATGGCGTCGATTGGCTGTTGTCGATGCAAGGGCGGGACGGCGGCTGGGCCAGTTGGGACCGGGACGATCGCGGCTGGGTTCGGCGGCTGGGCGGCGGGCGCTGGTTCTTGTCCGACACGGCCTGCCCCGTGCTGACAGCGCGCGCGGCGGGGCTTTTGCAGCGCGTGGCAATGGGGGAGGTGCAGGGCCTGTCCGACCTTGTCCCACGGGCGGGCGATGCCGCGCGCCGCGCGTTGCGCTTTGTCGATGCGGCGGGGCCAGAGGGGCGGTGGCTTTGCCGCTGGTTCACGCATTACATCTACGGCACGGCCTATGGGCTGGGTGCGCTGATGCAGCATGGGCGGAGCGATGATCCACGGATCGCGGATGCCCTGTCGTGGTTTGAGCGGATCGCGCAGCCGGATGGCGGATTTGGCGAGGCGCCAGTGTCGCTGATCGAAGGGCACTATGCCTCTGCACCGTCCAATCCGTTTCACACCGCCTGCGTGTTGCGGGCCTTCGTCGCCGCAGGGCAGGGCCGCCACCCTGTTGCCCATCGTGCGGCGCAGTGGCTGTTGCAGCATCAGGATGCCGAGGGCGGGTGGTCCTGTGAGATGCTCTATGCTGCCGGGATACCGGGTGTGTGGTACACGGATTTCACCTCCACCCCCACCTATGAGGCGACACAAGCTTTGCAGCACTACAGCACCGCGCAGGATTGTTGACACGATCCGATGCCGCCGCGTTAATGATCTCATGTGGGACGAATGCGTGCAGGGAGTTGGGGACGGCCCGGCCATGACTGCGCCAGCCGCGATCGGCTGGGCAGGGCGTAGTGGGTCGGCGACCGACCTGCCGCTCGGGTGCCGCGATGTTACGATTATCGGGTCTGGCGTGGTCGGCCTTGCCATGGGGCTTGCCCTGTCGCGCGCGGGCCTGTCCGTCACACTGGCAGAGCAAGCGGCGGCGGATGCGGTCCATGCTGGCGGTGATCGGGCCTATATCCTCACGGGCCCCTCTCGGGCGTTATTATGCGATCTGGGCGTGTGGGACGATCTCAAACCCCATGCCGTGCCGGTGCATCATATCCATGTGGGAGAAAGCGCCGCACGGGCCGCCTGCCCCGATGTCGCGGTTCGTTTTCAGCAGGACCGGCCCAAGGACGGCCCGCTCGCCCATATCCTGACAGAACGGCATTTGCGGGCAGTGCTGACCCAGCGGATCCAGCGGGAAAAGGCCGTGCAGCTTTGCCATGGGCTGTCCTTGCGCAAACTCGCACGGGCCGGTGGGCAGATGCGGGCAACTTTCGCGAACGGAGCGGTTGCGGGCAGCGCGCTCGTGATTGGCTGCGATGGCGGGCGCTCGCCAACGGCGGATTTGGCGGGGATTGCTCAAGACCGCGTGCTGTTTGATCAGACGGCACTGGTGATGACCGTCCGCCACCGCGCGCCACGGCGCCATGGTACGGCCTATGCTTGCCTGTTGCCGGGTGGCCCGCTTTCGGTTTTGCCGCTTGGCCCGGATCGCGCGTCGATCATGTGGGCGGACCGGAAGGAAAGTGCCGCAGCCCTGCGCGCCTTGCCCGAGCACGCGTTTCGCGCCCGCCTCAATGAGATGCTCGCCCCGATCCTTGGCCCCGTGGAGCCGGTGGGCGCGGTGACGCAATTTCCGCTGTCTGCCTCCTGTGCGCGCCGGTTTATCGCGCCGGGGGTGGCGCTTGTGGGGGATGCGGCGCATGTGTTTCATCCGGTAACCGGGCAAGGGCTGAATTATGGGCTGCGGGATGTCGCCGCGCTGACCCGCATTCTGGTTGCTGCGCGCCGGGCGGGCACGTCGCTGTCAGACGCGAGCGTGCTGCGCCGCTATGACCGGGCGCGGCGGGGGGATGCGCGGCTCATGGCGCGCACGACGAATGCGATCCTCACCCTGTTTGGCAGTGAGGCGCCATTGGTGCCCGGGCTGCGGTCGCATGGGCTGACAGCGCTTGCCGCGTTGCCCATGCTGCGCCGCTATCTGGTGCGGCGGGCAAGTGGGCCGAGGATGGAATTGGCAGGGCTTATCCCAGACGGTCCAACCCTGTCCGATCCGGTCAATCCATGATCCGCCTTGGCGCGCGCATCGCGGCCATCCTGTGCCTGACGCTGCTGAGCGCGATTATGCTGCCCTCCCTCCGGGTGGAGGGGGATATGACCTCCGCTATTGCGCGCGCAGCCCCGCTTGACGGGTCAGACGCCGCGCGCGTGCTTGACCGCTGGCAGGATCCTACGGTGACGCTGCTCGCCACATGGCGGGGGGAAGGGCATGACGGGTTTATCGCTGCCCTGTCCGATCTGGTGTTTGAGTTGAGCTTCGCGCCGGGCGTCGCGCAGGTGATCTCCCCTTTCACGATTGAGCAGGATGGCCGCGCGCCGCTTGTTCTGGCCGCAGAGGGCATGATGGAGGCCGCGCCTGCACTCCGCGCAGCGCGGGAGGCGACGCGGTTCGGCCCGTTCCTAATCGGGGAGGATCTGAAAAGTACCCTCCTTTTCGTGCAAGGCGACAGGCAAGCATTGGACGCGTTGCCGGACCAATTCACCCGCTGCCCGGCGGAGGCCGCGTTGTGCCTGCGCCCTATCGGCCCGGTTGCGGCGGAGCAAGTGATCGAGCGACAATTGGCGCGCGATAACCTCCTTTTGCCACTGATCACGGCAGCGGTCAGCACGGGCATTGTCGTGCTGTGGTTCGGCAGTCTGCGCATTGCGGTGCTGCTGATGCTGCCGCCGGGGATCGGGGTGGTCTGGTATCTGGCGCTGATCGCGGCCCTTGGCATGCCGCTTGATGTGTTCAACACGCTGGTGCCGACGATTCTTTTGACGCTGGGGCTGGCGGATATGCTGCATCTGCGCCGCGCGGCGGACACCGCAGAGGATGGGCGGCGGGCGCTGCGCGCGGTGCTGCCCGCAATCACAGTGACCACGGGAACCACGGCACTGGCCTTTGCCTCCCTCGCGCTGGAGGGCAGCGTTGCGATGGAGCGGCTGGCGATTTGCGGCGGTGTCGGGATGGTCACGCTTTGGCTGGCGGTTGTCATCATTGGCCCGATCTGTGTGCCAGCGCGCGGGCCAAGGAAAGGCCCCACTGGCCCGCGCCGCCGGATGATCGCCGCCCTTCACCGGTTTCAGCGCCGGATGGCGCGGCAGGGTGCCTTGTTGCGGCCCGCGGCACTTGGGCTGGCCGCCCTTGGGATGGGCGTGGCGCTGTCGGTTCCGGCCGATTTCACCTTTGAGGAAAACCTGCCCGCCGGAGCGGTTGCCGACGCGGTAGAGGACGGGATCGCGGCGGGCCTGTCGATGGCACCCCTCTTTGCGATTATCCCCGCAGCCGATGCGGCGGCGGAGCAGCGCGCGCTGAGCCTCCTCTATGGCGCGGGCGATGGGGCCGCGACGGAGGATCTGAGCAATGCGCGCCTGTCAGGGGGGCGGATCGCTTTGCCCTATCCCATCGCGCTGGGGGCCAGCGCGCGGGACATCAGGGCCGAAGCGGCGGCTTTGCGTGCGCGGCTTGCGCCCATGGGGGACATCACGCTTCTGGGCTATCCGCTGCGGGTGGCCGATACGATCACCCGCGCGATCGCGCGGCTTCAGCTTGTGCTGGTGGTCGGCGTGCTCGCGCAGGCGCTTATCCTGACCGCGATGCTGCGTTCCGGTCGGGCGGGCATGGCGAGCCTTTTGCCCAATATCCTGCCGCTTCTTGCAATTCAGGTGGCGATGGCCCTGTCGGTGGGCTGGGTGAATGTGTCTGCCGCCGTGGCGATGATCGTGGCGTCCGGCATCGTGGTGGATGACACGGCGCATCTGTTATGGGCCTCCCGCGCGGGGCGGGGTAGGCTCGCGATCGGGCGCGGATTGCGCAAAACGATGGAGCCGATCACCTTGACCACCGTTACGCTCATCGCGGGGCTGAGTGTGTTGGGCTTGAGCGGCCTGCCGGGGCTTCAGACCTTTGGCGCGCTGATGGTCGTGGCGCTGTGCATCGCTTGGATCGGTGATCTGATCCTATTGCCCGCTTTCCTGCGGTGGAGGACGGGACGATGACCCGGATGTTTGCTGCGATCTGTGCGGTCCTGTGGCTTTTGGCTGGCGGCCCTGCTTCTGCGTTGCCGAAAGAGCGCCTTTTGGGACAATGGAGCGGCAACGGGCATCTCGTCCATCCCGATACGGGGCATCAGCTTCGCCTGATGTGCCGCCTGCGGGGGGAGGACGCCGGGGCAGAGGGGCTGACCCTGACGCTGCGCTGTGCAACCTTGCAAGAGGCGCAGACGGTACCCCTGCTGATCGCTTATGACCCGTCTGGCGCGGTTGGCGCGGTGACGGTCACGCGCGCCGATGGCACTGCGGTGCCGCTGGCGTTCGTGGCGGACGCGGCGCGCCTCACACTGACCGATCCGGTGGCCGGGGTGTTGGACCTGACGCAATCGGACACGGGGCTGATCCTGTCGCTCGACAGTCCCAATCTGGGGGCTGGAGTGCTGGACCTGTCCCCGGATTAAGGGGCGGCGTAGCGGGCGCGGGGGCGGATGATCTCCCCGCTTTGGGCCTGCTCGCGTGCATGGGCGATCCATCCGGCAAGCCGCCCGGTCGCAAACAGGATGAAGGCTGCGTCCTCCGGCAGATCAAAAGTCAGCCCCAAAACGGCCAGCGCCCCGTCAATATTCGCCGGAATGCCCAACAGCGCCGACAGACGAGCCAGCGCCAGATGCGCCGGGTGCGCCGCTGGCAGGGCCGCGCGCAAATCCACCGCTCGCGGATCCCCATCGGGGTAAAGCGGATGGCCAAAGCCGAACGCATAGGGAGGGTCCGCTGCATGCTCTGCAAGGAAGCGGTCGGTCGCGCCGGACAGTTCGGCACGGATCGCCCGCTGCGCCAGATGCCCCGCCCCGCCATGGCGTGGGCCGCTGAGAGTGGCCATGCCGCTCAGCAACGCGGCAGGCAGGCTCGCCCCGGTGGAGGCGGCGACCCGCACGGCGAAGGTCGATGGGTTCAACTCATGATCGCTCAATAGAACCAGCGCGCGGCGCAACGCCTCTGCCTCCTGAGCATTCACACCCCACGTTTGCGCGAACCGTTCGTGGATCGGTCCGCCTGCCGCCTGGCCCAGCAGGGCATTCGCGACGCCAGACATCAGCGTGCCGCCGATGCGCGCCACTGCGGCACTGGGAAGGGCGGCAAGGGGGCGCGCGTCACTGACCTCCCCGGACAGATAGGTCATCGCGCGGGCGAGGGGGCGCGCCGCCCTTTGTGGCGGTGTGACGGCGGGGCTGGTGACGCTCTCCACTTGCCATAAATGGGCCGCGACCTCCTCCAATGTCATGTCTTGCGCGCAAGATAGGATGGAGCGGCCACGGACCCACACCACCCCGTTGCGCAACTCCGATATCGCGGTGCTCAGCACCGGATCACCCCAGCGAATGGCCTGCTCGGCCACCGCCGCGCGGGCACGGGGCCGCCGATTGCTGCGCTGAAGGGCGATCACATCGGTGCGGGCATAAAGGCTGCGCCGCGCATCCGCGGGATCGGCCAGAACGCGGATTTGCTTGCGACTGACATAGGCGTAGAGCGTCTGCGCCTTCACACCAAGCAGTGCGCAGGCGGCAGCCCCGTCAATCCAATCATCCGATTTCATATTGATTATATTGATCAAGATTTACAGCCGGTCAATCGCGCGCTCCACTCCCTGCAACCAAACCGAAGGAGCCTGCCATGACCCCGAATTTTGATGCTCAGATCCGAGCCGCCTTGGGCACCGATTTGCCCGCATTCGAGGGGCTGACCGTGACGGGCGAAGGGGAATTGCCGGCCTGCTTCGCGGTGTCCGACCTTGCCCTGTCCACGATCTGTGCCGCGATGGGGGAGGTGGCGGCGCTGACTGGCGCGGGCAGGGCGGTCGTGGACCGGCGGCTTGCGCTCAAATGGTTCGACATGACGCTCAAGCCTGACGCATGGCAGCTTCCTTCCGCGTGGGATGCGATTGCCGGGGATTATGAAGCGGCGGATGGTTGGATTCGCCTGCACACGAACGCGCCGCATCATCGGGATGCCGCATTGTCCGTGTTGGGCACACCGGCAGAGCGGGAACAGGTGGCTGCGCGCGTCGCGACATGGGCCAAAGACGCGCTTGAACGGGCGATCGTGGAGGCAGGCGGTGCGGCGGCTGCGATGCACAGCCTCGACACATGGCAGCGGCATCCGCAGGGGCAGGCGGTTGCCGCTGAGCCGCTGATCGCGTGGGAGGCCACGGGAGTGGCACCGCGCGACACCCGGCTCAAAGGGTTGCGCGTGCTTGACCTCACGCGGGTGCTGGCCGGGCCTGTGGCCACGCGGTTCCTCTCCGGGTTCGGGGCGGATGTGCTGCGCATTGATCCGGCCTGGTGGAGTGAGCCGGGGGTTGAGCCGGAAGTCACTTTGGGCAAACGGCGCGCGGGTCTTGACCTCACGGCGCAGGAGGACCGCGCCACGTTCCGCCATTTGCTGTCTAAGGCGGACGTGTTGGTGCATGGCTACCGCGCCGGGGCGCTTGAGGCGCTGGGGTTTGGGCCGGAGGCACGACAGGCCATCGCGCCGGGCCTGATCGACGTGTCGCTCAATGCCTATGGCTGGACCGGGCCATGGGCCGGGCGGCGCGGGTTCGACAGCCTCGTGCAAATGAGCAGCGGTATCGCCTGTGAAGGAATGCGTCTGACGGCGGGCGACAGACCGCGCCCGCTGCCGGTGCAGGCGCTTGACCATGGCACGGGGTATCTCATGGCTGCGGCGGTTTTGCGCGCGCTGCGAAGGCGCCAAACGACGGGAAAGGCATGGTCCGCGCGCCTGTCCCTCGCCCGTGTCGCGGGCGTGTTGACACAGGCAGGCGCGCGCGATCTGAGCGGTGCTGCGCTGGGCGATCTGGTGTCGGATTGGTCCGAATCGGTCGAACAGACCGATTGGGGCCCCGCGCGGCGCGTGATCTTTCCCGGAACGCTTGATGGCGCAGGCCCGAGTTGGCCCCGCGCAGCGGGGCGGCTGCGCGTTGATCCGGCGGCGTGGTAACGCCTCCCGGTTGCATGAAAAGGCGATAGAAAGTTGCGCATTCCCGCGCGGATCGGCACGAATCCCCGGCACTTTACGTCAAGGGCAGCGCCTTACCCGCCATTTTGTTCATATTTGTGACGTTCATGGTTAATCAGCATGTTTTCAACTGGGCGTTGTTGGGGCATAGATTGTCGCAGGGGGCTTGCGGCTCTAGCGCGCGGGGAGAGCGACTATGAACATCTGGAAATACCTTCGAGGGGCCAGCGTTGCGCTGGCACTCATGACCGGAGGCATTTATGCGCAATCGCTTGATGAAGGGATTGCGGCGTGGTTGGACGATGATGATGCGAAGGCATTGCCGATCCTGTCCGAGCTTGCCAATCAGGGAAATATGGAGGCGCAGTTCATTCTGGGCCAGATGGATCGGATCACGCCGCCGGGTGCGGATAGTGAGTTCGTCATGGGGTTGGAACGGCGCGACCGTATCCGGCTGTTGCGTGCGCAGCAGGGCCTGTCTGGTCGGGGTTGGACCGTGGTGCGGGAGCGGGACGGCGATCCGCTGGCGGCAGCACTCAACGCCTCGCGCCTGCCGGATGCCGGGATCGATACCGCGCAGTTCCTGTACGAGAACGGAGAGCGTCAGGCGGGCGCAAGGCTGGCCTTTGATATCTTTGATCGGGGCAACATTAGCGAGATCATGAGCCTGCCCAGCGATGACCCGCTGTTGCAGAGCCTCGATTTCGTGCGCTGGATTCGGTCCTATTTCGGGTCGCCGCCCTCACCGAACGCGTGGAACTGGCTCAACGAATCCCCGGCGGAGGGGCGTGGCGCGGGCCTGATGATGGTGAGTTTCGTGGCCCCCGTGCTGGCACCGCATTTGCGCCCGAGCAAGGATTTGCGGCGCTTTACGCTCGCGATGCGCGGTGCGCCTGCCGAATTGATGGATGAGTTGCTTTTGCCGAATGCGGCAGACGTGATCCGCCGTCAGTTGGAGGATGACCCGGAATTGCGCATCGTCGGGCGGCTTTGCAATGAGCTGTGCCCCGATCAGGTGGGGTATTGCGCGATGGACGCAATCACCCGCGTGGGCGGCTATGACCGCCTCTTGGGGCTTGATACGCCCTATGAAGGGGCGATTTCGCAGGCCACTTTTCAGGAGTCCCGCCGCGCGCGGAACATGCTGATGCGCTGGATGGTGTCAACGGATCAGCAGTTCGACCTCGCTGGTGGGCGCACCATCAGCCAGTGCCTCAAGCGTGCCGTTGAAGAGGCGGGCACCGCCGCCGCGAACTGAGCGTTGCCAACGCTTGCGCGCGCAGCGCACGGGGGCTAAACCTCGCCCTATGAAAGCTGCGCGCGCATCCCAGCCGGTCCTTGCCGATCAGGCCCGCCTGCCCTGGAGGTTCCATGGGCAACGCGTTGCGTCCGCCGCGGGGTAGGGGCAAGCGCCACCGACCATCCCCACCCCTATTGCACAAAAATCGCCGCCGGAGGCACACCCCATGGCAAAGACCCTTTATGACAAGATCTGGGACGCGCATGTCGTCCATGAGCAGGAGGATGGCACCTGCCTGCTCTATATCGACCGCCACCTCGTGCATGAAGTGACCAGCCCGCAGGCCTTTGAAGGGTTGCGCATGGCCGGTCGCACGGTGCGCGCGCCTGAAAAGACCGTCGCGGTGCCGGATCATAACGTCCCGACGGATGTGGGCCGCGAAAAGGGCATCGAAGATGAGATGTCCCGCATTCAGGTCGATACACTGGCCAAAAACGCAAAGGATTTCGGCATCACGTATTATGGCGTCGACGACGTGCGTCAGGGCATCGTGCACATCATCGGACCGGAGCAGGGTTGGACCCAGCCCGGTATGACCATCGTGTGCGGCGACAGCCATACCGCGACCCATGGTGCCTTTGGCGCGCTGGCGCATGGCATCGGCACGTCGGAGGTGGAGCATGTGCTGGCCACCCAGACGCTGATCCAGAAAAAGTCGAAAAACATGAAGGTCGAGATCACGGGCAAGCTGCCGCTTGGCGTGACCGCAAAGGACATCACCCTCAGCGTGATCGGCGCGACCGGCACGGCAGGCGGCAATGGCCATGTGATCGAGTATTGCGGCGAGGCGATTGAAGCCCTGTCCATGGAAGGGCGCATGACCGTCTGCAATATGGCGATCGAGGGCGGCGCACGCGCAGGCCTGATCGCACCCGATGAGAAGACCTTTCAATATGTGATGGGCCGCCCCCACGCGCCGAAAGGCGCCGCATGGGAAGCAGCGCTCGCTTATTGGAAAACGCTCTACACCGATGAGGGCGCGCATTTTGACAAGGTCATCACCCTGCGCGCCGAAGATATCGCACCGGTTGTGACATGGGGCACCAGCCCCGAGGACGTGTTGCCGATCACCGCCGAAGTACCCTCGGCAGACAGTTTTGAGGGTGGCAAGGTCGGTGCGGCGCAACGCTCCCTCGACTATATGGGCCTCAAGCCGGGGATGAAGCTGTCGGATGTGGAGATCGACACGGTGTTCATCGGCTCCTGCACCAATGGCCGGATCGAGGATCTGCGCGAAGTGGCGAAGGTCATGGAAGGGCGGCATGTGAAGGACGGCATCCGCGCCATGATCGTGCCCGGCTCCGGCCTTGTCCGCGCGCAGGCCGAGGAAGAAGGCATCGCGCAAAAGCTGATCGAGGCAGGCTTTGAATGGCGGATGGCCGGCTGTTCCATGTGTCTGGGCATGAACCCCGATCAGTTGGCGGAAGGGGAGCGCTGCGCCTCCACCTCCAACCGGAATTTCGAGGGGCGTCAGGGTTATAAGGGTCGCACGCATCTGATGAGCCCGGCGATGGCGGCCGCAGCCGCGATCACGGGTCGGTTGACGGATGTGCGCGAACTGATCTGATCCGCGATCTAGGTGTTTTGCAGCGGCCAGCCCATCGCGGCTGGCCGTTTGCGTGCTGAGAGTGCGGAAGCCTCCGGCGGGAGGTATTTGGGGAAAAAAGAAACACTAGGGCAGCGCGCGGGCCAATCGTCTGGAGATTGGCCAGAAGGCGATGCTGGCGAGGACGCACCAAAGGGCCAGCACGGGGGCTTGGGCGGTGAACGGGACGCCCGCATCAATCGCAAGCCCGGTCAGGCCCGGACCGATTGCGGTGGCCATCACCATGCAAGAGGCGATCACCGCCTTGATCCCGCCGATGGCGTTGGTGCCATACAGCGTGGGCCAGATCGTGCCGTAGAGGGTAGAGGAGACGCCCGTTGTCAGCCCCATGATGGCAAGGGTCGCGATCCAGATCGCCTCAGACCCGTCCTGCCGCAAGATCAGCATCGCGACAGCCATCGGCAGGAGATAGACCGGCAAAAGCCGCACCGCACCGATCCGGTCCACCAGATGCCCGGCGACAAACGCCGCCGCGACGGACACCATCGCGTAGAGCGGATAGGCCGCCGCCATGCGCGCCAGCGACCAGCCTTGGGTTTGCGCCACATGAACCTGCTGGAAGAAAACGCATGTCCCGATGAAATTCGTGGCGAGAATCCCCGGCAGCAGGGCCCAGAAGGACCAATGGCGCAGCATGTCCCGCCTGCTCCAATGCCGGGCCAGCATTCCAGCGGCCATTAGCCCGTCGCCTTCGCCCTCCGGGCTGCGGGGCTGCCCCATCAGCCGCCACAGGGTTGGGAGCACAACTAGGAGGAGGACGCAGGCGGCGAGCCACCATGTGCCGCGCCATCCGATCAGGGTGATGGACCACACCGTCAGGGGTGGCAGCACCGCCTCCCCCACCGGATAGCCCATGATCGCTACGGCAACCGCCCGGCCCCGGTTGGCGCGAAACCAGCGCGCCATCGCGGTCATCGACAGATGGGTCATCATGCCCTGACCGCAAAACCGGATCGCAAAGAGCGCCGCCAGAAGCACCGGCACGGATTGCGCAGCCCCCATGGCGAAACACGCCACCGCAAAGCCAAGCACGATCCAGCACATCAACCGGCGCAGCGGCATCACATCCGCAAGCCGCCCGCCCTGCACAAGCAGCGCCGCCGACGCCAGCGTCGCAATCGTGTAGAGCCCACCCCATTGCCCATCCGACAGTCCGAACGCGCCGCGAATGTCCCCGGCAAAGAGGGAGATGAAATAGGTCTGCCCAAAGGACGAGCTGACCGCCAAAACGGCACCCGCCCCGAGCCAAGGGGCATTCTGGCGATAAAAGGCGGTCTTCATCCCGCAGGTCTATGCCCCAATACGCATCATGGGAAGGGCCGGGGGCTTGTCACACGGTGGTGCGCGTGGTTTATCCCTGCTTGAGACACGCTAGCCCTTTGGAGAGGTATCATGGACAAGTTCACCACATTGACCGGCGTTGCAGCGCCCATGCCGCTTGTGAATATCGACACGGACATGATCATCCCCAAGCAGTTCCTCAAGACGATCAAACGCTCCGGGCTTGGCGTGAACCTGTTTGACGAGATGCGCTATGACCGGCAGGGCAATGAAATCCCCGATTTCGTGTTGAACCAGCCTGCCTATCGCGATGCCAAGATCCTTGTCGCTGGCGACAATTTCGGCTGCGGCTCCAGCCGAGAGCACGCGCCATGGGCGCTCGCCGATTTTGGGATCCGCTGTGTGATCTCCACCAGCTTTGCCGATATCTTCTTCAACAACTGCTTCAAGAACGGGATCCTGCCGATCGTTCTGCCGCAAGAAGAGGTGGACAAGCTGATGGATGACGCGGCCCGTGGCGCGAATGCCGTGGTGACAGTCGATCTGGAAAACCAGACCATCACAGGCCCAGATGGCGGCACCATCTCTTTCGATGTGGAGCCATTCCGTAAGCATTGCCTGCTAAATGGACTGGACGACATCGGCCTCACTCTGCAACACTCAGCCAGTATTGATGCGTTTGAGGCTGCGTATGAAACGCGGGCTCCCTGGGTCTGATCGTCGCTGACAGTTTGGCCCTGGCGACTTCTTGAGGGGGAAGGTTTGGGCCAGATAATCAATGCGATATCGCGGGCGATCATGGTGTTCATGGTCATGGTCGCGCCGTCTTTCCTGCTTCCGGGCGCGTCCCGGACCGGGCAGGAAATATCGCTTATCATTGGCGGTCTGCTGGCCGTGTTTACCGTTGTGGAATATGCGTCGAGCCATCCCGGGCTTGTCGATTTCCGCTTCGCGCCGCCCTATAACCGGTTCCGCTTTTTCAGTTTTACCGTCGTTTTGCTGTCGGTCGTGTTTCTGTGCCGTGCGACCGAAGGGTTGGACGCGTTTGCCGCGCAATACCTCGCCATGGCGGATCAGTTCGTGGCGCTGTTGACCTTTCCGGTCAGCCCGGTCGTGTTGGCGCAGGAATTGATCGGGTCCGAGGGCGACGCGGCGTTTCAGGCGCTGATTGCCCGTGCAACCGCGCTGTCCTATGGGATGAGCCTTGTTGCGGTGGTGTTCTTCACGCTGTTTCTGTGGCTGATGCGCTGGCCCGGTCAGCGGGAGAACTTCAACCTCTGGATCAATATGCCGACCTTTGACCCCACGCTGGGCAAGGATATCACATGGCGGCTGCGTCGCGGGGGGCTGTTGAACGTGATTGTGGGGCTGGCGCTGCCCTATGCGGTTCTGGTGATCGTGTCGCGGACTGGCGGGTGGTTCGATCCATCCGCGCTGCAAAACTACCAGTCGCTGATCTGGGGGTGCGTGATCTGGTCGGTGCTGCCGCTGGTCCTGTTCATCCGGGGGCAAGCGATGCTTAAGATCGCGTGGCTCATTGATCGGGCGCGCACGGATTGAGGCAACTTGCATGGGCATTACTGATGTGCCTGATGCCCGTGACCGCGCAGGCCGAAACGCTGCGCATTGCCACCTATAACGCGAGCCTCACGCGGAATGGCGCGGGCCTGATGCTCGCCGCGATCGAGCGGGGGCAGGATGAGCGGCTCGCGCGTGTGGCCGCGATCATCCAGACGGTACGCCCGGACATTCTGCTGATCAACGAATTGGATCATGACCCGGAGGGCCGCGCGCTGGCCGCGCTGCAAACCTATCTCACCACCGGGCGCATGGGGGCAGAGGGCATCACCTACGCCCATGTGCTGACCGCGCCAGTCAATACCGGTGTGCTGACGGGGCAAGACCTTGATGGTGATGGGCACGCCTTTGGCCCACGGGACGCGCAAGGGTTCGGGCGGTTTCCGGGGCAATACGGCATGGCCATTCTCAGCCGGTATGACATTAGCGGTTTTCGGAGCTTTCAGGAGGTGTTGTGGAGTGATCTGCCCGGGGCGATCCCGCCGGAGGGCGTTTTTGCTGGGCAGCGCCTCTCCTCAAAAAGCCATTGGGATGTGGAGGTACGCGTCGCGGGTCGCCCGCTGCACCTCTTGGCCAGTCATCCCACGCCGCCGGTGTTTGACGGGCCGGAGGATTTCAACGGGCGGCGCAACCATGACGAAACGATGTTCTGGGTGCAGTACCTGTCTGGCCAAGCCTTTCGCGACGATCAGGGGCAGACCACCCCCGCGCCGACCGCGCCCGTCTTGCTGCTGGGCGATCTGAACGCCGACCCGTTTGATGGCGATGCCCGGCGGGATGCGCTCTCTGCGCTGCTCTCCCACCCCCGCTTGCAAGACCCCACCCCGATGAGCGATGGCGCGGTTGCTGCCGCCCGCGCGCAAGTCGGGGCGAATGCAGGGCATCAGGGCGACCCGGCGCAGGACACCGCCGATTGGAATGACGACCGGGGCCCGGGCAATCTGCGGGTCGATTATGTGCTGCCCGATGCGCGCCTGACTGTCCTTGGCTCAGGCGTGTTTTGGCCCGCGCCGGGACAGCCGGGGGCCGATCTTCTGGGGGAAGGCCGCGATCAGGCTTCGGATCATCGGCTTGTCTGGGTCGATATCGACTGGCCCGGCTGAGCGATCAGGGATCGCAGCGCCACCTGCAAGGGCGTGCACTCAAAATCGGGCAAAAGTGCGGTCAGCGGCGCGGGGTCAAGCCCGTGTGGCACCTCCCACAGATAGCGCATTTCCAACACTTCGCGCATCAGCGGGGAGAACAGCGACACCAGCTTGACCGCACCCCACCGCATGGGGGTTACACGCAGGGACTGGCCCGCGCTCTCGCTGATTGCGGCAAGGAGGTCTTGCCCCGTGAGTGTGTAGCCCTGAAACGGAATATCCGCGAAATCAGGCAGGCTACCCTGCTCAATAAGTGCAACAGCCGCCCGCGCAACATCCGGCAGATAGGCCCAGGCGTGGGGGCGGTCCAGCGGGCCGGGATACATGATCGCACCCTTTCCAAGGGGTTTGAGCATGTGGCTCTCAAGCCAGTTTCCGCTGGCTTCCGTGTCAATAAAATCCCCTGCCCGCAGGATCAGTGTCGGGACATGCGCGCGGCGATAGGCGTTTTCCATCTCGATCCGCAAGCGCCCTTTCTTGGTCTGTGCCACATGGGGTGTTGTGGTCTGCAAAAGGCGCGGCATCCGGGTGCCATAGGGATAGATATTGCCCGGAATGATCACCCGCGCGCCGCATGATTGAGCCGCCGCGATGACGGAGCGGGTGATCCGGGGCAGATCACGGCTCCAGTCAGGATAGGCGGGGTTGAGCGCATTCACGATGACATCTACGCCTTGCGCCGCCGCAATCAGGCCATCGGGTGCCATCGGATCCCCCGCGCGGGTGCCAGAGGTGCCGCCCGGACGCCGCAGGGTCTCCACTCGCCAGCCTGCTGTGCGGAACGCGTCCGCGCTGTGCTTGCCGAACCTGCCGGTGGCACCGAGGATCAATACGGTCTTGGTCATCTTTCTCTCCTTCATTGGGACTGAGGAGAGGATTACCCATTTATTTTTGATATAAAACTGGCCAATAATGACGACACCGCATTCAAAAATGAATGGATAAGACATGCAAGACTGGTCGCTGATCCGATCCTTTCTCGCCGTTGCAGACACCGGGTCGTTGTCAGGGGCGGCAGCGCAATTGCGGGCAAGTCAGCCGACGCTGGGCCGGCACATCCGGCAGTTGGAGGCCAATTTGGGCGTCACCTTATTCCAGCGCGCGCCGCGTGGCCTGACGCTGACGGAGGATGGCACGGCGCTCCTGCCGGCCGCGGAAGCGATGCGCGCCCATGCCGAGCAGTTCGCGCTGACCGCCGCCGGGCAGGATCAGCAGCTTCAGGGCACGGTGCGGATCACGGCCAGTGTTGTGGCCTCTCAATACGTCCTGCCGCCCATTCTGGCACAGATACGAACGGCTGAGCCGGGCATTTCCTTGGAGCTTGCCCCCTCCGACACCAGCGAAAACCTGCTCTATCGGGAGGCGGATATCGCCGTGCGCATGTACCGCCCCCGACAGGAAGCCGTCATCACCCGCCATATCGGACAGCTTCCCATGGCGCTTTTCGCGCATCGCAACCTGATTGCCGCGCATGGGATGCCGCGCACGCTGGAGGACGTGATGCGGATCGGGCTTGTCGGCTTCGATCAGGACCGTCGCATGATCACAGAGATGGAGAAGCTGGGCATGTCCGTCACCCGCACCGATTTTCCGGTGCGCAGCGACGATCAGGCGGCGATTGTCGCGCTGATCCGGGCGGGATGTGGCATTGGCGCGATGTTCCGCATGATCGGAGAGAACGATCCAGACCTCTGCGAGGTGATGCCCGATATTCCCGTCCAGCCGATCGATATTTGGCTCACAGCGGCAGAGGCGATGCAGCGGGTGCCGCGTATGCGCCGGGTCTATTCGCTGTTGGCGGAGGGCCTGCGCCCGTTGACCCGCGCTTGACCACCCTGCGCCACGGGTTTACTCCCAAACCAACACATTTTGAGGAGATATCCCATGGCGAACCCTTCCCTGTTGATCCTGCCCGGTGACGGTATTGGCCCCGAAGTGATGGCGGAAGTGCGCCGGATCATCGACTGGTACGGGGAAAAGCGTGGGATCGTGTTCGACGTGGAAGAGGGTCTTGTCGGTGGCGCATCCTATGACGCGCACGGCACGCCGCTGACGGATGAAACCATGGCGCGCGCGCAAGAGGTGGACGCCGTCCTGTTGGGTGCTGTGGGTGGGCCGAAATACGATGTGCTCGACTTCTCGGTCAAGCCGGAGCGGGGTCTGTTGCGCCTGCGCAAGGAGATGGACCTCTTCTCCAACCTGCGCCCGGCGCAGTGTTTCGATGCGCTGGCGGATTTCTCTTCGCTGAAGCGCGACGTGGTTGCCGGCCTTGATATCATGATCGTGCGCGAACTGACCTCCGGCGTCTATTTCGGGGAGCCGCGCGGCATCCACATGGAAGGGAACGAGCGCGTCGGCATCAACACCCAGCGCTACACCGAAAGCGAGATCGCGCGCGTCGCCCGCTCCGCATTCGAGTTGGCGCGCAAGCGCGGCAACAAGGTCTGCTCGATGGAGAAGGCCAACGTGATGGAATCGGGCATTCTGTGGCGCGATGTGGTCACCGAAATCCACGAGAAAGAATACAGCGACGTCGAACTGAGCCATATGTACGCAGATGCGGGCGCGATGCAGCTTTGCCGCTGGCCCAAGCAGTTTGACGTGATCGTCACCGATAACCTCTTTGGCGATCTGTTGTCGGACGCGGCGGCGATGCTGACCGGGAGCCTTGGCATGTTGCCCTCCGCGTCGCTGGGTCTGCCGATGGCGAATGGCCGCCCGAAAGCACTTTACGAGCCGGTCCACGGCTCCGCCCCGGATATCGCAGGCCAGGGCAAGGCGAACCCGATCGCCTGCATCCTCAGCTTTGCCATGGCGCTGCGCTACTCCTTTGGTCAAGTAGATGAGGCCGACCGGCTGGAGAAGGCCGTGGACGCGACGCTTGCCGCGGGTGCGCGCACTGCGGACCTGCTTGGCCCTGAAGGCGGCACGCCCATCTCCACCGCTGAGATGGGGACGGCGATCCTCGGCGCGCTCGACGCGTCGCTCTGATCCGCGCCACCGCTTATGAAAGGGCGTGCCACCCGGCGCGCCCCTTTTTGTTGGGTGCAGCATCCCGGTCAGCGCATGGCGACAGGGCGCGAAAGAGACTTGCCCGATCCTCAAAACAGGCGCAGGCTGAGACACTGATTTTATTCAGTGGCTTTTCCGTATGACCCCTCCTGTCCAATCCAACCGCCGCGGGGCGGTGTTCGCACTGGCTGCGTTCGGCCTGTTCTCCACCCATGATGTGATCGTGAAATATCTGGGCGGCACCTATTCGCCGATCCAGATTCTGTTTTTCAGCGTGCTATTCGGCTTTCCGTTGGTCACGATTGCGCTGTTGCAGGACCGCACCGACAGCAACCTGATCCCGCGTCATCCATGGTGGACCGCGCTGCGCACCGGGGCGGCGGTGGTGGTGGGCATTTCGGCCTTTTATGCCTTTTCAGTGCTGCCCTTGGCGCAGACCTACGCGATCCTGTTCATGACGCCCTTGCTGATCACCATTCTATCGGTGCCGCTTCTTGGGGAGGTGGTGCGCCTGCGGCGGTGGGCGGCTGTGGTGATCGGCCTTGTTGGTGTGTTTGTCGTGCTTGATCCGGCGGCATCCGATCTGGGATTGGGGCATCTTGCGGCCCTTCTTGCGGCGACGGGCAGTGCCATCGCGGCCATCGTGATGCGCAAGATCGGCGGGGAGGAGCGGAGCGTCGTTATGATGCTTTATCCCATGGTCGCGAATTTCGTGGTCATGGGCAGTCTCTTGCCATTCGTCTATGTCCCGATGCCCGCGCAGCATCTGGGCGCGGTGGCCCTGATCGCGCTTCTTGGGTCATTGGCGGCGTTCCTCGTCATCCAGTCCTATAAGCGGGCGGAGGCCGTGGTGGTTGCTCCGATGCAATACAGTCAGATCCTGTGGGCGACGGGCTTCGGCTTTGTCCTCTTTGGGGAGCGGCCAGAGCAGAACGTGGTCATCGGGGCTGCGATCATTGTGGCGAGCGGGGTCTATATCCTCCTGCGCGAAGGGCGCGGCGGCGCGTCCCTGACGCGGCCTGTCCTGCGCGCGTTCCACTTGCGGCAGGACACGGGCACGTTGCCCCGGATCGGTCTGTGGCTGGGGCGTAAGAATGACGAGGACAATGGGCACTGACCCCCTTGCCAAATCTGGCCTGCGGGGATAAATCCGGCGCCATTCGGTCGGAGTGTAGCGCAGCCTGGTAGCGCACCTGCTTCGGGAGCAGGGGGTCGGAGGTTCGAATCCTCTCACTCCGACCAAATTTCCCCTTATCAACGCCTGACACCGCGCGCCCTTGTCCGCCATTGCACCGCGCGCCTGTGCGGGGTCATATCGCGTGAGACGACAGATAAGGGACGCGCCATGATTCAGCAGCTTTTGCTCGGGACCATCATCACGCTGATTTCGCTGGTCGGTGGCTCGGTGCTTTGGTGGCTGCTGAACGGGGCATTGGAGCGGCTGGAGCCATGGCTGAAACGCCCGCCGCATTCCCTCAAATCCCTCGCTGTCATCCTTATCGTGGTGACGGCGACCATGGTGATGATGACCTTTGGTGTTTGGGTTTGGGCGCTGATGTTTGTGCAACTGACCATTTTCGACACGTTGGAGGAGGCGGTCTATTTTGCGCTCGTTGCCTATACCACGCTTGGGCTGGGGGATGTGTCGGTCCCGACCGACCAGCGGCTTTTGGGTGGGATGACCGGGGCGAACGGCTTTTTGATGTTCGGCGTGATGACCGCGATGCTGACAGATACGTTGCGCCATGTCCGCCGGGTGCAGCACAATCTGCGCGATTAAGCTGGTGCCGGGTTGGACCATTGCCTTGCCCGGCATAGGCTGGCGGACAAAAGGAACAGGCGCGAAGGGGGCAGTCGATGAAATTCTTGCGGATTGGTGAGGCGGGGCAGGAGCGCCCGGCGGTTCTGGCGGCAGATGGCACGCTGCGGGAGGCCTCCACCCTTTTGTCTGACGTCTCTGGCGCGGCGCTGTCCGATTTGCCCGCGCTGGGGCCAGAAGCGATTGCCGCCCTGCCGGTGGTGCCGGACGGTGCGCGCATCGGCCCATGCGTCGGGCAGGTGGGAAAGTTGATTTGCATCGGCCTCAACTATTCCGACCATGCAGCGGAATCCGGCATGGCCGTCCCGGAGGAGCCGATCGTGTTCATGAAGGCAACCTCCGCGATCTGCGGGCCGAATGATCCGACGATCCTGCCACGCGGATCGCAAAAGACCGATTGGGAGGTCGAGCTTGGCGTCGTGATCGGCACGCGCGCGCAGTATGTGGAGGAGGCGGATGCTTTGTCCCATGTCGCGGGCTATTGCATCGTGAACGACATCTCCGAACGCGCGTTTCAGATGGAGCGTGGCGGGCAGTGGACCAAGGGCAAGTCCTGTGACAGTTTCGCGCCATTAGGGCCGTGGCTTGTGACACCGGATGAAGTGGCCGATCCGCAGAATTTGTCTATGTGGCTGGATGTGAATGGTCAGGCCATGCAGCGCGGCTCCACAGCCACGATGGTGTTTGGCGTGGCCCATCTGATCCATTATCTCAGCCAGTTCATGACGCTTCATCCGGGCGATGTGATCGCAACCGGAACACCACCGGGCGTGGGCATGGGCATGTCCCCACAGCAATACCTGCGCGCTGGCGATGTGGTGACATTAGGAATCGAAGGGCTGGGGACGCAGCGTCAAGCCATTGTCGCTTAGGGTTTCTGATATTCAGATGCCTTAATTGGGCCATATTTGATACGCATTTTAGACAAATAGGCTGAGGCGCAATCTTTGGTTGTGCCGAGCGTGAGTTTTGCCAACGTGGGGGCGTGGCAATGGTAGTTGAATCCAAGACATTCTTCTCGACGACGACGACGTATAATAACGGCGATACCAATTTTAACGGTAAATCGGCCAACTTTACGATTCAGTTTCGTTCGTCTGACCCTGACGGCGCTGGACCACTGACCGGCGATATCGTGTTGGACTATAACACCGCCGGAACACTCACAGACCCCGATACCGAAATCTTCATCAACGGCCAATGGCGAACCTTTGAGGTTCTGCGCGTTGATACGATGGCCCCAGGGGAAACCTTTGAGGGTGAAACGGTCGTCATCCTCCAAATTGCGGGACTGCCCGGCGGGGCTAACTCGATTGCGTTTTGGCCGGAATTGGAACCGACACAGGCAGAGGTGGCGGCCTTTCCAAATGGCCGTGCTGATTTAACCGGGCCAAACACACAGGCACCGCCCTATTCCAACATCTGTTTCGGGCCGGGCACGCGGATTCTCACGCCATGGGGCGCGGTCCCGATCGAGAGTCTAAAAGCGGGCACCCATTGCGTGCACCCCGACCGCAGCCCGACACCCATTCGCTGGGTCGGTCAGCAGCATTGGTCGGCGGAGGATTTGCAGCAAGCGCCCAAACTTTGGCCGGTGCGGATCAAGAAAGACGCGCTCGGGCCGGGGTATCCGCGCACGGACCTTGTGGTGTCGCAACAGCACCGCATCCTGATTTCTTCCCCTGAGTTGGATATCCGGTTCGGCGCGTCGGAGATGTTCGTGCCCGCGATCTGGCTCACCGATCTGGACGGGGTGGAGACATTCTGCCCCGAGGATGGGATCACCTATTACCATATCCTTTTTGACGCCCATCAGCTTGTGTTTGCCAATGGGCAACTGGCCGAAAGCCTGCTGATGGCACGACAGACCTGCGATGCGCTCAACCGCGAAATGTGGGAGGAGGTCCGACAGATCTTTCCCGGCATTGATCCGGGTGCGGTGCCGGTTGCCCATGGGCAATGGATTGCCTGCCGTCCCGTCCTGCGAAAGCATGAGTTTCAGGCGACGCTGGAGGACATTGCGCGGGGCGTCATGGCACCCCCAGCGCAGAGCGTCCCGGCCTGATCGTCAGGGAAGCGTCACCACAAAATCCGGCCCCCAGCCATGCACGCTGTCATGGGCGCGCACCAGCACGGTGGTTGCATCATCAGGAAGGGTGATCCCCGACAGGCTGCGGGTGAAGGGCTGCTCGGTGACATGCGGGTGATGAAGGACGCGGTGACCCAAGACCGTGTTGTCCGGCAGGCGAATGTCCCAGCCATCCGCGTAATGGTCCCAGCCGGTGTCGGCATGGGCGACGGTCACTTCTGCCCGCCAAGTGGAACCGGTTGGCGTAAGGGTGACGTCAATCACTCTCGGCTGGCCGGCCACCGCAGCCCCGCAGATCAGCAAGGCCGCAATCGTCAGGGCGTGTTTCAGCAAGGACGCGATGCGAGGCAGGCCAAACGGAATTTCTGCTCTGCACAGTCACAGCCGCTGAACAGGAAATCGCCGATAAGTTTGGTCACGCTGATACGATGACGGATCATTTCGAATCTCCCAGTCTTGGTTGTGAAATCAGAATACCTGTTTCTGAATGAAATGCGCGTCACAAGTTTGCGACTGTCTCGTGCGCAAATCGAAACAATCCAGCGCGCCTGCGCGCGATTGCGCATTTCCCTTAGACCCGCAATGCGCTATAGCCGCCCGGCTAAACCCCCAATCAGGAGAAATAGGAGATGGGTTATCGTATTGCCGTCGTCGGCGCCACGGGCAACGTGGGCCGCGAGATGCTGAACATCTTGGCCGAACGTGAGTTTCCGGTCAAAGAGATTGCCGCACTGGCCAGCCGCCGGTCGCTGGGCACCGAAGTCAGCTTTGGCGATAAAACCCTGACCACCCTTGATCTGGATACTTTCGATTTTTCAGGCTGGGACATGGCGCTGTTTGCCATCGGGTCTGATGCGACGAAGAAATACGCGCCGATTGCCGCAAAGGCCGGTTGTGTGGTGATTGATAACTCGTCGCTCTATCGCTACGAGCATGACATCCCGCTCATCGTGCCGGAGGTGAACCCCGACGCGATCTACGACTACAAGAACCGCAACATCATCGCGAACCCGAATTGTTCGACCGCGCAGATGGTCGTGGCCCTGAAGCCGCTGCATGACCGTGCCCGGATCAAGCGGGTCGTGGTCAGCACCTATCAATCCGTCTCCGGCTCCGGCAAGGAGGCGATGGACGAGTTGTGGAACCAGACCAAGGGCATGTATGTGCCGGGGCAGGAAGTGGCCCCGTCCGTGTACCCCAAGCAGATCGCGTTCAACGTGATCCCGCATATCGACGTGTTCCTTGAGGATGGCTCGACCAAGGAAGAATGGAAAATGGTCGTGGAGACGAAAAAGATCGTCGATCCCATGATCAAGGTCACGGCGACCTGCGTGCGCGTGCCGGTCTTTGTCGGCCATTCGGAATCGATCAATATCGAGTTCGAAGATTTCCTTGATGAGGATGAAGCCCGCGAAATCCTGCGCGAGGCACCGGGTATCCTCGTCGTCGATAAGCGCGAGCCGGGCGGTTATACCACGCCGGTGGAATGCGTGGGCGATTACGCGACCTTCATCAGCCGCATCCGACAGGACTCGACCATCGAGAACGGGCTGAACCTGTGGTGCGTGAGCGACAACCTGCGTAAAGGGGCGGCGCTCAACACCGTGCAGATCGCAGAACTCCTAGGCCGCAAAGTCCTCAAGAAGGGGTGAGGTGCGTCCCGGAAACGCCCCAGTGGGGCGTTTCAGCACCGAACGCGCGTA
>NZ_JACIJS010000001.1:0-258842 GCF_014199445.1 Rubricella aquisinus | reverse complement strand
GGAGCGCCGGAAGGGGTGCGTCCCGGAAACGCCCCAGTGGGGCGTTTCAGCACCGAACGCGCGTAGCGCCGGAAGGGGTGCGTCCCGGAAACGCCCCAGTGGGGCGTTTCAGCACCGAACGCGCGTAGCGCCGGAAGGGGTGCGTCCCGGAAACGCCCCGGCGGGGCGTTTCAGCACCGAACGCGCGTAGCGCCGGGAGGGGTGCGTCCCGGAAACGCTCCAGTGGGGCGTTTCAGCACCAACGCGCGTAGCGCAAAGTCTTTTGGTTGCTGTATTTGTGTTAGAATTTCGCACAATACATATTTATTATATTGATAATACTTTTTATGATCGATAATAATAGGCGCGCGAAAGCTCACTAAATATGTGTACCTGAGGATAAAATGAAATCAATCACTTCAATCGCCGCTGTTATTGTATTGACTGCCTGTGCAGCGCCTTTTCCAAAAGTCGAAACACCGGGGCTGACAACGCCCAAGATTAGCATGCTTTTCAATTTCCCCGAAGGATCCGTCTGCCGCGTTGAAACATCAGCAGGTACGCTTGAAATGGCAACGATACCGGGTGCAATCGATTTTCCGCAAGCGGACCGAACAGCGCCATCCTCCTGCGACCTGCCGGATGGGCGAACGGTCGCCATCACAGCACATAATTTCGTGCCCGAGAATAATCGCGTGGCAGGTATCACGGTTTATCCCGATGGACGTGCTTACATCACAAGCTCCACGGAAGATGGTGATTTGATCAACCTAGAGCCCGTTGACACCGTGAACTAAAGACCCGGCAACGTCTTATGTTCATATATGAGACGTTGCCAGTCGCACCGTGCGCCAGCGGATTGTCATTGCTCACCGTGTAAGAGCTAGCAACCGCGTTGGGTTGGGTAATTCCTTTCGCCTGAACAGGGTGAAATCTATCAATCCGCATCCCTTATATGTGGGCATGCGCGTGCTCATTCTCCTTCTGGCCATGGCCCTTCCTGCATCTGCGAACACCACCGTGTTCGGCGGTGTCATGGTCGAGAATGATTTTCAGGATGCCTTTACCCCGTGGGAGCTGAATCCCGATGAGCCGGGCTTCATCGGTATTGCGCGGTCTTATCCCGTTGCCAGCCGCTGGGGCCTCGATTTCGAGGTGGAGGGGCAGGTCGTGCGTCATTTCGGGCGGCAGGAGCATTGGGAGGTCAATGTCCCGCTGATCGGGCGCTATCAGTTTGACGGGGTCGTGGACAGTGTGGCGTGGGGCATCGGCGCAAGCTATGCGAGCGAGGAGCCGGATTTCGAGCGGGATCGCAACGGCAACGCGCAGCGCGCCCTGATCTATTGGGTGGCGGAACTGGCCTTTGCCGGGCCAGAGAATGGCCCGCAGCCCGTGCTGCGCCTGCATCACCGGTCCAACGGGTTCGGGCTGGTTGGCCCTGATGGCGGCTCGAACGCAATTGCCATTGGGGTGCGCCTGCCGCGATAACGCCGCTTGCCCTTCGATTCGCGGCCTGAAAGACTGACCGCAATCAAAGGAGCACCCTGTATGATCCGCGCCGCACTTCTCCCTATTCTGATGGTTAGCATGGCCTGTGGGCCTGCCTCCCTTTTGCCCGATGGCACGGTTTTGCCTGATGGCGATCTGAGCACCCTTGATGAAGCGCAACGCGGCGGCGTGTTCGCTGTGTTGGGGGGCATCACCGCGCCAGAGGATTTGCGCGTGGCCCAATGCGATCTCAGCTTTGACGATCAGCCGGAATTGATCGTGTTCGGCACCGGGCCAGACCAATGTGACGCCGCGACTGGCGACTGCCTCAACTGGGTTCTGGAGGCGACCGAAGACGGCTGGCTGCCGGTGATGGAAGGGGCGGGCAGTGTCCAGATTGCAATCTCCTCCAGCATGGGGCGGCCCGATCTTGTGACCACGCAAAACGATGGCGCGCTGATCGTGCAGAAATTCGATGGAGTCGCGTGGCGCGCCTCCCTTGAGGGGCTGATCTATGGTGAGGCCGAGGAAGATCTTGCCGGTTACGGCACCCCGGATGATTTCGGCTATCTGTCTGTTGCCTGGGGCGGGGAGGCATCGGATGTCGCCGCCTATCACGCCGCAAAGACGATCGTGGATCGCACGACTTTGGAGGTCGGTCTGGCGGATTTGAACGAGGATGGCGTGGCGGAGGTGATCCTGCGCTCCATCTCACAGGCCGGATGCGGGCGGGATGGCTGTGATCACTGGGTCTATGACGCGTCGGGCCCGTCACCCGCATTGCTAATGGAAGCACAGGGCACGGATATGGAGGTGCTTGCCACCTCCGCCAATGGATACCGCGATCTGGGATTATGGACCCGTGCGGGCCTGATGCTGCACCGGTTTGACGGGGCCGCGTACCGTTAGACCGGATCGAAAGTGCGCGTGTCCCCGTGGTATTCGTGCATTTCGCCTGATGCGATATTCACCCAGATGCCATGGACCGACAGCCGCTTTTCGTTGATCGCGTCCTGCACGAAGGGGAACGTCAGAAGGTTATCGACGGATACAAGAACGCCCTGATGCTCCAGCGCGGTAAGCTGCGCCGGGCGGCCCTCTTTCATGTCCTTCACAACCTCGAAACCGGGGGCGAGGATATCCATCCAGCGCCCGATAAAGCTTTTCTCTTCCATCAGTTCCGGGGCCGCGCCTGAACACATGTCAAAGCACGCCTCAACCCCGCCGCAGCCGGAATGCCCCATCACCACGATATGCGCCACGCCCAGCGCCTTGACCGCGTATTCGATTGCGGCGGACGTGCCGTGATGGTCATGATCCGGCGCATAGGGCGGGATCAGATTGGCCACGTTGCGCACCAGAAAGAAATCCCCCGGCTCCGCGCCGAACATCGCCATCGGGTCCACCCGGCTATCGCAACAGGACACCACCATGGCCCGCGGATGCTGCCCTCGCTCCGCCAGCGAGGCATACCACGCGCGGTTGTCGTTGAAGTCCGTCGCGCGCCAGCCATTCAGGCGCTTTGACAGATATCCGGGCAGAGGGCGAATGCGGTGCATGAAGTTTGGTTCCTTTCTGCGACCTTATTTCGGTAACCCAGCATTAACCTTCGCGCAAGTCTGCGCGATGTCTGAAAGGACTTGTTAAGACCTGCGCCCGATAACCGAGCGTGGGTGAAATGAGCGAAAGTTGGGACCATGGGTGGGGTAATCCGGCTTCCTGCACAGGATGCAGAGCTGGTTGATATGGATACGGTGCTTGGGCTGCAACGCAGCATGGCGCCGCTGGAATTCTCTGAAACACTGGATCGGGTGATCTTTGTGCTGACCCGCGACCTGTCGGTGACGGAACATGCCTGCCATTCCGGGGACTGGGGGCAGGTGAAACGATACGCGCTGGGCTTGGGTGAACTGAGTGCGGAGGTTGGCCTGATGCGGCTTGCGATGGTCGCGCGGGATCTCAGCCGCGTTGCGGACCGGGCCGATGCGGCGGCAACAGGGGCCGTTACGGCACGGCTTGTCCGGCTGGGGGAAGAATCCCTGTTTGCGCTTGTGTCCATTGCGGATCAGGGGCCTGACATCCACGCTTAACCGCGATAGCCTGCGCGCCAGATCGGACAGAACCCGACGAAGGAGGCAGGCTGATGACATCGGTTTTCGCGACAGGGTCCGTGGCGGACGCAATCCCATTGATCATACTGGACCCTGCCGGATTTGACCGCTGGCAGGAGGACGCCAGCGCCGAAGACCGCGGCATGGCGGATTTGCAGAAATTCACCGGCGCGCTCGGTGACAGGGCGCTTTTGCAGGATGGTGGGCGGTTGCGGGCCGTGCTGATCGGGTGGGGGGAGGCCAAGCGCCGCGCGCGGGGCCGCTTCCCCCTCGCCGCGCATCGGGCCCACTTACCGGAAGCCAGCTACCGCATCGCGGAGACACCAGAGGATTTCGATACGCTGCAAGAGGTCACCGGCTGGTGCCTTGCCGGGTATAGCTTCACCCGCTACGCCGGGCGCCCGGCAAACGCTGCCCTGCTCCATTGCCCCAAGGGCGTGGATGCCGCACGGATCACGGCGATGGTGGATGGCATTACGCTGACCCAGGATCTGATCAACACACCCGCCAATGACCTCGGCCCGGCCGGGTTGGAACAAGCCGTGGCCGACCTTGCCGAGCGGCACGGTGCCGCCCTGCGGGTGATCCGGGGCGATGACCTTCTGTCCCAGCACTTTCCGATGATCCACACGGTCGGGCGCGCTGCTGCCGAAGCGCCGCGCCTGCTGGACCTGACTTGGGGCGATGCGACCGCCCCCAAGGTGACGCTGGTGGGCAAAGGCGTCTGCTTTGACACAGGCGGGCTGAACCTCAAACCGGGTGCGTCGATGGGCCTGATGAAGAAGGATATGGGCGGTGCGGCCAATGCGCTGGGCCTTGCACATATGATCATGGCGCTGGGTCTGCCGGTGCGGCTGCGGCTGCTGATCCCGGCGGTGGAGAACGCCATCGGCGCAGGCGCGTTCCGCCCCGGCGACATCTTGCAAAGCCGCAAGGGCCTGACGGTGGAGATCAACAACACCGATGCCGAAGGGCGGCTGGTGTTGGCCGATGCGCTGGCGCTCGCCGATGAAGAAACGCCCGATCTGATGCTGTGCATGGCCACGCTGACGGGGGCGGCGCGCGTGGCGCTAGGCCCTGATGTGCCGCCCTTCTTCACCGATCAGGAGGGGCTGGCGCAGGATTTGGCACAGGCGGCCACGGCGCAGGCCGATCCCCTGTGGCGGCTGCCCTTCTGGGACCCGTATGAGCCGATGATCGAGCCGGGGATCGCGGACCTCGACAATGCGCCCGCGGGCGGCATGGCAGGGGCGATCACCGCCGCGCTGTTCCTGCGCCGCTTTGTCGAAAACGCCCGGAGCTTTGCCCATTTCGACCTCTATGGCTGGACGCCGGTGGCCAAACCCGGACGGGCTAAGGGTGGTGCCGCGCAGGGCATCCGCGCCATGCTCGCCGTGATCGAGGAGGGGCGCTGGCATGAAACATGATCCCCGTCTGACGCCCGCGCGCCCGGATATCGCGGCCGCACACCTTTCCGGCACGGTCAACTCCGACCGCTTCGTTGAGGGGCGGGCGATGCGCGTGGCGCTGCCACTGCTGCCGCTCACCATGAAGCCGGACCCGGAGGCGCCGCTCGACACGCAGCTCCTGTTTGGGGAGGTGTTCACGGTCTATGACGTGGATGACAATACTGGCCTTGCTTGGGGCCAGTCGGGGCGCGACGGCTATGTCGGCTGGGTGCCCCATGCGGGGCTGGAGCCACCGGCGACGCCGACCCATCACGTCACCCAACCCCTCGCGCTCCTCTACGCCGAGCCGGAGATGAAGGGCCGCCCGGTCGATGCGCTGCCCTATCTGGCGCAGGTCGAGGTGATCGGCCAATCGGGCCGCTGGCTGGAACTGGCAGAGGGTGGATGGCTGCCCGGTCGCCACCTGAGCGATGCGCCCGACAGGGGCGATTGGGTCACCTTGGCGGAGCGGTTCACCGACGCGCCTTACCTCTGGGGCGGACGGTCCGTCTTGGGCCTTGATTGTTCGGCGCTGGTGCAACTCGCGCGGATGGGCGCGGGCCATGACTGCCCGCGCGACAGCGACATGCAACAGGCGCTCGGCGCGGCGCTGCCGCTTGATGGCCCGTTTCAGCGGGGTGATCTGATGTTCTGGAAAGGGCATGTCGGGATCATGCTGGATGCGGAAATCATGCTGCACGCCAATGCGTTTCACATGGCCGTCCGGCAGGAGCGCCTGACCCTTGCCCGCGACCGGATCGCGGCGCAGGGGGATGGCCCGATGACGGCGGCCCGCCGCCTGTCCTAGCTTTTCGCTTTCACAAAAATATCCCCGCCGGAGGCATCAAATCTGGCGGCGTGCCCGCTCTCAGAACTGGTAGCGGTGAAGCTCCGCGCCATGGGTGCGCAGCCAATGCTGCGGGCTTTCATGACCGGGATAAAGCTGTTTGACCACGCGCCAGAACGCGGGCGAATGGTCCATATGCTCCAGATGGGCCACCTCATGCGCGGCGACGTAATCCAGCACTTCGGGCGGGGCCATCACCAGTCGCCATGACAGCATGATGTTGCCCTCAGACGTGCACGATCCCCAGCGTGAGCCGGTATCGCGCAAAGTGAGCCGCCCGAACCGCCGCCCGAGCACGCCGGAATGGTGGTCCAGCGCCTCAATCGCGCGGGTCCGTGCCAGCGTTTTGAGAAATCCGAGCGTTTGCCCACCAACCCGGGCCGCGGGGCCGGGCAGGATCAGCAGGTCACCATCCACGCGGATCGGGCCGGGGCCGATATGGACCGTGCGCATTTCCCCCTCGATGGGAAGGGTCGCGCCAAGGGTCACTGGCTGTGTGTCGGGCACCCGGGCCACGGCCCTGCGCAACCATGGCTCCCGATCCGTCAGGAAAGCGCGCGCAAGCGACAGGCGCGCGCTCTGCGGCAAAGTCAGCACCGGATCGCCACCAGTGGCTGGCACGCGCAGGGTCAGCCGCTTGGCACGGGTGGAGCGGCGCAGCACCACCGATATGGGGGGGCTGCCAATCTCGATCGTGGCAGGGTCGGTCAGCCGCGCACCATCATACGTTTGGCCCGGATAAAGTCGCGCACGCGCGGCTGGATCTCCTGCCGCCAGCGGGAGCCGTTGAACACCCCGTAATGGCCAACCTTGGCCTGAATATAGTGCTGCTTTTTCTCATCCGGGAGGTTCACGGCGAGGTCAAGCGCGGCTTCGGTCTGCCCCAGCCCGGTGATGTCGTCCTTCTCCCCTTCAATGGTGAGAAGCGCGATATCGGTGATCGCGCCCGGGTCCACCTTACGGTCGCGATAGACGTACTCACCGACCGCGAGCAGGCGTTTTTGGAACACACGCTCGATGGTTTGCAGATAGAAATCCGCCGTCAGGTCCATCACCGCCATATACTCGTCATAGAAGGACCGGTGCGCGGCGGCGCTGTCCCCGTCGCCCTTGATCAGATCGCGGAACTGGCGCAGATGCGCGTCCACATGCCGGTCCATGTTCATCGACATGAAGCCCGACAATTGCAAAAAGCCCGGATAGACCCGGCGCAAGAAGCCCTTGTTCGGGAAGGGCACGGTCACGACCACGTTGTTTTCAAACCATGACAGGGGCCGCCCGGTGGCCAGCTCATTCGGCTGCTTGGGATTGCGCGCGGTATCAATCGGGGAGCCCATCAGCGTAACGGAGGAGGGCCGCGCCGGATCCTTGTCCTCTGCCATGAGGGAGGCTGCGACCATCATCGGCACGCCCGGCTGGCAGACGGCCATAACGGCAGGACGCTCGCCATCCTTGGCGAGGTATTGGCACATCTCGATAAGGTAATCGACATAATCATCAAGGTCGAATTTCCCGTCCGACAGCGGCACGTCGCGGGCATCAATCCAATCGGTGATGTAGACGTCATGTTCCGGCAGCATTTTTTCGACGGTGCCGCGCAGCAGGGTCGCGTAATGGCCGGACATGGGCGCGATAATCAAAACCTTGGGGTCGTTGCGCGCCGCAGCATGGGGGGCGTCCCGCTTGAAACGAATCATATCGCAGAACGGTTTGGACCAGACTTTCTGCTCCACCACCGGCACGACCTCTCCGGCGACTTCGGTCTCTTCGATGCCGAATTCGGGCTTGGCGTAGCGGCGCGTTGCGTTGATGAACATCTCAAACGCTGCCGCTGTCGCCTTTGCCCCATAGGTTTGTGCGAAGGGGTTGAATGGGCTTTGCACCATTTCCTGACCCATCCGGGCAGCCTGTCGCATTGGGCCAACAGCCGCATGAGAAGCTTCATAAGCGTGATAGAGCATGGGTCATCCTTACCTAACGTGTCGCGCCTAGGGCAGCCGCAATCGGCATACTACAGTGTGCAGGTGCGAAATTAACCGCCATTCATACCGCTGCGCAACAAAATTACAGAAATATGACAAAAGTCTTTGTTTTGGATGAACACGCGGCGGTATCCGAACACGCCCGACAAGGTGCCAGCCATGGGTGCGGCAAAAGCCCGTCGAATCGGGCCAAAGCCTTTGACAACCACGCAAGGCTGTGGCACGTCGCACCATCTTGAGATGACCAATGCATTGAGGTTGACCATGCCCGAGCAGGAATGGGGTGTTAAGCGCACTTGTCTAAGCTGCGCGTCCCGCTTTTACGATCTGAATAATGATCCGTGCATCTGCCCCAATTGCGGCGCGGAAGCGGAGCTTGCGGCCTTCTCATTGTCCAAGAGCAAAGCGACCCAAGACGCCAAGGCAAAAGCCGCGGCCAAGGTGGAAGCCGCCAATCAGGTGGATGACGACGACGTGCTTGACGATGATGATGTCGATCTGGCGGATGATGACGTGCTCGTCGATGACGACGATGATGATGTCAGCCTTGATGACATCGCAGATGTCGCCAAAGACGACGACGACTGACTTTTGACTTGATCCTGTCGAGCGGGGAAAGTATCACCCCGCTCGCACCGCACGATGATCTGTGCACCGGGGCCTTAGCTCAGCTGGGAGAGCGCTTGCATGGCATGCAAGAGGTCAGGGGTTCGATCCCCCTAGGCTCCACCAATTTCCCTAAATCATAACCGATTGCCTGTTTGATTGAAGAACAGGCGAAGGCTTTTGAAGGCATGTTGCGTTGGTCGCGAAAACGGAGGGCGTGCAGGCGACGGGGTGGTGAACGGCAGCTTTTAAGCACAAAACCCCGGTTAGATCGCTTCTGACCGCAAGGTCGATGCGCGCTTTTTGAGCGTAAAGCCAAGGTCGATGTTGCGGATATCCGGCTGGGGGCCGCCTGCCGCGCGATCAAGGATGTATTGCGCCGCGCGCTCCCCGATCTCCACCCTTGGTGTATAGACCGACGTTATCGCGGGGTTCATCTGCGATGTGGTGCCCAGATCGTTGAAGCCGCAAATGCCGAAATCCTTTGGCACTGACAGATTGCGCCGCTGGCATTCCAGCCCGATCCCGACGGCAACATCATCATTGTTGCAAAACACGCCATCGCAATCGGGCACCTTGTCCAGCAATCCGGCCAGCAGGTGGCGCCCGATCTCCACGCTCGATTTTTGGGGTGTCGTGATAAACAATGCCGGGTCATAGATTTGGTGCTGGCGCATCACGCTCTCAAATCCGGCCATCCGCTGTTGGGTCCGCGGGTCCATCCGCGTCCCGACAAAGGCGATGCGTCGATATCCCTGATCGACCATGTGCTGCGCTGATGCGGCGGCAGCCTCGAAATTGGAAAACCCGACAATCACATCCACCGGATCATCTGTGGAATCCATAATCTGCACGACGGGGCAATCGACCGTTTCAAGCATGTTCCGCGACGTCTCCGTCTGGTCCACCCCCGCGATGATCAGGCCAACCGGGCTGAGCGACACGAATTTGCGGATCATCGCCTCTTCGGTCAACGGGTCGTAGCCGGTATTCCCGATCTGGATCGAATAGCCGGTTTTCTCAATCACGCTATTCGCCCCCGACAGGACATCCGCGAAAACGTAGTTCGAAAAGGACGGGACCAGAACCCCAATGATGGAGGAGCGGTTGGACGCCAGCGACGAGGCCGCCGGATTGGGCACATAGCCGAGCTTGTCGATGGCCTTGGCGATTCGTTCGCGCAGGGACTCGGACACCTTTTCAGGCTCGCGCAGGGCGCGGGATACGGTGATTGCGCTAACGCCAGCTTCAATCCCGACATCTATGAGCGTTGGTCTTTTCATAGGGTAATCATCAGATTTTGAAGGGTTTAAGGCAAGAAATAACTCCCCGAATTATCGTGATTGACACATGATTGCGCAATCATTTAGCGTATCTCACGGGAGGACAAAGCGTGCCGAAGCAAAACCAAAACGTGGCAATCGTCGTCATGGGCGTCTGCGGTGTTGGCAAAACATCCGTCGCGCGTGTCCTCGCGGGTACGCTGGAGGCGCGGTATATTGAGGCGGATGACTTTCACTCCCCCGAAAATCGGGAGGCGATGGCGCATGGTATTCCGCTCTCAGATGAAATGCGGTTTCCGTGGCTGAACCGGCTGGCGGAAGCGGCAGAGGCCGCGCGGGCGCATGGCCATGTGGTCATGGCCTGTTCGGCGCTCAAGCGCAGCTATCGTGATGTCCTGCGGGCCAAGATGGGGCAAGTGCAATTCCTGCACCTGACGGGGGAGCGGGGGATCATCGCGGATCGTCTCGGGAACCGCCGCGATCATTTCATCTCTCCTTCGCTGCTCGACAGCCAGCTCCAGACCCTTGAGGCGCCCACGGCGGACGAACACGCCATCGTCGTGGACGTGTCAGGGTCGCGGGAGGAAGTGGACCGGATCGTCGCCCAAAGGATCAACGACCTGCTTTTCCAGATTACCTGACCAACCAAACCAACACATAAACTTGGAGGAAAGACCAAATGCTCACCAACCTTAAGGCACTCACCCTCGCGGCGGCCGCGACGATCGGCATGACAGCCGCCGTTACGGCGCAGGATTATTCCTTGCGCTTTCAATCCTCGGACCCGGCGGGCAACCCGAATTTCGAGCTGAAAGTCGAATGGGCCGACAGCGTGAACACGCTGACCAATGGCCGCGTCTCGATTGAGATGCTGCCGGTCAATTCCATCGTTCAGCACACCGAAACACAAGATGCCGTCGCCGCCGGGATTATTGACGGCCACATCACCGACACGTCCTATTTCACGGGTAAGGACGCGGCATTCGGCCTGATCGCAAACCCGGTCGGCGCATGGTCCTCGCCCTATGAAATGTTCGCCTTCCTTGAATATGGCGGCGGCAACGAGTTGATGCGCGATTTGCTGGCACCTTATGGCCTGCATTTCATCGGCGCGACGACGCCCGGCCTTGAAGCCTTCATTTCCAAGGTGCCGCTGACGGGTGTTGATGACCTCGCGGGGCTCAAGATGCGCGCGCCTGAAGGGCTGGTCCAGCAGGTGTTTGCAGCAGCCGGTGCCGCACCCGTGAACCTGCCAGGGTCGGAAGTGTTCACCTCCCTCGACAAGGGCGTGATTGATGCGGCAGATTACACCGTGTTCTCCACCAACCACGCGCAGGGTATGCATGATGTGGCGACGCATCCGGTCTATCCCGGTTTCCATTCCATGCCGCTCGTCGAAGTGTCCATGAACAAGGCGACATGGGATTCCATGCCCGCTGACATTCAGGCGATCCTTGAAATGTCGGTCCGCGATTTCGCGCATAACATGGTCGGAAAGCTGGCAGCGCGCGACACGCTTGCCGTGGCCGAGGCGAATGCAGACCCGAACATCACCGTGCATAACTGGTCCGCGGCTGAGCGGGCCAAGTTCCGCACCATCGCGCAGGGCGAGTGGAGCAAGGTGGCGAGCCAGTCCGCCAACGCGCAGAAGGTGTTTGACGTGCTGACCGGATATCTGGTCGAGCAGGGCATGATCTCCCAATAACAAAAGCAATCGCCCCGTGGCATCACTGTCGCGGGGCCATTTCAAACACGGGGAGCGATCATGACCGAGGATATCGTAGAACGCCTGCATGAAGATCCGGGTGCGGACGTCCATGCGGGTGCACTAGGCCGGATCATCAACGCCGCCGGCATCCTGTTTGCCATCGGGCTGCTGGCGTCCGCCGCTATCCTCGTGATCGAGATTTTCCTGCGCTATGTCCTGAATGCCCCGACCATCTGGGCGCATGAGACAGTCATTTTCCTCACGGCGAGCGCGTTTGTGTATGGCGGGCTCTATGTTGTGGCGCGCAACGCGCATATCCGCGTCGTTCTGATCTATGACTTTCTGCCAAAGCGGCTGCGGCGCTATTTCGACATTGGCATTTCCGCGACCTGCTGCCTGTCCTCCGCGATGTTTGCGTGGGCGGCATGGAAAGGGGTGCAGCGGTCCATCTGGACACCGGCGGGGGATTTTCGGCTGGAAACCTCCGGCTCTGCCTGGAACCCGCCGACGCCCGGTCTGATCAAGGTGTTCCTTCTGTTTATCCTGATCGTGATGACAGTGCAGTTTCTTGTGCTCACGATCTCCTACATCAAGAAAAGAGCCTGAGATGGAGTGGCTGTCACTCATCCCCGATCTGAAATCCATGGGCATCGAATGGGCGACCTTCACGATGTTCCTGTCGCTGCTGGCACTGTTGTTGACCGGTATGCCGCTCGCCTTTGTCACGCTGCTGGTGGCGCTGATTTTCGCGCTTGGCTGGTTTGGCCCGATGGCAGTGCCGCTGATCACCAGCCGGATTTTCAGCTTCGTAAATTCCTTTGTCTTTGTGTCGGTCCCGATGTTCGTGATGATGGCCGCGATCCTGGATCGGTCGGGCATCGCGCGTGACCTGTTTGACGCAATGCGTCTGGTGGGCGGGCGTTTGCGCGGGGGCGTTGCGATCCAGACCCTTTTGGTCGCGGTGGTGCTCGCCGCCATGTCGGGCATTATTGGGGGGGAGGTCGTTCTGCTGGGCCTTCTGGCGCTGCCGCAGATGCTGCGGCTCGGATATGACCGCAGGCTGGCGATTGGGGTCTGTTGTGCGGGTGGCGCGCTTGGCACCATGATCCCGCCGTCCATCGTTCTGATCGTTTACGGGCTGACCGCGAATGTGTCGATTGGCGATCTGTTTACGGCCTCTTTCGTGCCCGGTTTGATGCTGGCGGGATTGTATGTCGTCTATATACTCGTGCGCGCCTATCTTAACCCCGAGGTCGCCCCGATCCCTGAACAGGGTGAAATCCCCCGCTCGGAGAAGCTGCGCCTTCTCAAGGGGCTGTTTCTGCCGTTTCTGGTGGTGTTTTTCGTGCTTGGCTCGATTTATGGCGGCATTGCCAGTGTGACGGAGGCGTCCGCTGTCGGCGTGCTGGGCGTTGCGCTGTCCACCGTCATTCGCGGCGAGTTCTCCTTTGGCCTCCTGTTGGGCGCGGCCCGTCAGACGCTGGCGACGGTGGGCATGATCGTCTGGATCGGGATCGGAGCGACCGCGCTTGTCGGGGTGTTCAACCTGATGGGCGGGATCAACTTTGTCTCGCAACTCATCACCGGTATCTCTGAAGAGCCGATCATCATCATCCTGTTCATGATGCTGATCTTGTTCGTCTTGGGCATGTTCCTGGATTGGGTGGGGATCGCGTTGCTGACGATGCCGATTTTTGTCCCGATTGTGGTGTCGCTTGGCTATGATCCGGTCTGGTTCGGGGTGGTGTTCGCGATGAACATGCAGGTCAGCTTCCTGTCACCGCCCTTCGGGCCAGCGGCGTTCTACCTCAAGAGTGTGGCCCCGGCAGGTATTTCGCTGGGGGAGATTTTCCGCGCTCTCCTGCCGTTCATTGGCCTCCAGATAGTGGCACTTGGCCTTTTGCTGGCGTTTCCCGGCATCACGTTGATCGAAGGGTTGTGATCGGGGCTGCCATTGCAGCCCCGCATCCGCCGCACACCGGACAATCACAAACCTACACAAGGGACCATTTGCGACCCGATATGTCGGGCGTTGGCCAGATGTGATCCGCAGCGACGCTTTTCCTGAAGCGATCATGCCCCGTTGCAGCATTCAGGACCAAACATGAAGACCCACGCGCAGGCCGTTGTCATCGGAGGGGGCGTGATCGGATGCTCCATCCTCTATCACCTCACGAAACTGGGATGGGCGGATGTTGTCCTCATTGAGCGGGACGAACTGACCTCTGGCTCCACTTGGCACGCGGCGGCCAATATTCACGGGCTGCATGACAGCACAAATATCAGCCGCCTCCAGCATTACACGATGCAACTCTACAACGATCTGGAAGCGGAAACGGGGCAAAGCTGCGGCGTGTTCCAACCCGGATCGCTCTATCTGGCGCAGACGGAGGAGCGGGAGCACCAGCTCCGCCTGCAAGAGGCCAAGGCCCGCCGATACGGCATGAACTTCCATGAAGTCAGCCGCGATGAGGCAGAGCGGCTGCATCCGCTTGTCAATTATGACGGCGTGCGCTGCATCATGTTCGAGCCGGATGGTGGCAATGTCGATCCCTCCGGTGTGACCAACGCCTATGCCATCGGCGCACGCCAGCGCGGCGCGGAGATTTACCGCTTCACCCCCGTGACGGGGACCGAGGCACAGCCAGACGGCACATGGGTCGTGCGCACGGACAAGGGCGATATCCGCACGCCTTGGGTCATCAATGCGGCGGGTCTCTGGGGGCGCGAGGTGGCGGCCCTTGCTGGGCTGACGCTGCCCCTCCAACCCACGGAGCACCAGTATTTCGTGACCGAGACCATCGCAGAGATCGCCACGATGGATCGCCGCCTTCCTTCCGTCGCGGATCGGGATGGGGAGTATTACCTGCGGCAGGAGGGTCAGGGCCTTCTCGTGGGGGCGTATGAAAAGGACGTGCGGTTCTGGGCGGAGGAGGGCACGCCGCTTGGTTTTGGTCATGAGTTGTTCGCTGATGACCTTGACCGGATCGAGGATAACATTATGCGCGCGATCGAACGGGTGCCCGCCGTCGGGGAGGCCGGGATCAAGCGGGTCATCAATGGCCCGATGATCTGGTCCCCTGATAGCAACGTTCTGTTCGGCCCGGTGCCGGAGATGACCGGCTATTTCTGCTGCAACGGGATCATTCCGGGGTTCAGCCAATCAGGCGGGATGGGCAAACTCGCCGCCGAATGGATCGTGGAGGGCGAGCCGACGCTCGATCTGTTTGGCTGGGACATGGCGCGGTTCGGCGCGTGGGCGGGGAAAGCCTTCACCAAGGCGCGGGTCGCGGATCAATACGCCAATCGGTTCAAGATACACTTCCCCAATGAGGAGCGCGATGCGGGCCGCCCCGTCCGCACCCGCCCCGCACACCCGATGCAGCAGGATATGGGCGCGGTGTTTGGCCTCAATTACGGTTGGGAGCATCCCCTGTGGTTCGCCGGCGAAGGTGAGCCGCGCCGCGAATCCCATGGCTTCACCCGGCAGAATTGGTGGGCTCAGGTGGGGCGAGAGGCCCGGATGCTGCGGGACCATGCGGGCATCATCGACATCTCCAATTTCGCGAAATACCGCGTGATGGGCCCGGGGGCAGAGGATTGGCTGAACGCCCTGTTCGCCAACCGGATGCCGCGCGCCGTGGGGCGGTCCTGCCTTACGCCATTGATCGGCAAACGCGGCGGCGTGGCGGGGGATTTCACCGTAACACGGCTGGGGGAGGAGGAATTCCTCATCATCGGCTCCGGCATGGCGGAGCGGTTCCACCAGCGGTTTTTCCGTGCAATCCCGCTGCCCCGTGGCACCACATTCGAAAGCCTGACGGAGGCACTGTGCGGCTTCAACGTTGCAGGCCCGAAATCGCGGGAGATGTTGCAGCGGCTGACCAACACGTCGCTCGAAACCGAAGAGTTCCGCTTCATGCGGTCCCAGCGCATCACGCTTGCGGGGGTGGAGGTGATCGCGCTGCGGGTCTCTTTCACTGGTGATCTGGGCTGGGAGTTGCATTGCGCGGCCGCCGATCAGGTCACGCTCTACACCGCCCTGCTGGAGGCCGGCTCATCCGTGGGTGCGGGGCCGGTGGGCAGCCGCGCGCTCATGTCCTTGCGACTGGAGAAGGGATACGGCTCATGGGGGCGCGAATACTCCCCCGAATACTGGCCACAGGAAAGCGGGCTGGCGGGCCTGATCAAGATGGATAAGGATTTCCTCAACAAGTCCGCCTATGCCGCCATTGCGACGCGTGCCGCGCGGGAGGAATTGGTGATCTTCGAGGTGGATGCGGGCGACACCGCGGCCAGTCAGGCCGATGCGACCGGTGGGGAGCCGATTTTCCTCACCGATGGGACGCCGGTTGGGCAGGTCAGTTCGGGGGCCTATGGCTATGGCGTCGATAAATCGCTCGCGCTGGGCTATGTGAAGGCCGGGCAGGTGCAGCCCGGCGACAGGGTTCATATCGCGATCCTCGGGCGGCCCCACCGGGCCATCCGGCTGGCCGCACCCCCGTTTGACCCCGATGGCGCAAGACTGCGCGCCTAGTCTAATCCAGACGGAGCGTGAAGGCCTCCCGCCCGAAATCCTGCCCGTTGATCCGCAGGCTCACGGCATGCTCGCCCGCGTAATAGGTGCGCGTCGTGATCGGGCGGATGGGGTGGCGCCGCTCAAGCCTGCGCTCGGCGCCGGGAGCGAGGGTCAGGGTCGTCCATTTGAACACTTTGGGTGACAGGCCCCCATGCGCTTTGCGGTGGTGGATGACGTAATCCAGCGCGATCTGCTGTTCCTGCGCGCTGGTGGAGCGCAGGTGAATGCCGAATTCAAGTGCTGCGCCCAAATCCACAATGGGGGTCGCGATGCGCAGATGCGGCGGCGCGATCTGTGGCGGCGCAAAACCGAATGTCGCAAGCGCGCCCGGATGCCCCTGTTTGATCAGCGTTCGGCAGGCGTGCCGCACGAGCCGCGCCCGGTCCGGCGATGCCCCGTCCATCCAGTCATGGGCAAGCCGGGCGATCCGGTTGGGGTGGTCCTTTGCGATGTCGTTCAGATGGTTCGCCACCGACCGCCGGACATAGTCCGACGGATCGTCCCGCAGCCGGGTGAGCAAGGGAAGGGTCAGCTCTGGCCGTTCGATCAGGGCATGCAGCCGCATCCCCCATGGCAGGCGCGGGCGTGTGCCTTCGCTGATCAGGCGGCGGACATGGAGGTTCGGATCGTCTATCCAACTGGCCATGATGCGTAACGCGTGCTCCGGGTCTTGCGCGATGAAGGGGCGCACGTCGAATTCCGCTGTTCCGCGTTTGGTCATGTCCCGCAAGGTGGCCAAGGCCTGCTCCATCGTGCCAAGCCCATAGCGCCCGATCACGGTGGTAAGCGGCCAGATGCCCCAGCCGCAGAGGCCCGCCTCATCGCTTTCCTTCGTTGCGTGGTCCTGCTCATCGGGATGCAGCATGGCAAGCAGGACGGCCTGCCGCGCGGTCGGATCGGTAGGCAAGGCGCGGTGCAGCGCCTCCGCCACCAGATCGACCCGCTGTTTCAACTCCAACGCATCAAGCTGTGAGATCAGCGGCGCGGCAAAGCGGTCCGCGTCAACGGTGCTGACATGCCGCGCCAAAATCCGGGCCGTAAGAGCCACCAGCTTTGGCGAGATGAAGGTCTTGAACGGCTCCGGCATGGGTCACTCCTTTCGGGTGAAAGAGCACAGAACCGGGCAGTGCTCCACCCCGGTTTCTGCTGTCTCAGGGTCCATCTGCATGAGCGAGAAATATTGCCCAGCTACCGGCGATGCCATCGCGCGCTGAAACACGGCGTCGGCTTGGACGCGGCTCTCCCATAGGATCACGTCGACAAACCGCCCGTCCTCCCGGCGGATCATGTCGCGGCGGATGAACCCATCCTGATGATCAAGGAAATCGCGCTGGAATGCGGCAGCGGCAGTGACGAGCTCCTGTTCGGTGACGCCGGGCGCGAGGGTGATGGTGGCCAGTTCAAGGATAGGGTCGGTCATGCGGTGTCCTTTGGTTCGAATTGCAATGACCGGGTTTTGTCGCAATAAAGTGTCAGAAAATGACATATATCTTGCGATGCTGACGACATGAAAACACTTGATCGGATCGACAGGTTGGAACGGCTGGAAAGCTGGCTCAAATCGGATGAGCCGCTGGTGTTGCACGACGCTGCGCGGGAGTTGGGCGTGTCGCTCCGCACGGTGCATCGTGATCTGGAGGTGCTGCGGCTCCGTGGTATCCCGGTGGAGGCGGATCGGGGGCGGGGCGGCGGCGTGCGCCTGCCGTCCTCATGGGGGATAGGGCGCGTTCGGCTGACCCGTGCCGAAACGCTCGATCTGTTGATCGGGCTGGCAATTGGGGAAAGCGCGCACGCGACGATGCAGATGGGCCATGCCGATGCGATCCGGCGCAAATTGCTGGCCTCGTTCTCTCATGCGGATCAGCGTCAGATCGGCGCGCTCCGCCGTCGCATCCGGGTCGGGCCGACCGCATCAGGCGCGATGGTCGGCACATTGGGCAGCACACCACAGCAGGTCAGCGATCCGCTGAAGGAGGCGTTCATTCTGGGGCGTGTCCTCACGATCCGCTATAAGGATGGACAGGCTGCGATGACCAGCCGACAGGTTGAGCCGCATTTCCTGCTGCACAATCCACCGATCTGGTACGCTGTCTGTTGGGATCATCTGCGCCAGCAAAACCGGACTTTCCGCTGCGACCGGATGCAGGGCGCCACCGTCACGGAACAGAGCTTCACCCCGCGTCCATGGTCCGCATTCGAAACGGATATGGTCGGCAATCCGACCCGTGAAATCTGACGATAAGGGGAGAGTGACACGACCGCGCATCTGCGCCGGACGATTGGTGCCCAGGAGAGGACTCGAACCTCCACATCCATACGAATACCAGCACCTGAAGCTGGCGCGTCTACCAATTCCGCCACCTGGGCAGGTGTCGTGAAGGGGCGTTTATCCTTGCGCGCGGGGGGTGTCAACGGGGTGTGAGCGGCAAGCGGCCCCTTCGATCAAAAAATCTGCGGCAGGGGTGTCAACGCTCCGCGAAGGGGCGCAACACGCTGGCGGCGCGCCGGATTTCGCGGGTGATCGGCGCGATGGCTTTTCCGACCATGCGGCTGGTTTGCCAATGTAGCGGCACGTCCAGCGGAGCCTCTGGCATCAGCGGCACAAGCCGCCCCGTGGCCAAGTGATCGGCAATCAGGATTTCCGGGTTCATGGCCCAGCCCATTCCTGCAAGCGTCGCCTCAACAAAGGGATGTGTGGCGGGGATCCAATGGCTTGGCGGGCGCAGGGGGCGGCCAAACGTGGCGCGCAGCCAGTCTGTTTGCAACGTGTCCTTGGGATCGAAGGTCATCATCGGCGCGTGTTTCAGCGCCTCCACTGTCACACCATCGGGAAACCAGCGCGCCATGAAAGCGGGCGAGGCGGTCGCGACATAGCGCATCACGGCAAGCGGATGGGAATCGCATCCTTGCACCGGTGCCGCGTGGGAGGTGATCGCGGCGCTGACCTTCCCTTCCCGCAGCCATGCAGCACTGTGGTCCTGATCGTCGATCACCAGATCGAACAGGATGCCGTCACAGGCGGCCATGCCGGGGATCAGCCATGTGGCAAGGCTATCGGCATTGACCGCAACACGCAGCGTGCTGAGCGCGGGGGCCGCGCCACCCAGATCGCGGTGCAGCATCTGCTCCAAGAGATCAACCTCTTCGGCATGGCGCAGGATGCGCTGCCCGGTTGGCGTCGGCAGACAGGGCTGACCACGCATGATGAGGACCGACCCAATCCGCTCCTCCAATGCCTTGACCCGCTGGGAAATGGCCGAGGGCGTGACCGATAACCGCTCCGCCGCGCGTTCAAAGCTGCCGGTTCGGATGACTTCGGTCAGGGCGGACATCTGCGCAGGATCAAGCATTAGAAAAATTGCATCACATGAAAAATCATTAATTCGCCTTATCATGCGCCAGCCGTTATCCCTCCTGCAAGTCACATTCTGGAGGGCCATCATGATCACCAATGCCGCTTTGCCCGGTTTCCTGCTCGCCATCAGTCTGATTGCGGCGATCGGGGCGCAAAACGCGTTTGTGCTGCGGCAGGGGATCCGGCGCGAGCATGTGTTCGCGATCTGCCTGACCTGTGCGCTGTCGGACGCGATCCTGATCACGCTGGGCGTGACCGGGTTCGGCGTGATCATGGAGCGCGCGCCATGGGTGCAGCCCCTGTTTCTCTATGGTGGTGTGGCGTTCCTGCTGGCCTATGGCGCGCGCAGTTTTCTGGCCGCGTGGCGCGGTGGTGCGGCGTTGGAGCCAGAGGGGCAGGGCGGCGCACTTGTGCCCGTGCTGCTGACCACGCTGGCGCTGACATGGCTCAATCCGCATGTCTATCTGGATACGGTGATCCTGCTTGGCTCCATCTCGACGCAATATGAGGGGCAAAAGCTCGCCTTTGCGCTGGGCGCGATCAGCGGGTCGTTCGTGTTTTTCTTCAGCCTTGGATATGGCGCGCGGATGCTGCGCCCCCTGTTCGCCAAGCCCGGCGCGTGGCGCGTTCTTGACGTGTTCGTCGGCTGCGTGATGTGGGCCATCGCGGCAAAGCTGGTGGTGAGCGCATGAAAAATGGCCCCGCTGAACACAGCAGGGCCAAGGTAGGTTAACCGCAGGCTAACCGGGCAGTCAGTTGGAACCCCTCTCGCAGGACCCCACCCGCATCTCTAGTGTTTCATCTCCGCACGGATCTGTTGACGCAGCAGGTCAATGGGTACGTTTTTGCCATCGCGCTTGAAGTACCAATAGGTCCAGCCATTGCAGCTTGGCGCGCCTTCCAGATGGGCCCCGACCTGATGGATGGAGCCTTTTGTGTCATGCGCCACAAGTGTGCCGTCGGCCCGTACCTTCGCGGAATGGCGCCCGTTCAGCGAATAGAGCTTGTCGCCCGCGTTCAGCATGCCCCGCTCAACCAGAGTGCCGAAGGGCACGCGCGGCTCCGCCCGTTTGGAGGTGCTGACCTCCAGCGCGTCCTTGTCCAGCCGCCGGATGCTGTCGATCCGTTTTGTGGCGACCTTGCGATAGGCCTCTTCCCGCTCGATGCCGATGAAATCACGGCCCAGCCGCTTGGCCACAGCGCCGGTCGTTCCGGTGCCGAAGAACGGGTCAAGCACCACGTCGCCCGGATTGGTCGTCGCCACAAGCACACGGTGCAGCAGGCTTTCGGGCTTCTGCGTCGGGTGCGCCTTGTCGCCGTTCTCATCCTTGAGACGCTCATGGCCCGTGCAGATCGGCAGCAACCAGTCGGAGCGCATCTGCACGCCGTCATTCATCGCCTTGAGCGCTTCATAGTTGAACGTGTATTTGCCCGCCTCGGATTTCGCGGCCCAGATCATCGTTTCATGCGCGTTGGTCAGGCGCTTGCCCCGGAAATTCGGCATCGGGTTCGATTTGCGCCAGACCACATCATTGAGCACCCAAAAGCCCGTGTCCTGCAACGACGCCCCGACGCGGAAAATGTTGTGATAGCTGCCAATGACCCAGATCGCGCCGTTCGGTTTCAGGATGCGATGCGCGGCCTTGAGCCAGTCGCGGGTGAACCGATCATAGGCGGCAAAGCTTGAAAACTGGTCCCACGCATCATCGACCGCATCCACCTTGGAATTGTCGGGCCGGTGCAGATCGCCCTTCAATTGCAGGTTATAGGGCGGATCGGCAAAGATCAGGTCCACCGATCCTTCCGGCAACTTGTTCATTTCCGCGATGCAATCGCCCGCAAGGATTTTGTTCAGCGGCAGGGGCGCCGCTGTTTGTTTGATGGTGGCCATGGGTTTGTCCCGATGTTGTGTGTCTGCCTATGACACTAAATGAGTCATCGGTGATTCGTTTGTCAATTATTTAATTGAATCAATGGCCTGCAATCCGTTCTTGACCCAATATCTTGTGTATGGGTTTGAACGAGCGTCTATGATGTGGGGTCACGCCGAGCCGTTCTAGCCCCGCGATATGCGCCGCCGTGCCGTATCCTGCGTTGGTTTCCCAGCCGTAACCGGGGTGTGCCTTCGCCAAATCAGCCATGATCCGGTCACGAGTGACCTTCGCCACGATGGAGGCCGCGGCGATCGACAGGCTGATACTGTCCCCCTTGATCACCGCCTGCGCGGGGCAGGGCAGATCGGGCGGCAGGCGGTTTCCGTCAATCAGGGCAAAGGCCGGCGCGTGTGGGAGGGCCGCAATCGCGCGGCGCATGGCCAGATAGGTGGCTTGCAGGATGTTGATCTCGTCAATCTCCGCCACGCTGGCAGACCCGATGCCGACCTGAGCCACCTCCATGATCTGCGGCACCAGCGCCTCCCGCCGCGCGGCGGTGAGTTTTTTGGAGTCGTTCAACCCCGGCGGAATGCGCGCAGGATCAAGGATCACCGCCGCCGCCATCACCGGCCCGGCCCATGGCCCACGACCAACTTCGTCGATGCCGCAGACGGGGGAGGGGTGGAGGCTTTCAAAGGATAGATCAGGCATGACCTTGCGTCGCACCCCGCAAACGCGTGGTCAAGCATTGTGACGTAGGCCGATGCTCGGGCCGCCCTGGAGTGCTTGTCGCGGCACCTTCCGTTTGATCCCGTCAGAGGAAGGTTTTCAAAACAGCGACAACTGATCGCCCGGCCGCACCGGAACCCGGAAGGCGGTGCAATCCAGTTCAGGCCGTTTCGCCGCCAGCCCTTCCCGACCACAGGCCACGGCGAAGCGGCGGGCGATCATTGCGGCATACACACCCTCACCACGCATCCGCTTGCCCCAATCGGCGGAGTAATCCTTCCCGCCATGCAATTCCTGCACATAACGCATGATGCGTTTGGCGCGTTTCGGATACGCCTCTTCCAGCCAGTCGCGGAACAGGGGTGCCACGGCACCGGGCAGGCGCAGCGTGATGTAGCCCGCACTTTCCGCCCCGGCGCGCGCGCCCGCGGCCAAAATCGCCTCCATCTCATGATCGTTGAGCGCGGGGATCACCGGGGCGAGGTTCACACCCACCGGAACGCCCGCCTTGGCCAAAGCCGCAATCGCGCGCAGCCGCACGGTGGGGGCAGACGCGCGCGGCTCCATCGCGCGATGCAGCTTGGTGTCGAGCGTCGTGACAGAGATTTGCACCCGCACCAGATTGTCCCGCGCCATGCGGCTCAGAATGTCGATATCGCGGGTGATCAGGCCGCCCTTGGTCGTGATCATCACGGGGTGGCGATACTTTGCCAGTACCTCCAGCACCCCGCGCATGATCCGCAACTCTTTCTCAACGGGTTGGTAGGGGTCGGTGTTGGTGCCAATCGCTATGGGGGCGACAGAATATCCGGGGCGGCGCAATTCCGCCTCCAGCAGTTTTGCGGCATCGGGCTTGGTGAAAAGCTGCGTCTCAAAATCCAAGCCAGCGGACAGGCCCAGATATTCATGCGTGGGCCGGGCAAAGCAATAGATGCAGCCATGCTCACAGCCTTTGTACGGATTGATCGAGCGGTCAAACGGCACGTCGGGCGATTGGTTGCGGGTGATGATCTTGCGCGCCTGATCAATGTAGAGGGTCGTACGGTGGGGCGTGTCCTCCGCCTCCTTCCAGCCATCATCCACCTTGGCCGTACTCAGCCGTTCAAATCGGCCAGCATTATTGCTGGTGGCCCCACGCCCCCGCCGTGCATCGGGCTGAATTTTCGATGGGAAAAGGTCGTCCATGCTTTGCTCCCTGAATGAGAACAAAATAAGAACATTTTAACCAAGAGGCAACGATTCTCAGGCGGGTTCCAACACCTGAAGCCGGTCGCTCAAAGGTGCGTTTCCATCAACCAGCTGATCCAGCGTCACATCCGACAGGACGGCATAAAACGCATCCAGCGCCTTGGAAAAATGGCCCTTCAGGATGCACACATCGGCAATCGGGCATGTGCAGGTCTCAGGCTCGAAACATTCGGCAAAGGGAAAATCGGATTCGATCGCCTTGACCACCTGTCCGATATTGATCCGTTCTGGTGCCCGCGCAAGCCGCACACCCCCTGCACGCCCCCGGACCGAGTCGAGGAATCCCAGCTTCGCCAGCCGGTGCACGATCTGCGCAAGGTGATGCTCCGACGCGTGGCTGGCCTGTGCAATATCGGCGCTGCGCAACAGTTTGCCCGGATTGACCGCGCAAATCATCAGCACGCGCAGGGCTTGGTTCGTTCGGATTGTTAGTCGCATTTTGAGCGCATCCTTTTCCCTAGAATGCGGTCTTATATCCGGTCTTTCAGGTTAGGGATTTGATTGAGGTCAAGCCATCGCGCGGCCCGCAGCCCGCCCTGAGAAGATGCAACCGCCAAGGAACGTACCCTCAAGGCTGCGATATCCATGCACCCCGCCACCGCCAAAGCCTGCAGCCTCCCCCGCCGCGAACAGGCCCGGGATCGGCTGACCGGTCGCATCCAGCGCGCGGGAGGACAGGTCCGTCTCGATCCCGCCAAGGGACTTGCGCGTCAGGATGTTGAGCTTGACCGCGATCAGCGGGCCATTGGCCGGATCAAGGATCGCGTGCGGCTTGGCCGTGCGGATCAGTTTGTCCCCGATATAGGTGCGGGCCTGCCGGACCGCATCCATCTGCCCATCCGACTGCGCCGCATCGACCGCAGAGGCATCGCGGGCCGCCGCTGCCTGCCGGATCGTCTCCGCCGTAAGCGGCACTTGCCCGATCTTGTTCATGCCCGCGACAAGCTCATCAAGCGTGTCTGCCACCACGAAATCCGCGCCATGCTCCTTGAACGCCTCAACAGGGCCGGTCGCGGCTTTGCCAAAGGCGCGTTTCGCGACCAGCGACCATTTCTTGCCCGTCAGGTCCGGGTTCTGTTCGGAGCCGGACAGCGCAAACTCCTTCTTGATGATCCCTTGGGTCAGGATGAACCACGAATGCTCATAGCCGCGTTTGCGCAATTCATGCAGCGCACCCAGCGTATCGAAGCCCGGCCAATTCGGATCGTTCAGCCGCGCCCCCGCCGCATCCAGCCACAACGAGCTTGGCCCCGGCAGGATACGGATACCGTGATGCGGCCAGATCGGGTTCCAGTTCTGCACGCCTTCCACATAGTGCCACATCCGGTCCTGATTGATCAGATGCGCACCTGCCGCCTGTGAGATGCCCAGCATCCGGCCATCCACATGATCCGGCACGCCGGAGACGAGGAAATCGGGGGCCGTGCCCAACCGCTCTGGCCAGTGCTGTCGTACCAGGTCGAAATTCCCGCCAATCCCGCCGGAGGAGACGAGCGTATTCTCTGCCCTTAGGCTGAAATCTCCGGTCTCCTCCCGATTGGTGGAGCCGCCCCGTTCGGCAGTGTCGTGGGCCAGCACGCGGCCCGACACACCTTTCACTGCGCCGCCCTCAACGATCAGCGCATCCACCCGGTGACGGAAGGCGAACCGCAACAGCCCCTTTTTCTCCGCCTCCCGCGCGCGCAGCACGAACGGCTCGATCACCCCCGGCCCGGTGCCCCAAGTGATGTGGAATCGCGGCACGGAATTGCCCGGCCCCTTATCGGCATACGCGCGCCGTTCGGCCCAGCCGACGATGGGGAAGAATTTGAAATCGCGGGCCTTGAGCCAGTCGCGCTTTTCCCCGGCGGCGAAGTCCAGATACGCCTCTGCCCAGCGGCGGGGCCAGCCATCTTCGTTACGATCAAAGCCTGCTGTGCGCATCCAGTCGGAATGAGCCTGATCGTAGCTGTCCTTGATACCAAGGCGGCGCTGTTCGGGTGTGTCGATCATGAACAATCCGCCAAGCGACCAGAACGCCTGCCCGCCCAGATGCTGTTCGGGTTCCTGATCGACCACGATCACCCGCTTGCCCGCATCGGTCAGTTCACACGCCGCGACAAGGCCCGCAAGCCCGGCACCAACAATCAAGGCATCAGCATCCATCAGCGGGGCATCGGGTTTGTCCCGTCCTTATAGGGGGTCCAGTCGGTAATCTCGGGGTAGTAGCGCGCGCGCCATGCCTTGACCCGTGGGTTCATCACCCGGCGGTAAAGCGGCGGCACATTCGCCAGCGCGACCATCAGCGGATAGCCATAGGGCAGCTGCGGCGCCTCCGCCTCGTCATAGGTTTGGAGCAAGGGGAACCGCCGGTCGGGCTTATAATGGTGATCGGAATGGCGCTGCAGGTTGATCAAGAACCAGTTCGTCACCTTATGCCCAGCGTTCCAGCTATGGTGCGGGCGGACCGGTTCATATTTCCCGTCACCAAGGTGTTTGCGCACCAAACCGTAATGTTCGACATAATTGACCAATTCCAGATGCAGCACCGCGACATAGGCCTGCAACGCCCATAGCGCGACCCCCCACCAGCCCGCAATCGCATAGGCCAGCAGCGCAAATCCAAGGCTGAACCCCAGATACCGCCAAAACGGATTGCGCCGCGCGTACCATGGCTGTCCCGCGCGGGCCAAAAGGGCGGCTTCGGCTTTCCAAGACGATGTCAGGCACTGCCAGAGAACCCGGATGAAAAAGCGGGGGAAGCCTTCATTATAGCGCGCGGTGACCGGATCGCGCGGCGTCCCGATATAGCGGTGATGGACCAGAAGATGCTCTGACCGGAAATGGCCATAGGCGACCATGGTCATCAACAGGTCGGCGGCCAACCGTTCCCACTTGTTCTTTTGGTGCATCAACTCATGAGCAAAGTTGATCCCGATCGCGCCGCTGACGATGCCGATCCCGGCCATCAGGCCCACGCTTTCCCATGTCCCCATCACGCGGCTGGCATAAGCGATGCCGCCGAACACGAGCGCAAATTGCATCGGCGGCCAGACCCAAGTGAGCATCTTGTGCCAGAACAGATCGGCATCGCTGTTCGGGTCGGGATTGGTCGTGTCCACTCCCGCCACCGCGTCAAGCAGGCTCAGCACGATCCACGCATAAGCCGGGATCAAAAGCATCCACCATCCACCAAGCAGCGCCAGCCCGACCACAACAGGGACAAGCGAAAAAGCCGTCAGAAACAGATAGGCAGGCGGGATCATGATGCTCCTCGGTTGCGTTTCGCAATCTTGCCCATGGAGCATCCGTTTCGGCAAGGGAGCAAGCGGTGGCTAACGCGACGTCACCCTTTTGCCGCCAGCCGGAATGCTTTCGCAAAAACCGTGGGCAAGTCGGTGGCCGTGATGCTGTGCTTGTCCCGAAACGTGCCGCGTGCGGGGATCGTATCTTCAGCCACCGACGCGGCGCGCACATCAAGGATCAGATGGAAATGGGTGAAGGTGTGCCGCACCTCCCCCACGCTGCGCCATTGGCCCGCACAGGGCGGCGTATCGGCGGCAGGAGTTTCCGCCCAATCCGTCGTGGGCAACGCGAGCATTCCGCCGAGCAGCCCCTTGTCGGGCCGCGTCTCCAGCAGGATCGCCCCATCGCCGCGCCGCGCGACATAGACGATCCCATGGCGAGTCGGCTTTGCCTTTTTCGGGCGTTTGCGCGGAAGCTCTGCAGCGATGCCCGCGCGCCGGCCTGCGCAGTCTGCCAGAATGGGGCAAATCCCGCAGGCCGGATTGCGCGGGGTGCAGATCGTAGCACCCAGATCCATGACCGCTTGCGCATGATCGCCGGGACGCAGCACGGGGGTGTGCCGGGCGGCAAGGGCGCGCAACGCTTCCTTGCTGTCTGGCAATGGCTCCTCCACGGCATGAAGGCGGGCCATCACCCGCTCGACATTGCCGTCAAGCACCGTGGCCTGCCGATCAAACGCGATAGAGGCGATTGCCGCCGCCGTGTAAGGGCCGATGCCGGGCAGGGTCAAAAGTGCGGCCTCGGTATCGGGAAACCGCCCGCCATGCTCGGCCACTACAACGCGCGCGCATTTGAGCAGGTTGCGCGCGCGGGCATAATAGCCAAGACCGGCCCATGCCTTCATCACCTCCTCATCCGCTTCGGCGGCGAGCGCGCCCACCGTGGGCCAGCGGCTGACGAAGCGCCGGAAGTAGGCCGTGACAGCGGCAACTGTGGTCTGTTGCAGCATGATCTCCGACAGCCAGACATGGTAGGGATCTGGGCGCTGCCCCGCGGCCTTGTCCGCTGGCCCGACGCGCCATGGCATCTCCCGCGCGGCGGAATCATACCAATCGAGCAGGCGCGCGCTGACTTCACGCATGTTTGACACCTCGTTTGCGACGTTTGCGGTGGCATCCGCTGCCGAGCCTGCTACCACTTGATCAACATGGGGGCCAGCATGGCGAAATCTGGAGCATCACCGGCGAATGGCAATGCAGGGCGGACAGCGCCCCGGCGGCGCTATCGGTTTGCTCAGACCGGATCGCTGGTGACGGCCCAGATCCGCAAGGTGGCCGAAAGCCGGGGCTTTGCCCAGATGCGCCTGCTCACCGAATGGGAGGAGGTTGTGGGACCAGAGGTCGCGCGCCTCGCCCGGCCAGAGAAGGTGGGCTATGCAAGGCAGGGAATGGGCGCGACGCTGCACGTATCCTGCCTGCCCGGTGCGGCGACGGATGTGCAGATGATGAGCACGACGATCCTGGAGCGGGTGAATGCCTGCTATGGCTATCGCGCGGTGACCAAGCTGCGCATCGTGCATGCCGCCGCTGCCGTCGGGATGGCTGAGCCCGCCGCTGCCTTTGTCCCGCGCAAACCGGAACCCAAACCGCGCCAGATCGCGCCGGAGGACCGCGCGCGCCTGCGCGACACAATCAACAGTATCGAGGATGAAGGCTTGCGCAACGCGCTCACCCTCCTAGATCAGAATTTGCACAATCAGAAGGATCGTTGACGATGACCATAGCCACCCCGACCCGCCGCAGCCTGCTTAAAGGCGTGGCTGCCGCGACCCTCGCCACCAGCGCGGGGCTGCCCGCCATGGCACAAGATATCGAAGTCACCGAAATGGTGCTGGGCGATGCCGACGCACCGGTTGAGGTGATTGAATACGCCTCGCTCACCTGCCCGCATTGCGCGCGCTTCCATACGGATGTGTTCCCGCAACTGCGCGCGAATTACATTGATACCGGAAAGGTGCGGTTCGTGTTCCGCGAGGTCTATTTCGATCGGTTCGGACTTTGGGGCGGTATGCTCGCGCGCTGCGATGAAAGCCGGTATTTCGGGGTGGTCGATCTGTTGCTGAAACAGCAGCAGGACTGGAGCGGCGCGGGCGATCCTGCAGCGATCGTGCAGGCCATGCGCCGCGTGGGCGCGCAGGCGGGCCTGAGCCAAGAACAGATGGAGCAATGCCTCAGCGATGGGGATAAGGCGCAAGCGCTGGTTGACGAATACCAGCGGAATGCCGAGCGCGACAATGTCCGTGGCACCCCGTCTTTCATCATCAACGGCACACCCTATGGCAACATGGGCTATGCCGCTTTCGCGCAAGCGATTGACGCCGAGCTTGACGGCTAAGGGGCTCTCCCGCTCGTCGTTCAGTCGCTGGCGCTCCCGCCTCCCGTTGGGGGTGAGGCCGAGAGACAAACGCTGCGGGGCAGCGTTTGCGCCCGAACGCGCGGAATGGAATGAAGCGCCGGGAAAGGCGCGGCTGCGCCGCGAGAAAGAAAGTTTGCGCTGAGGTGTTTGAGGAACAGGTGTGTTCCTCAAATCACCGTCTCAATTGTGAGTGTCACGATTCGCCCGCGCGTCAAGGCCGCTCGTTCCTCGGACCTTGACCCACGGCCGAATCGCGGGGGCTGCTCTTACACCGCCCCCCAAATTCACTTTCTTCAAATATCCCCAGCGCAGAGCGCATCGCGCCGCAAGGCGCGATCAGGCTGCGCGCGGACGTCGGTTGCGCTGACCACCCTTTGGGCCATTTGACCGGCGGTGTTGTTGACCGCCCGGTTTCTTGCCGCCACCGCCGCGCCGGTTTTGTGGTTTCGCACTAGGCTCCACCGCTGCGGGTTGGCCGCTTTCGACGCGGATGCTGATTTTCATCAGTTTCTCAACCGCGCGCAGCAGGCTCTGTTCGGACGGATTGCAGAATGCGATCGCCTCTCCGCCACGGCCCGCGCGGGCCGTGCGCCCGATCCGGTGGACGTAATTTTCGGCCACATCCGGCAGGTCGAAATTGTAGACATGGCTCACCCCCGGAATGTCGATCCCGCGCGCGGCGACATCCGTGGCAACGAGCACCTTCGTCTCACCCGATTTGAAGCTGCGGATCGCGCGTTCCCGCTGGCCCTGACTTTTGTTGCCATGGATCGAGTCCGCCGCGAAACCTTGCTCCACCAGATGCTTTTTCAGCTTCTCCGCGCCATGTTTCGTGCGGGAGAAGACCAGCGACAGGCCATCGGGGCTTTCTGCCAGCAGTTTCTTCAGCAGGGTGGATTTCTCTTTCTGCCCCACGAAATGCACCGATTGGCGCACCTTGTCCGCAGCCAGACCGGGGCGCGCGACTTCCACTCGCACCGGGTCTTTGAGGTAGCTTTGTGCCAGTTCCGCCATGTTTTTCGGCATGGTCGCCGAAAACAGCAGGGTCTGGCGCGGCTCTCCCAACAGCTTCGCGATTTTGCGCAGCGCGTGGATGAACCCAAGGTCAAGCATCTGGTCCGCTTCATCCAACACGAGGAAGGTCGCGGTGTTCAGTTGCACCGCGCGCCGGTCCACCAGATCAAGCAGGCGACCGGGCGTTGCCACCAGAATATCAGTGCCCTTGGACAGCACGCCAATCTGTTTGCCGATGGACGCGCCACCGACCACGACATTCACCCGCAAGTGAGAGTTCTTTACATAGGCGCGCAGGTTTTCCGCGATCTGGTTTACCAATTCGCGGGTCGGGGCCAGCACCAGCCCGCGCACCGTTTTGGGCGCGGGTTTGCCATGGAGTTTCGTCAGGTGATGCACCATCGGCAGGCCGAATGCTGCCGTTTTGCCGGTGCCCGTCTGGGCAAGGCCCATCACGTCGCGGCCTTCCAGCACATGCGGGATCGCCTGCATCTGGATCGGGGTGGGCGTGGTGAAGCCCTGTTGTTCAATGGTCTTGAGAAGATTGGGGGACAGCCCCAAATCGGAAAATTGTGTCAAAGCACATGCCTTTCAGGGGGCAAGCGCGCGTGTTTCGCGGCATGACCCGAATGATCTGCCCCGCCAATGGCAGGGTCAGTCGCGTATCGTTCTCACCCCGATGCTCGCATCTGGCCGGATGCCAATGATGCCGATGGGGCGACAGAACCCCGCGTGAAATGGGAACCGGTGAAGTTTATCGTCCTGTGCGCAAATAGGGCCACTCGCGGGGCCAAGGGCGCAGGCCGCTCACGCGGCGGCCGGGATACGATGACCCGCATATCGGCTTCGAGGGCTTCAAAGTCAAGCGGCGCAGGACTTGATCTGAAAATTAAATCGGGCCAAGATTTCGTCTCATGCCTCGCACACGTCGTGAGTTCAGCTATGAGGACAGTACTTCTCCTTGCCAGTTCCCTGATTGTTGCCGGATGCAGCGGCGACTTTGATCGTGCGGATGCGGCTGGCGATTTTGAGGCGCTGCTTCTCGGGTTTTCCCCAAATCAGATATCCGCCTGCGCTGGCGCGCCACGGGCAACGCGTGCCTTAGGCGCGGACGAAATATGGGTCTATGAATACCGCGCATTTGAGCGGGGGTATTACGACAAGGACTATATCGGGGTAACGGAGCTTGTCTTTACCGATGGGGAGGTGAGCGCGGTCGTCTATGGCTCCAACCACACCACCGATGGGATCGGACTGCCGCTCGCAGAGTCGGCCCTGCGCAATTTCAATGCTCCGATCTTTGCGAGGTGCTGATGCGATGTCTCCTTTTGGCATGTGTTGTGGTATTGGCCAGTTCGGGGGCATCGATGGCCTGCACGTCGGATGCGCCTCCTGCGAATATGAACGCGGTGTCCAGCCTGTCTGGTGATCGGCTTGGCTTACGCGCGCAGATTATCAGCGACATGGCAGCCTATTTTCAGTTGCGGCGCGATGGGTGCGATACGCTCGCCGCGAGCTACCGTGAGCGGGCGGAGAGCCTGAAACCCGCGCTGCGTGTTTTTACCAATCGCAGTCTGGCGGCTGCGAATGACGCGCAGGCGGCTGAAGGGGAATTACGCGGGTTAAACGTGCTTGCCCCAACGATGATCGAGTTGCAACGCCAGCAGAACCGTTCCTCCGGCACCGGGGGCGATGGCAATTTTGATGACGGCACATGCGTGCGCCAATGCCGGGACGGAACTTCGGTCACGGGCGTGATGACCCGGCAGGGGCAGTGTTTTTTTGAGGCGACCTGTCCGAACGGCTGACCGGCCTATCCCTGAAACAGCATCGTATCCGCGCCCTTCGCGTGGGGTGCTGGCTCAATATGGATCAGCACATCCCCGCCATGGACGAGCGGGGCCAGCGCGTCCTCGATCCGGTCGCAGATCACATGCGCGTCCTGCACGCTCATCCGGCCCGGCACCACGAGGTGCATCTCAACGGCAAGGCCCCGGCCAAGGGGGCGGACCTTGAGGTCATGTGCCTCCAGCGCGGGGCCAAGGTGCTGTGCCACCACCTGCTCGATCTCCTCCAGAGAGCCCGCATCCACCGTTTCATCCATCAACCCGGCGAGGGAGCTGCGCACCATCCGGTAGCCCGATGCCAGCACATGAATGCTGACCGCGATCGCCAGCACCGGATCAATCCAATACCAGCCTGTCGCAATGGCAAGCCCAAGCCCCGCCACCACGCCGATTGTCGTGATCACGTCGGTGTTGAGGTGGTGACCATCGGCTTTCAGCGCGGGGGAGCGGAGCGTGGTGCCGCGCCGGATCAGCACCCGCGCCCAGACAAGGTTGAGGATCGTGGCCAGCACAAGGGCCGCCATGCCGATGGGCGGCAGGCTCACTGGCGCGGGATTGAGCAGGGCGACAATCGCCTCACGCAGAATCAGAATGGCCGCGGCCAACACCAGCGCCCCCTCGACAATCGCGGCGAGGTATTCGGCCTTCTCATGCCCATGGGGATGGTTGGCGTCCGCCGGGCGCTGTGCGACGCGTACCGCAAACAGCGCCAAGAGTGCGGCAAGCACGTTGACCACACTCTCCAGCGCATCCGACAGCACCGCGACACTGCCGGTCGCGACATAGGCCGACAGCTTGATGCACAGAACAGCGACCCCGATCAGGATGCTGATCTGAGCCGTGCGCGTGATCTTTTGACTGCGGTGTTGCATGGCCCTAGTCGTAAAGCGGCAGGCGGAGGGCTGCAATCACGCAGCACCGATCACTTTTAGAACAATTCTAAAGAGGGTGCTTGATTCCGGCGCGCAGCAGGGCCAAATATGGGACAACTTAGATAGAGGTCTGCCAGATGTTTATTCAAACCGAAGCCACTCCGAACCCCGCGACGCTGAAATTCCTCCCCGGTCAAACGGTGATGGAGAGCGGCTCGGCAGATTTCCCGAGCATTGAGGCGGCTGCGGCCTCCCCGCTTGCGGGTCGTATCTTTGGGGTGGAGGGCGTCTCTGGTGTGTTCTTTGGCCCCGATTTCGTGACCGTCACCAAAACCGACGCGGTCGATTGGGCGCATATCAAGCCCGCGATCCTTGCCGCGATCATGGAGCATTACCAGTCCGGCGCACCGATCATCGAAGGCGATGCAGGCGCCGTTGGCCATGCCGAGCATGATGGCCCGGATGGAGAGATCGTGGGGCAGATCAAGACCCTGCTCGACACCCGCGTGCGCCCCGCCGTGGCGCAGGATGGTGGCGACATCACCTTCCACGGGTTTGATCGCGGCGTTGTCTATCTGCACATGCAAGGCGCTTGCGCGGGGTGCCCGTCCTCTACGATGACGCTCAAGATGGGGATCGAGAACCTGCTCCGCCATTACATCCCGGAAGTGACCGAAGTCCGCCCGGTTGGCGTCTAAGCCGCACACCGGGCCACTGACAGGGCGTTGTTATTGCGGGGCGATCGGGTTTGAGATCGACGCGGCTCCGCAAACGGCTGCCTATTGCCATTGCACCGATTGCAGGCGGCTGACCGGGGCACCGGTGGCCGCCTTTGCTGCTTTCGCGGCAGCGGATGTGACGTATCTGGATGCGGCGACCCATCTCAAGATGTCTGACGATGTGGAGCGCTGGCATTGCGGGCGCTGCGGGTCAGCCCTTGCCTCATGGTTCAGCTATTTGCCTGATCAAATCTATGTCCCCCTCGGTGTGCTGGACGCGGCGGGCAGTCTTGCGCCCACGGTCCATTGCCATGCCGACAGCGCGCTGCCGTGGTTGCATATCGCGGATGATCTGCCGCGCGTGATGGGCAGTGCGCGGGAGGTGCTGCACTCATGATCCTCGCCTTTGATACATCCGGCCCCTATTGCGCGGCGGCACTCCTCGCGGGGGATGAGGTGCGCGCCCATCGCCATGACGACATGGCGCGCGGGCAGGCAGAGCATCTGTTGCCCATGCTCGACGAGGTACTGGCGGCAGGCGGGGTCGCGTATTCCGATCTGACAGCACTCGCTGTCTGTACCGGACCGGGGAATTTCACGGGCATTCGCATCTCCGTCGCAGCGGCGCGCGGGCTGGGGATGGCGCTGGGCGTTCCGGTCGCGGGCGTGAGTATGCTGGAGGCGCTGGCCCATAACGTGCCGGGGGAGGTGCTTGTGACCCTCGACGCGCGGCGCGGCGCGATCTATGCGCAAGGGTTCCGGGATGGAGTCGCCGTGGCCGCGCCCGAATTGACCGATCAGGACAGCCTTGATCTAAGTCCCGGCGTCACCGTGTTGGGCTTCGCGGCCCCCGATGGCCCGCGCGTCACCATCGCCCCGACGGATGTGTTTGCCCGGATCGCCGCGACGCGGATTGCCGACGGCGCGCCCATCCCGCGCCCCGCCCCGCTCTATATCCGCCCCGCTGACGCCGCGCTGCCGAGTGAGGCCCCGCCCCGGATGCTCGACTGACCGATGGAGCATCTGGCAGCGATCCACGCGCAATCCTTCACCGACATGCCGCGCCCATGGTCGGCGACAGAGCTTGCCGATGTGGCCGCCAGCCCCGGCGCGATCCTGATTGAGGAGGCGCAGGGATTTGCCCTTGGCCGGGTGGTGATGGATGAGGCGGAACTGCTGACCATCGCCGTCGCCCCCGAGGCGCGCCGCGCGGGGCGGGGCGCACGGCTTTTGACGCGGTTCGAGTTGGCGGCACAGGAGGCGGGGGCGACGCGCGTGTTCCTTGAGGTCGCGGCGCGGAATGCGCCCGCACAAGCGCTCTACCTTTCCCATGGATATGCGCCTGTGGGCGCGCGGCGTGGCTATTACCGGGGGCAGGGTGGCGCGCAGGATGATGCGGTCGTGATGGCGAAATCGCTGACCGACGCGGAACTGTCACGGAACTGACATATGCCCGCGCTATCCGGCTGCGATAGCGAATTGAAGGCCTCTTATGTTGCGTATCCTTTTCCTGTGCACGGGCAACTCCGCGCGCTCAATTCTTGCCGAAGCCACGCTGAACGGGCGCGGCGGGGCGGCGTTTCGCGGCTATTCGGCGGGCAGTATGCCGACCGGGGCCGTGCAACCCTTCGCGCTGGAGGTGATCAAGGCGCAGGGATACCCCGCGACAGGCTATCGCTCAAAAAGCTGGGATGAATTCAGCGGCCCCGACGCCGTGCGGATGGATGGGATCATCACCGTCTGTGACAATGCCGCGGGCGAGGCATGCCCGCTTTGGCTTGGCAATCCGTCCACCGCCCATTGGGGCCTGCCCGATCCTGCTGCCGTGACCGGGCAGCGCGATGTGCAGCGCGCAGCCTATGCCAGCACGCATCAGGCGCTCGCTGCACGGATCGACGCGTTGATCGCGGCCAAACCCACTGCCGCCACGCTCGCCCCCACCCTGAAACGGATCGCGGCGGAATTCGCATGAGAGAATTGGTGGCAGAGGCGCTGGGCACCCTGCTGCTGGTCGCCACGGTGGTCGGCTCCGGCATCATGGCGGAGCGGTTGACCGATGACACGGCCCTTGCCCTCTTGGGCAACACGCTGCCCACGGGTGCGATCCTCGTGGTCCTGATCACCGTGCTGGGGCCCCTGTCGGGGGCGCATTTCAATCCGGCGGTGACCTTGGCGTTTCTGGTGCGCGGGCAGATCGCGGGCGGGCTGGCGGTCAAATATATCGCGGCACAGGTCGCGGGCGGCATCGCGGGCACCATCGTGGCGCATCTGATGTTCGACCTCGCACCCTTCGCGGCCTCCACCACGATGCGCACGGGTCTCAGCCAATGGTGGGCAGAGCTGGTGGCGACCTTTGGCCTTGTCTTCGTGATTTTCGGCGGGTTGCGGTCGGCCCCTGCTGCGGTGCCGTGGCTGGTCGGCCTTTATATCACGGCGGCCTACTGGTTCACCGCGTCCACCTCCTTTGCCAATCCGGCGGTGGCGATTGCGCGCGGATTCACGGATACGTTTTCCGGCATTCGTCCCCTGGACGTGCCGATGTTTGTGGTGATGCAATGCGTGGCAGCGATAATCGCGGCCCTGTTTTGCCGCTGGTTGTTTGCGGATAAACAGCCCCGCTAGGCCCCGTGGCCTTTCCAAATTCGGCGCAATGCAGCCCGGCTGTGAAATCAAACTGTCACATACCCAATAACCCGTCTTGCAGTGCAGCATAGCCGTGGGGTACGACTCGCGTGACTTCCACCCCATGGAAAGGGTTTTGCCATGGCAGACTTCCAGAAGATCCTAATAGCGAACCGGGGCGAGATTGCGATCCGTGTGATGCGGGCGGCGAACGAGCTTGGGAAACGGACCGTTGCGGTTTATGCGGAGGAGGACAAGCTGGGGCTGCACCGGTTCAAGGCGGATGAGGCCTACAAGATCGGGGAGGGGCTTGGCCCCGTGCAGGCCTATCTGAGCATTGAGGAGATCATTCGGGTTGCCAAGATGTCTGGCGCGGATGCGATCCATCCGGGCTATGGCCTGTTGTCGGAGAACCCGGATTTCGTGGATGCGTGCACCGAGGCGGGCATCACCTTTATCGGGCCGAAAGCGGAGACGATGCGCCAGTTGGGCGACAAGGCGTCGGCGCGCCGCGTGGCGATCGAGGCAGGCGTGCCCGTGGTCCCGGCCACCGAGGTTTTGGGCGATGATATGGACGAAGTGGCGCGGATGGCCGATGAGATCGGCTATCCCCTGATGCTCAAGGCGTCCTGGGGCGGCGGCGGGCGCGGGATGCGCCCGATCCATTCCAAGGATGAGTTGCGCGACAAGGTGCTTGAAGGCCGGCGGGAGGCCGAGGCCGCGTTCGGCAATGGCGAGGGCTATCTGGAGAAGATGGTCACCCGCGCGCGCCATGTGGAAGTGCAGATCCTGGGCGACAAGCAGGGCAATATCTACCACCTTTATGAGCGGGACTGCTCGGTCCAGCGGCGCAACCAGAAGGTCGTGGAGCGCGCGCCTGCGCCCTACCTTTCGCCGGCACAGCGCGAACGCATCTGCAATCTGGGCAAGAAGATCGCGGAGCATGTGGGCTATGAATGCGCGGGCACGATCGAGTTTCTGATGGATATGGAAACGGGGGATTTCTACTTCATCGAAGTGAACCCTCGCGTGCAGGTCGAGCATACCGTGACCGAAGAAGTCACCGGCATCGACATCGTGCGCGCGCAGATCCTGATCGCGGAAGGCAAACCGCTGGTCGAGGCGACGGGCACCGCATCGCAATATGATGTGGAACTGTCGGGCCACGCGCTGCAATGCCGGGTGACGACCGAGGATCCGCTCAACAACTTTATCCCCGATTATGGCCGGATCACCGCCTATCGCGGGGCGACTGGCATGGGCATCCGTCTGGACGGGGGCACGGCCTATTCCGGGGCGGTGATCACCCGCTTCTATGACAGCCTTCTGGAGAAGGTGACGGCATGGGCGCCCACGCCAGAGGCCGCGATTGCACGGATGGACCGGGCGCTGCGCGAATTCCGCATCCGGGGCGTGGCCACCAATATCGCTTTCGTGGAGAACCTGCTGAAGCATCCCAGTTTCCTTGATAACACCTATTCCACCCAGTTCATCGACACCACGCCGGAGCTGTTCGACTTCAAACGGCGCAAGGATCGGGCGACGAAAATCCTGCGCTATATCGCGGATATCTCCGTCAACGGGCACCCGGATGTGGCCGGTCGTCCGCGCCCGGCGGAGGGCGCGAAACTGCCCAAATCCCCCGATCTGCGCGCCGCAGCGCCCGCCGATGGCACCAAGCAATTGCTGGACCGTGAAGGCCCGCAGGCCGTCGCGGACTGGATGCTGGCGCAAAAGCAGCTTTTGCTGACCGACACCACGATGCGGGACGGGCACCAGTCGCTATTGGCCACGCGGATGCGCACGATTGATATGCTCAATGTCGCGGATGCCTATGCCCATAACCTGCCGCAACTGTTCAGCGTTGAATGCTGGGGCGGGGCGACGTTTGATGTGGCCTATCGTTTCTTGCAGGAATGCCCGTGGAAGCGGCTTGTCGATCTGCGTGAGCGGATGCCCAATGTGATGACGCAGATGCTGCTGCGCGCCTCAAACGGGGTCGGCTACACCAACTATCCTGACAATGTGGTTGAGAAATTCGTGGCGCAGGCCGCGGAAAGCGGTGTTGATGTGTTCCGCGTGTTCGACAGCCTCAACTGGGTGGAGAATATGCGCGTCGCGATGGACGCGGTGATCGAGGCGAACAAGGTCTGCGAAGGCACGATCTGCTACACCGGCGACATTCTGGACGCGGATCGCGCGAAATACGACCTGAAATACTATGTCGATATGGGCAAGGATCTGAAGGCCGCGGGCGCGCATGTGCTGGGTCTCAAGGACATGGCGGGCCTGTTGAAACCCGCCTCCGCCCGGGTGCTGATCAAGGCGCTGAAGGAAGAGGTCGGCCTGCCGATCCATTTCCACACCCATGACACGAGCGGCATCTCTGCCGCGACCGTGCTGGCGGCGGCAGAGGCGGGCGTGGATGCGGCGGATGCGGCGATGGACGCGTTCTCTGGCGGCACATCGCAGCCCACGCTCGGCTCCATCGTTGAGGCGCTGGAGAATACCGACCGCGCGACCGGGCTCGATATCGAGGCGATCCGCGCGATCTCCAACTATTGGGAAGGGGTGCGCGAGCAATATGCCGCGTTTGAATCCTCACTCAAGGCGCCGGCATCGGAGGTGTATCTTCACGAGATGCCGGGCGGGCAGTTCACCAATCTCAAGGCCCAGGCCCGGTCCCTGGGGCTGGAGGAGCGCTGGCACGAGGTCGCGAAATCCTATGCCGAGGTGAACCAGATGTTCGGCGATATCGTGAAGGTCACGCCCAGCTCCAAGGTCGTGGGCGACATGGCGCTGATGATGGTGACCCAAGGGCTGACCCGCGCCGAGGTTGAAGATCCAAAGACCGACGTGTCCTTCCCCGACTCGGTCATCGACATGATGCGCGGCAATCTTGGCCAGCCGCCGGGCGGCTTTCCCAAGGCGCTGGTCAAAAAGGTGCTCAAGGGCGACAAGCCCAACACCGAACGCCCCGGCGCGAGCCTGCCCCCGGTCGATCTGGAAGCCGTGCGCGCCGAAGTGTCGGCCAAGCTTGATGGCATGGAGATCGATGACGAGGATCTGTGCGGCTATCTGATGTATCCCAAAGTGTTCACCGATTACATGACGCGGCATCTGGAATATGGCCCGGTGCGCATCCTGCCGACCCATGTGTATTTTTACGGCATGGAGCATGGCGACGAGATCGAAGTGAGCCTTGCTCCGGGCAAGACCCTCAACATCCGCCTCTCCGCCATCGGGGAGACGAATGAAGAGGGTGAGGTCAAGGTGTTCTTCGAGCTGAACGGCCAGCCGCGCAACATCCGCGTCCCGAACCGCAAGGCGGCGGCCACGGCGGCGCGCACCCCGAAGGCTGACCCGACGAATGACGCCCATATCGCCGCCCCGATGCCGGGCGTCATCGCGTCGGTCGCGGTCACGCCCGGGCAAAAGGTGAAAGCGGGCGACATGCTCTTGACCATCGAGGCGATGAAAATGGAAACCGCAATCCACGCCGACCGCGACGGCACAATCAAAACCGTCCACGCCCCCGCAGGAAGCCAAGTCGACGCCAAAGACCTCCTCATCGAACTCGAAGCCTGATCCGACACCCTCCCCCGGCCACAGCCGGGGGAATTAGACCGGGGTGAACAACACGTCGAATTCCGAGAGAAAGACCTGTTCATACCCCAATTGCGCAAAGCTGCGGCTGATCCGATCATACCGCGCCTTTTTGTTGCGCCAAATCTCCATCACCACGGCGGGACGTTCACGGGCGATCAGCTTTTGCGCCCCGGCGAGCACCTGCTCCTCCATCCCTTCAACGTCAATCTTGATCAGGTCCACTTTGCCACGGATTTCATGATCCAATGTGCTGACCTCAAAATCGCCCTCTGGATCGGGGGTGAAGGCGGTCGCCCCCTGATTGCGCTTTTGATGACGGATCATCCGGGCGTGGCTGCGTTCCGCACCCAGCAGGGTTGGCTTGACCTTGGCCTTGCTGAGACCATTGAGGTGGAGGTTCCGCTCCAATGTCGCGCGCACGCTGTCCTGCGGCTCGAAACAAACGAGTTTCTCGACCCCCATCACGGCCCCGAAAAACACCGCGTGATTGCCGATATTGGACCCGACATCGACGACGGAGCGAATGCCGCTGAACCGATCCTTGATCTGGGACAGAACGGTGGATTCGTAGAATGTCTGCTGGGACAGGATGATTTGCTGGATGATGTCGCTCATCCCCAATGGCAGATAGAACTGAACCGGCGTCCCGTCATAGTCGAATGAGGTGATAAACCCGTTTTCCTCATGCTCCTGAATCATGATCTGGCGCGTGACCTTGGCCACGCGCTGTTCCAGATGCGCGAGTTTGGTGCGCAATTGGGTCAGATATTCGCTTTCGGTCTCGGGCATGGATTTCCTGACTGCTCGGGGGTGGTTGAACCACGCCGTTAATGCCCCATTTATACTCATCATGCGATGCTGGGTCTGCGCAAATCCTTCCAACCGGAGCAGATACCCTCACGTTTTGCGGAAATTTCGGGAATTGCCCTTGATCCCGACCCGCACAAGCCGAAATGATATAAGTAAGGAAGCGCGATTTGCGCGCCGGGATATGCCTCCCGGAATATGAAAGGATGATTGCGTCATGCCATCGTTTTCGCCCACGTTAGAGGCCGCCATTCACAACGCATTGAGCCTTGCGAATGCGCGCCGCCACGAACTCGCCACGCTGGAGCATCTGCTTCTCGCGTTGATTGATGAACAGGACGCAGCGCGGGTGATGAAAGCCTGCCGTGTGGACCTTGACCAGTTGCGCACCACGGTGACGAAATTCCTCGATGAGGAACTGGAGGCGCTGGTCTCTGACATTGAAGGGTCCGAGGCCGCCCCGACCACCGGGTTCCAGCGGGTGATCCAGCGCGCGGCGATCCATGTGCAATCCTCTGGCCGCACCGAAGTGACCGGCGCGAATGTGCTGGTCGCGATCTTTGCCGAGCGGGAAAGCCATGCCGCCTACTTCCTGCAAGAGCAGGACATGACCCGCTATGATGCGGTGAATTACATCTCTCATGGGGTGGCGAAAGATCCCGCGCATTCGGAGCCACGGCCCGTGACCGGGGCGGACGACCTCAATGACAACACCACGCAGGATGCCGAAGCGCCGTCAAAAGACGAAACCGCGCTCGCCAAATATTGCGTCGATCTGAACGCCAAGGCGCGCAAGGGCGACGTGGACCCGCTCATCGGGCGGGAAGAGGAGGTTGAGCGCGCGGTGCAGGTGCTGTGCCGGCGGCGCAAGAACAACCCGCTTCTCGTTGGCGATCCGGGCGTCGGGAAAACCGCGATTGCCGAAGGGCTCGCGCGGAAAATCGTCGATGGTGAAACGCCAAAAGTGCTTGAGAACGCGACGATCTATTCGCTTGATATGGGCGCGCTTCTTGCAGGCACCCGCTATCGCGGCGATTTCGAGGAGCGGCTCAAGGCCGTGATGAAAGAGCTTGAGGATCACCCCGACGCGGTGCTGTTCATCGACGAAATTCACACGGTGATCGGTGCCGGGGCGACCTCAGGCGGGGCGATGGATGCGTCCAACCTCCTGAAGCCCGCGCTGCAAAACGGCGGCCTGCGCTGTATGGGATCGACCACCTATAAGGAATACCGTCAGCATTTCGAGAAGGACCGCGCCCTGTCCCGCCGATTCCAGAAAATCGACGTGAAAGAGCCGACGGTCGATGACGCGGTGAAAATCCTCAAGGGTCTCAAGGCGATCTTTGAGAAGCATCACGACATCCGCTACACGAATGACGCGATCAAAACGGCGGTCGAAATGTCCGCCCGCTATATCCATGACCGCAAGCTGCCCGATAAGGCCATCGACGTGATTGATGAGGCCGGGGCCGCGCAGGCGCTGGTCGCGGACAGCAAGCGGCGCAAGACGATCACCGCGAAAGAGATCGAGGCCGTGGTTGCCAAAATCGCGCGCATCCCGCCGAAAAACGTGTCCAAATCCGATGCCGAAGTGCTCAAGGATCTTGAGGCGAGCCTCAAGCGGGTCGTGTTCGGGCAGGACAGCGCGATCATCGCCCTGTCCTCCGCGATCAAGCTCAGCCGCGCGGGCCTGCGGGAGCCGGAAAAGCCCATCGGCAACTACCTGTTCGCCGGGCCAACCGGTGTGGGTAAGACCGAGGTGGCAAAACAGCTTGCCGATACTCTGGGCGTTGAATTGCTGCGCTTTGACATGTCCGAATACATGGAAAAGCACGCGGTCAGCCGCCTGATCGGCGCGCCTCCGGGCTATGTCGGGTTCGATCAGGGTGGTCTGCTGACAGATGGCGTGGATCAGCACCCGCATTGCGTGCTGTTGCTTGATGAGATCGAAAAGGCGCACCCGGATGTGTTCAACATCCTGTTGCAGGTGATGGATCACGGCAAGCTGACGGATCATAATGGCCGTCAGGTCGATTTCCGCAATGTCGTGCTGATCATGACCTCCAACGCCGGGGCCGCTGAACAGTCGAAAGAGGCGATCGGCTTTGGCCGCGACCGTCGCGAGGGTGAGGACACCGCCGCGATTGAGCGGACCTTCACGCCGGAATTCCGCAACCGTCTGGATGCCGTGATCAGCTTCTCCGCCCTGCCGAAAGAGGTGATCCTCAGCGTGGTCGAGAAATTCGTGGTGCAGCTTGAAGCACAGTTGATGGACCGGAACGTGTCCATCGAACTGACCCGGCCTGCCGCCGAATGGCTCGCCGATAAGGGTTATGATGACAAGATGGGCGCGCGCCCCTTGGCCCGCGTGATCCAAGAGCACATCAAAAAGCCGCTGGCGGAGGAGTTGCTCTTTGGTCGTCTGTCGAAGGGTGGGCTTGTTCGGGTGATGGTGAAGGATGGCGAAATCCATCTGGAAATCACCGAAGAAGAAAAGAAACGCATCTCCGGCAGCAAACCACCGCTTTTGCCGGCGGATTGATCGGATCAGGCCGGGCACATCGCCCGGCCTTTTCAGTTTTGGGGGAGCCATGCGCGGCCTTATCCTTGCCTTGAGCCTTGTCACCTTGCCCGCGACGGCGGCGGAAATCGTCAGCGCCCGCTATGACGCGCCTACCACGCGTTACGCCCATGCGGTGCTGGGCGATGACGTGGAATATGGCGCGCTGGTGTTGGAAGTGCGGGATTGCGCCGCGTGCGCGGCGCGGGAGGTGACGCACACATTGCCCCAGAACCGGGTGTTTGAGGATCTTGCCCCACGGCTTGCCGATCTCGACGGCGATGGACTGCCTGAGGTGGTGACGGTCGAATCGGATGCGCGGCAGGGCGCGCAACTCGCCATCTACAGCGCCCGCGGCAAGATCGCAGAAACCCCGTTTATCGGCCGCTCCTTCCGCTGGCTCGCGCCTGCCGGGATCGCGGATTTCGACGGGGATGGGCAAAATGACATCGCCTATGTCGAAACCCCGCACTTAGGCAAAACCCTGCGGTTCTGGACCCTCCGCAATGGCGATTTGACCCAAATCGCCGCAACTGGCGGAGTGACGAACCACCGGATCGGGGAGGACTTCATTACCAGCGCCGTGCGCGATTGCGATGGGCGCGTGAGCGTGCTGATGGCGGATGCGCGCTGGCGGCGCGTGATCGGCACCCACCTTTCCCCTGATGGACCGGTGCAAACGGATTTCGGCCTGATGACCGACTTGGCGGGCCTTCGGGCGCTGGCAAGCTGTATGTGAGTTATTGCGGCAGGCGGTAGGCCAGCGCTTCCGCCACATGGCTGCGACCCACGCCATCTGCCCCGGCCAGATCGGCAATCGTGCGCGCGACGCGCAACACCCGGTGATAGCCACGTGCGGTCATCCGGTGCCGCTCCGCCACCTGTGACAATAAATCCTGCCCGGCCTGATCCGGCGTTGCCACACGATCCAACAGATCGCCCTCCGCATCCGCATTGACCCGCGCCGATGCGTGACCCTTGTACCGCTCCTCCTGTATCGCCCGCGCACGCGCCACCCGGCCTGCGATCTCCGCCGAGCCTTCGGCAGGGTTGGGCAGGGACAGATCGGCCATCGACACGGGCGGCACGTCCAGCCGGATATCGAACCGGTCAAGCATCGGGCCGGAGATACGGCCAAGGTAATCCTGACCGCAAAGCGGCACCTTTGCGCAGGCGCGCTCCGGCTCTGTCAGGTAGCCGCATTTGCACGGGTTCGCGGCGGCAACCAGCATGAATTTGCTGGGATATTTCACATGCGCATTCGCCCGCGCGACCGTGACATGCCCCGTCTCGATCGGTTGGCGGAGCGTTTCCAGCACGGTGCGCGGAAACTCCGGCAACTCATCCATGAAGAGCACACCGTTATGGGCAAGGCTGATCTCCCCCGGGCCAGCCCGCCGCCCGCCGCCGACAATCGCGGCCATGGACGAGGTGTGATGCGGCGCGCGATAGGGTCGCGCGCGGTCAATGCCCCCTTCGCTCAACAGCCCGGCAAGCGAATGGATCATGGAGGTTTCGAGTGCCTCCTCCGGCGTCAGAGGCGGCATCAGGGACGGGATACGTTCCGCCAACATGGATTTGCCGGACCCGGGGGAGCCGACCATCAGGATATGGTGCCGCCCGGCGGCGGCAACCTCAAGCGCGCGTTTGGCCCGCTCCTGCCCTTTCACATCGCGCATATCGGGCAGATCGGCCGGCTCGTTGACGGTGCCAGGTTTCGCGTGGGGCAGGGTCATGCGCCCGTTGAAATGGTTGACGATGGCCAAGAGGCTGGGCGCGGCGAGCACCTCCACCGCGCCGACCCAAGCGGCCTCCGCCCCACAGGCGGCAGGGCAGATCAGGCCGCAATCCTCCTCCGCCGCGCGCAGGGCTGCGGGCAGTGCGCCGATCACCGGCACCAGCGATCCGTCGAGGGACAATTCGCCAAGGGCGATGTTCTGCGCCACTTCCTCCGCCGGGATCACGTCCATCGCGGCCAAAAGCGCAAGGGCAATGGGCAGATCGAAATGGGAGCCTTCCTTGGGCAGGTCGGCAGGCGACAGGTTGATCGTGATCCGTTTGGACGGCAGCGCGAGGCCAAGCGCGGTGAGCGCGGCGCGCACCCGCTCTTTCGCCTCCGACACGGCCTTATCCGGCAGGCCAACGAGGGTGAAGGCGGGCAATCCGGGCGCGAGCGCGCATTGCAGCTCCACCGGGCGGGCCTCAACCCCCTGAAACGCAACCGTATATGCGCGCGCGACCATGACCCGTGAACCCTCATTTAACCACAGGGCAGGGTAGGGCGGTTATGCCTACCAAAAGGTTAACGCATGAGACGCAGGCGGAAGGTTAACGCGGCAGGATCGGCGGGGCCGCGTTGATCTCCGCGATGCCATAGCCCGCCAGTGCCTTATATTTGGCTGCATGATCTGCGAGGATTTGCGGGTCAATCACGTCCTCTATCCGGTCAAACACGCCGCCGCACGCGTCCTCCACCATCTGCATCACGGCATCCGGGCCAGAGCCGCGATTGGCCAGCGTCACAGCAGCGGTCCGGGGGCGCATCTCCGCCTCATAGGCATGTAGGGCATCGGGGGTCACGCCATGGGCGCGGATCACCGCGCCGATCTTGCGCGCGTCGATGATCGCGGTGGTCGCCCCGTTTGAGCCAACGGGATAGGTCGGGTGCGCGGCGTCCCCCATCAGGGTAACGGCGCCATGGGTCCAGCGGTCAATCGGATCGCGATCCACCATTGGGTATTCATAAACGGCCTCTGCGCCCCGGATCAGGCCCGGCACATCGAGCCAGCCGAAATCCCATTCCTCGAACGCGGGCAGAAAATCCTCCAGATCAGCCGCGCGGTTCCAATCCTCCCGCCGCCAGCCGCTGCTTGGGTCCACGGTCAGTTCCGCAATCCAGTTGATCGTTTGCAAGCCGTCCGCCCCCACCCCGCTGATCGGATAGGCCACGACACGCTGTGTCGCGTGCCCGCACAGCGCCATGGCCGCGCCGCCGCGAAATGGTGTCGCCCGCGTCGTTCCGCGCCAGAGGATCGCGCCACCCCAATGCGGCGCGCCCTCCTCCGGCACCATTTGCGCGCGGATCGCGGAATGGATGCCATCGGCCGCGATGACCAATGATCCCTCTACCGCGTCCCCGTCAAACAAAAGCCGCCCCTCCGGCGCAAAGCCCGTCGCGCGCGCGCCCGTCACGATGCACTCCGCCCCTGCGCGCGCGATCAACGCATCATGGAGCATCATCTGAAGCCGCCCGCGATGGACCGAGTATTGCGGCCACGCATAGCCCGCCGCCCGCCCGCGCGGCTCAATCCAGATCGGACGCCCCGTTTTGGTGTAAAAGCCGTATTCCTCCGTCGCGACGCCAATCGCGGCCAAATCCGCCTCCAGCCCCAGATCGTAGAGTTCCCGCACCGCGTTGGGCTGAATGTTGATCCCGACGCCAAGCGGGCGGATGTCGCGCACGGCCTCATAAATGCGAAATGGCACGCCGATCTGGTGCAAGGTCAGGCCCAGCGTCAGCCCCGCAATCCCGGCACCCGCAATCAGGATCATCGCTGGCCCGCCAGCGTCAAAGCGGCGTCAAGCACCGCGCGATCCCCGATATGGTTGGCAAGGATGAGGATCAGTTCGGCGTTGAGCGCGGCACTCTCCTCTGCCGTGAGGCCCTTATGCGCGGCCAAAAGGGCTGCGTAAAACCCGTCATGGTCGGGCAGGTTGGGTAGGGTGTTCAGGGCCATGGCCGCCCCTCCTTGTGGTGGCTGAGTGCTGTCGTGACCTCGGCTGCAGTGGCGGTGATCCAGCGTGCCGCCACCACCTGATCCGGGCGAATGAGATAGAGCGCGTTTGCCGCATCGCCCTGATACCGGGCGCGGGCGTTGTCGCCCGTGGGGTGCAAAACCGGCAGCCCGACATCGGGGGCATCGTGGTTGAACGCCAGCAGCGTCCAGCCGCGCAATTGATCCTGCAACCAGCCCTCGGCGACGGGCGCATCCGGTGCAACCATGCCCGGCGCAGCACCCACAGGCAGGTCCGCGTCCGGCCCAAGGCCGGGATAGGTGCAGGGCCGGGATAAGCGCCCGGAATTGACCCAAGCGCGCGCAAACGCGGCCTTCCCGGCCAGTCGCAGCACCGCATCGCGAAACACCCGCTCCGCCCCATCCTCGGGGGTCATGAACCGAGTCGCGCGGGTCGAGTTGGCGATGTTTTCATCCGCGCCGTGCTGGCGTTCGCGGTCATAGCTTTCCAGCAGGGTCTCAGGCCCACCTGCCAACACGGCGGCCAGTTTCCAGCCCAGATTGTCCACATCCTGCATTCCGCCATTCCCGCCGCGCGCCCCGAAGGGGGAGACGACATGCGCGCTGTCACCGACAAAAATCACCCGATCATGGACAAACTGATCCAACCGGCGGCATTGAAAGGTATAAACGCTCACCCAATCGAGCCGGAAATCGCTATGTCCCACGACCCGCTCGATCCGGGGGATGACGCGGTCGGGCTGACGCTCCGCCTCCGGGTCCGCGTCCCAGCCCAGTTGCAGGTCGATGCGGTAGATATTGTCGGGCTGTTTGTGGAGGAGCGCCGATTGACCGGGATGAAAGGTCGGCTCGAACCAGAAATGCCGCTCGGGCGGGAAATCGGCCTCCATCTCGATGTCCGCGATGAGGAAACGCTCCTCAAACAACTCGCCCTTGAAATCCAATCCCATCAGGCCGCGGATCGGAGAGCGCGCGCCATCGCAGGCCAGCAGATACTCCGCCTCCAGCCTGTAGGGGCCATCGGGTGTGCCGATTTCGGCCCGCACATGGTCCGATTGGCTGAGGGCTGTGACCCGGTTTTTGAACCGCAGGTCAATCAGCGGATGCGCAATCGCAGCCTCGGCCAGATACTGTTCCACATAATATTGCTGAAGGTTGATGAAGGCGGGCATCCGGTGCCCGTCCTCCGGCAGCAGGTCGAAATTGAACACTTCGCGGTCCCGGTGGAATGTGCGGCCGACCTTCCATGTCACGCCCTTCTCAAGGCAGCGTTCCGCGATGCCGAGCCGGGCGAAAATCTCAAGGCTGCGCTTGGACCAGCAGATCGCGCGGGAGCCGACGGACACCACGTCATTGTCATCCACCACGACAGAGCGCACCCCGTGATTGGCCAACTCAAGCGCCATCGCCAGCCCAATCGGCCCCGCGCCGACGATCAGCACAGGGTGACGCGGCTCTGGCGCGGTCAGGCCCGGTGGCGGGGCATAGGGAAACGGGCGGTAGTCATAGGCCATTGCGCAGCCCCCGGATCGCGCGCCACAGGGACCACGCAAAGAACCCGCCGCCGATCACCACGATCTCAATCGCGGCGGGGCCCATCCAGCCCCGGGTCAGCAAAAGCCATCCGATCACGGCAAAGCCTGCCACGCTGAGGCAAAGGTAGAACCAATGCTCCCCCCGTGACGGCCCGGTCATGCCTGTAGGCCTTCCCACATCTCGATATCGCGCTGCGCGGTCCAGATGCGCGGGTGGTCAAGGCCGCGTGCCTCGTCATAGGCGCGGGCAACGTTGAAGGGCAGGCAATGCTCATAGATCGCGTAATCGCTGAATTTCGGGTCGCATTCGGCGCGCACGGCGTCCCATGCTTCCTTGAGGCTGCCACCTCGCGCGGCGACGCGGGCCGCGGGGCGGTAGGTGCTGTCCACGAAATCGCGGGTGTTTTCAATCGCGGCGTTCACCATATCCTTGCCCACAAGCGCGTCGCCGCGCCCCGGTGCGATGGCGTCCACATCGAACCATTTGATCGCGTCGAGCGTATCGCCCCAATCGGCGAAATGCCCGTCGCCGCAATAACAGGCGGAGTGATACTCAACGATATCGCCCGTGAACATGACGTTCTGATCCGGCACATGGATCACGATATCCCCTGCCGTATGCGCCCGGCCCAGATGCATCAGATCGACCCGGCGATTGCCAAGGTAGACGGTCATGCTGTCGCTGAATGTGGTAGTGGGCCAAGTCAGGCCGGGGATGCTTTCATGCCCCTGAAACAGGCGGGGGAAGCGTTGAAATTCGCTGTCCCAATCCTCCTGCCCCCGCTCCACCACCATGCTGCGCGCGGTGTCGGACATCAGGATTTCGCGCGCGCCATAGGCGGATGCCCCCAGCACGCGCACGGCGTGATAATGGGTCAGCGCCAGATGGGTGATCGGTTTGTCGGTGACGGAGCGGATACACTCGATGACCTTCGCGGCAAGGCGCGGGGTCGCCTGCGCCTCCACCACCATCACGCTGTCATCCCCGATAATGACGCCGGAATTCGGATCGCCCTCCGCCGTGAAAGCGTAAAGCCCTTCGCCCACTTGCGTGAAACTCGTCTTCTTTTCCGTCAGGTCGCCCTGACTGGCAAATGCCTTGGCCATGCGGCCCTCCCCTATTTCAGTCCCGGTGTGCCGTCGAATTTCTTATCCAGCCCGTCCCAGCAGTCGATATAGTCATCCTGCAACGGTGCCTCATCCGCGGCAAAGCGTGTCAGATGCTGCGGAAACCGGGTCTCAAACATAAACGACATGGTGTTTTCCAGCTTTTCCGGTTTGAGATCGGCATTCGACGCGCCCTCAAAGGCCGGGCCATCAGGGCCATGGGGCAGCATCATGTTGTGCAAGGACATCCCGCCGGGGATGAACCCTTTGGGCTTCGCGTCATAAATGCCGAAGATGTTGCCCATCAATTCGGACATGATGTTCTTGTGATACCATGGCGGGCGGAATGTATCCTCTGCCACCATCCAGCGGTCGCGGAACAGGACAAAGTCGATATTGGCTGTGCCCTCCACCCCGCTCGGGGCGGTCAGCACCGTGAAGATCGACGGGTCAGGGTGGTCAAACAGCACCGCGCCGACGGGGCAATAGGTGCGCAGGTCGTATTTGCAGGGCGCGTAATTGCCATGCCACGCGACCACATCAAGCGGGCTGTGCCCGATGTGCGTTTCATGAAACTGGCCGCACCATTTCACGGTCACGGTGCTGGGGGCCTCATGGTCCTCAAAATGCGCAACCGGAGTTTTGAAATCGCGTCGGTTGGCCATGCAATTCGCGCCAATCGGGCCACGGCCCGGCAGCTCGAATTTCATGCCGTAGTTTTCACAGACAAAGCCGCGACACGGCCCCTCGATCACCTCCACGCGATAGACCAGCCCGCGCGGGATGATCGCGATTTCCTGCGGCTCAACCTCAATCACGCCAAGCTCGGTGCAGAATCGCAACCGCCCCTCTTGCGGCACGACCAGCATTTCGCTGTCGGCGGAGTAGAAATACGCGTCCTTCATGCTTTCGGTGACCAGATAGATATGGCTCGCCATGCCGACCTGCGTGTTCACATCGCCTGCTGTGGTCATGGTGCGCATACCTGTCAGCCATGTCAGCGGCGCGTCCGTATGCGGCACCGGATCCCAGCGATATTGGCCAAGGCTGGTGACATCTTCGACCACATGCGGGGCTGATTTCCAGTAGGGCAGGTGGGTGCGCCGGAACCGCCCGGTATGCTTCACCGATGGGCGGATGCGGTAGCACCATGTCCGCTCATTCTGGTGGCTGGGGGCGGTGAAGGGCGTGCCGCTCAACTGCTCCCCATAAAGGCCATAGTTGCATTTTTGCGGGCTGTTCATCCCCTGTGGCAGCGCGCCGGGCAGGGCCTCCGTCTCGAAATCATTGCCGAAGCCGGGCATGTAGGCGAGCGTGTTCTTGGACATGCGGTGTCTCCCCTGATCCGTCGTTGGCAAAGTGATACGGAACCAATTGTTGCATGTGCAACAAGTTTTTGTCTGGACCTGATCAGCGCCACCTGCCACCACCATGCGGAACAAAACCAGCAGGCGGCGCGTATTCCTTTTATGACTGGCATTTCCCCCGATCCAGAGTTCCTGCTGACTGCCGAGGAGGCGTTTCCGGCGCTGGAGCGGATGTTTCTGGACGCGCAGGATGAGATCAGCGGCGGCTTTCGCATCTTCGACCCAGATACAAAGCTGCGCCATGCCAGCGATGTGGGGGAGACGTGGTTTGACCTCATCGCACATACGCTGGCGCGTGGCGTGCGTATCCGGATGGTTTTGGCGGATTTCGACCCGATTGCGGCCCCCGCGTTACACCGCATGGCATGGTGCGCGGTGCGCCAATGGCGAGCGGCCGCCGAAGCGTCGGGTCAGCCTGATCTGCTGGACATAAGGGCGGCGCTCCATCCCGCGCGGGTGGGGCTTGGCTCCCGGATGCTGCTGTTGCCAGTGATCCAGTCCTATTTGCGAAAGGAGCGGCGGCGCCTTGCTGCCCTGCCGCAAAAGGAGCGGGACACCGCGATCCGCGACATGCCCGGCCTGCGCCCGTGGCTTGAGAGCGGCGTGCTGTCGCGCCCGACGATCCTGCCGCCTTTGCATCCGGCGACACATCACCAGAAACTCGCCGTGATGGACCGCAGCCGCCTGTTCATCGGCGGGATTGACGTGAACAATCGCCGCTATGACACGCTTGACCACGCGCGCGCGGCCAAATCCACTTGGCACGATGTGGCGGTGATCGTCGAAGGCCCAGTCGTGGCGGAGGCCTGCGCCCATCTCGACACTTTCGTCGCTGTGTCGCGGGGGGAGCGGCCGCCGCCCTCCCACCAGCACCTTTTGACCACCCTGTCACAGGCGCAGCCCGGCAGCCCGCGTGGCCTGTCCCCGCGCCCGGTGGTGGATACGCTCTATCAGGCGACGCTCGCGGAAATCGCGCGCGCCGACCATCTGATTTATCTGGAGACGCAGTTTTTCCGGGATCAGCGGCTGGCGCGCGCACTGGCGGAGGCCGCGCGGGCCAAGCCTGATCTGTCGCTTGTCCTGATCCTGCCTGCCGCGCCGGAGGATGTGGCCTTTCACGGCTCCGAAGGGCCGGATGCCCGCTATGGTGAGCACCTTCAGGCCAAAGCGGTGGAGGTGGTGCGCCGCGCCTTTGGCCCCCGCGCGCTGATCGGCAGCCCGGTGCAGCCCCGGCGGAAAGACAGCGACGCGCGGGACACGGCAGAGGGCGCGCCGCTCATCTACGTCCATGCGAAGCTGTCGATATTCGACAATGCGCGCGCGATTGTGTCCTCCGGCAATCTGAATGGCCGCAGCATGGAATGGGATACGGAAGCCGGTGTGTGCCTCACCCGCCGCGACGATGTGGAGCGGCTCTCCGCGCGGGCCTACCGGCACTGGTTCGGGCAGGAGTTGACCGCCGCCGAAATGGCCCCTGCCGCTGCCGCGCGCGTGATGGCCGATGCTGCCGTTGCGAACGCGGCGCGGCCACCCGAGGACCGCGATGGCTTCATCGTGCCCTATGACAGGCGCCCGGCGCGGCGATTTGGCTGGCATCTGCCGTTCATTCCGCCGCAGATGGTCTAAGCGTTACATCAAATGCCTTCTGCGGCTGATAGCGTAACATAAATATTGCACCACGCCCGAATCCCCCTTACCCTGTTGCTCTAACAGGGGAGGTGCCGATGTACGCGCAGATGGTCAAATCCACCGGCAGCGGGGTCAAACCGCTCGATGAAATGTCACCCCAAGAGCGTGCCTTTCAGGAACGCATCGACCGTGGTGAGAAGATTGAGCCGAAGGATTGGATGCCCGACGGCTATCGCAAGACCCTGATCCGCCAGATCGGGCAGCATGCCCATTCCGAGATTGTCGGCCAACTCCCCGAAGGCAATTGGATCACCCGCGCCCCGACGCTGGAGCGTAAGGCCATTCTGCTCGCGAAAGTGCAGGATGAGGCGGGCCATGGTCTGTACCTGTATTGCGCGGCGGAAACCCTTGGCGTCAGCCGGGATGAGTTGACCATGGCACTGCTGGAGGGACGGATGAAATACTCCTCCATCTTCAATTATCCGACGCTGACATGGGCCGATATGGGCGCGGTTGGCTGGCTCGTCGATGGGGCGGCGATCATGAATCAGGTGCCGTTGCAGCGCACCTCCTACGGCCCCTATGCCCGCGCGATGGTGCGCATCTGCAAGGAGGAATCGTTCCACCAGCGGCAGGGCTTCGACATCATGATGAAGATGGCCAAGGGGACGGAGGCGCAGCGCAAAATGGCGCAAAATGCGCTTGACCGGTTCTGGTTCCCGGCCCTGATGATGTTTGGCCCATCCGATAAGGACAGCGTGCATTCCGCGCAAAGCATGGCGTGGCGGATCAAGATGAACACCAATGATGAACTGCGCCAGAAATTCGTCGATCAGACGATGCCGCAGATCGACTACCTTGGCCTGACCTGCCCCGACCCGGATATCGCATGGAACGCGGACAAGGGCGGCTATGACTTTTCAGAGCCGGACTGGTCAGAGTTTTTCGATGTGCTGCGCGGCAATGGCCCCTGCAACGCGGACCGGATGCAAGCCCGGCGAAAGGCGTGGGAGGATGGCGCATGGGTCCGCGATGGGCTGATGGCGCACGCGGCCAAAAAATCCGCACAGATGGCCGCAGAATGACCGAAACACGCAGCGAATGGCCGCTCTGGGAGGTCTTTATCCGCGGTCAACACGGCCTGTCGCATCGTCATGTCGGCAGTCTGCACGCGGCGGATGCGAAAATGGCGATGCACCATGCGCGCGACGTCTACACCCGCCGGAACGAGGGCGTCAGCCTCTGGGTCGTGCCCGCCGCTGCGATCACGGCAAGTGCGCCGGGCGACAAGGGGCCGATGTTTGAGCCATCGAATGACAAGGTTTATCGCCACCCCGATTTCTTCGACATTCCCGACGACGTGGGGCCGATGTGACGGCGCTGTTTGAGGGGTTATTGCGGCTTGGCGACACCACTCTGATCCTGAGCCACCGGGTGTCCGAATGGTGCGGGCACGCGCCTGCACTGGAGGAGGATATCGCACTTGCCAACACCGCGCTTGACCTGATCGGGCAGGCGCAGATGTGGCTTGGCCTTGCGGCGGAGGTGGAGGGGGCGGGCCGCTCTGCCGATGATCTGGCCTATCTGCGGGACGTGTGGGAATTTCGCAATTTCCTGCTGGTCGAACGCCCGAATGTGGATTTCGGCCACACGATCATGCGGCAATGTCTGTTCGATCAATGGAATGGTTTGATGTTAAACCATTTGAGTGGTTCGACGGATGACCGCATCGCCGCCATCGCACAGAAAGCCGCGAAAGAGGCCGCGTATCACACTGAGCGCTCCGCCGATCTGGTCATCGCGCTGGGCGACGGGACAAAGGAAAGCCACGCGAGGATGCAATCCGCGCTCGACGCGTTCTGGCCCTATGTGGGGGAGATGTTCACGGCCGATCCTGTCGATACGGAGCTGGCGCGCGATGGCGTGTTCCCAGATCTCGCAAGCCTGCGTGCCCCATGGGATGCGCGGATTAATGAGATTTTCGCCAGCGCGACCCTTCACAAACCGGACAGCGCTTTCGCCCATCAGGGTGGCAAATCGGGCAAGCACACCGAGCATCTGGGCCATCTGTTAACCACGATGCAATGGCTCCAGCGCGCCTATCCGGGGGCGACATGGTAGCCACCGCGGCAGAGGTTTGGGCCGTGCTTGCGACCGTGCCGGACCCGGAAATCCCGGCAATCTCCCTCGTTGATCTGGGTGTGATCCGCGCTGTTGAGTGGCAGAATGATCTGCTCACGGTGACGCTAACGCCGACTTATTCCGGCTGCCCGGCGACCCGCGTGATCGCGATGGATGTGGAGGTTGCGCTGCGCGATCATGGTGTCCAAAACCTGAAACTTGAAACACAGCTTGCCCCGCCATGGACGACCGATTGGATAAGCGATGCCGGGCGCGCTAAGCTTGAAGCCTACGGGATCGCCCCGCCTCAGCCAGCTGGTGGTCCTGCCCATTGTCCGCTTTGCAAATCGCAAGCCGTTGAACGGATTAGTCAATTCGGCTCCACCCCGTGTAAGGCGCAATGGCGGTGCCAGACCTGCCTTGAACCCTTCGACTATTTCAAATGTATCTGAAAGGCGCGTCATGGCCCGTTTTCATCCCCTCACCGTGACCGCCATTCACCGCACCATCCGCGATGCCGTCGCGGTCACACTCGCCCCGCCGGCAGATGCAGATTTCAGCTTCACCCAAGGGCAATACCTGACCTTTCGCCGTCAATTCGACGGCGCGGAACTCCGCCGCTCGTACTCCGTTTGCGCCGCCGAAGGAGATGCCCTGCAAGTGGGGATCAAGCGGGTGGAAGGGGGCACCTTCTCCACATGGGCCAATACCGAATTGCGGGTCGGTGACGTGATCGAGGCGATGCCGCCGATGGGCAAGTTTCACGCGGGCGTTAACCACGGGAAACGCCTGCTGTTCTTCGCCGGTGGCTCCGGGATCACGCCGATCCTGTCGATCCTGCGCACCACATTGCGCGATGATCCGGACGCAGATTGTACGCTGGTTTATGCCAATCGGGCGATCAACACGATCATGTTCCGGGAGGACCTGGAGGAGTTGAAAAACACCCATCTGGGCCGCTTCACCCTGATCCATATTCTTGAGAGTGATGCGCAGGATATCGACCTGTTCACCGGTCGCGTGGATGCCGAGAAATGCGCGGCTCTGTTCACCCATTGGATTGATCTTGAGCGCATGGATACGGCATTTATCTGCGGGCCGGAGCCGATGATGCTGACGATTTCAGAGGCGCTCCAGCAAAATGGTTTAGCCAAGGACCAAATTCGTTTCGAATTGTTCGCATCGGGCCAGCCGGGGCGGGCTAAGCGCCCGGCAGCCTCTGCCACCATCGCCCAAACCGGCGCGCAGGCGACGATCACCCTCGACGGCGCCGCCCGCGAAATCACCATCGCGCCGGGGGATACGGTGCTCGATGCCGCACTCGCCGCCGATCTTGATGCGCCGTTTTCCTGCCGGGCTGGGGTGTGTTCCACCTGCCGTGCGCGCGTGACCGAAGGCGAGACTGAGATGATCGCGAACCACGCATTAGAGGATTACGAAGTCGCGCAAGGATATGTGCTGACCTGCCAATGCCTGCCGCGCAGCCCGGTGATCCGGCTTGTCTACGACCATTAAATCCGGGGCACACCGCCCAGAACCATATCGGCCACGGTGCGCGCATATGAGGCGCGCGCGTCCTCCGTCTCATCCCGGTTCCACATGTAAAACCAGTTGAGCATGCCGAACACGGCCATCGTCGCCTCCCGCAATTTGCGCGCGTCTCCGGCAAATGCATCGGGGGCCGTCCGGGTCAGCGCGCGGGACATGTGCATCACCAGATCGCGCTGATAACCACGCAACACTGCCTGTTGCGCATCCGGGAGGGCAGAAAGGCCCGTCTGTTGCACCCGGTGTTCATTGTCGGATCCCGCATAAGCGCGCAGGATCGCCGCGATCAGCGCGTGCAAATCTGCATCCGGCGCTCCGTCCAGCGGGACGGCGACAACCTGATCCCGCAACCCATGCAAATAGCTGTCGAGCACGTCGAACAGCAGCGCATCCTTGCCCGGGTAATAGTGGTAAATCGCCGCTTTCGACACGCCACAGGCCTGCGCAAGCTGGCTCATCGACGCGCCATCGACGCCCTGTTCGGCAAACAGGCGCGCGGCCTCCCGCAACAGGCGGTGGCGTTTGGCGTCGTGATCCTTGGCGCGGGGGCGGGGCATGGTTAATCCTTGGGGCGGCTGTCACGCAGGCGCTGCGCTTTGCCCTCGGACCGGGGGACGCCACCGGGGGTGGCGACGGCGATGTCACAGGTCACGCCAATGATGCTCTTGATCTGATGGGACAAGGCGCGCGCCGCACCCGCGCGGGCCGCGTCATCCGCCTGCTCGGGCAGGGCCTCCACATGCACACGCAACGCATCAAGCCGCCCATCGCGATAAAGCTCCAACTGGAAATGCGGGCTGAGGCCGGGAGTGGCGAGCAACACTTCCTCAATCTGGGTCGGAAACACGTTCACGCCACGCAGATTGATCATATCGTCAGATCGCCCGGTGATCTTTTCCATCCGCCGCATGGTGCGCGCGGTGCCGGGCAACAGCCGGGTCAGATCGCGGGTGCGGTAGCGGATCATCGGCAACGCCTCTTTCGTGAGTGTTGTGATCACAAGCTCCCCACGCTCGCCCTCCGCCACTGGCTCTCCGGTCTCGGGGTTGATGATTTCGGGGTAGAAATGATCCTCCCAAAAGTGCAATCCGTCCTTTGTCTCCACGCATTCATTGGCGACACCCGGCCCCATGATTTCCGACAGGCCATAGATATCGACGGCATGCATGTCGAACGCGTCCTCAACCTCCCGCCGCATCGCGTTGGTCCATGGCTCCGCCCCGAACACGCCCACCTCAAGGGAGGTGTCGCGCGGGTCAATGCCCTGCTCCCGAAACGCATCCAGAATGTTGAGCATGTAAGAGGGTGTGACGAGGATCGTGGTCGGTTTGAAATCCTGAATGAGCGTCACCTGCCGCGCGGTCATCCCGCCTGATACGGGCACCACCGTGCAGCCCAGCCGCTCCGCCCCGCCATGCGCGCCAAGGCCCCCGGTGAACAACCCGTACCCATAGGCGATATGCGCCACATCGCCCGCGCGTGTGCCACTTGCCCGTAGGGAGCGGGCCATCAGATCGGCCCAGTTTGACAGGTCATGCGCGGTGTAGCCCACGACCGTCGGTTTGCCCGTCGTGCCGGAGGACGCATGAAGCCGCGCAATCCGCTCCCGCGGCACCGCAAACAGGCCGAACGGATAATGATCGCGCAAGTCCTGCTTCACCGTGAACGGGAATTTCGCAATATCTGCAAGAGCTTGCAGATCATCCGGGTGCACCCCCGCCGCGTCAAACCGCGCGCGATACATCGGCACATTGTCATAGGCATGGCGCAGCGACCAGCGCATCCGTTCCAGTTGCAGGGCGGTGATTTCGTCGCGCGACGCGGTTTCGATCGGGTCCAGATCGCCGGGTTTGGGCGAGAGGTCTTTCATGCGGTGCCCTCCTCGAAATGGGTGCCGCCAATGATGCGGGAGCCGCCCCGGAAATGAGCGATTTCGGTGCCGTCCTGCCGGGTTACGGTCACGTCATAGATGCCATTGCGTCCGACAAGGCTGACCTCCCGCGCGGTCGCGGTCAGCCGATCACCCGCCCGCGCGGGGGCTGTGTAAGTGATCGAATTGGCTTGTGCGACCGCGATCTGATTGCGGCTGTTACAGGCAAAGGCAAAGGCGCTGTCAGCAAGCAAAAACGTCACGCCGCCATGGCAGGTGTCATGCCCGTTCGTGTGGTGCTGTGCGACGGTGAGGGACATCACCGCGCGCCCCTCTCCGACCGCGTCCAGCGACAATCCGGCCCATTTCGACGCGTCATCCCGTGCCCACATGGCATCGGCGCAGCGTCTGGCGCGCTCGTCCCCCGTCATGCGATCCTCCCCATGCTTTTGCGAAAACGTTTGCATAAGCCGACCGGTCGGTCAATAAATTCCTGACCCCAAGATGGAGATGCAGACATGACCGTCCAACAGGTGCAAAGTTTCGCCGCTGGCCAGTGGATCGTCCCCGGCGCGGGCGCACGGCCCATCCGCTCCGCCATCACAGGGGAGGTCATCGCAGAGGCCGGGGGGCCACTGGACCCGGCCGCGATGATTGCCTTCGCCACCGAAAAAGGTGGCCCCGCGCTGCGCGCAATGACCTTCCACGACCGGGCCAAGATGCTGAAGGCCTTGGCGCTTTACCTGCGGGAGCGGCGTCAGCCCCTCTATGACCTGTCATTTCATACCGGCGGCACCATGGCCGATCACCGGACCGACGTGGATGGCGGGATCGGCACGATGCTGGTCATCGCGTCCAAAGGGCGGCGCGAAATGCCGGAGGGGCATGTCTATCTCGATGGCGGGGTGGAGCAACTGTCGCGCAACGGCACCTTCCTTGGCCAGCATATTTGCACGCCATTGCAGGGGGTTGCGATCCATATCAACGCGTTCAATTTCCCTATCTGGGGGATGCTGGAAAAGCTCGCGCCGACCCTTCTGGCCGGGATGCCCGCCATCGTGAAACCCGCCACGACCAGCGGTTATGTCGCCGCCCGCGCGGTGGAGATGATGATGGATAGCGGCCTTTTGCCGGAGGGGGCTGTGCAGCTTGTCTCCGGGTCTGCGGGCGGGCTGCTGGATCATCTGGGAATGCAGGATGTGATCAGCTTCACCGGGTCTGCGGCCACCGCCGACATGCTGCGCGGCGGGGTTATGGGGCAGGGTGCCCGGTTTTTGGCAGAGCAGGACAGCCTTAATGCCTCGATCCTTGGGCCGGACGCGCTGCCCGGCACCCCGGAGTTTGACCTTTTCATCCGGGAGGCAACGGCGGAGATGACCGCGAAAGCCGGGCAGAAATGCACTGCCATCCGCCGCATGATCGTGCCACAGGATGCGACCGAAGCGGTGCTTGACGCGCTGAAAACCAACCTCGCCGCAATCACCATTGGCGATCCGCGCGAGAAAACCACCCAGATGGGCGCGCTCATCTCCACCGATCAGCGCGACGATGTGCTGGCGAAGGCGGCCCTCATCGGGGCGGAGGCCGAATGCGTCTATTCCGCTGACGCGGTGCCGGAGGATGGCGCCTTCATGGCGCCGATGTTGTTCCACTGCGCCGATCCCGATGCCGCGCAAACCATTCATAAGACCGAGGCTTTTGGCCCGGTCGCGACCGTAATGGGCTACCGCGATCTGCCCCATGCCATCACGCTCGCCAATCGGGGGGAGGGGAGCCTTGTGACCTCTCTCATCACCCATGATACGGGTGTCGCCCGCGACGTGGCGCTGGGCATCGGCAGCTATCACGGGCGGCTCTATATCAATGACCGTACCAGCATGGCGGAGGCGACGGGCCACGGCTCCCCCTTGCCGCATATGGTCCATGGCGGGCCGGGCCGCGCGGGCGGTGGGGAGGAGTTGGGCGGTATCCGTGGCGTGATGCATTACATGCAGCGCACGGCGGTGCAGGCCAGCCCCGATATGCTCACCGCGATCACCGGGCAATGGGTGCCGGGTGCGGCAGAGCAGACCGCCCCAGCCCACCCCTTCACCCGCAGCTTTACCGATTTGCAGATTGGGGAGACGCTTATCACCGATCCGCGCACCGTGACGCTGGACGATATCGAGCATTTCGCGACGTTCACGGGCGATACGTTCTATGCCCATATGGACGACGCGGCCGCCGCCGCAAACCCGTTCTTCCCCGGTCGGGTGGCGCATGGATACCTTCTGCTGTCCTTCGCGGCGGGTCTGTTTGTGGAACCGAATGTGGGGCCGGTGCTGGCCAATACGGGGCTCAACACGTTGCGCTTTCAAAAACCCGTCAGCCCCGGCGATGCGATCCATGTGCGCCTGACTGTCCGGCGAAAAACCCGCCGCACCGATACCTATGGGGAAGTCCGCTGGCATGTCACCCTGTTCAATCAGGATAGCGATCAGGTGGCGGAATATGAGCTTTTGACGATGAACGCCTATTGACGCCTCGCACCCGCCGCGCGCATCACGGGGACCATGACACAGGACGCAACACAGGCGATTGAGACTCTCACGGCCCTTGGCGATATCAAGGTCTGGTCGCTGATCGTCACGGTGTTGGGGGATCGCGCGCTTGACGGGCGGTTCATCCCGTCCGCGCAGATCGCGGCGGTGCTGGAGCCGATTGGGGTCAAGCCCGACGCGCTGCGCGTGTCGCTCCACCGGTTGCGCCGGGACGATTGGGTGGTCAGCCGTCGCGTGGGCCGAACCAGCGAATATGCCCTCTCCACCAAGGGGATTTCGATCAGTCGCCGTGCAGCACACCGGATCTATGCCGCCGCGCCTGCGCGGGATGATTGGGTGATGATCGTTGCCGACACGGCCGAGCAGCAGGAAATGTTCAGCGCAAGGCCGGGTGCCGCGCGGCTCACGCCCGATGTGTTTCTGGTGCCGAACCTGCCGCCCTGCGGCGCCAATCTGACCGCCAAGGCGACATGGCCGCTGCCGGGCTGGGCGGTTGCGCGCATTGTCGAGCCGGATGTCTGGCAGGGTTATGAGCGGCTGGCCATTGTGGTGCGGATGATCCGCCGGACCGTGGCGCAGGCAGAGCCGGGCATGCAGGACGCGATCCGCATTCTGGTCCTGCACCAATGGCGGCGTCTGGTGCTGCGGCACCCCGATGTGCCCGATGCGGCCATCGGTGGGGCTTGGCCCGGCGCGATCTGCCGGGCGGAGGTGCAGCACCTTCTGGCGCTGATCCCGCGCGCGGGCTCTGCGTGACGGGGATGCGCCCGATTGCCTTTCCTCAGATATGACGATTTAATCGAACCGTTCTCAATTACAGAATGGTTGGGCGATGAATTACACACATTTGCGGGCCTTTTGGGCCGTGGCGCATGAAGGATCGCTGACCCGCGCCGCCGGGCGGCTCAACGTCGCGCAATCGGCCCTTTCGACCCAGATACAGGCGCTGGAACAGAGGATGGGGCAGGCGCTGTTTGAGCGGCGCGGGCGCGGGCTGCACCTGACGGAGGCAGGGCGCATCGCGCTTGACCATGCCGATGTGATCTTTGCCACCGCGGAGGAGCTGACCGCCACGCTCGCCAGCCAATCCGGCCCCCGGCAGATCCTGCGGGTGGGGGCACTCGCGACCCTGTCGCGGAACTTCCAGCTTGAGTTTCTGGCGCCCATCCTTGGCAAACCGGGGGTGGAGGTGGTGCTGCGCTCCGGCGGGATGGCCGATCTTCTGGCCGCGTTGGAGGCGCACCGGCTTGATGTGGTGCTGCTGACGACCGTGCCGCCGCGCGACGCGGCAACGCCATGGGTGGTGCATCCGATTGACACGCAATCAGTGAGCCTTGTCGGCACGCCCGAACGGATTGGAGAGGCCAAAACCCTCGCCGCGCTGTTGGATCAGCCGCTCATCCTTCCGTCCGTCGAAAGTGGCATCCGCATGGGATTTGACCGGCTGGTCGATCAGCACAAACTGCGCCCCAATGTGGTGGCGGAGGCGGATGACATGGCCATGCTCCGCCTGCTCGCGCGGCAGGATATCGGCATCGCGCTGGTGCCGCCCATCGTCGTGCAGGACGAACTGAAAAGTGGTAAACTCGTTGAGGCGCTCGCGCTCGACGGGGTGCAGGAGGCGTTCTCCGCCGTGACCCTGTCGCGCCGCTTTCCCAACACGCTCTTGCAGGATGTGTTGCCCTCGGCAGCCAAGTAATCTTTGCCCATTTCCATCTCAATTGCCCAATAAACCGCCAGCTTCTCAAAAATCATACGCTCGCCTGCCCCCTGTGAGGCGATGATCGTTGACCACTCCGTCGCGCGTGCCTGATCAATCGGGCATTCGAGTTGAACCTGACCCCTTTGTTCGAGGCTCCCCAGTTGGTCAACACGCTGAAGATTTTGGTGATTGATCTCAACACGGATCGTGGAGAAGAGATCGTCGCGGCCTTGTCACAAGATGACACTGTGACCGTGGTGCTGCGCCGTGGCGCGGGCGGGCTTGTCCGCGATCTGGAGGAGATTGCCCCCGATCTTGTGCTCATCGACATGGAGCATCCCAACCGCGACACGATCGACGCGCTGACCGTGGCGACCGCCCCGCTGGACCGGCCCGTCGCGATGTTCGTTGACCGCTCGGGCAAGGCGCTGATGCAGGCGGCGGTGGCGGCGGGGGTGTCGGCCTATGTCGTCGATGGCTTGCGGGCAGAACGGGTACGCCCGGTGCTTGATATGGCCATCGCCCGGTTTCATGAGGTGGACCGGTTGCGCAAGGAGCTGCGCGCCACCCAGACCGCGCTGTCGGAGCGTAAGACCATCGACCGCGCAAAGGGGCTGTTGATGTCCGCCCGTGGCCTCAGCGAAGAAGAGGCCTACGCCCTGTTGCGCAAAACCGCGATGGACAAGGGAAAGCGTGTGTCCGACGTGGCAGAGGCGCTGATCTCAGCGGCGGAGTTGCTGCAATGATCGGCGCGGATGTCTCCCTCGGGTTTATTCCGCTCACCGACGCGGCCCTGCCGATCATCGCGCTTGAGATGGGCTTCGCGGCGGAGGAAGGCGTGGCCCTCACGCTGGTGCGCGAAACCAGTTGGTCCACGATCCGGGACAAGATCGCGCTGGGGGTCTATCCAGCGGCGCATATGCTGGCGCCCCTCGCGATTGCCATGTCCGCCGGGGTGGGGCCGATGCGCGCCGGGCTGGTCGCACCGATGCTGCTGGGCACCAATGGCGATACGCTGACCGCGCGGCCCGATTTTGCCGACCGGCTTGTCGAGCATGGCGCGCGGTTTGGGGATGCGATGGCGACGGGGCGAGCGCTGGTGAAATGTGCTGATCCCGGCGGGTTGCGCGTCGGTGTGCCGTTTCCCCATTCGATGCATCAGGAACTTGTCCGCCTGCTGGTCGAACGATCCGGCGGGGATGTGTCTAAGGTGACGTTCCTCACTGCCCCGCCCAAGGTGCTGCCCGAAGTGCTCAAGGCGGGAGAGGTTGATGTGTTCATGGTCGGTGAGCCATGGGGCAGCGTCGCTGTTGAGCGCGGCGCGGGCGAAATCCTGCTCTCGGGCGCGGATATCTGGACGGCCTCGCCCGAAAAGGTGCTCGCACTTCAGGCTGACTGGGCCATGGCGCATCCCGACACGATGGATGCGCTTGTGCGTGCGCTCTACCGCGCGAGCATGTGGCTGACGGTCAGCGGCAATCTGGGTGTCGCGGCTGAAATTCTGGCGCTGCCGCATTACCTCGACGCGTCGCCCATGACGATTGAGCGCGCGCTCTTGGGGCGATTGCAATTGCGCCACAGCGGGGCGACGGTGGACGCCCCCGACGTGATCCGCCTGTCTGGTCTGGGCGCGCTCTATCCATGGCAAAGTGCAGCGGCCTTCATCGCGGAGCGCGCGGCCCCTGCCTGGGGGATCAGCCCGATCAGGGCGCAGGCCGCCGCACTTGAAACCTTCCGCCCCGATCTGATGCACCGCGCGCTTGGCCCGCTGCATGTCTCCGTCCCGATGGCGCACGCGCGAATCGAGGGGCGAACGGAACTCGGTGTTTCCGTGCCCGGAACATCCGGCCCGGTGCGCGTCGGGCGCAGCGGCTTCTTTGACCGAAGCGAATTTCACCCGCAGACCTAGACTATTTTTTGTGCATCAGATGCGAATTTTGGCCAAATTTTGCACTGCAACACAAAAACTGCTCGCAAATGCAACATCCCACTTGACGAAAAATCCCCGGATTCGCAGGATTAGGGCATAGGACAACGATGTCCGCCTGCGACCTCGTAGATGGGGTCACCCAACCGAGCAAAGCCGCTCATTCCACGCTGAACCCATCGGGCCAGCGCGTGAATGGACGGCTTTTTTGTTTTTTACGGTCTGAGGAGACTGGATATGACCTTCAAGAAACCCATCGCGATTGTCGCGTCGCTCTTTATGAGCACATCCGCCTTTGCCCAAGGTGAGATGATCTTTCCCGAAATCGACGAGCTGACCTTCGGCTTTATCAAGCTGACGGATATGGCCCCGCTCGCCGTGGCCTATGAGCTTGGCTATTTCGAGGATGAGGGGCTCTATGTCACGCTTGAGCCGCAGGCGAACTGGAAAGTGCTGCTTGACGGCGTGATCGACGGCAACCTGCACGGCGCGCATATGCTCGCCGGTCAGCCGCTTGCCGCCACGATCGGCTACGGGACGGAGGCGCATATCGTCACCCCCTTCTCCATGGACCTGAATGGAAACGGCATCACGGTTTCCAACGAAGTGTGGGACATGATGAAGCCGCATATCCCCCATGACGCGGATGGCAAACCGATCCATCCAATCTCTGCCGAGGCATTGGTGCCGGTTGTCGAGGAATTCAACAATCAGGGCGAATCGTTCCGCATGGGCATGGTGTTCCCTGTCTCCACGCACAATTACGAATTGCGCTACTGGCTTGCCGCAGGTGGCTTGCACCCCGGCCTTTACTCGCCCGAGAACACCACCGGCCAGATTGACGCCGATGTGCTTCTGTCCGTCACCCCGCCGCCGCAGATGCCAGCCACGATGGAGGCAGGCACGATCCACGGCTATTGCGTGGGTGAGCCATGGAACCAGCAGGCGGTGTTCAAGGGGATCGGAGTGCCGGTCATCACCGATTACCAAATCTGGAAGAACAACCCCGAAAAAGTGTTCGGCATGACCGCCGAGTTTGTTGAGGAAAACCCCAACACCGCGCTTCTGGTGACCAAGGCGCTGATCCGTGCCGCGATCTGGCTTGACGAGAATGACAACGCCAACCGCCCCGAAGCGGTGGAGATCCTGTCCCGCCCCAACTATGTCGGCGCGGATGCGGATGTGATCGCGGCTTCCATGACCGGGACGTTCGAGTTTGAAAAGGGGGACGTGCGCGACATCCCTGATTTCAACGTGTTCTTCCGCCACTACGCGACCTACCCGTTCTATTCCGACGCGATCTGGTATCTGACGCAGATGCGCCGCTGGGGTCAGATCCCCGAGGCCAAGGACGACCAGTGGTATTTCGATGTCGCGGAAAAGGTGTATCGCCCCGATATCTACATGCAGGCCGCACAGATGGTGATCGACGCGGGCTATGCCTCCGCTGAGGATTTCCCCTTTGGCACCAATGGCTTCAAGGAGCCGACGAATGCCTTCCTCGATGGCGTGACCTATGATGGCACCCAGCCCAACGCCTATATCAACAGCCTGACCATTGGCCTGTCGGGCGTTGAGACGGTGTCCTCCCTCGCGGCCCAGTAAGGCCCTCGCTGACCGGGCGGTGTCCCTGCGCCCGGTCAGCCCCTTTTCCCCAGTCCTTTGAGCCGGAGCGACCCATGACCGCCCTGACCGATCCCGAACTCAATGCCGCGCGTGACGCCCGGCGCGAACGCAACTTCACCCGCATCAACAAGGCCGACGGCACGTTCAAGGTGCTGGGTCTGAGCTGGATCACGCCGCTGCTGAAAATCATCGCGGGTGACAATCCGCGCAGCAATCTGGCCGATATCTGGCGCCTTTTGGGTGTGCCGCTCTTGGCGATTGCGGTGTTTCTGATGGCTTGGGGCACGCTGGCCCCGCGGGTGCAAACGTCGCTCGGTGCGATCCCCGGTCCTGCGCAAGTCTGGGAGCAGGTCGAGGTGCTCCATGGCGAGGCAGAGCGCGAATGGGCCAAAGAGGCCGAATTTTTCGAACGGCAGGAAGCCCGCAATCAGGCCCTGCGTGAGGCAGGCCATGAGGACCGCATCCGCGAGCGCGCCTATACTGGCGCCCCCACCTATTACAGCCAGATTTGGACGTCGCTCCAGACCGTGTTCTTCGGCTTTCTGATCGCGACCGCCGTCGCGGTGCCCATCGGGATCGCCTGTGGTCTGAGTGCCACGTTCAACGCCGCGATGAACCCGATCATCCAGATTTTCAAGCCGGTCTCACCGCTTGCATGGTTGCCGATTGTCACCATGGTCGTCTCTGCCGTCTACACCACGCAGGATGGCTGGTTCGAGAAGGCGTTTCTGACCTCCGCCATTACGGTCACGCTGTGCTCTCTCTGGCCGACGCTGATCAACACCGCGCTGGGTGTGGCGAGCATCGACAAGGACCTCGTCAATGTGGGCCGGGTGCTGAAACTCGACACCAAGACGCGCATCCTCAAGCTGGTGCTGCCCTCGGCGCTGCCGCTCATTTTCACCGGGCTGCGGCTGAGCCTCGGTGTGGGCTGGATGGTGCTGATCGCGGCGGAAATGCTGGCGCAGAACCCCGGTCTTGGCAAATTCGTCTGGGACGAGTTCCAGAACGGCTCATCCGACAGTCTGGCCCGGATCATGGTGGCCGTCCTGACCATCGGCATCATCGGCTATCTTCTGGACCGGTTGATGTTCGCGATCCAGTCCATGTTCACCTTCTCAAGCCAGCGGTGATCGGTATGAGCATCCTGTCCCTTAAGAATGTCTATAAAGGATATGGCGCTGGGCCGATCCTGAAGGATGTGAGCCTCGATGTGGCCGAAGGCGAGTTTGTCGCGGTGCTGGGCTTCTCCGGCACGGGCAAAACCACGCTGATGAGCTTGCTTGCGGGGTTGGAATTGCCCGATCAGGGCAGCGTCACCTTCCGAGGCGAGCCGGTCACCGGCCCCTCCCCCGAACGGGGGCTGGTGTTCCAGTCCTACTCCCTGATGCCGTGGCTGACCGTGACCGGCAATGTGGCGCTCGCCGTGGATGCCGTCCATGCCGACAAGTCCAAGGCTGAGCGGGCGGAGATCGTCGATCACTACACCACCATGGTGGGCCTGTCCCACGCGGTGGACCGCCGCCCGGCGGAGCTGTCAGGCGGGATGCGCCAGCGCGTGGCCGTCGCCCGTGCGCTGGCGATGCGCCCGGATGTGCTGCTGTTGGATGAGCCGCTATCGGCGCTTGATGCCCTCACCCGCGCGAATTTGCAGGATGAGATCGAGGTCATCAGCCAGATCGAAAAGAAAACCATCGTCCTCATCACCAATGACGTGGACGAGGCGATCCTGCTCGCGGATCGGATCATCCCGCTCAATCCCGATGGCACCTTTGGGGAGGCGTTCACCGTCACCATCCCCCGCCCCCGCGACCGCACCGCGATGAATGACGATCCGGTGTTCAAGGCGCTGCGCGGCAAGGTCACGCAATACCTCATGGATGTGGGCATCGCGGCCAAGGCCGAAGGCACCCGCAACCTGCCCGATGTGACAGCCGTCCATCACATGACCCCGAAAGTCTATCGCGAAGCAGCCGAGCCGGTGGTCAAGAACGACGCGCGGTATCTGCAATTCTCTAAGGTGCATAAGGTCTATCCCACGCCCAAAGGCCCGCTCACGGTGGTGGAGGATTTCGACCTGACGCTGCGCAAGGGGGAGTTCATCTCCATCATCGGGCATTCTGGCTGCGGCAAGTCCACGGCGCTGACCATGGCGGCGGGCCTCAACGAGATTTCCAAAGGGGGCATCATCCTTGACGGCACCCATGTAGAGGGCGCGGACCCGGAGCGCGCGGTGGTGTTTCAGGCACCCTCCCTCTTTCCATGGCTGACCGCGAAAGAGAACGTCGCGATCGGCGCGGACCGCGTTTATCCCAAGGCGACGCAGGCCGAGCGGCAGGAGGTCGTGGAATACTATCTGGAGCGCGTCGGCCTTGCCGATGCGATGGACAAGCCCGCCGCTGACCTGTCGAACGGGATGAAACAGCGGGTCGGGATCGCGCGGGCCTTTGCCCTCTCCCCGAAACTCCTGCTTCTGGATGAGCCATTCGGGATGCTCGATAGCCTTACCCGCTGGGAATTGCAGGAAGTGCTGATGGAGGTGTGGTCCCGCACCCAAGTCACCACGATTTGTGTCACCCATGACGTGGATGAGGCGGTTCTGCTGTCTGACCGCGTGGTGATGATGACCAATGGTCCCCGCGCCACCATCGGCAAGATCATGGATGTGAACCTGCCGCGCCCGCGCACCCGCAAGGCGCTGTTGGATCACCCCGATTATTATCGGTATCGCGGCGAAGTGCTTCAATTCCTTGAGGATTACGAGCACGGCCACACCCCCAAACCCAAGCCGACACAAGCGTCGAGCGTCGCGGCGGAGTGAAAGACATGACCCAACATATCGTTGTGATCGGGGCTGGCATGGCGTCTGGCCGGATGCTGGAGCACCTGTTTGACGCGGGCGCGGATGTGCACGTCACGCTTTTCGGGGCGGAGCCGCGCGGGAACTATAACCGCATCATGCTCTCCCCCGTTTTGTCGGGCGAGAAAACCTTTGAGGAGATCGTCACCCATGACTCCGATTGGTACGCTGCCCATGGCGTGACGACCCGGTTTGGGGAGCATATCACCGCCGTCGATCCGGTCGCCAAAACGGTGGCCACGGGCCAAGGGCCCTTGTCCTACGACAAGCTCGTCATCGCCACGGGCTCCGATCCGTTCATCATCCCGGTGCCGGGCAAGGATTTGCCGGGTGTCATGGCCTACCGCGATCTTGATGACGTGGAGCGGATGAAATCCTATGCCGCCAAGCCGGGTGCCAAGGCCGTCGTCATCGGCGGTGGTCTTTTGGGTCTTGAGGCCGCAGCGGGGCTGAAGGCGCAGGGCATGGACGTGACCGTCATCCACCTTGCCGGTCACCTGATGGAACGGCAGCTTGACCCGGCGGCGGGATACCTTCTCAAGCGCGAACTGGAACTGCGCGGGATCAAGGTGCTGCTGGAGGCCAACACTGCCGAATTGCGCGGCACGGACCATGTCGAGGCGGTGTTGTTGAAAGATGGCCGCGTGATTGAGGCCGATATGGTCTGCATGGCCGTTGGCATCCGTCCCGCAACCGCGCTTGGCACCGCCTGCGGTATCGCTTGTGAGCGGGGCATCATCGTGGATGACCAGATGCGCACGGTGGACCCGGATATCCTCGCCATTGGCGAATGCGTGCAGCATCAGGGCCAAATTTTCGGCCTTGTCGCCCCGCTCTATGATCAGGCGAAGGTCGCCGCGAAAACCCTGATGGGGGAGGAGGCGGCGTTCACGCCTCCCATGGTCTCCACGAAGTTGAAGGTGACGGGCGTTGATCTGTTTTCCGCCGGGGATTTCGCCGATGGCGATGATCGCGAAGAGATCGTGTTCCGCGACGCCGCGCGCGGGGTCTATAAACGTCTCATTCTCGCGCAGGACCGGATCATCGGGATCGTCATGTATGGCGACACTGCCGATGGCCCTTGGTTCCTGCAAAAGCTGAAGGATGGCGAGGATATCTCGGAGGGGCGCGATACGCTCATCTTTGGTCAGAACTACGCCGGAGGTGCCCCGCTGGACCCTATGGCGGCCGTTGCAGCCTTGCCGGATGAGGCAGAGATTTGCGGCTGCAACGGCGTCTCCAAAGCGATCATCCTTGCCGCGATTGCGGGTGGCGCGGGCAGCCTTGCCGAGGTGACGGCAAAGACGAAGGCCAGCACCTCCTGCGGCTCCTGCGCGGGGCTGACGGCGCAGGTCGTCGCCCTTGGCCTTGGCGATGATTTCGTGATCCCGGCAGAGGCGGGCATGTGCGGCTGTACCGATCACAGCCATGAGGACGTGCGCCGCCTGATCGTCGCGGATGGCATGAAATCCATTCCCGAAGTGATGCAGAAACTGCACTGGACCTCATCGGGCGGCTGCGCTAAATGCCGCCCCGCGCTGAATTACTACCTCCTATGCGCATGGCCCGAGGAGTATGCCGACCACGCGCAAAGCCGCTTCATCAACGAGCGGGTGCACGCGAATATCCAAAAGGACGGCACCTATTCCGTCGTGCCGCGCATGTGGGGCGGGATCACGACGCCTGATGAGCTGCGCGCGATTGCCAATGCCGCCGACAAATACAATGTCCCGACGGTCAAGGTCACAGGCGGCCAGCGGATCGACCTTCTGGGCGTCAAGAAAGAGGATCTGCCTTCGATGTGGGCCGATCTCAATGCCGCCGGGATGGTGTCGGGCCACGCCTATGCCAAGGGGCTGCGCACGGTGAAAACCTGCGTCGGCACCGATCATTGCCGCTTTGGCACGCAAGACAGCACCGGCCTTGGCATCAAGATCGAAAAGGCGCTCTGGGGCGCATGGTCCCCGCATAAATTCAAGCTCGCCGTCTCCGGCTGCCCCCGCAACTGTGCGGAGGCGACATGCAAGGATTTCGGCGTCGTGTGCGTCGCGGAGGGCTATCAGCTTCATGTCGGCGGGGCTGCGGGGATGGAGGTGAAAGCCACCCAACTCATGTGCACCGTCGCCACCGAAGAAGAAGCAATCGAGTATTGCGCCGCCTTCTACCAACTCTACCGCGAAGGGGCGCGCTATCTCGACCGGCCATGGAAATGGATTGACCGCGTCGGCCTTGATCACATCATCGAAAAGGTGGTGGAGGACGCAGACAGCCGCACGGCCCTCGCCGCCCGGTTCTTCCACTCCCAAAAATATTTCCAGACCGATCCATGGGCAGAACGGGCCGGGGGCAAGGACGCCCACGAATTCACCCCGCTTGCCGATCTGACACAGGTGGCCGCAGAATGACCCGCTTTATCGACATTGGACATTTGGACGACATCCCCACCGAAGGGGCGCGGGTCGTCAAAACACCGCTTGGATGCGTGGCCGTGTTCCGCACCGCGCAGGATGAGGTCTTCGCGATTGATGACCGCTGCCCGCATAAGGGCGGGCCATTGTCCAACGGCATCCAGCATGGCCGCAGCGTGACTTGTCCGCTGCACAATTGGGTCATCTCGCTGGAAAGCGGGATGGTCGAGGGCATGGATGAGGGGCAGGTGGCCACTTGGCCCGTCGAGGTTCGTGGGGGCCGCATCCTGATGGATGTGGCACGACTCGATCAGGCGATGGCTGCCGAATGACCGGGGCGGGGGGCATCCGCACGACCTGTGCCTATTGCGGGGTCGGCTGTGGCGTCGTGATGACCCCCGATGGCGCGGGCGGATTTTCCGCCCGTGGGGATGAGGACCATCCCGCGAATTTCGGGCGGCTCTGCTCGAAAGGGGCCGCTCTTGGTGAAACACTGGGGCTTGAGGGGCGCTTGCTTGCACCCATCGTTGATGGGGTGGAGGCTGATTGGGATACGGCCCTTGACCGGGTCGCCACCGCATTCAGTCAAGCGATTGCGGAGCATGGGCCCGATAGCGTCGCTTTCTACGTCTCGGGCCAGTTGCTGACCGAAGATTACTACGTCGCCAACAAGCTGATGAAGGGCTTTATCGGCTCGGCCAATATCGACACCAATTCGCGCCTGTGCATGGCGTCCTCTGTCGCCGGTCACAAACGCGCCTTTGGGGAGGATGTGGTCCCCGGCACCTATGCCGATCTGGAGGAGGCCGATCTGATCGTGCTCACCGGATCGAACCTTGCGTGGTGCCATCCGGTGTTGCACCAGCGGATTCTCGCAGGCGGGGCGAAGGTCATCGCGCTTGACCCCCGGAGCACGGTGACGGCGGACAGTGCTGATCTGCATCTGCCGCTCAAGCCCGGCTCGGACGTTCTGTTCTGGTCCGGGCTGATGGGTTATCTGCGCGCGCATGGGCATTGGAACGCGGATTTCGCGGGTCATGTCGATGGGCTCGATCCCGCCATGCCCTATCCCACCATACCCGAGGTCGCCGCTGGCACCGGCTTGTCCAGCACTCAGATTGCGGAGACCTACGCGCTTTGGGCCGCGACCAAGCGTGTCGTCACGATTTATAGCCAAGGGGTCAATCAGGCCACCGATGGCTCTGACCGGGTGAACGCGATCCTTGATTGCCACCTTGCCACGGGGCGGATCGGCATACCCGGCGCGGGGCCGTTTTCGGTGACCGGTCAGCCCAACGCGATGGGCGGGCGGGAGGTCGGCGGCTTGGCCAATATGCTGGCCGCCCATCTTGATCTGGAAAACCCCGCGCATCGCGCCGCCGTGCAATCCTATTGGGCCAGCCCCACCATCGCGGACAAACCGGGGCTGAAGGCCGTTGATCTGTTTGACGCCTGCGCCGATGGCCGGATCAAGGCGCTGTGGATCATGTGCACCAATCCCGCGGTGTCCCTGCCAAAGGCCGACGCGGTGCGCGCGGCCATTGCCAATGTGCCCTTCGTGGCTGTCTCCGATATCGAGGCAGAGACCGACACGACCCGGCTGGCCCATGTCCTTTTGCCCGCGCTGGGATGGGGGGAGAAGGACGGCACTGTCACGAATTCTGAGCGCCGCATCTCCCGCCAGCGCGCCTTTTTGCCTGCCCCCGGTGCGGCTCGTGCCGACTGGTGGCATATGGCGGAGGTCGGCAAGCGGATGGGCTGGGCAGACGCGTTCAACTGGTCCTCCCCGGCAGAGATTTTCGCCGAATATGCCGCGATGACAGCACTGTCCGTGTCCTTTGGCAAAAAGCTGGACCTCACCCCGCTCGCGCATGTGGACTATGACATGATGGCACCGGTGATGTGGCCCGTGGGTGGCGCGGAGCGTCAGTTTGCCGATGGCGCGTTCCCATCGGGCAAGGCGCGCATTCTGTCGCCCCGCGCCGGTGCCGCGCCAAATGCTGTCGAGTTTCACCTCAACTCTGGCCGTGTGCGCGACCATTGGCACACGATGACCCGCACCGGGCGCAGCGCCACGCTGTCGCTCCATATCGCGGAGCCGTTCGTTGAGATGCACCCGGCGGATGCAGCGACGCTCGGTGTGGCCCCCGCGAGCCTTGTGCGCCTGTCGAATGCGCATGGTGACGTGACCCTGCGCGCGCTGATCTCGGACCGCACATCCCCCGGCACGCTGTTCGCTCCGATCCATTGGACGGGGGAGACGGCATCTGCTGCGCGGATCAATATCCTTGTGGAGGGTGCGACCGATCCGGTGTCGGGCCAACCTGCGCTGAAAGCCGGGCGGGTGACGGCGACGGCCCTCAATCCTGCGTGGTACGGTTTTGCCGTGTCAGCCGCGAAACCCGTGGCCAACACGGCCTATTGGGCGCGGGCGCGCACCTCTCATGGCTGGCAAATGGAACTGGCGGATATGGCCCCGACGCAGGATTGGACGGCCTTTGCGCAAGCCCTGATCGGTGCGCCCGCCAGTGACCCGATCACCGTCGAGGACCGCAAAAGAGGCATCGCCCGCGTGGCCCTGATGCAGGATGGCGTGCTTGTCGGGGCGTTCTTCGCCGCGCCTGATCCCGTTTCCCTGTCGCGCGGGTTCTTGCGGGATCTCATCGGGCAGGGCGACGCGCAGGCGGCCCTTGCGGGTCGTCCGGGCGCGGGGATGCCTGATCCCGGCCCGACGGTCTGCGCCTGTTTCGGGGTGGGTCTCAACACCATTCTGACCGCGATCAAGGGTGGTGCCGCCACGGTTGAGCAGATCGGCGCGGCGCTCAACGCAGGGACCAATTGCGGGGCCTGCCGCCCCGAAATGGCAGCCCTTCTTCCTCAACAATCCATCGCTGCGGAGTAGCCCGATGCAGACCTTCCCCATGTTCCTCAAAATGTCCGGTCGCCGTGTCATCGTGTTCGGCGGGGAGGAGGAGGCCGCGCAGAAAACCCGGCTAATGCTCAAGACCGAGGCCGAGATTGTCGTGGTGGCCGAAAGCCTTTGCCCCGAATTGGCCGAGCTTGCGCGCGCGGGCCGGGTGATCCACCACGCGCCCGCGATCACGGCGGACGGGATCAGCGGGGCTGTGCTTGCTTTTTGTGCGTCGGGTTGCCCCGGCGCGGATGCGGCTCATGCGGCCCTTGCGCGGGAGGCGCGCGTGCTGGTCAACGCGGTGGATCAGCCGGACCTGTGCGACGCCTTCACCCCCGCCATCGTGGACCGCGACCCGGTGGTCGTCGCCATCGGCACCGAAGGCACCGCGCCGGTGCTGGCCCGCCGGATCAAATCGAAGCTGGAGACGGAACTGGAGCCGAACCTTGGCCGGTTCGCCGCGTCCCTTGGCCGGATGCGCGGCATGGTCGCCCACCGCGTGCAAAAGGACGCGCGCCGCGCGTTCTGGGCGTGGGTCTGGGATGTGCTGCGCCCCCTTCATGCCTCGGGCGCTGAGGATGAGGCGCTCAACCGGATGACGGAGGCGGCACTTGCAGGCCGCGCGCCGGATGCCGCGCGCGCCGGGTCCGTGTCGCTTGTGGGTGCCGGGCCGGGCGGGGTGGACCTCATTACCTTGCGCGGGCTGCGCCGCCTGCAAGAGGCCGATGTGATCTTGCATGACGCGCTGTCTGACCCGGAGATTCTGGAGTTGGCCCGCCGCGATGCCGAACGGATCGACGTGGGCAAAATCTGCGGCGATACCAAGCGCCCCTCCGCGTGGCAGCAGGACCGCATCGCCCGGCTGATGGTGCAACACGCGTCAGAGGGCAAGCATGTCGTGCGCCTCAAATGCGGTGATCCGGGCCTCTTTGGACGCGCGCGCGAGGAGATGGACGCCTGCGACGCCGCAGGCATCCCGGTGGAGATCGTGCCGGGCATCACTGCCGCCTTCGCCGCCAGCGCGGAGTTCAACGCCGTGCTCACCGAACGCCATGAGATCGACGCGATCACGCTTGCCTCCGCGCGCAAGGCAACCGGCGCGGCCTGTACCTCAGCCGCCCCGACCCTGCGCCCCGGCGGGGCAATCGCCTATTACATGGGCGTGCGCGAAGCCGCCGCGATTGAGGCCGGGTTGTTGCAAACCTGCCCCGCCGATCTGCCCTGCCAGATCGTGAGCCGCGCGGGCTACGCCGACGCGCGCAGCGTCACGACGACCCTGTCGGACCTTTCCGGCACGATTGAGCGCGATGGCATCAAAAGCCCCGCGATCCTGTTCGTGAAATGGCCAACCAGCCATGGGGTCGCTGCGGCAACGGCCCCCGTTGCCCGCGTGCTACACGCCTGATCAGCCCAACAGGTCCGCGAAAACGCCAAGGAGTTGGTGCTTGAGGATCTTGCCGGTGGCTGCCGCCGGGAGCCGCTCTGTCACGATGATCCGCGCGGGGCGCTTATAGGCTGTCAGCCGCTTGGCCACGAAATCCATCAGGGCGGCTTCGGTCAGGGTTGTGTCCTCGGTCTGGACGAAGCCGAGCACCTCCTCATTGCCGTCCACTGGCCGCCCGATCACCGCTGCAAAGGCGACGGATGGATGCTCGTTCAGCGCCGCCTCCACCTCCTGCGGATAAACGTTGAAGCCGGAGCGGATGATCAATTCCTTCGCGCGCCCCACGATGGTCAGCCGCCCCTCCGCATCCATCCGGCCCAGATCGCCGGTGCGCAGAAAGCCGTCAGCGCGCAGCGCCATCGCGGTGTCCCTTGATGCCTCGAAATAGCCGCGCATGATATGCGGGCCACGGGTCAGCACCTCCCCCACGCCATCCGCGCCGGGCGCGTCGAGGGTGACGTCAACCCCCGGCAATGGCGCGCCCACGCTGATATCGGGCGAGCCGATGGGATTGCGGGTCGCCGCGATCCCGGCGGTGCTTTCCGTCATGCCATATCCGTTTTGCAACGGCAGGCCATAGAACGCCTCCGCCGCGCGTTTCCATTCGGGGTCCAGCGGTGCTGCGCCCGAGGAGACATAGCGCAGCGCCGATCCCTCCAGCCGCGCAAATCCCTGCGCCCGGACATATTGCATCAACAGCGCATGCATCTGCGGCACGGCGGGCAGGATCGTCACATCCTGTTGCAATGCCCCGAACAGCGCCTCCGGTGTGAAGCGGTGGTGCAAGCGGATCGTGGCACCCGCATGGGTCGCCGCCATGATCATGGAGGCCAGCCCGAACACATGGGTGATCGGCAGCGCGCCATAGACCACATCGCCCACCCCCATGCCCCGCAACTCTGCCGAGGCTTTGGCGGCAAATCGCAGATTGTCATGGGTGAGCATCACGCCCTTAGGCTGCCCGGTTGTCCCGGTGGTGTATAACATGACCGCGACGCCTGCCTCCGCGCTGGGGTTGCTCGCATGGGGCAGCGTGAGGTGATAGCGCCCGGCGCCCGTGTCCACCGCGTGCGCCTCATGGCGGGTGGCATGGCCCTCCCCACCCAAGGCAAAGAGCACCGCGCGCGGGCGGGCATGGGCAATGATCCGGTCCAACTCTGCATCAGAGAGCCGCGCATTCACCGGCACCGCCCAAGCGCCGAGCCGCGCTGCCGCGAAAATCGCGATAATGGCGCGGGCGCAATTCTCCGTCACGATGAGCACCCGGTCGCCCGCGCGCACGCCTTGAAGGGCAAGAAGGTCAGACAGGCCCGACGATCCGGCTTGCACCTTGCCATAGCTGTGGCGCGTGTCGTGCCCGGTGATCAGCATCACCCGCTCTGCGGGCTGCGCGTCGAGCATTGCGTGGATCATGCGGCCCCTCCCAACCGGGTGAGTGCTGCCCGCGCCTCCGCCTCAATCCCCGCGATGATATCGGCCATCGGTGCCGCCTCGTGGGTGAGGCCAAGCGCTTGTCCCGCCGACAAAAGCCCCTTTGTCACATCGCCGGTCTGATAGGCTCTCCGCCCGATCTGGCCGGAGATATGGGGCATCAGATCGGCAATCGGAATGTCCGGGTCCGCGGCCTCCATCTCTTGCACAAGGCGGGTGGTTTCATTGGCGAGCGTGCGGATCGTGTTGCGCTTTGACTGCAGGGTCAGGGCAGTGTCCAATTCGGTCGCGTTGATCAGCGCGGCCTTGTATTCGGGATGCACGCGCAGTTCATCGGCCACCAACAGCCGCGTGCCCATCACCACACCAGCCGCCCCCATGGCAAGTGCCGCGACAAGCTGCGATCCGGTCCCGATGCCCCCGCCGATCAGGTAGGGAATGCGCAACCGCTGCTCTGCGAGGGCGGCGTTCACCATGGTGCCGATCATGTCCATCCCCGGATGCCCGCCGCATTCCGCGCCCACGATGCTGACCATATCCACGCCCACGGATTGCGCCTTTTGCGCGTAGCGCACGCTTGGCACCTTATGCAGCACGGTGATGCCTGCGTCCTTGAGGATGGGCAGGAACTCTTCTGGGTTGCGGCCCGAGGTCTCCACATGCCGCACGCCCGCATCCGCGATCAGGCGGAACGTGTCGGCGGTGCGCGCGGGGTCCACCAGCTTCGGCAGCATGGAGACATTGACCCCAAAAGGCCGCCCCTCACAGAGCCGCGCGCATCGTGCGATTTCCGCGCGCAGGTCCGCCAGATCGGGAAAACTCGCCGCCGTGATGAAGGAGATGATGCCGGCATGGGCGCAGGCGGCAACATAGTCCGCATCCGACAGCCACATCAGCCCGCCCGCAACGATCGGCAATCGGATGCCATAGCTGCGGGTGACGGCGGTCTCGGGCAGGCTCATATGCGGGTCTTTCTGAAATCGGCGGGGCGCTTGCCCAAGAACGCGTCGATCCCTTCGATCCCGTCGGGGGAGGTGACGGCATGGGCCATCGCGTCCCGCTCGTGATCGAGATGGGTGGCGGGGTCCGTGTGCGCCGCACTTGTCATCAATGACTTGATCGTGGCCTGCGCCCCGCCCGCCCCGGTGGCGAGGGTATCCGCCAGCGCGCAGGCGGTGGCCAACGCATCGCCCGGATTACAGAGCCGGTTTATGGCCCCTAGCGCATAGAGCCGCTCCGCCGGGATCGGTGTGCCAAAAAGGAGCGCTTCCGCCACCATCGGGCGGGGCAGGCGGGTGAGCAGCGCATGGGTCAGGCCACCATCCGGCGTCAGCCCCGCCTTGACATAAGCGGCGGTGAAGCGTGCCTCCCGGCTCGCCACGATCAGATCAGCGGCAAAGGCCAGCGACATGCCCGCCCCCGCAGCACCCCCCTCCACAGCGGCCATGACCGGTTTGGGGCAGGACCGGATGCCCCGAATAAGGTCGTGCAACTGATCCACACGCGCGCGGCGCTCCGCCTCTGGCAGGGTGCGACGCTCCCGCAGGAGGTTCAGATCGCCCCCGGCACAAAAGAAATCGCCCGCGCCGGTCAGGATCAGGCAGGCGATGCCCGGGTCACTTGCGGCGTCCTCCAGCGCCAAGGCAAGGGTCGCGTAATAGTCCGGCGACAGGGCATTGCGGCGCGCGGTGTTGTGGTTCGTCACGATCAAGGACGCTCCGGCGCGGGTGCGCGTGGCAAGGGTCATGTGCGGCTCCTTTCGGCTGACGCCGAAGCCTTCGGCTTGGATATTTGGAGAAAGTGAAACATGGGGGCGGGTCACGTCGCGGAGAGGGCGATAAACCGGGCGAGGTGGTGGTCCTCATCCCCGAATTTGTGATCCGCCATCACCATGCGTTTGGCGAAATGGGCAAGCGCGTATTCCGCCGTCATCCCGATGCCGCCATGAAGCTGGATCGCCTCCTCCGCCATCAGCCGGGCGGTGCGGCCCATCAGGTTTTTCGCCGCAGAAATGTGGCGCGCCTCCTGATTGGTGCCAAGCTGGCCAGCCGCGTTGATGACCGCAGAGCGGGCTTGCTCCAGTTCAATCGCGAGATCCGCCATGCGGTGTTGCAGGACCTGAAACTTACCCAAAGGGCGGCCGAATTGCTGGCGGGTCTTAAGATGGGTGATCGTGAGCGCCATCGCCGTTTCCATCGCGCCAAGCGTGTCGGCCATGCAGGCCAGCGTGGCGCGTGCGATGTGCCGCTCCAACAGTGGCAGCGCGCCAGTCAGCAGGGTGTTTGCCGGGGTGGCGTCCAGCCGAAGCTCCGCCGCGCGCATCCCGTCCGCCGTGGGATAGGCCGTCAGGCTCAACCCGTCAGCCCCGCGCGGAACCAGCGCCAGCGTCACGCCCTCCGGCCCAAGGGCCGTCACCAGAAACAGATCCGCCGCCTCCGCGTGGCCGACCAGTGATTTATGCCCCGAAAGCCTGTCCTCCGTCAGGCGGGTCGTGCGCGGCGACAGGTCATAGCGGCCATCGGGCTCCAGATAGGCAAGGGTCACGATCAGTTCCCCCGCGATGATCCGCGCGACCAGATCACCATGTCCCATCTCCGCCAGCAGCCCCCCGGCGATGAGCGCCTCCATCATTGGCTCAAGCGCGCCCGCGCGGCCCAATTCCTCAAACACCAGCGCGATGTCAAACCCCGCGCCGCCAAAGCCGCCCTGATCCTCCCCAAACAGGGCCGCCACCGCGCCCAGATCAGCCAGATCGCGCCAGATATCGCGATCGAACCCGGCCTCTGCGGCGATCAGCGCGCCGCGCCTCTCCGCGCTATACCGATCCGTGAGGAAGCGGCGCAGGCTGTCCTGCATCATCTGGCGGTCTTCGGTGAGCGTGAAATTCATGGCGCGCCCCTCACAGCCCAAGCACCTGTTTGGCGATGATGCTGCGTTGCACCTCGTTCGAGCCGCCAAAGATGGAAAGTTTGCGATTGTTGAAGTATTGCGCAGTGACCGGGCGCGCATAGTCCGGCGCGATCCCGTCATTGGCCCCCTCCAACCCTTCAGAGACGAAAGGCAGCGCCATGGGGCCAAGCGCGCGGCGGGTCAGGTCGTTGATCTCCTGCCGGATCACGGTGCCCTTGACCTTGAGCATGGAGCTGTCCGCCCCCGGTGCCTGCCCGCGTGCCGCGGCTGACAGGATGCGCAGATTGGTCGTGGACAGCGCCATCAGGTCAATCTCCACCCGCGCAAGGCGCGCGGCGAAAAGCGGGTTGTCGATCAGGCGGCCCGCGCCGTCCCGTTCGGCATGGGCGATGCGCTTGAGCGTCTCAAGCCCCGCATTGGAAAACCCGATCCCGGCGATATTCGTGCGCTCATGGGTCAGCAAGAATTTGGCATAGGTCCAGCCCTTATTCTCCTCCCCCACCAGATTGGCCACGGGCACACGCACATCGTGAAAGAACACCTCGTTCACCTCCGCCCCGCCGTCGAGCAGCACGATAGGCCGCACGGTCACACCGGGAGAGGCCATGTCGATCAGCAGGAACGAAATCCCCTCCTGCGCCTTGGCCGTGGGGTCCGTGCGCACAAGGCAGAAAATCCAGTTCGCGTATTGGCCAAGGGTCGTCCAAGTCTTTTGCCCCGTGACGACGTAGTCATCGCCATCGCGCACCGCGCGGGTTTTGAGCGACGCAAGGTCCGATCCCGCGCCCGGTTCCGAGTAGCCCTGACACCACCAATGCTCCCCGTTGAGGATACGCGGCAGGAAATGCTCCTGCTGCGCTTTTGTCCCGAAATGCTGCAACACCGGCCCCAGCATCGTCAGGCCAAAGGGCACGATGCGCGGGGCATGGGCGCGGGTGGTTTCCTCCTCAAAGATATGCCGCTCGGTCGCTGTCCATTCCGCGCCGCCAAAGGCCTTGGGCCAGTTCCCGGCGAGCCATCCGCGACCGTTCAGGATGCTATGCCACGCCTCGTGATCCTGTTTCGAGAGAGGGCGGCCCAGCCGGACTTTCTCGGACAGGTCGCGCGGCAGGTGTTCAGCCAGAAAGGCGCGGACCTCCTCGCGAAATGCGGTCTCCTCCGCCGTGTAGGTCAGGTCCATCGCTGTCCCCTAATGCATCTCAAGAAGGCCCGCCGCCCCCATGCCGCCGCCGATGCACATGGTCACGACGCCGAGTTTCGCCCCACGCCGCCGCCCCTCATGCGCCATATGGCCCGCAAGCCGTGCACCGGTCATGCCGAACGGATGCCCGATAGAGATGGAGCCGCCATTGACGTTATAAATCTCAGGATCAATCCCGAGTGTGTCGCGGCAATAAAGCGCCTGACTGGCAAACGCCTCGTTCAATTCCCACAGGTCGATATCCTCCACGCGCAGCCCATGCCGGGCCAACAGGCGCGGCACGGCGAAGACGGGGCCAATGCCCATCTCATCCGGCTCACACCCCGCCACGGCAAACCCGCGAAAGGTGGCAAGCGGTGTCAGGCCCGCGGCCTCTGCCGCTTTCCGCTCCATCAGTATGAGCGCCGCCGCCCCGTCCGACAATTGCGAGGCGTTCCCGGCGGTGATGAACTTATCCTCCCCCTTCACCGGCTTGAGGCTTTGCAACCCTTCGAGCGTGGTGGAGGGGCGGTTGCATTCGTCTGCCGTGATCTGCACCGCGTGTTCGGTCACTTCCCCCGTCTCATTGTCCTTGCGCCGCATCACCGTGTCCATCGGCACGATTTCCGCGTCAAACCGCCCGGCCTCCTGCGCTGCTGCAGTGCGCTGCTGACTGGAAAGCGCATAGGCATCCTGCGCCTCCCGGCTCACGCCATAGCGCGCGGCGACGATATCGGCGGTGTCGATCATCGGCAGGTAGAGGTCTGGCTTATGCGCCATGATCCAGTCGTCGGGGATGTCGCGCGGCGGCGGCTGGGTGGTGGAGATACTCTCGATCCCGCCGGCAAGCACACACTCCGCCCCGTCCTGCACGATATATTGCGCGGCCATCGCGATCGCTTGCAGGCCGGACGCGCAAAACCGGTTGACGGTCATGCCTGACACGGTGACGGGCAGCCCCGCGCGCATGGCGATCTGACGCGCGATGTTGCGGCCCGTGCCTGCCTCGGGATAGCCGCAGCCCCAGATGCTGTCCTCGATCATCGCGGGGTCAATCCCCGCGCGGGCAATCGCGGCCTCCGTCGGCACGCCGCCCAGTGTCGCGCCATGGGTCGCGTTGAACGTGCCGCGATGCGCCTTTCCGATGGGTGTGCGGGCGGTTGAGACGATGACGGCTTCGCGCATGATGCGGCTCCTATCCATTCAAACTGTCGAAACTGGCGCCGCGCGCGACCAGATCGGTCAGCAGCGGCGCAGGGTGCCAGAAATGCGGGTCGTCTTGGGCGAACGCCTCGATATCGGCAAGGATGCTCGGCAGGCCGCGCATATCCGCGTATTTCATCGGCCCACCCCGCCAGCGCGGAAAGCCGTAGCCATACAGCAGCGTCACATCCACATCGAGCGGGCGGGCCGCGATGCCATCCCCCACCACCTTCGCCGCCTCATTGATCATCGCGGCCATGTAGCGGCGCTGAATGTCCTCCGCCGTGAAGGCGCGCGGCGTGATCCCGCGCGCGGCCCGGTCCGCGTCGATCATCGCGGCCACCTGCGGGTTCGGGACGGGGCGTTTTGGGTCGGTATAGTCATAAAACCCCCGCCCGGTTTTGCGCCCGAACCAGCCCTCTTCGCACATCATATCGGCAAATTTCGCGATCCGGTCGTTAGGGTGCCGCAAGGGTGCGAGCCGCTTTCGCGTCGCCCAGCCGATATCAAGCCCGGCGAGATCGCTCACCGCGAACGGTCCCATGGCAAAGCCGAAATCGACCATCGCGGCGTCAATCGCGTAAGGCGTGGCCCCCTCCAGCACCATATGATCCGCCGCCATCCGGTAGCTCGCCAAAATCCGGTTCCCGATGAACCCGTCACAGACCCCGGCGCGCACCGCGACCTTTTTCAGCCGCTTGGCAAGCGCAAAGCCCGTCGCCGTCACCTCCGGCGCGGTATGCTCGGCCACCACGACCTCCAACAGCCGCATCACATGCGCGGGGGAGAAGAAATGCAGCCCGATCACATCACCGGGGCGGGCGGTCACGGCGGCAATCTCGTTGATGTCGAGATAGCTCGTGTTCGTCGCCAGAATGGCCCCGGGCTTGCAGTGTTGATCGAGGGCTGTGAAGATCGTTTTCTTGACCGCCATATCCTCGAACGCGGCCTCGATCACCAGATCGGCGTCAGCAAGGGCCGCATATTCGGTGACGCAAGTCAGCCGGTCGCCGAGCAGCGTGTCGCGCGCAGGCTCCGTCAGTTTACCGCGTGCCACGCTGTCGCCAAGGATCCCGGCGATGCGCGCATGGGCGGCCCCCCGGGCCGCCTCCGTTTGCTCCACCAATGTCACGGAAAGGCCATTGAGCAGAGCCGCCGCCGCGATCCCCGCGCCCATCGTGCCGCCACCAATGACCCCGATCCAGGCCACATCGCGGGGCGTCACGCCCGCAATCTCCGGCAGCTTTCCGACCTTGCGCTCGATAAAGAACGCGTGGATCAGCCCCTCCCGCTGGGGCGATGCCATGAGGCCGGAAAACAACTCCCGCTCCCGCTTCAGCCCCGCATCAAAGGGCAGGGTGAACGCGGCCTCCACCGCGTCCACGCATGTGACAGGCGCGATCTGCCCGCGCGTTTTTGCGGCGACTTTGGCGCGCCATGCATCGAACAACGCCGGATCATGCGGCGCTGGGGCGATGCCCCGCGTCGGGCGCGGCCCGGCGCCCTCAACGAGTAAGCGACGGGTGAAGCGCAGCCCTGCCTCCTCCGGGCTGCCGTCCTCTATCGCGTCAATGAGACCGATGCGCAGCGCCTCCGTCGCGCTGATATGTTTGCCCGTTGTGATCATGTCGAGCGCCGCCTCGGCCCCGGTCAGGCGCGGCGTGCGTTGCGTGCCGCCAGCGCCCGGCAGGATGCCCAACAGCACCTCCGGCAGGCCGACCTTCGCCCCCGGCACGGCGACGCGGTAATGCGCACCCAAAGCCACCTCCAGCCCGCCGCCCAGTGCCGTGCCGTGAAGTGCTGCGACCACCGGCTTTCCCGCCGCCTCGATCCGGTTGACCACATCCGGCAGGCCCGGTGCGGCCAGTGGCTTGCCAAACTCGGAAATATCCGCCCCCGCGATGAATGTGCGCCCGTCCCCAAGGATCAGGATCGCGTCCGCGCCGTCATCCGCCAGTGCCCGCGCAAGCCCCGCGTCCAGCCCCGCACGCACGGCCTGCGACAGCGCATTCACGGGCGGGTTTTGCACGCGCAGCACGGCGATGCGGTCGGTAACGGAATAGGCGACTGGCTCGGTCATGCGGGGCTCCTTATCCGCGGCGCACAAGGGCGGGCGGTGTTCCGGTGGCGTGTTCCAATTGGCGCACGGCGTCGCGCAGGCGCGGGCCGACCTCCGATTGCGCGCGCGCATCGCTCAAATCTTCGGCCATCGCGCCACAGGTGAAGGCGACCGGCTCGGCAAAGGCGCGGCTGCGATAGGGCACAGCGACCGCGTTGATCGTGGGCGTATAGCGATCCGCCAAGGGCACGGTGACAAACCCGTCCCGGATCATCTGGCCATAGGCGTCCCGCGCCGGGCCATCCCCGTCGGGAAGGGCTGCCAGCACCGCATGGCCGGAGGCAGAACCGACAATCGGGATGCGCTGCCCCACATCCAGCCAAATCGACGACACGCCCGCAGGCCGCCATGTCTTCATCAAGAGCATCTTCGCATCGTCCCGCACGGCAAGCACCACGAGCGTGCCCGTCTCATCGGCCAAGGGCTGCATGATCGGGTCCGCCACGTCCACAAACCCGACAGAGGCCGCCGCGATATTGCCAAGCGCCAGCAGCGCGGGGCCGGGGCGGTACTTCTCCCCCCATCCCGCATGGCTGAGATAGCCAAGGCTGTGCAGCGTGAACGTGAGGCGCGACACGGTCGATTTCGGCAGGCCGGTGCGCGCCGCGATCTCCTGATTGCCCAAGCCATCGTCTGATGCGCGAAAGGCGCGCAGCACCGCCATCCCCCGCGCCAAAGTGGTGGCAAAGCGGCGATCGGTTTCATCCGGCTTTGGGGTCATATCCATGCGATACCCAGTCGAAATTCCATTATGCAGAATTTTGTTCTGCATAATACACATATCGGTACGATCCATCGCCCCGCGATGCAATGAAAATCAGAACCGAACGCGCAAGGATACGATCTGGAATGGCGTTAGCGGGAGGGTCACATCCGGGCCATCTGAGGGCAGCGGCGCGCCCGCATCCTCCTCCAACAGGTTCACCGGCTGGACGGAGCGTGGCGCATCGGCAAAGCGGATCGTCACTGGCCCGCGCCGCCTATGCGCCTCAAACAGGCGCACGATCAGGCCGTCGCCATCCTCCGCCGGTTTGACGGTCTCGACCACCACATTGGGCTCAAGCGCCGCGACCAGTGCGCGCCCGTCGCCTGTCCCGCCGATCAGGCGCGGCGGCATGTTCAGCTCATAGGCTTCTGCCAGCACGTCCCCGCGCCAACAACCTTCATGCGGCAGCAGCGCATAGGTGAACACATGCCGCCCCTGATCCGCGACCGGATCGGGCATGGTCGCGGATTTGATCAGCGACAGGCGCATCACATCCTCGCGGATATCATAGCCATATTTGCAGTCATTGAGCAGGGCCACGCCGTAGCCCTCCTCGCTCAGATCGGCCCATCTATGGGCGGGCACCTCGAATTTTGCGTAGTCCCACAGGGTGTTGCGATGGGTGGGCCGCTCGATACTGCCCCATTGGATTTCATAGGTTGCATTGGGGCTGAACACCTGCACCGGGAACGCGACCTTGAGCAAAAGATGGGTTTCGTGCCAATCGACTTCCGTGACGAAATCAATCCGTTTGGAATGCGGGGTCAGGCGGATGACCTGCGCCACGCGGCTGTTGCGGTAGGAGCGCTCAATCCGCAGTGCCACCCGCAATGGTCCACTTTCCACGATCTCACAGCGTGTCAGGCCAGTGATGACCTCCCCCCGATCTTCGAAAAACGCGTCGATATCCCATGCGTCCCATGAGATCGGGCGATCCTCGAACACTTGCAGACGGTTCCCGGCCTCTCCGGGTTTGAGCACCTCGCGCTGGGCGGTTTTGTCATAGATGCGGATTAGGTCCGCATCGGCGGAGAATTCCAGCCGGATAAGCGCATTCTCCATTACCGTGCCGGTCGCGTCTTGCGCGATTGACAGCCCTGCTTGTGGGGTCTCTGGTGCTGGATCGGACACGGAATAGGGCGGCAGGGTCTGCTGAATGAGGATGCCGTCCTCGGCATTTTGCGTGACACCGTCGACCATCGTGTCATGCGGCAGGGTGACGGTGCGTGTCTTGGCAAACGGGATCGTATTAGCCAGCGCCGTGCCACCGTTCAGCGGGTGCACTTCGGCCAGCAGCGCGTCGATCCGCGCGTAATCCTTGCGGGCGTCGTCAAACACCTCCGTGATCGACGTGCCGGGCAGGATATCGTGAAACTGGTTCAGGCAGATCAGTTTCCACGCTTCGGTGAGCGCATCGCGCGCCACCGCCCCACCTGCGCGCGCGGCCAGAAACTCCGCGTCATGGGCCGCGATTTCCGCCTTGCGGTTGGCGCGTTTGATCCAGCCTTGCGACGTCAGAACGCCACGATGCCCCTCCAGATACATCTCATCCGCCCATGTGGCGAGATGCGGGGCCTCCCCCTCGATCGCCTCGAAAAACGCGCGCACGGTGGAGAATTCGAGCTTCGGCACCCCCGGCATGCCCTGCCATGCCTCCGCCCGGCGGATCAGTTGCCCGGTCGGCCCGCCGCCCCCGTCGCCATAGCCGTAACAGATCGGCAGATCGGAGATACGCTCTTTGACGGTAGAGCTTTGCCATGTGCCGATGACCTCCTCCCCGCTGAGGTCGGATTTGTAATTGGTGGGGAAGGGCAGGTGCTGCACGCTGCGCGGCGTGGTCAACGAATGGGTCAGCACCTCCGTCCCGTCGATGCCCTGCCACATGGTCGTGCTGGCAGGGATCTGGTTGTATTGGTTCCAGCTTGCCTTGTTGGTGAGCATCCATTTCAGCCCAGCCTGTTTGATAAGCTGGGGCAGGCACCACGACAGGCCGAATGTATCGGGCAGCCACAAGACGGGCGTTTCCACCTCCCCGAACGTGTCGCGGAAATAGCGGCGCCCGAGCAGGAGTTGCCGCACCAATGCCTCCCCACCGGGGATGTTGGTGTCACACTCGACCCACATGCCGCCCATGACCTCCCAGCGGCCTTCAGCGACGCGGGCGCGGATGCCGTCGAAAATCTCCGGGTAGTCTTGCGCGGTATAGTCGTAGAGCTGCGGCTGCGAATGGCTGAACGTGTAATCCGGGAACCGTTCCATCAGGCGCAGGACGTTGGAATAGGTCCGCGCGTTCTTGCGCCGGATCTGGCTGATCGGCCACAGATAGGCGATGTCCATATGCGCATGGCCAATCGCGTGCAGCGTCACGTCCATCGGCTGCCCGGCCCGGGCCAAGCCCACCTCCAGCGCCTCCGCCGCGCGGGGGATGGAGCGGTAGAACGCGTCCCCCAGCGGATCGCGCGTATCCAGTTGCAGGAAGGCTGCATCAAGCGCGTTCAGGATGCGGTGCTTTTCCGGCCGATCATCGCTGAGCTTGCGCGCCACATCCAGCGCCACCTCCGCGCGGGACAGGAAATCGCGCGTCGCAAGGTCGATGGAGACGACGGCGCAGGGCTTCATGAACAGCTTTGACTGATCCGTCGGATCAGGGGGCCAGCCGGACAGGCCGGTCCAGCCATGCAATTCGATCCGGTGGGGATGACCGTCCGCCAAGTCTTGCGGCAGATAGATCGTGTGGTGATACCGATCCGCGGAGGCATAGGGCACCCCGTCGATGTAAAGCAGGCTCTCGGGATGGGTGAAGATATCCCCCGCCTCCCCCATCGGCAGATGCAGCGCGATCTTGCCACTGGTCCAGCCGCGCGGGATCGTGATTTCGCTGACCATGAGGTAGTTGAGGTTCTGCCCACCCCAATAGCTGTCCCACGGGATCACCTCCCATCCGCTGGCATCCGCGCCCAGGGGCGGCTCTGCCTCGGCACTGGTGAGCCGGGTGATGCGAAACGGGGCAAAGGGCAGCCGGTCGCGGAAGATCATCCGCTCCACCAGCTTGATCCGCTTGCCGATCTTTTGGGTCGTGAACCGCCGGTCGTGGGTCATGCAAATTGCGTGCTCAGGTTAAAGCCATCGACATCACCGCGATAGATCGTCGGCTGCACCTCTGCTTTGGCAAGATGCGCCTCCGCGTCGAACCGGTTGGAGGTGCCCCAGGCGCGGTTCATGTCCGGCCATGGGATCGAGTCGATCAAGAGCTGCGTATAGGGATGCTGCGGATTGCCGATCACCTCCTTCGGCGGGCCGGCCTCCGCCACCCGCCCGTGATAGAGCACGATCACATAATCGGACACATGATAGGCGGTCGCCAGATCATGCGTGATGTAAAGGATCGAAATCCCGTATTTGTCCTTGAGATCATAGATGTTCTTGAGGATTGAGGCCCGCAGGGACGCATCCACCATCGACACCGGCTCATCCGCGATCAGCAGCTTGGGGGACAGCATCAGCGCGCGCGCCACGATCAGGCGCTGGCGCTGCCCGCCCGACAATTGGTGCGGATAGCGGCGCAGAATGAGGTCGGGGTCCAGACCCACGGCCTGACAGGCCTCCTCCATCGCCGTTTGGGTATGGGCATCCGATTGCGACAGGCCGAACCGTTTGAACGGGAATTTCAGCGCATGTTCCACCCGGTAGAACGGATTGAAACAGGCATAGGGGTCCTGAAACACCGCCTGCACGTTCTTGCGAAAACCAAGCGCCTCTGACGTCGATAGCCGCGAAATGTCCTTGCCCTCAAACAGCACCTGCCCGTCGCTTGGCTCGTTGAAGCCCAGCATCAGACTGCCCATCGTGGACTTGCCCGATCCCGATTGCCCAACGATGGAGATGATCTGCGGCACGTCCCCTTCCAGCGTGAAACTCATCGGTTGCAGTGCCGTGACATTGCCATAGCGCTTCGTCACATTGCGAAACTCCAACAGCGGCTCCGGCCCGGTTTTCTGGGACGCGGGCGCGGCCACCGCCGGGGACAGGAACGTCTCCCCGCCCACCAGAGGCACCGATGAAATCAGGTCTTTGGTATAGGGATGCTGGGGGTTTTCGATGATCTGGCGGGTCGTGCCATGCTCGACGAGCACGCCATCTTTCAGCACGGCCAATTCATCTACCGATTGCGCCATCAGGCCCATATCGTGGCCAATCAGGATCAGCCCGCAGCCGATGCGCGTTTGCACCTCTGTCAGCGTCTCCATCACCTGCCGTTGCGTGACCACATCCAGTGCCGATGTCGGCTCATCCGCGATGATCAGTTCGGGCGTCAGGATCACACCCAGCGCGATACAGACCCGCTGTTTCATCCCGCCCGACAATTCGTGCGGATGCAGTCGCCCGACGCGTGCCGGGAGGCCCACGCTTTCAAGCGCTGCATCCGAGCGGGAGCGGAGCGTGGCGAGGTCGGTCTTACCCTCATGCGCCACAATCGCGTCCCACATCTGGTTTTCCACCCGCATCACCGGATTGAGCGAATTCATCGCACCTTGGGGGATGTAGCTGACCCGGCGCAGGCGCGCGCGGCGCATTTCCTCCTCCGACAGGGTGAGCACGTTGGTCTTGTCCTGCCCCAGCAGGATCTCCCCCGAGGATACCCGCCCTGGTGCCGCGAGCATCCGCATGATGGCGAGCGCCGTTGTCGTCTTGCCCGACCCGGACTCGCCGATAAACCCGACCTTGACGCCCGGATTGATCGTCAGCGACAGGGATTTCACGGCATTCACGATCCCCGCAGGCGTGGGGAAGTCGATCGACACGTCTTTCATCGTCAGCACGGGGGATGTCATGACAGCTTCCTCAAACGGGGGTTGGAAATCTCATCAAGCCCAAGGTTGATGAGCAACAGGCCAATGAACATCACTGCGAGCAGCAGCGTCGGGATACCCCACCACCACCACAGGTTCTGAATAAGCGCGCCTGCATTGATCGCCTCATAGATCGTGCGCCCTAGCGTCGGGATGCGCTGCGGGCCAAGGCCCAGCACCTCCAGCCCCACGGCTGTCACGATGGAGGTGGTGACATTCGCGATGAAGGAGCCAAACAGGTACGGCACCAGATTGGGCAGCATTTCGCGAAACATGATATGCGGGGTGGAGGCGCCAGACAGTTGCGCCATCTGCACATAGCCGGAGGTCCGCATCGACAGCACTTGCGCGCGGATCAGGCGCGTGGGCGATTGCCACACGAAACACGCGATCAAGAGCGCCATCATCGTCAAGCTCACATCCCCATATGCCGCCTGAAACACCACGAGGATCAGCAGAGGCGGGATCGTGATCATCACGTCCGACAGGATGCGGATCGTGTCATCCGTGCGCCCGCCCACGAACCCGGCGGTAAAGCCCAGCGTGATCCCCACGCTCATCCCGATAAGGGAGGCGAGCATCCCCACAAACAGCGAATTTGGCGCGCCCATGATGATGAGCGCCAGAATATCGCGCCCGCCCCCATCGGTGCCCAAGGGATAATCCCACACGCCTTCCTGCCGCCGCAGGTTCTCAAATCCGACGGGTGGCAGTTTCAGTGGGGTGGAGCCGGTGAACACCAGATCAAGGTTCCACACGAACCGCCCGAGGATGCCGAGGGCGATGATGAACAGAAGCAGGCTCGCGCCCCAGATCAGCTTGGGGTTCAGCCATGGATTGTCGAACCGGCGCATCCGCTTGGCGGTGGCGCGGTCGGCGCGGGTCTGCGGGCTTTGATCGGTCGAGGTCATCAGGTGTCCCCCTCATGCCGGATGCGCGGATCAATGAATGGATAGATCAGATCGACAAGGAACACCGACACCGCCGTCATCAGGATGATGACATAGCTGATCCCCTGAATGACCGGGAAATCCTGATCGAGGATCGCGTCATACAAAAGTTTGCCCATGCCGTTATAAGCAAAGATGCGCTCCACCAGCACTTGCCCCGCGACCAGCAACCCGATCTTGAGCGCAAAGGCGGTGATCTGCGGCAGGATCGCGTTGCGGATCATGTAGCGGTAGAGGATATAGCGCGGGCGCAGGCCCTTTGCCTCCGCGAGTTTCACATAATCCTCCCCCTGCACGGTGATCATCAGCCCGCGCATTCCAAGCGCCCAAAAGCCGAAGGTCACGATCACGATGGACACGGCAGGCAAAAAGCCGTGATGCAGCACGCTTTGCACGAACGACCATGTCCAGCCCGGCTCCACCGTCAGGCCATAGGCACCCGTCAGAGGGAACCACTGCAATTGCGCCGAAAAGACCCACATCAAGAGCAGGCCCGACAGGATCGGTGGGATCGAGGTGAACACCATCGCCGCCGGAATGGCGACCTTCACCAGATTGGGGGAGCGTTCCCACACCATCAGCGCGCCCAGAAGGTTGCCGATGACAAAGGTGATGACCAGCGACAGGATCATCAGGCCAAGCGTCCACGGCAGGGCGCTTGCGATCAGTTGGGAAACCGGCGTCGGAAAGCTCGCGGTCGAGAGGCCGAAATCGAATGTCAGCGCCCCGCCCAGATATTTGAGGTATTGGATCAGCAATGGCTGGTCGATGCCCATGGAGGCGCGCAATTGCGCCAAAATCTCATCGGCATTCGCGACAGAGCCCGCACCAGCGGCCATCCGTCCGAGCGCGATTTCCGCCGGGTCAACGGGGGACAGGCGCGGAATGATCCAGATCAGCGTCGCCGCGATCCAGACGGTCAGCAACAGCGTGATCACGCGATTGATCAGGTATGATCGCGGAATACGACCCATATGCGTGTCTCCCCAGATGATGTGAATGGGATGCGGCGGGCACCGACGCGCCCGCCGCTCAGGTCTGAGACGTTACTCAGCCTTTTCCAGATTGTGGATGATCTGGTGGGTGTGGTTCCACCAGAATGCTGGATGGTTGTAGTTGTTCTCAACCGTCGGCCAGCCCGTCCAGTAGGTGGTGTTGTAGGGCAGCAGTTTCGCGGCCTGCACCAGCGGGATGAACGGCATTTCCGCATCCAGGTACTGATAGGCTTCGGCCACCATCGCCGGGATCGCCGGATCGCCCATGCCAAGGCCACCCATCTCATCCACGATTGCGGTATAGGCCGCCGCCGCGTCACTGTTCCAACGGGCCGTGTTGTTAAAGCCCGGAGACCGCTCACCCACCGGCACAACCGAATGGTTGGTATAGCGGGTCATCGACGCCCATGGCTCGTTCACGGACGAACAGGACAGCCAGCTATAGCTCATCTCATAGGCACCGAAGGGCAGCACCTCACCCCAGAACACGCCGTTCTCCACGGGAACGGAGCGCGCGGCGATGCCTGCCCGATTGAGCTGCTCGACCACCACGTCGATGGTCCGGGTGTATTCGGTGGAGGCGGAGTTGACGTGGATGTCCACGCTCAGATCCTCACCATCCTTCTCATAGATCCCGTCCGATCCCATGGAGTAGCCTGCCGCCTCGATCAGCGCCTGGCCTGCCGCGACATCCGCCGATGCCGGCAGGCCATACCCGGCCTCGACAACCGCGTCGATGAACGGCGCCATGGAGCCGTATTGCGCGAACATCGTCTGCGACGCGACCGTGGTGCCCTCATAGGCGACATTCACGATCTGGTTGCGGTCGATGATATGGGCCACGGCCTTGCGCATATTCGCGTCATCCCATGGCGCGACGGTGGTGTTGATCTCCAACTGGCGCGCGCAGGGATCGGGCCATGCGTAAGGATAGCCGTTATGCCATGCGATCACGTTCGGGTTGCGGGCCTGAATGGCCTCGAACGTGCCGATGGTGACGTTTTGCGCCGCGTCGATCTGGTTTGAGGCCATCAACTGCGCGCGGCTTTCCTCGCCACCCGTTTCCAGCCAGATCAGGCGCAGCGGCTCCGGCAGGTCCATGAACCCGGTCTTGGCACCCCACCAATTGTCGTTCCGGTCCCAAATCGCCCGGTTCGTCGCGGCAGAGGTGAAGGTATAGGGCCCGGTGCCAATCGGCTCGGCAAAGGCGAAGGTCGCGGGATCTTCCACCTCAGACCAGATATGCTCCGGCATGATGAGGAAAGAGCCGAAAATCCGCACGCCGAAATTCTCGACATGGAAGCGCGGGTTGGGGTTTTGCAAGGTGAACTTGACCGTCAGATCGTCGATCTTTTCGACCATGGCGACCTGACCCCGGATCGTCGCGGCCTCCCGCTGGGACAGCTCCTCATTGCCAAGCGCCATGTTCACGGTGAACACCACATCATCGGCGTTGAATGCCTCTCCATCGGACCATTCCACACCCTCACGGATCGACAGGGTCCATTCGGTGAAATCACCGTTCGGCTCGAATGCGGTGCCCAGCCACGGGTCAAGGTTGCCGGTCTCATAATTCAGGATAAAGAGCGGCTCCCACATCGCCTGATGTGCGCCGTGCTGCCGCTTGGTCCCGGATGTGAACCAGTTGAAATTGCCCGGATCCTTGATCGTGCGATCCAGATCGAAGATCACCGTGTCCTCACGCGCGACATCCTGCGCAAGGGCCGCACCCGATGTCAGGGCGAGCGCTGCGGCGGATGCCAGCATGACCATTTTGGTCAGTCTCATGTGTTTTCCTCCCATGGTTGGATGCGCCAGTCGCATCCTGTGATCAACGGGCGTTCATGCACCCGTATTCTTTTGCCCGTCAGCGCGCGTAGTCCATGACCAATACGCGGGTGCTGTCGGGAATATCGTCTGCGGTCAGCTCCACCTCGTGATTGCAGGCGAAATCGACCGCCTCATCCTTGAAATGGCTCAGGAAACTTTCGATCCACATCGTGTTGCGCGGGCGATAGGTGAGCGTGCGGAAATGCATCGGGATCACCAGCTTGGGCTGCACCCGGTGGATCATCTTCATCAGGTCGGGCAATTCGATGGTCAGATACCCGCCCGCCAGCGCGAACAGCACATCCACATCCTCGAAAAACGCGATCTGCTGATCGGTGAGCGGATTGCCCACATCCCCCATATGCGCAAATTTGATCCCGTCGAGGGTGAAACGGTACATCCCGTTTTGCCCCGGCACCGCGTGTTCCGGGTGGTGGTCCCATTCCGCGGCCTCAATCGCGGTGACCTCCAGCCCGGCAGCATGGCCGCGCCCACCCGTTTGCGCGATCTTGAGCGCGTTCAGCACCTCCGGCGCGCCTTGGATCAGATCGGCCCGGCAATGCGCGTCATCATCATCGGACGAAATCAGAACCAGATCGGCACTTTCGGTAATGGGGGCATAGCCGACACCTTCGGGCGTATAGGGATCGGTAATGACAATCGGCCCCTCATGGGGCGTCAGTCGAAACGATGCGTGGCCATACCATTTGATCTTCATGAAGGTGCCTTAGTTGTTGCCCACGACATGCGGGCTGGTGGTTTTCGTGATGTCGTTGTTGTCGGGGCGGGGATGGGTCCGCCATTGGCCGGACGTGTCCTCGCCCCGACACAGGATCGCCTCGACCCCTTTGGCCCAGGCCGCATCCGTGATCCGCACCTCCGGGCTACAATAGCGCAGGGTGAGGCCACAGCGTCGGCGATCCGAATGGTTGGGCAGGGAGCCATGCACCAGCATGTCCGCATGCATCGACATCTGCCCGGCCTTGAGCGCGTTGGTGAAGGGCGCGCCCAGCGCCTCCGCGCCGTCCGTCTCAATGTGGAACACGCTCTCGCCCTGCGCCGCCCGCACCTTCAGCGCCCCTTGCGCATGGGTGCCGGGGATAAAGCGCATCGCGGAATTGGCCTCATCCGCATCATCAATGGCAAGCCAGACCGTGACCGTCCGCGCGGGGCTGAGCGACCAGAAGGACGCATCCTGATGCCATGGCACGGCCCGCGCATCGCCGGGGGCTTTTGACAGGATGGCACTGGCCCAGCACAGGATATTCGGCCCGATCAGATCCTCCAGATGGTCAAGAATCCGCGCATTTGTGCAGATGTCCCATAGGCCAGAGAGCCGCGCCTGATAGCAATTCACGCCATAAGCGCCCGCCTCCCCCATATCGGCCATAAGCCCGTTGAGGTAGCTGCGAATCTCTGAAATCTCATGCGGATCAAAGATATCGAAGGGCTGCATGAACCCCAATTCGTTATATTTCTCAATATCTTGAGGCGTAAGGACGCGTGGCGCGTCATTGACGACCGGCTTGAATGATAAGTCCCGCTCTATGTCCAGCATATGCGCCTCCCCTTTGGTATGACGTTAGCCAGATTGACGGTCATGAAAGAGGGCGGGGCTTGACATTTATGTGTGGTATTTTGACTTAATGCCTATGCATTGTGCGCCAAACGCTGCATAGATAGGCATCATGAAAAACCGCATGTTCTCGATTGACTCGTATCTGCAACCGCATGAGTCGTTTCATTTCGCGCGCAAGCTCTTGGATGCCAAGCCGCCCCGCTTTGCCCATTACCACGATTATTATGAGCTGTTCATCGTGGAGAAGGGCGCGGTCAATCACTGGGCCAATGGCCGGGACGAGCGGTTGGAGGCAGGCACCATCGCCTGTATCCGCCCCGCCGATGTGCATCATGTGAGTGCGGCCGCAGACACGGGCGCGCAGATCATCAACGTAATGTTTCGCACCGATACCGCCGATCATCTGGTCCGCCGCTATGGTGCCGATCTGGAAAACCACTTCTTCTGGTCAACGGAGCCGCAACCGGCGACCTATACCCTGTCCGGCCCCCGGTTCGAGCGGGGGGTGAACCTGTCTCTTGATCTTCAAACCACCCGCCGCAGCCTTGCCCGGATTGAGCGGTATCTTCTGGCGATCATGACCGGGGTGGTGGACCTGTCCGAGCAGTCGGACCCGACCCTGCCTGGCTGGCTGATCCAGGCCTGCGCACAGGCCCGCCTGCCGGAGGTGTTTCGCGAAGGGGCGGCAGGGTTCGTGATGGCCGCCGGGCGCGGGCACGAGCATGTTTGCCGCAAGACAAAGGAGCATCTGGGCGTCACCCCATCCGCCTATATCAACCAGATCCGCATGGAATACGCGGCCCATATGCTGCGCTCAGAGGATATCACCGTCTCCGGCGTGGCGGAGCTTATCGGGATGGAAAACCTCAGCCATTTCTACCGCACGTTCAAAAACCACTACGGCATCACCCCCCGCGCGTATCGTCACCAGCACCAGAAAAGCCCGTTCTAGCGGAACACACCCGCATACTCCGCCCGAAGAGCCGCTTTTTGCACCTTGCCCATCGTGTTGCGCGGCAGTGCGTCGATCAGGGCGATGTGGCGGGGTTGTTTGAACGCGGCGAGCTTCTCGCGGCAGGCCCCGCGCAGGGTGTCCAGGTCCACAACCGCGCCCTGCTCCGGCACGATCAGCGCCACCGGGCTTTCGCCGAAATCGGGATGCGGCGCGCCGATTACGGCCGATTCCAGCACACCGGGTTGCGCATCCAGCACGTCCTCCACCTCCTTGGGGTAGATGTTGAACCCGCCAGAGATGATCAAATCCTTGCCCCGTCCCACGATCTGCACATAGCCGTCCGGGTCCATCAGCGCCAAATCACCCGTGATGAACCAGCCATCGGGGCGCAATTCCTCCGCCGTCTTTTCCGGCATCTGCCAATAACCCTGAAACACGTTTGGCCCGCGCACTTCGATCACGCCGATCTCCCCCGCTGCGACCTCGGCCCCGTCCGCCATGATCCGCACTTCCACACCCGGCAGGGGCGGGCCGACAGTGCCCGCGCGCCGCTCCCCGTCATAGGGGTTGGAGGTGGTCATGTTCGTCTCCGTCATGCCGTAGCGTTCCAGAATACGGTGCCCGGTCCGGGCCTCAAACTGGCGATGCGTCTCCGCCAAAAGAGGGGCGGAGCCGGAGGTGAACAATCGCATCCCTGCCACCAGATCAGCGGTGAAACGCGGGTCGTCCAACAGGCGGGTATAGAAGGTCGGCACGCCCATCAGGCTCGTCGCACGCGGCAGGTCCGCGATGATCTGGTCCCGGTCGAATTTCGGATGAAACAGCATCGCCCCGCCCGAGAGCAGCATCACATTGCTCGCCACAAACAGGCCATGGGTGTGGAAAATCGGCAGCGCGTGGATCAGCACATCCTCCGCCGTGAACCGCCACGCCGCGACCAGCGTTTCCGCGTTTGACAACAGGTTATGCTGGCTCAACATCGCACCCTTTGAACGCCCCGTCGTGCCGGAGGTGTAGAGGAGTGCGGCAAGGTCATCCGGCCCGCGCGCCACGGTCTCAAACGCCGCCGACTGACCGGCCGCTGCCGCGTCGAATGCGTCCATCCCCATCAGGGTGGCATCCCCCGCAATGGGCGCAAGCCGCGCACGGGCCGCATCATCGCACAGCATCAATCGCGCCCCGGAATCCCCCAGAAAATACGCAACCTCATCAGGGGTGTAGCCCGTGTTGAGCGGCAAAAACACTATCCCAGCCCGGACGCAGGCCGCATAAACCGCGAGCGCTTGCGGGCTTTTCGCGGCCTGAAGCACCAGCCTGTCCCCCGCCCTCAGCCCCAGCGTGGTGAGCGCATTGGCATAGCGCGCCGCGAGGGTCAGGAACCGGTCATGGCTCCACACCGCGCCATCCGGTGTTTCCAAAAACCGCGTCTCAGCGCCATGGTGCCGCCCGAACAGGGCGTCGTAGAGGGGATTGGTCATGCCCGGCCTTTCGTCATTGCCCGCGCAGGATGACCCAAACGCACGCCGGGTTCAAACCCGTCAGATCACGCCAAAGGCCGCGATTGCGGTGGCCACTTTGCGGTAGCCCGCGATATTGGCGCCCCGCCGATAATTGATCCGGCCCCCGGCGCGGCCCTCATCGCGGGCAGTGTCGTGGATCTGGGTCATGATCCGCATGAGCGCGCGGTCCACTTCCTCAGCCGTGCTGAATTGGCCATGGGCGTTTTGGCTCATTTCCAGCCCGGAGATGGCCACGCCGCCCGCATTTGTCGCCTTGCCGGGGGCGTAAAGGATGCCTGCCTCCTCGACCGCGGCAAGTGCGTCTGCCGTGAGCGGCATATTCGCACCTTCCGCGATCAGTTTCACGCCGCCCGCCATGGCCGATTTTGCGGCCTCTGCGTCCATCTCATTCTGGGTGGCACAGGGCAGGGCGATATCGGCCTCGAACTGCCATGGCAGCGCGCCCTCGTGGAATGTCAGGCCAAGCGCCTTTGGCGGGTTCGACAGATCGCCCCCGGCGGCTTTCTGCGCGCGCACCCACGCGACCGCGTCCTGATCCATGCCGTCCGCGCAATGCACGGTGCCGGATGTGTCAGACATTGTGACGACGCGCGCGCCCTCGACAATCGCTTTCTCCGCCGCATGGGTCGCCACGTTCCCCTTGCCGGAGATGGCGATGCGCTGCCCTTCTAGCAAATCCCCTTGTTCGCTGAGCATCGCGGCCACGAAATAGATCAAGCCATAGCCCGTCGCCTCCACCCGCATCGCGGAGCCGCCAAAGGCCTGCCCTTTGCCCGTCAATGCGCCCTGAAACAGGCCGTGATGCTTCTTATACGCCCCGAAAAGGTAGCCGATCTCGCGCGGGCCGACATTGATGTCGCCTGCGGGCACGTCCTCATCGGGGCCGATATGATGGGCAAGCTCGGCCATGAAGGCTTGGCAAAACCGCATGATCTCCCCTTCAGAGCGGCCCTTGGGATCGAAATCCGCGCCGCCTTTTCCGCCGCCCAAGGGCAGGCCCGTGAGCGCGTTCTTGAACACCTGCTCGAAGGCGAGGAATTTCAGGATCGACGGCTGCACGCTGGGGTGAAACCGCAGCCCACCCTTGTAGGGTCCGATGGCGTTCGACATCTGCACCCGCCAACCCCGGTTGATCTGGAGCGTGCCCGTATCGTCCTCCCATACGACGCGAAAGGTGATGATCCGGTCTGGCTCCGTCAGTTGTTCGAGGACACGTGCGGCGGCGAATGCGCTGTTGGCTTTCTCCACCGTCAGAACGTCCTCTGCGACTTCTTCCACCGCCTGAAGGAACGCGTCCTCCCCCGGATTGCGGTCGCGGATGGTGGTCATGAAGGTCTCGACAAGTTCTGAGCGGGTGGCCATGCGTGGCTCCTGTTTTGTGGTCTGTTGCGAGGTTAACCGCTGGCCGCGGGGCATTGTTCCTTGGGTGCGTCACTGCGTCAGCAGCGCCCGTAGGGCCGCTTCGCCCTGTCGCAATCCGGCTCGTGGCGTGGGGCGTAGGGTGTCCAGCCGCGCGATCCGCGCCTCCGGGGGCAGGTCTGTCAGCGCGATCACGTCCGGGTGGATGTAGCTGTCGCGCGCGATGCTGACCGTGTTGTGGAGCCGCGCGGCAGCGGCCTCCGCCATGTCCTTGATCGTCAGCGGGCCATCGGCGCGGTGCGCGGTGATAAAAGCCGCAAGCGTGCCATGCCATGTGCGAAACGTCTTGGCGGTCGTGCCGTCGCCCGCGACCTCCGCCAGCAGCGCATTGACCTGATCGGAGCGGACCATCCGTGCGCGCCCCGCATCGTCAAGCCATGTGATCAGCTCCGCCCCCGGCAGATCATCGAATTTCTGGAACGCACGCGCCAGCCGCGACCCAGTGAGCGATTTGCGCACCCGCCGCCCACCCTTCGCGGTGTAGCGCAGCGCGATGCGCCCCTCAGCGACATCAAGGTGATCGGAGCGTAGCGTCGTCGCCCCATAACTACCATTCTCGGCGGTGTAGTCAGGATGCCCGAGCCGCAGCGCCCCCCGATCCAACAGCGCAAGCACGGCGGCCAGCGCCAGCCGCTCCTCCCCCGCATCGGCGCGCAGCCCCTCCGCGATCCGGCGGCGCAGGGCGGGCAGCCGCTCGCCAAACGCGGCGAGCCCGTCATATTTGGCCCGCGCGCGATATGTCGCCCAGTCTGGATGATAACGGTATTGCTTGCGCGCCCGCGCATCCCGCCCCGTGGCCTGCAAATGACCAAGCGGTTCGGGGCAGAGCCACACGTCCTCATAGGCGGGCGGCACCGCAAGCGCGTTGAGCCGCGCCCGCTCCGTCTCCGCGTCAATTCGCGTGCCATCGGGCGCGGTATAACTCCACCCTCGCCCTGCGCGCCGCCGTGTGATGCCGGGGCGGGTGTCGGGGTAATAGATCAGGCCGGGCGGTGCGCTGCTCACGCGGGGTCAAGCTCCGTGATGGACTTGAGCACCTGATCGCCATCCTCCTGCTCAATAAGGAAGGCTGGTTCGTCTTCGCTTGCGTCCCGCGTCACTTCTGTCCCGCTGAGGGTCCGGGTGACCTTGCTGGTGAACCGCTCCGTCACGCGACCGGTGCCGGTGCCGTTCCCCCAGTTCCATTCTACCGTATCGCCAACCGTGATATTGGCCATGATGATCCTCCGTTCTTGCCGTGGTGGATCAACAGGTAGGGCGCCGTTTGGTTCCTGCGACTAAACGTCGATATACCCCTCATCGGTTTTCAGCCGATGCCGGATCGTGTTGGCCTGACCCAAGGTTTGTTCCAGAAAACAGCCCTTTTTCGCGGCCTCAATGAGGGCGGTGGTTTTCTCGATCGGGTCGGGGCTGTCCAAGAGGATATCAATCTCGAAACTCTTTGGCCCGGTTTCATAAACCCGTCCGGCTTTGGCCCAGTCCCAGACAACGCGGGTCTCTACCTTCAGATCGTCAATCGTCACATCGAGCCGTTTGGCGAAGGCGCGGATTTGCGTCATGATGCAGCCCGTCAGACCCGCCACGAACAGCGCCAAGGGCGGCGGCGCGGTCGCATCCCCGCCATGAAACGGTCCCTCATCACTGGCAAGGCTGAACCGCTCCACCATCGGGCGGGACATCACCACATCCAACTCATTGCGCATCTTGCCCGTCGCCGTGCCGTAGCAGTCAAACTGCACCTCCGCGCGGTCGGGCATCGTGTCTGGTGTGCTCATTTGACGATCCTGTTGGTGAGGGTGCCGATCTTCTCAATGGTGAGGGAAAACGTGTCACCGGGTGCAAGCCGTTTGCCGATCTCCAGCCCGCAGCCCGTGCCGACCGTGCCGGACCCGATGACCTCCCCGGGATAGAGCGTTTCGGAGCGGGAGATATGCGCGATGATCTTCGCAAAGGAATGGTGCATGTTGCGGCTGTTCCCGCCGCCCCACCGCTCTCCGTTGATGACTGCCTCCATCTCAAGCGCGGCTGGATGCGGCACCTCGTCGGCGGTCACGATCCATGGGCCAAGGATATTGCCTGTGTCGAAATCCTTGCCTTTCGCGGGGCCAAGCTGGCCTGCCATTTCCACCATCTGCGCATCCCGCGCGGACACGTCATTCAGCACCGTATAGCCAAAGATATGGCCCGGCGCGTCCGCCTCTGAAATATCCGTGCCGCCCTTGCCGATCACGATGGCAAGCTCCAACTCGATATCCAGAAACTCCGCGTAATTCGGCCAGCGCACATCCTCCCCATGGCCGATGAACGACATGCGGTTGCCCTTGTAATACACAGGCTGATCGTACCAGACGGGCGGAATGGCGAAGGGCCGCCCGGTCATCTTTTCGGCGGCGGCGAAGGAGTTTTTCAGATGCTCCTCAAACACCAGACAATCGCGGTATTGCACGGGCTTGATCGGGCAGCGGTGGGTTACGTCCGACAGGTTGAGCACGGCGTGATCCGGCGCTGCCGCCAGTGCTGCGCGCGCGGCCTCTAGCCCGGCCTCCCCCGCCTCAACCAGCGATACCATATCCGCGAAACAGGCCTCATCCGATGCAGCGGCCAGGTCCAAAACATGCGCGTCATCCAATACCGCCACCACGCGCGCGCGGCCCGCGGCCTCTACCGTTCCCAGTCTCATCCTTCATCCTCCAATATGGCCACGGCGCGGGTGAACCCGGCTGAGGCGCGTTTGATCTTCACCGGGAAGCAGGAAATCGTGAACCCGGTCGCAGGCAGCGCCTCAAGGTTCGACAGCTTCTCCATATGGCAATAACCGGTGTGCATGGACGCGCGATGCCCCTCCCAGATGATCGAAGGATCATGGGTTTCCGCCCAGCGTTTCGCAGTGTGGGAGAATGGCGCGTCCCAGCTCCATGCATCGGTGCCCGTCACCCGCACACCGTGATCGAGCAGAAACAGCGTCGCCTCCCGCCCCATGCCGCAGCCGCTATCGACATAATCGTCATGGCCATAGCGCGCGCCCGCCGCCGTGTTCACGACCACGATATCCAAGGGGCGGAGGGTATGGCCGATCCGGTCCAACTCCGCGCGCACTTCATCCGCACGCACCACATAGCCATCGGGCAGGTGCCGGAAATCGAGCTTCACACCGGGGTTAAAGCACCATTCCAGCGGCACCTCATCAATCGTCGCGGCGGGCTTTCCGCCATCCATCGTCGAATGATGGTGATAGGGCGCATCAAGATGCGTGCCGTTATGGGTGGAGACGTTCATCATCTCCACCGCCCAGCCTTCGCCGCCCGGCAAATCCTCCGCCGTGAGACCGGGGAAGAAGCTGGCCACCTGCGGCGCTGTCATCTTGTGATCGAGGTAGTTGATCTCTGGCAGCATGATCGGTGGGTCGGATTTGATCCCGGCCTCCAGCGCCACGGAGATATCAATGAAACGGCGTGCCATCTGGCCCTCCCTCCTAATGCGGTAACAGCCCGGTTGCGATCCATGGGAAGGCGAGCACAAGTGCCAGCACCACGACCATCAACCCGGCAAAGGGGGCTGCCCCTTTGAAAATATCGCCCAAGCTGATCGTCGGATCATCGAGCGTGGATTTGATGACATAGACGGATATGCCAAAGGGCGGCGTCAGCAATCCAATCTCCACCGCCAGCACCGTCACGATCCCGAACCAGATCAGATCAACCCCCATCGGCCCCACCACCGGCAGCATCAGCGGCACGAGGATCAGCATGATCGAGGAGCTATCAAGGATCATGCCCATCGCGATCATCACCGCGACATACAAAAGGATCAATGCCCAAAATCCGATCTCAGCCGTCGCGACATAGCTGCCAAAGCCCGCAGGCACGCCGGAAAAGGCCAGCATCCGCGAATACATTTGTGCCGCGATAATGAGAAAACAGATGGAGGCGGTGACAAGCCCGGTCTCCACCAGCACTTTCCACAAACTGCGCAGGGTGAGGGTCCGCTTCATCAGCCCAAGGATGAGCGCGCCAATCGCCCCCATCGCGCCCGCCTCCACCGGTGTGAAGATGCCCGCATAAATCCCGCCCAAAACCAGCACGATCAGCGTGGCAATCGGCAGGCCCTTGCCGAGCACCTCGCGCCGCGACAGACCGGGCGTATCCCCATCATCGGGCGTGCCGACAAAACCGGGGGTGAAGATCGCCATCGCGATGATCCCGCCCGCGAAAAACAGCGCCAGCAGCAGCCCCGGCCCGATGCCCGCGATGAACAAATCCCCGATGCTTTGCTCCGTCAGGATACCGTAGAGAATGAGCAAAAGGCTCGGCGGGATCATCATTCCCAGCACCGAACTGCCCGCAACCACCCCCACGGCAAAGCGAGGATTATAGCCGTGCCGGATCATCTGCGGCACCGCGATCTTGGTGAACACGGCGGCGGATGCGATGGAAATCCCTGTGATCGCGGCGAAGATCGCATTCGCGCCAACGGTGCCGACGCCAAGCCCGCCCTTGATCTTGCGAAACAGGCTGTTGGCCACGTCGAACGCATCCCGGCCAAGGCCCGCTTCCGACACCAGAAAACCCATCAGCACGAACAGCGGCACCACACCGAAGAAATAGCTCGCAATCGCGTCATTCGCCGCCAGTCCCAGTAGCTTTGACGCCAAAATGGGGGAGCCTTTGATGGCCCAGACCCCTAGGAAAGAGCACAGGATCAGCGCAATCGGCACATATAGCCCCGACAGCACCAAAACGCCCATGCCGCCAAGGGCCAGCAACCCGATGTCAAACGGGGTCATGTGCCATATCCATATCGCCGCGCGATGCGGGCCAGAAATTGCAGAACGAGCATACTGCCCCCGATCAGGATCATCGCTTTCACGGGCCAGACGGGGGCGGTGAAATCCCCCACCGCGCCGACAAATTCACCCCGCTCAAACGCGCGGGTAAAGATCGGCCATGTGGCGTGCACGATGGTGCCGACAACGAACATCGCGGCCAGATCGAACAGGCTCAACAGGGCGCGGGCCGTTCGGGGGGCGCGCCGCTCCAGCATGTCGGTGAACGCCTCCGAGCGGGTCATCCGCCCCGCGCGCAGCGCCTGCGGGATTTGCAGAAACACGATCGCCACGATGCTGAGCGTCACCATCTCCGGCACGCCCGAGAGCGGCGCGCCCATCAGGTTGCGCCCCAGCACATCCGCCCCGATCAGCACCATCAGGGCCGCGATCAGGAGCGAGCCTATGACATTGAGCCCCTGCGTCGCGCCATCAAGCACACGCAGGGGCAGGGGATCACGGGACAAGGGTTACTCCATGTCCCAGTTGCGCAGGGGTGTCGCACCCGCGTCGCGCATCGCGTTCATGTAAAGCTCAAGGATCTCCGTCCCTTTCTTGCCCTGCGCATCAAGGGACGCGGCCCATGTCTGTGCGGCGTTGTCCATGCCAGCGGCCCACGCGGCGCGCATCTCTGGCGAGGCGTCGGTCACGGTGGCACCCTGCGCGGCCATCGTGGTCAGCGATGTCTCCACCGCGCCTTCGAGCGCATCCATATACCACGCCTGTGCGGCATCGGCCCCGGCAGTGAGGGCGGCCTGCACGTCAGCGGGCAGCCCGTCATACCAATCCATATTGGCACACAGCGCCCCGGAGAATTGCGCGCCCAGCCCCGCCTTGGTCACATATGGCGCCACCTCATAGAGCTTGCCCGGCAACGCGGCGGAGGCAAACACGATCACCCCGTCATACACTCCCGTTTTCAACTCGTTGTAATAGGTCGTCAGGTTGCCCGACACGCCAACAGCACCCGTGCCCGACAGCCAGTTGATCGCGGGCCCCGGTGCCGCGATCTTGCGCCCATCGAGATCGGCGAGGCTCTCCACCGGGAAATCGGTCATCAAGAGATAGTCATCAATCCCCACCGGCGCGCCCAGATAGACGACATTGTTGTCGGCATAGGCTTCGGTCATGCGCGGATCGGTCTTGTGCAGATCATGCATCAGCGCGTTTACCCCGCGGGCATCATCGCTCACGAAGGGGGTGTAGTAGGTGACGTTCTGCACGGCGAGTTTCGCGGGATCAAACAGCGATGAGCAAACGCCGATTTCCGCGAGCCCCACCTCGACCGCCTCCAATTCCTCCCCCACACCGGCGATCGCGCCGCCATATTGCTCGGAGAAGGTCATGGAATGGCCGGAGCCTTCAAGCTCTGCCTGCACGGTCGGAATGAAACTTTCCGAAATCATCCGCACCCAGCGAAACACCGGCGGATGCCCCGCCGCGATGGTGGCGTTATAGCTTGCGGTGACGCCTGCCGTGGGGATGGCTGCAATCGCGGCAGCAACGGTCAGTCCTGTCAGTTTGTTCATGTGATCCTCCCTAGTGGATATGAATGGCCCCGCTGGCTTTGCGCCTTATGTCGGGGTGGTCTGGTCCTTCTCGATCAGGCCGCGCAATCCGGCGGCGGCATGAATTGTCAGATTGCGGATGATATCCTCGGTCTCATCGGGGTGGCGCGTGGCAAGACGCTCGCGCCGCCCGTCCCGGCTGACACTCGCGATCAGCATCCCGATGGCAAAGGTATAGGCCCATGTGATCGCGTCCTTGCTGGCCCCCGGTGCGGCGTCCTGCAAGGCGGCGATGAATCTGCGCGCAATCGGGTCGTAATGCTCCTGCACCAGCGCCTGATCCCGCGCGCCCCCTACGGCAAGCCCTGCGAAAATCCGGGCATAGACCTTACCGCCCCCTTCCTCGCCCAAGGGCGGGCGGAAAAGGGCGTCGAAAATCCGCTCGATCCGGTCGGGCGCGTCCACGGGCACGGCATCCAGCAGCGCCTGACGCCCCGCATTGATGAGCGAGGACCGCCGCGCGATCACTGCCGCATACAACCCTTCCTTGGTGTCGAAATGATAATGGATCAGCCCCTGCGCGACGCCTGCCGATTGCGCAATCGCCTTCATCCCCACGCCGCCGAACCCCGCTTCGGAAAACGCGGCCTCCGCTGCATCAAGGATACGCTCCTGCGCGGCGGTAAAGGTGTCGTGCTGGCGTGCGGCTGATTCCATACCTCACGATAGCAAGGCTGACTGATCAATCAATCAGTTTTTATTTCACACCAAATCGCGCTGATAAAATCTATTTTCTCAATTACTTAACAAAAAGCCCGCGCGGCGTGCCCGTCAGAAACTCCGCCCCCTTTTCTGTCACCAGCACGGGCTCCGTGATCTCGATCCCCCCATCGTCGAGCCACAGCGCGGGCATGAAATGAAACACCATGCCTGCCGCGATCACCGTGGTGTCGCCTGCCCGGAAGGATGCTGTCCGCTCCCCCCAATCGGGCGGATAGCTCAACCCGATGGGATAGCCGCAGCGGCTGTCCTTGCTGAAGCCGAACCGCGCCAGCGTGCCGTTGAACGCGGCGGCCACATCTTCGCACAGCTTACCGGGCCGCAGCACCTCCATCGCCGCGCGCGTGGCCTCCAAAACGGCCTCCTCCGCCCGCCGATACTGCGCCGGGGGCTCCCCGAAAAACAGCGTCCGCGATTGTGGCGCGTGATAGCGGCGATGAACGCCTGCCAATTCGAAAAACGTGGGCTCGCCTGCGCGCAGGGGCTGGTCATCCCATGTCAGATGCGGGGCGGTGGCATCCATGCCCGAGGGCGCCATGGGCACAATCGCCGGATAATCGCCCCACGCCCCCTCCACCCCGCGGATACCGGTGCGGTAGATCTCCGCGATGAGGTGATGCTTGGGCATCCCCGGTTCGGCCTGCTCCAGCATCGCGCGATGCATCTGCTCCACGATGCGGGCGGCCTGCCGGATATAGGCGATCTCCCGCGGCGATTTCACGATCCGCTGCCAGTTCACCAATCCCGTCGCATCCTCCAGATACGCCTCCACCCGGCCTGACAGAACATCATGCGCCTTGGCCGAGTAATAATAATTGTCCAACTCCACCCCGATCCGCCGCCCGCCCAGATCGGCAATCACCCGCGCCAGATCCTCCATCGGATGCTGATCGGGGTTTTGCACATACCGATCCGCATAGCTGCGAATACTGTCCGTACCTGCCATGAACACGGTCCGCGCCGCGCCTGCGGCATCCATCCCGCGCCCCCACCAGACCGGCGCGTCCTCCAGCGGCAGGATCACGGCCTGATGCACATAAAACGACCAGCCGTCATAGCCGGTGAGCCACGCCATATTCGACGGATCAGACACGACAAGCAGGTCGAGCCCCCGCCCCGCCATCGCCGCCCGCGTGCGCGCGATCCGCGCCTTATACTCGGATGTCTCGAAATTCGGGGAATGGGTGGTCATGGCGCGTCCTCCTTGCGCCACGATCAGCCCCAGATGCGCGCCCTGTCAATCACGCGCTTCCCACACCCATTTCAGTTTCTACAAATATCCCGACGCAACGCGGGCAAAAGAGCATTCGGCCTACAGGGCACGCATATACACATCAAATTCCACATCCGTGACCCGCGTGCGCAGCGTGTCCATCTCCTGATGCTTCATCAGCGCATAGACCCGCTGGAATTCCGCGCCCAGCGCCCGCGCGATGAACGCATCTTCCTCAAACGCGGCCACGGCCCGTCCCCAGCCAAGCGGCAGGGGCGCGCCATGCGCCTCCGTGGGCTCGCCTTCCACCGCTGGCCCCGGATCGGCCCTCTCGTCAAGGCCTTCCAGCACCGCTTGCAGGATCACGGCGAGCACCAGATAGGGGTTCGCGTCCGATCCCGGCACCCGATGCTCCACCCGCGCGCCCGCGCCCATGGTCGTCGGCACCCGCAGCGCCGTGCCGCGATTATCAAGACCCCATGCCGCGATCGTCGGCGCATAGGATCCCGGTGCCAGCCGCCGGAAACTGTTGAGATGGGGCGCAAACACAAGCGTGGAGGCGGGCATCACGTCGCGCAATTTCGCCACCACTCCGGCAAGCGAGGGGTTCAACACGCCCTCCTCCGCGCCAGAGAACAGGTTGCGCCCGTCCTTGTCCAACAGGCTCACATGGAAATGCATGCCCGAGCCGGACTGATCGCCATAGGGTTTCGCCATATAACAGGCTTCCATCCCATTCGCGCGCGCCACCCCGCGCAATGCGTATTTCAAAAGGATCGCCTGATCCGCCGCGCCCACCGCATCATTCGTATGCGCCAGATTGATCTCGAACTGCCCCGGCCCGAACTCGGCCAGCGCGGCATCCGCATCCGCGCCCAGCGCCTGTGCCGCGTTGCGCATGTCGTTCAGGATCGGCACGAACGGGTCTTGCACCGACAGCCGGTAGACCTGCGCATCCAGCAAACGGTCCCCCGTCATCGGGGAGATCGGCGGCTGCCCGCGTCCGCCCGCATCGCGCTGCGCGTCCATCAGATAAAACTCAAGCTCCGGTGCCACCACCGGGGTCAGCCCGCGCGCCGTGAACCGTGCCACGACCGTCTCCAGCACCTGACGCGGATCATAGGGGTTCGCGCTGCCATCGGCCATCATCAGCGACATCAGCGCCACCGCCTGATTGCCCCCGCCCCATTGCGCGGGGCCAAAGGCCACGAGCTTGCCCACGCCGTCAGGATCGCCCACATCAATCGCCAGTCCCGCGCCCTCGGTATCTTGCGACAGCACATCAAGGTTATGGGTGGAGATGGGCATCCGCACCCCGCCAAACAGCTTATCGGCCTGATCCGCTGGCAAATGCTTGCCCCGCGCCACGCCATTCATGTCTGGAAACACAAGCTCGATTATCTCGATACCAGTGAGGTCGATATCTGCGGGCGTCATGCCGCGTCCTTTCGTGCTGTCAATATGACAAAGGGGGAGATGTCACCGGACAGGCCGGTATCGCGCCCCTCGCGCTCTGTCTCGATACGGAACCCCGCGCTGGTGAGCAAGCCGCGCAATTCCGCAACCGTATAGAAGGCATAGTTGCGGCCCATCCGGTCCCGCTCCATCCCCTGATCCCCGGTTTTCATCCCGATATGAAACAGCCCACCCGGTGTCAGGGCATGGTGGATCGCGCTCAGGTGCCGGGGCAAGTCCGCCCTGTCGGCATGGAGCAGGCTGAAATTGGCCCAGATGCCATCAAAGGTTTGCGAAAAGTTAATATCGTCAAAGGTTTGCACCTCCGCCGCGATCCCAAATGTTTCGCGCGCGAAACAAACCATCTGTTCCGACGCGTCCCATGCGGTGACCTGAAATCCCGCATCGCGCATCATTGCTGCCGAATTCCCCGGCCCGCAGCCAAGGTCCAGAACTGCCCCGCCCGGTGTCACCCCGTCCATGAAGCGCTGCAAATCGGCGTCCGGCGTGTCGCGGCTGACCAAACTGGCGTATTTCTGCGCCTGCGCGTCATAAACGGCGATGGTCTCAGGATCGCTCATGCAGGGGCCTCGGCGTAGAGGCACAAGAGTTGCAGCGCCACCGTCGCCCCGGCAAGCGACGTGATCTCCGCCACGTCATAGGCGGGGGAGACCTCGACCACATCACCGCCCACGATATTGATCCCCGCCAATCCGCGCAGGATCGTCATCGCCTGATGGGTCGTCAGCCCGCCCACCACGGGCGTACCGGTGCCCGGTGCGCAACTGGGGTCCAGCGCGTCAATGTCGAAGGTGACATAGCACGGGCGATCCCCGACCCGCGCCTTGATCGCGGCGATTGTGTCGGCCAGCGGCGTCTCATGGACGGTGATCGCATCGCGGATTTCGATCCCCATCGGATCGTCATTGGTGGTGCGGATGCCCACCTGAATGGAGCGGGCAGGATCAATGATCCCTTCCTTCACCGCGTGATAGAACATGGTGCCATGGTCGATCCGCTTGCCGTCATCTTTCCAAGTGTCGGTATGGGCATCGAACTGGATCATCCCCAATGGCCCATGTTTCGCGACATGCGCCTTCAGCGACGGATAGGTGGTGAAATGATCCCCGCCGATCAGCAGCACGCGCGGCACCTCTGCCAGCACGCCCGCAATCGTGGCCTCGATATGATCCGGGACGTCCTGCGGGTGGCCCGCGTCGATATAGATGTCGCCCCAATCGCCCACGCTCAGCCGCTCAAACGGGTCAAAGGCGCTGGGCCAGGCGCGCGACCAAGCAAGCTGGCTTGAGGCCGCCCGCACCCCGCGCGGGCCGAACCGCGTGCCGGGCCGATTGGTGACGGAGGTGTCGAACGGCACGCCCATCACCGCCACATCCAGCCCCGCCGGATCGCGGGTCAGCTTGCGCCGACAGAATGACAGCGCACCGGAATACATCTGCTCATCATGCGTGGTCGCCCAAGTGTCGCGGGCGGTAAAGGCGTAGTCTTTGCGTGGGTCGGTCATTGGAATTCCATGATGCTGACTGCCGTGCTTGACCGCTGCGGCAATTGTGATCACAGATTGTCCATGACCCCGCGCGAGACACAAGAGCAAATCCCAACGCCCCCCGTCGGTACTGCCCATGACCGGGTGTACCGCAAGCTGCGCACGATGATCCTGCATGGGGAGGTCGCGCCGGGGGCGAGCATGACCATTCGGGGCATCGCAGAACAACTCGGCACCTCGACCATGCCCGTGCGGGAATCCCTGCGGCGGCTGGTGGCCGAGGGCGCGCTGACGATGAGCAAGTCGGGCCGCATCTCGACCCCTGAATTGACCAATGACCGGATTGAGGAACTCGCCTCGATCCGCGCGCTGCTGGAGCCGGAATTGGCCGCCCGCGCCTTGCCGCGGGCGCATCTGGCATTGATCGAGCGGTTGCAGGCGCTGAACCGCCAGATCGCCACGCTGGTACAGGATGGCGCGCGTCAGGGCTATGTCCGGGCCAATCTGGAGTTTCACCGCACGCTCTATTTGCGCGCACAGGCCCCCGCGATGCTGGCGCTGACGGAAACGGTATGGCTGCAATCAGGGCCGACCTTGCAGGCGCTCTATGCGAAACAACAGCAGACCCGATCCGTGGAGGCGCATCAGAAAATCATCGCGGCGCTGAAAGCAGGCGACGAGCCGGGCCTGCGCCTTGCCGTGCGCGCAGACGTGACGGGCGGCTTGCGGATGCTGGTGAGTTGAGGCGCGCGGCGGCGGCTCTCCTGATCTTGTCGCCCGGATTCAAGCGCAAAGCGCGCCGGGCGATCGTCGGACCGGCCCCACGGGCCGACGATTTTGCGCAATTCGCGGATCGCTAAGAGGTTAGCCTATCATGACGGGGATAAATCGCGCGGCGGCTCTGTGGATCGTCGTCCCCCGGTCCGCCGACCGCCCGGCGCGCGCCGCTGGTCCCATCGGTGTTGCCGACGGGCATTTTCCGACTAGTGTTGATCTTAGCCTCAATCATCATGGTGCGATCATGCTGCGATCCGTGTTCCTTGCGTTTCTATTGCTCCTGCCCCTGGCCGTGCAGGCGGATGAGCCGTTTCAGACCGGGCTGTGCGGTGACGTGCGGGTCACTGGCTGGCCGGTCGCGGAGGTCACGGGGGAAGGGGGCTGCGGCATTGTTGAGCCGGTGCGGCTTGCCTCTGTCGCGGGTGTGCGGATTGAGGGGGAGGCGCTGGTGTCCTGCGCCTTCGCCCGGACGCTCGCGGATTGGGCGGAGGCTCCGGCGCTCAATGGCCCGCGCCCCGTGGTGGCGCTGCGCAGTTCTGCCGCCTATGTCTGCCGCCCCGTGACCGGGGGTGCTGCGCTGTCGAACCACGCCTATGGCATGGCGATGGATGTCACAGGCTTCATCCTGCCCAACGGGCGGGAGGTTTCGGTGCGGGACGGCTGGAACGAGGCATGGCGGCGCGGCTTTCTGGAGAACACCTATGCCGCGGCCTGCAACAGGTTTGATACCGTGCTTGGCCCCGACTTTGACGCCGCACATGCCGACCATTTTCACCTTGATCTGGAGCCGGGCGGGTGGGCAGCGGCATACTGCCGCTAGGCAAACGGGATTTCGTGTGGTAAATAAATTTTACCAATTTTGAGGAAGCCCTGCCAATGCCACCGACCAATCCCCGCGTCGCCCTGTTCGCGACCTGCCTTGTGGACATGTTTCGCCCCTCTGTCGGGTTCGCGACCGTCAAGCTGCTTGAGGAGGCCGGCTGCGAGATCCATGTTCCCGAAGCGCAGACCTGCTGCGGCCAGCCCGCGTGGAATTCAGGCGACCGGGAAACCGCGCGCGATATTGCAAAACAGGTGATCGTCGCGTTTGAGGGGTATGATTACACGGTGCTTCCCAGCGGCTCCTGCGGGGCAACCATCGCGAAGGACTATCCGGCGATGTTTGACGAGGGCGACCCGTGGCGCATCCGGGCAGAGGCGCTGGCGCGCAAAACCTTCGAGATCACGAGTTTCCTCACAGATGTGATGGGGGTTGAGACCGTCGCGGCAGAGGTGCCGCGCCTTGTGACCTATCACGACAGCTGCTCCGGCCTGCGGTCGCTGGGAGTGAAGGCGCAGCCGCGCAAGCTGCTGGCCTCTGCCGGGGTATCGGTGCGGGAGATGGAGGAAAGCGAGGTCTGCTGCGGCTTTGGCGGCACGTTCTGCGTGAAATATCCCGACATTTCCAACAGCATGGTGAATGATAAGGTCACGAATGCAACGGCCACCGGGGCAGAGATGCTGCTGGCCGGGGATTTGGGGTGCCTGATGAACATGGCCGGTAAGGCCAGCCGGGATGGAAAGCAGATCGAAGTGCGGCATGTGGTGGAAGTGCTGGCAGGCATGACCGACACGCCCGCGATTGGGGAGGGGCAGGGATGACTTGGCAACGGATGACGACAGAAGGCCAGCGCCCGGCCCGGCGGGGAGGGCGTGAAGCGCCCGCCCCGTGGGGGGCGGGACGGGCGCTGGCCGGGTCTTACGCCCCGGCAAAAGCACAGGAACCCACCCGATGACCGTTCAATCCACCACCCCGCAATTCAAGCAGAACACCAAGGACGCGCTGAAAAACGCGAACCTCCAGACCGCGCTGCGCGACACCCGCAACGGCTTTGTCGGCAAACGGGCCGCGGCGCGCGAAAAGATGGGTGTTGACGAGTTTGAGGGTCTGCGCGACGCCGCGCGCGATCTGAAGAACCACACGCTCGCCAATCTCGATGTGTATCTTGAGATGTATGAAGAGCAGGTCCGGGCCTCTGGCGGGCATGTCCATTGGGCCAAAACGGCGGAGGACGCGCAGCGCATCGTGCTCGATATTTGCCGCAAGGCCGACGCCAAGACGGTCAACAAAGGCAAGACGATGATCTCCGAGGAATGCGGGATCAATGACTTTCTTGCGGAGAATGGCATCAAACCGGTCGAAACCGATCTGGGCGAATACATCATCCAGCTGCGCGGCGAACACCCCAGCCACATCATCGCGCCTGCCGTTCATGTCACGGTGCCGGAGGTGCGCGACGAGTTTCGCAAGGCGCACACGCATCTCGATGCGGATCGGAACCTTGATGGTCTGGACACCCTGTTGAAAGAAGCGCGCGGCGTGCTGCGCGAAAAGTATTTCGAGGCGGAGGTCGGCATCACGGGTGCCAATATGCTGATCGCGGAAACGGGGCAAAGCATCATCGTCACCAATGAGGGCAATGGCGATCTGAGCCAATCGCTGCCGCGTGTGCATATCGTGATGGCCAGCTTAGAGAAGATCGTGCCAACGCTCGAGGACAGCGCCACGATCCTGCGTGTGCTTGCCCGCTCTGCCACGGGGCAGGATATGAGCGTCTACACCACGTTCAGCAGCGGCCCGCGCCGCGCGACCGACCCGGATGGGCCGGAGGAATATCATGTTGTGCTCTTGGACAATGGGCGCACCGATATGATCGGGACAGAGTTTCAGGACATGCTGCGCTGTATCCGCTGCGGGGCCTGTATCAACCATTGCCCGGTCTATCAGACGGTCGGCGGCCATGCTTACGGCTGGGTCTATCCCGGCCCGATGGGATCGGTGCTGACGCCGAGCCTCATTGGTGTGGAGGAAGGCGGGCAATTGCCCAATGCCTCCACCTTCTGTGGGCGGTGCGAAAGCGTGTGCCCGATGCGTATTCCGCTGCCGAAGATGATGCGCCACTGGCGGGAGCGGGAATTTGAGAAGAACCTCACGCCCTCCGCGATGCGCTATGGGCTGAAAGCATGGGCTTTTGTGGCCAAGCGGCCATGGCTCTACCGCGTGAAAACCCGCGCGGCGATCATGGCGCTGGGCCTTCTGGGGCGGCGAAAGGGGCGGTTTGCCGCGCTCCCCTTGGCGTCCGGCTGGACGGGTGGGCGGGACATGCCCGCGCCGGAGGGCGATACCTTTATGGCGCAATGGAAAGCGGGGAAACGGCCATGAGCGGACGCGACGAGATCATGCAGAAGCTGACCCGAACGCTGGATCAGGGCGATGGCCGCGCGGCCCGTCAGGCGGCGGTGCGCGCGCATATGGCCAAACCGGGCGGGCCAGTCCCGTCCATCGCGCGGGAGGAGGACGCGGTGGGCGCGTTCATCGAGCGGGCGATCAAGGCGGACGCGACCGTGAGCCGGATCGCGAGCGCCGACGATCTGCCAAAGGCACTGGCGGAGGAGTTGCGCAACCGCAACCTGCCCGCCGCGATCCGCCATGGGGCCGACCCGATGTTTGCGGGCCTTGACTGGGGCGGGCTGGAGACGAGCGTCGGCATTGGTCGGATCGAAGAGCCCGCGACCTTGAGCCGGGCGGAATTCGGGGTGGCCGAGACCGGAACCTGCGTGCTCGCCTCGGGCGCGGACAACCCGGTGACGCTGACCTTTCTGGGGGAGACGCATTTCGTGGTGCTCGATGCGGGCGATATCCACAAGGGATATGAGGATATGTGGGCGGCGCTGCGCGCGCGCGGGCTGACCCCCCGGACGGTGAACATGGTGACGGGGCCAAGCCGCTCCGCCGATATCGGGCAGCAATTGCAGCTTGGGGCGCATGGGCCGGTGGCGCTGCATGTGTTCGTGATCGGATGACGCCCTCGGAGGCCGAAGCCTATGCGCTGAGCCTGCCCGGCACCTTTATGGTCGTGCAATGGATGGGATCGCATGTGTGCAAAGTGGGCACGGCGGACAAGAACAAGGTCTTTGCCATCTTCGCGGGCGAAGGGGAGGGGCGTGTGACGCTGAAATGCGCGGATGAGGAAACCGCGCGCTTCCTCATTGAGATCGGGGCGGCGACAAAGGCGCCCCATTTACCCCGTGGCGGGTGGATCGCGCTGAATGTCGCGGATGTCGGGGATGAGGAGATGCGCGAGCGGCTCATGACGTCCCATGCGGTGCTGAAAGCCAGCCTGCCCAAATCGGTGCAGGCGGCGTTGGGATAGAAGGCGACCGGGCATCCCTTGAGCAAGGCGCGCTCCCGCACGTCGGCTTCGCCTCCCTTTGGGCCGGGCCGGCGCTGCGCGCCGGTTTAAGATTGCGCTGAGGTGTTTGAGGAACAGGTGTGTTCCTCAAATCACCCGTTCAATTGTGGGTGTCACGATTCGCCCGCGCGTCAAGGCCGCTCGTTCCTCGGACCTTGACCGACGGCCGAATCGCGGGGGGCGCTCTTACTTCGCCAGTCCCAATTCACTTTCTTCAAATATACCCCGCCGGAGGCACCCGCACGCGTCAGCGGGCGGCCTTTCCCGGCGCTTCATTTCATTCCGCGCGTTCGGGCGCAAACGCTGCCCCGCAGCGTTTGTCTCTCGCCCTCACCCCAACGGGAGGACGGAGCGCAAGCGACGGAACGACGGGCGGGAGGGCCTACCTTTCGGGCAGGGGGATGAACTCATCCTTATCGTCTGGCGGCAATTGGAAGCGGCCATGCGCCCAATCGCCCGCGGCCCAGGCGACTTTGGCTGCTTCGATCTTGTCCTTGCTCGACGCCACAAAGTTCCACGAGATATATCGTGGGCCGTTGAGCGTTTCCCCGCCCAAGAGCATCAGCCGCGCCCCGCGCTCCCCTGCCTTGACAGTAATCGCATCGCCGGGGCGGAAGACCATCATTTGCCCCGTGGCAAAGCGGTGGCCCGCGATCTCGATCTCTCCGTCCACAACATAGAGCCCGCGATCCTCGTGCCCCTCGGGCAGCGGCAATCGTGCGCCCGGTTGCAGCACCGCATCGGCATAGAACATCTCTGAGAATGTCTTGACCGGCGCTTTCTCACCCCATGCGGTGCCGAGGATCAGGCGCACCTCTTTCCTTTCCCCCTCCAGGAGCGGTAATGCGTCCTTGGGTTGATGTTCAAAACTGGCGGGAGCCTCTTCCTGTGCTTCGGGCAGGGCGACCCATGTCTGAATGCCAAACAGCGAATGCCGCCCGGCCCGCGTTTCAGGGGATGTGCGCTCGGAATGGGTCACGCCATGGCCCGCCACCATCCAATTGACGGCCCCGGGATAGATCATCTGGTTGGTGCCGAGGCTATCGCGGTGCTGAAACTCCCCCTGATAGAGGTAAGTCACGGTGCCAAGCCCGATATGCGGATGCGGGCGCACGTCGATCCCGCCATCAGTGATGAACTCCGCCGGGCCCATCTGATCGAAAAAGACGAACGGGCCGACCATCTGCCGCTTGGGCGATGGCAGCGCGCGCCGCACCTCAAACCCGCCAAGGTCACGGGCGCGCGGCACAATCAGGGTTTCAATACTGTCGAGGCTGCCCGCGTCGGGGCAGTGGGGTTCGATGCCGGGATTCCAGCTCATCTCATGTCTCCTATCGGTTCAGCACGTCAGCCCAATCGGGGTGACGGCGAAATTGCGCAGCGGCAAATGGGCAAAGTGGCAACAGCTTGCGCCCCTCGGCCCGGGCCGCGATCACGGCGGCTTCGACGAGTTTCACGCCCACGCCCTGTCCGCGGAACGCGTCCGGCACTTCGGTATGGTCAATGATCCAGAGGGTTTCGCTGGCCTGAGAATAGGTCATCTCCGCCTCCTGCGCGCCCGCACGATAGACATATCGCCCCTTTGAGCCGGAATGTTCGTGTGTGATTGTCATGTCAGCCTCCTGTTGACCTCCAAGATAGGCACCTGCGGTCGTCAATCAATGGAAAACAAAAATACATAATGACACATATTGTGTACAATTTGGATACAAAAGGTGAAGGCAAATCAGTCTGCGCCTTTCCCGGGACGCAGATGCAGGCTACATGCAGTGTCAGGTGACGGAACAAGGGGCAGTCGGCGTGCGAGTATTGGTATCAGGCGGCGCCGGCTATATCGGCACACATACGCTTCTTGATCTGTTGGCAGACCGGCATGAGGTGTGTGTCGTCGATAATTTCGTCAACAGTCATCCAGAGGCGCTGAACCGTGTCGCGCGCCTGTCCAACGCAACCTTTCAGGTGGAGCGGGCGGACATGACCGATGTGGGACGGATCAGCGCGATCTGTGCGGCATTCCAGCCCCATGCCGTGATCCATTTTGCCGGGTTGAAGGCCGTGAAGGACAGCATCCTGTCGCCGGTCGAATACTACCAAGCCAATGTGCAGGGAACGCTGAACCTGTTGCGCGCCATGGATGGGGTCGGGTGCAGGCGAATCGTGTTTTCGTCCTCCGCCACGGTTTATGGTTTGCCCCAGTATCTGCCGTTTGACGAGGCGCATCCCTGCGCGCCGGTCAATCCTTACGGGCGCAGCAAGCTGTTTGTGGAGGAAATCCTGCGCGATTGGGCCGCTGCGCGCGATGCCTCCGCCCTGATCCTGCGCTATTTCAATCCGGTTGGCGCGCATCCATCAGGGCAAATCGGAGAAGACCCGAATGATGTGCCGAACAATCTGATGCCCTTCATCGCACAAGTGGCCGTGGGGCGGCGGGCGCGGTTGTCGGTATTTGGTGGGGACTATGAGACGCGCGATGGCACGGGCGAGCGCGACTATATCCATGTCAGCGATCTGGCGGAGGCGCATGTGCGCGCGCTGTCCTCTTGTGAAGGGAAACAGGGGGCAGAAACGCTCAATATCGGGCGCGGGGCCGGGGTGACGGTGTTGGAGCTTGTCCGCGCGTTCGAGGCCGCATCGGGGCGGAGTGTTCCTTACGACATCGTGGCGCGGCGCGCAGGCGATGTGGCGTCAAGCTATGCCGATGCCAGCCGCGCGAAAGAGGTGCTGGGCTGGGAGGCCCGGCGGGGCGTGGCGGAGATGTGCGAAAGCGTCTGGCGCTGGCAATCGGCCAATCCCGATGGGTATGCCGGATAGGCCCCGCCAGAGACTTTTATGCCTCCGGCGGGAGGTATTTTCAGAAAAAAGAAATCACAAGGTGACCTCTTGCGCCTTGCCCTGCTCTTTTGCGAGGCGGGCGGCGGCGGAGGCAACGGCAAGATCCTGCAAGCCGACGCCGGTGCCGTCAAAGAGCGTGATCTCCTCATCGGAGGTGCGGCCCGGATGATCGCCATTGATCACATGACCGATGGGGGTGATGTCGCCCTCTTTCAGCGTGCCATTGGCGATGGCGTGTTGCGCCTCCCCTATGCTGACAGACTGCGCAATCTCATCGGTGAACACGGTGGCGGCGGCGAGGATGGCCGGATCGACCTCCTGCTTGCCTTTCGTGTCCGTGCCCATGCAGGCGATATGGGTGCCCGGCTTGATCCAGTCGCGCATAAGGAGCGGCTCGAACGCGCTGGTGATCGTGATGATCACATCCGCCTGCGCGCCAAGCTCCTGCTGCGTGACAGCCTCAAAGGGCAGGCCCAGTTCCGCCGCGACAGCGCCGAGTTTCGGCAGCATGTCGGGATGCGGGTTCCACGCCACGACACGCTCGAAATCGCGCTGTTCGGCGGCGGCGCGCAGTTGGAATTGAGACTGGTGGCCCGCGCCGACCATGCCCAACACCTTCGCATCCTTGCGCGCGAGATGCGCAATGGACACAGATGACGAGGCCGCCGTGCGCACCGCCGTGAGGTAATTGCCCCCCACAAGCGCGCTGAGCATGCCCGTGTCCGGGTCAAACAGGAACACGGTCGATTGGTGATTGGTCAGGCCCTTCGCCATGTTGCCGGGCCAAAAGCCGCCCGATTTCACGCCAAGGGCCAGTCCCGCCCGGTCAAACCCCGATTTGAACCCATAGAGCGCATCGGCATGGCCGATTGCTTCGCGGATGACGGGGAAGTTATAGGCATCGCCGCGTGACATCGCGGCGAACACCTGTTCCACGGCTGTGAAGGCATCGGCGCGGCCGATGACCTCCTGACAGACCTCTTCGGAGACGATCAGCATCAGTACGCCAGCCCCCGTGCGGTGACGGGCCAGACCGTCTCGACCTTGCCGCCGCGCACGCCGACATACCAGTCATGCACATTGCAGGTCGGGTCGCAGTGACCGGGAACAAGGCGCAGCTTGTCATTCACCTTGAGCACCCCATCCGGGTCCGCGATCACGCCATGCTCATCCGAGCATTTGACGTATTTCACATCGTCGCGGCCAAAGATGAAGGGAAGCCCCGAATCCACCGATTGCGCCTTGAGACCGGCATCACAGATCGCCTTGTCCGCCTTGGCGTGGGACATGACGGAGGTCAGGATAAAGAGCGCGTTTTCCCACTCCCCCTGGTCAATGCGGTTGCCGTCCTTATCAAGGATACGGCCATAATCCGCGTCCATGAACGCATAGGAGCCGCACTGCAATTCGTTATACACGCCCGAATTGCCCTCGAAATAATAGGAGCCGGTGCCGCCGCCGCCGACGATATCGCAGTCGATGCCTTCGGATTTCAGCGTGTCGACCGCGTCTTTCACCATTGCCACGGCGATGTCGATCTTGGCCTTGCGCTCGTCATAGGAATCGAGGTGCTGCATGGCGCCCTGATAGGCCTGGATGCCCGCGAATTTCAGGCCCTCCGCCGCGTCGATGGCCTTGGCCAGCGCGACGACTTCGGGCGTGGAGGTCACGCCGCAGCGGCCTGCGCCGCAGTCGATCTCCACAAGGCATTCGATCTGCGTGCCATGCTTGACCGCCGCTGCCGACAGGTCCGGCACGTTCGCGAGATCATCGACGCAGCAGATCGCGCGCGCGCCAAGTTTCGGGATGCGCGCAAGGCGGTCGATCTTGGCCGGGTCGCGGACCTGATTGGATACCAGCACGTCCTTGATGCCGCCACGGGCGAAGGCTTCTGCCTCAGACACTTTCTGACAGCAGACGCCACAGGCGCCACCAAGCTCCTCCTGCATTTTTGCCACATCGACGGATTTGTGCATCTTGCCGTGTACGCGGTGGCGCATGCCGTGCGCCTTGGCCCAATCGCCCATCTTTTTGATGTTGCGCTCCAGCGCGTCAAGGTCGAGCACGAGGCAGGGCGTCTGAATGTCGGCCTCATCCATGCCGGGCTTGGCCGGGATGTCATAGCCAACTTCATACTGATCGAGTGGGGTCATATCTTTCATGTGTCGTCTCCCGTTCTGTCTAAGTTAGACCTGCATCCAAGGCAGTTTTTTCAGATCGACGTTGCCGCCGGTGATGATGACGCCGACACGTTTGCCCGCGAACATCTCTTTATTCTTTAGGATCACGGCCAGCGGCACGGCGCAGCTTGGCTCGATCACGATCTTCATCCGCTGCCATGTGAGGTACATGGCGTCCACGATCTCCTCCTCTGTGGCGAGCAGCACGTCGTTGACGTAGTTCGACACGAAATGCCATGTGCGCGGGCGCAAGGACACTTTCAAGCCGTCCGCAATGGTTTGCGGGCTGTCATCCTCGATCATTTCGCCAGCGTGGAAAGACCGGTACACGTCGTCTGCGTTCTTTGGCTCTGCCGCGATGATCTTGGTGTTCGGGCTGAGTTCTTGCGTCGTCAGGCAGGTGCCGGAGATCATGCCGCCGCCGCCGATGGGGGCCACGATCGTGTCCAGCCCCTCAACCTCCTCATAGAGTTCCTTGGAACAGGTGGCCTGCCCGGCGATCACGCGGTGATCATTGTAGGGATGCACGAAATCGGCACCCGTGCGGGCGACCAGTTCCTCAAGCATCGCTTCGCGCGCCGCCGTTGACGGCTCGCATTCCAGCACTTCGCCGCCATAGCCGCGCACGGCGGCTTTCTTTGCTTCAGGCGCTGTGCGGGGCATCACGACCGTCGCCTTGATCCCGCGCCGACCAGCGGCATAGCTCAGGGACAGCGCATGGTTGCCGGATGAATGGGTGGCGACACCGCGTGCGGCCATCTCATCGCTGAGGCCGAACACGGCGTTTGATGCGCCGCGCACCTTGAACGCGCCCGCCTTCTGGAAGTTCTCACATTTGAAGAACAGCTCCGCCCCGGTCAGGTCGTTGAAATAGGTGGAGGTCAGCACGGGCGTGCGGTGGATATAGGGGCGCACCCGGTCATGGGCGGCCAGCACATCGTCGTAGGTGGGGATATACATGTTGCTCATATCATTCATGGGGGTCACTCCGCTGCCATGGCGAGCGGCGCGCCGGTTCTGTAATACTCCTGAGCAGCGGCAACGCCCGCGCCCAGTTCGATGGGATAGTTCAGATCGGCCATGCACATCTCGATCGTTGCCAGACCAGACAGCGCCATCGTGGGCGTCAACGAGCCGAGATGCCCGATGCGGAATGCCTTGCCCGCCATTTCCCCAAGGCCGACGCCAAAGGACACGCCATAGGTGTCATAGGCATGGTTGGTGAGCGCATCACTGTCGAACCCTTCGGGCACATAGATCGCGCTGACGGTTTCGGAATACAGCTCGGGCCGTTTCGCAACGAGGCTCATGCCCCATGCGCTGACCGCGCGGCGCACGCCTTCGGCCAACCGCGCGTGCCGGGCATAGACGTTATCAAGCCCCTCTGCGGTCAACATATCGAGGCTTTCGCGCAGGCCAAGCAGCAGGTTCACCGGTGGAGTATAGGGATACCCGCCCCCTGCATTCGCTGCCGCCATCTGTTTGAAATCGAAGAAGGACCGCGTGCAGGCCGCCGCGTCGCAGGCCGCCAGCGCCTTTTCACTGACACCGCAGATCGCCATGCCCGTGGGCAGCATGAAGCCCTTTTGCGAGCCTGCGACGGCAACATCGACGCCCCATGCGTCCATCTCAAAGGGCATCGAGCCGATGGAGGACACGCCATCCACGAACAACATCGCCGGATGATCGGACGCATCGATCGCTGCACGGATCGCCCCGATGTCAGAGCGCACGCCGGTTGCCGTCTCGTTATGGGTGGCAAGAACCGCCTTGATCCGGTGGGACTTATCCGCGGTCAGCGCGGCCTCAAACCGGTCGGCCTGTGCGCCTTCGCCCCATTCGGCCTCGATAATCTCGACATTCAGGCCATGGTCCTGACACAGCAGAATCCATTTGTGGCTGAACATGCCATAGCGCGAAATCAGGACCGTATCGCCGGGGTTGAGGCAGTTCGTCACCGCAGCCTCCCAACCGCCGGTGCCGGAAGCGGGGAAGGTGATGACCTTGCCCTTTGTGGTGCCGAACACCTGCTTGGCGTCCTCAAGGATCGGATGGAACACGTCCACGAAATCAGGCGCGCGGTGATCCCATGTCTGCGCGGCCATCGCGAGGCGCAGGCGATCGGGGATATTCGTCGGACCGGGGATGAAAACCGGGTTTTGGCCGTTCATGGCGTATCCTCCTTGGTTTTTTGATTGGACCTAGAATACGGGAGCTACCGCTTTTTGCAATTTTTCTGAAAAAATATTCCAAAAAATAAAAAAATATATTGAAGCTAATGAAAACATTGGGTTAGGATTTTCCAAAATGGGATATCTGGAAATAGTTGAAAAAAACTTTCGTCCGATAAATCCGCACTAGAAACCAATGAGAGCCACAATGGCACATGCACCGAATCGCAAAAGAGGCCGTCCGCGCAGCGCCGAAGCCGACACCGCGGCACCGATTCAGGCGCTGGATCGGGGGTTGATGGTGCTGGCCGCGCTTGCGCGGGAGGAAACGGCGACGCTCACCGAACTCAGCCTGAGCGTCGGTCTGCCGCCCTCCACCGCGCACCGCATTCTGATCACGCTGCAACGGCACGGCTATGTCGAATTGGACGAGGCGACGCAGACATGGATGATCGGGGTGGAAAGTTTCCGCATCGGCTCATCATTTCTGCTGCGCACCAACGTGGTGGAGGCCGCGCGCAACGCGATGCGCCACTTGATGGAAGCAACGGGGGAGACGGCGAACCTCGCCATCGGGGATAGCGGCGATGTGGTGTTCGTGTCTCAGGTCGAGACGCATAATCCGATCCGTGCCTTCTTTCGCCCCGGCACGCGCGGGCCAATGCATTCGTCCGGCATCGGCAAGGCCTTGTTGGCGGAAATGCCCCGCGCGGAGGTCGAAAAGATATTCCAGCGGAAAGGATTGCCCGAGTTCACGGCAAAGACGATCACCGCGCCCGGCGCGCTTTTCGCCAATCTGGAGGAAACCCATGCGCGCGGCTGGGCGCTGGATGATGAGGAGCGGTATCTGGGGATGCGTTGCGTTGCAGCCCCGATTTTCAACGCGCATGGGGAGGCCATTGCGGGGATTTCGGTGTCCGGCCCGACGGTACGCTTTCCCGACCGGGTAGTGGCGGAGTTCGGCCCGCGCGTGCGACAGGCCGCAGCGGAGGTCACGCGCCTGATCGGCGGGGTGGGGGCTTGAGGATAAGTTGAGCATGACTTTGCGGTCCTTTGACGGACCGGAATCAAGGCGAAGCCGCCGGTCCAGCGGCCGCCCGCCCCCAGGCGGCCGCTGTGCGACGTGGCAAGCAGCGGTGCGGTCAGCAGATCTGGTGAGATAAAGCGTGCAGCCCAGATGCCTGTGCGGCCTCCTCGGGCGGCCGCTGGACCGGCGCCTTCGGCGCTGATCGGTCCAGGAAGGACCGGCTCAGGTCATCGCAAAGGAGAGCGACCCGACGCCTTCCACCGTGCAGTCCACCCGATCTCCGGCGACAACTGGCCCAACGCCCGCTGGCGTGCCGGTGAAAATCAGATCGCCCGGCGCAAGGGTAAAGAGCCGCGACAGGGTCGCGATGACCTCCGGCACGGACCAGATCAACTGGTTCAAATCGCCCTCCTGACGGCGCGCACCATTCACGTCCAGCGCAACGGCACCCTCTGCGGGATGGCCAATCTCCACCGCTGGCTGGATCGGGGAGATTGGGGCCGAATGCTCGAACGCTTTGCCGACCTCCCAAGGACGCCCGGCCTTCTTGGCCTGTGCCTGCAAGTCCCGCCGCGTCAGATCGACGCCCACGGCATAGCCGAACACATGCGACAGCGCGGTCCCTTCCGGGATATCCACCCCGCCGGAGCCAAGGGCCACGACCAGTTCCACCTCATGATGCAGATCCTGCGTGGCCACGGGATAGGGCACCGTCGCACCAAGGATCAGGTTGTCGGGGTTCTTTTGGAAAAAGAACGGCGGCTCCCGATCCGGGTCATGGCCCATTTCGCGCGCATGGGCGGCGTAATTGCGGCCAACGCAATAGACGCGCCGCACCGGAAAGCCCGAATCGCGGCCCGATATGGGCAGCAGCGTCGTTGGGGCAGGGGGGAAAAGCGGGGTCATGGCATATCCTTGCGATAACGGGTGAGCGGCGCGCGCTCTGCTTCGGTCAACTCGGCCTCAAGATAGGCCCAGACGCGGGCCTTGTCCTGTGCATTCAGGCGCTGTTGGTGAAAGGTAAAGTTCTGCGGATCATCTGCGGTCTGTGGCCCGCCGCCGCGCTTTTGATTGACGGCATAGGATGCGCGGCTCGCACGGGCCAGCGCATCCCATTCGGCGGCCATGTCATCGACGGAGGGCGCCATGTGCTCCGGCAAGCCCAGATGCAGGATAGCGGCGCGCATGGCGGCGGGGTCTGTCGTCAGGTCTTCGTAATAGGCCACGCGCTTTGGGCCGGGATGCCGTGCGAAATAGCGTAGGTTGCCGACATATCCCGCCATGGCGGGCAGGGCCTGATCGGCCATGCGCACATAGCTTTCCAACGGATCGCGCAGGATCAGGAGAAGCGGGCCATGCGCTGCGGCCTCAGGCACGGGCCGATGAGACGCGGCGGCAAACGCCCCAAGCTGCCCTTCCGCGTCATGGCTGCGCAGGAAGGCGGGTTGCGGCTGCGCCCGCCGGTCGATCAGGCTGGTGATGCCGGGGGTGCGCAGGGCCCAGAAATGCTCCACGCAATAGCGCAGCCAGTTGAGGCCACTGCGCGGGGCAGAAATGACATATCGGCTGCGAAACTCCATGGCGCGGAGCCTATCCGCTGGCGCGCGCCACGACCACCTCCGTTCCCCAATCCGCGCATTTCCGGGCCAGGGGGGTGGGCAGGGGCGCGTCGGTATAGAACGTGTCAATCGCTGAGAGGGAGCCGATCCGCGCGGGCGCGCTGCGCTGAAATTTGGACCGGTCCGCGATCAGCATCGTTTTGCGCGATTGACGGATGATCGTTTGGCTGACGCCCACTTCCTGCACGTCAAAATCCAACAGATCGCCATCCCCATCAAGGGCAGAGCATCCGATCACCGCCATATCCACCTTGAACTGTTCGATGGTGGAGATCGCCATGCGCCCGGTCAGCCCGCCATCGGCGCGGCGCAGAGTGCCGCCCGTGAGGATGATCTCACAGCCCTTATTGGCCGACAGGATCTGCGCCACGTTCATATTGTTCGTCACCACCACCAGATTGCGGTGGCTGAGCAGTTCGCGCGCCAGCGCCTCCGTACTGGTGCCGATGTTGAGAAACAGCGAGATATCTTCGGGGATGTCGGCGGCGCAGGCGCGCGCGATCGCTATCTTCTCCGCTTCAAACAGGGTCTGGCGATCCTGATACCCGATATTGCTGACGCCAGAGGACAGGACAGCCCCGCCATGGACCCGCTCCAACAGGCCCTGTTCGGCCATGTCGTGCAGATCGCGGCGGATGGTCTGCACGGTCACGTCAAACCGCGCGGCAAGGTCATCGACGACAACCTTGCCTTCATCCCGCGCGATCTGCGCAATCTCCCGCTGGCGAAAGGAAGTGGCCATCAGACCGTCATCGTCGCCTTCACCGCGCGGCCCCATGCGGCGTATTTCGCGTCCCGCGTGCCCGCGTCCATATTCGGCTCGAATCTCTGCTCCAATGCCCAGTTGGCGGCGAACCCGTCCATATCCGGGTAAAGCCCCGCGCGCATCCCCGCGACCCACGCAACGCCAAGCGCCGTGGTTTCGAGCACTTTGGGCCGGTCGACCGGTGCGTCGATAATGTCTGACAGGAACTGCATCGCCCAATCGCTGGCACTCATCCCGCCATCGACGCGGAGCGAGGCATCGCCATCGGCGCTTTCCCAATCGGCATGCATCGCTTCTAGCAGATCGCGGGTCTGGTAGCCGACGCTTTCCAGCGCGGCCTTGGCAAATTCCTCCGGCCCGGAATTGCGCGTCAGGCCATAGACCGCGCCGCGACATTCCGCATTCCAATAGGGCGCGCCCAGCCCGGTGAAGGCCGGGACAAGGATCACGTTTTGCTGCGGATCAGCGGCATCGGCGAGCGGTTGCGTTTCCTTCGCTTCACGAATGATTTTCAGCCCATCGCGCAGCCACTGCACCACGGCCCCCGCGATAAAGATCGAGCCTTCCAGCGCATAGGTCGGCTTGCCATCAAACTGATAGGCGATGGTCGTCAAGAGCCGGTTTTTGGAGGCAACCGGCGTGTCGCCCGTGTTCAACAGCGCAAAACAGCCCGTGCCATAGGTCGATTTCAGCATCCCCGGCTTGAAGCAGGCCTGCCCAAGCGTCGCCGCCTGCTGATCGCCCGCAACGCCAAGGATCGGGATTTCGCGGCCAAACAGATCGGGCCGGGTCATGCCGAAATCGGCGGCGCAGTCTTTCACCTCCGGCAGCATTTCCATGGGGATATCGAACAGCTCACAGATCGAGGTGCTCCAGCGCCCTTTGCGGATATCGTAGAGGAGCGTGCGCGCGGCATTCGTGGCGTCCGTGACATGGGACGCCCCGCCGGTCAGCTTCCAGATCAGGTAGCTGTCCACGGTGCCGAACAGCAATTCGCCGTTGCGCGCGCGGTCCCGCGATCCTTCGACATGATCGAGTATCCATTTCAGCTTGGTGCCAGAGAAATAAGGATCAAGCAGCAGGCCCGTGCGGTCGGTGAACATCGGCTCATGGCCAGCCTCGCGCAATTCGCGGCAGAAATCCGCCGTGCGTCGGTCCTGCCAGACGATCGCGTTGTGGATCGGTTTGCCGGTGGCTTTTTCCCACACCACCGTCGTTTCGCGCTGGTTGGTGATGCCGATCCCGGAAATCGCATCGGCCCCGATCCCGGCCTTTTCAATCGCGGCCCGGCAGACAGCGGCGGTGGTGGACCACAGGTCAGAGGGGTCATGCTCCACCCAGCCGCTATCGGGGTAATGCTGCGGAAATTCCTCCTGCGCGCTGGCAATCGGCTGAATGTCCTTGTCAAACAGGATCGCCCGGCTGGAGGTCGTTCCCTGATCAATGGCGAGGATATGGGTCATGGCGAAATCTCCCTGTCGTTGTTTTTATCGGTTGGCCTGCATCCAGTCATCAAGTGCCTGGATCTGCTCCGGCGTCATGCGCAATCCCATTTTGGAGCGGCGCCAGACCACATCTTCGGCGCGGCGGGCATATTCATGGGTCATGAGCCAGCGGATTTCCCGCTCCGTCAGCGTGGCACCAAACGCTGTGCCAAGCGCGGCGGCGGTGGTCGCGCCGTCTAGCATGGTGTCCGCTTCGGTCCCGTAGGCACGGATCAGGCGGCGGGCCCAGAATGGGTCAAGGAAGGGATATTTCGCCTCCAGTTCCGCAATCAGACGGGCCACATCCCCCACAGGGAAATCGCCGCCGGGCAGGGGCACTTCGGAGGTCCAGTCGCCCGGCGTGCCGGGGAAGAAAGGCGCGATCTTGGCCATCGCCTGCTCCGCCAGTTTGCGGTAGGTGGTGATTTTGCCGCCGAACACGCTCAGCAAGGGCGCGCCATTGTCATCGACACTCAGCACATAATCCCGCGTCGCCGCCGTCGCGGATTTGGCACCGTCATCATAGAGCGGGCGGACGCCGGAATAGGTCCAGACCACATCATCGGTGGTGATGTCGCGCTTGAGGTATTTGTTCACGAAGTCGATCAGGTAATCCCGCTCCTCCGGCGTGCAGACGGGCTTTTGATCCAATTCATTATGTTCAGCATCAGTGGTGCCGATCAGGGTGAAATCGGTCTCATAGGGAATGGCGAAGATGATGCGCCCATCCTCCCCCTGAAAGAAATAGCACTTGTCGTGGTCAAACAGCCGCTTGGTCACGATATGGCTGCCGCGCACGAGCCGGATGCCTTCGGTCGTGTTGAGGCGGATGGTCTGGCGCACGATGTTCTCCACCCATGGGCCGCCTGCATTGACGATCATCTTGGCGGTGTGGGTGGTCTGCTCGCCCGTGGTCACGTCCTCTGTCACGATGCGCCACAGATCGCCGTCGCGATCCGCGCTCAGCACCTTGGTGCGGGTCATGACGCGCGCACCGCGCTGTTCCGCATCGCGGGCGTTGAGCACGACAAGCCGGCTGTCCTCGATCCAGCAATCGGAATACTCATAGGCTTTGACGAATTTCGGGTCGAGCGGTGCGCCCTCCGGCGTGCCGGGCAGATGCAGCGTGTCCGTGCCGGGCAGGATTTTACGCCCCCCCAGATTGTCATACATGAACAGCCCCAGCCGGATCAGCCATGCGGGCCGCCGCCCCTTCATCCATGGCATCACGGTGTTCAAAAGCTTCGACGTGGGCGTTTCATTCTCGAACCGCATATCGGCGTGATAGGGCAGGACGAACCGCATCGGCCAGCTGATATGGGGCATGGCCTTCAACAGGGTTTCCCGCTCCACCAGCGCCTTTTTCACGAGGTTGAACTCGAAATATTCAAGATAGCGCAGGCCACCATGAAACAGCTTGGTCGAGGCCGAAGAGGTCGCCCATGCCAGATCGTTCATCTCCGCCAAGGCAACGGACATGCCACGGCCCGCCGCGTCTCGCGCGATCCCGGTGCCGTTGATGCCCCCGCCGATGATGAACAGGTCATATGTGTCGTCTGACATTGCGTGCTCCCCTCGCATTTCGTGATTTTGTCTCATCACAAGGCTAACGCACGGTCAAGAACGAAAGTTCGTTTTTGTTCGCTTTGTGCGCGAATGTCACGGGCCGTGACGTTTCGTATCGGATGAGCGCGCGGGGGCTATACTTTGGGGAGCGAAGGCCGTAGGGCCGGAGCCTTACATGCCGGAGCACCCCAGACTTATGACCGCCCAGATCGTCTCGACCCTTGCTGATGCCCTTTCCGAAAAGGGATATGACACCCTGACCCCTGTCCAAATTGCCGTAAGCGACCCTGAATTGGGGGAGGCGGACCTGTTGGTGTCCGCGCAGACCGGATCGGGCAAGACGGTTGGCTTTGGCCTTGCCATCGCGCCGACGCTGTTGGGCGACAAGGATCAGTTCGGTTATGCGGGCGCGCCGCTTGCGCTGGTGATTGCACCGACCCGCGAATTGGCGATGCAGGTGAAGCGGGAACTGGAATGGCTCTATGCCAAGGCCGGGGTCCGCGTGGCCTCCTGCGTTGGCGGGATGGACCCGCGCGAGGAACGCCGCGCGCTGGGCCGTGGCGCGCATATCGTCGTGGCCACTCCGGGCCGCCTGCGCGACCATATTGAGCGCAGTGCCGTGGACATGCACGCCCTGCGCGCCGTGGTCCTGGATGAAGCGGATGAAATGCTTGATCTCGGGTTCAGCGAGGATCTGGAGTTTATCCTCAGCCACGCTCCCGAAAACCGCCGCACGCTGATGTTCTCCGCCACGGTGCCCAAGGGCATCGCCCAATTGGCCAAGACTTATCAGAAACCCGACGCGGTGCGGGTCACCACACAGGCGGAAAAGAAGCAGCACGCGGATATCGAATACCGCGCGCTGACCGTCGCGCCCTCGGATACCGAAAACGCGATCATCAACGTGCTGCGCTACTATGAGGCGCCCAGTGCGATCGTGTTTGGCAACACCCGTGCGATGGTCGCGCGCCTGACCGCGCGCCTGTCCAATCGCGGCTTTTCGGTGGTGTCCCTGTCGGGTGAATTGAGCCAGAATGAGCGGACCCATGCGCTGCAAGCCATGCGCGACGGGCGCGCGCGGGTCTGTATCGCGACGGATGTGGCCGCGCGCGGGATCGACCTGCCCAATCTGGAACTGGTGATCCATGCGGACCTGCCGACCAATGCCGACACGCTGTTGCACCGCTCCGGGCGCACGGGGCGCGCGGGGCGCAAAGGGGTCAGCACGCTGATCGTGCCCCATCGCGCGCGTGGCAAGGCAGAGCGCCTGCTGAAATTCGCGCGGCTTGAGGCGACATGGGCCCCGGCTCCGTCGGCTGATGAGGTGATGGCGCAGGATGAGGCGCGGCTTTTGGCGGATCCCGCGTGGCATGAGCCGGTACCCGAAGGCGCGCAACCGCTTGTGTCCAAATTGGCGGAGACATTCAGCGCGGAGCAGTTGGCCGCGGCCTATGTCGCCCTCTACCAATCCCGGCATTCCGCGCCCGAAGACCTCGCGCCAACCGAAGCAGCCACTGGACCGCGGGATCATAAGGCATTTGACGACGCGATCTGGTTTGCCCTGTCTGTCGGATCAAAGGATCAGGCGGAGGCGCGCTGGCTTTTGCCGATGCTCTGCCGGATGGGCGGCATCACGCGCACGGATATCGGCGCGATCCGGGTGCAGGACAAGCAAACCTTCGTGCAAATCGCCCCGGCAAGCGCTTCGGGCTTTCTGGATAGTCTGGGCGCGAAGCGCGAACTCGACGGCGGTATCCGGGTGACGCAACTCGACAAAGCACCCGATCTCCCATCCGAGCGGCCCCGCGCAGCACCTTGGAGCAAAGACGGGAAAAAGCCCTTCCGTAAGCCCGGACGGCCAAAACCCGAAGGGTTCAAGGCGCGCAAGGCCAAAGGCGGCAAACCTGCGCCAAAACATGACGGCACCAAGCCCCACAAGCCGCGCAAACCCCGCAAGTAAGCGCTCCCGCACGTCGCTGCCTCATCAAAGATGAGGCCGCTCCCCTTGGGGTGAGGGCGAGAGGCAAACGCTGCGGTGCAGCGTTTGCGCCCAAACGCGCGGAATGGAATGAAGCGCCGGGAAAGGCGCGGCTGCGCCGCGAGAAGGGAAGATTGCGCTGAGGTGTTTGAGGAACAGGTCTGTTCCTCAAATCACCCTTTCAATTATGGGGTTACGATTCGCCCGCGCGTCAAGGCCACTCGTGCCTCGGACCTTGACCCACGGCCGAATCGCGGTGGCTGCTCTAGCGCCGCCCGTCCCAATTCACTTTCTCCAAATATACCCCGCCGGAGGCACCGCCGCGCCGAAAGGCGCGGCGCCCGGCCAAACGGGAGGACGGAGCGCAGCGACGGAACGACGGGCGGGAGAGCGCCCTTACCGAAGGCGATCGCGCAGGGCGTAGTAACTCATTGCCAGTGCCAGAAGCGGCGTGCGCAAAACGCGCCCCCCGGGAAACGGAAATTGCGGGATTGCCGCCATCGTCTCAAACCCATCTGCTTGCCCAAGCAGGGCATCGGCCATCAGCTTTCCTGAGAGCGTCGCCAGCGCCACGCCATGCCCGGAATATCCCGCTGCGGACAGGATGTTTGGCGTCACCCGCATCAGATGCGGTAGACGTCGCACCGTGATCGCCAGCGTCCCCCCCCAGCCATAGTCGATCCGGGCGCCTGCAAGCTGTGGAAATGTCTCCAGCATCGGGCGGCGGACGAATGCCTTGATATCCTTGGGAAAGCGGTAGCCATAACTCTCCCCCCCGCCGAACAGAAGCCTGCCATCCGCGCTCAACCGGTAGTAGTTCACCACAAATTTCGCGTCCGCCACCGCGATATCGGATGGGATCAGGTCGCGCCCGGCATTGGGCAGGGGTTCGGTGGCGAGGATGAAGTTGTTGATCGGCATCGCCCGCCCGGCCACCTCCGGCACCAGATCGCAGTGATAGCCATTGGCGGCGAGGATCACATGATCGGCAGTGATCCGGCCCGAGGTCGTCTCCACCCCCGCTGGATCACCACGGTAGAGCGCGGTAGCGCGCGTGTTCTCATATATCCGCACGCCAGCCGCCGCGCAGGCCTCCGCCAGACCGATCGCGTATTTCAGCGGGTGAAGATGGGCCGCGTCCTGATCCAGCACCCCTTCGGCATAAGCGTCGGTCTGGACATGCGATGCCACGGCGTCGCGCGGGATATAGCTCAGCCCCGTCGCGCCGAAATCGCGCGCCATCGTCTCGACATAGGCCTCTAGGCCATCGGGTTTCTGGCTCATATGCGCGACGCCGGGTTTGAGGTCGCAGGCCATCTTGTGCTCCGCGATCAGGGATTTGACCAGCGCCTTGGCGTCCTCCCCCAACGACCACAGCGCGCGGGCGCGATCCAGCCCGAACATCTTGGCCATATCGGGGGCGTCCACACGTTGCCCGCCGCTCATCTGCCCACCATTGCGGCCCGACGCGCCCCAGCCCACGCGATGCGCGTCGATCAAGGTCACATCGGCCCCGGCCTGCGCCAGATGCAGGGCTGCCGACAGCCCGGTATATCCCGCGCCGATCACGCAAACATCGCAACGCCTATCTCCATCCAGCGCGGGCAGCACCGCGCGCGGCGGGACGGACGCTGCATAATAGCTGTCAGGGTACACCCCTGGCCGATCGTTGGAGTAGAGCAGGCTCATGGCGTGCGGAACGCACCTTCGGCCTTGGCCTGCGCCATGCCCTCATCCAGCGATTGCCACGCGAGTTCGACCAATCGGTCAATCTCGGTATGGCTGATCGTCAGCGGCGGGGAGATGATCATCTTGTCCCCCACATGCCGCATCACCAGCCCATTGGCAAAGCAGCGCTCCCGCGTCATCAGCCCCACGGTCCCGGTATTGGCAAAGGGCGCGCGGGCCGCCACATCAGGGGTCAGTTCAAGCGCCCCCATCATCCCGCAAATCCGCGCCTGTCCCACCATCGGGTGATCGGCAAGCATGTGCCATTTCGCGGCGAGGTAGGGGGCAGTGTCCTCGGCCACTTGCTCCACGATCTTCTCTTCCTGAAGGATACGGATATTCTCCAGCGCCACGGCTGCGGCCACAGGGTGCGAAGAGTAGGTGTAGCCATGGTTGAACTCGCCGCCCTCCTCAATTACCTGCGCCACGCTTTCGCGCAAGATCGAGCCGCCGATGGGTTGATAGCCGGACGACATGCCCTTCGCGATGGTCATGATATCCGGGTCTATGTCATAGGTTTCAGAGCCAAACCAGCGGCCCGTGCGGCCAAATCCGGTGATGACCTCATCCGCGATCAGCAGGATCTCACGCTCCCGGCAGATGCGGGAGATTTCGGGCCAATAGGTTTCGGGCGGGATGATCACGCCGCCCGCGCCCTGCACGGGCTCCGCGATGAAGGCCGCGACGCGATGCTCCCCAATCCGGTCGATCGCCTCTTCCAGTTGCCGCGCGCGGGCAAGGCCGAATTCCTCCGGGCTCAGATCGCCGCCTTCGGCCCACCAATGGGGTTGGTCGATATGGGTGATGTCAGGGATCGGCAGACCCCCTTGCGCGTGCATCGGGGCCATGCCGCCAAGGCTCGCTGACCCGACGGAGGAGCCGTGATATCCATTCTTGCGCGAGATGATGACGGATTTGTCGGGCTTGCCCAATGCTGCCCAGTAATGCCGCACCAGCCGGATATTGGTGTCATTGGCATCCGACCCGCCGCTGGCGAAGAACACGCGGTTCTTATCCCCCGGGGCGATCTCAGCGAGCTTGGCACTCAATTCCACGGCGGGCGGATGGGTGGTCATGAAAAACGTGTTGTAGAACGGCAATTGCTGCATCTGGCGATAGGCCACATCGGCCAGTTCGCGGCGGCCATAGCCGATATTCACGCACCACAAGCCCGCCATGCCATCAAGGATCCTGTTCCCCTCGCTGTCCTGCAGCCACACGCCATCCGCGCGCGTGATCACCCGCGCGCCCTTGGCCCGCATCTCCGCCGTGTCGGAAAAGGGGTGGATGTGGTGTGCGGCGTCGAGCGCGCGCAATTCTTGGGTCGTCAGATGATTGTCGAGGCTCATGATGTGCTCCAATGTTCAGCTTGGATCATGAGTGGAATTCCGAAGGAAGGGCAAGGGGGCATGAAGGGCGTGGTCCCGCCCCGCGTCCCGGCCCTATTGCTGCGGCGGATATTCCAGCGCGTCGAGCCTGTAGCCATTGGCGATGAACACAGCCTCCGCCGCCGCGCGCTGCTCTGCCGTGATCTGCGGCGTGCGGGCAAGGATCCAGCCCGTTGTGCCTGCTGGCGCGCCGATCACGGCCACGGTGTAATCCGGGGTCAGGCCCAGCACCCAATAATCCCCCCAGACACCCGGCAGCCATGGGGTGAAGGTCACTTCCAACTGGCCCGGCCCCGCGACCCGGGCGATCCCGTCAGCGCTGCTGATCGGGCCGTCGAGCGTCTCTTTCCGGCAGGCATTTGTCACATCCACCTTGCCGTCCTCGCGCAGCGTATAATCCGCCGTCGCTGCGACGCAGCCACGTTCAAAGAAATTGGGATAGCGGGCGATTTCATACCAGCGGCCTGCATAGCGGTTCAGGTCCACCTCCTCCACCGTAGTCATCGGCACGGATCTGTCGCGCTGCACGTCGCCACAGGCGGCCATCAGGAGAAGCGGGAGGATCAGGATCATACGCATGGGGACATAGATAGCACACCCGGTTGCTTGACCCACCCCCCTTTGCCCCACTAAGGAAGCGCGACTGTCTCAATTAAGATCGGAGCGCCCCGGCTATGGGTTTCAAATGCGGTATCGTCGGCCTGCCGAATGTGGGCAAATCCACTCTGTTCAACGCGCTCACCCGCACGGCGGCGGCACAGGCGGCGAATTTCCCGTTCTGCACGATTGAGCCGAATGTGGGCGATGTGTCAGTGCCCGATGCGCGGCTCGATAAACTCGCTGCAATCGCGAAATCCAAGCAGATCATTCCCACGCGCCTGACGTTTGTCGATATTGCGGGCCTTGTGAAAGGGGCGAGCCGGGGGGAGGGGCTGGGCAATCAGTTCCTCGCCAATATCCGCGAAACCGATGCCATCGCCCATGTGCTGCGCTGTTTTGAGGATGACGACGTGACCCATGTGGATGGCCGCGTCGATCCGATCTCCGACGCGGAAACGATCGAGACGGAATTGATCCTTGCCGATCTTGATAGCGTGGAGCGGCGGCGCGCGAACCTCCAGCGCAAGATCCGCGGCGGCGATAAGGACGCGAAAGAGCAGGAGGAGCTGCTGTCCCGCGCGCAAGCCCTGCTGGAGGAAGGCAAACCTGCCCGCATGGTCGAGATTTCCGATGAGGAGCGCAAAGCATGGAACATGCTTCAGCTTTTGACCGCAAAACCGGTGCTCTATGTCTGTAATGTCGAGGAAAGTGCGGCGGCTACTGGCAATGCCCTGTCCGAAAAGGTCGCGGCCATGGCAGCAGAGCAAGGCGCGCTGTCTGTCGTGATCTCTGCGGCGATTGAAGAGGAGATTGCCCAGCTTGACGATGAGGAGCGCAGCGAATTCCTCACCGATCTGGAATTGGAGGAAGCGGGTCTCGACCGGCTGATCCGCGCGGGCTACGAATTGCTCGATTTGCGCACTTATTTCACCGTCGGCCCGAAAGAGGCGCGGGCCTGGACGATCCCCGCAGGCACCAAAGCACCGCAAGCCGCGGGCGTGATCCATGGCGACTTTGAGCGCGGCTTTATTCGCGCGGAGACCATCGCTTATGACGATTATATCGCGTTCAACGGCGAAACGGGTGCAAAGGAAGCCGGTAAAATGCGCGCGGAAGGCAAAGCCTACACCGTGGCGGACGGGGATGTGCTGCACTTCCTGTTCAACACCTGATTGCGGTCTCTCAGATACTTTTATGCCTCCGGCGGGGTATATTTAAGGAAAGTGAAACGATTTTGGGTTTGGAATAGCCCCACGGTACAGGCGGGGACGCCGATGAACGTGAAAGTGAAAGGCACCCTGTCTCCGATCGTGAGGCAGGGTGTTTTCAATTCACTTTCTTCAAATATACCCTGCCGGAGGCATCGCCGTGCCGAAAGGCGCGGCGCGGTTCCCCGCGCTTCATTCCATTCCGCGCGTTCGGGCGCAAACGCTGCCCCGCAGCGTTTGTCTCTCGCCCTCACCCCAACGGGAGGAAGGAGCGCAAGCGACTGAACGACGGGCGGGAGCCGCCTTTGCATTGACACCCGTGCCCAATCCTCTATACCGCGCGCGTTGCGGGTGCTTACACCCCTGGAGGATCCTCGCAGCGATAAACCTGATTTATGGAGCAAGACAATGGCATCGACCAATTCTCTCGACGCCACGTCGCGCGAAGGCACCGGCAAAGGGGCTGCCCGGGCTGCGCGACGTGAGGGGCTGATCCCCGGCGTTATCTACGGTGGCGGCACAGATCCGCAGCCGATCAATGTGAAATTCAACGAGCTTCTGAAGCTTCTGAAGAAGGGCAAATTCATGTCCACGCTTCTGAAGATCAAGGTCGATGGTAAGGAAGAGACCGTGATCTGCCGCGCAGTGCAGCGCGATGTGGTCAAGGATTTGCCGACCCATGTCGATTTCCTCCGCCTCTCCGCGAAGTCGCGCATCAACCTCTACATCCCGGTTGAGTTCGCCAATGAAGACACCTGCCCCGGCCTCAAAAAGGGCGGCGTGTTGACCGTGGTGCGCAACGAAGTTGAGCTGAAAGTGACCGCAGGCAACATCCCCGAGACGATCGTTGCCGATCTGGCGAACGTCAATGTGGGCGATGTCATCAACATCTCCGATATCGACCTGCCGGCAGGTTCGCGCCCGATGATCACCGACCGTGACTTCGTGATCGCCAACATCTCCGCTCCGTCGAGCCTCCGGGCCGCGGATGACGAGGACGACGCCGAAGGCGGCGACGAGGACGCGGCCGCAGAGGAATAATCCTCTCCGTCCATCCAATCGGGAGGGGCCGCACCACATAAAGTGGCGCGGCCCTTTTCATTTGCGCTATAGCGGGGGCAGGAGGGCACGCCATGAAACTCTTTGCAGGGCTGGGAAATCCCGGCGCGAAATACGCGGGCAACCGGCACAATATCGGCTTTATGGCCGTGGACCGGATCGCGGGGGATCACGGCTTTGCCCCGTGGCGCGCGAAGTTTCAGGGGCAGGTGACAGAAGGGCGGCTCGGCTTGGAAAAGATCATCCTCCTGAAACCTGCCACGTTCATGAACCTGTCCGGCCAATCCATCGGAGAGGCGATGCGGTTTTATAAACTGACCTCAGAAGATGTTGTCGTGTTCCATGACGAGTTGGACCTTGCCCCCGGCAAAGTGCGCGTCAAGCATGGCGGCGGACATGCGGGGCATAACGGGCTGCGCTCTACCCATCAGCATATCAGCCCGGATTACGCGCGGGTGCGGCTCGGCATCGGGCATCCGGGGCATAAGGATCGCGTGTCGGGCTATGTTCTGGGGGATTTTGCCAAGGCGGATCAGGACTGGCTTGATGATGTGCTGCGCGGTGTGTCGGATGGGGCGGCTGATCTGGCCGCGGGGGATGACGCGGGCTTTATGAATGCGGTCGCGCGCCGCGTCGTGCCGCAACGCCCCAAACCCGCGCCCAAACCGCAGCCCTCCGCACCAGAGGCCCCCGAGGCCGCGCCAGAGCCACCTGCCTCCCCGCTTGATCGGCTCAAGGCACATTTTTCGCGGCGTTGATCTGCGTCAACGAAAGGGGCGCTGGGTCATGGCACGGATGAAACATGACACAGAAACATGCCTTTGCCCAAGCGGGCCTCTTCGACCGATCCGTGCCGCGCTATACCAGCTATCCCGCGGCCAATCATTTTGGTGCGGTGTCCGAGGACACTTATCGCGGCTGGCTGGCAGATTTGCCCGCGGGGCCAATCTCCCTTTATGTGCATATCCCGTTTTGTGAGCGGCTTTGCTATTTCTGCGCCTGCCGCACGCAGGGTGTGAACAGCGCGGGCCCCGTGATCGCCTATCTTGAGACATTGGAGCAGGAGATCGCGATGCTGGCGCAAGCGCTGCCTGACGGCGTGACCGTGGGGCGGATGCATTGGGGCGGCGGGACGCCCACGATCCTGACGCCCGCGCAGATCGCAGCATTGAGCGGGATGCTGCGCGCAGCGCTTCCTTTTGAGCCAGACGGCGAATTTTCGGTGGAGATTGACCCGGCCTGTGTCGATGACGCGAAACTTGATGCGCTGATTGCAGCGGGGCTCAATCGCGGCTCTGTCGGGGTGCAGGATTTCGCGCTGCCGGTGCAGGAGACCATTGGCCGTCTGCAAAGCGTGGAGGAGACGACCCACGCGATGCGCTATCTGCGGGAGCATGGCGTGACGAGCATGAACGCCGATCTGGTGTACGGCCTGCCGCGCCAAACCATGGACAGCCTTGGCGCGACGCTCGATCAGATCATTGATCTGGGGCCGGAGCGGATCGCGCTTTATGGCTATGCCCATGTGCCATGGATGTCGAAGCGGCAGCGGGTGATCCCGGAGGACACGCTCCCGGATCCGCAAACGCGGCTCGCCATGGCGGAGTTGAGCGCGGATCGGCTGACCGCCGCTGGATATGTGCCGATCGGCATCGACCATTTCGCAAAGCCGGGAGACGGGCTGGCCCGCGCGGCGGCAGGTGGCACGTTGCGGCGGAATTTTCAGGGCTATACGGATGATACGATGGGCGCGCTGATCGGGCTTGGCGCGTCGTCGATCTCTCGGCTTCCGGGGGGATATGGGCAGAATGCGCCCGCGACCCCGGCTTGGGCCGAGCGGGTGAAGGCCGGGCAATTGCCCGTGATGCGCGGTCTTGCCCTGTCAGCGGATGACAGGCTGCGCGCGCGGGCGATTGAGTGCCTGATGTGTGACTTCCGGCTCGATTTCGCGGCCCTGTCGGCGGAGATGCGGATGCCGGTCACGGCCCTCATGGCGGAGGCTGCGGAAGTGGCGCAGCGCTGGCCCTTTGCCGTGACGTTCACCGATGGTGTTCTGACAATCGCGCCGGAGGCCCGGGTCATGACCCGCCTGATTGCGGAGACGTTCGACGCCTATGCCGATGCCACCAAAACGGCAAACAGCCGCGCGATCTAACCCCCCAGATCGCGCGGCCGTCGCTGCCCCCAATTTGGACCCCTCTGATCAGCTTGCGCGGGCGACCTCCACCGTTGCGCAGCTTTCAAACTTTGGTTCCTGCCCGAGCAATGTTGCTTCATAGGCTTTCAGGGCAGCGTTCGCATCGAACTCGATCTTGAGCAGAAGATCGGCCGTGCGGTCCACATCGTCGGCATCCGCCGCGCCAGTGTTGAGCGCGGTGGCAAGTTGCGCCCGCGCAAGGTCGAAATCGTCGCGGATGCACTGGATGGCATCAAGCGTGGTGCCAGATGCAGCGATGACACGCGCGTCGTCGCTGCCGCGCACCGCGAGGTCAATCGACTGATCGAGAAAGTCGAGCGTGTTCTCAAGCATATCGCGCGCGGCTGCCGCGTCGAATGCCGGGCTGGCCATCTTGCAATGCGCGAGCGCCACCTTGTTGGCGAGCATCCGCATCCGCGCGAGGTTGTTCATCGTGTTCGTCTCGAACGGGGTCAGGCGCCCCACGCCATAGACCCGGACAAGCGCGCCCACGAATTTCTCAAGCGGCTCAAGCAGGGCAGGCTCTGCATTCACGAGGCCGCTCAGATACGCATCCGGCATTTCGCCACGGGTGCTGTAGCGCGCGTAGTTGGACAGGACCACCCACTGCTCTTCCACATCCTTGAAATAGTGGAGCGGGCGCGGCGCGCGCACGGCGGGGATGTCCCCCTCCCCATTGCGGATCAAGTCGAGTGTTGCTTCGAATTTCGCGATGTCGCGCTGCATCCGCTCAACATCGCCAGAATGCGCCCCGATATTGATGTGGCAGGAATGGGCAACCATGCGTTCCACCAGCGCACGCTGGTAGCCGGCACGATCCAGAATTTCGATCGCTTGTGCGTCAACGCTGAGGGACTGAGCCGAAGCGCCCGCAAACGGGACGGTGCAGATTAAAAGAGCGGCCGCAGCCGCCTTGCCTAGTCGAGAAATTACCATTTTTGTCACCCTATCATTGCCCTTGGCCACCCCCATAAACGACGTGCCGGCCACCTCACGCGCCTGTGATGTGCCTCGGAATTAATCAAGATTGTGACTGAAAAAAGGCAAACTTACGCGCAGGTCAGTTTTTCACGGTAAATAATATTCAAGGTTGCGAATTTCTGAAACTTACAACTTTCGCGGGTGTGGGTTATGCAAAATGTGCAGATTTGTGGAGTGAGGTTTCCACAGACCGGAAACGAAAAAATGCGCCGCGGTGAGGCGGCGCATTCTGGTCGTTGATCCTCGTGAGAGGGGCGTTAGCTGATTCGTCCAAGCAGCGCATCTAGGGATGCCTTTGCATCGCCATACCACATGCGGCTGTTCTCTTTGTAAAAGAGCGGGTTCTCGATCCCGGAATAGCCGGTGCCGGACCCCCGCTTGGAGATGAACACCTGCTTGGCTTTCCAGACCTCCAGCACGGGCATGCCCGCGATGGGGGAGCCGGGATCCTCTTGGGCGGCAGGGTTCACGATGTCATTCGCGCCGATGACGAACACCACGTCCGTGTCGGGGAAGTCTTCGTTGATCTCATCCATTTCCAGCACGATGTCGTAAGGCACCTTCGCCTCCGCCAAGAGCACGTTCATGTGGCCGGGCAGGCGGCCCGCGACGGGGTGGATCGCGAAGCGGACATTCTTGCCCTTGGCCCGCAGACGCTTGGTCAGTTCCGAGACGGAGCTTTGTGCCTGTGCCACGGCAAGGCCATAGCCCGGCACGATGATGATGTTGTCCGCTTCCTCCACGGCAGAGGCCACGACATCGGTATCGGTCGCGACCATCTCTCCGTCGATCTCCTGCTGGGTGGATGCGACCGCGCCGAACCCACCAAGGATCACAGAGATAAAGGAGCGGTTCATCGCCTTACACATGATGTAGGACAGGATCGCCCCGGAGGAGCCGACCAGCGCGCCCACAACAATCAGAAGGTCATTGCCCAGCGAGAAGCCGATCGCCGCCGCCGCCCAGCCGGAATAGCTGTTGAGCATCGACACAACGACCGGCATATCCGCGCCACCGATCCCCATGATGAGGTGATAGCCGATGAACAGCGCACAGATCGTCATCACGATCAGCGGGAACGCCCCGCCACCGTTGAAATAGGCCGCAAGACAGAACAGCGAAATGATCGCCGCACCCGCGTTGAGCATATGCCCGCCGGGCAGCTTTTTCGCGGCGGTGTTCACCTTGCCCGCCAGTTTGCCATAGGCAATCACGGAGCCCGTGAAGGTCACGGCCCCGATGAAGATACCAAGGAACAGCTCGATCCGCAGGATGTTGACCTCCAGCGCATCCTTCTTGGACAAGAGGGCTGCGAAGCCTTCAAGTGCGGCGCGCCCCTCCACATCCATGGCCATGACGCGGCCCAGTTCGATATGCGCGATAAAGCCCACGAACACCGCCGCAAGACCCACGAGGGAGTGCATCGCGGCGACAAGCTCGGGCATTTGGGTCATCTGCACCCGCATGGCAAGCTGATAGCCAATCGCCCCACCAAGCGCGATCAGGATGATCGACGCGCCCGCCATGCCCGTGCCGGGGCCGATGAGCGTGGCCACAACGGCCAATCCCATCCCGACGATGCCATACCAAACGGCGCGTTTTGCGCTTTCCTGTCCAGACAAGCCACCAAGGCTAAGGATAAAGAGGACAGCCGCGACGACATAGGCCGCTGTTGTAAATCCGAATTCCATTGTCCCTACCCCTACTTACGATTTCTGGAACATGGCGAGCATGCGCCGTGTCACGAGGAAGCCGCCAAAAATGTTGATGCCGGTCATGAACACGGCAGCCGCCGCGAGGAAAATGACAAGCCCCGATCCAGAACCGATCTGCATCAGCGCGCCCAGAATGATGATCGACGAGATCGCGTTGGTGATCGCCATCAACGGGGTGTGGAGCGAGTGGCTCACATTCCAGATCACCTGGAACCCGATAAAGACGGACAGAACGAACACGATGAAGTGCTGCATGAAGCTCGGCGGTGTGATCATCCCCATCAGGAGCGTCACGGCAGCCATGGCGCCCAGCAGGGTCACCTGGTTTTTGGTCTGCGCCTTGAACGCGGCTTGTTCTTCGGCGCGCTTTTCCTCTGGCGTTTTCTCTTTCACCTTTTCCTTTTTGACCGCCGCGATGGCCTTTGTCTTGGGCGGGGGCGGTGGGAAGGTGACAGCACCGGCATGGGCCGCTGTCGCGCCCCGGATCACGTCATCTTCCATGTTGATGTTGATCTGGCCGTCCTTCTCGGGGGTCAGGTCATCCATCATGTGCCGGATGTTGGTGGCATAAAGCGTGGAGGATTGGGTGGCCATGCGGCTCGGGAAATCGGTGTAGCCGATGACCTTCACGCCATTGGCGCTCTCCACGATCTCGCCCTCAACCGTCAGATCACAGTTGCCGCCCTTTTCTGCGGCAAGGTCAACGACGACGGAGCCGGGCTTCATCGCGGCGACCATATCCTCAAGCCAGAGCTTGGGCGCGTCGCGGCCGGGGATCAGCGCGGTGGTGATGACGATGTCGATCTCCGGTGCAAGCTCGCGGAATTTCTCAAGCTGCTTTTCGCGGAACTCGGGGGAGGAGGGGGCGGCATATCCGCCCGTCTCTGCGCCGTCGGTCTGTTCTTCATCGAAATCGAGGAACACGAATTCGGCACCCATGGATTCGATCTGCTCCGCGACTTCAGGCCGCACGTCAAAGGCATAAGTAATCGCGCCAAGCGACGTTGCCGTGCCGATTGCGGCCAATCCAGCGACGCCCGCGCCCACAACCAGAACCTTCGCCGGGGGCACCTTGCCCGCCGCCGTGATCTGCCCGGTAAAGAAGCGGCCAAAGTTATTGCCCGCCTCGATCACCGCGCGATAGCCCGCGATATTCGCCATCGACGACAGCGCGTCCATCTTTTGCGCGCGGGAGATCCGGGGGACCATATCCATCGCGATCACGTTGGCGCCCTTATCGGCCAGCTCCTTGAGCATGTCGCCGTTTTGCGCGGGCCAGAACATGGAGATGACCGTCTGGCCTTCGCGAATGCTCTTGACCTCTTTCGCCTCGGGGCCACGGACCTTCACGACGATATCAGCGGTTTTCCAAAGGGTTGCAGCCGTTTTCACGACCTTGACGCCTGCGGCTTCATAATCGGCATCGCTGAACCGGGCGGCTTCGCCTGCGCCGGATTGCACGATGCATTCATATCCAAGTTTCTGAAGCTGTGTCGCACTTGCCGGGGTCAGGGCGACGCGCGCCTCCCCCGGTGCGATCTCTTTTGGTGCGCCTATGATCATGTGGTCGGGCCTCCTCGTCATGAGTTACGCAAACGGGCATTTGCCCGGAAGGAAAGCGGCCCGTTGCACCTGCGTGGGGCCGATGTATACTATTGAATACACTCGCGGAATCGTGCGGTTGTACCCTTTGTCTAGCGCAATACCGCATCTTTGCTGCAACGCAAAGGTGCGCGACGTTGCGTTGTATCGCAGGCGCGCGCTTTTGGGCTGATGGGCGGGGTGCTGCTGTCGGTGACAACGCGGCTTTACAAGCAAAATTTTATTTGCTTAATCTGACCTAAGATTATCAGTAATTTGCGATGTATTATGTTCAGAAAAGCAATTAATCTATACAAATCGAGTTTTCGGAATATTGTTTTGATCTATGGCGGGGGTTTTGTGTTCGTTGAGGCCCTCAATCTCTTTTTTGAAGCGTCCGATTTTGTGAATATGGTCCCTTACCTGATCATATCAAGCTATGTGATTCTGAGTATACACTTGAAATATCTATCCGATTCTAGTCTTTCCAAATTTGATCCAAAATTAGCCAGTGCGTTTTTGATAAGGTATATGGGCCTATTTCTATTTTTATTTGTAATTCTTATTCTGTTTTTCGTCATTGGGCAATTAGTGGGAAGTGTTGGTCTATTTATCGGCTATGCGATAGCGATTTCGCTCCTCATGTTCATTGTTGCCGGAACTGTTTTTCCAGCGATCGTTTTGGACGGAGATAAATCCATCTCTGCTGCAATTCGCCGGGGCCGGCAGAATTTCTGGTTGATACTGAAGCCAATGTTGATCTGGATGTTGCCAACATTTTTATTGGTTGTGTTTGTGTTGCTTCTGCTCGTCTTCATCCAGTCCTTTCTTGAGGGACAGTTCAGTTCTGTTGCCATTGGGGATACGACGCTCATTGAGCTCATTTTCGCGTTTATAGGCGGGGTGCTCGGCTATTTCCTGTCAGCCGTTGGTGTGGTCATCCTGTGTGACGCCTACAAGGCCATCAAGGCTAAGGAAGCCGCTGCTGAGAGCGCCTGATCGGATCAATCCTGTCGCCCCGGCACGCGAAATCCATTGGTGAATCACTCTCGGGTCATGCTATATCTCGTGGCATGACCTACACCGACCGCAACATATCCGCGCCGCGCCGCCCGATCCGGCAGTTAGATGACGCCAGTGCCAACCGGATTGCCGCTGGTGAAGTGGTGGAGCGGCCCAGTTCGGTGGTCAAGGAACTGGTCGAGAATGCAATGGATGCGGGGGCCACCCGGATCGACATCGCGATTGCCGATGGAGGCAAGACGCTGATCCGTGTCACCGATGACGGGCAGGGCATTCCGGCAGAAGAATTGCCGCTCGCGCTGTCGCGTCATGCGACGTCCAAAACAGACGGCGCTGATCTGTTCAACATCCGGTATCTCGGGTTCCGGGGGGAGGCGCTGCCCTCCATCGGGTCGGTTGCGCGGCTCACCATCACCAGCCGGGTGCAGGGGGCGGAGGCGCATTCCCTGCATGTGTCGGGGGGGCAGATCGGCGCGGTCAAGCCTGCCGCCCTGACCCGGGGCACCGTCGTTGAAGTGCGCGATCTGTTTCACGCCACGCCCGCACGGCTGAAATTCCTGCGGTCTGACCGGGCAGAGGTGCAGGCGATCAATGACATGGTCAAACGGCTGGCCATGGCCGCGCCCGAGATCGGCATGACCCTGCGCGATGTGTCGGGTGGCGGTGAGGGGCGCGTGACCTTCAGCGTGGAGCGGCAGGGCGGTGATCTGATCAGCGTGCGGGACGCCCGGCTTGCCGCGATCATCGGGCGGGATTTCGTGCAGAATGCTGTCACTGTGGAGGCCGAGCGGGACGGCGTGCGCGTCAGCGGGCTGGCCGGATTGCCAACCTATTCGCGGGGGGCGGCGGTGGCGCAGTTCTTCTTTATCAATGGGCGGCCCGTGCGGGACAAGCTGCTGATCGGTGCGCTGCGCGGAGCCTATGCCGATTTCCTGAGCCGGGATCGGCACCCGGCGGTGGCGCTGTTCATCGACTGCCCGCCCGAGCGGGTGGATGTGAATGTGCATCCGGCCAAGGCCGAGGTGCGGTTTCGCGAGCCGGGCGTGGTGCGGGGGCTGATCATATCGGCACTCAAACACGCGCTGGCGGAGGCCGGGCATCGCGCGTCCTCCACTGTGGGGGCGGCGATGCTGGGCGCGATGCAGCCCAAGCCTACCGGCCCCTATCAGGCGCCATTGCGCCCCAGCACGGGCGCGCGGATGTCGGCCTATGAGGCACAGGCCCCGGCGGCGGGGATGGCCGAGAGTGCCGCAAGCTGGACCTCTGGCCGGGTAGAGGCCACCCCGGTGGAGGTGCCGGATACACCCGCCGCAGACGCGCTCCCCTTGGGGGCCGCGCGCGCGCAGGTGCATGAGAACTACATCATCGCGCAGACCGCGCAAGGCATCGTCATCGTCGATCAGCACGCAGCCCATGAGCGGCTGGTCTATGAGCGGCTCAAACGCCAGATGGCAGAGCGGGGCGTTCCAGGTCAGGCGCTGCTGATCCCCGAAGTGGTGGAGATGTCAGAAGCCGACCGCGCCCTTCTGTTGACCCATCAGGAGATGCTGGAGACAGCGGGCCTGCGGATAGAGCCATTTGGCGGCGGGGCCGTCTGCGTGCGCGAAACGCCCGCGCCGCTTGGGGTGATCAACGCCGAGGCACTGTTGCGCGATGTGCTTGATGAATTGAGCGACGGGGGAGGGGCCACGCTGGTGCAGGAGCGGATCGAGGCGGTGTTGTCGCGCATGGCCTGCCACGGCTCTGTCCGGTCGGGGCGGCGGATGAGCGCGCAGGAGATGGACGCGCTGCTGCGGGAGATGGAGGCGACGCCCCATTCCGGGCAATGCAACCACGGCCGGCCGACCTATGTGTCGCTCGATCTGAAAGACATCGAACGACTGTTCGGGCGAACAAGCTAAGGCGCGCTCCCGCATGGTGCGCCCTCATCACAGATGAGGCTGCACCCATTGGGGGTGGCCGCGCCATACGGCGCGGCGATGCCTCCGGCGGGAGGTATTTTTGGAAAAAAGAAAACGGGGGCAGCCGCCGGGCTGGGGGCGAGGGTGTGGTGTGCCATGCGCGGCATTGGTGGGACGGTGCCTCTGGAGGGTATTCAGCGAAGCAAGGGGCATGCGGCCCGCATTGCGCATGTCTGTGCCAGTGTCATTGCCAATCAGCGGGGGCTATGACCGCGTAATCGCTTGCATTGGTTTGGAGATCAGACCGCATCCAGAGGGCGGTGGGGCAGATCGGCAACACTCTTGCGGTATACAATTGTTTTCTTTGGTTCTGTTTCAGCCAATGGGTGCAAAACCGTTTCGTCTGCTCTAGCTAGCCCATAACGCATGTTAATTGGAGGCGGTCATGGATCCGCGCGTCATCCCCGATCACCCCCAGCGCTATGAGCTGTCAAACGAGCTTCACGCCCGCCCCTTCCCCGAGATCAAGGGGCCTTGCCGGGCGGTGCATATCACCATCATGTCCGATGACGGGCCGGAGCGCGATCCCGAGCTTGACCGTGCGCATCTGGTGGCCCTGCTCAACCGCTATGGCGCGCAGCATCCGTCGCCGGATGCGAACCATTATTTCGGGCCATTGGGGACGGTGCAGCTCAAATGGGAGCGGCACACGGAGTTTGTGACCTATACGCTCTTTGCCGAAGGGGTGGCGGACACGCCCTTTGACGGCTCGACCATGCGGATATTCCCCGATGACTGGCTGGCGGAGGCACCGGGGACGGTGCTGACCTCCGTTCTAGTGCGGGTCGAAGTGGCCAAGACGATCGAGCATGCAGAAGGCAAGCTCAAGAACGGCATCACCCGGCATTTCGCACCCGAATCCATCGCCGTGGCGAAGGTGGTCGATGACAGCGCGCTGGTGATGAGTGATTTTCGCATTCATGAGCAGGGGCAGGTGCGGTTCGCCGTCTATGTCACCCCGGATGTCGGCCCGCGCCGGATCGGGCGGATCGTGCAGCGATTGCTGGAGATCGAGACCTATAAATCCGGCGCGATGCTCACATTGCCGGTGGCGCGGGACGTGGCGCGCAAGGTGAACGCGCTGGACCGGGAATTGTCCGAACTGGTGCGGACCATGGCCAGTCAGGACGGGGAGGCGGATACGCAGACGCTTGATCGGTTGCTGATGATGTCTGCCGATCTAGAGGCGCTGAGCGCCAATTCCGCGTTCCGGTTCGGCGCGGGCGGGGCCTATGCCGCGATCATGAACCAGCGAATCGAGGTGCTGCGTGAAAAGCGGGTCGCGTCCCGCCAGACCTTCGGGGAATTCATGATGCGCCGGTTCGAGCCCGCGATGCGGACCTGTCAGAGTGCGGAGCGGCGGCTGGTGGAACTGGCCGCGCGGACGGAACGTGCGGCGAACCTGTTGCGCACCCGCGTCGATGTGGGGTTGGCGCAGCAGAACCGCACCCTTCTGGAAAGCATGGACCGGCGCGCGGCACTGCAACTGCGCTTGCAGGAAACGGTCGAAGGGCTGTCGGTGGTCGCGATCAGCTATTATGCGGTGAGCCTTGCGGGGTATCTGCTGGCCCCGTTCGGGGAGGCGCTGGGCATCTCAAAATCCGCCGTGGTGGCGGTGGTCACGGTGCCGGTGATCTTTGCCGTTTGGGCCTTTGTCCGGCGGATCCGGCAGGGCATCGAGAAACGCAAGGACTAGGCGCGGCTCCAGCCGGGGCAGCGCCCCGGCTGCCCGGCCCAAAGGGTGCGGCCCGTCAGGGCCAGTCACCGTGCGGGAGCGCCCTTAGAAGTTGTCCTTGCGGGTGCGAACCTCGCGGAACACTTCGGCGGCATCGGCGCCTTCCATCCCGATGGCCTTTTGCAACTCGGGCAGATGCGCGCGCAGGAACGGATTGGTCGCTTTCTCATCTGACAACAGGGAGGGCACGGTAAATGCGCCCTTGTCGCGCGCGGCCTTGATCGCGGCGACGCGCGTTTGCAGGGCCGCATTGTCGGGCTCGATCGTCAGGGCGAATGCTGCATTGCTGCTGGTATATTCATGGCCAGAGCACACAACCGTCTGATCGGGCATCGCGATGAATTTCTGCATCGTGGTCCACATCATCGCCGCGTCCCCTTCAAACAGGCGGCCACATCCCAGTGCCATCAGACTGTCGGCAGAGAACACGATGTTATCGTCGAAGAAGTGAAAGGCGATATGCCCAACAGTATGGCCCGACACATCGAGCACATGTGCGACCGTGCCGCCAAACAGGATCGTATCCCCATCCGCGACCGCCTGATCGAGCGGGGGCAGGCGATGCGCATCGGCAGAGGCCCCCGTCACCTTCGCACCATATTTCGCGACCAGATCGGGCACGCCGTCGATATGGTCAGGGTGGTGATGGGTCAAAAGGATCTCATCAAGGGTCCAGCCCCGCGCCTCCAGCTCTGCGATGATCGGGCCGCTTTCCGGGGCGTCGATCAGGGCGACGCGGCCGCTGTCCTCCTCCCGAAGGAGAAAGGCGTAGTTGTCGGACAGGCACGGGATCGTCACAAGTTCAACGGGCATTGGCAGGCTCCTTGGAATTACGGTAGCGTTTGGCGCAACACTCGCCCAAAGGCTGGGCAAACGCAAACAAGGACCGTCAAAGTGCATCTCGATGTCGTCGATCTGAAAGCGTTTTATTATCGCACGCCCTTGGGCCGCTGGGTGCAATCCGTGTTGCAGGCCCAATTGCGCGCGCTGTGGCCCGATGTGAAAGGATGCAGCGTTGAGGGGTTCGGCTTTGCCGCGCCTTATCTGCGCCCCTTCATGACGGAGGCCGAACGCGTGATCAGCCTGATGCCCGCAGAGCAGGGCGCGATGCACTGGCCGACCGGGCAGCCGAACCTGACCTCACTGGTGGAGGAGACCGAATGGCCGATCCCGGCAGGGCGGATCGACCGGTTGCTCGTGGCCCATGGTTTGGAGACATGCGAGCGGCCGGGGGCGCTGATGGATGAGATGTGGCGCGTTCTGGCCCCCGGTGGGCGAGTGCTGTTCATCGTGCCGAACCGCACCGGCATCTGGGCGCGGCGGGACGCGACGCCCTTTGGCTATGGCCGTCCTTATTCGTTCAGCCAGCTTGACCGGCACCTGCGCCGCCACCGGTTTGAGCCGACGCGGCATGTGGGCGCGCTTTATGCTCCACCGAGCTATGGCCGCACGATGCTCAAGATGGCAGGCACGGTTGAGGGGATCGGCGCGCGGCTCAGGCCACAGCACCTTGCCGGTGTGCTGATCGTGGAGGCCACCAAACAGACATATGCGCCTGTCAAAGGGATCGAAGCGCGCGCCCGGTCGCCGCTCAAGGTGCTGGGCGATCTGGCCAAACCCTCCCCCGAACCAAGTGCAGGAATGAGGGGATTCGGCCCCTCGCGGCGGGATCACAGGGGGTGAAACTGCCCTTCACTGCGCATTTCTTGGTATATCGGGGTGTTCAAAGCGTCGCACTTGGCCCCAGATGTGGGCAAACGCACTGATTTCAAACGATAAAAGCTAAATTCCTAGGCATGGACCCGCATATTGTCAGACGCAATTCCGTCTGCTATCACCCCGCCAATTCCTAAGCAGGGCTGCCAAGAGTGGCCTAACGCAAACCGGTCCGGGGGGTCACCTTCGGGCCTAATCAGTAAGGGTGGGGTACCTTTGGCCGCTACAGCGACAATCGTCTCCGGAGTTGCGGGTCGCTATGCGACAGCACTCTTTGAAATTGCGCAGGAGGGCGACCAGCTTTCCGAAGTTGAGCGCAATCTGACTGATCTGGAAGCCGCATTGCAGGACAGTGCCGATCTGCGCGACCTGATTTCCTCGCCGCTCTATAGCCGCGAAGAGCAGGGCCGGGCGATGGGTGCCGTGACCGCGCAGATGGGCCTGAGCCAGATCGTTTCCAACACAGTGGCCCTGATGGCGAGCAAGCGGCGTCTTTTTACGCTGCCGGACGTGATCAAGGGTGTTAAGGCGCTGGCAGCCCAAGCCCGTGGTGAAGTCACCGCGGATGTCGTGTCCGCCGCGCCAATGACCGATGCCCAGAAAGAGGCGCTCACCAGCGCGCTCAAGGCATCCGTCGGGTCAGAAGTCGTCGTTAATGCGACCGTTGATGAAAGCCTCATCGGCGGTCTTGTTGTAAAAGTGGGATCCCGCATGATTGATACGTCGATCAAGGCGAAACTCGCATCCCTGCAGAACGTTATGAAAGAGGTCGGGTGACATGAGCATTCAGGCAGCAGAAATCTCTGCGATCCTCAAGGAGCAGATCAAAAACTTTGGCCAAGACGCCGAGGTGGCCGAAGTTGGCCGGGTTCTGTCCGTTGGGGACGGTATCGCGCGTGTGCACGGGCTGGACAGCGTTCAAGCCGGTGAAATGGTTGAATTCCCCGGTGGTATCCGCGGAATGGCGCTGAACCTTGAGATCGACAACGTGGGTGTCGTGATCTTCGGCTCCGACGCGGGCATCAAGGAAGGCGACACCGTCAAGCGCACGAACTCCATCGTGGACGTGCCCGCCGGGAAGGGCCTGTTGGGCCGCGTTGTTGACGCGCTCGGCAACCCGCTCGACGGCAAGGGCCCGATCGAGGCGGCAGAGCGCCGCGTCGCGGACGTGAAAGCGCCGGGCATCATCCCGCGTAAATCCGTGCACGAGCCGATGTTCACTGGTCTCAAGGCCATTGACGCGCTGATCCCGGTTGGCCGTGGCCAGCGGGAACTTATCATCGGCGACCGTCAGACCGGCAAGACCGCCGTGGCGCTCGACGCGATGCTGAACCAGAAATCCTATAACGACGCGGCAGGCGACGACGAGAGCAAGAAGCTCTACTGCGTTTATGTCGCTGTCGGTCAGAAGCGTTCCACCGTGGCGCAGCTGGTGAAAAAGCTCGAAGAGACGGGCGCGATGGCCTACTCCATCGTTGTGGCCGCGACCGCATCCGATCCGGCACCGATGCAGTATCTTGCACCGTATTCCGCAACCGCGATGGCCGAGTATTTCCGCGACAATGGCATGCACGCGCTGGCGATCTATGACGATCTGTCGAAGCAGGCCGTGTCCTATCGTCAGATGTCCCTCCTGCTGCGTCGCCCGCCGGGCCGTGAAGCGTATCCGGGTGACGTTTTCTACCTCCACTCCCGCCTGCTGGAGCGTTCTGCGAAGCTGAACGAGGACAACGGCGCTGGCTCCCTGACGGCCCTGCCGATCATCGAGACCCAGGGTGGGGACGTGTCCGCGTTTATTCCGACCAACGTGATCTCCATCACCGATGGTCAGATCTTCCTTGAGACGGAACTGTTCTTCCAGGGTATCCGCCCTGCTGTGAACACTGGTCTGTCGGTTTCGCGGGTGGGTTCGTCCGCTCAGACGAAAGCGATGAAATCGGTCGCAGGCTCCATCAAGCTGGAACTGGCGCAGTACCGCGAAATGGCAGCGTTCGCGCAGTTCGGGTCCGACCTTGACGCGGCAACGCAAAAGCTGCTGAACCGTGGTGCCCGCCTGACCGAGCTGTTGAAGCAGGCGCAGTATTCGCCGCTGACCAATGCCGAGCAGGTTATCGTGATCTATGCAGGGTCCAACGGTTATCTCGATGGGATCAAGGTCAACCAGGTGAAGGCGTTTGAAGACGGCCTTCTGGCAGACCTGCGCAACAACCACGCTGATCTGTTGAACGACATTCGCGACAATGACCGCAAGGTTTCGGGCGAGTTGGAAGATAAGATCAAGGCGGTTCTCGACGGGTACGCCAAGACGTTCGCTTGATCCGGAAACTCTAAGGGAAGGGAGCAAGGCATATGCCGAGCCTCAAGGACCTGAAAATCCGGATCGACTCGATCAAATCGACCCGGAAAATCACCAAGGCGATGCAAATGGTCGCCGCCGCGAAACTGCGTAAAGCGCAGGACGCGGCGGAGGCTGCACGCCCCTATGCCGACCGGATGGACGCTGTTCTGGGCAACCTCGCCTCTGCGGCGGCGAACTCCCCGACGGCGCCGACCCTGCTGCGCGGCACCGGTTCCGACAATGTGCACCTGCTGGTGGTCGCAACGGCGGAACGGGGCCTCTGCGGTGGTTTCAACTCCTCCATCGTGAAGCTCGCCCGCACCCATATCGCCAAACTGCTTGGCGAAGGCAAAACGGTGAAAGTCATCACCGTGGGCAAAAAGGGGCGCGAGCAGCTTCGTCGGGATTACAGCGCGCATCTGATTGACCATGTCGATATGAGCGGTGTCAAAAAGCTGGGCTATGCCGATGCGCAAGCGATCGCGCGCGACATCCTTGGCCGGTTTGACGCGGGCGAGTTTGATGTGGCGACGCTGTTCTTCTCCCGGTTTGAATCGGTCATCAGCCAGAAGCCGACCGCGCTTCAGGTGATCCCGGCCGTGTTCGAGGGCGAAGGCGATGCCGCCGGCACCAACTATGAATACGAGCCGGAAGAAGAGGCGATCCTTGCCGACCTTTTGCCGCGCTCCATCGCGACCCAGATCTTTACCGGGTTGCTCGAAAACGCAGCCTCCGAGCAGGGCGCGCGGATGTCCGCAATGGATAACGCAACCCGCAACGCAGGCGAGATGATCGACAAGCTGACGATTGAATTCAACCGCACCCGTCAGGCGGTCATCACGAACGAACTTATTGAGATCATTTCGGGCGCGGAAGCGCTCTGAACGTAACGGAGACGAGACATGGCAAATGTTGGTAAAATCACTCAGGTGATCGGCGCCGTTGTCGATGTGCAGTTTGAGGGGGCGCTTCCGGCGATCCTGAACGCACTTGAAACGGATAATAATGGAACCCGGCTCGTCCTTGAAGTCGCGCAGCACCTTGGTGAGAACACCGTGCGGACGATCGCGATGGATGCGACCGAGGGCCTTGTCCGCGGTCAGGAAGTGACCGACACGGATGGTCAGATCCGCGTGCCGGTGGGTGACGCGACGCTTGGCCGGATCATGAACGTGATCGGCGCGCCGGTGGACGAAAGGGGCCCGGTTGACGCGACCGAAACCCGCTCGATCCACGGTGAGGCACCGACGTTTGAAGAGCAGTCCACCTCCTCCGACATCCTCGTGACGGGGATCAAGGTGATCGACCTTCTCGCGCCCTATTCCAAGGGTGGTAAGATCGGTCTGTTCGGCGGTGCGGGCGTGGGTAAGACGGTTCTCATTCAGGAGCTGATCAACAACATCGCGAAAGTGCACTCCGGCTATTCCGTGTTTGCGGGTGTGGGTGAGCGGACCCGTGAAGGGAACGACCTTTACTACGAATTCATCGAATCCGGCGTTATCAACGCGGACGATCTGACGAAGTCCAAAGTGGCGCTCGTCTACGGTCAGATGAACGAGCCGCCGGGTGCGCGTATGCGTGTGGCGCTGTCCGGTCTGACCATGGCGGAACAGTTCCGCGATCAGTCCGGGACCGACGTTCTGTTCTTCGTTGATAACATCTTCCGCTTTACGCAAGCAGGGTCCGAGGTGTCGGCACTTCTGGGTCGTATCCCGTCCGCGGTGGGCTATCAGCCGACGCTCGCAACCGACATGGGTGCGATGCAGGAGCGGATTACCTCCACGAAAGCAGGCTCCATCACCTCCGTGCAGGCGATCTATGTGCCTGCGGATGACTTGACCGACCCGGCGCCGGCGACGTCCTTCGCGCACCTCGATGCGACGACGGTTCTGTCCCGTGCGATTTCCGAGCTTGGCATTTATCCGGCGGTTGACCCGCTCGACTCCACCTCCCGGATCCTTGATCCGCAGGTTGTGGGTGAAGAGCATTATCAGGTCGCCCGTGACGTGCAGGGTATCCTTCAGCGCTACAAGTCCCTGCAGGATATCATCGCGATCCTCGGGATGGACGAACTGTCGGAAGAGGATAAGCTGACCGTGGCCCGTGCCCGTAAAATCCAGCGTTTCCTGTCCCAGCCGTTCGACGTGGCCGAAGTGTTCACCGGTTCGCCGGGTGTGCAGGTGCCGCTTGAGGACACGATTGCCTCGTTCAAGGCGGTTGTCGCGGGCGAGTATGACCACCTTCCCGAAGGTGCGTTCTACATGGTCGGCGGTATCGACGAAGTGATTGCGAAGGCTGAAAAGCTCGCAGCAGACGCAGCGTAAGAGGGGGCCAATATGGCCAATACCATGCAATTCGACCTCGTATCGCCAGAGCGCGCGTTGGCTTCGCAAGAAGCCACCGCCGTGCAGATCCCCGGTATCACGGGTGATCTGACCGCGATGCCGAACCACGCGCCGTTCCTGACGACGCTGCGCCCCGGTGTGCTCGAAGTGCATAACGGGTCCGCGTCCGAGGCGTTCGTCGTGACCGGCGGCTTTGCCGAGATTTCGGAAACCTCCGTTTCCGTGCTGGCAGAGCAGGCCGTGCCCAAGGCGGATGCCAGCGCAGAGATGCTCGCACAGCTCACCGCAGATGCGGAGGCGCTTTTGGAAGCAGCAGGCGACGAAAATCGCGCCGCCGCGGCCCAGCGTGTCAACGATCTCAAGGTGCTCGCAGCCCAGCTTTAACGGGTTTCGGCTTGAAGTTAGGAAAAGGCTCCGCCAAGGTTTGGCGGGGCCTTTTTCGTTTCGGACCAGACATATGCGGCGCTTTGCAAGCAACCAGATCGGGATAGAGAGCGGCCAGCGGGTTCTGTTTGATCACTTCTCTTATCCGACAGAAATGTGGACCGGCAGCGGCGCACGACAGGTGGCGCAAAGCGTCACCTTTTCGGAACCATTTCTAGAAGTTCCAGATGTCACTATTGCCATCACCATGCTCGATCAGCACGGGGAGACCAATCTGCGCATTGATGTGCGCGCGGAGGACGTGACGGTGACCGGCTGCACCCTTATCGCGGAGGTCTGGCAGGACACGCGCATCGCGCGGCTGCGACTCGCATGGCGCGCCATCGGGCCGGTCGCCGACCCGGATGAATTCTGGGACGTGTGAGACGTTAGCGCGTCAGCGCCCGCACGACGCCTTCGAACGGTCCGTGCCGCCATCGTAGGCTCCACAGATAGGACGCGGCCACCGCCATTGGGGAGAAGGCTATCGCCCAGATCAGCGCCTCCGTCCCGGTCCCCGCGCCGATCCGGCCAAAGGCTTCCATCGTCCCCATCCCGATCACGATATGCGCGATATAATGGGTCAGCGTATGCTGACCGGCAGGCAGGATGATCCGGGCTATATGCAGCCTGTCCAATGCAGCGGCGGTTCTGAGGCAAAGCCCGATGGCGCAAACGGCCCAGCCGCTTCCGGCCAGACTGTAGAGCGGGCCGGGGGGCAGCGGCTCTGTCAGCAGGATTTCGGCCAATTCCGGGTCCGCAATCGAACCGACAAGCAGGAAGGAGGCCAGTTCCGCGATCAGGGCTACGCCCAGCCCGCCCAGGATCATGCGCATCTGCACCGCCGGCACCGCCAATGGCGCGCGCGCCAGCATCAGCCCCAACAGCAGAAAACTCAACCATGGCACCACAGGGTGCCAGCCGTTGAACAGCAGATTGCGGGCAAACCCGTCGATGGTCCAAAAGCCGTGATAGGTCAGCGTCTCCCAATCCCAACCGGCCTCGTAATCAAACACATCCGTCAGCACGACAAACAGGAGCGGCAGCGTGGCGGCAAGGAGCGCGATCAGATAAGTCCGCGCCCAAAGTAGAGGCAGGGCGGCCAGGAAATAAACAGCGTAGTAGTGGATGATATCCGCCGGAAAGATCGCCATATTGGCAAGCCCGATCGCCATGAGCGCCGCTGATCTGATAAGGGTCCGGCGGATCGCTTCGCGCTGAGCGAGCCGCTGCATCCCCAGTGCAAAGCCAATCCCCGCAAGCACGACAAACATCGCCGCCGCGCGCCCCTGCAACAGGTCAGCAAGCGTGGACGAGGGTGATCCGGCCCGCACCACAACCACATCGAAATTCACGATGATCATCCCGACCAGCGCGCAGAACCGGGCAATATCAAGGCCGATAAGGCGGTTGCTCTGCATGTCTTGGCCCAGATGGCGCGCGCCGGGGGTGCGAGATTACACGCCCGGATAGAACGCCTCATAAATCGGGCTCAGGGTCTTTTCCCCGAACAGGGACGAAACCGATGTGCCGTTCGAGATGTTCAGGATTGCCTGTGCCAGCATCGGTGCGACGGGCACGATGCGGATGTTTTTGGCCTTCACCACCGGGGCGGGCTGCTCGATGGAATCGGTGACGACGAGGGATTTCAGGACCGAGGTCGTGATCCGCTCCACCGCCGGGCCGCTGAGCACGCCGTGGGAGATATAGGCGTGCACCTCCTTGGCCCCTTGCTCTTTCAACAGGGCGGCGGCTTTGCACAGGGTGCCTGCCGTGTCGCAAATATCGTCTACGATGATGCAGACGCGGTCCTTGACCTCACCGATCACGGTCATTTCCTCGACCACGCCGGGTTTGGAGCGGCGCTTGTCCACGATGGCGAGGCCTGCGTTGATCCGCTTGGCCAATTCGCGCGCGCGCGCCACGCCGCCCACATCGGGGGACACAACCGTGACTTCCTCAAGCGATTTGAAATTGTGCATGATGTCGAGCGCGAACACCGGGGAGGCATAGAGGTTATCCACCGGAATATCGAAAAAGCCTTGGATCTGCCCTGCGTGCAGATCGAGTGTCAGAACCCGGTCAATCCCGGCCTCCGTGATCAGGTTCGCCACCAGCTTGGCGGAGATGGGCGTGCGCGCCGATGTCCGACGATCCTGCCGCGCATAGCCGAAATAGGGAATCACCGCCGTGATCCGCTGCGCGGACGACCGGCGCAACGCATCCGCCATGATCAGCAGTTCCATCAGGTTGTCATTGGCGGGATTGGACGTGGATTGGATGATGAACATGTCCTCATCGCGGACATTGTCATACACTTCGACAAAGATTTCCTTGTCATTGAAACGCTCTACCCGCGCATCGACCAGATTGACCGGGCTTCCCCGATAGACAGACATCCGTTTGGCGATGTTTCCGGCGAGTTTTGGATTGGCGTTGCCGGAAATCAGCTTGAGGTTCAGGTCAGCTTTCATGGGAATGGGCCTTGCGCAGGGATCGGTTGCCGCAGCGTTTAGCACCCACACCCCCCCTTGCAAAGCCTTTGGATCGGGCCATGATGCCTCAACCCAAAAATTCGGAAAGGACACGTCATGGCGCATATTGATTACTACCTCTTTCTGCTCTCCCCCTTCACCTATCTCAGCGGGATGGAGATGGAGGAGATCGCCGCGCGCCATGGGGCGACCGTGACCTATAAGCCGTTCATCCTGATGGACGTGTTCGCGGAGACAGGCGGCACGCCCCTGCCGCAGCGGCACCCGTCCCGGCAGAAGTATCGGCTTCAGGAACTCGCGCGGATCGCGAAGATGCGCAAAATGCCGATCAACCTGCACCCGGCCCATTGGCCGACCAACCCGGTGCCAGCATCCGCCGCGATCATCGCGGCGCAAAACGCAGGCGGCGGGGATGTGGGCAAGCTTACCTTCGCATTGTTGCGCTCCGTCTGGGCGGATGAGCGCAACATCGCGGAGGAGGACGTGATCCGCGATTGCCTCAGCGAGGCCGGGTTTGACCCGGACATCGCGGCCTCCGCGCTGTTCTCCAGCACCGACACCTATGAGCGGAACACGAAAGAGGCAATCGAGGCGGGCGTGTTTGGCGCGCCGAGTTATGTCGTCGGGGACGAAGTGTTCTTTGGTCAGGACCGGCTTGCCTATCTGGATGCGCATCTGGCGGAGCAATGATCCTCGGCGGCGTTGAAACCGGGCTGACGCGCGTGGGGCAGGACGGACCGCGCGTGATCCTGTCCCATTGCTCGCTCGCCCATTCAGGTGCGTGGAAGCCGCTCTTGTCGGCGCTGCCCGCGATGCGCGCGGAGGCGCTTGATCTGCCGGGGCATGGGGCCACTGGGCGCGATCCTGCCCGCACGATTGAGCGGCAGGCCGCCGATGCGGTGCTTGATCAGTTGGGGGAGGGGCCAGCGCATTTGATCGGCCACAGTTTCGGCGGGCGGGTGGTGTTGCGCGCGGCGCTAGAGCGGCCGGATGCAGTCGCCTCCCTCACGCTGATCGAGCCGATGATGTTCCACCTTTTGGCCGACGCGGGCGATCCCCTTTATGCAGAGGAGGAGGCAGCGGCGGGCGTTTGGGCGACCTGTCTGGAGGCCGGAGATACCGATGGCGCGGGCCGTGCCTTTTCCGCGTTGTGGGGCAATGGTGCGCGTTGGGAGGACACGCCGGAACGCCAGCGCCGCTATGCCGCCGACCGGATGCACCTTATTCGCGAGGCCGGGCCAGAGGTGATGGGCCATCCGTCGGGGCAGATCACGCTCTCCGATATTGCGGGTCTGCCCCTGCCGATCACCCTGTTTGCAGGGGCCGAAACGCGGGCCGGGGCCATCGCCATTTGCGACCTGATTGCGGGGGCAACGGGGGCTGCTTTTCACCGGATACCGGGGGCTGGTCACATGGTGCCGATCACCCATCCGGGGGCGGTGGCGCAACTCCTTACACCCGTTCTGAGCCGCATTTAGGCGTTGGAAATGACGCTCAGGAATTCCTCGACCATCTCATCGGTCGTGGCCCAGTTGCAGACCAGCCGACAGGACAGGGGCTCATGATCGGGGCCGTCGAGCGATTGGTTGAACGGCCAAAGGTAGTATTGCGCCCCTGCCGCCATCGCCGCGCGATGCGCGCCGCGCGGGAAGGCCGCGAAAATCTCGTTCCCGTCCACCGGGTGCAACATGGATGCGCCCTCAAGTGCGAGGATGCCGTCTGACAGTTTGCGGGCGGCGGCATTCGCGCGCCGCGCCAGTGACAGCCATAGATCATCGGTCATATAGGCTTCCATCTGCGCGCTCAGATAGCGGTGTTTGGAGAACAGATGCGCCCCGCGTTTCCGGCGCAACTCAAATTCCCACGCCTTCGCCGGATCGAAAAAGATGACCGCCTCAACGCCGAGCAATCCGTTCTTCGTGCCGCCAAAGGAAAGCGCGTCAACGCCCGCTTTCCATGTCATATCCGCGGGCGTGGCATTGGTGCCGACCAGCGCGTTGGAAAAGCGCGCGCCATCCATGTGGAAGGGCAGATCGAATTCCTTGGCGATGCTGCTGAGGGCTGCGACCTCATCGGGGGTATAGGCGGCCCCGCTTTCCGTCAGGTTGGTGATCGACACGGCCCCGCGCTGCACGGTGTGCACAAAGCCATGATCGGTGCCCTCGATTGCGGCGCGCAGGGTCTCCGGCGCGATTTTGCCGTGGTCGCCGGGCAAAAGCTGTAGCTTGGCCCCGCCGGTGTAGAATTCGGGCGCGCCGCATTCGTCCTCCTCGATATGGGCGGCCTCATGGGTGTAGACACGCGCCCATGGCGGGCAAAGGCAGGCGAGGCTCAGGACATTGGCTGCGGTGCCCGTGGCCACGAGATGCACCATCGCGTCGGGCGCTTCGAACGCCTCGCGGATCAGGCTGCGCACGGTGTCCATGATCGGGTCATTGCCATAGGGCGCGGCGTAACCCTCATTGGCGCGCATCAGGGCGGCCATGACCTCGGGTGCGGCGGGGCCTGCATTGTCGGATGAGAAAATCATGATGTGTCCTCCGCGGCCATGTCTTCGATGATGTAGTTGGGAAGGTCGTCTTCATCGACTTGATATTCGGGCGTGACGCGGCCTGCCACTGAATGCCCGGCCTGCGCCACACTCTTGGGCGTGCCGGTCAAGAGCGGGTGCCAATCGGGCAGGGATTTGCCCTCCCAAAGCCGCCGATAGGCGCAGCTTGCGGGCATCCAAACGGCGATATCGTCGATATTGTCGGGGGTGATGACGACGCAATCCTTCACCAATTGCTTGCGCAGGGGATAGTTGCCACACCGGGCAGTGTCGCAATCCAACAGGCGGCAGGAGACGTCGGTGTAATGCACTTTCCCGGTATCCTCATCCTCTAGCTTCAAGAGGCAGCATTTGCCGCACCCATCACAGAGCGCCTCCCATTCAAGGCGCGAAAGGGTGTCGAGCGGTCGGGTCCAGAATTTTGGGCGCAGTGTCATGGGGGCATGTAACCGCGATCCGGGGGGAAGGGAAAGGGCTCCCGCCCGTCGTTCAGTCGCTGCCGCTCCTTCCTCCCGTTGGGGTGAGGGCGAGAGACAAACGCTGCGGGGCAGCGTTTGCGCCCGAACGCGCGGAATGGAATGAAGCGCAGGGAAAAAGATAGAATGCGCTGAGGTGATTTGAGGAACAAGTCTGTTCCTCAAATCACCCGCTCAATTGTGGGGGTTACGATTCGCCCGCGCGTCAAGGCCGCTCGTTCCTCGGGCCTTGACCCACGGCCGAATCGCGGGGGCTGCTCTGGCAACAGCAGATCCAATTCACTTTCTTCAAATATACCCCGCCGGAGGCATCGCCGCGTCAGTGGCGATTTCTATGGATCGGTGAGGATTTTGCGGGCCTGTTGGACATCCTGGCCCATCTGCGCAATCAGGGGATCAATCCCGTCGAATTTCAGTTCGGGGCGCTGGAACGCCACCAGCGCCGTAGACATCTGCGCACCGTAAAGATCACCGGAGAAGTCCATCAGGAACACTTCCAGATTCGGCGCGTGATCCCCGAATGTCGGGCGCGAGCCGAGGGACGCGCAGCCGTGATAGCTGCCCTGATGCGGGCCATCCAGCACGTCCACGAGCACGGCATAGATCCCGAACCGGGGCAGGTGCAGCCCTTCCATGGAGATATTCGCGGTCGGAAAGCCCAATTCCCGCCCGCGTTTGAAGCCATGCTCCACCGGGCCGTCGATCCGGTGCCAATGGCCCAGCATCGCGGCGGCGCGCGCGGGGTCGCCATCGCTCAATGCCGCACGGATCGCGGTGGAGGAGACCGGCGCGTCGCCTTCGGTCAGAAGGGGGGCTGCGGTCACGTCAAATCCCATCTCGCCGCCCAATTGGCGCAACGTGTCCACATCCCCGGCGCGGCCTTTGCCAAATCGGAAATCGGTGCCGACGACGAGATGCCGGATGCCAAGCCCATCCCTTAGGATCTGGCCCCCGAATGCCTCCGGCGACAGCCCGGCAAGGGCCGCATCAAAGGGCAGTTCATAGACGACATCCACGCCAAGCTTGTCCAACCGGTGCAGCCGGGTCGTGCTGTTCATCAGCCGGAACGGCGCGCTGTGGGGGGCGAAGTAGCTGCGGGGGTGCGGCTCGAACGTGATCACGCCAAGCGGAGCGCCGTCACGCCGGGCGAGGTCGATCACCGACCGGTGGCCCAGATGCACACCATCGAAATTGCCCATGGCAACAGAGGCGCCCTGCGATCCGAGCGGAACCTGAGTGTCATGGAAAACCTGCATGAGCCTCCCCGGCGCGGGTGCCGGGGCGCGGCCCGGTCAGTCGAACTTGTTGGATGGGGCCAGCACGAGCGCCTCCCCCTTCAGCACGGTGGTATCGCCCACCTCGGCCCGGCAATCAAGCGTCACGCGGCGGCGGCTGTGGTCAATCTCGCGCACTGTCACGGTCGCCTCCACCGTGTCGCCGGGGCGAACGGGGGCGAGGAATTTCAGCGTCTGGCCCAAATAGACCGTGCCATGACCGGGCAACTGCTCCCCGATCACGGCGGAGATCAGGCCAGCGGTCAGCATCCCATGGGCAATCACACCGCCAAAGATCGTGTCCTGCGCGTAAGCCTCATCAAGATGCACCGGGTTGTGATCGGTCGAAAGCTCCGCAAACAATTCGATATGGCGCTGGGTGATGGTTTTCATCACGGACCGGGACATGCCGATTTCGAGGTCTTCCACACAGATGGTGCCGCGCTGGATTTGGGTGCCCTGATCAAACATGAAAACCTCCTTCGTGTTGCGCTGCAGTATAGCGCGAAAGAAATCATCGCGCAAGTTTATTTCGTAAAGATGAACACTAGAGTGATAAAATGTCGCGCATAACGCGCGACGCGCGATCAGATCGACTTTTCTCTTCGTGGATCGGCGGGGATGGGGGACACTCACCCCCTCACCAAGAGGAGAAGATCATGGAACTCGGGGCCTTTTCGCTCAGCCTCAACGTGAAGGACATCGCCGCATCGCGCGCCTTCTACGAAAAGCTGGGATTTGCGGTGTCTGGCGGGGATCAGGCGCAGGGCTGGCTGATCCTGCGCAATGGCGACACGATCCTTGGACTGTTCGGCGGATTTATCGAGCGCAATACGCTCACCTTCAATCCCGGTTGGAGCCAAAGCGCGGAGGCGGTCGATCCGTTCACCGATGTGCGGGATCTGCAAAAGAGCCTCAGGGAGCGGGGCGTCGCCTTTCATGAGGAAGCGGACGAGGCCACGTCAGGCCCCGCGCATTTCGTCATCATCGACCCGGATGGTAATCCGATTCTCGTCGATCAGCATCGCTGATCAGCGCAGCGCCCCGATGCTCATGGTCGGCGTCAGTTGTGCGTCACGGATGAAGGCGCGCAGCTTGTCCGGGTCGGGCTGATCGGTGGTGCCGGTTTCCTCCCGCGCGAGGCCGCCAGTGACGAACAGGCTGTCCATATCCTCCCCCACAGCGCCGCGAATATCGGTGTGGATGCCATCCCCGATGCACAGGATGCGGTCATCCGCGATGCGTTTGCCGCCCGTCACTTCGATCAGGCGCTGGCGGGCGAGGTCATAGATGGGCGCGTGGGGTTTGCCGAAATAGCGCGCGTCGCCGCCCGCATCCTCATAGGCGCGGGCAATGCCGCCGGCGCACCAGATCCGCTTATCCCCCTTATCGACGAAGATGTCAGGGTTCGCGCAGAGCATTTTCAGCCCTTCATTGACGCCAAAGAGGATTTCTTCGCGGTAATCCTCCGGCGTTTCGGTGTCGTCATCGTAAAGCCCTGTGCAAACGATGCCTTCGGCCTCATTGCGGGGAACGCGGGTGATGTTTGCCTCCGGGTAAGAACGGGCCAGCGTTTGAAAGAAACTCTCGTCCCGGTCCGGCCCGATATGCCAGACCTTGCGCCCAAAGGCACCTGCGGCAAGCGCCGCGAGGGCTGCATCGCCAGAGCTTGCCACCGCCTGATAGAGCGCGCGATCAACGCCCATCGCGTCAAGCTGCTGATAGACGCCATCGCTGGGCCGGGGCGAATTCGTCAGCAGAACGACAATGCCGCCCCCGTCGCGGAATGCTTCCAATGCCGCCACGGCCTCAGGGAAGGGGCGCACGCCATTATGCAGGCACCCCCACAGATCGCAGAACACCGCGTCATACTGGAGTGCCACCTCAGAGAGGGAGGAAAGGATGCGTGTCATGCGTATACCTATTTCAATTGAGGGGGAGTCGCGTCACCGTGAACCCCGCGTCGCTCAGAAGCTGCAACAGACCGGTTTGCCGGGGCAGATGCAAGGCACCCGCGATCACCGCAATCTCATCCGCGTTGTCTGTCGCCTCAAGGATGCGGGGCAGCCACGCGGCATTGCGATCGCGCAATAGCCCCTCATCCAATTGGCCAAGCAGTTCGGGGGTCGCGGTGTCGGTGTCGTCCTCCGCCGCGACATGCTCCATCAGGAAGAACAACAGGAGCGGGCGTTCTTCCTGCCAAGTGTTGCGGGCGGTGATGAAGGAATTGTTGAGGTCCGCAACCCCGTCGATGGATTGGCGCAGAAGGGCAAGCTGATCCTCCTCCGACTGGTCAGAGAACACATCAAGGGCAGTTTGCGCGTCCTCAAGGCTGCGGGTCGGGATGCCGCTTTCCAGTGCGATTGCCTCTAGCCGCTGGTCGAGGCTGGCGCGGCCCTGCCGCTGCGCGTTGATCTCACAGGCGGGCACGGCCAGAAACAGCGTGGCAAACCATGGGCTGAATTGATCTACGGCGGCGCTAGGCATTCCAAGGGCAGCCGCCGCCTCCGACAGAATGGCCCAGCGGTCCGCCGTCAATTCACTGCTGAGCGGGGGGCCATCGGGGCGCAGATGGTTGCGGGTATCGGCCTGCATATCCGCGCGCAAGGCCTGCTGATCGGCAAGGGTCGATTCCAGAAACACCAGATCGGCACCCGCCACCCGCTCCGCGATCAGGGCAGGCACGTCAGGGGCCGCGGAATGGAGTGTGCCAAAGAGCGTGATCCGGTCGGCGCCGCGCGTCGCCTCATAGGCGATCCCCTCGCCAAAGGGTTCGTCCCGCACCCGCATCAGCAGATCGTCCAGCACTTCAGGTGCGATTTCCGCCCGCAGGTCGGTCCCGGTGCAGGCCTCCTGCGCGTGTGCTGCGCCAAGGCTGATGCCAATCACAAAGGAAAAGGCCAAGGTTACGACGCGCATCATGGACAAACCCCTTTCGTGACTGCCGCCCGAGTATGCCCAGCCGCGCGGCGGGAGCAACCAATTGCATCTGGCCCTTTGTCGGGGGCGGCGCGCGACGGTGCCGAAACCCGCAAAGCGGCCCACCAATCCCCTTGACACTCGGCCTGCGTCTTTCTACCTACGCTCCGTTAGCACTCGGCGGCAGTGAGTGCTAATAGTACGACCGCCGCCGGAATGTTGAACCTTATTTAGGGAGAAAGAGATGAACTTCACCCCCCTCCACGATCGCGTGTTGGTCCGTCGCCTCGAAGGCGAAGAGAAAACCGCAGGCGGCCTGATCATCCCCGACAGCGCGAAAGAGAAGCCCTCCGAGGGTGAGATTGTCGCGGTTGGCGCAGGCGCACGGGACGAAGACGGCGATCGTATCGCGATGGATGTCAAAGCAGGCGACAAGATCCTGTTCGGCAAGTGGTCCGGCACCGAGATCAAGATCGACGGCGAAGACCTCCTCATCATGAAAGAGAGCGACATCCTCGGCATTCTGGGCTGATCCCGGACCGACGGACCTTCTTTCAAGATCAACGAACATTAAGGAATAAAACTCATGGCTGCTAAAGACGTGAAATTCGGCACCGACGCACGGAACAAGATGCTCAAGGGCGTCAACATCCTTGCAGACGCGGTGAAAGTGACCCTCGGCCCGAAAGGCCGCAACGTGGTCCTCGAAAAATCCTTCGGCGCACCGCGCATCACCAAAGACGGTGTGTCCGTGGCGAAAGAGATCGAGCTTGAGGACAAGTTCGAAAACATGGGCGCCCAGATGGTGAAGGAAGTTGCTTCCCGCACCAACGACACCGCAGGCGACGGCACCACCACCGCGACGGTTCTGGCGCAAGCCATCGTCAAGGAAGGCATGAAATCCGTGGCCGCTGGCATGAACCCGATGGACCTCAAGCGCGGCATCGACCTTGCCGTGGCAAAAGTCGTCGAGGGCATCAAATCCGCAGCGCGCGAAGTGGCGGACAGCGATGAAGTCGCACAGGTCGGCACCATTTCCGCCAACGGCGAAGCAGAGATCGGCCGCCAGATCGCGGACGCGATGCAGAAAGTCGGCAATGACGGCGTGATCACCGTGGAAGAGAACAAGGGCCTTGAGACCGAGACCGAGGTCGTTGAGGGCATGCAGTTCGACCGCGGCTACCTCTCCCCCTACTTCATCACCAACCCCGATAAGATGGTTGCAGAGCTCGACGATGCAGTGATCCTGCTGCACGAGAAGAAGCTCTCCTCCCTCCAGCCGATGGTGCCGCTGCTTGAAACCGTGATCCAGTCCGGCAAGCCGCTCCTCATCATCGCGGAAGACGTGGACGGTGAAGCACTCGCCACCCTCGTGGTGAACAAGCTGCGCGGCGGCCTCAAGATCGCTGCTGTGAAGGCACCGGGCTTTGGCGATCGTCGTAAGGCCATGTTGCAGGATATCGCGGTTCTGACCGGCGGTCAGGTGATCTCCGAAGACCTCGGCATGAAGCTGGAGAACGTGACCCTCGACATGCTCGGCACCGCCAAGCGCATCTCCATCACCAAAGACGAAACCACCATCGTCGATGGCGCAGGCGACAAGCCGGAGATCGAAGCACGCGTTGCACAGATCAAGCAGCAGATCGAAGAAACCACCTCTGACTATGACCGTGAGAAGCTCCAGGAGCGTCTGGCGAAGCTCGCGGGCGGTGTCGCAGTGATCCGCGTTGGCGGCTCCACCGAAGTGGAAGTGAAAGAGCGTAAGGACCGTGTCGATGACGCGCTGAACGCAACCCGCGCGGCCGTTCAGGAAGGTGTTGTTGTGGGCGGCGGTGTCGCTCTCGTACAGGCTGGCAAGGCGCTCGAAGGCATGGAAGGCGCAAACGCTGACCAGAACGCCGGCATCGCAATGGTGCGTCGCGCGCTCGAAGCACCGCTGCGCCAGATCGCAGAGAACGCAGGCGTCGATGGCGCGGTTGTCGCGGGCAAAATCCGCGAAAGCAGCGACCTGTCCTTCGGCTTCAACGCACAGACCGAAGAGTATGGCGACATGTTCAAGTTCGGCGTGATCGACCCCGCAAAGGTTGTCCGCACCGCACTTGAGGACGCGGCATCCGTTGCCTCCCTGCTGATCACCACCGAAGCGATGGTCGCAGACAAGCCCGAGAAGCCGGGCGCCGGTGGCGCAGGCATGCCCGACATGGGCGGCATGGGCGGCATGGGCGGCATGATGTAATCATCCGCTCTCACCACCTGAGAGACATTGAAACGGGGGGCCATGTGCCCCCCGTTTTGCATTTGGCGCAACCCGGCGTGGAGTGGTTTGACCTCGCTTCAACGCTGGATACACGCATCGGTTGTGCCGGCATTCCCCCAAAGGCCCTTTTCTGCTATCCTTGGCGGCGTCTTATGTTGGGTTTGGGGAGTATTCTCATGAAATATCTTGGGCTCGCGGCCATCAGCCTGTTCGCTGTGACGGCCTGTTCCGACGTCACTTACATCGACAATCGGCTCGCGGCAAAACTGATGTTCAACGGGCAGACCTATGACGTCTATGAGGCGGTGCAGGTTGATGAGGCGGGAGGATCGACAGCGGGGGGCGTTTATGAAACGCGCCGCACTGTGTTCCGATTGTTTCCCGAAGGCGTGGACCCTCAGATCGACGCGACGACCACTGGCATGATGTTCGGTGCGAACCGCGAAATGGACGTCTGTTCCGGCTCCCTAGAAGCCTGTCGCGAACGGTTTTTGCTGACGCTGAGCGAACGTGCGCGCCAGTTGCAGGAACAAATCCTGACCGAGGGCGACGATTACTAACGCGCCACTTCCGCACCCGTCGCAAAACTGTGCGCCGCCGCCCCCTGTTGCGTGGGCGGGGAGGGTGCTATCGTCCTTCCAAACATGACGAAGGGCTTTCCCCATGACATTCCGGCACCTCCTTCCCTTTGTGTTCCTCTTGACTGCGGTCATGCCCGCCGCTGGACAGGATCAGGACACCAGCAGCTATACGCTCGGTTCGGATCGGTTCAGCGCGGGCGCGATTGTCAGCACGGACGGGCAGACCGGGCTTGACGATGTGTTCCTGACAGGCGCGACGGTGGAACTTGATACCGCGATTGACGGGGATGCGTTCCTTCTTGGCTCCACCGTGACGGTGAGCGCGCCAGTGGCGGGCGATGTCTATGGCGCGGGCGCGATTGTGGATGTGAACGCTCCGGTGGCGGGTGATCTCACAGTGATGGGGCAAACCATCCGGTTGACGGCCCCGGTGACGGGGGATGTGCGGCTCGCAGGTCAACGCATCACGCTGGACGCGCCGATCGCGGGCAATGCGCTGCTTGCCGGGGAGGAGGTCATCCTCAATTCCATCATCACGGGCGATGTGACCGTGGGGGCCGAGAGCCTGACCTATGGCCCGGAGGCGCGGATCGACGGCGTGCTGACCCTGAGCGACCGTGACGACATCGTGCCGGAGGCCGTCAGCACCCGCGTGACTATCACCGAGAGCCGCTTTGAGCCGAAGCCTGATCTGGGATTTGCGGCCTTTCTGCTGTCCGTGGTGATCCGCGCGGCCATCGTGGCGGGCATCATCATGGCCGCGAATGTCACGCTGCCCCGCCAATTCGCCACATGGGAGATGCGGATCGTGGATAACCCCGAACGCGCGCTGGGCGACGGGTTCCTGACCATGGCCATGCTGATCGGGGCGATGCTGCTTTTGGCGATCACGCTGATCGGGCTGGTGGCGATGCCGGTTTTTGTGGTGCTGATCGGGTTTGGCTGGATCATGGGCTATATCTTTGGCGGCTATGGCGTCGCGGCACTGATCTGGGACCGGCTGAAACAACCCTTGCCGCAGACCGTCTGGGGCGCGGGCATGATGGGGGCTGCGGGGGCTGCGGTGATGATGCTCTTGGCGAAAATTCCTTATGTCGGCTGGCTGGTTGTTGTGCTCGTGGTGCTGACCGGGATCGGGGCCGTGATGTCCGCCCGGATGGACAGGCTGCGCGGGCGCGGATGAGGCTTTTCCTCGCCGTTGCCCTGACGATGGTCGCCTTTGCGGCCAATTCGGTGCTGAACCGGGCGGCCCTGGCTGACGGGGCCATTGGCCCCGCCGCCTTTGCCGCGATCCGGCTGGGATCGGGTGCGCTGGCTTTATGCCTGATCGTGGCCATCCGGCGGGAGGGATTTGGCCTTGCGCCGCGCAATGGCACCATGGCGCTGGCGCTGTTGGCCTATATCCTTGGCTTTTCCTTCGCTTATCTGAGCCTTGATGCAGGGCTTGGCGCGCTGATCCTGTTTGGCGGGGTGCAGATCACGATGTTTGCAGGCGCGCTGATCGCGGGGGAGGCCGTACCGCGCCGCCGTTGGCTGGGCGCCGGGATCGCGTTTGCCGGGCTTGTCGTGCTGTTCGCTCCGGGGGCCGCGGGGCCTGATCCGGTCGGCGTGCTGTTGATGAGCATCGCGGCAATCGGTTGGGGCATCTATTCGTTGAAAGGGCGCGGTGTCGCCGCCCCGTTGCCCGCGACGGCCGTGAATTTCGCGCTCGCCAGCCCGGTTGCACTGCTGTTGGTGCTGCTGATCCCGGATACGGTGCCCATGAGCGCGCCGGGCGTGGTGCTCGCCGTCGTCTCGGGGGTGGTGACCTCTGGCCTTGGCTATGCGCTGTGGTATGCAGTGCTGCCCCACCTGCGCGCGACGGTGGCGGGGGTGGCGCAACTCACGGTGCCGATCATTGCGCTTGGCGGTGGGGTGGTGTTTTTGGGCGAAGGGCTCACGCTTGGCTTTATGCTGGCTGCGGTGATGGTTCTGGGCGGTGTTGCGGTGTCGCTGGGGAAAGCATGATACTCAAGGGCAAGGTTCTGACCCCGGAGGGCTGGGCCGATCAGATCGGGGTCACGGGCGGCGTGATTGGCGACAGTGACGGGCGCGTCGTGGACCTGCCCGGCTGCCTGATCCTGCCGGGATGTGTCGATCTGCACGGCGATGGGTTCGAGCGCCACCTCGCGCCCCGGCGCGGCGCGGTCGGGGATATGCGCGCGGCGCTTCATGCGGTGGAGGTGGAATTGGCCGCAAATGGCATCACCACCGCAATGCTCGCCCAATTCTTCAGTTGGGAAGGCGGGATGCGTGGACCGGATTTCGCGGAACGCTTCGCTGCCGCCTTGGACGCGCAAAGCACGATGGTCGATATGCGGATGCAGTTGCGGTTCGAGACGCATCTGCTGGATCAGGTGGAGCGCGCTATGGCGCTGATCGCGCGGCATGATGTCGGCTATGTCGTCTGGAACGATCATGTCCCCCACGCGGCGCTCGCCAAGGGCAAACGCCCGCCGCGCCTGACGGGACAGGCGCTCAAAAGTGGCCGCAGCCCGGAGGCGCATCTGGCGCTGTTGCAATCGCTTGCGGAGCGGGGCGCGGATGTGCCGGCGGTCCTCGCGGGGATGGGAAGGGCGCTCCGGCAGCGCGGGACACTGATCGGTTCGCATGACGATGATACGGCGGAGCGGCGCGCGCAATTTCGGGCGCTGGGCGCGGGGATATCCGAGTTCCCAGAAACCCGCGCGGCAGCGGAGGCCGCTAAAAGTGGTGGCGACGCCGTGATCCTTGGTGCTCCGAATGTGGTGCGTGGCGGCTCGCATAAGCAGAACGCCAGCGCGCAAGATCTGATCGCGGAGGGTCTGTGTGATGCGCTGGCATCGGATTATCACTACCCGTCGCTTATCGCGGCGGCGTTCGCGCTGGCGGATCGCGGGATTTGCGATATCGCGGCGGCATGGAGGCTGATCTCCCACAGTCCGGCTGAGGTTATCGGTCTTTCGGATCGGGGCGCGCTGTCACCGGGCCGCCGCGCGGATGTGATTGTCCTGCGCGAGGAGACGAGACAGGTGGAGGCGTGCTTTGTTGCGGGCAAAGTGGCATTCCTCACGGGCGACGTTGCGGCCCGGTTGACACAGTAGCGCTCCCGCCCGTCGTTCAGTCGCTGACGCTCCTTCCTCCCGTTTGGCCGGGCCGGCGCTGCGCGCCGGGTTAAGATTGCGCTGAGGTGTTTGAGGAACAGGTTTGTTCCTCAAATCACCCGCTCAATTGTGCGGCTACGATTCGCCCGCGCGTCAAGGCCGCTCGTTCCTCGGACCTTGACCCACGGCCGAATCGCGGGGGCTGCTCTGTTAACGCAAACCCCAATTCACTTTCTTCAAATATACCCCGCCGGAGGCATCGCCGCGCCGTCAGGCGCAGCTCCCCATCCACTTAAAACAGCCAGCCGATCGGACCCCACGCGCGGGGCATACGGGCGGGTAGAAGGGCGCGGATGCCGTTATTGGCGAAGCGGTTGCAATCGAGCGCCTCGTGCACCCCGGTCGTGCGCGCACCCTCGATGGTCGTGCTGACCATGGAGCGGGAATAGAAAGGTGCCGTTTCAAAGGTCATCTCATGCCGGGCTTTGGCCCCCTCATCCCCGCGTGTTTCGCGCTTCACGGCCCAGAGGGTTGTAGGAAGCGTGGCTTTTGGTGGTGGTGTCGCCTCCCTCACGGTGCCATCGCGCCCGAATTGCAACGATACCGACAGATCGCGCCCGTCCCGGGCCTCCACATCATAGAATGTGCGTGCGCCATCCCCATGCGGAAAGCGGCCCCATGTCCAGTAGCGGAAGTCCCGTTCAAGCGCACTGGTCCCGAAATTCGCATCGAGATAGCCATGCCCCTGCCAGCGCAAGCCGGGATTATCGAAATCCACCTCGATATGCGCCGATGGGGCGAAGGGGCGCCAAACATGGTTGGGGTGCAGGGCCACTTCGATATCCGTCACCGCCTCTGGCCGGATCCTGACCGTGCCGCGCATGGGCAGCATTCGGGGCATTGCGCGCTCATTCACCTCAACCGTGAACACCTCCCCGTCCCAATGCATTGACGAGGGGCCGACGGTGAAGCTGTCGGCCTCTTGCTGCACCGCGCCCTTGCCGCGCTCGGTCATGCACCAGCGGCGCGGTGGGCCGTAGAGGGCGACGTTGATCGCGGAATGGTTCAGCGGGTCGCGCCGTCCGCTCCACGCGTAATAGGGGGAGAAAACCGACCCTATGAAACCGATGATCGTGATGCCGTTGCGGCCATCGTCGCTGATCCCGTCGAGATACCACCAGGCGTAGCCATCGGGATCGACGCGGATGTCAAAGCGTGGTCCGCCATGATCGCCGCGGCCGCGTGCCGGCCGGACAAGGCTGCCATCGGCACGCCCGGCCCCGGATGGCATCCGCCCCCCGCCAGATAGAGCCCCCTGATCCGGCTGCGCGCCGTTGGGCGGCTGAATGTCTTGAGCGGCCCGTGGGGATGCGCCCCGTAAAGTGCCCCGCCCGTCCCCGGAAACAGGCTGGCGAAGCGGTCGGGCGTCGTCAGCCCGGTCGGAGATGTGCTCAGCGTCAGGCCCGCTTCGGCCAATTTCTGTGAAACGATCGTCTGGCATTGCTCTTTCTCCTGCTGGGAGGGGATGTGGTGGTCCCCGTCGGCGGGGGCATTCATGATGATCTGAAGCCGCTCTGCCCCGGTCGCGCCGGGCCGGTCCTGCGCGCAGATATACAGCGTCGGGTCGCGTGGCGTGCGGCGGTGCTGGAACAGGTCGCTGAACTCATCCACGCTAGAGCGGCCAAAGAACACGGTATGATGAGAGAGGGGAAAGCCGGAAACTTCGCTCGCCCATGTCCAGACCCAAGCGGAGAGCGCGCGGTCCTTGGCGCGCAGGGAAGGGGCCGCGCCTGCGCCCTCCGGCCCGAGTAGGCCCGCGCCAAGCGCTGCCGGATCGCCATTGAACAGCACTTTTGACGCCCGCACCGTCTGCCCGGTCTCAAGGCTCAGCCCGGAAATCGCGCCCTGTGCCGTGGCCACGCGCGCCACGCCGCTATGGTAATGAAACGTCGCGCCCTGCGCCCGCGCGAGCCGTTCCAGCGTCAGGGCAAGCTGGTGCATCCCGCCTGTCACGCGCCAGACGCCGCGCTGTTCGCTCGCCCAGATCAGCATCAGGATCGCAGGTGACAGAAGCGGGCTGCCACCAACGTAGGTCGCATATCGCCCGAAAAGCTGGCGCAGGCGCGGGTCGGTGAATTGCCGACCGAGTGCGCTCCAAAGCGTCGAAAGCGGGGCCATCGCGGGCAAAAGCTCCGCCGCGCGGGGGGCCACGGCGCGTGTTACCGAAAGGGCCGTGGGCGTGGGGTGGCGCATCACGGGCGCGTCGAACGCGTCAAACAGCAGGTTGGCGCGTTTGGTGAACGCGGCGAAGCGTTGTGCTTCGGTCCCTCCGGCGAAGGCGGCGACGGCCTCCTCACTGGCGCGCGGGTCGGCAAAGAGGTCAAGCGTGCTGCCATCCGGCCAGTGATGACGGGCCAGGACGTCACAAGGTGTCAGCGTCAATTCAGCATCAAGCGACAGGCCAACCCGGTCAAACAGCGCCTCGAACACGGGCCGCATGGTGAACACGGTTGGCCCCGCATCCACCGGCCCCGCATCGCTGGGGACGGTCCGCATCTTGCCACCCGGCCCTGCGTGCCGCTCATAGACCTGCACGTCATATCCCGCGTGGGACAGCTCAAGGGCTGCCACCAGCCCGCCGATGCCTGCGCCGATAATGTGGATCCTATTGTCCGATGTTTGGCCGATATGACCACTCCTTGCCGCTTATCTGTAACCCATCGTTGACGGAATCGCCCCTATGTGTCCATATTAATTGACACTATGCTTGTAAATCCAAGCGAACACATACCGAAAGGGGCTGCTATGCCAGCGCAATTTGCTGCACGGATCGAACGCACGTTGGAGGCAGCGGCTGCGCGGGCGGAAACCCCGGATGCCCCGCCCAAGCTGGCTGCCGCGATGCGGCACGCGCTGTTTCCCGGCGGCGCACGGGTGCGGCCGCAACTGGCGCTCGCTGTTGCGATGGCGTGCGGCGATGATTGCCCGGAATTGTCGGATGCGGCGGCGGCCTCCATTGAACTGATCCACTGCGCCTCGCTCGTTCATGATGATTTGCCAATGTTCGATGACGCCGATATCCGGCGCGGCAAACCGTCGGTGCATAAGGCGTTTTCGCAGCCGATTGCGCTGTTGGCCGGGGACGCGATGATCGTCGCGGCCTTTGATGTGCTGGCGCGGGAGGGGCATTTTCAGCCCGGACGGCTGGCCGCACTTGTGGGCACGCTGGCGCGCGCAACAGGGGTGCCAAACGGGATTTGCGCGGGGCAGGGCTGGGAGAGCGAAGAGCATATCGAGCTATCCGCCTATCACCGGGCCAAAACCGGCGCATTGTTCCGCGCCGCGACCACGATGGGCGCGCTTGCCGCCGGGGCCGAGCCTGCGCCGTGGCGCGAATTGGGCGACCGGATCGGAGAGGCGTTTCAGGTCGCCGATGACCTGCGCGATGCGCTGATGACATCAGAGGAACTGGGCAAACCCGTTGGTCAGGATGAAGTGCACCAGCGGCCCAATGCCGTGGCGCTTTTGGGTGTCGATGGCGCGGTGGGCAAGCTGAAGGACATTCTGGGCGGGGCCGTTGCCTCCATCCCCGATTGTCCGGGCAAGCTCGTGCTGACGAAGATCGTCGAGGCGCAGGCGGCGCGGCTGGTTCCGGCACCCTTTGCCACCTCCGCCGCCTAGTGGTTGCCCTTCCGCAAGATCGCGGCACGCCGCCCCGGCAGGGCGGATGGTTCTACCGCTGGCGCACCGCAAAGATCGCGGACCCCGCGTTTCAGGAGTGGGCGGCGCGGTTTCCGCTGACCCGTCCTTTCGTGCGCAAACAGGCCGAGGCGCTTTACGATCTGGTTGCCGGTTTTGTGTATAGCCAAGTGCTGCATGCCTTCGTGGAATTGGACATTCCGCGCCGTCTGATGACCCGCCCCCGCAGCGCCGATGCGCTCGCGCCGGAAATCGGGCTGACGCCGGAGGCCACGCGTCGCTTGCTTCAGGCGGCTGTCGCGATCGGTTTGTGCCGCGTCCGGCATGGAAAATATCGGCTGAGCCAAATGGGTGCGGCCCTGATCGGCGCGCCCGGCGTGATTGAGATGATCCGCCACCATCCGCAATTCTATCAGGATGTGGCCGACCCGGTCGCCCTGTTGCGGGGGGAAGTGGACACCAATCTGAGCAAATATTGGGGCTATGTTGGCGGGGCGCAGACCCATGACATGCAAGAGGACATCGCCGCGCCCTATTCGGCGCTGATGGCGGTGTCTCAGGCCATGGTCGCGGCGGAAACGCGGGCGGCCTATCCGATGGATCGGCATAAGGTGCTGCTTGATATCGGCGGCGGGGAGGGGGCGTTTGTCTCTGCCATGCTGGCCTATGCGCCGGACCTGCGCGGGATCGTGTTTGACCTGCCTGCCGTGGCGGAGCGGGCGACGGCGCGGCTGGAGCGTGAGGGCCTCTCCCGGCGGGCAGAGGCCACGGGCGGCAGCTTTCTGACCGATCCGATCCCTCAAGGCGCCGATCTGATTTCCCTCATCCGGGTTTGTTATGACCATCAGGACGACGTGGTGCGTGCGCTGTTGCGCAAAATCCGCAAGGCGCTGCCACCGGGCGGGCGATTGCTGATTTCTGAGCCGATGTCCGGCGGGGATCGGCCGACGCGACCGGGCGACGCCTATTTCGGCTTTTATACCGCTGCGATGAGCACCGGGCGGCCCCGGTCGCTCGCTGAACATGCGGCCAATCTCGAAGAGGCCGGGTTTTCCGATGTGAAGGCCCATCCGACGGCGCAGCCCTTCATCACGCAGGTGATTTCTGCCCGGGCCGACTAACCCGTTGGTCTCTTTTAAAAATGAAAACCGTAATTGACAGTTTGCAGTGTCAGTTTAAAGTTACACATAGCGAAAACCCGCCTGACACATGGCGGAAAGAAGAACACAGGGAGAACGAGGAGGATGGGAATTCACATGCAAACGACAGCCGTTCTCCTTGAGGGTGCCGAGCGTTTGAGCCTCGATGCGATCCCCCTCAATGACCCGCAAGATGGCGATATCGTTGTAGAAATCGCACATTCCGGCATTTCCACAGGAACCGAAAAACTGCTCTGGACGGGCAAGATGCCGGCCTTTCCCGGCCTGTCTTACCCGCTGGTGCCGGGCTACGAATCTGTGGGTGAAGTGATCGAGTCGACACCGGGCGCGGGCCTGCGAGTCGGCGATCATGTGTTTGTGCCGGGCGCAAATTGCTATGGCGAGGTGCGCGGCCTGTTTGGTGGCGCAGCGCGCCGCTTGGTGACGCAAGCGAACCGGGTGCAGAAAATCGACGCCGGTTTCGGGGCGGAAGGTGCCCTGCTGGCGCTTGCCGCGACGGCCCGTCACGCGATTGCCGGGCTGCGCAACGATCTGCCCGACCTCATTATCGGCCATGGTGTGCTGGGCCGGATGCTCGCGCGTCTTGTCGTCACTGCAGGTGGCCCCGCCCCGACCGTATGGGACATCAACCCGGACCGCATGTCCGGCGCGCAGGGTTACCGGGTCATTCACCCCGATGACGACCCGCGCCGCGATTACAACACGATCTGCGATGTGTCGGGCGCGCCTGACATCCTCAATCAACTGATGGGCCGGATCACCAAGGGCGGGGAGATTATCCTCGCAGGCTTCTATCAGGAGCCACTGAATTTCGCCTTTCCCCCCGCGTTCATGAAAGAGGCGCGCATCCGCGTGGCCGCTGAATGGACGCCGGAGGATCTGGCCGTGACGCGGATGCTGGTCGAGCAGGGCGATCTGTCGCTCTCTGGCCTCATCACCCACACCGCCGACGCGCGGGATGCGGACACGGCCTATGCCACCGCGTTCAACGACGCGAATTGTCTGAAAATGATACTGGACTGGAGCACCGTAGCATGAGCCTTGATGAGAAGATCCCCGATCTGAAATCCCGGGACGCAGCGCTGCGGGCCGAAGCCCATGAGCCAACGCTCGAAGTGCCGACGGCAGAACCAACGAGCAAGACCCAGATCATCGCGATCTATGGCAAAGGCGGAATCGGCAAATCCTTCACGCTCGCGAACCTCTCATGCATGATGGCCGAGCAGGGCAAGCGTGTTCTGCTGATTGGCTGCGATCCGAAATCCGATACCACCAGCCTTTTGTTTGGCGGCAAGGCCTGCCCGACGATCATCGAGACCTCCACCGAAAAATCCCTTGCGGGGGAAGAGGTGAAGGTCGGTGATGTCTGCTTCAAGAAAAACGGCGTGTTCGCCATGGAACTTGGCGGGCCGGAAGTGGGCCGGGGCTGTGGCGGTCGCGGGATCATTCATGGGTTCGAGCTCCTGGAAAAGCTGGGCTTCCATGACTGGGACTTCGACTATGTCCTCTTGGATTTTCTGGGCGACGTGGTGTGCGGCGGCTTTGGCCTGCCCATCGCGCGGGACATGGCGCAAAAGGTGATCGTGGTCGGCTCGAACGATCTGCAATCCCTCTATGTGGCGAATAACGTCTGCTCGGCGGTGGATTACTTCCGCAAGATGGGCGGGAATGTCGGCGTTGCAGGCATGGTCATCAACAAGGATGACCATTCCGGTGAGGCGCAGAAATTTGCGGCCTCCGTCGGTATTCCGGTGCTCGCCGCGATCCCGGCCAATGACGATCTGCGCAAGAAATCCGCGAATTACGAGATTGTCGGCACCGCCGCCTCCCAGTGGGGGGAGTTGTTTGCCGGGTTGGCCGAACAGGTCGCCGGTGCCCCGCCCGTGCGCCCGACGCCGCTGTCTCAGGATGGGCTGATTGCGCTGTTTGACGGGAAAGACACTGGCGAAGGTGTCGTTCTGGTCCCCGCCACGGATGAGGATATGCGTGGCAAGGCGTCCACGCCCAAGCAATCGCTTGAAGTGGTGTATGACGATGTTTGACCTTGCCTCCCTCGACCGCGCCGAAGCCGCCCTTTGCGCCTGCACCGGCAAAGCCGCCGACGCGATGCCAAGCCGTCAGGGTGAGGCAAAAGCCGAAGCCAAATGCCCCGTATCCCATGAGACCGCGCAGAAATGCCCGGTCGCCCATGGTGCGCACTCGTGAGCGGTGAAACCAAATATGACGCCGCAGGCGAGGCAGAGGTGCTGACTGGCACCGCCGTCCCGGCGGAGCCATCGGGGGCCATGCCCACCGATGGACTTGGCTGTCATTCCGGGTCGGAGATGAAAAAGGCGGCGGAGATGTCGGGCCAGTCCGAACTCCTTGCCAAATATGCCGAAGACTACCCACAAGGCCCCCATGACAAACCACAAAGCATGTGCCCGGCCTTCGGCTCCTTGCGCGTTGGATTGCGGATGCGGCGGGTGGCAACGGTGCTGTCAGGCTCGGCCTGCTGTGTCTATGGCCTGACTTTCGTGAGCCATTTCTACGGCGCGCGCCGGTCTGTCGGCTATGTGCCGTTCAACTCGGAATCGCTCGTGACCGGAAAGCTGTTCGAGGACATCCGCGAAAGCGTGTTCAAAATGGCCGATCCTGAGAAATACGATGCGATTGTCGTGACGAACCTCTGTGTTCCCACCGCGTCCGGCGTGCCATTGCGGCTGCTGCCCGATGAGATCGACGGCGTGCGCATCATCGGGATCGACGTGCCGGGCTTTGGCGTGCCGACCCATGCGGAGGCGAAGGATATCCTTGCCGGTGCGATGCTCGAATACGCCCGCAAGGAAGTGGAGGCTGGTCCCGTCCCCGCCCCCGTCGGTGGCCGCGAAGATCGCCCGACCGTGACCCTGCTCGGCGAGATGTTCCCGGCTGATCCGATGATGATCGGCGCGATGCTGGAGCCTATGGGCCTTGCTGCTGGACCGACCGTCCCGTGCCGCGAATGGCGTGAGATGTATGCAGCCCTTGATTGCGGCGCGGTGGCCGCGATCCATCCGTTCTATACTGCGGCTGTGCGCGAATTTCAGCGCGCGGGCCGCCCGATTATCGGGTCTGCACCTGTGGGGGCGGATGGGACTGCCGCGTGGCTTGATAAGATCGGGGATGCGTTTGGCATTGCCGCTGACAAGGTCGCGATGTCCAAGAATGCGATGGTGGGTGCTGTGCGCGGTGCCCTTCAAGGGGCGAAGATTGACGGCACGATTACCTTGTCGGGCTATGAAGGCTCCGAACTGCTGGTTGCCCGCCTGCTGATCGAAAGCGGCGCGCATGTGCCCTATGTCGGCACCGCTTGCGCCAAATCGCCATGGTCCGCTGAGGATTGCGCCTGGCTTGAGGATAAGGGCGTCACGGTGAAATTCCGCGCGTCGTTGGAAGATGACTGCGCCGCGATGGAAGCGATCAAGCCTGACCTCGCCATCGGCACCACGCCGGTCGTGCAAAAGGCGAAAGAGCTGACCATTCCGGGGCTTTACTTCACCAACCTCATCTCCGCGCGCCCGCTGATGGGGCCAGCGGGGGCAGGCAGCCTTGCGCAGGTGGTGAACGCAGCGATTGCGAACAAAGATCGCTTTGACACGATGAAGGACTTTTTCGAGGGCGTCGGCACGGGGGACACCGCTGGCGTTTGGGAGGGCACACCGAACGTGCAGCCCGATTTCCGCGAAAAGAACCTCAAGAAGATCGAGAAACGCGCCCGTGCGGCCAAAGCGGCGGAGATGATATGAATTCGTCATTCGCATCCCGCTTGACCCTTTCGCCCGGCGGCACCGCCGGGCAGCGCCCGACCGCCCCCTCGGGCGGGCGCTTCGCGCGACGCCCGCGGACGGTCGCTGCCCTCTCCTCCTATCAGGGGGGCGCGACATGCTAGTCCAAGATCACGACCGCGCTGGCGGATATTGGGGCGCTGTTTACGCATTCTGCGCGATGAAGGGCCTGCAAGTGGTTATCGACGGCCCGGTGGGCTGTGAAAACCTGCCCGTGACCTCCGTCCTGCACTACACCGACGGTCTGCCGCCCCATGAATTGCCTATCGTGACGACGGGTCTGGGCGAAGAGGAGCTTGGCCGTGCCGGGACCGAGGGCGCGATGAAGCGTGCTTGGGGTACGCTTGATCCCGCGCTTCCGGCGGTGGTTGTGACCGGCTCCATCGCGGAGATGATCGGCGGTGGGGTGACACCGCAAGGCACCAATATCCAACGCTTCCTGCCGCGCACCATCGACGAGGACCAATGGGAATGCGCGGATCGCGCGATGACCTGGGGCTTTACCGAATTTGGTATGACCAAGGGCCGGATGCCCAAGGAAAAGAAGCGCGACGAAGGTGCAAAGCCGCGCGTCAACCTGCTTGGCCCGATGTACGGCACGTTCAACATGCCCTCCGATCTGGCCGAAATTCGGCGTCTGGTTGAAGGGATCGGCGCTGAGGTCAACATGACATGGCCGCTGGGATCGCATATCGCGGATGCCGCACGGCTGGTCGATGCGGACGTGAATGTCGTGATGTACCGCGAATTTGGCCGTGGCCTCGCGGAAGTGTTGGACAAGCCGTATCTGCAAGCACCCATCGGCATCGACAGCACCACGAAATTCCTGCGCAAGCTCGGTGAGCTTCTGGGCCTTGATCCCGAGCCGTTCATCGAGCGGGAAAAGCATTCCACGATCAAACCCGTTTGGGATCTGTGGCGGTCGGTCACGCAGGATTTCTTTGCCACTGCGGAATTCGCGATTGTCGCGAACGAGACCTACGCGCGCGGCATCCGCAATTACCTTGAGAATGATCTGGGCCTGCCTTGCGCCTTTGCCGTGGCCCGTGTGCGCGGCAAAAAGACGGATAATGACGAAGTGCGCGCGATGATGCATCAAAAGCGCCCGCTGATCGTCATGGGCTCGATCAACGAGAAAATGTATTTGGCGGAGATGAAGGCCGGTTTCGGCCCGGCCCCTGCCTTTATCCCCGCGAGTTTCCCCGGTGCCGCGATCCGGCGGCACACTGGCACGCCCTTTATGGGCTATGCCGGGGCGACCTATCTGCTTCAGGAAGTGTGCAACGGTCTGTTTGACGCCCTGTTCCACATCCTGCCCTTGGGCAGTGACATGGACAGTGCCGAGGCCACGCCGACGACCCTGCGCCAAGAATTGCCATGGGATACGGAGGCTCAGGCCGAGCTTGACCGCATCGTCGCCACCCATCCGATCCTTACCCGCATTTCCGCCGCCAAATCCCTGCGCGACGCTGCCGAGAAAGCAGCACTCGATGCCGGGGCGGAGCGTGTGGACATAACGACGGTCGCGAAACTGCGCCCGCAAACCCCGACAGGAGACTGACATGGCTTCGCTTGACCACAAGCAGTTTGAAGACGCGACCCCGGTGGCCCATGCCCGCCATCGCCGTGGAGAGGGCCTCGAATACCGTGTGTATTTCACACTGATTTTCGCAGCGTCCCTGCCCATCGCGGCAGTGCGTGTCCTGATCCCGTCCGCCCGCCGCCGCGCCTTTGGCGTCAGCCGTGAGCGCCGGACGATCTGGGGCGAAGCAAAGGTGATGGCGAATATCGTCACGCCACTGATTTTCTCGGTCTGACGATGCGTCGGACCGAACATGAATTTTCTTTGGGGCAACCCAGGGAGAACGGTGGGGCGCTTCCCACCATCCTGGCCGCGAGGACACCAGCGGCGCCGGCTCAAATCCGGAGGACAGCATAATGGCTGACAACACGACACTGTCGTTTACCGGGCTCACCGACGAGCAGGCACAGGAGCTTCACAGCGTTTACATGAGCGGACTTCAATTGTTCTCCGCAGTAGCGATCGTGGCGCACCTGGCCGTGTTCATCTGGCGTCCCTGGTTCTGAGGAAGGATAGAAAATGAACAAGTTCTACAAGATCTGGCTCGTCTTCGATCCGCGTCGCGTGTTCGTGGCACAGGGTATCTTCCTGTTCCTGCTCGCAGCGATGATCCACCTCGTGCTCTTGAGCACCGAGCATTACAACTGGTTCGAACTCGCAGCCATGGGCTGATCCACGGTTTCGAACCCGTTGTGACAGTCGCGGGCGGAGGATGCTCCCCCATCGCCCGCGACAACCCAAAGTTCAACTACGGCGCCTGACTGCCAAGTGTGGCCGACGCCCCCGTCTAGCGGAGAGTACGCTCATGGCTATGCTCAGTTTCGAGAAAAAATATCGCGTCCGCGGTGGCACGTTGATCGGCGGAGACCTATTCGATTTCTGGGTCGGGCCGTTCTATGTTGGCTTCTTCGGCGTCACGACAATCTTCTTTGCGGCCCTGGGCACGCTTATGATCCTGTGGGGCGCGGCCCTGCAAGGTGAGTGGAACCCGTGGCTCATCAACATCGCCCCACCGGACCTGTCCTATGGTCTGGGAATGGCTCCGCTGGAATATGGCGGCCTGTGGCAGATCATCACGATCTGTGCCCATGGCGCGTTCATCAGCTGGGCCCTGCGGGAAGTTGAAATCTCCAAAAAGCTGGGCATCGGCTATCATGTGCCGATTGCATTCGGTGTGGCGATCTTTGCCTATACCACGCTCGTGGTGTTCCGGCCCATGCTGATGGGTGCTTGGGGGCATGGCTTCCCATACGGGATTTGGAGCCACCTCGATTGGGTGTCCAACACCGGCTATCAATACCTGCACTTCCACTACAACCCGGCGCATATGTTGGCGGTGACGTTCTTCTTCACCACGACGCTGGCGCTCGCGCTGCATGGCGCACTGGTCCTGTCCGCAGCGAACCCAGGTGGGGATCGTGAAGCCAAGACACCCGATCACGAGGACACGTTCTTCCGCGATTTCATCGGGTATTCCGTCGGCACGCTGGGCATTCACCGTGTGGGCCTGTTGCTCGCTCTAAACGCAGGCTTCTGGTCCGCTGTCTGCATCGTCATTTCCGGCCCGTTCTGGACCAAAGGCTGGCCCGAATGGTGGAACTGGTGGCTTGAGCTGCCAATCTGGGGCCATGTGGGCTGAACCTGAGAGAGGATGAAAACAATGGAATATCAAAACATCTTCACGCAGGTGCAGGTCGAGGGGCCGCCCGAAATGGGCACCAAGACCCTCGATGGAGCGGAGAATTTCCGCTACGGCACCCCGTGGTTCAGCCGGCTCGCCGGCGCCATCGGAAACGCGCAGATCGGGCCGATCTATATCGGCTGGTTCGGGGTCGTTTCCATCATCACGGGCACGCTCTGGGCGAATATCATCGGGTTCAACATGCTGGCGCAGGTCGGCTGGTCGATCCCTGAGTTCATCCGGCAGCTGTTCTGGCTGGCACTTGAGCCGCCATCGGCCGAATATGGCCTGTCGATGCCGCCCCTGAATGATGGAGGCTGGTATATCATCGCGAGCTTCTTTCTGCTCATTTCGGTGATCTCATGGTGGATCCGCTCCTACCTTCGGGCGGTCAGCCACGGGATGGGATACCATGTCTGCTGGGCCTTTGGTGCGGCGATCTGGTTGTTCCTCGTGCTGGGCCTGTTCCGGCCGATCCTGATGGGAAGCTGGGCCGAGGCTGTGCCCTATGGCATCTTCCCGCATCTGGATTGGACCACCGCGTTCAGCCTTCGTTATGGCAACCTGTTCTATAACCCGTTCCACGCGCTCTCCATCGTGTTCCTCTATGGCTCCACGCTGCTGTTCGCGATGCACGGGGCGACCATTCTGGCCGTCACCCGGCTGGGCGGGGACCGCGAATTGGAGCAGATCTATGATCGCGGCACGGCGTCCGAGCGGGCAGCCCTTTTCTGGCGCTGGACCATGGGCTTTAACGCCACGATGGAAGGCATTCACCGCTGGGCGTGGTGGTTTGCGGTACTGACCCCGATCACGGGTGGTATCGGCATCCTGCTCACCGGAACGGTGGTCGATAACTGGTATCTCTGGGCGGTCGAGCACCATTATGCCCCGGAATATCCGTTCGCCTTCTTTGCACCCACACCGAACGGAGGCTGATCTGATGGACTTCAACGATAAATCTAGCCTCTGGGCAGCGATTGGTGGACAGTTCGCCGTTGGTGCCATCGTCGCGGGCGTCGTCTTCTTTGGCTCTATTGCCTATGTCGGCGTTCCCTACTGGTTCGGCAAAACCGTGGTCCCGACTGAATCCGAGCAAATCGGGTTCCGTGGGGTCGCCATGGGGGTGACGAAATTCGAGAGCGAAATCGAACAGCAGGTGGCGGACAATGAGTACGTCCCCTATTTCGAGGAGCCCTATCCCCCGGCGGACGGCGAAGAGCTGATGCGCGATATCGACTTCTATGAGAACGTGCAGGTTCTGGGCGGTCTGACGGAGGCGAATTTCAACCGTCTGATGGGGGCGATCACCGAATGGGTCAGCCCCGAGCAGGGGTGCACCTATTGCCACGCCGACGATGGCAACATGGCCTCGGATGAGAAATATACCAAGGTCGTGGCCCGGCGGATGATCCAGATGAACTGGACCATCAATGACGGCTGGGGCGCGCATGTGAACGCATCCGGTGAGGGCGTGGGCGTGACCTGCTATACCTGTCACCGGGGGCAGAACGTGCCGGAATACATCTGGTTCTCCTCCGTCCCGCATGAGAATGTCGGCCCGTCGGCGGCCTATCAGAACCGGGGTGTGGAACAGGTGGCCTATAGCTCCCTGCCCACGGATGCGATCGAGCGGTATCTGGTGAACTATGAGCCGATCTCCGTCTCCTCCTATGTGCCGCGGGAGCCAAGCGAAGGCACGGCCAGCATCCAGCATACCGAGCGGACCTATGCGCTCATGATGCACTTCTCTGAAAGCCTTGGTGTGAATTGTACCTATTGTCACAACAGCCGCGCGTTCTATGACGCAGAGCAGGTGACGCCGTACCATTCCACAGCACTTCTGGGGATCGCGATGGTTCAGGAACTCAACAATGAGTATCTGATCCCGCTTCAGGGCGAATACCCGGACAACCGGCTTGGGCCGCTTGGCGATGCGCCCAAAGCGTATTGCGCGACCTGCCACCAGGGGGCGAACCAGCCTCTCTTGGGTGCAAATATGCTCGATCAGTGGCCAGAGCTTGTGTCGCCCGAACCGGTCTATGAGGAGGCCGCTGCAACGCAGTGACTTCTGGACCAACGGAAATGAGACAGGGCGTGGCGCAAGCTGCGCCCTTTTTCATTGGGAGCGCTCCCGCACGTCGCTGACGCTCCCTTTGGGCCGGGCCGCCGCATGTGCCATGCGGCGGGTGCCTCCGGCGGGAGGTATTTAAGGAAAAAAGAAACCGCAAGGGCGCGCTGAGAGAAGGGTGGTATTGCGTTGTAATCACGCCATTATCGGGTGAAACAGATGGCAGGATGAAGAAGGAAGGGAGCCCAGATATGGCCCGCACCCCCGCGCAAGACTGCGCCAGCATGGCCGAGTTGCGGCTTGGTATTGATGAGATTGACCGCGCCCTGATCGCGCTGTTGACCGAGCGGAGCGGCTATATCGACCGGGCCGTGGACCTCAAGAAAATCGAAAGGCTCCCAGCCCGCACCGTGGATCGTGTGCAGCAGGTGATCGACAATGTGCGCGGGCTCGCCGAGGCACAAGGGCTTGACCCGCAACTGGCCGAGGACATGTGGCGCGTGATGATCGAATGGGCCATCGCGCGCGAGGAGGTGCATCTGGGGAGCGGTATTCCGGGCGGTGACGCGTCATGAGTATCGAGACATGGATCGCATTCGTGCTGGCCAGCGCCATGGTTGTGGTCATCCCCGGACCGAATGTGGTGCTGACGGTTACCCATGCCCTGCGTGACGGGCGCAGGTCGGGCTGGGCGACCGTGCCGGGCGTGGCGCTTGGCGCGCTGGTGGGGATGTCCGTCTCCCTTGCCGGAGCCGGGGCGGTCTTGGCCGCGTCCGCGACGGCCTTCACAGTGATGAAGCTGCTGGGGGGCTGCTATCTGATCTGGATGGCGATCCAGCTGTGGCGTGCGCCTGCAACGGATATCACGGCGGGTGAAGCACCAGAGCTACCGTTTGGGCGGCTGTTCGTGCGCTCCTTTCTGATCAGCGTTCTAAATCCGAAAGGGCCGATCTTCTACATCGCGTTCGTGCCGCAATTCGTGGATACGAGCGCGCCGGTGGCGCTGCAATTCGGGGTGCTTGTGTTGAGTTTTGTCGGTGTGGCGCTGATCAACAGCCTGTGCTGGCTTTACGGTGCATCCGCGCTGCGCGCACTGTTTGCAGCGCCCCGGCGGATGCGGATCGTGCAGCGGGTGAGCGCGTCGGTTCTGGGGCTCGCGGGGGCGGCGACGCTGCGCGTCTCCCGCCCCGTCTGAGGGTCAGTTGCGGATCGCGTCGAGCATCCGCTGGACGTTATCGGGATCCGCGTCGGGCGTGATGCCGTGGCCAAGGTTGAAGATATGCGGGCCACCGGAGAACGCCTTGCACGTCGCCTTGACCGCATCAACCAGCGCATCGCCGCCCTGCACCATAAAGAGCGGGTCCATGTTGCCCTGCGTGCATGTCTTGGTCTGCACATTGGCGGCCGCCCATGCCGGATCGACGGAGGTGTCCAGGGCCACGGCCTGCACATCCACCGCATCGGCATAGGTCGCGTAATTGCCGCCCGCGCCACGGGGGAAGCCGATGATCGGCACATCGGGGTGCTTTTCGCGGATCGCGGCCACGATCTTTTGCGCGGGGCGGACCGCGTAGCGCTCAAATTCGAGGCCGGGCAGTGCACCGGCCCAGCTGTCGAACATCTTGACCACCTCGGCCCCGGCGTCGATCTGGGCGATCAGGTACTGGGCGGTCGCGTCGGTGATAAGGTCCATCAGCGCGTCGAATGTCGCCCTGTCCCCATACATCAGCCGCCGGGCGGGGGCCTGATCGGGCGTGCCGCGCCCGGCGATCATATAGGTCGCCACGGTCCATGGCGCACCGGCAAATCCAATGAGGGTGGTCTCTTCGGGCAATTCGCGGCGCAGCATCTTCACCGTTTCATAGATCGGGTGCACGACGTCATGCACATCCCCAGCGGCGCGCAGTTTCGCGAAATCCTCAGCATTTTGGACGGTCGAGAGGCGCGGTCCCTCGCCCTGCACGAATGTCAGATCAGCGCCAAGCCCCTGTGGGACCAACAGGATATCGGCAAACAGGATCGCCGCGTCAAAACCATAGCGCCGGATCGGCTGGAGCGTCACTTCGGTGGCAAGCTCCGGGTTATAGCACAGATCGAGGAAGCTGCCGGCCTGCGCCCGGGTCGCGCGGTATTCCGGCAGATAGCGCCCGGCCTGTCGCATCATCCACACGGGCGGCACGGCTTGGGTTTCGCCCGCGAGCGCTTTCAGGATCGTCTTAGTGGGAGCCATTGGGATACCTTGGTCTTGGAACGCGCGGATCAGGCCGCGCTTTGATTGAAAATCTGGTCGGCGTGCTGCGCGAGGTAGATCGCGAGCCACGGGGTATAGGATTTCGGATCCGTCTCGATCCGGGTGCGCAATTCATCAAGCGTCACCCATTCGGTCGCGTGCACCTCATCCGGGTTCGGCGCAATGGAAAGCGACCCTTCGGACGCATCGCCGACAAAGACGGAAACGACCTCATGCTCTGTCAGACCGCCGCCAACCTCGGCGCGGTATTCAAGCTGCCCGCGCGGGCGCAGGGGGAGGCCGGAAATGCCAAGCTCTTCGTTCAGGCGGCGCGCGGCACACCGCGCCATCGACTCGCCCCAATGGGGATGGGTGCAGCAGGCATTCGCCCAAAGGCCCGGCGTGTGATATTTCGTCAACGCGCGTTGCTGGATCAGCGTCTTGTCCCCGTCCATCACGAACACCGAAATCGCCGGGTGGCGCAGCGCGCGGGCATGGACGGCGAGCTTTTCGACGGGGCGCAGCACGCCCTCCTCCCAGGCGGGTATGAGGATATCGCTACTCATGACGCGGGGATCAATCGGGCAAGGTGCAGGCAATTCTTGGCAAAGATGCGCAGATGCGCGATCGGTTTGGCGAAAACGAGTTGTTTGTGCATATAGGCCTCGAATGTCAGGCGCTGCACGTCGATATCGTTGCACAGGGTCACGAAACGCTCACGCCGGTCATCGGAGCGATACCACGTGTCCTGCATCCGGCCAAGCACGCGAAACACCATGCCGTGCTCCCGCATGAAACGGCGACGGGCAAGGCGCAGGTAGCGGCCATTGTTCTTGGCCAGCGCCATGTGGCCCGCTTCCGCCGCGCGGCGGCCACAGCACATGGCGTAATAGATCCCCTCACCCGACGACGGGGCCACGACGCCCGCCGCGTCGCCCGCGACCAGCACATCCTTGCCATTGTCCCAGCGTTTCATCGGCTTCAAGGGAATTGGCGCGCCTTCGGTGCGGATGGTTTCGCAATGCGTCAGGCCACTATCGGCGCGCAGTTGCGCGGTGGCGACCTTCAGATCGAAGCCCTTGATCCCCGTGCCCATCCCGACGGAGGCATTCTCCCCATGCGGAAACACCCAGCCGTAGAAATCGGGGGAGATCGCGCCGTTATAGACCACATCGCAGCGGCCCGCGTTGTATTTAGGGGCCTCGTCATGGTTGGCCGGGGCCTTGATGATTTCGTGATAGGCGATGACATAGGTGATGTCGCCGCCATCTGGGATTTCCTGTTTCGCCACGTTGGAGCGCGCGCCATCCGCGCCGATCACCAAGCGGGTCTTGAGCCGAACAGGCTCCGCGCCCGCCTCTTTCGGGCGGTAGGAGACAAAGGTATCGCCGCCCTCCCGCTCCACTTTCAGGTAAGTTCCGGTGAGGCGCGTGGCCCCGGCCTCTGCCGCGCGGACGCGGAGGAATTCGTCGAAATGCTCCCGGTCCACCATGCCGACATAGCCGTTCTCGATGGGGATATCGACATGCGCGCCTTTGGGGGAGATCATGCGCGCGGTGTCAATCTTGGCAACCAGTTGCGCGTCGGGGATGTCGAAATCACGCACGCAGCGGGGCGGGATCGCGCCGCCGCAGGGCTTGATCCGGCCTGCCTTATCAAGGAGCGCCACGGTCCAGCCATTGCGCGCCAGATCCATTGCCGTCGTCGCCCCGCATGGGCCACCACCGATCACAACTGCGTCGAATTCCATGCTCATTCTCCCGGAACCATCTGTGCTGTGCCGCGCTCCGGCACCGAGAAACCAATTTTTGCCGCCAAGAGGGCAGAGATCAGGAACAATCCGCCTTCGGCGATGAACACCGTGCCGTAAGCCAGCGGCAGGTCGGGCGTGAGGCTGCGCATCACATCGACGGCCACCGTACCCAAGAAAGAGCCAAGCCCGAACGCCACCGCCTGCGCCGCGCCAAACACTCCCATCCGTGTGCCTTCGCGCGCGCGATCCCCGCCCGTGGCCAGCATCATCATCGCGCCAATGGCCGCCACCGCGAATGCGCCATTCGTCAGCCCAAGGAGGAACACATTGGCCGTCACGGGCCAGTCCGCGCCGCTTTGCCCGCCAAGCCCAAGCGCGATCAACGCCACGCCTGACCCCATGCAGCCGCCCACGACCCACGCGCGCACCGGGATGGTCACGAAGCGGCGCAACAGCGTGCCCGATATCAGCACCAGCAGCATCCCCGTCAGCGCGCCCGCGTGCTGCATCCCGCCAAGTTTCGTGCTGTCCCCCGGTGTCATGCCGAACACATGCCCGCCATAAGGCTCAAGGATCAGGTCTTGCGTGTTATAGGCCAGCATCGCGGCGAACACGAAGATGGAGAAAGAGCGCGCGACCGGGTCATTCCAGACCTCTGCAATCGCTGCGCGAAAGTCGCCCTTGCCCTCTTGCGCGGTGGCCACCGCGCCACGCTCCTGCCCCCAAACGCCAACGAGGCACAGGGTCATCGCAATTGCGCCAACAATCGCGGTGACAGCGATCAGGCGGGTGTGGGAATAGGGATCAAGGTTGATGCCCGCGACGATGCCCGTCACGGCAAGCCCGGCAATCATCATGATCCACACGGCGGAGCCTGCCGCCGCCTTTCGCTCATCCGCGACGCGCATCGCCAGAAGTGCCAAAAGGTTCGTGGCCGACGAGCCGAGGCCAAAGCCGATGAGGACAAACGCCCCCACCGCAATCAGAACGCCAAGTGCGGTGTTTCCGTCCATCACCGCGATGGACATCGACGCCAGCACCGCGCCCGCGACCAGCACGGCCATGCCGCCAATGATCCAGCGGGTGCGCGCAGCGCTCACATCGGCAGAATGCCCGAATTTCGGGCGCATCATCTGGGTGCCCTGGTATAAGGCGACCAGCAGCCCCGGCAGGATCGCGGGCAAAGCCAGCTCCACCACCATCACCCGGTTCATCGTCGCCGTGGTCAGTACGATGATGGAGCCAAGCGCCATCTGCACCAGCCCCAGCCGCATGATCCCGAGCCATCCGAGCGGTTTCATACCATCCCCCCGAGTGCAAAGGCCGTGGCCATCATGCCAGTGACATAAAGGGCGACGCCGGTTGCGTTATACCATGGCGCGTTGGCCTTCGGGTCGCGCAGCAGCTTGCGCATGGCCATGAATTGCAGTGCGAGCACGGCGATGATCCAAGCCGCGCCGATGGGCTGACCCCACAGGATCAGCAGGCCCAGCACGACAACCTGCGGCACGGCCATGACCCAGCAGGCCAACCGCGCGGCACGCTCGGGGCCAAGGGTGACGGGCAAGGAATTCACGCCCTGTTGGGTGTCCCCCTCTATCGCCTTGAAATCATTGAGGGTCATGATGCCATGCGCACCAATCGCATAGAGTGCCGCGACGATAACCACTTCCCAGCGGACCCATCCCGCGCCACTCGCCGCCGCCATGACAGCCGCGCCGGTGAACCACGGAAGCCCCTCATAGCAGAGGCCAACCACCCCCGGTCCAACCCAGCCGGAGCGTTTCAGGCGCACCGGTTCCGCCGAATAGGCCCAGGCGCAGATCACGCCAAAAACGGTCGCGGCAAACCCCAACGGGCCAAGCAAAGCGCCGACGGCGAGCGAGATTCCGGTCCAGATCCACGCGATGTAGAGCCCCCAGCGCCCCGGCATCCGGCCCGATGGGATCGGGCGCTCAGGCTCGTTGATCGCGTCCACATGACGGTCACACCAGTCATTCGCGGCTTGGCTCATCGCGCAAACGATCGGCCCGGCCAGCACCACGCCCAGCAGCGCAAGCCCCCAATGATCGCGGATCGGCACGCCAGACGACACGACCCCGCACATATAGGCCCACATCGGTGGGAACCATGTCACGGGTTTCAGGAGTTCAAGCACCGTTGCCGGGGCTGGGTATCTCCGTGGGTGTATGTTCGTCGTTACGCTCATAGTGTCAACTAAAGCTAACACTTGAGTTTTGAAACGCAAGGATTCTGTGACGCTTGGCACCCGGCTTACGGCGCCCTAAACGGCACCATCCCGCTGCGAGATGCAGCAGGCTGGAGGGCCTTCATAGGAGGGGAGGGATTATTCTTCGACCTTGTCGGATTGTCCGATCAGCCCGAATTTCCGCAGCTTCACATAAAGGCTCTGGCGGCTCAGCCCGAGCATTTCAGCGGCAGAGGCCCGGTTGTTGCCAGTCAACTGGAGCGCCGTCTCGATGCACATCCGCTCAACCACATCGGTTGTGGAGCGGACCAGCTCTTTCAGCGGGGCAGTGCCGACAAGCTCCATGATATGCTCCACCGATTCCGGGGAAACAGGCTGGGTGCTGCCGCGCCCGGCTTCGAGCCGGGACACGTCCCTCAGGATAAAGCCAAAGCCGCGCTTGTCCCGGCCGGGCAGGTGGGTCGTCGAAATCTCAACCGGCGTGGTGCTGCCAAAGGTCGAGCGCAGATTGGTGGAATAGCAGGTCAGTTTGCCGTGTTCCTGCGCGTTGGTCAGCATCACGTTGAGGTCCACTCCGGGCCGGCCCAGAAACTGCGACAACGACACCCCGGACAAGGTATCTGCCACCGCGACATCGGCCATGGACAGGAACGCCTCGTTGCACTGCTGGATATTGCCCGCGCGATCCGTGATCACCACCGCGTCGGGCGTGTGGTGGAACAGCGTGTCGAGCGCCTCTTCGATTGCGATGCCACTGGCCGTGGCGGCCTGCTGACGGTTGAGGCGGCACAGAACATATGTCTCCGTCGCCGCGCGGAACAGCACGCAGTTCAGATCATAGACAGTGCGCCCATCGCGAGAGCGGACCGTAAGATCGGTCGCCTGACCGGTCGCGCGCACGGACGCGAGGGTCGCGACAATCTCACGGTGGGAGCTGTCGGAGAATTCCTGCTCGAACACCGCGTTGGTCAATTCCCGCGCCGGGCGGCCCAGCATCGTGGCAGCGGTCGGGTTCGCGTCCACGATGCGCCCGGATTCCGCGTCCATCACGACAAGCGCTTCGGTGGAGGTTTCGAACAATACGCGGTAGCGGGTCTCAATCTGGCGGAACCGCTCGTAATCCTGCTCAAGCGCCAGTTGCGCCTTAACCAGCCGGTCCTGCAATCGCGACACGGAGCGCAGATCGCGGCCCAAGAGCACGATGTGGTTTTCCGGCCCGGTCCGCACAGCGGAATAGCGCACCGGAAATTCCGATCCGTCGGGCATCAGGTGGTTTACTTCGCGCCAATGGGGCGTGCCGCCGCCATCCGCCTGCACCAGCAATTCCTGAATCTTGTGGCGGCTGTCCTCGGTCACGAGGTCTTGCAACCGCGCGCCGTTCCAATGTTCGAGGATGTCGGGGGTAAAACTTTCTGCCCCCACGGAAATGTCGTGGATGACACCATCTGGTGATACGACGAATGCAACGTCGGATGATGTCGATATCATCTTCCCGATTGCCGATGCATCAACGGCCGAAAAACGGTCCGGATTGGCAAAGAAGAGGCTCGCTTTGTTCACAACGTGCTTTCTGGTCTATCTCGCAAGGCGCGGGATGCGCCTTGTTCACATAGTCACTTAGGTGTCTTGGAACCGTAATACGACGTTTTTGTCAAGGAAATGGGTCAGTTCCTCAAAGCTGGATGACCACAGATCAACCTTATGCGCCGCTCTCTCGGGTTCGTGACAGGCGGCAAGCATACCGCCCACGAGAATGGGTGTTTTGACCCGGGCCTGTGCCAATGCGGCAAGGGCCTCGTTCAGGTGGTCAATCGCGATCCGTCCACCACAGGACAGGCCAACAGCTTCGAAAGTGCCGGTGGCCATTTTCGCGACAATCTCCTCCGGCTCCGCCGCGCCCATTGAATGGGTGGCATAGCCAAGTTTCTCAAGCCGCGCGCACAGCAAAAGCAGGCCAAACAGATGGCTTTCCTTCGGCAGGGTCGCAAACAACAGCCGTGCTTTCGGGATCACCGGCGGGGAGCCGACATAGGCGCAGCGATGATGGTGCAGCACGATCTGTAGGTTCGTATAGGCAAAGGTCATGTCCGCGAAGGAGATGTCATCCTGACACCATTGCTCTCCCAGCGCGACGCTGATCCGTGCAAAGACACTCTCAAACAGGTGATCGACCGTTAGTCCCCGCGCACAAAGGCGGCTGACATATGCAAGCGCCTCATCGGGGGTCGCACGGACCATTTCAGCGCAGATCGAGGGGATATTCACGTCAATCTGCCCGGCCTTTCGAATGTCCTGCGGGGTGCGCACGCGCCGGACCTCCTGCAATACGGAACGCAGAAACGGCCGAGCGCGGTTTTCCGCGCCCAATACGGTCTGGTCGTCCACATCTCGCAGTCGCAGGTCGTCCATGCTTTCTGTCCTTCGGGCGGAATTGGCCGATAACCCAGAGTTTTTCGTTCTTGTATATGGGGAAGTGTGCGGGTGCGGCTCAGTGCATGTCAATTAATATTGACACTAGGTAGCAAATCGAAACCAAATAGCCCTCTTTACAGGTCAGTTAGGCCGGTTTGGTCCTGAAACGCAAGTGTTTCATATTAAATTTGATGAAATCCATACCGTTTAGAAACCGACTCTGGAGGACGTCTATCTAGACTTACATTCACGCGACAGGCGCACGCAAAAGTGTAAGTTTAATTTGACACTTGCCGTAGGAACGATACCCTAGCCGTCAGACAACCAAATGACTGGCGAGGAAATGGAATGACGACCGAAACGGTCAGCTCTGGCGCGAAACGGCCCCTCTATACGCCTGAGCAGCGCAAGCGGCGGGACGCCTCTGTTTGGACGACCGTTCAGGGTGTGCTTGCCCCGATCCAATTCGTCGCCTGCGCCATCTCCATCGGGTTTGTCCTGCGCTACCTCTGGACGGGGGAGGGCTACGGCATTGCGACCGCCTCAATCATCGTCAAGACGGGGCTACTCTACACCATCATGGTGACCGGGGCGATTTGGGAAAAAGTTGTTTTCGGTCAATACCTTCTGGCGCCCGGATTTTTCTGGGAGGACATGGTCAGCTTCGCCGTGATCGCCATTCACACCGCCTATCTTTGGGCGCTGTTCAATGGGGTTGATCCGGTCACGCAGATGGCGATCGCGCTGGTTGCCTACACGCTCTACATCATCAACGCGGCGCAGTTCGTTTGGAAGCTGCGGGTCGCCCGTCTGGAGGGTCGGCTATGAACGTTCAGGCGCGCCCCGGGTGCCTTGATGCGCCCGTTCTCAAGCAGCGCGGACAGCGCGAAGTTTTCTGCGGATTGACGGGAATCATCTGGCTGCACCGTAAGATGCAGGACGCGTTTTTCCTCGTTGTCGGCTCCCGCACCTGTGCGCATCTGCTGCAATCAGCGGCAGGCGTGATGATTTTTGCGGAGCCGCGTTTCGGCACCGCGATCATGGAAGAGGTCGATCTTGCGGGCCTTGCTGACGCGAATGAGGAACTGGATCGGGAGGTCGCGCGCCTGCTGGCCCGCCGCCCGGATATCAAGCAACTCTTCCTCGTGGGCTCTTGCCCGTCTGAGGTGATCAAGCTCGACCTGTCCCGCGCGGCGGAGCGTCTGACGACAGAGCACGCGCCGCATGTTCGGGTGCTGAGCTATTCCGGCTCCGGCATCGAGACCACGTTCACCCAAGGAGAGGACGCCTGCCTGACGTCGATGGTGCCGGTGCTGCCCCATACGGATGAAAAGCAGATCCTGATGGTCGGATCGCTCCCCGATGTGGTGGAGGACCAATTGGTCGGCTATCTGCGCGACATGGGTATTCCCGTGGGCGTGCTGCCAAGCCCGCGCCGGGATGGCGCGCCGGGCGTGGGGCCGAACACGCATATGCTGCTTGCGCAACCCTTCCTTGGCGAAACCGCCGGTGAATTGGCCAAGCGGGGGGCGAAACATATCGCCGCTCCCTTCCCCTTTGGTGTGGAGGGGACAACCGCATGGCTCAAGGCCGCGGCTGATCTTTTCAACGTGCCGCAGGACGTGTTCGACCGCGTCACTGGTGCCGCCCGCCAGCGCGCTGAAAAAGCCGTGGCGCAGGTGGCCGAAGGATTGCGGGGCAAGAGCATCTTTTTCTTCCCCGACAGCCAGCTTGAAATACCGCTGGCCCGGTTCCTCACCCGCGAATGCGGGATGACGCCATTGGAGATCGGCACGCCCTATCTGCATCGGGAGCATATGGACCCGGAACTGGCGCTGATCCCGGCTGGCCCCGTCATTTCAGAAGGGCAGGACGTGGATTTGCAGCTTGATCGCTGCCGTGCGGCGCGCCCCGATCTGACCGTTTGCGGCCTTGGCCTCGCCAATCCGTTGGAGGCCGAGGGGCTGTCGACGAAATGGGCCATCGAATTGGTGTTCAGCCCCGTGCACGGCTATGAGCAAGCCGCCGATCTGGCCGCCCTCTTCGCTCGCCCGCTCAAGCGGAAAGAGGCGGTGAAGATATGAAACTCCAAGTCTGGACATATGAAGGCCCACCCCATGTGGGTGCCATGCGCGTCGCCACTGCGATGAAGGGGCTGCATTACGTTCTGCACGCGCCGCAGGGCGATACCTACGCGGACCTGTTGTTCACGATGATCGAGCGGCGCAACCACCGCCCGCCCGTGACCTACACCACGTTTCAGGCCCGCGATTTGGGATCGGATACCGCAAGCCTGTTCAAGGAAAGCTGTCAGGACGCCTATGACCGGTTTAAGCCAGAGGCGATGATCGTCGGCGCGTCCTGCACGGCGGAACTCATCCAGGATGATCCGGGCGGTCTGGCGGAATCGATGGATTTCCCGGTGCCGGTGATCGCGCTTGAACTGCCCTCCTACCAGCGCAAGGAAAGCTGGGGCGCGGCGGAGACATTCTATCAGATCGTGCGCCGTTTGGCCGTGCCGCAAGAGAAAATCGCGGGACCATCCTGCAATATTCTGGGGGGCACGGCGCTTGGTTTTCACAACCGCGACGATGTGCGCGAAATCCGCAGCCTGCTGGAAGAGGCGGGCGTGCGGGTGAATGTGGTCGCCCCGCTGGATGCGCGCCCCTCTGATATCGCGCGGCTGGCGCAGGCGGATTTCAACGTGATGCTCTATCCCGAAACGGCAGAGCTGGCCTGCCGTTGGCTCGAAAAAGAGCGCGGGATGCCCTACACCAAAGTGGTGCCGATGGGTGCCGGGGCCACGCGCGATTTTCTGAGCGAAGTCGAGCAGATCACGGGCCAGATGCTGGAACTTGACGACAGCCGGATGCGCCTGCCGTGGTGGTCCCGATCCGTTGACAGCACCTATCTGACGGGCAAGCGCGTGTTCATCTTTGGCGATGCGAGCCACGCCATTGCCGCCGCGCGTGTCGCGCGCGACGAGATGGGGTTCGAGGTGGTTGGCCTTGGCTGCTACAACCGAGAATTCGCCCGCGATGTGCGCAAAGCGGCAAAGGAATACGGCGTCGAGCCATTGATCACCGACGACTATCTTGAGGTGGAGGACGCGATTGCCGCCGCCGCCCCTGAGCTGATCCTAGGCACCCAGATGGAGCGACATATCGGCAAGCGGCTCGGCATTGGTTGCGCCGTCATTTCCGCCCCGTTCCATGTGCAGGATCATCCTGCCCGCTACTCCCCCGTGATGGGGTTTGAGGGCGCGAATGTGCTCTTTGACACATGGGTGCATCCGCTCGTGATGGGGCTGGAGGAGCATCTGTTGACCATGTTCCGTGAGGATTTCGAGTTTAACGAAGCCTCCGGCGCGTCTCATCACGGCGCAAAGCCCACGATGCGCGATCTGGATGCAGCACCGCAGGCGGATGTCGCCGTGATGGAGCGCCCCGTCGAGGGCGCGCCGGCATGGGCCGCCGATGGCGAGAAAGAACTCAAGAAAATTCCGTTTTTCGTCCGTGGAAAGGCCCGCAAGAACACCGAGCTTTACGCCGCCGAACGCGGCATCACCCCGATCACCCGCGAAACCCTCTATGAGGCAAAAGCCCATTATGCAAGGTAAGCTGACCCCTCCGGCAGCGCCCGCGCTGCACCTCACGATCATCACGCTGGATGCGCATGCAACCGGCCCGGTGACCCGTGCGCAGGAGCGGATGCAAGAGGCGATGCCGGGGTTGAAGATCACTGCCCATGCAAGTGCGGAATGGGCCGAAAACCCCGCCGCCCTTGAGGCAGCAAAGGCCGATGTGGCGGATGCCAATATCATCGTCTGCAACCTCATCTTCATCGACGAGCATATCAAGGCGATCCTGCCCGCGATCGAAGCCCGCCGCCCCCATGCTGACGCGGTTGTTGGCTGTGTGAGTGCCGCCGAGATCGTCAAGCAGACCAAGATGGGCAAACTCGATATGGCCGAGCCGGATAACGGCATGACGGCCCTTTTGAAGAAATTGCGCGGGTCCAAGAAACCCTCTGCGTCGTCTGGCGAAAAGCAGATGGCGATCCTGCGCCGCCTGCCGAAAATCCTGCGCTTCATCCCCGGAAAGGCGCAAGATTTGCGCGCCTATTTCCTGACGATGCAATATTGGCTCGCGGGCTCCGACGACAATGTCGAGGCGATGCTGCGCTTCCTGATCGACAAATATGCAAGCGGGGCGCGCGCGGTCTATCGCGGTGCACTCGATCCGGCGGAGCCCGTGGTCTATCCCGATTGCGGTGTCTATCACCCCGACCTGCCGGAGCGGATCACGGAGGACGCATCGCGCCTTCCCAGCCCGGCAAACCCGGTCGCGACCATCGGTCTGTTGCTGATGCGCTCCTATGTTTTGAGCGATGATGCCGCCCATTATGATCGGGTGATCCGCGAGTTCGAGGCCGCGGGCGTGCGGGTGATCCCGACCTTTGCAGGCGGTCTTGATGGCCGCCCCGCGATTGAGAAATTCCTCAAGGTCGATGGCAAAACCATCGTCGATGCCTGCGTGTCCCTGACCGGGTTCAGCCTTGTCGGTGGGCCGGCCTATAATGACAGCGATGCGGCTGAGGAAGTGCTCGCTGATCTGGATGTGCCCTATATCTCTGCCCATGCGATTGAGTTTCAGACGCTCCAGCAATGGGGGGGCTCTGGCGGGGGGCTCAGCCCTATTGAGACGACGATACTTGTTGCCCTGCCTGAGTTGGACGGCGGTACGGTGCCAACCGTGTTTGGCGGGCGGCTGAGTGCAGAGGCATGTCAGGGCTGCCATTACCAATGCAAGGCCGCACCGGGCGATAAGGCGATGGCGCCATGCCCCGAGCGGATCGAAAAGCTTGTCGCGCGCACGACCAAACTGGCCAAACTGCGCCGCTCGCGCGAAGCGCAGCGTAAGGTGGCCGTTGTCCTTTATGGCTTTCCACCGAATGCGGGGGCGGTCGGGACCGCCGCCTATCTGTCGGTGTTCGAGAGCCTGTTTAACACGCTCACCCGGATGAAATCCGAAGGCTACACCGTCGATGTGCCCGCCAGTGTTGATGCGTTGCGCGCCGATATCCTTGATGGCAACGCCAAGCAGCTTGGGACAGAGGCGAATGTCGCCGCGATGATCCCGGCGGACCGGATCGTATCCGAAGATCCGTTCCTCACCGATATCGAAGCCGTCTGGGGCCCCGCACCGGGCAAGGCGCAGGCCGATGGGCGCAACGTGTTCGTGCTGGGTAAGCACTACGGCAACGTGTTCGTGGGCGTGCAGCCGACCTTCGGTTATGAGGGCGACCCGATGCGGTTGCTGTTCGAGAAGGGCTTTGCCCCGACCCACGCGTTCAACGCCTTCTACCGCTACCTGCGTGAAGAGTTCGCAGCCGATGCGGTCCTGCATTTCGGGATGCATGGCGCGCTCGAATTCATGCCGGGCAAGCAGGTGGGCATGTCCGAGCAGTGCTGGCCGGACCGGCTGATCGGGGATTTGCCGAACATCTACCTTTATGCTGCGAACAACCCGTCCGAGGGCACGCTGGCCAAGCGCCGCTCGAACGCGACGATCGTGACCCACCTGACACCGCCGGTCACGCAGGCAGGGCTTTATAAGGGCCTTTTGGACCTCAAGGACAGCATCGACCGCTGGCGCAAATCCGATGACGAGCCGGGCGATCTGGCGGAGGTCATTCAGGCGCAGGCATCCGAGTTGGACCTCGCCCATGCAGACCCGCTTTGGACCGATCCGGGGGCGGAGATTGACGCCCTGCGCGCACGCCTCACCGAATATGAGGAAAGCCTGATCCCCTCAGGCCTGCACATCGTTGGCCGTCCGCCCGAAGGGCAGGCTAAGGCCGATCTCTTGGATGCCATGCGCTCCGTCGAGGGGGCAGTGGAGGATGATATCGCCCTTGCCGATATGCTGATCGGGGAGGACCATGAGCTTCCCGGCCTGATGCGCGCATTGGGTGGCCATTACATCCGGCCCGTGCCGGGTGGCGATGTGCTGCGCTCACCCGCGATCCTGCCCACGGGGCGGAACATCCATGCCTTCGATCCGTTCCGGATGCCCTCCGCCTTCGCGCTGGAGGATGGCAAGAAGCAGGCCGCACGGCTGCTCGCCAAATACGCGGAGGCCGGCAATCCGCCGCCGCAAAGCGTGGCGATGGTGCTGTGGGGTGCGGATAACATCAAATCCGATGGTGGCCCCATCGCGCAGGCGCTGGCGCTCATTGGGGCGCAACCCCGTTTTGACGGCTATGGCCGCCTTGCAGGTGCCGAACTGATCCCGGTCGAGGAATTGGGCCGCCCGCGCGTGGATGTGGTGATGACGCTGTCGGGTATTTTCCGCGACCTGCTGCCCTTGCAGATCAAGATGCTGGCGGAGGCGGCCTACCTCGCGTCCCAGGCGGATGAGCCGGAATGGCTGAACCCCATTCGCGCGCATACGCTGAAATACATGGGCCGCGATGGCAGCGATTTCGACACCGCCGCGCTGCGCGTGTTCTCCAATGCCGAAGGGGCTTATGGCTCCAATGTCAACGTGCTCGTCGATAGCGGCGCGTGGGACGAGGAGGACGAGCTTGCCGACGCATATGAGAACCGCAAAGGCTTCGCCTATGGCGTCGATGGCAAAGCAAAGGACGCGCGGCCACTGCTGAAAGCGATGCTCGCGGATGTGGATCTGGCCTATCAAAACCTTGAAAGCGTTGAGTTGGGCGTCACCACGGTGGACCATTATTTCGACACGCTGGGCGGGATTGGCCGTGCGGTGAAGCGCGCCAAGGGCGGCGGTGAGACCCCCGTTTTCATTGGCGATCAGACCAAGGGGCAGGGCGCCGTGCGCACGCTGACCGAACAGGTCGCGCTCGAAACCCGCACGCGCGCGCTGAACCCCAAGTGGTTTGAGGCGCTGATGGTCCATGGTCATGAGGGCGTGCGCCAGATCGAAGCGCAGGTCACCAACACGATGGGCTGGTCCGCCACCACGGGGCAGGTCGATCCATGGGTCTACAAACGCCTGACTGAGACTTTCGTCCTTGATGAGGAAATGCGCCGCCGCATGGCGGAGCTGAACCCGCAGGCCGCAAGCCGCGTGGCGTCCCGCCTCATCGAGGCCTCCGAACGGAATTACTGGCAGCCGGACGCAGATATGCTCGCGGCCCTGCAAGACAGCGCAGACGAACTCGAAGATCGCCTTGAAGGCGTCTTCATGCCGACAGCGGCAGAATAGGGAGCTTGAGAACACATGGCCTTGGATAAATCCCCCCCGAATTTACGCGGACAGGACGGCGAAGGCTCGGTGCAAGTGCATCAGGAGCCGGACCTCAAGATTGAGGGCGCGAAGGTATTTGCGGTCTACGGCAAGGGCGGGATCGGGAAATCGACCACCTCGTCAAACCTGTCGGTCGCGTTCACCAAAATGGGCAAGCGGGTGCTGCAAATCGGCTGTGACCCAAAGCATGACAGCACGTTCACGCTCACCAAATGCCTGATGCCGACGGTGATTGACGTGCTTAAGGACGTGGATTTTCACGCGGAAGAATTGCGGCCCGAGGATTTCGTCTATGAGGGCTATAATGGTGTGAAATGTGTGGAGGCCGGTGGCCCCCCCGCTGGTACTGGCTGCGGCGGTTATGTCGTTGGTCAAACCGTGCGCCTGTTGAAACAGCATCACATGCTTGAGGACACGGATGTCGTCATTTTCGACGTGCTCGGCGATGTGGTCTGCGGCGGGTTTGCGGCACCCTTGCAGCACGCTGATCGCGCGCTGATCGTCACGGCCAATGATTTTGACTCGATCTACGCGATGAACCGGATCATCGCGGCGGTGCAAGCCAAGTCAAAAAATTACAACGTGCGGCTTGCGGGCTGCGTGGCCAACCGCTCGAAAGATACCGATGAGGTGGACCGCTATTGCCGCGAAGTGGGCTTCAACCGGCTGGCGCATCTGCCAGACCTCGATGCCATCCGCCGCTCCCGCCTGAAAAAGCGGACCCTGTTCGAGATGGACCTCGATGATGAAGTGGCCGCCGTGCAGGCCGAATATATCCGGCTGGCGGAGACGCTGTGGAACGGTGTTGTCGCCTCCACGCCTGCGCCGATGGAAGACCGCGATATCTTTGAATTGCTGGGGTTTGATTGATGTCTGAGACGTTCCAAACCAAACGCGGGCAGCTTGAGACCTATTTCGACCGGACAGCGGCGAAAGCGTGGGAGCAGCTGACCTCCACCGAAAAGGTCAGCAAGATCCGCGAAACCGTGCGCGCAGGGCGGGACCGGATGCGCGCGACGTTGCTCGCACAATTGCCGGATGATTTGACGGGCGCGCGTATCTTGGATGCGGGTTGCGGCGTGGGCCAGCTGAGCGTTGAGGCCGCGCGCCGGGGCGCGGAAGTGATCGCCGTCGATATTGCGCCGAATTTGCTGGAGGTCGCGCGGGCACGCACGCCCGACGCGGTCGCGCATCTGATTGAGTATCGCGCGGGCGATATGCTTGGCGCGGATTTGGGCGCGTTTGACCATGTGGTCGCGATGGACAGTCTGATCCATTACCGGGCGGATGACATCGCCCATGCCTTGGCCACGCTTGGCACGCGGACGCGGCATTCCATCGTCTTTACCGTCGCACCGCGTACCGTGGCGCTGACGGCGATGCTGGCGGCGGGCGCGTTGTTCCCCCGCTCTGACCGCTCCCCCGATATTCGGCCGGTGTCCGAGGCACGGCTGGGTCGCGCGCTGGGCGCACGGGGCGATATGACCGACTGGGCGCTGCGCTCCCACGGGCGGATTAAGTCCGGTTTCTACTTTTCCGAGGCGATGGAGGTGTCACGGTGAGCAAAGCTGCCTCCATCGGGATCAAGTACCTGCCGTTTGCGGATGCCGCATCGGATGGCTTGCCCTTTGGCAAGCTGTTCCGCCTGTCGCTGTTTCAGGTGTCGGTCGGGATGGCGATGGTGCTGTTGATGGGCACGCTCAACCGGGTGATGATTGTCGAGCTTGGCACGGTGGCGTCGCTCGTTGCTGTGATGGCCGCGCTGCCGGTGCTGATCGCGCCGTTCCGGGCGCTTCTTGGCTTCCGGTCGGACACGCACCGCTCTGCGATTGGCTGGCGTCGGGTGCCGTATATGTGGTTCGGCTCGCTTTGGCAGTTTGGCGGGCTGGCGATCATGCCGTTTGCGATCATCGTACTGTCGGGCGATCAGACGCTCGGGCCATGGTGGGCAGGGCATGTTCTGGCAGCCCTCGCGTTCCTGATGACCGGCCTTGGCCTGCATATGAGCCAGACGGCGGGATTGGCGCTGGCCTCCGATCTGGCGGATGATGAGACGCGGCCACGTGTCGTGGCCTTCCTTTATGTGATGCTGTTGGTAGGGATGGGCGTGTCGGCGCTCGCTTTTGGGTTCCTGCTGTCGGACTTTTCGAAACTGACGCTCATCCGGGTGATCCAGGGTGCGGCGGTCGTGACCATAGCGATCAACCTCGTGGCGCTCTGGAAACAGGAAGTCGTGCGCCCCATGAGCAAGGAAGAACGCGACGCCCCGCGCCCGCGTTTTTCGGACGCGATGGCCGATCTGTTGCGCGGTGGGCGCGCGGGGCGGCTTTTGTTCGCGGTGGCGCTCGGCACACTTGGCTTTTCGATGCAGGATATCCTGCTGGAGCCTTATGGCGGTGAAATCCTTGGCCTCAGCGTGTCGGAGACGACGCGCCTGACGGCTTTCTGGGCTGCGGGTGCGCTCATCGGCTTTGCTTATGCCGGGCGGAAGCTGGGCCGGGGGACAGACCCGATCCGCATCGCGGCGCTGGGCTTGCTTGCGGGCATTTTCGCCTTCTCAGCGGTTGTGTTTGCGGCCCCCATGGGATCGGCTGCGGTGTTTGGCATTGGTGCGACCCTGATCGGATTTGGCGGCGGCCTGTTTGCCGTGGCGACCCTGACCTGCGCGATGGAGCTGTCGCGCGACGCGGATCGCGCGGGCCTCGCGCTGGGCGCATGGGGTGCCGCGTCGGCCACGGCGACGGGGCTTGGCGTCGGGCTTGGCGGGATCGTCAAGGATATCGTGTCATCGCTGGCCGTATCGGGCCGGCTGGGCGAGGCGCTCGCTGATCCGTCGTTGGGCTATCAGGTCGTTTACCATATCGAGATCGGCCTTCTTTTCATCACTCTCATCGCGCTTGGACCCCTCGTCCGGCGCGGTTCCTCTCATCTGTCGAAAGACAAGACGAAACTCGGGCTGGCCGAATTCCCGGCCTGAGCACAACCAAGGAGACATACCATGGACTACGGAACAATTGTTGGAACTGTCGATCTGGCGCAGGTGACACTGTACCTGTTCTGGGCGTTCTTTGCGGGCCTCGTGTTCTACCTCCAGCGGGAGAACATGCGCGAAGGCTATCCGCTTGAGACCGAGGATGGCCCGGCGGCCAATCAGGGGCCGTTCCCGCTGCCAAGCCCCAAGACGTTCCGCATGCCCGAGGGCCGCGCGGATGTGACGGTGCCCAACGACAAGCCCGAGCGCCCCGTGGCGATGGAGCGGGCCTTTGGCTTCACCGGCACCCCGTTTGATCCGACCGGGGATCCGATGGTGGACGGCGTTGGCCCGGCCTCTTGGGCGGATCGCGCCGATGAGCCGGAGATCGACGCGCATGGCCACGCGAAAATCCAGCCGATGGGCAAGCTCGACGGCTTCTTCGTGCCATCAGGGCAGAAAGACCCGCGCGGCATCGACGTGATCGCCTGCGACGGCAAAACCGTCGGCACCGTTAAGGAAATGTGGGTCGACGTGCCCGAGCAGATGATCCGCTACTATGAGATTGATCTGGGCGAGGCAGGCACCCGCCTGATCCCCAAGGATCTGAGCCGGATCACCCGCGCGGGCCTCAAGGTGCATTCGCTCACTGCTGACCTGTTTGCGGGCGTGCCCACGACCAAGGCACCGGATGTGGTGACCAAGTTGGAGGAGGAGAAAATCTCCGCCTACTACTGCGGTGGCAAACTCTACGCCGCGAACCGCGCCGATCCGACGATCGCCTAAACGCAGCCGAACCACGGAGGGAGCACCATGGATCACGACGATTTTGAGATTGAACCCGTCAGGGGCCTGCCGGAAACACCGCCAGAGGGGGAACGGATCCTCTGGCAGGGCAGCCCCGATCCATGGCGTATCGCCACCCGTGTTTATGCGTTGAAATGGGTGGTGGGGTATTTCCTCATCCTCGGGCTTTGGCGGTTTGTGGACCGGATGGACCTTGGCCATGGGTTCGCGGCCGCCGGAAGCTCTGCTTTGTGGTTCGTCGGATTGGCGGCGATCACGGGCGCGATCCTCTACGGGCTGGCATGGGCGACGGCGAAAGCCGCCGTCTACACCATCACCAACCGGCGCGTGGCGATGCGCATCGGTGTGGCGCTGACCCTGACGCTCAACCTGCCGTTTCAGTGGATCGAGAGTGCCGATCTGCGTCGCCGCAAGGACGGATCGGGCGATATCGCGCTGCGCATGAAGGGCAGCACAAAGGTGAGCTATCTGGTGCTGTGGCCCCATGCGCAGCCTTTGAAGCTGAACCCGGCTGTGCCGATGCTGCGCGGGCTGAAGGATGCCGACGGCGTGAGTGCCATTCTGCGGGATGCGGCGAAAGCGCGCCTTGCCGAGCTTGGCCCTTTGCCGGAACCGCGCCGGGGACATGTCGATCCGCAATCGCAGGATGACGCCACCGGCGCGCATCCCGTTCCGGCGGAGTGAGCGATATGGCTGACCTCACACAGACCCAACCCCAGAGCGAAAAAATCCCGCGCGCGCTGGTGCGCGCGATGCTTGCACTTGTGCTGGGTGTTCTGGCGCTTGTCACCTTTGCGCGCGTGACCGGGATGGAGCCCGCAGCCCAACCCCCCGTCGCCAATGTCGCGGTGGAGCGGCTCATTGTGATCGGGCCGAACCCCGCAGGCGGTGTTCTGGTCACGGATGCGGAGACCGGCGCGCTGATTGCCGATCTGGCCGAGAATTCGGGCGGCTTTGTCGGCGGTGTGCGCCGCGCGCTGCAATATGACCGCAGCCTGCATCAGGGCATCGCCCCCGATGCGCCCGTGCGCCTTGTCCGCTGGGATGATGGCCGCCTAAGCCTGATTGATCCTGAAAGCGACTGGGCGATGGAGCTTTGGGGCTTTGGCGAGACGAATTACCGGGCGTTTGCCGCCCTGATCGACGACGCATCCGCGTCAAACTGAAACCATGACAGGGAGGGAGCACCCAATGTCACTATTCCAAAAACGGACGGAGAAGGTGCCATGCACCGTTGAAGTCTCACATACGTTTGAAAGCCTGCACGCCCATGTGCGCTTTGATGACGGCTCGGTCGTGCATCCGGGCGACGAAGTGCTGGTGCATGGAAAGCCGGTCCTTGCGGGCTATGGCGAGGTCGTCATCGAAAAGCGTGAGGCGACCATCACCCGCGCCGGTGCGATTGAGCGCGCATGGACCCGCCTTACTGGCGATCTGGAATTCATGGAGCTTTGCGAATTCAGCTTTTCTGAGGAGGTACGGCTATGAACGTGCAGGCAGACATCACCCCCGAAGAGCTTGAGCGTGATCTGACACAGGAAGACACGCAGCGCATGGCGACGGAAACGACGCTCTTGAACCCGCGCTTCTACACCACGGATTTCGAGGCGCTGGATGCCATCGACGTCTCTCCGGTGCAGGAGGAATGGGACGCGCTGATCGCGGAGCTGAAATCCGACCCGAACAAGGGCCATTTCAAAAAGAACGAAACCTGGGACACGCCGGATTTCGACGCGATGGAACCGGAACTGAAGAAAGAGCTGATGGATTTCCTCGTGTCCTCCCTGACGGCGGAATTCTCCGGCTGTGTGCTTTACAAGGAAATGAAACGGCGCGGCACGAATGAGGACGTGAAAACCCTCTTTGCCCTCATGGCGCGGGATGAGGCGCGGCACGCGGGCTTCATCAATGATGCCCTGCGGGAGGCCGATGTGGCCGTGAACCTCGGCTTCCTGACGAAGGCGAAGAAATACACCTATTTCAAGCCGAAGTTCATCTTCTATGCGACGTATCTGTCCGAAAAGATCGGCTATGCCCGCTATATCACGATCTTCCGCCATCTGGAGCAGCACCCGGAAAACCGCATCCACCCGATTTTCAAATGGTTTGAGGAATGGTGCAATGACGAGTTTCGCCATGGGGAGGCGTTCAGCCTTTTGATGCGGGCCGACCCAAAACTGCTCTCAGGGCATAACAAGCTGTGGATCAAGTTCTTCCTCGTGGCGGTGTTCTCCACCATGTATGTGCGCGATCACGCACGGCCCGCGTTCCACAAGGCGCTGGGGATCGACATTGATTGGTATGACCATGAGGTCCTGAAAAAGACCTCCGAGATTTCCAAGCAGTGTTTCCCCATCGAATTGGATCTGGAGCATCCGCGCTGGAAAAAGGGTCTTGTGAGCCTGCGCGATCATATGTTCGCGGCAGAAGCGGCTGAAAAGCGCGGCTCCGGCATGGCCAAGCGGTATCATATGGCGCGTGCGGCGATGGTGTTTGTCAGCCTCTACACGATCCCGTCGAAGAAAAACCAGATCCCCGCGCTGTCGCGACTTGAGCCGAGCTACTGATATGCTGTCAGCCATCCTGATAACCCTGTTCCTGTGGTGGTTTTCCACCGGGATCATCCTGTTTGCGGTCAACCGCGCGGGACGGATCAAGGACGGGTATCAGGGGCTGGTGGTGTTCTCAGTGCCACTGCTTGCTCTCGCAGTGTTTGGCGTTGTGTGGTCCGGCCGGGTGTCGGACCTCACCCATGTCTATATCGGATTTGTCTCCGCGCTTGGGGTGTGGGGATGGATTGAAATGGCGTTTCTGACGGGGGTGATCACTGGCCCAGATCGCCGCCCCTGCCCAGAAGGGGCAGGGTGGTTTGAGCGGTTCGGCCGCGCCCTGCGCGCCATCTCCCATCATGAGACGGCCCTTGTGCTGGCCATGGCGACGCTCATCATCCTGAGCGGGCCTGCGGAAAATTCGGTCGGGCTTTACACATTCGCGGTGCTGTTTTTCGCCCGCATCTCGGCCAAGCTGAACCTGTTTTTGGGTGTGCCCAACATCAATGTCGAGTTTCTGCCTGCCCCGATCAAACACCTAGAGAGCTACTTTAATGTCGCAACCATGAACCGGTTTTTTCCGGTGAGTGTCAGCCTACTTACCTTCGCTGTGGGGTGTTTTGTCGAACGTGCGCTTGCGCATGACGCAGATCAAATTGCGAGTACGGGATTCGTGTTACTTGCGACACTGACGGCACTGGCGCTCATAGAGCACTGGTTTATGGTCATCCGCCTGCCCGATGCGGCACTGTGGCGGTGGCTGATTACGGAAAGAAAACCCAGAGGCCCCAAGGCCCGACAAGACCTGACGCCACAAGGCTAGGTACGATAAGAAGGACGATCGCGATGGACTTTGAAAAGTTGTTTGCCGAGCAGTTGGATACGCTGCGCAATGAGGGCAACTACCGGGTGTTTGCCCATCTTGAACGGCATTGCGGCGGCTTTCCAAAGGCAAAGAACCACGGCGATGGCGCAAAGCGTGACGTGACCGTGTGGTGCTCCAACGATTACCTTGGCATGGGCCAGCATCAGGACGTCCTCAATGCGATGCACGAGACGCTCGACAAATGCGGCGCGGGTGCGGGTGGCACGCGGAACATTTCCGGCACCAACCACTATCATGTGAAACTGGAAGAAGAGCTTGCCGATCTGCATGGCAAGGACGCGGCCCTTATCTTTACTTCTGGATATGTGTCGAACTGGGCAAGCCTTTCGACGCTTGGCGCGCGCCTGCCCAACGCGGTGATCGTGTCGGATGCACTCAACCATGCCTCCATGATCGAAGGGATGCGTCACGCGAAATGCCCCAAGGCGATCTGGAAGCATAACGACCCTGAGGATCTGGACCGCGTGCTCAGCGACCTGCCCGCCAACGCGACCAAGATCGTGGCCTTTGAGAGCGTCTATTCCATGGACGGTGACATCGCCCCGATCCGCGAAATCGTCGAGGTCGCGGAAAAGCATGGCGCGATGACCTACCTTGATGAAGTCCACGCCGTGGGCCTGTACGGTCCGCGCGGCGCTGGCATCGCGGAGCAAGAGGGGCTGATGGACCGTATCACCCTGATCGAAGGTACGCTTGGCAAAGCCTATGGCGTGATGGGGGGCTATATCACCGGATCGCGCAACTTGATTGATTTCGTCCGGTCGTTCGCGTCCGGCTTTATCTTTACCACCGCGATCCCGCCTGCGGTCGCGGCAGGGGCCACCGCGTCGATCAAGCATCTTAAGCAGTCGGATAGCGAGCGGATGCTTCAGCGGGAGCGGGTCGCGCAATTGCGCGCGAAGCTCGATGCGGCGGGCATTCCGCATCTGCCGAACCCATCCCATATCGTGCCGGTGATGGTGAAAGACCCGGTCAAATGCAAACAGATCAGCGATATCCTGATGCAGGATTTCGGCATCTATGTGCAGCCCATCAACTATCCCACCGTGCCCAAAGGGACGGAGCGGTTGCGCTTCACCCCGACGCCGCTGCACACCGAAGCCGATATCGACTACCTCGTCGCCGCCCTTGGCACGCTGTGGTCGCAATGTGCGCTGGCGCGCGCCGTGGCCTGAAGCGTCGCTGCGCGCCGCTGCCTCCGGCGGGAGGTATTTGGGGAAAAAAGAAACGGGGGGGGCGTGCCAGGATGAGCGGCGCGCCCCTTTCGTTTTACTTTCTTGCATTGTGGATTAGACATCGCGCATCCTTGCCCTACCTATGAGGCGGCAACAAAATTGCGGGGGCATGTCCCGCTGGACGACCAAGGGAGTACAAGATGACCTTTACGAAAATGGGGATGATCGCGGGCGCAATGGCGCTGATGAGCACGGGCCAGGCGTTTGCGATGGGCGACGCGGCGGAAGGCGAGGCGCAGTTTCGCCAGTGCCAGTCCTGCCATGTGGTGCAAAACGAGGCGGGTGAAACCCTCGCAGGTCGCGCCGGGCGTCAAGGCCCGAACCTTTACGGTGTGATCGGTCGTCAGGCCGGCACGGTCGAAGATTTCCGCTATGGCCCGGACCTTGTTGCGGCAGGGGAGCAGGGGCTCGTCTGGGATGAGACCAACATTGTGGCCTATCTGGAAGATCCGACCGGGTTCCTGCGGGAATTCACCGGGGACAACAACGCACGGTCGCGCATGTCCTATCGGATGCGCAATGGCGCGGAGGACATGGCCGCGTTCCTCGCGACCTTCTCCCAGTAACAGCCATTCATGGTTTTTCAGGCCCGCCCCGGTTTCCATCGGGGCGGGTCTTTTCGTGCGGGGTGCGGCTGGTATAGTGCGCGTCAAATTCGGAGATGATCCCTCATGACAGACCAGACCCTGCGGCTCGCCCTAGTTGCCCATGACCAACGGAAAGATGACCTTGTGGCCTGGGCGCGCCATCATGAGCCGCTGTTGCGTGATGCGCAGATCGTGGCCACCGGCACGACCGGTGGGCGCTTGCAGGACGCGCTGCCGGACCTGTCCATCCGTCGTCTGAAAAGCGGGCCGCTGGGCGGGGATCAGCAGATCGGCGCGATGATCGCGGAGGGGGCGCTGGATGCGTTGATCTTTTTCACCGATCCGCTCTCGCCCATGCCGCATGACGTTGATGTCAAGGCGCTGACCCGGCTCGCCACCGTCTATGACCTGCCGATGGCGTGCAGCCAATCGACGGCGACGCTGGTGCTTGAAGGGTTGTCGCGGGCCGAGGGCGCATGACCGACATCGTCCCGCCCAACACCGACCGGCAGACCCTGTTTGCCAAGGATGCGCGCAGCGATTGGGTGCGGCTCGGCACCTTGCTGACGCTGCGCTGGCTGGCGGCGGTGGGGCAGATCACGGCGGTGTTGTTGGCATACTACCTGTTCGACATTGCCCTGCGGCTCGACCATGTGCTGTTCGTCATTCTGCTGTCGGTCAGTTTCAACATCGTGGCACAGTTGATCCTGCCCGATACCCGACGGCTGAGTGAAAACGCGACCACGCTGATGCTGCTGTTCGATCTGATGCAACTCGGTGCGCTGTTGTTCCTGACGGGGGGGATCACCAATCCCTTCGTGATGCTGATCATTGCGCCCGTGGTGATTTCCGCGACCGCTCTGACGCTGCGCGCGACGGTCGGGCTGGGGCTGGTGGCGGTGATGCTGACGACGCTGCTGACGATCTGGTTCCAGCCTCTGGTGTTCAAGGACGGGACGGTCTTGATGTTGCCGAGCATCTATATGCTGGGGATGTGGTGTGCGGTGCTGATCTCCGCCATTTTTCTGGGGATGTATGCGCGGCGTGTGACGGTCGAGACTTTCTCGATGAACCAGGCGCTGTTGGCAACGCAGATGGCGCTGGCGCGGGAGCAGCGGCTCTCCGCGCTGGGTGGTGTGGTGGCGGCGGCGGCCCATGAGCTTGGCACCCCTCTTGCCACGATCAAGCTGACGGCGGCGGAACTGGAGGATGATATCTCAACCCTCGATGTGCCCGACCATGTGCGCGAGGACATCGCCCTTATCCGGGAGCAGACCGACCGGTGCCGCGAAATCCTCAAGGATATGGGCCGTGCCGGGAAAGAGGACACGCATCTGCGCTATGCGCCAGTGTCCGCGATGGTGGAAGAAGCCGCCGAACCCCATGCCGACCGGGGCAAGCGCCTGATCCTGCGCGTGGATGGCAGCACTGATTTGAGCGACGTGCCAGATCAGCCTGTTGTCGTTCGCAAGCCTGAATTGCTTCATGGGTTGCGCAACCTCATTCAAAACGCGGTGGATTTCGCCGAAACGACCGTCTGGATCGACGTGGATTGGGACGAAACCGCCATTCGGATCGCGGTGGGGGATGATGGTCCGGGCTATCCGGCGGATATGATCGGGCGGATCGGGGATCCGTTCGTGCGGCGGCGCGGTGCGCGGGGCGCCGATCCGCGACGGCCCGGATATGAGGGCATGGGCTTGGGCCTTTTTATTGCCAAGACATTGCTGGAGCGGAGCGGCGCGTCCCTTACCTTCACGAATGCCAGCAGCGGCGCGCGCAAACGCCCCAGCACGGTCGCCGCCGAATATGCCCGGCCCTCCGGCGCGCTGGTCGAAGGGGTCTGGCGGCGCGCCACGATTGAGGCCAGCTCCGGTCAGGCGCGGGGGCCATTGGGGCTGAATCCACGGGTATCATCGTAAAGAGTTTTACTTTGAAATCTGAGTGTTAACTGTCAGTTAATGTTTGAGGCGTAATTATATTTCATGGCCATGACTGGTCATGGAAGGATAATAAAATGCTCTTCGACCATTTATCGTCCGCCCCCGTCTTTGTCGCGGATCATATCGGTGCTGTTTCTGTTGCGGCGGGAGTGACGCTGCTGGCTGTTACGATGTTGGCCTTTGCCCGTCCGCGCGCAGCACTCCACCCCATGCCTGACCTGCCTGTCCTCTCCCCCTTTGCAACAGTTGTGTTTGATGGCACCCGGATTGGCAGCGCGAATGATGCGGCGATGGCGCTGTCTCTGATGCCGCAGATGGACGTGGTTGAATGTGTTGCCGTGTTCGACCTTGAGGAGCCGGAGCCGCTGTTTTCCGCCCTGCAAAGGCTGGTGACGGATGGTGTTGCTTTCAGCGTGGAGTCCGCCTCGCGCGCTGGGCATGTGATGCGGTTCGATGGCAACCTGTCTGGCCTACGCGCGGTGTTGAGCGTGCGCGATGTGACCGCCCGCGTCCGGCGGGAGGAGGCGCTGGCGCGTCGGATCGCCGATGACAGCCGCGCCAGCCGCGCGCTGTCTGAGGCGGTTGAAGCGGTGCCGGTGCTCGCATGGCGGATGGATGAGAAAGGCACGCAAACATGGACAAACACGGCGGAGCGTGCGGACCGTCTGTCGCTCATTGCCGATCTGCAAACGGCCCTCAAGGAAAAGGCGATCACGCCGGGCGATCCGCCAACGCGCATCACCCTGACCCAGCATCCCTCCCATGAGCCGACATGGTATGAGGTGACGGCCCATCCTGATCGGGGCGACGGTGCGCTGTTTGTCGCGCGCTCTATGAATGACGTGATGCGGGCTGAACAGGCGCTATCGCGGTTTTTGGAAACCCTGACGGAGACCTTCGCCCATCTGCCCATCGGGCTCGCGATTTTCGATGCGGACCGGACGCTTGGCCTGTTTAACCCGGCCCTGTCCGATCATATCGGGCTAGAGCCCGCGTGGCTGGCCGGCAGGCCAACGCTGCGCGCATTTCTCGATCAGTTGCGAGAGCGCCGGATCATTCCCGAACAGACCGATTTCAAAGGCTGGCGGGAGCAGTTCACCTCCATGGAGCGGGCCGCGGAGGAGGAGCGTTATTGCGAGATATGGCACCTTCCCAACGGGCAAGCATTGCGGGTCACGGGCCGACCCCATCCGCAGGGCGCGCTGGCGTTCCTGTTCGAGGACATCACCACAGCGATCGGGCTTGAGCAGAAATATAGCGGCGCGCTCGCGATGCGCGAAACCGCGCTGGAACGGATGCCCGCACAGATCGCGATTTTCGACGCAAGCGGCATGCAGGTGATGAGCACCTTTGCCGAGGACGCCGATGCCCCGCCCATGGGCGTGCATACCAGCGCGAAGGTTTGGGCGACCCGGTTCGGCTCTGCCCCGGCATGGGACCGCATGGTCCGCTTTGCCACGGATGGTGTCGCGGACCGCGCCCCACGGCACGACAATATCGTCACCCATTCCGGCGCGATTGCGCGGCTCGACCTTGCCCCACTGCCCGAGGGCGGCACGATGGTCTGCCTGACGGAGCGCAACGCCGCTCCCCTGTCCTTGCGCAAATCACCGCCAGCCCAGCGCGCGGTGGCCCCCGTGCTGAAACGGATCGCGGATGACGCGCTGGCGCTCAGCGCCGGGGCGGATGTCACGCTGATGATCAAGGACATTCCAACCGGCGACATCCAAGTCGCGCAGCCCGTGCAACTGCGCGCGATTGCAGCGAACCTGACGCTGACCGCGCTCGCCCGCAGCACCGCCGGGGCGACCCTGACGCTGGATATCATGGTCGCGGATGGCGTTTTGGGCCTGAGCTTCACCGGCCTGATCGGCCCTGTCGGATCAGACGAGGCGCCCGGCGTGTCGGAAACTATCCTCAACCGGTTCGTGCGCGACGTGAACGGCATGATCGAGATGACCCCCGCCATCGCCGGGACCAATGGGCGCATCCGCGTGCGCCTGCCACTGACCCGCGCCGAGGTCATGGCGCGACCCGAACCCCGCGCATTGAACGACTAGGCGCAGGAGCGGTTGCATGGCCCCGTCGCCGCGCAGTACGCTGCCGCCACCATGCAGGACCAAACACCCCTTTCCCCGGATCAGGCCGCGCTGATCACCCTGTCGCTGCCGGATGAGGCCGCGACAACCGCACTTGCCCAAGCCGCGGCGGGGGTCGCATCCACGGGCGATGTGATCCTGCTCGATGGCCCGGTCGGGGCGGGAAAATCCCATTTCGCGCGCGCCTTCATCCGGGCCGTGACCAGCCCGACGGAAGAGGTGCCTTCGCCCACCTTCACGCTCGTCCAAGTCTATGAAAGCACATGCGAAATCTGGCATCTTGACCTCTACCGCGTCGCGGATCTTTCGGAATTGGAAGAGCTGGGCCTGATGGATGCGATGTCAGAGGCGATCTGTCTGATCGAATGGCCCGGGCGGCTCGGGCCCCTTACCCCGTCGCGCGCCATGCATGTGGCCCTCACGCCAGTGCAGGACGCCACGGGCGAAAGCCGCATCGCCCGCATCCACCTGACCGGCGGCGGATGGGAGCGTATGGCGGCCACTCTGACCTCACATGAAAGCCAACCAGAATGACCCGCGACGCCCTCATCACCCGCTTTCTGGATCAGGCTGGTTGGGGCATGGCCGCGCGCCGCCCGCTGGCCGGGGACGCGTCCAACCGCCGGTATGAACGCCTGAGCCGGGAGAGCCAGCGCGCGGTCCTGATGGATGCGCCCTATGACCCGCCGCCGCCGCCCGCGCCGCCCTATATCGCCACCGCACCGGGGCCATTCCTGAAACTCTCCGCAGCCCTTGCGCAAGCGGGCTACGGCGCGCCGAAGGTTCTGGCAGCGGATGAGGCGGCGGGGCTGATCCTGCTCGAAGATTTGGGGGACGCGATCTATGCCCGCGTGTTGGAGGGCGCGCCGGAATTGGAGCATACGCTCTACGCAGCGGCGGTGGACCTGCTCGCTGATCTGCACGCGACGCCTGATCTGGTCGCGGCTCCGCCCTATGACCTAGAGACGATGATGATTGAGCTGCGCCTGCTGCTCGACTGGTATTTGCCGCTTCAGGGAGCCCCGGCGAGCGCTGCCGCCCGCGCGGACTTCGAGGCGCTGTGCGCGGAGCTTTTTGCACCCGTGGACCGGCGCGATGTGCTCGTCTTGCGGGATTTTCACGCGGAAAACCTCCTGTGGTTGCCAGACCGGGAGGGCCATGCCCGCGTTGGCCTGCTGGACTATCAGGATGCGCTGATCGGGCATCGGGCCTATGACCTTGTCTCCCTTCTGGAGGATGCCCGGCGTGACACCACCCCTGCCTTGCAGGAGGACATGCTGGCCCGCTACATCGCTGCGACGGGTCAGGATGACGCGCAGTTCCGCGCCGATTACGCGCGGCTTGGTGCGCAGCGGAATATCAAGATCCTTGGCATTTTCGCGCGCCTGTCAGAGCGGGATGGCAAGCCTCATTACCTCGCCCTTTTGCCGCGCGTCTGGGCGCATGTGCAGCATGATCTGTCCCATCCGGTGCTTGCGCCGTTGAAGGACTGGTTTGGGCGATATGTGCCCGCGCCAAAGGACCGCGCATGAACGCGCCTGCCGCGATGATCTTTGCCGCGGGGTTTGGCACACGGATGGGAGCCTTGACCCGCGCGACGCCGAAACCCTTGCTCAAGGTGCGCGGGCGGACGCTGCTTGATCTGACGCTGGATCGGGCGCGACAGGCCGGGGCCGCGCCGATTGTGGTCAACACCCATTACCATGCGGATCAGATTGCGGAGCATCTGGCCACGGCGCAGGACGTCACGCTGAGCCATGAGCCGGAGATACTGGAGACCGGCGGCGGCCTCAGGGCCGCATTGCCGCTGCTGGGGGTGGGGCCAGTGATGACGCTCAACGCCGATGCGGTGTTTCCAGTACGGGCCGATCCGCTGGCCACGCTCCTCACCACATGGCGCGCGGGCGATATGGGGGCGCTTTTGTTGCTGACACGGCGGGAGGACGCGCGGGGCCATGCCGGGCCGGGGGATTTCTTCATGGACACCGCCGGGCGACTGAGCCGCAGGGGCGACGCGGCAGAGGCACCCTATGTCTATACCGGGTGCCAGATCATGCACACGGACCGCCTGCAAAATATCCCCGAGCGGGCCTTTTCGCTCAATCTGGTGTGGAATGACATGCTGACCGACGGAAACCTGTTCGGGGTGGCGCACGCAGGGCCATGGGTCGATGCGGGCAGTGCCGAAGGGCTGACGCTGGCGGAGGGGATCGTGGATGTTTGAGCCGCAGGACGAACCGCGCGTTTTCTTCATCCCGTTGGGCGCCGATTTCGGAGCGCATTTCGCGGACGGACTGGCCGCACGCCTCATCCATCTGGCCCCAGAGGACCGGGCGCGGGTGTCGGTCATGCTCAACACGGCACGCGCCCTGCGCCGCGTGCAGGATCGGCTGGCGGCGGCGCGCCCGGCGCTGGGCCTCATGCCGCAGATGCGGACCGTGACCGACCTTGACGCGTTTCATCTGCCCCCGGCGGTGGATGGGCTGCGGCGGCGGCTCCATATTGCCCGGCTGGTGGCGGAATTGCAGGCGCGCACGCCGACGCTCGCGCCACGCGCGGCGGTGTTTGATCTTGCGGCCAGCCTTGCCGACCTGCTGGACGAATTGCAGGAAGCCGATATCCCCGCACAGGCCCTGCGTGACATTGACCTTGGTGCCTTTGCGGCGCATTGGGCGGTCGGTGCGCAATTCGTGGAGATTTTGGCGCAGCATTGGCCCGCTGCACTCGCCGCGCTGGAGGACGGCGCGCTTGATCCCGGTGCGCGGCAGCGTCTTTCGGTGGAGGGGCAGGTGGCCGCGTGGCGGGCGGCCCCGCCGCACCATCCGATCATCGCTGCCGGCTCCACCGGGTCGCGCGGGCCGACACGCGCGCTGCTGACAGAAATTGCGACCCTGCCGCAGGGGGCCATCGTGCTGCCTGGTCTGGACCACGACCTGCCCGCCGCGATGTGGGCCGATCTGGCGGAGGATGATTTTGCCGATCACCCGCAGCACGGTCTGGCGAAACTCCTGCGTGGGCTTGGCATGACGCCATCCGATGTCGCGCCTTGGTCTGATCGGGGCGCGGGGCCGGGCGCGCGGGGGCGGCTTCTCTCCCTCGCGCTCCGGCCTGCGCCGGTCACGGATCAATGGCGGCTGGAGGGGCCAGCCCAACGCGCCGAATTGCCAGCGGCGACCGAGGGCGTCACGCTCCTGACCGCCGCCACCCCACGAGAGGAAGCACAGGCCATCGCATTGGCCATGCGCGGCGCGATCGCGGCCGGGCAAACGGTGGCGCTGGTCACACCAGACAGGGATTTGTCTCGCCGCGTGTCAACGGCGCTTGGCCGCTGGGGCGTGTTGCCCGATGACAGCGCGGGCCGCCCGCTCAACCTCACGCCGCCCGGTATCTTCCTGCGTTTGGTGATGGATGCGATGGGGCAAGGGCCAAGCCCGGTCGGGCTGCTCGCCTTGTTGCAGCATCCGCTGGCAGGTGGCGACGGGGAGGCGCGCAAGGCGCATCTCGCGCATCTGGAGGTCGCAGCACGGCGCTATCTGCCGGGTCTCGCCGCACCTGTGGATTGGGAGCGGCTCTGTGCGCTGCCCCTTGCCCGGTTGGAGCCGGATGAGGACAGCCACGCGTGGTTGCGGCAGATCGAGGACACGCTCAGGCCCTTGCGCCTCAACGGGGACGCCCCGCTGGCCGATTACATCGCCGCACATCGCGCGGTGGCGGAGGCCGTGTCGAAAGGGCAGGGAAGCACGCTGCCCCTCTGGGAGAAAGAGGCCGGGGCCGAGGCGCGCAAACTGTTCGACAGGCTGACCGCTGCCGCGGATGCCGCAGCGCCGCTCACGCTGTCAGAATATCGCGCGCTCGTGGCGCAGGAATTGGCTGGCACGCCGGTTCGCGCTGAAGGATATCGCCCCTATCGCGGGGTGAGTATCCTTGGCACCTTGGAGGCGCGTACGCAATCGGCGGATCTGGTGATCCTTGGTGGGTTGAACGATGGCACATGGCCCAGCCTGCCGGGGCCGGACCCGTGGGTGAACCGGGCGATGCGCAAACAGATCGGCCTGACCCCGCCAGAGCGGCGCGTGGGCCTGTCCGCGCATGATTTCCAGAACGCGGCCTCTGCGGGGCAAGTGATCCTGTCGCGCGCGGCCAAGGTCGATGGCACCCCGACGGTGCCAAGCCGCTGGCTCAACCGGCTCACCAACCTTATCAAAGGGCTAGGGCCAGAGGGCACTGCGGCGTTTGACGCGATGGCGGCGCGCGGGGCCATGCTGATCGCGCAGGCCAAGCAGCTTGAAACACCCGATGAGCGCACCCCCCGCGCGCGCCGCCCCGCGCCCCGGCCCCCGGTGGGGGTGCGCCCGCCCACGCTGTCTGTCACGCAGATCGAGACGCTGATCCGCGATCCCTATGCGATTTATGCGCGCCATGTGCTGCGCTTGCGCAAACGCGATCCGGTGGGGGAATTGCCCGACGCGCGGGACCGGGGCATGGCGCTTCATGACATCATGGAGCAGTTCAGCACCCATCTGAAAGCGGGCTGGCCCGAGGACGCAGGAGCGCGATTTGACGCCATCGTGCAGGATGTGCTGACCGCCCGCGCGCCCACCCCGGCGCTGCGCCTCTTGTGGGAAAGCCGCATCGCGGCGGCGCGCGAGGAAATCCTCAAGCAGGAGCAGATATTGATCGAAACCGGCAGGCCGATCGCGCTGGAATGCCGGGGTGAGCGCAGAATGACCACGCCCGCGTTCACCCTCACGGCCAAGGCAGACCGGATCGACCTGATGGAGGACGGCACGCTGCGCATTCTGGATTACAAGGCGAGCGATCCGCCAAGCAAGAAACAGATCGAGGTGTTCAACAAACAACTCCCGCTGGAAGCCGCGATTGCCGCCGGGACCGGTTTCCGGGGGGTGGGGGGCAGCGACGTGCGCGCGCTTCATATCAAGGGGCTGAAATATGATGTGGAGAAGGGTCAGCTTCCCGAGCGCAGTCTGGCGGTGGACCCTGAAACCGTGCAGGCCGTCTGGGCGGGCCTAGCGAAGCTGATCGCCGCTTATGATGGCGATAGCAGCACATGGCCCGCGCGCATCCGACCCCAATTCATCCAGTATGAGAGCGACTATGATCACCTGTCGCGCTTTGGCGAATGGAGCGATGGCGATACCGTGTCTCCGGAGGCTGTTGGCCGATGACCCAGCTGAACGACGCCACACGCACCCAAAACCGCGCCGCTGATCCTGCGGCCTCGACTTGGGTGACGGCCAATGCCGGGTCGGGCAAGACGCGGGTGCTGACTGACCGGGTGGCGCGATTGTTGTTGCGCGGTGTCCGACCAGAACAGATCCTGTGCCTCACCTATACCAAGGCCGCCGCGGCGGAGATGCAGAACCGCCTGTTCGCAGGGCTGGGCGCATGGGCGATGATGGAGGACGCAGCCCTGCGCAAGGCGCTTGCCCAATTGGGCGAAGGCGCCGATCTGCCTACCGAGCAATTAAACGCCGCCCGCCGCCTGTTTGCGGCGGCACTTGAGGCGCCGGGTGGCCTGAAAATCCAGACGATCCACGCGTTTTGCGCCGCGATCCTGCGGCAATTCCCGTTGGAGGCTGGCGTCAGCCCCGGCTTTCGGGAGCTGGATGACCGCCGGTCCACCGAATTGCGGCTGGACCTGTTGAACCAGATGACAGTGGACGCCGCTCAGGTGACCCGCGCCCTTGCCGTGGAAACCGGCGGGTCCGACCCGGAGGATTTGCTCAAGGCGATTGAGGGGATGCGCACAGCCTTGTCCGCGCCGTTTGATGAGACACGGTTGCGGGCGCATTTGGGCCTTGGCTCGAACGAAACGCTGGAGGGTGTGTTGAACACGACCATCCTGCCCGACGATATGGAGATGCTGACCGGGCTGATCCCCGTGCTGGAGGCCAGCACCAAGAAAACCGACTGGGCCACGGCGGAGACGTTCGCGCATATCGCCGGTCTTGAGGACCGGCAAACACAGATTGCCGCGCTTGAAAAATTGCTCCTGACAGGGGCGACGGCCGCATCGCCCTATAGTGCGAAAATTCGGGCACTGCCCACAAAGGCGATTTGGGAGGCACACGACCCCGCCGTCATGGACCATCTCGAAAAACTGATGCTGCGGGTCGAGGCGGCGCGGCCGAAACGGCTGGCCCTTGCCACGGTGGAGCGGGCGCGCATCCTGCATGATTTCGCGTCCCGGTTCCTAGCTGCATTCGAGGCCCGAAAATCTGCCGAAGGGGTGCTCGATTTCACTGATCTGATCGAGAAAACCCGCACGTTGATGGCTGATCCTGCGGTCGCGCAATGGGTGCTTTACCGGCTTGATGGGCGCATCCGGCATATCCTTGTCGATGAGGCGCAGGACACCGCCCCGCCGCAATGGGACGTGATCCGCGCGATTGCGGATGCGTTCTTTGATGGCACCCATATGCAGGACAGCCCGCGCACCCTGTTCGTTGTTGGCGATGAGAAACAGTCGATCTATTCGTTTCAGGGGGCTGCCCCCCAGGCGTTCAACGATATGCGGGATCATTTCGATACGGCGCTGGATCAAGCGGGCTCCGCGCTCAATCGGGTTGGGCTGGCCTATTCGTTCCGCTCCGCAGCACCGATCCTGCGTGTCGTTGATGAAATGCTCGGGGCAGCACCGGGCCGCGCGGGACTGGATCCGGCCCGCAGCGAGGATTGGCGGCACCGCGCGTTTCACGAAACTCTGCCCGGGCGGGTGGAGCTGTGGCCCTATGTGACCAAACCGGAAAAGCCCGAGCAGCCGAAATGGTATGAGCCGGTTGATGCGGACTCGCCCGAAGATCCGAACCTCATCATCGCGCAGCAGACCGCCGCACAGATCAAGGAGTTGATCGGCACACCGCTTGTGACGACCGAGGGCACCCGCCCCGTCACCCCCGGCGATATCCTGATCCTCGTGCGCAAACGAACCAAGCTGTTTCATCCCCTGTTGCGCAACCTCAAGGCGCTGGACCTGCCTGTTGCGGGTGCGGATGTGCTGATGCTGACCGATGAGTTGGCGGTGAAGGACATCCTGTCGCTAATGCGGTTCGCGGTGACGGAGCAGGATGACCTGTCGCTGGCGGAGGCGCTGCGCTCTCCGCTCTTTGGGTTGAGCGAGGATGATCTGTTTCGTCTGGCCTATCCCCGGGGCGACCGGCTTTTATGGGCGCAGTTGCGGGATCATTCGCAGCATCACGAAGTGATTGCGGCCCTCCACCGCGTGCGCGCCGCCGCGTTTGACCGCCCCTATGAGATGATCGACCTCATTCTGACCGGGCTGGAGGGGCGCAAGAAGCTGATCGCCCGTCTGGGGCCAGAAGCAGAGGACGCGATTGACGAATTGACCGCGCAGGCCATCGCCTACGAACGGAGCGAAGCGCCCACCATCACCGGTTTTCTGCATTGGCTTACCGCTGGTGAGATCAGCGTGAAACGCGAACAGGATCGTGCGCGGGACGAAATTCGCGTGATGACGGTGCATGGGGCCAAGGGGCTGGAGGCACCGATCGTGATCCTGCCAGAATGCGGAAAGAACAGCCGCGATGGCGAGGACAAGCGCAAAATCCTGTTGCTCGACAAGGATATCCCGATCTGGACCCCACGGGCCTCCGACAGCCCGGAGGCCGTGTTGGCCGACAAGTCCGCGCAGAAACAACGCAATATCGAGGAAAGCGAGCGGCTTTTATATGTCGCCATGACGCGCGCGGAAAACTGGCTGATCGTGCGCGGTGGCGGGGAGGAAGAAAAACCACCCCAATCGCCGGAGGACGTCGCGAAAACCTCATGGCACAGCAAAATCGCGCAGGCGATGCGCGCGGCGGGCGCTGTGGAGGAGGGCGGCCGCCTTGTCCTGCAATCGCCCGATTGGGGCGTCGCGACCCTGCCGGAGCCTGCGGTGGAGGACAGGACAGAGGCGGCGGTCACCCTCCCCGACTGGGCGCATGACCCCGCCCCACCTAGCCCGGCTGCCGCCGCCACGGTCACCCCGACGGAGCTAAGCGAGGGCCTATCTCACGCCCTGCCGGGAGAGCCGGACCAGGACGCATTGGCGCGCGGCACCGCGATTCACCGGCTTCTGGAGGTATTGCCGGGGCTGCCCGACCGGGCGCAAGCCGCCAGATCGCTGGGATTGACCGAGTATCTTGAGGAAGTCGCGCGCGTTCTGGATGCGCCCGCGCTGGGCTGGGTCTGGGGGGAGGCGCTGACCGAATTGCCCTTCGTGCTGCCCCTTGAAGGGCGGGATGTGGTGGGGATGATGGACCGCGTGCTGATCGCGCCCGACAGCATCCATATCGTTGATTTCAAATCCAATCGTGTCGTTCCGCGCCAGCCCGAAGAGGTGCCGGATGGGCTGATCCTGCAACTGGCGCTCTATCATCTGGCCGCACAGCGTATCTGGCCGGACCGGGCCTGCCGCGCGACGCTGCTTTGGACCCATGATGCCAGTGCGACGGAGATACCTCACAGTATCTTGTGCGCGGCCCTTAGCCGGGCCGGTATATCTTGACGCGCCCCGGTGCCGTTCCTAGTTTCCATGACAACCGACCAATCCCAATGAGGAGAGCCATCATGGCCACCGTAAAAGTATCCGATTCGACCTTTGAGGCCGATGTGCTGCAATCCGACCTTCCTGTCGTCGTCGATTTCTGGGCAGAATGGTGCGGCCCGTGCAAACAGATCGGCCCGGCGTTGGAAGAATTGTCCGAAGCCTATGACGGCAAGGTCAAGATCGTGAAAATCAACGTGGACGAAAACCCCAACACCCCGTCCCAGATGGGCGTGCGCGGCATCCCTGCGCTGTTCATGTTCAAGGGTGGTGAGGTTGTGTCCAGCAAGGTAGGTGCAGCCCCCAAGGCAGCGCTTCAGGGCTGGATCGAAGAAAGCATCTGATCCTCGTGATCCACCGCCACCACGCAGCCCCGCGCCCCGGATCGGCGCGGGGTTTTGCTTTGTCCCGCCCCGTGATTGCGTGGGGGCGCAGAGCGGCTATAAACTGACCTTATTGCGCCTGAGAGGAGCATGATATGAAGCCTGTCGAACTTTATACCTCGCCGCTATGCGGCTATTGCCACGCGGCCAAGAAACTGCTGTCGCAGAAGGGCGTTTCCTTTTCCGAAGTGGATGTGCTGGCCAATCCCGCCCGCAAGCAGGAAATGATCCAGCGCGCCAATGGCGGGCGGACCGTGCCGCAGATTTTCATCGGGGACACCCATGTCGGCGGGTGCGATGACCTCTATGCGCTGGAGCGGGCGGGTAAGCTCGACGCGCTGCTGGCGTGATCCGCGCCGCCCTCATACAGCTTTGCGCCTCGGATGATCCGGTGGCCAACCTTGCGGTGACCGAAGGCTATGTTCGGGAGGCCGCCGCGGAAGGGGCAACGCTGATCGCGACGCCGGAGGTCACGAATTGCGTGTCCTCCTCCCGCGCCCATCAGGAGGCGGTGTTCCACCATGAGGAGGACGATCCCACGCTGGCGCGCCTGCGCGATGTGGCGGCGGAATTGGGCGTGACGCTGCTGATCGGCTCGCTGGGGCTGCGCACGCGGGACGCCGATGGCCGCTTTGCCAACCGGTCTTTCCTGATCGCGCCCGATGGCAGCATCACCGCGCGTTATGACAAGCTGCATATGTTCGACGTGGATGTGGACGGCGATAACGTGTTTCGCGAAAGTGCCGGCTATCGCCCGGGGGATCGCGCGGTGATGGCCAAAGGAGCCGGGGCACAGATCGGAATGACGATCTGCTATGACCTGCGTTTTCCCACGCTCCATGCGCAACTCGCGCGCGCCGGGGCAGAGATCATCACTGTCCCCGCTGCGTTCACAGTGCCCACAGGCCGCGCCCATTGGGAGGTGCTGCTGCGCGCCCGCGCGATTGAAACGGGATGTTTTGTGCTCGCCCCCGCGCAATGCGGCACCCATCACACGACGCGCGGTGCCGCGCGGGCCAGTTGGGGGCATTCGCTGGCGATTTCGCCATGGGGCGAGGTGCTCGCCGATGGGGGGGAGGCACCGGGCGTGACCCACGCGATACTCGATCTGGAACAAGTCGCCGCCGCCCGCGCGCGCATTCCCAACTTGCAAAACGGACGCGAGGTGCCCGGCCCGTGACGGAGAAGCAGACAGACCCGCTCGCCGTGGCCCTGCTCAGCGAGGTGCACGCGCTCGACACCATCGCCAAAGCGCGGCTGCAAAAGGCGCTGCCCAAGGGGATGGACCTGTCGCATTTCATGGTGATGAACCATTTTGCCCGGCTTGGTGGGGAGCGGACGCCCGCGCAACTCGCCCGGATTTTCCACGTCACACGCGGCACGATGACCAACACGCTCAACCGGCTTGAGACAGCAGGATATGTCCATATCCGGCCCGATTGGGACGATGCGCGGCGCAAATGGGTGGCGCTCAGCCCGGCGGGCCGGTCGGCGCGGGATTATGCGCTGGCCGCGATTGCGCCAGTGTTTGCGGATGTGATGGAAACCGTGGGCCGGGACGAAATCAAAGCGGCCCTGCCGATCCTGCGCGCATTGCGCGAATATCTGGCGGAGGAGGGTTAAACCTCCCGCTCTGGCACCCGGTCCTGCAACACACGGGTCACGGTCAGCACATCGACACGCGCTGCCCCTGCAGCCCGGAGCGCGTCCGAACAGGCGCCAAGCGTGGCCCCCGTGGTCAGCACGTCATCGACGATCAGAATGGCCTGTCCCGACACCTCTTCGGTCGTCGCGATGCTGCCCTGCACGTGCTGGCGGCGGATGTCGCGCGTCATCCCCTTCAGCGGCGGTGTGCGGCGGGTGCGGCGCAGCAGATTTGGCGCGACCTCCCGCCCGGAAACAGCGCCAAGCGCGCGGGCAAGCTCCGCCGATTGGTTATAGCCGCGCTTGATCGTGCGGCTCCAATGTGCAGGGACGGGCGCAATCACATCCGCCTCATCCACCATCGCCCCGCCCGCGCGATACATCCAGCGCGCCAGCGCCTTGCCCATGTCGAGCCTATCGCCATGTTTGAACGACAGCACCACCCGCCGCCCGATCCCGTCATAGATCATCGCCGCCGCCCCCCGATCCCAGCCGGGCGGATAGCGGGTGCAATGCTCGCATTGCAGGCCATCGTCAAACACCGGGGTGCCGCAGGTCGGGCAGGTCGCGCCCGAAATAAACTCCGCCTGTGACCAGCACGCGGGGCATAAGCCATCAGGCTGATCCGTCTCTGCGGGACAAGCGATGCAGCGCGGCGGGTAAAGCGCCTCGATCATACGGTCATAGGCCCTTTGGATCAGCATTGCCCTTTCCCTTCGGCGTTCAGGCCCATACATCCTCCCCACGCAGGACAGGAGGGCGATATGCAGCGACCGGACCTTTTCGACACTGACGCGATCACGCGCGCCCGATTGCGCGCGGACCGCACCGGCTTTGCCAGCTTTTTGCAGGACGAGGCGATCGCGGAGGTTCAGGAGAGACTGAAAGAGGTTAACAGAACCTTTACATCCCCCGCGATTGTTGGCCCGCGTGCGGCTGATTGGGCAAAGGCGCTGGGCCTGCCCGATGCCAAATGCGTGGCAGATGAGGAGGTCTTGGCGCTGAATGAGGCGTCCCATGACCTCGTTATCTCCGCCCTTTGCCTGCATGTCGCGAATGACCCGGTGGGGCAGTTGGTGCAAATGCGCCGCGCGCTTAAGCCTGATGGGCTGCTCCTTGCCCCCCTGTTCGGGGGGGAGACGCTGGCGGAACTGCGCGATTGTCTGAGCGCGGCTGAGGTCGAAGTGACCGGCGGCCTTGCCCCCCGGATGGTCCCGATGGGGGAGATCCGCGACCTTGGCGCACTGTTGCAACGCGCGGGGCTCGCGCTGCCTGTGGCAGATTCGACGCCGCTGACAGTGACCTATGAAACGGCCCTCCATCTGATGCGCGATCTGCGCGCGATGGGGGAGGTGAATGTGCTTGCCGCGCGCCACCGGGGCGGATTGCGCCGGGATGTGCTGATGCGCACGCTGGCCCTTTATGCCGAAAGATACGGGCAGGAGGGGCGCATCCGGGCGACCTTTGACATTGTGATGCTCACCGGCTGGGCCCCTGCCGAAAACCAGCAAAAACCGCTCCGCCCCGGCTCTGCCGCGATGCGGTTGGCGGATGCGTTGGGGACAGATGAACACCCCGCCGGGGATGCTGCGACACCGCGCCTCCCCCCGCAAAAGGATTGACCCCGCCGCTCAAAGGGTTACTTCGCTCCTCAACCCCGGCTAGACTGAAGTGATGACCGATATGCGTGACATGACGATGACTGACAGCGACACCAAGCACGATGCGCCCGGTGAGGGGCGTCTGGCCCATGCGCAGCCGGATCATCCGAAGATCCCGCGTGCAAAGGTCGGGATCGTTCTGTCGAACCTTGGGACGCCGGACGCCACGGATTATTGGTCCATGCGCCGCTACCTCAACGAATTCCTGTCAGATCGCCGGGTGATTGATTACAGCCCGTGGCTCTGGCAGCCGCTGTTGCAGCTTATCATCCTGACGAAACGCCCGTTCAGCTCGGGTGAGGCGTATCGCGGGATCTGGAACAACGAGCTCAACGAAAGCCCGCTTTTGACCACCACCCGCGCGCAGGCCGAAAAGGTCGCCGCCGCAATGGAAGCCACCTATGGCGACAAGGTGATCGTCGATTTCGCGATGCGCTATGGCAACCCGTCCACGGAAAGCGTCATTCGCCGGTTGAAGGAGCAGGGCGCGGAAAAGATCGTGTTTTTCCCGCTCTACCCGCAATATTCTGCTCCGACGACGGCCACCGCGAATGATCAAGCGTTCCGCGCGCTGATGAAGATGAATTGGCAGCCGTCCATCCGCACCGTGCCCGCCTACTACGACGATCCGCTCTATATTGATGCGCTGGCCCTGTCGGTAGAGGAAACCTATGCCAAGATGGAAACGCCGCCGGATATTCTGGTCTGCTCCTATCACGGCGTGCCGGAGCGGTATCTGAAAGAGGGCGATCCCTATCACTGCCAATGCGTGAAAACCACGCGCCTGCTGAAAGAGCGGCTGGGCTGGGATGACAGTCAGATCATCACCACCTTCCAGTCGAAATTCGGCCCCGAGGAATGGCTGAAACCCTACACCGTGGAGCATGTCGCGAAGCTGGCCGAGGACGGCAAAAAGCGCATTGCGATCATGGCACCTGCGTTCAGTTCCGATTGCGTGGAAACGCTGGAGGAAATCAACGAAGAGATTTTCGAGAGCTTCGAGCACGCGGGCGGTGAGGAATTCACCTATATCGACTGCCTCAACGACAGCGACGCGCATATCAAGATGATGGTATCGGTGCTGGAGCGCGAAATGGCGGGCTGGGTCTGACGGGTCAGGCGCGATCCGCCAGATCAGGGTGCAGATACGCCTCCGGGTAGGACATCGGGCGCATTGGGCCTTGCGGCACGACGCCATTCCACGAGCGGCCAAAATAGCCCTGTTTGCAATGGACCAATGAATTGCTCATAGCCACGCCGGGCAGGGCATAAACGCGGCAGAGCCAGCGCCAGAGATGGGGATAATCCAGTATCCGCGCGCCATTCAGCTTCATCCGAACATAATAGACCGGGTCATGGCGATAGAGCGTCGGGAACAGGCGCAGGTCAGCCTCAGTAAAGCTGGAGCCTGTGAGATACGGCCGCCCGTCGCGGGCCAATAGCTGCTCCAACCCGTCCAGCGCGTCGAAATACGCTGTGAAGGCCGCGTTATAGACCGCCTGATCTGCCGAAAACCCAGCCTTGTAAGCGCCGTTGTTGATGGCGGTGTAGATGCGGGTGTTGAGCGCATCAATCTCTGCCTGCAGGTCCGCATTCTCAGAACCACCGGGATAAAGCACGGGGCGGTCACCCTCCGCCATGTCGCTGCCAAGTGCGGCTGCATGGGCGTCCAACATCCGGATGATCTCCGCACTTTCGTTCGACACGATCCGGCCTGCCACCTTGTCATAGAGGATGGGCAGGGATTTCTCATCTGAGCCTTCGGCGCGGTAAATCTCCACGGCGAGGCGATGGCCCTGTCCGGTGCCGGTTTCCGTGGTGCATTCGGGCAAAGCTGCGCCGGTCAGGCGCGCGATGCGGTCGGGGGCGAATTCCCACAGGTTCGGCCCCGCCGGATCGTCCTCTCCGGTGCGGTTGGGAAACGCCACGTCCATTGTGATGCTGCTCTCCAGCCCCAGCACGGAGCGGGCCAGCGTCACGCGATGACACCACGGGCAGTTGAACGCGACAAAAAGGTGATAGCGCCCCGGTTCTGGCGGAAAGGCGTCCTCCCCGATGGCATGACGGTGGGCGCTGACACCGCGCACAAACTCGCCCTTGGCCCGGCGGGTGGCCGCGTCTTTCTGGTCCTCTTCGACGGCGGTGTTCATGTGGCGATCCTTCCTCCGGTGTTGCGCAAAGGATGCGTCCTGCGCAGAGATTGCGCCACCCCGCTTGATCGAAACAGTTTGGGCGGGTTAAGTGGCCAAACGGTTCGCAGGACACCGAGGCGTCGCTGCCCCAGATGGGGTGCTAAACCTGCCAGACATACCGACCGGATCTGACCTTTTGCGCAAGCCCGCGTCGTCAAGCCAGCGACCAACGACCAAACCGGGCGCGTTGAAAGGACATATCATGTCAAAATCGCCGATCCCGCTCCATATTGCGGACCTGTCCCCCTTTACCCGCACCCTGTCACGCCAATTGAGCGGACAGGACGGGGTGCCATCGCATCTGAGCCTGATGAACATGCTCGCCCGTGCAGGTGGATTTCGGAATGTGCAGCATCTGCGGGCGGTGCAGGGCGCGCGTGGGGGGATGGACGCTGCCGCCGATCCCAAACAGGTGGCACGCCTGCTCAACCAGTTTGATGCGGCGGGATGCCTGATCCGCTGGCCCGCGCGGCGCAATGTGCAGGAGGATTGCCTTTGGGTGCTCTGGTCACGATTGCCCGCCGGTCGAGTGATGCAGGAGAGGGACGTGAATGCTGCGCTGAACGCCGCGCATCATTTCGGTGATGCCGCCCTGATCCGGCGCAGCCTGATCGGTATGGGTCTTTTGCGCCGAAACGCGGATGGATCGGATTATCAGCGGATCGAAAAACGCCCGTCGCCGCAGGTGCGCGACGTCATTGCCCAGTTGAAAGCACGCATGGCGCGGTGACGGATAGGGGGCCGTGCGGTTGCTTAGACCGGGCGGCCCGAGATCAGCTTTTGCCCAACACGGACAAGCACGCGGCCATTCTCCATCATCCGCACAAACTCCCCTTGCACGGCAATGCATGTCCCGATCATCACGGTGGTCAGCATAATCTTCCCTCCCCAGGGATATGTTGTTTTCTTCTCCAAAGAAGTAGAGCCAAACAGGGCTTCCGGCAACCCTAGGGAGAGCAGATGTTACAACCAGTCCCGCAAAATCGGGATCAGGGGGATATCAGCGGGCGGCATGGGGTAGTCGCGCAGCGCATTCGGGCGGACCCAAGCCAGCGTCTGGCCCTCTTTCGGTTGCGCGATGCCCTGCCATTTACGGCAGGCAAAAAGCGGCATGAGCAGATGAAAATCGTCATAGCTGTGGGAGGCAAAGGTCAGCGGGGCAAGGCAGGATGCTTCGGTATTGATCCCCAACTCCTCCTGCAATTCGCGGATCAGGGCCGCCTCTGGCGTCTCATCAGGCTCTACCTTGCCGCCGGGAAACTCCCAGAGACCAGCCATGGATTTCCCCTCCGGCCGTTGCGCGAGCAGAACGCGGCCATCCGCGTCGATCAGTGCCACGGCAGAGACGAGCACGACCTTCATGATCGGTAATCCGCGTTGATCGTGATGTATTGATGGGTCAGATCGCAGGTCCAGACGGTGTCCTCCCCGGTGCCAAGCCCAAGGTCCACATGGATGGAGATGTCATCGCGCGCGAAATGCGCGGCCCCGTCTTCTTCGCGGTAGGTTTCGCTGACCCAGCCGTGCTCCGCGACCAGAAGATCGCCAAACCGGATCGTAATGCGATCCCTGTCGGCGGGCTCTCCGGATTTGCCGATTGCCATGACGATGCGGCCCCAATTCGGGTCTGATCCGGCGAGTGCGGTTTTCACAAGGGGGGAATTGGCGATGCACATGCCGATCTTGCGGGCGGAGGCAGCACTGTCGGCCCCGGTCACGCGGATCTCGACGAATTTCGTCGCACCCTCGCCATCGCGCACCACCTGATGCGCAAGGTCAAGCATCAGGGCATGAAGCGCGTCGCGGAACGCGGGCGCGCGAGGATCGCTTGCCGCGGTGATCGGGGTCATGTCGGCCTTGCCCGTGGCGGCAAGCAGCAGCGTGTCGGAGGTGGACGTGTCCCCATCCACCGTGATCGCGTTGAAGGTGGCGGCGTTGATCTCCGACAGCATGTCCTGCAACAGCGGCTGGTCAATCGCGGCATCGGTGAACAGATAGACAAGCATGGTGGCCATATCGGGCGCGATCATGCCGGAGCCTTTGGCGATCCCCATCAGGCGCACCGGGCAGCCATCCAGCGTCATGTCGATGACCGCGCCCTTTGGATAGGTGTCGGTCGTCAGGATCGCAGCGCAGGCTTCTGTCGCGTGATCGGCGGACAGGGTGCTGGCCAGCGTGTCGAGCTTCGCCGTGATACGGTCCGCTGGCAGCGGCTCTCCGATCACACCGGTGGAGGACAGAAAGACATGGTTTTCAGGACAGTCGAGCGCGGTGGCGACCCGGCTTGCCAGCATCTTGGTGCTGTCAAACCCGTTCTTGCCCGTAAATGCGTTGGAATTGCCCGAATTGACCAGAATGGCGAATGGTTTGTCCGCGTCATGCGGCCCCTTGAGCGCATCCTCGCACCACAATACCGGGGCGGAGCGCGTGGCGGAGCGGGTGAACACCCCGGCCATGGACGCGCCGGGTGCGACCTCCGCCAGCATCACGTCAAGCCGCCCTTTGTAGCGCACCCCGGCCTCCACGGCGGAAAAGCGCACCCCCGCCACCTCCGGCAGGCGCAACATGCCGTCCGTCGGAGCAAGGGGAGAGGCATTGGCCTTGGGCGTTTGCGGGATCAGGCGCGTGATGGTGTGGGTCATGGAAACCTCCCGGCTGCGTTCACGTTTGGGAGGTTTTGTGCGCCGTTCCGCGAGGTTTCGCAAGGGGCGCTGACCTGCGGCCCCAAGGCATGTGAGCCGGGGCCGCAGGCGTCGTGTTGGTCAGAACGGATTATTCCTGATAGAGCGGCAGGGCGAGCAGGATCGACGGGTCCACGTCAAGTGCTGTCTCCGTGATCTCAGCCGCGTCGCGCAGGCTCTCGATCTCATTGCGTACAGTTTGTTGCCGCAATTGGTCGCCCAACTGGCCGGAAAGCTCCGCCAAGGTCGGCAACGGGGCAAGGCGCTGATCGTTCAGGATCACCACATGCCAGCCGAACTGGGTCTCAACCGGGGCGGAAATCTCACCCACGGTCAATGCCTGCACGGTCGCATCGAAGGTCGGCACCATCTGCCCCGGTCCAAACCAGCCCAGATTGCCGCCATTGGGGCCGGACGGCCCGATGGACGCTTCGCGCGCGAGGGCCGCGAAATCCGCGCCATTCTCAAGCCGGGTGACGAGCGCGTTGGCCTCTTCTTCCGTCTCCACAAGGATATGAGAGGCGTTGAATTCCTCGGTCTGTTCCATGCCGGAGATCGCTTCTTCATACGCGGCCTGAAGCGCCTCATCGGTCACGGCGGCATCGAGAAGCGCCTCCAGCCCGAGATTGGCCAACAGACCCCGGCGTTCATTCTCAAGCGTCTGGGTGACACCGGGCAGGGCCGCAAGCCCATCGGCCTCCGCCTTGTTGGCCAGCAGCGTCTGGTCGATCAACTGGTCGATTAGACCGGGATAGAGCACTTCGGCGGGAAACTGGCGGTACTGCTCGGGCAAGCTGCCGCGCAGCGACACCACATGGCCGAGCGTGATATCGGTGCCATTCACCGTGGCCAGAACCGTAGCGAGCGACGGTGCCTGAACGGGTGTTTCGGCAGGGGTCTCGGTCGTGGTTTGCGCATAGAGCGGCAGGGCGGTCAGCATAGGCAGGCAAACGGCTCCGAATGCCTTGGCAAGATGGGTCATGGATTGTCGATCCTTCCTTGATCGTAGGATTGGCGGTGCGGAGCCTGCGCATAACCGGGCGCATACCCCGCGGAATGGTTACTGCATGGGTCTCTTGCCCACGTTGACAGGGGCCAGTGCGCCCCTTATGTCCGATGCGCTGCAACATGGCATGTCGCACGGCGTTCGCGCACAATATGCCCTCTGCCGCTGGCGGGCAACCATCCCTCAGTCGCAATCGGGTGAACGCGCGAAACCGGCGTTATCTGCCAGTCAATGACGAGGACGGAGGGCGTATGCTCGGCTTAGGATCCCTTACGAAAAAGGTGTTTGGCACCCCGAACGACCGCAAGGTGAAATCGGTGCGCCCAATCGTGGAGCGGATCAATGCGCTGGAGCCAGAGTTCGAGGCGCTGAGCGACGATGCACTCGCCGCGAAAACGCCGGAGTTCCGCCGCCGCTACGAAGAAGGCGAAAGCCTTGATGATATGCTGCCCGAAGCTTTCGCCGCCGTGCGGGAAGCCGCGAAGCGGGCGCTGGGCCTGCGCCCATTCGATGTGCAGCTGATCGGTGGCTATTTCCTGCACAAAGGCGATATCGCCGAGATGAAAACCGGTGAGGGTAAGACCCTCGTGGCCACCCTGCCGACCTATCTCAATGCGATCCCCGGCAAAGGCGCGCATGTCGTGACTGTGAACGACTACCTCGTGCGCCGGGACGCCGCGTGGATGGGCCGCGTGTTTGCAGCGCTGGGCATGACCACTGGCGTCGTGGTGCCCGGCCAGCCCGATGAGGAAAAACGCGCGGCCTATAAGGCCGATGTGACCTATGCCACGAACAACGAGCTTGGCTTTGACTATCTGCGCGACAACATGCGCGCGAGCCTCGATCAGATGGCACAGCGCGGGCATCATTTCGCGATTGTGGATGAGGTCGACTCGATTCTGATTGATGAGGCGCGCACGCCGCTCATTATCTCTGGCCCGCTGGCGGATCGGTCCGAACTCTATATCACGCTCAACAAATTCGCGCCGGAACTGACTGATGAGCATGTAGAGCTTGATGAAAAGCAACGCTCCGCGACGCTGACCGAAGAGGGCAACGAATTCATCGAACAGCGCCTGACCGAAGAGGGCATCCTGCCCGAGGGGCAGAGCCTTTATGACCCGGAAAGCACCTCAATCGTTCATCACATCACGCAGGCCATGCGCGCGCATCGGCTGTTCCAGAAGGATCAGCATTACATCGTGCGCGACGGGGAGATCGTGCTGATCGACGAATTTACCGGCCGGATGATGGCCGGGCGGCGGCTTGGCGATGGCCTGCATCAGGCGATCGAGGCCAAGGAAGGCGTGCAGATCAAGCCGGAGAACGCGACGCTCGCCTCTGTCACGTTCCAGAACTATTTCCGCCTTTATGGCAAGCTCGCGGGCATGACCGGCACCGCGATGACCGAAGCGGACGAATTTCAGGAAATCTATGGTCTGGGCGTGGTGGAAATCCCCACAAACCGCCCGGTCGCCCGTGAAGATCACGAGGATCAGGTTTACCGCACCGCGCGGGAGAAATTCGACGGCGTGGTCAAGGCAATCGGCATCGCCCATGAAAAAGGGCAACCAACGCTGGTCGGCACCACCTCCATCGAAAAATCCGAAATGCTCAGCCAGATGCTGAACGCCGCGAAGATCCCGCATAAGGTGCTCAACGCGCGCTTTCACGAACAGGAAGCGCAGATCGTGGCACAGGCGGGCCGGATCGGGGCGGTGACCATCGCCACAAACATGGCGGGCCGCGGGACGGATATTCAGCTTGGCGGCAACCCCGATATCGCGCTTTCCGAGGCGGCGGAGGCACAGGGGATCGCGCCCGATACCCCCGAATACACCGCCCTGCGCGAGCAGATCGAAGCCCAAGTGGCCGAGGAAAAGGCCAAAGTGCTTGAGGCAGGTGGTCTGTTCGTTCTGGGCACCGAGCGGCACGAATCGCGGCGGATCGACAACCAGTTGCGCGGCCGCTCCGGCCGTCAGGGTGATCCGGGGCGGACGCTGTTCTTCCTCAGCCTTGAGGACGATCTGATGCGCATTTTCGGCTCTGACCGGCTGGACAAGATGCTTGGCAAGCTGGGCATGCAGGAAGGCGAGGCGATCATCCACCCTTGGGTGTCCAAGGCGATGGAGCGCGCGCAATCCAAGGTCGAAGCGCGCAATTTCGACATCCGCAAGAACCTGCTCAAATACGACGATGTGATGAATGATCAGCGCAAAGCGATCTTCTCCCAGCGGCTTGAGATCATGGAAGCGCAGGACGTGTCCGAAATTGTCGAGGACATGCGCCACCAATATGTCGAAGATATCGTGACCACCCATATCCCGCCGCGCGCCTATGCCGATCAATGGGATACGGACGGTCTGGCGGAGGTCGTGCGCACGTCGTTTGGGCTGCAACTCCCGGTCGCGGAATGGGCCGCGGAAGAGGGCGTTGATGACGAGGATATTCGCGAACGTCTGATCGCCGCTGTGGACGCGCAATCCGCTGAAAAGCATGAGGCGTATGGCGCGGACACGATGCGTGGTGTGGAAAAGCAGGTGCTGTTGCAAACCATCGACAAGGGCTGGCGCGATCACCTTGTGACGCTGGATCAATTGCGCTCCGTCATCGGGTTCCGTGGTTACGCGCAGCGCGATCCGCTCAACGAATATAAATCCGAGGCGTTCCAACTGTTCGAATCGCTCCTTGAAAGCCTGCGTGCCGATGTGACCAAGCAGATGGCGGCGGTGCGTATCCTGTCCCAAGAGGAGCAGGAGGCGATGATGGCGCAGATGCGCGCTCAGGCGGAGGCGCAACGCGCGCAAGCCGAAGCCGCCCAGCCGACCGCCCCTGCTCCCGAAACCGCTCCGGCACAAAGCGACGCGGAGCCATCCGGCCCCGCGCCCGTCGTGACCAGTGACAAGATTGGCCGGAACGAGCCGTGCCCGTGCGGATCAGGCAAAAAGTACAAGCATTGCCACGGCAAGCTGTGATCAAATCCTGCGGGAGAGGGGCAGATTTCTGCTCCTCTCTTGCGTTTCCGCCGGAATGGTCCTATCTACCCGGTTAACAGCGGATGTCGGCCTCCACCCCCGACGCTCCACCGAACACGACACACGGGCCGCGCGCCCGTTTTTTTATGCCCGAAAGGCACCCATGACAGACCTGATCGCCAAAGCCGCGATGGATCGCCGCCTGCTCCAGATCATCTCCCCCGTGGTGGAGGATATGGGCTTTGAAGTCGTGCGCGTGCGTTACATGGGGGGCAACACGCCCACCGTGCAAATCATGGCTGACAAGCCCGATGGCGGCATTGAGGTTGAGGATTGCGCGCAGATTTCCACCGCGATTTCTGCTATTCTCGACGTCGAAGACCCGATTGACGGCGAATACATGCTGGAGGTCTCCTCCCCCGGCATCGACCGCCCGCTGACCCGGCTCAAGGATTTCGACACTTGGGACGGTTATGAGGCCAAGCTGGAAACCCACGAGATGATTGATGGGCAAAAGCGGTTCAAAGGCCAACTGCGCGGCACCGAGGATGGCGAAGTGTTGATCGAAATACCGCAGGGCCTGATTGGCCTGCAATTCGATTGGATCGCTGACGCAAAACTGGTTCTGACCGATGAATTGGTCGCCGAATCACTGCGCGCCCGAAAGGCCGCAGGCCACGGCGCCCAAGGCGAATTCGACGAAAGCGCCTTTGACGAAATTGAAACCGATGACGACAGTTCCGAGGACCACTGATTATGGCACATGCAGCAAATAAGCTCGAACTCCTGCAAATCGCGGATGCGGTCGCACGGGAAAAGCTGATTGACCCCGGTCTTGTGATCGAGGCGATGGAAGAAAGCCTCGGGAAGGCCGCGCGCTCCCGCTATGGCGCGGAATACGACATCCGCGCGCATATCGACCGCCGCTCCGGCGAGTTGACCATGACCCGCGTGCGCACCGTGGTCGAAGAGGTGGAGAACACCTTTACCGAAGTCACCGTGGCCGAAGCACAGGCCGAAAAGCCGGGCGCGGAACTGGGTGATGAGCTGACCGACGCGCTGCCGCCGATGGATTTTGGCCGGATCGCCGCGCAATCCGCCAAGCAGGTCATCCTGCAAAAGGTGCGTGAAGCCGAGCGGGATCGCCAGTACGAAGAATTCAAGGACCGCAAGGGCACCATCATCAACGGTCTCGTGCGCCGGATGGAATATGGCAACGTGATCGTCGATGTGGGCGCGGGCGAAGCCGTGCTGCGCCGCGATCAGGTGATCCCGCGCGAAGCCTTCCGCAATGGCGACCGCATCCGCTGCTATGTGCGCGATGTGCGCCGGGAGCCGCGTGGCCCGCAAATCTTCCTCAGCCGGACCGCGCCTGAATTCATGGCCGAGTTGTTCAAGATGGAAGTGCCGGAGATTTATGATGGCGTGATCGAGATCCGTGCCGTGGCCCGCGATCCCGGCTCCCGCGCGAAAATCGCCGTGATTTCCTATGATGGCGGCGTGGATCCCGTGGGTGCCTGCGTTGGTATGCGCGGCTCCCGCGTGCAGGCGGTCGTGTCCGAACTCAACGGTGAAAAGATCGACATCATTCCGTGGAATGACGATGCCGCGACCTTCCTTGTGAACGCGCTCCAGCCCGCTGAGGTCGCCAAGGTGGTGATGGATGAGGACGCCGCCCGGATGGAAGTGGTCGTGCCGGACGAGCAATTGTCGCTCGCCATCGGTCGCCGGGGCCAGAACGTACGCCTTGCCAGCCAGTTGACCGGCTGGGACATTGACATCATGACCGAAGCGCAGGAATCTGAGCGTCGTCAGGCGGAATTCGCCCAGCGGTCTAAGCTGTTCATGGCCGCGCTTGATGCCGATGAGATGGTCGCGCAGCTTCTCGTGTCCGAGGGTTTCACCTCCCTTGAGGAAGTGGCCTATGTCGAGATTGACGAATTGCTGACCATCGACGGGTTCGACGAGGACACCGCAAACGAGCTTCAGACCCGCGCCCGCGAGGCACTGGAACTGATCAACCGCGCTGCGGTGAAAAAGGCCCGCGAGCAGGGCGTTGAGGACAGCCTTCTGGAATTTGAGGGGCTGACACCCCAAATGATCCTGAAACTGTCCGCAGATGGGATCAAGAACCTTGAGGATTTCGCGCAATGCGCGGATTGGGAGCTTGCCGGTGGCTTCTCCGTGGAGAACGGGAAGCGTGTGAAGGATGTGGGCCTTCTTGAAGAGTTCGATATGGATATCGAAGAGGCCCGCGATCTGGTGATGACAGCGCGTGTGCTGTTGGGCTGGATCACGCCGGAAGAACTGGTCGCACAGCAGGCCGCTGCTGCCGCCGAAGCCGACGCCCGCGCGGCAGAGGCAGACGCGGAAGAGGAGGCCGGAGCCTGATCCGTCAGGCTCCGTGTCTGGGGTGCCGACAGTGGCGCGCGGTGGACGAACAAAAGAGCGGGACGCGCCGGAACGCCGGTGCATCGCTTCCGGTACATCGGGCGGCACATTCGGTCTGATCCGGTTTGTCGTCGGGCCTGATGGTATGGCGGTGCCCGATCTGGCGGAGAAACTGCCCGGACGGGGCATGTGGGTCACGTCCGAGCGGGCGGCACTCGATCTGGTGGAGAAGAAAAAGCTCTTCTCCCGCGCGGCGAAACAGCAGGTTGCGGTGCCCGCGGGCCTTGCCGATCTGCTGGAGCGGTTGCTGACCCGCCGCGTGCAGGACCAGATTGCACTGGCGCGCAAGGCCGGGCTCGCGGTAAACGGCTTCATGAAGGTCGATGCGGCCCTGCGGACAGAGCAGATGGGCGTTCTGATCGAAGCCAGCGACGGATCGGAACGACAACGCGCGAAACTGCGTTCATTGGCGGGGGACACCCCGAACATGGCGCTTTTGAGCGGTGAAGAATTGGGTGTCGCATTCGGGCGCGATCATGTGATACATGCCGCGCTGAGTGCAGGTGGTGTGACGGATCGCGTCCTTCGGGATGCGGCGCGATTGAGCGGTGTGAGGGTGGTGGCACCATCCGAGCGACCGGACCAAGACGACACGATGCAAGAGACAGGCCGGGATACGCCCGGCGATGAAAGGTAAGTGACTAAATGAGCGATTCAAAAAGCGGCGACGGCAATAACGGCAAAACACTCGGGGTGCGCGGTGGCGGCTCCGGGCCGAGCCATGTGCGTCAAAGCTTCTCCCATGGGCGGACCAAATCCGTTCTGGTTGAGAAGAAGCGCAAGCGCGTCGTAGTGCCCAAGACCAGCGCGGCCTCCGCAGGCGCCAGCAGCACCCCGGCCACGGGCCAGGGGTCGGACGCCGCGTCGAAGCCCGACCCGAAACTGCGCGAGCAGAAGGCAAAGGTCGCCGGCGGCCGGTCGCTCTCTGATCAGGAATTCGAGCGTCGCCGTCAGGCCCTGCGCGCGGCACAGGCACAAGAAGCCGACCGCCGCGCGAAAGAGCGTGAGGAAGAGGAACGCCGCAAGGCCGAACTCGACGAATTGCGCGCCGAAAAGGACCGGGCAGAGCGCGAAGCGCGCGAAAAGATCGAGCAGGAAAAGATCGCCGCCGAGCGCGCCGCGATCGAAGCCGCCGAGAAAGCCAAGGAAGAAGCCCCCGCCCCGGCCCGCGAAAAATCGCGTCCAGCGCCCAAGGCAGAAGAGATGCCCGATCCGGCAACGCTTCAGGCCAAGGCCGAAGAAGCGCCACGCCGTGGCAAAAAGACCGAGCCGCGCCCCGAAGTGGACAAGACCGCCCGCCCCAAAGGCGGCGATGATCGCCGTCGTTCGGGCAAGCTGACCATCAATCAGGCCCTCGGGGGCGAAGGCAACCGTGGCCGTTCCATGGCCGCGATGAAGCGGCGTGCCGAGCGGGACAAGCGCCGGAGCCAAGGCTCGAACGAGCCGCGCGAAAAGGTTGTGCGCGAGGTGCAATTGCCCGAGGCGATCACCGTGCAAGAGCTTGCCAACCGGATGGCCGAACGCTCTGCCGCCGTGGTGAAATCGCTCATGCAGATGGGCATCATGGCCACCGCGACCCAAACCATCGACGCGGATACCGCAGAACTCATCATCGAAGAGTTCGGCCACAAAATGGTGCGCGTGTCCGACGCCGATGTCGAGGACGTGATCAAAGAGACCGAGGACAAGCCAGAGGACCTCAAGGATCGGGCGCCCGTCATCACCATCATGGGCCATGTTGACCATGGTAAGACGTCGCTGCTCGATTCGATCCGCAAGGCGAATGTCGTCTCCGGTGAGGCAGGCGGGATCACCCAGCATATCGGGGCCTACCGCGTGAACACCGAAGGCGGGCACACGATTGCCTTCCTCGACACGCCGGGCCACGCGGCCTTTACCTCCATGCGGGCGCGTGGGGCGCAGGTCACGGATATCGTGGTGCTCGTGGTTGCCGCCGACGATTCGGTGATGCCGCAAACGATCGAGGCCATCAGCCATGCCAAGGCGGCCAACGTGCCGATGATCGTCGCGATCAACAAGATTGACCGCCCCGGCGCCGATCCGAACAAGGTGCGCACGCAGCTTCTTCAGCATGAAGTCGTGGTGGAGGGCATGTCCGGTGACGTGCTGGATGTCGAAGTGTCCGCCCATACCGGCGAAGGCATCGACAAGCTGCTTGAGGCCATCGTCCTGCAATCCGAACTGATGGAACTCAAGGCCAACCCGGATCGCGCCGCCATTGGTGCCGTGATCGAGGCGAAACTCGACACGGGCCGTGGCCCGGTTGCGACGGTTCTGGTGCAGAACGGCACGCTCAAGCGCGGCGATATCTTTGTCGTGGGTGAGCAGTGGGGCCGTGTGCGTGCGCTCATCAATGACGCGGGTGAGCGCGTTGATGAGGCAGGCCCGTCCGTCCCGGTCGAGGTGCTTGGCCTTAACGGAACACCCGAGGCAGGCGACGTGCTGAACGTCGTCCCGTCCGAGGCAGAAGCCCGCGAAATCGCGGAATACCGTGCCAATGCGGCGAAAGAGAAGAAAGCCGCGATTGGCTCTGCCACCACGCTTGATCAGCTTCTGGCGAAGGCGAAGGATGACGAAAACGTCTCCGAACTGCCCATCGTGGTGAAAGCCGACGTGCAGGGCTCGACCGAGGCGATTGTTCAGGCGATGGAAAAACTCGGCAATGATGAGGTGCGCATCCGCGTGCTGCATTCCGGTGTGGGTGCGATCACCGAAAGCGACGTGACCCTCGCGGAAGCCTCCGGCGTGCCGATCATCGGCTTTAACGTCCGTGCCAATGCAGCCGCCCGTCAGGCCGCAAACCAGAAGGGGATCGAGCTGCGCTATTACTCGATCATCTATGATCTGGTGGACGACGTGAAGAAGGCAGCGGAGGGTCTGCTGTCGCCAGAGGTGAAGGAAACCTTCATCGGTTACGCCACGATCAAGGAAGTCTTCAAAGTGTCCAATGTGGGCAAAGTTGCGGGTTGTCTGGTGACCGAAGGGGTGGCGCGCCGCTCCGCCGGGGTGCGCCTGCTGCGCGACAACGTCGTGATCCACGAAGGCACGCTCAAGACGCTCAAGCGGTTCAAGGACGAGGTTAAAGAGGTCCAGTCCGGTCAGGAATGCGGTATGGCGTTCGAGAATTACGACGATATCCGCGCCGCTGACGTGATCGAAATCTACGAGACCGAAGAGATCAAGCGGTCTCTCTAACACGGCGAAGGGGCACGAAATGCTGCGGCTGATCCTGCCCCTTCTGCTATTGGCACTGCCCGTTTGGGCCGAAGAGCGCACCTATTACGGTGCGCTTTTTGTTGGATCGCTCCACCTTGGAACCGATCAGGATCTCAACGGCGAAAACCCCGGCTTTGGCATCGGATTTCGCGAACCGTCCCCCTGGGACGGGTGGGAGCAATCGTTCGAGGCGGGCATCTTCTACAATTCCTATGAGGAGGACGCGCCCTACGGCATCTATGCGCTGACCCGCGACCTGATGGCGTGGGAGGCATGGTCCCTGCGCGGGGGTGCGATGGTGGGGGCAGCGCGGTACAGCGCGCTTGCCCCCGGTTTGGAGCGCGATTACGGCATCCCGAACCTCAACGGCGTGATCCCGATTGCCGGGCTGGTGGGTGTGTTCCGCCATGAGGGCGGCACCGATATCCGGCTCAAGGCCGTGCCGCCCGGGGGTGATGTGAAGATGATCCTCGCCCTGTCATTGTCCCACCCGTTCTAAGAGGTGAAATCGGGGGTGTACGCGCCGCGATTTGCGCCTATCTGTGGCGGGACCGAATGAACAGGAATTGCCATGCTCGCCGTACTCTCCCCCGCCAAGAACCTTGATTTCGACCGGCCAGCGGACGTGCCGATGACGGCACCCGCGTTCAAGGCGGACGCGGACGCGCTGGCCCGCATAGTCGCCAAATTGCCGGTGTCGCGGATCAAGGCGATGATGGAATTGTCCGACAAGCTTGCGGATCTGAACTGGCAGCGGTTTCAGGCCTATTCCGACGCCCCGGCGCAGGAGACGCTCAAACAGGCGGCATTTGCGTTCAACGGGGATACTTACACTGGCCTGCAATTCCCGCAAATGGACCGGGCCGCGCAGGATTACGCGCAGGATCATCTGCGCATTCTGTCGGGCCTTTATGGCGTTTTGCGCCCCTATGACGCGATCCAACCCTACCGGCTGGAAATGGGGCGCAAGGTGAAAACCGAACGCGGCGGCACCCTTTATGACTATTGGGGGGAGCAGATTGCGGACGCTTTGGATGCAACCGCGCGGGAGCAGGGCGCGCAGGCCATCGTCAACCTCGCCTCCATCGAATATTTCGGCGCGGCGAAGGAAAAGGCGCTCAAGACGCCCGTGATCCATCCGGTGTTTCAGGAGGAGAAATCGGGCCAGCGCAAGGTCATCAGCTTTTTCGCAAAAAAGGCGCGGGGCAGCATGGCCCGCTGGATGATGGAGGAGCGGGTGACCGATCCGGGCGATCTGAGCGCATTTGATCGCGACGGCTATGCTTATGACCCGGACAGCCCTGCCGGACAGCCGCATTTCGTGCGCGTTGCATCCTGACGCTGGCCTGCCCGGTGCCGGGCGGCTACGGTGGTGGTCATGAACAGTGCCATTCTCAAATCAGTCCTGCTGCCCGCACAGGCAGCGCTTGACCCTGAGGACGCCGCGCGTGCCCTTGCCGCACCAGAGGCAGCTTGGGTCCACCTTGATGCAACGAACCCGGCAGCGCGCGGATGGCTGGAGGCGGCCTTGCCACGCCTTGACACAGTGATCGTGGACGGGCTTTTCGCGGCAAGCACCCGGCCCGGCCTGATTGAGTATGGCGACGGGGCGCTGATGGTGCTGCGCGGGATCAACCTTAACGAGGGCAAGCGGCCCGAGGATATGGTGTCCGTTCGGATCTGGATCACGGGGGAGGCGATTGTCAGCGTGGGCCTGCAACGGCTGCGGGCGCTTGATGACGTGGAGGCGCGGATCCTCGCGGGGCAGGGGCCAAAGACGCCGGGCGCCTTTGCCGCGCTTCTTATCCGCCGTCTGACGGAGCGGATGGAACCGACGCTGAGCGCGCTTGACGAGCAGGTGACGGAATTGGAGGAGCGGGTGCTAGACGCCCCCGCCGCCAGCGAACGACGGGAGATCATCGCGACCCGCCGCCGCGCGATTGTGCTGCGCCGCTATATCGCGCCCCAGCGCGAGGCGCTCAGCACGTTGGGCACCGCGCCGTTCGGCTGGCTCACCGCTGCCGACCGGCGCGATCTGCGCGACTCAATCGAGCGGACCCTGCGATTGGTGGAGGATGTGGACGCGATCCGCGACCGTGCGCAGGTCGTGGGGGAGGAATTGTCAAACGCGCTCTCCGCCCGGTTGGACCGTAACCTTTATATCTTGTCGATCATATCCGCGCTGTTCCTGCCCTTGGGCTTTATCACCGGGTTGTTGGGAATCAATGTGGGAGGGATGCCGGGAGTGGACAGCCCGTCCGCGTTCTGGATCGTGACCGTGGCGATTGCGGCCCTTGGTGCGGGTGGTTTGATCCTATTCCGCAGATTGAAGTGGTTTTGACAAAGGATTGTGCGCGCAGGGCTTGCACAACCGCGCGCGGGGCAGTATCTGCAAACGGCCCGGGCGGCCTTATAGGGGTATAGCTCAGTTGGTAGAGCATCGGTCTCCAAAACCGAGGGTCGGGGGTTCGAGTCCCTCTGCCCCTGCCAGCCCGGACCTAGGATAGGAGATCGCAAGATGGCCAAGACAAACCCGTTCCAGTTCGTGCAGCAGGTGCGCGGGGAAACCGCGAAAGTCGTGTGGCCAACGCGCAAGGAAACCATGCTCACCACGGGTATGGTTTTCGTGATGGCGACGCTGGCGGCGCTGTTCTTCTTTCTGGTGGATCAGATCATCCGCCTTGGGCTGGAGATGCTGCTTTCGGTCGCCTCTTGATCTTGACCGGGCAGTGATCTAAGGCACTCCAAACTTTCCGATGAAGGGCGCGCATGCGATTCGCACGGCGCGCCGATTTTGTCGGGGGCAATGAATAGATGATGAAACCGGAATATCTGGTGAAATCAGCGGAATACGAGGGCGAGAGCAAATAATGGCGATGCGGTGGTACACGGTTCATGTCCTCTCGAATTTCGAGAAGAAGATCGCCGAGTCGATCATGGAGCAGGTTGAGAAGCTTGGCCTTGAGGACGAAATCGGCGAAGTGCTCGTGCCCACCGAAGAAGTGATCGAAATGCGCAAGGGCAAAAAGGTGCAGACCGAGCGCCGCTTTATGCCCGGCTATATCCTGATCAAGATGGACATGACCGACCGCGCCTATCACCTCGTTGTCAGCACCAACCGCGTGACCGGATTCCTTGGTCCGCAGGGTAAGCCCATTCCGCTGCGCCAGTCCGAAGTCGATCAACTGCTCAACCAGGTCGAAGAAGGGGTCGAGCGGCCACGCTCCCTCATTTCCTTCGATGTGGGGGAGACCGTGACCGTGACCGATGGCCCGTTTGAGAGCTTCTCCGGCATGGTTGAGGAAGTGGATGAAGAGAACCAGCGCCTGAAGGTGACGGTCTCTATCTTTGGCCGGGCCACCCCGGTCGAATTGGAATACACGCAGGTCCGCAAGGGCGAATAACTGCGCGTTCGCGTGGGAGGCAGGCTGCACGCGTGTGGCCGAGCCGGACCACATCACGAAGACACGACGCCGGGCGCGCCCGGGACAGTCGGTGAGTAAAGGAGGCCACCATGGCCAAGAAGATTGCAGGGACGCTGAAGCTTCAGATCCCCGCCGGTAAGGCAAACCCGTCCCCGCCCGTCGGCCCCGCATTGGGTCAGCGCGGCATCAACATCATGGAATTCTGTAAGGCGTTCAACGCGCGTACGCAGGAGATGGAAACCGGTGCCCCGTGCCCGACGATCATCACCTACTACGTCGATAAGTCCTTCACCATGAACATCAAGACGCCCCCGGCGTCCTACATGCTCAAGCAGGCCGCGAAGCTGAAATCCGGCGCCAAGACCCCGTCGCGTGAGACGGTCGGCACCGTGACGCTCAAGCAGGTTCGTGAGATCGCAGAAGCGAAGATGAAAGACCTCAACGCCAACGACATCGAAGGCGCCATGAAAATCATCCTCGGCTCCGCACGGTCGATGGGCATCGAGGTGAAGGGGTAAATCATGGCAAAGCTCAGCAAGCGTCAGACCAAGATCGACGCAGCCTTTGAAGGCAAGAAAGACCTCTCCGTCGCGGATGCAGTTGCACTGGTGAAAGGTGCAGCAGCGGCGAAATTCGACGAGACCGTTGAGATCGCGATGAACCTCGGCGTTGATACCCGCCACGCGGACCAGATGGTGCGCGGCGTGGTCTCCCTGCCGAACGGCACCGGTAAAACCGTGCGCGTGGGCGTGTTCGCCCGTGGCCCGAAGGCAGAAGAAGCCGAAAAAGCCGGCGCGGATGTCGTGGGTGCAGAAGACCTGATGGAAGCCGTGCAGGCGGGCAAGATCGACTTTGACCGCTGCATCGCGACCCCGGACATGATGCCGATCGTTGGCCGCCTTGGTAAGGTGCTTGGCCCCCGTGGCCTGATGCCGAACCCCAAGCTCGGCACCGTGACGATGGACGTGGCGACCGCCGTGGCGAATGCCAAGGGTGGTGAAGTGCAGTTCCGCGCGGAAAAGGGCGGCGTTGTCCATGCAGGCATCGGCAAAGTGTCCTTCGATGAGGCCAAGCTCGTGGAGAACGCAAAAGCGTTCATCTCCGCCGTGGCAAAAGCCCGCCCGACCGGCGCGAAAGGCACCTATGTGAAAAAGGTCGTGCTGACCTCGACCATGGGTCGTGGCGTCACGATTGACCTCGGCGACGCAACCGCCGAGTAACAAAGTTTCCTCCGGTGTGAGCCGGAGGATGCCGGGGCCGCGTCAAACCGGCCCCACCGTCCGAGATGAAGGGTTTTGAGGCGTGCCTCATGGAATTCCTTTCTGAGACGGGGGCAGCACAAGATCAACCGAACGGCCGCAGGCCAGACGGGCGAGATTGGGGGCACCCCGGACGGGACCCGAGAGAGGGGCGAGATGAATTCGCCCCTTGACCTGAGCCGGCGGGGAAACCCGCCAAAATTGGAGTAGACCTGTGGATAGAGCCCAAAAAGAAAGTGTGGTCGAGGAACTCGGCCAGATCTTCGCGGACTCTGGTGTCGTCGTGGTATCTCACTACGAAGGCCTCACGGTTGCTGAAATGACTGCATTCCGCACCATGGTCCGCGAAGCGGGCGGTGCGGTTCGTGTCGCCAAGAACAGGCTCGCCAAGATCGCCCTGAAAGGCCACCCCGCGGAAGCGATGGGTGAAACCCTGACAGGGATGACCGTCTTCGCCTATTCCGAAGACCCCGTTGCCGCTGCGAAAGCAGTGGAAGAGTTCGCCAAGGGCAATCAAAAGCTCAAGGTACTCGGCGGGGCGATGGGCGAAACTGTCCTTGACCCGGCAGGTGTTAAGGCTGTGGCAGCGATGCCGTCGCGCGAGGAGCTTATTGCTTCCGTCGTGGCGTGTCTCGGCGCACCGGCTTCCAACATCGCGGGCGCGATTGGCGCACCTGCTTCGAACATCGCGGGTATCCTCGCGACCCTCGAAGAGCGCGAAGCGGCATAAGTCAAAACAGCAACTCGTTAGGCCTCAAGGAGAGTGCGCAGCACACCGGATGGTAAAACGAACTGAAATGGAACTGAACAAATGGCTGATCTGAAGAAACTTGCAGAAGAAATCGTTGGCCTCACGCTGCTCGAAGCGGCTGAGCTCAAGAACATCCTCAAGGATGAGTACGGCATCGAGCCCGCAGCAGGCGGCGCAGTGATGATGGCTGGCCCCGCAGCAGCGGCCGAAGCCGAAGAAGAAAAGACCGAGTTTGACGTGATCCTCAAGTCCGCTGGCGACAAGAAGATCAACGTGATCAAAGAAGTCCGTGCCATCACGGGCCTTGGTCTGAAAGAAGCAAAAGACCTCGTGGAAGCCGGTGGCAAGGCAGTGAAAGAAGCTGTCTCCAAGGAAGAAGCAGAAGACATCAAGGGCAAGCTGGAAGCAGCTGGCGCAGAAGTCGAGGTCAAGTAATCTGCTGCGGGGTTTCCCCGCGCCGGTTGAAAAACGGGGCTGGGCGTATAGTTAATACGCCCAGCCGCTTTCCGTCTCTCCCCAGGGGCCGTTTATATTTGAAACGACTTCTTGGCAGAGACGTGCGTTCCGGGATTGTCCGTCGGGGGATGGACACAGGTATTGGAACGCACCCTCTAACGCGGGATGCAATCAGACCGGCCGCCCACCGGTGCCTGAGCGCATGAAGCACAAGGACGTATTACCACATGGTTCAGACCTTTTCCGGCCACAAACGTATCCGCAAGCATTACGGCAAAATCCGCGAAGTCGCGGACATGCCGAACCTCATTCAGGTGCAAAAGCGGTCCTACGATCTGTTCCTGAAATCCGGCGAAGCCGACACCCCCACTGATGGCGACGGCCTGATGGGCGTGTTCCAGTCGGTTTTCCCGATCAAGGATTTCAACGACACCTCGATCCTCGAATTCGTCAAGTATGACTTGGAAGCGCCGAAATACGACGTGGAAGAGTGCATGCAGCGCGACATGACCTATGCCGCACCGCTGAAGGTGACGCTGCGCCTAATCGTGTTTGAAGTGGACGAGGATACCGGCGCGCGCTCCGTCAAGGACATCAAGGAGCAGGACGTCTATATGGGCGATCTGCCGCTGATGACGCCGAATGGCACCTTTGTCGTGAACGGCACCGAGCGTGTGATCGTGTCCCAGATGCACCGCTCACCCGGCGTGTTCTTTGACCATGACCGGGGCAAGACGCATTCGTCCGGCAAGCTCTTGTTCGCAAGCCGCATCATCCCCTATCGCGGCTCTTGGCTCGATTTCGAATTCGACGCAAAAGACCTCGTGTTCGCGCGCATCGACCGCCGCCGGAAGCTGCCGGTGACGACGCTGCTCTATGCGCTCGGCCTCGATCAGGACGGCATCATGGATGCCTATTACAACAAGCTCACCTATCGTCAGGTGAAGGGTGGCTGGGCAACGCCATTCTTCCCCGAGCGTATCCGTGGGACCAAGCCGGCCTATGACATCGTGAACGCCGCCAATGGCGAAGTGATCGCGGAAGCGGGCAAGAAAGTCACGCCGCGCGCTGTGAAAAAGCTGGTCGACAGCGGCGATGTGTCCGAAATCATCGTGCCGCAGATGGGCATTCTGGGCAAGTTCATCGCGCAGGATCTCGTGAACGGCAAGACCGGTTACATCTATGCCGAAGCGGGTGATGAAATCACCGAGGACATGCTCGCCGAACTGGCCGAAGCGGGCTACAAGGAAATCCCGGTTCTCGACATCGATAACGTCAACGTGGGCGCGTATATGCGCAACACGATGGCCGCCGATAAGAACATGAACCGCGACATGGCGCTCTTGGATATCTACCGCGTGATGCGCCCGGGTGAGCCGCCGACCGTTGAGGCAGCGTCGACCATGTTCGACAGCCTGTTCTTCGACAGCGAGCGGTATGACCTGTCTGCCGTGGGCCGGGTGAAGATGAACATGCGTCTCGATCTGGACGCGCCGGATACCCTGCGCACCCTGCGGACCGAGGACATCATCGCCGTGATCCGTGCGCTGGTGGATCTGCGCGATGGCCGGGGCGAGGTTGATGATATCGACCACCTCGGGAACCGTCGTGTCCGCTCCGTCGGCGAGTTGATGGAGAACCAGTACCGCGTCGGCCTTCTGCGGATGGAGCGCACGATTAAAGAGCGCATGTCCTCCGTTGAGATCGACACGGTGATGCCGCAGGATCTGATCAACGCGAAGCCCGCCGCGGCGGCTGTGCGTGAATTCTTCGGCTCCTCGCAGCTGTCGCAGTTCATGGACCAGACCAACCCGCTGTCTGAAGTGACGCATAAGCGCCGCCTGTCCGCGCTTGGCCCGGGTGGTCTGACCCGTGAGCGTGCGGGCTTTGAAGTGCGCGACGTGCACCCGACCCATTATGGCCGGATGTGCCCGATCGAGACGCCGGAAGGCCCGAATATCGGCCTGATCAACAGCCTCGCGACCTTCGCGCAGGTGAACAAGTACGGCTTTATCGAAACGCCCTATCGCAAGGTCGTGGATGGTCAGGTGACGGATGAGGTACATTACCTGTCCGCAACCGAGGAAGGCCGCTACACCACCGCGCAGGCAAACGCGACGCTGGATGAGACCGGCAAGTTCATCAATGATCTCGTCTCCACCCGTCGTGCCGGTGAATTCGAGCTGAACCCGCCGGAGAAGATCGACTACATCGACGTGAGCCCCAAGCAGCTTGTGTCCGTGGCCGCGGCCCTCATCCCGTTCCTTGAGAATGACGATGCGAACCGCGCGCTGATGGGCTCGAACATGCAGCGTCAGGCCGTGCCGCTTTTGCGGGCGGAGGCGCCGTTTGTCGGGACCGGGATCGAGCAGGTCGTGGCCCGCGATTCCGGTGCGGCGATCACTGCCCACCGTGAAGGGATCGTGGATCAGGTTGACGCAATGCGGATCGTTGTGCGCGTGACCGCCGGGCTTGAGCCGGGCGATCCGGGCGTGGACATCTACCGCCTGCGCAAATTCCAGCGCTCCAACCAGAACACCGCGATCAACCAGCGCCCGCTGGTGAAAGTGGGGGATCGGGTCCGTGCGGGCGAAGTGATTGCAGATGGCCCGTCCACCGATCTGGGCGAACTGGCACTGGGTAAGAACGTGATCGTCGCGTTCATGCCGTGGAATGGCTACAACTACGAGGATTCCATCCTCATCTCCGAGCGGATCGTGAAAGACGACGTCTTTACCTCGATCCATATCGAAGAATACGAAGTGGCCGCCCGCGACACCAAGCTCGGGCCGGAAGAGATCACACGCGATATCCCGAATGTGGGTGAAGAGGCGCTCCGGAACCTCGATGAGGCCGGGATCGTCTATATCGGTGCTGAACTTGGACCGGGCGATATCCTCGTCGGTAAGATCACGCCAAAGGGCGAAAGCCCGATGACCCCGGAGGAAAAGCTCCTCCGCGCGATCTTTGGTGAGAAAGCGTCCGATGTGCGCGACACATCCATGCGGATGCCGCCGGGTGATTTCGGCACGGTCGTTGAGGTGCGCCTGTTCAACCGTCACGGTGTGGAGAAGGACGAACGCTCCCTCCAGATCGAGCGGGAAGAAGTGGAACGCCTCCAGCGGGATAAGGACGATGAACTCGCGATCCTTGAGCGCAACATCTACTCCCGTCTGCGCGACCTGATCATGGGCAAGACCGCTGTGAAGGGGCCGAAAGGCGTCAAAGCAGGGTCCACCATCGACGAGGCGCTGCTGGAGCAACTCAGCCGTGGGCAGTGGTGGCAACTCGCCCTTGAGGATGACGCCGACGCGTCCGCCGTTGAGGCGCTCAACGCACAGTTCGAGGCGCAAAAGCGCACGCTCGATCGTCGCTTTGAGGACAAGGTGGAGAAGGTCCGCCGTGGCGATGACCTGCCGCCGGGCGTGATGAAGATGGTTAAGGTGTTCGTCGCGGTGAAGCGCAAGCTTCAGCCGGGGGACAAGATGGCCGGTCGTCACGGCAACAAGGGTGTGATCTCCAAAGTGGTCCCGGAGGAGGATATGCCCTTCCTCGCGGATGGCACGCCGGTTGATTTCGTGCTGAACCCGCTGGGTGTTCCGTCGCGGATGAATGTCGGTCAGATCCTTGAGACGCACATGGGCTGGGCCGCGCGCGGCTTGGGTCAGATGGTCGGTGAGGCGATGGCCGAATATCGCCGTTCTGGCGATTTGACGCCGGTGAAGGACGCGATGAAAATCGCCTATGGCGACGATGTCTATGCCGAGGCAACCTCTGACATGACGGAAGAGGAATTCCTTGAGGCCGCTGGCAACGTCACCCGTGGTGTGCCGATCGCAACGCCGGTTTTCGACGGTGCCAAGGAACTGGACGTGAACGACGCGCTCAAGCGTGCGGGTCTTGACGAATCCGGCCAGTCGGTCGTGTTCGATGGCCGCACGGGCGAGCAATTCGCACGGAAAGTCACCGTTGGTGTGAAGTACCTTCTGAAGCTGCATCACCTTGTCGATGACAAGATCCACGCACGCTCCACCGGGCCATACTCGCTTGTCACGCAGCAGCCGCTGGGTGGTAAGGCGCAGTTCGGCGGTCAGCGTTTCGGGGAGATGGAGGTCTGGGCGCTGGAAGCATACGGCGCGGCCTACACGCTTCAGGAAATGCTCACTGTGAAGTCGGATGACGTCGCAGGGCGGACCAAAGTGTACGAAGCCATCGTGAAGGGCGAGAACGACTTTGAAGCCGGTATCCCGGAATCCTTCAACGTGCTTGTGAAGGAAATCCGGTCGCTTGGCCTCAATATCGAGTTGCTCGACTCGGAAGCGGAGTGAGGGGGCGGGAAATCGCCCCTTTCCACCAACGCTAGAGAGATAGGAATACCCTATGAACCGTGAAGTCACGAACCCGTTTAACCCGACGACGCCCGCGGCGAGCTTCGATGAGATCAAAATCTCCTTGGCCAGCCCGGAGCGGATCCTTTCTTGGTCCTATGGTGAGATCAAGAAGCCGGAAACCATCAACTACCGTACGTTCAAGCCTGAGCGGGACGGCCTGTTTTGTGCGCGTATCTTTGGCCCGATCAAGGATTACGAATGCCTCTGCGGCAAATATAAGCGCATGAAGTACAAGGGCATCGTCTGCGAAAAATGCGGTGTCGAAGTTACCCTGTCCAAAGTCCGCCGGGAGCGGATGGGCCATATTGAGCTGGCAGCGCCCGTTGCGCATATCTGGTTCCTGAAATCCCTGCCGTCCCGCATCGGCCTGATGCTGGACATGACCCTGCGCGATCTGGAGCGTGTCCTCTATTTCGAACAGTATGTCGTGATTGAGCCGGGCCTGACGGACCTGACCAAAGGCCAGCTTCTCACGGAGGAAGAGTTCCTCGACGCAGAAGATCAATACGGGATGGACGCGTTCCGCGCGGGCATCGGGGCCGAGGCCATCCGTGAAATGCTGTCCGAGATTGACCTTGAGCTTGAGGCAGAGCAGCTGCGCGCTGATCTGGCCGAAGCCACGGGTGAATTGAAGCCCAAGAAAATCATCAAGCGGCTCAAGATCGTTGAGAATTTCCTCGAGTCCGGCAACCGGCCCGAGTGGATGATCATGACCGTCGTGCCGGTGATCCCGCCCGAGTTGCGCCCGCTGGTGCCGCTCGACGGGGGCCGTTTCGCGACGTCCGACCTCAACGACCTCTATCGTCGTGTGATCAACCGGAACAACCGCCTCAAGCGGCTTATCGAGCTGCGCGCGCCGGATATCATCATCCGCAACGAAAAGCGGATGTTGCAGGAATCCGTCGATGCGCTGTTCGACAATGGCCGTCGTGGCCGGGTCATCACGGGGGCAAACAAGCGCCCGCTGAAATCCCTGTCGGACATGCTCAAGGGCAAGCAGGGCCGTTTCCGTCAGAACCTTCTGGGTAAGCGGGTCGATTTCTCGGGCCGTTCGGTCATCGTGACCGGACCGGAGATGAAGCTGCACCAGTGCGGCCTGCCCAAGAAGATGGCGCTCGAACTGTTCAAGCCGTTCATCTACAGCCGTCTTGAGGCGAAGGGCTATTCCTCCACCGTCAAGCAGGCGAAAAAGCTGGTTGAGAAGGAGCGCCCGGAGGTTTGGGATATCCTCGACGAGGTGATCCGCGAGCACCCGGTTCTGCTGAACCGCGCGCCGACGCTGCACCGTCTTGGCATTCAAGCATTTGAGCCGGTGCTGATCGAAGGGAAAGCGATCCAGCTTCACCCGCTGGACTGCTCCGCGTTCAACGCTGACTTTGACGGCGACCAGATGGCTGTTCACGTTCCGCTCAGCATGGAAGCACAGCTTGAAGCGCGCGTCCTGATGATGTCCACGAACAACGTTCTGTCGCCCGCAAACGGCAAACCGATCATCGTGCCGTCGCAGGATATGATCCTTGGCCTTTACTACATCACGCTGGAGCGTGAGGGCCTGCCGGGTGAGGGGATGCTGTTTGCATCCGTGGATGAGGTGGAGCACGCGCTTGAAGCAGGCTCTGTGCATCTGCACTCCAAAATCACCGCGCGGATCGAACAGATCGACGAGAATGGTGAAACTGTGATGAAGCGGTTTGAAACCACGCCGGGCCGTCTGCGGCTGGGCGCGCTTCTGCCGAAGAACGCGAAAGCACCGTTCGACCTTGTGAACCGCCTGTTGCGGAAGAAAGAGGTCGGTGAGGTGATCGACGTCGTCTATCGCCATTGCGGTCAGAAAGAGTCCGTCATTTTCTGTGACCAGATCATGACCCTCGGTTTCCGGGAGGCGTTCAAGGCCGGTATCTCCTTCGGTAAGGATGACATGGTCATTCCCGACACGAAGTGGGACATCGTGAACGAGACCCGCGAGCAGGTGAAGGATTTCGAGCGTCAGTACATGGACGGCCTCATCACGCAGGGCGAGAAGTACAACAAGGTGGTCGATGCCTGGTCCAAGTGTTCCGACAAGGTTGCGGACGCGATGATGGGCGACATCTCTGCCATGCGGTACGACGATGCCGGCACCCAGATGGAGCCGAACTCGGTCTACATGATGGCGCATTCCGGGGCGCGTGGCTCCCCGGCGCAGATGAAACAGCTTGGCGGGATGCGCGGCCTGATGGCCAAGCCGTCGGGTGAGATCATCGAAACGCCGATCGTGTCGAACTTTAAAGAAGGTCTGACCGTGGCGGAGTATTTCAACTCCTCCCACGGTGCGCGTAAGGGTCTTGCCGATACGGCGCTCAAGACTGCGAACTCCGGCTATCTGACCCGTCGTCTGGTGGACGTGGCGCAGGATTGCATCGTGACGCAGGATGACTGCGGCACGGATCGCGCGATCACGGTTTCGGCTGTTGTCCGTGACGGTGACGTGGTGGCAAGCCTGTCCGAGCGGCTGTTGGGCCGGACCACCGCCGAAGATGTGGTGGCCCCCGCCACCGGCGAAGTCCTGCTCAAGCGGAACGAGCTGATCGACGAGCGCATGTCCGAAATCATCGAAAAAGCAGGCGTTCCGAGCGTGAAAATCCGCTCTGCGCTGACCTGCGAATCTGAGGATGGCATCTGTGGCGCCTGCTACGGGCGTGATCTGGCGCGCGGCACGAAAGTGAACGTGGGCGAGGCCGTCGGCATCATCGCGGCACAGTCCATCGGTGAACCGGGCACACAGCTGACGATGCGGACTTTCCACATCGGCGGTATTGCTCAGGGTGGCACGCAGTCCTTCGTCGAGGCATCTCAGCCCGGCAAGGTTGTTCTGAAAAACACCAACGTGATCGACAACTCCTCCGGGGAAACGATCGTGCTGGCGCGGAACATGTCCATCGGGATCGAGGACGAAAATGGCGTGGCACGGGCCGAGTATAAGCTCGCTTATGGCTCCACCCTTCTGGTCAAAGAGGGTCAGCAGGTTGCACGCGGCGACAAACTCGCCGAGTGGGATCCCTACACCCTGCCAATCATCGCGGAGCGTGGCGGCATCGCCCGCCATGTGGACCTCGTCAACGGCATCGCCGTGCGGGAGGACGTGGATGACGCGACCGGCATGACCCAGAAGATCGTGACCGATTGGCGCGCCGCGCCGAAAGGCAACGAATTGAAGCCAGAGATCATCCTGATCGACGCGGATGGGGAGCCAGTGCGCCTTGAGAACGGCAACCCGGCCACCTACCCGATGTCCGTTGACGCGGTTCTGTCCGTGGAAGACGGGCAGGAGGTCAAGGCCGGTGACGTGCTCGCGCGTATCCCGCGTGAGGGTGCAAAGACAAAGGACATCACCGGTGGTCTGCCGCGTGTGGCCGAACTCTTTGAAGCACGCCGTCCCAAGGATCACGCGATCATCAACGAACTCGACGGCTATGTCCGCTTCGGCAAGGATTACAAGAACAAGCGCCGCATCACCGTTGAACCGGTCGATGAATCGATGGAGCCTGTCGAGTATCTGGTGCCGAAGGGCAAGCACATCCCGGTGCAGGAAGGCGACTTCGTGCAGAAGGGCGATTACATCATGGATGGCAACCCAGCCCCCCATGACATCCTCGCCATTCTCGGGATCGAGGCGCTTGCTGACTACCTCATCGACGAAGTGCAGGACGTGTACCGACTGCAGGGTGTGAAGATCAACGACAAGCATATCGAGGTGATCATTCGCCAGATGCTTCAGAAGATCGAAATCACCCATGGTGGCGGCACGACCTTCCTCAAGGGTGAGAATGTCGACAAGGCAGAGCTGGAAGAAGCGAACGCAAAGGCGCTTGCCGATGGGCGTGAGCCGGCGAAAGGCGTTCCGATCCTGCTTGGGATCACCAAGGCGTCCCTGCAAACGCGCAGCTTCTTTGCTGCCGCGGCCTTCCAGGAGACGACCAAGGTGCTGACCGAAGCCTCCGTGCAGGGCAAGCGGGATCGCCTGATCGGTCTGAAGGAAAACATCATCGTCGGGCGGCTTATCCCGGCCGGGACCGGTGGTGCGACCAACCAGATCAAGCGGGTCGCGGCAGAGCGGGACGCGAAGGTCATCGCAGCGCGCGCGGCAGAAGCCGAAGCCGCGGCTGCCCTCGTGGCCGCCGAAGCTGGCCCCGAGCCAGAGGCACCCCAAGCACCAGAAGGCGATCAGGAGTAATCCATCGCCCATAAGGTGAACCGAATTGGCCCCGGCGTGACAGCGCCGGGGCCATTTTCTTTCCCGGAGATTCGACCAGACTGCCCCGCCACCGCGCATTTCATCGCGCGGCAATGGCAGGGTCGGCAGACCACCGCATCCTGATCGCAGGATGACGCAACGTCGGCCGTGCGACACTCCGTTTCGCAGCGAAACGGGCAGAGCATGAAATCACGGTTTTTCAGGGGGTTAAGGCGGAAATCGGCTTTGGCCTCGCCCATGGAAAATCTCTTGGAAATGGGTTGTTGACACCTCCCCGAGTCACCGCTAGTTTCCGCGCACTCCGGCAAGGGTCTTTAGGGATTCAATCCGGGAAAAAGCCAAATATAGCGGCTGCACGATCCGGGCCACGGCTCCGATCCTCTGAATTTCCGCCAGTACGGGCCCGAATTGGGGCTCGTGTTGGTAATGGCGTGCCATGAGGTGCGCTCAGTGTGTTTGAGAACGAGGCGAAACGAATGCCGACGATACAACAGCTGATCCGCAAACCGCGTCAGCCCAAAGTTAAGCGTCAAAAAGCCATGCACCTGCAGGCATGCCCGCAAAAGCGCGGCGTCTGCACGCGGGTTTATACGACGACCCCGAAGAAGCCGAACTCGGCTATGCGTAAGGTGGCAAAAGTCCGCCTGACGAACGGGTTTGAGGTGATTTCCTACATCCCCGGTGAGGGGCACAACCTTCAGGAGCACTCTGTTGTGCTTATCCGTGGCGGTCGTGTGAAGGATTTGCCCGGCGTTCGCTACCACATCCTGCGCGGCGTGCTCGACACGCAAGGCGTTAAGGATCGTCGCCAGCGCCGCTCCAAATATGGTGCCAAGCGGCCCAAGTAATGCGCAAGCAAGCCCCTGCAGTCGCGGGGGCTGCTTTGTCCACGGAACGACCCCGCGAGTGGGGAAGTGTAAAGAGAGACCGATATGTCCCGACGCCATAGCGCAGAGAAACGTGACGTTCTGCCCGACGCCAAATACGGCGATCGCGTGCTGACGAAGTTTATGAATAACCTGATGTATGACGGCAAGAAATCCGCCGCCGAGCGCATCGTTTATGGCGCCCTTGACCGCGTCGAGGATCGCCTGAAGCGCGCGCCGATCGAAGTCTTCCACGAGGCGCTCGATAACATCAAGCCGTCCGCCGAGGTCCGCTCCCGCCGTGTGGGTGGTGCGACCTATCAGGTTCCCGTCGATGTGCGCCCCGAGCGTCGCGAGGCCCTCGCGATCCGCTGGCTCATCATCGCCGCGCGCAAGCGCAACGAAAACACAATGGAAGAGCGTCTCGCTGGTGAAATCACCGACGCCGTGAACTCCCGCGGCACCGCGGTGAAGAAGCGCGAAGACACGCACAAGATGGCCGAGGCGAACAAAGCCTTCAGCCATTACCGTTGGTAACTCAGGTTTAAGGTAGTCTCCCCATGGCACGCGATTATCCACTTACGCGCTACCGCAACTTCGGTATCATGGCGCATATCGATGCAGGTAAGACCACCTGCACCGAGCGTATCCTGTTCTACACAGGCAAATCCCACAAAATCGGTGAGGTGCATGACGGCGCCGCGACCATGGACTGGATGGAGCAGGAGCAGGAGCGTGGCATCACGATTACCTCCGCTGCGACCACCACGTTCTGGGAGCGCACCGAAGACGGCCAAACGCCGGATTCCGAAAAGCACCGCTTCAACATCATCGACACCCCGGGCCACGTTGACTTCACCATCGAAGTTGAGCGGTCTCTCGCCGTTCTCGACGGTGCTGTTTGCGTGCTCGACGCGAACGCAGGTGTTGAGCCGCAGACCGAAACCGTGTGGCGTCAGGCCGACCGGTACAAGGTGCCGCGCATCGTGTTCGTCAATAAGATGGACAAGATCGGCGCTGACTTCTTCAACTGCGTCGAAATGATCAAGAACCGCACCGGTGCCCGCGCCATGCCGATCCAGATCCCCATCGGATCCGAGACCGAGCTGGAAGGCATCGTTGATCTTGTGACCATGCAGGAATGGGTCTGGCAGGGTGAAGATCTTGGCGCCTCCTGGGTGCACAAGGAGGTCCGCGCCGAGTTGAAAGACAAGTGTGAAGAGCTTCGTGCCGAGATGGTCGAAATGGCCGTCGAAATGGACGACGACGCGATGGAAGCGTATCTGGAAGGCAATGAGCCTGACATCGCGACCCTGCGCAAGCTGATCCGTAAGGGTACGCTGTCCATGTCCTTCGTGCCCGTGCTGGCCGGTTCCGCGTTCAAGAACAAGGGCGTGCAGCCCCTCCTGAACGCCGTGATCGACTATCTGCCGGGTCCGCTTGATGTGCCTGCTTATATGGGCTTCAAGCCGGGCGATGAGACCGAAACCCGTGATCAGGCGCGCCACGCAGATGATGACGAGCCGTTCTCCGGCCTTGCGTTCAAGATCATGAACGACCCCTTCATGGGCACCCTGACCTTCACCCGGATCTATTCCGGTCAGGTGAAGAAGGGCGACACGTTCCTCAACTCGACCAAGGGCAAGAAAGAGCGCATCGGCCGTATGGTGATGATGCACTCCAACAAGCAGGATGAAATCACCGAAGCATTCGCAGGTGACATCATCGCGCTGGCCGGTCTGAAGGACACCACCACCGGGGATACCCTGTGCGCCGTGAACGCGCCGGTTGTTCTGGAAACGATGAGCTTCCCCGATCCGGTGATCGAGATCGCTGTTGAGCCGAAAACGAAGGCCGACCAGGAGAAAATGTCCCAGGGCCTCGCGCGTCTGGCGGCAGAAGATCCGTCCTTCCGGGTGGAGACCGACCTTGAGTCCGGTCAGACCATCATGAAGGGCATGGGCGAACTTCACCTCGACATCCTCGTTGACCGCCTCAAGCGGGAATTCAAGGTCGAGGCGAATATCGGTGCGCCGCAGGTTGCTTACCGTGAGACCATCTCCCACGAGGCGGAGATCGACTACACGCACAAGAAGCAGTCCGGTGGCTCCGGTCAGTTCGGTCGCGTCAAGCTCGTCATCACTCCGACCGAGCCGGGCGAAGGTTACAGCTTTGAGTCCAAGATTGTCGGCGGGTCCGTTCCCAAGGAATACATCCCCGGCGTCGAAAAGGGCATCCTGTCCGTTATGGACAGCGGGCCGCTCGCGGGCTTCCCCGTGATCGACTTCAAGGTGGCACTGATCGACGGTGCGTATCACGATGTGGACTCCAGCATTCTGGCGTTCGAAATCGCGGCACGCATGGCAATGCGCGAAGGCATGAAGAAAGCCGGCGCAAAGCTGCTTGAGCCGATCATGAAGGTCGAAGTTGTGACCCCGGAAGAATATACCGGCGGCATCATCGGCGATCTGACCTCCCGTCGCGGGATGGTGCAGGGGCAGGACACACGCGGCAACGCGATCGTGATCGATGCCTTCGTGCCGCTGGCGAATATGTTTGGCTACATCAACACCCTGCGTTCTATGTCTTCGGGCCGCGCGCAGTTTACGATGCAGTTCGATCATTATGACGCTGTTCCGTCCAACATCTCTGAAGAAATTCAGGCGAAATTTGCATAACCGCGGTGCGTGGGAAACCACGCACCCTACCCACCCTGTAGGATGTGTGCCTGGCACGCACCGTGAGACAAGAGAAGGAGCCTAGATATGGCGAAGGCAAAGTTTGAGCGTACGAAGCCGCACGTAAACATTGGCACGATTGGTCACGTTGACCATGGCAAGACGACGCTGACGGCAGCGATCACCAAGCAGTTTGGTGATTTCAAGGCATATGACGAGATTGACGGCGCGCCCGAGGAAAAGGCACGTGGGATCACCATCTCCACCGCGCATGTGGAATATGAGACGGACGCGCGTCACTACGCCCATGTCGATTGCCCCGGCCACGCGGATTATGTGAAGAACATGATCACTGGTGCGGCGCAGATGGACGGCGCGATCCTCGTTGTGAACGCAGCGGATGGCCCGATGCCGCAGACCCGTGAGCACATCCTTCTGGGCCGCCAGGT